>CAWHWC010000002.1:0-1085179 GCA_963832955.1 uncultured Actinomycetes bacterium | reverse complement strand
CCGGCGCGGACGAGCAGGCCCGAGCGCACGCAGGCCAGCAGCGCCGCCGACTCGACGTCTTCCTCGCCCGTCGTCCGAAGCCCCGCCTCCACGAGCTCGGCGGCCTCGACGTCGCGGCGCTGCGCCGCGACGGCCTGCGCGAGGAGCGCCGTCGTGGTCGAGAGCAGGTAGGCGGCGCCCATCCGCTCGAGCTCGGCGACATCGCTTCGGATCAGCGCTCGGCGTCGGCCGGGTCGCCGGCGAGGAGCTCGACCGCTCCGGCCTCGAGCGAGGTGGAGACGGCGAGCACGCTGTTCCCCAGCTCCTCGAGCGTCGAGCGCGCCCGGGCCGAGAGCTCGCGGGCGCGGTCGAACTCCCCCTGCATCGCGTCGAGATGGGCGAGGACGCCGAGGACGAGGCCCTCGGTGCGGCGGTCGCCGGTCGCGTCGGCCACGATGCGCGAGCACTCCTCGATCGCCTCGGGCACGGGCATTGGCCCGTACACGGCAGCGACGGCGAACGACGACGCGTTGCGCCGCTCCTGCCTGAGGTCGCCGGCCGCCCGGGCGTGCTCCATCGCCCGCGCCGCGGCGTCGGCCGCCTGGCCGTAGCGGAGCGCGTTCGCGTGGACGGCGCCGAGGACGCGCCAGGCCTTCGCCAGACCCGCGTGGTCGCCCAGAGCTCGAACACCGGGATCGCGCCGGTGGCGATGCGAGCCGCCCGCTGTGACCAGTCCGGCGGCGGGTCGGAGTAGAACTCGACGAGGGCGAGCACCAGCGACGCATCCGCCCGGAGCCGGTCGTCCCCGGTCTCATTGCCGGCGGCGATCGCCTCGCGGAGCACCTCCCCGGCCTCGTCGAACTCGCCCAGCTCCAGCAGCACCTCGCCGAGGTCGGGGAGCAGGTGGAGCCGGTGCGGGTCTGGCCGGCAGCAGCGTGGCCGCGCGCCGGAGCAGGTTCGCCGCCGCCGGCATGTCGCCGCGCGCGAACGCGCGGCGGCCGGCCGTCCCGAGCAGCCCCGACGCCGGCGGCCGACCTCGTGCGCGTGATCGTCGAGCGGCCCCAGCTCCGGCTGGTACCGGAACGCCTGCTCGAGGTGGTAGCCGATGATCTCCTCGAACTCGCTGGCCCGCGCGCCGAGCACGCCGTCACCCAATCACGAACCGCTCGTGCAGCGCCGCGCGCGCGCGCTTCAGCAGTCCCTGCGTAGGCGGCGTCGCGGATCAGGACGTGGTGGAACGCGAACGCGGCGCCGGTGGTCTGACGGCCTCGTCCGGCGACGAAGCCTCCGCCGGTCGAGCGCGCCCAGGTCGTCGGGCGCGCGGGCCGGCGGGTTCCGGCATGAACTCGACGACGCCGCCCCGGGAGAAGACCCGGCCGACGACCGACGCCGGCCGATCACGCCCGCGCTCGTGCCCGAGGCGGTCGAGCCGCGCGGCCAGCAGCGCCTGGATCGTCGGCGGAACGGTGACGTCGCCGCCGGGCGCGTCCTCGGAGCATCGCGAGCATCTGCTCGACGAAGAGCGGGTTGCCGTCGGCGGCCTCGGCGATCCGCCGCCGCGTCGCCGGGGGGATCGGCCGGCCCGCGACCGCGGCGGCCACCTCGGCGGCCTCCTCGGCCGAGAGCGGGTCCAGCGGATGAGCGTCCCGCCGGACCGCTCGGCCCAGCTCGGCCTGCTCCCGAGACCTCGGGGCGGGTCGTGCAGAGGACCAGGATCGGCGCGGCGCCCGCGACCACGTGCTCGACGAGCTCGAGGAACGTCGCCTCGGCCCAGTGCACGTCCTCGAACACCACCACGAGGGGCCGGCGCGCCGCGAGCCCCGTCGAGCAGCTTGCGCGCCGACCAGAACAGCTCCTCGACGGGGAAGTCGCGGCGTCGGCGAGCCCGACGGCGACCGCAGCCGCTCGGCCACGGCCCGTTCGTCCTCGGCGGCGGCCGCGATCTTCGCGCGCGCCGCGTCGGGCGGGTCGTCCTCGACGATGCCCGCGCCGCGCACGACCTCGGCCATCGGCCAGAACGTGATCCCCTCGCCGTAGGAGAGGCAGTGCCCGCGGAGCACGTGCGCCTCGCGCGCCGCCTCCCGAGCGAACTCGGCGACCAGACGGCTCTTGCCCGACGCCCGGCGGCGCCACCAGCGTGACGAGCCGGGCGCGTGCCGTCGAGACGGCGCCGTCGGACGCGCCCGCCGGAGCTGCCCAGCTCCGCCTCACGACCGACCAGGGGCGCGTCCAGCCGGCGCGACAGCGCGCTCCGCGCCGCACGACGAGCAGGCGGTACGCGGGCACCGGCTCGGCCTTGCCCTTCAGCTCGAGCGGCGCGACCGGCTCGACCTCGACGGCGCCGCGCACCAGGCGGTACGTGGGTTCGCCCGATCAGCACCTCGCTCGGGCGCGGCGGCCTGCTCGAGGCGCGCGGCGACGTTGACGGCGTCGCCGGTCACCAGCCGCTGTCCCGCGAACGGGTCGCCGGCGACCACCTCGCCGGTGTTGACGCCGGTCCGGTTGGCGAGGCGGACGCCGTAGCGCCGCTCGAGCTCGCCGTTCAGCCGGGCCAGCGCGTCCTTCATGTCGGCGGCCGCGCGCACCGCGCGCAGCGCGTCGTCCTCGTGCAGCTTCGGCAGGCCGAAGACGGCCATCACCGCGTCGCCGATGAACTTCTCGACGGTGCCGCCGTGGCGCTCGAGCACCCGGCGCATCTCGTCGAAGTAGCGCGACATGACCTCGCGCAGCGACTCGGAGTCGAGTCGCTCGCCGAGGCGCGTCGAGCCCTTCAGGTCCGAGAAGACGATCGTGACGGTCTTGCGGACCTCCGGGCGGCGTGGCCTCGACCGCGCCGAGCGGCGTGCCGCAGTACCCGCACAGGCGGAACCTGTCCGGATTCTCCTCGCCGCAGCTGGGACAGATCGCCATGCCGTGAGTCTAGGGGTGGGCCTCGCGGGCGTCGTAGCGCCAGAACGTGGGGAGCAGAACGATGCAGACCGCGACGCCGGCCACGCACATGATGCCGCCCGACACGATCGAGAACGGCACGGAGGTGAGCGACGCGACGCCGCCCGCCTCGACGTTCCCGAGGAGCGGCCCGGTCGAGTAGCTCACCTGCTCGATCCCGGCCAGGCGGCCGCGCAGCTCGTCGGGGATCGTCTGGTTCCAGATCGTCGAGCGGAAGACGCCCGAGATCATGTCGGCGCCGCCCGCGAGGACGAGCCCGGCGAGCGCGAGCGGCAGGTTGGGCGCGAGGCCGAAGAGGATGATGCCGACGCCCCAGTCCGTCGCGGCGATGCAGACCGCCGCGCCGTGGCGGTGGACGTGGCCGGTCCAGCCGCTCGTCGCCGTCGCGATCAGCGACCCGACGGCGGGCGCCGCGAAGAGCAGGCCGAGCGCGCCGGCTCCGCCCAGATCCGAGGCGACGGCGGGGAAGAGCGCCTCGGGCATCCCGAAGAGCATCGCGACGATGTCGACTGCGTAGGTGCCGATGAGCTCGGGGCGCGAGCCGGCGTATCTGGCGCCCTCGACGATGCGGCGCCAGCTGGGGGGCTCCGCCGTCGGCCGGCGGCGGGACGGCGCGCATCATCCTGAGGGCGATGAGCGAGACGACGAACGTCGCCACGTCGACGCCGTAGGTGGCCGCGAGGCCGACCGTCGCGATGAGGACGCCGGCGATGGCCGGGCCGGCGACCATGCCGATCGTCATGCGAAACGACGAGAGCGCGCCGGCCGCCGCCATCTCGTCGCGCTCGACGAGGCGGGGCGTGAGCGCCTCGAGCGACGGGCGCTGGAGCCCGTCGAGCATCGCCATGACGGCGGCGAGCACGAAGATCACCCAGAGCCGCGGCTCGGGGAGCAGCGCGTTCGCGAGCAGGGCGGCCGAGGCGCTCGCGAACGCGAGCTCGGTGATCTGCATCATCCGGCGGCGGTCGACCGCGTCGGCGATCGCGCCGCCGACGAGGGCGCTCCCCAGGAGCGGCACGAGCTCGACGGCGCCCAGGAGGCCGACGACGAGCGACGAGTGGCTGATCTCGTAGGCCTGGAACGGGAACGCGACGTAGGTGATCATCGAGCCCAGGAACGAGACGCCCTGGCCGATGAAGAGCAGCCGGAAGTCGCGGTGCCGCCGGAGCGGCCCGATGTCCATCGCGGCCCCTGTGAGGAGCCGGCGGACGCCGGTCGGCTTGATCGGCGGGCCGGGCCCGAGCCGCTCGGCCTCAGCCTCGCGCTGGTCGAGGTCGTCCTGGGTCACGGCCGCGCAGGATATGCGGCCGTGTCAGTCGTCGCCCGTCGGCGGCGGGATGCTGCGGACGTGCGCGGCGCAGCCCGAGATCGCGTTCCCGACCAGGCGCTTGCGCGCGTACGTGTAGGTGAACGTCGATCGGCGGACGCTGAACGCGGGGACGTCGACGACCGTCGCGCGGCGGATCGCCCTGGCCCGTCCGGCGATGTGCGCCTGGGTGCTGATGCGGAACTGGCCGTCCGAGAGGCCCTCGTTCATCACGACGGCCGACATGACGAGCCGGTCTCCGTTCCACGCGCAGGTCGGATGGAGCGCCGCCCCGGGAGGCACGTCGGTGACGAAGACGGCCGCGGCGCCCAGGACTGCGACGCACGCGGTCACCGATCGCGACGACGCGTGTGCTCATCGGGCCGCCATCAGTTCGGCGAAGCGGGCCGCGCCGACGTTGCCGCCCGAGATGACGACGCCGACGCGCGCGCCGGCCGTCGTCGGCGCGGCCGGCGAGAAGCGCGGCCGCGGCGCTGGCGCCGCTCGGCTCCGTCACGAGCTTCATCCGGTCGAACAGGAACGCCATCGCGTCGACGATCTCGGTATCCGACACCGTGACGATTGTATCGACGACATGACGGTTTACCGCGAAGGTCAGCTCGCCGGGAATGTCGGCCTGCTGGCCGTCGGCGATCGTGCGCGGGACGGGGATGCGCACCCGCTCGCCGGCCTCGAGCGAGCGGCGCGTGTCGTCGCCGGCCTCGGGCTCGACGCCGATCACGCGGATGCCGGGCCGGATCGCCTTCGCCGCCGTCGCGCAGCCGGCGATGAGGCCGCCGCCGCCGACCGGGACGAGGAGGACGTCGAGGTCGGGAGCGTCCTCGAGCAGCTCGAGCGCCGAGGTGCCCTGGCCGGCCATCACCAGCGGGTGCTCGTACGGCGGGACGAGCACGAGGCCGCGCTCCTCGGCGAGCGCGGCGCCGAGCGCCTCGCGGTCCTCGGTGTAGCGGTCGTACGTCACGACCTCGGCGCCGTAGCCCCGGGTCGCGTCGAGCTTGGCGGCGGGCGTGTCGGCGGGCATGAGGATCGTCGCCGACGTGCCGACGATCCGGGCGGCGAGCGACACGGCCTGCGCGTGGTTCCCCGACGAGTAGGCGACAACGCCGGCCGCCCGCTCCTCGGCGGCCGAGCGACGAGATCATGGTGTAGGCCCCGCGGAACTTGAACGCCCCGCCGCGCTGGAGGCACTCGGCCTTCAGGAACGCCGTCGCGCCGGTGCGCTCGTCGAGCGTGTGCGAGGTGAGGACGGGCGTGCGGTGGGCGACCCCGGACAGGCGCTCGGCGGCGGCGCGGACGTCGTCGAGGCTCAGGATCACGGCGGCCATCGTACCGAGTCGGCTGCGCGCTTGACGTTGTAGGTAGTGACTGCTAACTTACTTTGCCATGGTCACGGATGAAGGCAGACGAGCGGCGACAGGCGATCATCGACGCCGCGGTCGTCGAGTTCGGGGCCGGTGGGCTCGACGGCACGAACGTCGAGTCGATCGCGCGCCGGGTGCGCGTGACCCAGCCGTACGTCTTCCGCCTCTTCGGCACCAAGAAGGCGCTGTTCCTGGCCTGCGTCGAGGTGTGCTTCGCCGAGACGCGCGACGCGTTCGAGAGCGCCGCCGCGGGCCGCACGGGCGAGGACGCCCTCCGGGCGATGGGCCTCGCCTACGGCGAGCTGATCAAGGACCGGTCGCGGCTCAAGCTGCAGCTCCAGGCGTACGCCGCGTGCGACGACATCGATGTCCGCCGGCTCGTCCGGCGCCGCTACGGCGAGCTCGTCGAGTTCGTCGAAGGGGTCGCCGGCGGCGACCAGGCGCGCGTCAGCGCATTCTTCGCCACGGGGATGATGCTGAACGTCCTCGCGGCGGGGGATCTGCTCGGCGCGAAGGACGGCTGGGCTGCCCGCCTGCTCGCCGGATTTGGGATCACCCCGTAGAGGCCAGTCTTTTTTTCACCCAAGATGTTAGTTAGCACTAACTACCACCTTAAGGAGGATCGCATGAGCCGCCGAGCTCACATCGTCTGGACATTCGCGATCACCTCGATCGCGCTCTTCATGACGACGCTCGACAACCTCGTCGTCACAACGGCGCTGCCGACGATGCAGCGCGACCTGCACGCGTCCATCTCGGGCCTCGAGTGGACCGTGAACGCCTACACGCTGACCTTCGCCGTGCTCCTCATGCTCGGCGCCGCGCTCGGCGACCGCCTCGGCCGAAAGCGCGTGTTCCTCGTCGGCCTCGGCATCTTCACGCTCGGGTCGGCGGCGGCGGCGATGTCGCCGTCGATCGAGTGGCTGATCGGCGCCCGGGCGCTCCAGGGCGTCGGCGGCGCGATCGTCACGCCGCTCACCCTGACCATCCTGAGCGACGCCGTCCCGGTCGAGCGGCGCGGGCTCGCGCTCGGCCTGTGGGGCGGCGTCTCCGGCCTCGGAGTCGCGCTCGGGCCGCTCGTCGGCGGCGCGGTCGTCCAGGGACTCTCGTGGCAGTGGATCTTCTGGCTGAACGTCCCGATCGGCCTTGCGGTGATCCCGCTCGGCATGTCGCGGCTGCGCGAGAGCCACGGCCCGGCGGCGCGGCTCGACGTGACCGGCGTCGGCCTCATCACCGCATCGGCGCTCGGCCTCGTGTGGGGCCTCGTCAGGGCCAACTCGCGCGGCTGGACGAGCCCGGAGATCGTGCTCTCGCTGATCGCGGGCGTCGTGCTCCTCGTCGCGTTCGTCGCCTGGGAGCGCCGCGCGCGCGAGCCGATGCTGCCGATGCGCTTCTTCCGGAACCGCGCGTTCGCGGCTGCGAACGCCGCGTCGCTCCTCATGTTCTTCGGCATGTTCGGGTCGATCTTCCTCCTGACCCAGTACCTCCAGAACGTGCAGGGGAACTCGCCGCTCGAGGCCGGCCTGCGGATGCTGCCGTGGACGGGCATGCCGATGATCGTCGCGCCGATCGCCGGCGCGCTCACCGACCGGATCGGCGGGCGGCCGCTGCTCGTCGCCGGCCTGGCGCTTCAGGCGACCGCGCTCGCGTGGCTCGCGGCGATCACCGCGCCCGACGTCGCGTACATCGACCTCGTGCCGCCGTTCGCCATCGCGGGCGTCGGCATGGCGCTCTTCTTCGCGCCCGTGGCGACCGTCGTCCTCGGCGCCGTCGGCCCGCGCGAGGCGGGCAAGGCGTCCGGCGCCAACAACGCCATCCGCGAGCTGGGCGGCGTGTTCGGCGTGGCGGTGCTGGCGTCGATCTTCACCCACCAGGGCGGGTACGGATCGGCCGACCTCTTCACCGACGGCATCATCCCGGCGCTCTGGGTCGGCGCGGCCGTCGTCGGCGTCGGCGCCCTCGCCGCGGGCCTCCTTCCGGGCCGGCCGGCGCGGACGTCCGGGTCGGCGAGCCCGCGCTTCAGGGAGCCGACTAGCGCAGGATCGCCGCGAGGCCCTCGGCGGCTTCGAGCGGCCTCCGCGCCGGCCCTTCGACCGGCGTGATGTCGGCGCCGCTGTGCAGGGCCCGCTCGATCAGGTCCTCGGCCGGGTCGCGGTCGGGCCAGCCGTCGGCGCCCGAACGGCGGTGGTCGTGCTCGGCGTCGATCAGCAGGTGCTTCACCAGTCCGCTGATCGAGCGCCCGGCGCGTCCTGCCCGGCCCGAGCACGGCGTCCCGATCGCTCAGCCCGGCGCCGATGACCCGTTCGACCAGCGTCCACTCGTACCGGCGCTGCGCGTCGCTCAGCGCGTCGCCGACGGCCTTCGCGAGGCCGCGAGGGCCGACATCCGCGACCGAGCGCGTGAACACCGACACCTCGCCCGCCGGCGGCGTCGCCGACCTCGCCAGGATGTGCGCGAGCCGTCCGTTGCCGGCGACGACGACCCGGGTCCAGCCTCGTTCGCTCGCGACCGCCTGGACGTCGCGGGCGAGCCCCTGCGCGAGCCGCGCACCGGGCCGGCTCGGGAAGCGGTACTTGCCGACCTCCTCGATGATGCCCATCCGCCACGAGAGCAGCCGCGTCGCCGACCCGTCGCTGACGAGGACGCCGGCCGGTCGGCCCTCGTCCGCGGCGGCGACGAGGGGGCGGACGTACGCGGTCTTCTCGACGACCGCCGCCAGGCCGACCGGAAGCCCCACCGTCACCTCGAAGACCTCGTCGCTCGACAACGGAGCGAACAGCGCCCGCCCCGCCGCGCGACCTTCGAGCATGCGGACGAGCGCCGGCCGCAGGCGGCGCACGCACCGGCGGTGAGCAGTCACTACCTCGGTGTCGGCCGTCGCTCCGTGTCGGCCTCGAGCCGCCGGAGCTCCCCGGCCAGCGACACCGCCCGCACCAGCCGGCCGTTTCCGTTGTCCGGGCGGTCGGCGTAGACCGAGAGCACGCCCAGCGGATCCGCGATCGCGTCGATCGCGCGGATGTCGTCCCAGGTCAGCATGGTTCCTCCCTGAGGGTCGGGTGCCGGAGTGAGGCGAGCGCGGCGGTGCCGAGCACGGCGGCGATCGCCAGGAGCGTCGCCCACACCGGCGGGTGGTAGAGGTCGGCCGCCGCCATCTGGACGCCGGTCAGCACGAGCACGGCGGCCAGGGCGAGGTCGAGGTGGACGAAACGGTCGCGCAGTCCCTCGAGCAGGACGAAGAGCGAGTGCATTCCGAGCAGAGCCAGCGCATTGGCCGCGAAGACGATCTGCGGGTCCCGCGTGACCGCGAAGATCGAGGGGATCGAGTCGGCGGCGAACACGACGTCGGTGGCCGCGAGCACGAGCAGGACGGCCAGCAGCGGGGTGGCGTGCAGGCGGCCCTCGTGCCGGATGACAAGCCGCCGGCCGTGGAACGCCGGCACGATCGGGATGACGCGTCGCAGGCCGCGCACGAGCCGCGTCCGCTCCGGGTTGGCCTGGGCGGCGTCGACCGTGCCAGCCGCACGCCCGCGACGATCAGGAACGCCCCGAACACGTAGGCCGTCCACTCGGCCGCGTCGAGGACCGCCGCTCCCGTGACGATGAAGACGCCCCGGAGCGCGAGGGCGGCGGCGATCGCCCACCCCACGACCCACCGCCGCAGCCCCGCCGGCACGGCGAATGCTCCCAGCGCAACGCTGAACACGAAGACGTTGTCGAGCGAGAGGCACCGCTCGATCACGTACCCGGCCAGGTACTCGCCGCCGGAGGCGGGGCCCTGAGCCACGGCGAAGACGCCAGCGAAGCCGAGGCCGACCGCCGTCCACGCGACCGTGACGATGGCGGCGCCACGGATCCCGCGCGGGCGGAGCACCACGAGGTCGAGTGCGAGCAGGGCGACGGCGGCTCCGATGAGCGCCGGGGACTGCCACGAATCCAGCAACGGGGATCTCCTTCGGTTCGCTTGAACGTCTCCGAAGGTCTCACCCGCCGCGGGGGCCGGCGGCACCGGGCTCAAAGGCCGTCATGACGACGCTGCCGTGCTGGGCTACTCCCCTTCCGTTGCGACTCTAGCCGCGACCGCGTCGAGATGGAGGCCGCGTCCAACCCGCTCCCAATTCCGCGGACGAGCGCAATTGCGTGCGGTAGTGCTCAAGGCGGCCGAAAGCGCGTCCGATAGAGCCAACATGGCTACCCCTGGCCGGTTGGACGCGCTCTTCGACCTATCTCGAAAGCTCGCGTCCTGTCTCGATCTCGACGACGTTCTGCGCGAGGTCGGGCTGTGCGCATCCGCGCTGACCGGCGCGCATGCCGTGTCGCTCGAGCGGTACGACCGCGAGGCCCGCGCGCTGGTCGCGTTCGGCAGCGGCGCGCCCGCCGTCGACGCCGACACCGACGTCGCCCGGCGCGTCCTGAAGACGCACGAGCCGGAGCTGGTCGAGGGCGACGCCGGGTCGTCGCTGGTGGCCGCGCTCGTGTCTCGCGGCGAGTCGGTCGGCGTCATGCGGATCCGCTACAACGAGCGCCACGAGTTCGCCGCCCACGAGATCGAGTTCTTCCGGTCGCTCGCCGACGTCATCGCGAGCGCGATCGCAAACGCGCTCCTCTACGCCCGCCTGACGCGCGACATCTCCGAGCGCGAGCGGGCCGAGAAGGAGCTGCGCGCCGCCGAGTGGCGCTACCGCAAGCTCGTCGAGGACATGCCCGTCGGCACCTACGTGAACTCGCTCGAGGGCCGCATGACCTACATCAGCCCGCACATCGAGCCGGTGCTCGGGTACACGCCCGAGGAGTGGGTGAGCGACGGCGGCGCGCTCTTCTCGGCCCTCCTTCACCCGGACGATCGCGAGTGGGTCGAGGCGATCTCGGCGAAGTGCCGCGAGCGACGGGTCGGTGTTCGAGGAGGAGTACCGCCTGATCGCCCGCGACGGCCGCACCGTGTGGGTGCTCGACCGCACGGTGCAGGTGTGCGCCCCCGACGGCACCCCGCTCTTCCGCCAGGGCTTCCTGCTCGACATCACCGAGCGCAAGTGCGCCGAGGATCGGCTCGCCCACCTCGCCTACCACGACCCGCTGACCGGCCTTCCGAACCGCGCGATGTTCAACGAGCACCTCGAGCTGGTGCTGGCCCGCGCGCGCCGGACGGGCTCGGGCGCGGCGGTGCTCTTCATCGACCTCGACGATTTCAAGCTCGTGAACGACAGCTTCGGGCACTCCGCCGGCGACGAGCTCCTGCGCCAGGTCGCCGATCGGCTCGGATCCGTCACGCGCTCCGGCGACCTCGTGGCCCGCCAGGGCGGCGACGAGTTCCTGATCCTGATCGGCGACTTCGACGGCCATCGCGCCGAGCCGGAGTGGATGCGGACGGCCTGCGACCAGATCGCCCGCAAGGTGCAGACGGCGCTGCACGCGCCGTTCCTCGTGGCCGGCACCGAGCTCCACACGAGCGCCTCGATCGGCATCAGCGTCTATCCCGTCGACGCGACCGACGCCGAGGGCATGCTGAAGAACGGCGACATCGCGATGTACAAGGTCAAGGAGTCGGGACGCGACGGCTACCAGATGTACGCGTCCGACGGCCACGACCGCGTCGCCCAGCTCTCGATGGCGGGCCGCCTGCGCGGCGCCGTCGGCCGCGGCGAGATGGTGCTCCACTACCAGCCGCTGGTCGAGCTCCAGACCGGCTGCGTCGTCGGCGTCGAGGCTCTGGTGCGGTGGAACGACCCCGCCCGCGGGATGGTGCCGCCGCTCGAGTTCATCCCGCTGGCCGAGCGCACCGGCGTCATCGGGCCGCTCTCGGACTGGGTCATCGAGGAGGCCTGCCGCCAGGGCGCCGAGTGGCGCGAGCAGGGCCTCGACCTCTACGTGTCGGTGAACATGCCTCCGGCGCTGTGGCAGCCGACGGCGATGCGCCACGTCCTGAAGACGATCGAGCAGTTCGGGCTCCACGCCGGGCGGCTCATGATCGAGATCACCGAGTAGGCGGTCATGGCCGACGACGGCCGCATCGAGCCGATCCTGACCGAGCTCCACGAGCGCGGCCTGCGGCTTGCGATCGACGACTTCGGCAAGGGCCACTCGTCGCTCTCGCGGCTCTCGCAGATGTCGGTGACGACGCTCAAGATCGACCGCTCGTTCGTCCACGACCTGCCGGCCGACCACACCGCCACCGTCCTCGTCTCGGCCATCATCCAGCTCGCGCGCACGCTCGGCCTCCAGCCGCTTGCGGAGGGCATCGAGACCGAGGAGCAGCGCGCCTTCCTGATGGCGCAGGGCTGCACGTTCGGCCAGGGCTTCCTGTTCTCGCCGGCGGTGCCGGCGGCCGAGGTCGCCCCGCTCGTGCGCACCCGCGCTCGCCGCGCGGCCTGAAGCCCGGGTACCAGGTATGGCACCTCTCGGTGTGGCGGAGTCGTGGCCGATCTGGCACAGACGGTCGGCCGCGACCGGTGCATCCTGGGGGCAGGATGGATGCACCGACCTTCGACTGCGCGATCTGCGCCGGCCGCACGTCTCGGGGTCGACCGCAGCCGTTGGCGCTTGGCTACGGCGTCTCGATCTGGCGTCTGCGAGCGACGGATGGCTCTTCCGGAGTTCCAGCGCTTGCACGACGGCCGCGACGCTCGTCGAGGCGCTCGAGCGCGATCTGGGCCGCCGAACGGCTGTCTGACGGCGGCGCGGCGCAAGGCGCTGCAGCCGCGCAGCCGCGCGACCTGCGGCCCACTCGAAGCGCCGACTCGGCGGCCGGGCAGTTACACCTGGGCCGGTCTCCGCGCGCGAAGCGGAGCGCGATCTTCGCGGCCGGCTGAACCAGCGACGGCCGACGATCGACCTCTGAGGCGGACCGTGTCGGGGGAGGGCGCGCGGCCCCCGAGCGTCCGCACCATGATGCGCTGGCACGGCGAGCGGCGGTGGCTCGCCGCGCTGACGTCGAACCATTGGTACCAGGTACCTGCGTTTCAACGGCCGTCGAAGGCGAACGACTCGGGCTCCGACGTGAAACATTGGCGACAGGCGCCGATGTTTCAGCCGCGGCGGAAGAGGCGGCCCAGGCGGGCCCGAAGCGCCTTCCACAGGAGCGGCAGGGCCTTGACCTCGCTCGCCACCTCGGGGCCGGGCGGCGGCGGCAGCCGCGCCGGCTCCGCCGGTAGCCGCCGCCTGAGCCGGCCCCATCCGCGCGCTCAGGCAGGCCGCGAAGTCGTTCACCATCGAGCCGGCCACGTCCTGCATGATCCCCGCGCCCATCTGGGCGACGCGGCCGGTGACCATGAGGTCGGTCGTGACCGTCGCCCTCGACCCCCCGTCGCCGTCGGCGACGACCGCCAACCCCAGCGTGGCCTCGGCCGTCCCCTGGCCGCGCTGCTCGCGGGCCCGCACGCGCATCGAGGCCGTGCGGGCCGCGTCGTCGCGCTCGATCACATGGACGGTGCCGCCGTAGGACATCCGGATCGGCCCGACCTTGACGGCGACCGTCGCCTCGAGGCCGCCGTCCTCCGTGTCACCGCCGATCGAGGCCCCCGGCAGGCACCCCGCGACGCCA
This sequence comes from uncultured Actinomycetes bacterium, assembly GCA_963832955.1. Classification (GTDB taxonomy): domain Bacteria; phylum Actinomycetota; class Thermoleophilia; order Gaiellales; family JAICJC01; genus JAICJC01. The sequence goes on along the minus strand of CAWHWC010000002.1, from coordinate 1,072,029 downwards.
CGCACATCCATCAGCGTGGCGAAGACCTCATCGGGTGCCGCCGGGGCCGCGAACTCGTTCGAGAACTGCACTACCGCGCCATCGCGGCTTCGAGGGCCCTGCGCACCAGCACCTTCGCCAGGTGCGCCCGGTACTCGCCCGATGCCGCCGTGTCGGACGGCGGATCGAGCCCCTCGGCGGCGTGCTCGGCCGCCTCGGCCGCGTTGGCGCCCGAGAAGGCCGCCTCCGCCGCCGTCGCCCGCACCGGCGTCGCCGCCACGCCCGTCAGCGCGATCCGCGCCGACGAGCCGTCGACGACCGCCGCGGCGCCGACGACCGCCCAGTCCTGCGCCCGCCGGTTGAACTTGACGTAGGCGCTCCTGGCCGCCTTCGGCACCCGCACCGCCGTCAGGATCTCGTCCGCCGAGAGCGACGTCTGGAGGTAGTCGACGAAGAGGTCGGCGGCGGAGATCGTGCGCTCGCCGTTCGGCCCCTCGGCGGTCACCTCCCCTTCGAGGGCGAGGAACACCGCCGGCAGGTCGCCGTGCGGGTCGGCGTTTGCGAGCGAGCCGCCGATCGTGCCGCGGTTTCGCACCTGCGAGTCGCCGATCCCGGCGGCCGTCTCGGCGAGGATCGGGCAGCCGCGGGCGACGACGTCCGACCCGGCCACCTGCGCATGGGTCGTGAGCGCGCCGATCGTGATCGAGTCGGCCGTGTCGGTGATGCCGCGGAGCGACGCGATGCCGCCGATGTCGATCAGCGCATCGGGGGCCGCCAGCCGCAGCTTCATGAGCGGCACCAGCGAGTGCCCGCCGGCGAGCACCCGCGCCTCGCCGCCGTGCTTTCCGAGCATCGCGATCGCGTCGGCGACCGAGCTCGGGTGCTCGTAGTCGAACTCCTGCGGGATCACGCCCGGCCTCCTTCCTGCATCGCGCGCCACACCGTCTCCGGCTGCAGCGGCATGTCGAGATCGCGGACGCCGAGCGCGTCGCACACGGCGCCCACGACGGCCGGCGTCGATGCGATGGTGCCCGCCTCGCCGATCCCCTTCACGCCGAGCGGGTTCGTCGGCGAGGGCGTCACCGTGCGGTGCGTCTGGATCGACGGAGCCTCCACCGCCGACGGGATGACGTACTCGACCAGCGACCCGGTGAGGAGCTGGCCGTTGTCGTCGTAGACGGCGCCCTCGTAGAGCGCCTGGCCGATGCCGTGCACGACGCCGCCGTGCACCTGGCCCGCGACGATCGCCGGGTTGATGACGTTGCCGCAGTCGTCAACGGCGATGTAGCCGGTGATCTCGACCTTGCCGGTCTCCTTGTCGACCTCGACCTCGCAGCCGTGCGCGCCGAACGGGAACACGCAGTTCGGCGGGTCGAAGAACACGGTCTCGTCGAGCCCCGGCGTCACGCCCTCGGGCATGTTGAAGGCCTGCCAGGCGCGGAACGCCACCTCCTGCATCGTGACGCTCTTGTCCGGGCTGCCCTTGACCGAGAACGTGCCGCCCTCGAAGTCGAGGTCGTCGGACGACGCCTCGAGCATCTGGGCCGCCACGAGCCGCGCCTTGTCGCGCACCTGGGTGGCCGCGAGATGGACGGCTGTCCCGCCGACCGCCAGGCTCCGGCTCCCGTACGTGCCGAGGCCGTACGGCGCGAACGCCGTGTCGCCGTGGATCACCTCGACGTCGTCGAACGGGATCCCGAGCTCGGTCTCGATGATCTGCGACCACGACGTGGCGTGGCCCTGGCCGTGCGGCGAGGTGCCGGTGATGACCGTGACCTTGCCGGTCGGGTGCATCCGCACCGTCGAGCTCTCCCATCCGCCCGGCGTGAGGCCGAGCGCGCTTCGGGCGACGTCCGACGGCACGAAGCCGCACACCTCGACCCACGTGGAGAGGCCGCGCCCGAGGAGCTTCCCGCGCGAGGCCGCCTCAACCCGCCGCTTCTCGAACTCGTCCTTCGAGTCGGAGAGCTCGAGCAGCTTGTCGAGCGTCTTGTCGTAGTCGCCCGAGTCGTACATGAGCCCGATCGCGGTCGTGAACGGGAACTCCTGCGGGAAGTTCTTCCGCCGGATCTCGGTGCGGCTCATGCCCAGCTCGAGCGCCAGGATGTCCATCATCCGCTCGATGGCGTGCGTCGCCTCCGGGCGGCCCGCGCCGCGGAGCGCGTCGGTCGGCACCGTGTTGGTGTAGACGTTCGTGACGGTGACGTCGACCTCCGGGATGGCGTATGCGCCCGGCGACATCAGGAGCGTGAGCTGCGAGATGAGCGGCGTCAGCATCTGGAGGTAGGAGCCGTAGTCCTGGACGTAGTGCCCCCGCATCGCGAGCACCTTGCCGTCCTTTGTCGCCGCCAGCTCCATGGTGGCGTCCTGCGCCCGCCCGTGGCAGGTCGCGACCATCGCCTCCGACCGCTCCTCGATCCACTTGACGGGAGCGCCGACCTTGCGCGACGCGGCGGCCGCGATGAACTCCTCGGCATAGGCGTTCAGCTTGGATCCGAACCCGCCGCCGACGTCGGGCGCGATCGCCCGCACCTTGGCCTCGCTCACGCCGCAGACGATCGCCAGGAACGTCCGCAGGAAGTGCGGCACCTGGGTCGAGCTGTAGACGACGAGCTCGTCGGAGGCCGTGTTCCAGTCGGCGACCACGCCGCGCGTCTCGATCGGGACGTGGATCAGCCGCTGGTTTCGGATCGTGTGCTTGACGACGACGTCCGCGTCGGCGAACGCCTCGTCGACGCCGTCGGTCTTGTGGGCCAGGACGAGCGCGACGTTCGAGTCGAGCTCCTCGTGGATCTTGGGAGCGCCGTCGGCCAGCGCCGCCTCCGGCGTGACGAGCGCCGGCAGCGGGTTGTACGAGACCTCGACGGCCGCAGCGGCGTCGGCCGCCGTGTAGCGGTCGGTCGCGATCACCACCGCGACCGGCTCGCCCGCATGCCGCACGCGCCCCTTCGCAAGCGGCGGGCGCACCGGGTGCACCATGTCGCCCGTCGGGTTCGAGGCGCACGGCACGCCGGCCGCGAACTCGAGGTCGTCGCCTGTCAGGACGGCCGTCACGCCCGGCATCGCCTTCGCCTTCGACGTGTCGAACCCCGTGATGTCGGCGTGGGCGTGCGGGCTGCGCACGACGGCCATGTGCTGCATCCCGGGGAGCTTCAGGTCGTCGACGTACCGGCCCTTGCCGGTGAGGAGCTTCTTGTCCTCCTTGCGGTGGACGGCCTGCCCGATGCCCTTCGACTGCTCGGTCGCGATGGCCATCAGACCGTCACCCCCGCCGCCGACCGCACGGCGGCCACGATGTTCTCGTAGCCGGTGCAGCGGCACAGGTTCCCCTCGAGGCCGCGCCGGATCTCGGCGTCGCTCGGGGCGGGGTTCGCCTCGAGCAGCTTGATCGCGGTCATGACCATGCCAGGCGTGCAGTAGCCGCACTGGAGGCCGTGCTCTTCGTTGAAGGCGCGCTGGACGGGATGCAGGTCGCCGTTCTCGGCGATCGCCTCGATCGTCGTCACCTCGGCGCCGTCGGCCTGGACGGCGAGCACCGTGCACGACTTGACGGCCAGGCCGTCGAGCCAGACGGTGCACGCGCCGCAGTTCGAGGTGTCGCAGCCGACGTGCGTTCCGGTCAGATTCAGGTGCTCACGCAGGAAGTGGACGAGCAGCGTGCGCGGCTCGACTCCGGTCGTGTGAGACACCCCGTTCACCGTGATGGTGACCGCCCGTTTCACCTGGTCTCCTTCCGCGGGGAGCCGTGTCTGTGAGTGGGCGATGGTCTACACCCTTGGCGACGCCACCGCAAGGGGGCCGCAGGGGATTTTCCCACCGGTAAAGGAATCGTATGGACTCCTGGAAACTCATTGACGCCCTTCGCGGGGTCGGCTATCTGGAGAGTATTGGGCACTGGCGCCGCCGACTGTACGGGGGTCACGAGGCGGCGCCGCCCACTAACTTCAGGGGGTCGTCACATGCTCGTTCAGCCACTCACAGCAACGGATCGCACCACAGACGCCAGGATGGCGGCAAAGCACGCCGACGCCGCGCTCCGGCGCATGACCGTGGTCTCCGCTGCGGGTGACCGGCCGGCGGCACGTGACGGCAGGCGCTTCGAGTTCGCGCTCGTCCGTCGGATCGCCTCCGCACAGTAGGAGTCCTTCCCCCTCCTACAGACGGAATGCCTTGGAAAGGCCTCGAACCGAGCAGGCCTTTCTGAGGCATCGCCGTATTCCCAGCACCTTCTCGGTCGTGCGCATGAGCGAGAAGTGGCTGTAGCGCCTGTGTGACACCTTGCCCGCGTGCGTGTAGGGGCTGACGACGACGGTCGGGATGTGGCCGTTCGTGTCCGAGCCCTCGTCGAACGTCAGGAAGATGGCGGTGTGCCCGGCCCGGTAGGCCCGGCTCTTCACCATCATCCGCACCCACGCCGACACCCAGGTGTCGCCGACCGCGACGGAGCAGTCGTGCATGTCGTGGCACAGGTTGGGCGTCACGAACATGTAGGCAGGCGTGCCGCGGCTGTTGAGCGCCTTCTTGAGACGGCCCGACGCGCGCGATCCGAGCGGGACGACGTGGCGGCGGCACTGCCTGTGGCCGATCCGCCGGTAGTACACCGCGGGGTTGTGCCGGGCCGCGTACAGCCCGCTCGACGCCCGGCCGCACCGGCCCGGCATCGACTCCTCGTAGACGCGCCACTTCTTGTGATGGCGCGCGAGCTGGGTGAAGATGCTCGGCCCGCCCAGGCTGCACTGCTTCGGCGTGCAGTCGCGGCGCAGGCCGTGGGTCGACCCGCTCGTCATCGCCAGGTAGTTGGGCAGGCTGACCTTGGCGTTGTGGTGGTAGTTCGCGGCCAGGCCGCACCGGTGGGCGAGCGAGGTGATGAACGGTGCGTGGCCGATGATCTTGGGATACGGGTGGTTCTCGAGCACGATCACGATCACGTGCCGGATCCGCGGCCGCTTGTGGGGCGTGCGGCCGCAGGCGTGGGGCGCGCGGAGATGGGGCACCGCGGCCGTGTCGGCGAGGACGGCGGGCGGCGCGGCCGCTGCGGCCGCGATCAGCGCGGCGCAGAGCGTTGTGAGCGTGAGGCTGCGCCGCAATCCGCTACGCGGCTCCGACCTCGGCCGTGCAGAAGGCGCACCGGCGAGCCTCGAGCGGGATCTCGCTCAAGCACTCGGGGCACGGCCTGGTCGTCGCTTCCGCCGGGGCACGCCGCGCGTTCAGGGCGTTCATCGGCTTGACCACGACGAAGAAGATCGCCGCGGCGACGAGGACGAACGCGACCACGGCGTTGATGAAGGCCCCGTACAGGAACGTGCTGTTGTTGATGGTGAAGGTGAGCGCGGAGAAGTCGTGGCTGCCGAAGATGGCAGCGATGAGCGGGGTGATGATGTCGGCCACCAGGGCCGCGATGACGGCCCCGAACGCGATTCCGATGACCACCGCGACCGCCAGGTCGACGACGTTCCCCCGCAGCAGAAATGCCTTGAACTCTTTGAGCATCGAGCGCCCTCCCCTGTCGCTTCGTCGCTAGACCGTAGCGCGCAGCGTTGTCGACCGGAGGCCCGCGAGGTGGGCGCGGAGGGCGTGGTGGAGCTCGGCGGGAAGGGCGGAGTCGTCGGCCAGCGTCGCCCGCAGGCCGGCGGCCGAGGCCAGGGCGGTGCGCATGAGGCGGGCTCCGCCGGCGGGGCCGAGGTACGGAAGCGCCCGTTCGAGCGAGGCGGCGGCTGGCGCATCGTCGAGCGCCTCGGCCGCCGCGAGCCCGCGCGAGACGAGCGCGAGCAGGTCGCGGCGCCCGGCGAGCGATTCGACCAGGAGGCGGGCGGCGACGTCGGGGGCCGGTGGCCCCGGGAGCCGGGCGAGGCGGCGGTCGAGGTCGTCGGCCCAGCGCGCCAGGTGCTCTTCGGCCAGCGCCCGCCCCAGGTCCTCCTTGGTCGGGAAGTAGCGAAAGACGGTGCCCTTGGCGATCCCGGCCCGGTCCGCGACGTCTGCGACGGTCAGCTCGTCGTAGCTCGACGCGGCGCAGACGGCGGAGGCGCTCGCGAGGATCTGGAGGCGGCGATCGGCCTTGGCCTGGGCGGTACGAGCTCGTAGCTGACCCACGGTCATTAACATAGATGACCGGGAGGACGACAAGCACCCGAGCCGTGTCCCCGCCTATGATCCCGGCCGTGGCAGTCGCGCCCGACGCTCCCCGCTCGAACCGCATCTGGCTCGCCGCGGCGCTCGTGGCATTCGCGCTCGTGTCGCTCACCGTCGGCGTCGTGGCCAAGCACAACACGCTCGCGCCGGGGCTCTATCCGCCGAGCTATCTGAAGCTCTTCTTCTCGGACCCGATCCACCTCAAGGTGTGGCTCGCGACGGCGGCGGTGATACTCGCCTGCTTCCAGGTCGTGACCGCCGCCCACATCTACTCGCGGCTTCGGCTGCCGATGGGAGCGGGCGTCGCCGCGGTGCACCGCTGGTCGGGCCGGCTCGCGATCCTGCTCACGCTGCCCGTGGCCTACCACTGCATCTTCCTGCTCGGGTACGGCGACTACTCGACCCGCGTCCAGGTGCACTCATTGCTCGGCTCGGTGCTCTATGGGGCGGTCATCGCCAAGGTGCTCGTCGTGCGCGGCGGGTCGCGGTTCCCGGGATGGGTGCTGCCGCTCGCGGGCGGCACGCTCTTCGCCATCCTGCTCGGCCTGTGGCTGACGTCGAGCCTGTGGTTCTTCCGGAACGTCGGGGTGGGCATCTGAGCCGGCTCGCCGAGGCGATCGCGTGGGCGATCGACGCCCACGGCGAGCAGCGCCGGAAGGGCACCGACGTGCCGTACCACGCCCACCTCCTGGGCGTCGCCTCGCTCGTCCTGAACGACGGCGGGTCGGAGGACGAGGCGATCGCCGGCATCCTCCACGACCTGGTCGAGGACACCGATGCGACGGTCGACGACGTCCGGGCCCGGTTCGGCGACACGGTGGCGCGGATCGTCGACGCCTGCACCGACGCCTACGAGCGGCCGAAGCCGCCGTGGGGCGAGCGCAAGCGGGCCTACATCGAGCACATGCGGACGGCGGCGCCCGACGAGCTGCGGGTCTCGCTGGCCGACAAGCTCTACAACGCGAGCAGCATCGAGTGGGACCTGCGGGTGCGCGGCGACGACCTCTGGCGCGTGTTCGGCTCCGGCCGCGACGGCCAGATCTGGTACTACCGCTCGCTGGCCGACATCTTCCTCGAGCGTGCGCCCGGGCCGATGGCCGACGAGCTCGACCGCGTCGTCCGCCGGCTCGAGGAGGGCGGGCCGTGAGCCTGGTCGTGATCGAGGAGCACGGGCCCGTCACGCTGCTCCGGCTGAACCGGCCCGAGAAGCTGAACGCGCTCTCGACGGCGCTCGAGCGCGAGCTCGAGGGGGCGCTCGACGACGCCCGGGTGCGGGCGGCGGGCGCGGTCGTGATCGCCGGGAACGAGCGGGCGTTCTCGGCCGGGGCCGACATGAGCGAGATGGGCGAGACGGGAGCCGCCGGCGCGCTCGCCTACTACCGCGACACCGGCGGCGTCTACGAGCGGATCGCCCGGCTCCCGCAGCCGACCATCGCGGCGATCCGCGGGTGGTGCCTGGGCGGAGGGTTCGAGCTCGCGCTGGCGTGCGACTTCCGGATCGCCGACTCGGCGGCGATGTTCGGGCTGCCGGAGGTCGAGATCGGCATCATCCCGAGCTCGGGCGGCACGGTGCGGCTCGTGAAAGCGATCGGCGCGCTGCGGGCCAAGGAGCTCATCCTGCTTCGGCGGCGTCTGCCGACCGCGCAGGTCGCAGAGATGGGGCTCGTGACCGAGGTGACGCGACGGCGACCCCGAGCCGCGCGCGCTCTCGGTCGCCGCCGAGCTGGCGGCGCTCCCGCGGCTCGCGGTCGAGCTGGCGAAGAAGGCCGCCGACGGCGCCGAGGACGCCTCGCGGGAGGCGGCGCTCCTGATCGAGCAGCTGGCCTACGCGGCGCTGGCCGAGGCGGGCGGCACCCGGCCCGAGGAGTAGCGCCAACCCCATGGGGCCTGGCCCCGAACGCTCCCGGTGGTTCGGCGCTCGACGACGTCTTAGAGCTGGGAGACGGTGAAGGCGTCGATGTCGACCCGCGGGTGCCCGTGCGGGGCGCCGTCGACGACGACCGTGATCGTGTGGGGCCCGATCGCGGAGAAGGAGTGCTCGTAGACGGCCTGGCGAGGCCTTCGGCGGCTCGCATGCAGATGCACGACGGCCGCCTTGGCGCCGTCGATGTAGACCGTGGCGCTGCCCCGCGCCGGGCCCTTGGGTGCGGCCCACCACACCCGCCGGCCGGTGAAATGCAGCGTGGCCGAGGCGCCCGCCCGTCGCGACCAGGTCGTCGAGCCGGCGTAGAAGTCGCCCACCTGCATGTGCGTCCACCGACCGCGATAGCTGATGCGGGCGTCGCCGTCGTCGTACGGCGTCACCGGCACGAGCACGGTCGTAGTTGCAGATCGCGACGCAGTCGCCGCCCGTCATCTGCAGGCTGTCGTTCATCACGGTTCCGAGGCCGTCGTCGGGGACGATCGCCGTGTCGCGAATGTCGGTGAACCGGCCGTCACGGTACAGGTACTCGGAAAACGTCGTCTGCACGAGCACGTCGCCGTTGTCGTTCACGTCCAGCGCCTCGCTGAACCCGGGCGTCAGCTTGGCGCCGATGTCGATGATCCCACCCGACGCCGGCCAGATCGCCGCGTGCGTCTCGTGCGATTCGGGGTTTGCGCCACTCCCACGGCCTCGCCCGCGTCGTTGACGCGAGCGCGGAGCTCGCTGTGACCGCCCAGCCCGGCCAGCATCGTCATCCGACCGTTCCGCCAGCGAAACGCACGGAACTGGTTCGAGGGCGGGTCGGCGAACCCGACCACCTCGCCGGCGTCGTTCATCGGCAACCGCGGTCGACTCCGAAGCCGCCGAGCGTTCCCAGGTCGCGCATCCCGTCCCCGGCGTCCACAGGAAGGCGCGCTCGAGGGCGCCCGTCTGCGGCGGATCCGCCTGTCCGACCACCTGATCGCGGTTGTTGATCGCAGCGCCCTGGCTCCAGTCGCCGCCGAGCGTGCCGAGGTCGACCGTGCCCGCCGCAGTCATGATGAAGGCGTGCTCGATGCTCGTGGGCGTCTGCATCGTCCCGGCGATGTCGCCGGCGTCGTTCACGCCGTAGCCCTACGCTCCGAGCCCGTAGAGGCCCCGGCCGCGATCCTGCAGCCCGTGCGTCGGGATCCCACGACCAGATCACGTCGCGGCCGGCACGTCGTTCCCCGCACCGCCGACGACCTCGCCCGCGTCGCTGACGTCGCGCGCCTCCATCGCACAGAAGAACCGCCCGCACCGCGAGAACACGCCTCCGATCGAGAGCGGGGAGAAGTGCACGCCCGCCGTCGCCGACGCGGTGCTCGGGATCGGAGCAAGCAGGCATGCGGCCGCGACCCACCCCGGCCGAACGACCCATCTCCAGCGGATGCCCATGTGCCAAGCGGAACATACCGCCCCGGTTGTTCGGCGTAACGCGACGCCGTGGCGGGCATACAGTGCTGCGATGCCCGGCGACGTCCTCATCATCGGCGGCGGCTCGACCGGCGAGGCCTTCGCCGGGGCGCTGCGCGGGTTCGAGCCCGACACCAGGATCACGCTCGTCGAGCGCGAGCTCGTCGGCGGCGAGTGCTCCTACTACGCCTGCATGCCGTCCAAGGCGCTGCTTCGCCCCGCCGAGGCACTCGCCGCCGCGCGGCTTGCACCCGGCGCCGCCGAGGCCGTGACGGGAGAGCTCGACGCCGCGCGCGTCCTCTGGCACCGCGACCAGGTGACGGGCGGCGGCGACGACACGTCGCAGGAGGAGTGGCTCGCCGATCGCGACGTCGAGCTCGTGCGCGGCGAGGCGATGGTGAGGGAGCCCGGGACTCGTCGAGGCGGCGGGCCGCGAGCTCCGCTACGAGCGGCTCATGATCGCGACCGGCTCGGTGCCGTCGATCCCGCCCATCCCCGGTCTGGACGAGGTCGACTACTGGACGAACCGCGAGGCCACGACCGTGCGCGAGATCCCGGCGAGCATCGTCATCCTCGGCGCGGGCGCGGTCGGCTGCGAGCTCGCCCAGTTCTTCCGCCGCATGGGCGCGAAGGTCGCGCTGGCCGACATCGCCGACCGCCTGCTCCCGCGCGACCACCCCGACGCGGGCGCGCTCCTGCGCGACGTGTTCGCCGGCGAGGGCGTCGACATCCACCTGGGCTGCACCATCGAGCGCGTCGCGCCCGGGATCGAGGTGCACCTGGAGGGCGGCACCGTGCTCGCGGGCGAGCGGCTGATCGTCGCCACCGGCCGCCGCGCCTCGGTCGAGGGCTTCGGCTTCGAGAGGCTCGGCGTCGAGATCTCGAAGCGCGGCATCGAGGTCGACGAGCACATGCGCGCCGGCGACGGCATCTGGGCCGCGGGCGACGTGACCGGCATCGCGATGTTCACGCACGCGGGCAAGTACCAGGCCCGTGTGGCGGCCGCCGACGCCGCCGGGCGGCCCGCCCGCGCCGACCATCGCGCCGTCCCCGCCGTCACGTTCACCGACCCGCAGGTCGCATCGGTCGGCCGCACGACCGGCGACGGTCTCGTCGTGGGGGAGCGCCGGGGCACCGCCCGCCTCTCGACCTACGAGCGCCCCAAGCGCCCGGGCTTCCTCAAGGTCTTCGCCGATCCGGAGCGGCGCGTCCTCGTCGGCGCGTGCGCGGTCGGCCCCGAGGCCGGCGAGTGGCTCGGCCAGTTGACGCTCGCGATCAAGGCCGAGGTGCCGATCGACGTCCTGCTCGACACGATCCAGCCCTACCCGACGTTCTCGGAGGCGGTGTTCTTCGCCGTCCGTGACCTGGATCTGTGACCGGCGTCAGCCGACGCTGATCCGAAACGCCGCGCTGTAGGCGTCGCCGGGCCGGACGCGCGTCAGCGAGTCGCCCGAGGTGAGCGCGTTGGTCGGCGCGGTCATCGGCTCGAAGCAGATGAACTCGCTCTCGCTCGGGGCGTAGACCTGGGCGAAGCTGTAGCCCTCGAGGAAGGTGACGGCGATCGTGCGGCCCGCCCCCCGCACGACGAACGACGCCCCGTCGACAACGTCGGCGAACCCGTCGTCGAACGTCCGCTGGGCGAGCGGGCCGGGCGAGATCGCGGCACGCACCCGCTCGCCGGTTGGGATCTGGCGCTCGTCCAGCACGAGCCGCATCGGCACGGGCACCTCGATCTCGACGGCCGACCGCGACTCGGCCGGGAGGCGCAGGTAGGGGTGGTAGCCGAACGCGACCGGGACGGGCCGGCGGCCGAGCGCGAGCAGCGTCGTTCGCAGCTCGAGCGCATCGTCGGTCAGCGACGCCTGCACCCGCAGGCGGTGCGGGTAGGGGAACACCTCGAGCACGTCGGGGTGGTCGTCGGTCGCGAACACCGCGTCGAGGCTCGATGCGGTCTCGTGCTCGATCGCGAACGGCAGCGCCGACGGCAGGACGCCGTGGATGGGCATGCCGTTCTCGTCGGTGTGAAGGAGCGGCGAGGCGGCGACCGGCCCGGCCAGCCGGTTCGCCCACGGGTGAAGGAGGGGGATGCCCATCGTCGAGCCGCGCTCGGCGTAGGCCTCGAGGCCGCCGCGAAGCTCGAGCAGCTCCTCGCCGGCGTGCACGAGCGAGCAGCACACCATCCCGAGCTCCGGCGCGAACTGCGCCGCCATCCCGGGCGCGGTCAGCGTGCGGATGGCGGTGTCGGCGGTCTCCATCAGCCCGGCGGCGCCTGCACGAGCTCGACGGTGACGCCGTCGGGGTCGACGGTGTAGACGACGCGGCTTCCGTCCCAGCGCGGCCCGGAGTCGGTCAGGGTGACCGGCCTTGACCGCAGCGTGACCCCGGCCCGCTCGAGCCGCTCGTAGGTGGCGTCGATGTCGTCGACGGCGATGGCGACGTGGCAGGCGCCCGGGTCGCTCGTGCGCTGGGTGAGCGGCCGCCCGCCTCCGGCCGTGTACTGGATCAGCTCGAGGACGCGGCCGTCGGGCAGGTCGAGGTCGGCGATCGAGCAGCGCGCGCCGGGGATGCCGGTCACGTCCTCGGCGGCGACGTCGACCGCGCGGGCCTCGATGTGGAGGCCCAGCAGGCCGCGGTAGAAGGCGAGCGAGCGGTCGAGGTCCGAGACGGTGATGCCGACGTGGTGCAGCCCGCCGATCACGCGAGCCGCTCCGGGACGACGTCCCGCGCGAACACGTCCTCGACCGTCTCGGGCCGCTTGATCCACTCGGCGTCCGCGCCCGAGACGAGCACGGTGCCGGGCCGCGGAAGGCCGTTGAAGTTCGAGGCGCATGCGTCCTGGTATGCCCCGGTATCGAGAAATGCGAGCACGTCGCCCGTTCGCACCTTCGGGAGCCGGGCGTCGGGGACGAGCACGTCGAAGCCGCACGACATGCCGACGACGTCGGCCGTCTCGGTCGTGGGCGAGTCGGCCTGCGACGCGTCGATCACGCCGAAGCGGGCGTGCTCGATCAGGAGGTCGGCCATGAACATCTCGGTCGTGTCGGTCTCGACCCAGCGCATCGCGACCGGGGCCGCCTGGTGCTTCAGGTTTCGGACGGTGGCGAGGTGGATGCCGCAGTCGGCGTAGAGCGCCCGGCCCGGCTCGGCCTCGAGCCGGATCCCGGCGGCGTCGATCCCCGCGGCGGCGAGGCCCGTCGCGGAGGCCGCTCGTGATCGCCGCGGCGACGTCCTCGATCGGCGGGGCGGGGTCGCCTGGGCCGGTGGGGTCGCGCGGCGCCGCGTAGCCGCCGCCGACGTCGATCTCGGCGGGCCGCCAGCCGTCGAGCTCGGCCGAGAGCCGGCCGATCGCCGCCGCGAAGCTCCCCGCCATCGCGCGCCACACCTCGGGGTCGGCGCTGTGACGGCCGAGGTGGGCCATGACACCGGCCAGCTCGATGCCGTCGTCGGCCAGCGCCTTTCGGGCGACGTCGGCCGCCTGCTCGAGCGGGATGCCCGGCTTGTAGCGGTGGGCGCCGTCGCGGATCGACACCGAGGCGTCGAAGTCGGACGGCATGTCGAGCCCGTCGTAGTCGGGCCGCAGGCGCAGGCGCACCTTCGCTGTGCGGCCGGCCGCGCGCGCGGCCTCCGAGACGAGGTCGATCTCGCCGCGGCTGTCGAGCGTGACCCGCGCCCCGGCCTCGACCGCGCGTTGGACGAGCGCCGCGTCCTTGGCCGAGCCGTTCACCGAGATGAGCACCGGGTCGATCCCGGACGCCAGCGCGGCGTGGAGCTCGCCGGGCCCGAACGTGTCGCAGCCCAGCCCCTCCGAGTTCAGGATGCGGCGGAGCGCCAGCGACAGGTTGGCCTTGAGCGACGGGAGCAGCGTGACCGGGCCCTCGGGCCAGCGGTCGGCGAATGCCGCGGCGATGCGGCGCGCGTTCCGGCGGAGCTGATCCTCCGACACGGCGTAGACGGGCGTCCCGAACCGGCGCGCCAGCTCGACGGCGTCGCACTCCTCGATCCACAGGTGGCCGCTCGCGGATCGAGAGGCAGTCGTCGATGCGGCTCGCGGTGGCGGACATCGCGGCCAGTCTACGGGACCGCGGGAGGGGCAGCGACTCGATCAGCCGGTCGACGGCGGCGGCCATGCACCGATGTGCTCGCATGCGGCCGCCGCTGCGCCGGCCCCCGCTCGAGTGCTCCGGCGGCGGGGCGCCGGCGAGCAGCGTCGTGATCACGCCGGCGATCAGCGCATCCCCGGCCCCCAGGTGTCTCACCACCCTGGCGGGCACGGCGGGCTGCTCGAAGACGGTGTCGTCCGCGAGCATCAGGCACCCGTCCTTGCCGCGCCCGACGACCGCCGAGCGTGCTCCGCGGCGTACTGCATCGCGGGCCAGGTCGGCCGCCTCGGCGAGGCTGGAGCCGGGCGCCGACAGGAACGCCACCTCGAGCAACGGGGCGAGGGCGTGGAACCGCTCCGTGCGCGGCGGGTGGTACACGTCGTACGAGAGTCGCACTCCCGCCGCGGCGAGCGACTCCAGCGCCTCGACGATCTCCCCCGGGCCCGTTGCGTGCACCCATGACCGGGTCTTCAGGAACTCGACGGCCTCGTCCGACGGCCGGAACGTCGCGCTGACGCCGAGCACCTCGGATTCGAAGACGCGGTCTCCCTCCGGCGTGACCGTGATCGTGGTCCGTCCCGTGCGACCTTGGGCCACGGCGACGTGGCGCATGTCGATCCCCCGCGCGCGCCCCTGCGCGAGGACGAAGCACCCTTCCTCGTCGTCGCCCACCGCGCCGACGTAGGCCGTGGGCAGACCGGCGGCGGCGAGCCCTGCTGCAACGTTCAGGGCGTTCCCGCCCGGGGTGTCGCGGCTGATCGGCGGGAGGTAGCGGTCGACGCAGCTCTCGCCGATCGTGGAAGGGCCTGTCACGGGCCCAACGCTACTGCGTACCTCGCGCCGCCCGCGGCCGGCACATCGGGTGACAACCATCATTGACAACGCGGTTCGTGAGGACTATTGCTATCCCGTTTCGTCCATTCCGAGTGAGGGGGCAGGAATGCGGAAGTTCCTCGTGCTCGCCGCGGCGCTCGCTGCGGCGGTGTTCGTCGTGCCGGCATCGGCCGGTGCGGGGGTGAGACCGCACGGCGTGGGGTTGCTCGACTGCAACGGCAGGAGCCCCGTCCAGAAGTCGGTGCGGGTCTCGCTGGCGTGCAGCGACCCGCGCTCGATCTACGACGGCAAGTCGGTGCACTTCTTCGACAACGGCCAGTACATCGGGCACGACGAGCCGATCATCCGCTTCCTTTCGAAGCGGCACGGCTCGGGCAACGACATCACCTGGCTCGAGCGGCTGCCGCGCGACCCGAAGGCTCTGCCGACGGTCGCGAACCCCGGCAGCGACGTGACGCACTGGTTCGAGCTCTCGATCGCGCCGTGGTTCTCGATGGCGCTCTGCAACGCGCAGTCCTTCCCGCTCAACCCGTGCAGGCCGCGCAGCGACTCGAACGCGCCGAAGCATCCGCCGACGTTCGACAAGGGCGGCGGCGGCAGCTCGTTCCTCGAGATGCAGTTCTACGCGCCGGGATTCGCGCCGTTCGTCGACAACGAGTCGTGCGACAACACCCACTGGTGCGCGTCGCTTCACATCAACGACCTGGAGTGCTCGGCCGGGTTCGCGACCTGCAACAACAACTGCATCGAGCCCACGAACTTCGCGTTCATCCAGACGAACGGCGTCCCGACGGGCCCGCCGAGCCCGCAGCTCGCAACCGCCGCATCGTTCACGCCCAACCAGAACACCCTCCTGATGAACCCGGGCGACCGGCTCAGGATCCACATGTGGGATGCGCGGCTCCCCGGAGGGGGCCATGCGCTCGAGACATCCATCGACGACCTGACGACGGGCAAGAGCGGGTTCATGATCGCGTCCGCCAAGAACGGCTTCATGCAGACGTCCTTCGCGGACTGCTCGGGGACGCCGTTCAACTACCAGCCCGAGTACTCGACCGCCAAGAAGGCGAACATCATCCCGTGGGCGGCGCTCGAGACCAACATCTCGACGCAGTTCGAGATCGGCCATTTCGAGCCGTGCACGTCGGTGCAGAACCCGATGCCGATCACGCTCGGGACGTTCCACGACACGATCTGGCAGGACTGCACGAGCCCGTACGAGTCGACGACGATGCCCGACGGAGGGTCGAACCCGGAGATCAGCGACGCGCCCTGCTGGCCCAAGGGCTTCACGCACGGGGGCGCCGCTCCGCCCAACAAGGTGGCGGGGTGCATCCAGACCATCGCCCAGAACGGCGACCTGGACTTCGACGGCACGTCCTACTGGGCCGACTGGCCGAGCCGGACGACGCCCAACAACTGGCCGTCGCCCTTCCTCCAGATGCAACCGTCGACCCGCGGCCACGGATACCCGCGGATCCAGTTCCAGACGAACGCGCCGGCGAGCGAAGTCAGCTGCCAGCCGACCGGCGTCGGCTGCGCCGTTCCTCCGCCGGGAGGCCCCGGGAAGTTCTACCCGTGGTGGACGCAGGCCAAGGTGAACGGCGAGTGCGTCTGGGAGTTCGGCCAGATGCGAAACGGCAACACCTTCGGCCGGACGAGCCAGTACGGCGGCCCGTCGGCCTACTTCTTCGGGAACCTCGAGGGCCCGATTCGCGACAACCAGAACTGCTGAGCACGTAGCACCCCACCGGGGCCGGGCCCGAGCGGGTCTGGCCCCGGTGGGGGGTCGATAGGGTTGCGGCATGCGGCGCACGTTCGTCCTGATGTACGCGCTCGTCTTCCTGGACGAGATCGCGCTCCTCGGTCTGGTGCCGCTGCTTCCGGGATACACGCGCGCGTACGACCTCTCGACGACCGCGGCCGGGGCGCTCCTCGCGGCCGCGCCGCTCGCAATCGTGATCGCGTCGATCCCGGCCGGGCGGCTGTCGGACCGGCTCGGGTCGCGGCGCGTCACGCTCGCCGCCGGCGTGCTCATCATCCTCTCGACCGCCGGGATGGCGGCGGCGCCCGGCTTCGCCGTCCTGCTCCTCGCGCGCGCCGCCTTCGGGCTGGCGTCGGGGACGATCTGGTCGGCGGGCCTCGCCTGGATCGGCGACTCCGCGTCAGACGTCCGCCGGTCGGCCGCGCTCGGGACGGTCATCACCGTCGCCGGGGTCGGCGGCATGGCCGGGCCAGTCTTCTGCGGCTACCTCGCCGAGCACGTCGGCCGGGGCGCGCCGTGGGCGGTCCTGTCCGCGGCGACCGTCCTGGTCGTGATCGCGCTGGCCTTCGCCAATCACGGGCGCAGCGTCGCCCACGAGCACCTGCCGCTCCGGCACATCACCGACAAGATGCGCACCGAGCCGCTGCTCGTCGGGGCCCTCGCGATCATGCTGCTCGGCGGCGTCGGCGACGGGATCGTGAACCTGATCGCGCCGCTCCAGCTCGCCGACAACGGCCTCTCGGAGGGCCGGATCGGCCTGTGGTTCTCGGTCGGCGCTGCCATCTTCATCGTCGTGAGCGCCGCGACCACTCGCATGGGTGAGCGGGCCGTGTCGCTCCGGGCCGCCGCGTTCTTCGCCGCGCTTCAGGCGGCCATCCTGCTCCCGGTCCTCGTGAGCTCGGCCACGGCCGTGATCGTCTTCATGATCCTCGCGCGCTTCGCCGTGGCCGCGCTCCCGTACACGATCGGCTACCCGCTCGCCGCCGTCGGCTCGGCGCGGCTCGGCCTCGGGACGGGCACCGTGAACGGGCTCCTCGGACTCGTCTGGGGCGCGGGCAGCTTCGTCGCGCCGCCCGTGGCCGGCTTCATCGCCGACACGATCGGCGACCAGGCGGCCTACGGCCTGCTCGTCGGCTTCTGCCTCATCATGGCCGGCTGGATCCTGCGGTCGGCCCAGCGCGGCACCATGCCGGCGGCGGCGCCCGCCTCATGATCCTCGCGATCGACCAGGGGACGACCGGGACGACCTGCCTCGTCGTCGACGAGCAGCTCCGGATCGCCGGGCGCGGGTACCGCGAGATCCGCCAGTCCTACCCGCAGCCGGGCTGGGTCGAGCACGACCCCGACGAGATCCTCAGCACCGTCCACGAGGCCGCCGCCGATGCTCTCCGGGAAGCGGGCATCGCCGCCGCCGGCCTCGCCGCGGTCGGGATCACGAACCAGCGCGAGACGACGGTCGTCTGGGGGCCGGACGGGCGTCCGCTCCACCCGGCGATCGTCTGGCAGGACCGGCGCACCGCGGAGCGCTGCCGCGAGCTCCCGGCCGACCTCATCCGCGAGCGCACGGGGCTCGTGCCCGACCCGTACTTCTCGGCGACCAAGCTCGAATGGCTGCTCGCCCGCGTCGAGGGCGACGTCCTCTTCGGCACGGTCGAGAGCTGGCTCGCCTGGAACCTGACCGGCGGCGAGGCGCATGTCACCGACGCGACCAACGCGTCGCGGACGATGCTCGCCCGGCTCGACCCGGTCGAGTGGGATCCCGAGCTGGCCGCGCTCTTCGGCGTGCCCGCCGAGGTGCTGCCCAGGATCGTGCCGTCGAGCGGCGTCGTCGGCGAGGCCGAGATCGGCGGCGCGCGGGTGCCGCTGGCCGGCCTGGCGGGCGACCAGCAGGCCGCGCTCTTCGGCCAGGCCTGCTTCCGGGCGGGCGACGCCAAGGCCACCTACGGCACCGGCAGCTTCGTGCTCGCAAACCAGGGCGAGGACGGCGGCCCGCCGCCGCACGGCATCCTCCGCACCGCCGCTGCCCAGCCCGGCGTCACCGCCCTCGAGGGCGCGGTCTTCGTCACGGGCGCGGCCGTCCAGTGGCTGCGCGACGGGCTCGGGGTGATCGCAGACGCGGGCGAGACCGAGGCGCTGGCCCGCTCGGTCGAGTCGACCGGCGGCGTCCACTTCGTCCCCGCGCTCACCGGGCTCGGCTCGCCGTACTGGGACGCCGACGCCCGCGGGCTCATCTCCGGCATCACCCGCGGCACCGGCCGGGCCGAGATCGCCCGGGCGGCGCTCGAGGCGATCGCCTTCCAGACCGCCGACGTCGTCTCGGCGATGGGGCTCCCCGTGCGCGCGCTCCGCGCCGACGGCGGCGCCACCCGGAACGCGTGGCTCATGCAGTTCCAGTCCGACATCCTCGGGATGCCGGTCGAAGTGGCGGGCGACAGCGAGATGACCGCGCTCGGCGCGGCCGCGCTCGCCGGCCTGGCGGTCGGGGTCTGGAGCGGGCTCGACGAGGTGGCGGCCGCCTGGCATCTCGGCGCCCGGTACGAGCCGCAGATGGGCCGCGACGAGGCGGCCGAGCGGCTCGCCGGATGGCACGGCGCGGTGGAGCGCGCGCGGTCCGGGCTCGGGTAGGGTCACGCGCCCATGGAGGCCCTGACCCCAGCCCAGACCGACCTTCGCGAGCGCGCGGCGCGCTTCGTCGACGAGACGCTCATCCCGCTCGAGCTCGAGGCCGAGCGAAACGGCGGCCCGCTCCCGCCCGAGAAGGCGAAGGCCGTCTCGACCCGCGCGCGCGAGCTTGGGCTCTCCGGCGGGAACCACGCCGTCGAGGTCGGCGGCCAGGGCTGGACGGCGTTCGAGCAGGTGCTCGTGCAGGAGGAGCTGGGCCGCAACACCAACGGCGTCTGGTGGAACATGGGCGGCGGCTACAACGTGCTCGCCTTCGGGACGCCCGAGCAGATCGAGCGCTACCTGAAGCCGACGCTGGCCGGGAAGCGGGCCGACTCCTACGCCGTCACCGAGGGCGGCGCCGGCTCCGACGCCGGCGGGATCGCCGGGACGGCCGAGCGAACCGCGGCCGGGTGGCGCATCAAGGCCGAGAAATGGTTCGTCACGTCGGGTGACGTGTCGGACTTCGACATCGTCATGGTGAACGTCGTCGACGGGGAGAAGCGGCTGCCGACCCTGTTCCTGGTCGACCGCGACCGGCCCGGGATCGACGTGATCGACGACCCGCCGTTCGCGCACTCCTTCCCGCACGGCCACCCGACGCTGCGCTACGACTGCGAGGTCGACGCAGACGCCGTGCTCGGCGGCGACGAGATGATCGGGCGCGGGAACGACCTCCAGAACGAGTGGTTCATCGAGGAGCGGATCCACATCGCGGCGCGCTGCGTCGGCGCCATGCGGCGCCTGCTCGGCGAGGCGGTCGAGTGGGCCACCGGGCGCGAGCAGTTCGGGGGCCGGATCTACGACTTCCAGGGCGTGAGCTTCCCGCTCGCCGACTCGGCCGCCGACTGCGCCGCCGCGCGCCTCCTGACCCACGACGTCGCCCGCGCGCAGGACTCCGGCGTCGACCCGAAGCTCGTCCACGGCCGCGCCGCGATGGCCAAGCTCTTCGCGTCGGAGGCGGCCTGGCGATGCGCCGACCGGTGCGTGCAGGTGCACGGCGGGCGCGGCTACATGCGGACGTCGGCCGCCGAGCGGCTGCTGCGCGAGCTGCGCGTCGACCGGATCTGGGAGGGCACCTCCGAGATCCAGCGGCTCATCATCGCCCGCAGCCTCGAGCGGCGCGGCGTCGAGCGGATGCTCACGGGCGACTGACTCAGTCGTCGGCGCTGACGGGCTCGCCCGTCATGGGCAGCTCGAACGTGACCTCGGTGCCCTTGCCCGGCGTGGAGTCGACGGTCGCCTTGCCGCCCGCCAGCTCGGCCCGCTCGAGCAGCGTCTCGATGCCGAGGTGCAGGCGCACGCCGTGGGCCCGGCGGCCGATGCGGGCCGGGTCGAAGCCGCGGCCGTCGTCGCGCACCGAGCCGCGCAGCATGCCGTTCGAGACGGCGACTGCGATCTCGAGGTGGCGGGCCTGCGCGTGGCGGCGGACGTTCGAGACGGCCTCGCGCACGGTGCGGTAGGCGACCTCCTCGACCATGAACGGGATCGGCTCGGCCGGGACGCTGACCTCGACGTCGAGATCGGCCTCGTGACCGGCCTGCGATGCCAGCTCGCGCACCGCCTTCGCGAAGCCCTGCGGCGGGCGCAGCTCGAACATCAGCCGGCGGGTGCGGTCGGTGGCCGCGGCGAGCGTCTGCCGCGTCGACTCCGCAACGCCGCGGATCGCGTCGGCATTGGTGCACCCCGCCAGCCTGTCGAGGGCGAGCAGCGACGCCGCCAGCACCTGCACCGTGTCGTCGTGGAGCTCCGAGGCGATCCGGCGCCGTTCCTGCTGCTCGGCGCGGAGGAGGCGCGAGACGACCCGGCGGCGCTCGGCCTCGCTGCGGTGCACGAGCTGCTCGAGCGCCCGGCAGCGGGCTTCGAGGCGCCGAACCTCGGCGCCTGTGTCGGTCGTGCTGCGAGCCACTACAGCAACCCCCGATCGACGGCGCCGATGCCTTCCCACAGTGCGGCGAGCGCGGCCGCGGGGTTCCCCGCGCGCTCCTCGACCACCGCGAGCACCTGGTGGGCCTCGGCGCGGTAGTGCGGCGCCGCCGTTCCCTCGAGCAATTCGATCGCCCGCCGGCAGAGGAAGCGCGCCTCGTCGAGGTCGGCCTCGGCCAGCGCTGCGCGGGCGAGGACGAGGCAGGCGCTGCCGGCGATGGCGGGCTCGGTTGCCTCGGTCTCGTCGAGCGCCTTGCGGGCGGCGGTCTGCGCTCCGGCGATGTCGCCCGCCAGGAGGGCCGAGCGGCCGCGCTCGGCGTTCAGCATCGCGAGCTCCGGCGCCCCGGCGCCCGCGTCGCGCATGAGCTCCTCGGCGCGGCTCAGCTCCTCGTCGGCCTCGGTGCGGCGGCGCTGGTCGAGCAGGATCTGCCCGAGCAGCAGGTGGGCCCGGCCTCGAAGCGCAGACTGCTCGGACTCCTCCAGGTGGGAGAGCACCTCGCGGCCGTAGCGCTCGGCGAGCTTGAGCCGGCCCTGCTCGGCATACGTCCGGGCCAGCGTCCACTGCAGCCGGGCGCGCGCGGTCGGGTCGGCGATCCGCGGCTCGAGCTCGATCAGGCCGGCGAGCACGACCTCGGCCTCGGCGAAGCGGCCCTGGTCGGTGTACGCGCTTGCCAGGTAGACGCCGAAGCGCACCGCGCCGGGCACATCGGCGGGCGGTCGCATCACGTCATCGAGCGCCGTCCGCAAGAGAGCGATGCCCCTGCTCAGGTCGCCGACGCCCGCATAGGCGCGCCCGAGCGCCTCGAACATCGTCGGCCTGAGCCGGGGCGTTGCACCCGGGTCGCACGACCGCGCCTGCTCGAGCGCGGCAATCGCGCGCTCGTCGTCACGGCGCTCGAGAGCGACGAGGCCGCGCGCCTCAAGGGCGCGGCTGAGTGCATGCCGGTCCCCCGACCGGCGCGCCTCTGCCTCGAGCTCGTCGAGCCGCGAACCAGCGTCGGGCTCTCCCAGGCGAGCTGACATCTCGGCGAGCAGGATCGTCGCCGCGGGGATCGACCCCGCCGCATCCCGGCCCGCGAGCTCCTCGACCGTCACGTCGAGCCGGCGGGCCAGCTCGACGAGGATCGGCACGGACGGCACACGGTCGCCGGCCTCGACCCGAGACAGGTACGAGGTCGAGCAGCCGTCGAACGCGAGCCGCGCAAGCGACAGCCCCTTCTCGTTGCGCAGCCGACGGAGCCGCGCACCAAGCGCGCCTGCGTCGTCCACGTGGGTGGGGGGGCGGCGACCCACGGTCTCAGCATAGCCACCCTGGCGCCTTCTGTCCATAGCGTGTTGACACAATATGGCGCGGCGCGATACGGTTGATTTCCTGAATCCTTCGGCTCCAAAGGAGACGCCATGGACGGCGGAAAAGCTTGGCCGTAAACAGATGGTGACAGAATGTGGGTACCCGCGGAACCACGATTTCCGGCGGGCCACGCAGCGCCGGCGGTCCCCGGGCACGAACTGCCCGCAAGGCCGCCGGCGCACGTGGTTTCGGGGGCGCGTCTAGCGCTCGAGCGTGACCGGGTTCCGCAGCGTGCCGACGCCGTCGACGGTGATCTCGACGACGTCACCCTCACGGAGGTAGCGCGGCGGGACGCGCGAGTCGCCGACGCCGCCCGGGGTGCCGGTGGCGATGACGGTGCCCGCCTCGAGCGTGACCCCGGCGGAGCAGTAGACGACCAGGTCGACGATCGAGAAGATCAGGTTCGCCGTGTTCGAGTCCTGCATCGTCTCGCCCGAGACGACGGTGCGGATGCCGATCGACTCGAGATCCACGTCCGCGGCGCTCGCGACGCACGGGCCCATCGGCGAGAAGGTGTCGAAGCTCTTGCCGAGCGTGAACTGGCGAAGCGGCGTCTCGAGCTGGGCCCGGCGGCCGGAGACGTCGTGCAGGCACGTGATGCCGCCGACGGCGGCGCGAGCCTCGTCGGCCGAGGCGCGGTACACGGTGCGGCCGAGCACGACCGCCACCTCGCCCTCGTAGTCGGGGCGCGTCTCCTCGCGCGGGACGACGATCGCATCGTCGGGCCCGATCAGCGCCGACGGGAACTTGGCGAACACCACCGGGACCGGCGGGATCTCGAGCTCTGACTCCGCGGCGTGGTCGCGGTAGTTGAGGCCGATCGCGATCAGGTTCCTGGGGACGGTCGGGTGGAGGAGGCGGAGGCCGGCCAGCGGCCTGGCCTCGCCGGAGGCGGCCGCGATGTGGTCCCAGCCGTCGTCGGAGGGGACGAAGCCCTCGCTCGGCGCGGCGCCGGCGTCGACCACGGTGTCGCCGTCGAGGCGGCCGAGGCGAGCCTCGCCGCCGCCGGTCGCGTAGCGGACGGCCTTCATCGGCCCTGCTCCGTTCGCAGCACCTTGAGCGCGTTGATGGCCCGCGGGATGCCGGTGTACGGGGCGGTCTGGAGGATGGCCTCCTCGATGTCCGAGTCGGGCACGTCGATCGCCCGGAGCGCCTCGATGTGGGCGGCGACCTGCGGGTCGGAGCTGCCGAGGCCGGTGAGGAGCGCGAGGATGATGAGCTCGCGCTCGCGCGGGCTGAGATTCGGGCGGGCGTGGACGTCGCCGAAGACCCAGTCGACGAGCCAGGTCGACATCGGCTCGCCCATCCGATCCATGAACGTCTCGCCGCCGGGGTGGTCGCCCAGCTCCTTCAGGCGCTCGAGGCCGCGGCGGCGGCGGTCGTCGGTGGCGTCGCTCATGCGGGTGCCTACGATACTGTCCCCGGCCGTGGCGGATCGCAGGGTGCGTGTGCAGCACGACGGGGCGCCGGCCTGGGGCCGGCTCGAGGGCGACGATGTCGTGCTCGACTCGGGGGTGCGGATCGCGGCGGCGGAGGCGGAGTACCTCGCGCCGGTCGAGCCGACCAAGATCATCGCGACGCACCTGACCTACCGCAGCCGGGTCGAGGAGTACAGGGCGCGGACGCCGGCCGAGCCGTCGTACTTCATGAAGCCGCTCTCGACGCTGAACGGCCACGGCGGCGTGCTGCGCCGGCCGCGGGGAGCCCAGTTCCTGAACTACGAGGGCGAGGTGGCGGCCGTCATCGGGCGGCGGATGCACGGCGTGCCCGAGGCGGAGGCGCTGGCGCACGTCGCCGGCTATGCGCCGGCCAACGACGTCGGGCTGCACGACTTCCGCCACGCCGACCGGGGGTCGATGCTGCGCGTGAAAGGGCAGGACGGCTTCTGTCCCATCGGGCCCGCTCTGACGGCTGCGGAGGACTTCGACCCGACGGCGTTCGAGATCCGCACGTTCCTGAACGGCGAGGTCGTGCAGGAGGGGTCGGCGGCGGATCTGATCTGGCCCATCGCCTACCTACTCGCCGATCTGTCGCGCACGATCACGCTCGAGCCGGGCGACGTCGTCCTGACGGGCACCCCGGCCAACTCGCGGCCGATGGAGCCGGGCGATGTGGTGGCCGTCGAGGCGTCGGGGCTCGGGCGGCTCGAGAACACGGTCGTCGACTGGGACGTCGACCTCGCCGGGCCGGGCGAGCAGCTCCAGGTCTCGGCCAACACGCTCCATGTGGCCCTCGCGATGCCCGAGGACGAGGCCGAAGAGGCCGTGCGCTCCGGCCGTTCCTAGCGTACTGTATCCAGTGTCCAGTGCCCGTTCGGCCCATTCAGATCGCGAGCGTCGTCGACCAGGTCCACGCCGCGCTGCGCAGCCAGATCCTCACCGGTGAGCTGGAGCGCGGCTCGCGGCTTCCCCAGGAGACGCTGGCCGCCGAGTTCGGCGTTTCACGGACGCCGCTTCGCGAGGCGCTGCGCCGGCTGGCCGCCGAGGGGCTGGTCACGCTCCAGCCGAACTACGGGGCGACCGTCGCCCAGCTCGACTTCGGCGACATGCGCGACGCCTGGTCGGCCCGGCTCGTGATCGAGCCGCCGGCGGCGCGCCTTGCCGCCGAGCGCGACCCGGCGGCGGAGCTCGACCGCATGCGCGCGGCCGTCGCGGCACAGCGTGGGAGCGCCGACCCGGCGAAGAGCCTCGACGCGAACCGCGAGTTCCATCTGGCGCTGGTGTCGGCGTCGGGCAATCCACACCTGGCGCACTTCGCCGAGCTTCTGTGGGTGGCCAGGATCAGCGTTGCGATCTACACGGCCCAGGCGGCCCAGGCCGGCGGCACCGGCGCGTGGGCCGAGGAGCACGAGGCGATCATCGACGCGATCGCGGCCGGCGACGGCGACCGCGCCGAGACGCTCACGCGCGACCACATCGCCCGGCATCCGCCGGTCGAGCCCTGACCGAACAACCGGGGCCAGACCCCATAGCCGAATCGCTATGGGGTCTGGCCTCCCCGCTTGACGCCCCGGGCGGCCGCGGATACTGTATCCAATCTCGTGCTGAAGCTCCTGAAGATCGACCACGTGTGCCTGAACGTGGCCGACGTGCGCGAGGCGGCCACCCGCTACGCGCTCCAGTTCGGGCTCCAGGTGCGCGAGGAGGGGGCCGACCGGGCGACGCTGGCCTGCGACTACGAGCCCTACTCGCTCGAGCTCGTCCGCGGCGAGCCGCTCGGCGAGGCGCACACCGCGTGGCAGCTGCGGCGGTCGTGCTCGCTCGACGAGGCCCGCGGCCACTTGGCCGCCACGGCGGGTGCCAATTGGCGTGACGAGGGCGACACGCTCGTCGTCGCCGACCCGGAGGGCTTCGAGCACCACATCGTGGCGTACCGCGACGACGCCGACCGCCGTCCGGCGATCGCGCGCCAGACGTCGTCGCTCGGCGGCCTTCGCCCGCGCAAGCTCGGGCACGTGAACCGGCTGACGGCCGACCTCGATGCGGTGACGCGCTTCCACACCGACGTGCTCGGGATGGAGATCGCCGACTACCTCGGCGACGCCGGCATCTGGTTCCACGTGAACGCCGAGCACCACCAGATGGCGCTCGTCAGGAGCCCGTTCCCGCACTTTCACCATCTCGCGTTCGACTACTACGATTTCGGCACGCTGCGGAGCCTCTTCGACAACGTCGCCCAGCACGGCCGGTGGCTCTCCTGGGGCCCGGTCCGGCACGGCATCGCGCAGAACATCTGCGGCTACGTGCGGATCACCGAGGAACCGCTGCTCGTCGAGTGCTACGTCGACATGGAGCAGCTCGAGCCCGACCACGAGCCGCGGCAATGGCCCGACGACCGCTTCTCGTCGAACACGTGGGGCCCGCTCCCGCCGCGCTCGTACTTCCGTTTCGACGACGAGGCCGTCCGCTACGAGCGCGAGAGCCTCGAGATGCTGGGCGAGAAGCTCCCTCCCCTGGAGGTACCTGACTGATGGCGACGACCGAAGAGACCGTGGCGGCCCGCACCGGCGAGCAGTTCCTCGACGGGCTGCGCGGCGACGCGCGTGAGATCTGGCTGAACGGCGAGAAGATCACCCACCCGCTCGAGCACCCCGCGCTCGAGGCGGCCGCGCGGACGATGGCGCGCGTGTACGACCTCCAGCACGAGCACGCCGACGAGATGCTCGCGCCCGCGCCCGACACCGGGGCGCTCGTGAACGTGACCCACCTCATCCCGCGCTCGAAGGAGGACCTCGAGCGGCGCCGGCGCGCGGTCGAGCTGACCGCGGCGCTGACCGCCGGGATGATGGGCCGGACGCCCGACTACCTGAACGTGACGTTCGCCTGCTTCGCCGGCCGCTCCGACGTGTGGGCGCGGCGCGGGAACGACGAGGGGGCGGCCAACATCGTCGCGTACCAGCGCGAGATGCGTGACCGCGACCTCTCGACGACGCACTCGATCATGAACCCGCAGGTCGACCGCACGAAGCCCGAGGCCGAGCAGGCCGCGGGCGAGGTGGCGCTCCACAAGATCGGCGAGACCGAGAGCCACATCACCGTCCGCGGCGCGCGGATGCTGGCGACGCTCGCGCCGTACGCCGACGAGCTCACGATCTACCCGGGGTCGGACATCCGCCCGCAGGACGGCCGCTACGCGCTGTCGTTCGCGATCCCGATGGGGACGCCCGGGCTCAAGTTCATCTGCCGCGACTCGTACTCGAAGGAGCGCGACCGGTTCGACTACCCGCTCTCGTCGCGGTTCGACGAGATGGACGCGGTGGCGATCTTCGACGACGTCGAGGTGCCGAAGAACCGCGTGTTCCTCGACGGCGACACGGTCGGCTACTCCGAGGTCATCTCGGACACCGGCTGGCGCGGGCACATCATGCACCAGGCGTTCACGCGCGCCCACGTCAAGCTGTCGTTCGCGTTCGGGCTCGGCCACCTCATCGCCAACACGACGGGCGTGGGGCGGTTCGACCACATCCAGGAGAAGCTCGGGCAGATGTGGAACATGGTCGAGCTGACGCGCTCGGCGCTGGTGTCGGCCGAGGCGGGGTCGTTCCTGGACGAGGGCGGCGTCTGGTATCCCGACGACCGTCCGTTCCTGGCGCTCCGCGGCCAGATGCCGAAGTGGCTCCCGTACTGCAACGAGCTGCTCCAGCTGATCGGCGGCGGCGGCTTCATGTGCACCCCGTCGCTGGCCGACATGCAGGGGCCGCTGGCCGACGACATCGCCAAGTACTACCAGGCGGGCGGCGCCGACGCCGAGCGGCGGATCCGGCTCTTCCGGCTGGCCTGGGACTACATCGGCTCCGACCTGGGCGGGCGCGGCGAGCTGTACGAGCGCTTCTACCTCTCGGACTCGTGGCGGATGACGGCGCTCGCGTACAAGCTGGCCGACAAGTCGTTCGCCGAGTCGCTCGTGGAGCAGTTCCTGCATGAGTAAGCAGCGGGGGTACTCGCTGCCGCTGTCGCCCGGCGGGACGGCGTCGCTCGTCCCCGCGCCGCCCTGGCACTACGTCGGCGACTTCCTCGTGATCGAGTACTGGGCGGAGCCGGCGGCGGTCGCGGCGGTGCTGCCCGAGGGGATCGAGCCGTTCGCCGAGGATCCCGGCCGGTGCGCCGCGCTCTTCGTCGACTGGCAGTCGTGCTCGGAGGGAGGCGACGAGCTGGTCGACCCGGCGCGGGGGCAGTACAAGGAGTTCTTCGTCGTCGTCGCCGGGTCGCTCGACGGCGAGGCGGTCACGACGTGCCCGTACATCTGGGTCGACCGCGACTTCGCGCTCGTGCGAGGGTGGATCCAGGGCTTCCCGAAGAAGCTCGGGCAGATCGAGATGACGCGGTCGTTCGGCCTGGACTGCCTCGCGGAGGGGCGGACGTTCGCCGGCGTGTGCTCCGCGCACGGGCGTCTGCTCGCGCGCGGGACGGTCACGCCCGAGCGCGAGTCCGAGACGGGCCCGACGCACAACGATCCGCCGCTCGTGAACCGCCGCCACTTCCCGCGGCTGGCGTCGGGTCGCCACGACGACCCGGCCGTCCACGAGCTGGTGCGGGCGAGGAGCAGCGACCGCTCGATCTCGGCGATCCACGAGGGCCCGGCGACGCTCGAGCTCCACGACGCGCCGGGCGAGGAGCACGCCGCCCTCGCGCCCGTCCGCGTCGGCAAGGGCTTCCGCTTCACGTTCGCGTACACGGTCGACGACCTCGAGACGGTGCGGGAGGTCTAGGTGGTGGTACCAGGTATGGCACCTCTTCCAATGCCCGTTCCGCGACACGTGCGACACACGTGCTCGGACGTGCCATCAGCCGCCGGTCGCGAAGTGCAACATGGCAGCGACGGCCGTGAAACGGCGGTGAGTGCCATACCTGGTACCGGGGTCGCCGCATGAGCACCGTCGCCGGCATCGCCGTCTCGCCCGACCACTGGATCGGCGGGCGCCGCGTTGCGAGCGACGAGCGGTTCGAGGATCGCTCGCCCATCGACGAGAGCCTCCTCGCCGAGGTCGCGCGCGCCGGTGAGGCCGAGGTCGACATGGCCGTCGTGGCGGCGGCCGACGCGTTCCCGGCCTGGGCCGCGCTCGGGCCAGAGGGCCGCGGCCCCTACCTGCGCCGGCTCGCCGACCTGATCGACGCCAACATCGACCGCCTCGCGACCGTCGAGTGCCTCGACATGGCGATGCTCGAGCGCTCGCTCCGGGCCCGCGTCATCGCCCGCGGCGCGCGCAACTACCGAAGCTACGCCGACCTGGCCGAGGCCTACGAGGAGCGCCACTGGTCGAGCAACTCGACCGACAACCGCGTCGTCCGCATGCCCGCCGGCCCCGCCGCCGTCATCACGCCGTGGAACGCGCCGTTCATGCTCTCGACCTGGAAGACGGCGCCCGCGCTCGCCGCCGGCTGCACCGTCGTCCTGAAGCCGGCCGAGTGGTCGCCGCTCGCCTGCTCGATCCTCGCCGACCTGACCGCCGAGGCCGGCTTCCCGGCGGGCGTCTTCAACGTCGTCCAGGGGATCGGCGAGGAGGCGGGCGCCGCGCTCGTCTCGCACCCCCGCATCCGCCGCGTGAGCTTCACCGGCTCGCCCGAGACCGGCCGCCTCATCGGGCAGGCCGCCGCCGCCAACATCGTCCCCTTCACGGCCGAGCTGGGAGGGAAGGGCCCGCTCATCGTCTTCGCCGACGCCGACATCGAGGCCGCCGCCGCCAAGGCCGCCGGCCAGTACGACGACGCCGGGCAGGTGTGCCTGGCCGGCACGCGCCTGCTCGTCGAGGAGTCGGTCAAGGACGACTTCCTCGAGCGCTTCCACCGCCACACCGACGCCCACGTCCTCGGCGACCCGCGCGACGACCGCACGACCGTCTCGCCGCTCATCCACCGCGACCACCTGGCCCGGGTCGAGGGCTTCGTCGAGCGGGCCCGCGTGAACGGCGACCGGATCGTCCGCGGCGGCGCCCAGCCCGAGATCGGCGGCCTCTTCTACGAGCCGACCCTGATCGAGCCGAAGTCCAACGACTCCGAGATCGTCCAGCGCGAGGTGTTCGGCCCGGTGCTGACGTTCCAGACCTTCGCGACCGAGGACGAGGCCGTCGCGCTCGCCAACTCGACCCCGTACGGGCTCTCCGGCATCATCTACACGGGCGCGCGCGAGCGGGCCGAGCGTGTCGGCCGCGCCGTCCGCGCCGGCACGGTGTGGGTCAACACCTTCCTCGTCCGCGACCTGACCGCGCCGTTCGGCGGCATGGGCATCTCGGGCGTCGGCCGCGAGGGAGGCGACTACGCGCTCGACTTCATGAGCGACCTGAAGATGCTCCAGATCCTCGACGGCTCGACGGGATGACGACGGCCGCGCCCGCCATCGACTTCGAGAACGACGCCTTCGCCCGCAGCGTCCCCTACGAGATGTTCGACTGGCTGCGCCAGAACGATCCGGTGCGCTGGTACGACTGGCCCCACGGCAAGGGCTACTGGGCGGTCACCCGCCACGACGACCTGGTCGCGATCCACAAGGACACCGCGACCTACTCGTCCGAGACCGGCGCGACGGCCCTCGAGGATCTCGCACCCGACGCGATCGAGGCGCGCAAGTCGATGATCGACACCGACCCGCCCCGGCACACCCGCCTGCGCGGGCTCGTGAACCGCGGCTTCACCCCCCGAGCCGTGGCCGCCTACGAGAACCTGCTCCGCGAGCTGACGCGCGCCATCCTCGACGACGCCCTCCCGCGCGGCGAGTTCGACTTCATCGAGCACATCGCCGCACCGCTCCCGATCCAGGTGCTGTGCCGCATCCTGGGCGTTCCCCCGGAGGACAACCAGCTCCTGATCGACTGGGGCGACCGGATGATCGGCTCGACCGACCCCACGATGTCGGACATCTCCTACGAGGATCCCGAGTCCGACCGCTACCGCCTGCTCCCGTTCCGGAGCCCGGCCGCGGTCGAGCTCTGGAAGTACGGCCACGGCATCGCCGAGACCCGTCGCTCGGAGCCGCGCGACGACCTCGTGACGAAGCTGGTCGAGGCCGAGATCGACGGCGAGCGCCTGACGTCGCGCGAGTTCGACGTCATGTTCCTGCTGCTCGTCGTCGCCGGGAACGAGACCACCCGCCAGGCCATCGCCCACGGCATGCAGGCCTTGATGGAGCACCCCGAGGAGCTCGAGCGCCTGCGCGACGACCCGGCGCTCATGCCGACCGCGGTCGACGAGATCATCCGCTGGGCCACGCCCGTCCTGCACTTCCGCCGCACGGCGACCCGCGACGTCGAGCTGCGCGGGAGGACGATCCGCGAAGGCGACAAGGTCGTCGTCTGGTACATCTCGGCCAACCGCGACGAGCTGGTCTTCGACGACCCGTACCGCTTCGACGTCGGCCGCCGCCCCAACGAGCACGTGAGCTTCGGGCGCGGCGGCCCCCACTTCTGCCTCGGCGCGCACCTCGCCAAGCTCGAGGTCAAGGTCATGTTCGAGGAGCTGCTCCCGCGGCTCGCATCGATCGAGCCCGCCGGCCCCGCCGAGCGGATCCGCACCAACTTCACGAACGCGTTCAAGTCGATGCCCGTGCGGGCCTCGGCCGCATGAAAGGATTGACGCATGGCCGATAGTCGGCTCGCCGACCTCGAGAAGGCAGGCGTGCGCACCGTGCGCATGACCTATCCCGACCTGCACGGCATCTCGCGCGGCAAGGACTACCCGATCGAGCACTTCCGCCATCTGGCCGAGGACGGCGGCGGCTTCTGCGAGGCCATCATGACCGTCGACCTGCGCCACGTCGTGACGGCCGGGCCCGAGCACGGCTTCCAGGACATCATCGGGATGCCCGACCTCGACACGCTCGTGCCGATCCCGTGGGAGCCCGGCACGTCGTGGTGCATCGCCGACCTCCTGCGCATGGACGGGACGCCCGTACGAGGTCGACCCGCGCGGCGCCGTGCGCCGGGCGATCGCCGAGTTCGCCGACCTGGGCCTGCACCCCGTGATCGGGCCGGAGCTCGAGTTCTACCTGTGCGAGCCCGACCCGACCGCGCCGAACGGCTACCGCCGCTACGTCGACAACGACAGCCACGTCTACACCGTCGGCCACGTCGCCGACCCGCGCCGCGTGCTCTCGGCCATGCTCGACGCGTGCGTCGACATGGGCCTCGGCGCGATCGCCGCCAACCACGAGTTCGGCCGCAGCCAGTTCGAGATCAACATCGGCCACGCTCCCGCGCTCGAGGCCGCCGACCGGGCGTTCCGCCTGAAGTCGATCGTGAAGGACATGGCCGCCCGCGAGGGGCTCCTCGCCACGTTCATCGGGAAGCCCTGGAACGACGACGAGGGCTCCGGCTTCCACCTTCACCTCTCGCTGTGTGACGACGCCGGCAAGACGCTGATGAATGACGCGGCCGGCCCGGAGGGCATCTCGGAGGTCGCCCATCACTTCCTCGCCGGCCTCCTCGAGCACGGCCCGGCGCTGATGGCGTTCTTCAACCCGACGACGAATGCCTACCGCCGGATCCACCCCGAGGCGCTCGTGCCGACGCTCGTCTCGTGGGGGCACGACAACCGCCTCACCCTCGCGCGCGTCCCGCGCGAGCGCGGCAATGCGACGCGCGTCGAGTTCCGGGTCGGCGACGGTGCGGCCAACCCGTACCTGGTGGTCGCCGGGGCGCTCTTCGCCGGGCTCGACGGGATCAAGCGCAAGCTCGAGCCGCCGGCGCCCATCGAGGGCCTGATCTACGAGCACCCGGACCTCGAGTCGATGACCCCGCTCCCCGACACGTTCGAGGGGGCGCTCGCAGCGCTCGAGGCGGACGAGTACATCACGAACGCGATGGGCACCGAGCTCGTCCGCATCTTCCGGGTGAACAAGGACGCCGAGCTTGCCCGCGCGCGGAGCTGGGTGACCGACTGGGAGTTCCGTGAGTACACCCACCACCTCTGATCTCGGCGCATCGATCACGGTCGAGGCGCTCGAGGCCGACCCGTTCCCGATCTATGCGCGCCTGCGCGAGGAGGAGCCGGTGTGCTTCGTGCCGGCCGTCGGCCTGCGCCTGGTCACGCGCTGGGACGACGTGCAGTTCGTCGCCACCCACCCCGAGGTCTTCACGGCCGAGGTCGACGCCTCGCCGCTGGCCCGCACGCTGGGACGCAACGTCCTCACCGTCGACGGCGCCGACCACGCGCGGATGCGGGCCGGCATGGACGCGCCGATGCGCCCGCGCACCGTCGAGGGCTATGCGCCGGGGGTGATCGAGCCGATCGCCCGGCGCCACCTCGACGCCATCGCGGATGGCCCGGGCGCCGAGCTCATGAGCACCTACTGCGAGCCGGTCTCGGTGCTGGCGCTCGGCGCGGTGATGGGCCTCGGCGACCTCGACGCCGAGACGCTCAGGCGGTGGTTCGGCGACCTCGCGACCGGCGGCGCCAACTTCGAGCAGGACCCCGAGAAGCAGGCGGTCGCCGACGCGACGAGCGCCGAGATCGACGGCCGCATCGGCCCGCTTCTCGACCGGCTCGAGCGCGAGCCCGACGAGAGCGTCCTCTCCCACATGCTGGCGGCCGACGCGACGAGGGCCGAGGTGCTTTCGAACCTCAAGCTGATCCTGCTGGGTGGGATGCAGGAGCCGGGGCACGCGCTCGGCATCTCTTTGTGGGCGCTCCTCACCCATCCCGAGACGCTGGCGCGGGTCCGCGCCGACCACGGACTCCTCCGTCCCGCGATCGAGGAGGCGCTTCGGTGGCACTCGCCCGTCGGCACCCAGACGCGCCAGGTGACAGAGCCGGTGACGCTCTCGGGCGTGGAGCTCGAGCCGGGCGACGCGATCGCCGCCGTCCTGGCGTCGGCCAACCGCGACGATCGCCACTGGCCCGAGGCCGACCGCTACGACATCGACCGCCGCGGGGCGCACGCGGCGTTCGGGCTCGGCGCGCACCACTGCGCCGGGGCGCCGTTCGCCCGCCACGAGGTGCGCCTGCCGCTCGAGATGCTGCTCGACCGCTTCCCGGCCCTCCGGCTCGACGCCGACCACGAGGTCGAGCTCTCGGGCTGGGAGTTCCGCGCGCCGACCGCGCTCCACGTCCGGTGGGACTGATGGAGGAGTGGACCGACGCCGGGGCGGACGCCGACCTCGCGGAGGGCGACGATGGTGGTCGTCGGCGATCCCGCGGATCCGGTGGCCGTCGCCCGGGCCGGCGGCCGGCTCTACGCGTTCGACGACACGTGCACGCACGAGGAGTGCCCGCTGTCGGACGGGCGGCTGACCGCCGACGAGGTCGAGTGCCCGTGCCACGGGTCGATCTTCGACCTGCGATAGCGGCGAGGCTCGCACCGGTCCGGCGCTCGAGTCCGTGCGCACCCACCGGGTGCGGGTCGAGGACGGCCGCGTGCAGGTGCTCATCGCCCGCTGAGCGAGACCGCGGCGGCGAACGCCGTGCGCACCTCGCCCTCCGACCAGTCGTGGGCGTCGACGGCGAGGCAGTAGTCATCGACGGCCGCCGGGACGAGCGCCTCGATCGCGTCCGGGGTGACCCCGGCGCCGGCGCAGGTCGGGAAGTCGGCCGCCGCGAGCAGCCGGCGCACAGCCGTGACGGCCCGCGATCCGTCGCCCGACCCGTCTTCGGGCTCGCCGAGCGCGTCGGCCACCCGCTCGAGCCGCTCTGCGCACGACGCACGCGAGACGTCCAGCGTCTCGGCGAGGACGAGGCCGACGGCGAGGCCGTGGGGGAGGTGGAGCCCGGCGCCGATTGCGTGGCCGAGCGCGTGGTCCGCGCCGCAGTCC
This sequence comes from uncultured Actinomycetes bacterium, assembly GCA_963832955.1. Lineage (GTDB taxonomy): Bacteria > Actinomycetota > Thermoleophilia > Gaiellales > JAICJC01 > JAICJC01. Next base: position 1,037,688 of record CAWHWC010000002.1, on the reverse strand, counting down.
GACAGGTTCATCGAAAGCCCGGCGAGGAGGCTGCCGAGCGACATCTGGGCGCGGGCCTCGCGGTCCGAGCCGTCGGCCACCGCCCGTGCGAACCCTGCGGCGACGTACCGGCAGGCCTCAAGGCCGAGCGCGACCGATCCCGGGTTGCCGTTTCGGACGGTGACGCCGCCGATCGCCTGGGCCAGCGCGTCGGCCCCGGTCTCCATCGTCGCGCTCCGCGGCAGTCCGAGGGTGGCGAGCGGATCGACCAGCGCGTGCTGCGCGCGCATCAGCGGAGACGCGATCCCGAGCTTGCGGCCCGTCTCCGGGTCGGTGACGACCGATCCGCCCGACACCTCGGAGCCGGTGCCGGATGTTGTGGGGAGGGCCACGAGCGGAATCCGCGGCTCGGCGATCGCCGCGCGCCCGGCGTAGAGGTCGGCCGCGGGGACGCCCTGGCTGAGCGCTGCCCGTGCGCCCTTTCCCACGTCGAGCGCCGACCCGCCGCCGATGGTAACGACCGCGTCGGGCCGGAGCGCGGCCAGCTGCTCGGCGATGCCGGCCACCATCGCCACCGTCGGCTCGCCGGCCGGCTTCACGAGCGTCTCGATGCCGCCGGCAAGTGCCGCGACCGCCTCGTCAGCGATCGCCACCGGCCGCTCGGCGCCGAGCTCCGAAAGCACGTCGGGGAGGGCGCTTGCGGCGCCCTCCCCGAACTGGATCCGGACGGGCAGATGAAGCCCGAACGGCTCGATCACGCCGCGGCCGGCTCCGTGGCCTCGTCGGCGACGAGCGCCTCGGCGGTACCGCCGGGCACCATCGTCAGCGTCGCAACCAGGCCGATCGTGGCGATGATCGCCCCGACCAGGAACGCCGCCTGGTAGCCGTCGACCGCCGCGAACAGCGGCAGCTGCGGCGTCGGGTTGTGGCTGGTGGCGTAGTCGGCCGCCCGCGTGAAGGCGACGGTCGAGAGGATCGCCGTCCCCAGCGCGCCGCCGATCTGCTGCGACGTGTTGATGATGCCCGAGGCGACTCCCGCCTCGGCCGAGTCGACGCCGACCAGGGCCGCGATCGTGACGGGCACGAACGAGAACCCGAGCCCGACGCCGGTCAGGATGAAGCCCGGCGCGAGGTCGGCCAGGTACGAGCCGCCGACCGAGACCTGGCTGAAGTACACCAGGCCGACGGCGGTGAGGCCCATGCCGGTCGCGAGCACCGTGCGCACGCCGATCTTCGTGACGAGCGCCTGCGATGCGCCGGCCGACACGATGATCACGCCGGACACCAGCAGGTAGCCGACGCCGGTCTTGAGCGCCGAGTAGCCCAGCACCTGCTGCATGTAGAGCGTCAGCAGGAAGAACATCGAGAAGATCGATGCGCCGAGCATGAGCCCCACCACGTTGCCGCCCGCCAGCGAGCGGTTGCGGAAGAGGCGCAGCGGCATGAGCGGAGCGTGTGCCCGCCGTTCGGTTGCGATGAAGCCGGCCAGAAGGACGGCCGATCCGACGAACATGGCGATGGTGCGCGGCGACGTCCACGAGTGGTCGACGGTCTGCACCAGCGCGTACACGAGCAGCGAGAGGCCGCCCGTTACGAGCACGGCTCCCAGGAAGTCGAACGCCCGCTTGCCCTGCTCGATGCGGCTCTCGCGCAGAATGCGGGGCGCGAGGGCGATCGCTGCCAAGCCCACGGGGACGTTGATGTAGAAGATCCACGACCAGTTGAGCTGGTCGGTCAGGATCCCGCCGAGGAGGACGCCCGCGGCGCCACCCGTACCGGCGACGGCGCCCCAGATGCCGAGGGCCTTGTTGCGCTCAGCGCCCTCGTCGAAGGTCGTCATCAGGATCGAGAGCGCGGCCGGCGAGATGATCGCCGCACCGACTCCCTGGATCGCCCGGGCGGCGATGAGCGTGGTCTCGGACGTTGCCAGGCCGCACGCAAGCGACGCACCGGAGAAGAGCGCGAGGCCGGCGATGAACATCCGCCGCCGCCCGAGCAGGTCGGCTGTGCGGCCGCCGAGCATCAGCAGGCCGCCGAAGGTCAGCGTGTACGCGTTGATGACCCACGACAAGCTGGTCTCGTCGAAGCTGAGAGCCGTCTTGATCGTGGGAAGCGCCACGTTGACGATGGCGATGTCGAGCACCACCATGAACTGGACCGCGCAGAGGAGGAGAAGTGCGAGCCCCTTGCGGTCTTGAGTGTGTGGCATGAGGGTAAATCTCCCAATTGGATTTCGATACAGATCTGTGGTGTATCATAATATCCCGACGATGGCAATCACCGAACCGTCACCATCAGGCCGGCCACCCGGCCGGCCCCGGAACGTCGCCGCCGATCGCGAGATCATCGCGGCGACGTTGCGCCTGCTGAGCCGCGAGGGCTACGACGGCACGTCGATCGAGGCCGTCGCCGCCGAGGCGGGCGTCACGCGGGCGACGGTCTACCGTCGGTATCCGGCGAAGGCCGACATGGTCACCGCCGCGGTCTGTGCGATGGCCGAGGCGAAGGAGCCCGGAGAGTGCCCCGACCCGCGAACGACGCTGATCCAGCTCCTGCGCGGGTTCCACGAGTGCGTCGGGCCGAACGACGGCGTGGGGATCGCTGCGTCGCTCTATCTCCAGCGGCACGAGCATCCCGAGATGCTCGAGTCGTTTCGTGAGCGCGTCATCCACCCGACCCGGCGCCAGATGGAGGCGGTGCTCAAGCTGGCGCGCGACCAGGGCCAGATCCCTGCGGACTCCGACCCGGAGACCATGATCGAGATGCTGATCGGGTCGTACCTCTACCGCACGCTCTCGCGGCCGGCCCGATCCCGAGGAACTGGCCCGAGCGGATGGTCGCCGCGATCTGGCCGGCGGTCACGGTCTGACCTGCACGACCGGTTGCGATCCGGCGCTCCCGGGCATGACTCGCACGTGAGCGAGGAGGGAGCGGCCCGCATCCAGCAGTCGTGCGGCCACGGCGTATGCCCGGCTGGTCGTCGCGTTGCGCTGGCCGATCCTCGCCGCCTGGGCCGTCGCAGCGGTCTACGTCGCCCTGAACGTTGCGGCGCCGACATCCTCGCCGGGCGACCTCGTCTCGCTCGTCCCCAAGCATGCGCCCGCGCTCGAGGCGGCGCGGCGCGCGGCGAACGCGTTCGACGTGCCGTTCGGAGCGGAGGTGTCAGTCGTCGAGCGGGATCCACATGGGCTCTCCGTGCAGGAGCAGCGGCGCGCGGTGGGGCAGGCGCTCGCGATCGACCGGCCCTCCGACGGGAGCGACCCGCCGTTCGTGGTGCTCCCGGTCACGAACACGGCGGGCGCGGTCCCCGGGTCGCGCGAGTCCTCGACGGCAGTGATCAGTTACTTCCAATTCCCGCCGGCGACCTCGCTCTCCGGCCGCATGGAGGCCGTCGGCCGGTACATGGCCGACGCCCGCCGGGCGGGCGCGCCGGTGGTGGGCCGCACCGGGATCCTGCCCGCGCAGCTGCACGAGGGGACGATCGTCGAGGACGCGCTGCCCTACGTCGAGGCGGCCACGATCCTGATGGTTGCGCTGATCGTCGGGCTCAAGTTCCGATCGTTCGGTGCGCCGGCGATGACGCTTGGCACCGTCGGGATCGCCTACCTCATGGCGCTGCGTGCGACCGAGCGGCTGAGCGAGGCAACCGGCGTGGCGGTGCCCGACATCCTGAAGCCGCTCATGGTCGCGCTCGTCCTCGGGATCGTCACCGACTACACCATCTTCTACGCATCGACCATGCAGTCACTGCTCACTAATGGTGTCGCGCGCGTGCCCGCCGCCCGGCAGACGACCGCCCAGATCACGCCGATCGTCGTCGCCGGCGGGGCGATCCTCGCGGCCAGTCTCGCGTCGCTGCAGGTGGCTCAGCTCAGCTTCTTCCGCGCGGTCGGCCCCGGGCTGGCCGTGTCGGTGCTCGTGGCCCTCGTCGCCGCCATCACGCTCGTGCCGGCCGCGATGGCCGTGTTCGGACGGGCGCTCTACTGGCCGAGCCTGCCGGCCGCGGCCGCCTCTCCGGTCGAGCCGGAGGGCCGGAACCTGCGATCGCGGCTCGCCCATCTCCAGGCGCGGCGGTCACTCGGCTTCGTCGTCGCGGCGGCGTGCCTGGCGGTGCTCGTGGCGGCCGCGTGGCAGCTGCCCAACCTGCGCGTCGGCTTCACCTCCGTGCACGGCCTGCCGGCCGATGCCCAGGAGCGGCGGGCGGCCGAGGCCGTCTCGCGGGCGTTCGCGCCCGGGATGCTCGCCCCGACCGAGGTGCTCGCCGAGGGCGTCGGCTCCGACGACGCGCTCGCGCTCATCCGGCTCCAGGCGGCGATCCGCCGCCAGCCTGGCGTCGCCGCCGTCGCCGGCCCGGCGCAGCAGCTCGGGCGGACCGACGTGACCGCGTTTCGGCAGGGCGACGCCGCCCGCTACATCGTCGCCTTCGACTCCGATCCGCACGGCGCCACGGCGATCGGCGACGTGAACCGGCTTCGCGAGCGACTGCCCGGGCTCGCCCGCTCGGCCGGGCTCGACGGCGCCCGCGTCTCGGTCACCGGCGACACGGCGCTTGCCGACGACACCATCTCGGCCATGGGGAGCGACCTGATCCGGGTCGCCGTCGTCGTCCTGCTCGTCAACCTGGTCATGCTCGCGCTCTACCTGCGCGCGCTGGTGGCGCCCGTCCTGCTCGTGCTCGCGAGCGTGCTCAGCGTTGCCGCGGCGATGGGGATCACGGTCTGGGTCTTCCAGACGTTCCTGGGCTACGGCGAGCTCACCTACTACGTCCCGTTCGCGGCGGCCGTGCTGCTCGTGTCGCTCGGCTCGGACTACAACGTCTTCATCGCCGGGCGGGTGTGGCAGGAGGCCCGCGACCGCCCGGTGCGCGAGGCCCTGGCGGAGGCCGCGCCGCAGGCGGCGGGCGCGATCCGCACCGCGGGCATCACGCTTGCGCTCAGTTTCGCGCTTCTTGCCATCATTCACGTTCGCGCGTTCTGGGAATTCGCATTCGCCATGGCCATAGGCATCCTGATCGAGACCTTCGTCGTCCGCCCGCTCCTCGTCCCGGCGCTCGTCGCGCTGTTCGGGGAGGCGGCCGGATGGCCCGGGAACCGCCTGCGGCCGCCCGAGCCGGCGCCCGCCAATGGCGATTGAGGTCGTTCCGGCAGTCGTGATCGAGCCGCGCCGCCCGATGTGGGCGGAGATCGGCCTCGCCGTGGCGGTCGCGATGGTGCTCGCCGACGCGTCGGTCGTCGTGCTCGCGCTGCCGGACATGCTGACCGCGCTCGACGCCACGGTCACCGGGATCTCGTGGGTGATCACGGCCTTCAACCTCGCCGTGGCGATCGCCGCGGTCCCGGCGGCGATCGCGGCGCGCAGGCTCGGTGCGGTCAGGGTCGAGGCGGCCGGGCTCGTCGTCTTCGCAGCGGCCTCCGGCGCGGCCGCGCTCGCCGGGAGCCTCGAGATGGTCATCGCGGCGCGCTGTGTCCAGGCGGTGAGCGGAGCGGCGGTCGTCTGCGCCGCCCTCGAGCTGCTTCCAGCGGTCGCGAGGTCGACCGAGCGCGGCGTGCGCGTGTGGATCGCGGCAGCGGCGATCGGCTCGGCGGTCGGCCCGGCCATCGGCGGAGTGCTGACGCAGGGACTCTCCTGGCGGGCGGTGTTCGCCGTCCAGGTGCCGATCGCCCTGCTCGTCCTGGCGCCCGTGATCTCGGCGTGGCGGGTCACAGTCGTCCCGCGCCCGTCCACGTCCCCGCTGCGGCTCGGCCCGAACATCGCGCTGGCCCTCGTGTCGGCGGCGCTCACGGCCGCGCTCTTCCTGCTCGTCCTGATGCTCGTCGACGGCTGGGGCCTGGATCCGATCCAGGCCGCGGCGGCTGTCTCGGTCATGCCGGCAGCGGCGATCCTCGCATCGGCGGCCACGCGCTTCGCCGTCCGCGGGATCGCGCTCGCAGGGGTGATCCTCGTCGCCGGCGGCCTCGTCGGCCTGGCGATCCTGCCCGACTCGGAGGTCGTGTGGACGTTCGCGCCGCAGATCCTGATCGGCTGCGGCCTGGCGCTCACCCTCGGCCCGTTGACGACCGCCGCGCTCGGCGGGCTCACCGCCGACGGCCTGCACGGCGGCTGGACGGTGGCCTTCAGGCACGGCGGCGTCGTCCTCGGGCTCCTCATCCTGACGCCGATCTTCACGGCCGACCTCGACTCGCAGGAGCTGGCGGCCGAGCGGGCGGGCGCCGCGGCGGTGATCGACTCCGATCTTTCGATCACCGCCAAGCTCGATCTCGGCCAGGCGGTCGCCGACGCGCTCGCGCAGAGCGGGAACGAGCTGCCGGATCTCGGCCCGGTGTTCGACGCCCAGAATCCGAGCGCCGGCGAACAGTCCGAGTATGCGCGGCTCGAGGCCGAGCTCGTCGACATCGAGCGGCGAGCGGCGACGCGCGCGTTCTCCCGATCGTTCTACGTGGCCGCGGTGCTGGCCGCCCTGGCCGCGGTGCCGCTCCTGGTCGCGCGCCGCAGACGGGACGGCGGATGAGCGAGTTCCGCCTGCCCGCATTCGCGGCGCTGGCCGTCGCGGTCGTGCTCGGCGTCCAGGTCTCGGCCGGGGGGCTCCACTACGCGCCGGCGGCCGTGCCCGACCCATGCGCGCCACACCCGTGGAGCGACACGCACGGCCTGACCGACATCGAGAACCGGATCGCAATCTCCGCGCTGGCCGGCGCCGCCTGCGACCTTCACGTCTCGCGCGAGGATCTCGTACTGGCGTTCGCGAACGACTCGCGGCTCGAGAGCTTCCGGCGCACGCACCACATCACGGACGAGCGGCTCGCCGAGGCGGCGCGGGCCGGCCTCCTGCGGGCGATCGACGACGCTGAGCATGCGGGCGCCGTCAACGGCCTGGTGGCGGCCGGGCTTCGGTTCGCCGCCGACCACGCGCCGACCGATCAGATCATTGCGCTGGTGCGGCGGCTGCTCGGCTGAGCGCGCGCCGCAGGATGCCCGCGAGCCGCTTGCGGTCGGCCGGCGACAGGGCCGCAATGGCCTGAGGCGGCTCACCGAGCCGGATCATGAGCGCTCGCCGCACCTCCGCGCCCTGATCGGTCACGACCAGCACCTTGACCCGGCGGTCGCGTTCCGACGGGCGTCGCTCGATCAGTCCCCGCTGCTCGAGCCGGTCGACGATTCCGGTCACGTTGGAGGCATCGCACCCGAGGGCGCATGCCAGCCGGCCCATCGGGAGCGGCTGCTCGGGCTCGAGCAGCCGGAGCGCGTACACCTGGGGCGGCGACAGCCGGAACTCGGCCGCGATCTGCGGCAGCCGTGCCCGCTCGGCCATCACCAGGTCCATCAGAAGCTCCCAGGTGTCATCCATGTCAACAATCATAGTGGAGAAGGTGGATGTTTCACAACCTCAACCATTGAGCTATGCTGCCGTCATGCCAAAACTTCTTCTGATCCCCCTCGAAGACACCGTCGTCTTCCCCGGCATGGAGGTCACCCTGCCGGTCGATCCAGGGGACGAGTCGCAGGTGCTGCTTGTCCCGCGTCACGAGAGCGACTACGCCACGGTCGGCGTCGTCGCCGAGGTGGGCGAGCGCATGCGGCTGCCCGGCCGCATCCGCGCCGTCCAGCTCTCCGCGCTCCACCGCGGCATCGCCGGCGCCGCCGAGTCCGACCCTCAGGGGCGGCTGTGGGTCGAGGTCGAGGAGCGCCCCGACGAGATTCCGCCTCCGTCCAAGACGCGCGAGCTCGAGAGCGAGTACCGCGCGACGGTCGAGGAGATCCTCGAGCTGCGCGGCGACGACGGCCGCGTGTCGGCCTTCGTCCGCTCGATCGCCGAGCCGGGGGCCCTTGCCGACACGTCCGGGTACGCGCCCGACCTCACGTACGAGCAGAAGGTCGAGCTGCTCCAGACCGTCGACGTCGTCGAGCGGCTGAGCCTGGCGCTCGAGCTGCAGCGCGGCCGCCTGGCCGAGCTTCAGATCCGAAAGCGCATCCGCGAGGACGTCGAGTCCGGCGCCCAGAAGCAGCAGCGCGAGTATCTGCTGCGCCGCCAGATGGACTCGATCCGCAAGGAGCTGGGCGAGGACGACGCGTCCGTCGCCGAGGAGTACCGCACCAAGATCGACGAGGCCGGGATGCCCGACGACGTGCGCGAGCAGGCCGAGCGGGAGCTGGGGCGGCTCGAGCGGATGGGCGAGCAGTCCGGCGAGTCCTCGATGATCCGCACGTATCTCGACTGGCTGATCGCCGTGCCGTGGTCGAAGCGCTCCGAGGAGCGGCTCGATCCCGTGCATGCGCGCGAGGTGCTCGACGCCGACCACGCCGGCCTCGACGACGTCAAGGAGCGCATCACCGAGTACCTGGCCGTGCGCAAGCTGCGCGCCGAGCGCGGCGTCCCCGACGACCGCCGCTCGGGCGTCATCCTGACGCTGATCGGCCCGCCGGGCACCGGCAAGACCTCGATCGGCGAGTCGATCGCGCGTGCGACCGGGCGGGAGTTCGTCCGCATGTCGCTCGGCGGCGTCCGCGACGAGGCCGAGATCCGCGGCCACCGGCGCACCTACATCGGCGCGCTGCCGGGGCGGCTCGTCCGTGCCCTGCGCGACGCCGGAACGATGAACCCGGTGATCATGCTCGACGAGGTCGACAAGGTCGGCGCCGACTGGCGCGGCGACCCGTCATCGGCCCTGCTCGAGGTGCTCGACCCGGCCCAGAACCACTCGTTCCGCGACCACTACCTGGACGTCGAGCTCGACCTCTCGCACGTTCTCTTCATCGCGACCGCGAACGTGGCCGAGACGATTCCCGGCCCGCTGCTCGACCGGATGGAGGTCATCCGCTTCGACGGCTACACGACCGAGGAGAAGGTCGCGATCGCGCGCGGGTATCTCTGGCCGCGGCAGGTCGAGCGCAACGGCCTACGGCCCGAGGAGGTCGAGGTCGGAGACGACGTCCTGCGGATGGTCATCACCGAGTACACGCGTGAGGCCGGCGTTCGCCAGCTCGAGCGCGAGCTCGGGACCGTGCTGCGAAAGACGGCAACCGAGATCGCGTCGCAGAAGGCCGCGCCGCCGGTCACGGTCGACCTCGACCGGGCGCACGCCGCGCTCGGCCGGCAGAAGTTCTTCCAGGAGTCGGCGGTGCGGACGGCGGTCCCGGGGGTGTCGACCGGCCTTGCGGTCACAGGCGCCGGCGGCGACGTCCTCTTCATCGAGGCGACGTCGATGCCCGGGACCCAGGAGCTGCTCCTCACCGGCCAGCTCGGCGACGTCATGAAGGAGTCGGCACGGATCGCGCTGTCGTATGTGCGGTCGCACGCGGCCGACCTCGGAATCGACCCGGCGGTGTTCGAAGGCCGGGAGTTCCACCTGCACGTTCCCGCCGGGGCGATCCCCAAGGACGGCCCGTCGGCGGGCATCGCGATGACGACCGCGATCGCGTCGCTCCTCACGGGGCGGCCGGTGAAGCACACCGTCGGCATGACCGGCGAGGTGACGCTCCAGGGTCGCGTGCTTCCGATCGGGGGGCTCAAGCAGAAGGTGCTGGCGGCCCACGCGGCCGGCCTGACCGACGTCATCGTGCCCGAGCGCAACCGCGGCGACCTCGACGAGGTGCCGGAGGATGTGCGCGAGGCGATGTCGTTCCACCCGGTCATGTCGATCGACGAGGTGCTGAAGCTGGCCCTCGAGCCCAAGTCGGTGCAGGCGGTCGCATGACGTTCGGCTCGACGTAGTCGCGGTATCCCGTTTGGCCGCCGAAGAGCTCGCAAGCAGGCTCTCGGCGGCCAGGTACGGGGGCTGGGCGACATGGCCGAGCGTGGCGCGGTGGCTTGACCACGGCCAGTCGCCCAGGCGTGGGCAAAGGCCCGCGCGCACGGGGTTCTCGAGCACGTAGCGGACGACGTACCGGGTCAGGTCGTCGTCCTCGAGGACAGTCGCTCCGTACCGCGCGTGGAAGAGGTGTCCGGTTCGACCGTGCCGCCGGTTGAACGCCTGGGCGTAGACCCCCTGCAGCCGCTGCATGCCGCGGTCGAGGTCGGCGTCAGGTGTTCCGATCACGAGGTGGAAGTGGTTCCCCATGAGGCAGTACGCGAGGCACGTCCAGGACCGGGGGTGCACGACCTCGCGAGAGCCCGCCGAGAAACCGGACGCGGTCGTGGGTGTCGGCGAAGATCGGCAGTTTGCACGACGCCCCGGTTGTAGACGTGGTAGACGCCGCCGGCGATCAGTCGGTCGAGGTGGACGCGCCATTGGTCCACGGTACGGCGCGAATCGCGTCACGCCACGTGCGCAACGTGCAACGAAGCGACACCGATCCAGCGTCGGAAGCGATACGGGGTCTGGCCCCGGTGGTTCGGGTCGGGGCGTGGGTAGGCTGCGAGCCGTGGATGTTGATGCGTATCTCGAGCGGATCGCGTACGACGGGTCGCGCGAGCCGGGCGAGGAGACGCTCGTCGCGCTCCACCGCGCGCACATGCTCGCCGTGCCCTTCGAGAACCTCGACATCCACCTCGGCGTCGAGAACGTCCTCGACCCCGAGCACGTCTTCGACAAGGTCGTCACCCGCCGCCGCGGGGGATGGTGCTACGAGCTGAACGGCTCGTTCGCGCGCCTCCTCGAGGCCCTCGGCTTCACCGTCACCCGCTACTCGGCCGCGGTCGTCCTGAGCGATCCGCCGTCGCCGGACTTCGCGCACCTCACCCTCCGCGTCGACCTCGACCGCCCATGGCTCGCGGACGTCGGCTTCGGAGCCAGCTTCACCCGGCCGCTGCGGCTCGATGACGACGGGAACCAGGAGCGCGACGGCAACACCTACCGCCTCGCCCCGCTCCCGGACGGCCGGATGGTGCTCCACGAGAACGACTCCCCGCAGTACGTCTTCGCGCTCGAACCTCGCCGGATGGACGAGTTCGCCGAGATGTGCGTGCTCCAGCAGACCACTCCCGGCTCGCACTTCCTGGCCGCGCCGATCTGCAGCCGGGCCACCGCGGACGGGCGCGTGAGCCTCTCAGGAATGCGCCTCATCACGACGACGGCCGACGGACGCAGCGAGCGCGAGCTGGAAAGCGAGGACGAACGGGCCGCCGTTCTGCGCGACCTCTTCGGCGTCGACCTCGGCGCCGCGCGAATTCGTGCCCTCTAGCACGAGCCTCGAATAGCCGATGAATCCGGCAGATGCCTGCGGACAAGCCGCGCACCGACACGATCGACATCCTCCGCCGCGTTGCCGGCGCCGCCGCCGTGCACATCTACGAGATGGAGTGGCTCGACGACGGCACCTATCGCTGCAACGAGTTCATTGGGGCCGGCGTCGAGAGCCTGATCGGGCCGATCGCGCCGGGCACGGACGAGGAGGAGGCCTGGGAGGCCGCGGTGCACCCCGACGACCGGGAAACGTACAACGCCTGCGGCGAGGCGCTCCAGCGGGGCGAGCCGCAGGAGATGGAGTACCGGCTGGTCGGCTCCGACGGCGTCACGCGCTGGGTGTGGGAGCGCGCGCGGCCGAGGTTCGAGAACGGCCGCCGGCTCGTGGATGGGATCGTCGCCGACATCACCGAGCGCCGCCGCTCCGCCGACGAGCTGATCGCCGCGCAGGCCCGGCTGGCGCATCTGGCCTACCACGACGCGCTGACCGACCTGCCGAACCGGCTCCTCTTCCAGGAGCACCTCGAGCAGGCGATCGCACGCGCGCATCGCGGCAACCTCGCCGTCGCCGTGCTCTTCGTCGACCTCGACGACTTCAAGCTTGTGAACGACAGCCACGGCCACACGACGGGCGACGAGCTCCTCCGCGTCGTGGCCGACCGGCTGCGAGGAGCGGTGCGGGCGACCGACGTCGTCGCCCGGCTCGGCGGCGACGAGTTCCTCGTCCTGGTCGCCGACATCGACCTGGAAGGCGCCAACGAGGCGGCCGAGCGCGTCGCCGAGAACATCCGCGCCGCCCTCCGTGAGCCGGTGAGCCTGTCACCGGGCGAGCTCTACACCCGCGCCAGCATCGGCTCGAGCCTCTACCCGGCCGACGCCGAGAGCGCCGAGGAGCTGCTCTCGAAGGCCGACATCGCGATGTACCGCGCCAAGCAGGCCGAGCGGCTCGCACAGCGGCCCGCGTTCTTCTCGAGCGTCGATGCCGCCGACCAGCTCGCGACCGTCTCGCGCCTCCGCCACGCGCTCGACCGCGGCGAGCTGGTGCTCCACTACCAGCCGCTCGTGGCTCTCGACGAGGGCCGGATGGTCGGCGTCGAGGCGCTGATCCGGTGGAACGACGGCGAGCGCGGCCTCGTCGGCCCTGACGCCTTCGTCCCACTCGCAGAGCGCGCCGGCATGATCGGCCCGATCTCGGACTGGGTGGTCGAGTCGGCCTGCGCCCAGGTCGCGCAGTGGCGCCGCGTCGGCATCGACCTCTACGCGTCGGTCAACATGCCGGCGCTCATGTGGCGCCCGGCCGAGATCCAGCGCGTGCTCGCCGCCATCCGGACGGCCGACATCCCCGCCGACCGCCTCATGATCGAGATCACCGAGTCCGCCGCGATCGCCCGGCCGGGCAGCCTCGAGCCGGTGATGGCCGACCTGCACGAGCGCGGCGTGCGCGTCGCGATCGACGACTTCGGCACCGGCCACTCGTCGCTCGAGCGGCTCTCGCAGATGCGGGTGACGACGCTCAAGATCGACCGCTCGTTCGTGGCCGCCGTCCCCGAGGACAGGCGCGTGTCGCTGCTCGTCGCGACCATCGTCCAGCTCGCGCGCAACCTCGGCCTCGAGCCGCTCGCCGAGGGCGTCGAGACCGAGGCCCAGCGCCGCTTCCTGGTCGAGCACGGCTGCATGCTGGGCCAGGGCTTCTACTTCAGCCGCGCCGTCCCGGCCGAGCAGATCGTCGAGCTCCACGCCCGCACCGTGCGCCGCGCCGCCTAGCCGGCTACGACTGCACCGAGCGCCGGAACGCCTGCACCGCCAGCGGCAGCGTGATCGCGCCGACCGCGGCGGCGGCGAGGAACGCCTCGCCGATCGGCTGCCACTGCCAGCCTTCCAGCATCAGCGTGCGCATGCCCTCGACCAGGTAGCTCACCGGGTTCACCTTGTTCAGCGTCTGGAGCCACGACGGGAGCAGGTCGTACGGCACGAACGCGGTCGAGGCGAAGTAGAGCGGGAAGATGAGGACGTTCGACGCCCCGGTGATCTCGGCGTTCTTCGTCCGCAGCGCCACGTTGAGCGAGATCCCCGACCACATCGCGCCGAAGAAGCCCCCGAGCAGCATCATGACGACGAGCCCCGGGACCCCGGTCTCGAGCTTCGCCCCGATCAGGAGCGCAACGCAGGTCACGACGACCACGTGGGTCGCCAGGCGCACGGCGTCGGTGGCGAGCAGCCCGGCGACGATCGAGAGCCGCGGGATGGGCGCGACCCGCAGCTTGTCGAAAAAGCCCGAGTCGATGTCCTGCACCATCTGGAACCCCGCACCGCCCGCGGCAGAGTAACGTCCCCGCTGACACAACGAGGAAGGTACGACACATGCGCGGAGGCATCGATCTCGGAGGGACGAAGATCCAGGCGGTCGTCGTGGACGGCCGCTCCAAGGTGCTCGGCGAGCACCGCATACCGACGCCCAAGGACGCGGGCGAGAAGGGCGTCATCCGAGCGCTCGCCGAGGCGATCACGGCAGCATCCAAGGCCGCCGGCGTGGAGCCGTCCGCGCTCGACGGCGTCGGCGTCGGGTCGCCGGGCACGGTCGACGCCGAGGCGGGAACGGTCGCGAGCGCGCGCAACGTGATCTCGGACTGGGAGGCACCGGTGCCGGTCGGCGCGAGCCTCGGGAGCGAGATCGGCACGGCCGTGCATCTCGGCCACGACGTGCGAGTCGGGACGATGGCCGAGTTCCGGCTGGGCGCCGGCAAGCCGTACAAGTCGGTCCTCGGCGTCTTCTGGGGCACCGGCGTCGGCGGCGGCCTCGTCCTGAACGGCAGGGCCTGGACCGGCCGCCACGCGGCCGGCGAGATCGGCCACATGGTGATCAAGCGCGGCGGCGCCCGCTGCCCGTGCGGCCGCCTGGGCTGCATGGAGGCCTACTCCGGCCGGCTCGCGATGGAGCGCGAGGCCCGCCGCCGGCACAAGGCCGGCCACAAGACCAAGCTCTTCGACATCATGCGCGACCGCGACCGCACGCAGCTCACGAGCGGCGTCTGGGCGCGCGCCCTCGACCGCGACGACGGCATGGCCAAGGATCTGATCGAGCGTGCGATCGAGGCGCTGGGAGCCGGCGTCGCCTCGGCATGCAACCTGCTCGACGTCCAGGCCGTGATCATCGGCGGCGGGCTGGGGACGCGCCTTGGCGAGGAGTATGCGCTCCGTATCGAGAAGGCGATGCTCCCGCACCTCTTCGTCGACCACGACCCGCCCGGCGTCCACGTCGCCGCGCTCGGAGACCTGGGCGGCGCGATCGGCGCGGCCCTGCTCGTGCCCGCGGTCAGGGCGGGCAGTGCCGCTCGAGGAAGCTGACGACGCGCTCCATGCGGTCGATCCGGCGGTCGGGCCGGGCGGTCGCCATCATCACGTGGTGCTCCTCGGGGTAGAGCACGAGCTCGACGTCGTGGCCGCGCTCGCGGAGCGCGACGAAGAGCTGCCAGTTGTCGTCGATCGGGCAGATCCGGTCGGCCTGCCCCTGCAGCATGAGCATCGGCGCGGTGATGCGGTGCGCCATCCTGAGCGGTGACGCCTGCCACAGCGCGTCCTGGTGCGTCGCGAGCGGCCCGTAGCCGATGTCGCGGTCGTACGACGATCCGAAGCACGACACGGCGTGGGCGGTCGACATCGACGCCACGCCGTTCTCCGACACGACGGCGCAGAACCGCTTCGGCTCGGCGCCCGCGAGCCAGTTGGCCGCCCATCCGCCGTAGGAGAGGCCCATGACGGCGATCCGGGCCGGGTCGGCCAGCCGCCGGCGCACGGCCCAGCGAACGGCCGTCACGAGATCGTCGGCGTCGGGGCCGCCCCAGTCGCCCTGGATCGCCTCGACCCAGGCGCGTCCGTAGCCGCACGACCCGCGGATGTTGGGAGCCAGGACGCGGTACCCGCGCGAGACGAGCACCCACGTGTCGAGCTCGGGGGTCGGCGCGTGCGATCCGTACGGGCCGCCGTGCGGAGCGAGCACCATCGCCGTTCGCTCGCCGGCGCCGGGCGGCTCGAAGAGGAAGGCCGGGACGCCGCCGGCGTCGACCTCGCGCACGACCGGGGCGGAGCTTCGCCGAAGCCACGATCCGCCGTGGCTCGTGAGCGACCGCAGCGTGCCGTCCTCGACGGCGCACACCTCGGGTGGGGTCTGGTCTCCGGTCGCCGTGACGATGATGCGGCCTGCGCCGACCGAGAGCGCCGACACCGTCGTATCGCCCGTCGTCACAGGCTCGGGCTCGCCGCGGAGCGGCGCGCGCCACACCTCGTCGCGGCCGAGGCGATTGACGATCGAGAGGACGTCGTCGCCGTCCCAGTGCAACGTCGGATCGATCGCGACCAGCCAGTCGTGCAGGTCTGAGCCCCACCCGACGCAGGTCGGGATGTCGAGGTGGGCCGTCAGGCTGCGGACGCTCGAGCCCTCGCGCACCCAGAGGGTCGGCTCGGCGTAGTCCGGCGCGCCCGGGATGTCGGTGCCGACGAACGCGAGCTTGCGGCCGTCGGGCGACCACACCGGCTGCTCGGCGAAGCCCGGCAGCGCCACCAGCTCCTTGGGCTTCCCGCCGCGCACCGCGACCTCGTAGATGCGCGTCTTGGGGTGAAGGTCGGCGTCGGCCTCGAGGTTCGACGTGAACGCGATCCGCTTCCCGGAGGGGTGCCACGACGGCTGCGAGACGTCGAAGTCGCCCTTCGTCAGCTGGCGCGGCCTGGCGCCGGCGCGGGCCGGGACGAGGAACAGGTGCTCGCGCCTGTCGCGCGTGCCGCCGTCGTCCTGCCAGTCGGTCGTGCGGATGACGCGGGCGACGTGCTTCTTCGGGTCGCCGGTCCAGAACCGCACCTCGTCGCCCTGCGAGACGAACGCGATCGTGCGCCCGTCGGGCGACCAGAGCGGAGCGCCCACGGCGCCGTGGGGCGCTGCGCAGACGCGCTCGGCCTCGCCGCCGTCGGGGTCGATCAGGAAGAGCTCGGCTTCGGTCTCGTCGTCTGGCTTCCCGGTGTTGGCCCGGTCCGAGATGAAGGCGACCGTGCGACCGTCGGGCGACCATGCCGGCGCCGAGTCGCTCCATTTCCCGTGGGTGAGCCGCCGTGGCCGCCCGCCGGTGGACGAAACCAGCCAGAGGTTCACCTGGTAGCGGTCGCCGGCCACGGTCCGCCGCGTGTAGACGACGCGCTGCCCGTCCGGCGAGATCGCCGAGGCGCCGATGACGACCTGGCGGCGGATGACGTCGGGTCCGAGGGGCGGCACGAGCGCGGACTATACGGGGTCGATCGCGACGCGGAGCCGCGCGTATGCCTCGCGGAGGGCCGTCTCGACCTCGTCGGGCGTCGCGCCGCGCGCGAACATGAATCCGAGGTAGCGGTCGCCCTCGGGGAGCGGCACGAGCCGGCCCCCGGCCGGGATCGTGATGCGGATGTCCGAGACGCCGGGCACGGCTCGAGCCTCGTCCTGCCCGGCGACCTCGCGCAGCGTGCCCGCGTGAGGGGTCGGGAGCATCATGACGCCCGCGGCCGCCTCCTCCCGCCGCAGCCGCCCGTCGAGCGGGAGGCCGAGCGCATGCCGCAGGATCACCTCCTCGAGGCGCACGCCGAGCCCGAACCGCAGCGTCCGGCCGCACAGCCCGCCGATCGAGCGGGCGGCGAGCTCGATCGTCCACATCCGCCCGCCGTCGAGCCGCACCTCGGCATGCACCGGCCCTTCGCGCAGGCCCACGGCGGCCGCCGCGGATGCGACCAGGCTCTCGACGGACGCCTGCGCCGCCTCGGGGAGCCGGGAGGGCGTCACGTAGATCGTCTCCTCGAAGTAGGGGCCCTCGAGCGGGTCCGGCTTGTCGAAGACGGCGAGGGTCTCCATTCGGCCGTCGCGGAGGAGCCCCTCGACGGCGACCTCGACGCCGGGCACGTACTCCTCGAGCAGGAGCGGCGCGACCGGGTCGTCGCCCGCCGCGGCGACGATCTTGCGGATCCGGCGCTCGGACGTCCGGGCCGACTCGGCGTCGTCGGCGCGGATGACGCCGCGGCCCATCGCGAGCCCCGTCGGCTTGAGGACGGCCGGGAATCCGACGGCGGTCACGTCGCCGCCTGGCGGGAGCTCGGCGAACCGGGGCTGGGGGACGCCGGCCGCTTCGAGCGCCCGGCGAAGCGCGAGCTTGTCGCGCGCCCGGCCGGCGGCGTCGGGTGGGTTGGACGGCAGCCCGAGCCTGGTCGCAGCGAGCGCGGCGGCGACGACTCCCCCGTCGTCGGCCGCCACGACCGCGTCGAGCGGGAGGTCGCGCGCGAGCTCGACGATCGCGTCCGCAGCCCGCTCGGGCCGGCGCAGATCGATGCGGAGCGCGTCGCCGATCGTCTGGCGGCGATCGGTCGCGACCACCACCTCGACGTCGAGCGAGGCGGCTGCGGCGAGGAAGTCCTCGGTCCGGTAGCCGGCCGTCGGCAGGATCAGGAGCGCGCGCCGCATCTCGGTACCCTACGGGTGTGGAGACGATCCTGACCGTCACCGACGCCGCCGTCGAGAAGGCCGTCATGGTGCGCAGCCGCGAGGACGAGCCCGAGCGTCACGCGCTCTGGGTCGAGGTGGTCGGGTCGGGCTTCCAGTCGAGCTACGACCTGTACCTGAAGCCGCTGGCGGACGCGCCTCCGGACGCCCATGTCCAGGATCACGAGCGGATCGCCATCGTCATCCCTGCGGAGAGCATCGAGCCGCTGCGCGGGGCGACGCTCGACCGCGAGGGCGATCTCCTGACCGGAGGCCTCGTGCTCCACACTCCGCCGCAGGCGAGCCCGGCGATCGGCGCCCCGCCGGACGCCCTCGAAGGCCCGGTGGCTGACCGCGTGCAGCGTGTCCTCCAGGAGCAGATCAACCCGGCGATCGCCTCGCACGGCGGGTCGGCGGAGCTGGTCGGCGTGCAGGAGGGCGTGGCCTACCTGCGCCTCGGCGGCGGCTGCGTCGGCTGCGGGATGGTCGCCGTCACGCTCACCCAGGGCATCGAGTCGACGATCGTCCAGATGGTGCCTGAGGTGCAGCGGATCGTCGATGTCACCGACCACGCGGCCGGCACGAACCCGTACTACGAGCCTGCCAAGAAGTAGGGATGTGGTAGGCCCGAACCCCCCGTCCGGGGCAAGTCGGGGGGCCGGCCGGCCGCTAGGCTGGCGGTGAGGGCAGTCGATACACGGGGGTCGTGGGTATGAGCATTGCAGTCGCCGCTGAGAACGGCACGTTGTGCGCGGGGCACGCCGCACGCGGGGATTTCCGGTGCCAGGATTGCGGCTACGGCGTGACGATCCAGCGGGCGCTGCCGGTCTGCCCGATGTGCCGCGGCGAGCACTGGGAAGCCTGGCCGGTGGCTCGCGTGTCGGCGCCTCCGCTCCGCCTCGGCGTTCGCTAAGACGCGTCCGCTCAAGGGCGGCAGCCGCCCGGCCGATGGGGTGTATGAGGTGGCGTCCCCCAGTCGTCAGCACGCGCTGTTCGAGCTCGCCCGCGACCTGTCGTCGACTCTCGAGCTCGACGAGGTCGCCCGGGCGTTCACGACGCATGCTCCGGGACTGACCGGCGGCGACGCCGGGATCTGGCTCCTGCATGACCGGCCCCGGCGGCTCGTGCCGCTGACCAGCGGCCAGACCGAGCGCCCGCTCGAGGACGATGCGCCCGAGCTGGCTGTTATCCGCTCGCGCCGGCCACTGCGGACGGCGTCGCTCTTCATGCTTCCCCTCACGGTGTCGGACCGCCCGATCGGCATCATCGAGGTCGACGGCGCATCCGTCGCGCAGCTCGCGTCCGGTGGGATGCAGTTCTGGCGGACGCTGGGCGAGACGGTCGGCGCCTCGGTCGAGAACGCGCGCCGCCACGCCAAGCTGATGGCCGCCGAGAGCCGGTTCCGATCGCTCGTCGAGCAGATCCCGGTCGTCACCTACATCGACGAGGCCGGATCGGGCGCGCCGATCTACGTCAGCCCGCAGATCGACACCGTCATGGGCGTCCCCGCCTCGGAGTGGCTCGCCGGCTCCGACGCCTGGACAGACCGCTTGCATCCCGACGACCGCGAGGCCGCCGACGCGGCCTACCGGCGGACCGTGCAGACGGGCGAGCCGTTCGAGTTCGAGTACCGCGTCATCGACGTCGCCGGACGCACGCGCTGGTTCCACGACGAGGCTGTCGCGGTATCGACCGACGGCGGCCGGCCGGACGAGATCCACGGCGTGATCTACGAGACGACGCGCCGCCGGGAGGCCGAGCAGGCACGACAGGTGTCGGAGCGCGCGCTCGGCGAGGCCGAGCACAAGTACCGGACGCTGGTCGAGCAGCTTCCGCTCGCGATCTACGTCGACGCGCTCGACGAGGCGGGCACCTCGCTCTACAACAGCCCTCAGAACGACATCATCACCGGGTACACGCATCCCGAGTGGGAGGCCGACCCCGACCTCTTCGGCAAGATCATCCACGAGGACGACCGGCGGCGGGTGCTCGACGGGTTCGAGGCGGCCCGGATCGACGGCGCGCCCTTCGTGAGCGAGTACCGCATCATGCGGCCCGACGGCACGATGGTCTGGGTGCACGACGAGTCGGTGATCGTGCGCGACGCCGCCGGCGAGGCGCTGTACCGCCAGGGGTACCTGCTCGATGTGACCCAGCGGAAGCTCGCCGAGGAGCGCCTGGGGCACCTCGCCTACCACGACTCCCTGACCGGCCTTCCCAACCGCGACCTCTTCTCGGAGCACCTCGAGGTCGCCCTGGCCCGGGTCGCTCCGACCGGCCACGGCGTCGCGGTGCTCTACGTCGACCTCGACGACTTCAAGCTCGTCAACGACTCGCTGGGCCACAGCGCCGGCGACGATCTCCTGATCGAGGTCGCGGAACGGCTGCGCGGGGCGGTCCGCTCCGGCGACATCGTGGCGCGCCAGAGCGGTGACGAGTTCCTGATCCTGGTCGCCGACCTCGACGTCTCGGCCGACCGCGACGGGGTCGAGATCGCCGACGTGGCCCGCAACGTCGCCGGCAACCTGCGTGAGGCGCTTGCGATCCCGTTCGATCTGGCCGGCACCGAGGTCTATTGCTCGGGCAGCGTCGGCATCAGCCTGTATCCCCTCGACGCGGTCGACGCCGAGAGCCTGCTGAAGCACGCGGACGCGGCGATGTACCGGGCCAAGGAGTCGGGCCGCGACGGCGCCCAGGTCTACACCCGCGACGGCGGCGACGCGATGGCGC
Source organism: uncultured Actinomycetes bacterium (assembly GCA_963832955.1). GTDB lineage: Bacteria > Actinomycetota > Thermoleophilia > Gaiellales > JAICJC01 > JAICJC01. The sequence goes on along the minus strand of CAWHWC010000002.1, from coordinate 1,017,372 downwards.
GGCTGTCGATGTCCGGTCGCCTGCGCCGCGCCGTTGCCCGCGAGGAGTTCGTGCTGCACTACCAGCCGCTCGTCGACCTCTCGACCGGCGCGGCCGTCGGCGTCGAGGCGCTCATCAGGTGGATGGACGGCGACCGCGGCATGATCATGCCCGCCGACTTCATCCCGCTTGCCGAGCGCACCGGCCTGATCGGGCCGATGTCGGAGTGGGTGATCGAGGAGGCGTGCCGGCAGGGCCGCGCATGGCGCGACGCCGGTCTCGACCTCTACGTCTCGGTCAACATGCCGCCGGCGTTCTGGGAGCCGACGGCGATGCGGCACGTCCTCGACATGATCGACTCGTTCGGCCTCTCGCCCGACCGGATGATGATCGAGATCACGGAGTCGGCGGTGGCCCGCGAAGGTCTGCGCGAGGGCGTTCTCGCCGAGCTCCACGCGCGCGGCCTGCGCCTGGCGATCGACGACTTCGGCACGGGCCACTCGAGCCTCGAGCGCCTGAACCGGCTGGCGGTGACCACCCTCAAGATCGACCGGTCGTTCGTGGCCGGAGTCCCGGACGACCACAGCGCGTGCGTCCTCGTGTCGACGATGGTCCGGCTGGCGGATGGTCTTGGGCTTCAGGCGCTCGCCGAGGGCATCGAAACCGAGGCCCAGCGCGCCTTCCTCATCGAGCACGGCTGCCCGTTGGGACAGGGCTACCTCTTCTCGCGGCCGGTCGCCGCGGACCAGATCGAGCCGCTCGTCCGGCGCCTGCCGCGCGCGGCTTAGGTCACGCGCGCCGTCGCGGCCTCCGACCCCTCGTGCTCGCCGGACTCGACGATGTCCGCGAGCCGATCGACGGCGTCCCACACGTCGACGTAGCGGGTGTAGAGGGGCGCCAGCCCGAACCGGATCGAGTCGGGGGCGCGGAAGTCGGGGATGACGTCGGCCCTGTCGATCAGCGCCCGGCAGATGCGCCAGGCGTCGGGATGGCGCAGCGACACGTGCGCCCCGCGCCGCTCGGGCTCGCGCGGCGTGCCGAGCGTGAAGCCCAGAGGCGCGAGGCGCTGGTCGTGCAGGTCGACCGCGAGGCTCGTCAGGGCGGCGGCCTTGGCGCGGACGCCCGCGAGGCCCGCCTCAGCGAGCATCGCCGCACCGGCGTCGACGGCGGCCAGCGCCACGATGGGCGGCGTGCCTGCGAGGAACCGGCCGATCCCCTGCGACGGGCTCGTACTCCGGCCCCATCGCGAACTGGTCGGCCTGCGAGAACCAGCCCCAGATCGGCGAGCGCAGCTCGGCCTGGAGGCCGGAGCGGACGTAGAGGAGGGCCGGCGACCCCGGGCCGGCGTTCAGGTACTTGTAGGTGCAGCCGACGGCCAGGTCGGCGCCGACCGCGTCGAGGTCGACCTCGACGGCCCCGGCCGCGTGGCAGAGATCCCACAGCACGAGGGCTCCCGCGGCGTGGCCTGCGGCCGTGATCTCGGCCATGCGGGCGAACGAGCCCGAGCGGTAGTTCACCGCCGACAGCACGACCAGCGCCGCACCGCCGGCGCACGCCCGCTCGACCTCGGCCGGCTGCGGCCCGGCGACGGGATCGGTGTCGAGCATCCGCAGCTCGCGCCCCATCCGGGCGCTCGAGCCCCTGGAGCACGTACCGGTCGGTGGGGAAGTCGGCCGGGTCGCAGACGATCGCGCCCGGTCGCGCGTCGAGCGCGGCGACGGCGAGCTTGTAGAGGTTGACCGTCGTCGAGTCCGACACGATCACCTGCCCCGGCCCGGCGCCGAGGGCGGCCCCGGCGAGCCGGTCGCCGACCGTCACCGGTGCGTCGACCCAGTCGTGCCAGCCCGTGACGAGCCGGTCGCCCCACTCGCCGATGCGGGCCTCGAGCGCCGCCTGGGCGTCGTGTGCCAGCGCACCGAGCGAGTTGCCGTCGACGTAGATCCTGCGGCCGTCGCCGAGCGCGAACCGGTCGCGGAAGGCCGCGAGCGGGTCGGCCGCGTCGAGGGCGGCGGCGTCCGCCCGCGTGGTCACAGCCGTTCGAGCCATGTGACCACCGTAGCCCATGCACGCGAGCCCGGCTCGATGTGCTCGAAGTGGCCGTCGTCCGCGAGCTCCGCCAGCTCGCATCCGGCGGCGGCGGCGAACTCCCGGCTCATCGCAGCGGGCACGATGTCGTCGCGCCCGCCGTGCACGAGAAGCGTTGGAACCTCGAGCGGCAGCCGCCGGGCGGGCGACGCCTCGCGGTAGCGATCGGGCACTCGGTCGGGAGGGCCTCCCAGCAGCTGCTCGACCATGCCGCCGCACACCCCCTGGGCCGCGGCCCGCTCGAGGTCGGAGATCGCGGCCTGGCCCACCACCGCCGAGAGCGGCACCCGGGCATCCTTCCGCCCTGCGGCCCACAGGGCGAGGTGGCCGCCCGCGGAGTGGCCGACCGCGGCGACCCGCCCGAGGTCGAGCGGTGCGTCGAGCTCGGCGAGGTGGTCGATCGCCGCGGACACGTCGTCGAACGTCGCCGGCCAGCCACCGCCGGCCCGTGGGCCGACGCGCCGGTACTCGATGTTCCACGCCGCCCGTCCCCGCTCTGTGAGGTCGGCGGCCAGCCCGTCCATGAGGTGGCGGTCGTACCGCGCACGCCAGCAGCCTCCGTGGATCAGGATCACGACCGGATGCGGGCCCGGTCCGTCGGGGAGAGTGAGGTCGGCGGCCTGGCTCCGGTGGCCCCCGTACCGGTGGCGCGAGCCGTTCACCCCGTGGCGGGCCGGACGGCGAACGGCACGATGACCGGCGCCGGCCGTTCCGGGTAGCCCTCGGCCAGGTAGCCGACGATGAACCCGTCGAGCTCGGCGGGGACGAGCGGCCACGGGTCGAGGGTGATGCCGCCCTGGCCGTCGATCTCGTATGCGACCCCGGCCACCGAGCCGGAGGCGGGCTCCTCGAGGCAGAAGTCGAACGCGACCATGTCGCAGAGGTTGGTCGTCGCGTCGGCCTCGGCCGCCTCCTCGGGGGTGAGGCCGCTCCGCTCGAGGCTCGCCGGGAGCGCCGGTGCGAGCTCGGCAGCGAGCTCCGGGGCCGCGCCGCCCGCGAGCCGGTGGATGTGCATCCGGGCCATGTGGTCGACGACCGGGTCGGCGGTCTCGGGCTCGAAGCCGGCCCGCATGAGGAGCGCCCAGCGCTCGGACTCCATCTCGCCGATCCCGTCGGCATCGAGCGGGGGATACCCGCGGTCGTGCCAGAGGACGCCCGCGACGATCCGGGGCTCGCGTCCGGTCGCCCAGGCCAGCATCGCCGCCAGGCGTGCGTGCTCGCTCTGCGGGAAGACGACGTCGCGGCGCCGGGACCGGAACATCAGACGATGACGGCGTCGCGCTCGACCAGCGCGGCGTAGCGGCCGCCCGCGGCAACGAGCTCGGCGTGCGTCCCGCGCTCGGCGATGCGCCCGCCGTCGAGGAGGATGATCAGGTCGGCGTCGCGGATCGTGCTCAGCCGGTGGGCGATCACGATGGTCGTTCGCCCCTCGCTCAGGCGGTCGAGGGCGTCCTGCACCGCGCGCTCGGTCTCGACGTCGAGGGCGCTCGTCGCCTCGTCGAGGAGCAGCACCGGGGGGTCGCGGAGGACGGCCCGAGCGATGGCGAGCCGCTGCTTCTCGCCGCCGGAGAAGCGGTAGCCGCGCTCGCCGACCACGGTGTCGTAGCCCTCGGGGAGCGACGCCAGGTGGTCGTGGATCCGGGCCGCGCGGGCGGCCTGCTCGATCTCGTCGTCGGTGGCGTCGGGCCGGGCGAAGCGCAGGTTCTCGCGCACCGTCCCGTGGAACAGGTAGGTCTCCTGCGAGACGACGCCGACGGTCTCGCGGAGCGAGGCGAACGACAGGTCGCGCACGTCGACCCCGTCGACCATGACCGCGCCGGCCGTGGTGTCGTAGAGCCGCGCGACCAGATAGCCGAGCGTCGTCTTGCCGGCGCCGGTCTCGCCGACGACGGCGACCTTCGTACCGGGATCGGCGACGAACGAGACGGCGTCGAGCGTGGGCGCGGCGTCGGGGTCGTAGCCGAAGCTGACGTCGCGGAACTCGACCTCGCCGCGCACCCGGGAGCGGTCGAGCGTGACCGGATCGTCCCGCTCCTCGATGTCGACCGGCAGGTCGAGGTACTCGAACACGCGATCGAAGAGAGCGAGCGACGTCTGCACGTCGACCTGGACTCCGAGCAGCGAGTTGACCGGGAAGAAGAGGCGCGTCTGGAGCGTCGTGAACGCGACCAGGGTGCCGATCGAGATCGCCGCGCTGCCCGACGCGAGCAGGTGGCCGGCGACGCCGTAGACGAGCGCCGGCATGACCGCGAACGTCGTCTGGATCGATGCCATCATCCACCGGCCGGCCATCCGTGAGCGCATCTCGAGGTCGGCGAGCCGTGTGCTCTCCTGCGTGAACCGGCGGGTCAGGTCGCCGGTCTGGCCCATCGTCTTGGCCAGGAGGACGCCCGAGACCGAGAGCGACTCCTCGACGAGCGCCGAGATGTCGGCCAGCGTGCCCTGCTTGGTCGTGGTGAGCTCCTTGCGAAGCGCGGCCGATGCGCCGCGTCATGAGCACGAAGATCGGGAGCAGCCCGAACGCCGCCGCGGCGAGGCGCCAGTCGAGCAGGATCATCGCGGCCGCGGTGGCGACGACGGTCGTCACGTTGGAGACGATCGAGGTCGCCGTCGTGGTGACGACGCTCTGGACGCCGCCGATGTCGTTTGCGATCCGCGACTGCACCTCGCCCGTGCGCGTCCGCGTGAAGAAGGCGAGCGACAGGCGCTGGAGGTGCTGGTAGACGGCCGCGCGCAGGTCGTGCATCACGCGCTGGCCGACCAGGTTCGACTGCCAGGTCTGGGCGACGCCGATCACGCCGGTGATGATCGGGATCGCGACCATCCCGGCGACCAGGATGTTGAGGCGCGTCGTGTCGACGTTCGTGCCCTGTGTCAGGACGTTGTTCAGGAGGTCGCGCAGGAGGAACGCCGGGATGACGCCGAGCCCGGCCGAGATCACGATCAGGCCGAGCAGACCCAGGAGGCGCGTCCGGTAGGGCTTGAAGAGCCGCGCGATCCGGCGGCCGGAGCCGTCGCTCATCGGGCAGCCTCGAGGTTGGTGGCGCAGCGCTCGAGCAGGCCGGCGAGCTGGGCGCGCTCGTCGTCGCTGAAGCCGGCGGTCATCTTCCTTCCGACCTCACGGCCGAGGTGCGGCGCCGACGCGATCGCGAGCTCGCCCGCCGGCGTCAGCTCGACGCGGCGGCGACGGCGGTCGCCGGGATGCGGCGAGCGCAGGATCCAGCCCCGCTCCTCGGCGGTGTCGACGAGCGCCGTCAGCGTGGGGGGCGCGACGCCGAAGCTGCAGCACAGCTCACGCAGGTCGACGGCGCCGCCGGCGTGGCGGAGGCGGGACAGGAGCTCCCACTGCTGCATCGTCAGGCCGTGCTCTCGGGCGATCCGGTCGGCGGCTGCCTGGGCCAGCTTGTCGACCCGGCGGACGGCCCTGAGCGCTGGCGGTCGGGGAGGCGATTGGGCGCGAGAACTCATTAGGTTGCGAAAGGTTAGCACACGAAGAATCGGCCGGAAGTTCGCAAATAGCGTGAAATTCCGGGTTGCAAGTGGTTGCGGCGTGCCGTACCTTCACCACTGCGCCGTCCAGGGCAGCCGAGTAGGTCGAAGCCGGGCGGAGGAGCTGTAGGGGCGACTCGAAAGCTCTTTCGTGCGGGGGACGAAAGGTCAGCCGGGACGGCGAATCCTTTTAAGGCAGGGGTTTCGCCTTCGCGCGCGAAGGGCAGGGCGATATGACGGATCACCTGCTCCTCATCGCCGGCGCTCCCGTCGTTGTCGTGACCGCCATCCTGATCGCCGCCGCCCGCTTCGGTGCGAGCCGGCGCGCAGTCGTCGCCGAGCTCGAGCGGCTCGAGCAGGACGAGGCCGACGACATCGCCGCGTAGCGCAAAATTGGGGTCTGACCCCGATTGTTGCGAGCTAGCGCCGGCGAGCGCTTGGTCCAGGTCGGCGATCAGGTCGTCGGCTGCCTCGATCCCGACCGAGAGCCGCACCAGCGTGTCGGGGGCCGCGAACGGCGAGTCCGCCGTTGACGCGTGGGTCATGAGGCCGGGGTGCTCGATCAGGCTCTCGACGCCGCCCAGGCTCTCGGCGAGCGTCCAGATGCGCGTCCGCGCGACCAGCGCAACGGCCTCCTCCTGCGACCCGGACAGGAACGACACCATGCCGCCGAACCCGTCCATCTGGCGGGCGGCGATGTCGTGGCCGGGGTGGTCGGGAAGCCCCGGGTAGAGCACCCGATCGACGGCCGGGTGTCCCTGGAGGAACTCGACCACGCGCTCGGCGTTCGCGCAGTGCGCGCGCATCCTGACGGCGAGCGTCTTCAGGCCGCGCAGCGCGAGCCAGGCGTCGAACGGCCCCGGGATCGCGCCGAGCGAGTTCTGGAGGAACCGGAGCCGCTCCGCGATCGCCGCGTCGGACGTGGCGGCGACGCCGCCGACCAGGTCGGAGTGGCCGCCCAGGTACTTCGTGGTCGAGTGCACCACGATGTCGGCGCCGTGCTCGAGCGGCCGCTGGAGGTACGGCGAGGCGAACGTGTTGTCGACGACGACGATCGCGCCCGCGGCATGGGCGGCGTCCGCCGCGGCGCGCAGGTCGACGACGTTCAGGAGCGGGTTCGTCGGCGTCTCGAGCCACAGCATCGCGGCGCCGTCGAGCCGGTCGCCGAGGCCGGCGTTGCACTCCTCGGCGGTGACGTAGGAGAAGCGGTAGCCCTTCGGCTCATAGACCTTGGAGAAGAGCCGGTACGTGCCGCCGTAGACGTCGTTCACCGCGACCACATGGGCGCCGGCGTCGAGCAGGTGCATGACCGTGGTCGTCGCCGCCATCCCCGACCCGAACGCGATCCCGTGCTGGGCGCTCTCGAGCGACGCCAGGCACGTCTCGAAGCGCCTCGCGCGTCGGGTTCGCCGTGCGCGAATAGTCGTAGCGGAAGTCGCCGACCGCCTTCTGGGCGTAGGTCGACGTCGCGTAGATCGGCACCGTCACCGCGCCGGTGTGCGGATCCGGGTCCTGGCCGGCGTGGATGGCGCGGGTCTCGAACTCCACCGCGGCGAGTCTAGCTCGCAGGGTCCAGGGCGAGCTGGCGGGCGAGCCGGGCGAACGCCCGCTCCAACGCCTCATCGCGGGCGGCCGAACGGCGCCTCGACTCGGGGTGCCAGGCGAGCAGGCGCAGCACGCCGGCCTTGCGGTCGGCCTTGACGTCGGCGCGGCCGGCGACGCGGTCGCCGACGACCAGCGGCAGGACGTAGTAGCCGTAGCGCCGCTCCGGAGCCGGCTTGTAGACCTCGATCAGGTGGCGGAAGCCCAGCACGCGCTCGGCGAACGGCCGGTCCCAGAGCAGGTTGTCGAACGGCGAGAGGAGCACCGACCCGCCCGGCCTCGCGGCCTCGGGCTCGGCCCCGGACTGCAGCAGAACCGGCGGGCCGCCGTCGTCCACGTCCTCGCGCCGGAGCGCGCCCTCGGCAACGAGCTCGTCGACGTACGGCCTGATGCCGGCCACCCCGCCCTTGAGCCGCCAGTGCTCGACGACGCCCGACTCGGTGAGCGCGCCGCGGGCCTCGACAGCGCGGACGACGAGCCGCTGCATCACCTCGTGCTCGCCCGGCACCGGCGCGCCCAGCACGGCGTCGGGGATCACCCGCTCCGGCAGGTCGTACATGCGCTGGAAGCCGTCCCGCGCGCCGATCACGAGCCGGCCGGACGACCACAGCGCCTCGAGCATCCGCTTCGCCGGCTTCAGGTTCCACATCCCGCCGACGTTCGGCCCGCCCTCGAAGTGGCGCGACCCCAGAGCGCCGCGCTCGCGGATCTCGCCCATGATGCGGTCGGCGAGCGCGGGGTCGCGGTCGATGACGTCTCCCCACCACGGATGGTCGGGCCGGGAGAGCATCCTGCTTCGTGCGAGCGGCCAGTCCTCGATCGGGAGCAGGCATGCCTCGTGGGCCCAGTACTCGAAGACGCGTCCCGTGCTCAGGAGCCTCGACACCGTCCGGGGCGGGTAGCGGCCGACGCGCGCGAGCAGCGTCAGACGGTGGGAGCGGTCGACGGTCGAGATCGAGTCGAGCTGCACGGCGGACAGGCGGCGGATGGCCTCGGCCACGTCGTCCGGCCGGGCGACCCGGTACCGGGTCGCGTACCCCTGCGCCGCCACGACATGCCGGCGAAGCGCCGCGAGCGTGAGGCTCAAGAACCGTTCCGGGCGCGCGCGAGATACTCGAGCAGGTCGGAGCGGGTCAGCATCCCGGCCGGCTTCCCGCCGCGGGCGACGACGACGGCCGCGCTCCCGCCGGACAGATCCGAGAACACGCGGTCGAGCGTGTCGGCCGCGTCGGCCGCCGCCAGCGGCGGCTGCATGGCCTGCGACACCTCGTCGTTCAGGGAGTCGGGGTTCTTGAACACGCGGTCGAGCAGGCCGCGCTCGCTCAGCGACCCGACGACGTCCGAGAGCGATTCGGCCGGCTGCGTCCGGACGACCGGGAGCTGCGAGATCGAGTAGCGCTGCATGAGCGAGATCGCCTCGCCGACCTTGTGGTGCGACTCGATCGTGACCAGCTCGGGCACCTCGCCGGCGTGCTTGGCGAGCAGCACCTCGTCGACGGTCGGCGCGGGCGCCTCGCGCTCGAGGAACCCGTACTCGATCATGTAGTTGTCGTTCAGGAACTTGGAGAGATAGGCGCGGCCGCCGTCGGGCACGATGCGTGAGCACGGTCTGCCCGGGCTGCATCCGTCGGGCCACCTCGAGGGCGGCGTGGATCGCCGTCCCCGCCGAGCCGCCCACGAGGAGCCCCTCCTCGCGCGCCATCCGCCGGGCGGTCGTGAACGAGTCGCGGTCGGAGACGGTCACGTACTCGTCGACCAGGTCCGGCTCGTAGGTCTCGGGCCAGAAGTCCTCGCCGATCCCCTCGACCAGATAGGGGTGCACCGACGCCGAGGAGTAGATCGAGCCCTCCGGGTCGGCGCCGACCACGCGCAGGTCGGGCTTCTGCTCCTTGAGGTAGCGCGCGCAGCCCGAGATGGTGCCGCCCGTCCCGACCGCGATCACGAGCGCGTCGAGCTCGCCGCCGGTCTGCTCCCAGATCTCTGGGCCCGGTGGTCTCGTAGTGGGCCTTGGGGTTGGCGGCGTTTGAGTACTGGTCGGGCTTGAACGCGCCGGGGATCTCCTCGGCGAGCCGGTCGGACACCGAGTAGTAGCTCTCGGGCGACTCGGGCTCGACGGCGGTGGGGCAGACGACGACCTCGGCGCCGAACGCGCGCAGGAGCGAGATCTTCTCCTGGCTCATCTTGTCGGGCATGACGAAGATCATGCGGTAGCCGCGGATCGCGGCCGCCATGGCGAGCGCCACGCCGGTGTTGCCCGACGTCGGCTCGACGATCGTCCCGCCCGGCCGCAGCTTGCCTTCACGCTCGGCCGCCTCGATCATCGGGAGCCCGATCCGGTCCTTCACGGAGCCGCCCGGGTTCATGTACTCGAGCTTGGCGACGACCTGCGCAGGAAGCCCTCGGGCGACCCGTCCGAGCCGCACGATCGGGGTGCCGCCGACCAGGTCCAGGACCGAGGGATAGTCGCGAGCCATGCCGGGGCAGTGTACCGGTGGCCGCTCCCGTAGAATCGTCCGATGGAAGCGCGTGCCGGGAGTCGGGGGCCCCCGTCTCGCGGCGCAGGTGCGAAAGACCGTCACCATCGTCTTCGCCGACCTCGCCGGCTCCACCGCCGTGGGCGAGCGGCTCGACCCCGAGGCCCTCCGCGACGTCCAGACCCGCTACTTCGCCGCCATGCGGCAGCCGCTCGAGCGGCACGGCGGCACGGTCGAGAAGTACATCGGCGACGCGGTCATGGCGGTCTTCGGCATCCCCGTCCTGCACGAGGACGACGCGCTTCGCGCGGTGCGCGCGGCGATCGAGATGCGCGACGCCATGGCCGAGCTGAACCGCGAGCTCGAGCACGACCTCGGTGTCGGCCTCGAGCTCCGGATCGGCGTCAACACCGGCGAGGTGGCCGGGGCCGACGGGGCAGCCGGCCATGGGTTCGTTGCCGGTGACGCCGTCAACACGGCCGCCCGCCTCCAGTCGGCGGCGCCGCCCGGCGGCATCGTCATCGGCCCCCAGACCCGGCGCCTGGTCGAGGGTGCCGCCCGGCTGCGATCGCACGGCCCGATCGACGCCAAGGGCAAGGCGCGGCCGCTTCGGATGTGGGAGGTGGAGGGGCTGGTCGATCCGACGGGGCGCTACACGCGCGGGTCCGCGGTGCCGCTGGTGGGGCGGCGGGCCGAGCTGCGGATGCTGAACACCCGTTTCCGCCGGGCCGTCGACCGCGACCGCTGCGTGCTCGTCACCGTCACGGGCCCCGCGGGGATCGGCAAGTCACGGATCCTCAAGGAGTTCATCGCCGGGATCGAGACGGAGGCGACGGTGGTCGTCGGCCGCTGCCTTCCGTACGGCGAGGGCATCACCTACTGGCCGCTGATCGAGATCGTGAACGACCTGGCGGGGGCCACCGGTGTGGCCGAGATCGAAGACCTCCTCTCGGGCGACTCCCAGCCGCAGGCGGTGGCCTCGCGCGTCGCGGCGGCAGCGGGACGGGCCGGGGCGAGTGCGACCGAGGTGGACGTCCAGTGGGCCGTGCGGCGGCTCTTCGAGGCGCTCGCACGCCGCGGCCCGCTCGTCGCCGCCTTCGACGACATCCACTGGGCCGAGCCCGCCATGCTCGACCTCATCGAGCACGTCGCGGCGCACGCGACCGGGCCCGTGCTGATCGTCTGCGTCGCGCGCGGCGACCTGCTCGAGCGGCGGCCGGCGTGGGCCACCGCGGGCGGGAAGGGCAGCATCGTCCGGCTCGAGCCGCTCTCCGACACCGACTCGGCCCGCCTGCTCGGCCGCCTGGCGACCCGGCGGCGGGCGAAGGTCAGGCGCGACGAGGTGATGTACGCGGCGGAGGGGAACCCGCTCTTCCTCGAACAGCTCGTCGCGATGCGCGCCGACGACCCGGGGGTCCGGACTCCTCCGACGATCCAGGCGCTCCTTGCTGCCCGCATCGATGCGCTCCCGGTGCGCGAACGCCGAGTGGTCGAGGCCGCGTCGATCGAGGGTCGAGGGTTCCACAGCGGTGCCGTGCGGGCGCTCGTCGACCAGAAGCGCACCGTCGACGCCGCCCTCGCGTCGCTCGTCGATCGCGAGCTCATCCGGCACGACCGGCCCGAGTTCGCCGGCGAGACCGGCTACCGCTTCACGCACATCCTGGTGCGCGACGCGGCCTACGACCTCCTGGCAAAGCGGCGCCGCGCCGACCTGCACGTGGCGTATGCCGGCTGGCTGCTCGGGCGCGACGATCGAGGGAGCGCGGCCGACGAGATCGTCGGCTACCACCTCGAGCAGGCCCACGAGTACAGGTCCCAGCTCGGGCGGGCCGGCGATGAGCGCCACCACGAGCTCGCCGCGCGGGCGTCGGGGCACCTGAGTCGACGCGGGGCGGCGCGCGCTCTCGGCCGGTGACCGCGGCGGCGCCTCGAACCTCCTGGAGCGCGCGGTCGCGCTTCTCCCGAGGACCGATCCGGATCGAGCGGCGCTCCTCATCGATCTCGGCGGCGTCCACCGCGAGCAGGGCCGGTTCCGCGAGTCGGAGGCCGCGCTTCGCGAGGCGCGAGCACTGGCCGTCGACGCAGGCGACGGGCCTCTGGAGGCCCGAGCGCAGGTTTCCCGGCTGGCGTCGCGCCTTCAGGTCGATCCGGATGCAGTGGCACGGCTCATGCGCCGGCAGGGAGAAGGCGTTGGAGCGGGCGCTCGACGCGGCGGGAGACCACGCGGGCCTCGCACAGCTCTGGCACGTCCGGGCGCTGCTCTGGTGGATCAAGGCCCAGTCGGCGGAGGCAGAACGGGCGTGGCGGCGGGCCGCCGACGAGGCGCTGCAGGCCGGGGACGAGCGGATGCTCTCGGACGCAGTCGGGTGGGAGGCGGCCTCAACGGCGGTCGGTCCGACGCCGGTCGACGCGGCGATCGTCCGCTGCGAGGAGATCCGGGCGATCCTGAAGGATGACCCATGGGCGGAGGGGCTCGCCCTTCAGCCGCTCGCGAGCCTGCACGCGATGCGAGGCGAGTTCTCGAAAGCATTCGAGCTCCTCGACGAGTCGATCGGCGACGCTGGCCGGCTTCGGCCCGACGGTGGACGCCGCCGTCTCGCATCCGGAAGTGTTCGTGGCGATGCTGGCAGGCGACCTCGACGCGAGCCGAGCGGCACCTGAAAGCGGGCCGGCGTCTCCTCGAGCAGATGGGTGAGCGGGCCGTGCTCGCGTCGACCGAGGGCTATCTCGCGCAGGTCGCAGCTCGTGGCCGGACGCGACCGCGAGGCGGACAGGCACGCGCGACGCTGCGCCGCCCTGGCGACCGACGACGACGCCTCGGCGCAGGTGGTCTGGCGCCAGGTGCGCGCTCGCGTGCTCGCCCGCCGGGGTGAGGTTCGTCGGGCGCTCGAGCTTGCCCGCGAGGCGATCGAGATCGCCCTGACCTCCGACCACCTGAACCTCCAGGCCGACTCGATGGTCGACCTTGCGCATCGTCTGCGAGGCAGCCGGCGTGCCGATGAGGACGCAACCACCGCTCTGAGGACCGCACTCGGCATCTACGAGGCCAAAGGCAATGCCGTCCGCGCGAGGGAAGCTCGACGCCTTCTCGCGCGTCCTGTGAGCGTTTGACACAATCGTTACTCCACCAAGGAGGTGGTACCGATGGGTCCGAGGTTCAACGATCCGTTGTATTTCCAAAGTGACGGCGCGCTCGAGGTCTGCGGCCCTGCGGACTTCGGACCGAACGACATCTCGTTCGAACTCCTCAAGGTGACGGTCGTCGATAAGAACGGCCTCGAGCGCCATACGCCGGATCTGTCGATCCTGGTCGCAGCCGGCGACATGTGGGAGACCGACATCGACGGCGTCAAGGGCGTCCTCGCCCCGGGCACAGCCAGGGGGGTCGGTCGAGGGCGCGTGACGAAGCGGAACGGCAACACGAAGGTCATCGAATGGGCCGACCGTTTTGAGTTGATCGATCCGAGCACCTTCCTCGACGCCTCGGACGGCGACTAGTCCGCGGCTTCGACGAACGAAAGGGGGACGCCATGGGGCCAAGAATCGACGCACATCTGAAGCTCGTGGATGGCGGCCGTACCGTCAAGGTCGTCGGGCCGACCGGCGACTGGGACCGGTACGCGGTCAGCGCGACCTTCAAGGTCGTGGTCGCGCAGATCCAGGAAGACCGGATCGTGTTTGCGATCGGGCATTCGGATGAGCCGTACACCACGACCGACACCTGGTGGGATGCCGACGCGGTGGTGCACGGCGATCCCGACATCAAGCTGGTCGCGGGCCCGGCCACCGCGTGGGCGATCGCGTCGGTCAAGACGCGTGACGACCAGTACGAGCCGTACGCATGGTCGGTCGAAACCCGTCTCCTCGACGCCCCCAGCCCCGACCCCCCGAATTATCCCTGGCCGTAGATCCATGACCTGGCCTTCGGGCGCCCGCTGCGCCGTCGCCTTCACGTTCGACTTCGATGCCGAGGAGGTGTGGCTGGCGGGCGACCCGGACGCCGCGTCGAAGCCGGGGCTGCTCTCGATGGGCGCCTACGGCGCCAACGTCGGCGTGCCCGAGCTGCTCCGTCTGCTCGACCGCCGCGGCCTGCCGGCGACGTTCTTCGTCCCCGGTCGTGTCGCCGAGATGCACCCCGACCGGGTGCGCGACATCGTCGCCGCCGGGCCATGAGGTCGGCGCCCACGGGTACACGCACCGCTCGCCGACCGGCCTCTCGCGTGCCGAGGAGGAGGACGAGCTGGTCAAGACCAAGGCGATCCTCGAAGGGTTCGGCACGGCCGTCCGCGGCTACCGCTCGCCGGCCTGGGAGTTCTCGGTGAACACGCTTGACCTGCTCGCCGCCCACGGCATCGGCTACTCGACCAACCTGATGGATCGCCTGCACCCGTACCGGCACCCGAACGGGGTCGTCGAGCTGCCCGTCCAGTGGATCCTGGACGACGCGGCCCACTTCTGGTTCTCACCCGACGAGTGGGTGAAGAAGATCTCGACGCCGTCGGAGGTGCGCGAGATCTGGGAGGAGGAGCTGCTTGGCATCCGCGACCTGGGCGGCCTGTGCGTGCTCACGATGCACCCGCAGGTGATCGGCCGGCCGTCGCGGCTGCGGTTCCTCGACCGCTTCATGGGGATGGTTCAGGAGCTGGACGACGTGTGGGTCGCCGGCTGCGCCGACATCGCCGACACCGTCACCGCCTCGTAGCCGCGGCGCCCGAGCTCGGGCAGGATCTCGCGCAGCGCGTCGACCGTCGGCGTCCGGTCGCGAATGCCGGTGTGGTGCGACGGCCAGCCGTCGTGGAAGTCGACGATCGCGCCGTCGTGGAGGCCGTCGAGCACGCGGCGCACGATCCGCTCGACCTTGCGCTCGCGCCAGTCGATCGGATCGACGTCCCAGAGGACGCAGGCGAGACCCATGCCGGCGCCGACCACGCCGACCCGCTCGGCGTCCTCGCCGTAGGGCGGGCGGACGAGCACGGGCGCCCGTCCCGCGGCCTCGGTGATGACCCGCTGCGCCTGCTGAAGCTCGTCCCGGAGCGCTCCCTCGTCGAGCTCGCCGCAGTGCGGGTGCGAGTGGGTGTGGTTCCCCAGCTCATGCCCTGCGGCGACCATGCGCCGCAGGAGCGGCTCCTGGCCCGCCACCTTGTCGCCGAGGATGAAGAACGTCCCGGCCCCGCCGTGCTCGGCGATCAGGTCGGCGATGGCCTCGGTGTGCGGCGACGGGCCGTCGTCGAAGGTGAGCGCTACTCGGTGTCCGGCCACCGGTAGCTGAAGTAGAACTGCCGCCACGCCGTCCACCAGTCGTCGGCACGCGAGACGATGGTGCGGCCGTCGACGACCTCGACGAGCGGATGGTGGCGGAACTGCTCCGAGTGGTCGGGCGTCGCCAGCTCGACCCGCACCTCGCACGGCTTCCCGGGGTCGTACGGCGCGACGGCCTTGGTGTCGGCGAGCGCCGCCCGCGCGCCCTCCTCGATCATGCGGCGCGCCTCGGCCGGCGTCTTGTGCCGGCCGCTGAACCGCCCGACGGCGGTCTTCACCTGGACGGTCGTCAGCCCGTCGCCGAGGAGCTCGCGGCCTTCGCGGCAGGCGGCCTGGTCGCCGGTGACGAGCAGCACGGGGCATCCCCACGTTCCGCACAGCGCCGCGTTGATGCCGGTCTCGCCGACCACGCGTGTCGTTGAACCACACGTTGTGCCACTGCGTCCCGGAGACGGTGTGGGTCATGAAGCCGTCGCTCGTCCCGGCCATGGCGTGCATGCCGATGAAGAGCGCCGCGTCGCACCCGTCCTCGAGGGCGCCGGTGTACTCGGTCCACTCCTTCTGGACGACGAACTCGCACCCGTCGTCGAGATCCTCGGGGATGAGCGAGTTGAACGACCAGCCCTTGCCGGCGCCGTGGCAGTCCATGACGACCACCTCGGTCGCGCCGCCGGCCCGGGCGCCGCGCACCGCGGCGTTGATCTCCTGGGTGTAGAGCTTTCGCCCCTCCTCGTAGAGCGATTCGCCGCCGGCGACCTGCTGCCAGTTCGAGATGCCGGCGACGCCCTCCATGTCGCTCACGATGAAGACCCTCATGCGGCGGCCACTCTACCGGCCCCGTCCCGCGGAAGGTCGCAACGTGCGCGAAAATCCTGGTTGCAGACGGTGGACGGGTGCCGTAGCTTGACCACTGCGCCGTCCAGGGCAGCCGAGTAGGTCGAAGCCGGACGGAGGAGCTGTAGGGGCGACTCGAAAGCTCTTTCGTACGGGGGACGAAAGGCCAGCCGGGACGGCGAATCCTTTTCTGCGATGCAACATTGGGGTCTGACCCCAATGTTGCGCCGGTAGGCTGTGGCGATGGGGCCGAGCGGCATCACACCGTGGGGCGAGTCGCCGAAGGGGCTGCGCGGCTGGATCCGGTTCCTGCTCCAGCTGATCTCACCGCGTCCGCCGCGCCACTAGCTCAGGCTCACGGAGCCGTCCTCGCCGATCGTCCAGTGCGGGTTGTGGGCGACCTCCCACGGGTGGCCGTCCGGATCGGCGAACACGCCGGAGTAGCCGCCCCAGAAGGTCTCGGCGCCGGCCCGCAGCACCGTCCCTCCAGCCGCGCGCGCCTCCTCGAGGACGGAGTCGACCTCCGCCGGCGAACGGGTGTTGTAGGCCAGCGTGACGCCGCCCCACCCGCCGTTGTCGGTCACAACCGTGTCCTCGGCCAGCTGCGCCCGGCTCCAGAGGGCGACGATCATCCCGCCCGCCTGGAAGAAGACGACGTCGTCGGCGGGCGCCGCGCCGGTCGTCCATCCCAGCCCTTCGTAGAACGCCCGCGCGCGGGAGAGATCCGAGACGCCGAGGGTCACGAGGCTGACGCGCTGCTCCATGCCCGCATCGTAAACTGGCCGCATGCCTGAGACGATCCGCATCCCCGCCCGCGAGGGCCACGCCGTGCGCATGTCCGCCGGCGACCGCGTCCGCGTCATCGATCCCGAGGGCGGCCAGGTGGCCGACGTCTTCGCGTTCTGCGCCGACGACCTCTCGGAGTACCACTCCGCCGAGCACACCCGGGTGTACGTGAACCGCCTCTTCCCGCGCGTCGGCCAGCAGTTCGTCACGAACCGCCGCCGGCCGATCCTGACCCTCGAGGCCGACACGACCGCCGGCATCCACGACATGCTGTGCGCCGCGTGCGACCCGAGCCGCTATTCGGGGCTGGGCGTGGAGGGCTGGCACGCCTCGTGCCAGGAGAACCTCCAGAAGGCGATGGCCGCGCTGGGCTACGAGGGCATCGAGATCCCGCAGCCGATCAACGTGTTCATGAACATCCCGGTGCTCGACGACTGGGAGATCGGCTGGGAGCCCGCGCCGACGAAGGCGGGCGACTCGGTCACCCTGCGCGCCGAGCTCGACATCGTCCTGGCCGTGTCGGCGTGCCCGCAGGACCTCGTCAGCATCAACGCCGGCAACCCGACGCCGATCGACCTCGAGCTCCAGTAACCACCGGGGCCAGACCCCATCGCCCGCAGGCGATGGGGCCTGGCCCCATGGGGTTGGTCAGCGGTGGCTGTCCGCGTAGGCGGCCAGCGTGTCCGCGATCACCTGGCAGGCGGCCATGGCCGACTCGCCGTTGTCGTACGCCGGGGCGACCTCGCAGACGTCCATCGCCACGATGTCCGCGCGGCCGATGACCGACACCATGGTCAGCGCCTCGCGCGCCGTCAGCCCGCCCATCGTCGGCACGCACGTCCCCGTGCAGACCGAGCTGTCGAGGCTGTCGACGTCGAAGCTGAAGTACACGCCGTCGGTGCCGTCCGACGCGATCCGCACCGCGTCCTCGGCGATCGCCCGGGCACCACGCCGGTCGACGTCGGAGACGTGGAACACGGTGACCCCGGACTCCCGCACGTAGGCGTACTCGCTCTTCGGGTTCATCGCCCCGTGCGGGCCGATGATGACGCACTTGGCCGGGTCGAACGCGGCCAGCTCCATCGCCCGCGTGATCGGGCAGCAGTGGTTGATCCGCTCGCCGCCGACGTCGGGCGCCGTGTCGAGGTGGGTGTCGACCAGGATCAGGCCGTACGTCCCCTCCGGGGCGTGCCGGTCGACGGCCATCGAGCCGCCGATCGTCGTGATGTGCTCGCCCCCGCACAGGACGGGGATCGCCCCCGCCTTGATCGCCTCGCCCATCGCGTCGGCGACGAGGTCGACCGTCTTCGGGGCGTTGGCGGGCACGACCGCGACGTCGCCCATGTCGGCAACGCCGAGCGCCTCGAAGATGTCGAGGTCGTACTCGCCGTGGTACGAGAGCATGTGGCTCGACCAGTCGCGCACCGCCCGGGGGCCGAGCTGGGCCCCCGGACGCGCGATCGTGGTCGAGTCGAACGGCATGCCGAGGAAGGCTGCCTTCACCCCCGCCGCCCGCAGGGCGTCGGCGTCAGCCTCCACCTGTGGGGCGCCCATGAAGGTGGCGATCCCGCCCACGAGGACGGAGTGCCACCCCTGGCGGGTCTGCTGCGAAGCGACGGAGCTCATCGATTCCCCTCTCTCATTCAGGCGGGATCTCGGCGAACACCTTGTCCACCCGGACTCCGCGTTGCTTGCTTGTGAACCAGGCGATGCCGTACACAACGGCCGCGCTCGGGATGATCAGCGCCATGACCCACCGGAGCGTCGTGCCCCAGAGGTCGAATCCCTGGACGGGGTCGTACCAGAACCAGTACTCGCAGAACACGAGGCACACCGTCGCGAGGCCGCCCAGGAGGGTGATGTTCGGGATCCCGAGCGTCGACCCGTTCCATGGCGACGCCTGCCACAGGTCGCGGCGCCGGTACGGGAACACGGTCGCCGCGATCGAGCAGAGCACGAACGACAGGATCCAGGCGAAGATGCCGTTCAGGGTGTTGAAGATCTGATCGACGTACAGGTAGAGGCAGATCTCCGACAGCAGCCACACGAACGCGATCGCGTAGATCGGGGTGTGGTAGCGCTCGTTCACCTCTGACAGCTTGCGCGGGAACAGGCCGTCGAACGCCCACGCCAGGATCGCCCGCGTCGCCGCGAGGAAGTTGATCGGAAGCCACACGTACGTCCAGAAGAGGAAGCTCACGCCCAGGAGCAGCACGAGCCATCCCTGGTCCCGAACCAACGTGGCGATCACCTCGTTGTAGGTCGGCAGGTTGCCGATCCCGAGGACGCTCGGCACGTCCTGCGGCAGCGGATAGCCGAGCTGGCCGAGGAACGTCGTGCCGACGGCGTGGTTCAGGCCGAGCACGAGCAACAGCATGAGGATCGTCACGTAGACGATCGAGCCCGGCATGGCGATGAACTGCGAGCGCTTCGCGTTTCGCACCTCGCCGCCGATGAAGCTCGACGTGATGGCGTAGAGGGTGATGAAGAGCGGCCACACCATCGCGTACATCGTCTGTTTCAGGTCGAAGCTGCTTTGCTGAAGGTTCTGGGAGTACTTGCTCAGGCTCGCCGTCGCGTTGTCGACGCCGCCGACGCCGGAGATGTAGGCGTTGAAGCCGCTCCCGGTGTCGGTCTGGTTGTGGACGGCCAGGATCACGAGGCCGACGACGACGCCGCTCATCGCGATCACGAACGTCACGTTCTGGATGCGGAAGTAGAGCCGCGTCCCCAGTGCGAAGACGATCGCGAAGAACGTGAGCAGGAGCGATCCTGCAACGAAGATCCACCACTTGCGGCTGAAGTTGTCGCCGTAGCCGACGAGCGTCGGGCTGTCGAAGACGTACCCCAGCTCGCGGCAGAGCCCTGAGAGGCCGTACTGCGCGAGATAGGCCGCGGGGATGCCCGTATAGGTGACGAGCCAGATCACCCAATTCCACGACGAGAGGAAGCCGAGAAACGGGTGGAGCGTGCGGCTGATGTAGATGTAGTCGCCGCCTGATCGCGGCATTGCTGCAGCGAAGTAGGCGTAGACGCCCGCCATCGGCAGCGCGAGCAGGCCGGCCAGGATCGTCGCCGTCACCATGCTCCCGCCGACGTAGAGCGCCGGGATGAGCAGCACCATGAACGTGACGCCGATCCCGACGTTCTGGTTGTTCGTGTTGTAGATGAAGATGTCGAGGGCGGATGCCTCGCGCCGCAGCCCGGTCGCTTTGCGGGCGAATACCTCCGGTGGTGCAGAGGCTTCGGTGGCCATACGCGCTTCCTCCTTATCCTGTGACGAGCTGGCAGGACCGCACGCGGTCCTTGCGCAGCTCGATGACGGCCCCGTCGATCACGCCCTCGGAGTAGGCGCTGCCGGGGTTGACGCAGGTCGTCTTTCCGATCTTGGCGACTGCCTTGGATTCATGGATATGGCCGTGCAGCGACAGCACAGGCTGCACCTCCTCGATCAGCGTGCGCACCGCGGTCGATCCGACCGGGACGATGCGCGGCTCGCCGCCGTCGAGCACGACCTTGAGGTCGGCGGTGAGCTGCGGCGCACGGTCGAGCATCGTGCCGTGGGGCGGGCAGTGCAGGTTGAAGATGGTCGTGAGGTTGGGGTCGAGCTGCGCGGCGAGCCCGTGGAGCCGTTCGAGCAGCTGCTCCTCGGCCTCCTCGCGGGGGCTGTCCCAGGGAGTGGGGTTCGTCCACGAGCACGAGAGCATCTGCGCATCATCTCCAACCCGGACGACCCTGTTGTCGGGGTTGATGACGGTGGTCGATTCGAGCGCCTCGTCGATCGCGAACTCGTCGTCGTTGCCGGGCATCACGAAGCAGCGGATGCCGGTCCCGGCGAGCCGCTCCTCGGCGAGGGCGATCCAACGCCGCACCTCGTCGACCATGAGGCGGGTGAACGTCTCCTCGCGGTAGGCGGTGTCGGCATTCAGGCGGTCGTACTCGGTCCGGTCGCACCTGTACGGGTAGAAGCCGTTGAAGCGGATCCGCTTCTCCATGTCGTCGAGCTCTTCGGTCGAGACGACCTCGTGCCGTCCCAGGACGCGGGCCTCGTGGCGGCCGTCCCCCGTCGCGACGACGGGCACCATCATCTTGCCGGTGATGTCGCCGCCCATGATGAGCGTGTCGGCCTCGTAGAACTTGGCGGCGTTCAGAAACTTGCGCCAGCACTTCTCGGAGCCGTGGACGTCGCCGGCGTAGTAGAGCTTCACGGCGCCGCCTTCCCGGCCTTCGCGAGGGCGTGCAGCGAGATCATCTCCCACGCGATGTTGGCGGCGAGGAGCGCGGTCGGCTGGCCCGGCGAGTCGTACGACGGCGACACCTCGACCACGTCGCACCCGACCAGGTTCACGCCCCGAAGCGCTCGTACGAACGCCGCGGCCTGCGCCGACGTCGGCCCGCCGATCTCGGGTGTGCCGGTGCCGGGCGTGTAGGCCGGGTCGCAGAAGTCGACGTCGAACGTGAGGAAGGCGGGCCGACCGCCGACGCGCTCGCGCACCAGCTCGCCGTACGCCTGCGGGCCGAGCTCGAGCAGCTCGATGGTCGAGAGGACGGTGAAGCCCATGTCGCGCGCATCGCCGATGTCGGACGGTGCGTAGAGCGACCCGCGCATCCCGGCCTGCACCGAGGCAGAGGGGTCGATCACGCCCTCCTCGGCCGCCCGCCGGAACGTCGTCCCGTGGTAGTAGCGCTGGCCGAAGTACTCGTGCCACGTATCGCCGTGCGCGTCGAGGTGCACCAGCGCGAGCGGGCCATGCCGCGCGGCATGGGCGCGGAGCTCGGCGAGCGTGATCGCGTGGTCGCCGCCGAGCACGATCGGGAAGACTCCGGCGTCGATGAGCGCCCCGAGGCCCTCCTCGGCGAGCTTGTACGTGCCGACGGTGTCGCCGGGCGCGAGCTGGAGGTCGCCCGCGTCGACGCCCGAGAGGTGGGCGAAGATGTCGACGTCCTGCTCGGCGTTGTACGGCCGAAGGAGCGCCGACGCCGCCCGGATCGCCTCGGGGCCGAAGCGGGCGCCCGCGCGGAAGCTCGTGGCCGTGTCGAACGGGAGGCCGACGACGGCGAAGTCGACGC
The DNA here is from genome assembly GCA_963832955.1 of uncultured Actinomycetes bacterium. GTDB lineage: Bacteria > Actinomycetota > Thermoleophilia > Gaiellales > JAICJC01 > JAICJC01. Next base: position 995,794 of record CAWHWC010000002.1, on the reverse strand, counting down.
CCTCCATGTCGGTGACATGCGGCAGGCGCATGAAGGTGCGGATCCCCGAGAAGCGCGGGCTCCGGAACGCGTCGGCAGGCTGGTAGCGCTCGGTCACAGTGCGCCTCCGTTGATCGACACGATCTGGCCGGTGATCGTCGCGGCGGCGTCGCTGCACAGGTGCGCGATCACCTCGCCGACCTCGGCGGGCCGGCCGACGCGGCGCAGCGGCACGTCCTGCGCGTAGCGCTCGTGGATCTCGGCGAGCGACACACCGGCGTCGTCGGCATCGACCTGCACCTGCGGCGTGTCGATGATCCCGGGTGCCACGGCGTTCACCGTCACGCCGCGCGGGCCCAGCTCGAGAGCGGCCGCGCGAGTGAGCGAGATGACGCCGCTCTTCGAGGCGCAGTACGCCGTCGCCCGCGGCCAGCCGGTGCGGCCCCAGTCCGACGCCACGTTCACGATCCGGCCCCAGCCGGCCTCGGTCATCGCCGGCGCGCAGGCCCTGATGCACGCAAACGTCCCGGTCAGGTTCGTGTTGACGACGCGCCAGAACTCGCCCGCGTCGACGTCCTCGATCGCGCCCATCACCATGTAGGCGGCGTTCGCGACCAGGACGCTCACAGGCCCCAGGTCGCGGGTCACGTTCTCGACCATGCGGCCCACGGCCGCGGAATCCGAGACGTCCGCCTCGGCGGAGTAGCCGGCGACGCTCTGGCCCGGCAGGTGGTTTCGGGCGACCGCGAAGCCGCGGGCCTCGAGCACGTCGGCCGTCGCCCGGCCGATGCCGGTGGCCGCGCCGGTCACGAGCGCCACCCTCACACCACCGCTCCCGAGTTGGGAGAGATGACCTCCCCGGCGAGGTACGAGGCGGCATCCGACGCCACGAAGGCGATCGTCGCGCCGATCTCGGCCGGGGTCGAGAGCCGGCGGACAGGGAGCGACTCGAGGTACTCGGGCGTTCGCCACAGGTCGGTCAGGAGGGCGGTGTCGGTCGCGCCCGGGGCGACGGAGTTGACGCGCACCCCGCGCGGGCCGAGCTCGAACGCGAGCGCCTTGGTGAGCCCGATGATGGCGCCCTTCGCGGCGCAGTAGTGCGTGTGCAGCTCGGCGCCGCACAGCGCGAGCTCGGAGCTGACGTTCACGATCGCGCCACGGCCGCGCGCCGCCATCCGCGGTCCGACGGCGCGGCAGGTGTGCCACGTTCCGCCGAGGTGCACCCGCAGCATCCGGTCCCATTCCTCGTCAGAGATCCGGTCGATGGGCGTCTCGATGAGATGGCCTGCGCAGTTCACCAGGACGTCGATCGGGCCTCTGCCGGCCTCGGTCTCGGCGACCAGCCCCACCATCGCCTCCTCGTCGGCGACGTCCATCGGCAGGTCCGTGCGGACGACGTCGCGGCCGGCAGCCGCGAGCGCGTCGGCCGCGGCTGCGCCGATCCCGCCGGCCGCCCCGGTCACGAGGGCGACGCTAGCCGTAGACATCCTTCGCGATCTGGACGACCGGCACCGGACGGGCGTCCGCGGCGGGGATCGCCTTTCGTGTGTGGGCGGCGATCTCGCCCACCGGCGCGATCCAGACGCCGCCCAGCTCCCGGGCGCGCTCGACGATCCGCTCGAGCGTGATCACCCGCGACGCGCGCCCCGACAGGAACGGGTGGCTCGTGTGCACCATGAGCCCGCCCTCGTCTGCGAGCGCCTCGAGCTCGCCGCCCCACAGGTCGAGCACCTTCGACGGCGACTCGATGACCGCGCCGATGTGGGGCTCGGGCAGGAAGGCGTACTGCTCCCAGTCGTCGAGCATCCAGTGGACGGGGAGCTCGGCGAGGACGCCGCGGCCCGTGTCCAGCAGGTACGGGCGGTCGTCGTCCATCATGCTCGAGTCCCACGTGATCCCGAAGTCGGCGAGGATCCCCGGCGTCGAGTTGGTGAGCTCCCACCACGGCGCCCGGAAGCCCTCGGGGCGCGAGCCGGAGATCTTCTCGAGGCTCACGAACGCGCGCTCGATGTCGCGCTTCTGCTCGTCGTCGGTCATCCGGTGGTAGGGGACGTGCGAGTACCCGTGGTGGCCGAGCTCGTGCCCGGCGGCCAGGACCGACTCGACCATGGCGGGGTAGTGGTCGGCGGTGAGGCCGGGGACGAAGAACGTCGCGCGCACGCCGGTCCGCTCGAGCATCCGCAGGATGCGCGGGACGCCGACCTTCGGGCCGTATGCCTGGTGGCTCATGGTCGAAAGCCGGCCGGCGTACACCGGGTCGACGGCAAGGATGGCCGACTCCGCGTCGACGTCGAACGTCAGCGAGAGCGCGGCACGGTGGCCGTCGGGCCAGGCGAAGGGCGCCATCCGCGCGAGTCTGGCCGATCGTTCCTGACCGGACAAGGGTGTGACTCTATAACGCTGTACGATCGGTATTGGAGGTTCATCCAATGCCCATGACCGTGCGAGAGCTTCTGTCAGACCCGGCGCTCGACCTGCGGGTGGTCGTCGACGGGCCGCTCGACCGTCCGATCCGGTGGGTCCACACCACCGAGCTCGCCGACCCGAGCCGCTACCTCCAGGGCGGCGAGCTGATCCTCACCACCGGGGTGTGGCGCGACGCCGGACTGACCAGCACGCGCTTCGTCGCGCCTCTGCGGCAGATGGACGTGGCCGCGCTCGGGTACGGCATCCCCACGGCCGGCGGCGACGTGCCCGCCGATCTGGAGCGCGCCTGCCTCCGGGCGGGCCTTCCCCTCATCGCGGTCCCGTTCGAGCTGCCGTTCATCGCCGTGACGCGGGCGTTCGTCGACCGCGAGTACGGCGGGCGGGAGGACGCGCTGCGCGCCCGCGTCCGCCGAAACGACGAGCTCGTGCGCGCGGCCGGGCACGGGTCGGGCCTCGAGCGCACCCTCGACGTCCTCGACACACGGCTCTGCGCGTGGGTCGCCGGGCCGGGCTCGCAGCTCGTCTCGGCCGGGGTGGAGCCGACGGAGGAGGACGCCGCTGCCGTCCGGGCCGCGGTCGCCGGGCTCCAGGCCGAGTACCCGATCGCCGCCGGCCGGTGGCTGGCGTTCCCGATCGTCACGGTCGGCAGGACGGAGGCGCACCTCGTCGTCGCCGCCGGCAGGCGCGGCCTCGGCGAGGAGGACCGCATCGCCGTCGACCAGGCGCTCCCGTTCCTCGGGCTCGAGCTGGCCCGGCGGCGCGCCATGCGAGAGAGCGAGCGGCGCCTGGCGGCCGAGCTCGTCGACCTCCTCATGGCCGGGCCCGGGCAGCAGCATGCGGCGGCGGCGCGCCTCGAGACGTTCTCGCTCGACGCGGCCCGCCCGCTCGCGGCGATCGTCTGCGAGGCCGAGGATCCCGATGCCGGGCTCGACCCGGTGGAGCTCGGGCTCGCCGACGCCGGCGTGGCGGCCGTGACGGCGGTCAAGGCGCCCGAGATCATCGCCGTCGTGCAGTGGGAGGCCGGCGAGCCGGAGCTGGCGGGCCTCGCCGCCGCGCTGCACGAGCGGCTCGGCGGGGCGATCGGCGTGGGCGGGCTCGCGGGCGACGCCACCGGCCTTCGCACATCGATCGTCGAGGCCCGCCACGCGTGCCGGTTCGCCCGCCTCAGGCGCGACGCCGGCTGGGCCACCCACCATCAGGTGGGCTCGCACTCGCTCCTGCTCGCGCTCCAGGACGAGGACGTGCTGGCGGCGTTTCGGCGCGCGCTGCTCCAGTCGCTCGAGGAGCACGACGCCCGTCGCCACTCGCAGCTCGTCGACACGCTCGACCGGTTCCTGTCGTCAGGGTGCCGCTGGCAGCGGACCGCCGAGGAGCTGCACGTCCACGTGAACACCCTGCGGCACCGCCTGGCGAGGGTCGAGCAGCTCACGGGACGAGACCTGGGGTCGATGGAGGACCGCGTCGACCTCTGGATCGCGCTTCGCTCGCGCGGCGCCGGCGGCTAGCCGTCGACCTCCTCGGGCTCCTCGTACCAGCGCACCTTGTCGCCGACGCGGTTTCGCATCTTCCACTTCGTCGACTTCGACTCTGACTCGACCCGGCTCCAGAGCCGCTCGAGGCGCTCGCTGACCACGGCCTGCTGCTCGGCGGTGAGGCTCGATCCGGGAAGCGCGTCGCGTGTGCGCTCGACGTTCAGGAGGGTGGTGCGCCAGAGGCCCCAGTCGCCGGCGCAGAGCTGGGCGATCCGCGCGCCGTTCACCACGTCGCCGGCGCCGTCGGTGTCGGCGACGTCGTGGTGGTAGAGGATCGTCAGGATGTCGGCCTGGTCCTTGGCGTTCAGCTCGACGATCTGCATCTTGGTCAGCAAGAGCTCGGCCAGCGGGACGGCGGAGGGGTGGACCTCGATCCGGTCGGTGATGGGGATCGAGTGGCACATCTCGAAGCTGCCGACGAAGACGTCGACCTGGCGGCCGTGGGGCGGGTCGTAGTAGAGGAGGCGGCGGTGGCCGTTCGTGGCGTTGAACGGGCGATCGCCCTGGTAGCCCATCCCGGTCATGAACTCCGACACGCGCTTGCCGCGGCCCTTCAGCGTGACGAGGTCGATGTCCTTGTACGTGCGCGCGATGACCGGCTCGCCGGTGATGTGCATCCGCACCGCAAGTCCGCCGACAAGGCGAACCGGAACGTCCGCGGCGGCGGCCGCTTCGAGCAGGCGGCGCGCCTCCAGGACGATGTCTTCGAGAGGGGCGTGATCGGACATCCGTCGGTGGGCGTAGAGGGTACACTCGCCCGCTATGAAGATGCGCGCCGCAGTGCTGGAGGAGTTCGGCCAGCCGCTCGCCGTTCAGGAGATCGACATCGCCGAGCCGCGCTCGGGCGAGGTGCTCGTGCGGCTCGAGGCGTGCGGCGTGTGCCACACCGACCTCTACACGGCGTCGGGCGCCGACCCGTCAGGGTACGCGCCGACGGTGCTCGGGCATGAGGGCGCGGGGGTCGTCGAGCGGGTCGGCGAGGGCGTCACGCTCCTGGCGCCGGGCGACCACGTCGTCACGCTGTTCTCACCCCAGTGCGGAGAGTGCATCCACTGCAAGAGCCCGCGCACCAACCTGTGCCTCGCGATCCGCGACAAGCAGGGCCAGGGCTACCTGCCCGACGGCACCGCCCGGCTCTCGCGCGACGGCGAGCCGATCCGCCATTTCATGGGCTGCTCGACCTTCGCGGAGTACACCGTGATGCCCGAGATCGCGCTTGCCAAGGTCAACCCGGAGGCCCCGCTCGACCGGGCGTGCCTCTTCGCCTGCGGCCTCTCGACGGGTCTCGGGGCGGCGCTCAACACGGCCAAGGTCGAGCCGGGCTCGACGTGCGTCGTCTTCGGGGCCGGGATGGTGGGGCTCGGCGCGGTGGCCGGGTGCCGCCTGGCCGGGGCCGAGCGGATCGTGTGCGTCGACCTCTCCGAGGATCGCCTTGCGCTGGCACGTGGCCAGGGGGCGACCGAGACGATGGTCGGCGGCGAGGGCACGGTCGAGAAGATCGTCGAGATGACCGGCGGGTTCGGCGCCGACTACACGTTCGAGGCGACCGGCAACGTGAAGGTCATGCGCCAGGCCGTCGAGTCCGCCCGGATGGGCTGGGGCCTCTGCACCGTCGCAGGCGTGGCCGGCAAGGGCGAGACGCTCGACGTGATCCCGCGCTTTCTCATCACGGGTCGCCGCATCGCGGGCTCGTCGTTCGGAGGCGTGAAGGGCCGGGAGGGCGTGCCGGCGTTCGTGGAACGCTGGCTGGCCGGCGACATCGACGTCGACCCGTTCGTCTCGCACCACATCTCGCTGGACGACGTGAACCGCGGCTTCGAGCTGATGGAGGCCCAGGACGGCATCCGCAGCGTGATCGGCTTCTAGTGAAACAACGGTGTCAGACCCCAATGTTGCAGAGCGGCGATGGAGCAACGAGGTGGCGGCGCGCAACATTGGGGTCTGACCCCTTTTTGCGGCTAGCTGCGGCGGAAGAGGCCGCGCCAGCCGCTGGGGTCGGTCTCGCCGACCGCCTCTCGCAGCGTGCCGACGTCGACGCCGGCCGGGCGCTCCGGCGGGGAGTCGGCGGCCGCGATGAGCCGCTGCACCCGTGCGCGCTGGGCGGCGTTGATGTCGATGAAGGCGCAGCCGGCGATCGTGCGGCCGTTCTCGCCCTCGCGTAGCGACGTGACGCGAACCTCGGCCTCGACGTGCTCGGCGAAGAACCGGCCGCTGAAGATCAGGCGGTCTTGCAGCCGGAGCACGCGCCGGGTGGCGAACGCGACCCCGGACTCGCTCAGGTCGACGATCGTGCCCTCGATCTTGTCGCCGTCGACGACGTCGCGGCAGCTGACGGCGATGAGCCACGCGACACCACCGGCAGGCACGCGCTGGGTGAGCCTGCGCGACTTGTCAGGGCCGACCGAGACGGCGCGGAGCCGGACCCGGGCGAGCTCGTTCGTGTGGAACGACGCATCCTCGGTCTCGAAGCGCACCAGCCACGGCTGGGCCTCCTCCGGGACGATGATCCTGCCGCGCAGCGTCATGCCGGCGCGCACCGCGAGTCGCGGTGCCGTCGCCCACACCTTGGCGCCCTTCATTCCGGTGGCCTGCATGGGGATCCGGTCGCCCGTGTCGGACTCGAGCTCGGCCGTCAAGCCGGCAAACAGCATGCGGACGGCATCCGAGGGGTTGAGACGTGCCATCCGGTGAGATATCGGCGCGCGACGCCCGCGACCTGAGGGCGACCTCCGAGCTCGTCGTCACGCTCGTCCTCTTCGGTAGCTCGTTTCCGGCCTTCAAGCTCGCGACGGAGCGTTTCGGCGTCGGCACGGTCGTCGGCCTCCGGTTCGCGCTTGCCACGGCGACGCTGATCGTGATCTTCCGCGGCCTTCCGGTGCTCGAGCCGCGGATGTGGCGCCGCCTGCTCCTGATCGGCGCGGTGGGGCTCGGTGGGCAGGCGGTCACGATGATCGCGGGCATCGACGCCGGCAGCTCGACGCTCGGCGCGCTCGTCCTCGGCCTCGAGCCGATCGGCGTGGCGGTCGCCGCGGTGCTCGTCGCCCGCGAGCGGCCGACGCCGTCGACCCTCGCCGGGCTCGGCCTGGGGCTGGCCGGCGTCGCCGTCGTCTCGGGTCTCTTCACCTCGGGCGTCTCCGGCGAGGGGAGGGCCGTCGGGTTCCTGCTCCTCACCGTCGTCCTCTTCGCCGCGTACACCGTGTCCGTGCGCCGCGAGGCCGCCCGGATCGACGCCGGTGCGGTGGCGCTGGTGACGTCGATCGGAGCGTGCATCGTGACGCTGCCGCTCATCGCGCTCGACGTCGCCCACGGCCGGGCGGTGCAGGGCGAGCTGGACGCGTCGTCGGTGGCGATCGTCGTGTACATCGGGGTGGGGAGCGGCATCGCCTACTTCCTGTTCGCGCACGTCCTCTCGCGCCTGCCGGCGTCACGCTTCGCCGTCGCCATGTACGCGGTGCCGACGATCGGCGTCCTCGCGTCGTGGGCCGTCCTCGGCGAGCGCCCGAACGCCCGCGACGTCGTCGGCGGAGCCATGATCCTCGGCGCGGTGTGGGTGGCCGAGCATGGCCGCGGCGGACGGGACGTCGCCCCGGCCTGACCGTCCCGGGCAGAGGTCAGTAGTATCGCGGGCAGCCGAAAGGGAGGACGTCGATGTCGCAGGTCGCCACCGAGACGCTCCGGGGAATACCGGAGATCCGCCGGTTCTTCCGCACGCAGACGACGCCCGTCTACTTCGTCTCGGCGACGGCGTTCAACCTGCTCGGCATGGACCGGTGGGTGCGCGCCCTGCGCTACGTCAACTACTACGACTCGTTCGACGGCCATCACCCGCGCGTGTTCGTCCCGCGCGACCGGCCCGAGCGCGCCTTCGACTCGATCGAGGAGATCTGCAACCACCTCCTGGCCCACAAGGAGACACACGATCTCGTGGGCGACCGAGGCGGCAAGGTCGTCTTCCTGATGTTCGACGACGAGACCGAGCAACTGGCGGGCGATCTCGGGCTCGACGTCGCGTTCCCGCCGGCGGCGCTCAGGCACCGGCTCGACTCGAAGATCGAGACGACCCGGATCGCAGACGAGGCCGGCGTGCCGAGCGTCCCCAACGTGCTCGGCCGGGCGACGACGTACGACGAGCTGCGGGCGCTGGCCGCCGCGGGCGGGGTGGGCGACGACCTCGTCGTGCAGACGCCCTACGGCGACTCGGGTCAGACGACGTTCTTCGTCTCGTCCCAGGCGGACTGGGACGCGCACGCCGGCGACATGGCCCGTGAGGAGCTCAAGGTCATGCGCCGCATCAACTGCCGGGAAGCGGCGATCGAGGGCGTCATCACCCGGCACGGCACGCTGGTCGGCCCGCTGATGGCCGAGCTGGCGGGCTTCCCGGAGCTCACGCCCTACGGCGGCGGCTGGTGCGGCAACGACGTGTCGTCGACGGTCCTCACAGACCGCCACCGCGAGATCGCGCGCGAGCGCACCCGCGCCATGGGTGACCGGCTGGCCGCCGAGGGCTACCGCGGCTACTTCGAGCTCGACTTTCTCGCCGACGTCGACACCGGCGAGATGTACCTGGGTGAGCTCAACCCGCGGGTGACGGGCGCGAGCTCGATGACCAACGTGACGGCCGTCGCCTACGGCGACATGCCGCTCTTCCTGTTCCACCTGCTCGAGTACATGGACGTCGACTACGAGATCGACATCTCGGACCTGAACGAGCGCTGGAGCCAGCCGCAGGCGATCGACGCGTGGAGCCAGTTCATCCTGAAACAGACCGACGACACCGTCGAGCGCATCACGCACGCGCCGACGTCGGGCATCTGGCGGCTGGCGCCGGACGGCTCGATGGGGTTCGTCCGCCGCGACACGGACTGGCACGCGGTCGCCGACGAGCGCGAGGCGTTCTACCTGCGCATCGCCGCGGCCGGCTCCTACCGCTACCCGGGAGCCGATCTGGGGATCCTCGTGACGCGGGGACGGCTGATGGACGAGGACCACAATCTGACCGATCGCGCGCATGCCTGGATCACGGGCGTCAAGGCCCAGTTCACGGGCGAGCCCGCCGCACCGGCCGCACCGGTCCCGCCGCCCGAGCCGTTCTCGTTTAAGATGTTGTAGGAGTGCAGTCGATCCAGTTCACATTTCGCGCCCTGCAGGAGGATCGGCCGGGCGAGACGTGGCGCGGCGTCTTCGAGGAGCTGTGGCCGACGTACCGCGAGTGGTTCCTCCGCGACGGCGACGCCGCCCGCTCGAACTTCGCGCACTCCTCACGGATGCTGCGCGAGCACATGCCCGAGCTGGTGCCCGACATGGGAGCGGCTGGTCGAGCTCGCCGGCGGCGGCGACGTCGCCGCCCGGATGCTCTCGATGGTGAACCCGCCGCCGTATCTGAGCGGCTGCTCGCAGGGCGTCTACCGCGGCCCGGGCGGGCCGCTCCTCGTCCGCAACTACGACTACGCGCCGTCGCGTCTCGAGGGTCTCGTCTGGAACACGGCGTGGACCGGGAAGCGGGTCATGGGGACGAGCGACTGCCTGTGGGGCCTGCTCGACGGGATCAACGAGGACGGCCTGGCCGTGTCGCTCACGTTCGGCGGCCGGCCGGTGCTCGGCGACGGATTCGGGGTGCCGCTCGTCCTGCGCTACCTGCTCGAGACGTGCTGCGACCGTCGCCGAGGCGGCGGCCGTGCTGGCACGGCTCCCCTACCACCTCGCCCACTCGCTGACGCTGGCCGACCTGTCCGGCGAGGTGCTGACGGCGCATCTCTCGCCCGACCGCGGCGTCGCGTTCCGGCCCACCCCGGCGGCGACCAACCACCAGGATGTCGTCGAGTGGACCGAGCACGCCGCGGTGACGCGGACGCTCGAGCGCGAGGCGTGCATCCTCGCGCTGCTCGACGACGCGTCGACGACCGCCGAGGGCTTCGTCCAGGCGTTCCTCGCCCCGCCGCTTCGCGCGACCACCTACTCGCGCGGGTTCGGCACGCTCTACACCGCCGCGTACAACCTGCCCGAGCGCACGGTGGACTACGTCTGGCTGGGAGCGGCGTGGAGCCATTCCCTTCACAGCTTCGCGCCGAGCACACACGTCGAGTCGCTGGTCGAGGCGTCGGTTGCGTAGAGCCGCGGCGGCGCTGGCGCTCATCGCCGCGGCCGCCGCCATGTGGGCGCCGACCACCGCTGCCGCCGGGCCGCTCGCGACCGCCTGCACGGGCCGCGCCGCCCCTCCGGCGACCTACCGCCACGTGCTCGTGATCGTGATGGAGAACCACTCGGCCGGCCAGATCTTCGGATCGCCGAAGACGCCGTACATCACGCGCGTCGCGCGGGCCTGCGGCCGGGCGACCCGGTTCCACAACATCACCCACCCCTCGCTTCCCAACTACCTCGCGATGACCTCCGGATCGACGTCCGGGATCACGACCGACTGCAACGCCTGCCGCAGCAGCGGCCCGAGCATCTTCGAGCAGCTCGAGACGGCCGGGCGCGCCTGGCGGGCGTACGAGGAGTCGATGCCCTCGCCGTGTCTCAGGGCCGACAGCGGCCGCTACCTCATGCGGCACAACCCGCCGGCCTACTTCACGCACCTCAGCGCCACGTGCGCGGCCTCGGACGTCTCGATGGGGACGCCGGCCTCCGGCGCGCTCCGCCATGCCCTGCGCCGGAACACCCTCCCTGCCTACTCGTTCCTGACGCCGGACGCGTGCCACGACATGCACGACTGCCCGAAGTCGGTCGGCGACGCCTGGTTCAAGTCGTGGCTGCCGTTGATCCTCGCCAACACCTCGTACCAGAACGGCCAGCTCGTCGTCTTCCTGACGTTCGACGAGGGCCAGGGCGGCTTCGAGGGCGAGAGCTGCCACCTGCACCCGAGCGACCCGAGCTGCCACGTCGCCACGATCGTGATCAGCCCGTACGTGGCGCCGGGAACCGTCTCGCGGACGACCTTCACGCACTACTCGCTCCTGGCCACGACCGAGAGCCTGCTCGGCCTCCCGCTCCTCGGGCATGCGCAGAACGCGGTCGGGATGCGGGCGGCCTTCGGGCTCTAGCCGACCGGGCGCGCCTCGCATTTGCGCCCGTAGTGAATCTTCACTAACCTGCCGCTCTTCATGGTCCAGGAGCGAATCCGACTCACCTCCGAGGACCGGCGGACGGCGATCCTCGACGCGGCCCAGCACGAGTTTGCGCGCAAGGGTTTCCGCGGCGCCGGCACGGCCGACATCGCGGCTCGGTGCGGCTGTTCCGAGCCGATGCTCTACAAGCACTTCGCGTCGAAGCAGGAGCTCTTCGCGGCCGTCCTCACCCACGCCGGAGCCCTCATGGGGCAACGCGTCGACGCGCTGCTCGACGAGTCCGGCGACTCGGTGATGGCGGCGCTCGTCGAGGTTGCGGAGCTCGCCGCCACCGACGAGCTGATCGTCGAGGTGATGCGCCTGCGGATGCTCGCGGTGTCGCTCGTCGGCGAGCCGGCCGTGCGGGACGCCCTGGACGAGAACATGCGCTTCATGCGCGCCCGAGTCGTCGCGATGCTCACCCGGGCTCGCGACCGCGGGGAGGTGCGGGCCGACCTCGACCTGGAGCACGTCGCATGGCTCTGGGTCGGCTTCACGCTCTCGTGCGGGTTCCGGCATGCCCTCGAGCCCGAAGCGGCCCTCGAGGACAGCCCGTTCGTCGCCCGCACCTTCGTCCAGATGCTCAGCCCAGACCACAACGCAGAGGAGGCGGAATGACCTCTGATCATCCGAACCACAAGTGGTGGACGCTCTTCGCCATGTGCTTCGCCCTGTTCATGATCATGCTCGACAACACGATCGTGAACGTGGCGCTGCCGTCGATCCAGCACTCGCTGAACCCGTCGCCGGAGAACCTCGAGTGGACGATCAACGCCTACGTCCTCGTGTTCGCGACCCTCATCCTGCTCGGCGGCAAGCTCGGCGACCGCTACGGACGGAAGCGGATCTTCCTTCTGGGCCTTGCGATCTTCACCCTGGCCTCGGCCGGCTGCGCGCTGGCCCAGTCGGACACGCAGCTGATCGGCGCCCGCGCGATCCAGGGCGTCGGCGGCGCGCTCCTGAACCCGCTCTCGCTCTCGATCATCGTGGCGGCCTTCCCGCGCAAGCAGCTTCCCCAGGCCATCGGCATCTGGGCCGGCATCTCGGGCCTCGGCCTCGCCATCGGCCCGCTCCTCGGCGGGTTCCTGGTCGAGCACTTCTCGTGGTCGGCCGTCTTCTGGGTGAACGTCCCCGTCGGCATCGTCGCGGCCGCCGCGACGCTATGGGCCGTGGTCGAGTCGCGCGACACGACGACCCACAGCCTCGACATCGTCGGCACGGTGCTCATCACCGCCGGCCTCGGCGCGCTCACCTGGGGGCTCATCAAGACCGCCAGCCATGCCTGGCTCAGCCCGTACACGCTCGGCTTCCTTGGCGGAGCCGCCGTGCTCATCGCGCTGTTCGTGCTCTGGGAGAGCCGCCATCCCGACCCGATGGTGCCGCTCGACTTCTTCAAGTCGCCGGCGTTCACGTCGTCGAGCATCATCGTCACGCTGATCGGCGTCGGGCTCTTCGGCGTCATCTACTTCCTGACGCTCTACTTCCAGAACGTCGAGGGCTACTCGCCGATCGAGGCGGGCGTGCGCACGCTGCCGACGACGATGATGATCCTGTTCGTCGCCCCGATCGCCGGCAAGCTGGGGCCGAGGATCGGGCCACGGGCGCTCATGACGTTCGGCATGCTGACCGCGACGGTCGGCCTCGTCGGGCTCTCGTTCATCGACGTCGGCACGAGCTACAACGCGATCTGGCCGTTTCAGATGCTGCTCGGCATCGGCCTCGCCTCGACGATGCCCGCGAGCGCGGCGACCGCGATGGGCGCGGTCGACCATGCCAAGGCCGGCGTCGCCTCGGGTGTGATCAACGCGTCGCGCCAGGTGGGCGGCGCGCTCGGGATCGCGGTCCTGGGTGGCATCGGTGCGACGCTGGCCGCGAACGCGTGGTCGGACAAGATCGCGAACCTCCCGCCGGCGCGACACGCGCTGGCCGAGAAGCTGACGCCGCTCGTGCAGGGCGGCCGCGGCAACGTGATCGAGCGGCTGACCGGGAGCGAGCGCGCAGGGGCCGAAGCCCTCGACGCGTTCATGAGCGGCGTGCACGCGGCGCTGCTCACGGCCGGCGCCCTGACGTTCCTGGCGGCGATCGTGGCGTTCGTCGGGTTGCGGAACGTGCGCGTCCGCCCGTCAGAGGAGTCGCCGCGAGATCCGGCCGCGACCGCGATGGTCGAGGCCTGAACGAACCACCGGGGCCAGACCCCATCGCCCGCGGGCGATGGGGTCTGGCCCCTCGGGTCCCAGTCGTTCAATGCCCGGGCGGGGGGCCGGGAGGGCCGAGGATCTCGAAGCCGTTTCGCTTTGCGATCGGAGCGAGCCGCGCCATGTCCGGGTGGCCTTCGGCCGGCGGCGGCAGGACGCGTTCCGGGGCCGGCTCGCCGACCTCGCGCTGGAATCCTTCGAACTGCATCGGCGCGAAGCCGACCAGAGCTTTCGCTCCGCCCGCTTCTGCGTAGAACGTGTGCGGGACGCCCTTCGGGCCGAAGGCGAACGAACCGGCTGTCAGCGACATTCGCGTGTCGCCGACCCAGAAGGTCATCTCGCCCTCGAGGACATAGAACCACTCGTCCTCCTCGGGGTGCACGTGCCAGGGCGAGCCGACGCCGGCGGGGATGAGGATCTCGAGCATGCCGTACTGCCCGGCCGTGTCGTCACGGCCGATCTTGACCGTCTGGAGCATCCCCAGCAGCCAGAACGCCTCGCCTTCGTCGCTCGCAAGCGCATATCCGGCCTGTGCGCGCTCCGCAGGAACGATCGCCATTTCTCACTCCTCCGCGTCCGTTGATATGATCCGCAACAGTCCATGAATCAACAGTTGCAGAGCGGACGATCGCATATGGAACAATCTCTGTCAAGCCCCACGCCCGAGCGACTCCGCTGCTGGCGGCTCTTCTTCGAGAGCTCGCTGGCGCTGATCGACATGCTCGATAGCGAGCTCCAGGAGGCGGTGGGCATCCCGCAGCGCTGGTACGACGTCCTCGTCCAGCTCGAGGAGGCGCCGGACGGCCTCCCCATGAACGAGCTGGCCGAGAGGATCCTCTACAGCAAGAGCGGCTTCACCCGGGTCGTCGACCGCATGGAGGAGGCTGGGCTCGTCCGCCGCGTCCGCCCCGAGCACGACCGGCGCTCGATCCTCGTCCTCCTCACCGAGGAAGGCACCAAAACGATGGAACGCGCCCGCCTCCACCACCGAGACGGCATCGACCGGCACTTCTCCCGGAACCTGACCGACGCGGAGGTCAGAGCCCTCACGAAGGCCCTCGAGAAGGTCAGCAGGACACGCCCGTCCACTCCGCCCCGGCCGCATCAGCGGCTAGGCCCTACGACACCGACCAGCTGCCCCGGCTCAGGAAGAAGCTGTGGCCGGCGGTGCTCGAGCACTGAAGGCCCGACGTGCTGGACAGGCACGAGAGGCCGCCTCCGCCCCAGGTCGACCCGTAGTCGAGCACCGGAGCCGAGTCGTCGTAGATCGTGTCGGTCGCGCAGCTCGGCTTCGCCTTGCCGGTCGCTGCGAGGACCGCGCCGGTCCAATCGCCCGCGCAGGACTTGGCGGGCGGCGGCTTGAGACCGCTTCGGATGTCGCAGCGCAGCGTCGTTCCCAGGAGCCCGCAGCCGATGTTCCCCGACGGCATCTTGAACGTGGTCGTCGTCACGATCGGATAGCCCAGCGCCTTGCACGCCACGAGCGTCTGATCGTCGAGCGGGAGCGACGTGCACCCGATGTCGGTGCCGGTGTTGAAGATGTTCCAGTGCGTCCCGTCCCACGACAGGAACACCTGGGCCGAGTCGTAGCAGTCCGCCACGCCCTCCTGGCACACGGTCCGGTCGGGAACCGCGATGACGAACGCGTAGTCGTTCTGGCACCGCACCACCTTGACCTTGACGATGGTGTACTTCTCGGCCGACCCGTCCATCTTGGCCTTGAGCACGGGCAGCAGGTCGCTCGCGGCGCACGGTGCGGCCGATCCGGTGCCGCCGGTCGATCCACCCGTTGCGGTCGCGGTCTCGGTGACCGTCGTCGTGACCGTGACGCCACTCGAGCCCGAGCCGCCGCTCCCGCCGCACGCGGTTGCGGCAGCAGCCGTAAGGAGCATCGCGATCGCACACCGCCCGGCGAGTGAGATCCGCATCTGCAGGGAGTATCGGCCACCCGGCGGTCAGACTTCAGCGAGCAGGCTGTGCTCTGCGCCCTCGACGAGCAGCTCGATGATCTCGTCCGGAGCGAGGCCCCGGCCCGTCGCGAGCAGGTCGTATGCGTCGAAGCTCGCGAAGATCCAGAAGATGTGGGCGGCCCGCGTCGCCGTGAGGCCGGGTCGCAGGAGCTTCTGCGCGCGGAGCCGGCGCGCGAGCGTGGCCATCCCGGCGGCGCGTCGCTCCTCCGCGCTGGCGATGGCGCGTCCGACGCCCTCGGGATCGAGCTTGGCCATCGAGCTCAGGACGCGGAAGACGTCGTGGTGGGCCGCGTACATCCGGACGCCGCCCTCCAGGCCGCCGCGCAGCGAGGCGCGCGCATCCGGGTCGGCGACCGCTTCGACGATCCGCTCGTGCCCCGCGCCGCGCAGCAGGCGATCCGTGAGCGCGTCGAAGAGGCCGCTGCGCGACCCGAAGTCGAGGTAGATCGTCGATCGGGCGACGCCCGCGCGGTTGGCGATCTCGTCGACGCTGATCGGGGCGGAGGGCGCCTCGCGGAGGCGGTCGTAGAGCGCGTCGAGGATCCGATCGCGGGTCTGCTCGGCCGCCTGCGCGCGCAGGCGCTGCTGGTACGGGCGCTTGCTCATGCGGGGATCCTACAGCTTTCATTTGACAGACTGTCTTATGAACGACATACTGTCCGCTCAAAGTCAGACTGTCCGATGAATCTGAGGTGACGAAGGTGAAATCAGAAGATGTTCCCGTCTTGATCGTGGGCGCCGGCCCTGCCGGCCTGATGGCAGCTGCCGCCCTGGCCCAGCACGGCGTCGAGTCGCTGGTGGTCGATCGACGCGCGACACGCTCGCGCCACCCGCGCGCGACGACCGTGACGACGCGGTCGATGGAGCTCATCCGCTCGCTCGGGCTGGAAGAGGCCGTGCTCGCCGGCGGCGTCGAGGTCGACTGGCTCATGTGGCGGTGCGAGACGATGGCCCAGGCCGCCGACGGCGTGGGGATCGAGGTCGGCCTGCCGACCCGCGCCCAGGCCGCGGTGATCAGCCCGACCGCCCCGGCCTGCGTGCCGCAGGACCACCTCGAGGCGGTGCTGCTCGCCCACCTCGGCGAGGGCGGGACCACGCGGGTCGAGTACGCGACCGCGCTGGCCGGCCTCGAGTGCCGGCCGGACGGCGTCCGTACCGTGCTCCGGAGCGCGAACGGCGACGAACGTGAGGTCTCGGCCGCCTATCTCGTCGGCGCAGACGGTGCGCGCAGCACGGTCCGGGCGGAGCTCGGGATCGCCATGCGCGGATCCGACGACGTGCTCTCGGGCATCACGTCACGGATCCGGGCGCCGCTCTGGGAGGCGCTCGGCGATCTCCGGTACGGCATCTACGCCGTCAACCACGCCGAGGCGGAGGGTCTGTTCCTGCCCGCCGGCCCCGGCGACGCCTGGGGCTACGGGTACCTCCTCGACCCGTCGGTGCGGGACCCGGAGCTTCCGAGCCACGACCGGCTGACCGACCGCATCAGGCTCGCCGCCGGCATCCCCGACCTGCCGGTCGTGATCGAGCGGCTCGGCTCGTTCTCGTCGGCGGCACAGCTCGCCGACCGCTTCCGACACGACCAGGTCTTCCTGGTCGGCGACGCCGCGCACCGCGTCACGCCGCGGGGCGGCACCGGGATGAACACCGCCGTGCACGACGGCTACGACATCGGGTGGAAGCTCGCGTGGGTGATGAACGGCTGGGCGAGCCCTGCGCTCCTCGACTCGTACGAGCGCGAGCGGCGCCCGGTCGCCGCGCACAACGTCGCCCGCTCCGCCGATCCCGACGGGACGGTGCGCGCCGCGGAGGAGGAGCTCCGCGTCGACCTGGGCGGCCGGATCGCGCACCATCGCGTGACGACGCCCGGCGGCCGCGTGTCGACCCTCGACCTGCTCGGCCGCGGGCTGACGCTCCTCACGGGACCGGTCGGCGAGTGGCGCTCGGCCGTGCAGGCGGTGTCATCCCCGCCGCCGGTCGCGGTGCACGGCCTCGACGAGATCACCGCCCGCGCCATGGGCATCGGAAACGGCGGCGCCCTGCTCGTTCGCCCCGACGGGATTCCGGCGGCGTGGTGGCCGGGCGCCGGCGCGAGCCAGCGCGCAGCGCTCGATGCGGCGATCGCCGATCTCTGCTGGCCCGGGGCCGCCGCGACGGCCTCGCACGCGGCCTAGATGACCGGTGTCGCCGGTGGCTCCCCGTCGGGAGCCACCGGCCTCGCCGGCGTGGTTACGCCAGCACCTTGTACCGGGTCAGCATTCCGGCCCGGATGTGGTCGTTGACGTGGCAGTGGAAGAGCCAGATCCCCGCGTCGTCGGGCACCATGTCGGCGACGACCATCGTCGCCGGGAGCAGGCTCACGACATCCATCCGCATCCCGTTCACCGTCACCGTGTTGCCGTGCCAGTGAGGCGTGTGGAGGTCGACCTCGGTGCCCATGCTCATCACGTACCAGCGCACGTGCTCGCCGCGGTGCATGGTGATCATGGGCTGGTTCCCGAACACGTACCCGTTGATCGAGTGCATCAGGTTCGACTCCTGGAAGTCCTCGTCGTCAGGATCCGGGGCCGGCGGCTCGGCGAACCGCTTGATGTTTGCGTCGAGGAACGGGCTCTGGTTCTCGTTCATCACCGAGAACAGCGCGAAGATCTCGCGATCGACATCCTTCGGGCTGCCGTCCGGGCGGGCCATGCCCCGGCGCGTGATCTCCATCGGCCCCATCAGGCCGGCGTACGTGTCGGACACCTCGTCGGTGTGCGAGTGGTACATCCACATCACCGAGCTGCCGTCGTCGGGGCCTGGGCCCGCGCGCGGAGGAACCTCCCAGACGTAGGTGTGCGTGCCGCCGGTCGGCACGGCGTCGTCGGCCTTCTTCGCGCCGTGGGTGCCGTCGTTGTAGGGGGCGCCCTCGCTGCTCTTTGCGTAGAAGACGCCGTGCGGGTGAACGCTCGCCGGGAACGGGCAGGTGTTGCGGAAGACGACCTTGATCGTGTCGCCGACCTCGGCGCGGATGACCGGGCCCAGGAGGCCCAGATAGCGATCCTCGGGGGCCCGCGCCTTCAGGTGCGCGAACGTCCCGTCGGTGTAGCCGCGGTAGAGGCACTTCTCGTAGGTCGAGCCGATCCGGCCCGGGCCCGTCTTCACGTAGGTGTCGGCGACGTCGTCGAACGGCTTGCCGGTGATCTCGTTCACGCCGGCCGGTGCGTAGTTCCAGTCGACCTGGTCGGCGCTGATGTAGTAGGTGCGGGTGGTGCCGTCGCTCTGGAAGGCGCCGCCGGACACGTCCTGCCAGTAGCTCGTGCCCTGCATCGCGCCCATGTCCATGCCGGCCATCGTGTGCTTGGACGAGCCTGCGTACACCGGACCGGGCGCGCCCCCGCCCGTCGCCACGGCGAACGCCGCGAAGACGGCGACGGCCGCGATCCCGATGCCCGGCAAGGCGCGCCATAGCGGCGCCAGTCGGGTATGTCTCATGAACCTTTCCCCCTCGGATCGGTTTGCGGATCGGAACCCGCTCGGCCCGACCCGCTACGAGGGGTCAGGCAGAGGCGGAGGCGATCCGCGGCGGCGCGCGGCCGGAGTGGGCCCAGCGGTGCGCCGTGGTCCGAGGCTGAGCTCGGTACCGCGGCCGAGCCTGTGCGGGCCTCGTGCCGCCATGGGCCGTCCGTTGCCAGCGGCCGATGAGCTCGCGAACGCCGTCGGCCAAGCGGACCAGCGCCCGTGCGATCGCATAGCCGGCGAGGGCGAACGGGATCTGGAGAAGGAGGCCTGGGAGGAACGTCGGCTGCAGCACCGTCCCGAACGGTGCCGCGCCGGTGTGAAGCAGCGTCTCGAGGTGCTCCTGGACGACGAAGGCCGCCGGCGCGAGGAGCGCGAAGGGCAACCGTGCTGCCGCGGTGCGGTGAGTCGACCATGCCCCTGCGGCTCTGCCCGCAAGTCCGAGGGCGACTGACACCGCCGCCAGGCTGGCGAGCAGAGTCAGCAGATCGACGTGGCCGGCAGCGCCGAGGAAGAACCGGCCGGTGTCACCGTCGGCCGGGCCAAGGAGCGCGTTCGCCAGGGCGTGCGCGGACTCGCAGCCGATGATCGCGATCGGCAGGGTGACCAGCCACGCAAGGCGTTCGTTCCGCACGCTGCACAAGTGTAGAACGCGTCAACCTCGGAGGGCAAAGGGGTTCTCCAAGTACGATCGACGCGTCGTGCGGGTGCTCGACCACGTCCAGGTGATGATGCCGGAGGGCGGCGAGGACGACGCACGGCGGTTCTACGCCGGGATCCTCGGGCTGACCGAGGTCGAGAAGCCCGAGCCGATGCAGGCGAACGGCGGCGTCTGGTTCGCCGAGGGGATCCACGTATCGGGCGAGGCGGGGTTCTCGCCGCCTCCCCGGGCACACCCGGCGCTGCGCGTCGACGACATCGACTCGCTGGCCGAGACGCTCGCCGCCGCCGGCTGCGATGTCAGCTGGGACGAGCGCTGGCCGGGGGTGCGGCGGTTCTACACACGCGACCCGTTCGGGAACCGCGTGGAGGCACTGTCAGGCAGGGATCTCGAGGGGAGCGACCATCCGTAGGCCGCCTGCCTCATCCCGCCGGCATGTCGTGGATGCCCGCGTACACGCGGACCTCCATGCCTTCGGCGCCGATCATCCCCTCCGCGATGCAGACGACGTCGTTCAGCCACCGGTGGCTTTCGTGATCCGACTCGAACCAGCCGACGAGGTTCTGCCGTCCCAACCCGTCATCTCCGAAGATCGTCCGCCCGCGAAGCTCGAACAGGATCGCCCCCCCGTCAGCTGTCGTGATCAGGCCGCGCGCGTTGGGCAGCATCTGGCCGTCGCTCCGACGCCGCGGGTAGTTCGACCAGACGACGTCGCCCTCGATGCGGCCCGTGGCGGTCCCGCGGCCCTCGCCATAGCCGATGCCTTCATCGCCGCCGTACGCGCTCACGATTGCGTATCCGGGCGCCGCGACGCGCGCATCCTCCTCGTAGCTCAAACGGAACACGGACACCGGCTCAAGGCGCACGCGGCCGATGATAGACGGCTGCGTCCACAGGCTCTCAGCGGCGGGGTGGCAATTCGAACGCACGATCAGGTGACGCCGATTGTGTATCTGCTCATGGCCACCAACCGTTCGGGGATGCTGGCATGTCGGCGTTAGGCGCCGCAGATCGCCTGGCCGGCCGCCGGACTCGGACCTGATCGCAGGTTCACCGACTCGCCGAACGCTGCCGTGACGATCCGCGTCCGAGCGACCCGGCGATCGCGACGTCGCCCGGCTCACGACCTTCGTGTCGCCATCGGGACGCCGTCCCGGTCGGTATACCGACGCCTGACCCGCTATGTCCGCCAAGGCCGGTCAGGATTGCACACGGTCGGACTCGCTGCTCGTCGCCGCATCGGCAGATCGCCAGCCTCGATCGGTTCGAAGTGGAGCTCTGACTCCGACGCGTGCTCCCGACGGGCTGAGTGCGGTCATCGGCTTCGGCGACGTGCCGCGTCGAAGACGCCTCCGCGAGACGACGGTGCCGGTCGGGCACGTAGCCAGCCGTCAAGGCGGATGGGCGGGTCTCCGAGTCGCAAGGTTACCGGAGTCTCGGCTTCTGGCGCAGATGGCGTTCGGGACGCAGGACGGGGTGCGCGGCTCGACCCCGCCGTCGACCGAGCCCGCCGCCGGCGACGTCATCGGGCTCATGATGCTCCCTCCCGCCCACGGCGCCCGACCAGCCCGACGATCCAGCGTCGCCGATCTGGGCTACCGGATCATGCGCCGGTACTGGCGCCAGGGCCTTGCAACGGAGGCCTCGCATGCCCTCCTTCGGCATGCGTTTGCGACGGTGGGCGTGCGGCGCGTCATCGCACAGACGATGGCCGTCAACGCCGCATCTCGCGGCGTGATGGCGATCGGCGGGCCTGTCGTACGTCCGCACCTACTTCCCGGACTTCGACGAGCCGCTTGCCGGCGCCGAGCAGGGTGAGGTGGAGTACGACGCTCACGCTGGCCGAGTGGCAGAGCCGGGCACAGAGCCAGTCGTATCCTCGCGTCGCGGGCCGACCGGAAGGGCAGGTGGTGCCTGAAGCCGATGGTTCAGTTGACCCGAAACGACGACCCGAGGGGGGCACGATGCGATTTGTGAAGGCACGAACGGCGGTACTGGCGGCGACGGCAACCGTCGCCGTCGCAGCGGTCGCGTTCGGCGCCGGCGGCGGTGGGACCGGCGTCTCGCCGACGCCGTTTGGGACGCCGACGCCGGCAAACCCGAACCCGTCCAGGCACATCGCCGCCGTGCGCGGTGACCGGATGTGGGACTGGACGCAGCAGACCCGCTCCGAGGTGGTCGCGCGTCACGGCATGGTCGCGACCAGCCAGCCGCTCGCCGCGCAGGCGGGCCTCCAGACGCTTCGCGAGGGCGGAAACGCGGTCGACGCCGCGGTCGCCACCGCGGCGATGCTCGGTCTGACCGAGCCGGAGAGCGCCGGAATCGGCGGCGACATGGAGGCGATCGTCTACTCGGCGAAGACCCACCAGCTCTACGGGCTGAACGCCGCCGGCTGGGCTCCCGCCTCACATACGGTCGCCTTCTACCACAAGCGTGGCCTGAAGGAGGTGCCGTTCTACGGCGTGTACAGCGCCACCGTCCCCGGCGCCGTGGACGGCTGGAGCCGGCTGCTCCACCGCTTCGGGCGCATGTCGCTCGGGCAGGTGCTTCAGCCGTCGATCGAGGCCGCCCGGCAGGGCTTCGGCCTGACCGAGCGGATCCGCGGCGACTGGGAGAGCTACGACCACTTCTACGTCGACATGCTCCAGAAGGACCCCGAGTCGCGCAAGGTGTTCCTCCGCAACGGGCATGTGCCGGCGCTCTACAGCAACTTCCGAAATCCGGATCTGGCCCGGGCCTATGAGCTTCTGGCGAAGGACGGGCCCGACGCGTTCTATCGCGGGCCGATCGGGCGCGCGATCGTCCGCCGGATGAATGCCCGCGGAGCGGCGTGGCGGATGAGCGACCTCTCGTCGTTCAAGTCCCAGTGGGTGAAGCCGATCTCGACCACCTACAAGGGCTACGACGTCTTCCAGATGCCGCCGCAGACGCAGGGGTTCGCGACGCTCGAGATGCTGAACATCATCGAGCAGTGCGGCCCCCGCCTTGGCTACAACCTGCACGCGCTCGGGCCGCGCTCGCCCGAGTTCTGGAGCATCCTCGTGCAGGCCAAGCGGCTCGCCTACACGGATCTCGAGCGATACAACGGCGACCCGCGGTTCGTGAAGATCCCGCTCGACCGGCTGATCTCGAAGCGCTACGCCGCGTCGCTCTGCGGCCAGATCAGCCTCGGCCACGTGGCCGCGGAGCCGGCGGCGTCCGCGACGCCCAGCGTCTCGGTCGGCCGCGAGCGCGGCGACACCGTCTACCTGACGACGGCTGACCGCTGGGGCAACATGGTGTCGTTCATCTACTCGATCTACGACTACTTCGGAGCGAACGTCTCGATCCCGGGGTACGGGTTCCCGATGAACGACCGCGGGTCGTTCTTCAATCTCGACCCGTCCTCGCCTGACGTGATCGCGCCGCACAAGCGGCCGTTCCTGACGATCATCCCGGCGTTCGTCATGAAGGACGGGCAGCCGCTCCTGTCGTTCGGCAACATGGGCGGCGACGAGCAGGCTCAGGCGCAGGCGACCGAGATCGTCAACATGGTCGATCTCGGCATGAACGTGCAGGCGGCGGGCGACGCAGCCCGCTTCCACCACAGCCAGGACGCCGACCGTGTCGACCTGGAGTCGCAGCTCTACGCGCTCGTGGGGCCCCAGCTTCGGGCGCTCGGCTTCAAGGTGCGCGATGTGCCCGGAAACGACGACGTGTTCGGTGGCTATCAGGCCATCTTCTTCCAGCGGATGCTCGGGCTGGAGCCGCCCGCTGAGTGGCAGACGGCGGGCGATCCGCCGGTGAACGGCGTCTACCGGGCCGGCTCGGACTTCCGAAAGGACGGCCAGGCCGTCGGCTGGTGACGCGCAAGGGGGTGGGCTGGGCCACCGGCCCACCCCCACCTGCAATCGAGTTGCGATACTGACCGCATGACGGACGCTCGCTACGTCATCCGCGGCGGCGAGGCCGGGTACGAGCGCCTCCAGGTGCTCGCGCGCACCGTCGCCCCCAGCACCGAGGCGCTCTTCGATCGCGTCGGCCTGCGCGACGGCATGCGCTGCTGCGATCTGGGCTGCGGGCCCGGCGTCGTCTCGTTCACGCTCGCCGAGCGCGTGGCGCCGTCCGGAGAGGTCGTCGGGGTCGACATGGACGAGGTGAAGCTCGACCTCGCCCGCCGGGAGGCGGCCGAGCGCGGCATCACCAACATCACGTTCCGCGCGGGCGACGTCACCGCGTGGGACGAGCCCGGTGCCTACGACGTCGTCTACGCCCGATTCCTGCTCCAGCACCTGAAGCATCCTCGTGAGCTTCTCGCGCGAATGTGGGCCGGCGTGCGACCCGGCGGCGTCTTGATCGTCGAGGACTCTGATTTCTCGCTCGCGTTCTGCGAGCCGCCCCGGCCCGAGTTCGACTTCTTCATCGACGCATACAGCGAGACGCTGCGGCGCCGCGACGGGGATCCGATCATCGGCCGAAGGCTGTACCGCTACGCGACCGAGGTCGGGGTGCGGGAGCCCCAGCTCAGCATGGCCCAGCACGTCGAGGCCGCGGGCGAGGGCAAGACCATGATGTGGCGGACGCTCGACGCCACCGCCGACTCGATGGTCGCCGAGGGCGTCGCGACCCGGGAGCAAATCGCCGAAGCGAGCGAGGTGCTGGCCGCAGCCACGGCGGATGCCGACACGATCATCGGCGGCCCCGCGACGTTCCAGATCTGGGCCCACAGGCCGTCGTAGCCCCAAATCCGACCTCGATGTGCTCCGCATTGGGATCGAAGCAATCGCCAATGAGCGATCGGCAGTATACCGTGCATGCAATACCTCGCATGCTTTCTCCTCGGGCACATGCCGGTTTCGGTGATGTACGGCCGGTTCCCCACGGCGACCCGCGTCCAGTGCGCTCGCTGTGGTCGAACGCGCGGCCAGGACATGCGCGGCAATGGGGTCTGGGACCGATGACGCTCGAGCTGCAGGTGGAGCGCGAGCCCTGGCGAGCCGTGTACGACGATCCCCGGTGGTCGATGACGCTGCGCGAGGCGAGGATCCGCGACGGCGACCAGTGCCGCGCGCTGCTCAGGAACGGCGTTCGCTGCCCGGAGGTCTCCGGCCTCGAAGGCCACCACACGATCCCGCTTCGGGAGCTCTGGGCGCGAGGCGAACGGGCCCGCGCGTTCGACTCGCGGATCGTGATCATGCTCTGCACGGCGCACCACCACCAGGCGGAAGCCGCGGGTCGATAGGAGCTCCATGCCTCCCTCCCCGCAGACGCACGACGCGGACGACGACGCCGAGAACGTCACGCCGCTGTCCTACGAGAGCATCACCACCACTCCACGCTGGCGGATCGACAACCTGCTCGACGCGGGCTTCACGCCGGAGCACGTGCAGCGGATCCTCGCGGAGGAGCTCGACTGGCGGCTGGCGCTGACGCTCGTCGAAGCGGCTGCGCTCACGACACCGCGCTGCGGATCGCCTAGATCGTTGACACCGGCGCGCGCCGGGGCGTATCCTCGCGCCGTTCGACAGGGCGGGCCGGGCAGATGGACGGAGGTGGGGCAATGCGCGCATCCAAGACGTTCAGGCGTGCGGGCGGTCGCCGGTGGGCGGCGCTCGCGGCGGCACTCACCGCGATGCTCACCGTGGCGGCGCCGGCCGGCGCGGCGACCTACCGGGTGGTCGACCTGGGGACGCTCGGAGGGGCGTCGAGCGCCGCAAACGACCTGAACAACGCGGGCGCCGTGGTGGGCTGGGCGCTCACCGCTTCGGGGAAGATGCACGCGGTCGTGTGGCGAAACGGCCACAAGACCGACATCGGGACGCTCGGCGGCCCGACCAGCATGGCCACCGGGATCAGCAACAACTTCGCCGTCGTCGGCACCGCGAGCGTCGCCGCCGGAGGGGTGCAGCACGGGTTCCTGTGGCGGGCCAACCAGGGCGCGATGCACAACCTCGGGATCCCGCTTCCGGTGCGGATCGGCGACACCGGGGCGATCATCGGGAACGCCACGACGGCCGCCGGCGAGTCGGTCGCCGCCTACCGCAACCAGCACGGCTGGGTGCGGCTCCCGCTCCGCGGGTTCGACGGCAGCCACGGCGAGGACGTGAACGACGCCGGCACCGCCGTCGGAACGCTCTTCGACGATCCTCACGGATCGGCGCCGTTCGTCTACGCGAACGGTGTCCTGACCATCCTGCCGTCCGTGCCGACCGCGTCCGAGACGTCGGCCGACGCGATCAACGACGCCGGCCTGATCGCCGGTCAGACGTTCGATCCGCTCGGGATCGTGCTCTGGGACGGGGTGAGCTGGCAGCCGGTCGCGACACCGGCGCTCGTCGAGCCCGAGATCCACGACATGAACGACTGCGGCCAGATCGTCGGGGCGCACCATCCCGAGGTGTTCTTCAAGCCGCACGCGTTCCTCATCGCGGGCGGGGTGGGCGTCGACCTGAACTCGCAGATCCCGGCCGGCTCCGGCTGGCGGCTCGGCACGGCCACCGCGATCAACGACGCGGGCGAGATCGCCGGCGTCGGACACCACAACGGCCGGCAGCACGCCTTCCTGCTGGTGCCGACGGGCTCCGGGGCGGGCTGTCCCTAGGCCGCCCGGGGCGTCAGGGGCAATCGCTCCTCGGCCTCGATGGAAGGAATCCCGGCCGCCGGCCGTCTACTGACTGATGCCCTGGCTCCCGGTTCAGGAGGCGCCCTTCCGCGTTGACACTTGCCCAGCGTGGGGCGTATCCTCGTGCCGGCTTCGGCGTCGAGGCACCCTCGAAGCGCTCTGCGCGCTTCACGCCACCGGGAGCGCCGAGGCCGATGCACTCCAGGGTCTCGAGCGCGCCGGAAGGAGGTCGCGATGACTGATCATCGACATGAGTCGTCCGACCCGACCGGTCCCGGCGCCTCGGCGAGCATCGGCCACATGCCCCGCGTGGGCTCGGACTTCGCCTCGTATCGCATCCAGGGAGTGCTCGGGCGCGGCGGCATGAGCGTCGTCTTCCGGGCCGACAACATGCGCCTCGGGAACGAGGTCGCGCTCAAGGTGCTGAGCGCCGAGCTCTCGGAGAACGACGCCTTTCGCGAGCGGTTCGTGCGCGAGTCGCGCCTCGCAGCGTCGATCAACCACCCGAACATCATCCCGATCTACGACGCGGGCGAGGAGGACGGCCTCCTCTACATCGCCATGCGCTACGTCGCCGGCGCCGACCTGAAGACGCTGATCCGGCAGGAGGGCCCGCTGTCGCTGCGACGGACGGCCGACATCATCTCGCAGGTCGCGCGCGGGTTGAGCGTCGCGCACCAGCGCGGCCTCATCCACCGCGACATCAAGCCCGCCAACATCCTCACCGAGCGGGCCGGAGCCGACGGCGAGACGGTCGACCACGCATATCTGGCCGACTTCGGGCTCATGAAGCACCAGGTCTCGCGCTCGGGCCTGACCGACACCGGGCAGTTCCTCGGCACCGTCGACTACGTGGCCCCGGAGCAGGTGGAGGGGCGCCAGACCGACCAGCGCTCCGACGTGTACTCGCTCGGGTGCGTGCTCTACGAGTGCCTGACAGGCTCGGTGCCCTACCCGCGCGACAGCGACGTGGCCGTGCTCTTCGCCCACGTCCAGGACACCGTCCCGCGGATCACCGACCTGCGGCCGGACCTCACGTCGGCGATCGACGAGATCGGTGCGCGTGCCATGGCCAAGCGGCCCGAGCATCGCTACGCCAACGCCACCGACATCTCGCGCGACCTCACCGAGGCGGTCGGCGCCTTCCGCTACTCGCACGACCGGCCGTCGCGGGCGATCACCGACCCGACTCCCCGCGAGGCATCGAGCTACGGCGCGACGCCAGAGGTCGTGCCGGTGCCCGAGCGCCCGGCGGCCCAGGAGCCGCCCGCCCCGCCGCCGGGAGACTCGGGCCGTGGCCCGGGCGGCCCGGCGAGGCCGCCGCGCGGCCGCCCGTCGGTGCTCGTGATCGCGCTCGGCGTCGCCCTGGCGGCTGCACTCGCCGTGATCGCGTTCCAGCTCACGAGCGGGGGAGACTCGGGGCCGAGCGCAAGCCCCGGGACGACCGCCTCGCCAGGCGGGACGACCGCACCGCCCACCGGCGGCACGGGCACGACAACGCCGACCGGTCCCGTCCAGGCGAGCGATCTCAGGCTCGCGATGCCGAAGAACCTGCTGACCCAGTGCACGAACGTCCCACCGGCGGGCCAGGCGCTCGCGTCGCTCAGCTGCTCGGCGCCGTCCAACTCCGCGATCACGTACGACGTCTCGATGTACCCGGACACCGCCGCCGTGCAGGCCGTGTTCAAGACCCTGCTCGCGTCACAGGGGATCCAGACCAACACGAACGGCTGCACCAAGCGCAACTGGAACGGCGAGCGGGCGTGGACGCATCCGACCGGGTCGCTGGGCGGGCACGTCGCGTGCTATCTCGACGCCAACGGCGACTCCGTGATCATGTGGACTCACATGAGCAAGAACGACAAGGCCGCGCCGCCGCAGCCCGACCATCGCGACATCCTCGGCATCGCGCGCCAGCACACGCAGCTCCCCGGCGAGCTCCTGACGTTCTGGAAGTTCTGGAGCGGCGCGAGCGGCACCGACAGCATCATCGGCAAGTTCTCGAGCTAGCCCTCTAGCCGGTCGTCGGGGCTCGCCCGGCCATCCGCAGCATCTGGCCGAACATGGCGGCCGACTGCGGCCTCTGGGCGGGGTCGGCGGAGAGCGCCGTGCCGATCGCCCAGTCCAGGTCGTCCGACACGCTGTCGGTTCGCGCCAGGCACGCCTGGGCGATCGCGGCGAGCTCGTAGATATCGCTGAGGGGCGTGGCGTCGGCGCCGGCCTGCACCTCGGGTGCGCCGCTCCGCTCCGAGCTCGTCGCGACCGGGACGAGGAGCGCCCGCCCGTCGCCGTCGAACAGGATCGAGGCTGTTCGCACCCCGCCGTGGACGACTCCCGCGCGGTGAAGCGCATCGAGCCCGCGCGCGACGCGCACGACGATGCGCGCGGTCTCGTCCGCGGTTGGCGCCCGGCCTCCCGCGAGCCGATCGGCCAGCGAACCGCCGTCGCACCATGCGAGGACGAGGTACCGCCACCCGTCCGCCTGGTCGGCGCGGAGCCCGGGCACGAGGCTGCGGTCGTCGACGCGGGCCGCCCGTGCAGCCGCCTCGCGAAGCCGGTCCCAGTCCTCGCCGCCGTCGCCGTCCGAGCGCCCGACCAGCCTGAGGGCGACCGGCTCGTCATCGGCCGTGAGGGCGCGGGCGACGGCGCCGGGGGTCTGGGCCACCCCCTCGAGCGTGTACGGGCCGATGCGGGTGCGCGTCGCCGCGGGCCGTTCGTCGAGGTGGGCCACGTCGCGCGCTGGGGCCGGCCCGGCGTCGTCGGCGCTGTCGCCGAGCCGGCGCCTCAGCCGCTCGGCCGCCTGTGGATCGTCCATCCGCTCGGCGACGCGGAGGGCCCGCCGCCAGAGCCGTACGGCCTCGTCGCGCTGCCCCCAGCCGTCGGCGCGCTCGGCCGAGCGGTCGAGATACTCGAGCGCCTTCGAGAGGTTCCCGCTCTGGGCGTGGTAGTGGGCGAGCATCTCCATCCGCTCGTCGAGCGCGTCGGCGAAGAGCTCCTCGAACACCTCGGCCACCCGCGCGCACAGGGCGGCGCGGCGGGCCTGTGTCAGGGTGCTGCGAGCCGCCTCCTGGAGCAGTCCGTGGCGGAAGCTGTACTCGAGCTCCGGGTAGCGGCGCACCTCACGGACGACTCCCGACCGGAGCAGTCCCGGCAGGCCGGCCTCGAACCGCTCGCTGCCGGCGACTCGTTCCAGCACCCGCGCCGGGAACTCGCGGCCGATGACGGCGGCGGTCTGGCCGAGCACGCGCGCCTCCGGATCGAGCCGGTCCATGCGGGCGACCAGCAGGGCGTCGAGCGACGCCGGGAGCCCCGGGGTCATGCCCACCGTGACCGTCCAGGCACGCGGGCGGATCTCGTCGGCCTCGAGTGCGTAGGCCATCTCCTCGAGGTAGAGCGGGTTTCCCTCGGCGCGCGCGACGAGCTCCTCGCGCGTGCTCGGGTCGAGCAGGCCCGATGCGGTGATGTCGAGCAGCTGCCCGGCCGCCTCGTCGGAGATCGGATCGAGCGCGAGCTCCTCGAACCGGTGGGCGAAGTTCGTCATCGCGTGGGCGCGGAAGCGCCACGCCGGCGTGTCGCGCTCCGGCCGCGAGCTCATGACGACCATCACCGGCGCCCGGTCCATCAGCTCGAGCAGGTCCTCGAGCATCTGGCACGTTGCGACGTCCGCCTCGTGCAGGCCCTCGATGGCGACGACGACCGGCGCACGGCGCGCGAGGCGGAGCGTCCAGTCGCAGAACGCCGCGCGCGTCCCCGCGGCCAGGTCCTCGGTGTCGCCGTCGCGGAGGAGGTCTCGATGGTCGGGCTCGGGCTGCACCGACAGCAGGTGGCCGATGTACATCAGCGCGTCGTCGGCGTCGTCGTCGTACAGGGCGGGCAGGCGCGCCCGCAGCCGGGTGCGCACGACGATCTCGCGCTCGGTGTGGTCGATCCCGAGCCACGCGCGGATCATCTCGACGAACGGCTGGTACAGGCCGACCGCGCCGTACGAGCGGCAGTCGCCTTCCAGCCACGTCACGTCGGGGCCCAGGTTCTCGCGCAGCTCGCCGAGGAGGCGCGACTTTCCGAGCCCGGCGTCGCCGATGAGCAGGAGCGACTGTCCGCGGCCGGCGAGCAGGTCGTCCGCTGCTCCGCGCAGGCGCGCGGCCTCGGCCTCCCGGCCGACGAGCGGCGACTGCGCGTTGTCGCGGCCGGTCGTCTTGCGGCGCAGGACGCGCCACGCCGACACCGGTGCCGCCCGCCCCTTCAGCGTGAGCTCGCCCATCGGCTCGAGCACGAACCGCGGCATCAGCCGCTGGGCCGTCTCCTCGCCGGTCACGATCGTCCCCGGAGCGGCCGCCGACTGGAGGCGGGCCGCGACGTTCGTCATGTCGCCGAGCGCCACGGCCTGTGGCTGGCCGGCGCCCACCATGCCGACGGCCGCGAGCCCGCCGTTGATCCCGACGCGGACGTTGAACTCCTTGATGTCCCATGCCTGGCGGACGTCGCGGCCGTACGCCCCGACCATCGCCAGCACCGCGAGCCCCGCCTCGGCGGCGCGGTCCGCGTCGTCCTCGTGGGCGGTCGGGACGCCGAAGTAGGCGCACACCCCGTCGCCCATGTAGGCCTGCACCGTTCCGCCGAACTCCTCGACGACGCGGCTCATGCGCGTCACGCACTCGCCCACCAGGGCCTTCACCTCGTCGGGGCTCATGCGCTCGCCCAGGCCGGTGGAGCCGACGATGTCGGCGAAGAGGGCGGTCACCGGCCGAAGCTCGTCACTCCCGCCGGCGCCGCCTGGATCGATCGAATCGGTTGGCTGCGACACGGGCGTGCTTAACCGTAGTGACTGGCGCGGTGCGGCGTCGGTCGTCTGACATCCTCCCGGGATCGCAGCCCAGCCCTGGTCACTCTCGCACCGCCGCTCCGACGCCGTCGGCCGGCGGGGCATGGTCGCGACGTCGAACCCCGACGCGGCGCTCGCGGGCCTGCGCGCGCTCGAGGACGGCGGGAACGCATGCGACGCGGCGCTGGCGGCGGCCGGGGTGCTGGTCGTCACCGAGCCGTACCAGTGCGCTCCCGGCGGCGACCTGTTCGCGATCGTCGTCCGCGACGGCGAGGCCCCGATCGGGCTGAACGCGAGCGGGCGGGCGCCGGCCGAGCCGGGCGGCGAGCTGCCCGAGGAGTTCGGGCCGCGCAGCGTGACGGTGCCAGGGTGCGTCGCCGGATGGACCGACCTGGCGGAGCGGTTCTCACGGCGTGGGCTGGAGGCCGCGCTGGCGCCGGGGATCGCGCTCGCGCGGGACGGCTTCGAGATCCAGCCCAAGGCGGGCGGGCACTGGCGGGCGTGCCGCGCCGACCTGGAGGGCGACGCGTACGCCGCCTTCGAGCCGGCCTCGCCGTTTCGCTCGCCGGCCATCGCGACCGCGCTCGAGCACGCCGCAGCGGGCACGTTCTACACCGGGCCGGTCGCCGACGCGATCGCGTCGGTGTCGTGGCTCGACCAGGCCGACCTCGCGGCGCACCAGAACGACTGGGTCGAGCCGATCGAGTTCACGTATCGCGACCGGACGCTGCTCGAGCTCCCGCCGAACGGCCAGGGATCGATCGCGGGGTGGGCGCTCGAGGCGCTCGGGTCGCCCGATCCGCCTGCGCAGGTCGAGGCGCTCGCCGATGCCTACGCCCGCGGGTACGCGACGATCGGCGGCACGGCGTACGTCTGCGCCGCCGACGGAGACGGGATGGGCGTCTCGCTGATCCAGTCGGTCTACCACGGCTTCGGCTCGCGGGTGCTCGTGCCGGGCTTCGGCTTCGTGCTCCAGAACCGCGGCGCCGGGTTCGTGCTCGTGCCGGGCCATCCCAACGAGTTCGCGCCGGGCAAGAGGCCGTTCCACACGATCATCCCCGCGGCGCTGCTCGGCCCGGACGGCCGCTGGGAGGCCGTGTTCGGCGTGACCGGCGGCCAGTACCAGCCGCAGGGCCACGTCCAGGTCGTCGTCAACCTGCTCGACCACGGCATGGGGCCGCAGGCCGTGCTCGACGCCCCTCGCTACCGGCTCGAGGAGGACGGCACGGTCTCGCTCGAGTCGCCGCTGGCCGATCTGGTCGGCGCGTTCGGGGCGCGGACCTCGGCCGTGGTCGACGCCGACGACAACTACGGCAACGGCCACCTGATCGTCCGCCGCCCCGACGGCCGGCTCGTCGGCGGGACGGAGCCCCGCCGCGACGGGCTCGCGGTCGGCTTCTGATGCCGGCGCTCACGACGCGCGATGGCCGCACGCTGGCCTGGCACGAGTCAGGCTCGGGCCCACCGCTCCTGTGCCACCCCGGCGGGCCGGGCAGCTCGTCGGCGTACTTCGGCGATCTCCCTGGCCTGGCCGCCGAGCGCACGCTGCTCCTGCTCGACCCGCGCGGCACGGGGGCTTCGGATCCGCCGGCCGATCCGTCGGCGTACGACCTCGAGGACTACGCCGCCGACATCGAGGCGGTTCGGGGCCATCTCGGCATCGAGCGGCTCGACCTGCTCGGCCATTCGCACGGCGGGTTCGTCGCGATGACGTGGGCGGCCAGGTACGCCGACCACGTCAGGAAGCTCGTGCTCGCCAGCACGGCGCCGCGCTTCACCGCCGCGATCCGGCAGGCGCGGATGGAGCGCGTCGCCTCGCACGAGGACCAGCCCTACTTCGCCGGCGCGATGGAGGCGATGCGGCGGCGCGAGGCGGGCGAGTACGCCGGCGACGCCGAGCTCACCGAGCTCTACCGGCGCGAGGGCATCCTCTTCGCGCCGGTCGGCGTCGACCCGACGCCGGTGCTCGATGCGCTGGTCCTCGCGGGCGACAACGCCGACGCGCTCGGCCACTTCAACGAGCAGATCGCCGGCAGCATGGATCACCGCGCGGCGCTGGCGCACGTCACGGCGCCGACCCTCGTCATCACCGGCTCCGAGGACGCGTTCGTGTCGGGCGCGCACGAGATCGCCGAGGCGCTCCCGGACGGCAGGCTGGTCGTGCTCGAGGGCGTCGACCACTTCCCGTTCCTCGAGCCCGGCCACGAGGCGCCGTGGTCGAGGGCCGTGCTCGACTTCCTGGGTTAGAGCGAACCACCGGGGCCAGGCCCCATCCGGGGCCTGGCCCCATGGGGTCCGTCTACTAGGCGGCCTGGGAGCCGACGACGCGGTCGCGGCCGGCGGTCTTCGCGCGGTAGAGGGCCGCGTCGGCGACGCGGATGAGCTCGGCCCGGTCGTCGGCGTCGGCCGGGAAGACCGCCCAGCCGATCGAGGCCGAGAGGGCCCGGCCGCCGCCGGGCTCGATTGCGAGCGAGCGAACGGCCTGGCGGGCGCGGTCGAGCAGGTCGGCGACGCCGTCGGGGTCGGTCGTCTCGAGCAGCACGGCGAACTCCTCGCCGCCGAGGCGGTAGATGCGGTCCGAGCCGCGCAGGACGTGGCGGATGGCCTCGCCGGCCCGGCGGAGCACGGCGTCGCCCTCCGGGTGGCCGAACGAGTCGTTCACGTCCTTGAAGTGGTCGAGGTCGACCATCGCGAGCGTGAATCCGAGGTCACGCCGCTTCGACACCGCCACGCGCCGCCGGAGCTCCGACTCGAAGGTGCGCCGGTTCGGGAGCCCGGTGAGCGCGTCGTGGCCGGCGGCCCGCTCGAGCTCCTCCTGGCGGAGCACCGTCCGCCACAGCGCCGCGAGGTGGCCGAGCATGAGGTCGAGCGCGTGGTGGTCAAGGTCGTCGCCGCGCCCGGCCGCGAAGCAGACCGACGCGTGCAGGCCCTCGCCCGCGGCGTCGACCGGGAGGACGATGCGGGCGAGCCCGTGCGAGGCGTGCCTCGGCGGCACGCTCTCCGCGATGCTGAGGCACGCCGCGCCGATGGCCTCCCTCGGCGCCATGTGCGCGAACCCGATGAGCTGGCTGCGCGTCGTCGCCTCCTTCGCGCGGCTCGACCAGGCCAGGATCTGCTCGATCTGCTCGGCCCATCGGACGTGCCGGTCGCGCTGCGAGTCGGCCTCGATCGCGAGTCGCCACGCCTTCTGGAGCAGGAGCGCGCCGCCCGCGAGAAGGACGCCCATCCCGACGAGCGTGGCGAGCAGCATCGCGAGGTCGGACAGGTGCGTCGCGTGGGTGGCGTCGGCATCGGCGCGAGTGGCGGCCGCGGTCAGGCTGTTGGCCGTCGCGGCGAGGCGCCGCTCGAGGGCCGCCCCGCGCCTGTCGATGCCGGTGGGCCGGGCGGGCGTCGGGCGGTCGGCGGCTGCCGTCGATGCCTCCCAGCGCTGGATCGCCGCCGCGAGCGACCGGGCATCGCCGGTCGAGGCTCCCGCCGCGTTCGCGTCCCTGGTCGCCTGGCTGAACCGCGCGATTCCCTGCCGGGTCGCCGCCCTGTCGGCGCTCAGAGCGCCGGCGTCGCGGGCATCGCCCGAGAGCTCCCACGCCAGCCGGTGGTTCATCTCCTGCTGGATCGAGCCGAGCAGCGCCGTCGCCGCCGCCTGGGCGTGGTCGCCGGCTCGTGCCCTGTCTGACGCATCCGTGCGATACACGCTCGTCGCCACGCTGGTGCAGGCGATCGCGATGATCACGCCGGCAGTGGCGAGCGCCCACAGCATCGCGAACCGCCGTACCTGGGACGAGATTCGGGGCTGCGCGGGTACGCGTGGCTGGTCGAGCTGCCGAACGGGGGGATCCGACCGCATTCATCTCAGTGTCGCCGGAGAAGGGCACTCCGGCATCACCCAGATTCGGGATGCTCAGGGCGCGCGGCGGTCGTTCGCGACGAATGCGGCGTGGGTGACGGGCATCTTCGCGGCGAACAAATCCTCGACCGCCTCGGCGTAGCGGCGGATCTCGCGCTGGGCCGTCTCGGAGTTCCGAAGCGACAGGAAGTTCATGAGGCTGCGGGCGTTCACCGTCCAGTAGAACTGGGTGTAGATCGCGACGGGGAGCACGTTGCGCGCGATCTCCTTGGCGACGCCTCGCTCGAGCAGATCCTCGTAGGCGCGGTACGCGTCGGCGAACACGGCCTCCTGCGCCTCGCGCGTGTGCTCGGCGAGCTCCGGCTCAACGGGCTCGAACGAGTACGAGCCGGGCTTCCCGACCTGCGTGCGGACGTCCTCCGGCGCGGGCACGTAGAACTCGGCCTCGAGCTGCGAGTATCTCCCGGACCACTCATTAAAAGAACCGATACGGTGTCTCATCCACTCCCGGATGACGAAGATCGGCAGCTTGATGTGGAAGCGAAACGCGTTGTGCTCGAACGGGCTTCCGTGCCGCTCGCGCATGAGGAAGCGGATCAGGCCCGCCTCGCGGTCGGTCATCTCGTCCGAGCGCTGCGCGAACGACACGCGGGCGCCGTTCACGACCGAGAGGTCGTCCGCCATGCAGCCGTCGAGGCGGACGAAGCCGTGGTCGAGAACGCGAATTTCGTCGGTCTCGTGCATCACTGCGCCCATCGCGTCCAGCGTACCAACGCCTACGGACGCAGCAGCCGACCGCCGTCGACGACGATGTTCTGGCCGGTCACGAAGTCCGCTTCGATGCAGAATCGCAGCGCCTGCGCCACGTCGGCCGGGCTGCCGAGCCGGCCGAGCGCCGTCTCGTCGGGGTTCCCGGCGATGCCCTCGGGCATGAGCACCGGTCCCGGTGCGACGCCGCACACGCGAACCCCGTCGCGGCCCCACGCGAGGGCGAGGCTCTTGACGAGGTGGATCTGCGCCGCCTTGGCCGCGCCGTGCGGGGCGAACTTCGCCCACGGCTGGAGCCCTGCCACGTCGGTGATCGCGACGATCACCCCGCCGCCCGCCGCCGCCATCACCCGGTGCGCCGCCTGGGCCGCGAACATGAAGCCCTTCGCCGTGGAGTCGAGCGCCGCGTCCCAGAGCGCCTCGTCCACATCGGCCGGGTCGCGCGGCTCGAACCCTCCGGACGGACAGTGGACGTAGACGTCGAGCCCGCCGAATTCGCGGGCCGCGGCCTCGACCATCGCGGCCATGTTGAGAGGGTCGGCGGCGTCGGCCCGGACGACCCCCGATCGGCGGCCGAGCGCCTCGATCTCGGCCCGCGTCTGCTCGGCCGGGCCGGCCGAGCTGTGGTAGCTCAGGAAGACGTCCGCGCCGCCCTCGGCCAGGTCCAGCGCGAGCGCTCGGCCGACGCGGTGCGCGCCGCCGGCGACGAGGATTCGGCTGCCGTCGAGGGCGGGCATGTGGGGATATGCTAGTCGTCGGGTAACAAGCGAGAAACACGCTCCGGAAGGGAGACGGGATGGGCTACGAGGTACCGAATCTGACGTACGGCTACGACGCGCTCGAGCCGCACATCGACGAGCAGACCATGCGGATCCACCACGACAAGCACCACCAGGCGTACGTGGACAAGGCCAACGCCGCGCTGGAGGGCACGGAGTGGGCCGACAAGCCCGTCGAAGAGGTGCTCAAGAACCTCTCGTCGCTGCCGCAGGACAAGCAGGGCCCGGTGCGCAACAACGCCGGCGGCCATGCCAACCACAGCCTCTTCTGGACGATCCTCGGCCCGAACGGGGGCGGCACGCCGTCTGGTGATCTGGGCTCGGCGATCGACTCGACGTTCGGCGGGTTCGACGCGCTGAAGAAGCAGCTGATCGACGCCGGCGTGAATCGCTTCGGCTCCGGCTGGTCGTGGCTGGTCGTCGATGGGGGCAACCTCAAGGTGACCTCCACGGCGAACCAGGACTCGCCGATCTCGGACGGCCAGACGCCGATCCTCGGGATCGACGTGTGGGAGCACGCCTACTACCTGAACTACCAGAACCGCCGCCCCGACTACCTCGAGGCGATCTTCAACGCCATCGACTGGTCCGCGGTCTCGGACCGCTACACCGCCGCCCGCTCCGTCGGCGCCACGGCGTAGCGCCCGTCATACTCTCGCGCAACATCGGGGTCAGACCCCGATGTTGCGCGGTGACGGCGACGTGGAGGTGGTGGCTTGGCGACGGTGGTGTTCTTCCCTGAGGGGGCGTTCGGGCCCACCAACAACTGCGTCGGCATCGGCGACGTGCTGCGTTCGCGCGGCCACCGCGTCGTCTTCATCGTCGAGGAGTCGTTCGCCGGCACGCTCGAGGCGCGCGGGTTCGAGGAGCGGTTGATGCGGCTCGGGCCGGCGCCCGAGGTCGAGGAGGCGCCGGGCCAGTTCTGGAAGGACTTCATCCGCGACACGGCGCCGACGTTCCGCAAGCCCACGATCGAGCAGCTCGGCGAGTTCCTCGAGCCGACCTGGCGCGCGCTGGCCGACGGGTCGCGCTACGTGAACCCGCGGCTCGAGGAGATCATCGGCGAGCTCGAGCCCGCCGTCATCTGCGAGGACAACGTCCCGGCGTTCCCGGCCCTCCCGGCGTGCGGCCGGCCGTGGGTGCGCATCGTCTCGTGCAACCCGCTCGAGGTGCGCGACCCCGGCATCCCGCCCGTCTTCTCCGGCTATGCGGCCGACGACCGGACGGGGTGGGACGAGTTCGAGGCTGAGCGCGACCGCACCCACCGCCCGCTCTGGGCCGAGTTCAACGAGTTCTGCCAGGAGGCGGGCGCGCCGGCCCTGCCCGACCTGGAGTTCATCCACGCCTCGCCGTATCTCAACCTCTACGTCTATCCCGAGGAGCTCGACTACCGCCGCGCGCGGCCGCTCGACGGCACCTGGCACCGGCTCGAGTCATGCGTGCGCTCGTCGGACGCCGACTTCGAGATCCCGGCCGCGGTGCGCGACGGCGAGGGCGCGCTGATCTACCTCTCGCTCGGCTCGCTCGGATCGGCCGACGTCGACCTGATGCGCCGGCTCGTGGAGGTGCTCGGCGAGACGCGGCACCGCTACATCGTGTCGAAGGGCCCGCAGCACGACCTCTACGACCTGGCCCCGAACATGTGGGGCGAGGAGTTCGTGCCGCAGCCGTCGATCCTGCCCGCAGGTCGACCTCGTCATCACGCACGCCGGCAACAACACGACGACCGAGTGCCTGCACTTCGGAAAGCCGATGGTCGCGCTGCCGCTCTTCTGGGATCAGTACGACAACGCCCAGCGCGTCGACGACACCGGCTTCGGCGCGCGCCTTCGCACGTACGCGTTCGAGCCCGGCGAGATGTCGGCGGCGATCGACCGCCTGCTCGGCGACGAGGGCCTGCGGCGCCGGCTCGACGCGACGGCCGCCCGCCTTCAGGCGAACCCCGGCACGGTCACGGCGGCCGACCTGATCGAGCGCGTCGCGGCGTCGGGCTAGGGCGCTAGTGGCAGTCGGTCTGCCCGCTGTCGAGCACGTGCTTCGCGGTGTTCACGAAGCGCCACTCGTACCGGTGCGGATGGAGCGTCAGCTTGAGCACGCCGAACTGCGTGTCCTCTCGGAACTGCCCGTTCGTGAACGGCCCGGTGAACGTGTCGAGCGACCTGCCGCCGGTGCCCACCACGAACTCGCGGATGCCGTGCGTCGGGTCGCGCACCTGGGCCGGCGTCTGGAGGGCGTAGCGCTCATAGACGTGGTTGTGGCCCGAGAGGACGACGTCGACGTGGTGCGAGTAGAGCACCTTCCAGAACGCGTCGTAGTCCGAGAGGTTTCCCGCCGGGCCGGACGAGAACCGGGCCTGGTGCCAGTAGGCCAGCGTGCACGCCGGATGGTGCGCGGCGAGGTCGTTCCTGAGGAAGGTCATCTGCGGCGACGACGGGCCGCAGCCGCCGACGTGCGAGCAGTTGGCGTTGAGCGCGATCAGGTGCCACTTGCCGACGTTGAAGCTGTACCAGCCCCTGGCCGGGTTGCCGGCCCGGCTTCCGAAGTAGGCGAAGTAGCCGGCGCCGTTGCTGCCTCCTGCGTACTCGTGGTTTCCGGGGACGGGGTGGGTCTTCCCGAGCGCGCGCCCCCAGCTCAGGTCGTAGGAGCCCTGGAAGTCCGACAGGAGCCCGGTCTCGTACTGCTCGTCGCCGAGCGGCAGGACGGCGGTGATGGCG
This sequence comes from uncultured Actinomycetes bacterium, assembly GCA_963832955.1. Classification (GTDB taxonomy): domain Bacteria; phylum Actinomycetota; class Thermoleophilia; order Gaiellales; family JAICJC01; genus JAICJC01. Next base: position 956,901 of record CAWHWC010000002.1, on the reverse strand, counting down.
GGGTTCCCGACGAAGATGTCGGACGTCTTCATCTGACGGCAGGTGGTGGCGGTGACCGGGTCGCCAGGTGCGCACGCGATGTCACCCGCGGCGGCCACGATGGGCGCCTGCGCGCCGGCGACGGCCGCAGGCCACAGGATCGCGACGGCCGCCAGCACGGCCCCCGCAGCGGTTCGCCTTCCCCTCCTCACGCAACCAGGGTAGCGGGCGGGTGAGCGCGGCCACAGCGCTGCCCACGGCCGAGGAGCTCGGCGCCGCCCGCTGGTTCGGCAAGGCGACGCCGGCCCGGACGATCGAGCTCGAAGACCGGCTCGACCTCGGCGGCGGCGCGGCGATCTCGATCCTGCTCGTGAACGGCATCGACCGCTACGTGTGGACGGACGGGCCGGTCGCGGCGGCGATTGTGGGGTCAGGTACCGCACCTGTCGGTGTGTCGGATTCATGGCAGTTTCGGCACGTCCATCGGGCCGCGGGCCGGGCAGACCGAGCGGCCCATCGGCGTCGAGCAGTCGAACACCTCCTACGTCGTCGGCGAACGGGTGGTCGTGAAGCTCTTCCGCCGGATCTGGCCGGGGACGCACCCCGAGATCGAGATCGTCGAGCACCTCTCCGGCCGGGTCGATTCGGTGCCCGCGTTCCAGGGCGCGGTCGAGTGGAACGGGCACGGCGTCGCGCTCCTCCAGGAGTACGTGCCGGACGGCCGCGACGGCTGGACGTGGTGCAGCGAGGCCGCGATGGCGGGCGACGTTGCCGACATCGGCCGGATCGGCGCCCTCTCCGCCGAGCTGCACGCCGCTCTCAGAGGGATGGGGACATCCGCCGCCGGCCCTCGGCGTCCTCCGCGCCTGGCACGAGGCCGCCGACGCGCAGCTCGATCGCGTGCTCGGCGCCGTGCCGGCGGAGATCGCAGCGGAGCTCACCCCGGCGCTCCCTCGCATCCGCGCCGAGCTGGCGGCGCTCGAGGCGCCCGGCGAGCCGCCCGTGCTCCAACGCGTCCACGGCGACTTCCACGTCGGCCAGATCCTCGCGGCGGGCGACCGGCTCGTCGTGCTCGACTTCGAGGGCGAGCCCGCCCGGCCCGTCGCCGACCGGACGGCGCCGGGGACGGCGCTCCGCGACGTCGCCGCCATGCTCCGCTCGTTCGACCACATCGGCCGGTACGTCGAGCACGAGCTCTGGCCCGGGCACCGGGCCGACATCGAGCGCTGGATCGACGCCGCCCGGGCCGCCTTCCTCGACGGCTACGGCCCGGTCGATCTCGCCCTCCTGCGCGCGCTCGAGTTCGAGAAGGAGTGCTACGAGTTCACCTACGCCGTCGACTTCGACCCCTCGTGGATGTACGCGGCGCAGGGCGGGATGCGCTGGCTCCTGGAGCACGATGGCTGACCTCGCGCCCGACGCTCCTCCTGGAGGACGTCCTCGAGACGCCCGCCGCGCTCCGCCGGCTCGCCGACGCCCATGAGGGGATCGACGCCGTCACGGCGGAGGCCGACCGCGTCGTCTTCCTCGGCATGGGGAGCTCGCGGTACGCGGCGCTGACCGCCGTCGCGGATCTCCGCCGCCGGGGCCGCGACGCCCACGCCGAGTATCCGTCGACCGGCGCGCCGCAGCCGCCGGCGCCCGGCCTTCTCGCCGTCGCCATCTCGGCGGGCGGCGGCTCGACCGAGACGCTCGCTGCGATCCGGCGCCACCGGGGCACGAGCCGGACGCTCGGCATCACGAACCGTCCCGGGAGCGCGCTCGCCGGCGAGGTCGACTCCTGCATCGACCTGGAGGCCGGCGCGGAGCGAAGCGGCGTCGCCTGCCGGTCGTACACCAACACGCTCGCGCTGCTCCATCTCCTGGGCGGCGCCTCGCCGGAGGCGCTCGCGGCGTGCCGCCGACGCCTGCGCCGAGCTCCTCGAAGCCCGGGCCGCGTGGCTCGCCGATGCGACCGACCTCCTCGAGCGCGGCGCCGTCCACGTGCTCGCCCCCGCCGAGCGGATCGGCTCGGCCGAGCAGTCGGCCCTCATGCTCCGCGAGGTGCCGCGGGTGCGCGCCGACGCATGCGAGACCGGCGACTGGTCGCATGTCGACGTCTACCTCTCGAAGGCGCCCGGTCTCGGCCTCCTGCTCCTGCGCGGCTCCGCCTGGGAGGGTGAGGCGATGGAGTGGGCTGCGAAGCGCGGCTGCCCCGTCGTCACGGTCGGCGGACCGCTCCCCGGCGCGGCCCTCGACGTGCCCGTGCCCGGGGGCGATGACCCCGTCGTCCGCTCTCTGGTGGAGGGGCGGGTCGCCGAGCTCATCGCCGCCGAGCTTTACGCCCGCCACGGCGATAGGCTCTTGATGTGAATCTGCCCAACTGGCTCTCAGTCGGGCGCATACTCCTGATCCCCGTGTTCATGGTGGCGCTCCTCGGCCGGCTCCCCCAGGGCGACCTCGTCGCGCTGGCCGTGTTCACCCTTGCGGCACTCACCGACAGCCTCGACGGCTACCTGGCCCGGTCGCGGAACGCGACGACGACCTTCGGTGTCTTCCTCGACCCGCTGGCCGACAAGCTGCTCGTCTCGGCCGCCCTCATCTCGCTCGTCGAGCTCAACCGGCTCGCAGCGTGGGTGGCGATGGTCATCATCGCGCGCGAGTTCATGGTCTCGGGGCTGCGGATGGTTGCCGCCAGCCAGCACGTCGTGATCGCTGCCTCGCAGTGGGGGAAGGTGAAGACGGTGGTGCAGGTCGTCGCGATTGCGGCGCTGATCGTCGACCACCCGCCGCACCCGGTCACGACCGCGCTGGTCGCGGTGGCGGTGGCGGTGACGGTCTGGTCGGGGATCGACTACTTCATCGAGTCCCGCGATGTCCTCCGGGCGCCCGCATGACCGACGCCCTCGCAGCGATCGCGATCGGCTACCTCCTGGGGTCGCTTCCCTTCGGCTACTGGGCGGGCCGGCTGCGTGGGATCGACCTGCGCCTCGCGGGGTCGGGGAACACCGGTGCGACGAACGTCATGCGCGTTCTCGGCCTCAAGGTGGGGGTGCCGGTGATGGCGCTCGACATCGCAAAGGGAGCCGCCGCGGTGGTCGTGGCCCGCGAGCTCTCGAGCAACGACATCGTCCCCGTCCTGGCCGCGGCGGCGGCCGTCACCGGCCACATGTACCCGTTCCTGCTCGGCTTCCGCGGCGGCAAGGGTGTCGCGACGGGAGCCGGGACGATGATCGCGCTCGTCCCGTGGATCGGGATCGCGGCGTTCTTCCTCTGGCTGGGGCTCTCACTTGCCACCCGCTACGTCTCGATCGGCTCGGTCGTGACGGCCGTCGCCTATCCCACGACGTGTATCGCGACAGGCCAGCCGTGGGCGGTGTGCCTCTACACGCTCGGCGCGGGGGCCTGGGTGATCTGGCGCCACCGCGCGAACATCGCCCGCCTGCGTGCCGGCACCGAGAACCGCATCAACCTGCGCGCGGTCTTCGCCGGCCGGACCTCCTAGGGGGCTAGCGACCGGCGTTCGCGTACGGCGGATCGGGCCGGAGCCGAGGCTCCCTGACCGGGACCGGCAGGCTCCACGTTCGCGGGAGCGGCTTCGTCGGTACGTGTGAGAGGGACGGGCTCATGCGTCCGAGTGTCGCCCAGCCGAGCCCGGCCACGCGATACGGCTGCCCCGTGTCCGGAGGGAGTCATCCCACACACCGGGGGTACGGCCAGCCCCCCGGCCCCGCGCTACGCCCGGTTCAGCTCTCGAGCCACGCCCGCGCCGTCGTGTGCTCGGCGGGAGCGATGCCCGGCCGGCCCTCGAGGTCGGCGCGCAGCTCGGACACGACGCCGTGGCGCTCGGCCAGGACGTCGTGGTTGTGGATCGTCTCGTGGTTCACCTGGCGGGCCAGCAGGAAGCACCCGTCCGACAGGTCGGGGTAGCGCTCGAGCGTGCCCGCGACCATGAGCCGCACCGAGTCCTCGACGAACCGCGGGTGCAGGTGGGCGTGCTCGACCACGAACAGCTCGTCCGGCCGCTTCAGGAGCTCGAACACCGGGGCGCTCATCGAGTTCTCGGCGATCCCGATCAGGTCACGGGCGTCGATCTCGCGCTTCGTCCCGATCATCAGGGTGGCCTCGGCCCGCTGGTTGTGGGTCGCGGCGGGGAGCATCGAGAAGATCTCCTCGATCTGGGCGTCGTCGTAGCCCGCATCGGCCAGGCGCTCGCTCGCCCGCTCGCGGATCAGCCCCTGGGCGCACGGGCAGGCGTTCAGCCCGCGCACCTCGACGCCGACCATGCGCCGCGGGCCGCTGCCGTTCGCGAGCGCGTGCCCGATCAGGTGGTAGATCTCCTGGGTCGGCAGGTCGGAGACGGGTGCCCGCCGCGTGATCGGGAACTTCGCCCGGATCGTCACCTCGGACCGCACCGCCTGCTGGCGCTCGATGATGTGCTCGGCGATGTGCTGGGCCAGGTCCTCGACGTGGAGCGCCTCGCCGATCACGACCTGGTCGATCGACTCGGCGACCGTCTCGGGGAAGCGCGACATGTGGACGCCCTTCTGATCCGGGTCGAGGTCGACGTAGCAGTCGATGTCGGCGTAGTAGAGGAGCTCGGAGCCGGCGTGCGCGATCCGGATGACCTTCTCGACGCCGGTGACGCCCGCTCGGGTCAGGGCGAGCCGGACGTCGGGCTCGGCGGCCTGGAGGTCGTGGGTGAAGGTTGTTGCGGGTTCAAGCATCTCGGGAATCCTAGCTCGCCCGGGTCTATTCCCGTAGGAGGCGCGACAGGCGCCGGTCGGCCAGGATGCGGCCGTCGGTCTGGCAGGTCGGGCAGTAGAAGACGGTGTGCTCCTCGAACGAGACGCGGCGGATCGCGTCGCCGCAGCGCGGGCACGGCTCGCCGAGCCGGTCGTGGACGGCGTAGCCGCGGGCCGCCTTGGTGGTGAGGCCCTTGTCGGAGAGCGGCACCAGCCGCTCGACGGCGTCGCCGAGAACGCCGGTGATCGCGGCGTGCAGCCGCCCGAGCTCGTCGTCGGTCAGCGTCGCCCCGCGCTGGTACGGCGAGAGCATCGCGGCGTGGAGGATCTCGTTGGCGAAGGCTCGCCCGATGCCGGCGATCGCCCGCTGGTCGCGCAGGAACCCGTGCAGCTGGTGCGGGCGGGCCTCGAGCTGGGCGCGCAGGGCTTCGACGGTGAAGGCGGGATCGAGCGGCTCGGGGCCGATGTGGGCCAGCTCGGCGGCGAGCACGTCGGGGTGGAGGAGCCACGCGGCCGCCCGCCGCTTCGACCCGGTCTCGGTCATCATCAGGTCGGGCCCGGCGGCGAACTCGACGACGAGCATCGCGCTTCGCGTGCGCTTCCCGCCCATCACGAGCTTGCCGGCCGACATGAGGTGAAGGACGAGCGTGTCGCCGCCCTCCGCCTCGAACAGGATCCGCTTCGCCCGCCGCCCGACGCTCGTGAACCGCTGGCCCGCGAGCGTGGCGATCGGCGGGTCGATCGTCTTCACCGTGGCGAAGTGCGCGACCGGGATCGCGGCGATGGGCTCGGCGGTGAGCGCCTCGCGCTGGGCGATGACGAACGCCTCCAACTCGGGGAGCTCCGGCACAAAGAGGATGCTACGCGAGCGCCTGTGCCGTGTCCTCGAGCCACTCCGCGGCGACGTTCGGGAACATGCGCTGGGTCGCCGGTGCCGCCACGGCGATCGCGTGCCAGGTGAGCGCCCGCGACGCGCCGCCCAGAGCCCGGCCGAGCGCTGCCCCTCGCCGCAGGTCGGCGAGCGGGGCGAGCGCCGACCACCGCTCGAGGTAGGCGTCGATGGCGGTGTCGACCGTTCGGCTGTCGTCGGGGACGCCGACGGTCGAGGCGAGCACGCGCAGCGACACGGTGAGGCTCAGAAACGGGTGTGCGACCGACGCGTCACCCCAGTCGAAGAACCGGTCGCCGTCGGGTGCTGCGAACACCTGGGCGTCGTGCAGGTCGGAGTGCTCGATCGTCTCGGGGATCCCGAGCGCCGCGAGCTCGGCACATGCCTCCGTCAGGCGCGGCACGAGCTCACCGGCTCCGGGCGGCTCGAGCTCCTCGACGAGCTCGGCGACCTGGCCCGGAAGGACCGCGAGCCGCCGGTCGGGCACGCCGGCGCTCACCAGCTCGTACGCCGCGCCCTCGGCCGCCCGCTGGAGGCGGGCGTACGCGCGCAGCATCTCCATCCACCGCTTCGGGTTTCGCCTTGGCGCTTCGAGGTCGCGCAACCGCGTCCCGCCGTCGGCGGTCAGCATCAGGCCGCCGCGCGCGGTCGGCGGCGAGGAGCCGGGGCAGCCTGTCGGGCGCCGCGCGGGCCAGGATCGAGATCGCGACCGGTTCGTGCGCGACCGCGTCGACCATTCCCTTGCACCACACGGGCCCCTCGCTGCTCGGCGCGCGGAGCAACGTCGCCCACGGCCGCACGCGGGGCTGCTCGATCGGGCCCATCAGCGTGAGGTCGAGCCGGTCGAGCGACTCGATGACCCAGTCGTGGGTGTCCGCGAGCCACTCCGGGTCTGTCCACTTCAGGTCTTCGCCGACGTCCACGCGCTGTAGTGTGACGCGAGTGCCCGAGCCCGCGCTTGTCACCGTCGCACGAAACGGGCTCGTCGAGAGCACGCACCTGGTCCACGTGGCCGTGACGCGGGCGGACGGAACCCTCGTCGCGGGCTGCGGCGACGTCGATCGGCCGACGACGATGCGCTCGTGCGCGAAGCCGCACCAGGTCGAGCCGCTGATCGCGTCGGGCGGATTCGACGCGCTCGGCCTCGACGACCGCGTGCTGGCGGTGACGTGTGCCTCGCACATGGGCCAGGACATCCACGTCGAGGCTGTCGAGCGCGGCCTTCGGGCCTGCGGGCTCACCGCCGACGCGCTCGACAACTGCATCGGGACGCCCGAGGAGAAGCTCCGCCACAACTGCTCGGGGAACCACCTCGGCTTCCTCGCGCTCTCGGTGCACTCGGGCTGGGACACGGCCGGCTACCGCCATCCCGGCCACCCCTCGCAGGACGCGGCGCTGGCCGAGGTCGCGGCCCGCACCGGCCTCGCGCCGGAGTCGATCCCGACCTGCACCGACGGCTGCGGCGTCGTCGCGTTCGAGCTCCCCCTCACCACGATCGCCACGATGTACGCCCGTCTGCCCGAGGAGCTCCCGCGCCAGTTCGCGGCCATGCGCGCCCACCCGGAGCTGGTGCGCGGCGACGGCGATCTCGACACCGAGCTGATGCGCACGCTGCCCGGCGTCGTGGCAAAGGGCGGGGCCGAGGCGCTGGCGTCGGTGGGGATCGCCGGCGAGCAGCTGGGCGTCGCCGTCCGCGTCGAGGACGGCGGTTATCGGGCCATCGACCCGGTGTTGATCGAGACGCTCAGGCAGGTGCTCGGGTGGGACTCGCCGCCCGACGAGCTCCAGCAGTTCGCCGAGCCGGTGATCCCCAACTTCGTCGGTGATCGGGTAGTCCGCCTCACCGCCCGGGTGGAGCTCTCCACCCGCGCCGGGTAGACGTTCAACCGCTGCGCTGAATTGGATTCGTCCGCGCTCTTGTGGGCGGCGAAACCACGGCTATACTGGCCACGTCTGCGATCCGTTTTGTTCCCCATTCGCCGGTTTCGGGGGCCTTGCTGCATTACCCGAACTCGGTGACTCTTGTGCTTCACCGGTCCGAACAACAACCGACGTTTGCGAGGGGGCCCATGCTCACGGTCGACACCGCGCTTGCGGACATCGAGGAGCTGCGGACGCTTGTTCAGGAAGGCCACGACAAGGGCTACCTGACCTACGACGAGGTCGCCTCGACGTTGGAGGAGGTCGAGCTCTCCAAGGAGCAGCTCGAGGACTTCTACACGTACCTGCTCGACCACAACATCGAGCTGCTCGATGCGGACTCCAAGCAGACCGCACAGGGTGACGCCGCCCTCCACGGCGAGAAGGCCCCCGAGCTCGACCTGACCGTCGAGCCGAGCCTCGACTCACTCAGGCTCTACCTGCGCGAGATCGGCAAGGTGTCGCTCCTCACGGCCGACCAGGAGGTCAGCCTCGCGAAGCGCATCGAGCGCGGCGACATGCTCGCCAAGCAGCAGATGACCGAGGCCAACCTGCGCCTCGTCGTCTCGATCGCGAAGGGCTACCTCGGGCGCGGCCTGTCGTTCCTCGACCTGATCCAGGAGGGGAGCCTCGGGCTCATCCGAGCCGTCGAGAAGTTCGACTACCGCAAGGGCTACAAGTTCTCGACCTACGCCACGTGGTGGATCCGCCAGGCCGTGACGCGCGCGATTGCCGACAAGGCCCGCACCATCCGCATCCCGGTCCACATGGTCGAGAAGCTGAACCGCGTCGTCCACATCGAGCGCCAGCTGGTGCAGCGCCTCGGGCGCGAGCCGCGGCCCGACGAGATCGCCCTCGAGCTCGGCATGACCGCCGACGAGGTGCGCGAGATCCAGCGCATGGCCCAGCTCCCGGTCAGCCTCGAGAAGCCGATCGGCGAGGAGGAGGAGTCCGAGCTCGGCGACTTCGTGCAGGACGAGCAGGCCGTCTCGCCGTTCGATTCGGCCACGACGACGCTCCGCCGCGAGGACATCGACCGCGCGCTCGACTCGCTCCCCGAGCGCGAGCGCAAGGTGATCGAGCTCCGGTTCGGCCTGAAGGGCGAGCAGCCGTGCACGCTCGAGGAGGTGGGTCGCGCGTTCGGGGTCACCCGCGAGCGCATCCGCCAGATCGAGAACAACACGCTGAAGAAGCTCGAAGGCCTGCCCGAAGCCCAGGCGCTTCGGAACGCGGAGTAGCTAGACTCCCGCCCTCTCGGGAGGGTGTCCGAGTGGTTAAAGGAGACGGGCTGTAAACCCGTTGGCTCTGCCTACAGAGGTTCGAATCCTCTCCCTCCCACTATGGATGACCAACGAGCACGCGAGCTGCTTCAGGCCGAGCGCCGGCGCATCACCGACGAGCTGTCGGGCCTGGTGCTGGAGCCCGTCGACGAGCTCTCAAGCACCGACCTGGCCGACGACGCGTCCGACCTCTATCAGGAGGAGGTCGACGTGGGGCGGATCGCCGATCTGCGCGAGCGGCTTGCGGCCGTCGAGCGCGCGGAGGAGCGGCTGCGCGAGGGGCGCTACGGGATCTCGGTTGAGAGCGGCGAGCCGATCCCGGACGAGCGGCTCGAGGCGGTGCCGACCGCCGAGCGGACCACGTCCGAGCAGGAGCGGCTCGAGCGCGGCCTCTAACCGGCCGGGCGGGAAGACCCACCCGGCGCGCTGCGTCCAGTGGGCATGGATGCCATCGAGACACGGAACGGCCGCCGGCTCGCCTGGCTTGGCTACCTGACGATCTGCGTGTCCGTCGGCGGCTGGATCGCGGTGAACTGGAGCCGCTCCGGCGACACGCCGGCCATCCTCGCCGTCGTCGCGATGGTCGGGCTCTGGGCCGGGAGCGCGGGCGTCGCCTACGGCGACAGGCTCCGCGGCAAGCTCGGGCCGGGCGAGGCGATCCGGCCCAGGAACGGCGTCCTCGTCCTGCCGCTGTTCATCCTCCTTGCAGTCTTCTGGAGGTCGCTCGACACGTTCAGCCCGTGGTGGCTGCTCGCGCTCCCCACGTTCACGTACGACCTCGTGCAGAGCGTCGGCATCCCCCAGTGGCCGGCGCTCGCCGTGACCGCCGTCCTGGCGCTCCCGCAGTTCTTCATGGTCATCGTCATCTGGAACGCCGTCGTCGTGAAGCTGGTGCAGGAGGTGTTCGGACGGCGTAGCCCGATCGTCGAGGTGATCCGGGGGATCGGAAGCGGTGTCGACACCACGGGCGACGCGCCGACGGGCAAGCACCGGTGGAACGTGTGGGTCGGCCAGGCGGTCGCCGCGCCCAGCTAGGACGGCCGGACGGAACTGGTAAAGTCTGGGGAGGCGTGTCCAGACTCGTGGCGGCTCTCGGCGGTGGACGCGCAGGCGGTGGAGAATTGCTCGATCGCCTGCGTGAGTCCGTACACCTGTGGAACGCGGTCCCCATCGCGCTGGTCGCCGTCACGCTCACGGCGGGCGGGTTCTGGCTGGGGAACGCCGTCAGCGGAGAGGCGTCCGCGGTTGCGGCGACGCGGACGATCCGGCTCCAGGGACGGGTGATCACCGTGAACGGCGTTCAGTACGTCTCGACGCCGGCGCGGATCGTGAAGGTCAAGGGCAAGGACGTCCGGCTCGCCGCGCAGACCCTGCCGCTGGCGGGCCACACGACGCTCCTTCCGGGCAGCACGGTGCGCGTCGCGACCACCGTCAACAACACGGCGACGGTCGTTCGCACGGCGACCGTTCAGGTCACGGTCACCGCCCCGGCCAGCACCGTGACCGGCCCGACCACCACCGTCTCGGACACCATCACGCTGCCGGTCATCTCGACCGTGACCGTCACCGTGCCGTAAGCGCGGCGGCGCGTCCGGGCTCAGGCGAGCGACGGCTGATCGGCCGCAGGCCGGCCGAACGTGACGGCGTCGCGGACCGGCGCCGGCACGGCGTCGGCGAGCTGACGGTCGGGCTGGGCGCCGAGCGAGTCGTTCACGGTCGAGAACGCAAGCCGCAGGCCGAGCAGGAGCGTGGCCTCGAAGATCTCGCGGTCGTCGAAGCCGGCGGCCCGCAGAGCGGCCACCTGCTCCGGCGTCGTCGTCATCGGGTCGCCCACAACCGCCCGGCACCAGTCACACAGGGCTGCCTCGCGCACCGAGAGCTCGCCCGGGACGTCGCCCGCGATGACCCCGCCCGCCGTCTCATCGCCCGCCAGCTTCGCGAGCTTCCCGCCCCACGCCAGCGAGCAGTACGAGTCCCCGAACGCCGACACCGTCGCCGCGACGACGATCGCCTGCTCGCGGTCGGAGAGCGTCGTCGAGCCCATCAGCGCGAGCCGCAGGTCGACGAAGCTCTTGAAGAGGTCGGGCCGCCAGCACCACAGGCGGACGAAGTTCGCGACGTAGCCGTCGCCCTCGCGGGCCGAGTCGTGGGTGGCGGTCGCGTCGGCGCTCTCGGGTGGGTCCTCGAGGAACATGCGCCGTAGAGTATGACCTCGCGTCCGTCGCTGCACGAGACTACCGACTCATGCCAAACGATCTGACGTCGCTCTCGGCCCGCGCCGCCGTCGCCGCCCTTCGCGCCGGCGAGGTCGAGCCGCGCGACCTCGTCGAGGCGGCGCTCCGGCGGATCGAGGCCGTCGACGGGTCGCTGAACGCGCTCCCCACCATCTGCGCGGAGCGGGCGCTGGCCAACGCCGCGACGGTCGGCCGCGAATCGGCGTTGGCGGGGCTGCCGATTGCCGTGAAGGATCTGACCGACGTCGCCGGCGTCCGCACGACCTACGGCTCGCCGATCTACGCCGACCACGTGCCGGAGCGCTCCGACATCCTGGTCGAGCGGCTGGAGGAGCGCGGTGCCGTCGTCATCGCCAAGTCGAACACGCCCGAGTTCGGGGCGGGCGGGCAGACCTTCAACGAGGTGTTCCCCGACGACCCGGAACCCCTGGGACACGACGCGCACCTGCGGCGGGTCGTCGGGCGGGTCGGCGGTGGCGCTTGCCAGCCGCCAGGTCTGGCTCGCGACGGGCTCCGACCTCGGCGGCAGCCTGCGCACGCCCGCGTCGTTCTGCTCGGTCGTCGGCCTGCGGCCGTCGCCGGGGCGGATCGCACACGGCCCGGCCGAGCTGCCGTTCGACACGCTGACGGTCGAGGGGCCGATGGCCCGCGACGTCGCCGACGCGGCGCTCATGCTCGATGCGATGTGTGGACCGCACCCCGAGGATCCGCTGGCGATCCCCGCGCCGCCCGAGCCGTTTCTCACGGCGGCGCTCAGCCCCGAGCTCCCCGGCGCGGATCGCCTGGAGCGGCGACCTCGGGATCACGCCCGTCGAGCCGGAGGTTCGGGCGGTCTGCCGGGCCGCGATCGAGCGCCTGGCCGCCGCCGGCGTCGGGGTGGCAGAGGCGCACCCCGACCTGGGGACGGCACCGGAGGTCTTCCACGCCCTCCGCGCCGCCGGGTTCGTCGCCGCCCTGGGGCCGCACTACGAGACCGACGCCGATCGCGAGCGCCTGAAGCCCGAGATCGTCTGGAACATCGAGCTCGGCCTCTCGCAGCCGCCCTCACAGGTCGTGTGGGCCCAGCTCGAGCGGGGCCGGATCTTCCACGAGACGGCGGCGTTCCTGCGCGAGCACTCGATCCTGGCATGCCCGGCCGCCTGCGTCGCCCCGTTCCCGATCGAGGAGCGATGGGTGGCCGACGTCGACGGCACCCGGCTCGAGAACTACGTCGAGTGGCTCCGGATCACGTCCGCCCTGACCCTGACGGCGTGCCCCGTCATCGTCATCCCGTGTGGCTTCACGGCCGCGGGCCTCCCCGTCGGGATCCAGCTCGTCGCCGCTCACGGCGAGGAGGCCGCGCTGCTCCGGGCCGCCGCCGCGATCGAGGCCGTGCTGGGCGTCGCCGGCAGGGAGCCGCCTCCGGGCTGACCCGCCGGTCTGTGCCACACTGCACGTATGGCGGGGACGGAGGGCGAGCGCCGCGTCGTGGCGGTACTGATGGCCGATATCGCAGGCTCGACCGCGATCGGCGAGGCGCTGGGCCCGGAGCGCTCGAAGTACCTGTTTGACGAGGTCATGCGCCTCGTGGCGACCGAGGTCGAGCGCTACGACGGCACCGTCGCGCAGCTCGCCGGCGACGGCCTCCTGGCGGTCTTCGGCGCCCCGGTGGCCCACGAGGACGACAGCGAGCGGGCCGTGCGCGCGGGCCTCGCGATCCAGCGCGCCCTCGAGCGCTACGGCGTCGACGTGCGCGAGGCCTACGAGATCGACATCCGCGCGCGCATCGCCGTGAACACCGGCCCCGTCGTGATCGCCCCCGGCGACGGCGACGCCCGCGGCCGCTACAACGCGCTCGGCGACACCGTCAATGTCACCGCCCGCCTCCAGGCCATCGCGGCCGAGGGCGAGATGCTGCTCGGCCCGCAGACGGCCGTTCAGGTGCGCTCGTCGTTCGAGCTGGAGGAGCTCGGCCCCACGTCGCTCCGCGGCCGGGCCGAGCCGATCGACCGCTACCGCGTCGTGCGCGAGGTCGAGCAGGGGTCGACCGCTCCCGAGGGGGCGCTCGTCGGCCGCGACTCGGAGCTCGCCGAGGTGCGCGACACGCTCGATCGCCTGGCCGACGGGATCGGCGCGATCCTCGCCATCACCGGAGAGGCGGGCATCGGGAAGTCGCGCCTGGTCACCGAGGCCGCGGCGCCGCTCGGCGACCGCCTGCTCGTGCTGGAGGGCCGCGGGCTCTCCTACGCTCAGGCCTTCCCGTACGGCCCCGTGCGCGAGCTCCTGCGCGACTGGCTCGGCGCCGGCGCCACGACCAGCGAGGCCCGCGTACGCCTCGACCTGAAGGCGGCCGTCCAGCCCCTCTTCCCCGACCCCGACGACGTCTACCCGTTCCTCGCCGGCCTGCTGGGCCTGATGCCCGACGCCCAGACCGCCGCGGGCCTGCGCGAGTTCAGCCGCGAGACGGTGCACATGCGCAGCGTCCACGCAGTCTCCGACCTCGTGTGCGCGCTCGCTCGCGAGCGCCCGGTGCTGCTCGTCTTCGAGGACCTGCACTGGGCCGACGAGCCGACGCTCGATCTGATCGAGGAGCTGCTCGAGCTGACCGAGCAGGATCCGGTCGGCGTCGCGCTCCTCTACCGGGCCGACCGCGACGCCGGGTCGTGGCGGGTCGGCGAGCGGGCCCGCCAGCGCTACCCGCACCGCTACCGGGAGCTCGAGCTGCGCCCGCTCGCGCCCGACGCGACCCGCGCGCTGGTGCGAGAGCTGGCCGACGGCGACGTCCCCGAGCCGGTCGCCGCGCTCATCAGCGAGCGCTCGGGCGGGAACCCGCTGTTCGCCGCCGAAGCCCTGCGCGACGTCGTCGAGCGGGGCTCGATGTGGCATGGCGACTCCGGGTGGGAGCTGGCCGTCGACCCGGACGCGCTCGAGGTGCCGCTGCTCGTGCAGGGAGTTCTCCAGGCGCGCCTCGACCGGCTCGAGCCCGGCGCCCGCGAGGTGACGGCCGTGGCGTCGGTCATCGGCCGCCGGTTCGCGGTGCCGCTCCTCGAGCGGCTCGTCGACACGGGCGGGCTCGCCTCGGCGCTCACCGACCTCCAGCGGCTCGAGCTGATCGTCGAGGAGCGGCGCCGGCCGTACCCGGAGTACCGGTTCCGGCACGGGCTCGTGCAGGAGGCGGCCTACGCGATGCTGACCGACGCCCGCCGCCGCGAGCTCCACGGCCGGGTTGGCGCCGCTCTCGAGGCGCTGGCGGGCGACGACCCCAGCCCGCGCACGTTCGCCCACCTCGCCCGCCACTACACGGCCGCCGACGACGGCGCCAAGGCGGCGGAGTACCTGATCCGCGCCGGCGACGAGGCGCGCGGCCTCTCCGCCGACCGCGAGGCGATCCGCCACTACCGGCGCGCGCGGGAGTTCCTGAGCCGGCTCGGCGACGACCGCCGCTCGCGCGAGACGCTGTTCAAGATCGCGCTCGTGCACCACCTCGCGTTCGACTTCGAGGGCGCCGAGCGCGCCTACGACGAGGCGTTCGCCTGCAAGGTCGAGGCCCTCCTCCAGCCCGAGCTGTGCGAGCGGCTGACCGCTGCCGTCATCCGGCCGGGCGCGCTGGCGCCGGGCCTGGCCTACGTCTCGGACACGAGCGCGCTCACCCAGCACCTGTTCCGCGGCCTCCTGATCGTCGACCGCGAGCTGAACGTGATGCCGTCGCTGGCCGAGAACTTCCGCGTCTCATCCGACGGCCTGACGTACCTGTTCCAGCTCCACGACGACGCCCGCTGGAGCGACGGCGAGCCGCTCACCGCGCACGATTTCGTCTACACCTGGGAGCACGTCCGCGGCCTCTCGGCGTCGACGGCGCTCCTGTTCGCGGACATGGCCGAGGCGAATGCGCTCGACGACCACACGCTCGAGGTGGTGCTGCGCGAGCCGCGCAACTACTTCCCGTACGTGCTCGCCACGACGCCGGCCTACCCGTGGCCCAGGCACGTCTGCGACGCGGTCGGCGAGGCGTGGTACGAGCAGGTGCCGCTGGTGTCGAGCGGGCCGTTCGTGCTCACGTCCCGCGACGAGACCGAGATGGTGCTCGAGGCCAACCCGAACTGGCGCGGCGCGCGCGGCAACCTCTCGCAGATCACCTTCCGGTTCCGAGAGCGGACGGACGACTTCGAGGCGCTCTGGCGCGACGGCGGCATCGACGTCCTCCCGGCTGCCCAGTCGACGCTCGCGGACATCGGCGAGGGGTGCATCGAGGCGGCCCCGGTTCTGGGCGCCACGATCGTCGGGTTCCGCACCGACCGGCCGGCGGTGTCCGACCTGCGCGTGCGGCGTGCCATCGCCGCCGCGGTGGCCGAGGTCGCGGCCGATGCCGAGAGCGTCGGGTTCGGCTCCCGGCCGCCGGAGCGGGGCGGCCTCCTCCCGCCGGCGATGCCGGGCCACACCTACGCGCTCGCTTCACCGCCGTCGCTCGACGAGGCGGCGGCGCTTCTGGCGGAGGCCGGCCACCCGGGCGGCGAGGGGCTCCCGAAGCTCGAGATGGTCGCGACGGGCGGGACGATCGGGCAGGCCGAGGCTCTCGTCGAGGTGCTCGGCCGCCTGGGTCTCGCGGCGACCATCACGATCATGGACCCGGACATCATCCTCTCCGGGCAGAACTGCGACCTCTGGGTGTGCACGTGGCTTGCCGACTTCCCCGACCCGGAGGGGTTCTTCCGCGGCCTGATCGGCGACCCGGCCGACCCGATCGTGAACGACGCGGAGGCGTTCGCGCTGCTCGACGAGGCGCGTGCATCCCGCGACCGCGACGACCGGCTGCGCCTCTACTCGGAGGTCGACCGCCGGCTCGTCGCCGACCAGGTGCTGTTGCTACCGATCAGCTACTCCCGCGCGACCGTCCTACGCCGCCCGTGGGTGCAGGGCGTTTGGGCCAACGCGCTCACGCCGCTTCGGCTCGACCAGGCCGTCGTCGAGCGGGCCGCGAACCCGGCCGGGCACGGTGCGGGTGTAGCATCCTCCGTCTGACGCCAGGGAGGTGCTCGGGATGGCCGATTCCCACTACGACTTCATCATCGTCGGCGGAGGTTCCGCCGGCAGCATCCTCGCCAACAGGCTGAGCGAGGACCGCGCGAACCGGGTGCTCGTGCTCGAGGCGGGCCGCTCGGACTACCCGTGGGACGTCTATATCCACATGCCCGCGGGCCTGATGTTCCCGATCGGGAACCGCTTCTACGACTGGAAATACGAGTCCGAGCCCGAGCCGGCGATGGGCGGCCGGACGGTCTACCACGCGCGCGGCAAGGTGCTCGGCGGGTCGAGCTCGATCAACGGGATGATCTTCCAGCGCGGGAACCCGATGGACTACGAGCGCTGGGCGGGCGAGCCCGGGATGGAGTCCTGGGCGTACGCCAACTGCCTGCCGTACTTCAAGCGGATGGAGACGTGCCTCGCCGGCGCCGACGAGTTCCGCGGCGGCGACGGGCCGCTCGTGCTCGAGCGCGGCCCGGCGGACGGCGAGCTGTTCCAGGCGTTCTTCCAGGCCGTCCAGCAGGCCGGCTACCCGCTGACGAGCGACGTCAACGGCTACCGCCAGGAGGGCTTCGCGGCGTTCGACCGCAACATCCATCGCGGCCGCCGGCTGAGCGCGGCGCGGGCCTACCTGCACCCGGTCATGAAGCGCCCGAACCTCGACGTCGAGACGCGCGCGTTCGTGACGCGCGTCCTCTTCGACGGGACGAAGGCGATCGGCGTCGAGTACACCGACTGGCGCGGGCGGATCCACCGCGTCCTCTCCGGCGAGGTCGTGCTGTGCGGCGGGGCGTTCAACTCGCCGCAGGTGCTCCAGGTGTCGGGCATCGGCAATGCGAAGGAGCTCGGCGAGGCCGGCGTGAAGGCGTTCCACGACCTGCCGGGCGTCGGCGAGAACCTCCAGGACCACCTCGAGGTCTACGTCCAGTACGGGAGCAAGAAGCCCGTATCGGTCGCGCCGGCGCTCAAGTACAAGAACCGGCCGGTGGTGGGGGCGAAGTGGCTCTTCGGGCGAACGGGCCCGGGCGCGACGAACCACTTCGAGGGCGGCGGCTTCGTCCGCGGCAACGACGAGGTGGCCTACCCGAACCTGATGTTCCACTTCCTGCCGCTCGCGATCCGCTACGACGGCACCGAGCCGGCCGGCGGCCACGGCTACCAGGTTCACATCGGGCCGATGTACGCCGACACGCGCGGGACGGTCAAGATCACGACGGCCGACCCGACCGTCCACCCGGCGATCAAGTTCAACTACCTCTCGACGCACAACGACCGCAAGGAGTGGGTCGAGGCCGTGCGCGTCGCCCGGTCGATCCTGAACCAGCCGGCGTTCGACGAGTACAACGACGGTGAGCTCTCGCCCGGCCCCGACGTCTCGACCGACGAGCAGATCCTCGAGTGGGTCGCGAAGGACGCCGAGACGGCGCTTCACCCGTCGTGCACGTGCAAGATGGGCGTGGGGGACGGCGCGGTGGTCGACCCGACCTCGATGCGCGTGCACGGGCTCGACGGCATCAGGGTGGTCGACGCGTCGGTCTTCCCGTTCGTCACGAACGCGAACATCTACGCGCCGGTGGCGATGACGGCCGAGAAGTCGGCCGACCTGATCCTCGGGAACACGCCGCTCGAGCCGCTGAACGTCGAGTACTACAAGCACGGGGTCAGCCCTGCGCCGCCGGTGCAGGCGCCGCAGGCGACGGTCGCAGGGGAGTAGACCCACCGGGGCCAGACCCCGGACGGGGTCTGGCCCCATGGGGTTCGCGCTGCCGCTGGCCGCTGGGCGCTGAAGGCAGCTATCCTTGGCCCGCCCGCCCTCTTAGCTCAGTTGGTAGAGCACCTCCATGGTAAGGAGGGGGTCAACGGTTCGAGTCCGTTAGAGGGCTTCGCCGCAAACCGCATGGTTCCCTGGAGCTCGCCCGGGGTCTAGTGGGTTGGGTGGTGTGTCCCCCAGTCGGGCCTTACCTCGGTGACGTTTGGCGTGTGGGTGATGTCGTGTGGGTTGCTTCCGTCCGCGTTCATCACCCACAGGTCGGTATTGGCCTGCCCGGCGAGGCCGCGGGCAAACACGATCTTGCGGCCATCGGGGGAGTAGCTCGCGTAGATATCGTTCTGCCCCGTGGGCCCACTGGTGAGCAGGCGGACGTCGGAGCCGTCGCGGCGGATCGTGAACACCTGAGAGTCGGGCAGGTCGGCGTTGGTGCTGGCCACGATCCGGCGTCCATCCGGCGACCAGTCACCGTCGAAGGCGTGGAGCCGAAGCGGCGTCAAACGATGAAAATGGCTGCCGTCTGCACGCACCAGGTAGAGGGCGGGTGCGCCGGTCTGCGGGAACCCGGTAAAGACGATCCAGCGACCGTCGGGCGAGTACTTGGGAACCTCCTCGTCCAGGGCGCTGTGGGTGACGCGGTGGACGTGGCCCCCTTCCGCGTCCATCGTGTAAATGTTGAAGGGCGGGTTTCCGGTGGAACTGTGGGCGAACACGATCCGGCTGCCGTCCGGCGACCAGGATGGCTCCCCAGTGAAGCCCCTCAGGTGGGTGATCTGGTCGATGTCGCTGCCGTCGGCGTGCATGGTGTACACCTGCCACGCCCCGGTGCGGTCGCTGTCGAAGACGATTTCACGCCCGTTCGGCGACCAGTCGGACCAGAACGACTAGGTGCTTCGTCGACGTGTGCGTGAGTTGAACGCGGTCACTACCGTCAGGATTGACGCGGGCAACCTGGGGGCTGCCACTGCTGTCGTTGGTAAACGAGATCTGCCCGTTCTGACCCGGAAACGCGGCACGCGCTTGCCCAGCAAACACTGCCACCCCCACGAACACGACTGCCACCGCCAGCAGACGCCCGACACGGCTAACGCGACGTGTACCCATCGTGCCCCCTTTGCCCG
Source organism: uncultured Actinomycetes bacterium (assembly GCA_963832955.1). Classification (GTDB taxonomy): domain Bacteria; phylum Actinomycetota; class Thermoleophilia; order Gaiellales; family JAICJC01; genus JAICJC01. The sequence continues at coordinate 937,985 of CAWHWC010000002.1, read as the reverse complement.
AGTCCCCCAGACGAGAGCTTGTCGCTATCGTCACAGAATCCGACGACCTTACCACACCGAGTTGCCCGACGCGATCGCGACAGGTCGGCGACGGCATCGAGCGGTCGGCTCGCATCCGGTCATGCGTCAGCCCGCCGGAGCGGTGACCACCGGATGGCCACCGGCCGCCCGGCAGACGGGCAGCTGGCCTCGGTCACCACATCGGGGTGGATCATGCGAACACGGTGTCGTGGGCGTAGAGGGGGTCCATGTACTCGCGGACGGCGCGAATCCGCCCATCCTCGACGGTGAGACGGCGATGCACTCGTTCGCGTACGGCCGCCCGTCGCGGGTGCGTCGGCCGAGGTCGCCGAGCGCCGACGACTTGCCCGTCGCAGGTCCCCGAGCTCGGCACAGCGTCGCGGTGTAGATAACACAGATTTGTGTGATCTCAGTTTTGTCTGTAGAATGTAGCCATGCCAACCGATTCTGAGATCACCTTCTCCGACCACATGGGCCGGTTCTACGCCCGCCGCTACTCCTTCCCGCCGATGGTGGGCCGCCTGATCGGCTATCTCGCCGTCTGCGATCCACCGAATCCGACGATCGGCGAGCTGGCCGAAGCCCTGCTCGCCAGCCGCAGCGCGATCGCCGGCGCGGTGAAGACCCTCGAGACGATCCAGGTGGCCCAGCGCTCGCGCGTCGCCGGCGAGCGGATGGACCGCGTTCGCATCACCGCCGAGCAGTCCATGCAGATGGACGTGTCGGAGTATGAGGAGATGCGGGAGCTGGCGCGCGAGGGCCTCGAGGTTCTCAGGGACGCTCCGCCCGAGCGGCGGGCTGCCCTGCTGGAGATGTCGGCGTTCGCCGGCTTCCTCGTCGAGGAGCTCCCGAAGCTGAAGCTGGAGTGGGAGGCGCGGCGCCAGGCGCTCGTCGCGTCGGGCGACCTACCCGAAGAGCGCCCTGGCCAACGGAGGCACCGATGACCACTACACATCAACCCGCCGTCGTCGTGGCAGGCTTGCGGAAGTCGTACGGCGAAACGAGCGTGCTCGACGGCGTCGATCTCACGGTGACCGAGGGAACGATCTTCGCGCTCCTCGGGCCGAACGGAGCCGGCAAGACGACGATCGTGCGGATCCTTTCCACGCTCATTCGCGCCGACTCCGGTGACGCGCAGGTGGCCGGCCACGACGTCGCCGAAGACCAGGACGGCGTGCGGTCGTCGATCGGCGTCACCGGACAGTTTTCGGCGGTGGACGAGTTGCTGACGGGGAGGGAGAACCTGCAACTGATGGCCGACCTGAACCATCTGGGCCGCGCCGCCGGCCGGGCGCGCGTCGACGAGCTTCTCGACCGATTCGATCTCGCGGAGGCAGCCGGCAAGCCGGCGTCGACGTACTCGGGTGGGATGCGCCGCCGCCTCGACCTGGCCATGACGCTGATCGGCTCGCCCCGAGTGATCTTCCTCGACGAGCCCACTACAGGGCTCGACCCGCGCGCCCGTCGCCAGATGTGGGACGACATCCGCAACCTCGCGGCCGGCGGCGTCACCATCCTCCTCACCACCCAGTACCTCGACGAAGCCGACGAGCTCGCCGACCGGATCGCCGTCCTCGACCACGGCCGTATCGTCGCCGAGGGCACCCCCGACGAGCTCAAGCGTCGCACCCCCGGCGGTCACATCCGCCTCCGGCTCGCCGACCCGCAGGCCCTCCGCGCGGCCGCCGCCCTGTTCCCGGGCGCGACGCCCGACGAGGAGCGACTCACGCTCCGCGTGTCCGGGAACGGCGACATCCCATCGCTCCGCCACGTGCTCGCGCAGCTCGACGACGCGCGGATCGCGGTTCAGGAGCATCTCCATCCACAGCGCCGACCTCGACGACGTCTTCTTCGCCGTGACCGGCCAAACGACCCTCGGACAGGAGGCAGCGTAATGAGCACTCTCGCCTACACAGTCAGCGACTCCACGACAATGTTCCGCCGCAACGTGCGGCGACTACGGCGCTACCCGTCGCTGACGCTGCTCCTCATCGGCATGCCGATCGTGTTCCTGCTGCTGTTCGTCTACGTCTTCGGCGGTCAGCTCGGCCACGGCCTCGGCAACCAGTACCTCGCCGGGCACTCCGGGCGCGCCGGCTACCTCAACTACGTCACGCCCGGAATCCTGCTCATGACCGTCGCAGCAGCCGTCCAGGGCACCGCGATCGTCGTCGCGATGGACATGACGGGAGGCATCATCGACCGCTTCCGCACCATGGCCATCGCCCGCTCCGCCGTCCTCACCGGCCACGTCCTCGCCAGCCTCATCCAGGCCTTGCTCAGCGTGGGCATCGTGCTCGGCGTCGCCGTCGCACTCGGCTTCCGGCCGGAAGCAGGCGTGCTGGACTGGCTCGCCGCGATCGGTCTGGTGACGCTGTTCGCGTTCGCGCTCATCTGGCTCGCCACCGCCTTGGGCCTCGCCGCCAAGAGCGTCGAAACCGCGAGCAACACACCGATGTTCCTCACCTTCCTGCCCTTCCTCGGCAGCGGCTTCGTGCTCGTCGCGTCGTTGCCGGCCGGACTCCGCCAGTTCGCCCACTACCAGCCCTTCACCCCCACGACCGAAACCCTGCGCGGACTCCTCACCGGCACGCCGATCGGCACGAACGCCGTCGTCGCCGTCGCATGGTGCGTCGCCATCGCCCTCGGCTCCTACCTCTGGGCGAGGCACCTCTACGCGACGAGGCGCTCGGCCTGATCCAACCAACGACTCATAGGACCAAGGACATGCCTCACTTCGAAACACCACAACCAATCTCGGTCGAGCTGAACCTGCGCCTGGCGAACGTGCGCGTCACGGCCGGGGAGCGCGCAGACACGATCGTCCGGGTGCGGCCGAGACAGTCGGCCAAGCGTGACGACGTGACCGCGGCCGAACAGACACGCGTCGCGTACGCCGACGGCAGGCTGCTGGTCAAGCGATCGCGCCGGCTGCGGGAATGGAACCCGTTCAACGTCGGCGGCTCGATCGACGTCGAGATCGAACTCCCCGCCGGGTCGCAGCTGAGCGGCCGTACGGTCGCCGGCGAATTTCACTGCACCGGTGCGCTCGGGCGCTGCGAGCTCAAGAGCGGCGTTGGCAACATCACAGTGGAGCGAGTCGCCGGCGACGCCGAGCTCGCGACCGGCACCGGCGAGGTTCGCGCCGGCGAGGTCGACGGCTCCGCGGTCATCCGGAACTCCAACGGTGACACCCAGGTTCGCGAGGTCGGCGGCGATCTCCGCGTCAAGGCAGCCAACGGCCACATCGACGTCGAGAACTCGCACGGCTCGCTCCATGCCAGGACAGCCAACGGCTGGATCCGCGTCGGGACAATCCACCGCGGCCCGCTGGTCGCCAAGACCGCAGCCGGGCATATCGATGTCGGGATCGCCGGCGGGGCCGCCGCCTCGCTCGACCTTCACACGCGCCACGGCCATGTCCGCAACGACCTGGACGCCACGGACGTCCACGGGTCAGGTGATGGCGGCCGGGCCGAGGTGCGGGCGACCACGGGCTGGGGCGACATCACGATCCGCCGCGGGGGCACGAGCGAGTCTGGTCGCACCGACCGCCGCGTAGGGCGTTCGACCTGGCCGGGCGCCGTCTACTCGGCGGCGCCCGGCAGCGTCGGCTGGTCGGTGGGATAGACGCCGACCGCGAAGCCGTACATCGTGTCGCCCGACCGGGGAAGCTGGTCGAACTCCGCCACGAGCTCCGCCATCCGCTCCCAGAAGTCCGACGCCTGGGCCTCCGAGATGCGGGCGTGCCGGATGAACCCCCACAGCTTGCCGTCGTCGAAGGCCGCGGCCGACTCCCGAGCGGCGACCTCGAAGTCGTTGAAGTCCCGCGGCATCTCGTCGGCGTCCGCGCCTCGCTCGGCCGCGACGTAGAACATCCGCGCCGTGCGGCCGTAGAAGCGCTCGTCGATCGCCCGCACCCGCCTCGTCCTCACGACCTGCACGAGCCCGGCCTCGACGAGCACCTTGACGTGGTGGGCGACCGTGCTCTTCGGGCGCTCGACCGCCACCGCGAGCTCGCTCACGGTGGCCGCCCGCTCGTGAAGCAGGCCCAGGATCGTGGTGCGGAGCGGATGGCCGATCGCCTTCACCTGTGCGGGCCTGGTGAGCGCGATCCGGTCGGCGAGGTCGTAGTCGGGGGGAGGCGACTTGCCGGCCATGGCCGAACAGACTAACATCCCGAAACGTTCCAGATAAATGGATCAATCAACGGAGGAGAGGTCTGGGATGACCGAGGTTGTGCTGTATCACCACGTCCAGGGGCTGACGGACGGCGTGCGGGCGTTCGGCGATGAGCTTCGGCAGGCGGGCCACACCGTCCACACCCCCGACCTGTTCGGCGGGCGGACGTTCGACGCCATCGAGGAGGGCATGGCGTTCGCTCGCGAAGCGGGCTTCGGCGCCCTGACCGAGCGCGGAGTGGCCGCCGCCGAGGAGTTCGGCGCCGACGTCGTCTACGCGGGGTTCTCGTTCGGGGTCATGCCCGCCCAGCAGCTCGCGCAGACGCGGTCCGGTGCGCGCGGGGCGCTCTTCATGTCGGGGTGCCTGCCGGTCTCGGAGTTCGGAAACGCGTGGCCCGAGGGCATCCCCGTGCAGGTGCACGGCAAGGAGTCCGACCCGTTCTTCGAGGAGGACGTGGAGGCGGCGCGTGCTCTCGTCGAGTCGGCCGAGGGCGCCGAGCTCTTCCTCTACCCGGGAGAGGAGCACCTCTTCGCGGACTCCTCGCTTCCGGCGTACGACCCCGCGGCCGCGAAACTGCTCACGGAGCGTGTGCTGGGGTTCCTCGAGAGGGCGGGCTAGGTGGCGACGACCTACACGATCAAGGCGCTCGACGAGACGACGTGGGATGCGTTCGCAGCGCTGGTCGAGGCAAACAACGGCGTCTTCGGCGGGTGCTGGTGCATGGGCTTCCATCCCGAGGGATGCGACCGGGAGACGGCGGGCGTCAACCGCCAACGCAAGCTCGAGCGCGTCCAGGAAGGCACGACCCACGCCGCGCTCGTGTTCGACGGCGACGCGTGCCTCGGCTGGTGCCAGTTCGGAGCACCCGACGAGCTGCCGCGGATCAAGAGCCGCGCCGCCTATCAGAAGGGCGCGGCGTCCCCACCGGATTGGCGGATCACGTGCAACTTCGTCGGCAAGGGCCACCGGCGCAAGGGCGTGGCGACCGCGGCCCTGGCCGGTGCGCTCGACCTGATCGCAGGCCTGGGCGGCGGGACCGTCGAGGGATATCCGGAGGGCGCCGACAACGTGCCCGCCGGCTTCCTCTTCAACGGCGCGCTCTCGACCTACGAGCGACTCGGCTTCGAACGGGACCGGATGATCGGCAAGCACCGCTGGGTGGTCACGCGGGTCGTCGAACCACACTAGGGTGGGCGCGATGCAGTCGACGACCGCCCTGCCCGAGGTCGCGGCCACCCGCTACGTGACGGCGCTGCGCGAGGGCGGATCGATGCCGGGGCTGGTCGAGGCCGACGACGACGGGCTGTACGTGCTGAAGTTCCGCGGCGCGGGGCAAGGCCCGCTCGCGCTCGTCGCCGAGGTCATCGTGGGCGAGCTCGCCCGCGCCCTCGGCTTCCGGGTGCCGCAGGTCGCGCTGCTTGACCTCGACCCCGTCCTCGGGCGTGCCGAGCCGGATCCCGAGATCCAGGAGCTGATCCTCGCAAGCGGCGGGCTCAACGTCGCCATCGACTTCCTGCCCGGCTCGCTCGCATACACCCCGAGCGGGCCCGTGCAGCCCGACGCCGAGCTCGCAGCCGACGTCGTCTGGCTCGATGCCCTGGTCACCAACGTCGACCGCTCCCCCGCCAACCCGAACCTGCTCGTCTGGCATCAGCAGATGTGGCTGATCGACCACGGCGCGGCCCTCTACCTCCAGCACGCAGGGCTCAGGCCGGCCGAGCAGGCGACGCGCGCATTCCCCCAGATCGCCGAGCACGTGCTGCTGCCACGCGCCGGCTCGATCCTCGAGGCGGACGAGCGGCTCGCGCCCCGCGTCGATCGTGCGCTGCTCGAGCACGTGGTCGCCCTCGTGCCCGGCGAATGGTTCGTCCGCGACCCCGCCGAGACGTACATCGACTACCTCGCGCGGCGCCTCGAGGCCCCGAGGGCGTTCGTGCAGGAGGCGGAGCATGCCCGGCGGAGCGCGTAGCCAGTTCACCTACGCGATCCTGCGCATCGTCCCGCGGATCGAGCGCGGCGAGTCCTTCAACGCCGGCGTCGTCCTCTACTGCGGCGAGCGCGACTTCCTCGCTGCGCGCACATTCCTCGACGAGCGCCGACTGTCGGCGCTCGCCGCCGACGTCGCGCCGGCGGCGGTTCGCGCGCATCTGGACACGCTCGTGCGCATCGCCGAGGGCGCCCCGGACGCCGGGCCGGTCGCCGCGCTGCCCCCGGCGAAGCGGTTCGGCTGGCTCGTCTCGCCCTCGAGCACGATCGTGCAGGCGTCCCCAGTGCATTCCGGGCTGTGCGACGAGCCGTCGGAGATGCTCGACGAGCTCTTCACCCAGCTCGTCGAATGAGCCGTCAGTTGTTCAGAAGCTCCATCATCGAGTCGGCGTAGCGCTTTCCGCTGACCGCGTCGACCGAGATGGCGTGGTCGAGCTCCTCGACGTCGTCTGGTGAGAGCTCGATCTGCGCCGCTGCGGCGTTCTCCTCGAGACGAGCGGGGCTCTTGGTGCCCGGGATGGGGACGACGTCGTCGCCCTTGGCCATCACCCAGGCGAGCGCGAGCTGAGCCGGCGTGACGTCACGGGCGGCGGCAAGCTCGTGGACGCGGTCGGCGAGATGCAAGTTCTCCTGGAGCGCGTCCTCCTGGAAGCGCGGATTCGTGCGCCGCCAGTCGTCCTCGGGCAGGTCGGACATCGAGCGGATCTGCCCCGTGAGGAAGCCGCGACCCAGCGGCGAGTACGCGACCAGACCGATGCCGAGCTCCCGCAGCGTGTCGAGGACGCCGGCCTCGGGGTCGCGCGTCCACAGCGAATACTCGCTCTGCACGGCCGTGATCGGATGGGTCGCGTGCGCCCGCCGGATCGTCTCTGGCGATGCTTCGGACAGGCCGAGGTGGCGCACCTTCCCCTGCTCGACCAGCTCGGCCATCGCGCCGACCGTCTCCTCGATCGGCACGCTCGCATCGATGCGATGCTGGTAGAAGAGGTCGATGTACCCGATCCCGAGACGCTGGAGCGAGCCCTCGCAAGCGCGCCTGACGTTCTCCGGGCTCCCGTCCACGCGCCGGTCACCGGGCCGGGCACGGTCGATCGCGAACCCGAACTTCGTCGCGATCTCGAACCGCTCGCGGCGGCCCGCAACCGCGCGCCCCACCAGCTCCTCGTTCGTGTGCGGCCCGTAGACCTCGGCCGTGTCCAGGAACGTGATCCCGAGGTCCAGCGCGCGGTGGATCGTCTCGAGCCCCGAGCGCTCGTCGCCGCGGCCGTAGGCGTGCGTCATGCCCATGCACCCGAGCCCCTGCGCCGACACCTCGAGCCCCTGGCTTCCCAGCGTACGTCGTTGCATCCGTCATCCCTCCAGCCTCGTCCGTCGTCCCGAACCGTAGCCCGGCTAGCGTTCAGCCCGAATGGACGTCTTCGATCTCGACGAGATGAAGTTCAGCCCGACCGCCTCGCTGTTCGAGGGGCTGCCGCGGGCGGGCGTCGGCATCTCGGTCTTCGTCGTGCGGACGCCGCCTGGCAAGGGGGTGGATCTCCACGTGCATCCCTACGCGGAGACCTTCGTCCTCCTCGAAGGGAGCGGCCGCTGGACCGCCGGCGACGACGTCGTGGACCTGCACACCGAACCAGATGCTCGTCGTCCCGCCGGAGACGCCGCATGGCTTTCGGAACACCGGCGACGATCCGCTCCTCGTCGTCTCGATCCACGAGTCGGGGACGCTCGAGCAGACGTTTCTCGGGCAGGAGCCCGCGTAGGGGCGAATCACTCCCGGCTGTTGACTCGGAGCACCGTGCGGCATTCGCTTTCGAGTGCGTTGAGAGCGGCCAGCGTGGCTTCGAGGCGTCGCCAGCGCTTCGTTCCCGGCTCGAGGTCCTCCACCAGGACGCGCAGCGGCTCGAACAAGCTCGCGACGCGAGCGTCCGTTTCGAGTGAGTCGAGGAATGCCCGATACGTGATGATCCGTGGCGGATCGTGGTCCCGATCGATGACGAGCTCGCCGATGGCGCGTTGCTGCAGGGCGAACACCTGAGTGTCGGTACCCGCCGGCGGGGGATCCTCGTCGAGATCCGCCGCCTTCGCGCCGTCTTCACCCCAACTTCCGAGCCCCTTGGTGACGGCCCATGTCGCCTGCAGGAACTGGTCTCGCGACTCTTGAGACTCGAACAGCTCGAGGCTCACGCGTTCCCGCAGCAGCTGCACCCACGCGAAGTACTCGGCAAAGAGGAAGAGCGTGCTGGGCATCACGTACTCATACGAGACCGCCCAATCGGGATCCACCGGCCGCTTCGCCTCGGCGGAGCTCGACGAGAGCGCCAGACACAGCTTGTCCTCGAGGATGTTCCGCAGGCGGGACCTGAGTCCGAGAACCGCGTTCAGGATCGGGTTCGCCCAGCGCAGCACCTCCTCCCGCAGTCGCTCCTTGCGCGCCTCGCGTTGGCGGATGACCGCCGCGGCCAAGCCGGCGATTGCGCCCGCCACCAGCGAGACCGCAGTCGTGATCAGAAGCCAACCAGCGTCGTTCACGTCCGCCTCATCTGTTCGGGTTCGGCCTCGTCGGCGCGCCGAGGCTCGCCTCTATTCTGACCCACCGGGCCGCGGCTGTGGAAAATTCGGATCCCCCACTGGCCGTCAGCCCTGCGCGTGGCGGGTCCGCGCTGCGGGGCGCGGCCTGGGTCGATCCGCCGCGCTGATTCCCGAGTAGACCGCCGGGAACCCCTCGCGCCAGCTGGGATGCCGCGGTGTCCAGCCGAGCTCGCGCTTGGCCTTCGCGTTCGAGGCGCCGCGCTGCTCCGTGCTCCACAGGACCACGGCTTCACCGGCGACCCGCCGCGCGAGCCAGGTCGGGAAGCGCCGCGGGGGCTTCGCGCCCAGCGACTCGGCGAGCACGGGCAGCCATTCCCGCACCGGCGCGGGATCGTCGTCGACGACGTTGTAGACGGCCGGCCCGTCGTGCTCGACGGCGAGCACCGTCGCCGCGGCGGCGTCGTCGAGGTGGATCCACGACCAGATCCCGCCGCCGTCGCCGATGATCGGGAACTGCCGCTTGCGGAGCGGCTCGATCGTGCCGTCGCTGGCGGCCCCGTAGAAGACGCCGTAGCGGAGTGCGATACCGCCGAACTCCGTGACCACCCGTTCGAGGTGGTTCATGGCGGCGACGGACTGCTCCGTGTGGGCCGCCGGCGTGGGGTCGACCGGATCCGCCTCGGTCTTGACCGGCCCGCCCTCGCGTGCGTACCGGCCGAAGCCGGCGACGCTCTGCGCCACGAATCGGCGCACACCGGCCTCGCGCGCGGCCGCCAGCAGCAGATCGGTGCCCGTCGCTCGCAGCTCGTTCGTCCGCGCAGCGGTCTTGTCGAAGTTGCGGCTGAACTTGACGTTCGCCAGCGCGGTCGCCTCGTGCACGATCGCCTCCGGCTCGCTCTCGAGCACGGCCTTCCGCACGGCCCGCGGGTCGAGCAGATCGAGCAGCACCGGCTTCGCGCCGAGCGCCTTGAGGCGATCCGCGCTCGCGGGCGAGTGGTGGGCTCCGACGACCTCATGCCCGGCGTCGATCAGCTGCGGGACGAGCCGGCTGCCGATCGCGCCGCTTGCTCCAGTCACGAAAACACGCATCGTGTGCTCCTTCCATGGTTGTTCGTCATGGCGACGAACGGGAAGGGGGCGAGGGGACAGCTACGCGCTGACTTCTGCGACGCGCCGCCGCAGGAAGCGGCGCTCGGGCTCGGTGCTCGCAAGCTCGAGGGCGCGCTCGTACTCGGTGCGCGCCTCGTCGGCCCGGCCGAGCCGTCGCAGCAGGTCGGCACGCGTCGAGTGGAAGTACTGGTAGCCGTCCAGGTCGAGCCGGTCGACGAGCGAGAGCCCGGCCTCCGTTCCCGACGCCTCGGCCACGGCGATCGCGCGGTTCAGCTCGACCACCGGTGAGCCGGTCAGGAGGACGAGCTCTCCGTAGCGGGCTGCGATCTGCGGCCAGTCCTGCGGCTCCTCCATGTGGAGCGACGCGATCGCCGCCTGGATGACGTACGTGCCGCCGCCGTGCAGCGCGAAGGCCCGACCGAGCGACTCGCGCCCGCGGGCGAGCTTGGCGGCGTCCCAGCGCGACCGGTCCTGGTCTGCGAGCAGCACGAGCTCGCCGTCCTCAAACCGGGCCTCGCGGCGCGCGTCGTCGAGCAGCATCAGCGCCTGGAGGCCGTGCACCTCGGGCTCGTCCGGCATCAGCTCGGCGAGCGCCGCCCCAAGCCGGAGCGCCTCGGCCGCCAGGTCGACGCGGCCGCCGTAGCCCTCGTTGAAGATCAGATAGACGACGGCGAGCACCGCCGCCAGCCGCTCCGGCAGCGTGCGGTCGTCGGGAACGCGGAACGGGATGCCCGCATCCGTGATCTTGCGCTTCGCCCGCGTGAGCCGGCGCTTCATCGTCTCCTCGGGGACGAGGAACGCGCGGGCGATCTCCTCCGTGCTGCAGACCGCCGAGCGCGCGCAGGGTCAGCGCGACCTGCGCCTCGAGCCCGAGCGCCGGATGGCAGCACGTGAAGACCAGCTCCAGCCGCTCGTCGGGAAACCTCGTCTCGTGCATCTCGTCCTCCACGGCCTCGGGCACCTCGAGCAGGCGCGTCTTCTCGGCGAGCGTGCGGTCGCGGCGCAGACGGTCGATCGCGCGGTTTCGGGCCGTGATCGTCAGCCACGCGCCCGGGTTGGGCGGCGTGCCGTCGCGAGGCCAGCGTTCGGCTGCGACCGCGAAGGCCTCCTGAGCGGCCTCCTCGGCGAGGTCGAAATCGCCGAGGAAGCCGACCAGGTTTGCGAGGACGCGGCCCCACTCGTCTCGGAAGATCTGCTCGAGCAGGGCCTACCTCTCGACCAGCGGCCGCACCTCGACCGCGCCGCCCATCCGCGCGGCCGGGATGCGCGCCGCGATCTCGAGCGCCGCGTCGAGGTCGTCCAGCTCGATCACGAGGTAGCCGCCCAGGTGCTCCTTCGCGTCGATGAACGGACCGTCCGTGAGCAGCGTCTCGCCGTTCTGCACGCGCACGGTCGTCGCGCTCTCGACCGGCGCGAGCTGCCCGCCGCCGACGACGCCGGGCAGCTCCCGGATCGCGAGGTACTCGTCGACGATCGCCTGCCGCTCGTCCTCGGAGAGCCGCTCGAACTCCTCGACGGAGCGGCCCGGATAGTTCTGGAACAGGTACCTCAAGGTGACCTCCTTCGCAGCGAGTTGTCGCTCCTACGTCCTATCACTTCATGTCCGCCGGCACGTTCACGTTGAGACGGAACAGGTTGTCCGGGTCGTACTGACGCTTCACCCGGGCCAGGCGCTCGAGAGTCGCGGGCGGGTACGCGCGGCGGGCGCCTTCCTCGCCCTCGTCGCCGACGAAGCCGACGTAGGCCGGACGGCGCGGCGCCATCGGAGAGCGCCGTCGTCAGGGCGCTCGCCCAGGCCTCGTGCTCCGTGCGCTCCTCGGCCTGCTGATACATGGCGGCGATGTTCACCATCAGCCTGGCTCCCCGGTGGCCGAACGCGGTCGCGTCGGCGGGGACGCGGGCCATCGCGCCGCCGAGGACGCGCAGCTGGACGGCGGCCACCGGGGCGGTGGCGGTCTCGAGGTGCTCGAGGATCGTCTCCGCCCCTCGCTCGGGCAGCCCGTCGACGAGGATGTTCGTCCCCGCGCCGAACGCAGGAGGTGGGGGCTCCGGCCCCGCGTACATCTCCGGGTAGCGGATCGGCCTGACCATGTCGGCGAGCGGGGTCGCGAGGGCGCGGATCGGCGCGATCGCCCTCTCACCGGCCTCGGCGCCGCCCGCGTAGACCATCAGGGCGATCACCACAGGCTTGCCGTGCTGCTCCGCGGGGATGAACGGCAGCGGCGGCGCCTTCAGGATGTTCGCGATCATCGAGAGCTCCTCCGGGGCCGCGTCCGCCGCGGCGATCAGGCCGGTGATCACGTCGGTGCTCGCGGGGAGCAGCAGCATCCCGCCGACCACGTGGTCGATCTCGTGGAGCCGGAACCGCAGCCTGGTCGCGACACCGACGTTGCCGCCGCCGCCCCGGAGCGCCCAGAAGAGATCGGCGTGCCTCTCCTCGTCCACCTCGAGGAGCTCGCCGTCGGCCGTCACCACCTCGGCCGCGAGCAGGTCGTCGATCGTGAGCCCGTTCTTTCGGACGAGGAAGCCGATGCCGCCGCCCAGGGTGATCCCGCCCAGGCCGACGCTCCCGGTGTCGCCGAGGCCGGTGGCGAGGCCGTGTTCGGCGGTCGCGGTGGTGTAGGCGCCGGCGGTGGCCCCGGTCTGGGCCCACGCGGTCCGGCCGGCGGGGTCGACCTCGACCGCGTTCATCCTGGAGAGGTCGAGGACGATCCCGCCCTCGGACGTGCCGTGCCCGGCCCGGCTGTGGCCGCCGCCTCGCACCGCGAGCTCGGCGCCCGTCTCCCGTGCCAGCGTGACGACGCGGGCCACGTCGGATGCATCGCCGGCGCGCACGATCGCCGCGGGCCGGCTGTCGAAGCCGGTGAAGACGACGCGGCGCGCGTCGTCGTACCTGGGGTCGTCCGCGCTGATCACGTTGCCGTTCAGGCCGGCGCGGAGGTGGGAGATCTGGGTTTCAGTTGTGGTGTTCAAGATGTCCTCCTTGGATCTACCTGTATGCCCGTGCGACGAAACGCGCGTCACGCTGCCTCCTGAAGGCCGAGCTCGGCCTCGAGCGGCATTGCCGTCGGAGCCGCATCGGGCTTCGGCTTCGACTCGATGAAGACGGCGGCGACCGCGGCTCCCGCGAGCGCGAGGCCGATCAGCACGTAGAACGCGACCTCGAAGCCGTGGGTGAGCGCCGCGCCGCCGGCGGCGGGCACCGCGTGGCTCTGTGCATAGTTGCCCGTCGCGGTGGCGGCGATCGTGGTGACCGCGGCCAGCCCGACCGAGCCGCCGACCTGCCGGCTCGTGTTGATCAGCCCGGAGGCGACGCCGGCGTCGGCCGGCTGCACGCCGGTCAACCCGGCGATCATCACCGGCACGAACGAGAACGCGAGCCCGATCCCGCTCACGACGAGGCCGGGAAAGACGTCCCAGAAGTACGCCCCGTCGGCGGGCATCTGGGCGTAGAGCGCCCCGCCGGCCGCGGTGAGCAGGAGGCCGGCGGTCAGCACCGGTCGTGCGCCCAGCCGTGTGGTCAGCGCCTGGGCGACGTTCGAGAAGGCGACGATCATCAGGGTGACCGCGATGAAGGCGACGCCGGTTTCGATCGCCGAGTAGTGCAGGACCTCCTGGAGGTACAGCGTCATCAGGAGGAACTGGCCGAAGGTCGCCGCGCCGATGATCAGGATCGTGGCGTTGGCCGCCGACAGCGTCCGCAGGCGGAAGATCCGAAGCGGCAGGAGCGGCGCCGGCGAGCGAGCCTCGATCCCGAGGAACGCCACGATGAGCGCGGTGGCGGCGGCGAGCAGCCCAACGGTCGCGCCGTTGGTCCAGCCGTGCTCGCTGGCGCGCGTGATCGCGTAGACGAGCACCATCAGGCCGGCCGTGATCGACGTCGCGCCTGCGACATCGAAGTGCCGGTGCGAAAGCGCCGCCCGGCTCTCGTTCAGGAGCCACGGGCTGACGGCCAGAACGGCCACGCCGACGGGCAGGTTGACGAAGAAGATCCACGACCAGCTGAGATACGACGTGAGGACGCCGCCCAGCAGCACGCCGACGGCACCTCCGCTGCCGGAGGCCGCGCCCCACACGGCGAGCGCGATGTTGCGGTCACGCCCCTCGCTGAACGCGGTGACGACGATCGAGAGCGCCGCCGGCGCGAGCAGCGCTCCGCCAAGGCCCTGAAGCGCCCGCGCGACGATCAGCGAGCCTTCCGACCAGGCGAGCCCGGAGAGCAGCGAGCTGAACGTGAAGAGCGCAACGCCCGCCATGAACAGGCGCCTGCGTCCGAGCAGATCGGCGAGGCGGCCGCCCAGCAGGAGCGCGCCGCCGAACATGATCGAGTAGGCGGTGATCACCCACTGGAGGCTCTCCTGCGAGAAGTGCAGGTCCTGGCTGATCGACGGCAGGGCGACGTTCACGACTGCCACGTCGAGGACGACCATGAACTGTGCGGCGACGGTCACCGCAAGGACGAGCCAGCGTCTGTCGGTTGAGTTGGTTGGGATGGTGAGTCTCATCGGTACTCCTTGAACGTTCGGTTTCGTGCAGGCGACGAACGGCCGCGCCGCGAGGGGACAGCCGTGCGGCTTCAACCCTGGGAGCGGAACCACTCGTCGAACGTTGGCCCGGCGAGGGTCGCCTCCGGACCCGGGAGAAGCGCCCCGTTCTCGAGGAGCTCGTGGTCCGGGTCGGCCGGGTTCGTGACCTCCTCGACCCGCATGGGCTCGCCCCGCTGGGAGACGAGCCACCTCACCATCTCGGCCAGAGTCTCCGCCCGCGGGCCGCCGATCTCGGGGATGGCTGCGCCGTTCGATCGCTGTGCGTGCTCCGCGCCGTTGACCATGTCGGCGAGGGCTTCGGCGACGCTCCTGGCCGCCACGAGCTGGGTCCGCGTCTTCGGGACGTAGACCACGTCGCCCTGCGTGCCCCATTCGACCATCTGCTGGACGAACTCGTGAAACTGTGTCGCGCGCAGGATCTGCACCGGGATCGAGCCCGCCAGCATCGCCTGCTCATGCGCGTACTTGGCCGCGAGGAAGCCTCCCGAGAATCGGTCGGTGCCGACGATCGAGACGACAACGATTCGCTTCACTCCGACCCTCTCGCCGACCTCCTGGAGGTTGTGCGCAGCGGTCGTGAAGAACTCCGTCGCCGCGTCCTGATCCGGTGTCGGCTGGGTCGCCGAGTCGATGACGGACTCGACCCCGGAGAGGGCTTGCGCGAGCCCCTCGCCGGTGATCACGTCCACCCCGGTGGAACGTGAGATCGAGACGACCTCGTGGCCCTGGGCCTCGAGGACGTCGACGATATGGCGCCCGAGCCTTCCGGTTGCGCCCGTTACTGCGATTGTCCCTGCCTTCGGCATGACTCTCTCCTGATTCGTCGTTTGCGACTGACGACGAACGGGAGTCGCGCGAGGGGACAGGTCAGGCCGGGTACTCGTCCTTGCGGTAGGTGCTCGGGTCGACCGGCCCGGGCTTCGGCGTCCGCTCCTCCAGGAAGGTGAAGTAGGGGGCGACGAACGGGTCGGGCGCCGACACGGTGTAGGTGTGGTAGACGGTGCCGTTCTCGCGCGCGAAGGCGATCCAGCTCGGGTTCTCGCGCAGCCCGTCCTTCAGGTCGGCGCCGATCTGGCCGGACCACTCCTCGAGCCATTCGGGCGGGTCGTCGATCATCCCTTTGACCTCCGGGATCCCCTGCGCCTGCTCCTCGGTCATCGCCAGGCCGAAGTCGAACGCGAAGTCGCTGTTGTACGTCGAGACGTACGGGAACTCCCAGCCCATCCGCTGCTTGTAGGCGATCAGCCGGTCGATCGGCGCCCGCGAGAAGCAGATCAGGGTCACGTCACGATGGTTCAGGTGCACGAGCGAGCCGTCGAGCCCGTCGGCCAGGCTGGTGCAGCCCGGGCAGGCGCCGAGCGTGTAGTCGGGCCCGAACATGACGTTGTAGGCGAGGAGCTGCGAGCGCCCGTCGAAGAGCTCGGCGAGCGTCTTCTTGCCGTCCTCGGTGTCGAGCTCGTACTCCTTCTCGACCGGCACCCACGGGAGCGCCAGCCGCTTCTGCTTGATCTCCTCGTTTCGCTCGGCCGCCTCGGCCTCGAGCTTCGCGAGCTCCTCCCGGGCCGCCTTCCATTCCTCGCGCGTTCCGATCGTGTGCTCGGACATGTCAACCCTCCGTCATCGTGTCTCGTACTCGTCGTGGCGGCGCAGCCAGTGCGGCTTGGGGCCGCTTTCGTCGCGCCCCTTCGGGACGCGGTCGAGCAGGAAGTAGTACGCCATCACCGGCTCGAGGCCGCGTGACGTGCTGACGTACGTCCGGTAGACGACGCCGTCCTCGACCGCATAGACGCTGAGGCCCGGGCCCTCGGCGACGTAGCCCGCGGCGCTCGTGCCGCACATCTCCGCGTTCTGGACGACCGTGGCCGGGATGTCACCGTCGAGGAACGGCTTCAGCTCCTCCTCCGTGTGCAGGAAACCGATGTCGCGGTTGAAATCGCTGCCGGCGCTCGAGACCCAGTCGATGTCCCAGCCCATCCGCTCCCGGTAGGCGAGCAGGCTCGCGAGCGGCGCACGGGACGCGAGCAGCAGCGTGGTGTCCCTGGCCTTGAGGTGCGGCACCTGGGGAGCGAGCGTGTCTGCGATCGAGGAGCAGGCCGGGCATCCCGCCGTGTAGGACGGCCCGAACATGAAGTGGTAGACCAGGAGCTGGCTTCGGCCGGCGAAGAGGTCGGCGAGGCCCATCGTGCCCCGCTCGGTCTCGAACCGGTAGTCCTTCTCGACCGGAACCCACGGCAGCCGGCGGCGCTTCTCGGCCAGCTCGTCGCCCCGACGGGTGAGCTCCTTCTCGTCCTTCAGGAGCTCGTCGCGCTCCGCCTGCCACTCCGCCTGTGTGCCGATTCTGTGCTTCGCCATTCCTGCCTCCTGTCTCCGGGCTTAGGGGTATGTACCCCAAGGAGTGCGTTTCCCGCACCTCTTCGACGACCTAGCATGCGCGTCGTTGCCATCCGATCCGGAGGAGAGTGAAATGGCTGAGAGCAAGAAGGCGTTCACGGCCGAGGAACGAGCCGCGATGAGGGAGCGCGCCAAGGAGCGGAAGGCGGCGTCAAAGGGGGACGGGGAAGGCGATGTGCTTGCGAAGATCGCCGAGATGCAGGGCTCGGATCGCGCCCTGGCCGAGCGGGTCCACGCCATCGTGACCGCCAGCGCTCCGGCTCTCTCACCGAGGACCTGGTACGGGATGCCGGCCTACGCCAAGGACGGCAAGGTCGTCTGCTTCTTCCAGAGCGCGCAGAAGTTCAAGACGAGGTACGCGACGCTCGGCTTCAGCGACAAGGCGAACCTCGACGACGGCTCGATGTGGCCGACGGCCTTCGCGCTCAGGGAGCTGACCGCCGCCGTAGAGGCGAGGATCAAAAAGCTCGTGAAGACCGCCGTGGCCGAGGGCTGAGCGCCGCTACCCGCTGTGTGACGCGGCGGCCCCGCCGGCGGCGAGCATGCTGCGGCCGGAGTCGCCCGCCGCCACGCGGAAGAGCTCCCATGTCCCCGGGATCCCCTTGAGCTCGGCGGCGCCGCACTCCTCGAACTCGATCCCCGAGCCGGCCACGAGATCCCTGACGGTGCGCGAGACGACCACCTCGCCCGGGCCGGCGTTTGCGGCCACGCGGGCGCCGATGTGCACCGCGATGCCGCCAACCTTCCCGTCGACCTGTTCGCACTCGCCCGTGTGAAGCCCGGTGCGGACATCGATGCCGAGATCGCCGACGGCCTCCACGATCGCTCTCGCGCAGCGGATCGCGCGAGCCGGCCCGTCGAACGAGGCGAAGAAGCCGTCACCGGCGGTATCGACCTCACGGCCGCGGAAGCGGGCGAGCTGCTGGCGGACGCGCGCATGGTGCTGCGTGAGCAGCTCGCGCCAGCGGCGGTCGCCGAGCTCCGCCAGCTTCGCCGTCGACCCGACGATGTCTGTGAAGAGCACGGTCGCGAGGATGCGGTCGGGCTCCGGGGCCTGCCACTCGCCGCGCTCCCAGATCCCTTTCAGGAACACTTCGGCGGCATCGCCGATCTGGTCGGGCCGCACCCACCAGCCGTGATCGGAGCCCGGCAGCTCCACGAGGTGCGCACCAGGAACGCGGTCGGCGATGTACTTCCCCGCCTCGAACTCCCAGTCGGTGTCGTCGATGGGATGCAGGACGAGCGTCGGCATGCTGATGGAGGACAGCACGTGCCGGGCGTCGAGCTTGCTGTTGATGCGCCGCAGGTCGGCGAGCGCGCCGGGACTCGTGCTCGACCGTACCCATCGCCGCCACCACAGCTTCATCTCGGGGTCGTCCGCGATCGAGGGCGAGAGCCCCCGGAGGCCGTCGTCGAACCACTGGTCGCTCCCGAACGGCGCCCGCTGGCCGCTCCCTTCGATGATGGCCTTCCATTCCTCCGCCGTCGGCGCCCACGGATGGTCGTCGTCGCCGACGAACGTCGACGTCGTGGCGTAGAGGATCGCCGCAGCGACCCGCTCCGGATGGCTGGCGGCGAAGAGGAGCGCCAGCGGCCCACCCTCGGACACTCCGAGGATCGCGGCCCGTTCCGAGTTCGCGGCGTCCATCACGGCGCGGATGTCATCCATCCGGGTCTCGTAGTCAGGCAGCCCGTACTCTCGGTCGGAGAGGCCTGTCCCGCGCTTGTCGAACAGGATCAGGCGCGCGAATGACGCCAGCCGCCGGAGCGTGTCGGCCGCCGGGCCTTCCCACGCCGACTCGAACACGGTGAGCACCCAGCCGGCGACGAAGACAATGTCGAACGGCCCCTCGCCGATTGTCGCGTACGCGATGTTGACGTCGCCGCTCTTGACGTAGCGGACCTCGGGTCGCTCCATGGCGAAACCCTACATCCCGCTTCTGCCCGTTCGGGTCGGGCATTCTCTAGTCTGAGGGACGTGAGTGGAGTGATGGAACGCCCGATGATCACCAGCCTGCGGGGACTGCTTCGCGCGCGGCTGTGGGCGCTTCGCCAGGCGCTCGTGCCGCTGGTCCAGATCGCGGTCGCCGCCGGAGCGTCGTGGTGGGTGGCGCATGACCTGCTCGGTCACACCTCAAGCTACTTCGCGCCGGTCGCCTCAACGATCGTTCTGCGCGTCGTCCCGGGCCGGCGAATCCGCCGTGCCTTCGAGATGGTGGTGGGGATCGCTGTCGGGATCGCCGTGGGGGCGGCGGTGATCCAGGAGATCGGCACCGGTGCGGTGCAGATCGGACTGATCGTGGGCGCGGCGGTTGCGGTCGCCACGCTGCTGGGTGGCAGCCCCCTCGTCGCCAGCCAGGCCGCCGGCTCGGCCGTGCTGATCGCCGCGCTGCCGAGCCCCCACGCCGCGCCGACCCGGTTCGAGGACGCGCTCGTGGGTGGCCTGATCGGCCTCGCGGTGCTGGCGGTGGTGCCTCGAAACCAGGTGCGCACCCTGCGTGAGGCGGTGGACGCACTGGCCGCCGCGCTCGCCGAGATCCTGGGCGACCTGGCCGGCGCGATCGAGCGCGGCGACGCTGCGGCGGCCACCTACTCCCTCCACCGTGCGAACGCCACCCCGCACCTGGGCGGCCGCTTCGACCAGCTGCTCCAGGAGGCCGAGGAGGCCGCCACGATCGCGCCGGTGCAGCGGGCGAACGCGTCGCTTGTCGAGCTCTACGCCGCGGCCGCGCCTCACCTGGACTACGCGCTCAGAAACACGCGCGTGCTCGCCCGCGCGGCCCGCGCAGCGCTCGAGCGCGAGCCGCCGTTGCCTCCGGCCGTGGCCACCGCCGTGCGAGAGCTGGCGGACGCGACGGCGCTCCTGGCGGGGGCGATCGCCGGCGGCGCCGAGCAGACCGGCCTCGTCGAGCATGCCATGTCGGCGTCGGCGATCGCCTCGGCGTCGCTCGGCGCCGAGCCGACGATGAAGCACGTCGTGATCGTCTCGCAGGTGCGGTCGATCACCGTCGACCTGCTGCGGGCGATCGGCGTCGACCGCGAGCAGGCGTCCGCTCGCCTCCAGGCCGCGGCCGGCGTGCGCCTCGGCGGCTAGGGCGCCGCATGGGCCTCCGAGGTCGCGCGGGAGTAGACTTGCCGGCATGGGACTACTTGATTGGTTCACGAAGAGGCGCGAGGAGAAGGACGCCGAGGCACTCGCGCGGGCCGAGGAACACGTCTCCGGCGACTCTCGCATGGAGGAGGAGACGTGGTCGGGAGACATGCAGGGCCTGAGCGCCGACAACCGGGCGGCTCGTCGTCTCGGGGGCTCGACGGGCGGGCTCGACCGGCTCAGCGAGTAGCGGCGGCTCTGACTGAGCCACCGCTCGCGGTTCAGGCGCGCCTAGCCTGAGCCCGCGACGATCAGCGGCCAGACGCCATTGAGCGTCCCGCGCAGCGTGCAGCGGGCGATCTCGTTGCCGCGCTCGTCGCTGTGGGCGGTCGAGATGCGCGCGACGACGCGGTAGTCGGTGCAGAAGGTCGCCGTGCGAGGCGAGTAGCCGATGACGAGCGCCTGGCGTCCCGTCGCCGTCGGCCGCCAGTAGCGCATCGTCACGTCGCCCGACGCCACCGGCGGCAGGCCGCGGCCGAACAGCTTGAGCGCGCCCGCCTCGCCGTAGTTGGCAGCCACGATCACGTCGGCGCCTCCCGCCAGCCGCTCCACCTGGCGGACGTACTCGGGCCAGCCGATCTCGGCCTGATAGTCGCTGCGCGCCGAGACGATCCCGTGCGCCTCTGCCGTCTGAAGCGGCAGGACGGGCAGCAGGATCGGCAGGAACAGCACGTCGAGGAGGACGAATGCGCCACCAGCAGTCCAGACACGCCGGGGGGTCAGCCAGCGGTTGAGGGGAAGCGCGCCGGCGGCGAGCGCGAACACGACGACGGGCAGCGCGTAGTACGACTTGCCGCCGAGGACGAAGTACGCGACGACGGTGCCGGCCGCCGTCCACCCGAGGGGGCGGAGGGAACGGTCGCGGATGAGCGACATCACGCCTGCGATCGCGACGGGAACGGCGACGGCGGCGACCAGGAGAAGGTCGATGATGAACTGCGGCCGCGTCTCGTCGCTGGCGCTCGCCGGCGGGTTCAGAAAGAAGTGCACGCTGGTCCAGCCGTGCCCGGCCTCCCAGACGAGATTCGGGACCATCAGGACGGCGGCGATCGCGACGGCCAGCGGGAAGCCCCACGTCAGCAGCACGTCACGGCGCCACACCAGGAACGTCGCGATCAAGAGCACGAGGACGATGGCCAGCGTGTACTTCGTCTCGAGGCCGACACCGGCGGCGACTCCGAGCAGGACCCACGAGCCGCGGCCGAGCGCGAGCCGAAGCGCCAGCCACAGCACGACCATCGTCGTCAGCTGGTCGAACGCGACCGGCTGGAAGAGCCAGTTGGTGGCGATCATCCCGGGCGAGAACGCGACCAGGACCGCCGCGAGCGTCTGCGCGCGGCGGTTCCCGCCGAGATCGCGCGCGACGAGCGCTCCGACGACCACCGTCCCCGCGCTCGCGAGGATCGTGAACGCGCGGAACCCGACGAGCGACCAGCCGAAGAGCTCGCGGGCGAGGGCGGAAAGGAGCGCCGTCACCGGCGGGTACTCGACGTAGCCGCCCTGGAGGTGAAGGCCGGCGACGGCGTAGTAGAGCTCGTCGCGGTGCCAGCCGTAGCGGCCGGCGACGGAGAGGGTCACGAGGCACTTCACCGCGATGACCGCGAGCACCGGCCAGAGTGCGAAGGCGGTCGACGCGCGTGCCCGGTGCTGCCCCAAGAGGGGCCAACGCTACGACACCGCCCACACCTCCGCAAGGAGTCGCGTCGCCCCGTCGTGGACTAGGGTCTGAGACCAGCCAAAAAGGAGTCGAACCATGCGTTCTGACATCGTGCCCGGCGGCATCTTCCCCGACTACGAGCTGCCCGATCACACGTCGACCCAACGGACGCTCAGCGAGATCCAGGGCGACGACCCGATGATCCTCACGCTCGCGCGCGGGCACTACTGCCCGAAGGAGCATCAGCAGCACCTGGAGCTGGCGGCCTTCTACCCGAAGATCACCGTGGCGTACACCCAGATCGTCACGATCGCGACCGACGAGCACCACACGCTCCAGGAGTTCCGCGCGTCGGTGGGCGCGCAATGGCCGTTCCTCTCCGATCCGGGCCGCACGGTTCAGAAGGACCTCGACATCCAGGAGTACACCGACCCGGACAACGACCCGATGATCCCGCACACGCTCGTGCTGAAGCCGGGGCTCGTCATCCACAGCGTCTACAACGGCTACTGGTTCTGGGGGCGGCCGTCGGTCTATGACCTGTGGCACGACCTGCGAGCCGCGATGAGCGAGATTCGGCGCGACTGGGACCTGAGCACCCCTGGGCTCCGTGAAGCCTGGGATTCGGGCGACCTCTCGCCCTTCCACGGGTGGGACAAGAGGGCGGCGGGTCGGAGCACGTCAGCGGTCTGAGCGGCTCAGTCGCCCCACTCGATCGGCAGCTGGACGCCGTCGCCGCCCTCGGGGCGGTCGGAGCCGATGGCGATGTACTCCAGCCCGTCCTCGCCGGCCTCGAGGGCGCGGACGACCGAGGGGCTCATGCGAACGACGTCCCACTGGCGCAGCTCGTGGATCTCGTCGTCGAGCTTGATCCGGCCCGAGCCGGCGATGACGACGTACGCCTCCTCCTGCTCGCGGTGATGGTGGCCGGCGGACGCGCGCGTGCCCGGCGCGTAGCGGAAGTAGCTGATCCCGAGGTGCTCGGAGTCGAGATGGCTGCGTCCGAAGCGGCCCTCGATGCCGGGCACCCGCCCGCTGACGGAATCGTCGATCTCTTTGAGGTTCACGATCGTGAAGTTCGTCATGTGGTCACCACCAGGGGTCAGCAGGTCAGATGGAGCGCCGCCGCGGTCGTCTGCGGGTCGAGCTCGGCGTAGCGGGCGACGGCCTCGGGGGTCGGCACGACCTCGACGTCGATACCGCGGGTCCGCAGCGTCTCGAGCGTGCCCGGGTCGGGTCGCATCCGTCCGTGGGCGCCGGTGCCGACCAGCAGTCGCGCCGGGAGCTCGGCCAGGACGTCGTCGAGATCCTCCATCACGAGCCCGTGGCCGTCCTTGCGCCACCAGTCGCGGACGACGCGGTGCGGGAGCACGATCACGTCGCGCGTCTCCTCACGGCCGTCGATCGTCACTCGCCCGAACTCGTAGCCCTCGATCACCGGCATGGGCTCGATCGTAGCGCGGGCTGTTAGCATCGCCCCGTGGTCGGCGAGACCGAGCTTCGGTAGCCGTGGCGGTCGGGCTGCTCCACCCGGGGGAGATGGGTGGCGCGATCGGTGCGGCGCTGGTCGCCGGCGGCGAGCGGGTCATGTGGGCGTCGGACGGGCGGAGTGCGGCGACGCGGGAACGGGCCGAGCGCGCGGGGCTGGAGGATGCGGGCCAGATCACCGAACTGTGCCGCCGATGCGACGTCGTGGTCTCGGTGTGCCCGCCGCACGCCGCGGCCGAGGTCGCCCGGCAGGCCGTGGGCTTTGCCGGCATCTACGTGGATGCCAACGCTGTGTCGCCCGAGACGGCCCGGCGGATCGGGGCCTCCGTGTCGCGATTCGTCGACGGCGGGATCGTCGGCCCGCCACCCGGGGAGGCCGGGACGACCCGGCTCTATCTGTCGGGCGCAGAGGCGGGCGCGGTCGCCGCGCGCTTCGCGGGCACGATCGTCGACGCCCGGGTCGTCTCGGACGAGCCCGGCGCGGCGTCGGCCGTCAAGATGACCTACGCCGCGTGGACGAAGGGCAGCGCCGCGCTCCTTCTCGCCACGCGCGCGCTCGCCCGCGCCGGCGGGGTCGAGGAGACGCTGCTCGAGGAATGGCGGATGTCGCTGCCCGATCTGGAGTCGCAGTCGGACGCCGCCGCACGCTCCGCGCTCACCAAGGGCTGGCGCTGGATCGCCGAGATGGACGAGATTGCGCGGACGTTCGGCGCCGCCGGCCTGCCGGGCGAGTTCCACGAGGCGGCCGCGGAGGTCTACCGCCGGTCGGCGCGTCACGCGGAGTCGGGCGGGTCCGACCTCGACCGGGCGCTCGCCGCCATTCGCGACGACTCCTGAGCGACGCCGCGGTTCACGACGATGCGTGGAACCAGGGCGCGTATGAGATGCCGATGATCGAGCCCTCGATCGAGAGCAGCCGCGCCACGGTCTGACCCCACGGCTCCTCGCGCGCACCATGCACGAGCTGGAACCCCTTCTCCTCGAGCTCCTGGGCGGCGGCGGCCACGGCGGCGGCGTCCTCGACCTCGAACTCGATGCTGACCTGCGGCACGGGCCGGTCATCGGGCCACTCGTCGACCCCGAAGCAGGCGTGTGCGGCCTGCGACAGCGGCCAGACGCCGAAGTGCTTGGCGCCGTCGATCTTCTCGCTGTGGACGTACTCGTCGCCGTCACCGCCCTCGAGCGGCAGGCCGAGCGCTTCGACGTAGAGCTTCTGGCTTCTGCGGCGGGTCGGGCGTGACGACGGCGACGCCGGCGATGAACAGGACGTTCATGTGGCTTCCTCCGATCGGTGGACGTTGGTCGTTTGTCAGGAGGCTAGGACGGCCGCATCCCTCGGCACTTGGAGAAAACGGTCATCTCCGACAAGCGCGTGAGGCGTGGCGCCGACGAGCTCGCGCACGTCGTTTGCCATGTGCGCCTCGTCGTAGTAGCCGTGCTCGACGGCGGCACGCGCCCAGCTCTCGCCGCGGCCGTCGAGAAGGAGCCGCTGCATCCGGGCGATCCGCATGAGCCGTTTCGGGCTGTGGCCTGTGGCCGCCAGCACTCGGCGCCGAAGCTGGCGTGCGCTGTAGCCGCTGTCCCGGGCGACGTCGCGGACGTCCCGCGAGGCCCACACGGCTCGTACGACCGGGTCCGGCGGCGCGGCGTCCAGCGCCAGCCGCTCGAGCGACCGGAACCGCGGTAAGACGTCGCCGATCGGGAGCCGCAGGTCGACGAGCTCGGTCGCCGGAACGCCGCACAACGCCGGAAGGCCGCCGGGGTGGAAGCGGACGCCGCGCGAGACGCTGCCCGCCGGGAGGCGCGCGATGCCGACGCTCGAGAACGATCCCACGACGTCGCCGCGGATCATGTCCATGCACCCGTCGGGCGGGATCCGCAGATCGAAATCGACGTCGGTCACGATCTGCCAGCAGACGGCCACCCAGGGTGCGAGCTGCGGCGGCGGCGGGCGTTCCTCGTACCGAACGCCCGGCCCACCGAGGAAGACGGCGTGCTGTCTCGGCACGCCTGGATTCTTATCGGAGCGCGGGCGTGTGGGCGCCCGCACGCGGTAACGTCCGCCTGTGCCAGCCCAGCCGCCACCGCCCACCGCCGCCGACCTGGGCCTGATGGACGGGGCTCCGCCGGCGCCGGATGCCCTGGTCACGCTGGCCAACTGGCAGGACCCGCCGTTCAACCGGTGGGGCTTCCAGCACGTGCGCGAGCTGATCCCGACAGCCAGGATCGAGCGCGCCGAGACCCCGCGCGCGCTGCCGCGTGCCGAGCGCGACCTGGCCGGCGTCGCCTTCGAGTCGGAGGGCCGCACGTGGACGCTCGGCGAGGCGCTCGACGCGACCTACACCGACGGCTTTCTCGTGCTCCAGCGGGGGGAGATCCTCACCGAGCTCTACCGAAACGGGCTCACCCCGTCCAGGACGCACCTTCTGATGTCGGTGTCCAAGTCGATCACGGCGACGGTCGCTGGCATCCTGGCCGGGCGCGGCGCGCTCGACCCGGACGCCGCGGTGACGGCGGTGCTTCCCGAGCTTGCCGGCACGTCATGGGAGGGCGCGACCGTGCGCCACCTGCTCGACATGCGCGCCGGGACGCGGTTCAACGAGGAGTACAGCGACCCGGCGGCCGACGTCCGTGTCTACGAGCAAATCTACCTTTGGCGGCCTCGCGTCGACGCCGGGCTGCCGGACGACGCGTGCACGTACATGGCCGGCCTCGTGAACGACCGCCCGCACGGCGGTCCGTTCGACTACCGCTCCGTCCTGACCGACATGCTCGGATGGGTGGTCGAGCGCTGCGGCGGCGCCCGCCTCGCCGACCTCGTCACACGCGAGCTGTGGGGGCCGATGGGCGCGGAGTACGACGCCGAGGTCACCGTCGACGGGCACGGCAACGCGATGGCCGACGGCGGCGTCTGCGCCACGCTGCGCGACCTCGCCCGGTTCGGGCTCGTCTGGCTCGAGGGCGGTGGAGGGGTCGTCCCCGAGGCCTGGGTCGCCGACACGCTCGCCGGCGGCGAGGACAGCCGCGAGGCGTTCGTCGGGGCCAACTACGCCGCCGCCTACCCGGGCGGCTTCTACCGCAACAAGTGGTGGGTGATGGACCCCGCGACGCCGTTCTACGCCGGGCACGGAATCAACGGCCAGCACGTGTTCGTGCATCCGCCGTCGGAGCTGGTCGTGGCGAAGCTCTCGACGTGGCCGGCGGCGGACGACGCCGCGCTCGACCGGATCACGGATGCGGCTGTGCGCGCCGTGGCCGCCGAGCTCTCGCCCGGTTGAGCGGAGCCGGGCTGCCGCCCGCGCTGGGACGGCGCGGTGGAGGCTGGGTCGTCATCCAGTCGGCCGTCATCCTCGCGATCGCGGTGTGTGCGATCGCCGGCCCCGGATGGCCCGACGGCACCGAGCCCTGGCTCCGCATCGCCGGGTTCGTGCTCGAAGCGGTCGGCGTCGGGATGTTCATCGTCTGCCGGGTCGCCCTCGGCAGCTCGTTCACCCCGTTCCCGCGGCCGCGTTCCCGGTCGACGCTCCGCCGCACGGGCATCTACGCGCACGCCCGCCATCCTGTGTACGGCGCCCTGCTCATCGCCGGCGTCGGGCTGTCGCTCCATCGCTCGCCGCTGGTCTTCGCGCCGACGGCGCTGCTCGCGGTCGTGTTCTGGCTGAAGTCGATCCGCGAGGAGGCCTGGCTCGCCGAGCGGTACCCGGACTACCCGGCGTACCGGCAGGCGACGCCGCGCCGGTTCATCCCCTGGATCGCGTAGAGAGCGACCGATGAGTCTTCGGCCGCGTCGCGGTCTAAGCCTGTGAACCCGACCTGAAGGAGGACACGATGTCGAAGGTGAACACCAAGCTCAACATCACGGCGGTAGGCCGCGTGTGCGTGACCGTCGCCGATACCGACCGCGCGATCGACTTCTACGTCGACACGCTCGGCTTCGAGAAGGTCGTCGACATCCCGATGGGGCCCGACATGCGCTGGGTCGAGGTCGCCGTGGCGGACGCGAAGACGACGATCGCCATCGCACCTCCGCCGCCGGGCCAGCCGGCGGGCGGCGTCCAGACAGGCATCTGCCTCGACACGTCAGACCTGGAGGCCGATCACGCTGCGCTGAAGGCCGCCGGCGTGGACGTCGACGAGGAGATCGCCCGGTACGGCGACCCGGTGCCCCCGATGTTCTGGGTGCGCGACCCCGACGGGAACTCGCTCATCGTCGTCCAGCCGTCGTAGGATCCGCGTGGCGGAGGAGGACAGATGACCGACCGTGACGCTGACATCGCCGCAGGAACACAGGGCGTGTTCCTGCGGCCCGGAGAGGGGCTCTCCGTCCAGAACCCGGTCGGCGGCCCGTTGGTGCTGAAGGTCCGAGGGCAGGACACCGCCGGAGCGCTGACCGCGCTCGAGTCGACGGCTGCGCCCGGCGAGGGGCCGCCGCTCCACGTCCATGCGAACGAGGACGAGCTGATTCTCGTGCTCGACGGGACGTTCCGGTTCCGGCTGGAAGACCTGATCCACGAGGCACCTGCCGGAGCGCTGATGCTGGTTCCTCGGGGCGCACGCCACACGTGGCAGAACATCGGGTCCGAGCCGGGCCGGCTGTTCGTCGTGTTCGCCCCGTCCGGCATGGAGGGATTCTTCGAGCGCTTCTCCGAGCACGCCGGCAGCGACTCGGCGAAGGACGCGTTCCGCCGCCTCGGCGAGGATGTCGGCATGGACGTCGTCGGGCCTCCGCTCGCCGACTCGGATCCCGCGGAGCCCGGCCCGTCAGCCGGTCGTTGAGCGGAGCGCCTTCAACCAGGGCTTGGCGGCCCTCCGGCCCTTGAACCAGCTCTTGGCGCCGTCCTTCATGGCGTCGTCCTGGTCGCCGCTCTCGATGAGCGTGCTGCGCCCGGCGAACGGGTCGTAGAACCACACATATGCCTTGGTGCCCCGCACGGTCATGGCGAATCCGGTTCCCGTCATCGACAGCGGGAAGTCGAGGTCGACCTCGGACAGGCTCATCGACACCGGCTCGCCGGCACCGCGGAACGTCAGCTCGCCGCCGTCGAGCCTCAGGAGCCCTTCCTCGAACTCCTGCAAGGGTTGAACCGCCCCTTCGTTCCGATCCAGACTCGGGCCTCCATGCACACAGGACGGACTCGCCACGACCGTTCTTCCCGGCCCATCCCTGGTTCAGCCGTACAGAAGGGCGAGCCCCAAGGCCACGAACAGGAGCGCCCAGACGCGACGATCCCGAGTGCGACGCCGGCCATCAGCCGTTGCCGCCGCGCCTCCTGGCCCCGGGCCCCGATCAGAGCCGCTACGGCCAGGACGAGGGCGACCGCCGGGGCGTTGGCGATTGCCGACGACCAGGGGACGATCGAGAGCATCGGGAGCAGCGGGGAGAGGGCGCAGGCCAGCGCAGCGGCCGCTGCGATCGATACCCAGGTCCGCCTGACCGAAGTGCCGGACAACGACTGTGCAGGAGTGGTGTTCACGATGACCTCCGTCCGACGCTCAACAGGAACGATCTGAGCGTACGAACGCAGGATCCGGGTGGCGTCGGGGATTTCCCTGCGGCGTCTCAGAACGTGAGCGTCCAGCCCTCCCGCCGGGCGTCGCTCTCGGTGTAGGCGACGCCCGCCACCTTGAGGCCGGAGGCATCGAGGAGCGTGATCAACCCGCCCTGGTTGCTGAGCTGCGCGGGCTCGGTCACCGGTACCCGGAGCACTTCGCCCGCGGCCAGGGTCTGGGCGGGGACGGGGCAGGCGCGCTTGAGCCGGTCGGCGATCGTCCAGCCGGTCAGGTCGACCGCGCTGGGCGACGCGTTCAGCAGCAGCACCGACTCGTGCTCGGGCGCAGGCCCGACCGGGTTCACCATCGCGCCGACGATGCGGACAGCTGTCGTCGTGTCCGGCGCGGGCGTCGTGTCAGGTGCGGGCGGAGGCGGAGGAGGCGGGGGAGCCCCCGCGATCGCGTGGCCGGTCGCGTCGTCGGTGTGCCACGCCTGGCTCTGGAACGCGAGGAAGATCGCCACCCAGCGCGACACCGCCGGGAAGTGCACCAGGAGGCCGCCGTCCTGCCAGACGCCGTCGTCTCGGGCGAACGCCGGATCGTTGCCCTGGTTCATGTGGATGTCGTGCACGCCGTTTCCGGGCGCGAAGCCGAAGACCTTGTCCGGGACCCCGTCCTCCGGGCCCCACCGCTGGCCGAACGCGTAGAGGTCCGCCGAGGGGTCGCCGATCGCGCGCGTGATGTGGCCGTCGAGCACGTCTGCGAGATCGTTGTCGGGCCCGGCGGCGTCCGCGGGCAGGGCGCGCATCAGCGCCGGGTCGAACAGGTTGCCGCGTATGTAGTCGAGGCTGACGTCGCCCGGGGATGAGGGGAGGGCGTGCCAGCCCGGCCCGAGGGTCTCAAGCCCGGCCGTGACCGGATGCTGGAAGTCGTCCTCGAGCAGGTAGAGCAGCTCCGAGGGCGCCGACTGCGACTTGACGTTGACCGCGATCCGGAAGTCGACGCCGGCACCGTCGGCCACCCGGATCTGGAAGTGCGGCGTGTCCGACGACCCTTCTCGGCGCCGGTCGATGGCCTTCCCTCGCAGGACGCCGTAGCCCTTCAACGGCATGACCCACCTCCTGTTTGCGCGGTCGTGGTTGGGTGCGGCGCCCGGCTCAACCGGAAGCCTCTGTAGTCGTCCACGGCGATCTCGTCGCACTCGGCCCGGTAGCGGCCGCAGCCGCCGACGTACGGCATGAAGACTCGCGGCTTTCCCGGCACGTTCGCGCCCACGTACCAGGAGGTTGCCTGCGGGTAGAGCGTCGCGGCGGCGATCTCGTTGACGTGGGCGACCCACGCTTCCTCGGCATCGGGTGTGGCCTCGACCGCGTCGAGCCCTTCGGCGCGCAGGTGTGCGATGCAGTCGGCCAGCCAGTCGACATGCTGCTCGATCGAGACGACCATGTTGCTGAGGACGCCGGGGCTGCCGGGGCCGGTGACGAGGAAGAGGTTCGGGAAGCCGGCGACCGTGAGTCCGAGATACGTGCGCGGGCCGGCGGCCCATTTCTCGCGCAGCTCCAGACCGGCCCGGCCGCGGATGTCGATGTCGAGGAAGCCGCCGGTCATCGCGTCGAAGCCGAGCGCGAAGACGATCACGTCGAGCTCGTACTCGGCGTCGGCCGTCCGGATCCCGCGCGGCGTGATCCTCTCGATCGGCGAGCGCCGCACGTCCACCAGGTGGACGTTCGCCTGGTTGAAAACCTCGTAGTAGCCGGTGTCGACGCACGTCCGCCGCGTCCCGATGTGGTGCGAGGGCGAGAGGAGGGCCGCCACGCCGGGGTCGCGCACGATCTCGCGGATCCGCTCCCGCGTGAACTCGGCGCCCGTCGCGTTCGCGGCCTCGTCGCTGTGGAAGTCGGAGAAGGCGTAGGACAGCGAGTTGATGCCGCCGCGGGCCCAGCCCTCCTCGTACATGCGCCGGCGCTCCTCGTCGGAGACCTCGTACGCCCGATGCTCGGGCGCCGGGAACGGCACGCCGGCCTCGGACAGCTCGCACATCCGCCGGCGCTCCGCGAACGCCCGCTTGACCTCGCGCTGGAACGCCGGGTCGAGCGGGCCGTTGTGCGCCGGCATGCTGTAGTTCGGCGTCCGCTGGAACACCCAAAGGGCGCGCGCCCTTCGCGCGCTCTCGATGACGACCTGGATGCCGGTCGAGCCGGTCCCGACGACGCCGACGCGCTTCCCGTCGAGGTCGACCGGCTCCTCGGGCCACCGCGCCGTCATGTACCGCTCGCCCTGGAAGCTCTCCGAGGCCGGGGAAGTCGGGGTGCCTGGGCGACGACAGGTTCCCGACCGCGAGGATGAGGAATCGAGCGTCGTACTCGCCCCGGTCGGTCGTGACCAGCCACCGGTCGGCCTCCTCGTCGTAGCGCGCGGCCGTCACCGACGTCTCGAGCTCGATGTCGCGGCGCAGGTCGAACCGGTCGGCCACGAACTCGAGGTAGCGCAGGATCTCGGGCTGCGCCGCGTAGCGCTCGGTCCACTCCCACTCGTCGAGGAGCTCATCGGAGAACGAGAACTGGTAGTCGACGCTCTCGATGTCGCAGCGGGCGCCCGGGTAGCGGTTCCAGTACCAGGTCCCGCCGACGCCGCCGCCGCGCTCGACGAGGCGGACCGAGAGCCCGAGCTCGCGCAGGCGATGGAGCGCGTAGAGCCCGCTGAAGCCGGCGCCGACGACGAGCGCGTCAGGGGAGTGTTGCTCGGCACGGCTCGGCATGGCGAGTGATTATCGACGCCCGCGGCGTGAACCCGCCAACCGCGCGGTCAAGCCTTTCGCAACCTGGGACGTGATCGGGCGAGGGCGACCCCTGCGAGGCACAGCGCGCCGCCGGCAGCCGCGAGCCACGGCGGCGTCTCGCCGAGCACGGCCCAGCCGAGGACGATCGCGATGGGTGGGGCCAGGTACGTGAGCGACCCCATCCGGCCTGCGCTGGTGCGCCGCAGCGCGAACCCCCAGGTCGCGAAGCCGAGCGCGGTCGGCACGGCGCCGAGATAGACCATCCAGGCGATCGTCCCGGCATCGGCGTTCGCGGCCTCGGTCGCAAGCGTCGGCGCGAACGGCAGGCACGCGATCGTGGCGGCGGCGAGCCCGATCCACGTCACCTGGAACGCCGACACGCGCGCGAGCACGGGCTTCTGCACGACGACGGCGACGGCGTAGGCGAACGCCGCGACGATGCACAGGACGACGCCCAAACCGGACCTGGCGCCGGACTGCGCGGTGGCGAAGGCGATCACGACGACGCCGCAGAAGGCGACCGCACAGCCGGCGAAGAGGCCGGGCGGGAAGCCCTCGCGCAGGAAGATCCCGGCGAAGATCGCGATCAGGATCGGGCCGGTGTTCACGAGCATCGCCGCCGTCCCGGCGTCGACGCGCCGCTCCGCCTCGTTCAGCGCGACGCTGTAGACGGCGAGCCAGAGCACCCCGAACGTCGCGATCCAGAGCAGATCGCGCCGCGCCGGGAGCCGCTCCCGCCGGACGGCCGCGACGGTGCCGAGGATCGCGAGGCTCACGATCAGGCGGCCGAGCGCGAGCGCGCCGGGGGAGAGCGTCTCGCCGGCCGCGCGGATGCCGACGAATGCCGAGCCCCACGCTGTCACCGTCACGAGCCCGGCGGCGAGCGCAGCCACGTCCGTCCCCACGGCGACGGTCGCCGCAGAGGTCTCTTCGCGCGTGGTCATCCACCGGGAAACGCTACGCGCTCGCCGTTCGTGAGATGACCCATAGTTGCGCCCCGCCGGGTGCTCAAGCGGCCTAGTGTGTGGCCTTGACCTTCGACCCGACGTCGCTCGTGCTCATCACCGCGGCCGTCGCGCTCGCTCCGATCATCTCGGCGGCGGTGCGCGTCGTGCTCGTGCCGACGGTCGTGGCCGAGCTGGTTCTCGGGATCCTGATCGGGCCTGACGTGCTCAACCTCGCGCACGACGGCCCGTTCGTGTCGTTCCTGGCGGGCCTCGGGATGTCGTTCCTCTTCTTCCTCGCCGGGATGGAGCTCGACCTTCAGCGGGTGCGCGGCCGGCCGCTGCGAGTCGCGGGCTATGGGATGGCCGTGTCCCTCGCGCTCGCCGCCGCGGTTGCCGGCGCGCTCGCGCTGATCGGCGCCATCACCGTCATGCTGCCGGTGGCGATCGCGCTGACGACGACGGCTGTCGGCACGCTGATCCCGATCCTGAGGGACGCCGGGGAGCTCGACTCGCCGTTCGGCACCCAGGTGCTGGCGAGCGGCGCGGTCGGCGAGTTCGTCCCCATCATCCTGATCGCGATCTTCCTGGCCGGCCAGCATGGGACGGTCGCAGCCATCGCCGTGCTCGTGCTCTTCGTGCTCGTGTCGGCTGCCGTTGCCGCCGTCGCGATCCGAGCCCGGCCTTCGCACGTGATGAAGACGATCAGGCTCACGCTTCACGCCAGCGGCCAGCTCGGCGTTCGGCTGGCGCTGCTGGCACTGTTCTTCCTCCTCTGGGTGGCGTACAACCTCCACCTCGACCTGGCCCTGGCGGGATTCGCGGCCGGGATGATGGTCGGCGTGGTGACACACGGCGAGGAGGCCGACCCCGTGCGGGTTCGCCTCGAGGGGATCGGCTTCGGGCTGTTCGTCCCGTTCTTCTTCGTGACCAGCGGCCTGCGGCTCGATCTCGACGCGCTGCTCTCGAGCACGACGGCGCTGATCCTGCTCCCCGTCTTCCTCGGCTGCTTCGTCCTGGTGCGGGGTGTGCCCGCCCTGCTCGCACGATCGGCGCTCGAGCCCGCGGCGATCGTCCCGCTTGCCCTCTGCTCGGCCACGGCGCTCCCGCTCGTTGTGGCGGTGACGGCGATCGCAGTCGAGGAGCACGAGCTGCATACCGACCTTGCGGCCTCGCTGGTGGGCGCAGGGCTCGTGTCGGTGCTGGTCTTCCCGTCCGCCGCAATAGCGCTTCGCCGCACCGCCAGGGCGGCGGCCGCGGCGACCGAGACGCCGACATGACCCACGACGTGACCGTCTTGCTCGCAGTGCTCGGTGTGGTCGGCCAGGTGCTGATCGGCGTCCTCGTCGTGGCGGCGCTGCTGTGGCTGGCCGGCGTCCGCGGGCCGCTCGCCTCGATCCGCTCGGCGATCTGGGGGTATGAGCTCTGGCTGGCGTTCGTGGTGTCGGCGATCGCGACCGGCGGCAGCCTCTTCTTCTCGGAGGTGGCCCACTACGTGCCGTGCGAGCTGTGCTGGTTCCAGCGGATCTTCATGTATCCGCTCTCGATCGTCACGCTGCTCGCCGCCCTCGCCAACGACCACCGGGTCGCGCGGTATCTGCTCCCGCTGCCCGTGATCGGCGCCGGCTTCTCGGTCTACCACCTGCTCGTCGAGCACGGCGTCGTCACACAGAGCCAGACGTGTCTGCTCTCGGCGCCGGGCGGCTGCGCGACGAAGTGGATCAACGAGTTCGGGTACGTGACGATCCCCGCGCTCGCGCTCACGGCGTTCGTGCTCGTGTTCGCGGCGCTCCTGTTCGCGGCGGTCGAGAGGCCCGCCGGCGAGAGCGTCGACCCATAGGGCGGCAAGAAGCGGCGGCTAGCATCCGGCCCCGTGAGCAGCGGGAAGCGAGCCAAGGGCAGGCGGCCCGCGCCGCCGCCGCGGCGCCAGGCCTCGCCGCGCATCCTGCTCGCCGCGGGCGTGATCACGGCCCTCCTCGCGATCGCGTTCGTCGTGACGGTCAAGCTCGTCAACGGGTCGTCCGACCCGAAGCCGCCGCCGGCCGCGGGCGTCGCGCTGCCGGGTGCCGACGACGTCGCAGCGCCTGCTCAAGGGCATCCCGCAGAGCGGCGACGTGCTGGGCTCGCCCTCGGCGCCGGTCACGCTCGTCGAGTACGTCGACCTCCAGTGCCCCTACTGCCAGCAGTTCGAGACCCAGTCGATGCCGACCGTGATCGACCGCTACGTGCGCACCGGCAAGCTCAAGGTCGAGGCGCGGATCCTGGCGTTCATCGGGCCGGACTCGCAGCGCGGCCGGGCTGCGGCGATCGCGGCGGCCAAGCAGAACCGGATGTTCAACTTCGTGCAGCTGCTCTACGACAACCAGGCCGGCGAGAACAGCGGCTGGCTGAGCGACGACATGGTGAAGTCGGCGGCCGCGAGCGTCCCCGGCATGGACGTTGCCCAGCTCCAGTCGGACAGCGGCTCCTCGGCGGTCGACTCGCAGTCGCGTACCTACGACTCCCAGGCGACCGCGGACCACGTGAGCGGCACGCCGACGCTCTTGGTGGGCCCGAGCGGCTCGAAGCTGAAGCTGGTCACGCTCCAGTCGCCGACCGACCTCCAGTCGGTGAAGGACGCGATCAACGCTGCGCTGAAGTAAGGGCGCTGTTTTCGAATCCGATCGGGTGGCACCTCCGTAGAGGAGGGAACCCAACCCGATGGACCCACGCTGATCTCGCCCACCCGCCCCCTTGAGAGCGCCGAGCAGCTGCTCGAGCGCTCGCCCGAGCTCGATGCGCTCGGCGGCTCGCTCGCCGCTGTCAACCGCACGCGTCGCGGCCAGCTCGTGCTGGTCGGCGGTGAGGCGGGCATCGGCAAGACCGCCCTCGTCCAGGCGTTCTGCCTGAACATCGCCTCGGCGCGCGTCCTCACCGGCGCGTGCGAGCCGCTCCAGACGGCGCGGCCGCTCGGCCCGCTCGCCGACATCGCGAGCGAGACCGGCGGCGAGCTCGAGTGGCTCGTCGAGCGGGGATCCGGGCCGGTCGCCGTGCTGGCCGCGCTCCTCGACGAGCTTCGCCGGCGGCCGCCGAACGTGGTCGTGCTCGAGGATCTGAACAGTGCCGACGGCGCCACGCTCGACCTCGTCCGCCTGCTCGCGCGCCGAATCGAGACCGCTCCGGCGCTCGTCGTCCTCACCTACCGCGACGACGAAGTGGGCCGGACCGACCCGCTCCGCCGAGTTCTGGGCGAGCTGCCACGGACGTCCGTCACGCGCCTGCGGCTCGAGCCGTTGTCGGAGGGGGCGGTGGAGGATCTGGCCCAGCCGTACGAGGTCGACGCCGTCGAGCTCCACCGTGTCACGGGCGGCAACCCGTTCTACGTGACCGAGGCGCTCGCCGCCGGCGGGGCGGCGCTCCCCGAGAGCGTGCGCGACGCCGTCCTGGCCCGCGCGGCGCGGCTGCCCGCCGGCGCGCGCGCCCTGCTCGACGCGGTCGCGATCGCACCGCCTCGCGCCGAGCTGTGGCTGCTCGAGCAGATTGCGGCGGAGGAGCTCGCCCACGTCGAGGAGGGCCTCACGTCGGGGATGCTGCGCGTCCATCGAGACGGCATCGCGTTCCGGCACGAGATCGAGCGGGTCGCGATCGACGAGACGATGCCGCCCGACCGCCGCCACGAGCTCCACCAGCGCGCGCTCCGCGTCCTCGCCGGGCCACCCCGCCGAGCCGACCTCGCACGTGTCGCGCACCACGCCGAGGCGGCCGGTGACATCCCGGCCGTGCTCGAGTTCGCGCCGGCCGCGGCCGAGCGCGCCGCCGACTTCGGCGCCCATCGCGAGTCGGCCGCCCAGTTCGCGCGGGCGCTTCGGTTTGCCGATGGGCTGCCCGGCAAGGATCGCGCGCACCTGCTCGAGCGGCGCGCGTACGAGTGCTATCTGACCCACGCGATCGACGAGGCGACCGATGCCCGCCGTCTGGCCCTCGCCGAGCACCGCGTCCGTCGCGACCGCCTGCGGGAGGGGGACACGCGCCGGTGGCTCTCGCGGCTGGCGTGGTTCGCCGGCGACGGGACCGAGGCCGAGGCCGAAGCGCGCCGGGCGATCGCGATCCTCGAGCCGCTGCCGTCGAGCCCCGAGCTCGCGATGGCGTACAGCAACATGGCTCAGCTTCGGATGCTCGCGGGCGACGTGACCGGCACGCGCGACTGGGGCGGCCGGGCGATCGACCTCGCCGAGCGCCTCGGCTACACCGACGTCCTCGTCCACGCCCTCAACAACGTCGGATCGGCCGAGCTGTCGGGCGGCTCGATCGCGGGGGCAGAGAAGCTCGAGCGCAGTCTGCGGCTCGCGGCCGACGCCGGCCTCGACGAGCACGTCGCCCGCGCTCACACCAACCTCGCCGTCGGGGCGATCGAGACGCGCGAATATGCGCTCGCCGACCGCCACCTGGCCGCGGGAATCGAGTACACGCGCGAGCGCGACCTCGACTCGTGGCTCGTGTACATGACCGGCTGGAAGGCACGCTCCGACCTCGAGCGCGGGCGGTGGGAGGAGGCCGCGGCCGGCGCGACCGACGTCGTCGAGCGGCCCCGGGTCCCGAATGCGAGCATGATCGGGCCACTCGTGATCCTGGGCCGGCTGCGCGCGCGCCTGGGCGAACCGGATCCCTGGGAGCCGCTTGACGACGCGCTTGCGCTCGCCGAGGCCACGGGCGAGCTCCAGCGGCTCGGGCCGGTGGCGGCGGCGCGCGCCGAGGTTCACTGGCTCACAGGCCGTCTCGACCTCGTCGGCCCCGAGACCGACCGCGCGCTCGCCCTTGCCGCCCGGAACGTCGACGCGTGGGCCGCGGGCGAGCTGTGCGCATGGCGCCACCGGGCCGGGCTGCAAGAGACGCTGCCGACGCCCGTCGCCGAGCCCTACCGGCTCGAGCTGGCGGGCGAGCCCGAGGCCGCCGCGCGCGCCTGGACGGAGCTCGGATGCCCGTACGACGCCGCGCTTGCGCGCCTCCAGAGCGACTGCGAGGGCGAGCTGCGGCAGGGCCACGAGGCACTCCAGCGGCTCGGCGCCCGCGTCACGGCCGCCCACGCCGCACGCCTCCTGCGCGAGCGCGGTGCGCGCGACCTGCGCCGCGGGCCGCAGGCGCTGACCCGCGCCAACCCGGCGGGCCTCACCGGGCGCCAGCTCGAGGTGCTGGAGCTGCTCGCGGACGGCCTGCGAAACGGCCAGATCGCCGACCGGC
This sequence comes from uncultured Actinomycetes bacterium, assembly GCA_963832955.1. Taxonomy (GTDB): domain Bacteria; phylum Actinomycetota; class Thermoleophilia; order Gaiellales; family JAICJC01; genus JAICJC01. The sequence goes on along the minus strand of CAWHWC010000002.1, from coordinate 900,496 downwards.
TCGTGCTGTCGTCGAAGACCGTCGACCATCACGTGTCGGCGATCCTCCGCAAGCTCGAGGTCGACACCCGTACCGAGGCCGCCGCCGAGGCGGGCCGCATGGGGATCGTCGAAAGATAGGGAGTCCTTCCGATGTGCGCCGGGGTGCCTCCGCATAGCGTGGAGCCAGACGATCAGAAATCGAAGGAGGGGCACGTGGAGCAGTACGTCATCGTTCGGCGCGGGGGCTGGGGCTCTGCCGCGGAGCTCGGCCGGGCCGGTGCCCGGTCGAAGCAGGTCGCGGACGAGGAGATGTCCCACGAGCTCGTGTGGGTGCGGAGCTACGTGCTCGACGAGGGCGGGGCCTCCGTCGGGATGGTGTGCGTCTACGAGGCCACCGGACCGGAGGCGATCCGAAGGCACGCGGCGCGTGCCGGGCTGCCCGTCGACGAGATCATCCGGGTCGTTGACACCGTCGTGATGCGGGCCGATCCCGAGCCCGTGGCGGCGTAGCCGACCAAGACCTACCCAACAACGAGACCAGGCCCCACCTCCTCCCGGGGCCTGGTCTCAATCCGGTGGGCCGCCCTACCACCGGGGCCAGGCCCCGCCCGGGGCCTGGCCCCATGGGTCAACTTCGTATCGCCGCGCCCTCTGCGGCGCGCTCGAGCTCGGCGATCTCGATCTTGCCCATCTTGAGCATCGCCGCCATGACGCGCTGCGCCTTCTCCGCGTCCGGGTCGGTGAGGAGCCGCGGGAGCGCCGCCGGGACGATCTGCCACGAGAGGCCGAACCGGTCCTTGAGCCAGCCGCACGGGCCCTCCTCGCCGCCCTCCGACAGGGTTGTCCACAGCGAGTCGACATCGTCCTGCGTCTCGCAATCGACCTGGAACGAGAGCGCCTCGCTGAACCGGAACTGGGGCCCGCCGTTCAGGGCGACGAACGGCTTGCCGTCGAGCTCGAACTCGACCGTCATGACGGTGCCCTCCGAGCGCGGGCCGGCGGAGCCGTAGTGGGTCACGTTCGTGATCTTCGAGTTCGGAAAGACGGACGTGTAGAACTTGGCAGCGTCCTCGCCTTCGGTGTCGAACCAGAGGCATGGCGTGATGTCGGGCATGTCCCTTCCTCTCAGTTGCTTGCGATGCGGTAGACCGGCTCGCCCCGTGGAACTCATCGGTGCGTAGTCTCCCTACCCACCGTGTGGGGCTGCCTACGCATCGAGGAGGGGTCACATGTCAGTCGCCGATCGCCGCGCCAGATTCCACGAGCTGCACGCCCGCGAGGGCATCTTCGTCATGCCGAACCCGTGGGACGTCGGGTCGGCGCGGCTGCTCGCCTCGTGCGGGTTCGAGGCGCTGGCGACGACGAGCGCGGGCTACGCCTGGCTGCTCGGGAAGGATGACCATGCCGTGACGCGCGACGAGCTCGTGGCGCACGTCGCCGACCTGGCCGCCGCCGTCGACGTGCCGCTCTCGGTCGACAGCGAGCGGTGCTTTGCGAGCGATCCGGCAGGCGTCGGCGAGACCGTCCGGCTCCTGGCCGACGCGGGTGCGGCGGGGTGCTCGATCGAGGACTGGGATCAGGAGAACGGGCGCATCGACGACCCGGGCCACGCCACCGAGCTCGTCGCGGCCGCCGTCGAGGCGGCGCACGACCGCGACGACCCGCTCGTCCTCACGGCCCGCGCCGAGAACCACCTGCACGGCATCTCGGACCTCGACGACACGATCGCGCGGCTCGTCGCCTTCCGGGCCGTCGGGGCCGACTGCGTCTATGCGCCGGGCCTGACCGATCCCGCGCAGATCGCCGCGGTGGTCGAAGCGGTCGAGGCCCCGGTGAACGTGCTCGCGCTGCCCGGTGCGCCGTCCGTCGGCGAGCTCCAGGAGCTCGGCGTGCGGCGCGTCTCGACGGGGTCGCTCCTCGCGCGCACCGCGTACGGCGCGATGCTCGCGGGCGCCCGGGAGCTGCTGGCGCACGGCACGTCGGACTACGCACAGGTCGGGATCTCACCCGAGGATCGGGCGGCGGCGTTCGGCGGGTGAGCCGCCGGCCAGGCGCGATCCTGTATCCATCCCGGGAATGACTGTCGCTCTCGGGCTCGGTGCCGCGGTCGCGTGGGCGGTGGTCAACCTGTGGCTGGTCACGCTCAGCCGCCGCGTCGACATCGCGGTCACGACGCTGGCGGTCCTCGCGTCGAGCACGGTTGTGACGCTGCCGCTGGCTCTCGCGTTCGAGGGAGCTCCGAGCAGCGACGCCTGGTCGCACGCGCCCGCCGCGGCGGCCGCGGGGCTCCTCGAGCTGGCCGGCTTCGGGTGCTACATCGTGGCGATCCGGCGCGGGACCCTGGCCGTGGTCGCGCCGCTCGTCGGGCTCGAGGGCGGCATCGCGGCGCTCGTGGCGATCGCCGGCGGCGAGCAGGTCGGCACCGCCGTGGTCGTGGGAATCGTCCTCGCCGTGATCGGAACGTCGCTCTCGTGCGCGGAGCGAGGCGAGCGCCGTGCGAGCGGCGCGGGCTGGGCGATCCTGGCGGGCGGCGTCTTCGGCTTGATGTTCGTCATGTACGGCCTGACCGATCCGCTCGACCCGTTCACCGCGGTGACCATCGGCAGGTTCTGCGCGCTGATCGTCCTCGTGCCGATCGTGCTCCGGCGCCCGGCCGTCTCGGTGTCGCGCCGCGATCTGTGGCGGCTCTCAGCCGTGGGAGCGGTCGACGCCGTCGCGTTCGGAGCGTTCGTCGCGGCCGTCGACCGCGGCCCGGTCAGCGTCGCGTCGGTCTGCGGGGCGCAGTTCGCGTCGTTGAGCGTCGTCCTGAGCGTGATCTTCCTGCGCGAGCGTCCGGCCCGAGTCCAGGTCGCCGGGATCGTGCTCACCCTCACGGGCACCACCCTGCTGGCGGCGGCCACAGGATGAGCGGCGACGGGGCGTGGCCGCCGGGCGCGGAGTCGCTCCTGCCGCTGCTCGGGCTCTCGGAGGCCGCGAAGATTGCCGATCCCGCCGAATACCTGCGACCGGCCCGAGCGACGCAGGAGGCTCAGGTGCTCGTCGCCCGGACGGCGTGGCTCATCGCCGATCCTCGCGGCGGCGTGCTGGTGCGCTCGGCGGATCGGGTCATCCAGGTCGCGGTGGCTCGTGAGGACGGGCGCTTTGCGCCGTTCGCGCGCGTGCACTGGGCCGACCTGCCCCGCGATCTGGACGACGTCGCGGCCGTCGTCGCGCCGCTCTGCCGGTCGGCGGAGCGGCTGCACGCGCTAGCTTGCAGAGAAGGTCGAGAAAGGGGATCGAAATGAAGATCGGCATCATCGGCAGCGGCAACATCGGCGCGACAACCGCCCGGCTCTTCGCCGGAGCGGGGCACGAGGTGACCATCGCCAACTCGCGCGGCCCCGAATCGCTCACGGAGCTCGTCCAGGACATCGGGCCGCAGGCTCGCGCGGGAACCGTCGAGGCCGCGGCCCGGGCGAGCGACGTCGTCCTGGTCGCCATCCCCCTCCGCGCGTATCCCGACCTTCCCGCCGACGCGTTCGCCGGGAAGATCGTGATCGACGCCAACAACTACTACCCGCAGCGCGACGGCGAGATCGCCGAGCTCGAGAGCGGCGAGACGACCTCGAGCGAGCTCCTCGCCCGTCACCTGCCGGGTGCTCGCGTTGTGAAGTCGTTCAACACGATGAACTTCAAGCCGCTCGGAAGCGAGGGCCGGCCGGGCGTGCCGCAGGCCGAACGGCTCGCGATCTACCTCGCGGGCGACGACGACGACGCGAAGGCCGTCGTGGCGGGGCTGATCGACGAAGCCGGATTCGCGCCGGTCGACATGGGCAGCCTCCACGAGGGTGGCGCCCGCCAGCAACCGGGCTCTCCGATCTACAACAACCCGATGACGGGCCAGGAGGCCGAGGCCGCGGTCAGCTCGCTGCGCTGAGCACCTCGAACACGACGGGCTCGGGCTCAACGTCCTCGTCGGTGAGGAGGAACGCGGCGCGAACGGCATCCTCGTCGGCCGGACCGCGCGAATGGACCGTCGCGAGCACGTCGCCGACCTCGACCCGGTCGCCGCGCTTCCTGTGGACGACGATCCCGACCGCGTGGTCGACCGCGTCCTCCTTCCGGGCGCGGCCGGCGCCCAGGTGCATCGCAGCCTCGGCGATCGCGCGCGATCCGCAGCGCTCGACGGTGCCTGTGCGCTCGGCGCGCACCTCGGTGACGTCGGGAGCGCGGGGCAGTTCGGCGTCGGGATCGCCGCCCTGCGCTGCGATCCACTCGCGATAGGCGTGAAGCGCGCGGCCGGTGCGGAGCGCCTCCTCGGCCGGCCCGCGGTCGCCGAGCATGAGGCCGGCGGCGATCAGACAGTGCTCGGTGAGGTCGGCAGGCCCGCTCGCCCTCGAGCGTCGCGACGGCCTCGGCCACCTCGAGCGCGTTCCCGACGGCGCATCCCAGCGGCTCGTCCATCGGCGCAAGCATGCATGTGGTCGGCAGCCCCGCAGCATCGCCCAGGCGCATCATCGCCCGCGCGAGCACGGTCGCCGACTCCAGGTCCTCCATGAACGCGCCCTCGCCCACCTTGACGTCGAGCACGAGCCGCGACGCGCCCGCGGCGATCTTCTTGGACATGATGCTCGTGGCGATCAGCGGGATGGAGTGCACCGTTGCCGTGACGTCGCGCAGGGCGTAGAGGCGCTTGTCGGCGGGGACGATGTCGGCGGTCTGCGCGGCGACGGCGATCCCGTGCTCGGCGACCTGTGAGACGAGCTCGGGGATCGACAGATCGACGCGGAAGCCGGGGATCGACTCGAGCTTGTCGAGCGTCCCCCCGGTGTGGCCGAGGCCCCGCCCGGAGAGCTTCGCCACGGGCGTGCCGCAGGCGGCAACCAGCGGCGCCACCACGAGCGTCGTCTTGTCGCCGACGCCGCCCGTCGAGTGCTTGTCGGCGACCGGCCGGCCGACGGACGAGAGGTCGATCCGCTCGCCGGAGTCGACCATCGCCTCGAGCAGATCGGCGGTCTCGCGGTCAGTCATGCCCTGGAGCACGACCGCCATCAGGAACGCAGCCACCTGGTAGTCGGGCACATCCGGGTCGACGACGGCCCGGATCTCGGCGGCCGAGAGCTCACGGCCGTCGCGCTTCCTCGCGATCACGTCGACGATGCGCACGCGGCCCGGGCTAGCCCTTCACGTACGGCTGGCCGTCCGCCGCCGGCGGGCGCGAGCGGCCGACGAGGCCGACCAGGGCGATCAGCGTGAGGACGTACGGCAGCGTGTTCAGCAGGTTCGGCGAGACCCCGGCCACCGACTGGAGCCGGTCGGCCAGGCCGCTCGCGAAGCCGAAGAGCAGGCACGCCCCGAACGCCCCGTAGGGCCGCCACTTCCCGAAGATGACCGCGGCGAGGGCGATGAACCCGCGCCCGGCCGTCATGTTCTGGCCGAACGAGCCGACGAAGCCGATCGACAGGTAGGCGCCGCCGAGGGCCGCGAGCATCCCCGAGAGGAGGACGCAGATGTAGCGGATCCGGTAGACCGGGATGCCGACCGTGTCGGCCGCCCGCGGGTGCTCGCCGACCGAGCGGATGCGAAGGCCGATCGGCGTGCGGAACAGGATGACCTCGGTCAGGACGAGCAACCCGAACACGAGCCAGATCATCAGGTTGAGCGAGCCGAAGACGCCGCCGATGCCGGGGATCGAACGGATGCCTGGTAGCGAGATGTCGGGCACCGAGTCGATCGACGCCGGCGTCCCGTTCGACCCGTAGATGTCGATGAACAGGTAGCCGGTCACGCCGAGCGCGAGGAAGTTGATCGCCGTCCCCGTGACGATCTGGTCGGCTCTCAGGTGGATCGCGAACACCGCGTGCACCAGGGCGACCACCGCCCCCGCGAGCATCGCCACGACGAGGCCGACCACCCAGGAGCCGCTCCAGACCGTGCCCCAGATCCCGAAGAACGCGCCGGTCAGCATCATGCCTTCGAGGCCGATGTTCACGACGCCCGAGCGCTCGCAGAAGATGCCGCCCAGGGCCGCGTAGGCCAGGGGCGTGGCATAGACCAGCATGGCGGCGAAGAGGCCGCTGTTCACGACCAGCGCGGTCGACGCGTCGCTCTTGCCCTGCACCCAGATCGCGAACGCCGTCGCCACCACCGCGACGAAGAGCGTCCACAGGCCGAGCTTGCGCTCGTCGCGAGTGAGCGCCCAGATCGCACACGCCAGCGCGGCGAGGCCCAGCACGACCGGCACCGCTGCCGCCTGCACCTGGAGCGGCGGGAGCGCCAGCTCGAGGCCGATCAGGCCGACGACGATCCCCAGGATCGCGACGCCGCGGGCCCCGCGCGGGATGCGGTCGAGCGCCGTCACGCCGAGGTCGGCTCCACGATCGTGGTCGGCGGCGGCTCCGCCCGCCGGCGCCTGCGCGCCCGCCATGCGTACACCAGCAGGAGCTGGGCGCCAACGAAGAGGATGATCAGGCCCTGGATGATGATCGCGAGGTTGCCGGCGAGCTGGGGCGGGAACACGCTCGGGTCGAGGGCACGCGACGACGTGCCGACCTGGAGCCCGCCGAACAGGAGCGCCGCGAACGCGATGCCCACCGCGGAGTTCCGGCCGAGCAGCGCGACGGCGATGCCGATGAAGCCCACCTGGCTGACGGCGATGTCGTTCGTGACGATGTGGAACTCCCACCCGAGCACGTCGCATGCGCCGGCGAGGCCCGCAAACGCGCCGCCGATTGCAAGCGTCGCCATGTAGCTGCGTGCGACCGGGATGCCGCCGTAGCGGGCGGCGTCGGCGTTGTGGCCGACGGCCCGCACCTCGTAGCCGAACACGGTGCGGTTGATGAGGACGGAGTAGACGACGAGCATGGCCAGGGCCAGGAAGATGCCCGCGTGGAGCGGCTGGAGGACGCCCCAGACGGCGGGCAGCTTGGCCGAGTCCGCCACCTCGGCGGACTGCGGGACGTCAGGCAGCGGACCCTGGAGCGGGCCGTTCAGCTCGAAGAGGTACTGCGCCCCGTAGATCGCGATCCAGTTCAGCATGATGGTCGAGATCACCTCGTGGGCGCCGACCGTGGCCTTCATGGCGCCGGCGATCCCGCCCCAGACCGCGCCCGCGAGGGCGGCGGCCAGGATCGCCAGCGTGAGGTGCACGGGCGTCGAGAGGCCGGCGGCGTGGCTGCCGACGATGATCGCCGCGACGATGCCCACGACGTACTGCCCCTGGCCGCCGATGTTGAACATGCCGCACCTGAAGGGCAGCGCCACGGCGAGCGCCGTCAGCATGAGCGGCGTCGTCAGGATCAGCGTCTGCTGCAGGTTGAGCGCCGCGAAGTCCTTCTCCTCCGCCGACGTCCAGGGCAGCAGGTAGTTCAGGCCGGAGCCGTCGAAGATCGCCTTGTACGCCGCGATCGGGTTGTGCCCGGTGGCCGCCACGACGAGGCCGCCGATGGCGAACGCAAGGATGGTCGTCCCGATCGGGAGGAGCACGGCGGGCGCCTTGGCCCACAGCCAGGCTTTGATCCGCTCGCTCACACCGCGGCGGTGCTCCGGCCGCCCATCATCTCGACTCCCAGCACGGCCTTGCTCACATCCGGCGTGTGCTCGGCGACGATTCGGCCCTCGTACATGACCAGGATCCGGTCAGAGAGCGAGAGGATCTCCTCGAGCTCGAAGCTCACGAGCAGGATCGCGGCGCCCAGCTCGCGCACGGCGACGAGCCGCTGGTGGACGAACTCGATCGCGCCGACGTCGAGGCCGCGCGTCGGCTGGGCCGCGATCAGGATCCGGCGCGTGCCCGACATCTCGCGGGCGATGACCACCTTCTGCTGGTTGCCGCCCGAGAGGGCCCGGGCCTGGGTGCCGGGCCCGCCGCCGCGCACGTCGAACTCGCTCAGAAGCCGCCGTGCGCGCTCGGCGATCGCGCGCGGGTGGAGCATGCCGAAGCGTGAGGCGGGCGGTTGGCGGATATCGCGCAGCCCGAGGTTCTCGGCGAGCGTGAAGTCGAGCACGAGCCCGCGGCGCTGGCGATCCTCGGGGATGTGGCCCACGCCGGCCTCGAAGCTGGCCCGGGCGCCGTGGCCGGCTATCTCGTGGCCCTCGGCGACGATGCTCCCGGCCGTCGGCTTCACGAGGCCGGTGAGCGCCTCGACCAGCTCGCTCTGTCCGTTCCCGTCGACGCCGGCGAGCCCCACGATCTCACCCGCCCGGATCTCGAACGACGCCTCCCGGACGGCCTCGAGCCCGCGGCTGTCGTGCACGACGAGGTCGCGCACGGTCAGGAGCGGCTCCCCGGGCTGCGCCGCGCCCTTCTCGACTCGCAGAAGCACGGGACGGCCCACCATCAGCTCCGCGAGCTCCCGCTCGGACGTCCCCGCTGCCGGCACGGTGGCGACCGCCTTGCCGCGGCGCAGCACCGTGATGCGGTCTGCGATCTCGAGCACCTCGCCGAGCTTGTGGGTGATGAAGATGATCGAGGTGCCCTGCTCCTTGAGCGAGCGGATCACGCCGAAGAGCTCGTTCGTCTCCTGCGGCGTCAGCACGGCCGTCGGCTCGTCGAGCACGAGCAGCCGCGCGCTGCGGTAGAGCGCCTTCAGGATCTCGACGCGCTGCTGCTGCGCGACGCCGATCGACTCCACGCGCTCGCCGGGCCGTACCGCGAGGCCGTACCGGTCGGACAGGTCGCGCACGATCTCGCTCGCCTTCCCGTAGTCGAGCAGGGGGCCCTCGCGCGGCTCGGAGGCCAGCACGATGTTCTCGGCCACGGTCATCACCGGGATCAGCATGAAGTGCTGGTGCACCATCCCGATCCCGGCGTCGATCGCGTCGCGCGGCGAGCGCAGCCGCAGCGGCTTGCCGTCGAAGCGGATCTCGCCCGAGTCGGGCGACGTCAGCCCGTAGAGGACGTTCATGAGCGTCGACTTCCCGGCGCCGTTCTCGCCGAGGAGGGCGTGGACCTCGCCCGGGCTGACGTCGAGGTCCACGCTGTCGTTCGCCACCAGGTCGCCGAAGCGCTTGGTGATGCCGCGGAGCTCGAGCAGCGGTGCGTCGGGCATTTCGTGGATCACGGGGAGCCGGAGGGGCGGGAGTCCCGCCCCTCCGGCGGTTGGATCACGGAACCGTGTCCGGCGGGGTGATCGAGCCCGACTTCAGCTGGGCTGTCACGTCGTCGAGCTTCGAGAGGTTGGCCGCCGAAACGGCCGAGTTGACCGTGCCGAGGCCGGTCGCGCCCTTCGTGGCGTCGAACGTCGTGACGCCGCCGCCGGTGAACGTGCCGTCCACGATCTGCTTGATCGTGTCGAACACGGCCACGTCGACCTTCTTGATCGCGCTGGTCAGGATGTAGTCGCCCAGGTAGGCCTGGTCGGCGTCGACGCCGATACCCCAGACGCCCTTCTCCTTGGCCGCGCTGAGCGCGCCGAGGCCGCAGCCGCCGGCGACCTGGAACACCACGTCAGAGCCCTGCGAGATCTGGTTCAGGGCGAGCTGCTTGCACTTCGCGGTGTCGGTGAACGAGTTCGAGTAGTCGTTCAGGGTCTTGATGCCCGGGTCGGCGGCCTTGGCTCCCGCCTGGTAGCCCGCGATGTAGTGGTCGACCGGCGGGATCTTCTGGCCGCCGACGGTCGAGACGGTGCCCGTCTTCGACTCGAGCGCTGCCAGATACCCGGCGAGATAGCCCGATTCCTGCTCCTTGAACAGGAGCCCCTGGACGTTCGCAAGTGCCGGGGTGGGCGCGTCGTCGATGATCGCGAAGTTGGTTGTCGGGTAGGCCTTCGCGACCTTCTTGATGGCGCCGTCCATGAGGAAGCCGACCGCGATCACGAGGTCGTAGTGGGCCGCGGCCAGGGTCTGGAGGTTGGGGACGTACTCGGACTCCTGGTGCGACTCCAGCACCTTGAAGTCGATTCCGAGCTGCGACTTGGCGCGCTGGATCCCGACGAAGGCAAGGTGGTTGAAGCTCTTGTCGTCGAGCCCGCCGATGTCGGTCACGAGCCCGATCTTGAACACCTTGCCGCCTGAGCCTCCGGATCCGGCGGCGGGTGTGGACGACCCCGAGTCGCCGCCTCCGCAGGCGGCGGCGAGGAGAGCGACCGCCGTCACAGCGGCGAGCGCTCCGAGCACGAGGATGCGTGGGCGCTTCACATTGCCTCCCGTAGCCAGGTGGTCAGAAAACGGGGGCCATCCTACAACCACGACGGCGGACATGCCGGGAGCCTGGCCGCTTTCGGCCATGATCTACGATCCGTCGCATGGCAGAGGCCACCTCGCCGGCCCGCGCGGTCGAGCCGTTCGAGCCGCGCCTGACCCGGATCGGCGCGGTCGACGCGGTCGCCCTCGAGGCGCGCAGCGCCGACCTCGCGAAGCGCTCGATCAAGCGGGGGTCGAAGCTCGAGGCGCTCGACCTGATCGTCCGGATGATCGACCTCACGACCCTGGAGGGCGCCGACACGCCGGGCAAGGTGGCGGCGCTCTGCGCCAAGGCGATGCGTCCCGACCCGGTCGACACCTCGGTGCCGTCCGTCGCAGCCGTGTGCGTCTATCCGACGCTCGCCGCCGAGGCCAGGAAGCGGGTCGACGGCTCGGGCGTGCGTGTCGCGTCGGTGGCGACGGCGTTCCCGTCGGGCCAGTCGCCGATCGCGATCAAGGTGGCCGAGGCCAGGGCCGCGGTCGAGCTTGGCGCCGACGAGGTCGACATGGTCATCGACCGGGGAGCATTCCTGTCGGGCCGGCTCGCCGAGGTGTACGACCAGATCGTGAAGGTGCGCGAGGCGTGTGCCCCCGCCCATCTCAAGGTGATCCTCGAGACCGGCGAGCTGGGCGGCTACGACGCCGTCCGCCGGGCCTCGCTCCTGGCGATGGCCGCGGGCGCCGACTTCATCAAGACGTCGACGGGCAAGGTGAGCCCGGCCGCGACGCTCCCCGTGACGCTGTGCATGCTCGAGGCGATCCGCGACGTCCACGTCGAGACGGGCCGGGTCGTGGGGATGAAGCCGGCCGGCGGGCATCCGCCACTCGAAGCAGGCGATCCAGTACCTGTGCGTCCTCCACGAGACGCTCGGCCGCGACTGGCTCACGCCGCAGCGGTTCCGGTTCGGCGCGTCGTCGCTCCTGAACGACGTCCTCATGCAGATCCGCACCCAGAAGACCGGCGTGTACGAGTCTCCCGACCGCTTTACGATCGACTGATGACAGACGTCGAGCCACGTCCAGCTGAGACCGGCCTCGACTGGGCCTATGCGCCCGCGCCGGAGTCGCGCGCGATCGTCTCGCTCGAGGAGCGCTACGGCCTCTACGTCGGCGGCGAGATGGTCGAGCCGAGGTCCGGCGAGTGGTTCACGACGATCTCGCCGGCCGACGAGGAGCCGCTGGCGGAGGTGGCCCAGGCCGGCCCGGAGGACGTCGACGCGGCGGTGTCGGCCGCCCGCGACGGCTTTGCGACGTGGTCCGAGCTCAGGCCCGCCGAGCGTGCGAAGTACCTCTTCCGGATCGCCCGCATCCTCCAGGAGCGAAGCCGCGAGCTCGCGGTGGCCGAGTCGCTCGACGGCGGGAAGCCGATCAAGGAGTCGCGCGACGTCGACCTGCCGCTGGCCGCCGCCCACTTCTTCTACCACGCGGGCTGGGCCGACAAGCTCGAGTACGCCTTCGCGAACCGGCGGCCGCGGCCGCTCGGCGTTGCCGCCCAGATCATCCCGTGGAACTTTCCGCTGCTCATGCTGGCGTGGAAGGTGGCGCCCGCGCTCGCCTGCGGCAACTCGGTCGTCCTGAAGCCGGCCGAGACGACGCCGCTCACGGCCCTCATCTTCGCCGACGTGTGCCGCCAGGCCGAGCTGCCGGCGGGAGCCGTCAACATCATCACCGGCGACGGCTCGACAGGCGCGGAGCTCGTCAAGCACACCGGGATCGACAAGGTCGCCTTCACCGGCTCGACCGAGGTCGGGAAGGCGATCCAGCGCGAGCTCGCGGGCCGCGGCGTCCCGCACACGCTCGAGCTGGGCGGGAAGGCCGCCAACATCGTCTTCGACGACTGCGCGCTCGACCAGGCGGTCGAGGGCATCGTGAACGGCATCTACTTCAACCAGGGCCACGTGTGCTGCGCCGGCTCGCGGCTGCTCGTTCAGGAGTCGATCCTCGAGCCTCTCATCGGGAAGCTCAGGGCGCGCCTCGCGACGCTCCGGCTCGGCGATCCGCTCGACAAGAACACCGACATCGGCGCGATCAACTCCCGCGCCCAGCTCGACCGCATCCAGGAGCTCGTGGCGAGCGGCGAGGCGGAGGGCGCCGAGCTCTTCCAGCCGGCCTGCGAGCTCCCCGAGCGCGGGTTCTGGTTCCCGCCGACGGTCTTCACCAACGTGGCTCAGAGCTTCCGGATCGCGCAGGAGGAGATCTTCGGGCCGGTGCTGTCGGTGATGACCTTCCGCACGCCGTCCGAGGCGGTCGAGAAGGCCAACAACACCGCCTACGGCCTCTCGGCCGGCGTCTGGACCGAGAAGGGCTCGCGCATCCTCTGGATGACGGAGCGCCTCCGGGCCGGCGTCGTCTGGGCCAACACGTTCAACCGGTTCGACCCGGCGTCGCCATTCGGCGGCTACAAGGAGTCGGGCTTCGGCCGCGAGGGCGGCCGGCACGGCCTTGAGGCGTACATGAGGTTCGACGGATGAGCCGGCTGCCGGTCAAGAAGACGTACAAGCTCTACATCGGAGGGGCGTTCCCGCGGTCGGAGTCGGGGCGCACGTTCGCCGTCGACGGGCACAACGTGGCGCTGGCCTCGCGAAAGGACGCCCGCGATGCGGTGCGCGCCGCGCGCGGTGCGTTCGCCCGGTGGTCGGGCGCGACCGCCTACAACCGCGGCCAGGTCCTCTACCGGCTCGCCGAGATGATGGAGGCGCGGGGCGGTGACCTGGCGGCGGTGTGCAGCGGGCGCGACGAGGTCGAGCGCTCGATCGACCGTGTGGTCTGGTACGCCGGCTGGGCCGACAAGCTCGCGCAGGCGCTCGGCGGGGCCAACGCCGTCGCGGGCCCCTACTTCAACTTCACGGTGCCCGAGCCCACCGGCGTCGTCGCGACGCTCGCACCCGACGAGCCGGCGCTCGAGGGACTCGTCTCGCGGGTCATGCCTGCGCTCGTCAGCGGCAACGTCGTGGTGGCGGTCGCGTCCGAGCCCGGGTCGCTGGCCGCGATCGAGCTGGCCGAGGCGGCGGCCACCTCCGACATGCCCGGCGGCGCGCTCAACATCCTGACCGGACGCAAGGAGGAGCTCGGCCCGATCCTGGCCGGTCACGCCGACGTGAACGCGATCGACCTGACGGGCGCGAACGGCGACGTCGCCGAGCTGGAGCGGCTCGCTGCGGGCAACGTCAAGCGGATCGTGCGCGGGATGCCTGCCGGCGAGAGCCTGTGGGAGATCGAGCCGCTGGTCGAGATGAAGACCGTCTGGCACCCGGTCGGCGTCTGATTCAGCGCGGGCGCGGCGCGAGCACGCCCAGCACGACTCCGAACACCAGATGCCCCCCGATCTCCTGGACGATCGTGCCGCGATCCGTCAGGAGGCTCGGCCATGCGCCGGATCTGGCGTCGGGGTGCACCCGGTCGGCGACGGCCATGCCCGGCCACAGGATCGCGTTCTCGGCCTGTGCAGCGAGTACAGCACGCCCGATGCCGTAGCCCCCGAGCCGGCTGAACGCGACGCCGAACGCCGCGCCGTTGGCGACGTGGACGGCGAGGCCCGAGTCCGTTCATCGCCGCGGTTCGGCGAGACGAGGCCCGAGATCAGCCGCAGCTCGCGATGCGTTCCCGCCGGAGAGTCGGCGGATGACCGGCTCGGCGGCGATCCATGCCGCCGCGGCGATCGCCCCGGCGGCGGCTGCCTGAAGGTCACGGCGCATTCGGCGAACCGTAGAGGAGCGGTTCTCGTTTGACAGTCGATCGGCGGGGATCTAATGTCAAGTATTCTCATGGAGATTATGGAAAACACGCCAGCTATCGTCGCGCCTCGCGCCGGATGACGGCTGCGGTCGACCTCCGAGAGTGGGAGACACCGGCCGGCGATCGGCGGCGGCTCGCACTTGCCATCGGCGAGCTCGACCCGGCCGGAGTCGCCGAGGCCCTTGCGGAAGGTGCCGTCGTCATCGACGGTCGCTCGCCCGAGGAGTACGACGCCTGCCATGTGGACGGGGCCGTCAACGTCCCGCTGGACGGAGGAGCATTTGCCTCCCGGGCGCGGTCAGCCGTCGATCCGGGCGTCTCGGCCGTCGCCGTCGCGGGGTCCGATCTCGAGTCCCATGCGATGGCACGGGCGCTCCAGCAGGCGGGCTTTCGCCGCGTGTGCGGGATCGTCGCCGGCGGCGTCGCCGCCTACCGAGCCGCCGGCCACCCGGTCGGCCGCCAGCACGCGGTGCCGGCGGATCGCGTCCTCCGCGACCTCGAGTCGGGCGGCGCGGTACTCGTGGACGCCCGGGAGGACGACGACTGGGTGCACGGGCATGTGCCCGGCTCGCTGCACGTCCCGCTGCGATCCGTCGCCGCCGCCGCCTCGATTCTGCCGCAGACGCCCGTCGTCGTCGCATGCACCGACGGGCGCCGGGCCGCGACCGCCGCGAGCATCCTGCGCCGTCGCGGGCACGCCAACGTGTGGCGTGTCGCCGGGGCAGGGGTGCCGTACCTGCTGAACCGCCGGCTCGATCTCGGCGGGCTCTAGACCTCTCCTCTGTTGCGCCCGGGTTAAGGAACTTGACCGGGTGGGGAAGTCCTCGTACTGTATTTCCAACAATGTCGATAGACAAAGTGTTTATAGCTGAGGACGGCAGTTCGGCCCCGATCAATCTCGCGGCCGAGCTCCCCACGCTCGGTATGAGGTACCCGAGGACGGACGGCCACTTCCGCCGAAACCACTTTGCTCCCCCGCCGGTCGACCCGGACACATGGGCCCTCGCGCTCGGAGGCGCGATGTCCGAGCCGATGGTCATCCCGGCGGATTCGCTCCGCACGTTCGAGCACCGCACCCTCCCCGTGGTGCTCGAATGTGCGGGGCACAGGCGTGCCGAGCTCCACCCACCGGCCCGTGGGCTGCCGTGGGGGACGGGCGCGGTCTCGGAGGCGGCCTGGACGGGCGTGTCGCTCGGCGACCTGCTGCGCCGCGCCGGGATCGCGCCGGATGCGGTCGAGGTCGTGCTCCGCGGCGCCGATTCCGGCGCGGGTGAGCACCCGGGCGTGCACGCATATGCCCGGTCGCTGCCGATCGAGAAAGCCCTGCACCCCGACACCCTCCTCGCCTTCGAGATGAACGGTGAGCCGATCCCGGTTGTCCATGGCGGCCCGGTGCGGGCCATCGTCCCCGGCTGGTACGCCATGGACTCCGTGAAGTGGCTGACGTCGATCCGGGCCGTCACGCGACCGTTCACCGGCCCGTTCCAGGCCGTCGACTATCGCTGGCGCGAGCCGGGAGCAGACGGTCCGGGCAGGCGGATCGACCGCCTCTCCGTGCACGCGCTCATCACGAGCCCCGCGAGCGACGAGCGTCTGCGCGCCGGGCCCGTGTTCGTCCGCGGCGCGGCGTGGGCCGGCGAGGCCCACGTCGCCCGCGTCGAGGTCTGCGTCGACGACGGGCCGTGGGAGGTGGCGGAGATCGAGCGGCGCGGGATCTACGCGCGGGCGCTCTGGCGCCACCTGGTCGAGCTTGCACCCGGGGTCAGGCGCCTCGCGGTGCGCGCGACCGACCGGCGCGGCGCCATCCAACCCGAACGGCCGGTGCCGAACGCCGGCGGGTATTGCGCAAACGCCGTCCACCGCATCGCGGTGGCTGTCGAGGAGGACTGATCCAATGTCGACCTTTGCCCGCTCGCCCGAGGAGGCGTACGAGAACGACGCATACGACCCGCTGCTCGACGACTGGTTCGCGGGTCGCCACCGCGGTCGGGAGCACAGCCGGCGCGAGCTCGAGGCCCTCGTCCGGGCGCTCGCGCTGCGGCCCGACCTGTGGCGTGGATGGGTCGCGCACTCGCCCGTCGAGCGCATCTACACGCGGCTCCACCTCGACGAGAACCTCGAGGTCTGGCTGATCTGCTGGTCGCGGCTCCAGGACACCGGCTTCCACGACCACGATCGCAGCCGGGGCGCTGTCGCCGTCGTCGACGGTGCGGTGGCCGAGCGGCGGCTGGGCGTCGGGCCGGTCACGCCCGCCACTGCGGTGCATGGCGTGGGAAGCACGTTCTCGTTCGGGGCCGCGCACATCCACGACGTGAGCCAGACGGGCCGGAGCCCGGCGACGTCGCTCCACGCGTACTCTCCGCGGCTGGGTCAGATGGGCTTCTACGAGGTGGGCGCCGACGGGCTCCTGTCGCGCCGGGCAGGCGGCGCGGCGGAGGAGTTCTGCTGAGGAGCGATGTTGGGGCGCGGGTACCTGGCGACCCGCGCCCCAGCCTCGCGGGACGTCACGACATCGAGACGTCCTCCAGTCGCAGCTCGAGCGTCGGGTTGATCGTCGACCCGACGACCTCCTTGCGCGACAGATAGTTGAGCGTTTCGTAGTGGGCGAAGATCAGCGGGACGTCGTCGAAGATGATCTGGCGAAGCTGTGAGTAGAGCGTCTTGCGCTTCGCCTCGTCGGTCTCGGCGGATGCCTGGTCGATCAGCTTGTCGACCGCCGGATTGGCGTACTGCGTGGCGTTGATCGACGCACCGGTCTTGAGCACGAGCGAGTAGAAGTTGTCGGGGTCGATCGTGCGCTCCTGGTAGGCCGAGGTGATCTCGTACGTGCCCTTGCTGAAGTGGTCGAACCACACCGAGACGTCGACCTGCTTGATGTTCATCGTGATCCCGATCTGCTTCAGCTGCTGCTGGACGACCTCGCCGGTCTTCAGGAGCTCCGGGTACTGCGGGAGGCCGAGGTACTCGACCGTGATGCCGTTCCCGTGCCCCGCCTGCTGCATCAGCGACTTGGCCTTGTCCAGATCCGGGCCCGCCTTGTACGGATCCTGGCCGTCGTACCACTTCGATCCGGTCGGCACCTCCTCGGAGCCGGTCTCGCCGGCGCCGAAGTACGCGACCGTGCGGATCTCGTCGCGGTCGAGCGCCCAGGCGACGGCCTGCCGAAGCGCCTTGTTGTCGAACGGCGGCGCCGAGACGTTCATCGCCAGGTAGTCGGGGATGCCGGCCAGAGCGGAGGTGACGTAGTTGAACCGCGGGTCGGTCTTGAGCGTCGTCAGCTGCTGGAGCGGGATCGCGTCCGACCAGTCGAGCTCACCCGACGCGAGCGCGTCGACGCGGCCCTGGTCGACCGGCAGGAACCGGAACTCGACGCCGTCCAGGAACGGCCGGCCCTTCTTGAAGTAGCCGGGGTACCGCTTCAGCGTGACGTGGTCGCCCTGCGCCCACTCGACGAACTGGAACGGCCCCGTGCCGACCGGGTTTCGCGCCGGATCCTTGCCGCTCTCGATCGCCTTCTGGTTCACGATCTCGCCGTTGTTGGAGAGGTTGGTCAGAAACGGGCCGAACGGCGTCTTCAGGTGGAAGATCGCCTGGGTCGGGCTCGCGACCTCGACGCCGTCGATCGCCTCGTAGAGCGGGGCGTAGCCGCTGGCCGTCTTCGGGTCGAGGATCCGCTCGAACGTGTACTTCACGTCGTCGGCGGTGAACTGCTCGCCGTTGTGGAACGTCGCGTTCGGGACGAGATCGAACGTCCACGTGCGGTCGTCGTTCTGCGTCCACTTGGTCGCGAGGACGCCGTAGAACTGCTGGTCGGGCTCGATGTCGATCAGCTTCGAGAAGATGTTGTCGTAGACCTGGGCGCCCGTGTAGATCTGCGACACGCCCGGGTCGAGGCTGTCGGGCTCGCCCGTCAGCGCCGCCTTCAGGACGCCGCCCGCCTTCTGGGCGGTGCCGCCCGTCGCGGTCGTCGAGGCGCCCGCCCCCTTGCCGCCGCACGCCGCCAGGACTCCACCGAGCGCCGAGGCGCCGACCGCCGCCGCGCTCAGCTTGCCGGCTCGGGCAAACAGCTGGCGGCGGCTGATCGCGCCCGTCAGGAAGCGATCCGCCAGGTCCTCGGCGGCGCGCCGTTCCCCCTCGAACGATGTGTGCACGTCTCCTCCTTGGGTTGGGCCGCGGTGTGGGGCCATCAGTGGCCGCTCCAGAACTCGAGCAGCGCCTGGTTGAACTCGGCCGGGTGCTCCCAGCAGCAGGCGTGGCCGCCGCGGGTGGTCTTCCAGGTCGCCCCCGGGATCAGCTCGTGGAGCTCCTTCGAGAGGCTGACCGGGATGAGGATGTCCTCCTCGCCCGCGAGCACCATCGTCGGCGCCGTCACCGAGCCGATCCGGTCGCGGGTGTCATGGGTCTGGATCGAGCTGAGCTGCGCCAGGTACGTCTCGACGGCCATCGGCATCTGCGCCATCTCGCCCTCGAACTCGCGCAGCTCGTCCTCGCGCTCGTTGAAGAACGGGACGGTGAACGCCCACAGCGTGACGTCGCGCATGATGAACGGCACGCCGTTCACGGGCGCCATGTCCTCCCACATCGAGAACATGCGCGAGCAGAACGGCCCCGGCGCGGCGTACGTGCACCCGAGCGTCAGCGACCGGATCCCGTCCGGGTACGCGAGCGCGAACTCCTGGGCGATCATCCCGCCCATCGACACGCCCATCAGGTGGAAGTCCGACACGCCGAGGTGGTCGATGAGGGCCTTCGCGTCGTCGGCGAAGAGGCGCGTCGTGTAGGGGCCGGGGGGTGCGGAGCTCGCGCCGACGCCCCGGTTGTCGAACCGCAGCACGCGGTAGCCCGCCGCGAGCACGTCGTCCATCTGCAGCACCCAGGTCTCGAGGTCGTCGGCGAGCCCGTTCACGAACACGGCCGTGCGATCGCCGTCGCCTTCCAGCTTGTAGTTGATGTCGACGCCGTTCACCGATGCGGTCGGCATTCACGCTCCTTTCGATTGGTGTTCCCGAGCGGTCACGTGACAGCTCGCGATGTGGTTCTCCCCGAACGCCGTCATCGCCGGCGCGTCCTCGCGGCAGACGTCGATCGCGAGCGGGCAGCGGGGGTGGAAGTGGCAGCCCGCCGGCGGTGCGAGCGGGCTCGGGATCTCGCCGCGCACGGCACCTGCCGCGAGCCGGCGACGGGGGTCGGGCTGGGGGATCGCCTCGAGCAGCGTCCGCGTGTACGGATGCTGCGGCCGGGCGAGCACCTCGTCCGCCGGGCCGGCCTCGACGATCTTCCCGAGGTACATGACGGCGACCCTGTCGGCGATGTGCTCGACGACCGCCAGGTCGTGGGTGATGAAGACCAGCGCCACGCCGAGCTCGCGCTGGAGGTCGCAGATGAGGTTCAGGATCTGGGCCTGGACGAGCACGTCGAGCGCCGAGACCGGCTCGTCGGCGACGATCAGGTCGGGCCCGAGGGCCAGGGCCGCTGCGATCGCGACCCGCTGGCGCTGCCCGCCCGAGAGCTCGTGGGGCCGGGAGTCGGCGTGGCGCTGCGACAGCCCCACGCTCTCGAGCAGCTCGCGTCACCCGGCGGTCACGGTCGGCCCGCGTGCCGACGCCGAACGCGTCGAGCGGCTCGCGCACCGTCCGGGCCACGGGCCAGCGCGGGTCGAGCGAGCTGTAGGGGTTCTGGAAGATCGGCTGGACGCGGCGGCGGAAGCTCGTTCGCGCCCGCCCGGCCGTGCCGACCTCGTCGCCGTCGAACCGCACGGAGCCCGCCGTCGGGCGCATCAGCCCGAGCAGGCACCTGCCGAGGGTCGTCTTCCCCGAGCCCGACTCGCCAACGACGGTCAGCACCTCACCGGCCGCCACGTCGAGGTCGACGTCGTCGACCGCACGCAGCGTCTGCGAGCGGCCGAGCAGGCCGCCGCCGACCCGGAACTCGCGGGTGACGCCGCGGGCCTCGAGGAGGGCGGGAGCGGCGGCGCTCATGCTGCCCGCTCCGCCTCGACGTGCCAGCACGCGGTCGCATGGCCGGCCGCCCGGCTCGTGAATGCCGGCACCCGCTCGCAGGCGTCCATGCGCACGGGACAGCGCGGCGCGAACCGGCAGCCGGGCGGCGGGTCGGCGAGATCGGGCACTCCGCCGCCGGCGACCGGCAGCGCCCCACGGCCGGTGGCTCGTGTCGGAAGCGCCGCGAGCAGCGCCTTGGTGTAGGGATGCTCGGGCGCGTCGAAGATCCGCTCGACCGGCGCGACCTCGACGAGCTGCCCGGCGTAGAGCACCCCCGCCCGGTCGCACAGCTGCGCGACCACTCCGAGGTCGTGCGCGATCAGGATCACCGTGGTGCGGTGGCGATCGCGCAGCTCACGGATCAGCGCCAGGATCTGGGCCTGGATCGTCACGTCGAGCGCCGTCGTCGGCTCGTCCGCCACGAGCAGGGCCGGCTCGTTCGCAAGAGCGGTGGCGATCACGACGCGCTGCTGCATTCCGCCGCTCAGGCGGTGGGGCGGGTCGCCGTAGCGCTCTGCCGCGGCCGGGATTCCGACCTCGGTCAGAAGCTGCGTCGCGCGCTTTCTGGCCTCGCGGCCGCTGACGGGGCGGTGCGCGCGGATCGTCTCGGCCACCTGCTCGCCGACGGCGAACGCCGGATCGAGCGCCGCCTCGGGATCCTGGAACACCATGCTGATCCGGTCGCCGCGAAGCCGCCGTCGCCCGGCCTCGGTCAGGGTCAGCAGGTCGTCGCCCTGGAAGCCGATCCGCCCGCGCACCTGGGCCGAGCGGGGCAGGAGCCCCATCACGGCGAGCGCCAGGGTCGTCTTTCCGCAGCCGGACTCACCGACGAGGCCGAAGATCTCGCCCTCGCTGACCTCGAGCGACACGTCGCTCACCGCCGACACCAGGCCGTAGTCGACCGAGACACCGTCGAGTGCGAGGAGCGGCGCGGTCACCGGCTGACCCCGTGGGGGTCGAAGTGGGCCCGCAGGCCGTCGCCGACGAGCACGAAGCCGAGCACCGCGATCGCGATTGCGAGGCCCGGGAAGATGTCGGCCCACGGCGCCTGCTGGAGCACCTGGTATCCGTCGGCGAGCATCAGCCCCAATGACGGTGTCGGCGGCTGCACGCCGAGCCCCAGGAACGAGAGCGCCGCCTCGATCTGGATCGCGAATCCCATGAGGACGCTCGCCTGAACGACGGCCGGCCCCAGCGAGTTCGGAAGGACGTGTCTGACCATGCACCCGAACGGCGACACACCCCGGGCGCGCGCGCCGATCACGTACGCCTCACCAACCACCCCGAGCACGGAGCCGCGGACGACCCGCGCCAGGATCGGCAGGTAGATGACGGCGATCGCGAACAGCACGACGCCGCTTCCGGGGCCGATGATGGTGATGAGCGACAGCGCGAGGAGGAGCGCCGGGAGGGCGAGCAAGAGGTCGACCGGGCGCATGATGAGCGAGTCGAGGGCTCCGCCGTAGAAGCCGGCAAGGAGGCCGAGCGGCACACCGACCGCCATCGCCACGAGCACCGACCCGACCGCGACTCCCAGCGACACGCGGTAGGCGAAGAGCACGCGCGAGAAGACGTCGCGGCCCAGCGCGTCGGAGCCGAACGGGTGCGACGCGTCGGGGCCTGCCAGGACGCGGCTCGGGTCGATCGCGTTCGGGTCGTGCGGAGCGATCACCGGCGCCAGCACGGCGAGCACCACGAGCACCGCGAGGATCCCGGCGCCGACCGCCGCGCGGCCCGTCAGGCGGCGGCGGACCGGGGCCACGATCGCCACGGCGCTCATCGCTCGCCTCCCGCGGAGATGCGCGGGTCGAGCCACCCGTAGAGCAGGTCGGTCAGGAGGTTCACGACGATGAAGAGCGTCGCGATCACGAGCACGGCGCCCTGCACGACGGTGTAGTTGCGCTGGTTGATCGCCGTCACGGTCAGCCGGCCGACGCCGGGCAGGCCGAACAGCGTCTCGATCACGATCGCGCCGCCGAGCAGCACGCCGAACTGGATCCCGGCCACCGTGACGATCGGCACCGAGGCGTTGCGCAGCGCGTGGCGGTAGACGATCGACCGCTCCGGCAGGCCCTTCGCCCGCAGGAACGTCACGAACGGCGCTCCGAGCGCCTCCTCCATCGACGCCCCGGGTCGTCCGCGAGATGTAGGCCGCCTCCCCGATCGCCAGGGTGGTGACCGGGAGGATCATGTAGCGCAGGTTCGCGAGCGGGTCGGCCGTGAACGGCGTGTAGCCCGACGGCGGGAGCCAGACGAGGGTCGCCGAGAAGAGCAGCACGAGCAGCGTGCCGAGCCAGAAGTCGGGAACGCTCACGCCGCCGATCACGAAGCCGTCCGTCAGACGCCGCGCGAGCCCGGGCCCCTGGGCGCCGAGCACGCCGAGCGGCACGCCGGCCACGAGCGCGAGGCCCATCGAGAGCAGCGTCAGCTCGAGCGTGACCGGGATCGCGCTCCTGAGCAGCTCGGAGAGCGGGGCGTGGCTCACGTAGTCGCGGCCGAGGTCGCCGTGCAGGAGGCCCGAGAGCCACTCCCGGTACTGGGTGATGAGCGGCTCGTCGAGGTGGAGCTGATGGCGGATCGTGGCGACGTTCTGCGGCGTTGCCCGGAAGCCGAGCATCGTCTGCACCGGGTCGCCGGGGACGAGCCGGATGAGCAGGAAGACGAACACGCTCATGGCGAGCAGCGTCGGGATCGTGAGCAGGATGCGCTCGAGGATGTACCGCATCCGCGGGCTCACCGGCGCACCCTCCCGAGCAGCTTTCTGATGGCGTCCTCGGTGAGCGAGAAGTGCTCCGCGGCCAGCGCGGCCGCGTCCTCGGGCCGGCGCTCGACGACCGCGCGCACGAGCTCGGTGTGCTGCTCGATCGCGCGCTCGCGGATCTCGGCGCTGTACGGCTCCGCCTCGAACCCGAGGCTGATCTGCGCGCGGAGCTGGCGCGAGAGGTTCCCGAGCAGTGGGTTCTTCGTCGCGCGCGCGATCGCCGCGTGGAGCTCGCGGTCGGCGACGCGCGAGGCCTCCCGGTCGGACCCGGCGTCGCGGTAGCGGTCGCGCGCGGCCTCGATGTCGGCGACGTGCTCGTTCTCGAGCCGCTCGGCGGCGGTGCGGGCGATCTGCTGCTCGATCAGGCGGCGCAGGTCGAACAGGAGCTCGAAGTACTCCCAGTTCGGCGCCAGCGTCCGCTCGACCATCTCGGCCGTCCCCGGGCCCCAGTCGGCCTGGACGACGGCGCCGCCGTTGCGCCCGCGGTGGATCTTCACGTAGCCCGTCGCCACCAGCCGCTGGAGCGCCTCGCGCACCGTGCTCCGGCTCACCTCGAGCATGCCGGCCAGCTCGCGCTCGGCGGGCAGCCGCTGTCCGGGGACGAACTCGCCGAGCGCGATCGCCGTGACGAGCCGCTCAGCGATCTGCTCGGCCGCGTTCTGCAGCCGGAGCGGGCTCAGCGGCACGCCGTCGCCGAGCCCCTCGATCACGCCGCCTCCCCCCACCTGTGCACGAAGCGGGCCAGCGTGCGCGCGCCCGCGACGATGCTGGCCAGCTCGACGCGCTCGTCGGCCGCGTGCATGTTCTCGACGCGGGGGCCGTAGCAGAGCGCCGGGATCCCGAGCTGGTTTCGGTAGAAGCGCGCGTCGGTGGTGCCGGCCGTCGTCACGAGCGCGGGGGTGCGGCCGTGCGCGGCGTGGTGCGCGGCTCCCATGGCCTGGACGAGCGGGTCGTCGGCGCCGAGCTCGTACCCCTCGGCCCGAAAGCCGTTGAACGTCACGCGGGACGCCGCGACCGCCGGCTCTTCGCCGGCGGCGCGGTTCACCGCGTCGCGCACTCGCCGCATGGCCTCGTCGACGGCCATTCCGCGCGGGAAGCCGAGCCGGCAGCCGATCCGGGCGGCGCCCGGGATGCTCGACTGCCAGTCGCCCGCGGTGAACGTCCCGATGTTGAGCGCATGGCGTTCGCGGCCGCCGAGGACGTTCAGCTCGGACTCGAGCCGGCGGAGCTCCTCGATCACCTGCAGCGCGACCGTCAGGGCGCCCATCGCCGGGCCGGCGCCGAGGGCGTGGCCGGCCTCGGCGAACACCTCCACCTCGAACCACAGGACGCCGATGCCGGCGACGAGCAGGCGCAGGTCGGTCGGCTCCAGGAGCACCGCCGCGTCGCCCACGACGCCGGCCCGGATCGAGGCGAGCGTGCCGTTGCCGCTCTGCTCCTCCTCGATCGCGCCGACGACGGTCACCGGGGGCTCGCTCTCCGGCACGGCGGTTCGCAGCGCCTCGATCGCAAGGGTCGCCATCGCGAGCCCCGACTTCATGTCGCCGGCGCCGCGGCCGGTCATCCAGCCGTCGCGGACGCAGGGGGCGAAGGGGGGCGATGCCCAGAGTCGCTCGTCGCCCGGAGGGACCACGTCGAGGTGGCCGTTCAGGAGCAGGCGCCGGGCGCCGTTCGACCCCAGCCGGCCGACGACGATCGTGCGGCCGTCGTAGGGGCCGGGGCCGACGCCGGCTGCGGGGTCGAGCTCGATGCCGGCGGGGAACGGGACGCGCTCGACCGCAAGGCCGATGCGCTCAAGCTCGGCGGCGAGCACGTCCTCGGCGCCCTGCTCTTCGCCGGGCACGCTCGGCTCCCGAACGAGCGCGTCGAGGAACGTGAAGGCCCGCTCCGCGCAGTCGTCGACCGCGGTGTCGATGGCCCGCTCGACGTAATGGTGTTTAGGCTGGGCCATTTCGCCGAATCTACCATGGCCGGAGAACGCCGTGGGCGCGGCGAAACTGAAAAATCGGTGCCAGGCACCGATTTTTCATTCCAGGTGGCTAGCGAGTGGCGATCTGCTGCGAGCCGTGCACGCGGACGCCGCCCGAGAACATGGCCGCGTACCAGCCGCGGTCGATCCGGTTGATCGACACGACGCGCCCCGTCTCGGGGGCGTGCACGAACCGCCCGGAGCCGAGGTAGAGGCCGACGTGGCCGAGCCCGAAGAAGACGATGTCGCCCGGGCGGAGGTCGCGCCGGTGCACGTGCCGGCCGGCGCTCCACTGGGCGTAGCTCGAGTGGTCGAGCGTGATGCCGGCGCCGCGGTACGCGTAGCGCACGAGGCCCGAGCAGTCGAAGCCGCCGGGCGTCGAGCCGCCCCAGACGTACGGCACGCCGCGCATCTCGAGCGCCCGGTGGATCGCCACCGAGGCCGCGGTCCGGGCGGGCGGGCGGCGCACGTCCCGGGGCGCCAGGCCCGTGCCCGAGGCATGTGCAGCGGGCGCCACAAGAAGCAGCAAAGACATTGCGATGAGCACTGGGCGCAGCACGAAGCGGCGAACGCTACACAAGCGGCGAGACGACGGCGCCACCCAAACGTGGCGATCGATACGCACGACCCGTGAGGCCGGGGCCGGGCTCGGACGCGCCCGGAGGCGGGTAAGCTCGCCCGGAATGGCTGAGGTCGTCACGCTGAGAGAGGCCGTGGCCGAGCTCGTCCACGACGGTGACACGGTCGCGTTCGAGGGGTTCACGCACCTGATCCCGCACGCTGCCGGGCACGAGGTGGTGCGCCAGGGCCGGCGCGGCCTCACGCTCGTCCGGCTCACGCCCGACGTGATCTACGACCAGCTGATCGGAATGGGCTGCGCCGCGCGGCTCGTGTTCTCGTGGGGCGGGAACCCGGGCGTCGGGTCGCTCCACCGGTTCCGCGACGCCTTCGAGCATGGCTGGCCGGTGCCGCTCGAGATCGAGGAGCACTCGCATGCCGGCATGGCCGCCGCCTATGCGGCGGGCGCAGCGAACCTGCCGTTCGGCGTGCTGCGCGGATACGCCGGCACCGACCTGTCGCAGCACACGCCGTCGGTGACGCGCATCGAGTGCCCGTTCACGGGCGAGACGCTCGCCGCGGTCCGCGCGATCCGGCCCGACGTCGGAATCGTCCACGCCCAGCAGGCCGACCGGGCGGGAAACGTCCAGCTCTGGGGGATCATCGGCGTCCAGAAGGAGGCCGTGCTCGCGTCGCGGCGCTCGATCGTGACGGTCGAGGAGGTCGTCGACGAGCTGGTTCCCCGGCCCGGCGCCGTCCTCATCCCGTCATGGGTCGTGACGGCCGTGGCAGCGGCACCGGGCGGCGCGCACCCCTCGTACGCCCACGGGTACTACGACCGCGACAACGGCTTCTACCTGCGGTGGGACGCGATCAGCCGCGACCGCGACGCCTTCCGTGCCTGGATGAGCCGGCATGTCCTCGAGACGGCCGACGTCGAGGAGTACCGGTCGCGGCTCGAGGAGGCAGCGCCGGCGTGAGCGCGGACGGAAACGGGCATTCGGCGGCCGAGATGATGGCGGTGGCGGGCTCCCGGCGGCTGCGGGACGGGATGGTCTGCTTCGTCGGCATCGGCCTTCCCAGCCTCGCTGCGAACCTTGCGCGGGCGACGCACGCCCCGGGGTGCGTCCTCATCTACGAGAGCGGGACGATCGGCGCCAAGCCCCGCAACCTTCCGCTCTCGATCGGCGACGGCGAGCTGGCCGAGACGGCCGACGCCGTCGTCTCCGTCCCCGAGATCTTCGGCTACTGGCTCCAGGGCGGGCGGATCGACGTCGGGTTCCTCGGCGCCGCGCAGATCGATCGCCACGCGAACCTGAACAGCACGGTCATCGGCGACTACGACCACCCGCGGGTGCGGCTTCCGGGCGGCGGCGGCGCGCCCGAGATCGCCGCGTCGTGCCGGGAGACGTTCGTGATGCTCCGGCACACGCCGCGCACGTTCGTCGACCGGCTCGACTTCGTGAGCAGCGTGGGCTTCGGCGACGGCCCCGGGGCCAGGGAGCGCCTGGGCCTGACGGGGAGGGGCGTGACCGCCGTGATCACCGACCTGTGCATCCTCGAGCCCAGCCCCGAGACGTGCCGGCTCGAGGTCACCGTGCTCCATCCGGGCGTCGCCGTCGATGACGTGCGCGAGGCGACCGGGTGGCCGCTCGAGGTCGCCGACGGCGTCCGCGAGGGCGAGCCGCCGACGGCGGCCGAGCTCGGCGCGCTGCGGGCGCTCCAGCCGGCGGGTCAAGGAGGCGGCGATCGGAAGGGAGGCACGGCGTGAGGGTGCACCATCGCGTCGACGGCACGGGGGCGGGACTGCTCCTGGTGAACTCGCTCGGGGCCGCGCTCGAGCTCTGGGAGCCTCAGGTCGGCGGTCTGGCGGCGCGCCGCAGGCTCGTCCGCTTCGACCAGCGCGGGCACGGAGGGACGCCCGCGCCGCAGGGCCCCTACACGATCGAGGAGCTCGCAGGCGACGCGCTCGAGCTGCTCGACCGCCTCGGGCTGGAGCGGGTCTCGATCTGCGGCCTCTCGATCGGCGGCGCCGTCGCCACCTGGATTGCGGCCAACGCTCGCGAGCGCGTGGACAGGCTCGTGATCGCCTCCGCCGGTACCCGGTTCGCGACGCCGGAGATGTGGCAGGAGCGAGCGGCGGCCGTGCGCGAGGGCGGGACCGAGGCGGTCGCCGACGCCGTGCTCAGCCGGTGGTTCACACCGGCCTTCGCGGCGGCCCGCCCCGATGTCGTCGCCGGGCTCCGGGCCACGTTCTGCGCCGTGCAGCGTGAGGGATATGCGGGCTGCTGCGAGGCGCTCGCCGAGTGGGACGCGAGCCCGCACCTCGCCCGGATCGCCGCGCCGACGCTCGTGATCTCAGGCGCGGACGACTCGGTGGCACCGCCGGATCGCGGCCGGGAGATCGCCGACGGCATCGCCGGCTCGCGCTTCGTCGTCCTCGACGACTGCGCCCATCTCTCGAGCGTGGGTCAGCCCGAGGCGTTCACGGCGGCGGTGCTGGAGCACCTGACCGCTCCCGGCGCTCAAACTCGATCATGATCTTTCGGAGGAGTGCGTTGATCTGGGACTTCTCGCGCGGGTTGAGCGCCGCCGCGACGAGCGCCTCCTTCTGGGCCTGCACGCCGATCGCCTTCTGAATCGTCTCCCGGCCGTGGTCGGTGAGCTCAACCACGACGCTGCGGCGATCCTCCGGGTCGGGCAGGCGCCGGATCAGGTCGGCCTCCTCGAGCCGATCGAGCCGGTTGGTCATCGCCCCGCTCGAGAGCTCCATCCGCTTCGCGAGGCGCCCCGGCGTGCTGCGATGCGGCGGCCCCTTCTGCGTCAGCGAGTTGAGCACCTTGTACTCGCCCATGTCGAGCCCGAACTCCGCGAGCGTCTCGTCGAGCATCCGGTTGATGCGGCGGTTGATGCCGCCGATGCGGTCGACGATCCCCTCCACCTCGAGGTCGAGGTCAGGGTACGCCAGGTGGATCCGACTCAGGAAGTCGTCGACATGGTCTTGCTCGACGGGCGGGGAAGCCATCTCCACGTAGTTTGACACAATTTTTCTTGACGTCAAGAGATTCGAGCGATAGTATCTCGATCTCAAGATAGTCTAGATCGAGAGGTGCTCCAGTGTTGCAACCCACCGACATGACCACTCGCCGGCTTATCGCAGCCGAGCGGATCGAGCGATTGCGGCGTGACGCCCGGCCCGAGCCTCGGGTTGCAGGCCCGGTGCGGCGGCGGGCGGGAGCCTTCCTCGTGGCGTCGGGCCTTCGGCTCGCGGGGCAGTGCGTCTGGTTCGTCGCGGCGGAGCCTGCGCCGTCCGGTGAAACATTGGTACCGGGTACAGGTGTTTCAGGCCTGAGCCGCTAGAGCGCGCGCATGCTGTTGTTGCGCGGCTTCGTCTCGACCTCGGCCAGGCCGAGCTCGGCCATGAGCGGCGGCACGTACATGCCGAACCGGCCCCGCAGGCCCTTCTTCAGGCCGTACCAGCCGCCGACCGGGTTCTCGGGGGAGCGCGCCCAGGCCTCGACCGTGCCCTCGGCCGCGGGCTTCTGCTCGTCGGCCGACCCGAGCGGCATCCAGTCGCCGTGCGCCTTCAGCATCGCGTGGAGATCCTCGATGCAGCGCAGGTGGTAGCGAAGCTCGGTCTTGCCGACGCGACACACCAGGGCGGGCGGGTCGAGCGACTCGTCGCGGTACATCTGGTACTCCGACCCGCCGCTCGGCGTCTTCAGCACCCACGGGCTCTCACGCGTTCCGTCACCCATCGCGGGCGAGCATATCGCCGGCCGTCCTCAGACGTCGATGCCCAGCTTGCGCAGGTCGAGGATCGCGGTCTTGCGCCAGCGGGTGGTGCCGGGCGAGAAGGGCAACGTGAAGGGCATGCCGTTCGCCTTGCGCAGAGGCTTGCCGTCGCGCCAGACGTGGTAGTGGCCCGGCGTGGACTGGACCTCGAGGCCGGCGGCCTCGAGCCGGCGGATGAACTCGCGGACGTCCTTTCGCATCGTCAGAGAATGAGCCGGGCCGACATCCGCCAGATCGCGAGCCGCCACGTGGCGACGCCGAAGATCAGGAGGGCGGCGGCGTTCCACAGGTCGGCCGTGGCGTCGAATCCGAACGCCGCGTGCCGGACGAGCTGGACCGTGTGGTAGAGCGGGTTCAGCTGGGCCAGGAGCTGGGCCCATTCCGGCAGGCCGGAGATGGGGAAGAACGTGCCGGCCACGAGGAAGAGCGGCGTCACGACCGCGCTGATGACGTAGCTGAAGTTGTCGATCGACTTCATCGTCGCTGCAACCGTGATCCCGAACGCGGCCCATCCGTAGCCGGACACGAAGCCGATCGCGGGGATGAAGATCATCTCCGGGCGCGGGTCGAGGCCGAAGGCGATCGCCACGAGGAGCGGCGCGCAGCCGTACACGCCGGCGCGGATCGCGATCCAGAGCGCCTCGGCCGTCACCAGCTCCTCGGTGTCGACGGGCGCCGCCAGGATGGCGTCGTACGTGCGCTGGAAGCGGAACTTCACGAACGTCGAGAACATCCCCGGGAACACGCTCGAGAAGAGCACTGCGGTCGCGACCGTCCCGGTGCCGACGAACTCGACGTAGTCGTAGCCGCCCACCCGCGACACGAGCGAGCCGAACCCGAAGCCGAAGGCGAGCAGGTAGATCGTCGGCTCGACCGTCGACGAGAAGGTGGCCGAGCGCCAGTACGACGAGAAGTTGACCACCTCGCGGTAGAGCACGCCGGCCACCGCCGGCCGCTCGAGCCGGTGCAGGCGCCGCGTCACGGTGGCGACGGTCACTCGATGTCCTCGCCGGTCAGGAGCACGAAGACGTCCTCGAGGTTGGCCGGCCGGCGGGGTCCGTCGTGGACAAAGCCGTTCGCGTCCT
This sequence comes from uncultured Actinomycetes bacterium, assembly GCA_963832955.1. Classification (GTDB taxonomy): domain Bacteria; phylum Actinomycetota; class Thermoleophilia; order Gaiellales; family JAICJC01; genus JAICJC01. The sequence continues at coordinate 870,452 of CAWHWC010000002.1, read as the reverse complement.
CGATCCCCACGATCGCGACGCTCGTGCCCGTGCGACGTGTTCGCAGCCCGCCGGCGACGGCGCTCTCCTCGACCTCGGCGAGCCGGGGCGGCGGCCCGTACACCTCGAGCACCTCGCGGCCGGCGTGCTCGGCCACCAGATCCTGCGGGCGGCCGGTCACGATGGCCCGGCCCTCGGACATGATCGTGACGGTGTCGGCGAGACGCTCGGCCTCCTCGATGTAGTGGGTCGACATGAGGATCGAGACGCCCTCGGATCGGAGGCTGTCGATGAGCGCCCACAGCTCCTGCCTCACCTGCGGGTCGAGCCCGACGGTCGGCTCGTCGAGCAGGACGAGGCGCGGGCGGTGGACGAGCGCCCGGGCGATCAGGAGCCGCCGGCGCATGCCGCCCGAGAGCTCGTCGACCCGCGTGTCGCGTCGGCCCGTGAGGTTCGCGATCTCGAGCGCCCGCTCGACCGCCGGCGTGCGCTCGTGCCGGCCGAGCCGGTAGAGCCACGCGAACACGCGCAGGTTCTGCTCGACCGTGAGCGTGGTGTCGAGGTTGTCGAGCTGGGGGACGACCCCGCACTCCGCCCGAGCCTCCTTCGACTCGCCGGGCAGCCGGTAGCCCAGCACCTCGAGCTCGCCCTCGTCGGCGATCGCCTGGGCCGTCAGCATCTTCATGGTCGTCGACTTGCCGGCGCCGTTCGGTCCCAGGAGCCCGACGCAGGTGCCCGCCGGCACGTCCAGCTCGAGGCCGTCGACCGCGGTGATCGAGCCGAAGCGCTTCGTCACGCCCCGCAATCGGATCGCAATGTCGGGGTCGCGTGCCACGACCCGCACGGTATCGCGGGCGGCTCAGCCCACGGCGAACGGGTTCGACCAGGCGCGTGCGCCCTCGACCGACTCGACCTCGACCCGGCCCCACTTCCAGTATTCGGGCGGCTCGAACCGGGCCCGGGTGATCGCGCCGTCGTGGCGGCGCTCGAGCACCCGCCCGCGCCAGTTCATCGCAAACGGCCCCGCGTCGACCCGGCAGCCGTCCCAGGGCCCCGAGCGGACCGTGATCGCGCGGGCCGGCCCGCACCGCACCTCGACGCCGCCCGCATCGACCTCGATCCCGGAGATCTCGGCGCCCGAGGTGGCGTAGAAGTCGCCCTCGCGGAGCGCGCCGATCACCGCCGCGCGCGACCGCTCCGCGGCACGCACCATCGTCCACGCCAGCCGGCTGTCCTGGCCGGGGTAGTGCGAGTCGTCGGTCGCGATCGCGAGGCAGCGCCCGCCCAGGTGCAGGATGTCGTCCCAGTGGACGGCCGACAGCCCGTTCCCCTGGAGGAGCTCCGAGCCCGCGTTCATCACCTCGATGCCCGACAGGGCGGGGGCGGCCAGGTAGTCCTCGGCCCTGAGGCCGCTCCAGTACGGGTGCGCGAGATAGGCGACACCGCCCTGCCCGACGATCCAGGCGGCGGCGTCCGAGATCGAGGGGAACTCCTCGGCCGGCTCGGGCAGGACGTCGATCCCGTACGCGAGCACGTCGGCGTCGAAGTCGCCGCGGCCGTCGAGCTTGGCCGAGAGCTCGCTCGACGGGATCAGCAGCAGCTCGTCGTGGGCGTGCACCGTGATGTGCCAGTGGTCGGTGATCGCGAGAACGTCGAAGCCGGCCCGGACGTAGTGCTCGACCAGCCCGTCGGGGGTCGCCTCGCCGTCGGAGTTCGTGGTGTGCGCGTGCAGCGCGCAGCGCAGCCATTCACCGTCGCGGTCGAACGGGGCGATCACGGCCGCGGACGCTACCGGGCGGCTCGGCCTGCACGCAACCGGCGCGGTTTGTACCATCTCCCGACCTTGACCGATCCCCGCGTCACCCGTCGCAGGCTCCTCGAGGGCGCCGCGTCGGGCTCGCTCGCCCTCTACCTGGCCGGCTGCGGGGGCAGCTCGTCGGCAGCTTCCGCCGTCGACGTCGAAGGGTGGAGGGACGGTCTCGAGCGCCGTGCCGGGCCCGCCGGCCACCGGCGGCACCCACGGCGGGCGGGTCATCAACGCCTTCGACGTCGAGGGCAACGGCTACGACCCGGCCATCGCCTACACGAGCACGGGGTGGGAGGCGATCTGCGACGTCCTCTTCTCGCCCCTCTACTCGTACGACACCGACAACTCGCCGCGGCCGAACGCCGCAGCAGCGATGCCGAAGGTGTCGGCCGACGGCCTGGTCTACACCATCCCGCTTCGCAAGGACGTCATGTTCCACAACGGCCGCCCGGTGGTCGCAGCCGACTACAAGTACGCGTGGGAGCGGGTGCTCAATCCCAAGACCCAGAGCTGGGCGGCCAGCTACATCTACACGATCAAGGGCGCCAAGGAGCTCTACCGACGCCAGGCGCAGGAGCTGACGGGCGTCGAGGTGGTCGACGACAACACGCTTCGGGTGACGCTCGTCCAGCCCGACATCACGTTCGTCTACGCCCTCACCCAGCCGTTCATGGCGCCCGTGCCCAAGGAGGAGGTCGACCGGCTCGGTGCCAGCTTCGCGGACACGCCGGTCGGGAACGGCCCCTTCAAGGTCGGGACGTACGACTCGCAGGGCCAGCGCTACGTGTTCACGCGGTTCGACGACTACTACTGGAAGGGGCTCCCGTATCTCGACGAGGTCGAGTTCCGGTGGGGCATCGACCAGAGCGTGCAGCTGCTCATGATGCAGCGCGGCGAGCTCGACCTGATGGGCTACGGCCTCACGGCCCAGAGCCTCGCCGAGACCAGCGCGTCGGACCGCCTCAGGAAGTACCGCTTCGAGCAGCGCCTGCTCTCCTCGCGCTGGATCAACATGCACCCGCGCGTCGAGGCGTTCCGCGACGTGCGCGTGCGCCAGGCGCTCAACTGGGCGACCGACCGCGACCAGCTCCAGCGCGTGACCGGCGGCGAGGCAACGGCCTGGGGAGCCCCGTTCCCCGTCGACATGCTGGCCGGCTCGCGCACGTTCCAGCCGTACACGCTCGACCTCGACCGCGCCCGCAGCCTTCTCGCCGACGCCGGTTCGCCGAAGGTCGCCGCCACCCTCTGGGTGAGCGACAGCCCCGAGCCCCAGGTGGGTGCGGTGCTGCAGCAGCAGTGGAAGGCGATCGGGGTCGACATCACGCTGAAGCAGGCCTCCTACGCGACCATCAACGACCTCAGCATCAAGGGCAAGTGCGACTCGTGGGTGTCGACCTTCTACGCGATCTACCCGACGGCGATCGACCTGATCAGCCAGTACTGGGAGACGGGCGGGTCGTCCAACTACACGCACTACTCGAACGCCGACGTCGACCGATTGACGGCACAGGCCCGCGGCACGACCGACCCGAACGCGCGAAACGCACTCCTCGCCCAGGTCGAGGCCAAGGTCGGCGACGACGCGGCCGGCGTCTTCTGCGAGAACGTGAACTGGATCATGGCCCGTAACCCCGACCGCCTCAAGAACTTCCACTACTCCGGTGTCTACGGCGCTTACTACGACCGCCTCTGGGTCGCGACGTAAGGCGGCCGCGGCCACGTGGCCGCGGCGGACGTTCATCGCAGGGGTCTCGATTCTCACTGCCGGCGTGCTGCTCGCCGTGTTCGCCCCCCTGTTCGGCGACCCCTACGCGACCCCCATCGACGGCCTGACTCCGAACGGGCTGCCGCTCGGCGTCCTCCACTCCGGCCACATCCTCGGCACCGACTCGCTGGGCCGCGACATGATGGCGCGGGTGGCCTATGGGGCGCGCGCGACCCTCGAGATCGCCTTCATCTCGAACATCACGTCGGTCGGCCTCGGCGTGATCGTCGGCCTGGTCGCCGGCTTCTACCGGGGCTGGGTCGAGCACGCGCTCATGCGCGTCACCGACGTGTTCCTGGCCGTGCCCACCGTGATCTCGGGCCTCGCGCTCGCGAGCGTCCTCGGGACGGGTGTGCTCGGCATCGCCATCGTCGTGACGGCGCTCTACTGGGCATGGACGGCGCGAGTCATCTTCGGCGAGACGCTGGCGCTTCGGCGCCGGACCTTCGTCGAGGCCTCGATTGCGATGGGCGCGCCGGGCAGGACGGTGATCCGGCGGCACATCCTCCCGAACCTCGCCAGCCTGATCGCGACCATCGCGGCCTTCAACGGCGCGACGGTCGTCGCGGTCGGGTCAGGCCTCAGCTACCTCGGCGCCGGCATCCAGCCGCCCACCCCGGAGTGGGGCAACATGCTCGCCGAGGGGCAGGGTGCGATCGACTACGCGCCGCACCTCCTCATCGTGCCGCTGGCCTGCGTCGTCCTGATCGTGTTCGGGTTCGTCCTGATCGGCGAGTCGCTCTCGCGGCGCGGCGCCGTCTCCCTCCAGAGGTCATGGCTCGATATCTGATCGTCCGGATCGGCCTCGGCCTCGTCACGATCGCGGGCGTCGTCCTGCTGACGTTCGTGCTCCAGTTCTCGCTCCCGGGCGACCCCGCGCGCCGGATCGCCGGCCCGCGCGCGTCGCCCGAGGTGCTGGCGACCGTCCGCGCGAACCTCCACCTCGACGACTCCGTCCCGTCGCAGCTCGTCACGTACATGACGAACGTGGCCCAGGGCGACCTGGGCGTCTCGTACATCCGCCGCCGGCCGGTGATCGACCTCGTCATGGAGCGCCTGCCGGCGACGGCCGTGCTCGCCTTCGGCGGGCTTCTGGTCGAGGTGACCCTGGGCGGCGGCCTGGGGTTGTGGGACGGCCTGCGGCGCAACCGCAGCCGCGGGCTCGCGGCGGCCAACGTCGTCCTGCTCTCGATCCCGACCTATTCGCTCGGGTTCCTGCTCCTGGTCGTCTTCGCCTACCGGCTCGACCTTCTGCCGCTCGGCGGCGGGACGAGCCCCAAGGAGCTGATCCTCCCGGCGATGACGCTCGGCCTCTTCGGGGTGCCGTACTACGCCGCCGTCGTCTCGGAGTCCACGCGGACGGCGCTCTCGTCGCCGTACATGCGAACCGCCGTCGCCAAGGGCCTCCCGCGACGGGTGATCCTCCGCCGCCACGTGATCCGGAACTGCCTCTCGCCCGTCATCACGCTCGCGGGCCTCGACGTCGCGATCTACCTGTCGGGCGTGGTCTTCGTCGAAACGGTGTTCGCCTGGCCGGGGATCGGCGAGCTCCAGGAGCAGGCCTACAACCAGCTCGACCGGCCGCTCCTCATGGGCACGGTCATCATCGCGGCGGTCGTCGTCGTGGCCTTCAACCTCGTGGCGGACGTCGTTCGGGCGCTCGTCGACCCGCGGGCGCGCGTCGAGGAGGCCGGGTGACGGCGCTCCTCGAGGTCGAGCGCGTGTCCGTGCACTACGGCTCGTTCGAGGCCGTGACCGAGGCGTCGCTCGTGCTGGACGAGGGCCGGACGATGGCGATCGTGGGCGAATCGGGATCCGGCAAGACATCGCTCGCGCTGGCCGTCGCCCGCCTGCTCCCGCCGGGCGGCGAGATCGCGGGGGGCGCGGTGCGGGTCGACGGCGTCGACGTCACGGCCCTCACCGGCGCCGACCTCCGCCGGGCTCGTGGACGGCTGGTCGGATACCTCGCTCAGGATTCGATGGCGGCGCTCAACCCCGTGCTGCCCGCCGGGCTCCAGGTGGCCGAGGTCTTCGAGACGCGCGACGGCGTGAAGCGCGGCGAAGCCCGCCGCCAGGCGGCCGAGCTCCTCGCTCAGGTCGGGATCCAGCGGGCGGGCGAGGTCGCCGGCATGTACCCGCACGAGCTCTCCGGCGGCATGCGACAGCGCGTGATGATCGCGATGGCGCTTGCCCTGCGCTCGCGCCTCCTCATCGCCGACGAGCCGACGACCGCGCTCGACGTGACCGTGCAGGCCGAGATCCTGGCGCTGGCAGCGGCGCTCCAGGCCGAGCACGGCGTCACGATCCTCTGGATCACACACGACATGGGAGTGGTCGCCGAGATCGCCGACACCGTCGGCGTCATGTACGGCGGCAGGATCGTCGAGCAGGGGCCGGCCAACGAGGTGTTCGCGAACCCGGCGCACCCCTACACGCAGGCGCTCCTCGAGACCGTGCGCGGCGGGGCCGAGGCGCCGCCCAAGTCGCCGTTCGCGACGATCGCCGGCGCTCCGCCGTCGGGCTTCATCCCGCCGGGCTGCCCGTTCCACCCCCGGTGCGCGCACGTCCACGAGCCGTGCCCCGACATCGTGCCCGTGGCCGTCGATGTCGGGCCGGGCCACCGCGCCGCGTGCCACCTCCTCGGAGTCGCGCGATGAGCGCCCCGATCGTCGAGCTCGACCGGGTGACGAAGCAGTTCGGCCGGGTGACGGCCGTCGACGCGGTGTCGCTCCAGCTCCACGCGGGCCGGACGGTCGGCGTCGTGGGGGAGTCGGGGTGCGGGAAGTCGACGACGGCTCGCCTGGTCGTCGGCCTCGAGCGGCCGAGCGGCGGCGAGCTGCGCTTCAACGGCAGCGCCTACGGCCGGTCGGCGCGCGCGCTCCGCACGGCCCGGAAGGCGATCGGGATGATCTTCCAGGACCCGTACGAGTCGATCGACGGCCGGTTCACGGTCGAGGACGTCGTCGCCGAGCCGCTCGACATCCAGGGCGTGCCGCGCGGCGAGCGCTCGTCACGCGTGCGCGCGCTCCTGGACGCCGTCGGCATGTCCGGCGTCGACGCGAGCGCCTACCCGGCCCAGTTCTCGGGCGGCCAGCGCCAGCGGATCGGGATCGCCCGGGCGCTCGCGCTCGATCCCGAGCTCGTCATCTGCGACGAGCCGACGTCCGCGCTCGACGTCTCGGTTCAGGCGCAGATCCTGAACCTGCTCCTCGACCTCCAGCGGGACCGCGGAGTCGGCCTGCTCGTGATCTCGCACGACCTGCACGTCGTGCGGCGGATGAGCGACGAGGTGGCGGTCATGTACGCCGGGATGGTCGTCGAGCAGGGGCCGGCCGAGGCGGTGACGCGAAACCCGCGCCACCCCTACACGCGTGCGCTGCTCGAGGCGATCCCGGGCACATCGCCCGCCGAGCGCCGGCTTCGCGACCGCCCCCGGGCGGCCGAGGGGATCGCGTCGGCGGCGGCGGCCGGCTGCCCGTACTCCACGCGCTGCCCGCTCGTGACCGACATCTGCCGCGCCGAGAAGCCCCCGCTCGAAGGCGGCGAGCACGCGGTCGCGTGCCATCACGCCGACGCGGCAGCCTGACCGTCTAATCTCCGCGCGTGCTCGAGCCCGGCGACCGCGTCCCCGACGTCACGCTCTTCGACAACGACGTCCAGCCGGTCCGGCTCGTCGAGTTTGCGGCCCGGGGCCCGCTCCTGCTCTCGTTCTACCTCTACGACTGGACGGGCACCTGACGAAACCAGCTGCGGCTCCTGCGTGACAGGAGCGCGGTGTTCGAGGTCGCGGGCGTCCGCATCGCCGCCGTGTCGCGCGACAGCCCGTACTCGCACAAGAAATGGGCCGAGCAGCAGTGGCTCGACTACCCGCTCCTCTCTGACTGGACCGGCGAGGCGGTGCGCGCGTTCGGCGTGGCGCAGGACCTCGACGGCCTGGTCGACACGCCCGTACGCAGCTGTTTCCTGATCGACGGCGACGGCGTGATCCGCGGAGCGTGGCGCTACGGCGACGACGAGGTGCCCGACATCGAGGAGCTCGCCCGGGCCGCGGTTTCGCTCGGCAACGGCTAGTGCTACCCTCGGAAGCCGGATGTCGCGCGACAACGGAAAAGTCGAGCGTGTTCCGCGGAAGCTGTACGAGAAGGAGCTCGCCCGGCTCCAGGTCGAGCTGGCCCGCATGCAGTACTGGCTGCGCGAGGAGGGCCTCCGCGTGGTGGTCGTGTTCGAAGGCCGCGACGCCGCCGGGAAGGGCGGAACCATCAAGCGGATCATGGAGCCGCTCAACCCGCGCCAGGCCCGCATCGCCGCGCTCCCCGCGCCGAGCGAGCGCGAGCAGACGCAGTGGTACTTCCAGCGCTACGCCGCGCACATGCCGTCGGCGGGCGAGATCGTGCTCTTCGACCGAAGCTGGTACAACCGCGCCGGGGTCGAGCGCGTGCTCGGGTTCTGCACCCCGGCCCAGCACCAGCTCTTCCTGCGCCAGTGCCCGGCATTCGAGCGGATGCTGATCGATGACGGCATCCTGCTCATGAAGTACTGGTTCTCGGTGTCCGACGAGGAGCAGCTCAAGCGCTTCCGCGAGCGGATCAAGGACGAGACGAAGCGCTGGAAGCTCTCGCCCATGGACATCGAGTCGCGCAGCCACTACATCGACTACTCGCGTGCGAAGGACGAGATGTTCGTCCACACCGACCTGCCCGAGTCGCCCTGGTTCGTCGTCGAGGCCGACGACAAGCGGCGCGCGCGGCTGAACTGCATCTCGCACTTCCTGAGCCGGATCCCGTATGAGGACCGGACCCCGGAGCCGGTGGAGCTCCCGCGGCGCCAGTCCGAGGACGGCTACCGCCGGCCCGACCGCGGCACGCAGAAGTACGTGCCCGACCACGCCGCAGCTCTCGGCTGAGATCATCCGCCAATGTCTCTGGCGCTCGCGGTGGCGTGCTCGTTCGCGTTCTCGCTGACGAACGGATTCCATGACGCGGCCAACGCGATCGCGACCCTGGTTGCGACGCGCGGCGCCCGGCCGGGGCAGGCGATTGCGCTGTCCGCCACCTTCAACATGCTCGGCGCCGTCCTGGTCGGCACGGCCGTCGCCGACACGATCGCGGGCATCGTCACCGTTCCTGCGAGCGAGGGGGTGGCCGTCATCGGCGCGGGCGCTCTCGGGGCGACCCTGTGGAACATCGCGACGTGGCGCCGCGGGCTGCCTTCGAGCTCCGGGCACGCCCTCGTGGGAGGGCTGGTCGGCGCCGCGGTGGTGACCACGGGCCTGAGCGGCATCAACTGGGGCGGCCTCGACGGCTGGCATCCCGTCGGCGTCTTCGGCGTCCTGATCGCCCTGGCCGTCTCGCCCGTCATCGGCTTCGTGTTCGGGACGGCCGTCACCCGCCTCACTCGCCGCGCCGTCCGCAGGGCGACGCGGCGCCTGGCGGGGCCGGTGCGCGGCGGGGAGTGGGTGATGTCCGCCGCGCTCTCGTTCAGCCACGGCGCCAACGACGCTCAGAAGGCGATGGGGGTGACGGCCGCGCTCCTCGTCGCGGGAGGCCGGCTCGACACGCTCTCGGTGCCGCTCTGGGTCAAGGTCGCCTCGGGGGCGACGCTCACGCTCGGCACCGCCATGGGCGGGTGGACGATCGTGCGCACGATCGGCCGGCGCATCTTCCACCTGCACCCGATCGACGGGTTCTCGAGCCAGTCCGCCTCGACGGTCGTGATCCTCGCCTCGTCGTATGTCGGCGCGCCCGTGTCGACCACGCATGTCGTCGCGTCGTCGGTGGTCGGCGTCGGGGTCGGCCGCAGGCGCTGGCGCCATGTACGCTGGGCAGTCGTGCGCACCATGGGATTCGGATGGCTCGCGACGCTCCCGGCGTCGGCCGTGCTCGGCGCCGTCATCGCCGTCGTCTGGAACGGTCTCGCGTGAGCACGCGGCGCTGGTTCCTGCCGCGGACTCCCGACGTGCTCGGCGCGCTTCGGGCACAGACCGACGCGACGGTGGCCGGGCTCGACGCGCTCGCCGAATGGGCCGCGGGCGACGAGAAGGCCGCGGCCCGCGTCCGCGAGTGCGAGCACCTCGCCGACGACCGCAAACGCGAGCTGCGACTGGCGCTCTCGGAGGCGTTCTCGACTCCGCTCGAGCCCGAAGACATCTTCCAGCTCTCCGGCGGGCTCGACCGGGTGATGAACGCGGCCAAGAACATCGTCCGCGAGGCCGAGGTGCTGGGGAAGGCTCCCGACCCGCCGATGGCCGAGCTGGCCGCGGCGCTCGCCGAGGGGACGCACCACATCGCCGACGCGTTCGCGGCACTTGGCGAAGGCGGCGGGACCCCGGCGACCGCCGCCGCCGACGCCGCGCTCGAGAGCCAGCGCCGCGTCGAGCGCGCCTACCGGAAAGGCATGCTGGGCCTCGACGAGCTGGCCGACCTGCACGAGGTCGCCGCGCGCCGCGAGCTCTACCGCCGTCTCGCGCGCACGAGCGACGGCCTGGTGGACGTCGCCGAGCGGGTCTGGTACTCGGTCCTCAAGGAGAGCTGAGGCGCAACATTGAAAAATTGGCGTCTGACCCCAATTTTTCGCCCCTGGAGAGCTGGGGCGCAACATTGGGGTCTGATCCCGTTGTTTGCAAGGACGAGTGCCCGCCCACACCCCGTCCAGCCGCTTCTCCGCTTCCCCATCCGGGGAGATTCGAGCACACCGTCCAATCCCGCGTCAAGGTTCGCGTGTTTCCGTTCGTCCAAACGGGAATACCTAGAACGAGACAATCGTTAGACGTGGTGGATGGAGCGGTGGGGCTTCTGAAGGCCCCCGACGCCCGCCTCCATCCGGGTCAAATCGAAATACCCCCAGCGTCCGGGACCCGGTCGGGTTGCGCGGGCGCAATGCGCCAAGAGGATGATGAGAATGAATGTGATGAACCACACACCGCTGCGAGAGCTCCTGGAGGATGCGGAGGCCCGTGGGTCGGTGGACGCAGACGAGGTGGAGGCCGCGATCGCGGGCCTCGACCTGACAGAGGACGACGAGGCCGACCTCCGGCGCCAGCTCGACGAGCTCGACGTCGAGGTCGTGAGCGTGCGCGCTTCCGAGCCAGAGATCGTCGAGGCTTCGCCGCGCTGGTACCACACGACGGCGACCACGAACGGCCTTGACCTGTACCTCGCCGAGATCGGCCGCACGCCGCTTCTCACCAAGTCAGAGGAGCAGCGTCTGGCCCGCCTGATCGAGCAGGGAAACGACGACGCCAAGCGCCACATGGTCGAGGCCAACCTGCGCCTCGTCGTGTCGATCGCGAAGAAGTACCGCGGTCACGGCGTGCCGTTCGTCGACCTGATCCAGGAGGGCACGCTCGGTCTCGTGCGCGCAGTGGAGAAGTTCGAGTGGCAGCGTGACCTGAAGTTCTCGACGTACGCCACGTGGTGGATCCGCCAGGCCGTGCAGCGCGCCGTGGCGAACCAGAGCCGGACGATCCGGCTGCCCGTGCACATCCACGACCGGATGCGCAAGGTCGACCGTGCACGCCGTGAGGCGGAGGTGCGGCTCGGCCGGGCGGCGACGGTCGAGGAGGTCGCGAAGCAGGCTCAGGTGGCCGTCGAGGACGTCGACGCGCTGGACGAGGTGCGGACGAGCACGGTCTCGCTGCACCAGCCGGCGGCGGTCGACGGCGAGACGGAGCTCGGGGACCTGCTCCCCGACGCCGACGCCGAGCCGATCGACGACGTCGTTGCCGTATCCCTCAGGGCCGATGCACTGCGCTCCGCGCTCGACCGGCTCTCGCCGCGGACGCGGCGGGTGCTGGAGCTGCGCTACGGCCTCGCCGGCGGCGAGCCGCTGAACCTCGACGTCATCGGACGCGAGGTCGGCCTCACCCGCGAGCGGGTGCGGCAGCTCGAGGTCGAGGGACTCGCCGAGCTTGCTCGGATGCCCGACGTCGCGAGCCTGCACGAGGCCGCGTAGTCTCAGCCCGTTGAACACCATGGGGCCGGGCACCGTACGGTGCCCGGCCCCGGTGGTCTCAGCGCACGACGAGCACGGACCCGGCGGCACGATGCGCGACCGCTTCGCTGACGCTTCCCAGCGAGCGCAGCCCGCGCTTGCCGCGGGATCCGACGATCAGCAGGTCCTCCGATGTGGCGCGCTCGACGAGCGCTGCGGCAGGCGAGCTGTCGAGCACGTGCACGGGGTCGAGCGGCGCGCCCGTGCGGCGGCTGAGCTCACGGCCGATGGCGAGCGCCCGAGCCGAGGGCTCCGACTCGTCGACGCCGACGATGATGCGGCGCGGGAACGTCGCGGTCGGCGCGCTGCGCGCGACCAGGACCGAGCGCCGGGCGTCGTGGACGACGCGCGTCGCCACGCTGCCGAGCAGCTTCCCGGCGAGCCGCCCCTGTCCGTGGCTGCCGACGGCGATCGTGTCGGCCTCGAGCCGCCTGGCCTCGACCTCGAGCAGCGCGGCGGCCGGCCCGGTGCGGAGCGTCGTCGTCACCTCGATCTGCCCGCGCACGTCGCGCGAGGCGTCCTCGAGCGCCGCCCACGCCTGCTTGCGAAGCAGCCGCTCCGGCTCGACCGTCAGCGCGGGCATGACCGACGCCACGGATTCGACAAGGCCGGCGTGGATCACGCCGACCAGCTCGAACCGGGCGGCCGGGGCGGCGAGGAGGGCGGCCTGGCGCACGGCCTCGGCGGCCTCCTCGGAGCCGTCCACGCCGCACACGACGGAGGCGAGAATCGACGCCGATTCGACGGTGGGGACGCGACTGGACTGAAGCTCTGTCATGCCGTGAGCGTACGTCCGGGCGGGCCGGCAGGCATCGGGGGATGGCCTGAATTCGACGGTGGGTTCCCCGCACAGCGAAGCGGCGGGGTGGAGATCCCTCTCCACCCCGCCGCGTCAGCGGTTGGTGTTGTCGGTCAGCGTCCGAGCGGAGCCAGCGGGCGCTCCTCTTCGAGGCTCACGAGCGGCGGCTCGGGAGTCTCCGGCAGTGCGTCGAACGGCGACGCCTTGGACTGGCGCCAGCGCATGAACACGTACACGGGGATGCCTGCCATCAGGAGCAGGAAGCCCTGCGCGATGTACTCCTCACCCGCTCCGTAGATCATCCAGAAGGAGTAGGCGAAGGCGGCGATCGCGATCGCAGCGTCGAGGCCGAGCCGTCGTCCGCTGAAGCGCTCGCGGTCGGTGAACATCAGCATCAGCTGGCCGGCCGCAGCGAACGCGTACGGCACGAGCGTGGTCAGCGTGGCCAGGATGATGATCTTCGTGAACGTGTCGGTGAGCGAGGACTGGTAGTTCATCGCCATGAGCCCGCTCAGGAGCACCGACGAGGCGACCAGGCCGACCACCGGGGTCTTGCGCGAACCGCTCACCTGGGCGAACGCCTTCGGGAAGAGCCCGTCCTGCGCCGCTGCCAGCGGCACGCGGCCCTGGATCAGGATCCAGCCGTTCAGCGCTCCGAAGGTCGAGATCATCGCAACCGCGGCGATGAGCTTGTCAGGCGACATGCCCAGCACCGAGGAGCCGAAGATCGCGCGGGCGGCGTCGGCGAACGGGGCGTTCGAGCCGGCCAGCGTCGCGGCGGGGATGACGCCCATGATCGCGACGGTGGCGAGCACGTAGAGGCCCGTCGTGACGACGGTTCCGAGGATCGTGGCCCGCGGCAGCGTCTTCTCGGGGTTCTTGACCTCCTCGGCCGGCACGGTGGCCGACTCGAGGCCGAGGAACGCCCACAGGGTCAGCGTGGCCGCGAACGAGATCGCGTGCCAGTGACCGGCGAGGGTCACGTGATTCGGATCGAACGGGGTGAAGTTGCCGGCGTTCATGTAGAACAGCCCGATCAGGCCGATCAGGAGCAGCGGCACGAACTTCAGCACGGTGGTGACGAGCTGGATGATCCCCGACTCGCGCGCCCCCGCGCAGTTCGCGAGCGTCAGCACCCAGATGACCGACAGGCCCAGGGTGAACGCGAGCGCGTTGTTGGTTCCCAGGCTGGGCCAGAAGACGCTGGCATAGCTGACGAAGATCGTCGCGATGGCGGCGTTGCCCGCCCATGCGGCGATCCAGTAGCCCCAGGCGGTCCAGAAGCCTGCGAAGTCACCGAACGCCCGCCGCGCGTAGGCGTACGGCCCGCCGGTCTCGGGATAGGCTCGGCCGAGGTTGGCAAACACGAGTGCCAGCAGGATCGCGCCGGCTCCCGTGAACACCCACGCGAGCAGCGAGATCGGGCCGGTCGACGCCAGCGCGGACGGAAGCCCGAAGACTCCCGATCCGACCATGTTGCCGATGACCAATGCCGTCGCCATCCAGAGGCCCAGCGAACGCTTGAGCTTGGGGCGGCCCACACCGGGCAGATCAGTGTGGGTATCCGAGACGCTTGACATGACGTCCCCCTTCCTTGATTGGGCAGATGAATCTGGACTCACTATCCGTCTGCCGAGGGCCGATCGCATCGGGGTCGGCGCCATTCCCGGAGATGGGGAAGTACGTGGCGATTTGCGGGCGAATACGCATCGTGGATCGGCGGCCGCCCGGATGCTCCGGCGGCGGCCTTGCGCGACGATGAGGTCATCGTTTCGGGCACCGACCCTGGGGGTCACCATGGGTACGTCTACGCTCTTTCCGCTGAAGCCGGCGTCACGGGTCGTGCCGGCAGACACGGCCTGGCCGACGGCAGTCGAGCTGCACTGCGGCGAGTGCGGCTACGGCGTCACCGCGCGGCGCGAGGTGACGCGCTGCCCGATGTGCGGTGCGACCGGCGCGTGGCACGCGCCGGCGGAGCGCTATCGCAGCGCGCCGTCGATCCGTCGCGCGAGGTAGGGCGCGAGAAACGGCGCGGCGATCTTGTCCGCGGGTGACCAGAAGGGCTGAGTGGTCGCAACGGACGAGATCTCCGACGAGCCGCGCATGCGGGCCGAGAGGTACCGCGGGCCGTTGCCGGTGAGGAGCACGCTTCTGAGGACGGGCCGGAACGGCTCGGGAAGGATGGCGGCTCCGGCCTCGGCGGCGATGATCTGGGCGACGGCGTCGGCCTGCTGGGCGGCGACTCCGCCCTGCTTGGCCGAGTAGGTGGTGATGTCGCCCGCCGCGAACACGTTGTCCAGGCCGTCGACACGGCCGTGCTCGTCGACCCGGATGAAGCCCCCCGGATCGTGTGGGACACCCGAGAGCTCGATGCCGCGCTGCTCCGGGAGCGCCACGAACCTGTCGGCCTTGACAGCCCCGGCCGGTGCGAGCGTGAGCGTGCCGTCACGCACCGCCATCGGGAGGACGCCCGTCTGCACCGAGACGCCGTGCTCCTGGAGGAGCTCCGAGACGGCCTGCACGGCCGCCGGGCCGAGGATGCCGAGCGGCTCCTCCTCGGACGTGACGACGGCCAGCTCGGCCGAGTGCTTCGCCGGACGCCGGGCGGTCATGAGCGCCAGCTCGTAGATCGGAAGCGGCCACACGACACCGTGCGGCACGACGAAGGCGAGCGACCCGACCTCGCCGGCGTCAATGTCGTCGAGCAGCCGCCGGAACATCTCCACGTCGCGCGGGCCGGCGAACGTGTCGGCGCCGGGGACGGCGGGGACGAGCCTCGTTCCGCAGGCGATGACCAGCGCGTCGTACTCCGCCTCGCTGCCGTCGTCGAAGAGCGCCTTGGAGGCGGCATCGTCAACGCCGGCGAGTCCCGCGATCCGCAGCTCGGCCCCGATGTCGCCGGCGACGGTGCGCAGGTCGAGCATGTGGACGTGCCCGTGGCCGAACGGCTCGCTGACCGCGAGCGGCCGGTACGCGAACTCCGGCTCGGGCGACACGAGCTCGACCGACACCAGGTCGGGTGCGAGCGCGTGCAGCGCGAGGGCTGCTTCGATTCCGGCGACGCCACCGCCGGCGATGACTGCGCGAAACGCCATTCTTGAAGCATCCGGTTTGTGGCGGCCCGGCGCATCAGCGTCCGCCCTGTGTCGGGCTGCGGAAAACCCGCAGGCGGCCGCTACCGGAGCAGGCGGGGCGCGGTCAGGATCTCCGTCATGTGGGTCGCCTGGCGGAAGTGCTCAGGCGTCGCCGCCATGTCGCGGAGCTGTGACGCGGCGCCAGGGCCGGTGAAGACGAAGATCACCTCGGTCTCGCCGAGAAACACCTCGGGATGCTCGAAGGTGTCGCCGGACAGGCCCAGCGGCTCGCCGCACTCGAGCACCCGCTCGAGATCGCGGCGCTTCCCGGGCCGGATCTCGGCAAGGATCGCAACCCGGTCGGTCATCGGATGCGCGTCGCCGTGGATGCCGGATCGCAGGTCGTCCCGGGCGCAGGCGATGGCGTTCTGCAGCTGATGCGCAGCTCCCCAGCCGCCCAGCAGGAGCTCGACGACCAGCTCGCCGTCGGGGCCGCCCACGGCGACGGCCGGGGCGGGGCGCCAACGGTTCAGCCCGACGCCCGTGATCTCGGCCGCCGGGATCCGCAGCGTCCGCCGGACGCCGCCGGGCGGTGTGCCCTCGAGCACGAGCTCTCCGTCGTCGACGCGCGCGCGCCCGAGGTGGCGCATATGGCGATCGTCGGTCCACGCGACCGCGTACTCCACGGCTGCGGAGTGGCCGTTGTGTGCTCTCAGCTCCTCGGGCATGCCCCCAGGATCGTCCACGGGGTTCGAGACTGCGTCGGGGTCGACACCGAATCGGCTTCGGGAAAACACCGAACCCGCGCGCGGCGGCCGGCGGCTACGATCGGCCACCGACTGCGAGGGGGTCCCAGATGGCGAAGGTTCGGATCGGCGTCGTGAGCGCGGCCAACATCGGCCGCAAGGTCGTGATCCCGTCGATCCTGCGGGCGGAGAACGCCGAGCTCGTCGCCCTTGCGAGCTCCGGCGATACGGGCGCCTCCTTCCTGCGCGAGACGGAGCTCGACGTCCGCCTGCACGGCTCCTACGACGAGCTGCTCGCCGACTCCGGGGTGGACGCCGTCTACATCCCGCTCCCGAACCACCTGCACGCCGAGTGGTCGAAGCGCGCCGCCGATGCCGGAAAGCACGTGCTGTGCGAGAAGCCGGCGGCGCTGGACGCCGCCGAGACGGCCGACATGATCGAGCACTGCGTGGGCCGCGGCGTCGTCTGGATGGAGGCGTTCATGTACCGCTACCACCCCCAGTGGGCGGCGGTCAGGCGGCTGCTCGACGAGGGCGCGGTCGGCGAGCTCCGCACGGTGCGGTCCGTCTTCACGTTCACGGTGCGCGACCCCGCGAACATCCGCCGCCGGCCCGAGTACGGCGGCGGCTCGCTCTACGACGTCGGCGCCTACTGCGTGAACGTGTCCCGGTGGATGTTCGAGCGGCCGCCGGTCGCGGTCACCGGGATCTCACAGCCCAGCCCCGAGGGCGTCGACGAGGACTTCCTCGGTGTCCTGGATTTCGGCTCCGGCCAGTCGGCGCAGTTCGTGAGCAGCCTGTCGCAGCCGTACCGCCACCATGTGCAGCTGCTCGGCACCGAGGGCACGATCACCGTCCCGCAGGCCTTCGTGCTGCGAAGCGACGACGTCGCGATCGAGCACACCGACGCCGACGGCGAGACTCGCTCGATCCCGGTCGGCGGCGACGACGAGTACCGGCTCGAGGTCGAGGACTTCGCACGGTGCGTCCTCGAGGGCAGGCAGCCGGAGGTCGTCTCGCACGAGGACACGCTCTGGAACATGCGGACGATCGACGCGCTCTACGCCTCGGCGCGCGATGGCCGCGTCGTCAAGCTCCAGTAGCCGGGGCGCCCCACTCGGGATCGCGCAGCAGCGCCTGCACGTCCTCGTAGTCCGGAGCGTCCGCGTAGAGCTTCTCGAGCTCCTTCCGAGCCATGGCGCGTCTCTGACCCCATGGGGCCAGGCCCCGTTCGTGAAACGGCCACGCCTGATGCCAATGTTTCAGCTCGGCCGTGAACCATTGGCATCAGGCACCGGTGTTGCAGCCGCGTCTTCGGCGTTCTCGTCGACGGTCAGGAGCACGAGGCCGCACATCAGGTCGTCGGCGCTCGTCCGGTCATCGCCGTCGCGCTCGGACGCCTCGCGGAAGAGTGCGAGCGCCTCGGCCGGCCTCGCGCGGCGTACGCCGCGATGCCACGGGCGAACCGCTTCTCAGTCGCCGACGCGAACAGGCCCGGCTTCTTCGGTCTCGCCGCGGCCACGGCGGCCGGTGCGGCGCGGGTTGTGCGATCCGGCCCTCGCGAGGCGCCGCGCCCACCGTGGGTGTCGACATACGAGAGCCCTGTCCCTGGAACTCCGACGGTGCGAGTGTGCCGCCCGGTCGTCGACACGGTGTAGTGCGCGCCGCGGCCGCCGAGCGACACGGATGCGCCCCGTTTCGTCAGATTCAGCTTCACGCCCGATCCCAGCTTGATCGACCGGCGCGCTCGCAGGTAGCCCATCGTCGCCCTCCGGCAGGAGACCCGCTGAAAGCCTAGCTCTCGAGCGGCAGCCCCACCCAGCCCCGTTCGTGGTGCGAGCGCTCGACGGCGTTTATGACCTCCTGCACCCACGCCGCGTCGGCGAAGCCGCCCTCGTTCTCCCTGCCGGCGAGGATCTCGTCGACGAAGTTCGCGGTCAGGTTCGAGTAGTAGAGCGTCGGCCAGTCCTCCTTCACCGATCCGCCGGGCGGGTACAGCCGCTGGGGGACCTCGACGGGCTCGAACTCCACGGCGTCGGGCTTCGCCGACCGGAGCGTCTCGGCGACCCCGTGCTCCTCGACGAGGCGCGCGATCAGCGCCCCCTCGCTGCCGTAGACGCGCACCTCGATCCCGGGGTAGTTGCCGACGGTGACGAAGCTCGACTGGACGGAGCAGATCGCCCCGCTCGCGAACTCGCCGATGAAGATGTCGCCGTCGTCGATGTTGGCCCGGGTCATGAGGCCGGTCTCGCGGATGACACGCTCGGGCACGAAGTTGCGAAGGACGCCGACAACCGCCGTGAGGTCGGATGCCATGAACCAGTGCCCGAGGTCGATGACCGGGGCGCCGTAGCCCTCGAGCGACGACACGACGATCCGATCGCTCTCCGGATCGGGCGCGACCTGGCGCAGCGGCGTCTGGGGGTCGATCCACTGCGAGTTCTGCTCGTAGGCGTTGTAGATGTACGGCGTCCCGACGAAGCCCTCGTTGATCAGCTCCTTCATGTAGCGCACGGCCGGGCTGTAGCGGAACGTGAACCCGACCTTCGTCCCGAGCCCCTTGGTCGCAGCGAGGTCGCGTGCGCGGATGGTGTCGCGATAGTCGTGCGCGACGGGCTTCTCGACGAGCACGTGCTTCCCGGCCTCGAGCGCCGCCATCGTCAGCGTGAAGTGCTCCTCGTCGCCCGTGACGACGTCGATCACGTCGATGTCGTCGCGCTCGATCACGCGCCGGTGGTCGGAGACAGCCTCGCCGACCCCGAACTTGTCCGCCGCCGCCTGGGCCAGGTCGGGGTTCGAGTCGCACACCGCGACGACCTGGCAGCGCTCGTCCCGCGTCCAGCCGGGCAGGTGGGCCCAGTTCGCCCACCTCCCGCACCCGATCACCCCTACGCGTAGCTCTGCTCCGGCCATGCATCCTCCCTTCGTGTCTCCTCGTGGCGCCAGCACCTGGCCGTGTGGCCCTCGGCGCCGGCGGAAAGCAGCTCGGTCTCCCACTCGCGGCACCTGTCGAGCGCGAGCGGGCACCGCGGCGCGAAACGGCAGCCGTCGGGCACGTCGACGAGCGCCGGCGGTGCGCCGCCGATCGAGCGCAGGTACCGGCTCTCGGAGTTCACGTCCGGCAGCGAGCGCAGGAGCGAGATCGTGTACGGGTGGCGGGGGCCGCCGAGCAGCGTGGCCGTATCCGCCAGCTCCACGATCTGGCCGGCGTACATGACCGCGACCCGGTCGCACATCTCGCCGATCACGCCCAGGTCGTGGCTGACGAGGATCATGCTCATCCCGAAGTCGCGCTGGAGCTCGAGCAGAAGGCTCAGGATCTGATCCTGGATCAAGACGTCGAGCGCGGTGGTCGGCTCGTCGGCGAGGAGCACCTTCGGCCGGCCGGCGATCGCCATCGCGATCAGGACGCGCTGGCGCATCCCGCCCGAGAACTGGTGCGGGTAGTCGCGCATCCGCCGCTCGGGCACAGGGATCCCCACGCGTTCCATGAGCTCGATCGCCCGGGCGCGCCGAGCCCGCGAGCCGAGCCGCTCGTGAACCTTGACCGCCTCCTCGATCTGATCCCCGACCCGCATGACCGGGTTGAGCGCGCTCATCGGATCCTGGAACACCATCGAGAGGTGCTCGCCCCGCAGGCGCTGGAGCTCCGTCGGCGAGAGCGTGAGCAGGTTCCGGTCGCCGTACGCCGCCAGGCGGACATGACCGCTCGAGCGGGCGGGCGGCGACGGCATGAGGCCGGCGATCGTCCTGCACGTGACGCTCTTGCCGCAGCCGCTCTCGCCGACCAGGCCGAGGATCTCGCGCTCGCCGACCGAGAACGACACACCGTCGACCGCCCGGACGACGCCGGCGTCGGTCGCGATGTACGTGTGCAGGTCCTCGACCTCCAGCACGGGCGGCGCGGCGGGGTCAGTCACCGGGCCTGAGGATGTCCGCGAGGCCGTCGCCGATCAGGCTGAACCCGACCCCGACGAGGATGATTGCGATGCCCGGAAACGTCGAGAGCCACCAGGCGGTCAGCAGGTAGTTCTGGCCGTCCGAGATCATGACGCCCCACTCGGGCGACGGCGGCTGCGCCCCGAGGCCGAGGAACCCGAGCGACGATCCGAGCACGATGTTTCCGACGGCGTCGACCATCGCGAAGATGATGACGAACGAGACGACGTTCGGCAGGATGTGGCGCAGCATCACCCGGCGGTTCCGGTAGCCGAGTGCCCGGGCCGCCAGCGTGTACTCCTGGCGCTTTGCGCCCAGCGCGTGGCCGCGCGTGATCCGGGCGTAGCTGATCCAGCTCGTGAGCCAGATCGCGACGAACATGTTGAAGACGCTCGGGCCGAGCATCGCCACGATCGCGATCACGAGCACGAAGAACGGGAATGCGAAGAAGAGGTCGACGATCCGCATGATGACCGTGTCGACCCACCCGCCGAAGTAGCCGGACGTGAGCCCGATCACGGTGCCGACAACCGCGGTGACCGAGGTCGCGCCGAACGCGATCAGGAGGTCGATGCGGCCGCCGTAGAGGATGCGCGACAGGATGTCGCGGCCGAACGAATCGGTACCGAGCGGGTGCCCCGGCGAGAGCGGGTGGAGGAGCGGGTGGAGCGGGTCGATGGCGTCCGGCTTGTAGCTCGTGATGAGCGGTGCCGCCACCGAGACCAGGATCATGGTTCCCAGCACCAGGAGGCCGATGGCGAGGGTGAGCCGTCCCGGCCCCAGTCGGGATCCCCTGCGGGACCGTCGCTCGAGCGATTCGAGAAGCATCTCCGACGTGCCAAGCGCGGTGCTCACTCGTACGTCACCCGCGGATCGAGCGCGACGTGGACGACATCCGTGATCAGGTTCACGAAGACGACGAGGAACGCGAGCACCAGCGTCGTCCCCTGCACGACCGGATAGTCGCGCGACGACACGGAGTCCACGAGGAGCTGGCCGAGGCCCGGGATCGAGAAGACGTTCTCGACGATCACCGTGCCGCCGATCAGGAACGCCAGGTTGACCCCGAACACGACGACGATCGAGACGATCGCGTTTCGAACGACGTGGCGCATCAGGACCGTCGACCGCGAGACCCCCTTGATCCGGGCGGTGTCCACGAAGTCCATCCGGAGCGTCGACAGCATGCTCGTCCGAAGGGTGCGGGTGAGGATGGTCGCGAACGCGAGCGCGATCGTGAGGGCGGGCAGGAAGAGGTGCCAGAGGTGGTCGGTAAAGCCCTGCCCGTACCCCGAGACCGGGAAGAGCTGGAGCTTCAGGGCGAAGAACAGGATCAGGATGATCCCGAACCAGAAGGGCGGCATGGCGAACGTGATCAGCGTGCCGACCCGCGTCACCTGGTCGAAGATGCCGCCCTTCCGCAGCGCGGTGATGATCCCGATCGGGATCGAGATCAGTGCGGCCAGAGCACCCGCGTAGGCGATCAGGAAGATCGTCGCCGGCAGGCGCTCGGCGATGAGCGACCTGGCCGACTGGTTGTAATAGACCGAGTCGCCCAGGTTCCCGTGGACGAGCCGCTCCATGAAGAGCTTGTACTGCGTCCAGAGGGGCTGGTCGAGCCCGAGCTTGTGGTGAATCTCCGCCGCGGCCTTGGGCGTGTAGTGCTGGCCCAGGATCTGCCGGGCCGGGTCACCCGGGACCAGGTGCAACAGGAAGAACACGAGGATCGTGATCCCGATCACCACAGGGATGAGCTGGAGCAGCCTCCGGCCGAGGAACCCGAACCGCCCGGTCACGTCCCTCTCCCTTCCTGCGCGTCGCTAGTGCTGGTCGACGGTGAGCGTCTCCAGGGACAGATTGTAGTTGCCGAGCGGGGTGGCATGGAACCCGTGCACCCAGTTGCCGGCCGCGTAGCGGTACGGGCTGTAGTCCAGGATCAGGTACGGCGTCTGGTCGTAGACGATCTGCTGGATCTGCTCGTACATCTGGCGGCGCTTGTCCGGGTCGAGCTCGCCGCGGGCCTGGTGGACGAGCTTCGTCGCGGTCGGGTCGCCCCAGTACGAGCTGAAGGAGTTCGCTCCGCCGTTGGGGTCGACGCCGAACGTGGTCACCTCGTCGGGGTCGATGATGTCGTTGGTCCAGTAGCGCTGGCCCATCTGCGAGTTCCCGCCGTCCTCCTTGGCGTACGCCGTCAGGAGCTCATACGTCTTGATGTCGACGTCGATCCCGATCTTCGCGAGGTCCGACTTGATGACGACCGCAGTTGCATTACCGGCAACGTCATTTGCCACCTCGATGAGATACGTCTTGAACCCGTTCGGGTATCCCGACTGCGACAGGATCTCCTTCGCCTTCGCCGGATCGTATGGATACGGCTTCAGCGAGGAGTTCCAGTACTGCATCTTGTAGGGCATGTACGACGAGCCCGGTGTTGCGTGACCGGAGTACGCAAGCTTCACAATTGCGTTTCGGTCGATCGCGTAATTCAGCGCCTCGCGCACCTTCGGATCCTTGAACGGCGCGAAGTGCTGGTCGAGCTGGATGAAGTCGACCCGCGTCGACGGGAAGAGATACGTCTGCAGATCCGGATCGGCACTCAGCTCGTTGATGAGGTTGCCGGGCGGGTTCTCGATGATGTCCGCATTCTTGTTCTTGAGCAGCAGCACCCGTGAGTTGTCATTGGGCACGATCATGATCTTGAGCGTCGTGAAGTTCGGCTTCGGGCCTGCCCAGTGCGGGTTGACCTTGAACGTGAGGTCGCTGCCCTTGTTCCACTGGGTGAGCATCCACTCGCCGCTTCCGATCGGGTGCTGGAAGAACGTCTTTGCGCCCTGCGCCTTCACGAGCTTCTCGGGGATGACGGCGTAGGCGTACATCGCGAGGTCGGCCAGGAGCGGCGCATGCGGCCGGCTGAGCGTGACCACGACCGTCTTCGGATCCGGCGCCTCGACGGACTTGACCGCCTCGAGCAGGAATCCCCAACCGCCGTCGTAGTGGATCGAGCGCTCGATCGAGTAGCGCACGTCCTCGGCGGTCACCGGCGATCCGTCGGAGAACTGGTGGTCGCCGAGGTGGAACGTGTAGGTCATCCCGTCGGCGGAGATGTCCCACGAGGTGGCCAGCTGCGGGATCACGTCGGTGCCGTTCGCGTTCGGCTGGAGGAGACGCTGGTAGATGTTCTGGGTCATCCAGATGCTCTCGTTGACCGAGTTCGCCGCCGGGTCGAGCGTGTCGACGTTCACCGCGTTGGCGAGGACCAGCGTGTCGCTCTTCGCGCCGCCGCCGGCCGAGCCCGTCGAGCCGCCTCCGCTGCCGCAGCCGGCGGCGAGCGCAACTGTCACGAAGGCTGCGAGCAGAGCACCTCGGCGCGCACGCCTGGATCGGTCGGGGCTGGTCGTGGGCATGTCCGCGAGGTCGGCCATGGCTGATCCTTTCGTGCGTTCGGCTAAAGAGATGCTTTTGCCGGAAAGATGTACGAATGCACCGAAGGTATCCTTATGCTTCCCGGATATAACCGTCCACCGGCGCGCAGTCATACGAATCCCTCCCGCGACGAGGGCCGAGTGTATGAGGGCCGGGTCGGGAGTGTCAAGGGTTGGGGGCGCGGTTATGCTTGCGCCGCGAACGAGGGGAACCGCGAACGAGAGGACGGTGGGGACGGCCGCGTGCCGGCACGCTTCGACGGGATAACTGCGGCCGTGACCGGCGGCGCCAACGGGATCGGCCGTGCCGTGGCGGCGGGCTTCCTGGCGGAGGGCGCCAACGTCGTCGTCGTCGACCTGGTCGAGCCGCCCGAGACGCTGCGCGGCCCGCGCTTCGAGGCTGTCGTCGGCGACGTCGCCGACGAGCGCACAGCCGAGCGGGCGGTCGGCACGGCGCTCGGCCGCTTCGGAGAGATCGACGTCCTCGTGAACGACGCGGCCGCCTATCCGGACGCCGCCCTGGTCGACATGGAGCCCGCAGACTGGCGGCGGGTCTTCGAGGTCAACGTGACCGGGGTCTACCTGATGTGCCGCGCGTTCGCGCGCCACCGGATCGCCGCAGGCGGAGGCGGGCGGATCGTCAGCATCTCGTCCGGCTCGGCGCGGAGCCCCCGCCCGGAGGGGGCCGCCTACGCCGCCTCGAAGGCGGCCGTCGAGACGCTGTCCAAGACCCTGGCCCTCGAGCTCGGGCCGCACGGCGTCAACGTGAACGTCGTCGCGCCGGGCTACATCGACGTCCGGGGGTGGAGCGACGCCTTCCCGAACCGGGCGACCGACGACCTGCGGGCGGCCCTCGTGCGGTCGATCCCGCTCGGGCGGGCCGGCGAGCCCGCGGACATCGCCGCGGCCGTCCTCTTCCTGTGCTCCGAGGCCGCTGCGCACGTCTCGGGCGCAGTCCTCGACGTGGACGGCGGATCGATGGCCGGCCGCTACTCCCTCACCGAGGAGCGCTGAGGGATGAGCACGGTCCGCGTCGTCATCACGAGCCCGCTCTCGCCGGAGAACGTCGCGACGATCGCGGCCACCGACCCGCGGCTCGACGTGGTGTACGAGCACGACCTGATCCCTGCGCCCGAGTACCCCTCGTCGCACCCGCTTCCCGAGATCGCCGACGCGCGCGCCGAGGAGCGCTGGGTCGAGCTCCTCGGAAGCGCGGAGATCCTGTTCGACTTCGGCCCGCTGGCCCTGGCCGACAGGCTGCCGGAATGGCCGCACCTGCGCTGGATCCAGGCGACCAGCGCCGGGGTCGGCCAGCTCGCGAGGCGCGTCGGGCTGACCGAGCGCCGCGACATCGTCGTCACGACCGCCAGCGGCGTCCACGCCCGCCCGCTCGCCGAGTTTGCCGTGCTCGCGATGCTGATGTTCGGGAAGGACGTGCTGCGCTACCAGGCCGACCAGCGCGCCCACCGCTGGCGGCGCCACGCGGGCGAGGAGGTGGCGGGCAAGGTGGTGGCCGTGGTCGGGGCGGGGCGCATCGGCCGGGAGGCGTCACGCCTGCTGCGCGCGCTCGACGCGCACGTGATCGGCGTCGTCCGCACCGTCGCGGGGCGCACGGCGGCCGACGTCCACGCCGACGAGATCGCGGGGATCGACGGCCTCGACGCCATCCTGCCCCGGCTCGACGCGGTCGTCCTGGCGACGCCCCACACCGCCGAGACCGAGGGTCTCCTCGACGCCCGCCGGATCGGCCTTCTGCCCGAGCGCGCCATCGTCGTCAACATCGCCCGGGGCAACGTGGTCGACGAGGCCGCGCTCGCCGCCGCGCTCGAGTCCGGCCGCCTGCGCGGCGCTGCGCTCGACGTCTTCACGACCGAGCCGCCGCCCGACTCGAGCCCCTTCTGGGACCTTCCGAACGTGCTCGTGAGCCCGCACTCCGCCAGCACCGTCGCCGCCGAGAACGACCGGATCGTCGAGATCTTCTGTGAGAACCTGCACGCCTACCTGGCCGGGCGCCCGCTCCGAAACGTGCTCGACCCCGACCTCCTCTACTGACCGTGACGACCGCCGCCGCACCTCGCACGAACAGCGACCGCCTGGTGACGCTGGGCATCGGCGCCCGCGTGAGCCATCCCACCGGCGACTCGTGGAGCGTCGACTCGTACGGCCGGCCGATCATCCTGCCCGGGATGGCGGGGGTCTGTTACAACGTCCGCGTCGGGAGCCCGGTCTTCTCGTGGGCCGCTGACCACCTCGAGGCCGCCGTCTCGGCGGGCGGGGCGGGCGCTCCGCCCGATGCGGCCCTCCAGTTCCTGGCGTGTGTGGGCAACCCCGTACGCGTCCTCACCGGGCCTGCGGCCGGCGGAACGGGGACGGTCGTCGGAAAGCACGCCTTCGTGCTCGTCGACTTCCCCCAGCGGACGCTCGACCTGCTGGGGCCGGGCGACCGGCTCCTCGTCCGCGCCCGCGGCCAGGGCCTGCGTCTGCTCGACTTCCCCGACGTGGCGCTTCGCAGCTGCAGTCCCGAGCTCCTCCATGCGCTGCCCGTGCAGGTGCGCGGCGACGCCCTCGCGATCACGGTCGCGGCCGAGATCCCCGCGTTCCTGATGGGCGCGGGCATCGGCATGAGCTCGGAATGGGCGAACTGCGACGTGATGCTGACCCGGCCCGACTCGGTCGCCGACCTCGGCTACGAGGGCCTGCGGATCGGCGATGTCGTCGCGATGACCGGCCAGGATCACCGGTACGGCCGCGGCTCGCTCTCCGGCTCGTGCGCGATCGGCATCATCGCGCACGGTATCGGGGTCATCCCCGGCCACGGGACCGGCGTCATCACGATCATGTCCGGCCCCCGCGAGCGGTTCGTGATCGAGACGGACCCCGCCGCGAACGTCGGCACGAGCCTGGGGCTTCCGGCGTGAGCGGCGCGCGGGCCAACCTCGAGGAGCTGGTGGCGACCGCCGTCGTCGGCGCGGTGACGACGCCGGTCATGGGCGAGAACCCGTACGAGGTCGGCGCGGACGGCACGCCGTTCGTCCCCGTCGGGGCCGGCGGCATCTGTTACAACGTCAAGGTGGGGATGGCGGCCATGGGATGGGCGGCCGACCAGGTCGAGCCCGGCGTGAGCATCTCGAACCCCGATCCCGCCTCGAACGACGCGCTGGCCGTGTTCGCGTGCGTCGGGAACCCGGTGACCGTCCGCACCGGAGCTGCGGCGGGCGCCGTCGGCACCGTGGTCGGAAAGCACGAGTCGTTCCGCGCCTACAAGCACGTGCTCGTCCACGTCGGCGACGACACGCTCGAGCAGATTGCGCCCGGCGACGAGCTCCTGGTGCGCGCGTGCGGCCGCGGGATGTCGGTCGCCGGGGCGCCGGGCATCGCCTGCCACAGCCTTGGGCCCGAGCTCTGGCGCGCCTGGGCACCGGCCGAGGCGGACGGCCGGGTCTCCGTCGCCGTGACGCGGATCCTTCCGCCTGAGGTCGTCGGCATGGGGAGCGGCCGCGTCGCCGCCGCCACCTCGTTCGCCATCCAGACCAAGGACGCCGACGTGGCGCGCGAGCAGCGGCTGGCGGATCTGCGGCTGGGCGACGTCGTCGCCGTGCGCGACTGGGACGCGACGCACTACACCGGCTATCGAGACGGCGGCGTCACCGTCGGCGTCGTCGCCTGCGGCGACAGCCCGCTCGCCGGCAACGGGCCCGCGGTGACCGTGCTCCTCTCGGCCGCGGACGGGTCGCTCGAGCCGGAGCTCGACCTCGACGCGAACCTGGCCACGATGCTCGGGCTCTCGTGAGCGCCCTGCCCGAGCCCGCCCCCGCGCTGCTCGAGACGCGGCACGTCTCCAAGCACTACGCGGCGGGCAAGGGCGTTCTCCAGGCGCTGGGGCGGGGGACGCCCGAGGTGCTCCGGGCCGTCGACGACGTGTCGGTTCGGATCGAGCGCGGGGAGACGCTGGGGCTGGTCGGAGAGAGCGGCTCGGGGAAGAGCACCCTCGGGAGGCTCGTGCTCCAGCTCGAGCCGCCGACGTCCGGTGACATCCTCTACGACGGCCAGAGCGTGCTCGGGCGCCGCGCGCGCGAGACGCGCGAGCTCCGCAAGCGGATCCAGGTGGTCTTCCAGGACCCGTACTCGTCGCTCAACCCGACGATGACCGTGCGCCAGACGCTCGAGGAGGTGCTGAAGGTGCACAAGCTGGCGCCGAGGGCCGGCCGTCGCGACCGGGTCGAGGAGCTGCTCGAGACCGTCGGGCTGGCGCCGGGGTCGGCCGACCGCAAGCCGCACCAGTTCAGCGGCGGGCAGCGGCAGCGGATCGGTATCGCCCGTGCCCTCGCCGTCGAGCCGGAGTTCATCATCGCCGACGAGGCTGTCTCGGCGCTCGACGTGTCGGTCCAGGCGCAGGTCCTGAACCTCATGGTGCGCCTCCAGGACCAGCTCGGCCTGACGTACCTCTTCATCGCGCACAACCTCGCCGTGATGCGCCACATCAGCCGCAACGTCGCGGTGATGTACCTGGGCCGGATCGTGGAGCACTCCCCGACCGCGGACCTCTTCCGCGAGCCGCTCCACCCCTACACACAGGCGCTGATGAAGGCCGCGCCGGCGCCCATCGCGCGCCGCAAGAGCATCCAACCTGCGCTGACGGGCGACATGCCGAACCCGATCTCGCCGCCGACCGGCTGCCACTTCCATCCGCGCTGCCCGCACGCCATGGACGTCTGCCGCGTCACCTACCCGGCGACGCGGATCGTGGGCGGGCACCGCTCGGTGGCATGCCACCTGTACCCGGACGCGGAGCCGCCGAAGACGAGCACCTGACGTCCGGCGGAATACCCGTGCGGGCCTATCATCTTCTACGGCGATGGAGACCCAGGCCACCCAGCGGCATTCTGCCGACGCGCCGTTCCGCAGTCTGAGCGAGCGCGCCTACCAGCACATCCGGGGAGAGATCCTCCGCGGCAGCCTGCCTGTCGGGACGGTCGTGGGCGAGTCCGCGCTCGCCGAGGAGCTCGGCATCTCGAAGACGCCGGTGCGGCAGGCGCTCCAGCTCCTGCGCGGCGAGGGCCTGCTCCAGGTCGGCGCGCGCCGCCAGCTCGTCGTCCGCGGCTTCAGCCCCGAGCACCGCCGCGAGATCGTCGACGTGCGCCAGGCGCTCGAGGCGCTCGCGGTCCGCGGCGCCGCCGAGCGGATGACGCTCGACGACATCGACCACCTGCGCCTCCTCCTGATCCGACAGAAGCGGGCGGCGGACGCCGAGAAGGAGGACGACTTCATCGACCTCGACGAGGAGTTCCATCTGCGGATCGCGGCAGGAGCCGGCATGCCGGTCGTCGAGCGCCTCCTGCGCCAGCTGCGGGGCTTCGTCCGCGTCATGCACCTCGGGACGACGCGGCCGCGCGGGTACCTCGAGCACGTCCTCGCCGAGCACACCGCGATCGTCGACGCGCTCGAAGAGCGCGATGAGGCTCGAGCGGCCGACGCGCTCGGGGAGCACCTGCGCCGATCCGACTACTGACCGGCCCTCCGGGTTTTCCACACAGCCAATCGGGCGCCGCCCCGATGCCGTTCCGGCCGTCCCGGCCCGATACTGAGGCCGGTGAGAGTTCTCTCACCGCGACCGGTCACACTGGGAGCCACAAATGAACATCCTGGTGGTCGAGGACGAAGCCCTGATTACCGACTTCCTGCGCCGCGGGCTCGAGGCTGAGGGTTACGCCGTTGAGACCGCTGCGCGCGGCGAGGACGCGCTCGCCTGCATGCCCGCTCGACCGCCGGACCTCGTGATCCTCGACGTGATGCTGCCCGGCATGGACGGCTTCGAGGTGCTGGGCGCCATCCGGGCGACCGACCCGGATCTCCCGGTGATCATGCTGACGGCCCGTGGTGAGGTGGCCGACCGCGTGCGCGGCCTCGACCTCGGCGCCACCGACTACCTGGGGAAGCCCTTCGCGTTCGCCGAGCTCCTGGCACGCATCCGTGCGCGCACCCGCAGGCCGGCGCAGAACGGCAAGCCTGCGTCGTCGCTCGCGGTGGGGTCGGTCACGCTCGACCTGCTGACACGCGAGGCGGACTTCGACGGGCGCCACGTCGAGCTGTCGGCCCGTGAGTTCGCGCTGCTCGCGTACCTCATGCGCCACCCCGGCCAGGTGCTGTCGCGCCAGCAGATCCTGAACGGCGTCTGGGGGTACAGCTTCGATCCGCGCTCGAACCTGGTCGATGTCTACATCGGATACCTGCGCCGCAAGCTGACAGCCGACGGCCGCTCGCCGATCGAGACCGTGCGCGGGATGGGCTACCGGATGGCGCGCGAGACCGTCGCGTGAGGGGGCGCCTCGCCATCCGCACGCGCCTGGCGATCGTCAGCGCGACGCTGGCGGTCGGGGTGCTGGCCGCCGGGCTGCTCACGGTGTATCTGATCGATCGCCGGCAGGTCGACCAAACCCTGACGACCGCGGCGCACAGAGCCGCCGCCGATCTCGCAGCCGCCGGTCTCCACGACGGCGTGCCGCCCGCCTCGGCACCGACCACGCCCGCGGGCAACGACGGAGGCGAGTCGGCGCAGGAGTCCGACGACGAGGTTCTCGGCGCATACCTCAAGGCCCGGCAGGGCAGCGGCCAGCTCCTCGCCAGCGTCTCGCCCGGCGGGCGCAGGCGCGCGAACAGCCTGCTCGCCCGCAGGCTGTGGCTCCGCGGGGATGTGGCTCCGGGACACACGCGGCGGATCGAGATCGCCGGCGAGGAGTACGTCCTCGCCGCTGCCAGCCGTGGTCGCGGCCGCGTGTTCGCAGCCGTCCCGGCGGCCGAGGCCGAGGCCGGCGTGCGCACGCTCCTCGATGCGATGCTCATCGTCTGCCTCGTCGGCCTCATCCCTGCGACGGGAGCCGCCTGGCTCGTGACGCGGCGGGCGCTTGCGCCCCTTTCGCGCATGGCCCACCGCGCGTCGCGTGTCACCGCGGGCGACCTGTCGGTGAGGATGGGGCCGGTGCGGTCGCATGACGAGATCGCCGACGTCGCCGTCGCGATCGACGCGATGCTCGACCGTCTCGAGGGAGCCTTCGCCGCCCAGCGCCGCTTCGTGCACGACGCATCGCACGAGCTCCGCACGCCGCTCACGATCGCCCGCGGCCACCTGGAGACCGCGCTCGTCCCCGGCGGGCCGTCGTCTGAGCTCGACCGAGCCGTTCGAGTCGCCATCGACGAGCTCGACCGGATGGGGAGGCTGGTCGAGAGCCTTCTGCGGCTGGCGAAGACCGGCGCGGACGGGCCGGCGACGCGCGAGCCCGTCGACGTCGGGGAGCTCGCACGGCGCGTCGTCGCGCGCTCGCAGATCCTTGGGGAGCGGACGTGGCGGGTCGACGCCGCGCCGGGTGCCATCGTCGAGGGCGACGCCGATGCGATCGAGCAGGTGCTCCTGAACCTGATCTCGAACGCGGTGCGGCACACGAGCGCCCGGCAGGCCATCGACATCTCCGTCGAGGCCGGCGATGGGATCGTCGCGCTCGAGGTCGCGGACTCGGGGGAGGGCATCGACCCCGTCCTCTTGCCGACGCTGTTCGACCGCTTCACGAGGGCCGACGCCGCCCGCGGCCGCGAGACCGGAGGCACGGGCCTCGGGCTCGCGATCTGCCAGGCGATCGTCGAGGCCCATGGCGGCACCATCTCCGTCGCCAGCACGCCGGGGCAGGGTGCAACGTTCACCGTCGAGCTGCCGCGAATCGCGGGGCCTGCGCCCGCGGCGCCGGCCATGAGAGCCGTCTCACCACCGGCTCACGCCTAGCTCACACCGGGTTCGTACCTTGGGGCGTAGAGCCGCGAGATCGCGGCATCCCACCCACCAGGAGGAACCTTCGTGACCGTCCACCCGTCAGTCGCCTTCGCGGCCTTTGCGGCGGGGCTTGTCGTGGGCGGCGGCGCCTATGCCGCGAGCCACGACCTCGGGCTCGGCGACGGCCTGACGGCCTCGGCCGGCGCTCGCGCCCGCCTCGGGCAGCAGATCCCGGCCGGCCGCCACGGCCGTCGTACCGGGCTGCTCGAGTGGCACGCACCCCACGTGCCGCATCTGCGCCCGCGGCCCCAGCCACAAACGTTCATCCAGGTCTCAGCGGCGCCGGCGGTCTCCTCGGCGCCCGCAGCCGCTCCGGTCTCGAGCACGAGCCCGGCTCCGCCGGTGACCAGCACGAGCCCGACCGGCGGCGACGATGGAGGCGGCGATGACTAGCGCCGGCCTCCGCATCTACACGACCATCATCGCGCTCATCTGCGGCGGGGCTGTGGCCTGGTCGATCCACCAGGCGTCGCTCGCGTCGTCATGGCAGGCGGACGCCAGCTCATGGCACGCCGTGGCGCAGCGCACCGTGACGCATGACCGCGCGACCGCGCGACAGATGCGTCACCTCGTCGTCCGGTACAACAGGCTCGTCGTCAAGACACGCCGCTCCGAGCGGAAGCTGCTCGCAAGCATCCGCAACGCGCAGACCGGCGGCACCCAGCTGCCATCGGCACCCGGGTTCGCCACCCTGTCCTCGCCGGCAACGTCGCCGGCCCCCGTCGCCGCTCCGGCGCCGGCCCCTCCGACCACGCACACCAGCTGATGTCGGCCGTCGCTGAATCGATCACGACGACCGGCGCGTGGGAGTGGCGCGCGACAGGCACCACCTGGCGCATCCACCACACGGGCGGCGTCGAGGCCGGCCTGGCCGCGTCGATCGCCCGGGCGGTCGAGCGCGACGAGGCACGCTGGTCGCGGTTTCGCCCCGACAGCGAGGTCGCGCGAGTGAACGCGTCGGCCGGCCGTGCCGTGCACGTGTCTCCTGCGACGCTCGACCTGCTCGAGGTGTGCGTCTACTGGATCCGGGCGACCGGCGGCGTCTTCCAGCCGCTCGTCGGCGGCGCACTGGTCGCCTGGGGCTACCGCCGCAGCCTCAACGACCGCGCCGCGTACGCCCGGACGAGCCCCGATCCGCGCCGTCTCGAGGGGCGGCCGCAGATCGATCGTCGTCAGGGGACGGCGATGATCCCCGCCGGGACGAGGCTCGATCTCGGCGGCATCGCCAAGAGCTGGATGGCCGCCCGGGCCGCAGGCCTCCTCCGAGGCCGGTGTGACGATCCGGCCGTCCTGGTCGACGCCGGCGGCGACCTCGTCGCGGCCCGCGGGCGACATCTCGTTGCGGTGGAGGACCCTCGCGCGCCCGATGCCCCGCCCGTCGCCCGAGTCTGGGTCGAGGAGGGCCAGGGCGTCGCGACCTCGGGGTTCGGGCGGCGCCGGTGGCAGAACGGCGACGGCCGTGCTGCGCACCATCTGATCGACCCGGAGACCGGCGCGCCCGGCCCGCGAACACATGCCACCGTCGTCGCCGACGACCCGGTCGCCGCGGACGTCCTCGCCAAGGTGCTCACGCTCCGGCCAGGGCGCATCGCCGCGCTCGACGAGGCCGCCATGGTGATGGTCGACGCCGGCATCCGTGTCACGGCTGCATGGGCGGAGGTGACCGCATGATCCTGTGGGATGTCGCCCGGGCGAGCGCGTTCGTGGCGTTCGCCTGCTACACCCTGGTCGTGGCGTGGGGCATCGCGCTCAGCGCCCGCGTGTGGCGCCCGCCGGCGCCGCAGATGGCCTACCACCGGTTCCTGGCATCGCTCGGGCTGGTGGCCGTGGCGATCCACATCGGGGCGCTCATGCTCGACCGCTACGCCCGGGTAACGGTCGCGTCGCTGGTCGGGCTCCACACGCGGCCCAGCGTCGTCGTCGGAGCCGCCGCGCTGTGGCTCATCATCGCCCTTCCGCTGTCGTTCCGGCTGAAGCAGGCGCGGTGGATGAGCCAGCGCGCATGGAGGTCGCTGCACTACTTCGGCTACGCGGTCTGGGGCCTGTCGCTGATCCACGGTGTCACCGCCGGGACGGACTCGCGCTCGGCGATCGCGCTCGCCGTCTACGGGACGTCCGCCGCGATCGTCGGCGGCGCCGCCTGGTACCGCTGGATCGAGCGGCCGGTGCCCGCCGTTCGGCCCGCCCCGTCGCGCGAGCGGCTGCCGGCCCGCGCGGCGCTCGAGATCGAGGGGAGCGAGCCATGAGCGCGGCCGGACATGTCACGATCGTCGGGAACGGCGTCGCCGGGTACGCGTGCGCCCGCCGCCTGGCCGAGAGCGGCGTCCCGGTGACGCTGATCGGCCCGGGGCTGCCCTGCGATCGCCCTCCGCTCTCGAAGCGGGCCCTCGTTCGCGGCGCGGCTCCGTATCTGGCGACCGCCGACGGCCTCGCCGCGGCGGGCATCCGCCATCTCGACGGCTGGGCGGTCGACCTGGACCTCGACCGCCGACGGCTCGGAGTCCAGGTCTGCGCGCGCGGCGAGCTCCACGAGCACGCGTTCGAGGAGCTCGTCTGGGCGACCGGCCTGCGCCCGACCCGGCCGCCCATCCCGGGGATCGGGGTCGCCCACCAGAACGCCGACCCGGCAGGGCTCGAGGAGCTGCTTCCCCGCCTCGAGCGGCCGGGTCGGCGGGTGGCGGTCATCGGCGCCGGGCTGATCGGCACCGAGACGGCTGCCACGCTGTCTGCGTCCCATCGGGTGACGCTGTTCGAGCGGGACGAGCTGCCGCTGAGCCGGCTGCACCGCGCCGTCGGTGAGGAGGCGAGGCGCGTCCTCGCCACGCTGGGCGTGGAGTTCGCCGGGGGCAGCGTCATCGACCGGATCGTGCCCGTCCCGGGCGGCTCGCACATCATCGAGTCCTCGACGCACGGTCGGATCGCGGCCGACGTCATCGTGACGGCTGCGGGCGTCGCCTCGACGCTGCCCGGCGAGCTCGGGGCCGGGCCGACGGTCGACACGGACGAGCGGCTCGCGGTCGAGGGCCTGGACGGCGTGTGGGCGTGCGGCGACACCGCGGCGTTCCCGCACTCCCGGTTCGGCCGGATCGCGATCCCGCACTGGGACAACGCCCGGGCCGGAGGCGACCACGTCGCGCGGGCGATCCTGGGATCGACCCAGCCGTTCTCCCGCGACCCCTACTGGTTCTCGGACATCGGCCCGCTGCGGGTGCAGCAGGTCGGCTTCGAGCCCGCCGTCTGCGAGTGGTCGGTGCGCGACGGGCTGCACGTCGGCCACGCCGACGACGGCCGCGCGGCATGCGTGCTGCTTCTGAACTCGCCCAATCGTCTGAACGATGCCCGCCGCCTCGTGGCGGCCTGACCCACCGGAGGAGAACATGGACACCCAGATCGTCATCGACCCTGACGCCTGCGTCGGCTACGGCGAGTGCGTCGCAGAGGACGCCGCGGCCGTGGAGCTCGACGAGCACGGGTGTGCGCGTGCGCTCGTGCCCCTGCTTCCGCGCGACCGGGCCGAGCGGCTCTGTGCCGCCTGCCCGGTCGGTGCGATCTCGCTCAGGCGAGCGGCGTAGACGCGGAGCAGATGTTCGTCACGAGCCGTCGCCTCCCAGGGCTCGCAGTGCGTTCAGGATGACGGCCACGTCGATGACCTCCTGGAAGATCGCACCCGCCACGGGCGGCAGGTATCCGGCGGCCGCGAACGCCATGCCGATGATGCTCAGTCCGAGGCCGGCGATGACGCTCTGGCGCGCGATCCGGATCGATCGCCTGCCGATCGCCACGGCGCGGGCCACGCGGTCGATGCGGTCGACCGCGATCACAGCGTCGGCCGCCTCGGAAGCGATCGTGGCGCCGGCCGCGCCGAGCGCGATGCCGACATCCGCAAGCGCAAGCGCCGGCGCGTCGTTGATCCCGTCGCCGACCATCACGACAGGTGCGAGGTCCTCCCTGGCAGCCAGCGTACGCACGAGCTCCAGCTTGTCCTGCGGCGACTGGCGGGCGTAGATGCGGTCGACGCCCGCGGCCC
The DNA here is from genome assembly GCA_963832955.1 of uncultured Actinomycetes bacterium. GTDB lineage: Bacteria > Actinomycetota > Thermoleophilia > Gaiellales > JAICJC01 > JAICJC01. The sequence continues at coordinate 835,086 of CAWHWC010000002.1, read as the reverse complement.
GCCCGACGGCCTCGGCCGTGCTCTCGACATCGCCCGTGGCCAGGGCCACGTGCCGGATGCCCGATCTGCGCAGGTCGGCGACGACCCCGGACGCGTCCTCACGGAGGCGGTCCGACATGATGATCACCGCGACGACGCGGCCGTCGGCAGCCACCGTGACGCGCGCCTGTCCGGGACCGACGGAGACCTCCGACGGGGATGCCGGCTCCGTGGGCTGCTCGCCCGCGACGAACGCCGTGCTGCCGACGGCGACGTGGCGGCCGTCGACGTCCCCGGCGATCCCCTGCCCGGGGTCCTCGCGGACGCCGCTCGGCATGCTGAGCCGGAGCCCGCGGTCGGAGGCCGCCCGCACGAGCGCGGCGGCCATGGCGTGCGACGAGAACTGGTCCAGCGAGGCCGCGATCCGCAGCGCCTCGCCGGCGGGGAGGCCGTCCAGCGTGACGATGCGGTCGACCTCCGCGGTGCCGAGCGTCAGCGTCCCCGTCTTGTCGAAGAGCACGGTGCGCGCGCGGCCCAGCGCCTCGATGACGGCACCGCCCTTCACGATCACGCCGTCGCGGGCGGCGCGTGAGACGCCCGAGATGAAGGCGATCGGCGCCGCCAGGATGAGCGGGCACGGCGTCGCCACGACGAGCACGGCCACGGCGCGACGCGGGCTTCCGCTCATGGCCCAGGCGGCCCCGGCGACGACCAGCGTCACCGGCAGGAACACGGCGGCGTAGCGGTCGGCCATGCGGACGAACGGCGCCTGGCGGCTCTCGGCGTCACGTACGAGCCGCACGAGCGCCGCGTACGCGCTCTCGGAGGCCGGCGTGGCAGCCTCGAGCTCGAAGGCCTCGCCCGCGTTGGTACACCCTCCGCGCGCCGTCGCCCCGGCGTGCAGCGTCCGCGGCAGCGGCTCGCCCGTGAGTGCCGAGTCGTCGACGATGGCCTCGGTGCTCCGGACGATCCCGTCGGTCGGGATCACCTCGCCCGCACGCACGAGCAGGCGGTCGCCGACGCGTACGAGGTCGACGTCGATCCGCTCGACCGACTCACCGGTGATCCGGTTCGCCGCCTTCGGCGCACGATCGACGAGCAGCGTGAGCTCACGACGGGCGCGCCTCTGCGCCACGAGCTCAAGCGCGTTCCCGCCGGCCAGCATCATCGCGATCACTGCCCCCGCCAGGTACTCGCCGAGCGCCAACGCGCCCGCCATTGCAAGAAGCGCGATCGCGTCGACGCCGACATCGCCCCGGATCAGCGAGCGGCCGACCGAGACGGTGAGCGGTACGAGCAGGGCCAGCGTCGTGGCCGCCCAGATCGCGCTCGCCGGAGCGTGCGCCCCGGCGAGCTCGAGCACGCCCCCCGCGATCAGGCCGGTGGCCGCCGCGGCCGGCAGCAGGAAGTCCTTCGACGCGGCAACGCGCCGCCACGACCTGATGATTGCCGTGCGCGGCGCGTCGACCATGGGCCTCTGTCAGGCCTCGGCGACCGCCGAATCCGCGGTCACCAGCCCTTCACCCATGTAGCCGCCCGGGACGACGAGGACCGGGCAGCCGGCGAGCGGCAGGAGCCGCTGCGTTGTGCTTCCGAGCACCGCGCCCGTGAACGGCCCGCGGCCCCGGCTCGCGATCACGATCAGGCCGGCCTCGGCGTCCTTGGCGATGTCGGCGATCGTCTGCGCTTCGTCTCCGAAGAGCGTGTCGCGGATCACCATCGAGGTCTCGATGCCCGACTGCGAGAGCTGCTCGACGCGAGCGTTGAGCGTGTCCTCGATCGCCGTCTCGAGCGCATGAGTGCGCGCGTGGGCTACGACGAGCCGGGCGCCGTCTCGCCGTGCATACTGCTCGGCGACAGGGACAGCGCGCTCGGAGCCTTCGGAACCGTCGAGTGCGAGGATGATTGAGGTGGACATCTCGAACCCCCTAACTGGTGGCTTCAGTCAATCTTCGCGCCTGGGCGTCGCGCCCGCATCGGGGCCGGTACCGAACGCCTGTGCGGCATATCCGTAGCGCGATTCATGGCGGCCACCGATGGCCGCCCGCCCGGCCCGCGCTAGCCTTGAGCGTGTCACCGAGTTGAGCGGAGGTGCGATGTGAGCGGGTTGCGACGGCTTCGCGTCGTGATCGCCGGCGGAGGGGTGGCAGCGCTGGAGACCGCGCTCGCCCTTCGGACGCTGGCCCCCGAGCTGACCGATATCACGCTCGTCGCCCCGACGGACCGGTTCCGGTTCCGGGCCGCGGCGGTCGGCGAGCCGTTCGGCCGAGCCGAGGTGCACCGGTTCGATCTCGCGTCGATCTGCCGCGACATCGGCGTCACGCTTCGCCACGGCACGCTCTCCGCGGTCGACGCGGACAACCGCAGCGCCACGATCGGCGGCGATGAGACGATCGAGTACGACGCCGTCGTCGTCGCCTGCGGCGCCGTCGCCACCCCGGTGGTGCCCGGCGCGCTGGTGTTCGGCGGCCCGGAGGATGTCGAGGCCCTCCGTGCGCTGGTCGCCCGGATCGACGCCGGAGAGGTCCACTCCGTCGCCTTCGCCGTCCCGGCGAGCATCGGGTGGGCGCTGCCCGCGTACGAGCTCGCCCTCCTCACGGCGCACAGGGCGGATCCGCGTGTCTCGATCTTGCTTGTCACGCCGGAGGACGAGCCGCTGGCCGCGTTCGGCGGCGAGGCGAGCGCCGAGGTGCGGCAGCTGCTCGACGAGAGCGGCGTCGCGCTTCACCTCCGGCAGACTCCGGTCGAGTTCTCGGCAGGGGTGCTGCGGACGCAGCCGGGCGACGAGCTCGAGGTCGAGCACGTCGTCGCCTTGCCCCGGCTTTCGGGCGTGCCCATCGACGGTCTGCCGGTGACTCGCGACGGGCTCCTGCGGACCGACGCTTTCGGCCGGGTCGACAACCTCGCCGATGTCTACGCCGCCGGCGACATCACGGCGTTCCCCGTGAAGCAGGGTGGGATCGCCGCCGAGCAGGCGGATGCGGTCGCCGAGATGCTCGCCGCCGAGGCGGGGATCGAGATCACGCCGGCACCGTTTCGGCCGGTGCTGCGCGGGGTGCTCATGACCGGCGGGGAGGACCGGTTCCTGCGGGCCGACCTGACCGGCGGGCGGGGCAACACCGCCGAGGCCGATGCGCAGGCGCTCTGGTGGCCGCCCTCGAAGGTGTCGGGCCGCTACCTGGCGCCGTACCTGGCAGGCCTCGAGGCCGCGGCTACCACGACTTGAGCCGCCCGGGCGGAGCGGCGTGGGCGACGCGCACGCGGGCGTCGACCGCAACGCAGTCGTCGGCGAGCGCGATGACGGGGTTCAGGTCGAGCTCCGCGACCTGCGGGAAGTCCTCGGCGAGCGCGGCGAGGCGGACGACGAGATCGACGAGCGCGCCGGTGTCGGCCGCCGCGCGGCCGCGGAAGCCGGCGACGAGGTCCCCGGCCTTGCCCGAGGCGACAAGCTCGTGGGCGTCCACGTCGGTCATCGGAAGCGTCGCGAACGCGGTGCCCCCGATCAGCTCGGCCATCGTGCCGCCCGGGCCGAACGCGACGACGGGCCCGAACACGGGGTCCTGGACGACTCCTGCCAGAAGCTCGATCCCGCCCGAGACCATCGGCTGCATCACGGCCGGGTAGCCGACGCGGTCGAGGGCTGCGTCGAGCGCGGCAGTGTCGCCGATGCCGAGAATCACCCCGCCGCGGTCGACCTTGTGCACGCCCGCCTCGCCGAGCTTGACCGCCAGCGGATACCCCAGCGCGTGCGCCGCCTCGAGCGCCTCCTCGCGGTCGGTCACCGTGCGCTGCGTGACGCACGGCACGCCGTAGGCCGTGAGCAGCCGGCGGGCGGCGTCGGCCGGGAGCCAGGCGTCGGGCGCGGTCTCGAGCGCGGCGTCGACGATGGCCTGTGCCGCGGCCCGGTCGACGACGGGTTCGTGGACGCGGCCGTGCGGCCGCCGCAGCCACTCCGCCCGTTCGACGGCTCGGGCGAGCGCGCCGGCGGCGGCCTCGGGGTAGCGGTAACAGGGCACCGATCCGCCGTGGGGCGTCGTGCCGGGCGTGACGGCGAGGACGGGCTTCGTCGCTCCCTCGCGGTCACACGCGTCGCCGATCGCGCCCACGACCTCCTCCGGCATCGCCAGCGCCGTGGGTGCGGCGAGCACGACGAGCGCGTCGACGTCGGCGTCGGCGAGGAGCAGCGGCACCACCGAAGCGAAGGTCTCGGACGTGGCCGAGGCGATCATGTCGACGGGGTTCGCCACCGTCGCCTCGTCGGGCAGGAGCGCCGCCAGGTGCTGGCGCGTGTGCTCGTTGAGCGGCGCGAGCTCGAATCCCAGCTCGGCGCACGCGTCGGCGCACAGGATCGCGAGCCCGCCCGCGTTCGAGAGGATCGCGACGCGCCGTCCGTGCGGGAGCGGCTGCTTCGCGACGAGCTGGAGCACGTCGCAGAGCTCCTGGAGCGTGTGCGCGCGGATCACGCCGGCCTGGCGGAACAGGGCTTCGGCCGCCTGGTCGGAGCCGGCGAGCGCGGCGGTGTGCGAGAGCGCGGCCCGCTCGCCCATGGTTGTGGAGCCGCTCTTCAGGGCCAGGATCGGCTTGCGCCTCGCCACCCGGTTGGCGATTCGCGCAAACCGGCGGGGGTTGCCGAACGACTCGAGGTACAGGGCGATCGCGGCGGTCTCCGGGTCGTCCTCCCAGTACTCGAGCAGGTCGTTCGACGACACGTCCGCCTTGTTGCCGACAGAGACGAACGCCGACAGGCCGAGGCCGCGCTGGGAGGCCTCGTCGATCACCGCCAGGCCGACGGCACCGCTCTGCGACGAGATGGCGACGTTCCCCGGCTCGAACTGGCGTCGCGAGAAGGTCGCGTTCATCATCGGCCCCGATGCGAACACCCCAAGGCAGTTCGGCCCGACCATGCGCGCGCCGTGCGAGCGCACGAGCGCCAGCAGATCGGCCTCCGCCTTGGCGCCCGCAGGCCCGGTCTCGGCGAAGCCCGCCGAGATCACGCAGACGGCCTTCGCGCCGGCGCCCAGCGCCTCGGCGACCGCGCCCTGCACGGCGCCGGACGGCACGGCGATGACGGCCAGGTCGACCGGCGTTGGGAGCTCGGCCACAGACGCATGCGACGGGTGGCCCGCGACAGGCTCGCCCGAGCGGTTCACGGGGTAGACCGCTCCGGTGTAGCCGGCCTCGACGATGTTCCGGAAGACGGCGCCGCCGATCGAGCCGTCCCGCGCCGACGCGCCGACGACCGCCACCGCCGCCGGTTCGAGCACGGGCCGAAGGGATGGGCCGACGCCCGTGTGATCGCGGAAGTCCACCGCCTCGCGGTATCGCTCGTCCGAGCGGATCGGGAACTCGACCCGGACCTCGCCTCCGTCGTCCGTACGGCTGACCTCGAAGCCCGAGGCCTCGAAGACTCCGAGCATCGGCCGGTTCTCGGACATCACCTCGGCCACGAAGCGCTCGATGCCGACCCGCCCCGCTTCATCGGCGATCTGCTCGAGGAGGCGGGTTGCGATGCCGTCGGCCTGGCGGTCGTCGGCGACGACGAACGACACCTCCGCCAGGCACGGGTCGCGCAGGCGCGCGAAGCTGGCGATGCCGACGACCCGGTCGGTCTCGTCGGCGCCGGCGGCCACGGCGATCAGGATTCCCTGGCTGCTCCAGTCCGGATCGAGAAAGTCCTCGACCATCGCGTCGTCGACCCGGCGGGCCCCATGGAACCGCAGGCGCATGCTGGCCGGCGAGAGATCGGTCAGGAACCTCCGCACGGCGTCGGCGTCGCGCTCGTTCGGCGGACGCAGGCGGAGCGTGCGCCCGCCTCGCAGGATGACATCGTGAACGCGTTGCCCGGTGGCGCTCATCTGAATCGTCCGTAGCTTACGCGGGAGTTGGCCGGACCACTAATACGGAGCATCCAGCGCGGTGGGCGGCGCGCTCGCTCACGCTGCCGAGAGCGTGGACGCCGCGAAGGCCCCGGCTTCCCAGCACGAGCAGATCCGCGTCGACGTCGGAGAACGCGTCGACGGGGTCGCGCGTGTCATCCGTCAGCAGGAACCCGCCCGAGTCGATGACGATCGAGCGCACCTCGCCGTAGTCGACCGCAGCGCCGCCCATCGCGACGAGCCCGCGGAGGGTCGCACCCGTCCGCTCGGCGATCGCCGCCGCGTGCCCGGCCGCCTCGCGTGACTGGGCCGATCCGTCGAGGCCGACGACGATCGAGCGCGGGAACCCGTCCTCGCCTCCGGGGCGGGTGAGCAGGACCGAGCACGGCGCCGAGTGGACGAGCGCCGTCGCGACGCTTCCGATCAGGATGCCCGGCATGCGCCGGTGGCCGTGGCTGCCGACGGCGACGACCGTCGCGTTCCGGACCTTCGCCTCGACGACGGACAGCGGCGCGGGCGGCCCCGTGACGACGCCCGTCTGCACGCTCAGGTGCTCGGGCAGCTCCTGCCGTGCTCTCTCGATGCCGGCCGTGATCGCCTCGCGCGGAACCTTCGTGGCGTGTGCGATCGGGATCGCCGGCCAGCCGATCGAGACGGCGGCATCCTCGTTCGCCACCCCGAACAGCATGACCTCGGCCCCTGCCGGGGCAAGCCGCGCGATCTGACGGACTGTCTCGATGCTCGCATCCGAGCCGTCGATCCCGCATGCGACGCGGGCGAAGACATCGGTCGTCTCGGGGTCGGGCGCGGTGGTCATGCGCCTCCCTCCCCGGAGTCGCCGGGGTCGCGCACGACCACGACCGGGCACGGGGCGTGCTGGAGCACGCCCAGAGTGGTGCTACCGAAGATCAGCGACATCACCGCTCCCCATCCGTGTGAGCCGAGGACGACCATGCTCGCCCCTCGGCGCTCCGCCGTTTCACAGATACCCTGCACCGCCGGCCCCTTGGCGACGATGGATTCCGTCTCCACGCCGGCTTTCGCCGCCCGAGCGGCCGCAGCCGCGAGCGTCTCCTCGGCCCAGGTTCGCTCCGTGTCGAGAAACTCCGGGTCGAGCGATTCCGGAAGCGGCACTCCGAAGCTCCCCCGGAGCGGCGCCCAGACGCACACGAACGCCGCGGAAGCTGCCGCGTGCGCGCGCGAGCTCGAGCCCAAGAGCCTCTGCCGCCCGGGCCGGGGCCGACCCGTCGGTTGCGATCAGGATCATGGCGTGACCGTCTCGTCATGCCTCGGGCTGGGCCCGCCCTTCGGGACAGACCCAACCGTCGGTACTCATCAGTTGACGGCCGCGGCCTCTCGCGCCGACCCTGCCGCACCGCTGCGGCTGGCCATGTCAGGCACCACGAGCACGGGGCAGCCCGCGAGGTGGAGAAGGCGCTGGGCGACGCTCCCGAGGAACACGCCGGCGAGCGCCGTGTGGCCCCGAGTGCCCGTCACGATGAGGTCGGCCGATTCCTTCACGGCGGCGTCGGCGATGATGTGCGCCGGGCCTCCGGTCATCGAGCTCGTGACCTGGAGCTCGGCCTTGATGCCGTCGTCGTTGAACTGCTTGATCTGCCCGCGAACCTTGGTGAGGATCTCGTCCTCGTCCACGTGGACAGGCCCCGCGGCTCGGCCGGCCATGATCTCCTTCACATGGACCGCGACGATCCGGCTCCCGGACTCTTTCGCCAGGCGGCCGGCGTAGTCGACCGCTCTGTCTGACGGCTGCGAGCCGTCGATCGCCAATACGATGGTCCCAAACATCGCGCACCTCCTGTGCTCGTCGGGTTGGGTGGCACTAGTGTTGGCGCCCTAGGAAACGTCCGCATCAGGGCGCCCGCGGATTGCGATTGCGGGAATCCCGTATTCTCCCACTGTGAGCGCCACGGCGCCAGACGATCGTCTCCAGGCCGTTCTCGACGCCGGCGTGGCGATCGCCGGTGGACTCGAGCTTGAGCAGATCCTGCCTCGTCTCGTGCAGTCCGCATGCGATCTGACGGGGGCGCGGTACGGGGCGATCGGCGTGCTCGACGAGCCGGGCAACAAGCTGGCCCAGTTCATCACGGCCGGTCTCGGCGACGACGAGCGCGCCGCCATCGGCGACCTCCCGACCGGCAGGGGGATCCTGGGTGTGCTCATCACCGACGCCCGGCCGCTGCGGCTCTCCGACATCGGGTCCGATCCGCGCTCGGTCGGCTTCCCGCCGAACCACCCGCCGATGCGGACGTTCCTCGGGGTGCCGGTGATCGCGGGCGGCAGCGTCTTCGGGAACCTGTACCTCACCGAGAAGCGCGACGGCGGCGACTTCACCGAGGCCGACGAGGCCGTGGCCATCATGCTCGCGGCGCAGGCGGGGGCCGCGATCCAGAACGCGCGGCTCTTCGCGGACGCCCGCACCCACGCCGATGCGCTCGAGAGGGCCTGGACGGAGCTCTCGTCGGTCGACGAGCTGCTCGGCGCGATCCTGAGGGGCGGATCTCGCGACGACGTTCTCCAGCTCCTGGCCGAGCAGGCCGTCAGGGTCGTGCCGTCCGCCGTGATCGGCATCGCCCTCCCCGAGGATGACCGGACGATGCTCCGCTACGTCGCAGCGGCCGGCGAGCACGGCGAGCGGCTCCGCCAGCACGCCGTGCCGGTGGCCGGGTCCAAGGTCGGGGCGGCGCTTGCTCGCACGGCGGGTCGTGAGGGTCGACGACCTCGAGTCCGACCCCGATGCGTATGCGCCCACCGGCCGGATCGCAGGCGTGCGCTCGCTGCTGATCGTCCCGATCGTCCGCCGGTTCGAGGCGGTTGGTGTCATCGTCGCCGGCGATCGCTCGACGCCGGAGGCGCTGGCGGGCGACGACGAGCGCCTCCTCCAGGCCTATGCCACCCGGACGGTGCTCGTCCTCGAGCTGAACCAGGCGCTCTCCGCAGAGCGCGACCGGGCCGACGCCGTCGAGCGGCTCGTCGCATCCGAGATCCGTGACGCGGCCCGTCGCGAGACGCTCCGGCGCGTTGTCGAGGCCCAGGAGCGCGAGCGTCGCCGACTCGCGATCGAGCTGCACGACGAGACGGGGCAGTCCCTGGCCGCGGTGCTGATGGGCCTGCGGCGGCTTGAGGAGTCGACGGACCCGGCCACGGTGCGAGCGACCGTCGACGAGCTTCGCGAGACCGTCGTCAACGCCGTCCAGGAGCTGCGTGCCCTGGCCGTCGAGCTCCGGCCCAAGGCGCTCGACGACTTCGGGCTGTCTCCGGCGCTCGAGCGGCTGATCGATACCTACAGCCGCCGGACGGGCCTCACCGTCGACTCCCACCTCGCCGGCCTCGAGCCCCGTCTTCCCGAGCCGGTAGAGTCGGCGCTCTATCGGATCGTGCAGGAGGCGCTGACCAACATCGCAAAGCATGCCGGAGCTTCGACGGTGAGCATCGTCGCGCGCCGCGACGAGGGCCGCATCGTCCTCCTCGTGGAGGACAACGGAACCGGGTTCGACGCGGCCGCGCCGGCCGAAGGGCTGGGCCTGGTCTCGATGCGCGAGCGGGCAGAGCTCCTCGGAGGATCGCTTCGAGTCGAGTCCGGCGCGGAGCAGGGCACCACGCTCGTCATCGAGGTTCCTGCGTGATCCGGATCCTGATCGTCGACGATCACGCCGTCGTCCGATCGGGCCTCCGCCTTCTCCTGGAGCGCGAGGATGACCTCGAGGCCATCGGCGAGGCCGGCGACGGCAAGCAGGCCGTGCAGGATGGCGCGCGAGCTGAAGCCCGACATCGTGCTGCTCGACGTCGTCATGCCGGGGTCGAGCGGCATCGACGCCGCTGCCGAGATCCGGATCGAGTCACCCGATTCGCGCATCCTCATGCTGTCGATGCAGGACGACCCGACCTACGTCCGCCAGGCGTTCGCGTCCGGGGCCGCCGGCTACGTCCTCAAGGACGCCGCGGACGCGGAGCTCGTCGAGGCGGTGCGGAAGGTCGCCGGGGGCGACCAGTACGTCCACCCGACGCTCGGCGCCAGGCTCGTGGCCGAGCCGGAGGCGAGCTCGGGGCCCGTGGACTCGCTCTCGGACCGCGAGCGGGAGGTCCTGAAGCTGCTCGCCCTGGGCCACACGAACCAGGAGATCGCGCGCCAGCTCTTCGTCAGCGTGCGGACGGTCGAAGCGCACCGGGCCCACATCCTGAACAAGCTCCGGGCCTCGACCCGGGCCGAGCTCGTGCGCCATGCGATCGACACGGGCCTCCTGAGCGACTAGCCCCGCCGGCGGGGTCGTAGTTTCCCGCACGGCCGGTTCGGTGGTTCCCCCGCCCCAGATCGGCGCTGCCGCCGATGTCCCCGAGGCGCGCCGGTAGCACGATGCGTGCGGACCCCGAAGGAGCTGGCCATGATCTCGCCCGAACGTACACCGCAAAGACAGGCGCACAGCGCCGAACATGCCCGTCTGGGCGTCGACTCCGAGGTCGGCGTCCTGCGGCGGGTCATCCTCCACCGGCCCGGCCGCGAGCTCGAGCGGCTGACGCCGACCAACAAGGACGAGCTCCTGTTCGACGACGTGCTGTGGGTGAAGCGCGCCCGGCAGGAGCACGACGCGTTCACCTACACGCTCCGCGCCCGCGGAGTGACCGTGCTGCACCTTCAGGATCTTCTGGCCCAGACGCTCGAGGACTCCGAGGTCTGCGAGCGTCTCGTCCGCAGCACGATCGCCCACGCGGCGCTCGGCAAGCGCCTTGGGGAGCACGTCCACGACTGGCTCTGGCGGTTGCCGCCGGCCGACGTGGCCGGCGCTCTCATCGGCGGCGTGAGCTTCGGAGACCTGCCGTTCACCTCGGCGGGCCTCGTCACCCAGACGGCCGATCGCTGACGACTTCGCGATCGCGCCGCTTCCGAACCACCTCTTCACCCGCGACACCTCTGCGTGGGTGTACGCCGGCGTCAGCATCAACACGATGGCGAAGCCGGCCCGCGCGCGCGAGACGCTGAACGTCGACGCGATCTACCGCCACCACCCGCTCTTCGCGGGTCGCGACGACTTCCACGTCTGGAGCGACGGGCTCGACGTGCCCGCGATGCTCGAGGGCGGCGACATGCTCGTCATCGGAAACGGCTGCGTCCTCGTCGGCATGGGCGAGCGCACCCGCCCGGTCGCCGTCGAGCAGATCGCCCAGCGCCTGTTCGCGACCGGCGCCGCGACGTCGGTGATCGCCGTCGTCATGCCCAAGCTGCGCTCGGCCATGCACCTCGACACGGTGATGACGATGGTCGACCACGACGCGTTCACGATCTACCCGGGCCTGAAGGACGCCCTCGTCGGCTACCGGCTCGAGCCCAGGGACGACGCAGGCGTGAAGGTCGAGCGCGAGCCCGATCTGTTCGCCGCCATCGCCCGGGCCCTCGACCTGCCGAGCCTGCGGCTCATCGCCACCGGCGGCGACCACTTCGAGGCCGAGCGCGAGCAGTGGGACGACGGCAACAACGTGCTCGCCATCGCACCTGGTGTCGTCGTCGCCTACGAGCGCAACGTCGACACGAACGAACGCCTGACCGAGGCCGGCGTCGAGGTCATCACCATCACCGGCTCGGAGCTCGGCCGGGGCCGAGGCGGCCCACGCTGCATGTCGTGCCCCATCGAGCGTGACCCAGTCCATCAGCAGGAAGGGAGCATCCCGCAATGATCACCCCCAATCAGACATCCGCCGGTGCCACCACGGCTCCCAGCGATCTGCTTCGGATCTCCGAGCTCGACGCCCGCCAGCTCTACGTGCTGCTCGATCTGGCAGCCGAGATGAAGGCCGCCCCGCACGGCTGGGAGACGGCCCTCCACGGCGACACGGTGGCGATGTTCTTCGAGAAGCCCTCGACCAGAACCCGCGTCTCGTTCGCGGCGGCGTGCCAGCACCTCGGCGCGCTCCCGCTCGGCCTGCGTCCGGACGAGCTCCAGCTCGGCCGCGGCGAGCCGATCTCCGACACGGCCCGCGTGCTCTCGGGCTACGCGAGCGCCATCGTCGTGAGAACGTTCGCCCAGGCGGTGCTCGACGAGATGGCCGAAGCGGCCGAGAAGCCGGTCATCAACGCCCTCACCGACGACCATCATCCATGCCAGGCCCTGGCCGATCTCCTGACCATCCGGGAGCGGTTTGGGAGCCTCCAGGGAGCCCGCGTCGCCTACATCGGCGACGGCAACAACGTCGCGCACTCGCTGATGGAAGCGGGGGCGCTCGCCGGCATGCACGTCGTGGTCGGCACGCCGCAGGGCTTCGAGCCCGATCCGGCCATCACCGACCAGGCCGCGGCCACCGCGATCGCGCACGGAGGCAGCATCTCCGTCGTGCACGATCCGGCGGAGGCGGTCGCCGGCGCCAACGCCGTCTACACCGATGTGTGGGTGTCGATGGGCGATGACGAGGCGCAGCGCGCCAAGCGGCAGGAGGTGCTCGCCGCCTACCAGGTCGACACCGAGCTGATGCGCCGCGCCGATCGCGAGGCCATCTTCCTCCACTGCCTCCCGGCGCACCGGGGCGAGGAGGTTGCCGCCGACGTGATCGACGGGCCCGCGTCGGTCGTCTTCCGCCAGGCCGAGAACCGGCTCTGGACAGAAGAGGCCGTGCTGTACGCGTACATCCGCCGGGCGTGGGGCGACCGATGAGCCCCCTCGCGGTCGTCGCACTCGGCGGGAACGCCCTCCTGCGCCGCGGCGAGCCGGCGGAGGCCTCGCACCAGCAGGCCAACGTCCGCGCTGCGGCGCAGGCCATCGCGGCGCTGCACGGCAGCCACCGCCTCGTCGTCACGCACGGCAACGGCCCGCAGGTCGGCCTTCTGGCCCTCCAGGCCGAGGCCTACACCGACGTCAAGCCCTACCCGCTCGACGTGCTCGGGGCCGAGACCGAGGGCATGATCGGCTACCTGCTCGACCAGGCGCTCCTGAACGAGCTCCCGGCCGGCAGCCGTGTCGCCACCCTGCTCACGCAGACGGTGGTCGACCCGGCCGACCCGGCGTTCGCCGTTCCGTCCAAGCCCATCGGCCCGGTGTACGAGCCGGAGGTCGGCGAGCGGCTGGCCCTCGAGCGCGGCTGGACAGTCCGCCCCGACGGCCCGTACGTGCGCCGCGTCGTGGCGTCGCCTCAGCCCATCGACATCGTCGAGATCGAGACGATCCGTCTCCTGCTCGACGCCGCCGTCCTCGTCGTCTGCGCCGGCGGCGGGGGGATCCCGGTCGTCTCGACCCCGTCCGCCGGCCTGGCCGGCGTCGAGGCCGTGGTCGACAAGGACCTCTCGGCGGCGCTGCTCGCCGAGAAGCTCGAGGCGGACTTCCTGCTCATGCTGACCGACGTCCCGGCGGTCGAGGCTGGCTGGGGGACGCCCGAGGCTCGTGCCATCCACACCGCCACGCCTGCGGAGCTCCGCGCGCTCGACTTCGCGGCCGGATCGATGGGCCCGAAGGTCGATGCGGCGTGCCGGTTCGCAGAGCGGACGGGCGGGAGCGCGGGCATCGGCCGGCTCGACCAGGCGGCCGAGATCCTGAGAGGAGAGGCCGGAACGATCGTCGCCGGAGCGCGCTACGAGGGGACGCGGAAGCCCGCGAGCCCCACCAGCAGCAGCACTCCGGCGGCGAGCACGGCCCACCAGCCCTGACGCCGTGTCCCGAGGGTCGTCGCGGTGTACCCCGCGAGGATCCCGAGGGGCGCCCAGACGAACGGCTTCGAGACCAGGCACATGAGCGCCAGTGCCACGCCGAGGCCGGCGAGCACCGCACCGAGCGCCTCTGTGGGGCGCTCGGTCGGGTTGATCTCGCCGCCGTCGGAGTGGACGGGCGTGCCCAGCGACACCCGCACGGACCGCCACCCCAGCGTGCGGGCCAGGTTGTAGAAGAAGATCGCCTGCCCGATCACGATCAGCATCACGAACGGGAGGGCGATCTGGCTCAGCGTCTCGTACCGGTGGGGCAGGGTGGCCCATCGCCTGGGTGCGCCCTCGAGCCCCTGGAGCATCCACGGCACGACGCTGCCGTAGCCGCCCACGACGGTCAGCACGAGGTGCCAGTCGGCGAGCCGTGTGCTGTGCCAGTCCCGGCCGGTGAGCTTGGGGACGAACGCGTACGCTCCGGCGAAGACGACGAGCCCGATGTTGAGGAGCGCCATGTTGTGGAAGTGGCCGACGATCCAGAGGGTGTTGTGGGCGAGCGCGTCGTACTGGATCGTGGCGAGCCCGACGCCCTGGAGCCCGGCGACGAGCCACGACACCATCCCGACCGCCAGGAACTTCGCCGCCGGGGTCCACTGGAAGTCCGACCGGTAGATCGTGAAGCTGAGCGAGTAAAGCGAGAGCGCGGACGGGATCGTCACGGCGTATGTGAGCGGCTGCATCCCGAGGTTCACGGTCTGCTGGAACGTGTTCGGGAAGTCCAGGTACATGTGGTGCGCCCCGATCACGACGTTGGCGCAGACGCCGATCAGCCAGCCGATGCCGAGGATGTGGCCTGCCACGAGGGGCCGCTTCGCGTACCGCGGGATCAGGTGGTAGTAGACCGAGACCGCCGGGAAGAGCAGCAGGTACACGACCGGGTGCCCGAACCACCAGAGCATGCTCTTGGCGAGGACCGGGTTCACGGTGATCCCTGGCCAGATCGACTGGAAGACCATCTCGACCAGGAGCACCGCCAGGGGCACGGTCGCGATGATCATGTCGACCGCGATGACGGTCAGCGGGATGACGGGGAACGGGAGCGGCTGGTCGGTCGCGAACCGGCTCGGCCAGATGTAGCCGAAGCCGAGCGCGCAGCCCAGCCGGTTCCCCCACCCGCGGCTCCGGGCGCCGAGCCCGGGCCCCGTCGCGGTCGCGATGACGCCGAAGCAGTACGCGAAGATCGAGAGGCCGACCGACAGGATCGAGAGGGCGAAGAGCGCGGTCGCGGTGCGCGACCAGGTGCCGTGGAAGGGGAGGGGATAGAGGAACACCCACGACCCCGCGAAGCCCATCCCCAGGCAGGTGACGACCACGCCTGTGACGCCGACGGTCATCGTCCACCAGCACGCCACCGCCCATCGCCATCCCCAGCCCTGGATGGGGAAGCCGCACTCGGCGAGGATCCACCAGCTGATGCCCATGAGGGCGAACGCGGCCCAGCCGACGAACGCCGCCAGCCCGTGCGCCGTCATCACCTCGTACCACAGGTTGGGAGACATCTTGTCGAGGTTGGCCTGGCTCTGGCGCAGCAGCACGCCGAGGAGGCCGCCGGCGCCAAGGAGGATCGTCGACGTGACGAGGTAGCGGAGCGTCAGTGCGCGCACGCGGGCGATGTCGACGGTGCCCGCCGCGGCCTCGGGGACGACCAGCCCGCGTGCCTCCTCGTAGGTGGTCACGGTCACGCGAGCACCCGGAACTCACCGACCATGACGGCGTGGCCGATGCCGCAGTACTCGAAGCAGCGCACCGTGTACTTCCCGGGCTTCGTGAACGTCAGCCGCAGCACCGTGTCGTACTCGGGGATCATCTGCGCCTGGGCGACGAACGTGCCGCTGGGGTCGAACACCGCGAAGCCGTGGTTCACGTCGGCGGCGGTGAGGTGGAACTCGACCTGGCGGCCGACGTGCATGGTTGTCGTCGAGAACTTGAACCCGTACTGCACCGCCGCGACGCGGACGATCTGGCGGCCGGACTCGGCCGAGGCGCTCCACGGCGTGTGCCCGATCGTGGCCGCGATCGAGCCGAGCAGGATCACGATGACGATCACAAACCAGACGACCTCGCGGCCCATCCAGGCGTCGATCTTCACCGGCTTGGCGCGCTGGGCCGGTCTGGTGGAGAGGAAGACAGCTCCGAAGAACACCAGGCCCGCGGCGACCAGCACGATGTAGAGGACGTTGTAGTCCAGCATCAGCCGGTTCATCGGCGCGGGGATCGTACTCAACGATTGCGCCGATCGCCACGTGTCCGTTTTCGGCCGGATGGGGGCTGCGCGCCGGCCGAGGTTCCGTCATGATGCGGTTCCAGCGCAAGGAGGGCGTGACATGAGCCGAATCGCATTCGTCGCCGAGATCCGTCCGGGCCGCAAGCCGGACCTCGAGCGGATCCTCTCGGAGGGCCCGCCGTTCGACCTGGCGGGAGCGGGCTTCGAGCGCCATCGCGTCTTCGTCGGCGACCACGACGCCGTGTTCCTGTTCGAGGGCATCAACCCGCTGAAGGCGGTGCAGACGCTCTCGACGCAGCGGTCGCTGACGGCGCAGATCTCGAAGATGATGGGCATCCTCTCGGCGCCCCGGTTCCTCGGCGAGGTCTACGCCTGGGATCGGCCGGAGGCGGCGGCCGCGCCGGAGTAGCGGCCGCCGTCAGGCGAGCGCTGCGGCGGCGAAGCTCTGCATGTCCGGGAAGGTCATGTCGGGCGCCGCCGAGGCCGCCGGGGTCGCGCCGCTGCCGGCCGCATCGCCGCGGCGGTCGATCCACACGCTCGTCATGCCGAGCTCTTTCGCGGGGACGTGGTCGTGGAAGAGGCTCTGGGCGACGTGGATGATCCGGTCCCGGGGCAGCCCGATCGTCTCGAACGCCAGCTCGAAGTTTCGGTGGCTCGGCTTGTAGCCCCGCGCCTGCTCGGCGGTCACGATCCAGTCGAAGCCGACACCCAGCTTCTCGCGCGTGCGCGCGAAGAGGTCGCTGTCGCAGTTGGTGATGGCGCCGAGGCGGAAGCGCTCCGAGAGCCGTGTGAGCGCCGCGGTGGAGTCGGGAAACGGCGGCCAGTCCCCCACCGAGTCGCCGAACGCGGCCGCCTCGGCGTCGGTCGGCTCGGCCCCGTGCTCGGCGCAGATCCCGCGGAGCGCGCCGGCGACGACGTCGCGGTAGCGCAGGTACTCACCGCTCTCGAGCTCGGCCTCCTGGCGGGCGTAGGTCTCGAGCACCTGGTCGTCGTTCAGCTCGATGCCGTGCGTTTGGAGGACAGGCCGGACGCCGGCGAGGATGCCCCGCTCCCAGTCGACGAGCGTGCCGTAGCAGTCGAAGGTGAGGGCGTCGAAGTCGGCGAAGCGGATGGCCGTCACGGGACCGTATGGTGCCAGACGTGGGAACGGAGCGAGACGCCTGGACGGCCGAGCGCGCCGCCGTCGTGCGCGACGCCGTCGGCATCGGTGTGGCGACCGGCGCGTATGCGCTCTCGTTCGGGGCGATCTCGACCGCGGCCGGGTTTTCGGTGGCCCAGACATGCGTGCTTTCGCTCGCCATGTTCACGGGGGCCTCGCAGTTTGCCCTGGCGGGCGTCGTCGGTACGGGTGGAGCGGCGAGCGCCGGGGTTGCCACCGCCGTCCTCCTCGGGACGCGGAACGCCCTCTACGGCGTGCGGCTCGCGCCGCTCCTCCGCGTGCGCGGTGTGCGCAAGCTGGCGGCGGCGCACCTCGTGATCGACGAGAGCGCGGCCATGGCGACGGCGCGGGAGGAGCCGCGCGCCGGCAGGCTCGGCTTCTGGTCGACCGGCCTCGCCGTCTTCGTCTGCTGGAACACGGGCACCCTGATCGGCGCGGCGGGCGCGAGCGCGCTCGCCGATCCCCGCACGCTCGGGCTCGATGCAGCGGCCCCCGCCGCCTTCCTCGCGCTGGTCGCGCCCCGGCTGCGGCGGCGCGACAACGCGGCGGTCGGGGCGGTGGCCGCGGCCGTGGCTCTCGCGTCGACCCCGTTCGTGCCGGTGGGCGTCCCCGTGCTGCTGGCGGCGCTCGTCGCCGTCGGCGCCGGCCTTCGCCCGCAGGCGGAGTCGGCCTGATGTGGACGGCGGTGCTCGCGGGCTCGTTCGGCTGCTACGCGCTCAAGCTCGCCGGCGTGTCGCTTCCCCAGCGCGTGCTTGACGACGCGCGGGTGCAGCGGATCGGCGTCTTCCTTCCCGTGGCGCTCCTCTCCGCCCTCGTCGCGACGCAGACGTTCACGACGGGCCAACACCTCACCCTCGACGCCCGCGCGGTGGGCCTCGCGGTCGCGGCCGCCGCGGTGCTGGCGCGGGCGCCGTTCCTGGTCGTGATCATCGCGGCCTCGACGGCGACGGCGCTCGTCCGCGCGCTCGCCTAGATTCTCCCGATGTCGTGCCGGGCGGTCACCTTCGACTTCAACGGCACGCTGTCGGATGACGAGCAGATCCTGTTCGGCGTCTACGCGGAGCTCTTCGCCGAGCATGGGCGACCGCTCCGCGCCGACGAGTACTTCACGCAGCTCGCGGGTCTCTCCGAGCACGAGATCGTCCGGAGCTGGCTGGGCGACCGGGACGACCTCGAGGCGATCGTCCGCCAGCGGATCGACCGCTACCGGGCAGCCGTGACCGACGGCTCGACCGTGTCGGGTCCGATGCGGGCCGCGGTGCGGCTCGCCGCCTCCCGGGTGCCCGTGGCGGTCGTGTCGGGCGCGACGCGGGCCGAGATCGAGCCCGTGGTCGCCGCCGCAGGCCTCGGCGAGGTGTTCTGCGCGATCGTCGACGGCGAGGACGTGACGCACGGGAAGCCGCACCCGGAGAGCTACGAGACGGCTGTCTCGCTCCTCGCGCGGCACGCCCCCGGCCTCGTCGCCGGCGAGGTGGTCGCGTTCGAGGACACCGAGGCGGGGGTCGCCTCGGCCAAGGCCGCCGGAGTGCGGTGCATCGCGCTCGCCGGGACGCTGGCCCGGGATCGCCTCGCGCAGGCCGACGAGATCGTCGAGACGATCGACGAGCCGCTCCTGCACCGCCTGCTCCAGACCTGAAACACCGGTGCCTGGTGCCAATGTTTCACGACCCTGGGTGTCCTAGCCCTCTCGAAGCCGCGCCTCGTGCGCCGCCAGCACCTTGCCGGCGCCGGCATCCTGCGAGCGGAGCGCCTGGAGCACCGCGACCAGGCGGTCGTCGCGCTCGCGCTCGAGCTCGCGGAGCGAGCGGCCGGCCGCCTGCGCGTCGGACTGGGTCGTGATCCGGTCGACCAGCTCGTCCGTCAGCTCCGGCACGTCGGTGAGCTTCGTCCACGGCCACTCGAGCGCCGGGCCGAAGTGCTCGAGGAAGCCGCGCATGCCCGCGTCGCCGCCGGCCATGCGGTAGGCGAGGAAGGTGCCCATGAACGACCACCTGAGGCCTGCGCCGAGGCGGATCGCGTCGTCGATCTCGCCGACCGTCGCCACGCCGTCTGCGACCAGCCACAGCGCCTCGCGCCACAGGGCCTCGAGCAGCCGGTCGGCCACGAACCCGTCGATCTCCTTCCGCACGCGGAGAGGCGACATGCCCAGCGAGCGGTAGACGCCCTCGGCGGACTCGACCACGGCGGGCGACGTCTCCGAGCCCCCGCAGACCTCGACGAGCGGCAGCAGGTAGACCGGGTGGAACGGGTGGCCGACGACGACGCGCTCCGGGTGCGGGACGCCCGCCTGGAGCCGGGACGGGAGGAGGCCCGATGTCGACGACGCGATCACGACGCCGGCCGGCGTGACCGAGCCTGCGGCGGCGATCAGATCGCGCTTCAGCGCCTCGCGCTCCGGAACGCTCTCCTGGACGAACCCGGCGTCGCGAGCCGCCTCCTCCGGGCTCGCCGTGACGGTCAGGTCGCCCTCGACCGGAAGCGGCGCCGTCATCAGCTCGGCGTAGGCGCGGCGGGCGTTCTCGATCACGGCGCGGACGTGCTCCTCGGCCCGTTCGTCGGGGTCGTACAGCCGCACGTCGACTCCGTGCAGGACGAACCGCGCCGCCCATCCCGCCCCGATGACACCCGCCCCGAGGAGGCCGACCGTGCGCGGCAGCGCGCCGTCAGCCACGCCGCTTGAGCCCGAGAGCGGAGCGCACCTCCTCGGGGCCGAGAATGCGCACATTCATCGCCTCGAGGATCTCGACCGCGCGCTCGACGAGGACGCCGTTGGACGCCTGCTCGCCGCGGCGCAGGTACAGGTTGTCCTCGAGGCCGACGCGCACGTTGCCTCCCGCCAGCACCGCCATCGCCACGTACGGGAGCTGCATGCGCCCGATCGAGAAGGCCGAGTAGATCGCCCCCGGCGGCAGCTGGTTGACCATGGCGATCAGCGTCCCGATGTCGTCGGTCGCTCCGTACGGGATGCCCGTGCAGAGCTGGATCAGCGCCGGTTCGTCGACGAGCCCGTCCCGGATCAGCTCCTTCACCATGACGAGGTGGCCGGTGTCGAACACCTCGAGCTCGGGCCGCACGCCGAGCTCGCGGACGTGCCCCGCCATCGCCCGCAGCATCTCGGGGGTGTTGACCATGACGTAGTCGCCGCCGGCCGCGAAGTTCATGCTGCCGCAGTCGAGCGTGCAGATCTCGGGAAGGAGCTCCTCGATGTGGACGAGCCGTTCGCGGGCACCCACCAGATCCGTCCCGGGCTCCGCGAGCGGGAGCGGCGCCTCGGCACCGCCCAGAACCAGGTCGCCGCCCATCCCGGCCGTCAGGTTGATGACGACGTCGACGTCGGACGCCCGCACGCGCTCGACCACCTCGCGGTAGAGCGCAGGATCGCGCGAGCCGCGGCCGGTCTCCGGGTCGCGCACATGGATGTGGGCGATGGCAGCGCCTGCCCGGGCTGCCTCGATCGCGGCGTCCGCGATCTGGACGGGCGTGACCGGGACGAGCGGGCTCCGGCCGGTCGTGTCGCCGGCACCGGTCACGGCGCACGTGATGAAGGCTTCCCAGTTCACGCGAGCACCAGCGAGACCTCGTGCGCCGCGCGGAGCGCCATCCGGCCGAGCACCGGAAGTCGCTTCTGGGTCACCCTGGGGCTCGGCCCCCAGATGTTCACGATCACCATGGGCCGCATCAGCCGGTCGAGCACCGCCGCGGACACGCCGTTCTGGAACTCCTCGAGCTCGCCGACGCAGGTGCCGTACCCGGTGCGCCGGATCTCGCCCAGGGCGCGGTCGAGCCGCCGCCGGTCCGTGATCGTGCGCGACGTGTAGGCCTCGAGGTGGGGAGCGAGGACGGCATCGCGCTCCTCGTCGGGAAGCCAGGCGAGGAAGACCTTGCCCGACGACGTCGCATGGAGCGGGAGCGAACGTCCCATCCAGTCGGGGCACGCGATGCCGGGCGGGTCGACCTGGTCGACGTAGACGAGGCTGAAGCGCCGGGCGGCGGCGAGCGTCACGCTTTCGCCGGCCGTCTCGGCGAGGCGCTGGAGCAGTGGCCGCACCCTCCGCGCGAGTCCGTCGTACCCGGCGGCGCCCGCGACCTGGATCGCCTCGTAGCCGACGGTGTAGCGCTGCGTCACCGGGTCGCGCTCGACCAGCCCCTGGGCCTCGAGGGTGCCGAGGAGCCGCCAGGCGGTGCTGCGGTTCACACCGCATGTGCGCGCCAGCTCCCACACGCTCGCCGGGTGCGGCGCCGCGGCCGTCGCCTTGAGGAGGGCGACCGCGCGCTCGACCGACTGGACCCGATGCGTCGCTCGGGGCTTCCGGGGAACACCGTCTGCTGCGCGATCCACACTCATCGTTCGTATCCTGAACCGGGTCGGAAGGCGAAGGCTCGCCGGTCGGCGGCCACTATACCGAGGTCGACGCCGACGTGGGAATGACGCTGCGCCGGATGTTGGCCGCTTGGCGCTGTCTCACTCTGCGGACACAGACGTTCGTATCGCGAACAAACGTTTACTTGACACGGGGGCGGTGGCGGGGGATCATCGCGCCGTCCGCGGGGCGGCGGAAGCATCGTCCGGTGAGACACCCGACCACGAAGGGAGCTCTCGATGGTGGACAACCGCAGCCCAGAAGCCGGCGTCGACATCGACCGGCTCTCACTCTCGCGCCGCGAGCTGCTCGTCGGCGCGGGCGGGGTCCTGCTCGCCGGTGGCCTGGCGGCCTGCGGCAGCAGCGGCTCCTCGTCGTCTGCCGCCAGCGGCGGCGGCTCGACGCCCGCCGGGACGCCCAAGAAGGGCGGCAACTTCCGCCTCGGCGTCACGGGCGGCGGTGCGAGCGACATCATCGACGGCCAGAGCATCGTCACCAAGCCCGACCAGACCCGCCTGATCGGCAGCTGGGAGACGCTCATGACCTACAACGAGGACTACGTCCTCGGGACGGACGGCCTGGCCGAGGAGGTCGACTCCTCGGTGCCGGGGCAGGTCGACGTGCGCCTCCGGTCGGGCATCGAGTTCCACAACGGCAAGACGCTCACGGCGGACGACGTCATCTACTCGATCAAGCGCATCCTGAACCCGAAGGAAGGGCTCTTCGGTGCTGCCGGGCTCGCCTCCATCGATCCGAACAAGCTCCAGAAGATGGACGCCAACACGGTGCGGATCGTGCTGAAGCAGCCGGACTCCACCATCCCCGACCAGCTCGGCCAGTACTTCAACGGCATCGTGCCCGTCGGCTACGAGCGCAAGGGCGCCCTCAAGTGGGTCGGCACCGGGCCCTACAAGATCCAGAGCTTCACGCCGGGCCAGCAGAGCGTGGCCGTCCGGAACGAGAACTACTGGCGGCCGGCCTCCGACGGGCCCTGGTTCGACCAGGTCACGGTCACCGACTTCGCCGACTCCGCCGCCCAGGTGAACGCCCTGCTGGCCGGCCAGCTCGATGCCATCACCGATATCCCGTTCGCCCAGATCGACACCGCCAAGGCGCAGGGCATCGCGATCCTCGAGGGGACCGGCGGCGGCTGGCTGCCGCTCTGCATGGCCATCGACATGGACCCGTTCACCGACGTCAAGGTCCGCCAGGCGTTCCGGCTGATGGCCGACCGGCAGGCGATGCTGGAGCAGGTGCTCTCGGGTCATGGAAGCGTCGCGAACGACATCTTCTCCCCGTTCGACGCGTGCTACTCGTCCGACCTAGCGCAGCGCGAGCAGGACATCGAGCAGGCCAAGTCGCTCCTGAAGTCGGCCGGCCAGGACGGCATGACCGTCGACCTGCACACGACCAACGGCGCCGCGGGCATGGTCGACTCCGCCAACGTCTTCGCATCGCAGTGCAAGGCCGCGGGCGTCACGGTCAACGTCAAGAACGACCCGAACTACTACGGCGACCAGTACCTGAAGCTGCCGTTCTCGGTCGACTTCTGGGGGACGCGCGGCTACCTGCCGCAGGTCGGCCTCGGCATGCTGCCGCCTCCGTGCCCGTACAACGAGACCCACTGGCCGCCGAAGAGCGGCGAGGGCGCGGACTACATCAGCCTCTACCAGCAGGCGCTCAAGGAGACGGATCCCACCAAGCGCTGCGACATCATCCACGAGATGCAGAAGGCCGAGTACGACGTGGGCGGGTACATCATCCCGTTCTTCAACAACCTGGTCGATGCCCACTCGGCGAAGGTCGAGGGATTCAAGGTGAGCAAGGCGACGCTGAACCTCGACACGTTCGGCCATGGCTACCGCACCATCTGGTTCGCATAGGGCCTCGTCGTGAGGTTCGCCGGGTTCATCATCCGGCGGCTCCTGCTCGGCCTGCTCGTGCTGCTGCTCGTGTCGGTGGTCGTGTTTGCCGCAACGCAGGCGCTGCCGGGTGACCCGGCGCGCTCGATCCTGGGACGGACCGCGACCCCGGCCAGCCTGAAGGCGCTGCGCGACCAGCTCGGCCTGGGCGGGTCCGTCTTCTCGCAGTACATCGACTGGATCACCGGCCTTCTGCACGGCGATGCCGGAAACTCGCTCGCCGCGCAGGAGCCGGTGTCGGACCTCCTGGGCGACAAGGTCGTGAACTCGGCCTTCCTGGTCCTCTGCGCGGGAACCATCTCGATCCCGATCTCGGTGGCGATCGGCGCCTACGCCGCGCTTCACCGCGACCGGACGTTCGACGTCACGAGCTCGCTGACGACGCTCGTCTTCGCTGCGCTTCCCGAGTTCGTCGTCGGGATCAGCCTCGTCGTCATCTTCGCGACGACCATCTTCACGGGCTTCCTGCCTGCGATCACGATCATCGCGCCCGGCACGCGGCCCTGGGACAACATGGAGGGGATGATCCTGCCGACGGCCACGCTCGTCCTGGCCGTGACGCCGTACGTGGTCCGGATCATGCGCGCCTCGATGATCGAGGTGCTCGAGTCGGACTACGTCGAGATGGCCCGGCTCAAGGGCCTCCCCGAGCGGACCGTCATCATCCGTCATGCGCTGCCGAACGCGCTCGGGCCGACCTTCCAGGTGATCGCGATCAACCTCGCCTACCTGGCCGGCGGCGTGATCGTGGTCGAGTACGTCTTCAACTACGCCGGGATCGGCGGCGCGCTCCGTGACGCGGTTGCGACGCAGGACCTCCCGGTCGTCCAGGCGCTGGCGATGCTGATCGCCGCGATCTACGTCCTCCTGAACATGTTCGCCGACATCGCCACGATCATGGTCACGCCTCGCCTTCGGACGCGCTTGTGACCATCGCCTCCGACATCGCGGTCACGCCCGAGCCCGAGGTCATCACCGCCCGCAAGCCGACCGGCGCGCTCCTTCGCCAGTCGATGCGGCTGTGGCGCACGCGGATCGGCGTCGCCCTCGTGGTCATCCTCGCGTTCGTGGCCCTGTTCGGCCCGTTCTTCGCTCCGCACGGCCCGACCGACTTCGTCGGCGCGCCGAACACGGGGCCGTCCGACGTCGCCAAGTTCGGTACCGACCACATCGGCCAGGACGTGTGGAGCCGCTTCCTGTGGGGCGGCCGCGAGGTGCTCGGGATGGCCGTGGCAGCCACCGCGATCGGCCTCATCCTCGGCGGCGCGATCGGGCTGATCGCGGCCTACTCGCGGAACATCCTGGACGACATCCTCATGCGGGGGATGGACGTCATCCTGGCGTTCCCGCAGATCATGCTGGCGCTCGTCGCGATCGCGACGGTCGGCCCGACGACGTGGCTCCTCATCCTCACGGTCGGCCTGACGACGATGCCGCGCGTGGCCCGGGTGGCGCGCGGCGCCGCCCAGCCGATCGTCGAACGCGACTTCGTCGCAGCCGCCGAGGCGCTCGGTGTGCCGCGCCTTCGCATCCTCGCGGGCGAGGTGCTGCCGAACACGCTGAGCCCGCTCCTCGTCGAGGTCAACCTGCGCCTCACCTACTCGATCGGCCTCATCGCGGGCCTGGCGTTCCTCGGCTTCTCACCCAACCCGAACGGGGCCGACTGGGGCTTCATGATCCAGGAGAACCGGCTGGCGCTCGTGTCGCAGCCCTGGGGCGTCGTCCTGCCGGTCGTGGCGATCGCGCTCCTCACGATCGGGACGGGGCTCGTCGGCGACGGCATCGCCCGGGCTGCGGTCGGCATCGACCGGTCGAGGGGCGGCGAATGAGCACGCCGGGCCCCGCACTCGTCGTAGCCGGCCTTCGAGTGAGCCTGCGCGGCACGGGCGACGACATCGTGGACGACGTGTCCTTCTCGATCCAGCCAGGCGAGGTGCTGGGCCTGGTCGGCGAGTCGGGCTCGGGCAAGACGACCGCCGGGCTGGCCATCCTCGGCCACACTCGCCGCGGCGCCGAGATCTCGGGCGGGTCGGTGCTCGTCGGCGACCGGGACGTGCTGAAGCTCGGGCAGGGCGAACGTCGCCGTCTCCGCGGCAGCGTCGTCTCGTACGTGCCCCAGGATCCCGCCGCCGCCCTCAACCCGGCGCTGCGGATCGGCACGCAGCTCATGGAGGTGCTCGAGGCCCACAGCTTCGGCTCGGGCCAGAGCGAGCGGCGCGACCGGATCGCCGAGATGATGCGCGAGGTGGCGCTCCCCGACGCGCCGGGCTACCTGAAGCGGTACCCGCACGAGCTCTCGGGCGGCCAGCAGCAGCGGATCGGCCTGGCGATGGCGTTCGCATGCCGTCCCCGGGTGATCGTGCTCGACGAGCCGACCACCGGGCTCGACGTGACGACCCAGGCCCACGTGCTGGGGACGGTGCGCGAGCTCGCAGCCCTGCACGGCACCGCGGCGCTCTACGTCAGCCACGACCTCGCCGTGGTCGGCACGCTCGCGGCGCGCGTGGCCGTCATGTACGCGGGCCGGATCGTCGAGCTCGGATCCGCGGAGGAGCTCTTCCGCTCGGCCGCCCACCCCTACACCCGCCGGCTCGTCGCCGCCATCCCGCACCTCTCCGGCCGGCGGGCGCTGGTCGGCATCCCGGGCCGGGCCCCCTCGCCGGGCAACCGGCCGTCCGGCTGCTTCTTCGCCCCGCGCTGCACGTTCGTCCAGGCTGCGTGCGAGACGGCGCTGCCGGATCTGCGGATGATCGGGGATGCCCACTCGGTGCGCTGCGTGCGTGCCGAGGAGGTGCGCGTCCAGGCCGCGCCGTCTCGTCGCGCGCCGACGACCTCGCCGCCGCCGAGGCCGGCGAGGCGGTGCTCGCGCTCCGCGGCGTCCACGCCTCGTACGGCGACCTGACGGTCGTCCACGACGTGAACCTCGAGGTGTCGCCGCGTGAGTGCCTGGCGCTCGTGGGCGAGTCCGGGTCGGGCAAGACGACGCTCGCTCGCTCGATCGCGGGCCTTCACCAGCAGCGGACGGGCGAGATCCTCCTGCGCGGCACCCCGCTGGCGCTGAGCTCTCGCGGCCGGCCGCGAGAGGCGCGCCGCGACATCCAGTACGTCTTCCAGAACCCGTACGGCTCGCTCAACCCGCGCCGGACGGTCGGCCAGATCGTGCGCCAGCCGCTCGACCTGTTCGGGGGCGTCGCGAACCCCGACAAGCAGGTCGACGAGATGCTCGAACGGGTCGCCCTGAGCGCCGGATACGCCGACCGGTATCCCGACCAGCTCTCAGGCGGCGAGCGCCAGCGCGTCGCGATCGCCCGCGCGCTGGTCTCAGGGCCGTCGGTGCTCATCTGCGACGAGGTGACGTCGGCGCTCGACGTGAGCGTGCAGGCCGCCATCGTCGAGCTCCTGGCCGAGCTCCAGCGCGACCTCGGCCTCGCGATGCTCTTCGTGACGCACAATCTCCCCCTGGTGCGGTCGATCGCCGGGCGGGTGGCGGTGATGAGCATGGGGCGGATCGTCGAGCTGGGCTGGGTCGAGCAGGTCATCAACTCGCCGGCCGACGAGTACACGCAGCGCCTGCTCGCCGACACCCCCTCCCTCGAGACCGCGACGGCGTGAGCGGCGCTGCGGGCCGGCGGCCCAACGTGCTGCTCCTCATGGTCGACCAGCTGGCCGCTGCGTGGCTTCCGGCCTACGGGGGCGGGCGCGCGGTGGCGCCCCACCTGACGGAGCTGGCGCGCGAGGGCGTGACGT
The DNA here is from genome assembly GCA_963832955.1 of uncultured Actinomycetes bacterium. GTDB lineage: Bacteria > Actinomycetota > Thermoleophilia > Gaiellales > JAICJC01 > JAICJC01. The sequence goes on along the minus strand of CAWHWC010000002.1, from coordinate 808,122 downwards.
TCGAGCAGGCCTACTGCGCGTCGCCGCTGTGCGGCCCGTCGCGCTCGGCGATGCTCACGGGCCGCCTGCCGTCGGCGACGGGCGTCTACGACAACGCCGCCGAATGGCCCGCGTCCGCCCCGACCGTCGTCCACGCGCTCCGGGCCGCCGGCTACGCGACGGCGCTCGCGGGGAAGATGCACTTCGTCGGGCCCGACCAGCTGCACGGGTACGAGGAGCGCCTGACGACCGACGTCTACCCGGCGAGCTTCGACTGGACGCCCGACTGGCGGCTCTCCGGCCGGGACGCGGCTCCCGTGGTACCACAACACCGAGAGCCTCCTTCAGGCGGGCGTGCGCGAGTCGGCGATGCAGACCGACTACGACGACGAGGTGTGCTTCCACGCTGTCCGCAAGCTCCGCGAGCTGGCGAGGGGCGGCGACGACCGGCCGTTCTTCCTCACCGTCTCGTTCACGAACCCGCACGACCCATGGGAGGTGCGGGCTCGCCACTGGGACATCTACGACGGGCGTGGACGTGGGCCGAGCCGCGACGGGCCCGGCGTCGGATCCACACAGCCTTCGCCTGCGCGAGATGTGCGGCCTCGACGACCGGCCGCTGACCGAGGAGGAGATGAGCCGGGCCAGGCGCGCCTACTTCGCGGCGGTGAGCTACGCCGACGAGCGGATCGGCGAGGTCATGGCCGCCCTCGAGGCGTGCGGTCACGCCGACGACACCGTGGTCGTGTTCACCGCCGACCATGGCGAGCTCCTTGGTGAGCACGGCCTCTGGTACAAGATGTCGTTCCTCGACCCGTCCGCGCGGGTGCCGCTCATCGTGCGCGCGCCCGGCTGCCGGCCCGGGCGGGTCGCGGAGTGCGTCTCGCACCTCGACCTCGCGCCGACGCTGGCGGACCTGGCCGGTGCCGAGATCGACGCGGACGACATGCCCGGCGCGAGCCTGGCGCCGGTCCTGGCCGGGCGGGGGGACGCGCCCGGCGAGGCGGTCGCGGAGTACCTGGCCGAGGGCGTGTCGGCGCCGGCGGTGATGATCCGGCGGGGCCGGCACAAGTACGTCCGGTGCGGCGACGATCCGGACCAGCTCTTCGACCTCGAGGCCGACCCGCACGAGGTGCGAAACCTGGCCGGCGACGCCGCGGCCGCCGGTCTCGTCGCCTCGTTCCGCGACGAGTCCGACGCGCGGTGGGATCTCGCGGACCTCGAGCGGCGCGTGGTCGCCAGTCAGGAGCGGCGCCATGCCGTGGCGCGCGCGCTGGCCGTCGGTGCGCACTTTCCGTGGGACTACCAGCCCCGGATCGACGCCACCCGGCAGTACGTCCGCGGCGACGCGGCCGCTCGTCACCGCCCGGGCGAGCGGCCGCTCGGCGGCGAGCTGCCTACGCCCCCCGAATAGCCAGCGCGACGTCGGGGACGTCGGTCACGATGTGGCTCACAGCCGGGTTCGCCATCACCGACTCGAGCTGCCGGCGCTTGTTGACCGTCCACACCATGAGCGGCTGCCCGCTCTCGAGGACGGCACGCGTGAGCTCGGCGTCGAGCCCGTTCACGTGCGCCACCACGAAGGTGGCACCGCAGTCGGCGGTCCTTCGGAGGAGGTCGCGCCTGTCGTTGGCGCGGAAGATGAGCCCGGTCTCGACGCCCGGGTCGAGGGCCCGCACCTCGGCGACGGCCTCGGGCAGAAACGATGTCACGACGAGGCCGGCCGGTCTGGGGTGGAGAACGGCGAGAACGTCGGCCTCGTAGCCCGCCTCCTTCAGCTCGACGTCGAGGGCGATGCGTCCGGCCGCCAGCCGCACGAGGTCGGCCAGCCCGGGCAGGCCGTCGCCGGGATCGCCGCGGAGCGGGTCGTGGGCGAGCACGATCCTGCCGGCGTCGGTCCGGCGGACGTCGGTCTCGATCATGTCGGCGCCCATCTCGATCGCGGCGGCGAACGCCGCCATCGAGTTGTCGGGGTGGCGGCGGCTCGCTCCCCGGTGCGCGCACACCTGCGGCCGCCCGGTCAACGCGCGAGCATCCGTTCGGTCGCTTCCCGCACGGCCGCGTCGTCCAGGCCGCGGAGGGCGACGGTCGTGCGCCCGCGCAGCGCGTCGTCGACGGTCTCGGCCCACTCGTGATCGCGGCCGTAGACGACCTGCGCCCAGATGTCGGGGCCGTCCGCGTGGATCCGCTCGAGGAGCTCCGGCCGGCCGGCGGCCGGCGCGAGCACCTCGGCGACGCGGGTCCCGTAGTGACGCGCGAGGTGCGACCGGACGTCGCCGGGGAGCTCTGGATGCGACGCGGCCAGGCCGCGCTCGACGTCGGCGAGCGGAGCGGCGCCCGGGAGCGCCACCGGCCTCGTCGGGACGGTCAGGCCGCCGAGCGGTGCGAGCGCCAACCGGGCCACGCGTGCGCCGATCGAGCGCCACGTCGTCAGCTTTCCGCCGGCCACCGACACCATTCCCGCCGCCCCGCGGCTGACGACGGTCTCGCGGCGCGTGCGGATCGTGCTCGAGCCGGTGGCCGGGAGGACGCGAAGGCCGGCGAACCGCGAGCGGACGAGCGCGGGCGAGAGGACGTCGGCCGAGAGCGAGCGCCCGGCCTCGGCCAGGATCTGTGCGAGGTCGGCCTCGGTCGCCTCGACCGCCGCCGGGTCGCCGTCGTAGGGCTCGTCGGTGGTGCCGAGCAGCAGCATCCCCTCCCACGGGATCGCGAACGACACGCGGCCGGCCGGGAGCGGTGTCGTCACCGCCGCCGTCCAGTCGGTCCCGCCCGCGAGGACGAGATGGGCGCCCTTCGAGAGGGTGACGCTCGTCCCGGCCGCCGGATCCTCGAGGCGGCGGACGGCGTCGACCCATGGGCCGGCGGCGTTCACGACCGCCCTGGCCCGGACGCCGATCCGCCGGCCGCCGAGGCGATCCTCGACCTCCGCCCCGGCGACGGCGCCGCCGGCGATGCGCAGCGCGACGACCTCCGCGTGGGTCAGGACGACCGCGCCGGCGTCGGCGGCGGCCCGGAGTGCGGAGATCGCGAGCCGGCCGTCGTGGGTCTGATGGTCGTGGTACAGCACGGCGCCGCGCAGCCCCTCGGTGATGAGCGGCGGCACCCGCCGGCGTGCCGCGGCGAGCGAGATGCGGCCGTTCCGGCCGTCCGCGAAGCGGGCCAGGGCGCCGTAGAGGAAGACGCCCGCGCGCACCTGCCAGAGCCGGGTGGGCGAGTCCGGCCCGACCGGCACGACGAACTCGAGCGGCTGGACGAGGTGGGGCGCGACGGTGCGGGCGTGCGCCCGCCGCTCGCGGTGCGCCTCCCTGACCAGGCCGATGTCGCCCATGGCGAGATACCGCAGGCCGCCGTGCATCAGCTTGGACGAGGCGCTCGACGTGGCCCCGGCCACGTCGCCGCGGTCGACGACGGCCACACGCGCGCCCGAGAGGGCCGCATACCAGGCCGTGGCCGCGCCGATCGCACCCGCACCGATGACGAGGATGTCGAACGGCGCGCTCGACAGGCGCTCGAGCTCGTCGTCGCGCCGGTCAGGCACTACCCGCGCGACGACCTCGGCGCTGGCAGTGGGATGGCGAACTCGACGCTCGTGCCCGCCGCCTTCTCGGAGTGGATGTCGAGCCGCCCGCCGGCGAGGTGCACCCGCTCGCGCATCGCATCGAGGCCGACGTGCATGCGCATCCTGCGCCGGTCGAGCGCGCGCTCGAGGTCGAAGCCGCGGCCGTCGTCGCGCACCCAGCCGGTCAGGCTGCCCTGCCGCTCCTGGAGCGCGATCGCCACCTTCGAGGCGCGGGCGTGCTTCCTCACGTTCGAGAGCGCCTCCTGCACCGTCCGGTACACGAGGTCCTCGATCGCGAACGGGTAGCGGTCGACCGTTGCATGCAGATCGACCTCGAACCCGCCCTCGCGGGCGGCCTCGTCTGCCAGGTCGCGGACGGCCGCCTGGAGGCCGTGCGCCTCGAGGAGCGGCGGGCGCAGCTCGAACGTCATCCGCCGGGTTCGCTCGACGGCGGTCACGAGCGTGCGGCGGACGAGCTTGAGCGTCTCGATGGCCCGCTCGGAGTCGCCCGCCGAGATCGCCGGCGTCACGCGATCGAGCGTGATCAGTGCCGCGGTCATGACCTGGATCGTGTCGTCGTGGAGCTCGGTCGCGATCCGGGCGCGCTCGGCCTCCTCGGCCCGCAGCATCTCGGCCAGGACCCGGCCGCGGCGCGTCTCGCTCTCGCGCAGCGCCTCCTCGGCCAGCCGGCGCCCCGTGATGTCGAGGATGACGCCGTGAACGGCGGCGGGACGTCCGGCCTCGTCGGTCACGAGGTGCGCGCGCTCGTTGAACCACATCACCCGCCCATCGCCGGCGAGCATGCGGTACTCGATGTCGATCCGGCCCGTGCGGTTCACGTCGAGGTAGCTCTCGCGGACGCGTTCCCTGTCGTCGGCATGGACGCGCGAGATCCAGAACCCGGGCGCCTGCCACTCGTCGACCGTGTACCCGAGCAGCGACCTGATCTGCGGGCTCGTGTACACCGGCTTTCGGTCGATGTCGTCGACGTAGGTGATGGCGGGGATCTGCTCGACGACCGACCGCAGGCGGGCCTCGGTCTCGCGCAGGTCGACCAGGATGGCGTCGCGCGAGATGGCGGCAGCCGCCAGGGGAGCGAGCCGCGAAGCGCTTGCGAGCTCAGGTCCGCCAAGTCGGAGCGAGGGGTCGCAGAAGAACGCCTCGAGGACCCACTTGCCGCCGGGCCGGTCGAAGACCGGGATCGTGAGCTCGGAGTGCGCCCCGATCCGGCGCAGGAACTCACGCACGCCGGGCATCTCGTCCGGCGCGTCGCGGTAGATCACCGGTTCGTTCTGGCCGGGGTTGTACGGCGCGAGGTCGAGCCCGTATCCGCCGATCGAGATCGCCTCTCCGGTCGCCTGCACCTCGGGGTGCTCGATCCGTCCGTTGGCGCGCTCGATGGTCAGCGTCCCGGCCGCCTCGTCCCACGAGCAGAACGTGACGTGGTCGGCCCCGAGCGACTGCCGCGCGTGCTCGAGCAGCGCGTCGAGCAGTGCGAGGTCTTCAGCGCCGCGCGGCATTGCAGCGCGATGGTAGTACGCTTGCGGCCATGGAAGTCGCCCGCGTAGGGGCACATACGGCGGGCGTGGTGCCGTGACGCGAGACGAGCTGGCGCGGACGCTCGGCGAGCTCGGCGCCCTGCACTCTCCCAGCGGCGTCGAGGAGGCGGTCGATGCGTACCTGACCGAGCGACTCTCCGCCCACGGCGACCCGCGAGTGGACACGGCCGGCAACATCGTGCTTCGCATCGAGGGCCGCGAGCCGGGCCCGGTCCGGGCCGTGCTGGCACACAAGGACGAGATCGGGGCCATGGTGAAGCGGGTCGAGGAGCGCGGCCGCCTGCGGGTGGGGAAGCTCGGCGGCTCGTTCCCGTGGGTGTGGGGCGAGGGGCCGGTCGATGTGCTCGGCCGTCACGCCACCGTGCCCGGCATCCTCTCGTTCGGCGCGCGCCACGTCTCCAAGGAATCGGCCCACCGCGAGCAGCAGGACTCGGCGGGCGTCCGCTGGCAGGACGCCTGGGTCGAGACGAAGCTTGACGACGCCGCTCTCGACGCCGCGGGCATCCGCCCCGGCACGCGCCTCGTTCCGACCGTCGCCCGCAAGGCGCCCGTGCGCCTCGGCCCGGACGGGGAGTACATCGCGGCCTACGCGATCGACGACAAGGGCGCCGTCGCCGGGCTGCTTGACCTGGCGGCCAGGCTGCGGTCGCCCCGGCATACGACCGAGCTCGTGTTCACGGCCCGCGAGGAGATCGGCTGCCACGGGGCGCTCTGGTACGGGCGCCACACCGACGCCGAGGCGATCGTGGCGTTCGAGGTGACGCCGGTGGCGGAGGAGTACGGCGTCGACGCCGGCCCGGACCCGGTGCTGATCGTCGCCGACGCCAACGGCCCGCTGGACGACGTGCTCGGCGCCGCGCTCGACGATGCCGCCGCAGCGGCCGGCGTCCGAATGCGTCACGCCTCGCTCTCGGGATTCGGGTCTGACGCCTCGAACGTGCTCTCGCTGGGGATCGTCCCGCACGCGGCCTGCCTGGCGTTCGCGACCGAGAACACGCACGGATTCGAGATCGCGCACCTCGACGGAATCGAGGCCTGCGTCCGGGTGCTCGAAACCTGGCTGGGCGAGGAGTCGCTGGGCTAGACTGGCCGCGCGGCGGAGTAGCTCAGCTGGTTAGAGCAGCGGAATCATAATCCGCGTGTCGGGGGTTCGAGTCCCTCCTCCGCTATCGCGGTAGTTCTCTCAACTGTTCCACGGTTGCGCGGATCAACCGCGGACTTCACATCATCCGAGTGCGCCACCCCAGTCCGTAATGGCTGCACCGCTACACCACTGGTTGAGCCGCTTCTGCGTGTCCCGCCGCCGATCCTGTGTCCCTGTTAGGGCGTCGCCCGGTCAAGTCCTGGACGGCTCGACCTCCGACGCGTCGCCGGCGCGCTCGGCGGGGGCTCCGACGAGCGGCCCGACGCAGAAGTACTGCATGTGCTGCTCGGCGAGCCGGCTGTGGTACTCGCCGAACTCTGCCGTGGCGTCCTTGCCGCCGTACATGCGCGCGACGAAGGGCCCGCCCGGGTGGTGGTCCTTCCACTCGGTGAAGTCGTAGACCTTGCCGCGGACGACGACCCAGCAGTCGTCGAACGTCGCGTGCTGTGCGAGTTCCTCGCGCGTGACGGGCCGGTCGCCGGTCCATGGCTTCGACGGCTTCCAGAGGTTGAGGGCGACCTCCCTGCGCGCGCTCTTGAGCGCCTCGTTCCGCGAGCGGAAGTGCCACGGCCCGAGCTTCCTGATCGGCAGCTTGTCGCCGATCTCGCGCGCGTCGAACGCGTAGATCCACGAGTCGTCGCTGCCCGCACGCTCCGTGTGATCGAAGACGGGGTAGTCCCGCTCATTGACCGCAGCGAGGATCTTCCGGCGCTCAGGTGAGTCCTCCGGCTCGAGGTGCTTGAAGAGGAACTTCGACGCGAACTGGAAGCGTGTCGCGCGGTAGTAGCGCACGCGCTCGTAGTGCAACAGCGTGCGGTAGATGTCCGTGCCGTGGAGCTCGAAGCACTTACCCAGTGCCGCGGCGTCCTCGAAGGCCTGCGCGGCACCCTGGCCGAAGGTCGGCAGCATCGGGTGAGCGGCGTCACCCACTAGGCCCACGCGACCCTCCGTCCAGTTCTCGAGCGCGTCCCGGTCGTAGAGCCCCCACTTCGTCGGGTTCTCGATCAGGCTCGTGAGTGCGACGACGTCGTCGTGACGGGGGTCGCCCTCGAACGCCTTGCTCATGTTGCCGACCATCTCATCGCGGTCGGCGGGGAACCAGTCGCCCTCTTGGCGCTCGAACTCCTCGGCGTTGGGCTCGTAGTAGGCGAGCCACACGTTGAGCAGCTCGCCGCCGCGGACCCAGTACGTGAGATGCTGCGCCGTTGGAGTCTCGCGGGTGTCCATCGACATCGTTTCGATGGGGTTGTAGTCGAGCGGGCTGCCGTCGGGCTTGCGCGCCGCGGCGACCTTGTCCCTCGGGACCAGACCGCGGTAGACGACGACCTCGGTCCAGCGCTTGGTCGACACGCCCGGCCAGACCGCCTCCAGCACCTGGGAGTCGACGCCGTCGGCACCGATCAGCAGGTCTCCGGTCTCCGTCGTGCCGTCGGAGAACGTCACGGTCACGGACTCCTCGTCCTGGCTGACTGCCTCGAGGCGCTTGGCCATGTGGACCTGGATCGGGCAGTTGACGCCTGTCTCCGGCGCGAACTCGAGGACCCGCTTGTAGAGGCACATCAGCAGGTCGAGGCGGTGCATGTGGTGGAAGCCGACGTTATCGTTGGCCGCCGTGTTGTGGTCGAGCGGCTTCCGCGTGATGGAGCCGTCCTCCCAGACCATCCGCGTCTCGCTGAGGATCGCCGCCCTGCCGCCGTCGACTGCCCCGTGCAGGCCCTTTGGGTCCCCGCCGTCGAGGTCGACGCCCAGCCACCGCGCCAACCGTGCGGCGTTCGGGGGGATGTTCAGCCCCGCTCCCGCGGTGCTCGGCGTGCGCGTCTGCTCGAAGACGTCGATCGTCGTGAAGACGCCCGACTCCCGCAGTGCCAGAGCGGTCATCAGCCCGGCCATGCCTCCACCTGCGATAAGTGCCCGCATCAAGTCCCTCCAGTTGCTCTCCATCGGAGTGGCATCCGACCGCGCGAGCAGCGCCCGCGGCCGGCGACCGTAGCCCGGACAGGGCAAGATGCTCGCCAGACTGTCCATGAGCGTACGTCCTGGAGCGTAGCCCGAAGTCGCCTACGTGCCGCTCGTCGACGCGTATCTGCGGCAAGCCGCGCCGCCCCCGGCTCGACTATCGCTCGCGCTGCCCACACCTGACGTCTGTTTCCGAAAATCAAACTCCGAGACAGTCGCTCCCCGGTTCGGCGATAAGACGACGAGGCCCTCGGTGGCTAATCGCCTCAGCGCCTCCCTCAGTGGCGTCCGTGAGACGCCGAAGTCTTGCGCCAGTGGCCCTGGGACAGTCGGGTTCCATGGGGCAATGTGCCGTCAAGGATGCCCTCTCGAAGGGCAGCGTAGATGTGGTCGACCACGGCCTCGATGTGGAGCGGTGGGGCAGGGATGGTCGATCTGGGCGCAGCAACGATTGTTGCCCGCAGTATGGCACTGTGCGACGCCTCGAGGAGGCCGCGCGTGCTTGACGGCGACGCAGTTGAGTGTGATTGTTTCCATCGTTCCGACTGAGGAGGGAGTTTCATGTCAGACGTGGGTTCTGCGGGAACCACGGGAGGGGAGCTGGGCGAGCGACGCCTGGGAACGATCCACGCCGTCGCGCAGGCACTTGCGATCGGCCCGATGTTCTCGACGGCGGTCGTTCTTGGCTTTGTTTCGGCCCCGGTCACGGGGGCTGGTTTCAATACCGCGCTCGCCGTGCTGGTCGCCGGGCTCGGCGTGCTGGCGATCGCGTATGCGATCTCGATCTTCGCCCGCCAATACCAGGGTGCGGGTGCCGTCTATGAGTACCTCGTGCGGGGCGCCCACCCGGCGGTCGGCATCCTCACGGCCGGCGTCTTCTTCATGGGTACCCTATTCCTGGGCGGCGGTGGCATCTATCTCGGCCTCGGCATCCTCACGAACGGCTTCTGGACGGAGCACATCTCGAAGTCGAACGTGCCCGCGTGGTGGCTGCTGGCGCTGCTGTTCATGGCGCTGGTGCTGGTGCTGAACTACATCGGCGTGCGGATCGCGATCGGCGCGATGCTCACGTTCGCCGCACTCTCGTTCACCCCGATGCTGATCCTGGCCGTCGCGATCATCTTCCAGGCCAACAACACGCTTGCGGTCTTCAACCCCTCGACGACGTCGGTTCACACCGTCTTCAACGGCGTGATGCTCGGCATCCTGCTGTTCGTGGGGTTCGAGGCGGCCGCGTCACTCGGCGAGGAGAGCCACGACCCGGCCAAGTCGATCCCACGGGCGTTGATCGGCACCGTGGGCGCCTCGGCGCTGTTCTACGTGATCATGTCGTACGCGATCTCGATCGGCCTCGGGCAGACGGCGGTCGAGAAGGGCGCATGGCTCGACCCGGCCGCGCTCGACAACCTCGCCACCCAATACATCGGCTCGTGGTTCGCGACGATCATCGACCTGGTCGTGATCCTCGACGCGACCGCGCTCGCGCTGGCGATCTGCGTCACGATCGGCCGTGGCTATTTCGCGCTCGGGCGTGACGGCCTGCTGCCCTCGTTCTTCGCAAAGACGTCGCGGCACAACACGCCATGGGTCGGGAACCTCGTGATCGCCATCGGCGGTGGTGGACTGATCCTGGTTGGGCTCTACAGCCACACGCTCGATCGGTTCGGCCTGCCGCGGGAGTTCGCGGCGTTCTTCGTGGCGGCCACGGCCGGCTCGTTCGCCGTCGAGCTGGTTTACCTGATCCTGGCCGTCGCAGCCATCGGCTTGCTGGTGCGGACGAACGCCGTGTGGTGGCAGTACCTCGTGGTGCTGGTCGCGGTCGCCACGCCGGTGCTCGGCTTCTGGGGTGCGCTCAACCCCGATCCCCACGACACGACGAACCTCAACTGGCTCGCGCTGTACTGGGCGCTCGGCGTGGTGGTGCTCTCCGTGATCTGGTTCGCGGCCGTCAAGCTGATGCGGCCACAGCAGGTCGCCAACGCCGCGTCCTATGCGGCACAGCACCACGGTGTCGCGCCGCTCGACGAGAACCTGGACTTCTCGCCGGCACCGGAGGACACGACGCCGATCTGACGTCTCTCGCGTCCCCAAACGGCGTCGATCGCCAGCGCCTCGCGACGCGCTGCTTGGCTCGGACCCGACGAACCAGAGCGTCGGGCATCCGTCGGAACTCAAGCAGTGGCTCGCGCGCTACGGCAGAGCGTCATTGCCCGCCCGGTGCTGACCATGAGTTGCGGGACCGACTGTTTCGAGTGCACGTCAAAAACGGCATCCTCGGCAGCTTCCGCTTCACCCCACAGGGTGACATCTCCCCGCCACGGTCCTCGTGTACCGGGTCATCCACGGCCCGGCCTGGACTCGGCCCTTCACGACGATCACGACCCCCGCCACTGGCGGCCGAGCATATCCACCCGGTACCAAGGCCACGGCGAACAGCCCGATCGTCGTCTCCGTAGCCGCCTAGCCCGGCGAGGCGGCCTGTCCGATCGCATCGAGCAGTGCCCCGTCGATGCCTCGGAAGCTGGTCGTCACCTCGTCCGCGGCGGCGAAGCCGATCGACTCGTACAGCCTGCGACCGGCCGGCGTGGCGACCAGCACCGCGAACTGCGTTTCGGAGGACCAGGTGTCGGCGAGGGCGGCCGTCAGCAGTGCGCGACCGGCGCCTCGCCGCTGATGCCGGCGCGGCGTCATCATCGACCAGACACCGATGACGCCGCTGCCACACAGCAGCCACACCGCGCTGATCGGCTCGTCGCCGTCCCAGGCAAGCCAGAGCTCCATCATGTCTCGGGGCGTGCGGGCGAGTGTGCGCTCGAGCATGCCGCGGTCCACCTCGTGCGCCTCCGATGAGATCGCGATGCCGTGGCCGATCTCGTCCTCGGTCGCGCGGCGGATGCGGAACGGGCTGCCCGTCGCCGCCGGCGGCTGCCGGCAGACCATCAGCGGCTCATGCTGCTCCGCCGTCGAAAACCCCAGCTGCTCAAGCCGCGACGTCGTGGCGGGGTCGGCGAGCTGGGAGCGGAAGATCACCGCAGGCAGGTCTGGCCCCAGCACGTCCACGAGCTCGTCCACTGCTCCGACGCCTGCCCCGGGCGTCAGCGAGCACATGTTCAGCTCGGCGGACTGCTCGCCCGACACCATCGCGAACCACCCGTCGCCGCGCCGCGCTGATCCCGCCGGGCCGATCGTCAATCGGCCCAGGTCGAAGTAGGCATCCCACACCGACTGCAGGGGCGGCGATCCTCCCAATGAGGCGGAAGTGTTTCACGGACGCGGCGCCGAACCGCGGACGCCTTGACGCCGCCCCCGGCGCATGCGAACGTGTGTTCGGTCGCCGTGACGTCGCAAGGACACGCCTACTCCCAGTTCCACCGCGCCCTCAGGACGCGGAATCCTTTCCTGGCGCTCGAGGCGGCCCGCGAGCTGAACCACATCACGCTCGAGGACGCCCTCGGGCTCTGTCTGCTCATGCGCACGGACACACGTCGCTATCAGCACGCGACGGCCAGGTGGCTGGCCCGCTACCACGCCGACGTCCAGGGTGTGACGCTGACCGACATCCGCGAGATCGCCGACCTCCTGGCCGCCCTGCCCATCCACGGAGCCGAGGCCGGGGCGGAGCTCGTTGCCCATCTCGAGGCACGCGGCCTCCATCGCTGCGCGAGCCGCGTACGGGAGCTCGCCATCGAGCCGGCGGCGTAGCTCGCCGGTGGCCTACACGCTCGCCTTGCGGCGAGCGTGTAGGCGCGAGCCGGCCTAGGCGGTGACCCTGAAGTACGCCCAGGCCGTCGTGTTGCCGGCGTTGGCGGTGTCGCGCCTGAACTTGGCCTGCAGGCGGAACCGCTGCCCGATGATCGCCCGGTTGGCATACCGCAGGACGATCCGCGTCGTGCTGTGCGCGTTCAGCTTGACCGCCTGCCGCCCGACGACGACCCATCCCGATGCGGAGTGAAACGCGAGCCTGAGCCGGACATGTTCGCCGGCGTGGCCGGGAGCCACAGACACCGTGTACCGCGGGCAGTGGGTGCCCCGCGTGACGCAGCTCGAGCTGTAGTGGTAGAGGCGGTAGGCGCCGCTCGTCGCGTAGAACCGCGAGAGGCTGCCGGCGATCCGCACCCGCACCGCCACCGTGACCCTCGAGCTGGCGGCCGCGCTGAACACGTCGTCGCCTGCGTAGACGGCGTCGAACGTCGTGTTCCGACGAGGCCTGACGGTGACCGCGACGTTTCCGTCGGCGTCGACCGGCGCGGAGCGCACGAGCGTCCTTGCCCCGCCGGCGGGCCGCTTGTAGAACGACACGACGTCATTCGTGCCGTGCTTCGCCAGGTGCGCCGTCAGCGTGACGGGTTGGCGGTAGCCGCTCTTCGCCGTCGAGGCCTTGAGGCCGAGCGCGGTCACGACGCCGTCCACGGTCAGGACGTCCGACGTCCCGGTCGAGCCGCCTCGCTGTGCGTCGCCGGCGAAGGCCGCGGTGTAGGTGTAATTGCCGCGCGCGGGCGGCGAGTCGACGAAGTTGAAGCCCCCCTGGTCGGAGGTCGTCATCACGTCGCCGACCACGGTCTCCGTGTGGTCGGGATTCGTGCGCGTCACGTGGACGGTGAGCCCGTTCGCCGGGGAGCCGTCGGAGAGGCTCAGGAAGCCGAACAGGCTTGCCTGGTCGCCGACGCTGATCCTCGTCCCGCCCGAGAAGGAGAGCGAGATCGACGAGGTCACGGCGCCGGTGCCGCTCTGGGCATAGGCGGCGGTGGTGCCGGCCCCCGCGGCCGCCGTCAGGGCGACCACGACGGCGGCGAGGCCAATGCGATGTGCGGTGCGGGTCATGCCAGTCCTCCTTGGGAGAATGGCAACGACGGTAGGCAGGGCACGAGGGCGTCGCGTCGGGGATCTCCCTCGACCTGCGGTCGACGGCCATCGTCCGATCCGGGTGAGCACAGCCGGCATCGGCCGGAGTAGGGTGGCCGGTCATGAACTCGGACGCTGGGCCGGTCGACCAGGCGGGAGAGGAGCGCGCGCGCGGCAATCCGGGATCCGTCGAGCCGCGCTGGCCGGTCGCGTTGGCGATCGGGTGCTTCATCGCGATCACCATCACACTCCGCATCGCCGAGCCGAACAACATGTCGCTCGGGCCGCACTGGCTGATCCCGGGCATCGAGATCGCGATGCTCGGCATGCTGCTGGCCGCCGATCCGACCCGGATCATGGCGCGGAGGTGGTGGCTGCGCCGGATCTCGCTCGCGCTCGTCATCGTGCTGGCCGGAGCGGTGATGCTGTCGACCGGCGTCCTGATCCACGATCTGATCGAGGGCGGCAAGGTCACCAACTCGGCGACATCGCTGCTCTCGTCCGGTGCACTCGTCTGGCTGGGCAACAGCCTCATCTTCGGGCTGCTCTACTGGCTGCTCGACAGCGGGGGGCCGCTGGCGCGCTACCTGCACGAGCGTCCGTTCCCCGACTTCGCGTTCTCGCAGCAGCTGAGCCCGGAGCTGGCGCCGCCGGGCTGGCGGCCGATGTACGTCGACTACTTCATCCTCGGCATCACCACGAGCACGGCGTTCAGCCCCACCGACGTGATGCCCATGAGGGCGTGGTCGAAGCTGATGATGGCGGCGCAGTCGATGATCTCGTTGATCGTCGTCGGCCTCGTCATCGCCCGAGCGGTCAACGTGTTCAGCTGATGGCGGCGGAGGCGCGCCCGCATCCGCCCGCGGAGTGGCTGTCCACGCTGCTCCTGGCCCTGGCGGCGGTTGCCACCGCCTGGAGCACCTACCAGTCGGCGCAGTGGCGAGGCGAGCAGGCGGCCAACACCGCCAAGTCGACGGCGGCGCGGATCGACTCGTCGCGGGCGTCCACCCGCGCCGGCCAGCTCACGCAGGTCGACATCGCCACGTTCGTCCAGTGGATCGATGCGACCGTCGACGGGAAGCCGGCGCTGGCCCGGTTCTACCGCGAGCGGTTCCGGACAGAGTTTCAGCCGGCGGTCGCCGCCTGGGTCGCCACGCATCCGCGGACGAACCAGGACGCGCCCAAGACCCCGTTCGCGATGCCGCAGTACAAGGTCGCGCAGGCGGCCGAGAGCAAGCGGCTCGAGCTCCTGGCAGGGACATACGCGGACGGGGCATCGCAGGCCAACCACCGCGCCGACAACTACATGCTGGCTGTCGTCCTCTTCGCCACGGCGCTGTTCTTCGCCGGCATCTCGACCAAGCTGCTGGCGGCGCGGCAGCGAGACATTGTCCTCGTCCTCGGCTTCGTGATCTTCGTGGGTGCCGTGGTCTGGCTTGCGACGCTTCCGGTCCAACTGGCCACGTAGCGTGTTCTTCTCGTTGACCACCTGGGAGCTCGGGCTCCTCGTCTTCACCGTCATCGTCGGCGCGTCCGCAGCCGGCGTCGCTGGCCGGTCGCTACCTCCGCCGGCGCGAGGAGACCCACCGCGAGCCGATCGGCGTCCTCCAGGGGACCCTGCTCGGCATCGTGGGTCTGATTCTGGCGTTCGGGTTGTCGCTCGCCGTCGGCCGCTACCAGGACCGCCGCGCCGACGTCGTTGCCGACGCGAATACGATCGGCACCGCGTACCTCCGGGCGCAGACGCTCCCGGAGCCGCAGCGCAGTCGCTCGCTCGCCCTCCTGCGAAGCTACAACGACCTCGCGATCCAGATCACCTACGAGGTTCCGGGCAGCACGTCGATCGGTGTCACCTCCGACCGCCAGGGCCGGCTCCAGCGCAGCCTCTGGCGCCTCGCTGCCCAGACCCTCGAGGCGCGTCCCAACGCGAGCGCACCACGGCTGTACGTCGACAGCCTGAACGCGATGATCGACCAGCAGGACGTCCGGCTTTCAGGCCTCAACAATCGCGTGCCAGACGCGGTGCTCTGGCTCGAGCTGCTCGGCGCCGCGCTCGCGCTCGGCCTGACCGCTCTGTACCTGTCATTGCTCGGACGGGGCGCCGGCGTCCTCGCCGTCCTCGCCGCGGCGATCCTCGTCAGCTCCCTCGTCCTCATCACCTTCGACCTCGACCGGCCGACGCGCGGCCTGATCTCGATTCCGGCCACACCGCTGCTGGCCGAGAAGGCGACCATGAGCCTGCCGCCTGCGGCGCCGGCTGCCCCATGAGCTCTCAAGGGTTCGCGGGGGGCGAGCGCGGGCATATCGATACCGATGGTGAGCGCTGACCGCACCGCCGCGGACGAGATCACCGTCCGCCGGCGCCGCCCCCAAGCGGAGGCGGCGCCGGATCGAGTGCCCGGGGCTAGGACGTCGTCAGGTGGATGACGACGTCGATCAGTCCGTCCGGTCCATCCTGTGTCACGACCTGCCCGCTCGCGTTCTTGTACTTCCCGCTGCCGCCCGTGATCGGCGAGACCAGCGTCCCGGGCACCGAGTCGAAGATCGTCTGCATCGTGATCTGATCCGCCTCGGCGAGATTCGTCCGGGCGTTCGGCGTGAACACCACGTTCGCCACGCTGCGGTTCTGGTTCGCGGCGTCGACCATCACGTACATGCCGACCTCGGTGCCCACCGCAGCCCGGGTCTTCGGATTCAGCAGGTCGCCCCGAAGCAGGACGAGGTCGCCGTTGCTCGGCCCGGCGGGCGCGCGATCGAGGACCTGCTGATCCTCCCGGAGGAGGAGGTGGATGGTCCGCGTGCTGGCGCCCGTGGAGCTGTCGCCGGAGGCCAGGGACGCTCCGCCCGCCGCGGCGAGCGCGACGATGACGATCGCGAGGATCGCCCAGAGGGCGAGGCGGGATCGAATGTGTGACTGCATGTGATCTCTCCTTCTCTACGGGGTCGCCTCGACGAAGATCACGCCGAGGTGGTTGTCGGTGACCTCGCCGGTGTCGCTGACGAGGATGTTCGAGACGATCTGTCCGCACGCGCCGTCGAACTGGCCGGTGCCTCCGGTCACCTCGCTGATGACGCTCGCCTGTGTGAGGTGCGGGTCCGGGCACGGTGCGAGCGGGCGGCCCCAACCGTCCGGAAGCGAAGCTCGTGGCCTGGACCGAACGTGATCGTCCCCTCCGAACGCAGCTCGTCAGCCTCCATGACCAGCTCGGACCGGAGCCGAGCCTCGCCGCCGGCGGCGAGCTCGTACCGGCCATGGAGGCCCTCGGCGAGCAGGTTCGTCACAAGCGCGCTGCTGGGTGCGGAAAGCTCAGCGACCATCCGCCGCGACGGCGAGCGCGAGGTGCGGCCGCGGAACTGCAGTGCGTAGGTGAGCGGGGCCATCACGACGCCATCGATCGTGCCAGCCGCTCTTGCGTGATCGCTTCCGGGGAACCCCCGAACCTGCCCGTGCGCGCCTGCGGTACGGTTGGCGCGTGCTCCTGGGGCGCGAGCTCGAGTGCGCGGCGATCGGCCGGCTCCTGGACGAAGCACGAGACGGGGCCAGCGGCGGCCTGCTCCTTCGCGGCGAGCCCGGGATCGGGAAGACAGCCCTCGTGGGCTACGCGGTCGAGCAAGCGACGGGCATGCTGGTGGTGCGAGCACAGGGCGTGCAGTCCGAGACCGAGGTGGCGTTCGGGGGTCTCCTCGAGGTGACGAGACCGCTCCTCGCGCGGATCGACGAGCTCCCGGCCCGGCAGGCGGCAGCCCTTCGAGCCGCACTCGCCCTCGACATCGGCCCACCGCCCGACAGGCTGACTGTCGGAGCGGCGACGCTGAGCCTGCTCGCGGCCGCAGCCGAGGAGACGCCGCTTCTCGTGGCGCTCGACGACGCCCATTGGCTGGACGCCGAGTCGGCCGAAGCGCTGGGGTTCGCAGTCCGCCGGCTCCATGCCGAGCGGGTCGCCGTCGTGGTTGCGACCCGGATCGGTGAGGGCAGAGAGTTCGACCCGTCCGGCCTCGGCGAGATCGACCTGTCCGGCCTGTCGCAGGAGGCCGCCGGCGAGCTCCTCGCGGCGAGCGGTGTGGCGAGCGATGACGCGGTGGCGCGGTTTCACGCCGCGACCGGCGGGAACCCGCTGGCGCTCCTCGAGCTCCCGCGGTGGCTCGGACGCGTGGACACAGCGGCGACCGGCGCCGTGGAGGAGCCGGTCCGGGTCGGTGAGCAGCTCGAGGCCGCCTTCGCGGCGCGCGCCGAGGCCCTCGGGGCGAGCTCGCGAGAGGCGCTCCTGGTGCTCGCGGCCAGTAGCACCGACGACGCTGCCTCGATCGCCGCCGGGCTCGACGCGGCGGGGCTCTCGACGGATCAGCTCGGGCCGGCGGAAGACGCCGGGCTGATCCGGATCACGATGGCGACGATCCGGTTCCGGCACCCGCTCGTGCGCTCCGCGCTCTACCACGGCGCCGCCCCCTCGGCCCGCCGGGCGGCTCACTCGGCGCTCGCCGTGGCCCTCGACGAGCGCGATCCGGAGGCGGCCGCGTGGCACCGCGCCGCGGCGGCGACCGGGCCTGACGCGGGCGCTGCCGACGCGCTCGAAGAGACTGGCGACCGGAGCGCCGATCGCGGGGCGTCGGCAGCCTCGTCGGCCGCGTACGAGGCGTCGGCGCGGCTCTCGACGGGGGAGCCCGAGCGCGTTCGGCGCCTCTCGCTCGCGGGACGCCAGGCCTGGCTCGCAGGGCAGATCGCCCGCGCGCGCGGCCTGGTCGACGAGGCGACGTCTGCGTGCGACGACGACGGGCTACGCGCCGAGCTTCTCTACCTCGGCGGGGAGATCGAGCAGTTCACGGGACAGCCGGCGGTCGCGCACCGGATGCTGCTCGAGGCCGCGGGCCTGGCCGCGCTGCGAGATCCCACCCGCGCCGCGTTGATGCTCGGCGAGGCGGCCGACGCCTGCCTGCACCTGGACGACCAGGCGTACGACGCGACCATCACGGCGCTGGACGCCCTCGTCCTCCCGGCCGGGGGCCTCGGCGAGTTTCGCCGTCAGATGGCCACCAGCCAGAGCGAGTCGCACTACGGGTTGGATTCGCACGCGACCCACGCACGCTCCGCCATCCAGATGGTCGAGCGCGAGGCGATCGAGCTCCGGTCGCCCGTCGACCTCATCTGGGCGGGGCGGGCCCACTGGATCCTCGGTGAGTACGGCGCCTGTGTCCGGTTCGGCGAGGCCGCTGTCGCCGGTGCACGGGAGAGTGCGCCGGGGCTCCTCCCCGAAGCGCTGCGCCTCGTCGCGACCAGCTCGCGCGCCATGGGCAGGTGGAATGCCGCCTCGACAGCGGCGTCGGAAGGGGTCGAGCTCGCGCGGGCGCTCGGGCAGGGGATGATTCACTGCGCCCTCGCGGCTCTGCTCGCCGCCATCGCGGCGGCGCGTGGGCAGGCGGCGGCCTGCCACGGCCATGCGGAGGAGGCGATCCGCCTTGCGGACGAGCTCGGGCTCGGCGTGTACCGCCTTCGTGCCGAGCGAGCGCTCGCCCTCCTCGCGCTCGGCAGCGGCCGGCTCGACGAAGCGATCGACGCCCTCACCCGAATCGATCGGGCGGTCGCAGACTCCGGGAACCGCGAGTTCTTCATCTCGCCGGCGCCCGACCTGATCGAAGCGCTCGTCCGCGCCGACCGGGCGGACGATGCGCAGCCGATCCTGCGCGGCCTGGAGGCTGTCACGTCGCCCGAGGCCGGAGAGGTGGCGATCGTCGGCCGCTGCCGGGCGCTGCTCATCGGGGACGGCTTCGACGCGATCTTCGAGCAATCCATCGCCAACCATGCGAAGTGGGACAACCCGTTCGAGGGGGCGCGCACCGAGCTGTGCTTCGGCGAGCGCCTGCGCCGGGCCCGCCGCCGCCGCGAGGCGCGCGAGCACCTGCGATCGGCCGCCGCGACGTTTGAGCGGCTCGCCGCCGAGCCGTGGGCGGCCCGCGCGGCGACCGAGCTTCGAGCGACCGGTGAGACCGTCCGCCGGCGCGACCGGACCGCCGACGAGGAGCTCACACCTCAGGAGCTCCAGATCGCCCTCCATGCGGCGGAGGGGGAATCAAACCGCGAGATCGGCGCCGCCCTCTTCCTCAGCCCGCGCACCGTGGAGTTCCATCTCACGCGCGTCTACCGCAAGCTCAACATCCATTCCCGGGCGGAGCTGATCCGCCGCTTCTCGGCCGGTCAAGCCAGGCCGGCCGATTGACCGGCGGCGCTCCCGGGCATGTCCCTCCCATGACGAGCGCGGGTGAGCCCACCCACGTCCCCGCACGCGCGTACTTCGGCATCGTGTATCGCGGAATCCGCTCGGCGTTCGCAGGCAACGTCACCAACCACGCCGCCGCGGTCGCGTACTACGCGTTCCTGGCGATCCCGTCGACGCTGCTCGTCGCCGTCGGCGCCTTCAGCGTCTTCGCCGGCCCGGATGCGGTGTCCACGATCCTCGACCACCTCTCGACCGTCATGCCGCAGAGCGCCGTCGACCTGCTCGGAGAGAGCCTCACCCGCACCACCCAGATGCAGAGCGGCGGGGTCATCATGATCGCCGTCGGGGGCCTGCTCGCGCTGTGGACGCTCTCCGGAGCCGTGCAGACGGTCATGTGGGCGCTGAACGCCGCCTACGACCTGAAGGAGACGCGTGGGTTCCTGAAGAAGCGGCTGATCGCGCTCACCCTGATCCTCTGCGTGGTGACGAGCTTCGCGCTCGTGTTCGTGCTGCTGATCCTCGGCCCGGATGTGAGCCGATGGGTCGGGTCCGCGGTCGGCGAGACCACCGTGGTGCGGTGGGCGTGGTGGACGGCCGAGTGGCCGATCCTGCTCATCGGCCTGCTCGCGATGTTCGCGATCGTGCTCGCGCTCGGGCCGAACGAGGTGCCGCGGAAGTGGCGGCTCATCACGCCTGGAGCGGTCTTCGCCGTGGTCGTCTGGCTCGCCGCCTCCGGCCTCTTCGCGGTCTACACGAGCAACTTCTCGTCGTACAACAAGGCGTGGGGGAGCCTGGCCGCGGTGATCATCATGCTCACGTGGCTCTGGATCTCGGCTCTGGCCCTGCTGGTCGGCGGCGAGATCAACGCCGAGCTCCGCAGGCGCCGCGCACCGCCAGAAATGTGACCGCAGGCGGTTGACACCGGACGCCTTTGCCCGTACGTAATAAGTGGTTACTGATTGGAGAAGGGCATGGGCCGACCGATCTTGATAACCGGCATGGCGCGGTCCGGGGGCAGCTGGGTGTCTCGGATGGTCGCCGGCGGCGGCGACGTTGTGCACATCAACGAGCCGTTCAACCGCCGCCATCCGCCGGGCCTCACACCGGGCATCCTGCGCGTTCCGCCGCCGCGCGCCTACCAGTACGTGGGCTCGCACAACGAAGCGGAGTACGTCGCCGGCTTCCGGGACATGCTGCGGCTGCGGTACAACCTCGTGGCCGAGCTGCGCACGAACCGCGGGATCTACGACCTCGCGAAGATGGCGAAGTACGCCGCCGCGTTCTCGCACGGACGCGTCCGCGGCATGCGCCCGTTGATCGACGACCCGTACATGGTGTTCGCCGCCGAGTGGATGGCCGAGCGTCTGGACTGCCAGGTCGTGATGCTCGTGCGGCATCCGGCGGGCATCGTCTCGAGCCTCGCCCGCATCGGCACCGGCTGGGCCGACAACCTGCCCGACATCGCCGGGCAGCCCGAGCTCGTCCGCGACTACCTCGCGCCGTACGCCGAGGAGCTCGAGCGAGCGGCCCGCGAGCCGCTCGACCCGATCGCGCACGGCGCGCTTCTGTGGCGCGTCATCCATGCGGGCATCGCCCAGCAGGTGGCGCGAAACCCGAGATTCGTCGTCGTCCGCTACGAGGACCTGGCGGCCGACCCGCTGAACGAGTTCCGTGCGCTCTACGACCGCCTCGACGGCGTCACGTTCAACAAGAGCGCCGAGGCGACCGTGCGCAGCGGCTGCCTCGCCGGCCCGGCGCAGCGACCGGCGGCGTGGGGCAGGGTCGGGCTCGGCCGGACGGCGTTCCAGCCGATGCAGAGCCAGGCGAACGCGTGGGCCTGGCGCGACCGGCTCTCGGCCGCCCACATCTCCGAGGTGCTCGACCGCACCCGCGACGTCGCCGAGCGCTTCTACACGCCGGCAGAGCTCGAGCGGTGGTCCCGCCGCCGGCTCCGATGTCGGAGTCGCGGCCCAGGCCGGCCGGCAGGCACAGTTTCTGCGCCGCCGCTGGCGATCTGCTTGACGGCGGCCGGTTTCGCCCGTACACCCGTGGTGTAGCTCGGGGGCGGATTTTCGGGGGTGGCGTTGTGAGCAGGGTCCTGCGTTGGGCGGCCGCGGTGTCGGTGGTCGGCGTCGTCGCGGTCAGCTTCGCGTCGGCGGCCGGCGCGACCCGGACGCATGCGGCGGCGGCGCACGTCTCCGATCCGATGATCGCGGCCGCGGGAGACATCGCCTGCGATCCGTCGAGCCACGATTTCCACGGCGGGAACGGCACGTCGTCCGCGTGCCGGGCGAAGGCGACCGGCGACCTCGTCCTCGCGAACACCGCGATCAAGGCCGTCCTGGCGCTCGGCGACACCCAGTACCAGTGCGGCGGGCTGAGCGCGTTCCAGCAGTCGTTCGATCCGACATGGGGCAGGTTCAAGTCGATCATCCACCCGGCGCTCGGCGACAACGAGTACGAGACCAGCGGGACGGACTGTGCGCCCGGAGCGGCCGGCTACTTCAAGTACTTCGGAGCAGCGGCCGGTGACTCCCGCGGCGACAGCGCGTTCACGCTCGGAACATGGCGCCTGATCGCGCTCAACGCCGAGTGCAGCCATGCCGGCGGCTGCGGTGCGACGAGCCCGCAGGCGGCATTCCTGCGGACTGAGCTCACGAAGTCGAAGTGCACGATCGTGTACTGGCACCAGCCCTACTACAAGGGCACGTCCTCACAGTCGTCGAGCTACCGCGCCTTCTGGGACATCATGTATGCGGGGAACGCCGACATCGTGCTGAACGGCCACCTGCACACGTACGCGCGATTCGCGCCGCAGGACGCAAGCGGCCACGTCGACAACGCTCGCGGCGTGCGGCAATTCATCGTCGGCACCGGCGGCCGGAGCCTGTTCTCGCTCGACGGCACGCGGAACGTCGAGGCGACGGCGAAGACGTACGGTGTCCTCGAGATCCGGCTGCACGAGACGAGCTACAACTGGAAGTTCGTGGGTACCTCGGGCGCGATCCTCGACTCGGGCACCGCGACCTGTCACTGATCCCGGAGCGTCACTCCCGGTACGGCGCGGACACGCTCTTCGGCACGCACATCGCCCACGCGTCGATCACCAGGCCGCGCATCTCCTCGGCGTCGATCGCCGCGAGCCGGACGACGACCCAGTTGTAGCGGAGGTCCGAGTCGCGCGGCATGAGGAACTTCTCGGGCTCCGTCCCGACGAGCCAGACCCGCTCGTCCTTCGGGAACCCGAATCCCATCAGCGTCTCGTCGCGCGAGAACGCGACGTAGACGATCCGGCCGACCCGGAACTTGACGCGGCCGCGCACGAACCCCTCGGTCGTGCGCGGCAGCGTCATCGCCAGCGCCCGCACCTGCTCAAGGGTCACCACTGCGGCAGCCCCTCGGGTCGGCGCGAGGCTAGGCCTCTGGCATCTGCGCCGACGGGTCGGTCTGCCAGATGCCGAACTCGTTGCCGTGTGGATCGGTGCAGGTTGCGAACCAGCCCATGCTCGGCACGGGCATCGGGTCGCTCGACTCGCCGCCGAGCTCGCGCACGCGCGCGGCGCCCGCGTTGATGTCGTCGACGTCGAAGTAGGCGCGCGTCCCCTTCTTGCCGGGCTCCATGTTGGTGATCGCCGCGCCGCCCTGGTCGCTGATGCGCGTCATGTGGTACTCGGACGGCCCCGGGTAGTTCTCGAACTGCCAGCCGAAGAGGGAGCCCCAGAACTCGCGGCTCCTCGACGTGTCGTCCGCCGGGATCTCGAAGTGCACTATCTGGCCGGGCATCGCCCCTCCTGGTCGGTCGGTGCCGGCGGATCCGTTCCGCCGCGTTCACGACTAGAGACGCTCGGCGCGGCTGAAAGTCATCGGTCGGGCGCGTCGAGTGGCGCGGACCGCCGGATGGCACCCTCGGCCCGGGGGCGCAGCTGCACCAGCTCCGAGTGGTCACGGTCGATCTGGAGCGTTGTGTGCTCGATGTGGAATCGCGTGCGCACCAGCGCCTCGAGCTCGTGCAGGATGCGATCGTGGTCGGCGCCGGTCTCGGCGATGACGTGGGCCGAGAGCGCGGGGAAGCCGCTCGTGATCGTCCACACGTGGAGGTCGTGCACCTCCTTCACGCCGGCGTGATCGGCCATCGCCTGACCGATCTCGCTGGGGTCGCAGTCGCCCGGCGCCACCTCCATGAGGATCCGAAGCGACTCGCGGATCAGCCCCCACGACGAGACGAGCACGACGAGCCCGATGCACGCACCGATCAGCGGGTCGGCGGAGTTCCATCCCGTGGTCAGGACGATGAGGCCCGAGAGCGCCGCCCCCGCCGATCCGAGCACGTCGGTGGCGGCGTGGATCATCGCGCCGCGGAGATTCAGGTCGTCGCCGGTCGAGGCGCGGAGCATGACCAGGAACGGGATGCCGTTCGCGACGACGCCGATGAGCCCGACGACCAGGACGCCTCCGCCCGCGACGTCGGGTGGATCGCTGAAGCGCTGGTAGGCCTCGTAGAGGATGCCGAAGCTGATCACCACGAGCAGCAGGCCGTTCACGAGCGCGGCCAGGATCTCGGCGCGTCGCCAGCCGAACGTCAGCGCGCCACGGGCGGGGAGGCCGGCGGCCCACGCCGCCCCGAGCGCGAGGGCGATCGCGCCGCCGTCGGACACGTTGTGGACGGCATCGGCGATGAGGGCGAGGCTGTTGAACCAGATCCCGGTGACGATCTGGACCAGGCCGTAGGCGACCGTCAGTCCGAGCGCGATCGAGAGCGCACGTGCCGTGCCCGACCGGTCGCCCGGATGCGAGTGGGGGTGGGCATGGGAGTGCGAGTGCACGACTCGAAAGTATCACCGAGGCTTCGGCGGCAGCCGGTGCGCGCCGAACCGATCCCCGTCCCCGTGCGAACCGAGACCGTCCCCGTCACACCCGACCAAGGAGTCCCGATGAGCGTGTTCATCACGTTGCGCATCAAGGCCGACCCGAGCCGGCTGCAGGAGGCCATGGCGTCGAACGAAGCCCGCTGGCAGGCGATCAACAGCCGCGCCAAGGAGCTCGGCGCCATCCATCATCGATTCATGGCCGGCGCCGACGGGACCGAGATCATCGTCCTTGACGAGTGGGAGTCCGCCGAGGCGTTCCAGAAGTTCTTCGAGGCGAGCGACGACATCCGCGCGATGATGGGCGAGATCGGCGTCACGTCGGAGCCCGAGGTCACGTTCTGGCACGCGCTCGACACGCCCGACGCCTTCTAGGTTGAGCGCCTCTACCCGGTAGCGGCGAGCTCGGCGACAGCCTCGCCGAACACCTCGGTATGGCGGTCGACGTCGGCGGCCGTCGTCGCCGGCGACATCAGCGCCATGTTGTGGAACGGCGTCATCAGAACGCCGCGGTTCAGCGCGTAGAGGTGCATGAACCGGTCGAGGTCGTGGTCCATCGAGGCGGCCGCCTCGCCGCCGGTGCGCGGCCGTGCGGCCTGGAAGCCGTACTCGGCCCGGCAGCCGAGCCGGGTGATGTACCAGTCGAGGCCGTGGCGGCCGATGGCCTCCTCGACGCCGTCGGTGAACCGCTCGGCCAGCGGGATCATCCGCTCGAACGCCTCGTCCGTGAGGACGTGCTCGAGCGTCGCCCGCATCGCCCGCAGCGAGAGGGCGTTCCCGGCCAGCGTCCCGCCGATGCCGCCGACGTCGACCGGACCGGGCGGGAGCGCGGCGGCGACGCGGCGCGCCGTGTCCTCGGACATGCCGTACGCGGCCGCGGGGACGCCGCTCGCGAGCGGCTTTCCGACCGTCAGGAAGTCGGGCTCGAGATCGTGTGCGCGGGTGTAGCCGCCGGGCCCGGAGCACAGGGTGTGCGTCTCGTCGATCACGAGGAACGTTCCGTGCCGGCGGGTGAGCTCCCGGACGGCATCGTGGTAGCCCGGCTCCGGGAGGACGATCCCGATGTTCGTGAGCGCAGGCTCGAAGAGGCAGCACGCGACATCGCCTTCGGCCAGCTCGCGCTCGAGGCCGTCGAGGTCGTTGATCTCGACGACCCGCGTCGTCAGGCTCGGGTCGACGGGCGCCCCGATGTTGTTCGGCCGCGATGCGATGCCGCCGTCGGCGATCACCGCGAAGGTCTCGTCGACCGAGCCGTGGTAGCACCAGTTGTGCACGAGCACCTTCGGCCGGCCGGTCGCCGCGCGCGCGAGCCGGATCGTGAACCGATTGGCGTCGGTCGCGGTGAGCGCGAACTGCCAGCTGGGGAGCCCGAAGCGCCGCGTCATCTCCTCACCGACCCAGATCGAGTCCTCGGTCGGGAGCATCAGCGTCGTTCCGCGGCGCATCTGCTCGGCCACCGCCACGGCCGCCGCCTCGGGCGCATGGCCCGTCATCGCGCCCGTGTCACCGAGGCAGAGATCGACGTACTCGTTCCCGTCGACGTCGCTGAACCGCGCCCCGGAGGCCTCCTCGACGAAGACCGGGAACGGGCCGGCCCACTCGGTCATCCAGTGCATCGGGACTCCGGCGAAAAGCGAGCGCCGCGCGCGGCCGAACAGCTCCAGGGAACGGGGGTGGCTCTCCTCGAAGCTCCGCTCCTCGCGGGCATAGAGCTCGGTGAGACGGGCTCGGTCGACGGTCGGGACGGGCATCGGCAGCTCCGGAGGACGGGGTGGCGCGAGACGGATCCGGTGTATCCTGCCTGATCGGCGCCGGCTCCGGCGCCTTGGATCCGAGGAGCCTCCCCCAGTGGCAAAGTCCGGTGTCCGTGTGCTGGTTACGCTTGCGTGCCAGGACTGTAAACGGCGCAACTATCAGTCGCAGAAGTCCAAGCGAAACTCGCCCGACCGGATCGAGTTCTCGAAGTACTGCCGTTTTTGCGGCCATCACACGGCCCACAAGGAGACGCGCTAGCCGATGGCTCGCACCTCGCGCCGTAACCGGCAGCAGGCCGGGCGCCGGACCGTCACCGCGCCGATCGCCGGCAAGCCCAAGAGCCAGTCCGGCGGCGACATCGAGCGCCAGGGCGGGTTGCGCGGCGGTGTGCGCGGGATCTTCGCATTCGGCGGCGAGGTGCGCGGGGAGCTCGCCAAGGTCGATTTCCCGAACCGCCAGCAGACCTGGCAGGCCACGATGGTCGTCGTGGCGGCATGCCTGATCGTCGGGATGTACCTCTACGGGCTCGACCAGGTGTTCGCCCGCTTCGCCACCAAGCTCGTCGATCTGCAAAGGTAGTCGCATGTTTCGCTGGTACGTCATCAACACATACTCGGGCCACGAGAACAAGGTCAAGACCAACCTCGAGCATCGCGTCAAGTCGATGTCGAAGGAGGAGCAGGTCCGCCGGGTCGTGGTTCCGACCGAGTCCGTCGTCGAGACGAAGGACGGCCAGAAGGTGCAGACCGAGCGCCGGCTCTGGCCCGGCTACGTCCTCGTCCACATGGATCTGAACGACGACGTGTGGGGCCTCGTCAAGAACACGCCTGGAGTGACCGGCTTCGTCGGCGCGTCGGGGAAGCCCGTGCCGCTGTCGCAGCCCGAGGTCGACCGGATGCTGCACACCTCCGTCGACCGCGCCCAGCAGCAGCAGAAGGCGCGCGCCGAGTTCACGCTCGGCGACAACGTCAAGATCACGTCCGGCTACCTGGCCGACTTCGACGGCGAGATCGCCGAGATCAACGAGGATCAGGGCAAGCTCAAGGTGCTCGTGTCGATCTTCGAGCGCCAGGTCCCGGTCGAGCTCGAGTTCGACAAGGTGAAGAAGCTCTAGGGAGCCCGGGCCAGCCAGCGCCGGTCCGCGTGCCAGCGGCGCATGGTGCGGGTGCTGGGTGGGTGTGCTGGGCCGGTTTCGTGCAGGCCGCGGAGCGCCGCGATGACGGCCTGGGCGGGGTTGCCGGCCGCGAAGGCGGCCTCGGCTGTCTGCCGGAGCTCGGGCCAGGAGTATGAGCCCGGCCGCGGGCGGGCCTCCGCGCCCGAACAAGCGGCGAGGTGACGGCGAAGCGCGTTCGAGCGGGCGGCGGTCAGGCAGCCGTGCGCGTGCCACAGCCGCTGGAGCGTCAAGACGAAGTCGCGGCCGTTTCGCTGCGTCTGGAACTCGTGTGAGGCGTGTCCCTGGCAGAGGTGCACCGTGACGCCGTACCCAAGTTCGACGAGTCGCGTCCTCCCGCGCGTCCGCTCGGCGCAGATCGCGCACACGGCCTGCTTGGTCGGCACCTTTCGAGCCTTGTAGAGCGTTGGCAGGTAGCTGCTGGCCACGATGGGTGAGTGTGGCGGGCCGGATGTTGCGGGTGGGTGACGAGGCGTATCGACTCTGTGGAGAAAGCCAATTGGCACTCACCAAGCGGCCAAATGACCATCCCAAGGGGCCGAGCCTTTCGGTGCCCAAAGGTGTCTCGACTCGGCGACGGAAGTCAATTGACACTCACCAAGCGGCCAAGTGGCCACCCCCGTCCACCACGAACCGCCAGCGGCCAGCCAGCTCTCCGATGGAGCGCTGGCCGCCGCCGGCCCGAAAGGCCTGCACCAAGCCTCCGTCCTCCTCGGTGATGGTCTTCCGCGCGCGCTGGCCGCGGTCGGGGCGGTCGCGACGGGCTGCCTGGGGGGCGAGTCGCACCACGCGACGCTCCTCCGAACGACGCCTCGCAGAGGCGCGGGCCGACCGGGTTCGTGAAGCCCGGCGTGACGCACATCCCGTCTCGTGGCAATGCGGTGGGACGACGCTCGTGACCGCAGCGCAATCGGCCGGCGAGGTCAAGCCCGGCTACGTGATCGGATTCAACGACAAGCGCGTCCCCGCCGCCCGAGAACACCGCTCGCCGAGGCGATGTGCTTGGGCCGGGATCTACCGCGACATGCACATCCGAGACGCACATGCATCCGGCGGGATCGCCCGGGTCGGCAGACGCCGAGGACACGGGCCAGTACGAGACGTTCATCGCCAACGGCCGCGTCTTCGCCGTCGGCCAGGCCTACAACGGGCGCCACTCGAAGATCGCCGCGAGGACCTCGAGCGGCTCGCCGCCGAGATCGCCGGGTAGCAGCCCCGCCATCCGCCGCTATCATCCGCTCCGCTCACGACCGTGGGAGCGCCGCCACCGAGCGGCGCGCTACTACCACTCAGGAGGTGCGATGGCCAAGAAGGTCATCAAGATCATCAAGCTCCAGATCCCTGCCGGGCAGGCGAACCCGGCACCGCCGGTCGGCCCTGCGCTCGGCCAGCACGGCGTCAACATCATGGAGTTCTGCAAGGCGTTCAACGCCCAGACGCAGGGCCCGAATGCCGGCCGGATCACGCCGGTTGAGATCAGCGTGTACGAGGACCGCTCGTTCACGTTCATCACCAAGACGCCGCCAGCCGCCGTCCTGATCAAGGAGGCGCTGAACCTCGACAAGGGCTCCGGCGAGCCGAACCGCGCCAAGGTCGGCACGCTCTCTCGCGCGCAGCTGCGCCAGATCGCCGAGACCAAGATGCCCGACCTGAACGCCAACGACGTCGACGCCGCGATGCACATCGTCGCGGGCACCGCCCGCTCGATGGGCGTGGAGGTGGGCGCCTGATGGCCGGCAAGGCATACAGCAACGCCCGCGGCCAGGTCGACCGCGAGCGCCTCTACGCGCCGCTGGAGGCGGTCCGGACCATCAAGTCGCTCTCGACCGCGAAGTTCGACGAGACGGTCGAGATCCACATGCGTCTCGGCGTCAACGTCCGCCACGCCGACCAGCAGCTCCGTGGAACGCTCTTCCTGCCGCACGGCACCGGCCGCTCGGTGACCGTCGCCGTCTTCGCCCAGGGCGAGAAGGCCAAGGAGGCGGAGGACGCAGGCGCCGACCACGTCGGCGGCGACGACCTCGCCGCCAAGGTGCAGGAGGGCTTCACCGATTTCGACGTCGCGATCGCGACCCCCGACATGATGGGCACGGTCGGCCGCCTCGGCCGCATCCTGGGCCCGCAGGGGAAGATGCCGAGCCCCAAGGCCGGCACGATCACGTTTGACATCGGGAAGGCCGTGTCCGACATCAAGGCGGGCAAGATCGAGTACCGCACCGACCGCACGGGGATCGTCCACGTCGCGATCGGCAAGAAGTCGTTCGACGAGAAGGCGCTCGTCGAGAACTACGGCGCCGTGCTCGACGAGATCCTGCGGGTCAAGCCGGCCGCCGCCAAGGGCCGCTACATCCGCTCGATCACGATCGCCTCGACGATGAGCCCGGGCATCAAGCTCGATTCGTCGCGCACGCGCGACCTTCTGGAGGAGACGGCGGCGGCAGCCGACTAGACTTCGCCCGCACACGCGTCCGCGCCACAGACCGTCGGGGCCCTCCGGGCTCAAACCGAAAACCCGACCGAGGCCGGTACCAGCGCTCGCCTCCATGGCCTGCCCTGCGTCCGCCTCCAAGGTGGACGCCGGAGAGGAAGACCGGGAGGTGAGAGATGCACGTTGATGAGAAGCGCAAGGTGGTCGAGGAGCTGGCCGAGCGCATCCGCGCCGCCGACTCGATGATCGTCGCCGACTATCGCGGCCTCACGGTCACGCAGATCGCAGACGTCCGCGGCGCGCTCCGCGAGGTCGGCGCCTCGTTCCACGTCGCCAAGAACACGCTCGCACGACGGGCGGCCGAGGAGGCCGAACAGCCGCTCCTGGTGGACATGCTCCAGGGGCCGACCGCCATCGCGTTCGTGACCGAGGACCCTGCGGCGGCCGCCAAGAAGCTCTCGGAGATGGCCCGCCAGACGCGGATCCTGACCGTCCGCGGGGCGGTGATGGAGGGCAACGCGCTCTCCGCCGAAGAGGTACGCCAGCTCGGCGAGCTCCCCTCCAAGGAGGTGCTCCGCGCGCAGGTGGTCGGCGCGGTCGCGTCGCCGATTCAGGGCGCCTACAACGTCCTGGCCGCGCCGCTTCGGGAGTTCCTCGTCGTCCTCGACCAGTACATCGCACAGCGCCAGGCCGCGGAAGCGGCCTAGAGAGAGGAGTAGGAGATGCCAGTCACACCAGAGCAGTTGGAGGAGATGTCGGTCCTCGAGCTCGTCGAGCTCAAGAAGTCGCTCGAGGAGCGGTGGGGCGTCTCCGCCGCCGCCGCAGCGCCGGTCATGATGGCCGGAGCCGGGGCCGCCGGAGGCGGCGACGGCGCCGGGGCCGAGGAGGAGAAGACCACCTTCGACGTCGTCCTCACCAGTGCCGGCCAGAGCAAGATCCCGGTCATCAAGGTCATCCGTGAGCTCACCGGGCTTGGCCTCAAGGAGGCCAAGGCGGTCGCCGACGAGGTGCCCAAGGCCGTCAAGGAAGGCGTCGCCCGCGACGAGGCCGACCAGATGAAGGCGAAGCTCGAGGAGGCCGGCGCCACCGTCGAGGTGAAGTAGCGGTCTGCTCGCGGGGCCGGGTGTCCGGCCCCGCGATCCCGCGCACCGGTAGAATGTGCCTGTGGAAAAGGCGTCCTGCGTACTCCCATACATCGGCCTGCGTGAAAAGGCCGACGACGCCGCCACGCAGGTGACGCAGGTGCTGTTCGCCGATCCGGTCGACGTTTCCCAGCGCACCAACGGCTGGGCCCAGGTGACGCTGGCCGACGGCTACGAGGGCTGGATGCCCGCGGAGGGCCTCGGCGAGCCGCTTCCCAAGGACCGCGCGCACGTCGTCGTCGTCCCGCAGGCCGCCGACAGGTACCTCGGCACCTGGCTCCCGGCGCCGGGGCTTCGTACCGAGCCGCTGGCCGCCGCCAGGCGCAAGGCGTCGGGCGAGGCGATCTCCGAGGCGGCGCTGATGTTTCTCGGCGCGCCCTACGAGTGGGGCGGGCTCACGGTCGAGGGTCTCGACTGCTCGGGCCTCGTCCAGGCCGTCCACCGCCGGTTCGGGATGCTCCTGCCGCGCAACGCCGACCAGCAGGAGACGGCCGGCCGCGAGGTGTCGCTCCGCTCGGCCGAGCCGGGCGACCTCGTCTGCTACGGCGACCACATCGCCATCTGGACCGGCGAGGGCCAGATCGTGCACGCCAGCCAGGAGCAGGGGCAGGTCGTCCACGAGCCGCATCCGAAGGATCTGAAGGCGCGCGTCCGCACCGTTCGGCGCGTCTACGAGCCCGAAGACTGATCGCCTACGCCGCCATCGACCTGGGGAGCGGCCACCGGGTCGAGCGGAACGCCGATGCGACCATGCCCGCCGCGAGCACCGTCAAGGTGCTGATCTCGGCGGCGCTCTGGTGCGCGGTCGAGCAGAACGAGCTCGACGCGGGCCGCCGGCTCCTGGCCGGAGAGGCGCCGGCACCCGGCGGCGGAGGCCTCCTCGAGAGCCTCGACCGCGCGACGGCGCTCACGCTCGCCGACCTCGACATCCTGATGCTCGCCGTCTCGGACAACGCCGCCACCAACGCGCTGATCGAGATCGTCGGCATGACGCGGGTGAACGACCTGGCGGCGCGCCTCGGCCTGACCCGCACGGTGCTGCGGCGCAAGATGATGGACGTGGAGGCGGCCGAGCGCGGCGACGACAACACGACGTCGGCGGGCGACATGGCCGCCCTGATGGCCGAGCTCGGACGCGCCGAGCAGATCCCGGTGCGGGCGTGCCGGCGGGTCCTGCACGGCCTGGGGCAGTCGCACCACACCGACGTGATCGCCCGCCACCTGTGGGCGCCCGGGCGGGTTGTCGCGTGCAAACAGGGTCTGCTCGACACGGTGCTGCACGACGTCGCGCTCGTCGAGGACGGGCGCTCGCGAGTGGCGCTGGCGGTGCTGTCGTCGCCACCGGGCGCGGCCGAGGGGCTCGCCAGGCTGGCCTCGCGGATCCACGCCGCCGTCACCGCTCCCTAACCATCGAGCACCGCCCGGCGTCATACTCTCGGTCGTCTGGTCCGAGAACTCTCCCGAGGAGGGGGCATGCGAGAACTGATGAGAAGGGTGTTCAAGCTCTCGATCCCGATCGCGGTGATCGCGGTCGCAGCCGGGTGCGGTGGTAGCGGCTCGAGCTCGTCGTCGTCGTCGGGCGGGGGCAGCACGCCGGCCGCGGGGACACCGCAGAAGGGCGGCACCCTCACCATCCTCGCGAGCTCGGCGTTTGGCGTCGCCGACCCGGCCCAGAACTACACGCTTCAGGAGTGGTCGCTCCTGATCGGCACGCACGACGGCCTGGTGGGCTTCAAGCGTGTCGGCGGCACCGCAGGGCACGCAGCTCGTCCCCGACCTGGCGGAGGCGATCCCGCAGCCGACCGACGGCGGCAAGACGTACACCTTCCAGATCCGGAAGGGCATCAAGTACTCGGACGGCACCACGCTGAAGCCGAGCGACTTCGTGACGACGTTCGAGCGCCAGTTCACGGTGCCGGGGCCGACGTCGTTCTACTCCGGCATCGTCGGTGCGGACAAGTGCACGGCGAAGAACTGCGATCTGTCGCAGGGTGTCGTCGCCGACGACAGCGCCTCCACGCTCACCATCCACCTCACCGCTGCGGATCCCGAGTTCCTCTTCAAGCTCGCGCTGCCGTTCGCGTACGTCGTGCCCGGCGAACACCACCCCCAAGCTGACCGGCAACAACGTGCCGCCGGGCACCGGGCCGTACATGTGGCAGTCGTATGACCCGAACAAGGAAGCGGTGCTCGTCCGCAACCCGAACTTCAAGGTCTGGAACCCCGACGCGCAGCCCGACGGGTACCCGGACAAGATCGTCGAGAAGTACGGCCTTCAGGTCTCCGACGAGGTCACGGCGGTCGAGAACGGCCAGGCGAACGCGGTGTACGCGGGCGACACGATCCCCTCCGACCGCCTGAACGAGCTCGGAACGCAGTACGCCGACCAGACGCACGTGAACGCGCTGACGGCCGACTGGTACATGGCGCTCAACACCCAGACGCCGCCGTTCAACAACCTGAAGGCGCGGCAGGCGATCAACTTCGCGTTCGATCGCGGCGCGGCCGTGAAGCTCGCAGGCGGATCGTCGCTTGCGGTGCCGACGTGTCAGGTCCTGCCGCCGAACTTCCCCGGCTACGTCCAGTACTGCCCGTACACCGCCAATGCGACGGCGGACGGCGCGGGCGCGTGGACGGCTCCCGACTACGACAAGGCGAAGCAGCTCGTCCAGGAGTCCGGCACGGCCGGGACGAAGGTCGTCGTCAACACCGACGGGCCGGACAAGCCGTTCGGCGAGCAGATGGTGTCCGACCTGAACAAGATCGGCTACAAGGCCAGCCTCGTCGTGCTGTCCGGCTCGATCCAGTACCCGTTCGTTCAGAACTCCAAGAACAGCGACAAGTGGCAGGTGGCGTGGTCGGCCTGGTACCAGGACTACCCGGCCCCGTCCGACTTCCTGAACGTGCTGCTCGGGTGCGGATCGATCCATCCCAACAGCGACGCCAGCCCGAACATCGCAGCGTTCTGCGACAAGGGCATCCAGGCCAAGATGGACAAGGCCCTGCAGACCGGCGTCACCGACCCCGAGGCAGCGAACCAGCTCTGGGCCGAGGTCGACCATGAGGTGACCGACCAGGCGCCGTGGGTCGACATGTACAACCCGAAGCAGATCGACTTCCTGTCGAGCAATGTGCAGGGGTACCAGTGGAGTCCCGCAGTGGTACATCCTGTACGACCAGCTCTGGCTCAAGCAGTAGGAGCGCACGAGGCGGGGCCGTCCCACCAGGGGCGGCCCCGCCCCGATGGTAAGGTGATCGCAGATGGCTGAAGTCGCGCTCGAGCCGCAGGCCGGCGTCCCCGATCACGGCCCGGATCCGATCGCCGGGCGGAGTCCGTGGGCGCTCGCCTTCCGCCGCCTTCGCCGCAACCGGATCGCGTTCGCGGCGCTCGTGCTCTTCATCCTGATCGTGGTCTCGAGCTTCGCTGCGCCGATCTACGCGAACCACATCGCCCACACCAACCCGTTCGAGAACAACGTGAACGGCACCACGATCGTGGACGGCAAGGAGGTGCCGCTCATGGAGCAGGGCGGCGGCGTCCTGAAGCTGGGCGAGACGCCGATCGGCCCCACCTGGGACATCCACCACTACTTCCTGGGCGCCGATACCCAGGGCCGCGACGTCATGGCGCGTCTCCTCTACGGCGGCCGGAGCTCGCTCGCGATCGGGATCGGCTCGGCACTGATCGCGTGCCTGATCGCGACCGTCCTCGCGCTGATCGCCGGCTTCTACTCGGGGCTCACCGACTCGCTCCTGTCACGGGTGATGGACATCGTCTGGGCGTTTCCGGTGATCCTGTTCGCCATCTGCGTTGGAACCGTGCTCCTGACCGCGCCCAACGGCCTCGAGCTGGGACCGATTCACATCGTCGCGACGAGCCTCTGGCTGCCGACGCTCATCATCGGCTTCATCTACGTCCCGTACGTGTACCGGCCCGTCCGCGGCTCGGTGCTCTCGGTGGTCGAGAAGGAGTTCGTCGAGGCCGCCGTCGCCACCGGCGCGTCGAACCGGCGGCTGATCTTCTCGGAGATCCTCCCGAACGTGATCACCGTCGTCATCGTGCTGATGCCGCTCATGATCGCGACGACGATCCTCACCGAGGCGGCGCTCTCGTTCCTCGGGGTGGGCGTCCAGCCGCCGGGCGCGAGCTGGGGCACGATCATCAGCGACGGCCAGAACCTGCTCTACACCCGGCCGTGGGTGGCGATCGCCCCGGGGATCATGATCGTCCTCACCGTCCTCGCGCTGAACGTGCTCGGCGACGGGATCCGTGATGCCCTCGATCCCCGCGCGAAGCTGCGCATCGGGGGCTGATGGTCCCCTTCATCATCCGCCGCCTGCTCTGGGCTGCCCTGGTGATGTTCGTCATCACGGTGCTCGTCTTCCTGATCTTCTTCGAGACCCCGGGCGTCGACCCGGCCCGCCAGATCGCGGGCCGAAACCCGTCGCCGCAGGCCCTCACCGAGATCAGGCACCAGTTCGGCCTCGACAGGCCCGTTCCGGTCCGGTACGTCATCATGATGAAGAAGCTCTTCGTCACGCGCGACCTCGTGTCGTACTCGAACCAGGGCCAGGCGGTGGTCCCCGAGATCGTCGCGGCGGCTCCGGCCACACTGTCGCTCGTCTTCGGGGCGGCCATCATCTGGGTGGTGGTGGCGATCATCATGGGCGTGGCCGCGGCGGTGACTGAAGGGCAGCATCTTCGACCCGTTGCTCATGATCCTGGCGCTCATCGGGATCTCGATGCCGGTGTTCTGGCTCGGTGAGGTCATGAACCTTCTGAGCCAGCACGAGTTCCACGACTCGCCCGTCTTCAGCTGGGTGCCCGGCCTGGGCTACACGCCGTTCACGCAGGATCCGCTCCTGTGGTTCCAGGGCCTGGTCATCCCCTGGATCACGCTGTCGGTGCTGTACATCGGCCTCTATGCCCGGGTGCTCCGCGCGAGCGTGCTCGAGGTGCAGAACGAGGACTACGTGCGCACCGCGAGGGCCAAGGGCATCTCCGAGCGCCGGGTGCTCGTGCGCCACACCCTGCGGACGTCGATGATCACGTTCATCAGCCTGTTCGGCCTGGACTTCGGCGCCCTGGTGGCGGGCGGCGTGCTTCTCACCGAGGTCGTGTTCGGTATCCATGGAGTCGGCTTCCTGGCCTACCAGTCGCTCACCAACCTCGACCTGCCCGTGATCATGGCCACGGTCGTCTACGGCGCGTTCTTCATCGTGCTCGCAAACACGCTGGTCGACATCGCCTACGCCTGGCTCGACCCGAGGATCCGGCTCGCCTGATGTCAGAGCCGCTGCTCGAGGTCAAGGATCTCAAGGTCTCGTTCCGGACCGAGGACGGCATCGTCCGCGCGGTCGACGGCGTCAGCTTCTCGATCGCGAAGGGCGAGGTGGTGGGCATCGTCGGGGAGTCGGGCTCCGGCAAGAGCGTCACGATGATGTCGGTCATGCGGCTCATCATCGACCCGAACGCGGTGTTCGAGGGCCAGGTCATCTACAAGGGCCGCGACCTGATGAAGCTCGGCCAGGACGCGATGCGGGAGGTCCGCGGCGCAGAGATCGCGATGATCTTCCAGGACCCGATGACCTCGCTCAACCCTGTCTACCGGGTCGGTTGGCAGATCGCCGAGCAGATCCGCGAGCACGAGGGCAGCACCAAGGCGCAGGCCAACAACCGGGCGACCGAGCTCCTCGGCGCCGTCGGGATCCCCAACCCGAAGCAGCGGGTCAACGACTACCCGCATCAGTTCTCGGGCGGCATGCGCCAGCGGGTGATGATCGCGATGGCGCTCTCGTGCAACCCCGACCTCCTGATCGCCGACGAGCCGACGACTGCGCTCGACGTCACGATCCAGGCCCAGATCCTCGAGCTGATCGGGCGGCTCAAGGCCGACTTCGGCTCCGCGGTCGTTCTCATCACCCATGACATGGGGGTCGTCGCCGACGTCGCCGACCGCGTCATGGTCATGTACGCGGGCAGGGCCGTCGAGCGCGGATCCAAGCACGACCTCTTCTACGACCCCCAGCACCCGTACACATGGGGGCTGCTCGGCTCGATCCCGCGCCTCGACCGGCCGAAGCCCGAGCGGCTGACGGCGATCCAGGGCACGCCGCCCTCGCTGATCAACCTGCCCGAGGGGTGCAGCTTCGGGCCGCGCTGCCCGCAACGGTTCGATCGCTGCGTCGAGGTGCCCCCGCTCGAGGACCGCCTGCGGAACGGCCACCTCGACGCCTGCTTCCTCGAGCCGGAGACGAAGCGCGGCCGGCGCGAGGCGACGATCCACCCCGAGCTCCAGTCGGAGTCCGCATGAGCGCCAACGGCCAGGCGCTGCTCCACGCCGAGGGTGTGCGCAAGTACTTCCCGATCAAGAAGGGCATCGTCATCCAGCGCGAGATCGCCCGCGTCCACGCCGTCGACGACGTGTCGTTCGACATCCGCGCGGGCGAGACGCTCG
This sequence comes from uncultured Actinomycetes bacterium, assembly GCA_963832955.1. Taxonomy (GTDB): domain Bacteria; phylum Actinomycetota; class Thermoleophilia; order Gaiellales; family JAICJC01; genus JAICJC01. Next base: position 771,052 of record CAWHWC010000002.1, on the reverse strand, counting down.
GGCTCGTGGGCGAGTCCGGGTGCGGCAAGTCGACGCTCGGCCGCTGCGTCGTCCGCCTGCACGAGCTGACCGACGGGAAGATCGAGTTCGAGGGCCGCGACATCTCGAACCTCTCGCGTCGCGACCTGCGCCCGATCCGGCGCGAGATGCAGATGGTGTTCCAGGATCCGTACGCGTCGCTCAACCCCCGAAAGCGCGTCGGCTCGATCATCTCCGACCCGCTCCGCATCCACGGCCTCGGCGACGGCAAGCAGGTGCGGGCGCGCGTGCAGGAGCTGCTCGAGCTCGTCGGGCTCTCGCCCGAGCACTACAACCGCTACCCGCACGAGTTCTCAGGCGGCCAGCGCCAGCGGATCGGCGTCGCGCGCGCCCTGGCGCTCCAGCCGAAGCTCATCGTGGCGGACGAGCCCGTCTCGGCCCTGGACGTGTCGATCCAGGCGCAGGTGATCAACCTGCTCGACGACCTCCAGGACGAGCTGTCGCTGACCTACATGTTCATCGCCCACGACCTCGGCGTCGTGCGCCACGTGTCCGACCGGATCGCGGTCATGTATCTGGGCAAGATCGTCGAGATCTCGCCGGCCGAGGAGCTCTACCAGCGGCCGGTGCACCCCTACACCGAGGCGCTCCTGTCCGCGGTGCCGGTGCCCGACCCGGACCTCTCGGCCAAGCGCGAGCGGATCGTGCTCGAGGGCGATGTGCCGAGCCCGATCTCGCCGCCGACCGGCTGCCGTTTCCATCCGCGCTGCCGGTACGCGACCGAAATCTGTGCGGCCGAGGAGCCGCCCCTCGTCGCCCACGGGACGGGCCACCTCGCCGCCTGCCACCATCCGCTGAACGTCGCCGCGACGCCTGCGGCCGCCGCCGCTGCCCAGCCGGCGCCCGAGCTCTGACCGGCCGCGCACCGCGCCCCGGCGAGGCACGTGACGTTCGACACGCAGTCGCCTTGACCTGGGGGTCATCCGCGGTATAGTGACCCGAGATAGCGCCGCTGCGGGAAGGAAAATTCGGTCCGCAGGCGGCGCGTACGCCTGTCCTTTGCGGGCAAGGCCCTTCGCTGCTAACCTTCACGGTTGCGCCTTGGTCCGGTACCACGCTCCTGAGTTCCCCCACTAGCCCCGCGGGAGGCGACGCTTTGCCTGCAAGTACGACTGCGCCCCGAAGCCGCAGGACGTTCTCGAAGCTCGAGAAGGTCCTGGACGTGCCCAACCTCATCGACATCCAGAAGGCCTCGTTCCGGTGGTTCATGGGCCACCCGTCCGACCCGAAGTCATTCGGCGTCTCGGGCCTGCGCGAGACCATCGACGACATCTCGCCGATCCGGGACTACTCGGAGCGGCTCGAGGTGCGCCTCGGCGAGTACACCATCGGCGACCCCGTGGTCTCCGAGCGCGAGTGCCGCGAGAAGGATCAGTCGTTCGAGGTCCCCGTCAACGTCAAGGTGTCGTTCACGAACCTCGACACCGGCGAGATCCGCGAGCAGACCGTGTTCCTCGGCAACTTCCCGTGGATGACCGACCAGGGGACGTTCATCATCAACGGCACCGAGCGCGTCGTCGTGACGCAGCTGGTGCGCTCCCCGGGCGCCTACATCATGGAGCCGAAGGACGCGACCAAGCAGGTCTTCGTCGCCAACCTCATGCCCTCGCGCGGCTCGTGGCTCGAGATGGAGATCGACAAGAAGGGCATGGTCAACGTCCGCATCGACCGCAAGCGCAAGCTGCCGGTGACCACGCTCCTGCGCGCGCTGCCGGCGGTCGACGAGAACACGGGCTTCGAGATCGACAAGTCCGACGAGGGCCTCCAGGCGCTCTTCGGCGAGAACCCGTTCATCCGGATGACCCTCGAGAAGGATCCGGTCAAGAGCGAGGACGCCGCGCTGGTCGAGGTGTTCAAGAAGCAGCGCCCGGGCGAGCCGCCCACGGTCGAGAACTCGCGCAACCTGGTGCGGTCGCTCTTCTTCGATCCCAAGCGCTACGACCTCACGAAGGTCGGCCGCTACAAGCTGAACATGCGCCTCGGCCAGAACGTCTCGCCGGAGTGCCGCGTGCTCACCACGGGCGACATCGTCGAGCTCATCCGGCGCCTCGTCGAGCTGCCGGTCAAGCTGAACGTGCCCGAGGACTCGAAGGACTACGCGGCCGACGCGATCATCATCCCGCGCACCGAGATCGAGCATGACCTCGACGAGTACGAGCACTTCGGCAACCGGCGCCTCCGCACGGTCGGCGAGCTGATCCAGGAAGCCTTCCGGATCGGCCTCTACCGGATGGAGCGCGTCGTCCGCGAGCGTCTCACCACCGAGGACGAGGACGCGATCACCCCGCAGACGATCGTGAACATCCGCCCGGTGGCGGCGGCGCTCAAGGAGTTCTTCGGCTCCTCGCAGCTCTCGCAGTTCATGGATCAGACCAACTCGCTGGCCGGCCTCACCCACCGCCGTCGCCTCTCGGCGCTCGGCGCCGGCGGCCTCACGCGCGAGCGCGCGCCGATCGAGGTCCGCGACGTGCACCCGACCCACTACGGCCGCATGTGCCCGATCGAGACCCCGGAAGGCCCGAACATCGGCCTCATGGGCTCGCTCGGCTCCTACGCCAAGGTGTCGGAGCACGGCTTCGTGCAGACCCCGTACCGCAAGGTCACCAAGGGCAAGATCACGGGCGAGGTGGAGTACCTCGACGCCATCCAGGAGGAGATGTTCACGATCGCGCAGGCCAACGCCGACGTCGACAAGAACTCCAAGCTGGTGTCGCCGGTGCTGTGCCGCACCCGCGACGGCGTCCCCGTCCAGGTCGACGCGTCGCAGGTCGACTACATGGACGTCGACCCGGCCCAGATCGTCTCGGTCGCGACCGCGCTCATCCCGTTCCTCGAGCACAACGACGCGAACCGCGCGCTCATGGGCTCGAACATGCAGCGCCAGGCCGTGCCGCTGATGGTCCCCGAGGCGCCGCTCGTCGGCACCGGCCTCGAGTACCGGGCCGCCGTCGACACGGGTGACGTCACCCTTGCGGGCCGGGCGGGCAAGGTCGAGCAGGTCGACGCCGAGCGGATCGTCGTCTCGACGCGCGACGGGCTCGACGCCTACGACCTCGTGAAGTACCGGCGCTCGAACCAGGGCACGATCATCCATCAGAAGCCGATCGTCTACGAGGGCCAGCGCGTCTCGGCGGGCGAGGTCCTGGCCGACGGCTCCTCGACCGACCAGGGCGAGCTCGCGCTCGGCAAGAACCTCCTGGTCGCCTTCATGTCGTGGGAGGGCTACAACTTCGAGGACGCGATCATCCTGAGCGAGCGGATCGTGAAGGACGACGTCCTCACCTCGATCCACATCCACGAGTACGAGGTCGACGCCCGCTCCACGAAGCTCGGCGACGAGGAGATCACGCGCGACATCCCGAACCGCTCGGAGGAGTCGCTCCGAAACCTCGACGAGTCCGGGATCGTGCGCATCGGGGCCGAGGTCGGCTCCGGCGACCTCCTGGTCGGCAAGGTCACGCCGAAGGGCGAGACCGAGCTGACCGCAGAGGAGAAGCTGATCCGGGCGATCTTCAAGGAGAAGGCCCGCGAGGTGCGCGACACGTCGCTCAAGGTGCCTCACGGCGAGGGCGGCAAGGTCATCGACGTGAAGACCTTCGCCCGCGCCGACGGCGACGACCTGTCGCCCGGCGTCAACGAGCTCGTGCGCGTCTACGTCGCGACCAAGCGCAAGATCGCCGAGGGCGACAAGCTCGCCGGCCGGCACGGCAACAAGGGCGTGATCTCCAAGATCGTGCCCGAGGAGGACATGCCGCACATGGCCGACGGGACGCCCGTCGACATCATCCTGAACCCGCTGGGCGTGCCCTCGCGCATGAACATCGGCCAGGTGCTCGAGACCCACCTCGGCTGGGCTGCCCGTCACGCGGGCGAGAACGGCGAGTACCAGTGGATCGCGACGCCCGTCTTCGACGGCGCAACGCCCGAGGAGGTCGACGACGAGCTCATCGCCTGGCAGGACTCCAACAAGGCGAGCTCGATCAAGTTCGGCATCGACAAGAAGGGCCCCGCCGGCGGGCGCTGCGACGGCAAGATGCAGCTCTTCAACGGCCGCAGCGGCGAGCCGTACGACCAGCCCGTGACGGTCGGCTACATGTACATCCTGAAGCTGCTGCACCTGGTCGACGACAAGATCCACGCGCGCTCGACCGGCCCGTACTCGCTCGTGACCCAGCAGCCGCTGGGCGGCAAGGCGCAGTTCGGCGGTCAGCGGTTCGGCGAGATGGAGGTGTGGGCGCTCGAGGCCTACGGCGCCGCGTACACCCTCCAGGAGATGCTCACGATCAAGTCCGACGACACGATCGGCCGCGTGAAGGCGTACGAGGCCGTTGTCAAGGGCGAGAACATCCCCGAGCCGTCGATCCCCGAGAGCTTCAAGGTGCTCCTCAAGGAGATGCAGTCCCTGGCGCTCGACGTCAAGGTCGTCTCGGTCGACGGCGGCGACGTCGCCGTCCGTGAGGAGGAGGACGAGCTCCTGCGGGCCGCCGAGGAGCTCGGCATCGACCTGCGCCCCGTGGCCGACCGGGCCGCGGCGCGCGCGCCGGGGGCCCAGGAGCTCGAGGAGGGCGTCGACCGCACGGACGACGACGGCGAGCTCACCGTCCCGAACGACGAGCTGCTCGGCGAGGAGCTGGTCGAGGGCGAGCTGGGATCCGGCGACGCCGAGGACGAGGAGGAGGACGGCGAGGCGCGAGGGCTTCGGCGACATCGCCGACCTCGAGCTCGTCGAGGAGGCCGAGGAATGACGGCCGGATGCTCGGCGATCAAGCACGACTGTGCACAACTGCTTATTTCCCGCGTGTATGAAGAGGAGCTGACGCGTTGATCGACATCAACGATTTCGACGCAATCCGTATCGGCCTCGCCTCGGCGAAGCAGATCCGCGAGTGGTCATCCGGGGAGGTGACCAAGCCCGAGACCATCAACTACCGCACGCTCAAGCCCGAGAAGGACGGCCTGTTCTGCGAGCGCATCTTCGGTCCCACGAAGGACTGGGAGTGCTACTGCGGCAAGTACAAGCGCGTCCGCTACAAGGGCATCATCTGCGAGCGCTGCGGCGTCGAGGTGACGCGCCAGAAGGTGCGCCGCGAGCGGATGGGTCACATCGACCTGGCCGCCCCGGTCAGCCACATCTGGTTCTTCAAGGGCGTTCCGTCGCGGATCGGCTACCTCCTCGACATCGCGCCGAAGGAGCTCGAGAAGGTGCTCTACTTCGCCGCCTCGATCGTGACCTCGGTCGACAAGGAGGCGCGCGAGCGCGACGTCCCCGAGCTCGAGGGCAAGGTGGAGCAGGAGCGCGAGCGGCTGAAGCTGGACCGCGAGGAGGCGCTCGCCGCGCTCGAGGAGCGCATGCAGCGCCGGCGCCAGTTCCTGATCGACGGTGCCAACAAGAACTTCGACGAGGACGACGAGTACTGGGCCCGCACGCTCACGGCGTGGGCCGAGGAGCAGGGCATCCCGACCCTCGAGGAAGCGCGCGTCCTGGCGGGCGGCCTGCTGACCGACGCCGCCAAGCGCATCGCCGGCGAGGACCCGAAGAAGGTCCGCGAGCTGGTGCGCGAGTCTGCGATCCGCGACGACCGCAAGCTCCAGGGGAAGGACCTGGCGGCGCTGTCCGCATGGGCCACCGCTGCGCACGGCCTGATCGGCTCCGAGCTCGAGGCGATCGAGACCGCCAAGGGCCCCGAGAAGACCAAGGCCAGAAACGCCGTCAAGGCACGCCTGACCTGGCTCGCCGGCGGCGAGGCGGCGCTCAAGGAGCCCGACCAGGAGTGGATCGCGAAGCTCGTCGAGGCCGGCCCCGGCAGCGCGGCCACGCTCGACAAGACGCGCCAGCTCGGCGCCGGCATCCTGCGCGAGCTCGTCGAGCAGGCCGGCACCGTCGCCGACGAGAACGAGCTCCGTGAGCTCGCGGCCGACCTGTGCCTGAAGCCCGAGGCCTCGAAGGACGACCTGAAGGCCGTCGAGGCGTGGGCGCTCAAGGTGCGCGACACCTACAACGACATCCAGACCCGCCGTCGCGACGTCGACGACCACGCCCGCGAGGCCGAGGACCGGCTCGACCGGTGCTGGGTCAAGTTCAAGGAGCTCGAGGTGCAGGAGGTCGTCGCCGACGAGGCGCTCTTCCGCGAGCTCAAGGACCGGTTCGGGTCGTCGTGGGGCTTCGGCGAGTACTTCACCGGCGGCATGGGTGCCGAGGCGATCCGCGAGCTCCTGCGCTCGAAGGACCTCGACGCCGAGGCCGCGAGCCTGCGCGAGACGATCCGCACGTCCAAGGGCCAGAAGGAGGCCCGGGCGATCAAGCGGCTCAAGGTCGTGAACGCCTTCATCAAGTCCGAGAACCGACCCGACTGGATGATCCTCGAGACCGTGCCGGTCATCCCGCCGGAGCTGCGTCCGATGGTGCAGCTCGACGGCGGCCGGTTCGCGACGTCCGACCTGAACGACCTCTACCGGCGCGTCATCAACCGCAACAACCGCCTGAAGCGGCTGCTCGATCTCGGCGCCCCCGAGATCATCGTGAACAACGAGAAGCGCATGCTCCAGGAGGCGGTCGACGCCCTCTTCGACAACGGCCGCCGCGGGCGCGCCGTGACCGGCCCGGGCAACCGGCCGCTCAAGTCGCTCTCCGACATGCTGAAGGGCAAGCAGGGCCGGTTCCGCCAGAACCTGCTCGGCAAGCGCGTCGACTACTCCGGCCGCTCGGTGATCGTGGCCGGCCCGTCGCTCAAGCTGCACCAGTGCGGGCTTCCGAAGCTGATGGCGCTCGAGCTCTTCAAGCCGTTCATCATGAGCCGGCTGGTCGAGCGCAAGCTCGTCCAGAACATCAAGGCCGCCAAGAAGATGGTCGACACGATGGTGCCCGAGGTCTGGGACGTGCTCGAGGAGGTCATCGCCGAGCACCCGGTGCTCCTGAACCGCGCGCCGACGCTCCACCGCCTGGGCATCCAGGCGTTCGAGCCCGTGCTCGTCGAGGGCAAGGCGATCCAGGTGCACCCGCTGGTGTGCCACGCCTTCAACGCCGACTTCGACGGCGACCAGATGGCGGTCCACCTGCCGCTCTCCGCAGAGGCGCAGGCCGAGGCCCGCATCCTCATGCTGTCGTCGAACAACATCCTCTCGCCGGCCCACGGCAAGCCGCTGGCGACCCCGACCCAGGACATGGTGCTCGGGACGTACTACCTCACCTACTCGCCCGAGGACCTGACGCAGGTCACGGTGGCCGACGCTCGCAAGCGGAAGCTGCCGTACTTCGGCGCGCTGGACGAGGTCGAGATGGCCTACGACCAGAAGCAGGTCAAGCTCCAGGAGGCCATCACCGCTTCGCGAGCGCGGCGACTGGATCGTGACCACGGTCGGCCGCGCGATCTTCAACGACGAGGTCTCGCGCGCGCTCCAGAAGGCCGTCGGCGAGAAGTTCAAGCCGTCGGACTACACGTACCAGAACCGCACGTTCACGAAGCGCGACATGACCGACTTCATCTCGGAGCTGGTCGACCGCTTCGGTGCGACGGCGATCGCCGAGGTGCTCGACACGATCAAGGAGCTCGGCTTCAGCTACGCGACCCGGGCCGGGTGTCACGATCTCGAAGAACGACATCCAGATCCCGCCCGACAAGGAGAAGATCCTCGCCGGGTACGAGGAGCAGGTCGGAAGCGCGCAGCGCTCGTACGACCGCGGCCTCATCACCGAGGACGAGCGCCACGAGCAGGTCGTGTCGCTCTGGAACAAGGCGACCGACGACGTCGGCGAGGCGATGAACCGCAACCTCGACGAGCTGAACCCCGTGTACATGATGGCCAACTCCGGCGCCCGCGGATCGTTCAAGCAGATCCGCCAGCTGGCCGGGATGCGCGGCCTCATGGCAAATCCGAAGGGCGAGATCATCGAGCGGCCGATCAAGTCCAACTTCATGGAGGGCCTGTCGGTGCTGGAGTACTTCATCTCCACGCACGGTGCCCGCAAGGGCCTCGCCGACACGGCGCTCCGCACGGCCGACTCCGGGTACCTGACCCGGCGGCTGGTCGACGTCTCCCAGGACGTGATCATCCGCGAGGACGACTGCAAGACCGACGAGCACATGGACGTCCCGGTGAAGACGCCGGACGGCCTCCCGAACCGCTCGGGCCTGCTCGGTCGCGTGATCGCGATCGACCACAAGATCAGCCGGCTCCAGCTCACCGCCGGCGACGAGATCAACGGCGCGCTGCTCCGCAAGATCGCGGACGCGGCCGGCGACAAGCCGGCCACCGTGCCGGTGCGGACGGTGCTCAAGTGCAAGGCCGACATCGGCGTCTGCCGCACGTGTTACGGCTGGTCGATGGCGACCGGCAAGATGAGCGAGCTGGGCGATGCCGTCGGCACCGTCGCGGCGCAGTCCATCGGCGAGCCGGGGACGCAGCTCACCATGCGGACCTTCCACACCGGTGGTGTGGCCGGGGCTCGACATCACCCACGGCCTGCCGCGGGTCGTCGAGCTCTTCGAGGCCCGCAAGCCCAAGGCCGCGGCCACGCTCGCGACGATCGGCGGTCGGGTGAAGATCAACGAGGGCGAGCGCGGCTGGATCGTCACGGTCGCCCCGTCGGGAGACGAGGATGCCCAGGAGTACTCGTTCCCGCGGCGCACGCGCATGCGCGTCGCCGAGGGCGAGGTCATCGAGCCGGGCACGCCCCTGAACGAGGGCCCGCTCGCACCGACGGAGCTCCTCGACCTGCGCGACGACACCGAGACGGCCCGCTACCTCGTGGGCGAGGTGCAGGACGTCTACAAGAGCCAGGGCGTCGAGATCCACGACAAGCACATCGAGCTGATCGTGCGCCAGATGCTGAAGAAGGTCCGGATCGACAACTCCGGCGACACGGACTACCTGCCGGGTGAGCTGGTCGACCGGCCCGAGCTCCAGCGGACGCTCCGCGACCTGAAGAAGGGCAAGAAGGAGCAGCCGACCCACACGCAGCTCATCCTCGGCATCACCAAGGCCAGCCTGGCGACGCAGAGCTTCCTCTCTGCGGCCTCGTTCCAGGAGACGACCAAGGTGCTGACCGACGCGGCCATCGAGGGCAAGATCGACCACCTGGTCGGGCTCAAGGAGAACGTCATCATCGGGAAGCTGATCCCGGCGTCGACGGGCCTCAAGGAGTACCGCGCGGTGCAGATCGAGCCGTCCGAGGACGCCCCGCGGTTCCTCGTCGAGGAGTTCGCGGCCCCGGTCTACTCCGACGCGCTCGTCAGCGACGGCGAGGTGCCGGGCAACGGCGCCGGGCTGATCGACCTCACTCCCAAGCCTGGGGCCGAGGAGCCGTTCATCCCGCCGGTGCCCGAGGAGGAGTAGCCACCGCTTCCGGCCAGGGCCGGGGCCGCCGATCGTCTGGCGGTTCCGGCCCTGCCGCGGCGTGGCGACCCTCAGTTGTCGTGTTCGTGAAACGACACTCGGCGTTCTCTGAGACCGTCGCGTAACGGGTCGCAACCCCTTGCAGGGCTGCGGTGGGACGACTCTGGCCGGAGTCATCCCACAGGCGGGTGATGGGCCAGCCGCTCGCCGCGAGCGGCGCTTGGCTCGGATCATTGCGCCGGCACAGGCTGCTGAAGGTTCAGATCGGGCTCGCGGTGCTCCTGCTCTTGATGCGTCATGTATCTTGGCAACCACCGTCGACCCGGTCTACTTCACCGCGGGCTGCTAGCGCGCTGCTGCGCGCGTCGCGAAGTCAAGCCCGCCCCTCGAAGCCAAGCGCCGCGCGCGGCAGGGAGAGATGTGTGCGCCGCACGGCGGCCCGTGCACGGGTCTGAATCTTGGTCGCATGCGACCCGACGTCCGCCATGAACCAACAGTGCACCTGACCTGCGGGCGTCCGAGGATCGCGGCAGGCAGACGACCACGCTGGCTCGCCGTCTGGCTGTCGAGCGGGACGCGCAGCGCTTCACCAAAGACGAGTGGGTGTTGGCGCTCGGCGGTGACCTGTACGACGAGCAGTTGCGCGTCCGCGTGGAAGGCCAGCTGATCGAGCTGGCCTTCGAGCTGCTGGCCGCCGGGCGCAGCTGCATCCTCGACCTAGGCCTGTGGAGTCGGGAGGAACGTGACGCGCTGCGCCTGCGCGCACGAGCACAGGGCGTGCGGGTGGAGCTGCACGTCCTGGAGGCGGAGTTGGACGAGCTGGTGCGGCGCGCCGCCAAGCGCTATGCCGACGCGCCCCACACCACCGCTGAGATCAGCGCCGAGCGCCTTGCGATCTGGGCGTCGTCCTTCGAGACGCCAAGCGATGCCGAGCGACATCTGTTCGACGCCGCTTAGCTGACTCGATAGCGGAGTTGCTATCTCACCGCTTTCCTACAGGGGTCAAGACCCCACATGTCGTATTCGTGAAACGACACTTGGCGTCCCCTGTGACCGTTGCGTGACGGATCGTGACGCGGCCGGGACGTGCGGCGTCCCGACACCCCATCCCTCGAAGCCCGGCTGACGGCTCCCAGAGCGCCGTGCACCCGGCTCGCGGCGCGGATGCTGTGCTAGTGTTCGCCGTCGCGGCCGCAGTCCCGCGGCCTCTCCTACGTGCTCTCGCACAACGGGGGCGTAGACAGCAGTATGCCGACGATCCAACAACTCATCCGAAAGCCCCGCCAGAAAGCGGTCGCCAAGACCAAGACGCCGCACCTGCGCGGCGCCCCGCAGAAGCGGGGCGTCTGCACGCGTGTCTACACGACCACGCCGAAGAAGCCGAACTCGGCTCTGCGCAAGGTCTGCCGCGTCCGCCTGACCAACAACATGGAGGTCACGGCGTACATCCCGGGCGTGGGGCACAACCTGCAGGAGCACTCCGTCGTCCTTATCCGCGGTGGCCGTGTGAAGGACCTGCCGGGTGTGCGCTACAAGGTGATCCGAGCTGCGCTCGACACCTCCGGCGTGAACGATCGCCGGCAGGCGCGGTCGAAGTACGGCGCGAAGAAGGCGGGCGGCTAAGCCATGCCTCGCAGGGCGGAGATCACTCCGCGCACGCTGCTGCGCGATCCGGTCTACGACTCGACGCTCGTCGCCCAGGTGATCAACCGGGTGATGCTCGACGGCAAGAAGTCGACCGCCGAGCACCTCGTCTACGGGGCGCTCGACATCGTCGGCGAGAAGACCGGCCAGAGCCCCGTCGAGGTGCTCGAGCGGGCGGTCAAGTCGGTGACGCCGGTGCTCGAGGTGCGCTCGCGCCGGGTCGGCGGCGCCAACTACCAGGTGCCCATCGAGGTGCCTCAGCGGCGGGCTCGCACCCTCGCGGTGCGCTGGCTCGTCACCTTCTCCCGCCAGCGCCGCGAGAAGCGGATGGAGGAGAAGCTGGCAGGCGAGATTCTGGACGCGACCAACCAGCAGGGCGGCGCGTTCAAGCGAAAGGACGACATGTACCGGATGGCGCAGGCCAACAGGGCCTTCGCCCACTACCGGTGGTAAAGGGCAGATAGCAATGGCAGTCACCGAGACACGAACGGGCACCCGCGTGCCCCGCATGGAGGAGCTCGACCGGGTCCGCAACATCGGCATCATGGCCCACATCGACGCGGGCAAGACCACGACGACCGAGCGCATCCTCTACTACACCGGCCGCACCCACAAGATGGGCGAGGTCCACGAGGGCGCGGCGACGATGGACTGGATGGTCCAGGAGCAGGAGCGCGGCATCACGATCACGTCCGCCGCGACGACCTGCTTCTGGCGTGACCACCGCATCAACATTCTCGACACGCCCGGGCACGTGGACTTTACGGTCGAGGTCGAGCGCAGCCTCCGCGTGCTCGACGGCGCGGTGGCGCTCTTCGACTCGGTCGCGGGCGTCCAGCCCCAGTCCGAGACGGTGTGGCGCCAGGCCGACAAGTACGGCGTCCCCCGGATCGCGTTCATCAACAAGATGGACCGCACCGGCGCCGACTTCTTCAACGCCGTCAAGACCATGATCGACCGCCTGGGCGCCCGCGCGGTGCCGCTCCAGATCCCGATCGGCGCCGAGGACCACTTCAACGGCCACGTCGACCTGGTCACGATGAAGGCGATCCGCTACATCGACTCGCTCGGCGCCAAGTGGGACGAGGACGAGGTGCCGGCCGAGCTCCGCGAGCAGGCCGAGGCCTACCGCCACGACCTCGATCGAGGCCGTCGCCGACCACGACGAGGAGATCATGATCGCGTTCCTCGAGGACGAGCCCGTCACGGAGGACCAGCTCCGCGCGGCGATCCGCAAGGCGACGCTCGACAACTCGATCACGCCCGTCCTGCTCGGCTCGGCGTTCAAGAACAAGGGCGTCCAGCCCCTGCTCGACGCGGTCATCGACTACCTGCCGTCGCCGATCGACGTGCCGCCCGTGATCGGGCATCGACCCGAAGGGCGGCGGCGAGATGGTCCGGGCGGCCGACCTGAACGAGCCGTTCTCGGCGCTGGCCTTCAAGGTCATGACCGACCCGTACGTCGGCAAGCTGACCTACTTCCGCGTCTACTCGGGCAAGCTCAACTCGGGCTCGTACGTGCTGAACGCCTCGACCGGCCGCAAGGAGCGGGTCGGCCGCGTGCTCGAGATGCACGCCAACCACCGCGAGGACCTCCAGGAGGTCGGCGCCGGCGCGATCGCCGCCGCCGTCGGCCTCAAGCAGACCACGACCGGCGACACGCTGTGCGACCCCAACAGCCCGGTCGTGCTCGAGTCGATCGACTTCCCCGACCCGGTCATCGACCTGGCCGTCGAGCCCAAGACGAAGGCCGACCAGGACAAGCTCGCGACCGCGCTCCAGCGCCTCGCCGAGGAGGACCCGACCTTCCGCGTCCGCACGAACGAGGAGACCGGCCAGACGATCATCGCGCGGCATGGGCGAGCTCCACCTCGAGATCATCGTCGACCGGCTGATGCGCGAGTTCAAGGTCGACGCGAACGTCGGCCGCCCGCAGGTGGCCTACCGCGAGACGGTGCGCAACGCCGTCACGAACGTCCACGGCAAGTTCGTCCGCCAGACCGGCGGCCGCGGCCAGTACGGCCACGCCGTGATCGACCTCGAGCCCAACGAGCAGGGCGCGGGCTACGAGTTCGAGAACAAGATCGTCGGCGGCGCCATCCCGCGCGAGTACATCTCGTCGGTCGACGCCGGGCATCCAGGAGGCGATGGAGGCCGGCGTGCTCGCGGGCTTCCCGGTCGTCGACATCAAGGTCCGCCTCGTCGACGGCTCCTACCACGACGTCGACTCGAGCGAGATGGCGTTCAAGGTGGCCGGGTCGATGGCGTTCAAGGAGGCCTCGAAGCGGGCCAAGCCGGTCCTGCTCGAGCCGGTCATGGCCGTCGAGGTCGTGACGCCCGAGGAGTACATGGGCGACGTGATCGGCAACATCAACTCGCGCCGCGGGCAGATCGAGGGCATGGAGCCGCGCGGCAACGCGCAGGTCATCAAGGCCCGCGTCCCGCTCGCGGAGATGTTCGGATATGCGACCGATGTGCGCACCATGAGCCAGGGTCGGGCCACCTATACGATGCAGTTCCTCCATTACGCGGAGGTGCCGCACTCGATCGCGGAAAAGCTGACCGAGAACCAGTAAGGGCCGGGACAAAAGGAGACCGCGAGACATGGCCAAAGCGAAATTCGAGCGCAACAAGCCGCATCTCAACATCGGCACCATCGGTCACATCGACCACGGCAAGACGACCCTGACCGCGGCGATCACGAAGGTGCTGGCCGAGTCGGGCACCGGCAGCGCAGGTCACGAACTTCGACGAGATCGACAAGGCGCCCGAGGAGAAGCAGCGCGGCATCACCATCAACTCGGCCCACGTCGAGTACGAGACGGCCAACCGGCACTACGCGCACGTCGACTGCCCCGGCCACGCCGACTACGTGAAGAACATGATCACGGGCGCCGCGCAGATGGACGGCGCGATCCTGGTCGTGTCCGCCGCCGACGGCCCGATGCCGCAGACGCGCGAGCACATCCTGCTCGCCCGCCAGGTCGGCGTGCCCTACATCGTGGTGTTCCTCAACAAGGCCGACACGGTCGACGACGAGGAGCTGCTCGACCTGGTCGAGCTCGAGGTGCGCGAGCTGCTCTCCCGCTACGAGTTCCCCGGCGACGACATCCCCGTCATGCGCGGCTCGGCGCTGAAGGCGCTCGAGGGCGACGCGGAGTGGGTGCCGAAGATCCTCGAGCTGATGGCCGCGGTCGACGACTACGTGCCCGAGCCCGAGCGCGACATCGACAAGCCGTTCCTGATGCCCGTCGAGGACGTCTTCACCATCACCGGCCGCGGCACCGTCGCCACCGGGCCGCGTCGAGCAGGGCGTGGTCAAGACCGGCGAGGAGGTCGAGATCGTCGGCATCCACAAGGAGACGGCGCAAGACGGTCGTCACCGGCGTCGAGATGTTCCGCAAGCTGCTCGACCAGGGCCAGGCCGGCGACAACGTCGGCTGCCTGCTGCGCGGTGTCAAGCGCGAGGACATCGAGCGCGGCCAGGTGCTCTCGAAGCCCGGCTCGATCACGCCGCACACCAAGTTCGAGGCGCAGGTGTACGTGCTCTCCAAGGACGAGGGCGGCCGTCACACGCCGTTCTTCAAGGGCTACCGGCCGCAGTTCTACTTCCGCACGACCGACGTCACCGGCGTCGTCGAGCTGCAGGAGGGCGTCGAGATGGTCATGCCCGGCGACAACGCCGAGATGACCGTCGAGCTGATCCAGCCGATCGCCATGGACGAGGGCCTCCGCTTCGCCATCCGCGAGGGCGGCCGCACCGTCGGTGCGGGCGCCGTCACCAAGATCGAGAAATAGGTAGGGAAAAGGATTGGCGCAGCAGAAGATCCGCATCCGCCTCAAGGGGTACGACCACACGCTGGTCGACCTGTGCGCGCGCTCGATCGTCGATACGGCACAGCGCTCGGGTGCCACCGTGTCGGGGCCAGTGCCGCTACCGACGGAGAAGAACGTCTACTGCGTCATCCGCGGTCCGTTCAAGGACAAGGACTCGCGGGAGCACTTCGAGATCCGCACGCACAAGCGGCTGATCGACATCCACCAACCGACGCCGAAGACGGTCGACTCGCTGATGCGGCTCGACCTGCCCGCCGGCGTCGACATCGAGATCAAGCTGTGACCGCATCGTCGACCAAGGGCATCATCGGGACGAAGCTGGGGATGACCCAGATCTTCGACGAGGAGTCCGGGCGCGTGACGCCCGTGACCGTCATCGAGGCCGGGCCGTGCCCGGTCGTCGCCGTGCGCACCCCCGACGTCGACGGCTACATGGCGGTCCAGCTCGCCTTCCGGCCGTGCAAGGAGAAGAAGCTCACCCGTCCCCGGGCCGGCCACCTGAAGGCCGCCGGCGTCGGGCCGCACCGCACGTTGATCGAGTTCCGCAATGCCGGCGAGGGCCTCGCACCGGGCGACACGGTCACGGTCGAGGCGTTCGAGCCGGGCGAGGCGGTCAAGGTGTCGGGTATCTCGAAGGGCAAGGGCTTCGCCGGCACGATCAAGCGGCACAACTTCCACCGCGGCCCGGTCAGCCACGGCTCGCACAACGTCCGAAAGCCGGGCTCGATCGGCGCCTCGGCGTATCCCGCGCGCGTGTTCAAGGGCATCAAGATGGCGGGCCAGATGGGGAACGAGCGGGTCACCCAGCGCGGCCTGCGCGTCGTCGACGTCGACACCGAGCGGAACCTGCTCCTGGTCCGGGGCGCCGTCCCCGGGCCGGTCGGCGGCGTCGTCGAGATCAGGAGCGAGGCATGATGCCTCCCGCCCCGACAGCGGCCGTCATCACAGGCGGCGCGAAGGCCAAGCTCGCCGCCGACGTGTTCGCCCTTCCCCGAAACGACGCGCTCGTGCACCAGGTCGTGACGGCCGAGCTGGCCGCCCGCCGCCAGGGCACCCATTCGACCAAGACCCGCGGCCTGGTCGCCGGCGGGCGGGCGAAGCCGTGGCGCCAGAAGGGCACCGGCCGCGCCCGCCAGGGCACGACCCGCGCGCCGCAGTGGACGGGCGGCGGCGTCGTGTTCGGCCCGCACCCGCGCAACTACACCGGCAAGATCAACAGCAAGGCGCGCGGCAAGGCGCTGTCGATCGCGCTCTCGGCGCACGCGACCGACGGCACGCTCGTCGTGGCCGATGCGGCGACCTTCGACGAGCCGAAGACGAAGAAGGCGGCCGAGCTCGTCGCCGGACACAGCCTCGCGACGCCGCTCGTGGTCGTGACCGCCGAGGGCGAGGACGCGCTCGAGCGGTCGTTCCGCAACCTTCACCGCACCCACGTCGTCGCCGTCGGCGCGCTCGAGGTCGCCGACGTCGTCTGGGCGCGCTCGATCGTGGTCACCAAGGCCGCGCTCGCGGTGCTCGAGGGGAGCTCGGATGAGAGACGACCCCCGCGCAGTCCTCATTGCACCGGTCGTGTCCGAGAAGAGCTACGGCATGATCGGCGAGCGCGGCAAGTACACGTTCCGCGTGCACCCCGACGCCCACAAGACGCAGATTCGCCAGGCGGTCGAGCGCGTCTTCGAGGTCGACGTGATCGCCGTGAACGTCTCCAAGGTGCCGGCGAAGCCGAAGCGCCGCGGGATGACGCGCGGCGCCCGCCCGGGCTGGAAGAAGGCCGTCGTGACGGTCGCCGCCGGGCAGACCATCGAAGCATTCGGACCGGGAGTCTAGGCAATGGCCGTTAGGAAATTCAAGCCCACCTCGCCCGGCCGCCGCTTCATGACGGTGTCCGACTTCCAGGAGATCACGAAGTCCGAGCCCGAGAAGACGCTGCTCGCGCCGCTCACGAAGCAGGCCGGGCGAAACGTGAACGGCCGCATCACGACCCGCCATCGCGGCGGCGGCCACAAGCGCCGCTACCGGATCATCGACTTCAAGCGCCGCAAGGACGGCGTGCCGGCCCGCGTGCACTCGATCGAGTACGACCCCAACCGGTCGGCCCGGATCGCGCTGCTGCACTACGCCGACGGCGAGAAGCGCTACATCCTGGCGCCGCTTCGGCTGCGCGTCGGCCAGACGGTCGAGTCGGGCGAGAACGTCGACATCCGCCCCGGCAACGCGATGCCGCTGCGCTCCATGCCGACCGGCACCACCGTGCACAACGTCGAGCTCCGTCCCGGCCAGGGCGGCAAGATGGTGCGCTCCGCCGGCGGCTCGGCCCAGCTGGTCGCCAAGGAGGGCGGAATGGCGCTCCTGCGGCTGCCGTCCGGCGAGATGCGGCGCGTCCCCGAGGTGTGCCGCGCGACCGTCGGCCAGCTCGGCAACGTCACCCACGAGATCGAGTCCGGCGGCAAGGCCGGGCGCACGCGCTGGAAGGGCAAGCGGCCGACCGTCCGCGGCACCGTGATGAACCCCGTCGACCACCCGCACGGCGGCGGCGAGGGCAAGAACAAGGGGTCGCACCCGGTCACGCCGTGGGGCAAGCCGACGCTCGGCTTCCGCACCCGCAACAAGAAGAAGGCTTCCAGCAAGGACATCGTGCGAGCGCGCAGGAGAGGCAAGGGTAGGCGATGAGCCGATCGAGCAAGAAGGGGCCCTTCGTGGAGCCCCGCCTGATGAAGCGGGTCGAGGAGATGAACGAGACGCGCCAGAAGCGCATGCTCAAGACCTGGTCGCGCTCGTCCACGATCTTCCCCGAGTTCGTGGGCCACACGATCGCCGTCCACGACGGCCGCAAGCACGTGCCCGTGTTCATCTCGGAGTCGATGGTCGGCCACAAGCTGGGCGAGTTCGCGCCCACCCGCACCTACCGCGGCCACGGCAACGACCGCACCTCCAAGATGAAGGGCCGGTAGCGTGGCAGTAGTCGAGCAAGAGCGCGAGACCGTGCGGGCGCAGGCCCGCTACGTGCGCTGCTCGGCGCGCAAGGCGCGGCTGGTGCTCGAGCACATCCGCGGCAAGCCGGCCGTCGAGGCGCGTTCGATCCTGGCCTTCCAGCCGCGCGCGGCCGCGCGCGACGCCGGCAAGGTGCTGGCGTCGGCGATCGCGAACGCCGAGAACAACAACGGCCACGACGTGGACGACCTGGTCGTGGGGGCGGCCTACGCCGACGAGGGCCCGACGCTGAAGCGCTGGCGCGCCCGGGCCCGCGGCCGCGTGAACCGCATCCACAAGCGCACCTGCCACATCACGATCACGCTCGCGGTCGCCGAGCCCGGCGAGATCAAGCGCCGGCCGGCGCGTCCCGCGCCCGAGCCGGAGCCCGAGGAGAAGCCCAAGCCGCGACGCAAGCCGCGGGCCAAGAAGCCGGCTGCCGAGGCAGCCCCACCGGCCGACGCCGAGGCGGAGGCGACGGCCGAGCCCGAGACAGCCAGCCGGAGCCCGAGGCTGCGGCAGAGCCGGAGCCCGAGGCGGCCGAGCCCGAGGCTGCGGAGCCCGAGTCCGACACCGAGGCCGACAAGGAGGCCACCGAAGATGGGGCACAAGGTCCACCCCGGCGGCCTGCGCGTCGGCGTCATCCACACCTGGAAGTCGAACTGGTTCACGTCCAAGAAGGACTTCGCAGGCGCGCTGCTCGAGGACGTGCAGATCCGCGACCACATCTACGGCAAGCTGTCGCACGCCGGCCTCTCCGACATCCACATCCGCAAGGACAAGCAGCGGATCACGGTCGACATCTACACCGCCCGCCCGGGCATCGTGATCGGCAAGTCCGGCTCGGAGGTCGACGCGCTGCGCCGCGAGCTGCACGACATGACCGGCAAGAACGTCCAGGTCAACATCACCGAGATCAAGCGCCCCGAGCTGGACGCCAAGCTGGTCGCCCAGTCGATCGCCGAGCAGCTCCAGAACCGCGTGTCGTTCCGGCGGGCGATGAAGCGCTCGCTGACCTCCTCGATGCGCTCCGGCGCCCAGGGCGTCAAGGTGCGCTGCGGCGGCCGGCTGGGCGGCTCGGAGATGTCGCGCTCGGAGCAGTACAGCGAGGGCCGCGTGCCGCTGCACACGCTGCGCGCCGACATCGACTACGGCTTCGCCGAGGCCAAGACGACCTTCGGCCGGATCGGCGTCAAGGTCTGGATCAACAAGGGCGAGATCATGCCCGAGGGCTTCGAGCGCGACGGCGGAGCCGCGCGCTCGGCGAGGTCGACGCCCGCCGGCGCCGGCGCGGCGCGCTGCCCGGCGAGATGGAGCAGCTCGGCCCGACGCGGCCCGGCCGGCGCGAGGGCGGCGGCCGCGGCCGCCGGCCACGGCCCGGCGGTGGCGGCCCCGGTGGCGGCGGCGGCGGCGGTGGCGGCGGCGGTGCTCGCCGGCCGCGGCGGCGGCCCGATGCCGCGCCCGAGCAGCCGGCCGAGACGACCACGCCGCCGACCGACCAGGCGCCGCCGACGACCGAGGCGGCGGCGCCCGAGACCGCGGCGCCCGAGACCGCGGCGCCCGAGACCGCGGCGCCCGAGACCCCGGCCCCGGGGACGAGCGAGTAGTGCTCCTCCCGAAGCGAACCAAGTACCGCCGCGTGCATCGCGGCCGGCGCGCGGGCCTCGCCAAGGGCGGCACGCGCGTGCAGTTCGGCGAGTACGGCCTGAAGGCGCTCGAGGCCGGTTGGGTCACCAACCGCCAGATCGAGGCCGCCCGTATCGCGATGACCCGCAAGATCAAGCGCGGCGGCAAGGTCTGGATCACGATCTTCCCCGACAAGTCGGTGACCCAGAAGCCGGCCGAGACGCGCATGGGCTCCGGCAAGGGCTCGCCCGAGCACTGGGTGGCCGTCGTCAAGCCCGGCCGGGTCATGTTCGAGCTGGCCGGCGTTCCCGAGCCGCTCGCCCGCGAGGCGATCCGGCTGGCCGCCATGAAGCTGCCGGTGAAGGCCAAGTTCGTGTCCCGAGAGGGTGATCTCTTTGAAGGCCAGTGAGATCCGCGAGCTGACCGACGACGAGCTCGAGCGCAAGCTGGCCGAGACGCGCCAGGAGCTGTTCAACCTGCGCTTCCAGCACGCCACCGGCGCGCTCGACAACACCGCCGCGCTCGCCCGCGTGAAGCGCGACATCGCTCGCCTGCTGACGCTCGCCGGCGAGGGCGCACGCGGGGCGTGAGGCATGAGCGCCGACGCGCACGACGCGCCGACGGCAGACGCGCGGCCGCGCAAGGAGCGCCGCGGCGTCGTCGTGTCGGACGCGATGGACAAGACCATCGTCGTCCGCGTCGACGTGGTGAAGCCGCACCCCAAGTACAAGAAGACGATGCGCCGCTCGATCCGGCTGCACGCCCACGACGAGGAGAACACCTCCAAGGTCGGCGACGTCGTGCGCCTGGTCGAGACGCGCCCGCTCGTCGAAGACCAAGCGCTGGCGGGTGGCCGAGATCGTCGAGGTGGCGAAGTGATCCAGGTGGAGACCCGCCTGCGAGTCGCCGACAACACCGGCGCCCGCGTGCTCCTCTGCATCCGCATCAAGGGGGGCAGCCGGCGCCGCTATGCGGGCGTCGGAGATATCATCGTCGGCACCGTCAAGCAGGCCACCCCCAACGGCACCGTCAAGAAGGGCGAGGTGGTGACGGCGGTGGTGGTGCGCACGACCAAGCAGCACCATCGCGACGACGGCACCTACATCGCCTTCGACGAGAACGCGGCGGTGATCATCGACGCCCAGCGCAACCCGCGCGGCACCCGCATCTTCGGGCCGGTCGCGCGCGAGCTGCGCGAGCGCAACTTCATGAAGATCGTCTCTCTCGCTCCAGAGGTGCTTTGAACGTGGCAAGCCAAGATCAAGATCAGAGACGGGCGACTCCGTGCAGGTGCTGACCGGCAAGGACGCCGGCAAGCGCGGCACCGTCCAGCGCGTGATCCCGGAGGAGCGCCGGCTCGTGGTCGAGAAGCTGAACATGATCAAGCGGCACACCAAGCCGCGGCCGGCGCCGCGCAAGTCCGGCAGCCAGCAGATCATCCCCGGCGGCGTGATCGAGCGCGAGGCGCCGCTGCAGGTCTCCAACGTGGCCCTCGTGTGCCCGGCCTGCGGCGAGCCGACCCGGGTCGGCTACCGGATCAACGAGAAGGACGGCAACAAGGTGCGCGTCTGCCGCAAGTGCGGCAGGACATCGATCAATGAGCACAGTCGAGATCCCCACGCCCCGGCTCAAGAAGCGCTACGACAGCGAGGTGCGCGACGCAGCTGAAGGAGCGCTTCGGCCTCGACACCGTGATGGCGGTGCCGCGGCTCCAGAAGATCACGCTCAACATGGGCGTCGGCGAGGCCAAGGTCAACTCCAAGGCGCTCGACGACGCCATCGAGGAGCTGGCGATCATCAGCGGGCAGCGCCCGGTGATCACGCGCGCGAAGAAGTCGATCGCCGGCTTCAAGCTCCGCGAGGGCATGCCCATCGGCTGCAAGGTGACGCTGCGCGGCGACCGCATGTACGAGTTCCTCGACCGGCTGACGACGATCGCGCTGCCCCGGATCCGCGACTTCCGCGGGATCAACCCGGGCTCGTTCGACGGCCGCGGCAACTTCTCCATGGGCGTGCGCGAGCAGATGATCTTCCCCGAGATCAACTACGACGACGTCTCCGAGGTGCGTGGCCTCGAACGTCACGATCACCACGACTGCACCGACGACGAGGGGGCACGCGAGCTCCTGCGCGCCCTGGGAATGCCGTTCGCGGGCTAGGCAGAGGACGAGACGGATGGCGAAGGAAGCACTCAGAGTCAAGCAGGCGAGGGCCGCGAAGTACAAGACGCGCGCGTATCACCGCTGCGCGCGGTGCGGTCGTTCGCGTGCCTACTTCCGCAAGTTCGGCGTGTGCCGCATCTGCCTGCGCGAGCTTGCCCACCAGGGCGTCATCCCCGGCATGACGAAGTGGAGCTGGTGAGGCGGCCATGGTCACTGATCCGATCGGGGACATGCTGACCCGCATCCGCAACGCCAACCAGGCGCTGCACGAGCGGTCGAGATGCCCACGTCCGGGATGAAGAACGAGATCGCGCGCATCCTCCAGGAGGAGGGCTACATCGACGCCTTCGCGTGTCGCAAGGGCGAGACGCACGACACGCTGGTCGTGACGCTGCGCTACGGCCCGAGCCGCGAGCGCGTGATCTCGGGTCTGAAGCGCATCTCCAAGCCCGGCCGGCGCGTGTACGCCAAGAAGGACCGGCCGCACCGCGTGCTCGGCGGCATGGGCGTCGCGATCCTGTCCACCTCGAGCGGCGTCGTCACCGGCCGCCAGGCCCAGGAGCTGGGCGTCGGCGGCGAGGTGCTGTGCTACGTGTGGTGAGTCATGAGCCGTATCGGAAGGAAACCGATCCCCGTCCCCGACGGCGTCGACGGTCGACATCCGGCCGGGCGCCGTGTCGGTCCAGGGGCCCGAAGGGCGACCTCGAGGAGCGCATCTCGCCCGACGATCACGGTGGCGCAGGAGGACGGTCTGCTCGTCGTCACCCGGCCGACCGACCGCAGCGATCATCGCGCGCTGCACGGCCTCACCCGGACGCTGGTCGCCAACATGGTCACCGGCGTCACCGATGGGTTCGAGAAGCGGCTCGAGATCCAGGGCGTCGGCTACCGCGCGGCGCTGCGGGCCGCGACCTCGAGATGCAGCTCGGCTTCAGCCATCCGGTCACGGTGACAGGCCCCGGAGGGCATCACGTTCGAGGTGCCGCAGCCGACGCAGATCGTCGTCCGCGGCATCTCCAAGCAGCAGGTCGGCGAGATCGCGGCCCAGATCCGCAAGTGGCGCCCACCCGAGCCGTACAAGGGCAAGGGCATCCGCTACGAGGGCGAGCACGTGATCCGCAAGGTCGGAAAGAGGGCATGAGCCAAGACCAGCACGAGGCCCGCTCCGCCGCCACCGGCGCGTGCGCGCCGAGTGACCGGCACCGCCGAGCGGCCGCGGCTGGCCGTCTACCGCTCCAACCGGGGGATCGCCGCCCAGATGATCGACGACGTCGCCGGCCGGACGCTCGCGGCCGCCTCGCACCAGGACAAGTCCTGGCCGAAGGGCCGCGGGGACGCCCCGGCCGCCGTCGGCAAGCTGGTCGCCGAGCGCGGCCGTGAGGCCGGCGTCGCGACCGTCGTGTTCGACCGCGGCGGCTACCTGTACCACGGACGTGTCAAGGCGCTGGCCGACGCCGCCCGCGAGAACGGATTGGAGTTCTAGAGCCCTTCATGTCAGGCCCGCAACGTCAGTCGCGAAACCCCGCCGCCCGCGGCTCGAGGTGCCGGCCGCGAGCTGCAGGAGCGCGTGGTCAAGATCAACCGCGTCGCCAAGGTCGTCAAGGGCGGCCGCCGGTTCTCGTTCACGGCGCTCGTGGTCGTCGGCGACGAGGTCGACCACGTCGGCGTCGGCTACGGCAAGGCCAACGAGGTGCCGTCGGCGATCGCCAAGGCGGTCGAGGACGCGAAGAAGAACCTCTTCCAGATCCCCAAGTACAAGAACACCATCACGCACCAGATCGTCGGCCGCTACGGCGCCGGGCGGGTGCTCCTGAAGCCCGCCTCCGAGGGCACCGGCGTGATCGCCGGCGCCGGCGTGCGCGCCGTGCTCGAGCTGGGCGGGGTGCGCGACATCCTGGCCAAGTCGCTCGGGCACCGCCAACCCGATCAACCTGCTGATGGCGACCGTCGACGGCCTGAAGTGCCTGAAGCGGCCCGAGGACGTCGCCAAGCTGCGCGGCAAGGAGATCCGCGAGGTGATCAAGCCGCACTCCGAGTGCGCGCCGAGGCCGAGGCCGCGCGGCCGCAGCCGCCGTCGAGGCGGAGGCCGAGGTGGCGGCGGCCGCCCGGCGCCCGCGGCGAAGGCGCCCGCCGGCGAAGCCGAAGCGACCGTCCAAGAAGGCTCGCGCCAAGGCGGAGGCCGCCGCCGAGGCCCAGGCGGCGCCCGAGCCGGAGGCGGCCGCCGAGCCGGAGCCTGAGCCCGCGCCGGAGCCCGAGCCGGAGGCGGCCCCCGAGCCGGAGCCCGAGCCGCGAAGCAGCCGCGGAGCCCGAGCCCGAGGCGGCTCCGGAGCCGCGAGGCCGAGCCCGAGGCCGAGGCTGCGCCCGAGGAGGCCGAGGAGTCCTGATGGCGAAGCTCAGGATCACCCAGGTGCGGAGCACCATCCGCACCAAGCCCGAGCACCGCGGCACGATGCGGGCGCTCGGCCTGCGCAAGATCAACGCCTCGACCGTGCGCGAGGACTCGCCGGTGCTGCAGGGCATGCTGCGCAAGGTGAACCACCTGGTCAGCGTGGAGGAGATCGATGGCTGACGAGACGCACCTGGACTCACGCTGCACGAGCTGCGGCCCGCGCCGGGGAGCCACCGCGACCGCAAGCGCATCGGCCGCGGCGAGGGCTCGGGCAACGGCAAGACCGTCCGGCCGCGGCCAGAAGGGCCAGAAGTCGCGGTCGGGCAGCCACAGCATGCGGCCCGGCTTCGAGGGCGGCCAGATGCCGCTCTACATGCGGCTCGGCAAGCTGCGCGGCCCCAACCACAGGAAGTCGATGCCGATGGGCCCGTTCCGCACGCACACCACCCCGGTGAACGTGCGCGACCTGGAGCGGTTCGACGCCGGCGTCGAGGTCACGCCCGACCTGCTGCCGCTCGGCCGGCGTCGTCCGCACGCTGCGCCACCCGATCAAGATCCTGGGCGACGGCGAGCTCTCGACGCGAGCTGACGGTGCACGCGCACGCGTTCTCGAAGCGCGCGGTCGAGCTGATCGAGGCGGCCGGCGGCACGGCCGTGCGGCTGGGCGGCGGCCCGGCGGTCGCGGAGCCCGGCCGAAGCCGAAGGCCAAGGCGAAGCGCGAAGCCGCCCAAGGCCGAGGCCGCCGAGCCGGAGCCCGAGGCGACCGAGCCCGAGGCCGAGCCTGAGCCGGCCGAGCCCGAGACCGACGCCGACGCGAGAGTAGGCGTGCTGCAGAACCTCCTCAACGCCTGGAAGACGCCCGGAGCTTCGCAAGAAGCTGCTCTTCACGGCGGCGATGCTGGCGATCTACCGGTTCGGCTCGCTACGTCCCGGCGCCGGGCGTCAACTCCGACGCGCTGTCGGAGGCGCTCACGAACCAGGGCGGCATCTTCGGCCTGCTGTCGGTGTTCTCCGGCGGCGGGCTCGTCGCGGCTGGGCGTGTTCGCGCTCGGGATCATGCCGTACATCACGGCCTCGATCATCCTGCAGGTGATGACGCCGGTGTTCCCGTCCCTCCAGGCGCTGCAGAAGGAGGGCGAGCTCGGGCAGCGCCGGATCACGCAGTACACGCGCTACCTGACCGTCGTCCTGGCCGGCGCTGCAGGCGCTCGGCTACACGTACGCGTTCCACTCGAACGCGCTCGGCGTCGAGCACGACCGGCAGCCTGGTCAACTTCAACCTCGGCAACGTGATCCTGATCGTCGATCACGCTGACCGCGGGCGCGACGCTGCTCATGTGGATCGGCGAGCTGATCACCCAGCGCGGCATCGGCAACGGCATGTCGCTGCTGATCTTCGCCTCGATCCTGACCTCGGCGCCCGGCCGGGATCTCGGCCTGGTGGAACGGCTCGACCTTCGAGAAGCTGTCGCTGCCGGTCGTCGTCTTCCTCGTGATCGTCGCGGTCGTCTACGTGCAGGAGGGCATCCGCAAGATCCCGATCCAGTACGCCAAGCGCATGGTGGGCCGGCGGATGACGTCGGGCGGCTCGACCTACCTGCCGCTGCGCGTCAACATGGCCGGCGTGATCCCGGTGATCTTCGCCGCGGCGATCATGGCCTTCCCGCCGACGGTCGGGCCAGCTCGTGCCCGTGGCAGTTCGCCCACGACATGGCGCGCGTTCTTCACGCCCGGGCGGCTGGCCGTTCCTGATCGGCGAGGCGGTCCTGATCTTCGGCTTCACGTTCTTCTACGTGGCCGTGGTCTTCAACTCGATCGAGCAGGCCGACAACCTGAAGAAGTACGGCGGGTTCGTCCCCGGCGTGCGCCCGGGCAGGCCGACCGCCCAGTACCTCGAGAGGGTGCTGGTGCGGCTGACGGTGGCCGGCGGCGCTCTTCCTGGCCGCCGTGGCGGTGCTGCCGTCGCTCTTCATCAAGTACGGCGGGTTCTCGACAGGCGACCGCGCGGGCGCTGGGCGGCACGTCGGTGCTGATCGTCGTGGGCGTCGCCATCGACACCATGCGCCAGATCGAGTCGCAGCTGTCGATGCGCTCCTACAAGGGCTTCCTGAAGTAGTCGATGCCCCTCGACCTGATCCTGATGGGCCCGCCGGGCGCCGGCAAGGGCACGCAGGCCGCGCGGATCGCCGTCGGAGCGCGGCGCTGGACCACATCGCCACCGGCGACATGCTGCGCGCGGCCGTGCGCGACGGCACGCCGCTCGGGCTCGAGGCCAAGGCGATCATGGCGCGCGGCGACCTCGTGTCCGACGACCTCATCATCGCGATGTTCCGCGAGCGGCTCGGCGCGCGACGACACCGGGCGCCGGCGTCCTGCTCGACGGCTTCCCGCGCACCGAGGCCCAGGCGGAGGCGCTCGACGAGATGCTCGACGGGCTGGACCGCCACGATCGCCGCGGTGGTCGTGTTCGACATCGACGCTGAGACGGTGGTCCGGCGGCTGTCCGGTCGGCGCGTCTGCCGCGCCGCCGAGCACGTCTACCACGTCGACTTCAACCCGCCCAAGGTCGAGGGCGTGTGCGACATCGACGGCTCGGAGCTGTACCAGCGCGACGACGACCAGCGAGGACGTGATCCGGGCGCGCTACCAGAAGCAGTGGGTCGAGGCGGCGGCGCCGGTGCTCGACTACTACCGCGGCCGCGGGCTCGTCGAGCGGATCGACGCCGCCAGGCCGCGCGACGAGGTCGCCGGCGACGTCGACGCGCTGATCGACCGGCTGGACGGCGGCTCGTGATCGTCCGCAAGACCGACGCCGAGGTCGAGACGATGGCCCGCGCGGGCCGCGTGGTGGCCGAGACGCTCGACCTGCTCGAGCGCGAGGCCCGGCCGGGCGTGACGCTGGCCGAGCTCGACCAGATGGCCGAGGAGTTCATCCCGAGCGCGGCGGCTGGCCGACGTTCAAGGGCTACCGCGGCTTCCCGGGGTCGATCTGCGCGTCGCCGAACGCGATGGTCGTGCACGGCATCCCCGGCCCGTACGCGCTGTCGGAGGGCGACCTGCTCTCGATCGACGTCGGCGTCACCCTCGACGGCTACGTCGCCGACTCGGCGATCACGGTCACGATCGGCGAGCCGGCGCCCGAGGCCGCCGACCTGATCGACGCCTGCTACGTCGGCCTCGAGGCGGCCATCGAGCAGTGCCGCGCCGGGCAACCGGCTCGGCGACGTGTCCCACGCCGTGCAGGCGGTCGTCGAGGCGCGCGGCTTCGGCGTCGTCCGCAGCCTGGTCGGCCACGGCGTCGGCCGCAACATGCACGAGGACCCGCAGATCCCGAACTACGGCCCTCCCGGCCGCGGCCCGAAGCTGGCCGCGGGCATGGTGTTCGCGATCGAGCCGATGATCACCGCGGGCAGCTACGACGTCGAGGGCGGCGACGACGGCTGGGCCGTCTACACGCGCGACGGCAGCCTCGCCGCGCACTGCGAGCACACGGTCGCGATCACCGCCAACGGGCCGCGCGTGCTCACACGCCGCGAACCGAGGGCCGGAGACGAGGGCCGGTGATAGACTTCTTGGTCGCTCGTGCGGCGTGCTTGCGCCTGCCCGCCGAGCGGGCCTCCGTCCCCCTGGAGGATTCCCTGTTGAAGGTGCGACCCAGCGTCCGTCCGATGTGTGAGAAGTGCCGCGTCATCCGCCGCCACGGCAACGTGCTGGTCATCTGCTCCAACCCCCGCCACAAGCAGGAGGCAGGGCTGATGGCACGCATCGCCGGCGTCAACATCCCCCGCGAGAAGCGGGTCGAGATCGGTCTCACCTACATCTTCGGCATCGGCCGCTCGACGTCGCTCAAGGTGCTCGCCGAGCTCGGCCTCGAACCCCGACACGAAGGTGCGCGACCTCACCGAAGAGGAGGTCGCCCGGCTGCGCACGCACATCGACTCAGGGCCTGACCGTCGAGGGCGACCTGCGCCGGGAGCGCTCGCAGAACATCAAGCGGCTGATGGAGATCGGCTGCTACCGCGGCCTGCGCCACCGCCGCGGCCTGCCCGTGGACGGCCAGCGCACGCGCACCAACGCCCGCACCCGCAAGGGCCCCAAGAAGACCGTCGGCAAGCAGCGCAGGAAGTAGCAAGTCAGGAAAGGACTGAATGCCTCCCGCACCACGTAGAGGCGGCACGCGTGGCCGTGTCCGCCGCAAGGCCCGCAAGAACATCGCCATCGGCCAGGCGCACATCAAGACGTCGTTCAACAACACGCTCGTCGCGCTGACCGACAAGGACGGCGGCGTGATCGTGTGGAAGAGCGCCGGCGCGGTCGGCTTCAAGGGGTCGCGCAAGTCGACGCCGTTCGCCGCCCAGGTGACCGCCGACGCGGCCGCGCGCGAGGGCATGGAGCACGGCCTGCAGAAGGTCGAGGTGTTCGTCAAGGGCCCCGGCTCGGGCCGCGAGACCGCGATCCGCTCGCTGCAGGCGGCCGGCCTCGAGATCCTCGGCGTGAAGGACGTGAGCCCGCAGGCGCACAACGGCGTGCGGCCGCGGAAGCGGAGGCGCGTCTGATGGCCCGCATGATCGGGCCCAAGTGCAAGCAGTGCCGGCGCGAGAACATGAAGCTCTTCCTGAAGGGCGAGCGCTGCCTCACCGAGAAGTGCGCCATCGAGCGCCGGGCCTACCCGCCGGGCGAGCACGGCCGCGGCCGCATCAAGCAGTCCGAGTACCTGCTGCAGCTGCGCGAGAAGCAGAAGATGCGCCGCTACTACGGCGTGCTCGAGTCGCAGTTCCGCACCTACTACGAGAAGGCCAGCCGCACAGTCGGGCATCACCGGCGAGAACTTCCTGCGGATGCTCGAGCTGCGGCTCGACAACGTCGTCTACCGGCTCGGCTTCGCGGCCTCGCGGTCGCAGGCCCGCCAGCTCGTGCGTCACAACCACTTCACGGTCAACGGCAGGAAGGTGAACATCCCGTCCTACCAGGTCTCCGCCGACGACGTCATCTCCCTTCGCCAGGGATCCGGCGCCAAGGCGGCAGTGACCGACGCCACCGACCTGACCGCGTCGGTCGCCCCGTGGCTCCAGGCCGACCACGACAACCTGCACGGGGACGGTGCTACGCCTCCCCGACCGAGTCGACATCGACACGCCGGTCCAGGAGCAGCTGATCGTCGAGTTCTATTCGAAGTAAGGAACACATGCTCGAAATCATTCCGAAGATCACGTCCGAAGACATCGGCGAGACGCTGGGCACGTTCGTCGTCGAGCCGCTCGACCGCGGGTTCGGCTACACGTTCGGCAACAGCCTGCGGCGCGTGCTGCTCTCGTCGCTCGAGGGAGCCGCCGTCACCTCCGTGAAGATCGAGGGCGTCGCCCACGAGTTCACGTCGGTGCCGGGCGTCCGCGAGGACGTGACCGATGTCATCCTCAACCTCAAGAACCTCATCTGCCGGCTCCACGGCGAGTCCGGCGAGGTCGAGGTGCAGGTGCAGAAGGACGGCCCCGGCAAGGTGACCGCGGCCGACATCGAGGCGCCGTCCGACCTCGAGATCCTGAACCCCGACCTCGTCATCTGCCACCTGGCCGAGAAGGCCCGGTTCGAGATGACGCTGACGATCGCCCGCGGCCGCGGCTACGTGCCGGCCGAGGGCAACAAGGGCCCGGAGACGACGATCGGCGTCATCCCGGTCGACTCGATCTTCTCGCCCGTGCGGCGCGTGTCCTACGACGTCGACGCCGCCCGCGTCGGCCAGCGCACCGACTTCGACAAGCTGAAGCTCGAGGTGACGACCAACGGCTCGATGACGCCGAAGGACGCGGTCAAGGACGCGGCCGAGATCCTCATCCGCTACCTCAGCATCTTCACCGACATCGACGCCGCCGACCTGGCCATCCGCCAGGACGGCGCCGCCGCCGAGGCGGCCGCCCCGTCGGCCCACGGGATGGAGAACATCCTGATCGAGGAGCTCGAGCTGGGCGTGCGCTCCTACAACTGCCTGAAGCGGGTCGGCATCGAGACGATCGGCGACCTCATCTCCAAGACGCGAGGCCGAGCTGGCCGCGATCCCGAACTTCGGCAAGAAGTCGATCGAAGAGGTGAAGGAGACGCTCGCAGGCCCACGGCCTCAACCTGCGGGGAGCCGAGTGAGGCACCAGCGCAAGGGCCGCAAGCTGGGCCGCGATCCGGCCCACCGCAAGGCGCTCCACTCGAACATGTGCGGCGCCCTCTTCGCGCATGGCCGGATCCAGACGACCGAGGCCAAGGCGAAGGAGCTGCGGCCGATCGCCGAGAAGCTGATCACCCTCGCGCGCAAGGACCCGACCGACGTGGCCGCCCAGCGCCACGCGGTCGCGTTCCTGCGCTCGAAGGACGCCGTCCACGACCTGTTCCATCAGGTCGGCCCGCGGTTCACCGAGCGGCCCGGCGGCTACACGCGCATCGTGAAGCTGGGCCCGCGCCCGGGCGACGCCGCGCCGATGGCGTACCTGGAGCTCGTCGACCACCAGCCGTAACCCCGGGCCGCGGCCATGCCCACATACCGGCTGACCGTCGCCTACGACGGCACCGACTTCCACGGGTGGGCGCCGCAGCCGGGGCTGCGCA
Organism: uncultured Actinomycetes bacterium; assembly: GCA_963832955.1. GTDB lineage: Bacteria > Actinomycetota > Thermoleophilia > Gaiellales > JAICJC01 > JAICJC01. The sequence continues at coordinate 740,461 of CAWHWC010000002.1, read as the reverse complement.
CGGTCGCGGGCGAGCTGGCCGCGGCGCTCGAGCGTCGACCCGCGCGCGCTGACGGTCGCCGGGCGCACCGACACCGGCGTGCACGCCGCAGGCCAACGTCGTCTCGCTGGCCGCCGCGCCGCCTGCTCCCGGCCGTCGCGCTGAACGACCGCCTGCCGGCCGACATCGCCGTCCGCGAGGCGGCGCCGAGCCGCCGACGGCTTCGACGCCCGCGGGGACGCCCGCGCGCGAAGCTACGTCTACCGCCTGAACACCGGCCCGAGCCCCGATCCGCTGCGGGCGCGCTACGAGCTTCACCATCCCCGTCCCCTCGATCTCGGCCGCCCTCGACGGCGTGCGCCGCGGCCCTCGTCGGCACGCACGACTTCACGCGCGTTCACGCCGACCGAGACCGAGCACGTCCACTTCGACCGCACCGTGCTCGCGGCCGAGTGGCGCCGCGACGGCGACCGGCTCGAGTTCCACATCACCGCCGACGCCTTCCTGCGCCACATGGTGCGCGTGCTGGTCGGGACGATGCTCGAGCGCCCCGACCCGGAGCACCTCGCCGACGCTGCTCGCGACGGCCGGCCCCGCTCGGACGCCGGCCGCACCGCCCCGCCGCACGGCCTCACGCTCACGTCCGTCACCTACTGACCCCGTGGCACTGAACACCGGTGCCTGATGCCAATGTTTCACGCGAGGTCGTCGATGAGCGGCGCTGCCGATCGCGTCGTAGGCGGCGAGCGCACCGCCGCGCGGTCGAGCTCGGGCTGGCGGGGAAGTCGTCCGCGGTGAGGGTGAAGATCAGGTCGTCGCCCGTCTCGCGTCAGGGAGTAGCCGAGCTTCCGCGGGATCGCGGCGCTGGCGTGGTTCTCGGCGCGCAGTGGATCTCGACCCGCTCCACGTCGGCGACCTCGAACGCGACCCGGGTGAGGGCGGCCGTCGACTCGCGTCGCATACCCCTGTCCGACGGCGTCGGCGCGGATCCAGTAGCCGATCTCGAGCGCGTCCCGGCCCGATGCGCGGGTGCAGGCCCGAGCCGCCCAGCACCCGCTCGTCGGCGGCGTCGAAGATCGCGTAGACCGAGTCGGCGCCGAGGTCGAACTGGCCGCGGAACTCGCGCAGAAGCTCCACCTTCTCGGCGAGCGTCTGCGGCTCGTGCTTCGGCCCAGGGCATCCACGGCCGCAGATGGTCGAGGCTCGAGTCGATGGCCTCCTTCAGCAGCGGGGCGTCGCGCGGCTCCCAGCAGCGGACGACCAGGCGCGGCGTCACGATGCGGTATGCGGGCCCGCGGGGCGGCATCCGGGCACGATACCGGCGGGCCGCATAGCCTTCCCTCGCCGATGCGCATCCTCCTCACCAACGACGACGGCATCACCTCGCGCGGCCTCCTCGCCGCCAAGCAGGCGCTCGACGAGGTCGGCGAGGTGTCGGTCATCGCCCCCGACTCGAACCGCAGCGCCGTCGGCCGCGGCATCACCATCGACCGCGCCGCTGACCGTGACCGAGGTCGAGCTGCGCGACGGCTCGCGCGGATACGCGACCGACGGCACGCCCGGTCGACTGCGTGCGCTTCGCCGAGCTCGGCCTCGCTCGGCGAGCGGCCCGACCTGATCGTCGCCGGCATCAACTACGGCGTGAACCTCGGCGACGACGTCACGTACTCGGGCACCGTCGCCGCGGCGTTCGAGGGGATCGTGCTCGGCATCCCGGCCATCGCGGTCTCCCAGCAGTCGAAGGAGGCCGGCCTCCACTTCCGCCAGCAGCGCGACTACGACTTCTCGCCGGCGGCCGGCATCCTGCCGACCCTGGTCCGCCACGTCGTCGAGCGCGGCCTGCCGCCGGGGACGATCCTGAACGTGAACGCGCCGCCGCCGCCCGTGAAGGGCGTCGAGGTCGCCCGGCTCGGGCGGCGGATCTACCGCGACCGGCTCGAGCTCGAGTCCGACGAGGCGGGCCGCCGCCGCTACCGGATCTACGGCGACGACCCCTCCTACCACGACGAGCCCGACACCGACTTCCGCGCGATCGCCGAGGGCAAGATCGCTGTCACGCCGGTCCACCTCGACCTGACGAGCGCGGGCGCGCTGGAGGAGATCGCGCGCTGGCACGCTCGAGTGACGCCCGGCCTGGCTCGACCCGGCCGGAGCTCCGGGTCGGCCTCGGCTGCATGCGCCTCTCGACCGACGAGGCCGCGACGAGGCGTCGCGCTGGAGACGATCGCGGCGGCGGCCGAGGCCGGCGTCACGGTGTTCGACACCGCCCGCGCCTACGGCGGACAACGAGCGGCTCCTGGCCCGCGCCCTGCGCCGGCTCGGGAGCCGAGCCGCGCGCGCGGATCGTGACGAAGGGCGGCATGGCGCGGACCGGCGGCGGCGTGGATCCCGGACGGCCGCGCGAAGGCCATCCTGGCCGACTGCGAGGCGAGCCTCGCGGCCCTGGACGGCCTCGAGATCGACCTCTACCTGCTCCACGCGCCCGACCCGCGGACGCCGTGGCGCACGTCGCTGCGCGCGCTCGCTCGGATCCACGAGCGAGGGGCTCGCGCGGCGGATCGGCGTCTGCAACGTCAACCGCCGCCAGCTCGACGAGGCGCTGGAGCTCGCCCCGATCGCTGCCGTCCAGGTCGCGCTCAGCCCGTTCGACGATCGCGCGCTGCGGGGCGGCGTCGTCGAGCGGTGCGCCGAGGCTGGGATCGCCGTGATCGCCCACTCGCCGCTCGGCGGGCCGAAGCGCGTCGGCCGGCTCGCCCGCGACGAGCAGCTCGCCGCCGTGGCCGGCGCCGCTCGGCGCGACGCCGGCCGAGGTCGCGCTCGCGTGGCTGCTCTCGCTCTCCCCGGCGGTGGTCGCGATCCCGGGAGCACGGCGTCCCGAGACCGCCCGCTCGGCCGCAGCCGCCGCCCGGGCTTCGGCTCGACGCCGGGCAGCGCGCAGCGATCGATCGCGCCTTCGGGCGTGTCGCCTCGTCTCGCCCGCGCCGGGCGAGCACGGCCACGGCGGCCGACGTCGTCGTCATCATGGGCATCCCCGGAGCGGGGAAGAGCCGGATCGCCGAGGAGCACGTGGCCCGCGGCTACCTGCGCCTGAACCGCGACGAGCGCGGAGGCTCGCTGCGCGACATCGCCGGCGCGCTCGACGAGGCGCTGGCGACGGGAGCGCAGTCGGGTCGTCCTCGACAACACGTACCTCACCCGCGCCGCCCGCAGCCACGTCGTCGAGGCCGCCGGCCGGCACGGCGCCGCGGCGCGCTGCGTCTGGCTCGACACACCGCTCGCGCAGGCTCAGGTCAACCTCGTCGAGCGGCTCCTCGACCGGGTCGGCTCGCTCCCCGAGCCCGACGCGCTCCGCGACCTCGCCCGGCGTGAGCCCGGCCTGCTCGCGCCGACGTCGCAGATGCGCACCGCTGCGCGAGCTCGAGCCGCCGACGGAGGACGAGGGCTTCGCGAGCGTCGAGCGGCGGGCGTTCGCCCGCGCGCCGCAGGCCGCGGGCTCGCGGCCGGGCGTGTTCGTCGCCGCGGGCGCGCTGCTCCACGAGGAGCTGGGAGGACGCCCTGGGCGACGCGCCCGCGGATGCGCCGCACCTCGTGTTCGACTGGAACCCGGACGGCGACCGGGCCGCGCTCGAGGCCGCCGCCGGCCGGGTCGTCCGCGACGGTGTCGGGCCCGCGTGGAGGCCGTGCTCTGCCCGCACGCCGGCGGGCCGCCGCGCTGCTGGTGCCGGCCGCCGCTGCCGGGGCTTCCGCTGGCGTTCGCGCGGGCGCACGGCGTCGACCCGTCCGGCTCGCTGCTCGTCGGGACCGGCGCCGCCCACCGGTCGCTGGCGGCCGCGCTCGGCGCGCTGTACGTCCAGGTGCCGTGACGGCGAGTACCGTCCCGTCGATGACCTCACCGGCTGAAGGCGGCTGCTCCTGCGGCGAGGTGCGCTACCGGCTCACCTCCGAGCCGCTCTTCACGCACTGCTGCCACTGCCTGAGCTGCCAGCGCCAGACGGGAAGCGCCTTCGTGATCAACCTGCTGATCGAGGCCGACCGGGTCGAGCTCGTCGCGGGTGCCCCTCAGCCCGTCGACGTGCCCCGCGACGACGGCTCGGCGCAGCGCATCTTCCGGTGCCCCTCCTGCCAGGTGGCGGTCTACAGCCAGTACGGCCGCCCGGAGGTGCGGTTCGTCCGCGGCGGGACGCTCGACGACCCCTCGCAGGTCGCGCCCGACGTTCACATCTTCACGAGATCGAAGCTGAGCTGGGTCGCGCTCCCGGAGTCGGTGCCGGCGTTCGAGGTCTACTACGACACGAAGACGCTCTGGCCGCAGCGCCAGCCTCGAACGCCTGTCGGCGGCCACGGGCCTGTAGGCTCGCCGTCGTGAGGAGCCCCGTCACCGTCGCGTGCGTCCAGGCCGAGCCGGCGATCCTCGATCGCGACGGGACGCTCGAGCGCCTCGACGCGCTCGCGGCGAGAGGCGGCCGCGGCCGGCGCCGAGCTCGTGCTCTTCCCCGAGGCCTTCGTCCCCGGCTACCCGTCGAACCGCTGGGTGCGCTTCCTGGCGGCCGGGGCCGACCCCGCCGCCCGGGCGACGTTCGCGCGCCTCATGCGCGAGGCGGTCGAGGTGCCGGGCCCGGCGTGCGACCGGCTGGGCGAGATCGCCAAGCGCAATGGCATCTGGCTCGCGGTCGGGGTCAACGAGCGCGCGGGCGGCACGCTCTACAACTCGCTGCTCGTCCACGGGCCCGACGGGGTGCTTCGCCGTCACCACCGAAAGCTCATGCCGACCAACCACGAGCGGCTGGTGTGGGGGATGGGCGACGGCTCGAGCCTCCAGACCGTCGACGCCGGATTCGGGCGGGTGGGCGGCCTGATCTGCTGGGAGCTGAACATGCCCCTGGCCCGGTTCGCGCTCTACCAGGACGGGCTCGAGATCCTGCTCGCGCCGACGGCCGACGACTCGGACGCCTGGCACGACTCGATGCGCCACATCGCCCGCGAGGCGCGCGCCTACGTCATCACCGCGGAGGTCTTCCTGCGGGCGTCGTCGCATCCGGACGGCGTCCCCCTGGCCGACGGCGATGACCTGATGAACCGCGGCGGATCGGCGATCCTCGCTCCCGACGGGAGCTACCTGGCCGGCCCGCTCTGGGACGAGCCGGGCATCCTCACGGCGACGCTCGACCCGGCCCGCCTCGACGAGGAGCGGCAGCGCTTCGACCCGGCCGGCCACTACCACCGGCCGGACGTCTTCCACCTCTCCGTCGGCCTACCTAACGCGCCTCCGCGAGCAGCCCGGCCATGTCGAGCGGGTCGGTCACCATCGCCACACTGCCGTCGGCGTCGCGTGGCCACTCGGCCTCCTCGCGGTCGTGGTAGAGCTCGATGCCGTTCCCGTCGGGATCGTGCAGGTAGATGGCCTCCGAGACGCCGTGGTCGGACGCGCCCGTGAGCGGCACTCCGTGCTCGAGCACCCGCTTCACCGCCGTCGCCAGGTCGGCGCGCGTGGGGTAGAGGATCGCGAGGTGGAAGAGGCCCGTCGTGCCGGGCGCGGGCGGCGGGCCGCCGCGGCTCTGCCAGATGTTCAGGCCGATGTGGTGGTGATACCCGCCGGCCGAGAGGAACGCCGCCGACGAGTCGTAGTGCTGCTGCACCTCGAACCCGAGGACGTCGCGGTAGAAGGCCTCGGCGCGGTCGAGGTCCGACACCTTGAGGTGCACGTGGCCGATCTTCGCGCCGGCCGGAATGGTGTAGTCCATCCCGCGAAGGATACCGGCGTCATCTCCGTCGCCAGTGGCGCTCGAGCTCGGAGTGGTACTCCCGGCCCAGCCAGTCCGCCTGCCCGTCGAGCCCACTCCGAGAAGCGGGCTCGGCCCAGCGGCGGCTCGTCGGAGGTGAGGAGGCTTGCGGTCAGCGCTCCCAGCTCCTCCCCCGTCACGACGGTGTCGCGAAGCGGCGCCCCGGCGCCCCGGCCGAGCGCCGCGACCGCGCGCTCGGGCAGCGCCACGATGCGGGCCCGCGATCCGACCGCCGCCCCGATCCGCTCCACGAGCTCGCGGTAGGTGAAGGTCTCGGGCCCGACGGCGTCGACGATCCCCGGCTCGCGCGACTCTCCCGCATCGGCGGCGATCCGGGCGACGTCGTCGACGTGCACGGGCTGCACCCGGCACGGCCGGCGCGGCACGGCGAACGCCGGGGAACGGCGCAGGAACCAGGCGATGTTGTTGACGAGGATCTCCTGCCGGCCGCCGAAGACGAGCGACGGGCGGACGCTCGTCGCCGGCACCGGGCCGCCGAGCACGAGCTCGTCGACCGCCGCCTTGGCCCGGAAGTACGCGTACGGCGATGAGAGCGACGGCCTGGTCACCGAGATGTGGACGATCCGCTCGACGCCGGCCGCGGCCGCGGCCCGGAAGAGGCGCGCCGAGGCGGCGATGGCCCATTCGAACGTCGATCCGCCGCGCGGGAACCTGATCCAGAAGGTGTTGTAGAGCACCTCGATGCCGGTGAGCGCGCTCACGAGCGCCGCCTCGTCGTCGAGCCGAAGCGGCGCGACCTCGACCCGCTCCGCGAGCGGGTGGCCGGCCGAGCGCGGCGACCGCACGAGCGTCCGCACCGGGCGGTCGCGGGCGAGGAGCTCGCGTGCGATCGCGGAGCCCGTGTAGGAGAACGCCCCGGTGACCGCGTCCACGAGCCGAGGCTAGCAGCCTCAGGTGGAGGGGTGCGGCGAGATCAAATTCTCGGTAGAGCCGCCGCCGCCCCCGCCGGAGTCCTCGGTCGAGCCGCCGCCCCCGGCACCGCCGCCGCCGCCGACGGTCACGTCGGCGTTCATGCCGGCTTCCTTGTGCCCGGGGACCGAGCAGAAGAAGTCGTAGGAGCCCTTCGTCAGCGTGACGGTGAGCGACTGCGAGCCGTTTGTGAACGTCGGCGTGGCCTGGTTGTCCACGCCGGGGCCCTCGATCGTGAGGTTGTGAGCCGTCGGGCCGTTGTTCGTCACGTTGAACGTGTACGTGCCGGGCTTGAGGTTCGTCCCGCCGGCGATGTCGATCGAGAAGTCGGCGAGCGTCACGTCAACCGGCGTCCCGTTCCCAGCGCCGCCGCTCGACGACCCGCCGCCGCCCGCCGGGGCCGGCGTCGAGGTGCCGCCCGAGGAGCCGCCCCCACAGGCCGCGAGGGCGAAGGCGAGTGCGGCCAGGGCGGCCGCGAGTCGGAAAGGTCTCATGTGCGCTTCTACGAGCGCGGGCACGAGCCGGATTGCCGCGGTCCGACTATCGTGCGTTGTGAACATGGGAGGCGATCAGGCGTCGCAGCGTGCCTCGGAGCTCCGGCGAGCGGTCGCCGAGGCCGACCACCGGTACTACATCCTCGACCAGCCGACGCTGTCGGACGGAGAGTACGACGACCTCATGCGCGAGCTCCGCGAGCTCGAGGCCGCCGATCCGGGCCTCGTCACGCCGGACTCGCCGACGCAGCGCGTCGGGGTGGCGCGGGTATCCGCCGGGTTCGCCGAGGTCGAGCATCTCCAGCCGATGCTCTCGCTCGCGAATGCCCGAAACGACGACGAATTCGAGGCCTGGTCAGAGCGCGCCGTCCGCCTGATCGGCGAGGAGCCCTACCAGCTCGTGACCGAGCCGAAGGTCGACGGGCTCGCCATCTCGCTCGTCTACGAGGACGGGGTGTTCGTACGGGGCGCGACGCGCGGCAACGGCATCGTCGGCGAGGACGTCACCGCCAACCTCCGCACCGTCCGCGCGATCCCGCTCCGCCTGGCGCGCGAGCCCGCGCCGCCGCTCGTCGAGGTCAGGGGCGAGGTGTACCTCCCGCTCGAGGGCTTCGCGCGCGTCAACGAGGAGCAGGTCGCGGCAGGCGCGAAGCCGTTCATGAACCCCCGCAACTCGGCGGCCGGGTCGCTCCGCCAGAAGAACCCGGCCGTAACGGCGCGGCGGCCGCTCCGCATCTGGGCGTATGGGATCGGCCACTCCGAGGGGCTCGAGCTTGCGACCCACTGGGACGCCCTCGCGTGGCTTCGCGACCAGGGGTTCCCGGTCTCGCCCGACGCCCAGCTCCACGACGATCCGGCGTCGGCGCTCGCGTTCTGCCATGCCTTCGAGGGGCGCCGCGCGACGCTGACCTACGACGTCGACGGGGTCGTCGTCAAGGTGTCGTCGCTCGAGCAGCAGCGCCGGCTGGGATCGGTCGGCCGCGACCCGCGCTGGGCGGTGGCCTTCAAGTTCGCCCCCACGACGGCCATCACGAAGCTCGAGAAGATCGGCCTGAACGTGGGCCGCACGGGCGCCCTCAACCCCTACGCGATCCTCGAGCCGGTGGTCGTCGGCGGCGTCACCGTGTCGCTCGCGACGCTCCACAACGAGGACGACATCCGGCGCAAGGACATCCGCGAGGGCGACCGCGTCATCATCCAGCGCGCCGGCGACGTGATCCCGCAGGTCGTCGGCCCCGCGCCCGAGCAGGACGGCCGCCGGCGCAAGGCGTGGCGGATGCCCGACGTCTGCCCGGTCTGCTCGACGCCGGTCGTCCGAAACGAGGGCGAGGCTCGCCACTACTGCCCCAACCGGGCCTGCCCGTCGCGCGGCTACGAGGGCTTGAAGCACTTCGTGTCACGGGGCGCGATGGACATCGACGGCGTCGGCGAGAAGCTCGTCGCCCGGCTCGTCGAGCTCGAGCTCGTCTCCCGGCCGCAGGACTTCTACCGCCTCTCGGTCGACGACCTGCTGCCGCTCGACGGGTTCCAGGAGACGCTCGCCGAGAACGTGATCCGGTCGATCGAGAAGTCGAAGTCGCGGCCGTTCGACCGCGTCCTCTTCGCGCTCGGGATCCCGCACGTCGGCGGCATCAACGCCGAGGTGCTGGCCGGGCGCGTTCGGGTCGATGGACGCCCTGCGGCGCGCCACCTCCGAGGAGATCGCCGAGGTCGAGGGCATCGGCCCGGTGATCGCCGAGACGGTCTCGGCCTGGTTCCTCGACGAGGAGCACGCGGCGATCGTGGACGCCCTCGCCGAGGCCGGCCTTCAGATGTCTGGGCCGAAGCGGGCGAAGGCGCCGGCCGGCCCGCTCGCCGGGAAGACGTTCGTCGTCACCGGCACGCTCGAGGGCCACACCCGCGACTCGATCGCCGCCCACCTGGCGGGCCTCGGCGCGAAGGTCACCGGGTCGGTCTCGGCGTCGACCGACTACGTGCTCGCCGGTGAGGGCGGCGGCTCCAAGCGATCGAAGGCCGAGGAGCTGGGCGTGCCGGTGATCGACCTCGCCGAGCTCGAGCGGCTGGCTGCCGAGGCCGAGCCGGCCGCGGCGTCCGCGACCACCTAGACCCGCGAGCCGGCGAGGAGCTGGACGATCGCGTCCTGGAGCCTGTGGGCGGCGATCACGTCGAGCCGGGGCCGGCGGTTCTGGAGGATCGAGAACACGAGCCGGTGGCCGTTCGCCGAGCGGACGTAGCCCGACAGCGCCGACGCCGTGTTGAGCGTCCCGGTCTTGGCGTGGGCGTTCCCGTGCGCCGGGCCCGACCGCATCCGGGTGCGGAGCGTCCCGCTGACGCCCGCCACCGGCAGCGCCTCGTGCAGGTAGAAGCCCCACGACTGCCGCGCCGCGCGCCGCAGGATGCCGAGGATCTGGCGCGCGCTCAGATGGTCGCCCAGCGACAGCCCCGAGCCGTCCACGATGCTCGCGCCGCGCAGCTTGACGCCGAGGCTGCGGAGGCTCCGTCGCGTCGTGAGCGTGCCGTTGGCGGTCGTGCCGCGGAGCCCGGCGTGGACGGCGAGCGCCTTGGTGAGCACCTCGGCGTAGTAGTTGTCGGACACGATGTCCATCTGGCGGATGAGCCTGGACATGCGGGGCGACGACCGGCTGGCGACGACCCATGCCGTGCCGGGATGGACGCGGACGCGCGGCGCCTTGGCGAACCTCACTCCGCGGTTCTTGAGCGACTTCTTCAGGATCTGCGCTGCGAACAGGGGAGGGTTGGAGGACGCCTGCGGGTGGCCGAGGTGGAACAGGTCCTCGTTCACCGAGAGCGCCGAGATCGGCGGGCAGTCCTGCCAGTAGCTCGGCTTCCAGAACGGCCCCGTGCGGCGGCTGTCGAAGGCGCTCTCGTCGCCGTAGAGCCGCCCCGTCACCTGCGAGATGCCCCGGGACGCGACTGCGGCGGCGAGGTCGCCCACGAGCGTTCCGCTGCCGCCGTGGGCGGCCCGGGCAAACGGCTTGGTGGCGAGCGACGGGTCGCCCGCGCCGACGAGGAAGAGGCTGCCCGTGACCGTGCCTGCCGCCAGAGGGCCGGACGCCATGATCCGCGTGTGCAGGCGAGCCGATGGGCCGAACTGGATGAAGAGCGCGGCGCTCGTCGCCAGCTTCACGTTCGACCCGGGCCGGAGCTGGCCGCGGGCGTTGTGGAGCGCCAGGAAGCGCCCTGACGTTCGGTCATAGACCGCGAGACCGGTGCGGGTTCCGCCGAACTGGGACCGCGCGATCATCCGCTCGATGCGCGCATCGAGGCTTGCGGCGCCCGCGGCGGGCGGTGCGACGGCCAGCACGACCGCGCACATGAGAAGGGCTCGACGGACGGTCACCGAGAGGCTACGACCGCCGTCCGCGTCCGGGTCCTACCTGGACGGGCTCAACTCCTCTTGGACGGCCTGAAACAGGCTCTTGTCGATCTTGCCGTGGTAGATCGGGACGGACTGCTCGTGACAAAGCCGGATGACTTCGTCGCGCTTCATGCCGTACTCCTTCGACAGCTCATCCGGCGTGAGATGGTTGGCCATTCGTGCTCCCTTCCGTCGCTGAACGAGAGAACCCACCGAGCGAAGTCGCTCGATGGGCTCAGAGGTCGAACTGGGTTTTGTGGACTGCGGGCACGTTAGGCCCGCTCCGATCGCCTGTCCATCCTCACACCATACCGAGGCTCCCGGACTGCGTCAACAATCCGTCCGGGGGATCTCTTGGAGGCGGCTAGATCGGGTTCGGGACGTCGATGAAGACGTGCTCGACGCCGAACCTGCGAGCGAGGAGATCGCCCAGCGCGCGCACGCCGAAGACCTCCGTCGCGTAGTGGCCGGCGGCCACGAAATGGATCCCGGCCTCGCGGGCCTGGGCCATCACGGGCTCGCGCGGCTCGCCCGTCAGGAAGCAGTCGGCGCCCGCGTCGGCGGCGGGGAGCACATCCTGGGCGGCGGCCCCGGAGATGACCGCCACGCGCCGGATCGCCTCCGGCCCGGCGTCGAAGACGAGCGGCTCGGGGTTGATCTCGGCGCGCACGCGGCCGAGCAGCTCGGGCAGGGTGATCGGCGGGTCCGCGGTCGCGAGGAACCCGATCGTGCGGTCGCCGTGGACGCCGAACCCGACCGCGTCCGTGAGGCCGAGCGCCCGGCAGATGAGGGCGTTGTTTCCCACCTCCGGATGCGCGTCGAGGGCCAGGTGGTAGGCGACGAGCGACAGGTCGTGCTCGAAGAGCGAGCGAAGCCGAGCCCGCTCACGCGCGCCGATCCGGCGCGGCTCCGAGCTCCAGAAGAGGCCGTGGTGCACGATCAGCATCTGGGCGCCCTCGGCGGCCGCCCGCTCGAAGAGCTCGAGCGACGCGCTGACCCCGGTCGCCACCCGGCGCACCTCCTCGGCGCCGATCACCTGGAGGCCGACCGGAAGCGCGTCGGGGTACCCGCCGGCGTCGAGGTGGTCATCGAGGAAGGCGACGATCTCGTCCCGGCTGGCCACGCCGCAACCGTACCCTCCATACGGGTGGTCCTGCCACCCCACCCACTTGCGCCGTCGCGGCGGATACGCGACCCTGATGCCATGGCGGAGAGAGTCTCGCTCGATGACCGCCTGGCCGGGCACGTTCGCCCAGGCCGCGGCCGCGTGCGCCGTGAGTCGTTCGAGCGCACCGGCACCGACACCCTCCGCGCACGGATCCAGCGCCGCATCGACGCCACGGTCGAGATCTTCGAGACCGACCGGCTCCTGTACGACGTCGAGGTCGAGGCGATGACCGCCTGGATCCGCCGGCTCGTCGCGTTCGACGCGTATTGCGCGCGGCGCGACTCGCGCCTGCGATAATCCCCGGCTCCGGGGCGTGGCGCAGCCTGGTAGCGCGCACCGTTCGGGTCGGTGAGGTCCCGAGTTCAAATCTCGGCGCCCCGATAGCGAGTTCCGGCCTCCACGCGCGGGCTTCGTCCACGAAGCCCGCGGGCGGATTCTCACCGTCCTCTCACCGGGGCCCTCGTATCCTGTGCGCATGGAGATCGAGTCTCAGCCCGGCAGCGAGCCGCGGCTCGTGGCGGCACGCCGGAGGGCGCGAAACGCCAAGATCGGGCTCACCGCAGCCGGCGTCGCGTTCTTCGCCGCCGGAATGTCGCTGGCACACGGCAACGTCGCGGGTCACTCCCGCCGGCAGGCCCGGCCGCTCGCAGCGCCGAAACGATTTCAAGCGGTCGTCCGGCGCGACGCGCTGGACGCCGGCCTTCTGGCGCCGGCGGAGGCGCCGCCGCGCGCGACCACATCGGTCTCGTGAGGCAGGAGGCCTTCTCGGCAATGGGCTGCGAGGTCGTCGTCGCCGGTGCGGACGATCGAAGCGCGGCGGCGATTCGACAGCTCTTCGCCGATCGCGACGGAGCCTTCAGCCGGTTTCGCCCGGAGAGCGAGCTGAACGCCGTCAACAGCACGGCCGGCCGCCCCACCGTCGTATCCGGCACATTCGCGGCCATGCTCGCCCGAGCGCTCGCGATCGCGGCCGACACCGACGGCCTGGTCGACCCCACCGTGGGCGGGGCGCTCGAGGCGCTCGGCTACACCCGCGACTTCGCGCTGATCGGTGACGATCCGGCGCCGGTCGGACCGCCGAGGCCGGCGCCCGGATGGGGAGTGGTCGAGCTCTCCGGGCGCGTGCTCTGGATGCCGGCCGGCTGCGCGCTCGACCTGAACGGCGTCGTCAAGTCAGCGACCGTCGACGATGCCGTCGAACTGCTGGGCGGCGACGGCTTCGTCTCGGCTGGCGGAGATCTTGCGGTGCGAGGACCGGTTGTTGTGAGCCTGCCGGGCGACGGCGCGGTCTCGGTCGTGCGCGGCGGCATCGCGACCAGCGGCTCAGGCAGGCGCCGGTGGCGACGGGCGGGCGTGCTGCATCACCATCTGGTCGACCCGGGAACGGGCCGTTCCGCCGAGACGCCGTGGGAGGCGGTCACGGCGTCGGGTGCGACCTGCGTCGCTGCCGACGTCGCCGCCCGGGCCGGGTTCCTGGCCGGTGCCGCGGGCCCCGACAGGCTCGACCGGTGGGGGATGCCCGCGCGATTCGTCGCCCTCGACGGGAGGATCGCCGTCAACGACGCCTGGGCCGGGATGGTCGGGGTATCGCTGTGCATCTGACGTCGAATCCGATCGACTGGTACGCCGCTCGCGCCGCCGGGATCGTTGCGTACCTGCTTCTCACGGCGGTCGTTACGCTGGGGGTCTCGATGGCCGGCCGGGCGCCCGGCCGGCGCTGGAAGCGGTGGCCGATGTTCGCCGTCGAGGACGTGCACCGCGCCGGCGGCCTTCTCGTCGGAACGTTCATCGCGCTGCACGTGGTCGACGATCGCGATCGATTCGTTCCTCCCGTTCTCGCTGGGGCAGCTCGCGATCCCCCTGACGGCGCACTACCGGCCGATCTGGACGGCGCTCGGCATCGTCGCCGCCGAGCTCTTGCTGGCACTCGCGGTGACCAATCACTACCGCGACCGAATCCCGCGCCGATGGTGGCGGCGGGCGCACTACGCCAATTTCGCGGTGTGGGTCGCCGCGACTCTGCACGGGCTCGGCAGCGGCACCGACCGGAACGCCCCGTGGATGGTCGCGATGTTCGCGGTCTCGGCGGCGGCCGTCGCCGCGGCGGTCACGTGGCGGGTGGGCGAGCGGCGCGGGATCTCTGCCGCGCTTCGACCGGCGCGCGCTCGCGTGCGCGGCGGCTGCCGCGGCCGTCGTCGTCGCGGGCCTCGCCCTTGGCCCGCTGCGAGCCCACCCGCGCGCCTGGAACGCCGCGCAGTTCACCGACCGGCTGAGCGGCCGGATCCTCCAGCAGGAGGCGGCGACGCGCGCGATCGTCTCGATGAGCGGCTCGGCGACCGGTGCCCAGAACGCGCTCGTGCGGGCCGACCTGCTCCTCGGCCCCTCGCAGCTCGAGTCGACGAGCTTCCAGCTCGAGCTCCTGCCAAGCGGCGACGTCTGCACCGGGACGGTGAAGGCTGTGCGGAGCTTCGGTTTCGACGCGGACTGCCGGATGGCCGACGGCACGGGCCGCCACGTGCACGCCGCCTGGCGCCTCGTGGCCAACGCCCGGCTGAGCGGCACGCTCACCGCGGCTCCGCTCGCTGCGCCCGGCTGATTGCGACGCCGCCGCGTCCGGCGGGGAACAAAGCGCCGCGCAGCACCGTCTGAGAGGCATGAGACACATCCGAACACTGTCGATCGTCGCGGTCGTCGGGATGGCGTGCTGGGTTTCCGCCTCCCTCGGCTCGGCGGCCACCCACGCGACGGGGCGAGGAACACGATCCGCCTCAAGCCGGGGCACTACACGTTTCATCTCGGCGGCCGGGTGAACGTCGGCGACAAGGTCCTCTGCGTGACGCGAAAGGGCAGGCCCGCGGGCGGGGATTCGTCCCGAAGCCCGGGAACGGCGTCGGGCTCCTCAACCGGGTTCAGCCTCGTCGTGTCCGAGTCGGGCAAGGTGAAGATCACCTGCCCGGCACACCCGGGGAACGCGTAGCCGACGGGTTACGATCCGAAACCGGGTCGAGGCGCGCGCCTGAGCCATTTGGCATGGGCAGCGGGTGCCAATTGGAGGAGCAGGAGGAGGGCGGCCGGGACGATCACGGGGATCCCGATCGCCCTCCCGCCGACCGCCAGCAGCACCGCGTCCACGAGCGTGAGCGCCGCCGCCGCGGCGTGCGCCGGGCGGTAGGGGATCGCGTCGGCCGCCAGGCAGCCGGCGGCGAGCACGAATGCAACGATCCCGGCGATCCCGGTGAAGGCGAACACCTGCGGGCGGCTGCACGGCGACGGCGGCCGCCGTCGCGGCCGCCCCGAGCGCGCCGAGGGCGATCCGCGGCCATCTCACGGCTCGGCCCACCTGTCGAGCACGCGCCCGCGCTCGTCGACGAACGTGTAGCCGATCCCGCTGCTCGAGACCTCGACCAGGAGCGATCCGTAGTCGAGCAGCGAGATGGCGGCGCCCGGCGTGGCCTTCGTGAACTCGGCCGCGCCCGGCCCCTCGCCGCTCGTCCCGACCGTGAACTCGGGCACGCCCCCGACCGTCCGGCGCTCGTAGCGGTGCAGGTGACCGGCGAGGATGGCCGCGACTCCGGTCCTGCGAAGGAGCGGCAGGATGGGGTTTCCGGGCTGCACCGGCCGGTGGACGACGACGAAGCGCACGAGCGGCCCGGGCTCGGCGAGCATCCGGCGGGCGAAGGCGGCCTCTGAGGCGCCCGCCTCGAGCCCGAGCAGCACGAGCTGCACCGGCCCGTACCGCACCGCGTAGCGGCCGCGCGGGCCGGGGAGGTGCAGCGCCGACGTGACCGCGGCTCCTCCGGAGTAGATCAGGTCGTGCTCGCCCTCCGTCGCCCAGAGCGGCGCGCCCAGCATGACGTCGTGGAGCGGATCGAAGATGTTTCGGTCGAGCACCTGCGGCGCCCCGACGAGGTAGCTGTTGTCGCCCGCGGTCGTGACGAAGTCGGGCCGCTCGGCGGCGAGCGTGCGGCCGACCGCCCACTCGTGGTCGTTGCCGGATCCGTAGTCGCCGATGACGGCGAAGCGCACCGGCTCGCTCAGGTCGAGCGGTGCCGTGCGGAACGAGCCCGATGCCCGGCCGATGCCGCCGACCGACGCCGTCCAGATGTACCTCGTCCCAGGCTCGAGCCCGGTCAGGCGGCCGCCGGTCGCGGCCACGGTCCCGCCCGGGCCCGTGGCGGTCAGCTCGACCCGCCGGTCGCCCTCGATCGACCAGGCCAGGGTCGCCTCCGTCGTGCTGAGCCGGATCACGAACGGGCCGCGGGTGAACGGGTCGCCGGACGGTCCGAGCAGGTAGAGCCGCCAGTAGACGAGCACCGCGATGACGAGCAGCGCGAGCACCGCGCAGACCATCGCGAGGCCGACCAGGCCGCGGCGCAGGCGGCGCTCGCGCGGCGTCAGCGCGTGATCCGTCATCGTGGCATCCGGATCGTCAGGGTACCTGCGGCCCGCCAATACAATTGGGGGATGGGGTTCGCCTCCAATCTGGCGATCGACAAGCTCTCCGCGCGGATGGCAGGCTCGACCGAGCGCGCGATCACGACGGTCGTCGAGCGCCGCGGGCCGGCGGTGGTGCGCATCGCCGAGCGGCTGCGTGCGGAGCACCCGGGCCGCGCGCCCGCCGAGCTCGCCAGGCTGGCGATCGCGCGCACCGGAAAGCACGTCGCCGGAATGGGCGCGGTGACCGCGCTTCCGGCGACGATCCCGGGAGCGGGGACGGCCGTCGAGGTCGGCGCCGCGCTGGGCGACGCGGCCCTCCTCACCGTCGCCCAGACCGAGCTCGTGCTGCTCCTCGCCCATCTCTACGGCCGGCCGGTGACCGACATCGCGGCCCGCCGGCTCGACGTGCTGATGGCGATGGGCGTCGAGGCGGGGGTCGTCGACCTGCGCCGAAACGGCGTCGTCCGCGTGATGGGGACCGATCATCGCGACGGCGAGCTGAGCGGCGTGGCGGGCGTCGCCCTCACGACGCGGATTTCGCGCCGCCTCGCCGCGCAGGTGGCCGGGAAGCTCGCGCGGCGGCGGGCGTACGTCCTGCTCGGCCGGGAGGTCCCGGTCATCGGGATCGGGCTCGCCGCCGGCTACAACCTGTGGTCGACGCGCAAGCTCGGCAAAGCCGCGCGCGCCTACTTCCACCACGTGGCGTAACGCGGGGGAACCCTGTTTGCCGCGCGACGGCGACGAGCGCGGTCATCGCCGTCGCCACGACCGCCGGGTGCATCTGTCGCGAACTCGAAACGATTTCGCCGCAGGCGTGATACGGGGTCTGACCCCGAGGGCGGCGGCGCCTATCCGCGGACGTGCACGAACGCGAACGTCTGGGCGCGCTGGCGCTCGCGCTGGAGCACGCGTCCGCCGTTCGGCTCGCCCGAGAGCGAGACGTTTCCCTCGACCGTCTGGTAGCGGGTCTCGTCCGCGTCGAGCCAGCGGTCGAAGATCCCGATGTGGTCGGCGACGCCGTCGCCGTCGAGGTCGAAGATCGCGAGGTCGGCGTTGAGCGGCCTGCGGGTGATCGAGAGGTGGTTGGCGCCGCGCTGGGCGTCGCTCAGCAGGTGGGGGACGTACGAGTAGTGGCGGCCGGGCTCGAATGCGGTCGACCCGGCCTGGACGAAGCACCACGAGACGAAGATCGCGCACCACGGCCCCGCGACGCCGTACCAGTCGGTGAAGTCGCACCGGTGACTGCCCGGCGGCTCCTCCCGGTCACCGACGCACGACACGGCGGCGTCGTAGACAGCCCCCCAGAGCTGGGCGTCCTCGGCGCGCTTCAGGCGCCGCGTTCGCATCGACTTGAGCGAGGACGAGAGCGGCGACTCCGCGGACAGGAGCGTGAGCAGGTCGGATCCGCAGACCTGGTCGATCTTCTGCTCCGGGAAGCCCATCCAGTACTTCGCGCGCCGCACCGCTGCGGCGGTGCGCTCCCCGTAGACGCCGTCCAGCGGGCCCGGGTCGAACGTGCCGTAGGCGTTGTGCAGGAGGGTGCGCTGCGCCCGTCGCACCTGCGGGCCGTCCATGGCCGGGGACGTCAGATGGAGCTCCGCGGTGTCCGCAATGGTCGCCACGAGTCGGCCGGATCGTAGCCGCGCCGCGCCGGGCACCGCCAACCCCGGCCGGTTTTGCACGGCGCGAACGATCTAGTTCAGCGACGGGTCGGGCGGCATCCGGGCCACCAGCGAGAACTCGCCGCCCTTGCGCTCGAGCACGCGCCGCCAGAGGCCGTCGGGGTCTCCGGCGAAGATGTCGCCCGGAAGCGCCGGCTCGGTGAACCAGGCCTCCTCGGCGAGCTCGTCGTCGAGCTGTCCCTCGCCCCATCCGGCGTACCCGGCGAAGACTCGGACGCGGGCCACATGGCCGCTCATATCCTCGATGTCGTCCGACACCTGGATCGGCGCGATCGGCCCGCACACGGCCTCCTCGCCCACCGGGCCGGTGTGCTCGGCGAGCGCGATCACCGCCTGCGGCTGGACCGGCCCGCCTGCGAACACGGGATCGCCGTCGGCCAGCTCGGCCAGGTCGGGCACCGCCTCGCCCACGGCGAGCTCGGTCGGGCGGTTCAGGACGACGCCGAGCGCACCCTCCTCACTGTGCTCCATGATCAGCACCACGGTGCGGTGGAAGTTGGGGTCGACGAGCATCGGCGCCGCGATCAGAAGCTGCCCTTTGAGCGAATCCATGGCTGCACCGGAGTCTAGGGTCGAGCGATGAGCGCCGCAGCGTCGGGCCTCTCGTCGAGCAGGCCCGAGCTGAACATCCAGGCCCCGAACCGGTCCCAGGCCGCCTCGGGGGGCGGCCCGGTGCCCAGCAGGCGCAGGGTTGCGGGGACGCTCCGCTCGAGGACGTTTCGGTAGTCGTCGGCGGAGTGGCGGCGCATGACGGTCACCGCGGCGCCGGGATGGGCCTTGGCCCAGTCCGTCCCGGCGGTCAGGCCGGCGACGAACTCGCGCACCGTCCGGCGATAGCCGGCGTCCTCGCGGAGCCGATCGGCGTTGGCGACCACGACGAGCTCGTCGTAGGCCGGAACGCCGTAGCGGTCATAGGGGAACACGACCGGGTGCAGGCCGTGCATCGCGAAGAGCACGCCCTCGATGTTCTGGAACACGCCGGCGACCGCGTCGACCTTGCCCCCGAGGAGCGCGGGCACCTGGTTGAACTTCACGTCGACGATGTGGACGTCGCCGGCTCCGAGGCCGGCGCTCGCAAGCACGCGGTCGACGAAGGCGGCGGTGCTCTGGGTGCCGTCGACGCCGATCGTCTTGCCGCGGAGGTCCGCCGGCGAGCGGATCCCGCTCGATCCCGGCGCGATGATCGACGCCAGCGCGGTGGGCACGACCGTAGCGACGGCGACGACCGGCGCGTGGTGCTCCTGGGCGAAGAAGAGCTCGGGCTCGTACGACACGCCGACGTCCGCCCGGCCGGCTCCTACGAGCGTGAGCGCGTCGGAGACGCCCGACGGCGGCCGCGGGGTCACCGTGAGCCCGTTCCGGGCGAAGAACCCCTTGTCCATCGCCGCGTAGATCCCGACGTGGTCGGGGTTCGGCACCCAGTCGAGGACGAGCGTGACGTGCTTGGCCGACGTCGCGGAGTCCCCGCCGCCGCCGCACGCCGCGGCGAGGAGCACGAGGGCCAGACCGAGCGCGCGGGCCGCCCTCACACGCGCCTCCGCGCCCAGGGGATCGCGATCCGCTCGGCCGCCGAGACCGCGGCGAAGAGCGCCAGCGCCAGCCCCGCCAGGACGACGACGGCCGCGCCGACCAGCGGCGCGTCGAGCTGCGCCGTGGCCGTCTGCATCGTCTCCCCGAGGCCCGACGAGCCGCCGGCGTACTCGGCGAAGAGCGCCGCGATCGCGGCGTAGGAGGCTGCGACGCGCGCGCCCGAGAAGGCCGACGGGAGCGCCCACGGCAGCTCGACGCGGCGGAAGATCGCGGCCCGCGACGCCCTGAGCGTGCGCATGACCCGCAGGTACTCCGGGTCGACCGAGCGCAGGCCGTCGAGCGCGTTCACGGTGACGGGGAAGAAGCAGACGAGCGCCACGATCACGACCTTGGGCGCGAGCCCGAAGCCGAGGTAGATGACGAGCACCGGCGCGACGGCGACCACCGGCACGCTCTGCGACGCCACGAGCAGCGGGTAGACGGCGCGGCGGAGCGTCGCCGAGAAGTGCAGGACGGCGGCGGAGACGAGCCCGAACCCGACCGCCGCAGCGAAGCCGGCGAGCATCTCTCCGGCCGTGTGGACGGCGTCCTCGGCGAGCCGGCTGCGGTCGTCGCGCAGCGCCGCCAGGATGTCGGTGGGGGCGGGGAGCAGGTAGTCCGGGACGCCCCGCAGGCGCACCCACGCCTGCCACGCGGCGAGGATGGCGAGGAGCGCCACGATCCAGCCGAGCCGGGGCCGCGTCATCGCAGCGCCCCCAGCGCCTGCTTGCGGGCCGCCTCGCCCCCGTCGCCCCCGCCGCTGCCCTCGAGCTCGCACGCCACCCGGCCCGGCCGTGGGGTCAGGACGACGACGCGGTCGCACAGCCGGAGCGCCTCGTCGAGGTCGTGCGTGACGAGGAGGACGGTCCGGGGCCGGGCGCCCATGGCGGCGGCCAGCCACTCCTGCATCTCGGTGCGGGTAATCGCGTCGAGCGCGCCGAACGGCTCGTCGAGGAGCAGGACCGGCTTCTCGGCGAGCAGCGTGCGTGCGAACGCCACGCGTTGGCGCATGCCGCCCGAGAGCTCCCAGGAGCGGGCCTGCTCGAACCCCTCGAGGCCGAGCTCGGCGAAGAGCTCCGCAGCCCGCGCGCGCGCCTCGCGCCGGTCGACGCCGGCGTTCTCGAGCGGGAGCGAGGCGTTGCCGAGGGCGTCGCGCCAGGGCATGAGGAGGTCGGACTGCGGCATGAGCGCGCACCGCTCGAGCCGGCCCTTCTCGTCGCCGGCGCCGCCGACCGAGACCGCTCCGCGATCGGGGCTCTCGAGGCCGGCGACCATGCGAAGGAGCGTCGACTTCCCGCACCCGCTCCGCCCCACCAGGCCGACGGTCTCGCCCGCTCCCGCGCCGAACGTCACCCCGTCGAGTGCCACGACGGGCTCGTACGCCTTCGTCACGTCGGTGACGACGATCTCGCTCACTGCGTGCATCCCTTCGCTGGCATTACCCAGATCAGGTTCGCGGGTCGGCGCCTCTGCGGCACCCTCTCAGCCCCTGCGGGGCTCCCCGGCAAACGCTCCCCACAGCTTAGCGCGCAACAACGGGGTCAGACCCCGTTGTTGCAGCTAGGAGTCGAGCTGGTCGATCGCGCAGTCTGAGGGCGGCTTGTCGTCGCGGAACCGCAGCAGGCGGGCGCCGTGGCGGATCCGCCGGCCGCTCACGTGGTCGAACGAGACCTCGGCGACCAGCTCGGGGCGAAGGCCGCGCCACTCCCGGTCATCCTTGCCGGCGCTCCAGCGATTGGGCTCGTTGGCGCCGTGCTCGCCCGTCTCGTACGGCGTGACGACGCCGACCAGCTCGCGGGCCTTGGCCGCGGTGAACCCCGACGTGTGGCCCACCGGCCAGAGGTTGTCGCCCTCATACAGGGCCAGGATCAGCGAGCCGACCGTGCCCTCGGCCTTGCCAGGCCGCCAGCCGATGACGACGCAGTCGATCGTCCGCACGCGCTTGACCTTGACCATGCCCTTGCGCTCGCCGGGCAGGTACGGCGCGTCGGCGCGCTTGGCGATGACGCCCTCGGCGCCCTGGAGCCACGGCTCCGCCTCGGCGGGCGATCCCGTGGCCGGGGTCAGCTCGATCGGGTCGGCAACCATGTTTTCGAGGATCTGCCGCCGCTCCGCGAACGGCCGCTCGAGCAGCGACTCGTCGTCGAGCGCGAGGATGTCGAAGGCGACGAAGGTGGCGGGCGTCTTCTCGGCCAGCATCGCGACGCGCGACGCCGCCGGGTGGATGCGCTCCTGGAGCGCCTCGAAGTTCTCACCGCCGTCGGGAGTGCGGATGACGAGCTCGCCGTCGAGCACGTATCGCCCCTCCGGGAAGCGGAGCTCGGGGAAGTAGCGCCCGAGCGCCTTGCCGTTTCGCGACTGGACGTGGAGGTCCGTGCCGTCCACGAAGACGATGGCCCGGAAGCCGTCCCACTTCGGCTCGTAGAGCCAGCCGTCCCCGTCGGGTAGCTCCGCCCCCGATCGTGCGAGCTGCGGCAGGACCGGGGGCGAGAGCGGAAGCGGCATCGGCCGCGAGTCTAGATGAAGCTACCGGCGCGTCTGCATGAGGAGCAGCGCGAGCTGCCAGATCGCGACCAGGGCGCCGACCACGTACGTGAGGGCGGCGGCGGTCAGGACCTTGCGGGCAACCGGCACCTGCGCCTGGCTGATGACGCCCTGCGTGCTCAGCATCGCCATCGCCTTCTTGCTGGCGCCGAACTCGACCGGCAGCGTCACGACCTGGAACAGCACGATCGCAGCGAAGAGCGCAACGCCGACCAGCGCGAGGTTGGCTGCCTGCGTGAAGATCCCGAACAGGAAGATCGGGAACCAGGCCTGCGAGGCGAAGCCCGCAGCCGGGACGAGCGCGCCGCGCAGCTTGAAGCCGGCCTCGTCGCGGGCGTCCTGGAAGGCATGCCCGGTCTCGTGGGCGGCGACGGCCACGGCCGCGACCGAGTTGGAGTCGCCGACCGGGGCCGACAGCCGCATCGTGTTCGAGCGCGGGTCGTAGTGGTCGGAGAGCTGGCCGGCGATCCCCTCGACTTTGACGTTCTGGAGGCCGCCGGAGTCGAGCATCTGGCGGCTGACCTGCGCGCCGGTGAGGCCGGAGGATGCCTGAACCTTCGAGCCGTCGGCGAACGCGCGCTTCACCCACGCCTGCGCTGCGAGGCCCAGGACGAGCGGCGGAACTGCGAACAGAATGTAGAAGTACATCGATGCCCCTCCTTCGGGGCTGGGTTGGGTCACATGAAGACTACGTGAACGGGCGGGCCCCGGCTGGCCCGCGCACACGCGGCGCTAATCTTTGAGCGTGCAAGTGACCGACCAGGTGCGCGGGCTCCTCGAGGATGCGTTCCCGGGCGGCGAGGTGGAGGTCTGGCCCTTCTCGGGAGACGACCACCTCTCGACCCGGATCCGCTCCGACCGGTTCTCCGGGCTGTCGCTGATCGACCAGCACAAGCTGGTCTACGCGCCGGTCCAGCACCTGCTCGACGACGGCACGATCCACGCACTTCAGATCAAGACGGAGGCGCCATGATCGTCACAGACGACCAGATTCGCGAGGAGATCCAGAAGGCGATCGCGCAGAACCGCGTGATGCTCTTCATGAAGGGCACGCCTGACTTCCCGCGCTGCGGCTTCTCGGCCCGGACGGTCGAGGCCCTGAACCAGGCGGGAGCCGAGTTCGCGGCGATCGACATCCTGCCCGATCCGCGGATCCGAGAGCAGCTCTCGGTCCACTCGGGCTGGCCGACGATCCCGCAGCTCTTCGTCGACGGCGAGCTCGTCGGCGGCTGCGACATCGTCACCGAGCTCTCCCAGACGGGCGAGCTCGGCCGAGATGGTGGCGCCGGCTGCCTGACCGGGCTGCCGTCGTCGGGGCCGGGGTCATCGGCCTGAGCGCCGCGCGGGCGCTTGCCCGCGACGGCTTCGAGGTCACGGTCTACGAGCGCGACCGCGTCGGCTCGCCGCTGGGGTCGTCGACCGGCCGCTCGCGCATCTTCCGGCGCAGCTACCGCGAGGTCGACTACGTACGGCTGGCGCTGCGCGCGATCGAGGAGTGGCGGCGGCTCGACCCGTGCCCGCTTCGCACGACGGGGCTCCTGGAGTACGGCCAGGGCGTCGAGCTCCACGCGGCCGCGCTGGACGAGGTCGGCGAGGAGTACGAGTGGCTCGAGCCGGCCGAGGCCGAGCGGCGCTTCCCCGAGGCGCGCTTCCCGGAGGCGGTGCTGTGCGACGGGGGAGCCGGTGCGGTGATGGCCGATGACGCGCTCGAGGCGCTCGGCCGCGGTCTCGACGATCCGCGAGGGAGTCCACGTCGACGACCCCCGCGAGCTGGAGGCCGACGTCATCGTGGCGTGCCCGGGCTCGTGGCTCGGCCCGATGTTCGATCTGCCGCTCCAGCCGCGGATCGAGCAGGTGACCTACTTCGCCGGGGCGCCCGACGACCGTCCCTGTGTCATCGACCACGGCGCGCCCGACCGGCGCCTGCACTACGGGCTGATCGCCCCCGGCGTCGGCTACAAGATCGGCGAGGACGCCGCCCGGCCCGACCCCTGGGACCCGGGCCGGCCGGACCGCCCGATCGACGAGCCGCTGCGCGACCGGCTCTCCGAGCACGTGAAGCGCATGTTCCCGGGGCTCGACCCGCGGCCCGTGCAGTCGGAGGCGTGCCTCTACACGATGTCGCCCGACGGCGACTTCGTCCTCGATAGGATCGACGGCGTGATCGTCTGCGGCGGGTGCAGTGGACATGCCTTCAAGTTCGGCCCCCTCCTCGGTCGGCTGATCGCCGACCTGGCGCAGGGCCGGCCGCTGCCGCCCGAGGCCGACCGGTTCCGCGCATCCCGGCTGGCGCCGGCGTGAGCCTGGCGATCGCCGAGCAGGTCCGCGGGCGCGACCGGACGGCGACCGAGGTGCTCGAGGAACACCTCGAGAAGCTCGCCGCCGACGAGCTCGGCGCCGTCTGGCGCGTCACCGAGGAGCGCGCCCGGCGCGAGGCCGCGGCCGTCGATCGCGCGCTCGCCGAGGGGCGCGACCCCGGTCCGCTGGCCGGCGTGCCGGTCGGGTGGAAGGACCTGATCGACACCGGCGGCATCACGACGACGTACGGCAGCGCGCTCTTCCGCGATCACGTCCCCGACCGCGACGCCGACGTCGTCGCGCGGCTCGCCGCGGCCGGCGCGGTGACCGTCGCCAAGCTCGCCACGCACGAGCTCGCCTGGGGGACGACCACCCAGAACCCGCACTTCGGCTCGTGCAAGAACCCGCACGACCCCACCCGCGTGCCGGGCGGCTCGAGCGGCGGCTCGGCGGCCGCGCTGGCATCGGGAATGGTCGCCGCGGCGCCGGGCACCGACACCGGCGGCTCGATCCGCTGCCCGGCGTCGTGCTGCGGCATCGTCGGCCTGAAGCCGACCTTCGGCCGCGTCAGCCTGGCCGGGATCCGCATGCTCTGCCCGACGCTCGACCACTGCGGCCCGATGGCCCGCACGGTGCGCGACTGCGCGCTCCAGCTCGAGGTGATGGCGGGCGCGTCGCCGCGCGACCCGCGGACGTCGCCCGTGCCCGTCGAGCGCTGGAGCGAGGCGGCTGTCGCGGCGGCGTCGCGGGCTGACGGTCGGCGTCGCCGAGCGCTACTTCTTCGAGCACACCGCCGCCGACATCGCGGCGTCGGTGCGGCGCGGCAGTCGAGGCGCTGCGCGACGCCGGGGCGCGAGATCGTCGAGGTCGACATGCGAGTGGCCGACCACGCTCGGCGATCGCGACCCGTTCACGCCCGAGGAGGCGGCGACGCTGTGGGACTACTGGCCCGGCCGGCGGGCCGACTTCGGGCCGGACGTCGCCGCGCGACCTCGAGCGCTCGCCGAGGGCCTCGTGGCGGTCGACTCCGCCATCACGTCAGCCAGTACCGGCTCGAGTACGCGCGGGCGCATGCACGAGATCGCTCGTGGCCGCCGGGATCGACCTGATCGCGACCCCGACGCAGGCCTCACGCCGCCGCACGATCGGGGTGACCGACGGTGCCGTTCGCGGGCAAGCCGGACGTGGACGTCACCTACGCGATGTGCGGGCTCACGCTCGTCTTCAACATGCTCGGCTGGCCGGCCGTCAGCGTGCCGTGCGGCCGCGACGACGCCGGCCTGCCGGTCGGGCTCCAGCTGGCGGCGCTGCCCTGGCGGGAGAGCTACTGCTTGGCGGCCGCGGCGGTCGTCGAGGCCGCCGCTCTCTGACACGGGCCGCCGGCGGGGACGCGCAGCTCGGCGCGGGCCGGCTCGACGACGACCGTCGCGAGCGTCGTCCAGCGGTCGCCGAAGCGCCGCTCCGGGGCGGGGTGGCAGCAGATCGCGCCGGAGCCGCCGCGGTGGCTGTCCATCGCCGCCAGCACGTCCTCGGCCTCGATCGGCCCCTCGCATCGCCGCCACCCGGCGGCGCGGCGATGGTCGAGCCGCAGCAGCGTGTCCGGGCGCCTCGCGCACCATCGTGTCGCCCTCGCGGCCGGGGTCGGTCGAGGAAGTGGTTCGTGTGGACGAGCACGCCGCGGTCGTCCGGCGTCACGAAGCCCGGGCCGGCGGGCGACACCTCGACCGTGCACGCCGACGCCGCCGTCCGCGTCGTCGGCGACGATCGTGACGCGCTCGACGAGCCGACATCGTCGCGCGGCCGCCATCTCGAGCGCGGCGACGGCGCCGTCGGCCTCGTCCAGCACCCGCCGGCACAGCGCGTGGACGGGCACGCCGACCGGCGGGCCGTCGTCGCGGTGGCCGAGGATGTTCAGCAGCACGCCGACGCCGCGAGGCGTTCATCGCCGATCTTGCCGACGATGCCGGCCTCGGTCATGCGTCTCGACGCGGCGGCCGTCGGCGTGGTCGATCGTCCAGACGAGCCAGCCCTCGCGCCAGCTCGTCGTGCCAGTCCCAGGTCTGGATGCCGAACGGCTGCCCCGACGCCGTCGCGATGCCGAGACAGGCGATGGTCGAGCACTCGCCCGCCGCGGCGGCCAGCAGCTCGGTGCGCGCGTTCAGCGCGCCGATCAGCTCGACCGTCGAAGCCGCTGCCGGCGGCGATGCCCTCGATCTCCTCGAGCAGAGCTCGGCGACCAGGCCGCGATGCGGTCGAGCGCCTGCGAGCCGAGCCGGCGCAGGTCGTCGCCGCCCGAGCCGGCGTTGACGCGCGAAGAGTCGCCGCGTAGACGTTCATCACGAGCGCGATCCGCTCCGTCTGGGCGCGTCCGAAGGTGACGCCGCGCGCTCCGCGGGTGCGCTCCGCCGAGTGGTGTCGGGCGACGTCCATCGATGCAGCATAATCGCGGTCGGCACCAGTCCGGGACGGGCGACGCGCAGGCATATCCTCTGCCCGGGCATGCGCGCGATCGTGGGAGTCGACGTGGGCGGCACGTTCACCGACGTCGCCCTGATCGCCGGGGGACGGCTGGTGACGGCCAAGGTCGCGACCACCGCGGCCGACCAGTCGCGCGGGCGTCGATCGAGGGCGTCGCGCCTCGCGCTGGCCGAGGCGGGCCTCGGCGCCGGGCGACGTGGCCCACTTCGGCCACGGCACGACGGTCGCCACGAACGCGCTGCTCGAGCGGCGCGGCGCGCGCACGGCCTTGTGGCCACGCGCGGCTTCGCCGACGTGCTCGACGCTCGGCCGCCAGGCCCGGCCGCACCTCTACCGGCCCGAGCGTCGCGCCGCCGGCGCCGCTGGCCGAGGTCACGGCCGAGGTGGACGAGCGGATGGGGCCCGACGGCGTCCTGCGCCGGCTCGACCCGCGCGTCCGTGTCGAGCGGGCGGCGCGGCGGCTGCGGCGCGCGCGGCGTCGAGGCGGTCGCCGTCTGCCTGCTGCACGCCTACGCCGACCCGCGCCACGAGCGGGAGGTGGCCGCCGGCCTGCGGCAGGCGCTGCCCGGACGTGCACGTCGTCGCGTCGCATCGAGGTCGCGGCCGAGTTCCGCGAGTACGAGCGGGCCTCGACCGACGTCGCCGACGCGTACCTCGGCCCGGTCGCCGGCCGCTACCTGCGCCGCCTGGCGGCGAGCCGCGGCCGAGCGCGGCCTGCCCGAGCCCGCGTGATGCAGTCGAGCGGCGGCGTGTGCGACCTCGACGAGGCGGCCGCGCACCCGGCCCGGCTGCTCCTCTCGGGCCCCGCCGGCGGCGTCGCCGCCGTGGTCGGCGCTCGGGCATCCGCGACGCGATCAGCTTCGACATGGGCGGCACCTCGACCGACGTCTGCCTGATCCGCGACGGCGTGGCCGGGCGTCAGCGCCGAGCGGCGGGTCGGCGGCCTGCCGGTGCGCGCTGCCGCAGCTCGACATCCACACCGTCGGCGCGGGCGGCGGCAGCATCGCCTGGATCGACGAGGGCGGGGCGCTGCGGGTCGGGCCGCAGAGCGCGGGCGCCGATCCGGGGCCGGCCTGCTACGGCCGCGGCGGCGACCGGCCGACGGTCACCGACGCCAACCTGGTGCTCGGCCGGCTCGACCCCGACGTGCCGCTCGCCGGCGGCCTGCGCCTCGACGCCGCGCGCCGCGCGGCGGCGCTGCGCGACCGTGGCGGCGCCGTTCGGCCGACGTCCGCGCGGCCGCCGAGGGCGTCGTCGCGGTCGCGAACGAGGAGATGGTGCGCGCGATCCGCGTCGTCAGCGTCGAGCAGGGCCACGACCCGCGCGAGCTGGAGCTGGTCGCGTTCGGCGGGGCCGGGCCGCTGCACGCCTGCGAGGTGGCCGACAGCCTGGGCATGCGCGCGGTCGTGGTGCCGGCGGCCGGCGGCGTGCTCTCGGCGCTCGGGATCGCGGCCGGGCGAGCGGCGCCGCGCCGACGGTCGAGAGCGTGATGCGGCCGCTCGGCGGTTCCTGGCGGGCCCCGGCCGCCGCGGCGCCCCGGGGGGCGCGGTCGAGGTCGAGTGCGAGCTGCGCTACCGCGGCCAGGCCCACGAGCTGACCGTCCCGCTCGCGGCCGCGCGCGAGCCTCGCCGGCGGCTTCCACGCCCGCCACCGCGAGCGCTACGGGTTCGACGATCCCGGCGGCGAGATCGAGGTCGTGAGCGTGCGCGCCTCGCGAGTGCGCGCCGGCGCCGCGCTCGAGCTCGCCCGGGCCGCCGCGGCCGGCGCCGGTGCGCGGCCCGGCGTCGGTGCCGCTGGACGGCGCGACGCTGTGGGTCGCCGACGGGTGGACGGCGCGGCGGCGGCGGACGGCTCGTGGAGGGTGGCGCGGTGATCGACCCGGCCACGCCTCCAGGTGATGGCCGCGGCGCTGCGCGGGCGTCGCCGAGGAGATGGGCGCGGCGCTCGTCCGCTCCGCCCACTCCGCCAACATCAAGGAGCGGCGCGACTGCTCGACGGCCGTCTTCGACCCGGCGGGCGGATGATCGCCCAGGCCGAGCACATGCCCGTCCACCTGGGGGCGATGCCCGACGCGGTCGCCGCGGTGCGCGGCGCTGCGGCCGCGCCCGGGGCGCGGTGTAGGTCCTGAACGACCCGTACACCGGCGGCACCCACCTGCCCGACATCACGCTCGTCGTCGGTCGTGGACGACCTCGGCCTCGTCTGCTCGCGCGCCCACCACGCCGACGTCGGCGGGATGCAGCCGGCCAGCATGCCGGCCGGCGCGACCGAGCTGCTCCAGGAGGGGGTGGTGATCCCGCCGGTCGGCTGACCGACGACGTGCGCGCGCGTGCTCGTCGCCAACATGCGCAAGCCGGCCGAGCGGCTGGCCGACCTGCGCGCGCAGGAGGCGTGCATGGCTGGTGGCGCGGACGGCTGCGCGAGCTGGCGCGCCGGTTCGGGCGACGCCGCTGGCCGCAGGGGATGGACGAGCTGCTACGCCTACAGCGAGCGGCGCACCCGGGCCGCGATCGCCGGCTGCCCGACGGCGCGCTACCGCGGCCGCGGACGTGATCGAGGGCGACGGCATCCACGCGCGCGACATCCCGATCCGGGTCGAGGTGCGGATCGCCGGCGACGGGCTGCGTGGTCGACTTCGCCGGCACCGCGCCCGCAGCAGCCGGGCAACGTCAACTGCCCGCTCGCGGTCACCCGCTCGGCCGTCTACTACGTGCGTGCGGGCGGTCTGCGATCCCGACATCCCGGCGTCCGGCGGCGCCTTCGCGCCGGTCGACGGTGCGTGGCGCCCGAGGGCTGCCTCGTGAACGCGCGGCCGCCGGGCGCGGTCGTGGCCGGGAACACCGAGACGTCGAGCCGGATCGTCGACGTCGTCATGTCGGCGCTCGGGCGGCGCGGTCGACGTGCCGGCGCACGGCCAGGGGACGATGAACAACGTCACCTTCGGCACGCCCGGGGTTCACCTACTACGAGACGCTCGGCGGCGGCCAGGGCGGCTCGCCCGGCCGGGCCGGGCCCGAGCGGCGTGCACGTGGCGATGTCGAACACGCTGAACACGCCGATCGAGGCGCTCGAGCGCGAGTACCCGCTGCGGATCGAGCGCTACGCGCTGCGGCCGCGGCACCGGCGGCGCCGGCCGCCACCGCGGCGGCGACGGCGTCGTGCGCGTCTACCGCGTGCTCGAGGACTGCCGCCTCGGGCTCATGACCGAGCGCCGCCGCCACGGCCCGCACGGCGCCGCGGGCGGCGACGACGGCGCGCCGGGCGCGCAACCGCCTGAACGGCCGCCGGCTGCCGGCCAAGTGCAGCCTCGACCTCCAGCGCGGGCGACGTGCTCGAGATCCGCACGCCGGGCGGCGGCGGCTGGGGCCGCGCAACAACGGGGTCAGACCCCGTTGCGTGCGCGCGCAGTCGTGGGGTCAGCCACGCAATTGCGGTCTGACCCCGGGTGCAGTCGGTACAATCGGCGCATGGCGACACGGTCGCACCGCCCGTCCGCAAGGCGAAGCCGCGCCACTCCGGGCCGGGGCCGGGCGCGGGCGGCCGTGGCTCGTGATCGTCCAAACGACGATCACAACACCTTCGACGGGGTCGCGTTCGCGCTCGCGCGCACCATCCCCGGCGTCACCTTCGAGCGCGGGCATGGCGATGGCCAACACGATCCACAACGACGGGAAGGCGGTCGTGTGGACGGGCGAGCAAGGAGCGGGCCGAGCTCTACTGGGAGCAGCTGGCGGGCTTCGGCCTGACGATGGCGCCGCTCACGCCCGCGGGCTGAGCCGGCGGCCATGGTCGATCCCTGGCAGATCCAGGCCGACCCCGAGTGGGCCGTCGGCGATCGTCGATCGCCGCCGTCGACTACGCCGTCGTCGTGCGCGCGCTCGGCGGCCGCGGCTCGCCGACGCCGGCGCTGGCGGATCGCGGCCTTCGCGGCCGGGCTCGCGCTGATCGCCGTGGCGCTGCTCTCGCCGCTCGAGCACATCGCGCTCACGTCGCTCCTCTCCGTCCACCTGCTCCAGAACGTGATCCTGGCCGACTGGGCGCCGCCGCTGCTCGTGCTCGGCCTCTCGCCGGCGATGATGGCCGCGGCCGAGCGCGCGCCGGGCGTTCGGGCTGCTGACGTCGCCGCCGGTCGCGCTCGGCTACTGGCTCGCCGCGTGGTACGTGCTGCACGTCCCCGCCGTCTACGGCTACGCGCTCACCCACCGCTGGGCGCTCGGCCTCGAGCACCTCGTCGTTCCTCACGGCTCGGGGATCGCGTTCTGGTGGCCGGTGCTCGCGCCCGGCCGGATGCGCCCGCGCCGCAAGCTCGTCTACCTGTTCGGCGCGTTCATCGCCGCCGCGCCCGTGTCGCTCGCGCTCGCCCTGACCCACCCGCAGTACAGCTTCTACGTGCACGCGCCGCGGCTGTGGGGGCTCTCGCCGCTCGAGGACCAGCAGCTGGGCGCGATCGCGATGGCGATCGAGCAGGCCGCCATCCTGTTCGCCGCCTGCTCGGTCGTCTTCTTCCGCATGCTGGCCGAGGACGAGGCCGGCGACGCCGGGGTAGGCTTCGCTGAGCCGGATCCGCGAGCCGCCTGCGTCCAGTTCCGGGCCCGGGCGGAGAAGGCCGAGAACATCGCGCTGATGGCGCCGCTCGTGGCCGAGGCCGCCGGGCGCGGCGCCGACGTCGTGCTGCTGCCGGAGAAGTGGAACGCGTGGCTGGACGGGCCCGCGCTGCGCGCGCAGGCCGAGCGGCTCGACTCGGGCCCGACCGTCGAGGCGATGTCCGACTGGGCGCGCACCCACCGGCATCAACCTGATCGGCGGCAGCATCGCGATCGTCGGCGACGGCGACCGCGTCGACAACGTCTCGATCGCCTACGACCGGCGACGGGACCCGGGTCGCCGCCTACACCAAGATCCACCTCTTCGACGTCGACGTCGGCGGGATCAGCTACCGCGAGTCGGACGGCACGGCGCCGGGCTCCGAGCCGGTCGTCGCCGACCTCGACGGCGTCCGCGTCGGCCTCACGGTCTGCTACGACCTGCGCTTCCCCGAGCTCTACCGCACGCTGGCGCTCGACGGCGGCGCGACCGTCCTCACCGTCCCGTCCAACTTCACGCTGCATCACCGGCATGGCCCACTGGGAGGTGCTCCTGCGGGCGCGGGCGATCGAGAACCAGGCGTTCGTGCTCGCGACCGGCCAGCACGGCTACCCCGGGCGGCCTGCGCAAGCCGAGCTACGGGCACAGCATGATCGTCGACCCGTGGGGGACGGTGCTCGCGCAGGCGCCCGACGGCGACGGCGTCATCGTCGCCGACCTCGACATGGCCGCCCTGGCGGACATCCGCGAGCGCCTGCCGGCGCTGCGCCACCGCCGACCGAGCGTACGGCCTAGAAGAAGAGCGCCTCGCTGCCGATCGGCTCGAAGCCGGCTCGTAGGAAGGCGCGCAGCGAGGCCGCGTTCCCGGGCGCGACCTGCGCGAACACACCTCGTCCGGGTCGACGAGCCGCCTCGCCTCGACGAGCGTGCGCGTGCCGAGGCCCGGCCGCGGCCCTCGGGTCGACCTCGACCGACACCTCCGTGCGGAGCGCGAGCCCCTGGCCCAGGACGACGACCGCGCCGCCGCCCGCAGCCTCGAAGACGCGCACGTCGCTGCGGTGCCCGCACGCCCTCGCGACCCGCGGATGGTCGCGACAGGAGACCTCGGTCAGGTCGGCCTCGCCCGCGAGTCCCGAGGCGGCCAGCACGACGTCGACGCCGTCGTCCCGGCGCCGAGCTCCCGCCGAGAGCGGCCAGGAAGCGCGCGCTGATCGGTGCGAGCAGGTCGCCGTCCGGGAGCCGGCCCCGCACCCAGTCCGGGGCGATATCCGCGGCGACCACGTGGTGGGCGGTGAAGGCGACGACCGCCATCGCCGCCCCGGCCGGCGGGCCGACCACCTCGACGCTCCCGTCCGGTGCCGGGAACCTCCCGCGGGCCGCGTCCTGCAGGAGGGCGGCGAGCGCGCGGTCATCGCGAGGGCCGGCGCGGCCAATTGACATCCACTGATGTCAATTGGGTGGTGCGGTGGGATCGGGCAGCACGCCCTGGCGGATGAACCACCACCGCACCGCGTCGATGTAGGCCTTCGGCTGCTCGACGTGCGTCATGTGGGCCGCCTTCTCGATCACGATCAGCTCCGAGCCCTCGACCTCGCGGTGGATCTCCTCCGACCGCGCCGAGCGTGCAGGTGCGGTCGTAGCGGCCGACGACGACGAGCATCGGCCGCCGGATCCAGCGCAGGTGGTCGAGCCACTCGAAGTCGCCGTAGCCCTGGGCGGCGAAGTGGGCCAGCACCTCGGGCGCGTACACCGTCTCGTCG
The DNA here is from genome assembly GCA_963832955.1 of uncultured Actinomycetes bacterium. Taxonomy (GTDB): domain Bacteria; phylum Actinomycetota; class Thermoleophilia; order Gaiellales; family JAICJC01; genus JAICJC01. The sequence goes on along the minus strand of CAWHWC010000002.1, from coordinate 707,379 downwards.
GCCTGCATGAAGCGGCTGTAGGCGTCGCCCATCTCCCAGAAGTGGAACGGCATCTGCGCGGCCGTGTTCTGGCGCGCCTGCTCGACGGTCGCGAGGCGGGCCTCCTCGTCCCACGAGCGCCGGATCTGGTCGCGCATCGCGGCCGGCTCGAACCGGTCGATCTCGCGCTCGACGTCGGCCATCAGCGCCTCGCTCGACGCGACGCCCGCGGAGATCACGTAGTGGCTCGCGTGCCGCGCTCGAGCGCGTGCGAGAGCGCGATGATCGCGCCGAAGGAGTGGCCGAGGACGGCGTACGTCGTCGAGCTCCATCGCCTGCGCGAGCCGGTCGATGTCCTGCGCGAAGCCGCGCACCGAGAGCGTCGCCGGGTCGACCCGCGGCGAGCAGCCCTGGCCGCGCTCGTCGACGTAGATCAGCCGCAGGCCCATGTCCCCGAGCGGGTCGAGCCACGGCCGGAACTCGTGGTGGTCGAGGCCCGGGGCCGCCGTGCAGCAGCATCACCGGGTAGCCGGAGCCGTGCTCGACGACGTACAGCTCGCCGCCGTCGTCGAGCGGGACGAGCCGCGCCCGCGTTCAGCCATTCATCTTCCGGTAGCCGAGGGCGTGCTCGGCCTGCATCATCTTGTGGATCTGGGTCGTGCCCTCGTAGATGATCGGCGCGCGGGCGTTGCGGAAGTAGCGCTCGACCGGGTACTCGGCCGAGTAGCCGTAGGCGCCGTGCACCTGGATCGCGAGGTTCGCGGCCTTGAACGCGCTCTCGGTGGCGTGCCACTTGGCGAGCGACGTCTCGCGGGTGTTGCGCACGCCGCGGTTCTTCGCCTCGGCGGCCTGCATCACGAGCAGGCGCGACGTCTCGTAGCCGAGCACCATGTCGGCGATCATGTCCTGCACGAACTGGTGCTCGCCGATCTCGCTTGCCGAACGTCTTGCGCTCGTTGGCGTACTTCACCGACGCCTCCAGGCAGGCCCGGATGACGCCGACGGCGCCGGCGGCGACCGTGAACCGGCCCTGGTCGAGCGAGTGCATCGCGATCTTGAAGCCCTCGCCCTCCTCGCCGACCAGGTTCTCGGCCGGCACCTGCACGTTCGAGAAGAAGAGCTCGCCGGTCGACCCGGCCCAGACGCCCGAGCTTGTTCGCGATCCGGCGGGCCTCGACGCCCTCCCACTCGCGCTCGACGATGAACGCCGAGATGCCCCCGTGGCCGGCGTCGGGGTCGGTCTTGGCGAAGACGAGCTGCGTAGTCGGCCTCGGTGGCGTACGAGATCCAGTTCTTCTGCCCGTTCAGGAGGTACGTGCCGTCGGGCTGGCGGATCGCGGTCGTCAGCATCGCCGACGACGTCGGAGCCCGGCGGCCGGCTCGGTCAGGCCGAAGCAGCCGAGCTTCTCGCCCTTCGCCATCGGCTCCAGGTAGCGGCGCTTCTGCTCCTCGCTGCCGTACCGCAGGAGCGACAGCGAGTTCAGGCCGACGTGCACCGAGATCAGCGTGCGGAACGCCGACTCGCCCCGCTCGATCTCCTCGCAGATCAGCGCCTCGCACACGTAGTCGAGGCCGGCGCCGCCGTACTCGACGCGGGATCGGCGCGCCGAGCAGCCCGAGCTCGGCCATCCCCTCGATGATCCCCATGTCGAGGTGGTGGTTGATGTCGTTCTCCTGCGCGACCGGCAGCACGCGCCGGTCGACGAACTCGCGAACCGTCTCCTGGATCGCGCGCTGCTCGTCGGTCAACTGTAGGTCCACACCGCTCCTCGCCGCCGGTTCCTCGGCGAGTGATCCTATCCGGGCGCCCCGCGTGGGACGCGGTGAGCTAGCTGGCGCGGGGAGGGCGAACCCCTCGCCGGGCCGCTTGGCGGCGTACATGGCGGCGTCCGCGGCGCGGAAGAGCGCCCGCGGGGTCGCCGTCGTCGGGCACACGGCGACGCCGAAGCCGGCCCAGACCGGCCATGTTGCCCGTGAAGGCCGCGCTCATCGCGGTCGAGACGCGTCCGGCCACGCCGCGCGGCGTCCTCGGCCGACGTCTCGGGCAGGAGCAGCGCGAACTCGTCGCCGCCGATGCGGTAGGCGGCGTCCGCCCGGCGCAGGCCGCCGCGCAGCACCGCGCCCGATCTGCTCCAGCGCGGCGTCGCCGGCGGCGTGGCCGTGGGCGTCGTTCAGCGCCTTGAACCCGTTCAGGTCGCACAGCACGAGCGACAGCGGGTGGCTGTAGCGCACCGCCCGGGACGACTCGCGCTCGAGCCGCTCGCTGAACGCCCGCCGGTTGTAGAGGCGGGTGAGCGGGTCGTGCTCGGCGAGGAACTGCATCTCCTCGTACTGGGCGGCGGTGTCGAGCGCCGTCGTCGCCTGGTTCGCGAAGACGCGCAGCGCCTGCAGCTTGCGCGTCGGCCGGGATCATGCGGTCGACCGGGTCGTCCACCCAGATCGACGCCCATGAGGCCGCCGCTGCGGCTCCAGAGCGGCACGAGCAGCCAGTGGTTGCGCCACGCCGTGCGGGCCGCGTGCCGTTGATGCGCGAGTGGTACGTGTCGTGCTCGGGGGCGACCCGCCGCATCGCCTCGTCGTGCTCGACCAGGTAGCAGCCCTCGACCTCGAACTCCGGCTGCAGGAGCCGCTCGAGCTCGGGCGGCGTCATCGGCATCGCCACCGCCGCGTCGGCCATGTTCCAGCCGTGCGTCGCCCGCGACCGGAACACGCCCGTGTCGGGCTCGGGCAGGTCGATGCACACGTTCTCGAACTCGAGCGCCGTGTGGATCGCCGTCGCAGACCGACTGCAGGATCGCGTCGATCGAGAAGGTCTCGGTGAGCCGCGACGACACCGCCAGGAGCTGCTCGAGCGCGGCCCGGTGGCGGGCGGCGGCCGACGCCTCCTGGGCGCTCTGGACCGCGATCGCGGCGTGGTCGGCCATCGCGACGAGCACCTCGAGCTCCTCGCTGGGCGGCATGCATCCCGCGCGCGGGCTCGTCGACCGAGAGGATCCCGATCAGGTGGCCGTCGGAGTGGCGCAGCGGGCACGAACAGCGCGTCCTCGGGATGCCAGCTCGTCGTCGGCGCCCGGCTCGGACGTCGGGGACGTACGACCCGGGCGCGTAGCGTCTCCCAGTCGAACTCGCCGTGCGGGATCAGGTAGGCGCCGGCGGCCTCGAAGCGGTCGTCCAGAAGCGGCTCCCACACCGTCGCGCGCGCGGGTGTCGCCCATCAGCTGCTCGCGCGCCGCGGCGCACCCGTGGACGGTCGTGACGACGAAGTCGTCCCAGGCGGGGCGGTGCAGGTGCACGACGACGGTGGCGTAGCCGAGCGACGTCGAGATCGCCCGGGCGATGGCCGCGAGCAGGTCGTCGAGCTCGTCCTCTGCCGCGGACCAGGCGCGTGACCTCGAGGAAGCCTCGCAGGCGGGAGAGCTGCTGCAGATGTGGTGTCGGCATGGGTGAAGCAGGCAGGGACTCGGGGGCGTCCCGGGCTCAGTGTGGCGCCGGCCGGGCCCGTCTAGACCATTCGGGGGAACCGGCGGCGCCTACGCGGCGAGGTGGACGCGCTGCGCCGACCGCTTGGCGGCGTACATCGCCGCGTCGGCGGCGCGCAGGAGCGCGCTCGGGGTCGTGCACGTCGCCGCCGAACACGGCCACGCCGAAGCTGGCGGTGACCGGCTGGCCCTCGGCGGCGCACGCGCTGCTCGAGGTGCGTGGCGATGCGGCTCGACGACCGGGTCGGTCGCAGGCGGTCGAGATCTCGGGCAGGATGAGCGCGAACTCGTCGCCGCCGATCCGGAACGCCGCGTCCGGCGGCCCGCAGCCCGTGACTCAGCAGGTCGGCGACCCGGGCCAGGGCGGCGTCGCCGGCCAGGTGGCCGTGGCGGTCGTTGATGCTCTTGAAGCCGTCGACGTCGAGCACGACGAGCGCGAACGGGGTGCCGTAGCGGCGCGACGCGCGCGACCTCCACCCGCAGCCGGTGGTTGAACGCGCGCCGGTTGTAGAGCCGGGTGAGCGGGTCGTGCTCGGCCAGGAACCGCATCTCCTCGAACCGCGCGGCCGAGTCGAGCGCGGCGGTGGCCTGGTTCGCGAACACCCGCAGGGCCTGCAGGAGCTCCGTCGACGGCAGCAGCCGGTCTGCGGGGTCGTCGGCCCAGATCAGGCCGATCACCTTGCCGTCGCGGTCGTACATCGGCACCGTCAGCCAGTGCCGGTCCCAGGCCCAGCGGGCCGCGGCCGTTCATCTCCGAGCGGTGCATCGGTGGCCGCGCCGGGAGCCGCGCCATCGCCTCCTCGAGCGTGAGCAGGAAGCAGCCCTCGAGCTCGAACGGCGGATCGAGCAGCGGGGCCAGCTCCCACAGCGTCAGCGGCGTGTTCTGGCGCATGTCCTCGAGCGTCCAGCCGGTCGCGGCGCGCGTCGTGAACACGCCGGTCACGGGGTCGGGCAGGTCGATGCAGACCTTGTCGAACCCGAGCGCCTCCGAGATGCCCTCGCAGACGGACTGCAGGATCGCGCCCGCCGACGAGCGTCTCGGTCAGGCGCGACGACACCTGCAGGAGCTGCGCGCAGCGCCGCCCGGTGGAAGGCCGCGGCGGCCGCCTCCTGGGCGCTCTGCAGGGCCAGCGGCGCGTGGTCGGCGACGGCGACGAGGCCGGCGAGCGTCGTGCGCCGACGGGCGCGTGCCCGAGCAGGGCTCGCCGACCGAGATGATCCCGAGCAGGTGGCCGTCGGTGTGGCGCATCGGCACGAACAGCTCGTCGTCGGGATGCCAGGCGTCGGGGCTCGCGCTCGGCTCCCAGTCGGGGATGTAGCGGCGGCCGACGTCGTCCTCCCAGTCGAACGTCGCCGTGCGGGATCATGTACGCGCCGCCGACGCGCGAAGCGCCCGTCCAGGAGCGGCTCCCACGCGTCCCACGGCGAGCGCGTCGCCGAGCAGCGTCCGCCGGGCCTCGTCGCTGCCGTAGACCGTCGTCACCTCGAAGTCGTTCCAGGCGGGCCGGTACGTGTTCACGACGACCGTGCGAAATCCGAGCGATGTCGCGATCGAGTCCGCGATCGCCTCGAGGATCGTGTTCGGGTCGGTCTCGTCGCGCACGAGCCTGGTCACGTCCAGGAGGGCGCGCAGGCGGGCGATGGCTGAAGGGTCAGGTGGGGCCACGACGGGGCGGCCGGCCGCCGACGGCCGAGGCCGTGACCTGGCGCGCACGGGCGTGCCGTCCTCTAGTTTTGTCGGGTGAATGACCGGATCGGTTGAGCGGTTTCGCGTGTTTGCGCTGATTTGGCCCTCCTGGTGGCCGGGGCACCCCCGGTCGGGGGAGCCGTCCGTGACCATGCCCGCGACGGCGTCCGGCCTCGCGATCGCCCCCGACTTCGCCGGCACGATCTGGGCGGCGACCGGCGAGCGCGTCTACCGCTCGCACGACGGCGGCCACTCCTGGCGGGCTGGTGCCGGGCCGCGGCGGCGACCGGGGTCGCGTTCCTCTAGACCACGTCGTGGTCGTCGACGGCCGCGGCGTCGGACCGGCGGATTCGGCGCCGCGTCGCTTCGCTCGCCCGCGGCCGGCGCTGCGCCGCTCGTGGCCGTCGCCTCGCCGTACTACCGCACCAACCGTCTCTACGCCGCTCGACGCGCAGGGCGGCCTGTGGGTCTCGGTGCGGAACGCGGCCCGGTGGGCGCGCGCTGCGCGCCGCCGGCCTCCCGGCCGGGGCCGTGGCGATCGCGGCGATCCGCGACGACGTCCACGAGCCCGACGCGATCTACGTCGCGTGCGGCGCCGCCGGCCTGTGGCGCTCGCCCGACTTCGGCGCCACGTTCCAGCGCATCCCGGGCGCTCGCGGCAGGCGACCGCGGTGGCGACGACGACCGACGACCAGCGCCGTGCTGCTGGTCGCCTCGCCGCGCGGCATCGAGCTCTCGCGCAACCGCGGCCGCACGTTCATCCCGCGTCTCGAGCGTCGCGCGGCGTGCGGCGATCGCGTTCGACCTGCGCAACTGGCGGCTCGCCTACGCCGCCACGTCGGCCGGCACGCTGCTGCGCTCGGACGACGGCGGCCGTCACGTGGACTCGGATGCTACTCGCTGTCGCGGACCGCCTGCACGAGCCACTCGGGCACGCGGACGGGTCGCATCCGCGCCCGGTCGACGCAGGCGTGCCGGGTGTCGCCGCGCGTGCACGACCCCCTCGCCGTCGCGACAGCTCGTAGCCGAAGGTGAAGCTCGCGCCGCGGATCGCGGCGCAGTCGCACTCGATCGTGAACTCGTCGTCGAACCGCAGCGGGCGCAGGTAGGGCGTGCGCCTCGACGACCACCATGTCCATCCCGCCCGAGTGCACGTCGGCGTAGCTGTGGCCGAGCTCGCGCAGGTACTCGATGCGGCCGACCTCGAACCAGGCCAGGTAGGCGCCGTTGTTGGCGACGCCCATGGCGTCGGTCTCGGAGAAGCGCACCCGCAGCGGACGACGTGCGGCGGGCCCGGCGGCGATCACCCCCGCCAGGGTACTGGAAAACCGTCCGAGGCCGCTGGTACATTGAGGTTATGGACGACCGGAAGAGCATCATCGACCGGGTCATGGGCGCCACCGACGAGACCGTGACCCGCGTGCAGCAGGAGTGTCCAGAGCCCCGTGGTGTCCGCCACCAAGGAGCGTGCCGCGGCCATGCGCCAGCGCGCCCAGCAGGCGGCCGTGTCGCAGCTGCATCTGGCCACGCGCGAGGACGTCGCCCGCCTGCAGGCGTCGCTCGACCGGATCGAGGCAGCGGTGAACGATCTGGCCAAGCGCCTGCCCGAGGCGAAGGCCGCCCGGCCGCGCGCGACCGCGCGCGAAGCCGCCGGCGCCGAGCGCCGAGACCTAGCTCGCCGGCACGCGCAGCCGGAGCGCCGCCGGGACGACCTCGAACGTCACCGGCGTGACGCCGGGCTGTCTCGCCGTCGGCCTCGATCGGCAGCGGCGCTCTCCGGCTCGACCGACCACGCGCACGGCGCGGCTGATGTCGGCCTTGGGGTGGTTCGACGTGCGTGCCCCGGTAGAGCCTGTGCAGGTTCAGCGCCAGGTCGAGCCTTGCCGACGTCGCCCCAGACGAGCACGTCGAGCAGGCCGTCGTCGGGCTCGGCCATCGGCAGGATCTTCATGCCGCCGGCGAAGTAGCGGCAGTTGCCGACGATGACGTTGTTCGAGACCTGGTCGAGCTCGCGCTCGTCGATGCCGCACGCGGAAGCGGCTGTTGCGGTAGCCCGAAGAACGTCACGATCGCCCCCCAGGCGAAGGCGACGGTCGCGCCGAGCGGCTTGCCCGACCGGTTCACCCGCTCGGCGACCACGCCGGTGAGGCCGGCGCTCGCGACGTTGCAGAAGAGGCGCGTCGTCCGGGCCGCCGTCGCGGTCCGTGTAGCGTGACCCGGCCGAGGTCGATCGTGCGCGTCGGCCCCCTGCGCCGCGACGTCGAGCGCGCGGTCGGTGCGCTTGGAGATGCCGAAGGTGCGGGCGAAGTCGCATCCGCAGCCGCGCGAGACGACCGCCAGCTCCGCCTCCGGCTCGACCGGCTCGTCGCCGTCGAAGAAGCCGTTCGCGACCTCCGAGACGGTGCCGTCGCCGCCCGACCGCCACGATCAGCTCGGCGCCCTCGCGCAGGGCCGCGCGCGTCAGCTCGGTCGGCGTGCCCGGGCGGCCTCGGTGAGGCGCGCACTCGACGTCGAGCCCGTGCGCGCGCGCCCGCGCGGGCGATCTCGGGCCAGCGCCGCGCCGTGCGCCCGCTGTCGGACGCCGGGTTCACGATCATGACGGCCCGGTCGCCGTCGGGCTAATGCTCGTCCACCGCGGCCGCGCAGCGCGAGCCGGGTCATCCGCTCGACGGCGGCCGCGAGCTCCTCGTCGAGATGCGGACGAAGTCCTCGCCGCGAGACGAGGTCGGACACCGTCAGCAGGCACGCGGCCTGCGACGCCGCGGAGGGCGGCGATCGTGAACAGCACCGCCGCCTCCATCTCGACGGCGAGCACGCCCCGCGTCCGCCCAGCGCTTGTGCCGCTCGGGGTCGGGGTCGTAGAACGTGTCCGAGCTCGCGATCGCGCCGACGTGCGGCCGCAGGTCCAGGCCCTTGGCCGCGTGGATCGATCCCGTGGGTGACGCCGAAGTCCGCGGTCGGCGCGTGCGGCTCGCCGCCGGTGTAGCGCAGCGCGGTGCGGTCGGCGGGCACGGCCGAGAGTGCCACCACCAGGTCGCCCAGGCGCAGCTCGGGCTGCAGCCCGCCGCAGGTGCCGACGCGGATCAGGCCGCGTCACGCCGAGCTGGATCAGCTCCTCGATCACGATCGCGGCGCTGGGGCAGCCCATGCCCGGTGGCCTGCACCGACACCGGCCGGCCCTCGAAGGTGCCCGTGTAGCCGAGCATGCCGCGCTCGCCGTTCACCTGGCGGGCGTCGTCCAGGAACTCGCGCGCGATCCGCTCGGCCCGCAGCGGGTCGCCGGGCAGAAGCACCGCCGGGGCGTAGTCGCCCTGCTCGCGCGCAGGTGGATCGGCACGGCCGCAGAGCTTATCAGGGCGGTCGGCCGACGACGCCGAGCGCGAGCCCGGCGAGCCGGTAGCCGTCGTCGGTGCGGAACGGCTCGACCGCCGCGCGCACCGCGGCCGATCAGCCGGTCGCGCTCGGCGTCGGAGCAGCGTCGGCAGGAGCCGGGCGAGGCCGCCGTTCAGCGCCGACTGCGTCGCGCCAGTAGTCGTCGAAGTCGGGGTAGCGTCCAGTCGACCGGGATCGCCTCGATCGCCGTCAGCCGAGCCCGGCGCCGGCGAGCAGCGTCGCTCGAGCCGGTCCGCGGTCGGCGAGCGCGAACATCCCGGGCCCGCCGGGGCGCGCCGGGGGCAGGTCGGTCATGCGCTCGAGCACGTCCCAGAGCGTCGGCGCCCAGGGGTTGTCGCTCGACCGCGTCCCACACCGCGAACGCGAACCGGCCGCCGGGTCGCAGCACCCGCCGCGTCTCGCGGAGCGCCGTCGCGGGTCGGGTATGAGCATGAGCGCGAACCGGCACACGACCCGGTCGACGCTCGCGTCGGCGAGGTCGATCGCCTCGGCGTCGAGCACGCGCATCTCGACGTCGCGAGCCCGACGCTCGGCCGCCCGCGCCCGGCCGCCGCGACCATCGCGGTCGAGCGGTCGCACACGATCACCCGGCCGCCCGGCGACGAGCCGCGGCGACCGCGATGCCCGTCGTCGCCGGTGCCCGGCGGCGAGCTCGAGCACGGTGCTGGCCGGGCGCGGCGCCAGGTGGTCGACGCAGCCAGTCCGTGAGGGCGCCGAGCGCCGCCTGCATGCGGCTCGCGCTCCGCTCCCAGCCCGCGGCCGCGGTCTCCCAATTTCGCGTAGCTGCGCCGCGGTACTCGTCGGCTCGCCGCGGCGCTGGTAGCTTCCGTCGGATGCATGAGCGGACCCTCGCCGTCGACGGCCTGCGTGTCAACGTGACCGAGTGGGGTGCGGGCGCCCCGGTCGTGCTGCTGCACGGGCTCACCGGCTCGCTCGACTATCTGGGCGTCCGTTCGCCGAGCGCGCTCGCGCGGACGCACCGCGTGATCGCCATCGACGTCCCCGGCCACGGCGGCTCGGACGTGCTCGAGCCGTTCTCGTTCACGGAGGCCGTGCGACCTGATGGCCGAGGCCGTCGACCAGATCGGCGTCGACCGGCCGGCGGTGCGTCGGCCACTCGTTCGGGGCGCCGCTTGGCGTCGCCTGGGCGGCGGAGCGGCCGGTCGCCGGCGTGGTGCTTGCCTCGCCGGTGGGCATGGTGCCGCTGGAGCCTTCGCCGCGCCCGGTTCATGCTGCCGTTCCACCGCGCGCTGGCCGCCACCGAGCGGCTGTGGGAGCGCCGGCGGCCGCGCCGTCGGCCTGTCCCGCCGGGTCGTCTTCGGCTGGTTCGTCGGCATGGCCCGGACCGGACGGCCTCGACCCGGCCCTCGGCCGCCCGATGGCTCCTGCGACGCGGGCCGGGCCGCGCCGGTCGTGCCCGGCCGGTGCTCCCGGCGCTCGCGGCGCTCGACCTGCCGCGCGCTCGATCGAGCGCGTCCGCGCCCGCGCTCGTGCTCTGGGGCGAGCTCGACCGCAGCGGCTGGGAGAACGGCCCGGCGCTGGCCGAGGCGCTCGGCGGCGAGGAGCTCGTGCTGCCGGGCGTCGGGCACATGCCGATGATCGAGGCGCCGTACTCGTTCGGCGTCGCGGTGCGCCGAGTTCCTGTCGGCTACGCGTGCCCGCGTGATCCCGGCGGACCGCCCGACCCGTGGCGCTGCGAGCCTGCGGGGCGGCCTACGAGCTTGCGCCGCGCTCGCTCGAGGTCGGGCTCGTGCGGCTGGCCGTCCACGGCGAGGACGGCTTCCAGCTCGGCAGCGACGGCATCGAGTCCGACCTGCGAGCCGCTGCTCGCGCCGTGCGCCTGCGGCGGGCGGCTCGCACCGGGCGGCGACGCGGACAGTGCTGGGGTCTGACCCCGTTGTTCGAGGCCGAGGCGCTGCGTGCCGTTCGCGAAGCGGGGCTGGGAGGTGCTCGAGGCGAGCCGCGATCCGGGCCTCGCGCGGCTGCGCGAGCGCTCTGGCGGCCGCGGGCGCTGCGTGCTGCTCGGCCGCGAGGACGAGCTCACGCCGCGAGGAGCAGTCCTCGAGCTGCGCCTCGAGGAGCGGCTGGCCGGCCTGCAGGCCGAGATCGAGCGCGCCCGCGCGGCCGGCGACGACGACGCCGCCCAGATCGCCCACGCCCGCTACATCGAGCTCGGCACGACCTATGCCCGGCGGTTCGCTGCTCGTTGGAGCGCGTAGCCGGATCTCGTCGCCGAGCACGGTCTGCTCGAACCCGGCCAGCCGGTGCTCGCCCTGGTGTCGGGCGGCGCCGACTCGCCTGTGCCTGTGGGGCGTCCTGCGCGAGCTCGGCATCCGCGTCGAGGCCCTGCACGTCGAGCACGGCCTGCGCGGCGAGGCCGGGCTTGCCGACGCCGCGTTCTGCGCCGGCCTCGGCGCCACGGTGGTCGCCGTCGACGTCGAGGGCGGGGCCGAACGTCGAGGCGCGCGCCCGCGAGGCCCGCTACGCGGCCGCCCGCGAGCACGCCGCCGGCCGCGCCGATCGCGACCGGGCACACGCTGTCCGACCAGGCCGAGACCGTCCTCTACCGGCTGGTCTCCTCGTCCGGCGTCCGCGCGATGGCGGCCGATGCGCCCCGCGGCCGGGGCGCTCGTCCGGCCGCTGCTGTGCGTGACCGCCGACGAGACGCGGGCGTGGTGCGGGCGGCGCGGCTCGAGCCGCGCGATCGACCACACCAACGCCGACACGACGCCTGCGCCGCAACCTGATCCGCCACGACGTGATGCCCGCGCTCCGGCGCGTCCACCCCGGCGCCGAGGTGCAACCTGGCCCGCGACGGCGGAGCTGCTCGGCGAGCTCGACGAGCTCCTGACGCGAGCTGGCCGGCGAGCACGTCCGGACGAGCTCGACCTCGACCGGCTGGCGGATGCTCCCGCGCCCGCTGCGGGTGATCGTGCTGCGGGACGCGGCCGAGCGCGCCGCCGGGCGGCCGCTGCGGCTGCCGCGCGCGCTCACCGAGCGGCTGGTCGATCTCGCCGGCCGCAGCGCGGGGGTCGAGCGGCTCTCGCTCGGGCGCGACCTCGAGGCCGTGCCGCGACCGCCGCACACTCGCCTTCGGCCCGCCGCGCGAAGCCGGTATCCTCCGCCGAGATGAACGTCCAGACCGCGGCCGAGCACGACCCGCTGATCGCCGAGGTGCTGGTCGAGGAGGACGCAGCTCCGCGGCCGGGTCGTCGAGCTCGGCGCCGAGATCTCGCGCGACTACGCCGGGCTCGACCCGCTGCTGGTCGGCGTGCTGAAGGGCGCGGTGTTCTTCATCGCCGACCTGGTGCGCACGCATCACCGTCCCGTGCGAGATCGACTTCATGGCCGTCTCGAGCTACGGCAACAGCACCGACTCGTCCGGGCGTCGTGCGGATCCTGAAGGATCTCGACGCGAACATCGAGGGCCGGCACGTGCTGATCGTCGAGGACATCGTCGACTCCGGCCTCACGCTCTCGTACCTGCTGCGCAACCTGCGAGGCGCGGAAGCCGGCGTCGGTCGAGGTGTGCGCGCTCCTGACGAAGCCCGCCCGGCGCAAGTCCGACATCGGCTGCCGCTACGTCGGGTTCGAGATCCCCAACCGGTTCGCGATCGGCTACGGGCTCGACTACGGCGAGCGCTACCGCAGCCTGCCGTACGTCGCAGCGCTCGACGAGATCGAAGCTCCCCGAGCCGCTCGACTGACGCCGTCTCGGCGGTCGCGCTACAGAACCCGCGCGCGCGTGCCGATACCCGGGCTTGCGAAACCCCCGTGGTAAGGTTCAGCCCGGGTCACCGGGCGTATCGCGGCCGAGATGCCTACGCACCTCCCCGGGGGAAGTAGGCGAACACGTAGTGAACAGACTTTTCAAGAGCGCACTCTTTCCGATCCTCGTCGTGGTCGTGCTCGCGTTCTTCGCGCTCAAGATCATCAACTCGTCGTCCAGCGCGCAGCCGACGACGTTCAGCGATCTCTCAGCAGTGGACGAGCGAGGGCAAGGTCACGTCGCTCAAGTCCGACCCGGCGAGGAACAGCGTCACCTTCAAGCTGAGCGCGAACCGGACAAGACGTACACGGTCGGCGTCCCGTCGCTCCAGCTCCTGAACACGGAGCTCCGGCGTCGCCGACTGCGCACGGGCGTCACGATCGACGGCGCCAAGGCCGGCGGCTCGCCGTGGTGGAGCGCGCTGATCACGATCCTGCCCTTCCTGCTCTTCTTCGTGTTCTGGATCTTCCTGATGAACCAGATGCAGGGCGGCGGCTCCAAGGTGATGAGCTTCGGCAAGAGCCGCGCCAAGCGGATGTCCGTCGACTCGCCCAAGATCACGTTCAAGGACGTGGCCGGCGTCGACGAGGCGGTCGAGGAGCTGCAGGAGATCAAGGAGTTCCTCGAGAACCCGAAGAAGTTCCAGGCGCTCGGCGCGCGCATCCCCAAGGGCGTGCTGCTGTTCGGGCCTCCGGGCACCGGTAAGACGCTGCTCGCCCGGGCCGTCGCCGGCGAGGCCGGTGTGCCGTTCTTCTCGATCTCCGGCTCCGACTTCGTCGAGATGTTCGTCGGCGTCGGCGCGAGCCGCGTTCGCGACCTGTTCGAGCAGGCCAAGCAGAACTCGCCGTGCATCATCTTCATGGACGAGATCGACGCCGTCGGCCGCCATCGCGGCGCCGGCATGGGCGGCGGCCACGACGAGCGCGAGCAGACGCTGAACCAGCTGCTCGTCGAGATGGACGGCTTCGAGATGAAGGACAACGTGATCCTGATCGCGGCCACCAACCGGCCCGACATCCTCGACCCGGCCCTGCTGCGCCCCGGTCGCTTCGACCGCCAGGTCGTCGTCGACCGGCCCGACCGCGTCGGCCGCAAGAAGATCCTCGAGGTGCACAGCCGCGGCAAGCCGATCTCCCAGACCGTCGACATCGAGGCGCTGGCCGGCCAGACGCCCGGCTTCACCGGCGCCGACCTCGCCAACCTCGTGAACGAGGCCGCGCTGCTCGCCGCCCGCAAGGGCAAGAAGCAGATCGAGAACCTCGAGCTCGAAGAGGGCATCATGCGCGTCATCGCCGGGCCCGAGAAGAAGACCCGGCTGCTCTCGCCCAAGGAGCGCGAGATCACCGCCGTGCACGAGATGGGCCACGCGCTCGTCGGCCACTACCTCGAGCACAACGACCCCGTGCACAAGATCTCGATCGTCGGCCGCGGCATGGCCCTCGGCTACGTCGTCACGCTGCCGTCCGAGGACAAGTTCATGCGCTCGCGGGCCGAGCTGCTGGACGGCCTGGCCAAGAACCTGGGCGGCCGCACCGCCGAGGAGCTCGTCTTCGGCGAGGTCACGACCGGCGCCGAGGACGACCTCAACAAGACGACCGACACGGCCAAGCGCATGGTCACGCGCTGGGGCATGTCCGAGAAGCTCGGCCCGCGCACGTTCGGCCGCGACTCGCAGCCAGCCCTTCCTGGGCCGCGACTTCGGCCACGAGGCCGACTACTCCGAGGAGATCGCGCGCGAGATCGACGACGAGATCCGGCGCATCGTCGAGTCGGCCCACGAGCGCGCCCGCGAGGTGCTGACCGCGCACATCGACGAGCTCCAGCCGATGTCGAAGATCCTGATCCAGTACGAGACGTTCGACTCCGACCAGTTCCAGCGGCTGCTCTCCGGCGAGGCCCCCGAGGAGGTCTTCGTCGACCAGGAGCCCAAGGAGTCCGACACGCCCGCGCCGAGCAGCCCCGCAAGGAGCCCGGCCGCGCCCGCGGGATCGGCCTCCCGCTCCCCGGCAACATCGCCTCCGGCCAGCCGCCGGAGTCGCCGCAGCCCAGCTGATCCGCCGGTTAACCGGTTTGGGTAGGGGACCCTCCCCCTGAAGGGGGCGCAAGGCTTCCCCCGCGCGCCGATAACCCTCCTACGCATCGGCTTCAGCAGGGGGTTCCTGGCGTGTCATCCAAGTTCTTGTCCCGCGTGCTCGGGATCGGCCTCGTGGCCCTGGTCGGCCTCTCGAGCGGCACCGCCGCGTGGGCGGGCCCGGTGAGGTCGAAGGTGGTCATCTCGCGGAAGGTCCTGAAGCCGGGCGTCGTGCTCGTGCACTCGCGGATCACCGTCCGCGGCGTGTTCGGCGCCCAGGAGGTCTACAAGCTGAGCTGGAAGCTCGGGAATCGCCACGTCGAGCCTGCACTCGTCCCTGCTCGGCGCGTACGACGAGTCGACCAGCTGGATCACGGATCACCAGATCTCCCACCTCGCGGCGGCCGGCGGGCCGTCCGGGATGGTCGCCGCGATGACGGGCGACTACTCGATCTACAAGAGCTGGAGCCCCACCCGGAGCATCACGAGCGGCCTGCTCATGCAGGACCGGCGGGTCTACCGGGTCGGCAGGGGCGCCCTGGCGGTCGGCTACAAGCCCGACGGCCGGTTCATCATGGGCCACCCGCTGGCGCGGCCGATGAAGCTGGCGCTTCCCGGCGGCGTCATGGCCACCGTCGGCGCGTTCAACTCGGCACCCTCCGCGCTCTCGAGCACGATCAAGAACGACCAGGTCGCCGCCTACACCACTGCGGGCGCGCAGGTGAAGATCCCGGCCGACGCGGTCGGGGTCGTCGCGGACTCGGACGTGCTTCAGACCGAGCTGCGCGGCTCGGAGTCCTACACCAACCCGCAGGGATCGAAGCGCCGCGAGACGGTCGTGGCGCTCAGGATGACCGAGCCGACCGCGGAGCGTCGGCCCGTCTCGATGCCCCTCTCCGGGTCGGCCTGTGCGGCCGTGGTGTGCCAGCCCGGCGAGATCGTGACCGTGCCGGCCGGCGGCGTGGTGCTCCTCGCGAGGAACGAGCCTGCGCCGGCCCACCCCGTGGTTGCACCGGCCCTCGGTCAGCTGGCGCTGGCGGCCTCGCCCGCCATCGACACCGCGGTCGACGACGCCGGATGGGGCAACGTCACCGACGTGACCGGCGGCAAGCCCATGCTGGTTGATGCCGGCCGGGCGGTCTCCTCGCGGCCCGACTCGATCGACCCCTGGCAGTGGGACTGCGGCGGCGGCTGCTGGCGCCCGGCGCTCGTCCAGGCCGGGAGCTCGGGGTGGATGATCCTGATCGGCGGGAAGGCCGGCGCGGGCCTCACGATGCCGAAGTTCGCGAGCGTGCTCGCCGACATGGGTGCCACCAACGCCATGGGGTTCGACAACAACAACTCCGCCGAGCTGTGGCGGCCCGGCCACCGGCCGATCACCGGCTACGGCTACGAGCGGCTGCTGCCGACGGCGACCTCGCTCTCGTATCGCGGCTAGTCGCGCTCGTACCAGGCGACGATCGTCGAGCGAAGGCGCGGCGGCAGCACGCGCTCGAAGCCGCGGAGGGCTGCCACCGCCGCTCGCCGCTCACCCGCGTACCGGTGGAGCGTCGCGACGGGGACGACCCGCACGGGCCGGAACCCGGCCTGCCGTAGCTGGGCCGTGAGCGCCGCAGGGGTGTTGGCCCGGTAGCGGGCGGGGAAGACGTCCCGGGCGGCGGCGCCGGGCCCGCGGCCTTTGATCGCCGTCCGCACGCCCTGCGGGAGGATGCGGGCCGCGGCCATGAGCGGGTTCGAGCGGTTGCTCGTGACGACGATGACCGACCCGCCCGGGCGGAGCACGCGGTGCCACTCCCCGAACGCCGCCGGCGGCCGCTCGAGGTGCTCCACGACGAAGTTCGCGTAGACGAGGTCGAAGGCGCCGTCGTCGAACGGGAGCGGGCCGCACAGGTCGGCGACGGCGAACTCGTCGAGCGACTCGTTCGTCCGCCCGCCCGACTCGTCGAGGTCGACGCCCACGAGCCGGTCGATGCGGTCGCGGAACCGGGCGAGGCGGGTCGTCCGCCCGCACCCGGCCTCGAGCACGCTCGAGCCCGGGCCGAGCGCCTGGCGGAGCAGGTCGGCCTCAACCTCGGTGTGCGACGTGTGAAACGGCAAGGCCCTCCGGCGGGTCGTCGGCGGGGCCATTCTAGGATGCCGCCCGTGGCTCCGCTGCCTGATCGGTTCCCGCCCCCGGCCGTGATGGGCGTGATCAACGTGACGCCCGACTCCTTCTCGGACGGCGGCGAGTACCTCGACCCCGGCGACCGCGGTCGCCCACGGCGTCGCGCTGGTCGCCGACGGCGCCGACGTGCTCGACGTCGGAGGCGAGTCGACCCGCCCGGGGTCGGACCCGGTCCCGGCGCGACGTCGAGCTGGCGCCGCGTGCTCGCCGGTGATCCAGCGGCCTGCGCGAGGCGACCGACGTGCCGATCTCGATCGACACCACGAAGGCCGTCGTCGCCGAGGCGGCGATCGCGGCCGGGGCGTCGTTCGTGAACGACGTCTCGGCGATGCGGGTCGACCCGCGCATGGCGGAGGTCGTCGCCGCCGCCGGGGTGCCCGTGTGCCTGATGCACATGCGGGCGACCCCGAAGACGATGCAGGACGACCCGCGCTACGACGACGTCGTCGCGGAGGTCGCGGCGTTCCTGGCCGAGCGCGTGCAGGCCGCGCGGGACGCGGGCATCAGCCGAGGACGCGATCTGCATCGATCCCGGCATCGGCTTCGGCAAGACCGGCGAGCACAACCTCTCGCTCCTGCGGCACCTCGACGCGATCGTCGCGGTCGGCCCGCCGGTGGTGATCGGGGTGTCGCGCAAGCGGTTCCTGGGCGCGCATCATCGGGGACGCCGAGCGCGGCCGGGCCGTCGCCACGGCGGCGGCGAACGTCGAGGCGGTGCGGCGCGGCGCCTGGATGGTGCGCGTGCACGACGTGCGCGAGACACGCGAGGCGCTGGCCGTCGCAGCCGCGATCGAGCATGCCTCATGAGGAGCTCCCGGATCGAGATCCGCGGCCTGCGGGTGTTCGCCTACCACGGCGTGCTCGACGACGAGCGCGAGCACGGGCAGACGTTCGTGCTCGACGTCTGGCTCGACCCGCCGCCGTCCCGGGCCGACGAGACGGACGACCTGGCCGACGCGGTCAACTACGCCGCGGTGTGCGATCGGGTGGTCGAGCTGGCCCAGGGCGGCCCGTACCGGCTGCTCGAGCGGCTCGCCGCGGTGATCGCCGACGACCTCGTCGCCCGGTTCGGCGTGACCCAGGCGCGCGTGCGCGTCGCCAAGCCCGATGTCCCGATTCCGCATCCGCTGGACGAGGTCGCGGTGGTCACCGAGTCTTCCGCCGGCCGCAATTCCGCCCGTATAACGGAGGCATGTCGCAGGTGCGCATCGTGGTCGTCGACGACCAGCCGCTCTTTCGCCGTGGGCTTGTCGCGGTGCTCGAGGCCGGCGGCCTCACGGTCGTCGGGGCCGCTTCGAGCGTGCGCGAGGCGACGGACGTGGCCGCCCGGACGCAGCCCGACCTGGTCCTCGCCGACCTGCAGCCTGGCCGACGGCAGCGGCATCGACCTCGTGCGCCGGCTCGCCGAGATGGACGGCGTCGCGCGCCGCGGGTCGTGATCCTGACCGAGTCGCGCGACCCCGCCGACATGCTCGCCGCGGTGCGCGCCGGCGCCGTCGGCTACCTCACCAAGGATCAGCCGCCGGAGCGGCTGGCCGTCGCGCTGAACGGCGTGCTGTCGGGCGAGGCGGCCCTGTCACGGCGATGGCCGCACACCTGATCGACGACGTCCGCGACTCGCAGCGGCGCATGCTCCTCGCGTCGAAGCTGCCGCACCGCGAGCGCCTGACGCCGCGGCAGCTCGAGATCCTTCAGCACGATCGCCGCGGGCGAGACGACCGGCGAGATCGCCGACCGGCTCTTCCTGTCGCCCGAGACCGTGCGCTGGCACGTGAAGGCGATCCTGCGCAAGCTGAAGGCCCGCACCCGCGCGGAGGCGGCCGCCGTCCTGCGCGAAGTCATGGTCTGAGCAGCGGGGGCTTAGCGGCCGTCGCGGACGGTCTCGGACGCGAGCCGCAAGATCCAGACCGACACCGTCAGGCAGTACGTGATGACGGCGCAGGCGGCGATGAGCGCCGTCGCCTGGCCGGTGGGGCCGGACAGCTCGGCCGCGATCGCGGCCAGCATCGGCCGCATGCCGACGAACGCGAGCAGGCCGCCGATGCCGAGGTGGATCGTCGTCCGCCGGATCTCCCGCGGGCGCAGCTGGGGGTAGCGCGCGTCCGCCCAGATCGCCAGAGCGGCGGGGCAGAGCACGAGCACAACGGTCAGTTCCATGAGGGTCGACATGGCACCATCCTTGGTCAGAGCCGGAGCGGGACGGCCAACGCGAATCGTCCGTACCCTGATCAGGACATCGGCAAATGTGAGCAGTTCGTTAAGGGGAGATATGGAAAATGCACCCGAGCGGGTGAGTCGGGCGTACGTCGGATTCGGGGCGAACCTGGGAGATCCTGCCGAGACGCTGCGCGCGGCTGCCGCCGAGCTCGAGCGCCGGGCCGGCCATCTAGCGGCCGCCTCGCCGGTCTACCGCTCGGATCCGGTCGGGCTCACCGACCAGCCGCCGTTCCTGAACGCCGTCGCCGCGATCGACACGGAGCTCGATCCCGGCGCGCTGCTCGACGTCCTCCTCGCCGTCGAGGCGGAGCACGGCCGCGTCCGCGACGTGCGCTGGGGGCCGCGCACGCTCGACCTCGACCTGATCTCGTTCGACGACGTGGTGCGCAACGACTCGCGCCTGACGCTGCCGCACCCGCGCGCGCACGAGCGCGAGTTCGTGCTGCGGCCGCTGTGCGACATCGCGCCGGACCTTCCGCTCGCCGGCCGGCCGGCCCGCGAGTGGCTTGCCGCGCTCGACCCGCAGGGCGTCGAGCGAACTGCCCTTTCGCTCATGTAGCGCGGCGCGCCTGTCGATGATCGGAGTGTGACCGAATACGTCTCTCGGCCGGCCCGATCCCCGACGTGCTCACGCTCGTGGGCTCGCGGGCCATCCCGACGCTCCTCTTCACGATCATGGTGGTCGTGCAGGTGGAGGCCACCATGCAGGCCTCGTCGGTCTCCGGCGCGGCGTTCCACGTCCTGTCGGGTGCGCTTTGGGTGATGTTCACGGTCCTCATCAACATCCGGCCCGCGCCGATCCGCCGCGACCGGGCACCCGTCGGCGTCGCCGTCGCGCTGCTCTCGCAGCTCACGATGATCTCCGTCGGCCTCTTCGGCGCCGACGCAGGGGCCGGTCTCCGCGTCATGGTGTCGGACTCGCTGCTCTTCGCCGGCCTCGCGTTCTCGCTCGCCTCCGTCGCCGTCCTCGGCCGCTGCTTCGGCATCC
The DNA here is from genome assembly GCA_963832955.1 of uncultured Actinomycetes bacterium. Taxonomy (GTDB): domain Bacteria; phylum Actinomycetota; class Thermoleophilia; order Gaiellales; family JAICJC01; genus JAICJC01. The sequence goes on along the minus strand of CAWHWC010000002.1, from coordinate 687,632 downwards.
TGCCGGACGTGCGCGGCCTGGTCGTGCGCGGCCCGTACCGGTTGGTGCGCCATCCGCTCTACCTCGGCGAGCTCACGGCCGCCCTCGGAATCGTCATCGGTTCGCGGCATCCGGCCGCCGCGGCCGGCGCCTGGCTGGTGTGCCTGGGCCTCCAGGTGGCACGGACGCACTACGAGGAGGCGAACCTGCGCGCCCAGTTCCCGGCGTACGACGAGTACGCCACGCGCACCAAGCGGCTGCTTCCCGGCCTCGTCTAACGGTCAGGCGCTGCCGGCGGCCGTCGCAAGCCGTCCCGACGCGATCGCGATGAGCGCGATGAGGCAGATCGGAATCACGAGCGCGGCACGCAGACCGATCTGACCCGCGGTGAAGCCGATCACGGCGGGGCCGATGATCCCGCCCACGTAGCCGACCGCGAAGACGCGGGAAACGACGCCTTCCGGGGTTCCGAGCCGCGCCCCGCCGGCGGCGCTGATGACCGTCGGCACGATCGGTGCGATCCCCGCCCCGAGGAGCGCGAAGCCGAGCAGGCCGGCTGCGGATGTCGGGACGAGGAGGGCCAGGGCGAGGCCGAGTCCCGCCGTGACGCTTGCCGCGCGGGCGAGCCTGACAGGGCCGAAGCCGGCCGCCAACCGATCGCCCGCGAGCCGGGAGGCCGCCATCGCCAGCGAGAAGCTCGCGAACGCCGCGGCGGCAACAGCAGCGCCCGCGTCCGCCCGATCGCGCAGGTAGACGGCGCTCCAGTCGGCCGCTGCCCCCTCGGCGAAGAACGAGCTGAAGGCGATGAGGCCGAGCACGACGAGCTTCGGGGACCACCCGCCCGCGGCGTCGTCCGTGCGGCTCGGAATCGAGCGATGCGGGAGCCGGGCCAGGAACGGCGCCGATCCGGCGGCGACGACGGCCGCGGCCAGCGCGAAGTGCACGACCGGGCGGAGGTCGAGCGCCGCAGCGCCGATCCCTGCCACCGCGCCGGCCATGAGTCCCACGCTCCAGAACCCGTGAAACCCCGACATGAGCGGCCGGCCGCGGGCCCGCTCCACGACGACGGCCTCGGCGTTCATCGCGACGTCCACGACCGCCGCCGTGACGCCCAGAGCGACGAGCGCGGCTGTGAGCGTCGCCTGATCGCCGGCGACGGCGGCGAGCACCAGTGCCGCCGCGAGGACCGGCATGCCGGCCCGTACGACGCGCCTGGCGCCGATACGCGCGACGCGAGCGCGCCGCCCAGCCGGCTTCCGATGAGCGTTCCGGCCGCCATCCCGAAGAACGCCACCCCCAGCTGGGCGTCGCTGAGGCCGAGGGCATGCTTGACGGCCGGGACGCGCGACGCCCAGGTGCCGAAGACGACGGCATGCGCGAGGAACGCCACGGCCACGCCGACGCGTGCGCGATCGCCGGAGAGCCCTGCCGCCATCCGCCGAGGCTAGCCAAACTTCAGGCGGGTGGCCGCCGTGTAGGCTCGCTCCGATGCCTGCGGATGTCTGGAACGATGCCGAGCGCCTCGAGCGCTACGTCGGCCGCTGGAGCCGGCTCGTCGCGCGCGAGTTCGTGGCCTGGCTCGACGTGCCGCCCGGCGGCCGCTGGCTCGACGTGGGCTGCGGGTCAGGCGCGCTCACCGAGACGGTGCTCGCGGTCGCAGAGCCCGCCTCCGTGGTCGGCGTCGACACCTCGGCCGCGTACGTCGCATATGCCGGCGCCCGCGTGACCGATCCGCGGGCATCCTTCGCCGTCGGCGACGCACAGGCCCTGGATCATCCGGATGCCGCGTTCGACGCCGTCGCGAGCAGCCTCGTCCTGAACTTCCTCCCCGATCCCGGGCGCGGCGTCGCCGAGATGAGGCGGGTCGTGAAGCCGGGCGGCGTCGTCGCCGGCTACGTGTGGGACTACGCCGGCGAGATGCAGCTGATGCGGCGCTTCTGGGACGCCGCCGTCGAGCTCGACCCGGCCGCGGCCGACCTCGACGAGGGCCGGCGGATGGCCGGGTGCAACCCGCCGGCGCTCGAGGCGCTCTTCGCCGGGGCCGGCCTGGCCGAGGTCGAGACGCGCGCGATCGACGTCTCCACCGTGTTCGCGGGGTTCGACGACTACTGGACGCCGTTCGAGGGCGGCCAGGGCCCGGCTCCCGGCTACTGCGTGTCGCTGCCCGCCGAGCGGCGAGAGGCCCTGCGCGAGCGGCTCCGCGAGACGCTGCCCGCAGAGTCGGACGGGTCGATCCGGCTGATCGCCCGCGCCTGGGCCGTGCGCGCAACGCTCTAGACTGTCGCCATGGCCTACATCGAAGACCTCGAGGAGTTCGACGCCGAGCTGGAGCTGCGACTGAAGAAGGAGTACGCCACCGTCTTCGGCCTCTTCAAGTACTGCGTCCTCACGGCCGAGGCGACGTACCTGTGCAACCGGCTCGAGATGGACACCGCGAACCAGCCCACCTATCCGCTCGTGCACCTGACGATGGAGGACGTGTGGGTCTGGGACAAGAACCGGCCCAGCCGGATCATCCCGCGGGCGGAGGTGCACACCACCCAGGACGTCACCATCGAGGAGCTGAAGCCCGAGAGCGAGATCGCGACCACGTTCCCGCCCGGCTTCGAGCTCTCCGACGAGTGACCGATGCTGCTCGCGCTCGACGCCGGTAACACCCAGACCGTCGCGGGTCTCTACGACGGCCAGAACGTCGTCGAGCACTGGCGCACGACGACCGTCCGCACGCACACGGCCGACGAGCTGGCGCTCGAGCTGCGCGGCCTGCTCGAGCTGCGCGGCCGGACGCTCGCCGACGTCACCGGGCTCTGCCTGGCCTCCGGCGTGCCGGCGCTCACCGCCGAGTACGAGGCCGTGGCGCGCGAGCGGCTCGGATGCCGGGCGCTCATCGTCGGACCGGGCGTGCGAGACCGGCGTCGGCGATGCGCGTCGACAGCCCCGACGAGGTGGGCCCCGACCGGATCGCCAACGCCGCGGCCGCGTTCGCGCGCTACGGCGGGCCGTGCGTGGTCGTCGACTTCGGCACCGCGATCAACTTCGACGCCGTCTCGGCGGCGGGCGAGTTCGTCGGCGGCGCGATCGCCCCCGGCGTGCAGGTCGCGACCGACGCCCTGCGTGACCGGGCCGCCCGGCTCGCGAAGGTCGAGCTCCGCGCACCGGAGCGCGCGATCGGCCTGAACACGGACACGAACATGCAGTCCGGTGCGATCTTCGGGTTCGCCGGGCTCGTCGACGGGCTCGTGCGGCGGTTCAGGGCGGAGCTGGGCGGCGAGGCGATCGCGGTCGCGACCGGCGGCATGGCGGCCCTCGTCGCGCCCCACTGCCAGACCGTCGACCACGTGGAGCCGTTGCTCACGCTCGAGGGCCTCCGGCTGATCTGGGAGCGAAACCCACCCGGCCCCTGACCCCTTCGGGTGATAGCGGCACCCCCCGGCACGCTGACACCCTTGGGGGATGGGCACCGTCACCGGAACAGTCGTGTGCGAGGGCGGGCCGCGCCCGTCGATCGCGTTCGTGCACGACGACCCGACGCTCTGCAGCGCGGCGGAGTGGTGGAGCGGCCGTGGCGCGGACGGCGGTGCTCGTGCGTCGCCCCCTTCGCGCTCGCTCGGGGCGGTCGCAACCATCGCCGCCGACGCGTCGGCGTCGCGGTCTCGCAGCGTGGCTCGCGGTTGGCGCGGCGGCCGGTGCCGCCGTGCGCGTCGCGGCCCTCGGGGTCTCGCGCCGACGGGTCGTCCTCCGCGAGGCGGACGGCGCCGCGGTGGGGCCCGCCCCTGCGATCAACCCGGCTCGGTTCGCCGCGGCGCGTGCTCGCCCGGGCCTGGGTGGTCTGGCCGGCGGTCGTGCTCGTCGGCGGCGGCACGACGCCGCGCCAGGCGCTCGTGGCCGCGGCGTGGTCGCCGGCGGTTGTCGGTCGCATGGGCGGCGTGCGGCGCGGCGGTTATGGCGGCCGCGATCCGGCCGGCCGGAGCGGCGTCGCGGCGTCCGGCTGCTCGTTCGCCGGCGGGCCTGCGCCAGCGGGTTGCGGCGGGGCACGTGCTCCGCACGGCACCGAGATGACCTACGTCGTCACGACGCCGCGACCTCGCCGCCCGGTGGCGGCTCGCCCTGCCCGCGGCGGGCGCCGCGCTCGTCCTCGCGCGTGCGCGATCTGCGCCTGTGGCCGTTCGTGGGCGCGCTCGTCGTCTTCGAGCTCTGGGTCGGCTTCGTCGCCGGGCGCGCGGCAGGTGCGCCGCTGGCGGCGTGCGGTCGAGGCGACGCTGGCGTCAGGGCCGGGACAGGAGGTCGACGTGGAGGTTTCGCCCGCCGCGGCGGGCGCCGCCCGTCTCGCTCGTCGCGGCCTGGCGCTCCTCGTACGCCGCGTTGACGGGCGCCGGTGGCGGAGGGCTGGTCGCGATCGCCGTCTGGGGCACGGTCGTCGCGGCGTCCGGCGGCTGGTCGTTCGGGCGGGGCACCGCCGTCGCCGCGCTCGAGAGCGGCTCGCGGGTGGACGCCTGCACTGGCCGGCCGGTTCGTCGCGCCGCCCGGGCGTGCCGCGCTTCATGGCCGTGCCCGCACGGAGCGGAGCCCGCGCACGCCGCCGGTATCGGTGGGCGCTGGTGCGTCGCCGGGGCCCTCTCGCTCGTCGCAGCGGTGGTTGCGGTCGAGACGCTCGCGGCCGTGCGCGCCTACGCGACCCGGCCGCTGCCGTCGATCGCCGCACCGTCGTCGCAAAGCCGAGTCGAGCCCGTGCTCGGACGGGTCGCGTCGAGCGCTCGCCGGGCGCGCCGTCGAGGTGCGCTGCTGGTCTGCGGCCGACTGGCCGCGGGTCACGGTGCTCGACCCGGTCGCAGACCGGCGGGTTCGCCGATCTGCGCGCCGGCACGGTCAACCTGCCGCCGAACGTGTGCGGTCCGCTCGACGTCCTGGCGTACTCGGCCGACGCACCGCTTCGTCGCTGCAACCTGGGAGCAGATCGCCGCGGTGCACGTCCTGGCGCACGAGGCGGCGCACCTCGGGGAGGCCGGCGCCGAGCGAGTCCCGGGCCGAGTGCGACGCCGTCCAGACCACGGAACGGGCCGCATAGCTGCTGGGGGTCGATGCGCCGTACGCCCGCTGGATGGCGTCGCTCGACTGGACGCACCTCTACCCGCGCCTGCCCGGCGTCGTACCGCTCGACCGGACTGCACGGCCGGGCGGTCGCGCTCGACCTGCACCTCGCCGAGGGATGGCCGACGGGCGGTGCTAGGCCAGCCGCGCCGTGATCGCCCCGTCGGCGGCGACGGCGACCGCGGTCGGCACGATGCCGATGCCGTACTTGCGCGCGAGATCGGGGCGCGGCGGACGTCGACCGTCACGAGCGTCCGCCCCTCCGCCCGGAGCCGCCGCTCGACGGCCAGGCACTCGGAGCACAGCGGATGGGTGAAGTGGACGACGACCTCGTCCGCCGCCCCGCCGACGTCGGCACGGTCGATCCGGCGGAGCTCCCCGTGGCCGACGCCGCGCAGGCGCGCGCCGAGCCGGTAGATCTCGCAGCCGGTGCAGAACCCGGTCACGGCCGCGAGGAGCGCCAGCGCGGCGACGAGCAGCCCGAGGGCCCAGCCCAGCGTCGAGAGGCCGGCGGCGAGCGCGACGGTCGCCGACGGTCAGGACGACGGCGCCCATCATGTTCGCGAAGCGGGGCGAGCGCGAGTCCTCGAGCGGGCCCTCGCCGATCCGGGGCTGGACGAGCTCGAAGTAGGCGACGCACGCGATGCACCAGCGCCGGCCCAGCGTGATGCCGACCACGAGCTGGAGCGCGAGCAGCCCGAGGATCGGCCACCAGCCGGTGAGGAACGCGACGACCGCCAGCACGCCGATCGCGAGCTGGTTGGCCCGCGGCGCGCGCCGGTCGATGACGTCCAGGTCGCGATAGGGGTCGGCGAGCCTCGTCATGGTTTGGATCCAAACTTGTAGCGTCCGGGGTGTGAGCGTGTCCGTTCACCCTCGAGACGCCCCGCGGGCCGACGGCCGGCGTCCTCGACGTGCCGGCCGGAGCCGGCGCGGTCGTCGTCCTCGGCCACGGCGCCGGCTCCGGCATGGAGTCGCCGTTCATGGCCGGGATCGCCGGCGCGCTCGCCGAGCTCGGCCTCGCCGTCGCCCGGTTCGACTTCCCCTACATGCACGCCGGCCGCAAGGCGCCCGACCCGGCGCCGGCGCTGATCGAGACGTGGCGGCTCGCGCGCGCCGCCGTGGCCGAGCGCGTGCCCCTCCCGCTGGTCGCCGGGGGCAAGTCGCTGGGCGGGAGGATCGCCTCGATGGCGGTCGCCGAGGGGATGCCCGCCGAGGCGCTCGTCTTCCTCGGCTATCCGCTGCACCCGCCGGGGCGCCCCGAGAAGCTCCGCCGGGAGCACCTCGAGCAGGTCGCCGTGCCGATGCTCTTCCTCCAGGGATCGCGCGACGCGTTCGCGCAGCCCGACCTCCTGGCCGAGACCATCGGGCAGCTTCGCCCGCGCGCCCGGCTCGTCGAGGTCGACGGCGGCGACCACTCGTTCCGCGTCCCGGGCGGCGCGCGGGACGGCGCGGCGATCGGCGCCGGGCTCGCCCCTGCCGTGGCCGGCTTCGTGGCCGAGGTGACTCGGCGGCGCCGTCGTGACGAGCGGCCCGGACTTCCACCGCGGCCTCGCCGCCCTGCTCTTCCAGGTCGTGAACCGCGACGACGCGCCCGAGGTCGGCTACTACCGCGAGATCATCGAGCGAAGCGGCGGGCCCGCCCTCGACGCCGGCTGCGGGCCGGGCCGGCTCCTGTGCCAGTACCTGCGGGCCGGGCTCGACGTGGACGGTTGCGACATCTCGCCCGACATGATCGACCTCTGCCGGCGCCGGGCGGAGGCCGACGGCGTCACGCCGTCGCTCCACCTCCAGTCCAATGCCGGGCTCGACCTGCCCGCGCCGCTACCGGACGATCGTCTCGTGCGGGACGTTCGGCCTGAACGGCACCCGGGCCGACGACCTCGAGTCGCTCCGGCGCTTCCACGCCCACCTCGAGCCGGGCGGCACGCTGGCCGTCGACGTCGAGGCCGGCTGGGCGATGACGGAGGTGTGGAAGCGGTGCGCCGACGCGGACCGGTCCGCAGCCCGGCGAGTGGACGACCCGCGACACGACCCCCCTTCCGGACGGCGGCGAGATCGCCGATCCGGCGGCGGTTCGTCGAGGCCGATCCGCTGGGGCAGGCGTTCACGCTCGACCTGCGCTACGACCTCGTGCGCGACGGGTCGGTCGTCCGCAGCGAGGACCATCGGCTCGTCGAGCGCTGGTACGGCGTCCACGAGATGATCGGCATGCTCGAGGGAGCCGGATTCGACGACGTGCGCGTCGAGGGCGACTACACCCCGGTCGAGGTGACGGCCGACCACCGGATGCACGTCTTCATCGCCCGGCGGCCGTAGGCCATCGGCCAACCATCCCGGGCAGGACTCGACGCAGCGATCGAGAATCCCGCGCGGTGGCCCGGAGTTCGCTCGTTCTCGGGGTGGTCTGGGCAGTCCTCGGGGCGTCGGTGCCCGCGGTCGCGCTCGGCGATGTCTCCGCGGAGGCGACGCTTGCCGACCGCTACGCGCCGGTCGTGCGGCTCGTCGCCCAGCACGAGGCGTGCGGTTCCGGCGAGCCGTACTCGCCGACCGACGTCGACGCCGTGCTCGGGAACGACCAGGTCGCGCTGCGCGGCCCGTGGCAGGGGAGCAACCTCGTGAAGGTCGCACCGACCGCCTCCGACCTCGCGGCCGGCCTCGCCGAACTACCACCTCGACTTCCCCGGGACGCGCTCCAGCCGGGCTGCACCTACGAGGAGTGGCAGCGCGGGTTCGGCAGCGGCGTCGACGCCGACCACCTACGCCCGTGTCTCGTCCGAGTCCGGGCAGACGGCGCTTCAGTACTGGTTCTTCTACATCTACAACGACTTCAACAACAAGCACGAAGGCGACTGGGAGATGATCCAGCTCGACTTCGACGCGCCCGACGCGACCGCGCGCTCGCCGTGTGCGCCGACCGACGTCGGCTACAGCCAGCACGACGGCGCCGAGCGCGGCCGACTGGGGACGCGTCCAAGCTCGAGAAGGTCGGCGGCACGCACCCGGTCGTGTATCCGGCCGAGGGGTCGCATGCCAACTACTACGGCCCGCCGCTCTACCTGGGGAGCAGCCCGACCGAGGGCGTCGGGCTGCGACAACACCCGCGGACCGTCGCGCGAGCTGCGGCCTGCCGTGCAGCTCGTGCCGGACGATCGGGCCGCCATGGTCGAGCGAGTACCCCTGGCTGGGGTTCCGCGGGCAACTGGGGCGAGAAGCATGCCGCCTTCTACAACGGGCCGACGGGGCCGAACGCCCATTCGCAGTGGGACCACCCGATCACGTGGGCGGCCACCCGGTGGCATCCGTCCGCGTTCGCCGTCCCGGAAGGCCTCACCGGGCGTGCCGCGCAGCGACGGACCTCTTCTGCGCCGGCGTCGCCGCAGGCTCGAACCTCCTGACGTTCGCCGTGCGACGGCGGGCCGCCGGTGTTCCTGGCGGTGCTCGCGGTGCTGCTCCTCCTGCTCTGGGCGGTCGCTGCGGATGCGCGTGGCGGCCCTCGCAGCCGTTCGCGCTCGCCCGCCGCCGGGCCCTCGGGCAGATCCTGCTCGCGTCGGCGCCGCGTCTACCGCGACAACCCGCGCCTCTACCTGACGATCGGCGTGCTCTTCGTCCCGGTCTCGCTCGTCGTCGCCGTCATCCAGAAGCTCCTGTTCGACCTGACCCGGCTCGACGCGCTCTCGCGACGTCGCCGGGGAGACCAACGCCGCCGTCGTTGGGATCTGCGCTGGCCATCGGGCTCATCCTGACGCCGATCGTGCTCACGATCGTGCAGGCGATGGTGGCGTCGTCGCTGGCGGCTGCCGAGAGCGAGCGCGAGCTCCTGCCGCGCACCGCGTACGCAACGATCAAGACGGCGCATCCGCCCGATCATCGCCGGCCTGGTGGTGGTCGTCGTCGTCGTCGTTGCGCTCCAGCTCACGGTCGTCGGCATTCCCGTCGGCGTGTGGCTGCTCGTCCGCTGGTCGCTCTTCACGCAGTGCATCGTCCTCGAGAACCTGTCCTGGCGTGCCGGGCCTCGCGCCGCAGCCACGCAGCTCGTGCGGGGTCACTGGCTCCACGTCGCCTGGGTCACGCTCGCGGTCGTCGGGTTCGCGCTCCTGCTCGGCCCGCTCGATCGGCATCGTGCTCCTGCTCGCGACGCCGATCAGCCTCGCGGGCGTGAACGTCGTGTCCGGCGTGGTCTACGTGCTCACGATCCCGTACGCGGCGATCGCGACCACGTACGTGTACTACGACCTCCGGGTCCGGGAGCGCGCCGACCGCGAAGCCCTGGTGCTCCCGGCCGAGGCCGTGCTCGACTGAGGCCGCGCACGCGTCGTCAGCCGGCGAGCGCCTTGGCCTTCAGCCGGTCGAACTCCGCCTGGTCGATGGCGCCGCTGTCGAGCAGCCGCTTGGCCGCCTCGATCTCGGAGGCCGAGCCGCCGGACACGGAGCGCACGTAGTCGTCGAACTGGGCCTTCGACTGCTCCGCAGCGCCCACGTCCCTGGCGCTCATCCCCTGTCCGTTCACGATCAGATAGATGAGCAGGCCGAACAGCGGCAGGATCAGCAGGACCAGGAGCCAGATCGCCTTGGTCACGCCGGAGGTGTCGTGGCGCCGGAAGACGTCGACGATCACGTGGAACAGCATCATGAAGTAGGTCACCATGAAGAAGATGATCAGGAGCGACCACAGGAAATCCGACAGGCTGAGTACGGGCATGCACTTCCTCCTCAAGCATCGTTGGGCGCGCTCGTCCCAGCGCGCTGCGCGGCCGATGCTACAGAATCGGGCGGGCGGGGTCCCGATCCGCCACGTCTACCCGCCGCCGTAGATCGAGATCGGGAGGTCGAGCAGCCGGTCGGACTCCGTGTCGGGGAGGAGCGCGAGCTCGGCCTCGTGGCCTGCCAGGCGGTCGCGGGCCTCCGGGCAGAACCGAAGGAGCGCCGCCTCGGCCTCGGCGACCGTCGGCGCCGACGTCAGCTCCGGCTTCACGGACTTCGCGTCGGGCATGCCGCGCAGGTACCAGCCGTAGAACTTGCGCAGGAAGCTGGCCGCCCGGTCGCCCATCTCACGCTCGACCTCGCGCATGAAGCGGATCAGCTCGGCGCACGACCTCGCCCGGCTCGGGCGCCTCGGCGCCGCGCTCGGCCATCTCCTGGAGCGTCCACGGCTGGCCCTGCGCGCCGCGCCCCACCATCACGGCCGCGGCGCCCGTCGAGTCGAGCACGCGCTCGGCGCTTCGGCGGTCGACGACGTCGCCCGACGCGATCACGGGAACGCTCACCCGCTCCACGAGCTCGGCCGTGAGGGTGTGGTCGGCCGTCCCGGTGTACATCTGCTTCGCCGAGCGCGGGTGGAGCGTGAGCGACGCCACCCCGACCGCCTCGAGCCTCGGCCCGAGCTCGAGCGCGTCGCGCGACCCGTTCTCGATCCCGCGGCGCATCTTGGCCGTCACCGGCACATCGACCGCGTCGGCCACGGTCCCTGCGATCCCGCAGGCCAGGTCATGATCGGAGAGGGCGCTCGCCCCGGCCCCGGTCTTGGTCACCTTGCGCACGGGGCAGCCGAAGTTGATGTCGACGATGTCCGCGCCGGCGTCGACGACCATCCGGGCGGCCTCCGCCATCCTCTCGGGATCCGAGCCGAAGATCTGCACCGCGAGCGGGTGCTCGTCGCGCGCGATCCGCAGGTAGCCGAGCGTCCGCTCGTTCGCGTGGGCCAGGCCGGCGGCAGAGACCATCTCGGAGCAGACAAGACCCGCGCCGAACCGGCGTCCCTGGCGCCGAAACGCCTGCACCGACACGCCGGCCATCGGCGCGAGTACGATCCGCGACGGGATGACAACATCCCCGATCGCCCAGGGCTGTGTGAGATCGGTCACCGCTGGGCATGGTAGAGCCTCACGCCTGGGAGCCGGGCGAACCGGTTGACCCCGCCTCGCAGGTTGCATATAATCCCGCCTCCCTCGGTGCCAGTCGGAACAGAAACCGCTGCAAAACGGCGAAATCCGGCGACACCGTTTTCGTGCAGATAGGGGGCAGAAGGGCAGGCCGTGGACAAGGACGTCATCCTCACTCCTGATGGCTACGAGAAGCTGAAGCAACAGATCGAGGAGCTCGAGACGACCAAGCGTCGCGAGGTCGCCGACCGCATTCGCGAGGCGCGCGAGTTCGGCGACATCACCGAGAACTCCGAGTACGACGACGCCAAGAACGAGCAGGCGCTGCTCGAGCATCGCATCGCGAGGCTCAAGGAGCAGCTGCGCGCCGCCAGGGTCATCGATCCCAAGGACATCGGCACGGACGTCGTGTCGGTCGGCACGCGGGTGCGCGTCAAGGATGTCGACCACGGCGACGTCGACACGTATGAGATCGTCGGGTCTGCCGAGGCCGACCCGGCCAACTCGCGGCTCTCGAACGAGTCGCCCGTCGGCCGCGCCCTGATCGGCCACAAGAAGGGCGAGACGGTCGAGGTCTCGGTGCCGGCCGGGGCGATCCGCCTCAAGATCATGGACATCAAGGCCGCCTGACGCCGGCGGGCGTTTGCGGCCGGGGACCGCTAGATGCTTACAACCATGCGGGTTTGGCTCAACCATGCGAGTCATATTCGCCGTCTAGGCCCCAGATGCGTGCCCGTGTGGTCCCGGTGTGGTCCCGGCGGCGTCGGCACGCCGGAGTAGCCGTGACTCCCGATGCGCTCGCAACCCTGGCACACAGGCTGCTCGACGGGGGCTTCGCGCTTCAGGGCGGCGGAGGGTGTGTGACGGTTGTTGCGTTCCCTTGTGCTGGGGTGAGAAGATCAGCCGGAGACTGTGCGTCTTGTTGGGTGAAGCGCCCTCTCTGGACGGGGGTGCCCTGCGAAAGGGGGATTCAGATGGAAGATGCTGGCACGGCCCGACTAGTGGAAGGGGTGCCGTTTGACGTCGCGACGCGAGGCGTAACGGCGACACTTCGCCGCTCGGACATCGAGGAGGCGGCCCGCTCCGCGGACGGCCCGGCAGAGCTCCTGCTTGACGTCACGCGTGGCGAGGGTGCTGATGTTCAGGCACACTCGCTGGCCATCGAGTGGAGCCGGGCCGACCTGGATCAGCTGCTGCGTGACGCTGACACGGCAGACGACGTGACGATCGCGTTTGACCGAGACGAGATGGCCGCGGCGATTGACGCCGGGGCCGACGTCGAGGCTCATGGTCTGCGCGAGAAGGCGCTCGTCTTCACCGTCGTGGCGGTCACGGCTGCCTCAACGGCAGGCGTCGCCCAGGCGCGGCCCACGGCGGGCCCAACCGGCGACACAGCTAGTGCATCCGCACCGGCGCCTGTCCAAGCCCCCGCCACAACGGTCGGCGGTGCAGGTAGCGGCACGATCACCGACCCGGCTGCGTCACCCGCCACAACGATCGGTGGCGCCGGCGTCGAACCCGCCGAACAAGCGGGCGTGGTGACGGCCGCACCTGCGACCGTCACCGGCGGCGCGTCTGCGTCTGACGTGACGTCGCCGACAGGGTCGCCCGCCACCACGATCGGCGGGGCGGGCGCGCCCGTAGCCTCACCCGCGGGAGCACGCGGAGGCTCGGCCGTGTCTGACGGCGGAGGCGTGTCGTCGCGCATGTCAGGCGAGGAAGCGGCTCTGCTCGGGGCCGCTGGCATCGCGATCGCAGCCGCTGGATTCGCCGCCGCCGGCAAGCGGCGCAGGCCGATCCAGCCCGCGTAAGCGAGAACTGGGCGGAGCCTGATCCTAGGCTCCGCCCAGCCTGGCTCCCTTCTGCAGGTCTCCGAACTCGACACCGACAGTCACGTGCTCATCGACGAGGACCCCGAACGGTGACCTACAAGGACGCGTCCTTGCCGAAGATCACGCGCGCTAGGGCGTCATGCGCATCACGACGTCGTATCTCGTGACGGACTCGCGCTGTCCCGGAGTGTCGCCGGCTGGCATCGCGTTTAGGGCCTCGTCGGCGCGTTGGTAGTCGGCGTCGGTCTCAAAGAAGAAGATCACGACCGACTTGTCAGCCTCGGGGTCGTGGAGCACGACGAACTCAGATGCCGGGATGTCCTCTGGCGGTTCTTGTCCCTCCATCTCGCGGTTCATCTCGTCGACCCGCTCTCTGGTAACTCCGTTGAACACGACCACTCGTGCGAGCGCCATGGGAACCCTCCGCTGTCGGTTGCGGCAAACCTCCACCTACCGCCTCGATCCGTGGCCCTGGTGTGGTCCCGGCGCTACCTGACCACTCAAAATGCCTGCAGAATATGCTCCCGGTCGATTCCGGCCGGCAAAAAGCGGGCCGCCTGATCACCGGTTTGCGGTATGCCGAGGCGAGCGCCCGGGCGTACCCTGTCTCGAAGATGCGACGGGCAATGGGCCAGTCCGAGCAGCCTGGCCGACGCGCGCGGAACGCCCTCGGTGCGCTCGTCGCGCTGCTCGCGGCGATCGTGGCGGTCGGGGCCGCCGGGGTGTTCGACGCCGGCACGACCGCCGTCATCCTCTCGCTCCTCGCCGTGCTCGGCGGCGGAGCGCTGGCCACGAGCGGCTGGCTGCTGGCCCGGGTCCCGGCCCAGATGCGTGGCCTGGCCGGTGACCGCCGACGTGCGCTCGACGACCTCCTGCGGGCCGAGGAGGTCGAGCGCGAGCGCATCGCCACCGAGCTCCACGACGACACGATCCAGGCCATCACGGCGGCTCTCGTGACGATCGACCGCGTAACGCCGGCCATTCGGGCACGCGACCTGGACCGGATTGCGGAGGCGCTCCCCCCGACACGGACGATGCTGGCGGACGCGGTCGAGCGGGTGCGGAGGCTGACGTTCGAGCTTCATCCGCCGCTGCTCGAGGCGCACGGATTGCCCGGCGCCCTGACTGACCTCATCGATCGCGCCGCCCGCGATGCGGGCCTCGAGACGGATGTGGTCGTCGACGTTGGCCGCTACACCTTCGTCGTCGAGGACCTGGCGTACCGGATCGTCCGCGAGGCGATCTCCGCCGCACGCGAGCATGAGGGCACCACCCGCCTCGAGGTCGACATCCGCGAGCATCGCGGCGCCGTGCACGGGCGCGTGTGGGACAACGGCTCAGGGCAAGCGGCGGAGCGGTGCAACGCGTCGCCGCGAGTGCTCGTCCACCTCAGCCTCGAGCGCCTGGCGGAGACGGTGCGGCTCGCGGACGGCGATGTCCAGATCCGCTCGGTGCCCGGCCGCGGGACGCTCGTCGCGTTCCGGCTGCCGCTCGAGGACGCCGGGACGGTCGCGCTCGCAGCGGCGCGCTAGCTACCGCCAGGGCATGGCGGCCCGGGCTCGCGTCTCCTCGTCGACGCTCGGCGCCCGGCTGCGACGCCAGGCGACGAGCAGGGCGATCGGCGCGGCGACCAGGGGCAGCAGGATGAGCCCGATCAGCACCATGACCCAGCCGCTCCCGAGGATCTCACGCTGGTGGACGCCCTGGGCGTGCGGGCCGAGGTCGGGCTCCGCCGTGATCGAGCGCTGCTCCCCGGAGCCCGCGAACTGCGCGGTTGTGTACATCGACGCCACCAGCCACCGGTCCCCGACACGCTGGACCTCCGTGGTGTAGACGACGACGCCGGCGTCGCTGCCCTTCCGGGGCTGAAGCATCAGGTCGAAGGTGACGTCGTCGGGTGTGACCACGATCGGGCGAATGCCGTACCGGCCGCCGCCGACCGCGTACGGCGCCACCGGGAGCTCGCCGCGGCGCCACTGGGCACGCGTCGTCGTCGACCGCAGGGCCGGCGTCGCGAGCGCATATGCGGAGATCGGGTCGTGGCGCCCGACCACCGCCGGCACCCACTGGTGGAGCATGGCCTGGATGGCCTTCAGGTCGTCCGCCGGGATCTTCGGCCGGGCCGCGGCGGCGGGGTCCGCCATCACGAGAGCCGCCACCGTCGCGACGAGGAGTCCGAACCGCCTCATATCCGTAGCCTGCCATGTCCACGCGGCGAGCGCATATTCTGTCGCGGTGAGCGGCGACGCCGAGGACCGGATCCGGGCCGACCGCATCGCCAAGGTGGGCGCGATGCGGGCCGCCGGCGTCGACCCATATCCTGCCCGGACGCCCGCGCGTGTGCCCGTGTCCGAGGTTCGGGAGCGGTTCGGCGACCTCGACGCGGGCGCCGAGACGGACACGCGGCTGGCCGTGGCCGGGCGGATCGCCGCGCGCAGGGGCCACGGCAAGGCGATGTTCCTCGACCTCGCCGACCGGACCGGCCGCCTCCAGCTTCACGCCACGCTCGACTCGCTCGGAGAGGAGCCGTACGCCGCCCTCGCCGACACCGACCTGGGCGACGTGATCGCTGCCGACGGCGACGTCTTCGTGAGCCGCCGCGGCGAGCTGAGCCTGCGTGTGCGCGAGTGGCAGATGCTGGCGAAGTGCCTGCGGCCGCTCCCCGAGAAGTGGCACGGGCTGACCGACATCGAGCTCCGCCACCGGCGCAGGTACGTCGACCTGATCGTGAACGAGGACTCCCGTGCGCTCGCGATGGCCCGGTCTCGGATGGTGACCGCGATGCGCGCCGTGCTCGACTCCGACGGCTTCGTCGAGGTCGAGACCCCGATCCTCCAGCCGATCTACGGCGGCGCCTCGGCCGAGCCCTTCACGACGTTCTACAACGAGTTCGAGCGCGACTTCTACCTGCGCATCGCCGACGAGCTCTACCTGAAGCGGCTGATCGTCGGCGGCCTCGAGCGGGTGTACGAGATCGCGAAGGACTTCCGAAACGAGGGCGTGTCGTTCAAGCACAACCCCGAGTTCACGATGCTCGAGTGGTACGAGGCCTACGGCGACTACGAGGTCGGGATGGATCGCGTCGAGCGCGTCATCGCCGCGGCAGGGGCGGCGGCGGGCAGCGAGATCGACCTCACGCCGCCTTGGCCCCGTGTCTCGCTGCGTGAGGCGATCCGCGAGCACGCCGGCATCGATCCGATGGCGGACCGCGATCGCGACCGGCTGGTCGACCACCTGCGCGCGGCCGACATCGACACGACGGCCGACGAGACCTGGGCGGACGCGGTCGACCACCTGCTCTCCCATTTCGTCGAGCCGGCCATCGAGCGCCCGACGTTCCTCGTCGACTACCCGGTCGAGCTCTCGCCGCTTGCCAAGCGCACGCCGGGCGATCCCGGGCTGGTCGAGCGGTTCGAGGCCTTCTGCGTCGGCATGGAGCTCGGGAACGGCTACACCGAGCTGAACGATCCCGAGGACCAGCGGGCCCGGTTCGCGGCGCTTGGGCAGGCCGATGACGACTACGTGCTGGCGCTCGAGTACGGGATGCCGCCGACGGTCGGCGTCGGGATCGGCATCGACCGGCTGCTCATGGCGCTCAGGGGCGTGCGGTCGATCCGCGAGGTCATCCTGTTCCCGACGCTCCGCGACAGGGGCGAGTGAATGGGCAAGGTCTTCGACGAGATCGACGACAGGCTGACCGGCTGGATTGCGGCGCAGCAGCTCTTCTTCGTCGCCACGGCGCCGTCGGGGGACGGCGGCCACGTGAACTGCTCGCCCAAGGGGCCGATCGAGAGCCTGCGGGTGCTGGGCCCGCGCCGGGTCGCATACCTCGATCTGGTCGGATCGGGCGCCGAGACGATCGCGCACCTGCGCCAGAACGGGCGGGTCGTGATCATGCTGTGCGCGTTCGCCGGCCCGCCGCGGATCCTGCGGCTGCACGGCCGCGGGCGGATCGTGACGGCCGCGGATCCGGAGTTCGAGGAGCTGGCCGGCGAGTTCCAGATCCGCGACGCGTATGCGACCGGGCCGGCGCAGCGCTCGGTCGTCGTCGTCGACGTCGAGCGCGTCGCCGACTCGTGCGGCTACGGCGTGCCGCTCATGGAGCCGGTGGGCGACCGCCCCCAGCAGGCGCTCTGGGTCGACCGCAAGCTCGCGCAGGGCGGGCCCGAGGCGATCGCGGCCTACAGGGCAGCGCACAACGTGCGCTCGATCGACGGCCTGCCCGCGCTGGACGAGTGATGCCCGAGACGACGCTCTACGGGCCGGGGCAGTCGCGGTTCGCGCGCCTCCTCGAGCGCCGCGAGGAGCGGCGGCCGGACGAGGCGTCGCGGGCGCTTCGCGGCAAGCTCCTGACGGGGATCAGGGGTCGGGTGGTGGAGGTCGGGTGCGGAAACGGCCCCGCCTTCGAGCACTACGCGTCCGGGGTGGAGCGAGTGCTGGCCGTGGAACCCGATCCGGTGGCCCGTGTGGCGGCCGCCGAGAGCGCTGCCGCTGCCGCCGCACCGATCGACGTCGTCGAAGGCTTCGCCGAGCGCCTGCCGGCGGACGCCGGGGGTTTCGACGCCGTCGTGTGCATCTGGGTCTTGTGCAGCGTGCCGGACGTGTCGGCGGCGCTGCGCGAGTTCCGCCGGGTGCTTGTGCCCGGCGGCGAGCTGCGCGTGTACGAGCACGTCCGCTCGCCCCGCGCGCCGTTCCGCGCCGTGCAGCACGCGGTCGACTCGCTCTTCTGGACGCGGTCGCTCGGCGGCTGCGAGACAACGCGCGACACCGAGGCCGCGATCCGCGCCGCCGGCTTCGAGTTCGACTGGATCGAGCGCGGCTTCCAGTCCTCCTCGCTGCTCACGATCACGGCCGCCCCGTACATCCTCGGCACGGCACGAAAAATTGGGGTCTGACCCCGTTTTTTCACGCGGCCGTGCAACATTGGGGTCAGACCCCGTTGTTGCGCTACTCGTGGGAGGCGAGGAACTCGCGCATCATCGGCATGTAGACCTCCGGATGCTCGGCGAAGCACAGGTGCGAGCCGTCCGGGATGATCTCGAGCCGGCTGCCGGGGATGCGCTCGTGGATCTCGCGGAGGTGCACCGGCCGGCACTCGTCGTACTCGCCGCCGCTCACGAGCGTCGGCACCGAGATCTCGCCCAGCCGGTCCATGATGTCCCACTCGCGCAGCGTGCCGATGATGCGGAACTCGCTCGGCCCGGCCATGTAGTGGTAGATCGGGGTCGCCATCTGGTCGAACGAGCGGACGACGAAGTCGGGCCACGGGTCGAGGCGGCAGACGTGGCGGCGGTAGAACGGCATCATCGCCTCCTCGTACTCCGGCGACTCCATCTTGCCCTCGTTCTCGAGCCGCTCGATCTCCTCGCGCTCATCGGCCGGCATCTCGTCGAGGAGCTCCTGGCAGATCTCGTTCCAGCGCGGCGAGGAGGCCGGGCTGCCCGCCATCGAGAGCGAGAGCGGCGGCCGGCCGCGGTCGAGCACGTACTGCATCGCGAGCATGCCGCCCCACGAGCTACCGAACAGGTGCACCCGCTCGAGGCCGAGCGCGTCGCGCACCATGCTGAGCTCGTCCATGAACCGGTCGACCGTCCACAGCGAGCGGTCGTCGGGCTTGTCGGACTCGCCGCAGCCGAGCTGGTCGTAGAAGACCACGCGGCGCTCGTCGGCCAGCTCCGAGAACGGCAGGAGGTAGTCGTGCGGGGCGCCGGGGCCGCCGTGCAGGCAGAGGAGCGGCGCGCCCGGGCCGTCGCCGTACGACCAGTACCGGACGCGGCCGCCGGGGACGTCGACCCAGCCCTCGGCGGGCGTCAAGACGCCTTCACCCGCACCGCCTCGTCGTCGCCCACGACGCCGTAGAGGTCGTCGCCGGGGTCGTAGCTCACGAGGTCGACGTCCATCAGGTCGTCGGCTTCCGAGAGGGCGATGGCCGCCGCGGCCGGAGGATCGTGCGCATCGACCTGGTCGACCCGGCCGGTCGGGACGTAGGCGACGCCGAGAGGGCGCTCGTCCGCCTCGACGGCACGGAAATGCTCGACCATGTAGCGCACGCCGCGGATAGTTGCGCATTTCTCCGCCGATGTCCACCCGTTCGGACAGCCGGTGTAGCCTGCGACCACCCAATCCGAAGGAGCCAAATGGACGTCCAGGTCAGGCACACGCCGTCGTTCGCCGTTGTCCGCTGCACGATGGCCGGCGGAGAGCTCGTCCGCGCAGAATCAGGCGCGATGATGGCGACATCGGACGGCGTCGCGGTCGAGGCCAAGATGCAGGGCGGGTTCATGAAGTCGATCAAGCGAAGCGTGCTCGGCGGCGAGTCCCTCTTCATCACGACCTACACGGCCCCGCCGCAGGGCGGGTGGGTCGATTGCGCCGCGAACCTGCCCGGCGACGCCGTCGTTCGCACCGTGGGCGGCGGCAAGACGCTCAACATGTCGCGCGGCTCGTTCCTGGCGTGCGAAGGCAGCGTCGAGATCGACACGCAGTGGGGCGGATTTCAGAACCTGATGGGCGGGGAGGGCGGTTTTCTGGTGCATGCATCGGGCGAGGGCGAGGTCGTCGCCGCGTGCTACGGCGCGCTCGACACGATCACCCTGGGACAGGGCGAGAAGGTGGTCGTCGACTCCGGCCACATGGTCGCCTACGACGACACCGTGCAAATGTCGACTCGCCGCGTGGCGGGCACGATGGCGTCAATGAAGAGCGGTGAGGGACTCGTGTTCGAGTTCACCGGCCCCGGGGAGGTCCTGACCCAGACGCGGAACCCTTCGGCGCTCATCAGCTGGCTCACGACGGTGCTCCCGTTCACACGGCAGTAGACGCTCAAGAACGGTCACCTTGCGGCCGATGAGTGGGCATCACGCCACACCTGGGGTGATCGGGGCCGGTGCTATAGTCCAGCCGGCTTCACTCCCCAACCGGGACCGAAGGCGACCGAAGACGGCCGCTTGACGTTCCGGGTCGAGCCATTTCGGAAATCAGTGAATTCATCGACCAGCACGGAAAGGGGGCACGGAGATGTTTGAACGGTTCACGGAGCGTGCCCGCCAGGTCGTCGTGCTTGCGCAGGACGAGGCGCGGACCCTCAAGCACAACTACATCGGCACCGAGCACATCCTGCTCGGCCTCCTGCGCGAGGAGGAGGGGCTCGCAGCGCGGGTCCTCGACACCCTCGACATCACCGTGGAGGAGGTGCGCGCGCAGGTCGCCCGCATCGTCGGCCAGGGCGACGAGGTGACGACGGGCCAGATCCCGTTCACTCCGCGCGCGAAGAAGGTGCTCGAGCTGGCGCTGCGCGAGGCGCTGTCGCTCGGCCACAACTACATCGGCACCGAGCACATCCTGCTCGGCCTCGTGCGCGAGAACGAGGGCGTTGCCGCCCGGATCCTGCTCGACTTCGACGCCGACGCCGAGCGGATCCGAAACGAGATCATTCGCATGCTCTCCGGTCCGGGGCGCCGCCAGGGTGCGGGCGCCGGCGCGACCGAGAAGGGCCAGAAGAGCTCCAAGCTGCTCGACCAGTTCGGCCGCAACCTGACGAAGCTCGCCACCGAGGGCAAGCTCGACCCGGTCGTCGGCCGCATGAACGAGATCGAGCGCGTCATGCAGATCCTCTCCCGGCGCACCAAGAACAACCCGGTGCTGATCGGCGAGCCCGGCGTCGGCAAGACGGCCGTCGTCGAGGGCCTGGCCCAGCGGATCTCGTCCAACCAGGTGCCCGAGCTGCTCAAGAACAAGCAGATCTACACCCTCGACCTGGCCGCCCTCGTCGCGGGCTCGAAGTACCGCGGCGAGTTCGAGGAGCGGCTGAAGAAGGTCATGAAGGAGATCGGCCAGCGGGGCGACATCATCCTGTTCATCGACGAGCTCCACAACCTCGTCGGCGCGGGCGCGGCCGAGGGCGCGATCGACGCGGCCTCGATCCTGAAGCCGGCGCTGGCGCGCGGTGAGCTCCAGACGATCGGCGCCACGACGCTCGACGAGTACCGCAAGTACCTCGAGCGCGACTCGGCGCTCGAGCGCCGCTTCCAGCAGATCAAGGTGGACGAGCCGTCGATCGAGGACACCGTGCAGATCCTGCGCGGCCTCCGCGACCGCTACGAGGCCCACCATCGTGTCGGCATCACCGACGAGGCCCTCCAGGCCGCCGCCGAGCTGTCGTCGCGCTACATCCAGGAGCGGCACCTGCCCGACAAGGCCATCGACCTGATCGACGAGGCCGCGTCGCGCATGCGGATCAAGCTCATGACCGCGCCTCCGGTGCACAAGGAGCTCGACGACGAGATCGAGACCGTGCGCAAGGAGAAGGAGTCCGCGATCGAGGCCCAGGAGTTCGAGAAGGCCGCGAACCTGCGCGACACCGAGCGCAAGCTCTCGCTCAAGAAGCGCGAGATGGAGGACAACTGGAAGTCGTCCGGTGAGTCCGAGCAGGCCCAGATCGGCGAGGAGGAGATCGCGGACATCGTCTCGATGTGGACGGGCATCCCGGTCTTCAAGCTGACCGAGGCCGAGTCGCAGCGGCTCATCCGGATGGAGGAGGAGCTGCACAAGCGGATGATCGGCCAGGACGTCGCCATCCAGGCGGTCTCGAAGGCCATCCGCCGCGCCCGCGCGGGGATCAAGGATCCCAAGCGGCCGACCGGCTCGTTCATCTTCCTCGGCCCCTCGGGCGTCGGGAAGACCGAGCTGGCCCGGACGCTGGCCGAGTTCCTGTTCGGCGACGAGGACGCGATGATCCAGGTCGACATGTCGGAGTACATGGAGAAGCACGCCGTGTCGCGGCTGGTCGGCTCGCCTCCGGGCTACGTCGGCTACGACGAGGGCGGCCAGCTGACCGAGGCCGTGCGCCGCAAGCCGTACTCGGTCGTGCTGCTCGACGAGATCGAGAAGGCCCACCCGGACGTCTTCAACATCCTCCTCCAGATGCTCGAGGAGGGTCGCCTGACCGACGCCCAGGGCCGGCACGTCGACTTCCGGAACACGATCGTCATCATGACCTCGAACATCGGCGCCGCGTCGATCGCCAAGAACACGCAGCTCGGGTTCAGCGTCGAGGAGTCCGAGACGGGCGTCTCGTACGAGGACATGAAGAACCGGATCATGGGCGACGTGAAGAAGGTCTTCCGGCCCGAGCTCCTGAACCGCATCGACGAGATCATCGTCTTCCAGAAGCTGACGAAGGACGAGATCCAGATGATCGTCGACCTCCTGATGAAGCGCCTGCGCGAGCAGATGAAGATCCACGAGGTGTCGATCGAGCTCACGAACAAGGCCAAGGAGTTCATGGTCGACAAGGGCTACGACCCGACGATGGGCGCCCGGCCGCTGCGGCGGGCGATCCAGCGCTACATCGAGGATCCGCTGGCCGACTATGTGCTCGGGCGCTCGCTCGAGCCGGGAGCGACCGTGCTCGTCGACCACATCGACGGCGACGAGGAGGTCTCGCTCCAGATGATCGAGCCGGTCGAGGTGCCCGACGCACCGCCGGAGGATCTCGTGCCGACGCCGGCCGACGCCGACGACGCACAGACCGACGACTCGGGCGATGAGCCCGAACCGCCGGCCGAGCCCACCGAGTAGGGCTCGAGCCGGCAACCGATTCCGCCATGAGGGCCGCTCGCGACGAGCGGCCCTCATGTGCTTTGGCCAGGTAGGTGGTCTGCGCCCGCGGTCGAACCTCCAGGTTCTGGGATGCGCACGCGCCTTGTCCTCGCCGTGCTCGCAGCCGCCGTTCTGGCGCTCGGCCGCGCCCGCCTACGCCGGCGCCGCGCTTCGTCACGACCGCCAAGGCGTTCCAGCGCGCCGTGCTCCGACTTCCGCCAGATCGGCGGCCGGATCGTCCTGCTTCCGGGCGACTATCGGCAGCCGCTTGTCGATCGGACCGCGGTCGGCACAGCCGCCTCGACATCGTGGGGACGGCGGGCGCCCGCGTCCAGTCGCTTCGGATCGTGCGCTCGCAGGACGGTGATCGTGCGCCGGCTCGATCGTGCGCCCGCTCGAACGGCGATGCCCGGCATCGCTCGCCGAAGCGCTCACGCGCGGATCGTCTTCCGCGGCGACACGTTCACCGCCAAGGCGCACCGACTTCAAGGTCGGCGCTGCGGCCTGAACCACTCGCGCCAGGCGTCGTGGTCCGGAACAGCACGCTTCTCGCACTGCGGCGACCGCACCCCGAAGTGGTCGACGTGCCTGCTCCCGCGGTGGGCGGCGCACGTCGCGGATCGCGCGGAGCTGGTTCCACGACTGCCGCGGCTGCGACTTCATCGGCGGCCGGGCCGGGCCGAACCTGGTCATCCGCCAGAACCGCTTCGACCGCGCGCTGGCCTGTCACACGGGCTGGGTGAAGTGCAGCCCACCAGGACCTGATCGAGCTCTTCAACGCCGACGGCATGGTCGTCACGCGCAACGTCTTCGGCGTCAGCCAGCGCGGTGGGGCGCAGCTCAACCTCGCGACGGCCGACGACCACGTCCGCATCGTCGACAACCTCTTCCTGCGCGACGACCCTCGCGCTCCGGGCATCATCCCGCGGCGTGGCGATCCTGGTCGGGACGCGGACGAGCCCCCGGATCCCCCGCGGCGTCTCGATCGTGAACAACACGATCCTCTCCGGAGCGCCCAAGGGACGGCACGCCGAGTCCTCGATCGTGCTCAGCCCGCACTATTCGGCGCATGCTCTCGAGCAACCGCCCCGTGATCGCCAACAACGTGCTCGCGTGGCTCATGGTCCCGGCGCTCGTATGCGGGTTGCGCGCGCGACTCGCTTCACAACGTCGTCGTCGCCGGCACCGCCTGCGGAGTCACCGACGTCGTGGGCGACCCGGTGCTCGATCCCGGCGGCAGGCCGACGGCCGGCTCGGCGCTCGCTGATCGACCTGGCCGACCCGCCGCTCGCGCCGGCGCGCTTGACATCGACGGCGCGGCGCGGGTCGGCCCGCCCGATATCGGCGCGTACGAGTTCGGTCGCCCGCGCTAGCTGACGGTCAGCGTGCCCTTCATGCCGGCGGCCTCGTGCCCCGGCACCGAGCAGTAGAACGTGTACGTCCCGGCCTTCAGGTCGGCGATGTCGATCGTCGAGACGCCGCCGTTCTAGACGACGTCACCGTGCTCGTCGATGCCGTTGCCCTTGAGCGAGATGTCGTGGCCCGTTCGACTTGCGGGTTCATCGACTTGATCACGACGTGGCCGGCCGTGGCCGTCGCCGTCGTCTCCGCGAAGGCGAAGCCGCTTGGCGCGACGTCGATCTCGACGACCTGGCCGCCCGAGGCCCCGCCGCCACCGCCGCCGCTCGACGAGCCGCCTCCGCTCGAGCCGCCGCCACAGGCGCCGGCCAGGACGAGCCATGACCGCGGCGCCGGCGATCCAGCGGCCTCTGATGATGCTGCGCTTGTAGGTCATAAGGCCTCGGACGTTAGCAACGTGGCGTCCGGCCATCCGCGGTCACTGCCAGAATGGAACGTCCGTGACCCGCACCCTCGTCGCCTACGTCTGCACCGCCTGCGGGCACCAGCGCCCCAAGTGGCTCGGCCGCTGCCCCGGCTGCGGCGAGTGGAACACGCTCGAGGAGGAGGCCGCCCGGCCGGCGGCGCGAAACGGCCGCGCGCGGCCGGCGCGCGGTGGTCCGGCTCGCCGACGTCGACACCGCCGAGGGGCGGCGGATGCCGACCGGCATCGACGAGCTCGACCGCGTGCTCGGCGGCGGCCTCGTCCCTGGATCGCTCGTCCTGATCGGCGGCGAGCCGGGCGTCGGCAAGAGCTCGCTCCTGCTCCAGGCGCTCGCGGCGGCCTCCGCCCGCGGCCTGCGGACGCTGCTCGTCTCCGGCGAGGAGTCGCCCGCCCAGGTGCGGATGCGCGCCCAGCGGCTGGGCGCGCCGACGGCGTCGGCGATCCTCGCCGAGACCGACCTCGAGGTGGTGTGCGAGACGATCGCCGCCGAGCTTCCCGACGTCTGCGTGATCGACTCGGTGCAGACGCTCCACGCGGCCGACGTGGCCTCCGGGGCCGGGTAGCGTCGCCCAGGTGCGCGAGGCCGCCGACCGGCTGCTGCGGCTCGCCAAATCGCGCGGCGTCGCGATCGTCCTCGTCGGCCACGTCACCAAGGACGGCACCGTCGCCGGCCCGCGCGTGCTCGAGCACCTGGTCGACGCCGTGCTCCAGTTCGAGGGCGACCGCTACCGCCACCTGCGCGTCCTGCGCGCGGTCAAGAACCGGTTCGGCTCCACCGACGAGATCGGGATCTTCGAGATGACCGACGCCGGCCTCGTGCCGGTCGTCGATCCGTCGGCGGCGCTCGCCGAGGACGGCGCGGCCGGGCCCGGGTCGGTGCTCCTGCCGGCGATCGAGGGCACCCGGCCGATCCTGCTCGAGGTGCAGGCGCTCGTGGCGCCGTCCGACCTGGCGATGCCGCGCCGCCAGGCGACCGGGTTCGACCGCAACCGGCTGAGCATGATCGTCGCCGTGCTCGGGCGTCACGCCGGCATCGCGCTCGGCTCGTCGGACGTCTTCGTGAACGTGGCCGGCGGCGTGCGCGTCGACGAGCCGGCGGCCGACCTCGCCGTGGCGCTCGCGATCGTCTCGTCGCACCGCGGCCGGCCGGCCGGCGAGCGGCTCGCGTGCTTCGGCGAGATCGGCCTGACCGGCCGCCTGCGCCCCGTGTCCACACCGCCCCGCGGCTGGCCGAGGCCGCCAAGCTCGGCGTCACCGAGGTCGTCGCGCCCGCCCGGCACGTCGGCGCCCGGGCTGTCTCACCGTTCGCTGCGCTGATACCCTGGGTGCAGCGATCGGGCTCGCACTGGCCTGATCGCACGACCGGCCATGAGCGAGCCCCTAGTCGACGTCCGCACGGACCCCAAGATGCTCGACGCGCTGCGTCGGATCGCGCCCGGCACGAACATGCGCCAGGGGCTGAACGACATCCTGCGCGGCGACCTCGGAGCGCTGATCGTGATCGGCGAGCCGGCCGAGCTGTCGTTCCTGTTCTCGGGCGGCATCCGGCTCGACCAGGCCTTCTCGCCGTACCTGCTCTACGAGCTGGCGAAGATGGACGGCGCGATCATCCTGAACGCGATCGCGACCCGGATCGTCTACGCCAACGTGCAGCTGATGCCCGACCCGACGATCCCGTCGGCCGAGACCGGCACCCGCCACCGCACCGCCGAGCGCGTGGCCAAGCAGACCGGCGCGCTCGTCATCTCGATCACCCAGCAGCGCGACGTCGTCACGATCTACGTGGGCGACGTCCGCTACCAGCTCGAGGAGATCTCCGACGTCCTGGCCAAGACCAACCAGGCGGTGACGACGCTCGAGACCTACCGCACCCGCTTCGAGCAGGTGTCGACCCGGCTGACCGCGCTCGAGTTCCAGGGCGCGGTGATGCTCGACGACGTCCTGGTGGCGCTCCAGCGGGCCGAGATGACGTCGCGGATGCGCGTCCGAGATCGAGCGCAACGTCGTCGAGCTCGGCGTCGAGGGCCGGCTGATCAAGATCCAGCTCGACGAGATGTCCGAGTGGGTGCCGGGCGACGAGGTGGCGATGGTGCGCGACTACGACCTCGCCCGAGGTCACCGGCGGCTACGAGCGCGCGCTCGCAGGAGCTGCACGCGCTGCCCGACACGCAGCTGCTCGAGCTCGAGTAGCTGGCCGAGGTGCTGGGCTACCCGCGCACGATCTCGCCCGGTCGACCACGCCGTCACGCCGCGCGGCTACCGCGTGCTCTCGAAGATCCCGCGCCTGCCCGAGAGCGTGATCGCGCACGTCGTCGACCACTTCGACGGCCTGGAGGCGTTCGTGCGCGCGTCGCAGGCCGAGCTCGAGGAGGTCGAGGGCGTGGGCGCGGTGCGGGCCCGGGAGATCCGCGAGGGCCTGCGCCGGCTGCAGGAGCAGAATCTGGTCGACCGTTACCTGAATCTGTAAGTTATTCTTCGGCCGGAGCGGACCGTTCTGCAGTAGTTTGTTTGCAGATGCTACAATATGCTGTGATCCTTTCGCCTCGACGCCGCCCGTCTGATAGAATCTTCGCCTCCCGGGGAGTGTGTTTGCGGGCGGTCTCCGGGCATTCTGGCGAGGAGGTCGAGCGACACCTTGTACGAGGTTGGCGACAAGGTCGTGTACCCGCACCACGGTGCCGGGACGATCGTGAGCAGAGATAGCCGGCAGGTCGGTGACCAGGAGCGCGAGTACCTGACGATCAAGATCCTGCACAACGACATGACCGTGACGATCCCGCTGGACAGCGCCGAACGCGTCGGTCTGCGCAAGGTGATCGAGGAGGAGACCGTCGATGAGGTGCTCGCCGTGCTCCAGGGCGACGGCACGAAGATGCCCAAGAACTGGAACCGGCGGTTCAAGCACAACCGCGACAAGATGAAGACCGGCGACATCTTCGAGATGGCCGAGGTCGTTCGCAACCTCGCCCAGCGCGACCAGGAGAAGGGTCTCTCGACCGGCGAGAAGCAGATGTTCTCGAAGGCCAAGCGCATCCTCGCGTCCGAGCTGATGTACGCCAAGAACATGGACGAGGACGAGGCGCGCGAGTTCCTGGAGGAGGTGCTCGAGGAGATCGGCGAGGCGCGCAAGGCGCGGGCCTAGCCAAGACTTTGCGCTCCCCGGCGCCGGAGGTCGCGAGGCCCAACCGGAGGGCCGGGCATACGAACGTTCCGAGGAAGGAGCAGACGATGGTGGTCTCAACCCGAATCGTCTTGTCCCTCTTGGGAGTTCTGGGTGCCATCCAGGCGGGGTTGTCTTCCAACTTCCTGGACCGATATTCGGCTTCATACGCGTACCCCGCCTTTGGAGTCATCGTCCTCCTGGTCTTCGCCGTCGGCTGGATGGTCGGCGGCCTGGTCGGAAAGGGACTGGTACGGGGATTCAAGAGGGTCGAGCGTGCGCGTCCAGACCCGGAGTGCGGGCGAGCTCACCGTTGCCGCGATCGGCCTGCTGGTGGGGCTGCTGGTATCGGCGCTCCTGTGGTTTCCGGTGCACACCCTGCCGTACATCGGCAACTGGGTGATCCTGCCGCTGTTCCTGATCGTGGGCTACCTGTTCGCGTACGTCGCCGCCAAGAAGCACCGCGGCATCCTGCGGCTGGTGGGCGTGCACCAGATCGTCGAGCCGAGCATGCCGAGGTCGTCCAACGCCAGTGTCGACACGCTCGTCGACACGAGCGCGATCATCGACGGCCGCATCGCCGACATCGTCCGCACCGGCTTCCTGCGCGGCGAGCTGGTGGTGCCGGAGTTCGTGCTGCGCGAGCTGCAGCAGGTCGCCGACTCGGGCGACCCGCTCAAGCGCGCCCGCGGCCGCCGCGGGCTCGAGGTGGTGCAGGGCCTGCGCTCGGAGGTCACCGTGACGACGCCCGACGTCGACTTCCCCGACCTCGCCGACGTCGACGCCAAGCTGCTCAAGCTCGCCAAGCAGCGCGGCCTTCGGATCCTCACGACCGACTACAACCTGAACCGCCTGGCCCGGATCCAGGACGTCGTCGTCCTGAACGTGAACGAGCTCGCAAACGCGCTCAAGCCGGCGGTGCTCCCGGGCGAGTCGTTCGAGGTGCGTCTGATCCGCGAGGGCAAGGAGGCCGACCAGGGCGTCGGCTATCTCGACGACGGCACGATGGTCGTGGTCGAAGGCGGCCGGCGGCTGGTCGGCGAGACCGTCGACGTGCAGGTCACGTCGGTGCTGCAGTCGCCCTCGGGCAAGATGATCTTCACGCGCATCGGCGAGCCCGGGGGCGAATGAGGCCGACCTGGTGGGCGATCGTGGTCGCGGCCGGCGACGGCGCCGTCTCGGCGCCGACCGGCCGAAGGCGTTCGTGAAGCTGGGTGGCCGGCCGCTCCTGGCGCACGCGATCGACCTGCTCGAGGACCACCCGCGCGGTCGACCGGATCGTGCTCGTCGTGCCGGCCGGGTGGGAGGAGCCGGCGACGCTGCTGGCCGACGAGCTGGCGGCCGGCAAGGTGGCGGCCGCCGTCGCGGGCGGGCCGACGCGGGCGCTCTCGGTGGCAGCCGGCCTGGACGAGGTGGCCGACGCTGCGACGGCCGTTCTCGTGCACGACGCCGCCCGGCCGTTCGCCTCGCAGGAGCTGGTCGACCGCGTGCTGGCCGGCGCTCGGAGGCCGACGGCGCCGTCCCGGGCTGCCCGTCTCCGACACGGTGAAGCGGGTGCACGACGGCATCGGTCGCCGAGACGCTCGAGCGGTCGGAGCTGCGCGCGGTGCAGACGCCGCAGGCGTTCCGGGCGGAGGCGCTGCGGCGGGCCTACGCCGGCCCGCCGGACGACATCTCAGGCGCGACCGACTGCGCGTCGCTCGTCGAGCGCCGGGCGGCCGCGTCGTGGTGGTCGACGGCGAGCCGGCCAACCTGAAGATCACCGAGCCGGCGACCTGGCCCGCGCCGAGGCGGCCGTCAAGGGAGCCGTAGAGCGACGATCTCCGGGTCGGGATCGGCTTCGACGCGCACGCGTTCGCCGAGGGCCGGCCGCTGGTGCTGGCCGGCGTCGAGATCGCGCACGATCGCGGCCTCGACGGCCACTCCGACGCCGACCTCGTCTGCCACGCCGTCACCGACGCGCTCCTCGGCGCGGCCGGCATCGAGGACATCGGCCACCTGTTCCCGTCCGACGATCCGGCGCTCGAGGGCGCGTCGAGCATCGCGCTTCTGGGCGAGGCGTGGGAGCGTGTCCGCGCCCACGGATGGGAGCTCGTGAACGTCGACGCGATCGTGATCATGCAGGCGCCGCGGATCGCTCCGCACCGCGAGCGCATGCGGACGGCGCTGGCCGCGGCGCTCGGGGTCGAGCCCGGCCGCGTGACCGTGCGCGCGTCGACCACCGACCATCTCGGCTTCGCCGGGCGCGGCGAGGGCGCGGCCTGCCACGCCGTCGCCCTGCTGCGGAGGCGGCATTGACCCGCCGGCGGTCGTCTCGTTCGACCTCGACGAGACGCTGTGGGAGTTCATGCCGATGATGGACGGCGCGCTGCGGCGCACCATCGCCGGCTCGAGGAGCGCCTCCCGGCGCTCGCCGGGACGCTGACCGTCGAGGTGCTGCACGCCGACCGGGCCGCGCTCGACGGCGTCGACGGCACCTACGACGAGCTGCGGCTGGAGTCGTTCCGGCGGGTGCTCGCGGATCACGGCGTCGTCGAGCAGGGGCTGCCGCGCTGGATGGTCGACGTCTGGATGGCCGAGCGGGTCTCGCGGTGGACCTGCACGCCGACGTCGAGCCGGAGCTGGATGGCCTGGACGCCGCCGGCCACGTGCTGGGCGCGATCACGAACGGCAACTTCCCGGTCGAGGAGCTCGAGGTGGCCCGCCGGTTCGCGTTCATCGTCCACGCCGAGCGCGTCGGCGAGATGAAGCCCGCGGCGGCCCCGTTCCTGCACGCGGTGGAGCTCTCCGGCGGCGACCCGGCCCGGTGGGTGCACGTCGGCGACGAGCTCGACACCGACATCGCCGGCGCCCAGGCGTGCGGCATGAAGGCGGTGTGGATCAACCGGGCCGGGCGCGCGCTGCCCGACGGCTACGCGCCCGACGCCGAGCTGCCCTCGCTCGAGGGTCTGGCGGCGCTCGTCGCCAGGCTTGTCTGACCCGGCAGCCGCGCCTGGCCGTCCGAGACCTCGGCCAGGCCGTCGCGGACGAGCGAGACGAGCGCCTCGGCATCGGCCTCGGCGTCGGGGAGCGAGCCGGCGGCGGCGATCGCGCGCAGCAGCCGGCCCGCCGCTGCCGGAACGAGCCCTCGAAGCGCGACTGGCGCCGCAGCGGTGCGTACGTCCGCCCGCGCGACGGGCACGCCGGACGCGAGCGGGCAGACGCTCGCAGCGCGGCGTGCGGGCGATGCACACCTCGCGGCCGAGGTCGAAGAGCGCCTGGTTCCACTCGTACGCCCGGCTCGGCGGGGCGAGCACGTCGGTCGCCCGAACGCCCGCTCGAGCACGCGCTTGGCGTTCGTGTCCGGGGCGGCGATCTGGGCGCCGAAGGCGAAGCACGCGATCGCGGCCGCCGTGTACGGCCCGACGCCGGGCAGCCGCTGGAGCTCGGCGGGCTCGCGCGGGAAGCCGCCGCGGCCGCCACGGCCTGCGCGCAGCGGTGCAGGTTGACGGCCCGGCGGTTGTAGCCCAAGCCGGCTCCATGCGGTGATCACGTCTGCCGGCGTCGCCGCCGCGAGCGCCTCCACGGTCGGCCAGCGCTCGAGCCAGGCCAGGTAGCGCGGGACGACGCGCGCGACCTGCGTCTGCTGCAGCATGACCTCAGAGACGAGGATGGCGTACGGGTCGCGGGTCCTCCGCCACGGCAGGTCGCGGGCATTCGCCGCGTACCACGCAAGGAGCGGCTCGTGCATGCCCCGCAGGCTATCCGCTGCGCCCGGCGGTCAGACCGACCCGGTCGTCCCTGCGCCGCGCGCCGCCATCTTCGCGGTGATTGTCTCGAGCAGGTGCTCGTCGAACGGCGTCTTGAAGCTGAGCGCGAGCACCGCTCCCAGGCCGCGATGGACGCGGAAGATCACGTAGTCGATGTAGTACGTGCTCGTCGTTCCCTGCGATTCGAGCGGCAGCTTCACCTGATAGGCCTTGGACGCGTCGCCGATCGTCGGGAGCTCGAGCTCCGACACGGTCGCAGCGTCCACGGTGACCGACGTGTCGGCGCCCGCGCGGACGCTCTGCTCGAAGGTGGACGCGAAGCAGTGGATGATCGTGAGATCGATGCTTCGCCGGTAGGCGACCGAGGTCTCCGCGTCGGACTCCCACGTCGCGGCTCGTCCGAGTACCTCGGTCGTCTGGCCCTGCGTGAATGTGAGCGGCTTGTCCCGGCCGACCTCCGATGTCTTCACGAGCCCGGTCTTCGAGACCTGGCACTTCTTCGGGCCCCCGGACGGCTTGCTGAAGTCCTGCGTCCACCCCGACGGGAAGTCGGAGAGCCGCGGCACCATCGCCTGCGCCTGCTTCAGATCGGCCGCCCGCTGCTCGGAAGATGGGCTCGACGACGCGGACGATCCGCCGCCGCAGGCGGCCGTCGCCGCCGTCGCGAGCACCGCTGCCGCGAGCGTGATCAGGCGCATGGGTTCCCTTCGAGTCGTGGCCGCAATCCTACCGGCGCCCCTCGCAGCCGCCCTGGTTGACACTGTCCAGAAGGCGTCGACTTTCGCATCATCCGCCGCGAGCATCCGCAGCTCGTCGCGGTCGTCCGCTCGCACCGCGGCGAGGACATCTGGATCGTCGTCGCCGGCACCCCGACGTTCATCTACGGCTCCGAGCGCTATCAGGTCGAGGCCGGCAACACGGTCATCTTCCCGGGCGTAGTCGAACACGGCGTCGCCAACCACACCGACGCGCCGGTGTCGCTGATCGCGGTGTGCAGCATCTCGTACTGGTGATGGCCGGCTCGCTTCTCGACCGCGCTCTCGTCCAGGCCATCCCCGTCGTGCCGAAGGCGATCGTGCGGCCGCTCGCCCGGCCCTACATCGCCGGGCGGCGCTCGAGGACGCCCTCGCGACGATCCGCGAGCTCGAGGCCGCAGGCCGGGCGGCGACCGTCGACGTCCTCGGCGAGCCGTCCAGCGACACTTGCGGGTGCGGTCGGCGGAGAGATCTTCAGAGCAGCACGTCCGCCGCCATGGCGCCATAGAGGAGCGCCAGGTAGGCGAGCGAGAAATGGAACAGCACCCCGGCCCGCCGTGGAGTCGTCTCACGCACGAGCTGCCAGGCGAGCGCTGCGAAGCATCCGCCCAGGACGAGCGCGGAGGCGGCGTATGCCGGGCCGACGGTGCCCACCGCGACCGGTGCGAGCGTGACCGGCACGAGCACGAGGGTGTAGCCGAGGATCCGGCGCGCAGTCGCGGCGTCGCCGAGGACGACCGGCAGCATGGGGACGCCCGCAGCCTTGTAGTCCTTCTTGATCAGGATGGCGAGGGCCCAGAAGTGCGGCGGTGTCCAGACGAAGACGATCGCAAAGAGCGCGAGCGCCGGGACGGTCAGGTTGCCGGTCGCCGCCGCCCATCCGACGAGCGGCGGGACGGCTCCCGCGGCTCCGCCGATGACGATGTTCTGCGGTGTGGAGCGCTTGAGCACGCGGGTGTACACGACCACGTAGAACAGGTTCCCGGCCAGCGCCAGCACCGCCGTCAGCGGGTTCACCGCCGCGGACAGGAGGACGAAGGATCCCGCCGAGAGCGCGAGCCCGAACTCGAGCGCCCGGGACGGCGCCACCCTGCCGGCTGCCACCGGCCGGCGGTCGGTGCGCGACATCGCCCGGTCGAGGTCGCGGTCGATCAGGTGATTGAGCGCGCTGGCGCCGCCGCACGCGAGCGCCAGCCCGGCCATGGCGGCGACAAACCGGCCCGCCGGCGGCGCTCCGCCGGCGCCCACGACCATGCCGCACGCGCCGGTCAGGAGAAGCAGGCTCATGATGCGCGGCTTCGTGAGCGTGACGTAGTCGCGCCACGGTGCGGGCGCCACCGGCGCTCGACGCATCGTCGCGCCTACCGCCGCCGTGGTCGCCGCCAGGGCGACGATCGCGAGCGCCAGGTGCACGGCGTGGGCTGCCGCCCCGCCCGCGAGCACGACGACCGCGCCGGACGCGATCTCGGCGAGCATCGCTCCCAGCGCCGCGGTCCACCAAACCCGGAGGTGTTGGTGGGCGGCGTACGCGGCCGTCGAAACGGCGACCAACGGCGGGAGGGCCACGAGGGCCAGCGTGGGGTGGGCGATCCCCAGCCCCAGCGTGCCGCTCGCCACCACGAGCGCCGCGCCGGCCACGGCTGAGACTGCGGTTAGGCGAAGCCAGGGCCCGGGAGGCGTGCGCTCACGCATCGGGCTGCTCCAGTGCTCGCACGTCCGCCGTCACGAGGTGGGGGCAGAAACGGCGCCACGTAGCCCGGAGCGCTCATGTCCCCGTCGGTCGACGACATAGAGAGCGGCCGAATGGATGATGTCATGCGACGTCGGCTCCACCTCGATGTCGTAGGCCTTCCAGACGCTGCGCAGCTGGGCCGGGGATCCCATGAGCCAGCGCCATCGCCCATGCCAGCCGCGCAGCCGGGCGAAACGGCGGGCGCTTCGCGGCGTGTCGGCAGGGTTCACGCTCACCACCACGATCTCGGGCCGGCTCCGGGGCGGAAACGCGCGCTGCACCACCGCCAGCTGATGCCCCTCGACCGGACACTCCTTCGTGCAATGCGAGTCCATGAACGTGACGAGCAGGACCCTGTCTCGAAGGTCGGCGAGCGACACGACCTGCCCGCGCTGGTCGCGGAGCCGCATCGGGGGGGCGGGCCGGGCGCCTGCCGCCCAGACAGCATCGCCGTGCAGCCGCACCGGCGAACGGCCGCCCGAGGCCGGCGACTGGTTCGCGACGAACCCCACCGTGAGCGCCACGGTCACAGCGACCGCGGCGATCGCGCCGGCGAGCGTTTTCATTCCGCCCGCCTGCGCAGCATCCATCCCCACGCGATCATGACGACCACGAGCGCGACCGGGATGACCAGTGTCATCCAGGCGCCCGCGGTGACGTCGCTCGAGGCGGCGAGCATCGACATCACCTCCTCCCTGCGAGGCGTGCGCGCCGCGGGGCGGCCGCCTGGCCCTCCGTCTGAAGCCACCGGTAGATCCCCACGAAGACCGCGACAGAGAACGGGATCGCGCCCGGGCCCCACATCATCCCGGCGGCGAGCTGCTGGTCGGTGAGCGCGGACATGCCCCACGGCCGGCCGGCATCGGCGGCATAGGCGGGATAGAGCGGCGTCGAGGCCATCGCGAGGATCACCGCCAGGAGCCATGACGGCAGGGTGGCCGCCGTGACGTAGGCGACGCGTCCGAACGGGCTGAGCCGCGCCCGAAGCGGCGGCGAGTCCCAGACCTGTGCCCAGAAGAGGACGGCTGTGGCGAGGAACAGCACGTGCTCGAGGTCGTGCACCCATTCGTGGCGCAGCGCGAGGTCATAGAGGCGCGGCCAGTGCCACACGAGCAGGTTGGCGTTGAACGCGATCCAGGCCGGGATCGGGCGGGCGAGGCCCGCGCCCGCGCGGCGAAGCGGGGCCGCCCAGCGGCGACGGGCGACGGGCTTGGCCACACCGCGGCGCAGCCCGAGTGGAAGCGGCCGCCACAGCTCGTGCCATGGCGCCGCCAGGACGAGGAGCGGCGCGACCACCATCACCAGGAGGACGTGCTGCAGCATGTGCACCCAGAACAGGTCGTCGGCGAGGCGGTCGACCGGGCCGGTCAGCGCGACGAGGACGGTTGCGAGAGCGGCGACGAACGCAGCGGTGCGCCAGCGCCGCAGGCCGCGCCGGCGTGAGTCGACGGCCCGCAGCCTCAGGCTCGATCCGCGCCAGTAGAGCGCCGCGGCGACCGCGACTCCCAGGACCGGCGGCGAGAGCAGCGCTGTCATGCGGTCACACCAGATAGAGGAGCACGTACATGATCGCTCCCACGACCGCCATGAACTCCCAGAAGACAAGGCAGGCCGCCGCCGACGGCAGGACGGACGCGCCCGCGGCCGAGAGGCCGCGCTCGCGCACGGACTGGGCGAAGAGCGACTCGAGCCAAGCGCCGGCGCCGACGAGGTGGATCACGTACGCGATCGTCCAGCCGAGGAAGATGCTCCCGTAGCCCTGATAGACCTTGCGGTCGAGGCCGAACTGATCGAACTGGACGATCTGGAGGACGACGGCCGCGACCGCGAGGACGAGCGCGATCGCTGCGGCGCGCCTCCAGCCGCCGGCGTCGCCCGACCGCAGCCGACCAACGCCGTAGCGGACCATGACCGCGCATCCCACGGTCGCCACAAGGACGGCCGTCCCGACCGCTGTCGACTGGTGGTCATGCGAGTCGCGGAACATGTCGTTCGAGTCGAGCGCGCGCAGGTAGAAGAACGCGAACACGAATCCGAGGAAGAAGAACGCGTCTGCGCCCACCCACAGGCGCACGCCCGCCCACAGGTTCCGCTCCACCAGGTTGGGCGGCTCGCCGTATCCGGCCTCGGCATGGTCGGTCATGGGTCTCAGTCCCCCGCCGCCAGGGCTGCGGCGCCGCCGAGATCCGCAACCGGAGGCGCCGCGGGGTCACCGTAGTCGTAGGGCCCGCCCGTGATCACCGGGATCGTCTCGAAGTTGATCACCGGCACGGGCGTGGGGAGCTGCCACTCGAGCGCGCGCGACCGCCACGGGTTCGCCGCCGCGGGCACGCGGGCGAGCACGAGCGAGTACACGATGTTCACGAGGAAGACGACCATCGACGCGCCGAGCAGGAACGCCGAGATCGAGACGAAGTCGTTCAACGGCTGCAGGTGGTGGGCGTAGGTCACGACCCGCCGCGGCATGCCCATCGCGCCGAGCGCGAAAAGCGGCAGGAACGTCGAGTTGAAGAAGATGAACATGCCCCAGAAGTGCACCCGGGCGAGCCGCTCGTTCAGCTCAACGCCGGTCATCTTCGGAAGCCAGTAGTAGATGGCGGCGAAGAACGCGAACACGAGCCCGCCCATGATCGTGTAGTGGAAGTGGGCCATGACCACATAGCTCCCATGGGTCGACACGTCCGAGGGGACGTCCGACAGGTAGATGCCGGAGATCCCGCCGATCAGGAAGTTGAAGAACCACGCGAGCGCGAACAGCATGGGCACGGTGAGCTGTATCCGCGCCCTCCAGAGCGTGCCCATGCCTATCAGGAAGATGAACCCTGTGGGGAGCGAGATCAGCTCCGTGGTCAGCATGTAGAACGGCCGCAGGCTGGCGTTCATGCCGCTCACGAAGAGGTGGTGCTGCCAGACGACGAAGGACAGGAGTGTCACGCCGAGCATGCCGGCGACGGCCAGGTTGTATCCCCAGAGAGGCTTCCGGCAGAAGACCGGCAGAAGCTCGAGGACGACGGCCATCCCGGGCAGAGCGAGGATGTAGACCTCCGGGTGGCCGAAGAACCACCACATGTTCTCGAACAGGTACGGGCTGCCGCCGGTCGACGCGCTGAAGAACGACGTCGTCAGCGTGCGATCCATCACGAGCATCATGAGGGCGGTGACGAGCATCGGCGCTCCGAGCACCATGAGCACGGAGGTCGAGAGCACGCCCCACACGAAGATCGGCAGGCGCGTCCACGTCATTCCCGGCGCGCGCTGGGTGAGGACGGTCGCGATCATGTTGATGCCCGTGAGCACCATCGAGAGGCCGATGAGGGTGAACGCGACGGCGTAGGAGATGATCCCCTCCAGCCCCTGAGTGGAGAGAGGTGCGTACCCGGTCCAGCCGGTCGGGAAGCCGCCGTAGAAGATCGCCGTCATCAGGATGATCCCCGCCGGCGGCGTGAGCCAGAACGTGAGCGCCTCGATGCGGGGGAAGGCCATCCGCTGGGCGCCGATCATGAGCGGGACGAAGTAGTTGCCGAACGGCCCCAGGATCGCCGCCGACATCATCATGAGCATCATCGTGCCGTGCAGGCCGACGAGCGTCAGGTAGGCGCCCGGGTTGAAGACGGGCGGCGACGGGCGGAGGAGCTCCGTGCGGATCAGCATGGCGTTCAGGCCGCCGATGAAGAAGAAGACGAGGATGGCAACCAGGTACTGCAGGCCGACGACCTTGTGGTCTGTGCACATCCGCCAGTAGCGGCCCGAGCCGCCGGCCTCGCGCTCGCGCAGGCTGGGCGGCATGGCCGAGCACGCGCCGAATCGGGTACACGTGGAACCCGAGTCCGATGAGCCAGCCGATCACGGCGCCGGCGTATCCGAAGAGAAGCGCCACGTTGTTCTGGCCGGTGTCCTCGACGTAGTCGAATGAGACGACTCGGTCGCCGATCCAGACACCCACGGCGTAGCCGACGACGAACAGCACGATCGCCGTCAGGAGGTTGTACGAGAGCAGGCGGCGAGCCATCATCCACCCCTCACGGCCGGGTCGGGGACGTACACGCGCTGGTACGGGCCCATGTACCGCTGCACGGGCAGGTCCACCCGCCGCATGGTCGCCACCCACGTTCGGAACGCCTGCTTCGAGACGACGTGCCCCGTGTCGAACATGTGGCCGTGCCAGAGGCCGCACAGCTCGGCGCAGCGGATGTCGAAGCTCGCCGGCCCCCTGGTGCGGACGAACGCGACGTTGTCAGCTCCGGGGACGGCGTCCGCTTTGACTCCCAGCTGGTAGGCCCAGAAGGAATGGGTCACGTCGATCGACGTCACGTGGAACTCGATCGTGCTCGCCGCCGGGAGCACCAGCTTCGCGGTTTCGAAGCCGCCGTACTGCGGATAGCGATACGTGAACTGCCATTGCTGGCCGATCACCTGCACCTGGATCTTCGGGCCCGACGGGGTAACGAGCGGGCTCGGGCCCTGGCCGCCGCCGGCCCCCTCGGCGTTCGACAGGAGGACGACGCTCCCCCAGATCGCCAGGAACAGGACCACCGCCCCGGTGACGCCGATCCAGATCAGCTGCACCCGAGACGAGCCGTGGTCGGGCGGGCCGTCACCAGTGTCGGCGGGGCGGCGGCGAAAGACGGCGATCGCGTAGATGAAGTAGACCCAGACCCCCAGCATGATCGGGGTGCAGATCGCCGAGAGGATGATGTTCGCGGTGGTCTGGTCGGACGCCTCGGCGGTGTCCCGTCCGGGCGGCATGTGCGGGCCGAGCAGGAAGACGACCAGGATCACGCCGACGATGCTCGCGACCGCCCAGATGACCGCGATCCGGCGGAGGTGGTCTCGCCCGGGGTCCGAAGTCGAGGTCGCCGCCATCTATACGACCTTGATGAACCCGTCCATGTACCCGAATGTCTGCATCGGGCCGCCGAAGCCGTACTGCCAGCCGGCGGCGCACGGCACGAAGCACTGCCAGTGGTAGGTGCCGGAGGCTCCGGTGCGGAATGTGAACGTGATGGTCTTGTGATTGAAGCTGGTCGTGCACGGTGCGACCTCGCAGGGGTTCCCCGCGTCGTCGGCGACGCCCTCGATGGGCACGCTCACGCCGAGGTCGGGGATCGCGAACGTGTGCGACGCCAGGCTCGGGTCGAGCACGCGGAGCGGGCGGCCGTTCACCTTCATCGGCCCGCTGATCCCCCTCGGGAGCCCGAAGAACGGGTTACGGAGGCCGCTGGCGCCGTCGTAGTTCTCGATGGTCACGTGGACGAGCGCGTGCGCGGGAAGCTGGAACACGGTGCTGTGCTTCCACTCGCCGTTCGTGTCCTTCACGAAGTACGAGACCCAGTTGGGGTGCGGCCCGTATCCGACCGCCGCAACGGTCTGGAGCGTGATGCTGGCAGCTGCCGGCGAGGTCGCCGCGGCCACGGTGGGTGGCCCGGCGAGCAGGAAGGTCGAGACGTAGGCGCCTACGAGCGCGAGCGCGGCTACGGTGGCGACGAGGATCGCAGCGATCCGGGCGGTTCGGCTCATCGGTCCCTCCTTGGCCGCGGAAGGTACTCCCGCCGAGCCGCGGTGTGGGGTCCGCGGCGCCAGATGTCATCGATCTGTCATCGCCCGGCGCTGGACGGCAGCCGGAATCTGGGATAGTTCAGGCGGGATGCGAATCCTCCTCGCCGAGGACGAGCCGCTGATCGCCCGCTTCATCGCCCGGGGCCTTCAGGCCGAGGGGTACCACACGACCGTGGCGGGCGACGGTGCTGTCGCGGTCGCCCGCCTGACGGCGCAGGAGTGGGATCTCCTGATCCTCGACCTGATGCTGCCGGACCGTGACGGCTTCTGGGTGCTGGAGCAGGCGTTGCGGCTGCATCCGCGCCTGCCCGTGCTCGTGCTCTCGGCCCGCACGGCGACCGACACCAAGGTGCGGGCGCTCAACGCGGGAGCAAGCGACTACCTGGCGAAGCCCTTCGCCCTGGACGAGCTCCTGGCCCGCGTGAAGGCGCGGCTGCGCGAGTCGCCGCCGGAGCTCCCGGCCGCAGGGAACGGCGACCGGCTTCCGCATATGGATCGCCGAAGCCGGGTGCTCAGCCTCCGCGACGGCAGGCGCGTGCATCTCTCGGGGCGCGAGTTCGAGCTGCTGGAGTATCTCCTGCGGACGCCGGACGAGCCGGTGTCACGGGAGCGGATCCTGAGCGCCGTCTGGGACTATCAGTTCGACCCCCGGTCGAACGTCGTGGACGTTACCGTTGGCCGCCTGCGGCGCAAGCTGGAGGCCGATATCGCCATCGAGACGGTCCGTGGCGGCGGCTACCGGCTCAGCCTCTGCTGACCGCCGCCGGGGCAGCGTGACACAGAACTCGGCACCGCCGTCCGCCGGCGTGTGCGCCCGGACATCCCCGCCATGCGCGTGCGCCACCGCGCGGACGATCGAGAGGCCCAGCCCCGACCCGCCCAGCCGCCGGTTGCGCGACCGGTCGATGCGGTAGAAGCGGTCGAAGATGCGCTGAACAGCGGCGGGCGGGATCCCGGTGCCGCCGTCTCGAACCCGGATCTCGAGCCGATCGCCGACGGCGCTGCTCGACACGGAGATCTCGTCACCGAGGTCGGTGTGCTGAACGGCGTTCTCGACGAGCGCGTCGAGGGCGAGCATGAGCTGGTCGGCATCGGCGGTGATGTGGCCGCCTGCGAGCGGCCCCAGTCGCCAGTCGCGGTCGGCGGTGCCCTGCCAGCGCTGGTGGAGCTCGGTGAGCATTGCGTGTATATCGACCGGCGCCCGGTCGTCCGGGCTGATCGACGCGGCCCGCTCGATCACGAGCAGGCGGTTGATGAGGCGCGACATCCGGTCGAGCTCACCGGTCACGATCTCGTACGCCTCGGCAACGTCGACCGGCTCGGGGCGGCGGGTGCGGCGCAGCAGATCCATGTGCCCACGCGCGATCGTGATCGGCGTCAGGAGCTCGTGCGAGGCGTCCGAGACGAACACGCGCTGGCGGTCGAGATCGGCCGCCCGCGCGGCGGCGAGCGCCTCCGCGACGGCGGTCGCCTGCTGACGCCGGCGGACGTGAAAGACCATCGCCGCGAACATGAGCGCCATGAGCGGGATCTCCGTCAGCTCCGGCACGGCCTCCCACCCCACGACGGTCGCCCACAACGTGAGGACGCCGGTTGACACGATGACGAATGCGAGCCCGATCAGCGTCCCACGCAGCCGCCAAGCACGGAAGCCGTAGAGCAACGTGAACGAGACGTAGATGAAGTGGAACGGGACCGTCTCCCAGCCGTCGAACGCCCGAGCCGCGATCATCCAGACCATCGCGGCCAGGTTGGCGACCGCGAACGCGAGCCATGCCAGCTCCAGCCGTCGCCCGGTGTCGAGCCATCGCCCAAACCTCCCGAGCATGGGCCGACCTTACCACTCGCAGATTGTGGTGATCGATGGGCTCAGCTGTCCGTCTGCGGCGGCAGGAAGATCGTCGTCTCGTACGAGTGCGTCACCGCCGTGACGTGCATCGCGATATGTGCGCCGATCGAGCCGATCGGGTTCGTGGTGGCCAGCATCGGGATCGAAATGAGCGTGTTCCCGACCTCGGGCTTTGCCACGCCGTCCTGCCGGTACTGCGGGTATCCGAGGTGGTAGGCCGCGGTGA
This sequence comes from uncultured Actinomycetes bacterium, assembly GCA_963832955.1. Taxonomy (GTDB): domain Bacteria; phylum Actinomycetota; class Thermoleophilia; order Gaiellales; family JAICJC01; genus JAICJC01. Next base: position 646,381 of record CAWHWC010000002.1, on the reverse strand, counting down.
TGACCAGGATCATCGGCACCGCGATCGCCACGTAGCGCGCCCGCCCGAGCACCGTGCCCATGCGCCCATGCAGCATCGTGTAGGCCACGACGCACGGGAAGACCGTCAGGAGCAGGGCGTCGACCGCGCCGTACCCGACGCCGCGCCAGAGGATCTCGAACGCGAAATACGCTCCGTGCGGGCGAGCCGTCGCATCGTCGGTGCGGAAGACGTTCCACACGACGAAGGCCGCGACGGGCACTCCGACAGCGAGGCTCCAAATCCAGTTTCGGGTGAAGAGCGCACGGACATCGACGTGCTCCGACCGGGCATAGGTGGCCAGCATCGCGAGCGTGATCGCGAAGTACGCCGCGTAGTACAGATCGTGCTGCATGTCCAGCAGCGAGACGCCGACGTACGGGACGCCGAACGCCACAACCGAGCCGAAGACGAACCACGCTCCCTGCCGAACGACATGCGGAACGGGTGCCGACCTTGGGTGGACATAGGTCGCCATGATGATCGCCTCCATTCGAAATCGAGACGTCTTCACCATGGCAGCGACGCCCGCCGGCCGCATCGGTGGCCGCCCGTATCCGGGGTTCGGGCGGGTACTGATCCTGAGGCCCCCGCACCACGGCTCCGGGCGCAGTTCGCAGTTTGTCGCTGAACGACGCCGCTGCCGAACGAGGCTAGGCGGCCCGCGGGAGGCCCGGATCGTCGCGCCGCTCGAGCTCGCTCAGCTTCTCGAGCATGCGTGCGGTCGCGAGCGCCGACGCCGTCTGGTTGGCGAAGAGCCTGAGCGCCTGGAGGCGGCGCGGGATCGGGAGCAGGCGGTCGCGCGGGTCGTCGACCCAGATCACGCCGACCAACAGGCCGTCGGTCTGTCGGAGCGGCACGAGCAGCCAGTGGCGGTTCCACGCGTTCGGGCCTGAGCCGTTCAGCTGGGAGCTGTAGCTGAGCGAGGCCGCCGAGCAGCGCGCGGCGCCCTCTTCGTGCGGCAGCAGGTAGCAGCCCTCGATCTCGAACTCGGGATCGAGCAGCCGGTCGAGGTCGGCGGCCGTCGTCGGCGTCTCGAGGGCGGCGTCGCCGGCCGACCAGCCGGTCCCGGCGACCGACGGGTAGTTCCCTGTCGCGTCGTCGCGCAGCTGGATGACGACCTTGTCGAAGCCGAGCGCGGACTGGATGGCGCTGCACACCACCGAGAGGACGTCGCCGACCGAGCCCGATTCGATGAGGCGCGACGAGACGGAGAGGAGCTGGGTGAGCGCGGTCTGCGAGCGGGCCCAGTTGGCTGCCGACTGGGCGGCCTCGACGAGCACGGCCGCCTGTGAGGCTGCGGCCACGAGGACGTCGAGCTCCTCGTCCGACGGCCGCAGGCCGGATGCGGGGTCGCCGACCGAGAAGATCCCGAGGATGTGCCCGTCGGAGTGGCGAAACGGCACGAAGAGCTCGTCCTCTGGCTGCCACGCGCCGGGGATGGTGATCTCGGGCGAGCTCGGCACGTACCGATCGCCCAGGTGCGACTCCCAGTCGAACGTGCCTTGCTCGATGACATAGGCGCCGCGGCGCAGGAACTTCGAGTCCATGATCGGGCCGAACCACCCGCGTGGATATGTCGACCCGAGCAGCGTCTCGCGCGCCTCCGCGTTTCCGTGCACGCTGCACACGACGAAGTCGTCCCACTCGGGCCGGTACAGGTTGATGACGACGGTGCCGAGACCGAGCGCGATCCCGACGGTGCCCGCGATCTCGTCGAGGAGCCGGTCCGGCTCGTCGCGCATCCGAACGAGGCGGATGATGTCGACAAGACCTTGGATCCGGGCCACCGGCGAGAGATCGGGGGCGCGCCTGGCCGCGCTGGGCTCGGGCGCGCGCCTCCGCGTCGCGGGATGCTCAAGCGCGGCGCGGGCGGCGTCGACGACGGCGGGATCGAACTGCGTTCCGGCCCGGGCCTCGAGCTCGGCCAGCGCCTCCTGGCGGGACATCGCCGGCCGGTAGGCCCGGTCGCTCGTCATCGCGTCGAACGCGTCGCAGACGGCGACGATGCGCGACTCGAGCGGGATGTCCTCGCCGGCCAGCCCATCCGGATACCCGTTGCCGTCGATTCGCTCGTGGGTCGAGCGCACGAGCCCCGCCACGCCGCGCAGGACCGGTGCCGCTGCGAGGATGTCCTCGCCGACGGCGGTATGCCGCCGCATGATCTCCCATTCGGCCTTGTCGAGCGGGCCGGGCTTCTCGAGGATCCCCCGAGGCACCACGGCCTTGCCGATGTCGTGCAGCTCGGCCGCGAGCACGACGTCTTCGATCCGCTCACGGCTCAGCCCGAGCCGGTGGCCCACCGAGCGGGCGAGATCCGACACCCAGTCCGAGTGCGCTCGCAGGTCGGGCGCGTGCTGGTCGAGCACCGCGAGCAGCAGGTCGCGGGCCTGGCGCTTGGTCGACGCCCGCCGGCCGTCCTTCTGGGCGTACATCCGCTGGTCGACGATCCGAAGCGCCGACGACGGGTCGCGCGCCTCGCGCGGCAGGAGCGCGAAACCGTAGGACGGGCGGACGTCTGCGTCCTCGTCGGTAAGCGCCTCGAGCGCCGACGTCAGCGCCCGCTCGAGCTGCGGCGGCGAGCCGTGGAGCAGGACGCAGAACTCGTCGCCGCCGAGGCGGTAGGCGGCGCCGGAGCCGGCGAGGGTCGCCGCGAGCCGGGTGCCGAGCTGCGCGAGGAGCGCATCGCCGGCGGGATGCCCGTGGGTGTCGTTATAGGCCTTGAAGCCATCGAGGTCGAACATCGCCAGGGCCGACGGCGAGTGATCCGTGCCCTCGCCGATCGCGCACTCGAGGTCGCCGAGGAGGCGGCGCCGGTTCCCGAGGCCGGTCAGGTCGTCGGTCAATGCGAGCTGCCGGCTCTCCTCGACCCGCGTCCGCACGGTGCCGAGCCAGAACCAGAGCCCCGTGGCGGCTGCGACCAGGAGCCCCGCCTCGCCGGCGGTCACGCCGAGGGTCAGCGTGCTGAGCAGCGCTGCGAAGCCCGCCGCCACGGGCAGCAGGAGAAGAAGCGCGCGCCGCGTCCGGCCGCGCAGGAGTCGCGAAAGCGGGTCCACGGCTTTGTTATCGGCAGAACATGCTCGAGTTTCGATGGTTCCGGATACGTTCTCCCACCAGCCCCTAACCGAAATCCTGAGGTGAACCGGCGCGGAAGGGTAAGATCGGCGGGCGATGGCCAGAACGACCGATCCGAAGCTCAAGCTCATCGCCGCAGTGCCGCTCTTCGCCGGGTTCAACCGGCGCGAGATCGAGGCCCTGGGACGGCTCATGGATGAGGTCGACGTGAAGGACGGGCGCGTGCTCATGCGCGAGGGCGCGGTCGGCCGGGAGTTCTTCATCGTCGTCTCGGGCAGCGTTCGGGTTGAGCGAAACGGGCGCAAGATCAACGAGCTGGGGCCGGGCGACTTCCTCGGCGAGATCGCGCTCATCGACGGCGGGCCGCGCACCGCGACGGCGATCGCCGCCGAGCCGTGCCGGCTGCTCGTGCTCGCGGCGAGCGGCTTCCGCACGCTCATCTCGAAGTACCCGACGGCGCAGGGCAAGATCATGAAGGCCCTCGCGGAGCGGCTCCGCGAGGCGCAGCCCCGCGCCGTCCATTGACGGTCATTTAACGTACGGCGCATGACGGTCCGCGTCCGCTTCGCGCCGAGCCCGACGGGCTCGCTCCATCTCGGGAGCGCCCTGACCGCGCTCGTGAACCGCCTCTTCGCGAGCAGCCAGAGCGGCACGATGCTGCTCCGGATCGACGACACCGACGCGGACCGAACGGTCGCGGGCGCCGAGGGCGCCATCCTCGCCGACCTCGGGTGGCTCGGAATCGGCTGGGACGAGGGGCCGGTCCGCCAGAGCTCGCGCGTCGAGCGGCATGTCGAGGCGGCGAACGCGGCCCAGCACACGTCGATCCGCGACGGCGCGCTCTATTTGGCGGCGCCCGGCGTGCGGCCGTTCGTGATCGTGCGCGGCGACGGCCGGCCGACCTACCACTGGGCGAGCGTCGTGGACGACCTCGACTTCGGCACCACCCACATCATCCGCGGCGGCGACCACCGCGCGAACGAGGATCTGCACGCCGCGGGCTTCCGGGCGCTGGGCGCCGAGCCGCCGGAGTTCATCCACCACGCCATCGTGCTCGGCGGGGACGGCAAGCTGTCGAAGCGGGAGGGCGACGCGTCGGTCGCCGACCTGCGGGCAGCCGGGTACCCGGCCGAGGCGGTCGTCAACATGCTCGGCCTCGTCGCGAGCTCCGGCCCCGGCGAGGTGCTCGACATGGACGGGCTCGTGGCCCGGTTCGACCCCGACCGGATCGCCCGCGGCGACGTGCGCCTGGACCCCGCTCGCCTGCGGTCGCTCTCGGCCCTTCACCTGGCTCGGCTCGGGAACACCGAGCTCGTCGCCGCCGTCCTGCCGTTCTGCACGCCCGGGACGCCGGCCGCCGCCGTCGAGGCGATGGCGCCGGCCCTGCACGGAGCCCACACGCTGGTCGAGGCGGCCGAGCTCGTCGCGTGCGTCCTGGACGCGCCCGCCGAGCGCTCCACGCTGCCCGAGCTGGCGGAGCTCCGCCGCGGGCTCCCCGAGCAGCTCGACGAGATGCAGGCTCGCGAGCTCGTCGACGAGCTTCGCCGGCGCGGGATCCCGCTCAAGCGTGCGCGGCTTGCGCTGACCGGCAGGTCGACGGGACCCGAGCTCTGGGCGGTGCTCGCCGCGCTGCCGCGCGACGAGGCAGTGCGGAGGGCGGCGTGAGGCTGCGCGACACGCTCACCGGTGAGCTTCGCGAGGTCGCGCCAGGGCAGGACGGCGCACCGATTGGCATGTATGTATGCGGTCCGACAGTCTACGACCGGATACACGTCGGAAACGCCCGGCCCTTTGTTGTCTTCATGTTGATGAAGCGCTATCTCGCCTGGCGGAACCAAGAAGCTCGTCTGGTCGAGAACATTACTGACATCAACGACAAGATCTATGTAGCCGCTGCCGCCGCCGGCGAGCCCTCAGACGCCTTCGCCGCCCGAATGACCGAAGCGTTCATACGTGACACCGACAGGCTCGGACTGGGCAGGCCAGACGACGAGCCGCTGGCGAGTGAGTCGATCCCCGAGATCATCCAGCTGATCGAAGAGCTGATTCAGGCCGGGCACGCCTACGAAGCCGCAGGAGATGTGTATTTTGCGGTGCGCACATTCGCCCGCTATGGCGAGCTGTCGGGTCAGCGACCCGACGCTCTGCGCGCAGCTGAGCCAGGAGAGCACAAGGTCGATCCTGCCGACTTCGCCCTCTGGAAGGCCGCCAAGCCCGACGAGGACACCTCCTGGCCCTCCCCTTGGGGCGAGGGCAGGCCTGCGTGGCACATCGAATGCTCCGCAATGGCGGAGATGTTGCTGGGACGGGAGTTCGAGGTGCACGGCGGCGGGCTCGACCTGGTCTTTCCGCATCACGAAAACGAAATTGCTCAGTCCTGCTCGATCGGCCGCGGCTTTGCCCGGGTGTGGGCACACAACGGCATGCTTGAGCTCCGTGGCGAGAAGATGTCCAAGTCTGAGGGGAACATCGAACGACTCTCTGACGCACTCGACCGACCCGGCGGTCGTGAGACGCTGATCATGCTGTTTCTTCAAGCTCATTACCGCAGCCCCGTGGAGTATTCGCCGACAACAGTCCAGCGCGCTCAAGCGACATGCAATACGTTACGAAATGGCCTCCGGCTTGGGGGCGGGAGCCACGAGGATCCGGATACTGAGCTTCTCAACCAGATACATAACGCTTTGGACAACGACTTCAATACACCGCAGGCGCTCGCGGCGTTGTTCGAAGCAAACTGGCACGACGCATCAGTAAGAGGGGCCGTGGCGGAGGTGTTGGACGTACTGGGGCTCGGATCACTTGGCGAGGCTGACGTGGCCGTGCCGCGGGATATCGACCGATTGCGCCGAGCGCGCGACGAGGCGCGCGAGCGTCGCGACTACGCCGACGCCGATCGGATACGCGATGAGATCATCCGGCAGGGGTGGGAGGTTCGGGACACGGCCGCCGGAACGGCGGTGTACAGAAGCGGTGACTGAGGTCGTCTACGGCCGCCGCCCCGTCTTCGAGGCCCTGCGCGGCCGCCGCGAGGTGGCGCGGGTCTGGTGCACGGAGCGCTCGCGGGAGGCGCTTGCGTGGCTGCCTGGGCGGGCAGTCGTCGAACCGGCGGAACGGCTGGTGGCGCGGGCCGGGAGCGAGGAGCACCAGGGCGTGGTAGCCGAGGTCGCGCCGTATCCGTACGCGGGCGTTGCGGAGGTCATCGCCGGCGAGCGACCCCTCGTCGTCGCGCTCGACGAGGTCACCGACCCGCACAACCTGGGCGCCGTGGCGCGCGTGGCCGAGTGCGCGGGGGCCGGCGGGCTCGTGATCACGCGGCGGCGGTCGGCGGCGGTGACGGCCGCGGTGTGCCGGGCGTCGGCCGGGGCGGTCGAGCACCTGCGGATCGCGCGTGTCGAGAACCTGGCCCAGTTCCTGATCGACATCCGCCGGCCGGGCCTCTGGAGCTACGCCGCGTCGGCCGGGGCAGGCACCGCCTACCACGCGGGCGACTACCGCGACGGGGCGGTGTTCGTCCTCGGAGCGGAGGGGCGGGGGCTGCGGCCGCGGGTGCGGTCGTCGTGCGACCAGGAGGTGTCGATCGCCCTTGGCGGCCGGGTCGAATCGCTGAACGTGTCGACGGCGGCGGCCGTACTCCTCTTCGAGGCGCGAAGGCAGCGGGGCGATGGCTGACGAGCTGTACGTCCTCGACGGCGACAACATCACCCATGTCCGCGGCGCCGGGTCGGACTACATCCGGGCGCGCGAGCAGCTCGTGGGCGACGTCGCCGGCTTCGCGTCGGAGGCTGGCATCGACGTCGTCCTCGTGTTCGACGGCGCGGGCCGCGGCCGCCAGATCGGTCGCGTCCGGGTCGTCCACTCGGGCCGCGAGACGGCCGACACGGTGATCGAGCGCCTGGCGCACCGCCGGGCCGGCGAAGGCCCGGCCAGCGCAGGCAGCGTCACGGTCGTCTCGAACGACGCCGTCCTGCGGCACGTGGCGCAGCGCGGGGGAGTGCACGCGATGAGCGCGCGCGAGTTCCTCGACCGGCTCGGCGCCGCGCCCGCCCAGCGCCCGGCCGCGCCCGAGACGCGCGGCCGCACGACCCTCGGCGACACGCTCGACCCCGACGTTCGCGCCGCGCTTGAGCGCATGCGCCGCGGACAGTAGGGGGTCAGACCCCGTAGCACCTGCGTGGCCCTCTCGGCGCGAGAACTTGACATATCGCCTGCGTGCGCTTAGAGTTCCCGTCCGTCCCTAAAGCTGTACTCGAGGGTCAGGTTTATATGACTTGAGGGTTGGCTTCTCCCGGAGGTGTCAACGGTGGCGACATCGAGATCAGCGGCTGCGGCCCGAAGCGGCGTACGAACCTGGCGCGAGCCACACGAGCTTGCCCTGATCGCCGCGGCGCGCAACGGGGACGAGCGTGCGATGGACGAGCTGATCCGCCGCTACCACGGGTTTGTGCGGCTGAAGGCCAGCTCGTACTTCCTCGCCGGTGGAGACGGCAGCGATCTCGTCCAGGAGGGGCTGGTCGGGCTCTTCAAGGCGGTGCGCGACTTCCGCTCCGACAAGGAGACCTCGTTCCGGTCGTTCGCCGAGCTCTGCATCACCCGCCAGATCATCACGGCGATCAAGACAGCGACCCGGTACAAGCACGCGCCGCTCAACACCTACGTCTCGTTCAGCCACACGCCGGCCGGCCAGGATCTCGACACGGACTGCACGCTCGGGGATGCTCTGCCGGGCCCGGCGGTCGACGACCCGGCGACCTGCGTCATCTCGTCGGACGAGCTCAAGAGCCTGCTCGAGTGCCTCAGCTCCACGCTGTCGCCGCTCGAGTCCCAGGTCTTGACCTACTACCTGGAGGGTCGCAGCTACGAGGCGATCGGCGATCTCATCGGCTGCGATCCCAAGACGGTGGACAACGCGCTCCAGCGCGTGAAGCGGAAGGTGCTCGCGCATCTCCAGGCCCGGCGCCAGCTCTCCTAGCGCCGATTCGATCCTCGCCGCCTCGTGCTATAGCATCCCTGGGGTGACCAACTTGCGGCGGCGTACCCCCATTCCTGAGCGCCGCCCTCATGTGGCCGGCCGGCGCATGCCTCCCCCTCCGCGTCGGCCGGCCACTTCTAAGGTACGGCCGTTCTGCCTCCAGGCAACACGCGGGCGAGGTGGCCGTCGTGCGGCCGCCGCGGTAGGCTCGAAGGACCGCCGGGATAGCTCAGCTGGTAGAGCCTCCGATTTGTAATCGGACGGTCGCGGGTTCGAGTCCCGCTCCCGGCTTACCCGGCCGCCGGTGCCTGAGCAGACCCTTGCAGTGCGCACCTTGAGCGGCCGCCGCCGCTCGCCGATAACGGTTGAGTCGTGCCCGACGCCCAAAGCCCGCTCGTCCGCCAGTCCGAGGTCATCTCGGCGCTCTCGCGTGCCATCGATCTGACCGAGGGCCAGCCGATGGGCCACGCCGCCCGAACCTGCGTGATCGGCATGCGCCTCGCCGGCGAGCTCGGCCTCGACGCCGCCGACCGCTCCGCGCTCTTCTACGCCCTGCTCCTCAAGGACGTCGGCTGCTCGAGCACCGCCGCCCGCGTGTCGCAGATCCTCGGCGGCGACGACCTCGACTTCAAGGGCGGCCTGAAGCGGATCGACTGGAACCGGCCGTCCGAGGCGGTGCGCCACATCGTCGGCTCGACCGCCGGGTCGCCGGCCTCGACGCGCGTGCGCAGGGTCGCGGCCGTGGCGCGAAGCGGCGCTCGCCTCGGCGACGAGCTGGTCGGGCTGCGCTGCGACCGCGGCGCGCAGATCCTGCGCCTGCTCGCGTTCCCCGACGCGACGGTCGTCGCGATGGCGTCGGCCGACGAGCACTGGGACGGGCGCGGCAAGCCGGCCGGCCTCCGCGGCGACGAGATCGCGCCGCTCGGCCGGATCGTCGGGCTCGCCCAGACCGCCGAGGTCTTCTTCGCGGCCGGTGGGCCCGAGGCTGCCGCCGACGTCGTGCGCCGCCGCCGCGGCACCTGGTTCGACCCCGCGCTCGCCGACCTGTTCGAGCACGTCGCCCGGCGACGCCGCCTTCTGGGAGCGCGTCGCGTCGCCCGACGTCACCGCCCACGTCGCCGCGCTCGAGCCCGCCGAGCGCGTCGTGCTCGCCGACGACGACCGGCTCGACCTGATCGCCGAGGCGTTCGGTCGGGTGGTCGACGCGAAGTCGCCCTTCACCTCGCGCCACTCCGAGCGCGTCGCCGAGACCGCCGCCGGTATCGGCGCCGGTCCTCGGCCTCGGTGCCGCCGAGCTCCGCGACCTCCGCCGGGCCGGGCTGCTGCACGACCTCGGCAAGCTCGGCGTCCCGAACACGCGTCCTCGACAAGCCCGGCAAGCTGACGCCGGCCGAGTGGGAGCTCATGCGCCGCCACCCGGCCTACACGGCCGAGGTGCTCGCCCACGTCGAGTGCCTGCGCCCGATCGCCGGAACCGCGGCCTCGCACCACGAGCGCCTCGACGGCAGCGGCTACCACCGCGGGCTCGACGCGGCGGAGCTTCCGCTGCCCGCCCGGATCCTCGCGGTCGCCGACGTCTACGACGCCCTCGCGCACGATCGGCCGTACCACGCCGCCATGCCGATCGAGCGTGTGCTCGAGATCCTCGCGGCCGACGCGGGCACGCGCCTCGACTGCGAGAGCATCGGCGCGCTTCGCGCCCTCCTCCACCGCGCGGCGCCGGCTCCGCGCTCGCGGCGTAGTCCCCTATTCCGGGGGAGGCGGAGGCCGGATGTCGAACCTACTTTGGGAAACACCGCCCATTACCCCCGATGGCCCGGCTCCTCCTCTCAACCCTCATCGAGGACGCATCTGCGTCCGACGACGCGACCGTCAGCCGCGTTGTCCGCACGCTGCTTCGCTCACCCGTGACCGACGCAGAGCGCGTCGGCGAGCGCCTGAGCGTGTTCGGCTGGGAGTGCAGCCGACCGGGCGAGCGAGGCCATCTCGTGGCGCTACAAGGTCGTCGGGGCAGAAAGCGGAACAGAGTACGTCAGCTTTGGCCTCGCGATGCCGACCGGTCCGGACCTGCTGCTTTCGGTGTTCGGCCTGCAGCTTCAGATCGCGCTCAACGGCCTGGCGTCGACCTCCGAGGAGGAGGTTGGCTGCTTCATGGAGCTGATGGCGGCGGTTCGCGCCGCATAGCGCGGACATCCTCCGCGCCCGCCCGGTGGTGGACGTCCAGCCGGGCGGGCGCATATCAGGGAGGCACCCCAGTCGCGGTGCGCGCCAAGGATGTAGGTCGAGTCTGGCGCCCGCCACGCTCGCCGCATAGCCCCCTGGCAGGGTGGTTTCCCTGGGTGGCCTCGTCCACCACGTCTGCGGACGGATGCCATTTGGCCGCGCAGCTACCCTGAGCCCATGGACGAAGTTCTGGACGCCTATTCCCGTGCGGTGATCGACGTGGTTGAGCGGGTCTCGCCGTCGGTGGCGAACCTGCGCGTCCGCGTTCGTTCGCGTTCGCGGGATGCGGGATGCGGGCGGGGCGGCCGTCGCGATCACCGAGGACAGGCTCGTCACGAACGCGCACGTGGTGCCGGCCTCGACGCGCGGCGGCTGGGCGTCGTTCACCGACGGCCGCGAGTTCCGCTTCTCGGTTGCCGGCCGCGACCCGTTCAGCGATCTGGCGGTCATCGGCATCGAAGAGCAGCGGTCTGCATCCGGCGCAGCTGGGCGACGCCTCCACGCTCCGGGTCGGCCAGCTGGTGGTCGCGATCGGCAATCCGCACGGGTTCGCCGGGTCGGTCACCGCCGGGGTGGTATCCGCCGTCGGCCGGTCGCTGCCGGCCCGCGCCGGCGGCACGCTGCGCATGATCGACAACGTGATCCAGACGGACGCGAGCCTGAACCCCGGGAACTCGGGAGGCGCGCTCGCGACGAGCGACGGCCGTGTGGTCGGCATCAACACGGCTCTGGCAGGCATGGGCCTCGGTCTGGCCGTCCCGATCAACGACCACACGCGCGGACTCATCGCGGCGCTCATGGAGCGAGGGCCGCGTCCGGCGCGCCTACCTCGGGGTGGGCGCTGCCCCGCGCCCTCTGCCTCCGAACGCGGTGACGGCGTTGGGACGGACGACGGGCATCGAGGTGATCGATGTCGCGCCCGCCAGCCCCGCCGCTCAGGCCGGTGTGCGCCCCGAGGACATCGTGGTGGCGCTGAACGGGCGCCCCATCGAGAGCGTCGAGGAGCTCCAGCGCCTGCTGTCGGCGGACGCGATCGATACGCCGCAGGAGGTGACGGTGCTGCGGGCCGGGGCGGTGCTCGAGCTGGAGGTGCGCCCGACCGAGCTGGCTGCCTAGCGGAGCACGCCTGCGTGGAGCCTGCTTGAATCGCCCGGTGCGCGTCGTCACCGACTTCCCGAGAGCCGTGCGGACGATCCAGACGGCGTGGATCGAGCTGGCCGACGGCTGCCGGCTCGCGGCGCGGATCTGGCTGCCCGAGGACGCCGAGCAGCGACCCGGTCCCGGCGATCCTCGAGTACCTGCCCTACCGCCTGAACGACGGCACCGCCGTGCGCGACTCGCGCCACTTCCCGTACCTCGCCGGCCACGGGTACGCCGTGCATCCGCGTCGACCAGCGCGGCACCGGCGAGTCGGACGGCGTCCTCGAGGACGAGTACCTGCCCGCAGGAGCAGTCCGACGCGTGCGAGGTCATCGCGTGGATCGCCGGAGCAGCCGTGGTGCACCGGGCAAGGTCGGGCATGATCGGCATCTCGTGGAGCGGGTTCAACTCGCTCCAGGTCGCCGCGAACCGCCCGCCGGCGCTGGGCGCGATCGTCACCCTCTGCTCCACCGACGACCGCTACGCCGACGACGTCCACTACGACGGCGGCTGCGTCGCCTCCGACATGCTGCAGTGGGCGGCGTCGATGCTCGGGTGGAACGCGCTGGCCGCCCGACCCCGAGATCGTCGGCGAGCGCTGGCGCGACATGTGGCTTCACCGCATGCGCGAGGCGCCGCCGTTCATCGACCACTGGCTCGGCCATCAGCGCCGCGACGACTACTGGAAGCAGGGCTCGGTGTGCGAGGACTTCTCCCGCATCGAGGTGCCGGTGTACGCGGTCGGCGGCTGGGCCGACGGCTACACGAACGCGATCCCGCGCCTGCTCGAGGGTCTGCCCGGCCCGCGCAAGGGGCTGATCGGCCCGTGGGCGCACGCCTGGCCGCAGGCCGGCCCGCCGGAGCCGACGATCGGCTTCCTCCAGGAGGTCGTGCGCTGGTTCGACCACTGGCTGCGCGGCATCGACACCGGGATCATGGACGAGCCGATGCTGCGGGCCTGGATCCACGAGCCGGTGCGTCCGGCCGCGTGCTACACCGAGCGGCCCGGCCGGTGGGTGGCCGAGGACGGCTGGCCCCGCGACGCCGACCCGCCGCGGACGCTCGCGCTCGGCGGCGACGGACGACTCGAGGCGGGTCGGCACGGTCGGCCGGCTCCAGATCGTCGGCCTGCAGACGGCCGGCCTCGACGCCGGGTCGTGGTGCCCCTACGGCGAGGTCGCCGACTGGCCCGGCGACCAGCGCGCGATGGACGGGATGAGCCTCACGTTCACGTCGGACCCGCTCCCGGAGCGGCTCGAGATCCTGGGGTACCCCGAGGTGACGCTCCGGCTCGAGAGCGACCGCCCGCTCGCGCTCGTGATCGTGCGGCTGTGCGAGGTGTGGCCCGACGGGGCGTCGACCGTCGTCACGCGCGCGCTCCAGAACCTGACCCACCGCGAGAGCGACGAGCACCCGGCGGCGCTCGTCCCGGGCGAGCCGCTTCACGGCGACGATCCGGCTCGACGCGACCGGCCACGCCTTCGCTCCCGGGAACCGCATCCGGGTCGGGGTCTCGCCGACCTACTGGCCGTGGGCCTGGCCGTCGCCCGAGCCGGTGACGCTCTCGCTCTTCGCCGGCGAGAGCTTCGCTGACGCTTCCCGGTCCGCGAGACGCGGCCCGAGGACGAGACGCTGCCTGACTTCGGCGAGCCCGAGGAGTCCGAGCCGATGCGCAAGGAGGTGCTGCGGCCCGGCCCGGCCGGCCGCACCCTCACGCACGACCTGTCGACGGGGCGGGTCGAGCTGGCGTACGACTGGCAGGTCGGCGGGCTCATCCGGCTCCCGAACGGCCTCGAGGTCGAGGACCGCAACCTCACCGTGTTCTCGATCGTGGAGGGCGACCCGCTCTCGGCGCGCGTGCGGTCCGAGACGGCGGGTGCCATCGGCCGCGGCGAGTGGCGCGCGCGGTGCGAGACCGTGTCGGAGATGACCTGCGACGCGGCGTCGTTCCACGTCCGGAGCACGGTGCGGGCGTGGGAGGGCGACAAGCCCGCCTTCGAGCGGACCTTCAAGCGCACGTTCCCGCGCGACCTGGTCTGAGCTCCGCGGCCGCCGGATGGACCGGGGTCAGACCCCAGTTACCCTGCGAGCGCGTCGGCGGCGGCACGGGCGGCGCGTAGGTACGGCTCGCGCACCGTCGTCTCCGAGTACCAGGCGACGTAGGGCGTCAGCACGAGGTGGTCGTGGCCGAGCAGGTCGGTGCCGGGCGGACGCTCCCACAGCGCGTCGAACGCGGCACGGACGTGTGTCGCCTCCAGCATCGCCGCACGGTCGACGATCGCGGCGCGGGCGGTGTTCACGAGGATCGCGCCGGGAGCGAGGAGCGCGAGCCGGCGCGCGTCGAGCAGCCCCTCGGTCTCGGGCGTGAGCGGCATGTGGAGCGACACTGCCTCGGCCCATCCGAGCAGCGCGTCGAGGTCGGCCTCGCCGCCGGGGACGTACGGGTCAAACCAGCGCACCTCCATCCCAAGCGCCTCCGCCCGGCCGGCGAGCGCCCGGCCGATCCGGCCGTAGCCCAGCACCGCGAGCCGCGTCCCGGCCAGCCGCCGGGGAACGCCGCCGGCCTGGTGGTCGAACCTGCCCGCCTGCACCGACCGATCCTGCCCAGGCACGCCGCGAAGGAGCGCGACCAGGAGCGCGAGCGCGTGGTCGGCGACCTCCTCGGCGCAATAGTCGCCCGCATCCCGCACCTCGATCCCGGCTTCCGCTGCCGCATCTGTGGCGATGTGGTCGACGCCGGTCGAGGCCGTCGCGATCACGCGCAGGTCGGGCATCCGCTCGATGTCGGCGGCCGTCACCGGGGAGTCGGGACTGACCAGGATCGCCGCGACGCCCGGCCCGCCGTCGGCGACATCGCATCGCTCCGCCTGGGGAAGCGTCTCGCGCACGGCGTCCATCGGATACCAGTCGTCGCAGACCAGCACACGCCCGCCGGTCACGGCATCTGGGCGGCGAGCGCCTGGGCACGCGCCCGCGTCGCGCCGGGCCCGTTCACGAGGAGCCAGCTCACGCGCGAGCGCCGCGAGACGACGGTGACGAGGATCGGCGTCTCGCGGTGGCAGCCGCAGCTCGCGCCGCGAACGAAGTAGCCGGGCCGTCCGGACGAGGTCACCGGCTGGACGACGGTGCCCGGGCCGTAGTAGCTCGCGGCATGCGTGGCGACGAACGCCACATACGCCCGCGCGCCGGCCGGGTCGCGGAAGGCGAGCGTCCGCGAGATCGACGTCGGTGAACGTCTTCGAGGCGCCCTTGAACTCGCGCTCGTGCCCGCCCAGGAACCCCCACTTCTCCAGGTTCTGCGCCAGGCTGGGGATCGGAGCGTCGTGCGAGAGGGCGTCGGTGTCGAGGACGCGATCCTGGCCCGCCAGCCCCGGCACGGCCACGAGGACGGGCAGGTTGGTCGTGGCGCCGCCCGCCTCCGAGCCGCCTCCGCCGCACGCCGCGGCCAGACATGCGCAGAGCGTTGCCATGGTCACGAGATGGACACCCCGGGCCATCCCCGGTATGTTCGCACGTGCGCGCACCCCCCGGCCCAAGGAGGACCCATGGCGCGGAGGATGGACAGACGACGCTTTTTGGCGAGCACCGCTGCGGCGGGCGGCACGGTGCTCATCTCCGCCTGCGGCGGCGGATCGAGCTCCGGCGGAGGCGGCGGCGACTCCGGCGCTGCCCGGCCGGCGATCGGCAAGGAGCCAGGCAGCCTGAGCGTGTACGAGTGGCAGGGGTATGAGGCCGCCGGCACCAAGGCCCAGACCTACATGAAGGTTCCGGGCAAGTCCTACGTCGACTCGTTCGGTGCCAGCACGATCAACTACACCGCGTTCCAGTCAGACGACGCGGCGGTCGCCAAGGTGCGGGCGGGCGCACAGTACGACCTGGCCCACCCTTGCATCTCCTACGTCCACGACTGGGTCGACGCCGGGCTTGTGCAGCCCTTCGACCCGAAGCTCCTCACCAACTTCTCGGAGCTCGATCCCGAGGTCTTGAAGGCGGGGCAGGTCGACGGCAAGCAGTACTGGATCCCGTGGGACTCCGGCTACTCGAGCGTCATGTACCGGACCGACAAGATCGACCCGGCCGACGCCACGAGCTGGAACCTCTTCTGGAACCCCAAGTACGCCGGCAAGATCTCGATGTGGGACGGGTTCACGACGCCGCTCGTGATCGCCGGACTCGTGAACGGCGTCTCCGACCCGTACAACATGTCGACTGACGAGATCGAGGCGGCGAAGCAGAAGCTCATCGAGCAGAAGCAGGTGAACAAGTTCTACTGGAAGCTCGAGTACGACGATATGCAGCCGGCATTCAAGTCGGGCGACATCTGGGTGACCTACGCCTGGCCGAACGACTACAACGACATGCTGGCGGCCGGCCTCAAGACCAGCTACATGGATCCCTCCGAGGGGCGGCTGGCGTGGTACTGCGGATTCATCATGCTGAAGGACTCGCAGAACTACTACCACAACCATAAGTACGTCGATTCCTTCATCGGCCACGATGCCTGCGTCGACCTTTTCAACGCGTTCGTGTACGCAAGCGCGAACACCACGGTGAAGAAGAGCGACCTCGCGATCAAGGGCCCGAGCGATCCCAAGGCGTACGCGCTCCCCGCTGCGGCCGATGCCCTCCGGATCGGCGATCCGAATCGGCTCGCGGCACCGGTCCACCTCGAGCAGTTCATCCCACAGCGGGCCGCGTACCAGTCCGCCTGGGAAGAGGTCAAGGCAAGCTAGTCACGCCATGAGTGAGGCGCACAGCGTCAGGCGCCGGCGGGGGTTTCCCCTCCGGCGCCGATGGCGTCCCGGCCGGGCGTGGCTGTCGCTGCCGGTCACCGCCTACCTGCTGGCCGGGCTGATCGTGCCGATCATCCTGATCGCGCTCTACAGCGTCCACCTGCTTACGAACTTCGTCTTCCCGCCCGCGAAGTTCTCGCTCGACACGTGGAAGGGCTTCCTGCCGTATCTCCACGACGGCACGTCGGTCTACTTCGACCGCTTCAAGATGTCGATGGCGATCACGCTGATCGTCTCGACGGTCGCCGTGCTCGCCGCGTACCCGCTGGCGTTCTACCTGGCCTTCGTCGCGCACAAGCGTCGCTACACGCTCCTGCTCGTGCTGCTGGCCCCGTTCTTCGTGAGCTATCTGCTGCGGGTGTACGCGTGGACGGTGATGCTCTCGTCCGACGGGACGATCAACTCCATCCTCGTCGAGCTCGGCCGGAGCCCCGGCCATCCGGTCGAGTGGCTCTTCCACTCCAGGTTCGCGATCGGCCTCGTGCTCGCGTACTCCTGGATCCCCTTCGTCGCGCTCCCGATCTTCGTCGTGCTCGAGAACCTCGACAAGCGCATTCTCGAGGCGGCTCAGGATCTCGGCGCGAACCGGCTCTCGACGTTCGTACGCGTCACGCTGCCGCTCAGCCTCCCGGGCGTGATCGCCGCGTTCGTGTTCGTCCTCATCCCGACCACCGGCGAGTTCGTCGCGCCGTCGCTCGTCGGCGGCTCCGACGACAGCATGTTCGGCAACTTCATCCAGGACTCGTTCGTCAGCACGACCGACTGGGCGCTGGGCGCGGTGATGGCGATGTGGCTCATGACCGTCGTCGTGCTCCTGATCGTGCTCTCGTCGCGGTATCTCACCGCCGACCTGCGCGGGGCGCGCCGATGAGCGCCGCTGCCGGCCGGATCGCCCGCGGCGTCCTGAGCGGCTACTTCCTGCTCATGGTCGCGTTCCTGTACGCGCCGATGGTCGTGCTGGTCATCTTCTCGTTCAACGACAACACGACGCCGACCCTGCCCCTCGCCGGCTTCACGACGCACTGGTACCACATCGCTCTCGGGAACGACCTCCTGCTTGCTGCAGTGAAGCGGAGCGCGGCACTCGCCGCGCTGAACGGCGTCGCTGCGACGCTGCTCGCCATCTTGGCCGCGCTCGCCCTGTCAGCGCCGCGCATGTTCGCCCGGCCCGCCGTGACGGCGCTCGTCATGCTGCCGCTCGTCGTGCCCTACGTCGTCCTCGGCGTCGGCATGCTGGTGCTCCTGAAGACGCTCGGGCTCGACCAGTCGCTGAGCGCCGTGCTCTTCGTCCACGTCGTCGTGTCGGTGCCGTACGGCGTGCTCGTCATCCTCCCGCGCCTCCAGACGCTCGATCCGTCGATCCAGGAGGCGGCGCGCGACCTCGGGGCGGGCGAGATCGCCGCCTTCGTGCGTGTCACGCTCCCGCTGATCCTGCCGGCGATCCTCTCGTCGTACCTGATCGCGTTTACGATCTCGTTCGACGAGTACGCGATCGCGTCCTTCCTCGTGCCGCCCGGGCACGACACATTCCCGATCTTCCTCTACTCCAACGCGCGCACGCCGGCGCTCAGGCCCCAGACCGTAGCCATCGCAGGCCTCGTGATAGCAGCCTCGCTCACGCTGGTCGTCGCCGCGGAGATCGGGCGGCGGGCCGCCGAGCGCCGGCTGGAGGGCGTCTGAGCCGTGGGGAGCACCTGAGCCGTTAGGCTCGCTTGCGCATTGCGCATCCTGCTCGTCTCAGGCATGTACCCCTCGCCGGAGCGCCCGGAGTACGGCGTCTTCGTCGAACGGCTCGCGAACGCGCTTCGGGCCCGTGGCCACGAGGTCGACGAGTCGGTGCTGCGAAGCGGCCGCCGCGGCCGCGTCGCGACCCCGGTCGTCTACGCCGGGCTGCTGGGCCGCACCCTGGCGATGGCGCGGCGGACGAAGCCGGACGTGGTCTACGCCCACTACCTCGTGCCGCCCGGCCTGATCGCGGCTGTGACAGGTTGTAAGTATGCAGTCACTGCTCACGGAGGCGATGTCCGTAACGCCCGCTCGAGCGTCGCGATCGGCCTTCTGACCCGCCTCGTCGTGCGGAGGTCGGGGGCCGTGATCTGCGTGTCGGAGTACGTCCGCGACCGCCTCGGCGCTTCGGCCGACGTGATCGACTGCGGCGTCGACACCGACCGCTACCGGCCGACGCCGAGGGCTCCCGGCGACGGCCCGCGGTTCCTCTTCGTCGGCTCCCTCACGGCGCGCAAGAACGTGGGCCGCCTGCATGCGGGCGTTCGCGCGGCTCCGCGACGGCTCGCTCACCATCATCGGCGCAGGCCCGCTCGAGGCGCAGCTCCGCGCGGCCGCGCCGGCCGGCGTCCGCTTCACCGGGCGGCGAACCCCGGAGGGCGTCCTGCTCGCGCTGCGCGAGCACGACGTCGTGTGCCTGCCGAGCCTCGAGGAGCCGCAGGGCCAGGCGATGCTCGAGGCGCTCGCCTGCGGCCGGCCCGTGGTCGCAACCACCATCGGCGGCCCTCCCGAGATCGTGACCCCGGCCTGCGGCGCGCTCGTCGACCCCTACGACGAGGAGGCGATCGCGGCCGGGATGCGAACGGCCGCAGGCCTCCCGGTGCCGTGCGCGGCGGCCGTCCGCGTCGCAGAGGAGCACGCGCTCTCGCACCAGGCGGAGCGAATCGAGGCCGTGCTGGCGCGTGCGGCCGGTATCGTTCTGGCATGACCGTGTGGTGGCTGCTCGTGGCGGTCCCCGCCGCGGGGGTGGGGGTGGAGCGGCTGCGCGCGCGGCGCCGGGCGGCCAGGACGCGCCCGCCTGAGCGGGTCGCCGCCGCGGCGCTCGGGCTGAAGCAGTTCCCGGCCGGCGGCGCGCTCGTCCAGTTCTCGAATCCCAGCCCGGCGTCGCGGGTCGCCCTTAACCGGCTCGCCGAGGCGGTCGCCCACCACCCGGGCGTGACGGTCGTCGAGCTTCCCTCTCACAGCCCGTGCGCGTCGATGCTGCGGGTGCGGTCGGCGCCGACAGTGCTCCTCGTCGACTCGAGCGGAGCGGTGCAGCGGCGCTGGACGAAGCCGCCCGAGCGCTCCGAGCTCGCCGCGCTCCTGGGCCCGCCGGCTCAGGCGCCGGTCGCGGCCGGCTCCAGGTAGAAGCCGTTCTCGTACAGGTCGGCGACCCGGTCGAGCTCGGCGGACGAGAGGTCGGCCGTGTCGGGCGCCGCCGCGAACTCGCGCAGCTGATCCGAGTCGTAGATGTTCGGCAGCACGGTCGTGACCGCCGGCTCGGCGAGGAGCCACTTGATCGCAGCCTGCCCGAGCGTCCGCCCCTCGGTGAGGAACCCGAGCTGGTCGACCTTCCGCAACCCCTGCTCCAGCCACTCCTTGGGGCGGTGCCGGCGGTGGTCGTTCTCGGCGAACACCGTGTCCTTCGTGTACTTGCCCTCGAGCATGCCCGAGGAGTGGGGGACGCGGACCATGAGGCCGACGCCGTTCCCGCGGGCGGCCTCGATCAGGTCGCGGCCCGGGTCCTGCTCGAGCAGGTTGTGGATGATCTGCCCCGCCGCCGGACGCCGGGTGGTGAACGCCTCGATGCCCTCGTCGCGCCAGCCGATCGCCGGCCCGAGCGCCACGCCGTACGCCACGGATCTTGCCGGCGTCGCGCGCCTCCTCGAGCACCTCGAAGACGGCGTCCGACTGGATCGCGTCCATGCGCGGGTTGTGCAGCTGGTAGATGTCGATGTGGTCGGTGCCGAGGCGGGCGAGGCTCTGCTCGAGCGCGTAGCGGATGAACTTCGGCGACCAGTCGTGCGGCCGCTCGACGTGGCCCTTGCGCTCCCAGGGCGAGTAGATGTCGTAGCCGAACTTGGTCGCGATCGTGATGTCGTCGCGGACGTCGCCGAGCGCCTGGGCGAGCAGCGTCTCGCCGCGGCCCTCGCCATAGGTGTCGGCGGTGTCGAAGAAGCGTGATGCCGAGGTCGTACGCCTCGCGCAGGAGCGCGATCGCCGACTCGTCGGAGTGCTCGCCCCACCAGCCGGTCGAGACCGTCCAGAGGCCGAAGCCGACCTCGGAGGCGGCGATGCCCGACGTGCCGAACGTGCGCGTCTTCACGGGCCGGAGTGTAGATCCTCGATGGATTCCAGCCGCCGCTCGATGAACGGCCGGAAGCGCTCGCCCAGGCCGACCTCCTCGGCCATCCGCAGGGCCTGCTCGTAGGTGCCGCGGGCCTTCGCGTACTTGTCGTCGCCACCCTGCTTCAGGCGGTTGTCGCCGACGATGATGAGCTTCCTGATGCGCTCGACGGCGACGTCCGGGTCGACCTGGGGCATGCCGGGAGGATAGGCCCGATCTAGAATTGGCGCATGGCGACGGCGGCAGTCCGGCTGACCCAGCTCTCCCACGGCGCGGGCTGCGCGTGCAAGCTGCCCGCCGGGTCGCTGCGCGAGGTGCTCGCGGCGCTCCCGGCCTTCGACGCGGCCGAGCTGCTCGTCGGCCACACCGCCCTCGACGACGCGGCCGTGTGGCGCATCTCCGACGACCTGGCCGTGGTGCAGACGATCGACTTCTTCACGCCGCTCGTCGACGACCCGTACACGTTCGGGCGGATCGCGGCGACGAACGCGTTCTCGGACATCTACGCCATGGGCGGGCGCCCGGCGTTCGCCCTGAACGTCGTGGCGTTCCCGAAGGCGCTCCCGATGGAGCTCCTGGGCGAGATCCTGCGCGGCGGAGCCGACGTGGCCCGGGCGGCCGGCGCGGTCGTCGCGGGCGGCCACTCGATCGACGACCCCGAGCCGAAGTACGGCATGGCCGTCACCGGGTTCGTGCACCCCGACGAGGTGTGGACGAACGCCGGCGCGCAGGCCGGCGACGTGCTCGTCCTCTCCAAGCGGATCGGCACCGGGATCGTGACGACCGCGGTGAAGCGGGGGACGCCCGACGCCGAGGTGGTCGACGCGGCAGTCGAGTCGATGACGACCCTGAACGCCGAGGCCGCCGAAATCGTGCGGGGCGCCCGCCCGCACGCCGTCACGGACGTCACCGGTTTTGGATTGGTCGGCCATGCGCGCGAAGTCGCAGACGGCGCCGGCCTCCGCGCCGAGATCGACTTCCGAGCGGTCGAGCTGCTGCCCGGCGTGCGGCAGCTCGTGGAGGACGGGCACGTCCCGGGCGGTACGCGCACCAATCTCGAGCTGGCGGCGTCGTACACCGACTTCGGCACCGGCCTCGACGAGACGGACCGGCTCCTGGCGTGCGACGCGCAGACGTCGGGCGGCCTGCTCGTGGCCCTCCCGGCGGAGCGGGCGGCCGCCCTCCCATGGCCCGTGATCGGCCGCCTCAGCGCCGGTCCCGCCGGGACCCTCTTGGTAGACTGAGGCCGTGGTCACGCACATCCTTTCCGGGCTTCAGGTCATCCTCGGCGTCGCGCTCGTCGTCCTCGTCCTCATGCACTCGGGCAAGGACACGGGGCTCTCGGGGATGCTCAACCCTGGTGGGTCGAGCTACGGCGGAACGGCCGTGATGGAGCGGAACCTGACTCGCATCACGATCGCCGTCGCGCTGATCTTCACCGCCAACGTGATCGCGCTCGGCTTCCTGCTCTAGCGGGCGGAAGCCCTAGGCCAGAACGACGGGGTCTGACCCCGTTTCCGCGCTGGCGGCCTCGGTGCGGGCGAGCCACGGCCGCGCCTTGAGGTCGAGGAACACCTCGCGGGCGGCCGGGAGAAGCGCCTCGGCCTCGTCGCCTTGCCCGACCGCGGCGAGGCACTCAGCCCGCTCGAGGCGCGCCGCGGCGGCATGGAAGCGCATCCCGATCTCCGCGTAGTAGCGCTCGGCCACGGCGAGCGCCTCGGCCCCACCAGGCTCGCCGGCGGCTGCCGCGAGACGGCCGAGGTAGCGGTTCTGGATCGCCCGGAGCTGCGGTGTCACCTGACCGGGGAGCAGCGTGTCGACCAGCGCGAGCAGCTCGTGGGCGCGCTCGGGGCGCCCGGCGGCGACGGCGCACTCCAGGACCTCTTCGAACGCCATCTTGAAGAGCGCCGACGTCGGCCCGAACGCCGCCCGGGCCTGCTCGAACGCGCGCTCGGCGGTCTCCAGGGCCGGCTCGAGCGACCCCTCCGTGCGGAGCATGTGCGCGGTCGCCGCGCCGCGGCCGACGCGGGTCTGCATGTCGGCCGACTCGTCTGTCGCCGAGGCGCCCTCGATGACGGCGCGGGCGTCGCCGAGCTCGCCCCGCTCGCAGTGGATGCGGACGAGATCGAGCAGGAGCGCCTGCGTCCAGGACGTGGTGGAGATCGCGGCGGCCTCCGTCGCCATAGCGATAGCCTCCTCCCAGCGGCCCAGCATCGCGAGCCCGAGGACGGTGCCGCCCATGAGCGACGCCTCCCATTGGCGGTTTCCCATGCGCCGTGCGAGCGCCAGGCCGTCGCCGACGCGGCGCTCCGACTCCGCGAACTCGTCCATCGACTCGAGCACGACGCCGAGGTTGTTGAAGGCCCTGAGGGCGCTGGGGTACCGCTCGTTCGCGAGGGCTACGTCGATCGCCCCCTCGAGGAGGACGCGCGCCTCGTAGAGGCGGTCTGCCTGGAGGAGGAGGATGCCCTTGCTGGTGAGCGCTTCCGCCAGCGTGTCGGGCAGGTCGAGCTGCTCGGCCAGGCTCAGGGCGTGCTCGATGTGCGGGCCGCCCCGCTCGATCTCGCCGTCCAGGATCAGGAAGCGGCCGAGCTGGGCCGCGATCTGGGCCGTCTCCGGGCTCTTCTCGCCGGCGAGCGCCTCCAGCACCGGCTCGAGCCGGGCCACGGCCTCGCCGGGCCTGCCGTCGACGAAGTCCACCTCGGCGAGCCTGGCCGAGACGCGCGCCGCAGCGCGCGACTCGCCTTCCGACTCGTATCCGGCGATGGCGTCGTCGTAGTGCGACCGCGCCTGGACGGCGTCCCCCGCCAGCCAGGCCATCTGGCCGGCCCGGTCGGCGAGCGCGGCCGCCGCAAGCGGCGTTCGGGCCAGCTCCGCCGCCTGCTCGAAGTAGCGCTGCGCCTCGGCCGCCGCGCCGAGCGATCCGGCCCGGTCGCCCGCCCGCACGAGGGCCTCGCAGGCCTGCTCGCGGATCTCGTCCGCGTCGTCGGCGTCGGGGGCGATGCGATACGCGTCGAGGAGGTGCGAGGCGACGACCTCGGCGACCTCTTCCTCGCCCAGCCCCTCCGCCAGGAGCCGCGCGGCGGCCAGGTGGCGGGCCTTGCGGTCGCGGTGCGAGAGCGTCTCGTAGGCGACGTGCCGGACGAGATCCTGGAGGAATCCGTACTGCCCGTGCTCGGGCGAGCGCGGATCGGCCTGGACGCCCAGCACCTCCTTGCGGACGAGCGACGTCGAGCAGCGGCTCGAGCTCGGCCTCGCTCCGGCCCGTGAGGGCGACGATG
The DNA here is from genome assembly GCA_963832955.1 of uncultured Actinomycetes bacterium. Taxonomy (GTDB): domain Bacteria; phylum Actinomycetota; class Thermoleophilia; order Gaiellales; family JAICJC01; genus JAICJC01. The sequence continues at coordinate 622,768 of CAWHWC010000002.1, read as the reverse complement.
GCCGCTCTCGGGAACGTCTTTCCCAGGACGGCGCAGTCCTGGAGCAGGTTTCGCTCCTCGCCAGGAAGGCCGTCGAGCCGGGCGGCGATGAGGGCGTGCAGCGTCTCGGGCACCTCCAGCGCGCCAATCTCGCCCACCGGCCGGTAGGCGGCCCCCTCCAGAACGAGGTCGCCGCGGTCGAGCAGCATCCGGACCGTCTCGACCGCATAGAGCGGGATGCCCTCGGCCCGGGCCAGGATCTGCTCGCGAAGCGCGGCTGGGAGCCCGGGAACGAGCCCGAGCAGGAGGTCCTGCATCGCGGCCGGCGCGAGCGGCTCGAGGTAGAGCGACGTGAAGTTGCGAAGGCCGGCGCCCCACGTGGCGCGGCGCTCGAGCAGCTCCGGCCGGGCCAGCGCGAGGACGTAGATCGGGTGGGAGCGCGACAGGTCGAGCAGCTCCTCGATGAAGTCGAGGAGCGAAGCGTCGGCCCACTGCATGTCCTCGAAGACGAGCACGGCCGGATACGTGTCCGACAGCCGCTCGAAGAAGAGCCGCCACGCCGCGAAGAGCTCCTTGCGGTCGCGCGCCTCCTGGTCGCCGAGCGCGATGAGCTGCGCCAGCCGGGGCTCGACGAACCGGCGCTCCTCGTCGTCGAGGATGTGCTCCTCGAGCGTGGCGCGCAGCTTCGCCAGCGCCGGCTCGGCTCCCTCGTCCTCGCCGATCCGGCAGCGCATCCGCACCATGTCCGCGAGCGCCCAGTACGTGACGCCCTCGCCGTAGGCCAGGCAGCGGCCGCGGTGCCAGTAGACGATCTCGGCCAGCCCGTCGAAGTACTTGTAGAACTCCCACGCCACCCGCGACTTGCCGATGCCGGCGACGCCGGTCACCGACACCAGGTGCGCGGTGTGCTCGTCGGCGCAGGCGTGGAAGAGGTCCTTGATGAGGCGAAGCTCGCGGTCGCGGCCGACGAACGGCGCCTCGAGGCCCTGAGACTTGAGCGCGCCGCGCGCCCCGGAGATCACCCGCAGCGCCCGCCAGAGCGAGACGAGGCCGTCCTTGCCCTTGAGCTCGAACGAGCCGGCGGGCTCGTAGACGATGGTCTGCTCGGTCGCGCGCCGGGTCGCGTCGCCGATGAAGACGGCGCCGGGCTCCGCGACGCTCTGGATCCGGGAGGCGGTGTTCACGAGGTCGCCCGCGACCATCCCCTCGCGGTCCGCGCCGATCGTGACGGCCGCCTCGCCGGTGAGGACGCCGACCCGCGCCCGCAGGCCCTCGGCCCCGAGCTCCTCGCCCAGCGACGAGATGGCCGCCACGAGGTCGAGCGCCGCCCGGACGGCGCGCTCGGCGTCGTCCTCGGTCGCGGTCGGCGTGCCCCAGACCGCCATCACGGCGTCGCCGATGAACTTCTCGACGGTGCCGCCGTAGAGGCCGATCAGCCGCCGGCAGGTGGCGAAGTACCGGGAGAGGAGGTCGCGCACCTCCTCGGCGTCGCGTCGCTCCGAGAGCGTCGTGAACCCGACCAGGTCGGCGAAGAGGACTGTCACGAGGCGCCGCTCGGCGACATCGCCGTGGTACGCCGCGGGCCCGTCGCCGGACGGCACCGCGGCCGCCGGGGCCGCGAGGGCCGCGCCGCACTCGGCGCAGAAGCGCTGGCTCGGCCGGTGCGGCGTCCCGCACGCCGGACAGCGCGCGTCGAGCGGCCCGCCGCACTCCGTGCAGAACTTGGCGGTGTCGGCATTCGGGGCGGCGCAGGTCGGGCAGATCATGGGCCTGCAGAGGGTACCGCCCGGCAGGTCCTGCCTTCAAGACCGACGCGGCGTGCGGCGGGGTCAGACCCCGCGACGAAAGCGTCACGCCGAGGTCACGGCTCCCGATGCGGGGTCTGACCCCAGGCCGCGCGGCGGTCGCGAGCCGGTAGACTTCGGGGTCGCACCGCACGCGCTGGTGGCGGAATTGGTAGACGCGCAAGGTTGAGGGCCTTGTGGCCTGAATGGGCCGTGGAGGTTCAAGTCCTCTCCAGCGCATTACTCGAAACCCGCTTGAAATGGCGGGTTTCGGCGTTTTGGACTCCGTCGTTCCGCGGACTGCACAGGCGGCGACCCGGCGTCGTGGTACCACCGTAGTACCGAGTGCTCTCGTGAGGGCGTCCGTTCCAATGGGTCCAGTCCGCCTCCCGTCGACCCGAGCCTCAGCCCGCTCCGCTCGGTGCGGCGGTGGTGAGCCGAGCGCCGCGATAGGCTGCCGCGGTCGTGAAGGGAGGGTGATCGAGGCGTCGACGCCCGGTAGGTCGACTACCACGATCTGGTGATGCCTTCGGCCTCAACCGCCGCCGACGCCGACCATATGAGAACGATTCGCGTGTTCGCGTTGGCGACCCTGGCCGTGTTCGCCTTCGCATCAACCGCTCAAGCGGCCACGATCCGGTTTGCCCACCAGGACTGGCACCGGTTCAAGTCGACGGGCAAGCTGGGCCAGAAGTGGGATCCGGCGATGGTGTCGAAGTCGCACGGCCGTCTCACCGAGCGGATCCAGGGTGACGTCGCAGGCGGCGTCGGCTCGACCCGCTTTCAGCTGCGCGGCCGCTACGACATGGACTTCCGCATCTCCGCCGGCGCCGGCAAGTTCGTGCTGCTCCTGGGCGGCCGCGAGGGCACGCCCTTCAACGAGCTCGACTTCGCCGAGGGCAAGGTGGGCGACTCCAAGCGCCGGGAGATCATCGCCACTCGCCACTGGGGCGTCGGCCGCTCGCATCTGAAGCAGCATCGCGTCCGCGCCAACTTCACCCGCTGGCACCACATCACCGTGGTGTGGAAGCGGCACAAGATGAACGTGCGGCTGGACGGCGTCCGCTTCGCGCACTTCACCCGCCACATCTCAAAGACGCCGATGGCGCTCAAGATCCAGACCGCCGGCGCGAACGTCGGCGGCGCGGGAGCAGACGCGCGGCTTCAGGTCGAGCACCTGAAGATCAGCTAGCCCTCCGGCGGGATGAGGCCGCCTACGCTCGCTGTTGTACGGCCTACGGGTTCCGCGGGGTGCCGGCGGGCCGTCGCCCGATCGCGCTCGCGCCTCGACGACCCTGCCATTGCGTTTCCGCGCGTCAGGCGGAAACGGACGGGTGACGTCGACGTCCTCGCACGGTACTCAGCGGTCCCGGGCGTTCCCGCCGAAGTCGACGTCCTTGGAGTCGACCGTCCCCGCGATACGTCCCGGCGCGGTCTGGTATGCCCAGTACAGATTCGTGTGCGCGATGACCTCGTCCGGCGGCGGCGCCCCCCATTCCGTCTGGTCCTCCGTTGTGTGGGCATCGCCGACGAGGGTCGTGTCATACCCCCTGGTGAACGCGCCGTGCAGTGTCGAGCGGACGCACCAATCGGTCTGTGCGCCGACGACGACCAGTCGCCCGACACCGAGGCCCGACAGCACTGTCTCGAGCGTGGTGTCCTCGAACGAGTCGCCGTGGCTCTTCTCGACCAGCGGCTCTGCGTCGCCCGGAGTCAGGTCGGAGACGATCTGCCACCCGTCGCTCCCCCGTGCAAGGTGCTCGTCCGAGTGCTGGACCCAGACCACGGGCGCCCCCTCTTGCCGCGCCCTCTCGACAAGGCTGCCGACATTCGCGACGACCGCGTCGCGCTCGTGAGCCCGCTCGACGGCAGCGTTCTGGACGTCGACGACGAGGAGCGCCGTCCTTGGCCGGTTCTCAAGTGTGGACATGATCTCTCCTCCTTCCGCTCCAGCGTAGCCGTTGACCCCTCCTTAGGAGGACCTAAGGATCACCCCTCCGGGGGATTGGGATATCACCCCGATGGACGTACGCTTGGAGTGAAAGGCGGATCCACCTGACAGGCGAAACGAGGGGCTCCCCCGTCCCCTCGCTCGAATCCCAGGAGCCCCTGCGTCGTTTCGGGATGGTGCCCGGAGCCTGATGATGCCAGCCAGCATCGTAAGGAGGGTCCCATGAACCGCCGGCACAACAGGTTCGTGGTGGCCGCGGCCGTAGTGACCACGGCAGCCGTACTCGTCTCCCCCGCGGGAGCGGCGACAACCGCGTGGACGAGCCAGCACCTGACTAAGGCTGTGAAGAGCCTGGTCGGCTATCGGAACATGGACAGCCGGCGTGACTCGCGCCAGGGCTGGAAGATCAAAGCAGTCGCCCACACCAACTTCCTCCAGACGGGCAAGCTCCACAGGCTGGCCGCGTTCCGCACGTCGGCGACCGGTCGCCTGTCCGGGTTGGAGGCGCAGAACGTGATCCAGGCTGAGCTGAACGGCGGCATCCTCGACACGTCGAAGACGGCCGAGCTGCCGGTCGGATCGCCCGGCGCGCCGCACGGCGGGTGGATGATGTTCACCCGCGACGGCGACTGCTACGTGCTCTACAACGGCGCTCCCGGCGTCCAGGGCGACAAGGGCGCCAAGGGCGACGCCGGCGAGCACGGCGCTCCCGGCCTCAGCGCCTACCAGGTGTGGCTCGCAGAGGGCAACACCGGAACGGTGGCCGCCTTCATGCAGACCATCACCGGCCCCAAGGGCGATCAGGGCACCCCCGGCGTTCCCGGCAAGGACGGCAAGGACGGCGTGAACGGCGCAATGGGCGTGCCCGGCCTCAGCGCCTACGAGGAGTGGCTGGCGGTCGGCAACACCGGCTCGATCGCCGACTTCCTGCACTCGATCGTCGGCCCGCAGGGCCAGAAGGGCGACAAGGGCGACAAGGGCGCCACCGGCTCGGCCGGCGCCGCCGGCTCGGCCGGCGCCGCCGGCCAGTCGGCCTACCAGGCGTGGCTCTTGCTCGGGAACTGCGGCTCGGTCGCAGACTTCGTCCATTCGCTGATCGGCCCGCAGGGGCCGAAGGGCGACAGGGGCGCCACCGGCGCGACCGGCCCACAGGGACCGCCGATCTCCACCCAGCTCACGACGGTGTGCGTGATCCTGAAGGGCCAGTCGGCGCATCTGGGCGTCGGCGCCGAGTGCAACGGACACGAGCAGATTCAGGTGTACGTGCCCGCCTCGTAGCCACAACTCTCACCACCACGAGGGCCCGCCCCGGCGGGCCCTCCGCTGGGTGGTTCGCCGAGACGTGGCAAGATGACGTGACTGCGTGAGCCAACCAAAGGATCCCCGGTGGATGACACACGAGCAGGTGAGCTGCTCCGGGCGGAGCGGCAGCGAATCATGGATGAGCTCGCGGGCCTGACCCTCGAGCCGATCGACGAGCTCTCGAGCACCGATCTCGCCGACGACGCCTCGGACCTCTACCAGGAGGGGGTCGATGTCGGGCGTATCGACGAGCTTCGAGATCAGCTCGCGGCGCTCGAGCGAGCCGAGGAGCGGCTGCGAGACGGCCGCTACGGGCTCTCGGTCGAGAGCGGCGAGCCGATCCCCGATGAACGGCTCGAGGTGGTCCCGACGGCCGAGCGCACGGTCACCGAGGAGGAGCGCCTCGAACGCCAGGGGTAGCGGGCGTCCGATCTGACCGGCGGGCACTACCGCGACACGACCTGGGGTGGGCGCCGGCGGCGCCGGCGCCCACCCCACGAGAGGTGAGATGGAGGCGTCAGCGCGCGGCGACTCCGACCGTTCCGGCCGGGAGCCCACCGAGCCCCCCGATGTTGTGCAGGCTGCCGTCCGCCCCGACCCGAAGCCCCGCGAGCCGTCCGAAGCCGTCGGCCAGGACGTAGAGGAAGCTCCCATCCCGCGTCATGGCTTCGTCCAGCGGATGGCTGGCCGCTCCGAGGTTCGCGGTGTCACCGTTCGCGTCGAGAAGCGTTATCGATCCGCCTCCATGCACCCGGTACCCCGAGAGCGTGCCGCTGGCCGCGTTCGCGGTGTAGGCGAAGCGGCCGTTCGGCGTCACGGCGACCCAGCAGGCTGCCTGCTGGTGGTTCGCTACGGCGCCGGACCGTGGGGTGAGCGCTCCCGAGGAGCTGACGGAGTACGACGTCGCGCCGCTGCTCGGCGGGATGCTGGCGTCCGAGACGACCAACGTGCCCGTACGGGTGAACGCGAAGCCGAACGGCGTGCCGCCAACGGACGGGTGCGAGATCGCGTGTCCGAGGCTGCCATCCGGCGCGATGCGGAAGGTGTCGATCGTGTTCGACGTCTTGTTGGTGACGACTGCGACGGTCCCCGAGGGGTTGACGTCGACCTGGGCGGGACCCGAATCGCCGGCGGCCAACCGTCGCCACGCGCCGTGGATTCGACCGATGCCGCCGTGCGTCACCCTGAACCCCACGACGCTCGGCGACGGCCCGGCATTGAGGACGTACACGTGCCGACCACGGGCCGTGACGCTGATAGGCAACTGGCCACCGGATCGGATGACCTGGATGCGGTGGAGCCACGTGCCCGACGCGCGGAAGACGGAGATCGTGTTGCTTGCAGCGTTCACGGCGTAGAGGCGTCGTCCGTCCGGGCTGAGAGCGACGGCCCCCTGTGATCCGAGGTTGGCCCCGGTCCCACGCCCGTTCGTCGGGAATGAGCGACCGTGGTGCAGGTGCCCGCCCGGCCCGCGATGGAACACGATCACGGCGTTGCCGTGCGGACTGTTCGAGAGCGTGTAGACCGCTCCCTCCGAGTGCGCGAGGGCGTTCGCCGGCCAGGCGAGGCCGACGAGCCCAATGAGAACAGCGAGCAATCGCTTCATGGTGCTGCCTCCGATCGATTGGTTCGCTCCAGGCTAGGCACCACTGGTTTCGCAGGGCTTTCGCGATTCTTAAATGATGCGGAACTCGGCTCCGCGCGGGTTGGTGCCCGAGCACACGCCCGGCATACTGGGCGAATGTCGGAGACGCGACTGGGCCGGGCGGCCTTCCTCTCGGTGGTGGGGCTTGGCGGCGTCGGGCTTCTCGCGGGCGGACGGATTGCCGGGGCGGCGTCGCGACCGCTCTCGTCTGTGGGCTCAATCGTCCCGTCGGCCGTCAAGGATCTCGTCCCCGACGGGTGGCGGATCTACGCCGTCAACCCTCCGTGGCCGTCGTTTCACGCGGCGACGTATCGGCTCGAGGTGGCTGGACTGGTCGATCGGCCGCTGGCGTTGAGCTGGCCCGATGTCCGTGGCCTCGCCTCCGTGCGGCAGACGACTGACTTCCACTGCGTCACCGGCTGGACCGTCGGCGGCGTCCACTGGCAGGGGATCCGGCTCTCGACCCTGTGGGAGATGGCTCGACCGCGGTCGGATGCCAGGTACGTGAACTTCGTCTCGATGGAGCATCCGTACGTGGACACGCTGACGCTCGACCAGACGACGCTGCCGAACGTGATGCTCGCCCACTCGATGGACGGGGCCCCGCTCAGCCGCGCACACGGCGCGCCGCTCAGGCTCGTCATTCCCGAGATGTACGGCTACAAGAACGTCAAATGGGTGCAGAGGATCGAGCTTGTGTCACGCTCGCACCCGGGGTTCTGGGAGCAGCGCGGCTACGACGTCGATGCCTGGGTCGGTCGGTCAAACGGCTACTGAGGGCGCCGCACCGGCCCACGGCGATCGCGTCCGTCGGTCCAGCGGCGCCGAGCGGTCGGTCCACCGGCTTCTCGCGTGGTCGCAGGCCTGATGGCGGTGTTCACGGGAAGCGGCGTCCTGATCTACGCTCAAGAGCCCGATGCCGCCTTCAGGGGTCAGGCAAGCGCGATCCTCATGCACGACCTGGCGACATTCGCCGTCCTCCCGATGATCCTTGGACATCCCTATCTGTCGCTGATCCATCCCGAGACGCGCCATTCGCTCCGCGGAATGGTGTCCGGCTCGGTCCGCCATGACTGCGGACGTGCCCTCACCGTGAGCACCGCCCTCTCCCCGAAGATCCTGGTCGTCGACGACGAGCCGATCGTCCGTGATGTCGTATGTCGCTACCTGGAGCGCGAATGCTTCCGCACGATCGAAGCGGGCGACGGGGAGGAGGCGTACAGACTCCTGCAAAACGAGGAGATCCACCTCGTCGTGCTGGATGTCATGCTTCCCGGCCCCGACGGGCTTGAGATCTGCCGCTGGATCCGGGCCCGCTCAGACCTACCGGTCATCATGCTGACCGGTCGCGGCGAGCTGACCGACAGGATCGTCGGCCTCGAGCTCGGCGCAGACGATTACCTCACCAAGCCGTTCTCGCCCCGAGAGCTCATCGCGCGCGTCCGGAGCGTCCTTCGCCGGTCCACGCCCAGCGCCGCCCGCCAGGCTCGGATCGAGCTGCCGGATCTGACGCTCGACCCTGCAACGCGAGAGGTCGAGGCGAACGGGAAGCCCATCAACCTGACGGTGCGAGAGTTCGATCTGCTCGAATTCCTTTGCCGACATCCACGCCACGTCTTCTCGCGCGATCAGCTGATGGACGCCGTCTGGGGGTACCACTCGGCACAGGACACCGGCACCGTCACAGTCCACATCCGTCGTCTCCGGGAGAAGCTCGAAGCCAACCCGTCACGGCCCGAGCGACTCCAGACGGTGTGGGGCATCGGGTACCGGTTCGTCCCATGATCGACGTCGCCCTCGCGGCAACCGCTGTCGCGTTCGGATTGGGCATGGCGATCGCGCTGCTCACGGGCCGGCTTCACACGCTGCGGTCGCAGCTCGTCGCGTTCGGTATCGCAATGCCGCTCGTTCCGCTCGCGGTTGTCCTGCTCTCCGGCGCGGTCATGTTCGACTCCCACCACGACCTGGCCGTTCTCGGCGTGGCTGCAGCATCGTCAAGCGCGGCTGTCGTCGGCGCGCTGTTGTTCGCTCGATCGATCTCCCGTGGGGTCGCCGACCTTCGAACGACTGCCCTCGGACTCGCCGCCGGCCGCCTCGACCTCCGGGCACCCACAACCTCGCCGGCCGAGCTCGCCGACCTCGCCGCCGCTGTCAACGAGATGGCCGCAAGCCTCGAGCGGCTGTTCGACGCCCGCCGGGAGCTGGTGGCCTGGGCCAGCCACGACCTCCGCACTCCGCTCGCCGCCCTGCAGGCGATGCTCGAGGCGATCGACGACGGACTCGTCCCTCCGGAGCACTATGTCCCGGCGATACACGACCAGGTTCGGGCGATGTCGGCCCTGGTGGACGATCTGTTCGAATTGGCGCAACTCGACACGAACGCGGTCGCACCGAACGGCGAGGCGGCGCTGCACCCGGTCATCGACAACTGCCTGCGAGGGCTGCAAGCCGAAGCGCTGTCGCGGCGCGTGAGCCTCCAGGCTCGTGTCGACGACCGGCTGCCCGACGTCCGATGTACCCCGAGCAACGTCGAGCGGGTTCTCCTGAATCTGCTCACCAACGCGCTGCGCCACACGCCGTCGGACGGGGCCGTCGCCGTGCTTGCCCATTCGGCGACCGATGCTCCTGAGGTCATCGTGACCGTCGAGGACACGCGGCACCGGGCTCACCCCCGAGGCGCTGCAGCGCATGTTCGAGCGGTTCTGGCGCGACGACGAGGCACGCCAGCGACGGACGGGCGGAGCCGGCCTCGGACTTGCGATCGCCCGTGGGCTCGTCGAGCACCACGGCGGCCGGATATGGGCCGAGAACCGCGTCGGCGGGGGAGCCAGAATCAGTTTTACGCTCCCTGTCGCGGACGCCTGATCCGCGCCTGGCATGCCCAACGCCGCTCACATGTCCCGCGGGACGACGAAGTGATCGAGCATCGCGCCCTCCCAGGCGAGCTCCGACCACGTCCCGTCGAGGGTCAGGGTCGCCAGGCCGCCCGTCGGGTACTTCGTGTTCATCCTGCGGAGGGCGTCGTCGTCGCCGCCCCCGCTCAGGCCGAGCGCAAGGTCCTCGATGCCGGGGTTGTGAGCGACCACGAGCACCGAGCCCACTTCCTCGGGAAGCTGGTTGAGCCGCAGGAGGAGCGACCGCGCGTCGGCGGCGTAGAGGTCTCCGGAGACGTCGACGCGGGTCTCCGCAGGGAGGCCGTCGCGAATCCCCTCCCAGGTCTGGATCGCTCGAGTCGCCGAGGAGCACAACACGAGGTCGGGGGCGATCCCGGCGGCGTCGACGTGGCTGCGCAGACGCTCCGCAGCCCGGCGGCCGCGCGGCGCGAGTGGGCGGTCATGGTCGGCGAGGTCCGGGTCATCCCAGCTCGACTTTGCGTGGCGGAGCAGGTGAATCCGATGTCCCACACGAGGATTCTGGCGTCAACGAGGCGCCGCCGCCAGCGCCGCCGCTATCTCGTCCACCGATGCACGCGGGAGGCGGGGAGCGCGCCGACCTCGTCCCTGGTCAGGCTGAGCGCTACGACGTCGGTCTTGACCTCCGCGACGGCGCTGATCGGGATCGTGACGTCGCGCCGCCCCCAGAAGTGGCCGCGCTCGAGCACGATGTGCGTGATGTGGTCGCCATCGACGAGAAACGCCTCGACGTCGCCCAGATCGTGCCGGTCGGCCGAGATCACCGCGCTCGAACGCCGGATCTCGACCTCGCCCTTCGGGATGCGGTCGTAGGTCATCTCGAGCGACGACTCGTATCCAACGGGATAAAGGCCGGCGGGATCCATCGACGAGTAATAGGGCATGGCAAGGACGTCTTCCACGCCGACGTCCCAGTCGGGATCGCTGACCGGCACCTCGCCCATCCGGATGTACGCGGACTCGGTCACAGTCGTGAGCTCCCCCGCCTCATCCACCGTGCACCGGAGCGTGATCTCGCTCTCCCCGTCGGCCGCTTCGGCGAGATCGACGGGCACGAGCCGAGCGGCGCCGAGCGTGTGGCGGGGCTGGACGACCAGGTGCGTCACCCGGTTCTGGGTCGGGTCGATGACCACGTCGGCCAACTCACCGAACGGGCCGTCGGAGCAGCCGACGGACGTTCCCACATCGAGGCGCATATCGGGAGCCTCGCGCCTCCAGCCCCCGGCGCATCATCCCAACGGGACGAATGACGGCCGCGGGGCCGCCCTCACAGTCGCTGCATGACCCGCGTCGTGGCAGCCGCAGTGGCACCGCCGATCAGCGACCCGGCGACGACGTCGGCAGGGTAGTGGGCGCCGCCGTGGACTCGCGAGTAGGCGACGGCCGCGGCCAGTGAGCGCAGGGGAAACGCCAGCCACGGCATCTCGCCTCCGGCCGCCGTGGCGAAGGCGAATGCCGATGCCGAGTGCCCCGACGGGAACGAGGCGGAGCGGGGCATCGCAACCGCCCGGCCTGGGGCCGAGCGCAACGCCTCGGCGTCCGGCCGCGCTCGGCCGTGGAGCGGCTTCAGCCCGACGTTGACGAGGCCGGATGCCGCAGCGATCGACGCGAGACCGAGGCGCGCCGCCCGCCGGCCCGACGCGCCTCCGAGCAGCGCCAGACCGCCGGCGATCGCGATCCAAAGCACCGACCGGTCGGCCGCCCGCGAGAGCCGGGCGAGGCCACGGTCGAGGGTCGGCGACGGGGTCGCAGCGACGGCGCGGTAGACCGCGTCGTCGATCGCAGCCAGGTCGCCGAGCACGAGATCCCAGCGCCAGCTCGCGGCGGCCGCGGGTTCGTCGTCGACGGTCAAGGAGTGCCGCCGCGAACCTCGCCCCAGAGCTCCCTCACTGCGGAAAGCGAGAGGCCCGGCGTCAGTCCAGCGGGTGAGACACCGACCGCGGACGGCGGCAGGAGGACGGTGAGCGCCTGTGGCACGATCTCGAAGCGGAGCGGCGGCTCGAGCATCATGGACTCGCCGTCGATGCCCGCCGCCACCTGTGCCGACGAGTCGACCACGAGCGTCGGTGCCGACCACTCGAGCCACCCGCCGGAGTTCCGCGCCCGGCCGATCGCTTCGAGCGCGAGCAGCTCCGCAGCCTGCGCGGAGCTCGTGATCTCGACCGCGAGGATGCCGAGCAGGCCGGTGTCCAGATGTGGGCGGGAGCTGCCGCCGGTGAGGTCGTCGAGCCGGTACGGGTTGTTCGAGACCATGAGGAGCTGGGCGGTTTCGTGCTGCTTTCCCTCGCCATCGGTGAACCGCAGATCCATCGGCGTGGTTCCGGGGCCGAGAAGCTCGGGCAGCGTCCGCTCCAGCGTCGCGAGCTTCGCGTCGCGATAGGCATCGGACCGGACTGCCTCGGCGTAGACGCCGAGAGACACGTTGTTCACGAACAGCCGGCCGTTGACGAGGCCAACGTCGATTCGGTGCGCCACCCCGTCGACGAACCCGTCGAGCGCGCCGACGACGTCGTCGCGGTCGAGGCCCAGGTCGAGGGCAAGGTGGTTCCGCGTCCCGGCGGGCACGCACACGTAGGGCACGTTGTGCCGCATGGCGACGTCAGCCACGAGGGCCTGCGAGCCGTCGCCGCCTGCCATTCCGATCGCATCTGCCGAGGCCACCGCGTCGACAGCCAGGCGCCGCAGGTCGTCACCGGGGCCCAGCTCGATCGTCTCGATCCCGCGCCGCTTCGCCTCCTGGGCGAGATGAAAGCGCTCGACCTTCCCGCCGCCCGATCGGGGATTCATGAGAAGCACGGCCCGGGTGCTGCGTCCGGCGTCACGGGCGGGAGCCGACGTCCCCCGGGCGGCCGGTCGCCGGCTCCGGACGCTCCGCCGACGGGCGCTGCGAGCGGCGACGGTGAAGAGCGCGATGGCGGCGAGGAAGGCCGCCACGCCTAGGCCGGCGCCGCCAAGGTAGAGGGCCGTTGCCGAGGCGGCGATCGCGAGCACGGCCGCAGCCACCCCGAGCATGCGGGCGACGCCCGACCGGGTCAGCGCGATCCAGGCACACCCTCCCGCAACGACCAGCGCGGCGGCTGCTGCAGCAACTGCCAGCAGGCTCGTGAACAGCGTCGCGACGAGCACCACAGCCGCCAGAACGGCAGCGCCCAGCGCAACAAGCGCCGCAAGTCTCGCCGAGGCGCCCTCGCTCACCGCATGCACCGGGCGCGCCCACAGCCGAAGGTGTCGCTCATACGGCGCACGATCGCGGCGGTTCACTCCCGATTCGTCGTCCAGATCGGGTGAACCAGGCAACGCCGTGGCGATCCGGGACCGTGATGTGCGCGTGATGCCGTTGTGACGTGATTGGCATGCAAGTGGGTCTGATCGTCATGCGCTCGTGAGGCGATCGGTGCGACCTTGTGAGTGATGGCCTCTCGCTCACCAGTGGTTCGACGGCATGTGATTCGGACGGCGCCGGCGCTCGGCCGGAGCGCGCTCCTCGCGTCGGCGTACCCGCGCATGGGCTCCGGGATCTACCTGGCCCTCGGCGTGGTCGCGCTCCACGGGCTGGGGCTGACGCCGGTCGCGCTGGTCGTGGCCGGGCTGGTCGTCGCCACGGTGGCGTTCGCGTCCGCCGAAGGTGCCTCGGTGTTCCCCGAGGCGGGTGGCTCGGCGGCCCTCGCCCGGCACGCGATGAACGAGCTCGCGAGCTTCGTGACCGGCTGGGCGATGTGCCTGGCGCTCGTCGCGATGGCGGCGCTCTCGGCGCTGTTCGCGGCCCGCTACCTGAGCGTCTTCTGGGATCCGCTCGCGTCCGGAGCATGGTCCGTGGCCGGCGCGCTCGTCGTGATCGGCCTCGTGGCCGCCGCGTGCACCGCCGGCATGAAGCTCTCGGCGAGCGTCGCGGCCTTCGCCGGCGCTCCTCGACCTGGTCGTGCAGCTGCTGCTCGTGCTGCTCGGCGTGGCGTTCGTCTTCCGTCCCGAGGCGATCCAGCAGAACGTGCACCTCGGGACGGCGCCGTCGTTCGAGGGGCTGATCCTGGCCTGCGCGCTGGCGCTCGCCGCCTACACGGGCATCGAGGCGATCGGCGAGATGGCGGCCGACGCGCGCGACCCCGAGCGCGACCTGGCGCCGGCCTCGGCCGGGTTGGTCGCGTCGGCGGTCTCGGTCGCCGCCGCCGTCTCGCTCGTGGCGCTGATGGCGGCGCCGGTCGTCAGGTCGCCGGGCGGCGGCTACACCTCGCCTCTGGTCGAGCCCTCGCCGCACGGCTACGCGGCGTATCCCGTGCTTGCGATCGTCGGTGCGATCCCGCTGCACGTTGTCGCGACCGGCCTCCAGTATCTCGTCGGGCTGCTCGTGGCGACCATGCTCGCGTTCGTCGCGTACACGGCGCTCACGGGCTGCTCGCGCCTGGCCGCCTGGCTCGCGCAGCATCACCAGCTCCCCGCCGTCGTCGCCGAGCCCCACCCCACGAGTCAGGCGCCGTTCGTGGCGATCGCGGCCTGCGGGACCGCGGCGGCGCTCCTCGCTGCCGTCCAGGCGACGGCCGGCGGCGTGGAGATGCTGGCCGGGACGTACGTCTTCGGCGCGCTCCTCGCCTTCACGAGCGTCCACGTCTCGGTGATCGCGCTTCGCTGGCGCGACCCGGGCCGCTACCGGCCCGTCGAGGCGCCCCTGAACCTCCCTGTCGACGGCCGCCGGATCCCGCTGACCGCCCTCGCTGGGCGGCGCGTGCACGGCGATCCTCTGGCTCGCGGTCGTGCTGCTCCAGAGCGACGCCCGCTACGTCGGCGCGGCGTGGATGGCGCTCGGCGCTGGCCGGGTACGCCGCCTACCGCAGCCGCCTGGGCCTCTCGCTGACCGAGCGGACGCCGGCGGAGGCCGCCGCGCGGCGCGGGCCGGGCGTCGAGGTCGAGTTCCAGACGCTCCTGATTCCCGTCAACACCGCGGCGGCGACCACTCCGACCGACCTGGTCGACGTCGCGGCCCAGCTCGCCGCGGAGCGGCGGGCGTCGCTCGTCCTGCTCGCATTCACCGAGATCCCGCTTGGAGAGGAGATGGACATGGAGATCGACGACCTCGACGGTGTGGTTGAACGGCTTGCAGCGGCCGGCCGGGCGATCGGCAAGCAGTACGGCATCCACGTCCACACGAGCCACCTGCGAACGCGCGATCCGGCCGAGTCGATCCTCGCCGAGGCGGACCGGCGCGACTCGCAGGTGATCCTGCTGCGGGCGGGCGGCCTCCAGCGCGCTGGACGTCCGCCGGGTGACGCACGACCACGTCGGTGCGGCGGATCGTGGCCGAGGCGCGCCAGCGCGTCATGATCGTGCGGCCGGAGGTCGGGACATGAGGCATCACATCCTGATCGTCTGCGCCGACTCCCGCGTCGAGCCGGAGCTCCTGACCGGCGCGATCGACGACGCGCGTCGTCCGGGCACCCCGCGGCGGGATCACGGTCGTGCGGGTCATGATCCCCGCGGTCGCTCCCGGCCGACGCTGCCGATCAGCGCCTGGCCGCCGCGGCTGGCCGCACCGGCTCGAACGGGCTCCGCGAGGCGGCCGAGCGGGCCGCGGGCGCTCCTGAGCTCGCCCTGCCGGGTCGAGATCGTGCCGTGCCGCAGCGTCCCGGCGCTCCTGAACGCGGTCTGGCCGGTCGACGCGCTCGTGCTCGTCGGCAGCGCGGGGTGGGGCGTGCGCCGTGCCGCCCGAGGCGTCGCGCCCGATGTGGTGATCGTCCCCTCCCGGCGCGCGGCCCGCCGCCGCCGGCCGACTCCCGTCCGCGCATCCGCAAGGCGCTCGCGGAGTAGCCGGTGGCAGGCACGGACATGAGCGTGACGGCGACCGAGGGCGTTCTCAGCCCTCCGTCACGCCGGCGAGAGGCGGGAGCGCATGCGGCCGACGGCCGGGCGGAGGCGCATCGGGCCTCCCGCTGGGCCCCGCTCGCGCTGTCGCTGGGCGCGCTGGGCGTCGTCTACGGCGACATCGGCACGAGCCCGCTCTACACGGTCCAGCTGATCTTCACGCGGCGACCATCCGATGGGGCCGTCGCCGCTTCGCGTCTACGGCGCGCTCTCGCTGATCTTCTGGGCGCTGATGCTGGTCGTCACGCTCAAGTACGTGCTCCTGATCCTGCGCGTCGACAACCACGGCGAGGGCGGGATCATGGCGCTGGTGGCGCTGATCGAGCGCGTGACGAAGACGCGCCGGAAGACCGGCTTCGTGATCGTCGGCGTGCTCGGCGCGTCGCTCTTCTACGGCGACGGCATGCTGACGCCGGCCATCTCGGTGGTCTCGGCCGTGTCGGGGCTCAAGGTGGCGTCGCCCACCCTGGCGGCGCAGGTCGTCCCGTTCTCGCTCGTGATCCTGATCGCCCTCTTCGCGCTCCAGCGGTTCGGCACCGGCGCGGTGGGCGGGCTGTTCGGGCCGATCATGGTGGTCTGGTTCGTCGTGCTCGGGGCGCTGGGCCTGAAGGAGGTGGCCGCGAACCCGGGCATCGTGCGGGCCCTCTCGCCGACCTACGCGGCACAGTTCGTGGCCGACGATCCCAAGATGGGGTTCCTCGCGCTCGGCTCGGTCTTCCTGGCGGTGACCGGCGCCGAGGCGATCTACGCCGACATGGGCCACTTCGGCCGCAAGGCGATCACCCGCGCCTGGCTCTTGCCTGGCCTTCCCGGCCCTGGTGCTGAACTACCTGGGCCAGGGCGCGCTGATCCTGGCCCGCCCCGAGCACGATCTCGAACCCGTTCTTCCTGCTCGTGCCCGGCGGGCAGACCGGGCCAGAAGCCGATGGTCGTGCTCGCGACGGTCGCGACCGTGATCGCGTCCCAGGCCGTCATCTCGGGCGCGTTCTCGGTGACCCAGCAGGTGATGCAGCTCGGCTTCCTGCCGCGCATGTCGATCCGGCACACGTCGAAGCGGATCATGGGGCAGATCTACATCCCGGTCGTCAACTGGTTCCTGCTGGCGGCGGTCATCGTGCTCGTGCTCACGTTCCGCTCGCCGACCGGGCTGGCCAACGCCTACGGCATCGCGCTCAGCGCCATCTTCGCCACCAACACCTTCCTGGCGTTCGTCGTCTTCCGGATCCTTGGCACAAGCCGCTGTGGATGGTGATCCCGGGCGCGGCCTTCTTCATCATCGTCGAGCTCACGTTCTTCGCCGCGAACCTGCCGAAGATCGAGAGCGGCGGCTGGTTGCCGCTGGTGGTCGGCGCGATGTTCTTCACCATCCTCACGACCTGGCGCCGCGGCCGGCTCATGCTGGCCCGGGCGATGCGCGAGGACCGGGTGTTGCTGCGCCGCTACATCAACCGCATGATCGACGAGCGGCCCAACCGCGTCCCGGGCACCGCCGTCTTCCTCACCCCGTCGCTCGACACGGTGCCGACGGCGCTTCTCAACAACGCCGAGTACAACCACGTCGTCCACGAGCACGTGGTGCTGGTGCAGATCGAGACCGTCGACGTGCCGCACGTCGACGAAGCCGAGCGCGTCACGGTGGAGTTGCTGCGGCTGGGGTTCGTCACCGTCACCGCCCGCTACGGCTACCAGGACGAGCCCGACGTCGTGCCGCGCTCGAGCTGGCCACGCGGCAGGGGCTCGACATCGACCTCGACCACGCCTCGTACTACGTCGACCACGTCACGATCCTGCCGACCGGCCGCACCCGCATGGCCGGCTGGCGCAAGCGCCTGTTCGCCCTGCTGCACCAGAACTCGACCCCGGTCGCGCGCTCGTACGGCATCCCGCCCGACCGCGTGTTCGAGGTCGGGGCGTACGTCGAGCTCTAGACATGCCGTAGTTGCCCGAACCTCGGTTCGGTGAACTCACCGATGCGCCGGCGCTGCGCGCGTGCTGAAACTGGACCCCCACGAGAGAACGAGGGGAGTTCGCGATGGCGATCAGTATCAGACATGGCGAGCGCACCGCGACGCGAGGGGCTGAGGCTGGAGCCGAGCCGCGACCGGCGATCGGCGGTGGCGCGATCGTCGAGGCCCGGTCGGTCGAGAAGCGCTACGACACCGGCGAGGTGCAGGTGCAGGCGCTCCGCGGTGTCAGCTTCGCGCGTCGACCGGGGCGAGATGGTCGCGATCATGGGCCCGAGCGGGTCCGGGAAGACGACGCTCCTCAACTGCCTGTCGGGGCTGGACGCGATCGACGGCGGCGACGTCCTGATCGAGGGCGTGTCGCTCGGGTCGATGTCCGACGACGAGCGAACCGACTACCGCGCTCAGCGGATGGGGTTCGTGTTCCAGTTCTACAACCTGATGCCGGTGCTGAGCGCGGTCGAGAACGTGGAGCTGCCGCTGCTGGTGAGCCACGTCCCGGCCAAGCAGGCGCGCAGGCGGGCGCTCGAGGCGCTCGAGATGGTCGGCCTCGGCGAGCGAGCGGCGCACGTCCCGGAGGAGCTGTCGGGCGGGCAGCGCCAGCGGGTGACGATCGCTCGCGCGCTCGTGAACGACCCGGCGATCGTGTGGGCCGACGAGCCCACCGGTGACCTCGACAGCGAGAACGCGCAGGAGATCGTCGCGCTGATGCGCGACCTGAATCGCGCGAGCGCGGCCTGACGTTCCTCATCGTGACCCACGACATCGCCGTCGGCCGGTCGACCGACCGGATCGTGCGGATGGTGGACGGGCAGATCGTCGACGAGGAGCTCTTGGAGGTGGCGACATGATCGCGCGAGTGACACTTGCGGAGATCGACGTGGTGCGCATGGGCGTCGACGACGCCGTGGCGCGTCTTCCGCGAGTCGGTCGTCCCGGCGCTCCGCGAGCAGGACGGCTACGAGGGCGTCTACGTGCTGCTCTCGGACGAGGGCAAGGTGCTGGCACTGACCTTCTGGGAGACCGAGGAGGCGGCCGACGCCGGCATCGTCGGCAGCCGCAGCTTCTACGCGGAGCAGATCGAGAAGTTCGTCACCCTCTACCGGTCGCCGCCCGGGCGTGAGATGTACAACGTCGTCCTCGCAGACGCCCCGGCGGTCGCGATCGGCTAGGAGCCGACCATGACCAAGCTCTTCGGCATACCCGATGGGGATCTCTGGCGGTCGTGCTGGTGGCGGCGCTCGTCGCCGCGCTTTCGGCGGTGGCCGTCGTCGCGGCGCGCAACCGCATCTTCCTGCGGCTGGGCGTGCGCAACGCCGGCGCCGCCCGGGCCGCAGCGCGCTGATCGTCGTCGGCCTGATGCTGGGCACGGCGATCATCGCCGCCGCCCTGGCGACCGGCGACACGATGACGCAGACGATCCGCTCCTCGGCGGTGTCGTCGCTCGGCCAGACCGACGAGCTCGTGTCGCGCGCGGGGTGCGACGCCGACGGTCGAGGCGCAGAGCGGTGCTGCGACCGGCGTGCGGTACTTCCCGCAGGCCGACTTCGCCGCCGTCCGGCGCGCGGCGGCCGGCTCGCCGCTCGTCGACGGCGTCGCCCCGGCGATCATCGAGCCGTCGCCGTGCAGGACTCCGGACAGCCGCCAGACCGAGCCCCAGGTGACGCTCTTTGCGAGCGAGGGATCCGCGCTGCACGGGTTCGGCGCGATCACGCGCACCGACGGCGGCGAGGTTTCGCTGTCGGCGCTGGCTCCGGGCTGGGTGTACCTGAATCGCACGGCGCGCCGACAAGCTGAACGCCTCGCCGGGCGCACGTGCTGCGCCTGTACGCGGGACGCGTCCGCCGCAGATGTGCACGTCAAGGCGATCGTCGACTACGACGGCGCCGGCACCGACGGCGCTGCCGTCCTGATGCCGCTCTCGGCGGCCCAGCAGTTCCTGCACGAGCCCGGTCGGATCAAGTACGTGCTCGTGTCGAACCGCGGTGGGTCGACCTCGGGTGTGGCCGCCACGGATCAGGTCGTGCGGATGCTCCGCCCGGCGATCGCGCCGCTCGGGCTTCAGGCGAACCCGACCAAGCAGGACGCGCTCGAGACGGCCGACGCGATGGGCGCGGCCTTCGTCTCGATGTTCACGACGTTCGGCTCGTTCTCGATCGCGGCCGGGATCCTGCTCATCTTCCTGATCTTCATCATGCTGGCCGCGGAGCGGCGCGGCGGAGCTCGGGATCGCCCGCGCGGTCGGCACGCGGCAGCGAAACCTCGTTCAGATGTTCCTCTTCGAGGGCGTCGCCTACGACCTGCTCGCCGCCGCGGTCGGGGCCGCTGATCGGCGATCGGCGTCGCCTACGTGATGGTGCTGATCATGGCGGCGCCTTCGCCGGGACGAGCGACCTTCCACGTCACCTACTCGGTCACCCCGCGGACGATCGTCGTCGCCTACGCGACTCGGGGTGCTGCTCACCTTCGTCGTCGTGGCGGCGTCGGCGTGGCGGGTGAGCCGGATGAACATCGTGACCGCGATCCGCAACCTTCCTGAGCCGCCTGCCGAGCGGGCACCCGCAGGCACTGGCTGATCGGCGCAGCCGGCATCGTCCTCGGCGCTGCTTCTCATCGCCTCGGGCGTGAGCGCCGAGAACGCGATCACGCTCGGGTTCGGCGTGTCGCTGCTCCTCCTCGGCGCTGGTGCCGGTGGCCGAGCGGCTGGGCGCTGCCCGAACGTGCCGCCCGCACCGCGGCCGGCCTTGGCGCTGGTGGTCTGGTTCGTGCTTCCGATCAGCCGGTGGCTCTTCGGCGACCTGAAGCATGGACTTCTCGATCTTCATCCTCTCCGGGCTGATGATCGTGATCGGCGCCAGCTGGACGATCATGTACAACGCCGACCTCCTCGCTGGCCGGGGTGTCGCGGACGCTGGGCCGGATCCGCGCGCTCGCACCGGTGCTTCGGATGTCGATGGCCTATCCGCTCCGAAACCGGTTCCGCACCGGCGTCACCCTCGCGATGTTCACGCTCGTCGTCTTCACGCTCGTCACCGGCGCGACGACGACCACGTCGTTCGTGAACGGCCTGAACGACATGGGCACATACGGCGGCGGGTTCGACATCCGCGCGACCGTCGCTCCGACGGCCCGATCGCAGACATGCCCGCCGCGCTGCAGCAGCGCCCGGGCATCGATCCCGCCGACTTCCGCGTCGTCTCGAGCCAGTCGTTCCTGCCGGTCAAGGCCCATCAGGTCGGCGTGCCCCGGGGGGCGCCGAGGACTACGCCGTGCGCGGCCTCGACCGCGGCGTTCCTCACCCACACGACCTACGGCCTCGCGGCCCGCGCGAACGGCTACGGCTCGGATCGCTCAGGTGTGGAGCGCGATCGAACGCGGCGACCGGGCTCGCGGTCGTCGACGCAGCCGCTGGTGCCGCGCACGCAGCAACTTCAACTTCGGCGCGGCGCCAGCCGTTCCAGCTGCACGGGCTTCTACCTCGAGGACAAGCGCTTCACGCCGGTGCCCGTCGACGTGCGCGACCCGCAGACCGGCCGGCACGTGCGGCTGACCGTGATCGGCGTGCTCTCCGACACGGCGCCACTCGAGATGGCCGGGATCTCGACGTCGCAGCGCACGCTCGCGGCGACGTTCGGCGACCGCGTCCAGCCCACCGTGTACCTGTTCGCGCTCCGCGCCCGGCGTCGACGCCGACGCGACCGCGAAGCAGCTCGAGTCGGCGTTCCTCGCCAACGGCATGCAGGCCGACGCGATCTCGCACGCTGCTCGCGGACGCGGTCGCCGCGCTCGCTCACGTTCGACCGCCTGATCATGGCGTTCATGGGGCTCGGCCTGATCGTCGGCGTCACCGCGCTCGGCGTCATCACCGCCCGCTCGGTCGTCGAGCGGCGCCAGCAGATCGGCGTCCTGCGCGCGATCGGGTTCCGGCGGCGGATGGTGCAGTCGAGCTTCCTGATCGAGTCGTCGTTCATCGCGCTCACGTCGATCGTGCTCGGCACCATCCTCGGGCCTCGCGGTCGCCTTCAACGTCATCCACGACTCCCAGCAGCAGCCGAGCTGGAGCAACCTCAGCTTCGATCCGCCCTGGCTGACCATGGGCCTGATCTTCGTCGTGGTCTACGCCGTCGCCCTGGGCACGACGTACCTCCCGGCCGTGCGCGCGGCGCATCTATCCCGCCGAGGCGCTGCGCTACCAGTAGCCGACCGCGCATGCCGGGCCGAAGAATCGGGCATTCTTCGGGGTGGCATGGGACGAGTGGGCGATTCCATGGCACGCGTTGGCGTGGTGCTCGTGGCCGTGATGGTTGCGAGCTGTGGCGGCGAGGGAGCCGCCGATGCTCCGACGCTGCCCCACGCGCTGGGCGCGTCGCTGGCCGCGCAGGCGAGCGCCGTCGAGTCGAGCCTCGCAGGTGGCGACGCCTGTGCCGCCGCCGCTCAGGTGAGCCGGCTGGAGGGGATGGTCGCGGACGCGATCGCCTCGGGACGCGTGCCGGAGACGCTCCGGGCTCCGCTCAAGAGCTCGGTCGCCTCGCTCGCCGACGAGATCTCGTGCGTCCCGCTGCCGCCCGCCCCGCCGCCCGGCAAGAAGCCTGGCCACGGCCCCGACAAGAAGCACGACCACGGCCCCGACAAGAGGCACGACCACGGCCCCGGCAAGGACCACAGGCCCGGCCACGACAAGAAGCACGGACCCGGACCCCACGGTGACGGAGGCGGGGGTTAGCGCGCCGGGCACAGCACTCGGGCGCTTCCGCATCGACGGCACGCTGGGCCGGGGCGGGATGGCCGTCGTGTACCTGGCACACGACACCGAGCTGGGCCGTCCGGTCGCGCTCAAGCTCATGGCCGACCACTGCGCCGACGACGCCGCGTTCCGCGCCCGCTTCGCGCGCGAGGCGCAGGCGGCCGCTCGGCTCAGCCACCCGAACATCGTCCAGGTGTTCGACATCGGTGAGGACGCGGGGCTGCCGTTCATCGTCATGGAGTACGTCGAGGGCGAGACGCTCGGCGACACGCTGGCGCGCGAGCGGCGGGTGGCGCCCGACCGGGCCGTCGAGATCGCCAAGGAGTGCTGCGCGGGCCTGGCCTGCGCGCACGCCGCCGGCCTCGTGCACCGCGACATCAAGCCGCAGAACCTGCTGGTGACGAGCGGCGGTGCCATCAAGATCGCCGACTTCGGGGTCGCCCACGCCCTCGACCAGACGCGGCTCACCCTGACCGGCAGCATCGTCGGCACCGCGCGGTACCTCGCACCCGAGCAGACCGGGGGAGGCCCCATCACTCCGGCGGCGGATGTCTACGCGCTCGGCGTCGTCCTGTACGAGCTCCTGGCGGGTCGGCCACCGCACGAGGGCACCTCGCTGCCCGACCTGGCGATCGCCAAGCGCGACGACCCGGTGACGCCCCTCCGGAAGCTGCGGCCGGAGGTGGGGCCGGAGCTCGACGCGGCCGTTCTGGCCTGCCTGGCCGTGTCGGCGGAGGATCGCCCGACGGCCGATGACCTTGCGGCGAGCCTCACGCCCGTCGATCTCGACGAGCAGCCGACGAAGGTCAGCGCCTCTGCCGCCGCCACGCTGCCCTTGAGCGCGGCGCCGGCCCGCCGGCGCCGGCCTCGACATGTGCTCGCCGCGGTGGTGGCCGCTGCGATCGCGTTGCTCGTCCTGGCGTTCGTGGTGGGGTCGGTCTCGAGCGGCACCGGCAAGCCGCCCCCGCTGCAGCCGCCCACCGGGCCGACGCCGGCGCAGCACGCCCACAATCTCGCCGAGTGGATTCGCGCCCACAGCCGCTAGGAGCTACCCGCGCAGGTCGCGGTCTCGCATGCCGCTGACCGCGACCACGGTGAGGACGACTGTCACGACGGCGAGCACGGCCAGGTCGGCCACGTCCAGGCCGCTTCCGATCGGGTCGTGGCCCTCGTAGTAGTAGAAGAGCGAGAGGTACTTCAGCCACTCCAGGGCGCCCACCAGCGGCGCGAACCCGTTCACGAGGAACCCGAGGAGCGCGAACGCCGCGGCGCCGCCCGAGGCGATGGCCTTGCGTCCCGTGGTCGCGGCGAGCGCCAGCGCAAGGGCGCCGGTCGTCCATCCCAGGAACGTGAGGTGCACGGCGAGCGCCGTGAGGTTCCCGGCGCTGATCCCGCCTCCGGCGACGGCGACGCCGATGATCAAGCCGAGGAGCGTGCCGAGGGCCACCAGGACGACGCTGATCGCAACCGCGCCGGCCTTCGCGAGGAGCAGCCGCGAGCGCTCGATCGGGTAGGCCAGCGTCAGCCCGAGGATGCCGCCCTCCTCCTCGCCCGCCGTCGAGGTGACGGCGACCGAGATGCCGGTATACGCGATCACGAGCGGGCCGTACACCGAGCCGATCTCGCTCCGCATCCAGCCGGTGATCGTCCCGTAGTCGGCGCCCCCAAGCAGCGTGGCGACGCCCTTCGGGAGGTCGAGCTTGCCGATCGAGTCGCCGACCGTCGGGAAGAGCGCGCCCACCATGACGATGACGAGCGCCATGCCGAACGCCGAGAGCGCGGTCGCCAGGAGGCGCAGGCGGATCGCCATCCTGAGAGCCGGCACGCTCATGCTCCGTCCCGGTAGTAGTGCAGGAAGATCTCCTCGAGGTCGTCGTCACGGCTTCGGATCGAGCGCACCTCGTGGGCCGCGATGGCCTTGACGAGCGCATCCGCCGAGCCCTCGAACGCCACCATGAGATGCCGCCCTTCAAAGGAGGCCTCGCGCACGCCGGGGACCGCGAGCAGCTCCTCGACCGTGGGAGCGCCGTCCGCGAACTCGACCTCGAGCCGCTGGACGGCGATCCGGCGCAGGCGCTCGAGCGAGTCGACGACCACGAGCCGTCCGCGACGCAGGATCGCGACCCGATCCGCGACCCGCTCGACCTCGGACAGCGTGTGCGACGAGAGAAAGACGGTGCGCCCCTCTGCCGCGGCCTCCTTGAGGAGCGCGTGGAAGCTCTGCTGGACGAGCGGGTCGAGGCCCGCGATCGGCTCGTCGAGGATCAGCAGCTCCGGCTTGTGCATGAACGCCTGGATGAGACCGAGCTTCTGGCGATTCCCCGTCGAGAGCTCGCGCAGCGGGCGGTCGAGCTGGGCGTCGAAGCGCTCCGGCAAGCTCGTCGCGCAGGCGCCGGTCGACGCCGCCGCGGAGCTCCCCGAGGTAGTCGAGCATCGCCGACCCCGTGAGCGTCGGATAGAGGACGAGGTCGCCGGGCAGGAACCCGACGCGGCGCCGGACCTCGAGGCTGTCAACCCGGCTGTCGAGCCCGAGCAGCGTCGCCGAGCCCGAGGTCGGCTTGATCAGGTCGAGCAGGAGGCGCATCGTCGTCGACTTGCCCGCGCCGTTCGGGCCGAGGAAGCCGAGGATCTCCCCCCGGCGGACATCGAGGTCGAGGTCGAAGAGCCCGCGCCCCTCGCCGTAGTCCTTCGTCAGGCCGGTTGTCTGAATAGCGGCCGTGTCGTTCACGGGCGGAATTGATGCCGTCGCCGGCGGAGGCGTGCGCTAGCCGGACGACCTCCGCGAAGGTGGAGCGCCGTTTCCGACCGACGCGAGGAACCGGCGGAGCATCCGCGCGACGTGCGGGGACCGCGGGCGGCGAACCATCGACTGGATGTCGACCCGGCGCAGGTCGGCGTCGACGCGCACGATCTCGGACGCCGCAATGGGAACGACGCGAACGATGAAGAGCCCGGTGACGACGTGGATGGTGTCGGGCGGCGCGCCGGCGGCGCTCGCCGAGACCCGCGTGACCACGCCCACCCGTCCGTCCGGCCCATCCACCCGGAATCCCTCCACGCCGGCGATGTCGCTTGACCCCGACCGTCGCCGGGAAGCGACCACGTCCGGCGCGGGGGCGACGACGTCCTGCGTGTGAACGGAACGATTCGACGACCGGATGTCCGGTGAGCCCATCACACCCGCAACCCTATGCGGCTCCGCCGGAATGGACATCGGTGCCCGCCCTTATCTCTCCGGCCCCCGGGGCAGGACTTCGCCGCACGCCGGGTCGGTGTCGGCCCCGATGCCGGTCCCGAAGGCGGCGCCTACCCTGGTCCTGAAGCACACGAGCCATGCAGCAAGGAGGCGGTCATGCCCACGATCATCGCAGCCACCGACGGGTCCCCTTCGGCCAACGCGGCCGTCGAGCGGGCGCTGGCCGAGGCCAGCGCATCGAACGCCACCCTCGAGCTCGTCGGCGCGTGGTCGGCGCCGCCGAACGGCACGCTCGGGGCACCGACGTACATGTCCGAGGACGTGTTCTACGCCGCCCGCGACGGGATCGCCAGGATCCTGGAGGATGCGAGGGCGCGGG
Organism: uncultured Actinomycetes bacterium; assembly: GCA_963832955.1. Lineage (GTDB taxonomy): Bacteria > Actinomycetota > Thermoleophilia > Gaiellales > JAICJC01 > JAICJC01. Next base: position 597,062 of record CAWHWC010000002.1, on the reverse strand, counting down.
CCGCCGAGCGCGCTATCCCGGTCGAGACGCACCTCGTCGGCGGGAGCGCCGCGGTCGAGATCTGCAAGCTCGGCGAGAAGCTGCACGCGGACCTCATCGTCATTGGGTCGCGCGGCCACAGGCCGCTCGCGGCCGCGCTGCTCGGGAGCGTCGCGACGCACGTCGTCCGCCACGCGCACTGCCCGGTGATGGTCGTGCCGGACCCGGCGCGCATGAACGGCCACACGGCCTGACGCGCGAGACGGTGCGGTCATCTCCGTAACCGGGGAGGGGCGCCTCGCATTCTGAGGTGAATTTGCAAATTGGGCGGATCCCCTTTCTGTGGCATGCGGGATACCCCAAAATGCCCGATCTTGAGAGGACGTCCGCTTGCCCGAGCGGACAACGTGCTCCCCTTCCCCCCAAGAGGACTCCATGACTCGCACTCATCTCTCGCGCTTTGCCGCCGTGGCCGTGACGGGCCTGCTCGTCGCCGGCGTTGCGGCCTACGGCGCCTGGTCGGTCAGCGGCAGCGGCACAGGCTCCGCATCCGCGGCGACCGCCATCAACCTCACGCTCACGCCCGGCACGCCGGCGACCGCCCTCTATCCCAACGGCGACGCCGACGTGGCGACCACGATCGCCAACGGCAATCCGTTCCCGGTCCACGTCTCGAGCATCGCGCTCGACACGGGCCACGGCTCGAACGGCCTCGCGGTCGACGCCGGCCACAGCGGCTGCGACCTGAGCACGCTCTCGTTCACGGCGCAGACGAACGGCGGCTCCGGCTGGGACATCCCGGCGAACGACACGCTCGACGTGGACGCGACCGACGCCGTCTCGATGAGCGGCGCCGCCGGCGATCCGTGCCAGGGCGCCTCGTTCACGCTGTACCTGACCGCGACCGCCGCGAGCAGCTAGGCCCGACGCCGTGCTGCCGGCCCGCCTCAGGGGCGTGGCCCGCCCCCGATCTCTCGCCGTCGTCGCCGTGGTTCTCGTGACCACGGCGGCGCCGGCGGTGGCATCGTGGACCGTTCCCGGAAGCGGGAGCGGCGTTGCAGAGGCCAGCCCCGACTTTCACGCCCCGAGCGTGAACAGCGCCACCATCGCCCCCGCCGGGATGACCGCGGCGGGAGGCGGCGTGCGGGCCGGCGGCCAGTTCGTCGTCTATGCCAAGATCACCGACCCGGGCGGCACGGGCGTGGCGTCTGCCCTGGCGGACGTCTCGGCGCTCGCGGCAGGGGCGACGTCGGTCGTGCTCACACCCTGCCTCACCTCCTGCACGATCGGCACGACGACCTACACGTGGTCGAGCGCGCCGGTGACGGCGGACGCCGGCCTCGCGGAGGGGACGAAGTCGTTCACCGTGTGGGGCACCGACAACGCCTCGAACATCGGCGCGCCGGCCCCGTTCTCGGTCACGTCCGACAACACGAGCCCGACGGCGTCGGCCGGGGTCATCGTCGCCTCGGCGACGTCCGGTGTCGGCTACGTCCGCCAGGGCGGCACCTATGTCGTCTACGCCAGCGCGTCCGACGCCGGTGCGCCGGCGAGCGGCATCGCCACGGTGACGGCCGACGTGAGCGCGCTGAACGCCGGCGTCACGGCGCTGTCCCTTCCCAAGTGCACGTCGAGCTGCACGATCGGCGGTGTCACCTACGGGTACAAGAGCGCGGTGACCACTGCCGGGTCGCCCGTCACGCAGGGAGCGCTCTCGTTCCCGGTGACGGCAACCGACAACGCGGGCGGCACCGGCACGTTCACGGTCTCCGGGACGGTCGACAACACCGCCCCGACGGTGAGCGCGGCGACCGTCCTGACGAGCGGCTCGACGACGCCGGGCTTCGTGAAGTCGGGCGGGACCTACATCGTCTACGCCAATGCCGTCGACGGCGGCGCGCCCGCCAGCGGCATCAGCACGGTCAAGACCGACGTCAGCGCTCTGACCGCCGGCCAGACCGCGCTCGCGCTCAGCGCGTGCACGTCGAGCTGCACGGTCGCCGGCGTCACCTACGGCTACAAGAGCTCGAGCAAGATTGCCGGCACGCTCGGCGCCGGGCCGATCGGGTTCACGGTCACGGCCACCGACAAGGCCTCGGGTGCGAGCACCGGCTCGTTCTCGGTGGCCGTCGACAACACGGCGCCGACGGTGACGGCGGTTGCCGTCGCGACGACCACCACGAGCGTCCCCGGCTGGCTGCGAAAGAGCGGCGCATACAACGTCTATGCCAATGCGAGCGACGCGGCGAGCGGCATCCTCACGGTCAAGGCCAACGTCTCGACGATCACGAGCGGACAGACCGCCCTCGTGCTCTCGGCATGCACCACCGGATGCACGATCGGCGGCGTCACCTACGCGTACAAGAGCGCAAACAAGAACGCGAGCTCCACGCTGGCAGCGGGTGCCGTGAGCTTCACCGTCACGGCGACCGACAACGCGGCCAACGCGGGCACCACCAGCGGCGGCGCGACGGCCGACAACACCGCCCCGACCGTCTCGGGGGCCGCGGTCGCGACCGTCGTGACCAACGTTCCGGGTTACGCGAGCCAGGGCCGCGACTACGTGGTCTACGGCGACCCGTCCGACGCGGCGAGCGGGATCTGGAAGCTCACCGCCAAGGCCAGCAACCTGACCACCGGCCAGACGGCGCTCGTGATGCCGGCCTGCGTGGCGTCGTGCAGCGCCGGTGGCGTGACCCATGGCTACGCGAGCGCGGCGATCACGGCAAATGCGACGCTGAGCGCCGGTTCCAAGACGTACACGCTCACGGCGACCGACAACGCCGGGAACGCAACCACCACCTCGAACCAGACCGTGATCGTCGACAATACGGCGCCGACCGTCTCGATCACGTTCCCGACGGCCGGGTACGCGGGTGGCTGGGACGCCGGCTGCGCGACGGCGGGCGTGGCCGATGTCTGCGGCACAGCGACCGACGCCACGGCCGGCGTCGCCAAGGTGCAGGTCAGCTTCCGGCAGTCGGCGGCTCCGAGCCTCTACTGGAACCCGGGCCTCCTGACGTTCTCGTCGGCGACCGAGATGCTCTCGAACGCGAGCCTCACGCTGCCGTCGTGGTCGTTCCCGATGGCGGCCGGCGCGTTCACGAACGCCACGGGCTACACGCTGCGGGCGCTCGCGACGGACGCCGCGGGGAACACCGCCACCACATCCACGACCTTCACCTTCTTGCCGTAGCCATGCGCACGCTCGCCTTCCTCATCGCGCTCGTCACCGCCTCCGCCGCAGTCGCGTCGGTGACGCACGCGAGGCACACGGACCGGAGCGGTCGCGACATCGAGCTCATCGCATCGGTGAAGAGAGGGTTCGGGGTGAACGGCGTGCCGGTCACCGGCCTCTATCCGGGCGCGCGGCGCCCACTCAGGGTCACGATCACGAACACGTACGCCTTCCCGATCAAGGTCGCAGCACCCACGGCCAAGATCGCCGCGACGACCAACCGGGCCGGCTGCACCGGGACGGCGGCCAACCTCGGCATCACCTCGGCCGGGCTCCGGCGTCTCTCCCTCCGGGCGCACAAGCAGAAGACGGTCATCCTCCAGGTCGCGATGCCCTCGACGGTTGCGAACGCCTGCCAGGGAGCCACGTTCACGATCTCGTTCCGTGCGAAGGCCACCCGCGCGTAGGCGGTCCGTGGTTGACAGGCCCGGTCGCGGTGCTGTTCGATCCCTGGTCGACGGACCTCGACAGCAAGGGGAGTGGCCGGATGAGCACCATCGAACGTCGACCCGCGAACGTGTCCCTCGAGGAGTTCGAGGCCATCTTCGAATCCGTCAAGAACTGGGGCCGCTGGGGTGACGACGACATCCGCGGCACCCTGAACCTGCTGACGCCCGCGCACGTGCAGCGCGCGTGCGGACTCGTGAAGGCGGGCCGCCATGTCTCGATGGCGATCCCGATCAACACGGTCGCCGGTCCCGACAATCCGAGCCCCGCCGTCCACCACATGACCCAGATGCACGACTGGGACATCGGCTCGGGAAAGCTCCGGTTCTCGATGTGCTACCTCGGCATGGAGAGCCACGGCGACTGCCACACCCACATCGACGCGCTGAACCACATCTCCTACGACGGCAAGCTGTACGGCGGCCGCTCCGCCGACAGGTCAAGAGCAAGGGCGCGCAGGTGCTCGACATGGACGACTACGCGACCGGCGTCATCGGGCGCGGCGTCCTCTACGACGTGCCGCGCCACCGCGGCGTGCCGTGGCTCGAGCCGGGCGAGGCCGTGACCCGCGCCGAGCTCGAGGAGGTCGAGCAGGCCCAGGGCGTCCGCGTCGAGGAGGGCGACATCTTCGTGTTCCGCACCGGCCACCACCGCCGGCGGCTCGAGCTCGGGGCCTGGGACAACGGCTACGACGGCGAGGGCAAGGCCGGGCTCCACGTCGACGCGATCCCGTGGATGCACGAGCGCGGGATCGCCGCGTTCCTGCCCGACGGCGACGGCGAGACCGTCCCGAGCACCGTGGACGGCATGCTGTACCCGATCCACCCGCTGCAGGTGACGGCGATGGGGATGGTCGTGTCCGACAGCCTCCAGCTCGAGGACATCGCGAAGGCCTGCGAGGAGGAGGGGCGGTGGGAGTTTCTCGTCTTGTGCTCGCCGCTTCGCATCGAGGGCGGGACGGGGTCGCCGTTCAACCCGATCGCTTTACTGTGACGGTCCGGCGGAGCGCGCCCATCTCGTCGCGGAGGGCGTTCTCGAAGACCCACACGTCGGCGTAGGCGAGGATCTGGAAGCCGAGGGCCGCCGCCGCGGCGCCGTCGGCGGTCGAGGCGATCATCTGGCCGAGCGGCTTCTGATGTCGGCGGCAGGCGTCCAGGAGGTGGTCGACCGCCTCGGTGAACCGGGGATGGGTGAACTCGCCCGGGATGCCGAGCGCGAGCGACAGGTCGAACTGCCCAAGCCACACGGCGTCGACGCCGGGGACCGACACGATCGCGTCGGCGTTCTCGATGCCCGCCGGTGACTCGATCTGGGCGATGACGAGGTTCTCGCGGTTGGCGCGCTCGGCCATCGCGGCAGGCCCGCCCTCGAGCTCGTCGCGCATGATCACGCCGAAGCCGCGTCTCCCGACCGGCGGGAACTTGGCCGACTCGACCAGGAGCCTGGCCTCGTCGGCGGACTCGAGCATCGGCGCCATGATCCCGCGTGACCCGGCATCGAGCGCCGTGGCGATGAGGGTGTACTGGGCCCGGACGACGCGTGTGATGGGATAGACGCCCGTCCCGAGGCCGGTGGCGTAGAGCGTCCGCAGCGTCCCGGCGTCCCAGGCGGTGTGCTCGAGGTCGAAGAGCGCGAAGTCGACGCCGGCCGAGGCCAGGATCCGCATCACGCGCGGCGTGTCGAATTCGTAGAGCATGGCGCCGACGGCCACGCCCCGCTCGGCGATCGCCCTCGAGACCGGGGTCTCGATCATCGTCTCCTCCGGATGCTCGACACGGCGTCCACCGCTCCGCCATCCTACAGGGCTGCTCAGCGGACCAGTGAGGAGGGGCGCGCATGCAGAGCCTTGAGGGACGAGTTGCCGTGGTGACCGGCGCCGCCAGCGGCGTGGGCCTAGGGATCGCGGAGGTGCTGGCCGCCGAGCAGGCCCGGGTGGTCGTCGTGGACGTGGACATGGCCTCGGCCGAGCGGGCCGCCGAGGCGCTCAAGTCCGCCGGTGGGTGCGCGCTCGCCGTCGAGGCCGACGTCGTCGACCGGGCTGCGATGGACGCGATGGCGGCGAAGGTGCTCGACCGGCTCGGGCGCATCGACATCGTCGCGGCGAACGCCGGCATCTATCCCTCGGTCGCGATCGACGAGATGGCCGACGCCGACTGGGACCGCGTGATGGACATCAACGTGAAGGGCGTCCTCCACACCGTCCAGACCTGCCTGCCCTCGATGCGGCGGCGCGGGTACGGGCGGATCGTCCTCACGTCGTCGATCACGGGCCCGCTGGTCGGCGCGCCGGAGCTCGCCCACTACGCCGCGTCCAAGGCGGCGATCCTCGGCCTCATGCGGAGCGCTGCGCTCGAGGTGGTCGGCGACGGCATCACCGTGAACGCCGTCCAGCCGGGGAACGTCCGCACCCCGGGCATCGAGCAGTTCGGCGAGGAATTCGTGAGCGACATGATCAAGTCGATCCCGATGAAGCGGCTTGCCGAGCCGGCCGACATCGGCTGGGCGGTCCGGTTTCTGGCGTCGGAGGAGGCCGGCTACATCACCGGCCAGACGCTCGTGATCGACGGTGGCCAGGTGCTCCCCGAGGGCGCGCTCTACCTCTAGATGACTCGCTTGACAAACCGGATCGGGCTCTGAGAATATCGCCTGAGCCGGTGATCAGACCAGTGAGCCGGGTGGTCCCGAAAGCCCTGATACGTGCAGCACTCGCCCGAATGCGGAGAGGAGAGGTATGACGGACGAAGGCACACCTGCAGGCCCTGATTTCGTCGAGACGCCCGGTGACGTATGGGTTGCGGAGACGCAACTCCGGTCGGGCGCCGTCACGCTCGTCGGAGCTGTCATGCAGAACGTCACGCACATCGCTCCGGCGATCGCGGCGTTCTTCTTCACGCAGACCATCGTCGGATTCTCTGGAGCGCACGCTCCGCTCGCATACCTGATCGGGTTCATCATCGTCCTCGCCCTGGGCATGTGCCTCGTCCAGCTCGCAAAGAAGTTTCCGTCGGCCGGTGGCTATTACACCTACGTGAGCCGCACGGTCGGTCCCCGCTTGGGCTTTCTCACCGGATGGATGTACGCGCTCTACTCACCCATCGTCGCCGGCCCGGCGCTGGCGTTCCTCGGCCTGATCTTCGAGGGTGAGTTCCAGTCGAACTACGACTGGACGTGGTTCCACTGGTGGATGCTCGTCATCGTCGGCCTCCCGATCATCGCGGCGATCGGATACTCGGGGATCGCGCTCTCGATCGAGACGATCGTTGTCGTCGGCGCAGCCGAGTTTCTCATCGTGCTGGCGCTCGGACTGTGGGGCCTCGCGGACCCGGGGCCGGGGGGCTTCACGCTCCAGTCCTTCACGTACGGCTTCAACCCGGGTGACATCGCCACGGCGACAGGGTTCTCGCTCGCCATTGTGTTCACGGTGCAGGGACTGACCGGCTGGGAGGCCGCGGTCCCGCTGGCGGAGGAGACCGAGAACCCGCGTCGGAACGTGCCCCGCGCGACCATGGCATCGATCGTGATCGTCGGCGTCATGCTCGTGCTCGTGATCTGGGGTCAGGTCATCGGGTGGGGGACGAAGGACCTGAACAACCTGGTCTCGTCCGAGGAGCTCCCGGCGCTGGTGCTGTCACACCGGTTCTGGGGGAGCCTGTGGTGGCTCGCCCTGCTCGCGATGTTCACGTCGGTGATCGGCGCGAGCCTGGCCTGCCAGAACGTCGCCACCCGCATGTGGTACGGCATGGGCCGAAGCGGCGTCCTGCCGTCGGCGTTCGCCGAGGTCCACCCGCAGCGGAAGACGCCGACGCACGCGATCACCGCGCAGTTCGTCCTGTCGCTCGTGCTCGGACTGGGGCTCGGGCAGTGGCTCGGCCCGGCCGACACGTTCATCCTGTTCCTCGGGTTCGTGCTCGTGATCTCGGTGATCTTCGTCTACATCGCGGCGAACATCGGCGTCGTCCTCTACTACTGGCGCGAGGCCAGAAGCGAGTTCAACTGGATCTTCCACGCGATCTTCCCGATCGGGACGAGCCTCGTGCTCATCTACTCGCTCTACAAGTCGTTCGACCCGTTCCCGGCGCATCCGTACAACTGGTCGCCGTTCATCTGCGCCGGATGGCTCATCGCCGGCATCGGCGTCTTGCTCTGGTTCAGGTCGCGCGGCGAAGAGGGCTGGCTAGCCAAGGCCGGGGCCGTCGTCGAGGAGCGCATGGAAACGACGGACGAGCTCCAGCACCGACCAGTTCTTTAACGTGGGGGAACCCAGGGTTCCCCCACGAGCCCCCTCCTTCGGGGCTGACCAACGCGGTGGCGCGTCGACGAGAGCACGGTCTCACCGACGCCGCGATCGCCTGGGATATTCGGCTGCGTCGATGCTTGCGGAGAGATGGCTTCCCACCGTCTCGCAGTCACGACTCTCGCGGCCAGGAACGGCGAGCTATGGCTGCTGATCCGCGTCTCGAGATCGCGCGCCGGCTCATCGGCAGTCCGCGGGATGCACCGCCGACGCCGGCGCTGATCCTCGACCTGGCGCTCGTCGAGAAGAACATCGCCGAGATGAAGCGGCGCATGGACCCGCTGCCGGCGAGCCTGCGGCCGCACGCCAAGATCCACAAGAGCCCGATGCTGGGCCGGATGCAGCTCGAGGCCGGGGCGGTCGGCCTCACGACGGCCACGGTCTGGGAGGCGAGCGCGATGATCGACGCCGGCCTCTCGCCGCTCCTGATCGCCAATCAGGCGGTCGGCCACCACAAGGCCGCCGAGCTGGCCCGGCTCGGCGGCCTGGCCGAGGTCATCGTGGCCGTCGAGAGCACGGCGAACGCCGAGGAGCTCTCGGCGGCCGCGCGCGATGCGGGGACGGAGGTCGGCGTCCTCGTCGAGTTCGACGTTGGCCTTCACCGCTCAGGCGTTCGGACGGTGCCCGAGGCGGTCGGCCTCGGCGGGCTCGTCGAGAAGCTGCCGGGCCTGCGCCTGCGCGGCGTCCTCGGCTACGAGGGTCACTGCATGCTCGAGCCCGACCGGGCCGTCCGGATCGAGAAGTGCAAGGCGGCGAACGACGCCCTGATCGAGGTCGTGGACGAGTTCGACCGCCACGGCCTCACGACGGAGATCGTCGCCGGCGGCGGGCTCGGCACGTGGGACCTGACCGGCGCGCACCCGCGCTACACGGAGATCCACGCCGGGTCGTACATCTTCAGCGACGCGTTCCATACCAAGCTCGCGCCCGGCTTCGACCCCGCGCTCACCGTGCTCGCGACGATCATCTCGCGGAGCGGCACGATGGCGGTGCTCGACTGCGGCCGCAAGTCGATCGGCATCGACCGGATCCTGCCGGAGGTCGTGACCGGCGAGGGCGTGATCCGCTACGAGCACGGCGAGCACTTCATCCACGAGGAGCACACCGCGCTCGACCTGGCGCCGGACTCGAAGCTCGAGGTGGGCGACCGCGTCGAGCTCATGCCCGGCTACTCGCCGACGACCGTGAACTTCTACGACATGTACTACGTGGTCCGCGACGATCGCATCATCGACGTGTGGCCGATCCTGGCCAGGTACGGAAGCGCGACCGCGGGCGTCGGGCCGGCGTTCGGGGCCGCGTACAGCACTCTTCCAGAAGGAGCGAACGCATGACAGAGCGGACAGTTGTGAGGTCGTACAGCACGCAGTTCGAGCGCGACGAGGATCCGCTCTCCGAGGACGGGATGTGGATCCAGGGCCAGACCGACGGCATCGACTGGATCGACGTCATGACCAAGGACGGCCGCGTCTTCGGCAAGGTCTCGCGCATGAACTCGGCGGAGAAGCGCGCTGAGCAGAGCGACCTCGGAGCGGGCGCCGAGGAGGGCGCCGCCGAGGGCGACTACGACGACCCGACCGCCGTGCTCTCAGGCGAGTGGGGGCGAAACCAGCACGCCAAGGCGACGGTGTTCGTAAGGAACCCCACCAATGAGTACTTCCAGGAGGTCGAGCTCCGCCTTCGCAGCACGATCACGCCCAACAGTTGCACCGGCTATGAGGTCTTCTGGCGCGCGCTCAAGACCGACGAGGGGTACGCGGAGATCGTGCGCTGGAACGGCGCGATCGGCGACTTCACGTCGCTCGAGAAGCGCATCGGCGCGGAGTTCGGCGTGAAGGACGGCGACGTGGTCGAGGCGACGGTCGAGGGCAACGTCTTCAAGGGATTCGTGAACGGCGTGGAGGTCATCTCGGCGACCGACGACAGGTTCCAGGACGGCGCGCCGGGAGTCGGCTTCAACTTCTTCGTGGGCGACACCAATGTCGACCACGGCTTCACCTCGTTCGAAGTCGAGACGTGGGACGACTGAGGACGTCAGGCGGCGCCGACGACGCGGTAGCGCCGGGCGAGCTCTTCGATATGAATGCGCATGCGTTCGGCGGCCAGGTCGGAGTCGCGGTCCCGAACGGCCTCGAAGAGCCCGCGGTGCTCCTGGAGGTCCCACTCACCGAACCCCTCGAGGCTATAGATACGCGGGCCGCGCTCGACCATGAGCGACACGAACGACTGAATCATCGCCCCCAGCACCTCGTTATGCGCCGCGGCGGCAAGGAGGACGTTGAACGACGCCGCCACGTCCACGAGAGCATCGATGTCGCCGCGCAGCCGCGACTCCTGCACCTCGAGGGCGGCGGAGAGCCGCGCCAAATCCTCGTCGGTGCGCCGCCTGGCGGCGAGCCGCGCAACCTCGACTTCAACGATCAGGCGAGCCTCGATGAACTCATGTGTCACTCCACGCTCAAGCGCGGCGGTGATCGCCGAAGGTTCGTTAACTTGGGCCGGCTCGCTGGTGACGAATACACCCTGCCCGTGACGGATCTCGACGACTCCGAGCATGGCGAGCCCGTTCAGCGCCTCGCGCACGGTCGAGCGTCCCACACCAAGCTCCTTTGTGAGCTCACGCTCCGACGGCACCTTCGTACCCGGCGGGAGCTTGCGAATTGCAGTGAGGAGCTGCTCGGCAACGGTCTCTGTCAGCTTTCGGCGCGGCGCCGGCGACAGGCTGACCTTGGAGATCGGCTCCTGCATCGCACAAGGATAGACCAGCCGCCCGTGGTGTGCTACGTTCAGCGGGTGATCAGACCAGCTCACGGGCGACGGCTGGAGGTCGAGTGACCGACCGCGAGCACATCACGATCGGCGCCGGCTCGAGCATGGGTGGGAGCGAGCCCGTCATCGCCGATGCCGTCCGTTTCGGCAACCTGCTCTTCCTGTCCGGCCGGGCGGCCGTCGACCCCGCGACGCTCGGGATCGTGGGCGACGGCTTCGAGGAGCAGGCCCAGATCGTCCTGCGCGACATCGGCGCGGTGCTCGAGCAGGCGGGCGCCGGCTGGGAGCACGTGATCCGGATCGAGGCGTTCCTGGCCGACGGAGCCGACTTCCCCGCCTGGAACAGGATTTGGTCCGAGCGGTTCGCGCCGCCCCGGCCGTCGAGGACGACGGTCGTCACGCAGTTCGCCGTCCCGGACATCCTGATCGAGCTCCAGGCCACAGTCGGGCTTCCGGGCTCCGGCCCGTGAGCGGCCGCGTCATCATCGTGGGGGGCGGCGTCGCCGGCCTCTGCTGCGCCTATTACCTGCGCCGCGAGGGGCATGAGGTGACGGTCGTCGAGAGCAACCGGGTCGGCTCCGGGGCCTCGTTCGCGAACGGCGGCTGGCTGTGCCCCGCCCAGGCCGGACCGCTGCCCGAGCCGGGGCTCACGCTGTACGGGATGCGGGCGCTCTTCGACCGCGACTCGGCCCTCTACTTCAAGCCGGGCGACCTGCACCGGCTGGCGCCGTGGCTCCTGCGGTTTCGGACGTACTGCAACGAGGAGGACCACGCGCACGGCACGGCGGCGATCGCGCGGCTCGGGCACGACGTGTTCGACCTGGTCGAGGAGATGCGGGCCGACGGCGTCGAGTTCGAGCTCCACAAGCAGGGCATGGTGTTCGCCGCCCAGAGCCCCGACGACGCCCGCTCGGAGCTCCGCAAGCTGACCCCGATGCGCGAGCACGGGTACGACCTGCCCGACGACATCGTGGTCGACGACGAGCTCCACGAGCTCGAGCCGGCGCTGGCCCCGGTCGTCCGCGCCGGCTTCCTGATCCGCCAGCACTGGCACGTCAGGTCGGACACGTTCACCGCCGGCCTGGCGAGCGTGCTTCGCCGCGACGGCGTCGAGATCACCGAAGGCGCCGAGGTGTTCGAGCTCGTGAAGCAGGGGAGGCGGCTGACGCACGTGCGCACCGCCGCCGGCGATCTCGAGGCCGGCACGGTCGTGCTCGCCGCGGGCGCCTGGACGACGCCGCTCGCCGCCTCGATCGGGATCCCCATCCCGATGGAGCCGGGGAAGGGCTACAGCTTCTCGATCGAGCCGACGGTCGTTCCGTCCCATGCCGTCCTCCTGGTCGACGTCCACGTCGGCTGCACGCCGTTCGGCGATCGCCTCCGCATCGGCGGCACGATGGAGTTCAGCGGCATCAACAACCGTCTCGACCGGCGCCGGATCGCCTCGATCGTGGCCGGCGCGCGGCAGTCGTTCCTGCCGTGGAAGTCGCCCGAGATCGAGGCGGAGTGGGCCGGCATGCGGCCGATCACCGCCGACGGGCTGCCGGTGCTCGACCGCGCCGGCGACCTCGAGAACACCTACATCGCCACCGGCTACTCGATGCAGGGGGTCACGCTCGCGCCGACGTCCGGGCGGGCCCTGGCCGAGATGATCACCACGGGCCGGCGGCCGCTCCTCCTCGAGCCCTTCCGGCTCGACCGCTTCCGGCGGATGCCGCTTCCCCGGCCGATGCGCCGGGCCCGCAGCCCGCTGCCGGCATGAGCCCGGACCGCGGGCCGCTGCGCGTCGCCATCATCGGCTCGGGCAACATCGGCACCGACCTCATGATCAAGGTCGAGCGGAGCCCCGCGCTGGAGCTGGCCGGCATGGCAGGGATCGACCCGGAGTCGGACGGGCTGCGGCGCGCTCGCGAGCACGGGCATGTCGCCACCGACGGCGGCCTGGCGGCGCTCCTCGACCTGGTCGAGGGCATCGACCTGGCGTTCGATGCGACCTCGGCACACGCCCATCCCGAGCACGCCCGCCTGCTGGCCGAGCACGGGATCACGAGCGTCGACCTCACCCCCGCCGCGCTCGGGCCGGCGGTCGTGCCGCCGGTCAACCTCGAAGAGCACGCTGGAGCACCCGAGGTCACGCTGATCACGTGCGGCGCGCAGGCCACGATCCCGATCGTGGCGGCCATCAGCCGGGTCGCGCACCTTCGCTACGCCGAGACCGTGTCGACCGTCGCCTCGCGCTCGGCAGGGCCGGGCACCCGCCAGAACATCGACGAGTTCACCTCGGCCACGGCGCGCGGGCTGGAGACGATCGGCGGCGCCGACGAGGCCAAGGCGATCATCATCCTGAACCCGGCCGAGCCGCCGATCATGATGCGAAACACGATCTACGCCGAGCTCGAGAGCCCCGACCGCGACGCCGTCGAGGCCGCGATCCGCGAGGCCGTCGCCGGCGTCGCCGAGTACGTCCCGGGCTACCGGCTCACGACGGATCCGCTGATCGGCGACGAGCTGGCGACGGTCATGGTCGAGGTCGAGGGCGCCGGCGACAACCTGCCGCCGTACGCGGGAAACCTCGACATCATGACGTCGGCGGCCGTCCGGGTCGCCGAGCTTCACGCCGGGGCACGGGCATGACGGAATCGGCCGTCCGGTTCGTCGACACGACGCTGCGCGACGGCTCCCACGCGATCGCGCACCAGTACCGGGTCGACCAGGTGCGGACGATCGCCGAGGCTCTCGACAAGGCGGGTGTCTGGGCGATCGCCGTCGGCCATGGCGACGGCCTGGGCGCGAGCTCGATCCAGTACGGCCGGCCGCTCCACTCCGACGCCGAGCTGCTCGCGGCGGCGGCCGAGGTCGTCGAGCGGGCCCAGATCGCGATCGCGATCCTGCCCGGGATCGGCACGAAGCGGGACCTCGAGGAGGCCCGCGACGCCGGTGCGACCGTCGCGCGGGTGTCGACCGTCTGCACCGAGGCGGACATCGGCCTCCAGCATCTGGGACTCGCGCGCGAGCTCGGCATGGTCGCCCACAGCCACCTGAACACCGCCCACCTGCTCGACGCGCCGGGCCTCGCGAAGGCCGCCCGCGTGGTCGCCGGCGCCGGCAGCCAGGGCGTCTTCATCGTCGACTCGGCCGGCGCGTTCCTGCCCGACGACGTTCGCAGCCGCATCGCGGCGATGCGCGCGGCCCTGCCCGACGACGTCGCGGTCGGCATGCACGAGCACAACAACCTGTCGCTTGCCGTCGCCAACTCGGCCGCCGCGATCGCCGAGGGCGCGACGCTCGTCGACACCTCGCTCGCCGGCCTCGGCGCCGGCGCGGGCAACTGCCAGACCGAGGCGCTCGTGGCGGTGCTCGAGCGGATGGGCATCGAGACGGGCATCGACCTGTGGGCGCTTCAGGACATCGCCGACGAGGTGGTGCGCGCCGAGGTGATGCAGCGGCCGATCGTCATCGACCGGCTCACGGCCACGATGGGCTACGCGGCCGTCCCGGCCAGCTACCTGCTGCACGCCATCCGCGCCGGCGACAGGTTCGGCCTCGATCCACGCGAGATCATCGTCGAGCTCGGCCGGCGTCGGGTCGTCGTCGGCCAGGAGGACGCGATCATCGGGATCGCCGCCGAGATGGCCGCGGGGCGCACGGCGTGATCACGGTCGTCCTGGACGACGACCCCACCGGCACACAGGCGGTGAGCGACGTGACGGTCGTGCTCGACTGGAGCGACCCGGGCGTCTGGACAGCAGTCCAGCCGGGCGACCGGGCGGTGCACGTGCTGACGAACGGCCGGGCGCACTCCGGCGCTGAGGCGGGCGAGCTCGTCGCCTCGGCGGCCGCGGCCGCGCGCGTGCGGTTTCCCGATGCCCGCCTGGTCCTGCGCGGCGACAGCACGCTTCGCGCGCATGTGTGGGAGGAGTACGCAGCGCTCCGCGCCGTCGTCGCCCCGGGCCGCTCCGGCGTCCCGCTCCTGCTCGTGCCCGCGCTCCCGGCGGCGGGTCGGGTCACGGTCGGCGGCGTCCACATGGTCGAGCGCGACGGGGCGCGCGTGCCGCTCCACGAGACCGAGTACGCCCGCGACGGGGCGCTCGCCTACTCGAGCGCCGACCTGGCCGTGTGGGCCGATGAGCGGAGCGCCGGCCAATTGGCGGTCTCAGACGCTGCCAATTGCGCAGCCGACGCCGGCGAGGTGGCGGCTGCCCTCGCTGCGGCCGCAGCGCGCAGCCGCCCGGCGGCGGTCGTCCCCGACGCCGAGACGGCGGCCGACCTCGAGGAGATCGCCGCCGGCCTGCGGGCTGCCGAGGCGGACGGCGTCGCGGTCATCGTCCGGTGCGCACCCGCCTTCGCCGCCGTTCTGACCGGGGCCGGCGCGCTGGCGCCGGCGGAGCCGCCGAGCGGCCGGAGCCGCACGCTCGTCGTGTGCGGCTCGTTCATGCCGGGCTCGACGGCCCAGCTCGAGGAGCTCGCGCGCGTGCATCCGGATGCCCTGGTGACGGCGCACGTCGCCGCGCTGGCCGGCAGCGCCTGGGGCGACGAGGTCGCACGCGTCTCGGCCGCAGCCGGCGAGCGGATCGCCCGCCACGGCCTGGCGGCGGTTGCGACCGAGCGCGAGCGCGACCCCGCGCTCGTCGGCCCCGACGCGCAGCAGCGGGTCGCGCGGGCGCTCGCCCAGGTCGCCGCTCGGGTGCCGGCGGATGTGGTGATCGCGAAGGGCGGCATCACCGCCGCCGTGACGGCCCGCGACGGCCTCGGCGCGCGGGCGGCCCGCGTGGTCGGCCCGATCCTGCCCGGTGTCGCGCTGTGGAGGCTCCGTCCCTCAGGACTCGCGTACGTGGTCGCCCCGGGGAACGTCGGCGGCCCCGAGCTCCTGGCCGACGTCGTCCGCACGGTGAAGAGCGAAGCGCCGCAGGCGGCGGAGCGATGCTGACGTCGTTCGCGGAGCTCCTCGCGTCGCGCCGCGAGGGGGCGGCCGTGGGCGCCTTCACCTGCTACGACCTCGAGGCAGCGGGAGCGGTGCTTCGGGCCGCAGCCGGCGCCGGGACAGGCGCGATCCTCCTGATCGGCGGGAGGTCATACACCGACCCTGACGGCGGCCTGCTGCTCGCGGCGCTCGTCGCCGCAGCCCGCACGTCGGAGGCTCGCGCCTGCGTCCAGCTCGACCACTGCGCCGACCTGGCCGTGATCGAGTCGGCGCTCGACGCCGGCGCAGGCGCCGTGATGGCCGACGGGTCGGAGCTCCCGTACGAGGAGAACGCGGCGTTCGTCGAGCGCGCGGCTGAGCTGGCCCAGAGGCACGGCGCGGGGGTCGAGGCCGAGCTCGGGCATCTGAGCGGCGACGAGGACGTCGCGACGGCGGTCGCCGCCGGCGCGCTGACCGACCCCGCCGAGGCCGCCGATTTCGTCGCCCGCACGGGCGTCGACTGCCTGGCCGTCTCGATCGGGAACGTCCACGGCACGTATCGCGGTGCGCCGCGCCTCGACTGGGACCGGCTCGAGGCGATCCGGTCGCTCGTCTCGACGCCCCTCTCGCTCCACGGCGCGTCGGGCATCCCGGATGAGATGGTGCGGCGAACGATCGCGACGGGGGTGGCCAAGATCAACGTGAACACCGAATTACGAAGTGCGTACCTGGGCGCGACGGCCGACGCCCTGCCGTCGGCGCTCGAGGGCAGCCGGGTGAACGCCCTCCATGCCGCTCAGTCGGCGGCCGTCGAGCGCGTCGTTCGGGCCAAGCTCCGCGCGTTCGGGCCGGGCGGCGCATGATCCGCGCGCTCGATCACGTGGCCGTGGTCGTCGCCGACACCGAGGCCGCGCTCCGGCATTTTCGCGACCGGGTCGGCCTCCGCGTCGTGGCCGTCGACGAGCCGCCGGAGGTGCCCGTGCGGCTCACATACCTCGACCTCGGGAACACGTATCTCCAGCTGGTCGAGCCGCTCGATCCGACCCACCCGCTCGCCGCCTGGCTCGAGTCGCACGGCGAAGGCCTGCACCACATCTGCTTCGGCGTGGACGACGTCGAGGCCGAGCTCGAGCGGATCGGGCCGCCCGGCGTGTCGCTGCCGCCGCTCGGGAGCGGACGCGGCCGGCCGGCGGGCTACCCGGCGGGCGACCCGCCGCATGGCGTGCGGACCGAGTGCACCACCTACCAACCGAAGGACTGATCTGAGGAGGACGCCGTGGGAATGCTCGAGGGAAAGCGCGCGGTCATCACCGGCGCCGGGATGGGGATGGGGCGCGCGGCGGCGATCCGGTTCGCCTCCGAGGGCGCCCGGGTCGGCCTGATCGACCGCGACGAGGACGCGGTACGCGGTACGGCCGCCGAGATCGAGGGCGCGGGCGGGCAGGCGATCGTCCTCCTTGCCGACGTGACCGACGAGAGTCAGGTCGCCGCTGCCGTCGAGGGGGCCGTTGCCGAGTGGGGCGGCCTCGACGTGGTGGTCGCGAACGCCGGCGTCCAGCTGGCCGGGGAGGACGACCGCGCTGACCGCCTCGAGCTCGAGGTGTGGCAGCGCACGATCGCCATCAATCTCACCGGCGTCTTCCTCACGTGCAAGCACGGGCTGCGAGCTCTCCTCGCGTCCGGCGGTGGAGCGGTCGTCTGCACCTGCTCCCCGACCGGCCAGTACGGCGTGGCTCCCGGCTACGACGCCTACAGCTCGAGCAAGGCCGGCGTGTACGGCCTCGTGCGCGTCATGGCGGCTGACTACGCCGCCGAGGGGATCAGGGTGAACGGCGTCATCCCCGGGTACACCCACACGCCGATGACCAACTGGGTCACGCCGGCGGATGCCGAGACGCTGCTTCGCGGCATCCCGCTGGGCCGCGCGGGCGAGCCCGAGGAGGTGGCGGCGGTGATGGCGTTCCTGGCCTCCGACCAGACCCCGTACGTCACCGGCGCGGTGTGGGCGGCCGACGGAGGGATGACCGCGGTCTGACCGGGGTCTGACACCCGGGGGTGCCTGGCCCCATGGGGTTCGGGGGCTGGTGGCGGGCCTTCGGGACCGCCCGCCCGCGTTGCACCTGCGCTTCGCGCTGCGCTGCAACGCGCGCTACGTGGCGGCAGGGCGGCGGTGCCGGCCCTGCGGTCCGGGTTGCGCCGCTTCTCGGCGCAACAACGGGGTCAGACCCCAATGTTGCAGCCGCGGCGCTTCGCGCCTGCTGCAGACATTGGGGGCAGACCCCAGCGGTGGGGTACTCACGGTTGGACCACCGCTCCCGCCTACCATGGTGAGCGTGACGGCTTCCGAGCAGCCGCTGATCGAGGCCGCGGGCGTGACGAAGCGGTTTGGGCAGGTGACCGCGCTCGACGACGTGTCGACGTCGGTGACGAGCCCCGCGCTCGGCCTGCTCGGCGCGAACGGGGCCGGGAAGTCGACCCTCATGAAGGCGATGCTCGGGCTCGTGAAGCCGGACTCCGGGCCGGGTGCGCGTGCTCGGCATGGACGCGGCCCACCAGGCCCGCGAGATCCGGCGGATGCTCGGCTACATGCCCGAGAACATGTGCCTGCCGATGGGCATGACCGCCCGCGACCTCATCGTCCACATGGGCGAGCTGCGCGGCCTCCCGCGCCGGGTCGCGGTGCTGCGCGCGTCGGAGGTGCTCTTCCAGGTGGGGCTCGAGGAGGAGCGCTCCCGCCTCATCCGCACCTTCTCGATCGGCATGAAGCAGCGCACCAACCTGGCCCAGGCGATCGTCCACTCGCCGAGCCTCGTCATCCTCGACGAGCCCACCAACGGGCTCGACCCGGCCGGGCGCGAGGAGATGCTGGCGCTCGTCCGCCGGCTCTCGGCCGAGCTCGGGATCGCCGTCATCATGTCGTCGCACGTGCTCGAGGACGTCGTCCGCACGTGCGACGCGGTCGTCGTCCTGCGCGAGGGCCGGGTCGCCGCGACGCGCACGCTCGCCGACTCGTCCGGGGCCAGCGAGCGGGAGGCGCGCGTCGTGCGTCTCGGGTGACACCGCCGCCTTCGCGGCCCGCCTCCAGGCGGCCGGCATCACCGCGGCGGTGCGCGACGACCACCTGCTCGTGTCCGGCCCGGACGCCGACACGATGCTGCACGCGGTGCGCGACGCCGCCGCCGAAACCGACGTCGGCCTGCGCGAGCTGCGCCCCGCCGGCCCGACGCTCGAGGACGCGCTGATCGGAGACCTGACGTGATCGAGGGCACGCGTCCACGACGTCCGCTTCCACCGCTACGACGGCGACCCGCAGCGGCCGGCTCGCGGCGCTCTGGTCGATGACGCGCTGGAGCGCGCTTCGGGCGCTCGGCGCCCGGCGGGGCTGGAAGGCGAAGATCATCCCGATCGCGCTCACGCTGATCGCCTTCTTCCCGGCGCTGATCGTGCTCGGCCTGCGGGCGCTCTTCGCGTCGAGCATCAACGACAACCTCGCCGACGTGCTGCCGTACTGCGACTACCCGGGATCATCGGCCTCGTCATCCTGGTGTTCGCCGTCGTCATCACGCCCGAGCTGCTCTGCCCGGACCGCCGCGACGGCACGCTCGCGCTCTACTTCGCGACCGCCGTCAGCCGCAGCGAGTACGTGCGTCGGCAAGGTGCTCGCGGCCCTGCTGCCGCTCCTGCTCGTGACCGTGCTGCCGCCGGCGATCCTCTACGCCGGGAACGTGGTCTTCGCGACGCACCCGCTCGGCTACGTCCAGGAGCACACCGCACGACATCCCGCGCATCGTCGCCGCGGGCACCGCCATGGCGCTGTCTACTTCGCGTTCGTCGGCCTCGCGATCGCGTCGCTCACCGGCCGGCGGGCCTTCGCGATCGGCGGCTACCTGGCGTTCCTGATCGTGCCGACGATCGTGGGCGGCATCCTCTCCGACAACATCGAGCACGGCGAGAACCTGCGCCTGATGGCGTTCGCGGCCGTCCCGATCCACGTCGCCGAGAGCCTCTACCCGGTCTACACCGACCCCGGCGATCCGTCGAACACGGCGTGGGTCGTGTCCTGGCTCGCGCTGATCGCCGTCTCGGCGCTCGTGCTCGTATGGCGGTTCCGGGGGGACGAGTCGTGACCGACGACCCGGCGATCGAGTTCGCGGGCGTCTCGCGCTGGTACGGCGACACCGTCGCCGTCGCCGACGTCTCGTTCACGGTCGGCCCGGGCGTCACCGGCCTGCTCGGCCACAACGGCGCCGGCAAGTCGACCGCGCTCAAGCTGTGCGCGGGCTTCACCTCGCCGAGCACGGGACCGTGCGCATCTTCGGCATCGAGCCGCGCCGCGACCCCGACGTCTACCAGCGCATCGGCATCGTCCCCGACCAGAGCCCGCCGTGGCCGTTCCTGACCGCGCGCGAGGTCGTCGCGCTGTGCGCGCGGCTGCGCGAGGTCGCCGACTCCGGACGCGGCCGCCCGGGCGCGCTCGAGACGGTCGGCCTCGACGACGTCGCCGAGCGCGAAGGTGGGCGGCTTCTCGCACGGCATGCGCCAGCGCGTGAAGCTCGCCCAGGCGCTCGCCCACGACCCCGAGCTGCTGCTGCTCGACGAGCCCCTGAACGGCCTCGACCCGGCGCAGCGGCGCGCAGATCGTCGAGCTGCTCCACCGGCTGGGCGACGAGGGCCGCACCGTGATCGTCTCCTCGCACGTGCTGCACGAGGTCGAGCGGATGGCGCCGCGGGTGCTCGTGCTCGTGAACGGCCACCTGGTCGCCGAGGGCGCAGACCAGCGCGATCCGCCAGCTGATCGCCGACCGGCCGCGCAGCGATCCGCGTGCCGCACGGAGGCGACGGCCGCGCCGCTCGCCGGCGAGCTCGTCGGCGACGGCGTCGTCGACTCGGTGCGCTTCGAGGACGGCGCTGGTCGAGTCGAGACCGGCGACGTCGAGCGCTTCAGCCGCGCGCTGCCGGCGCTGGCGCGGACGCCGGGCACGCGGCTGCGGCGGGTCGAGCCGGTCGGCGACGACCTCGAGAGCGTCTACGCCTACCTGCACGAGCGCGCCCGGGGGTGGGCCGGTGATCTCGGCCCCGTCTACCGGCTGACGCTCCGGGCGCTCCTGCTCCAGCGGCGGACGCTCGCTGCTGGCCGCTGCTGGCGCTCGCGCCGGTGCTCGTGGCGTTCGTGTTCGCGGTCGCCGCCAAGGCGAGCGCCGACCACTTCGGGGTTCTACTCGCACATGGTGCAGCAGCTGTTCGTCCCCACGATCGCGGCCGTCGTGGCGCTCGTCATCGGCGTGAGCGCGATCGGCGACGAGCGCGAGGACGGCACGATCCTCTACCTCGTCGCCACGCCGCAGTCCCGCCTGGGCCTGATCGTGACCAAGGTCGCGGCGGCGTGGACGGCGACGCTGGTCCTGCTCGTCCCCGCCTCGTCTCTCGGCGCTGCTCGATCCTCAGGGCGGCGACGACGCGTCCGGCGATCCTGTGGCCGGTCGCGGGCGTGGCGCTCGCGACGCTGCCTACTGCGGCGTCGCGGCCTGGCTCTCGCTTCGGACGCGCCGGCCGATCGTGATCGGCGTCCTCTACATCCTGCTCTGGGAGGGCTCGATCGCGACCTTCGCCGCGTCGGCCGTCCAGCTCTCGATCGCCGCCTACGGCCGCGCGCTCGTCGCCGAGCGCCTGCCCGAGGCGGCCGCGCCGGTCGTCGGGCCCACGCCGGCGGTCGTCATCCTGGCGGCCGTCGCGGCCGTCACCTGCTGGCTGGGTGCGCGGGCGCTCGTGCGGGTCGAGCTCTAACCGGCCAGCCCGCCTTCAGCGTAGCCCGGGTCCCTAGCGACGTTGCCGTCGCTCAGTGAACGGCCGCCTCGATGGTCGTTCGACGCTGATTCAGATCCGTACGCATTTCGACGTCGCCGCTACCACGTCGGGCCGCGCCGAGAACATCCGACCCTCTAGGGTTGCCACCCGTGCAGCGCCACCCCCGGTACACGCGCGACCGCATCGCCCAGGTCGGCGAGCGGATCCGCGCCTTGATCTAGGCCGACGCGCGCGATCCCGACGTCGCTGCGGGTGGCCGGGCCCGGTCGATCGCATCTCGCTGGAGGAGGCCGAGCGGCTCGACTACCGCGACGCCGCGCTGGGCGAGCAGTTCGGGCCGCTGTGGGCGACCTTCTGGTTTCGGGTCGAGGCGACCGTGCCGGACGAGTGGGCCGGCGAGCGCGTCGACCTGCTGTGGGTCAGCCACAGCGAGGCCACGCTGTGGATCGGCGGCCGCTCGGTCCAGGGCCTCAACACGAGCCCGGAGGGCGCCCGGATCGATGCGCTGCTGCTCGAGCCGGCGGCCGGCGGCGAGCGGCTCGACCTGCGCGTCGAGCTGGCCTGCAACGGCAAGTTCGGCGAGCTCGACGCGGCCCTACGCCTCGCTCGAGCCGGTGGTGCTCGACCGCTGCCAGATCGCCCGCTTCGACCGCCGAGGCGTGGCAGCTGCACCACGACTTCGACGTGCTCCGCCGGCTCGAGGCCGACGCCGCGAACGGGCTCGACGAGTCGTGGGCCGGGCGGCTCCTGTCCGAGCTGAACCGCTTCTGCAACGTCTGGGTCGAGGACGACCGCGCGACCTGGGACGAGGCCGAGGCGATCCTCGACGGCGCTGCTGGCCAACCGCAACGGCTCGCACGTGCACGAGCTCTCGGCGATCGGCCACGCGCCACATCGACACCGCCTGGCTGTGGCCGCTGGCCGAGACGCATCGCAAGCTGGTGCGCACCTTCAGCTCGCAGACCGCCTACATGGAGCGCTACCCCGAGTTCCGGTTCGCCTGCTCGCAGGCCCAGCAGTACGACTGGATCCGCACGCGCAACCCCGACCTGTACGAGCGCATCCGCCGCCACGCCGAGGCCGGGCGGTGGGTGCCGGTCGGCGGCACCTGGGTCGAGCCCGACTGCAACCTGCCGTCGGGCGAGTCGCTCGTGCGCCAGTTCCTGTACGGCCAGCGGTTCTTCGAGCGCGAGTTCGGCCGCCGCTGCCGCGAGTTCTGGAACCCCGACGTGTTCGGCTACAACGGCCAGCTGCCGCAGATCATGCGCGGCGCCGGGATCGACCGGTTCCTGACCCAGAAGCTCTCCTGGAACCGCTTCAACCCGCCGCCGCACCACACGTTCACCTGGCAGGGGATCGACGGCTCGCGAGGTGCTCGCGCACTTCCCGCCGGCCGACACCTACAACGCCACCGTCGAGATCGAGGAGCTGCGCCGGAACGCGCGCGACTACAAGGATCACGACCGCTCCGGCCGCAGCCTGCTGGTGTTCGGCTTCGGCGACGGCGGCGGCGGGCCGACGCCGGCGATGCTCGAGACGCTGCGCCGCGTGCGCGACCTGCAGGGCGTGCCGCGCACCACGATGACGCACCTCCGACGAGTTCTTCGACGCGCTGGAGGCCGACGCCGGGGAGCTGCCGACGGTCGTCGGCGAGCTCTACTTCGAGTACCACCGCGGCACGTACACGACCCAGGCCGCGGTCAAGCGCGGGCAACCGGGAGGGCGAGCGGGCGCTGCACGACGCCGAGCTCCTGTCGGCGGTCGCCGCGCGGGTGGCCGGCGGCGAGCATCCGCGCGGGCGGCTGGACGGGCTGTGGCAGCTCCTGCTCCTGAACCAGTTCCACGACATCCTGCCCGGGTCGAGCATCGCGCTAGGTGTACGAGGACGCGGCCCGCGACCACGCCGAGGTGCGCGACGGGGCCGACGCCGTCGCCGAGGCGGCGCTGGCGGCGCTCGCCGGCGAGGGCGAGCGGACGACGCCGCTCAACACGATCGGGGTCGCGCGGGCCGAGGTGGCGACGCCCGGACGGCGAGCTCGTTGGGTCGAGGCGCCGGCCTACGGCTTCGGCGCGGTCGGCGAGCGCGCCGGGCGCGGTCTCGGTCGATCGAGACGGCCGACGGCGATCGTGCTCGAGAACGGCCGGCTGCGGGCCGAGCTGGGCCGCGACGGCCTGCTGCGCTCGCTGGTCGAGCTCGAGACCGGGCGCGAGGCGCTGGCCGGGCCGGGCAACGTCCTGCAGCTCTACGACGACCGCCCGACGGCGTTCGACGCCTGGGACGTCGACCCGTTCCACCTGGAGACGGTCGCCGACGCCCCGCCGGCGACGTCGTGCGACGGTGATCGTCGACCGGGCCCGCTGCGCGCCGAGGTGGCGATCGAGCGGCCGATCGGCCGGGCCAGCACGATGCGCCAGATCGTGCGGCTGGACGCCGGCTCGCGGCGGCTCGAGTTCCACTGCGAGGTCGACTGGCGCGAGTCGCACACGATGCTCAAGGTGCTGTTCCCGGTCGCCGTGCGCAGCGCCGAACGCGACCTACCAGATGCAGTTCGGCCGCACCGAGCGGCCGACGCACTACTCGACCAGCCACGACCTGGCCCGCTACGAGGTGCCCGGGCACCGCTTCGCCGACCTCTCCGAGCACGGCTTCGGCGTGGCGCTGCTGACCGACTGCAAGTACGGCTACTCGACGTACGAGAACGAGATGCGGATCAGCCTGCTGCGCTCGCCGACAGAGCCCGACCCGGAGGCCGACATCGGCCGGCACGAGTTCGCCTACGCCGTCATGCCGCACGCCGGCGGCTGGCGCGAGGCCGGCGTGGTGGCCGAGGCGGCGCGCTTCGAGACGCCGCTCCGCTGGGCGCCGGCGGCGCCGAGCCGCGCTCCTTCTTCGCGGTCGACGACCCCAACCTGGTGCTCGACACGGTCAAGCGGGCCGAGGACTCCGACGCGCTGGTGCTGCGGCTGTACGAGGCGCACGGCGCCCGCGGCACGGCCCGGCTGCGGGTCGGCGTGCCGTTCACCGCGGCGCGGCGCTGCAACCTGCTCGAGGACCCGGGCGCCGAGCTGCCGAGCTCGACGGCGAGATCGAGCTCGCCTACCGGCCGCACGAGATCATCAGCGTGCTGCTCGTGTAACAACGGGGTCTGACCCCGTTGTTACACGCGCCCCCCAGCTCGCGCCGCTGGACGAAGTCGTCGGTCAGCGTCGTCAGCGCGAAGGCGACCAGCACGATGCCCAGGAACGCCGAGCGGTTGCCGGTGACCGCCCAGACCACCAGCGCCGCGACCACCAGCGCGATCGACGGGATCGCCAGCCTGATCCGCAGCGGCCAGTCGCGCTTCGGCCGGCCCGACATGTCCCACACGCGGTGCCACCACAGCGACAGCAGGATGAACGGCGCCAGCGCCAGCGCGATCGTGAACTGGTTGGGCGAGTCGGACGCCGCCAGCGCCAGCCCGTCGACCAGCAGCCAGGCGGCAACGACGAAGCTGGCCCACCGCGGCGGCAGCCGCACGCTGCGGGTCATCGCACCGCGCGCCGGTCTCGGGGTCGAAGAAGTACAGCCGGTCGAGGTCGACCGACAGCGGCACCGGCTTGCCCTCCTCGACGCCGGCCTTGCGCTCCAGCCGGGCGGTGATCTCGGCCCCCGGCTCGCCCGAGTCGAGGTAGACGACCAGCTCCGAGCCGAGCGACTCGACGCGGTTGACCGTCAGCTCGAGCGCCGCCTCGCCGCCGGCCGCGGAAGTCCTCCGGCCGGATGCCGACCACCACGTCGCGGCCGTCGTAGGCGGCCAGCCCGGGCCGCGGCCCAGCTCCAGCCGCGACGCGCCGAACGACGCGTCGGTGCCCTCCAGCCGCGCGTCGATCAGGTTCATCGACGGCGACCCGATGAACCCGGCCACGAACACGTTGACCGGGTGGTCGTAGATCTCGTCGGGCGTGCCCAGCTGCTGCAGCACGCCGTCGCGCAGGATCGCGACCCGGTCGCCCATCGTCATCGCCTCGGTCTGGTCGTGCGTCACGTACAGCGTGGGCGCCGCGATCCGCCGCTGCACGCGGATGATCTCGCCGCGCATCTCCACCCGCAGCTTGGCGTCGAGGTTCGACAGCGGCTCGTCCATCAGGAACGCGGCCGGCTCGCGGACGATCGCCCGGCCCATCGCCACCCGCTGGCGCTGGCCGCCGGACAGCTGCTTGGGCTTGCGGTTCGAGCAGGTCGGTCAGCCCGAGCATCGCCGCCGCCTCGTCCACCCGGCGGCGGATCTCGTCCTTCGGCGTCCGCGCCATCTTCAGCCCGAACGCCATGTTGTTGCGCACCGTCATGTGCGCGTACAGCGCGTAGTTCTGGAACACCATCGCGATGTCGCGGTCGCGCGGCGGCAGCCTCGTCACGACCCGGTCGTTGATCCGGATCTCGCCGCCGGTCACCGGCTCCAGCCCGGCCACCATCCGCAGCGCCGTCGTCTTGCCGCAGCCCGACGGGCCGACCAGCACCAGGAACTCGCCCGGCTCGACCTCGAGGCTGAGGTCGTCGACCGCCAGCACCCCGCCGGGGAACTGCTTGGTCACGCCCTCCAGCGAGATCGTGCCGCTCACGACGACCCCGCCAGCATGCCGGTGATCCGCTTGTTCAGGACGAGCGCGAGCAGCGCCGGCGGGCATCAGCGCCAGCACCCCGGCGGCCGCCAGGATCGGGTAGTTGGTCGTGTACTTGCCGACGTACTCGGTGATCTGCACCGTCACCGGCTTGGCGTTCATCGTCGACGTCAGCAGCAGCGGGATCAGGAACTCGCCCCACACCGACAGCACCAGGATCGCCGCCACCGCCGCGATGCCCGAGCTCATCTGCGGGACCACCACGCGGACGAACGCCTGCCAGCGGCGGCAGCCGTCGATCAGCGCCGCCTCCTCGGGCTCGGTCGGCATCTCCCGCACCTGGGTGTAGAGCAGCCAGGTCGCAAGCGGCGTCAACGTCGCCACGAACACCAGCACCAGCCCGCGCTTGGTGTCGATCAGGTGGGCGTCGGCCAGCACCTGGAAGAGCGAGATCACGACCACGAAGATCGGGACGATCATCGTCCCGACCAGGATCGCCAGGACGGCGCCGCCGAACCGGAACCGCAGCCGGCCGAACGCGTAGGCGGCCATCGTCGAGACGATCAGGGTGAACACCGTCGTGAGCAGCGCAAGCTGCGCGCTGTTCTACATCGAGCGGCTGAACGTGCCGGCCTCGGTCACCGTGCCGCCCGCGGCCCGGCTGCTCGTGCCCTCGAGCAGCTCGTGGTAGGCCTGCGTCGTCGCGTCGTGCGGGACCCAGTGGGTCGGCACGGCGTTCACGTCGCGCTGGGTCGAGATGCTGGTCAGCACGCCGAGCACGATCGGCGCCGATCGACCAGACGACGATCGCCAGCACGGCGATCGCCTTCAGCGATCCGCCAGCCGAGCGTCGTCGTCATACCGTCGACCTCCGCAGCACCAGCGCGTAGAGCCGCCGAGCACCGCGGTCAGCGCCGGCGAGCAGGAACGCGAGCGCGGTGCCGTGGGCGAAGTCGGCCTGTCACGAACGTCGTGTTGTAGACCTGGATCAGGATCGAGCGCGTGTTCAGCGCGGTGCCGTTGAGCACGTAGATCTCGTCGAAGATCGCGATCGCAAGCAGCGTGCCGACGGTCAGCGCGATCGCCATCGACGGCCGCAGCAGCGGCAGCGTGATGTAGCGGAACTGGCGCCACGGCCCGGCGCCGTCGACCGCCGAGGCGCTGTACACCTCCTCGGGGATGCTCTGCAGCCCGGCCAGGAAGATCAGGCTGACCAGCGGCAGCACGCCCCAGACGTGGACGAGCGTGATGCAGACGATCGCGCCCCGCCCGCTGGCCAGCCAGACGTGCGGCTGGCTGATGATGTGCAGCTGCAGCAGCACGCTGTTCAGCAGGCCGTTGTCGGGGTCGAACACGCGCCGCCAGAGCACGCCGGAGACGACCGACGGCAGCGCCCACGGCAGGATCAGCACCGCCAGCACGATGCCGCGGCCGCGGAAGACGCGGTGCAGCGTGACGGCGACGAAGATGCCCAGCACCAGCTCCAGCGACACCGCCAGCAGCACGTACTCGAGCGTGTGCCGCATCGCGTCGCGCGAGATCGGGTCGTTGAGCACGTCGCGGTAGTTGCGCAGGCCGACGTAGCCCGGCTTCTCGCCGAACAGGAAGCCGCCCGACTGGATGCTCTGCTGGAACCCCTGCGCCAGCGGGTAGAGGACCAGCGCCGCGACGAGCAGCATGGCCGGCGCGACCAACAGCCACCCCAGGATCTGGGTCTCGCGGGCGGCCCGGTCGCCGCCCCGCGGCTACGGCGGAACGCACCGTACTGGTTGTGAGACTCGGCCTTCGCGCCAGCTGGTTCGAGCGCGTCGGCCACGCTCATGTCGCCCTTGACCGCCGCGTTCAGCAGGCCCTGGGCGTCGGAGCTGAACTGCGAGTACCAGATCGGCGCGCCCCCCGGGAACAGCGGCGCCGACGTGCGGCAGCTCGGCGGTCACGACGTCGCCGCCCTGCAGCTCGCCGCTGTCGGCGAGCTGCTTGAGCGCGGACGCGCCGCAGGGCAGGCTGCCCTGGGTCTTGTAGATCGCGATCGCGTTCTCGGGCCGCTCCCACCACTCGATGAACGCCGCGGCGGCCGCCTTGTGCTTGGCGGTGACCGGGATCGAGAGGCCCTCGGGCAGGCCGAACGAGGCGCCCGGGCCGTCGACGCCGGGCACCAGCCCGAGCTCCGCCTTGCCGGCGATGTTCGACTGGCTCGTGTCGTTGGCGGTCGGCATGTTGCCGGGGCCGGTGGCCAGCACGATCGCGTTCTCGCCGGCCGTGAACTTGTTGAAGGCGACGGAGTCGTCCATCGACACCGAGCCGGGCGAGACCCAGCCGTTCTTGACCGCGTCGACCTCCCACTGCAGCGCCTTGTAGCCGGCCGAGCTCGGGTCGGAGAAGGTCGGCGTCGAGCTGGTCGTCGAACAGCTGGCCGCCCATCGCCAGCGTCAGCAGGTACCAGGGCGTGACGCCGCCCTCGGTGGCCGCCATCGGGATCGACAGCGGGTACTGCACGCCGGACGCCTTGAGCTTCTCGACGTCCTGGCCGAGCTCGTCGAACGTCGCCGGGAACTCGTCGATCCCGGCCTTCTGCGAACATCTTCTTGTTGTACATCGAGACGCGGAAGTCGTTCGAGTAGCAGGCGGCGTACGTCTTGCCGCCCGAGATGAACGCCGTGTCGGTCGACTTCAGGTCGTCCAGCGTCGTCTGGTCGACCAGCCCGTCGAGCGGCTCCACCCACTCGGCGCCGGCGAACTGGCCGGTGAACGACCAGTCGAACTCGGCGACGTCGGCGATGTAGCTCTTGGCCTCGTTGGCGACCAGCAGCTTGTTGTGGGTCGCGTCCCAGCCGGTGACGACGTAGTTGACCTTGACGCCGGTCTCGGCGGTGAACTGGTCGAGCAGCTTCTGCGGCATCTCGTACGGGACGAGGACGGTGATCGTCTGGCCCTTGATCGACTCGCTCGAGCCGCCGCCGCCGGCTCGAGCCCGAGCTGCTGTCGCTGCCGCCGCAGGCCGCCGCGAGGGCGAGGAGGGCGAGGGCGATGCCGATGGTGAAGCGCTTGGAGTCGGTTCATTGCGCCATACTAGGGAGCGGATGGACGGAACACAACAGCGCGCCGCCGTTCATCCGCTCGACCCCCTGACCGCCGACGAGGTGGCTGCCGCGACGGCCGTCGTCCGGGCCTCCGACGCCGGTTCGCGGCCGGAGCGAGCGCTGCCGGTTCATCACCATCGACCTGGCCGAGCCGCACAAGGACGCGCGTGCTGGCCTGGGAGGCCGGGCGGCCGGTGCCCGCCGCGGGAGGCCGAGGTGGTGCTGCTCGATCGCGACCGGGCGGAGACGATCGAGGCCGTCGTCGTCGCTCGACCGACGGCGCCGTGGCGGCTGGCGGGTGCGCACCGACGTGCAGCCGATGGCCGTCGTCTCGGAGCTGATGGAGGCCGAGGAGGTGCTGCGCCTGCACCCCGAGTTCCAGGCGGCGATGGCCAGGCGCGGCGTCACCGACCCCGAGCAGATCCAGGTCGACGCCTGGCCGGCCGGGCACTTCGGCGTGGCCGAGGAGTCGGAGCGGCGGCTGGCCCGCTGCGTCGTGTTCGTCAAGCCGGCGCCGGGCGACAACGAGTGGGCCCACCCGGTGGACGGGCGTGCATCGCGCTGGTCGACCTGAACACGCTCGAGGTGCTGCGGATCGAGGACCACGGCGTCGTCCCGGTGCCGCCGGAGAGCGGCAACTTCGACGCCGCCGCCGGCGCGCCGCTGCGCGACGACATCGCGCCGCTCGAGATCACCCAGCCGGACGGGCCGGGCTTCACGGTCGAGGGCCGGGTGGTCCGCTGGCAGCGCTGGCGGGTGCACGTCGGCTTCACGCCCGGGAGGGGCTGGTGCTGCACCGGCTGTCGGCTACGACGACGGCGGCCGCCTGCGGCCGATCATGCACCGCGCCTCGCTGTCGGAGATGGTCGTGCCCTACGGCGACCCCAGCCCGACCCACTACTTCAAGAACGCGTTCGACGCCGGCGAGAACGGCGTCGGCGTGGCCGCCTCGCCGCTGACCCGCGGGCTGCGACTGCCTGGGCGAGATCGTCTACCTGGACGCCGTGGTCAACGACGCGGCCGGCGAGCCGGTGACGATCCCGAACGCGATCTGCATGCACGAGGAGGACCACGGCGTGCTCTGGCGGCACATCGAGTGGCGCGACGGCTCCGGCGAGGTGCGGCGCTCGCGGCGGCTGGTGATCTCGTCCTTCTCGGCGATCGGCAACTACGACTACGGCTTCTTCTGGTACCTCTACCAGGACGGCACGATCGCCTTCGAGGTGAAGCTGACCGGCGTGCTCTCGACCGGCGCGGTGGCGCCCGGCGTGCAGCCGGAGCACGGCACCCTGGTCGCCCCCGGGCTGAACGCGATGGTGCACCAGCACTTCTTCAACATGCGGCTCGACCTCGACGTCGACGGCACTCGAGAACGCCGTCGAGGAGGTGTGGACGGAGTCGCTCCCGCCGGGGCCGGGCAACCCGTACGGCAACGCCTTCCGGCCGATGCGGCGGCGGCTGGAGACCGAGCTCGAGGCGCGGCGGCGCACCGACCCGCGCGTCGGCCCGCTGGTGGGAGATCGTCAACCCGTGCGTCCGCCACCGGCTGGGCGAGCCGGTCGGCTACCGGCTGCTGCCCGGCGAGAACGCCGTGCCGTTCGCCCAGCCGGACGCGCCGGTGAGCAAGCGCGCCGGCTTCATCCACCACCACCTGTGGGTGACGCCGTACGAGCCGGGCGAGCGCTACGCGGCCGGCGACTACCCGAACCAGCACCCCGGCGGGGCCGGGCTGCCGGAGTGGACGGCGGCCGACCGGCCCGTCGCCGACCGGGACATCGTGGTCTGGTATACGTTCGGCCACCACCACGTGCCGCGGCCGGAGGACTGGCCGGTGATGCCGGTGGCGACCATCGGGTTCAGCTGAAGCCGGTGGGGTTCTTCGACGCGCAATCCTGCGCTCGACGTGCCGCCGTCTCGGCCGCACGCCGGGCACTGTGAGGGGGAGGGCACCCATGAGCGGAGTCGAGGGCCGCGTGGCCCTGGTGACCGGAGCGAGCAGCGGGATCGGCGCCGCCACCGCGCGGCTGCTGGCCGCGGGCGGCGCGAAGGTCGCGCTGGCCTCGCGCGGCGGCGACGACCTGGGCATCGAGGGCGCGCTGGCCAGCTCCTGCGACGTGCGCGACGCCGGCGCAGTCGAGGCGCTCGTCGCCGCATGCGTCGAGCGGTTCGGCGGGCTCGACATCCTGGTCGCCAACGCCGGCGTCGGCGCCTACGGCGACTTCCTCGACCTGAACCCGGAGTGGCTCGACGAGATGATCGACACCAACGTCAAGGGCTTCCTGCACACGATCCGCGCCGGCCTGCCGCACCTGCTCGAGAGCGCGAGCGCCGACCTGGTGGCGTCACGTCGATCGCCGGCCAGCGGGCGCCCGAGGGCGAGGCCGTGTACGCCGCGACCAAGCACGCGCAGATCGGCTTCCTGCGCTCGCTCGACCACGAGCTGTACGGCAGGGGCGTGCGCTGCTCGATCCTGGCGCCGGGCGGCGTCGAGACCGAGTTCGCGATGGGCCGCGGCCGCACGCCCGAGGATCCCGACCTGCCGGGCATGCTGCGGGCCGAGGAGGTGGCCGACGCCGTGCTCTACGCGATCACCCGGCCGCGCTCGCCGGATCCTCGAGGCCTCCATCCTGCCGATGAGCGACGACTCGATGGGCTGACGAAAGGAACCACTGTGGGGAAGAAGGTCACGATCATCGGCGGCGGCAGCTCGAGCTTCGTGCCGGTGCTGCTGCGGCGGCTGATGACCAATCGGGGTGCTGGGCGACTCCACGGTCACGCTGATGGACATCGACGAGGGCCGGCTGGACACGATGCAGCGGCTGGGCGAGAAGCTGATCGAGGGCGAGGGCAGCGCCCTGCGCGTGGAGAGCACGACCGACCAGCGCGAGTCGCTGGACGGCGCCGACTTCGTGATCGCCGCGATCAGCGTCGGCGGCTTCGACGCCTGGGCGAACGACCTCGAGATCCCCGCCCGGTACGGCATCGTCATGCACGTGGCCGACTCGGTCGGGCCGGGCGGGATCATGCGGGCGATGCGCAACATCCCGGTGCTGGCCGAGGTGGCCCGCAACGTGGCCGAGGTGGCGCCCGACGCCTACGTCTTCAACTACACCAACCCGGCGCCGACCGAGGCGATGGCGATGCGCGGCGCCGCGCCCTCCGTGAAGACCTACGCGCTGTGCTCGTGCACGGGGCATCCGGGCAGCGCCGAGTGGCTGGCCGGCGAGGCCGGCGTCGCGCCCGACCAGATCGCGATGCCGCCGGTCGTCGGCGGCATCAACCACTGCGCCTCGGTGCCGAGCTGCGGCTGCTCGACGGCACCGACGCGATGCCGCTGGTGCGCGAGAACGCGACCAACCCGATGGTCGCCTGGGCGCTCGACACCTACGGCGTGCTGCCCTACTGCTGGAGCCACTGGGTCGAGCACTTCCCGCAGATGCAGCGGCTCGAGGGCGAGTACGCCGGCACCGCGCAGGGCGTGAAGATGAAGTACGGGATCACGACCCACGACATGGCCTACGAGAAGGCGCGGGTGGCCGAGCTGGAGGCGCTGGCGGCGACGTGGACGGCGCCCGACGCCGGCGCGGTGACGCTGGCCGACCTGCCGGAGGGCGACGAGGACTGGGGCATCGAGGTGATCGACATCATGGAGTCGATCGTCGCCAACCGGAACCGGATGTTCGTGGTCAACGCGCCCAACGACGGCGCGATCCCCAACCTGCCCGCACGACGCGATCGTCGAGGTGAACGCGGTGGTCAACGGCTACGGCATCCGCCCGATCGCCGTCGACCCGCTGCCCCGGCCGCTGGCCGCGCACCTGCAGGGCTACGTCGACTTTCAGCGGCACGTGGTGAAGGCCGCGCTCACGGGCGACCGGGCCGCGGCGATGCACGCCTTCCTGCTCGACCCCAACATGCAGGCCCGGCTCGAGCTCGAGCAGATCGGCGAGCTGCTCGACGAGATGCTGCGCGCGAACGAGCAGTGGCTGCCGCTCTTCCGAGCGGCTCGGGCCTAGGTGGACCACCGGGGCCAGGCCCCGTCCGGGGCCTGGCCCCACGGGGTTCGGCTGCTAGACGGGCCCGCCGAGCGCCAGCGCCCGAGCCAGGTCGGTCATCGAGATGATGCCCACCAGGTGCCCCTGGTCGATGACGACCGCGCGGCCCACGCCGCTTGCGACGAGCTCGTCGAGCGCGGCCATCGCCTGGGTCTCGGGCGAGAAGTGCGGGAGGTCGTCCGCGCGGACGACGTAGTCGCGCACGCGGCGTGCCCACACGTCGGGCCCGCCCGTCTGCGCCAGGGCGTGCAGCGGGAGGAGCCCGATAACCGTTCCGTCGTCCACCGCCGGGTAGGCGCTGTGGCGCGGCGTTCCGGCAATCCGGTTGGCGACCTCGGCGAGCGTCCAGTCAGCTCCGACGGTGACCGGCGTGCGGGTCATCAACGTCCCGACGGTGACATCAGCGAGGGCGCGGCGCGTCTCCGCGCGCTGATCCTCGGCACGGCCCGCTTCGAGGATGAACCAACCGACGATCGCCAACCAGATGCCGTCGATCCCGCCGGCGAGCACCTCGACCAGACCGAGGGCGATGATCACTGCGGCGAGCACGCCTCCGATGCGCGTCGCTCGGTGCGTCGCGGCGGCGAAGTCGCGACTGCGGGCCCAGAGGGCCGCCCGCAGCATCCGGCCGCCGTCCAGGGGCAGAGCCGGCACGAGGTTGAATACGAGCAGCACGAGGTTGATGTAGCCCAGCCACGCCAGCTCGGTGGCGATCCCTCCCGGGTCCCGGCCACAGCGCCGCCTCGGCGACGAAGAGCACGCCGAGGACGAGGCTCACGAGCGGGCCGGCGACCGCCATCCGGAACTCGGCACCGGCCGACGGGAACTCGCCTGCGATCTTGGCCACCCCGCCGAAGAGCCACAGGGTGATCCCCTCGATCTGCACTCCTTCGCGCCGAGCCTGGATCGCGTGTCCCAGCTCGTGCAGGACGAGGCACGCGAAGAAGGCGGCCGTCGCGGTGACCCCCATGGCGGCGTACGTCTCCCAGCCCCGCCCCGGGAGGGCGTCGGGGAACTGGACGGCCGCAAGCGACCACAGGATCAGCCCGAAGACCACGATCCAGCTCCAGTTCAGGCCGATCTCGACGCCGGCCACACGCCCGAGCACGATCGTCGACGAGAAGATGGTGCGGGGCCGCTTCGGCGGGCGCCCGGCGGGCACACTCTGGAGGTTGTGCGCGTTCGAGCTCATCGCAGGCCGTCAGCATCGCTGCAACCGGCGCTTCGCGCATCCGGGAATCCCCCGGGTTTCTCTCGGACTATGACCCAGAACGACATGGACACCGAGCGCCGCGCCGAGCTCAGCATGCAGTGGTACGGATGGGGCACGCCCATCGGGCTCGGCATCGGCCCCGTTCGGGGCCTGGCCCAGGTGGTTCGGTACCGTGTCGGAAACGACTGAGGAGGCGATCGGATGATCACCGTCGAGCGGGTCGACTTCATCTCCATCCCCACGCGCGACGTCGCCCGGGCCAAGCGGTTCTACGGCGAGACGCTCGGACTGCCGCTCGAGAAGGACCGCCCGACCGGCGCCGAGTACCGCGCGGGCCAGGTGACGCTCGGGATCTGGAACCCCGAGGACCAGGGGCTCGAGTTCAGCGCCAACCAGTCCGGGTTCGCGCTGCGCGTGCCGGACGTCGCCCAGGCCCGCCGTGCGCTCGAAGAGCAGGGCGTCGAGTTCGACATGGAGACGTTCGACACCGGCGTCTGCCACATGGCGCTCATGCGCGACCCCGACGGGAACCAGATCATCCTGCACCGGCGTTACGCGCCCTGAGAAGGCAGATCCGAAGCGCGGTTCCGCCGCTGGGAGCGCGCGCCTGGCGGCTCCTCGGCTGCATCCTCCTCTTCGAGGTCGGCACCGGGATGACGCTGCCGATCGTGATCGTCTTCCTGCACGACGGCCGCGGTCTCAGCCTGGCCGCGGCCGGCTTCGCGCTGGGTGTCTCGGGCGCCGCCGGGCTTGTCGGCACGATCCTCGCCGGGGTGGCGGCCGACCGGTTCGGAGCCGGCCGCACGGCGATCGCCGGCCTCGCCCTCTCCGGCGCCGGCACGGCCGGGTTCCTGGCCGTCCACTCGCTGGGGGTCGCGGTGCTGGCGGCGAGCCTCCAGGGCGCCGGGTTCGCGATCACCTGGGTCGGGATCTTCCCGCTCCTCATCCGCGCGGTCGACGACCGCCGCCGTGAGGACGTGCTCGGCGTGACCTACGGCGCCATCAACCTCGGCCTCGGGGTCGGCAGCCTGATCGCCGGGACGATCCTCGCGCTCAGCCCGGATGCGTTCGACGTGCTGTTCGTGGTCGACGCCCTGTCCTACGCCCTCTTCGCAGTCCTCCTTCTCTCGCTGGGCGCGGTGCGTGAGGAGCCCAGGGAAGGGGCCGTCGCCGCAGGCGTCTCCGCCTACGGTCCGGTCGTCCGCGACACGCGGCTCCTGGCCGCGACCGCCATCAGCTTCCTCCTGGTCGTCGCCGGCTACAGCCAGATCACGTCGGCCTTCCCCGCGTGGGCGACGGGGCCGGCCGGCGTCAGCCGCAGCATCGTCGGGTTCGCGTTTGCCGCGAACACGTGGGCGATCGTCGTGGCGCAGCTGGTCGTCCTGCGGCTGGTGCGAGACTGGCGAAGGACGAGAGCGGTGGCAGTCACCGGGCTCGTGTTCGGCGCGTCGTGGATCGTCGTGCTGGTGGCGGGCGAGGCGTCGAGCAGGACGCTCGCGGCGGCCGGGCTGATCGCAGGCATGGCCGTGTTCGGTATCGGAGAGACCTTCCTCTCGCCGAGCCTGCCCGGGATCGTGAACAGGCTCACGGGCGAGGAGACCCGCGGCCGCTACGTCGCGTTCTACAGCCTCTCGTGGCAGGCCGGCCCGATGATCGGCCCGCTGATCGCGGGCGCCGCGCTGGGTGCTGGCCGCGGAACGGCGCTCTTCATCGGCCTGGCGGTGGCGTGTGCGCTCGCCGCCCCGGCCGCCCTGGTGTTCGAGCGGAATCTGCCCGACGCCGTGAACCGTAGTGTCCCGGAGACCACATGAGCCCACGCATCGCCTACGCCGCACTCACCGCCGTCCTGATCGCCGCCCTCGCGTTCGAGGTCGCCGCGACGGACACGCCGTGGTGGCTCGTCGTCGTCTTCCTGCTCGGGCCGGACATCGCGCTCTTCCTCGGGATCGGCTCTGGTCTCGAGAAGGGTCAGCTCCATCCACGCGCCGTCCCGCTCTACAACGCGCTTCACCGGTACTGGGGGCCGGCGGCGCTGGCCGTCGCGTCGATCTTCCTGCCGGAGGGCTGGCTCGCCGCTGCGCTCGCCTGGGCGGTCCACGTCTCGGTCGACCGCACCGTGGGGTACGGGCTGCGGACGCCCGAGGGCTTTCAGCGGACGTAGGCGCAAGCGGTTCGCACAGACCCGCGGGTTTCGGCGCGCTGGCCCCATCGTCGGTTCTCAACTTTGTCGTCTGGTACGCCGAATAGAATGGAGTATGTACCGGTGTTTGTCCGTGATTTGAGATGGGATTGAAATTGTGATCTACATGTGCTTTGATTCGGAGAAAGAGGAGAGAGCATGAGCGCCGTCCGATCCAAGCCCGAGCTCGCCACGCATAGCGAGGTCAGTCGAATGGAGTTCCCGCGCGCTGCCGCGAAGTTGAAGGATGTGCTCGGAGCCCGGCTCGTCGCGTATCTCGGCGACGTCAGCGAGACACGAGCGGTTCGCGAGTGGGCCGACGGAGTGCGAAAGCCGTCCGAAGGCGTCCAGCAGCGGTTGCGACTGGCACTCACCGTCGCGCTGATGATTGCCGAGCGGGACGACAAGCACGTTGCCCAAGCGTGGTTCCAGGGTCTGAATCCCCAGCTCGATGACATCTCCCCGGCGAGGTTGCTTCGCGACGGCGATTATGACGACGCCGGGAAACGAGTGCTGGCCGCAGCCCGCGCATTTATGGTGCGTGGGTGAGCTGTGACCTCGACGAAGCGACACCAGTAGGCGCCATCTATCGCGTCGGCCGGGAACCCGACGCCTGGGAACTTCCAGACTGGCGCTTCGCGACCGGCGAGCCCCCAACGTTCGGGATGCGCTTCGACGACGCTGAGGGTGAGTATCGAGTTCTCTATGCCGGGTCGAGCGAGCTGGCGTGTTTCGTCGAGACGACCGCCACCTACCGGCTCGACGCCGTGCTGGAAGCGGCGCTAGGCGATATCGAAGTCGACGAGGACGACAGAGAGGCCGGGGAGGTTCCATCCGGCCACTTGCCTTCTACATGGCCCCGTGGGCGCCGAGTCGGCAGCGCGACCACAGTTGGGGTCTACGCGTCGGTGGGCGGGTTGCGATCGATGGCCTTCTTGAACGCACACCGCGATCTCAGGCGCCTCATGCTCACGGTTGGCGTGCCGGGGCTTGACGGCGCGGCGCTCCGGCTCACGACCCCCCGCACGCTGACACAGCGCATCTCTCGGATCGTCTTCGACTGTTCCGGGACGGACGACCGCCAGCAGTTCGCCGGTATCCATTATCTGTCGAAATATGGCGACGATATTCGTTGCTGGGCGGTCTTCGAGCAGGCGCGCACGGGTGCCGCCGGCGTCGAAGCAATCGATCAACGACCCGTCGACGAAGCGGACGCCGCGCTCCGCGAGGCGCTGCAGATCCTCGGCATCCGGATCTGGGACGTCGATGCCTCGCGGTCTGTCGATCCCTAGACCTGTCTAGCAGGGCGGTCAGGCCACGCGCTGGGCTGCCGTCTCCCAGACGAGCAGCGCGGACGCCGCTCCGGCGTCCGCGTGGCCGCGCGAGCGCTCGCTCGCGAGCCGGGCGCGGCCGTGGCGCGGCTCGAGCGCGCGCGTCGCTTCCAGGCCCGCGCGGGCGGCGTCGCACGCCTGTGCCGCCGCCGTCGCCGGATCGGCGCCGCTCGCCGCTCCGGCCGAGAGTGCCCGCGCGGCGGGGGCCATGACGTCGAGGAGGGTCTTCTCGCCCTCGGCGCACTTGCCCCGATCGGCGATCCCCTGGGCCGCCGCCTCGGCCGCCGCGGCGATCGCTGAGAGGTCGGCCGTCTCGGCTCCGCCCAGGCTCTGCGCAGCGCGGAGGAGCGCCGTCCCCCAGAGCGGCCCGGTCGAGCCGCCGACAGACGCGAACCGGATCGCGGCGATTCGTAGCAGCTCGGCGACGGGCTCGTCGCCGTCGGGCAGCGCCTCCGTGACGGCCCTAAGGCCCATCACCATCGTGGCGCCGTGGTCGCCGTCGCCCGCCACCGCGTCGAGCCGGTCGAGGTCGGCCTGATGCTCCTCGATCGCGCGCGCGACGTCGTCGAAGACGGCCCGCACGTCCGCGCCGCTCACCACTCGTCGCTCCCGAGGCTGGGCGCGCACAGCGGCCGCGCGGGCGCGTCCACCAGCCGCCGGAGCTCCGGGTCGAGCGCGGTCACGGTGAGCGAGAGCCCGGCCATCTCGAGCGACGTCACGTACTCGCCCACGAGCGCCCGGTGCAGCTCGACGCCCATCGCCCGGAGCCGCTCGGCGACCCGCCGGAGCACGATGAACGCCTCCATCACGGGCGTCGCACCGAGCGTGTTCACGACCACGAGCACGGGATCGCCGGTCTCCGTCGCGCCGTCGGCCAGGATCAGGTCGAGGAGCTCGTCGGCGACTTCGTCGGCCGGGGCGGTCGGCGCGCGCCGAAGGCCGCTCTCGCCGTGCACGCCCATGCCGATGTCCATCTCGCCGTCGGGCAGCTCGAACGTCGGGACGCCCGCGGTCGGCACCGTGCACGGCCCGAGGCACACGCCCATCGTGCGCGTGCGGTCGTTGGCGAGCCGGGCGGCCGCCGCCACGTCGGCCAGCGACGCGCCCTCATCGGCTCGCGCACCGGCAGCCTTGAGGACGACGACGTCGCCCGCGACGCCCCGCCGCCGCTCCCGCTCGGCAGGCGGCGCCGACGAGACGTCGTCCGTGACGAGCACCGTCTCGGACGTCATTCCGCGATCGGCGAGGAGCTCGGCGGCCATGTCGAAGTTCATGACGTCGCCGCCGTAGTTCCCGTAGAGGAAGAGCACGCCCTCGGGCGGCGCAAGCCGCTCCGCCACCTCGATCGCGGGCTCCGCCGAGGGCGACGCGAACACGTTCCCGACGGCTGCGGCATCGGCCAGGCCCGGGCCGAGGTATCCGAAGAACGCCGGCTCGTGGCCCGAGCCGCCGCCGATCACGATCCGGGCGCGGCGGTCGGCCGTCGGGCCCGTGTACACCAGGCCGCGCCCCGACGGCGTCGTCTCGACGAGCCCCGGATAGGCCACCAGGATGCCGCCGATCATCTCGTCGACGCACGCGAAGGGGTCGTTCAGGAGCTTCCGCACGGCCGCCTACCCTACCGTCCGTCCCGAGATGATTGATTCCACGCCCCCGCGCGCCTGGACGTTCATCGGTGGCTCGTTGTCGTGTTGTGGCGGGCTGCGGCTGCGAACCGTCGCCTCCACGGGAGACCTGCTTGGATAGCAGGTCTTCCCGTGACCGCTGCAAGGCGTTCGCCTTGCAGCTTGTCCTCGGTCGGCCCGATAGGTCGGCTATCGGGCCTCCCTGCGTCCTAGCGCCGCTCGGTTCTCGCTGCCCAGGACATCACGGCGGCGTGGAATCAATCATCTAGCCCGAGGGCCGCGAGGACGGCCGGATCGAGCAGCGAGCCGGCGGTGGTGTCGGCCTCGAGCGCGACCGTCGACACCGACGGCACCCCGATCGTCCGCATGCCGGCCGCGCGCGCCGCGGCGAGCCCGGTCGCCGTGTCCTCCAGGGCGACGGCATCGGCCGGGTCGGCGCTGAGGCGGCGGCAGGCCTCGAGGTAGATGTCGGGCGCCGGCTTGGGTCGCTCCACGTCGTCGGCGCTCACCGCCGCCTGGAACCAGTCCGCGACCCCGGCGGCGGCGATCGCGGCCTCGAAGACCGGCCGCGGAGCGTTCGAGGCGACGCCGAGCGGCGCGCGGCCCCGCAGCATCGCGAGCAGCTCGACGGCCCCCGGCATGGGCGCGCAGCCCGTCCGCCCGAGCTCCTCGACCACAAGCGAGACGAGCTCGTCCGTGAGGTCGGTGCCGTGCCCGGGGCGCTCCAGGAACCGCTCGTAGATCGGGCCGGCCTCGGCCATCGATCTCCCCACGAGCGCCTGCTTGTGCTCGGCTTCGAACGCTCGCCCGTGGGTCGCGAAGAGTGCGATCTGGCCGGCCGACCAGCAGCCCTCGGTGTCGAGCAGGAGCCCGTCGCAGTCGAAGACGATGGCCGCGGGGAGCATGGCGGTAGACGCTACGGGAACGCTTGACATGCGGCAATCCCGAGCCTAACGTCTTACGTCATCCGGTACGTACAGCTTGTCGGCCGAAACCGGTCGCGGTGACCCGGCTCGACGAGATCAAGTCGGACGCGCTCGCGGCGAATCGCGGCCTGCGCCTCCATGGGCTCGTGACCATGACCTGGGGCAACGTGAGCGCGATCGACCGCGAGTCCGGCCTCGTCGTGATCAAGCCGAGCGGCGTCGCCTACGAGGACCTCACCATCGACTCGCTCGCCGTCCTCTCCCTGAGCGGCGAGCAGGTCGATGGGGGGCTCCAGCCGTCGTCGGACGCCCCGACGCACCTCGTCCTCTACCGAGCGTTCCCCGAGGTTGGAGCCGTCGTCCACACCCACTCCCGCTGGGCGACCGCCTGGGCGCAGGCCGAGCGGCCGATCCCCGCCCTCGGGACGACCCATGCCGACTACTTTGGCGGCGAGATCCCGGTCACGCGCCCTCTCACGAAGGCCCAGATCGAGGGGGCGTACGAGGAGGCTACCGGCGACGTGATCGTCGAGGCGTTCGAAGGCCGCGACCCGGAGCGCGTGCCGGGCGTGCTCGTCGGCCGTCACGGGCCGTTCGCCTGGGGGCCGACCCGCCGGGAGCGCGCTCGAGAACGCCCGCGTGCTCGAGGAGGTGGCCGCGCTCGCGCTGCACACCGTCCTCCTGGCGCCGGACGGCGGCCCGATCGATCCGGCGCTGCTCGACCGGCACTTCCTGCGGAAGCGCGGGCCCGACGCCTACTACGGCCAGCCTGACGAGCCGGCCGTCGCACCGCTCATCTAGGTAGAGTCGCGGCCGTGCAGTTGCGGCCGGTCGGCGCCACGGGGATTCGCCTGTCCCCGATCGGCCTGGGCGGATACGAGCTGGGATCTGACCCGGCCGACGTCCCCGCCGCGCGGGCGGCGATCGAGGCCGCGCTCGACACGGGCGTGAACTGGATCGACACCGCCGAGGCATACAGCGACACGGCCAACGAGACGGTGATCGGGCAGGCGATGCGCGGGCTCTCGACCCAGCCCGTGGTCTCGTCGAAGGCGGATCCGCACGAAGACAACTTCCGCCGCGAGCCGCTCCACGCGGCGTGCCGTGCGAGTCTCGAGCGGCTCGGCGTCGATCATCTCGACCTCTACGTCCTCCACTGGCCCGACGAGCCCGACGGCGTGCCGCTCGACGAGACATGGGGCGCGATGGGCGAGCTCGTCGACGAGGGCCTGGTGCGCGCGATCGGCCTCTCGAACTTCGCCCGCGAGGAGATCGAGGCATGCCACACGGCGCGCCGCGTGGACGTCATCCAGGACGGCCTGTCGCTGATCGATCACCTCGCAAACCGGGAGCTCTTCAGATGGGCTGCCGAGCACGACATCGCGGTCGTGGTCTACGAACCGCTGGCGGGCGGCCTTTTGGGAGGCGGCCCGATCACCCTCGAGGCGCTGCGGCGCACGTGGGGCGATCTCGAGGAGTGGTCGTTCTACGACCGGCTGTGCGCGCCCGGAAAGCTCGAGCGAAGCGCGGCCGTGGCCGCCGAGCTGCTGGAGGTCGCAGCCCGGCTGGAGCTGCCGGCGGCCCAGGTCGCGGTGGCCTGGGTGCTCGCCCAGCCCGGAGTCACGTCGGCGCTCTGCGGCAGCCGGAATCCGGCCCACGTCCGCGAGAACTCCGAGGCGGCGGACATCCGCCTCGACGCCGAGACGGTCGCCGAGCTCGACGCGGCGATTCCGCTCGGGCCGGCCTTCGCCGGCTAGAGGCTTCCCCCCAGGACGGGGCAGCACGAGCCGCGACGGGCGGGCCGCGTCGTGGAAGACCGTCTGCACCGCCACCCGGCCGGCCGAGGCGCCCTCCTTGCCGATCGGGCCGCCCGAGTTGAGGTTCCGATCCCACAGCGGGAAGTCGGAGCTCGCGATGTCGAGCGCAGGCGGTAGCCCCGCGGGATCCGAATGCCAACCGGCCCGAGCCGGAGGCGATACTCGACCGGCTCGCCGGGGACGAGCGGCTCGGGCGCCTCGAACCCGTTTCGGTACCGGCCGCGGACGAGCCCCTCCTGCAGGTTTCGCGAGCAGTCCCGTCCGGGTCGACCACGCACAGCCGCGCGACGAAGTCGGTGTCGACCGGCGGTCGACGCGGCGTGCAGGACGACCTCGACGCTCCCCGCCAGCGTGACGTCGGCGGCCAGAGGCTCGCTCGTGTAGACGAGCACGGCCTTCGTCGACTCGGCCGCGTCCTGGCGGCTCCGGCCCCATCGGGGTGACCGACGCGTCGCAGCACGAGTGGCCGCCCGCGCTCCATGTGGGGAGGTCGGGGTCGTAGGTGTAGACGTCGGCCGGCTCGACGCCCGGGGCCTCGGCCGAGAGCGCCCCGTCGCCGTGGCGCGAGTTCGCCCGCCCGCCCGAGCGCAGGTAGAGCTCGCGGGTGCGCGTCTCGGGTGGCGGCCAGCCGGGGAAGTCGCGCCAGCCGTCGTGCAGGATGTAGGTGCTGACGGCCGCCTCGGGCTCGCCGGTGCCCTTGAGCAGGCGGTCGAACCAGGCCAGGTGGACATCGTCGGCGCTCATGAACCCCAGGTTCGAGTCGTCGGAGCCCCACACGGGCGTCCACGGCTCGTGCGTCCACGGCCACACGACCAGCCGCTGCTCGGCGTGCCCGACCGCCCGCATCCCGACGTAGTTGTCGACCGTCCCGCGCAGGAAGCCGTCGTACCAGCCGGTGAAGTGGAGCGCCGGGACGGTGATCCGCGAGTAGTCGGTGTCGATGCTCCAGCGCTTCCAGTAGTCGTCGTGCGTCGGATGGTCGATCCAGTCGCGGTAGTAGCTCGGGAGCCCGCGCGCCTCGAGCGGAGCCAGATCGCAGAGCGGGAGCGTCCAGTACTCGTCGGTCACGTGCAGGAGCGCCGAGCGGACCGTGCGGAGCACCTCGTCGTCGCCGTTTCGGCGGGCCGTGTCGTGGGCGAGGAAGAGCGCCCAGGTCATCGCCCAGCCGAGGAAGATCGCGCCGTGGGAGTAGATCCAGCCGTCG
The DNA here is from genome assembly GCA_963832955.1 of uncultured Actinomycetes bacterium. Lineage (GTDB taxonomy): Bacteria > Actinomycetota > Thermoleophilia > Gaiellales > JAICJC01 > JAICJC01. The sequence continues at coordinate 553,601 of CAWHWC010000002.1, read as the reverse complement.
TAGGCCTGCGACGAGGTGAAGCCGGGGCAGATCGCGGCCAGGCTCGGCGGCCGCGTCGCCGCGGCGAGCAGCTGCACGAGGCCGGGGTAGGAGTAGCCGTACATCCCGACCTTGCCGGTCGACCCGGCAGCGCGGCTGCCCACTCGATCGTGTCGTAGCCGTCGTCGGCCTCGTTCAGGAACGGCACGAACTCGCCGTCCGACGCCCACCGCCCGCGGCAGTCCTGCACCACGACGACGTAGCCGTGCGAGGCGAACCACGACGCATGGTGGTAGCCGCTCTCGCTCTGGGAGTGGGTCTTGCCGTACGGCGTACGCATCAGCAGGACTGGGTAGGAGCCCGGCTCCTCGGGCCGGTGGACGTCGGCCCGCAGGATCGTCCCGTCGCGGACCCTGCACTCGACGTCGTGCTCGACGCGGACCTGCGGAAGCCCGGCCCGCACCCCGCCGCTCACAGCGCTCCCATGAGGCAGTCGCCGCCGTCGACCCGGAGGATGACGCCGTTTACGTAGGCCGCCCGGGCGAGGAAGACGAACGCCTCCGCCACGTCGGCCGGCTGGCCCAGGCGGCCCAGCGGGTTCGCCTCGGCGAACTCCGCGAGCTGCTCGGGGGTGTGCGCGTCGGTCGCCATCGCCGTCTCGATGGTGCCGGGCGTGATGACGTTCACGCGGATGCGGCGCGGGCCGAGCTCGGCGGCCAGCGACCGGGCCAGCCCGAGCTGGGCCGTCTTCGTGGCGGCGTACACGGCACCGCCGGGATGGGCCTGGAGGCCCGAGATCGAGGACGTCAGGATCACCGCGCCGCCGGGGCGGACGTGGGGGAGCCCGGCCCGCAGCACGTTCACGACGCCGCGGATGTTGACGTCGATCAGGAGGTCGATCGCGTCGTCGGGCGTCTCCTCGAGCGGCCGGTCCGGCCCGACGAAGACGCCGGCGTTGGGGCAGAGCACGTCGATCGCGCCGAACCGCTCGACCGTCTTTGCGACCATCGCCTCGACGGATGCCCGGTCGCGGACGTCGGCGGTGGCCGTGAGGAGCTGGTCTGCGGCGATGTGAGCTTCGAGCTCCTTCAGCCGCTCGCCGTTGATGTCGGCGGCCGCGACGGCGTGACCGTCCGCCGCGAACGCCCGCGCGGCGGCCGCTCCGATCCCCCCGCCGGCCCCGGTTATCAGGACGATCTGATGTCCGGACATCTTGTATATTCGTATCGGAGCCGCTCTCCGGCTGTCAAGATCCGCGCGACCCAGGGAGACCCGTGCCCATCCATACCGCGCTCGGCCCGATCGAGCCTCCCGACCTCGGCCCGACCAGCATGCACGAGCACGTCTTCGTCGACTCGCGCATCTGGCTCGAGCCGTCCGCCGAGCCCAACGCGCCGCCCCCGACGGCGCCCGTCTCGCTCGAGACGCTCGGCTTCCTGCGCTGGAACCCGCACAGCCTCGCGGACAACCTGATCGTGGACGACCCGGAGATGTGCGTGGGCGAGCTGCGGCGCGTCGCCGCCGCCGGCGGGTCGGGGATCGTCGACATGACCAACATCGGGCTCGGCCGGCGCCCGGCCGACCTGCCCGACGTCGCCCGCCGCTCGGGCGTCCACATCATGGTCGGGTGCGGCTTCTACGTGCACGACTCGCACCCCGACTGGGTCGAGGGGGCGTCCGACGACGAGCTCGAGGCGATCATGGTGCGCGACCTCGTCGAGGGGATCGACGGGACTGAGGTGCGGGCGGCCCTGATCGGCGAGATCGGAACGTCGAGCCCCGTCACCGCCCGCGAGGAGCGCGTCGTCCGCGCCGCCGGGCGGGCCGGGGCCCGAACCGGTGCGATGGTGAACATCCACCTCGACGCGCGCGGCGCCCACGCCCTCGCCATCCTGGAGATGCTGACCGACGGCGGCCAGCCGGCCGATCGCGTCGTCTTCAGCCACCTCGACGAGCGGCTCGATCTCGGCTACCACCGCGAGATCGCCGCCGCCGGTGCGGTCATCGAGTACGACACGTTCGGCCAGGAGTACTACCTCCCGAACTTCAAGGACCCGACCGACGAGGAGCGGTTCGTCGCGCTCGAGGCGCTCCTGGCGGATGGGCTCGCCTCGCAGATCGTGCTCGGCTGCGACGCCTGGATCAAGGCCGTCGCGACGGCGTACGGCGGCACGGGCATCGAGCACCTGTTCCTCCGGGTCGCGCCGACGCTCCGGTCGCGGTACGGCATCGGCCAGGACGCGATCGACCAGATGCTCGTTCACAACCCGCGCCGGCTGCTCGACCGTCCGGGTTCGGACCGGGCTGGTTGATAGCGTCCGCCTGCGGAGGGACCTGTACGGACGAGCGAACGCCACAGCGCCTCATGCCGGCCGGCGACGAGTCGACGATCGACCGCGACTCGCCCGTCCCGCTCTATTTCCAGCTCGCGCGCCTTCTGAGCGAGGAGATCGTAAAGGGCCACCGCGCCCCCGGGGAGCGGCTCGCGTCGGAGCCCGAGATCGGCTCGCGATTCCGGGTCTCGCGCCCGACGGTGCGGCTCGCGCTCCAGCGGCTCGAGTCGGAGGGCCTTATCGAGCGCATCAAGGGCCGCGGCACGTTCATCGCCGACTCGCGGGAGCGCTCCTGGCTCCTCCAGTCGTCCGAGGGCTTCTTCCACGAGGAGGTCGAACGGCTGGGGTTCGCCGTGTCCGACACCGTGCTCCGCGCCGAGGTCGCCCAGCTCCCGCCCTGGGCGGCGGAGGCGCTCGGCCTTCCGGAGCAGAGCCACGGCGCGATCCTGGAGCGGCTGCGCTACGTGGACGGCCGGGTCGCCCTGCACGTCTCCGACTTCCTGCCCGTCCACCTGGCGGCGGCGGTGCTCTCGCTGCGCGAGCGGGGCGGCTCGCTCTATGACCGGCTCGAGGAGCGGGAGGGGCTCTCGGTGTACGGCGGGCGGCGCACGCTCGAGGCGACGCTCGCCGAGCCGGAGATCGCCGGGATGCTCGACATCCGGCCGCGCACGCCGGTCATCTTCATCGAGTCCGTCGCCTGGGGAGGCGACCTCCAGCCCTTCCACTGCTTCCAAACCTGGCTTCGGACGGACCGGATCCGCATCGAGGTGCAGGTCGCACAGTCGTCGGGCCTGGTCCCCCGGCAGGCGTCGCGGCGTGGTTGAGTACGACCCGTTCCTCTTCTACGAGGACCCCTATCCGATCTACCGCTGCCTGCGGGACGAGGCGCCGGTCTACGTGAACCGCGAGCGGTCGATCTGGGTGCTCTCGCGGTTCGACGACGTTCAGAGCGGCGGGCGCGACTGGCGCACGTTCTCGAGTGCGGAGGGCGTCGACATCGACGACTCGCGGCTCGGCCCGGGGAGCTTCCTGGACGCCGACCCGCCCCGCCACGACGAGCTGCGGAAGATCCTCCATACCGACTTCGCCCCGGCGAGCCTGGGCCGGCTCGAGCCCCTCATCGCGGCGAAGGTCGACGCGCTGGTCGCGTCGCTCGTCGAGCGCGGGCGGGTGGACCTCGTCGACGAGCTCGCCCGGAGGCTGCCCGTGTCGGTCGTCTGCGACCTGCTCGGAGCCCCGGCCGAGGACCACGCCCAGCTCGAGCGGTGGTACGCGGACATGCTGTACCGCGAGCCGGGCCGATCCGAGGTGCCCGAGATCGCCGAACGGGCGACGCGCGAGATGCGCGAGTACATCGTCGCCGCCGTGACCGAGCGGCTGCGCTCGCCCCGCGGTGACCTCTTCAGCACGATCGCGGCGGCGCACGGCGAGGGCCGCCTGTCGATGGACGAGGTCGACGGCATGTGCCGGCTCCTCCTCCTGGCGGGCGTCCACACGACGTCGTCGCTGATCGCAAACGCGCTCATGCTGCTCGAGGACCGGCCCGCCGACCGCATGGCCCTCGCGGACGATCTGACCCGGATCCCGAACGCGATCGAGGAGCTCCTGCGCTATCTCGCGCCCGTGCAGTCGGGGGCGCGGGTGACGACGCGCGACGTCGAGCTCCGCGGCGTCGCTATCCCGAAGGGGGAGCGCGTGCTGCTGCTCTGGGCATCGGCCAACCGCGACGAGCGCCGGTATCCCGACCCCGACACGCTTGAGCTCGGACGGGCCCCGCTGCGCAACGTCGCGTTCGGCGAGGGGATCCATTTCTGCCTCGGCGCGCCGCTCGCGCGGCTCGAGGCGCGGATCGCATTCGAGGCCCTGTTCACCCGCGTGCCGGAATATGAGATCGTGGGGCCCGTCGAGCGACATTTCACGTTCCTCGAGCGGGGGATTCGCGCGTCTTCCGGCCGTGGTGCAGGGCAGCGCTTGACACTCCGGGCGACGACGCCTATCGTCGAGCCTGTCCGTACAAGAGAACATGTCTGGAGGGGGAGTGGAGGCCTCAGGAAGGATCGATCGCCAGTCGCCCGTGCCGTTCTACTTCCAGCTCGCCGCGATGCTCGAGCACGAGATCACGGGCGGGCGGTGGCAGGCGGGCGCGCAGATCCCATCGGAGCCCGACCTGTGCACGGCGTTCGGCGTCTCCCGCTCGGTGGTGCGCCAGGCGCTCCAGCGGCTGGAGCAGGAGGGCTTCATCGTGCGCCGCAAGGGACACGGCACGTTCGTTGCCGAGGCCCAGCCCCGGTCATGGCTGCTGCAGTCCGCCGACGGGTTCTTCCAGGACGAGGTCGACCGGCGCGGCCGCCGCGTCACGTCGCGGATCCTGCGGCTCGAGGTGGCGCCGCTCCCGAAGTGGGCGGCCGACGCGCTCAACGTTCCTGAGGGGTCGAGCGGCGTCACGATGGAGCGCCTGCGCTGGGTGGACGGGCAGGTGGCGCTGCACGTCTCGGACTACCTCCCCGAGCGGCTCGCCGACACGGTGCTCGGCCTGAAGGACGATCACAGCGAGTCGCTCTACGAGCGCCTGCGGCGGCTCGAGGGGCTCGAGGTCGCCGGCGGCCGCCGGGCCGTCGAGGCGGCGTCCGCCGGCCCGAAGCTGGCGACCCTGCTCGAGGTGGACCGCGGCGCGCCGCTGGCCTTCATCGAGTCGGTGCTGTGGGACCGGGCGCTTCGGCCCTTCCACTGCTTCCAGTCGTGGCTTCGGACGGACCGCATCCGGATCGAGATGGAGGTCGCATCGACGCGGCGGGCGGCGGGCGAGATCCTGCCCTCGTGGCCGGATGGCAATTCGTCCTAGTGCAATTCCGGGTGAGGTCCGCGAGTTGCATGTGTTGGCTGGCAGTGGCCGCGGGCGGGTTGGCCTTCCCCGCGACGGGGCTGACACACGCCAGGTCTTGCGGCCCGACGCCTGCGACGCTCGTCGGCACGCCAGGCGCGGACGTCTTGACGGGCACCGCTGGCGAGGACGTGATCGTGGCGCTGGGCGGTGACGACATCGTGCGTGGCCGGGGCGCCGCCGACATTATCTGCCGAGGCGGTGGGCGAGATCTCCTCTACGGCGGCGCCACCTGTGATGAGCTTCTCGGCGGACACGGCGCGGATGTCCTCCACGGCGGAGGGTCAGGCGAGGCCGGCTTCCCCTGCGCAGATTTCCTGCAGGGGGATTGGGGCAATGACCGCCTCTTCGGAGGTGCGGGCCCCGATCTGCTGTTCGGCCGCGAGGGTCGTGACGTCCTTGTCGGCGGCCGCGGGAACGACGGCGACCCCTCCGTCTCAGACCTCGATGGCGGGAGCGGCGACGACGTGATTCGTGGCGGCCCTGGACGCGATCGATTCCGGTTGGAGAACGGAGACGACGTGATCCACGGTGGGTCCGGTAGCGACACGATCTCCGGCGACATCAGCCGCGCGCCGCTGATGATCAACCTCGCGATCGGTGTCGCGATCGGAGCATTTGGACATGACCGCCTGTATCAGCTCGAGAACGTTGGCCCGGTGTTCGACCCTGATCCGATCACCGTCATCGGGTCCCGCGGCCCGAACATCATTCTCGTCCTCGGTCCCGCCAACGCGCTGGTTCGCGGCCGAGGGGGCGACGACGTCATCCGCACCGACCGGGGTGACGACAGCGCGTTCGGCGACAGCGGCAACGACGACATCACCGGGAATGCCGGCGACGACACGCTTGACGGCGGGCCAGGTTCAGACACGCTCCGCGGCGGCAACGGCACCGATACCTGTACGAACGGTGAGCTGCTGGTCACCTGCCCGTAGTGCCCGCGGATGCAATCAGGGGGTCAGGCACGCAATTGCGTGCCTGACCCCGGAATTGCGCTAGTCGGGCGGAGGCGGGCTTCGGCGGCGGCGATCTTCGCCACCTTTCGGGCCGAGGCGCCGCCCTGGAACTCCGAGTCGAGCCAGATCCGAACCAGCGACTCCGCCAGCTCCGGGCCGACCACCCGCGCGCCGAGCGTCATCACCTGGGCGTTGTTCGACTTCCGGGCCCGCTCAGCGGAGTAGGCGTCGTGCACCTGGGCGGCGTAGACGCCCGGGACCTTGTTCGCCGCGATCGCCATACCGATCCCGGTGCCGCAGATGAGGATGGCGCGGGCGTGCTCGCCGCGGGCGACCGCCTCCGCGACGCTCAGAGCGACATCGGGGTAGTCGGCCCCGTCGCCCGGGTGGGCGCCGTAGTCCGTGACCTCGACGCCTGCGTTGCGGAGCATCGCGGCCAGGCGATCCTTCAGGGCCAGCCCCGCGTCGTCGGCGCCGATCGCGACCGCCCCGGTCACGCGGCCGCCCGCACCGACGCGACGATCTCGCGGAAGCCTGCGAAGGGGATCGCCGCCCGGCCTACGAAGAGCCCGTCGACCCCGGCTGCCAAGAGGCCGGCGACGTCGCCCGGGCCGACGCTCCCGCCGTAGAGGATCCGCACGTCGCCGGCCCGGCCGGCTGCGCGCCGCGCGATCTCGGCGACGACGCCCGCCACGTGCCGCGGGTCGGCCGTGGCCTCGGCGCCGATCGCCCACACGGGCTCGTAGGCGATGACCAGGTCGGCCGCGTCGGGCAGCGACTCGAGGAGCGCGGCCGCCTGATCGCCGACGACGGCCGCCGCGGCGGCGGCCCCCGCCTGCCGGGCCTCACCGACGCACACGATCGGCTCGAGCCCGCAGCGGACGGCGGCGAGCGCCTTCCGGGCGACCATGTCGTCGCTCTCGTTGAAGAGCCGGCGGCGCTCGGCGTGGCCGACCTCCACGAACGTGCATCCCAGCTCGCGCAGGACGGCGGGGGAGACGCATCCCGTGTAGGCGCCGGCCTCCTCCCAGTGCGCGTCCTGGGCGCCGTAGCGCACCGACGAGCCGGCGAGGAGCTCCCTGGGCAGTGGCCAGCACCGGGAACGACGGCAAGACGAACACCGACACGCCGTCGAAGTCGCCGGCCGACGCGGCCAGCTCGCGCAGATAGCCGACCGTCTCGGCGTACCCGAGGAACATCTTGAGGCCGGCCCCGACGACCGGGCGGCCGCTCACGCGATCTCCCGCTCGCCGGCCGCGACCTCCGCGCCGGCGATGATCAGCTCGACGCCGGCCTCCTCGAGCGCGAGTGCCAGCGCCCCCTCCGGTGGCGCCGAGGTGACGAACCGGTCGACCGCGCCCAGGTCGGCGAAGAGCGCGAGCGAGACCTGGTCGAACTTGGAGTGGTCGGCGAGCAGGATCACCTCGGCCGCCGACGCGATCATGGCCTGCTTGACCGAAACCTCCTCGAGCGCCGGATAGCTCAGGCCGTCGACTGCCACGCCGGCCGCGGCGATGAACGCCTGGTCGGCTCGGAGCGCCGAGAGCGTGCGTACGGCGATGTCGCCGACCGTCCCGCGCGTGCTCCGCCGGAACACCCCGCCCGTCAAGATGATCGTGGCGTCGGGGTTCTCGGCGACCTCTGCGGCGGTCGTTATCGCGTTCGTGACGACGCGCAGGTTCCGCTTCTGGACGAGCTCGCGCGCGAACTCGGCGGTGGTCGAGCCGGAGTCGATGACGATCGTGGCGCCGTCGGCGACGAGCTCCGCGGCGGAACGGGCGATTGCGCGCTTGGCCTCCTGCTGCTCGCCTGCCCGGAGCGCGTACTGCGACTCGACCCCGCGCAGGGCGACGGCGCCGCCGTGCTCGCGGCGGATGACGCCGGCCTCGGCCAGCCGGGCCAGGTCGCGGCGGATCGTCACCTCGGTGACCCCGAGGCGGTCGGACAGGTCGGACACCCGGATCGAGCCGGACTCGCGGGCCAGGTCGGCGATCGTCCGGAGGCGGTCCGAGCGGAGCATTCGTCGCCGGCGCTCGCGATGGCCGCTCATATGGTGCACACAAAATCGATCATGATCGGAATCCCGGCCGCAGTGGGGGTGACCGTTCGAACGTCCTCCCGATGCCCTAGTATAGGCCGCTAGCTGCGATGAGCCGTCCGAGATCGAACACAAGAGATCTCACAAACGATCGTTTACGAACGATCCAGGCCCTGCCAGGAGCCGCCCTGCGCCCCCTTGACACGGACCGCACGGCTCCCTATGGTCGCTCTGTCCTCACAGGATTACAGGGGACACCCTCGGCGTCCGCAGCCGCCGTTCCAACCCGGGAGGAGGGAAAGCATGTCTGACGTCTCCGCCGACGAGGTGCTTGTCGCGAAGACCGACCTCCAGGCAGGAGCACTGCGCCTGCCCGAGGTGCTCATGCAGTCGGTGACGCTCGTCGCGCCCGCGATCGCGACGCTGTTCTCGTTCGGCTTCATCGTCGGGTCGTTCGCGGGGCTGATGGCGCCGTTCGCCTTCGCCATCGTGCTCCTGATCGCGCTCATGCTGGCGATCAACCTGAGCATGCTCGCCCGTCTCTTCCCGTCGGCGGGCGGGTACTTCACCTACATCAGCCGCGCCATCCACCCGCGGGTGGGCATGTTCGCCGGCTGGCTGTACTTCCTGATCAACCCACTCGTCCCCGGGGTGATCCTCGTCTACATGGGGACGGTGCTCGACAACGAGCTCCAGGCCAAGTACGACTTCAACTTCCCCTGGTGGCTCTTTGTGATCCTCGGCATCGGCGTGATCATGTTCGTCGCCTACCGCGGCATCTCACTGTCGGGCAAGCTCCTCATCATCCTCGGCAGCCTCGAGATCCTGATCGTGGTCGCGCTCAGCGTCTGGGGCGCGTTCGACCCCGGGCCCGGCGGCTTCAACTTCGAGCCGCTGAACCCGGCCAACCTCGGAGATGTGGGTGCGAACGGCATCTACCTCGGCGTGGTGTTCGGCATCTTCTCGATCACCGGCTGGGAGGGCGCCTGCCCGATCGCGGAGGAGAGCGAGAACCCGCACGACACCGTCCCGAAGGCACTGATCCTGTCGGTGCTCATCACGGGCCTGATCCTCGTCATCTGCACGTGGTTCCTGCTCATCGGCTGGGGCACCGACAAGGTCGGAACGATCGCCACGGCCGCCAACCTCCCGCCGCTGATCCTCGCCGATCGGTTCTGGGGCAGCGCCTATTGGATCGTGCTCATCGCGCTCATCAACTCGACGCTCGCGGTCTGCATCGCGTCGAACCTGGTCGGCACGCGGATGTACTACTCGATGGCGCGCACAGGCGCACTGCCGGCGTGGTTCGCCAAGGTGCACCCCAAGTACAAGACCCCGATCAACGCAGTCCATGCCCAGTTCGCGGTCATCGTCGTGAGCGCCGTGGTCCTCACCAAGTGGTGGGGCAAGGAGAACATCTGGTTCGTCGACGGCGGCATGATCACGTTCGCGCTGGGGACGATCTACATCCTCGGCAACCTGTCGGTCATCACCTACTACCTGCGCGAGAAGCGCGACAGCTTCAACGTGCTCACGCACGGGGTGTTCCCGGTCGCGACCTCGATCGCGATGATCGTCCTGTTCTACAAGTCGCTCAACCCGTTTCCGCCGGCCCCGTTCAAATGGGGCCCGATCGTGGTCGGGGTATGGGCCGTGGCCGGGATTGCCGTGGTCGCGCTGCTTGCCATGCTCGGCAAGGAGAGTTGGCTCCAGGCGGCCGGCCGCGCTGCGGACGAACGCCCGGAGACCCCGGAGGAGCTGGCACACCGGCCGTCGTTCTGATCTCATGACCCGATGACTGCGGCAGCCAACGACCTCGAGGGAGCTGTCGCGATCGTCACCGGCGGCGGCACCGGCATCGGCCGGGCCGCCGCCGTGGCGCTCGCGGGCCTCGGGGCCGCCGTGGTCTTGGCGGGGCGGCGGCCCGAGCCGCTGGAGGAGGCGGCCCACCAGGTCGAGGCGGCCGGGGGCACGGCGCTCAAGGTGACCTGCGACCTCTCGCGGCCGCAGGCGGCCGGCGAGCTGGTCGCAACGACGGTTGCCAAGCTGGGGCGCATCGACGCGATCGTGAACAACGCCGGCACCTGCCGCTCGCACCCGCTCGAGGAGTGGGGCCAGACCGAGTTCGACGAGCACCTCTTCGTCAACATCCGAAGCCCGTTCTTCCTCGTGCAGGCGGCGCTTCCCCACCTGCGCCGCTCGCCCGTGAAGGCCGTCGTCAACATCAGCTCGTCGTCGGGATCGATGGTGCGGCCCGGCCAGTCGGTGTACGGGATGTCGAAGGCCGCGCTCGAGTACCTGACCAAGTCGATGGCGGCCGAGCTGGCCGGGGACGGGATCCGCGTGAACTGCATCGCCCCGGGTCCCGTCGACACGCCGATCCACGCGACCTGGGCGGATGACCTCGACGAGGCCTACCTGTGGCTGGCCGACCAGGTGCCGCTGGGGCGGATCGCGACTGCGCCCGAGCTCGGCTGGTGGATCGCCACGCTCATCGCGCCCGGCTCGGCGTGGGTCACCGGCGCGGTCATCCCCGTCGACGGCGGCCAGGTGCTGGACTACCGATGAGCCGCTTCGACGGAAAGGCCGTGCTTGTCACGGGCGCGGCGCAGGGCATCGGACGCTCGATCGCCGAGCGGTTCCTGGCTGAGGGAGCCGCCGTCACGATCTTCGACCTCGACGGCAACCTGGCTTCGACGACCGCGGCGGAGCTTGCGTCGTCCGGCCCCGCCCAGGCCTTCGGAGGCGACGTCTCGAGCAGGGCCGATGTGCGAGCGGCCGTCGACGCCTCCCTCTCGACGTTCGGGAGCCTCGACGTCGTGGTCGCCCACGCCGGCATCGCCGACGTCCAGCCGATCCTCGACATCTCGGACGAGCGCTGGCAGCGGGTGCTCGACGTCAACCTGACCGGCGTCTTCCTGTGCATCCAGGAGGGCGGCCGGGCCATCGCCCGGGCCGGGAAGGGCGGCGCGATCGTCGTCACCGCCTCGACCAACTCGTTCTGGGTCGAGCAGAACATGGCGCCGTACAACACGTCGAAGGCGGGAGAGGTGGCGCTCGTCCGCACGGCCGCGCTCGACCTGGCCGCGTTCGGCATCCGCGTGAACGGCGTGGCGCCCGGGGTCGTCAGGACGCGGATCTCGGAGTGGGTGATCGACGATCCGGTGCTCGGCGCGGAGTACCTGAAGAAGATCCCGCTCGGCCGGTTCGGCGAGCCCGCCGACATCGCCCAGGCGGTTGCCTTCCTGGCCTCCGCGGACGCGAGTTACATCACCGGCCAGACGCTGATCCTCGACGGCGGCCTGACGCTGGGGCAGCCGCTCGAGGCGATGGACGTCTCGATCCCCGGGGCCGGCGCATGAGCTCCGGCCCGAGCCTTGTACGCTGGATCGATCACTGTGCCACGGAGGTGCGCGATGTCGGATGACCCCTACCGCGCGGCGATCGGCCGGCGCCGCAACGAGATCGAGACGCCGGCGCTCCTGGTAGACCTCGACGTCGCGCGCCGGAACATCGCGGCGATGGCGGGTCACATGGAGAAGGCCGGGAAGCGCCTCCGCCCGCACACGAAGACCCACAAGGCTCCCCAGATCTCCCGCCTCCAGGTCGAGGCGGGCGCGATCGGCGTCTCGACCGCGACGGCCTGGGAGGCGATCGTCATGATCGACGCCGGCATCGACGACGTGCTCGTCGCCAACGAGGTGGTCGGCCCGGCCCGGATCAGGGCGCTGGCCGACGCGGCCCGGGGCGCCCGGGTGACGGTGGCGGTCGACAGCATCCCGAACCTCGACGACCTCTCGGCCGCGGCATCCGCAGCCGGCTCCACGATCGGCGTGCTGGTCGAGGTCGACGTCGGCATGAACCGCGGCGGCATCCGCTCCAAGGAGGAGGCGCTCGAGGTCGCGCGGCATGCGACCGGCCTGCCCGGGATCGAGTGGCGCGGCGCGATGGGCTACGAGGGCCACTGCATGCTCGAGCCCGATCGCGAGCTCCGGGTGACGAAGCAGGGCAAGGCGATGGCCGACCTGTTCGAGGTCGTCGACCACCTGGCGGCGGACGGCATCGACTGCGAGATCGTCTCGGCCGGCGGCACGGGCACGTACGACCTGATCGCCGCCCACCCCCGCGTCACCGAGCTCCAGGCCGGCTCGTACGTCTTCATGGACGCCTTCCACGGCAGCCTGATCCCGGGGTTCGACGTCGCCCTGACGGTGCTCGCGACGGTGATGGGCCGGCACGGGAACCGGCTGATCCTCGACGCGGGCCGCAAGGGCGTGGGCATCGACCTGATGCTGCCGTCGGCCGTCGGGATCGAGTCCACGACGGCATTCGTCGACGAGGAGCACACCGGCATCGACGTCCCCGAGAGCTCGCCGCTCGCCTACGGCGACACTGTCGAGCTGCTTGCGGGCTACGGGCCGACCACCGTCAATCTCTACGGCCGCTACCACGTCATCGAGGGGGGAGTCGTCACCGACATCTGGCCGGTGATGGCCCGCCACGGCAGCGACACCGCTGTCGAGAAAGGAGCCCGAACTCGTGTCTAGCGTCAAGCTCGATACCGGCGGCCTGGCCATCACCCAGGTTGCCGCCGTGGTCAGGGACCTGCGGAGCTCGCTCGAGGCCTACCACAAGGCCCTCGGCTGGGGGCCGTGGAACGTCTACGAGCACAAGCCGCCGATGCTGCACTCCACCGAGCTGCACGGCAAGCCGACCGAGTTCACGATGCTCGGAGCCGAATGCCACGCGGGCCCGGTCGTGTTCGAGCTGCTCCAGCCGCTCGAGGGGCCGAGCATCTACAAGGAGTGGCTCGACGAGCACGGCGAGGGACTGCACCACGTCGCGGTGATGGTGCCGACCCACGAGCAGGCCGACCAGACGCGGGCGCACTTCCAGGAGCTCGGCGCCGAGGTGCTGATGGGCGGCCGGATCGGCGAGACGATCCAGTTCTACTACCTCGACACCGAGCCGATGCTGAAGGTCATCTTCGAGTCCGGCTCCGGCCACGCTGTCGACCTGAAGCCGAGCTGGACCTACCCGTAGCGATGGCGCCGAACGCCGACGTCCACGCCATGGGCCGGCGGGCGCTGGCCGAGGTCGGCGGTGTGCTGGACGCGGTCTCGGGCGGCGACGTCGAGGCGATGTGCAGCGAGATCCGCGCCGCGCGCCGGATCGCCTGCTACGGCGTGGGCCGCGAGGGGCTCATGATGAAGGCGCTCTGCATGCGGCTGATGCACCTCGGCCTCGACGCGCACGTCGTCGGCGACATGACGACGCCGCCCGTCGGCGAGGGCGACCTGCTCCTGGTCAGCGCCGGGCCGGGATGGTTCTCGACCGTCGATGCGCTCCTCGGTGTCGCCCGCGACGCCCATGCCCGGACGCTGGTCGTGACCGCCCAGCCGGACGGCGCGGTGCCCCGCGGGGCCGACGTGGTCGTCCACCTGCCGGCCCAGACGATGGCCGACGATCGGGGCGGGGAGCCCAGCCTGCTCCCGATGGGAAGCCTCTACGAGGCCGCCCAGCTCGTGGTCTTCGACCTCGTCTCGATCATGCTGCGCGACGGGTCCGGCCAGGCGCCGGACGCCATGCGCGAGCGGCACACGAACCTGGAATGAGGGTGCGATGGACGTCGGCCTGAACCTCTGTTTCGCAATCAAGCGGTGGCCCGAGCCGGAGGAATGGGCGCGGATCGTCGCCGACGAGCTCGACGTCAAGAGCGTGCAGTTCACGATGGACCTGATCGACCCGTGGTGGCCCGAGAGCGATCGCCGGGCGATGGCCGGGCGCGTGCGCACGGCGGCCGCCGCCCGCGGCATCGCCATCCACAGCGTCCAGATCGGCCTCGCCGGCTACACGTACAACGGCCTGCTCCACCCCGACGAGACCGCCCGGCGGATCGCCGAGGACTGGTGGCGGCGCTCGATCGACATGGCCGCGGAGCTCGGGGCCGGCGCTGTGGGCGGGCCGATCGGCGCATTGAGCGTCGCCGATGCCGCCTCGTCCGACCGGCGGGCGGCTCTCTACGCCGAGGTCGTCGACCGGCTCGGCGGCCTCGCAGATCACGCCCAGCGGTCGGGGCTCGATGCGCTCCTGATCGAGCCGACCCCGCTTCCGCGCGAGATCCCGTCGACGATCGACGAGGCGAAGCGCCTGATCGCCGACGCCTCCGGCGGCGCCGTGCCGCTGCGATTCGTGCTCGACGTCGGGCACGCCCTCTATCGGCCGCTCTACGGCGAGGACGCCTCGCTCGTCCCCTGGCTCTCGGAGCTCGCGCGACCACATCGGCGTGCTCCACCTCCAAAACCACGACTACCGAGCCGACGCGCACTGGGGCTGGCCCGACGCCCGCGGGACATACGACCCGGCCGGGTTCTTCCGCGAGGTGCGCGACGCGGGGCTCGAGGGCGTGCCGGTCTTCATCGAGGTCTTCTCGCCGTTCGAGCAGGCCGACGACGAGATCGTGCCGCTCATCCGAAGCTCGCTCGCCGCCTGCCGGGCATGACGGCGCTCGTCGGCGTCGACGTCGGGACGAGCTCGACGAAGGCAATCGCCATCGAGTCCGACGGGACGATCGCCGGTCGCACCCAGGCCGACTACGCCGTGAGCACGCCCGCGCCGGGCCACGCCGAGCAGGACCCCGAGCTCTGGTGGGATGCCGCCCAGGCTGCGCTCGGCGCGCTGGGCGGCCACGACCCCGCCGGCATCGGTCTCGCGGGCCAGATGCACGGGCTCGTACTGCTCGACGACGGGCTGCGCCCGCTTCGCCCGGCCATCCTCTGGAACGACCAGCGGACGGCAGCGGAGTGCGCCGAGATCGAGCAACTGGTCGGCCTCGAGCGGCTCATCGCGCTCACCGGCAACCGCGCGCTCACCGGATTCACGGCGCCGAAGCTCCTGTGGGTGCGCCGCCACGAGCCCGATGTCTACCGGCGCATCGCCCACGTCCTCCTGCCCAAGGACTACGTGCGGCTGCGGCTGACGGGCGAGCTCGCGACCGACGTCTCCGACGCCTCGGGCACGCTGCTCTTCGACGTCGGCGGCCGGTGCTGGAGCGAGGAGATGCTCGAGCTGCTCGACCTGCCGCGCGAGTGGTTCCCGGCCGCGCTCGAGTCGGGCGCGGTCTCCGGGGCGACCGCCGGCGGCGTGCCGGTGGCTGCGGGAGGCGGCGACCAGGCGGCCGGCGCGCTCGGCGTCGGCGTCGACCGGCCCGGCTCGGTCTCGGTCGCCCTCGGCACGTCGGGCGTCGTCTTCGGCGTCCTCCCGGCCCTCGCCGCCGACCCGCGCGGGACGGCGCACACGTTCTGCCACGCCGTCCCCGGGACGTGGCACGCGATGGGCGTCATGCTGGCTGCGGGCGGGTCGCTCGACTGGCTTCACGGCTCGGTCGTGCCCGGAGTGCCGATCGAGGCGCTGCTCGATGCGGCCGCCGTCTGGGAGCCGGGCTGCGAGGGCCTCCAGTTCGCCCCGTACCTCTCCGGCGAGCGGACGCCGCATGCCGACCCCGAGGCCCGCGGCGCGTTCGTGGGCCTCACCCTGCGCCACGACACGGGCGCGCTCACGCGGGCCGTGCTCGAGGGCGTCGCCTATGGCCTTCGCGACTCGCTCGAGCTCCTCCGCGGGCTCGGCCTTCGCCCGTCGACCGGCCGAATGGGCGGCGGGGGCAGCCGGAGCGAGCTGTGGCGCCGGATCGTGGCGTCGGCTCTCGACCTACCGCTCGAGGTCACCGCGGCCGACGACGCGGCGGCGCTCGGCGCAGCGATGCTCGCCGGCGTCGCAGCCGGGTCGTTCGCCGACGTCTTCGCGGCAGTCGAGTCGTGCGTCCGCGTCGTCGGCCGCATCGACCCCGAGCCCGCCTGGCGCGACGCGTATGCCGACGGGTATGCCGCGTTCAGGCGCCTCTATCCGGCGATTGCGAGCCTCAGAGCCGCCGGCGCGTGAGCCGGCCGGGGGTTGGGAGCGGGGGAGCCGGGTACCATCTCAGCATGGGGCTCCGCGGGTGACGTTCCGGCACGAGGCGCTGCTGTACGCCGGCGAGGACGAGCTCGTCGCCCGGCTCGATCCGTTCGTGCGCGAAGGCCTGGCGGCCGGCGAGGCCGTCATGGTCGCTGTCAGCGACAGGAAGATCCGGCGCCTGCAGGACGCGCTCGGCCCGGCGGCGGGCGACGTGACGTTCGCCGACATGGACGAGATCGGTGGGAATCCCGGGCGCATCATCCACGCCTGGCACGAGTTCGCCGAGCCGCACCTCGCGGCCGAGCGGCCCGTGCGAGGGGTGGGCGAGCCCATCTCCGCCGCCCGCTCGGCCGACGAGCTCGTCGAGTGCCAGCGCCACGAGGAGCTCCTGAATGTCGCGTTCGGGGCGGGCCCGGGCTGGACCCTCGTCTGCCCGTACGACACCGCGGCCCTCGCCCCCGGCGTGATCGCGGAGTGCCGGTGCAGCCACCCGCACGTCCGCGAGAACGGGGTCGCGGCGGCCAGCGGCGAGTACCGCGGGCTCGAGGCGATCTCGGAGCCGTTCGCGCCGCCGCTTCCCGAGCCCGACGCCGTGCCGGAGGCGCTGACCTTCGACATCGACGGCCTCAGCGACGTCCGCCGCCACGTCGCCGGCTTCGCGGTCGGTGCCGGCCTCGAGGAGGAACGCTGCGAGGATCTCGTCGTCGCCGTGCACGAGGTCGCCGCCAACAGCGTCCGCCACGCGGGCGGGCGCGGCGTGCTGCGAACGTGGAACGACGGCGGCGGGGTGACGTGCGAGGTCCGGGACCCGGGCCACATCGTCGATCCGCTCGCCGGACGGCTGCGGCCTCTCAACCCGGCCCGGGGCGGGAACGGCCTGTGGCTCGCCAACCAGCTGTGCGATCTCGTCCAGGTGCGCTCGTCGGAGGCCGGGACCGTCGTTCGCCTGCTCGTCCGGGCCCCGGCGCCCCGCGCCGGCTGAGCCACCCGGGCGGTGGGGTCAGACCCCGCATCGGTCCGCGTCGCACTCTGGTGACACGCACAGCACAGGTCGACCCACATCACAGGCGCCGCTGACCGTCTGCTGTTACGGCGCTGTCACGCTGGCGTAACGTCGGCCGATGCGGGGTCTGACCCCAGGCTGGATCGGCCGGCTGCGGGCGACAGTGCGACCATCACCACGTCGTCGAGCATCGGGCCGCCGTTGGCCTCCTGCGCGGCGGCCAGGACGGCGTCGAGCGCAGCATTGTCGAGCGGAGGGGCGTGGCCGGCGAGGATGCCCAGCAGCCGCTCATGGCCGAACGGCCGCGGCCCGCCGGGCGTGCTCCGTCCCTCGGTGAGGCCGTCCGTGTAGAGGAGCAGCGACCAGGGCGGATCCGGGAGATCGATCCTCGCTGCCCGCCACTGCGATCCGGCGTCGACGCCGATCGGCGGGCCCGGCGTGACCTCGAGCTCCTGCGCTCGCCCGGAGGCGAGCAGCACGGGCGGTGGATGTCCTCCGAGAATGACCTGTGCGCTCGACATCCCGGGGTCGATCATGACCAGGCAGACGGTCGCGAACTGCACCTGGTCGAACGCCACGCGCTCGGCGGTGAGGATGGCGTTCATCGAGCGCATGGTCTCTGAGAGCTCGACGCCGGCGAGGACCATCCCGCGCCACGCGGCACGAAGGCGGGTTGCCGCGGCGGCGGACGCCGGCCCATGGCCGGCAACGTCTCCGACGACCGTCGATATCGCCCCGCCGCGGACGTCGAGGACGCCGAAGAAGTCGGCCGCGAGCACCTGCGCTCCCACGACCGGGACGTATCGGCTCGCGATGCGGACATCGGCAGCCGTCGGCATGCCGGGGAGCGCCACGAGCGACGCACGCAGCTCGCCGAGGAGCTCGCGGCGCAGCTGATCTCCGCGCCGGAAATGGCCGCCGACGATCCCGGCGGCGATCGCCGCCGGGATCCACACGAGCGTCTCGCCGACGGCGTTCTCGTCGAGGATCCCGACGCCGAGCGACACGCCGAGCACCGCGAGAGCCGCCCCCAGCCACGGGCCGAGGAGGAACGCCGCGGTGATGCAGATCACGATGAGGAGCGGTCCGGGAACGCCGCGCAGGTGCGACGGCGAGATGGCGATGAACGGTGCCGCCACCGCCATCTCGAGGACTGCCGCAGAGACGAACACTCCAAGCCGCCGCTCCTCGAGCGGCGCCCGCGACGCCCGCCGAACGCCATCCGTGGCATCCACGTCGCGCATTGTGGTCGATCCCGGCGACAAGGGTACGAGCGTTCCCGTTTTTCGGGGTCGGGCCTCGGGTATTCGGTTTCAGCACGCGCCGAGAGGAGGACAGACATGGCGACGCAGAAGCAGACAGCCGCCGCCCGCCGCAACATCGTGAAGGCGAAAGATGCGGCGCGGAAGAAGCGGACCATCGCGAACCTTCCGGCGTCCACACGCCGCGACCTCGGCCATCAGGCCGCAAAGGCGCGCGGGCGGGGCGGCGAAGCGGGGCACGCCTACGAGGACCGCACCCGGGAGCAGCTCTACGAGGTGGCGCAGAAGCGCAACATCCGCGGCCGTTCGAAGATGGGCAAGTGGGAGCTGATCGACGCGCTCAGGCGGACGGGTTGAGCGGCGGCGGGCGCGAGGACGGGGGCGGTCTCGCAGCCCGCTGGCCGCTCGTCAAGCAGCTGCGGCGGCGCGATCCGGCCGCGCTCGGCCGGGTCGCCCGCTCGGCTCACTCGGCGCGGCTTCGTCCGCGCACCGCCGACGCCGAGCACGTCATCCGCTCGGTCTGCCCGTACTGCGCCGTCGGATGCGGGCAACGCGTCTACGTCACGGGCGGCGAGGTGACCCAGATCGAGGGCGACCCCGAGAGCCCCGTGTCCCGCGGCCGCCTCTGCCCCAAGGGCGCCGCCACGAAGAGCCTCGTCACCGGCCCGCTGCGCGAGTACCGCGTCAAGTACCGCCGCCCATACGCCACGGGGTGGGAGGAGCTCCCGCTCGGCGAGGCGATGGACATGATCGCCGACCGCGTGATCGCCACACGCGCCGCAACCTGGGAGGACAGGGACGACCAGGACCGGACGCTGCGCCGATCGCTGGGCGTCGCCAACCTGGGAGGCGCCACGCTCGACAACGAGGAGAACTACTGCATCAAGAAGCTGATGACGAGCCTCGGCTTCGTCCAGGTCGAGAACCAGGCCCGCATATGACACTCCGCCACCGTCCCCGGTCTGGGGACGTCGCTGGGGCGAGGCGGTGCGACCACCTTCCCGGGTGACCTCAAGCACTCGGACTGCATCCTCCTCATGGGCTCGAACATGGCCGAGGCGCACCCGGTCGGCTTCCAGTGGGTGATGGAGGCGCGTGAGCGGGGGGCGGACGTCATCCATGTCGACCCGCGCTTCTCGCGCACGAGCGCGATGGCGACGAGGTTCGTCCGCCTCCGCGCCGGCACTGACGTCGCCTTCCTCGGCGGGATCATTCACAACATCCTCGAGCACGGCCGCGAGTTCCGCGAATACGTCGTGAACTACACGAACGCGCCGGTCATCGTCGACGAGGGCTACCAGGACACCGAGGATCTCGACGGTCTCTTCTCGGGCTGGGATCGCGATCGCGGCACCTATGACACCTCGACGTGGCGGTATGCGGGGATGGATGTGCACGCCTCGGCCGGCCAGCGCGAGATGGGGGCGAACCAGGGGGAGGGCGCCGGCCACGGCGGCCACGGCGCCGGGCTCAGTCACGGCGAGCCGCCCGAGGTCGACATGACGCTCGAGCATCCGCGCTGCGTCTACCAGATCCTGAAGCGGCACTACGCCCGCTACACGCCGGAGCTCGTCGAGGAGGTGTGCGGCGTCCCGCGGGAGCAGTTCCTGCAGGTGGCGGAGGCGCTATGCCGCAACTCGGGACGGGAGCGGACGTCGGCGATCGTCTACTCCGTCGGCTGGACGCAGCACACGATCGGCGTCCAGTACATCCGCGCAGCGGCGATCATCCAGCTTCTGCTCGGAAACATCGGACGCCCCGGCGGAGGGATCATGGCGCTCCGCGGGCATGCGTCGATCCAGGGCTCGACCGACATCCCGACGCTCTACAACATCCTCCCCGGCTACATCCCGATGCCGCACGCGCATCCCCACGACAACCTGTCGAAGTTCGTGGAGCTGAACACCTCGCCGAGCGGCTTCTGGGGGAACATGGGCGCCTACACCGTGAGCCTGCTCAAGGCCTGGTGGGGACCGCGCGCGACGCCCGAGAACGACTTCTGTTTCGACTACCTGCCGCGGATCACCGGCGACCACTCGATCTACCCGACCGTGCTCGGCATGCTCGACGGCTCGGTCAAGGGCTTCATCGTGGTCGGCCAGAACCCGGCCGTCGGATCGGCGAACTCGGGGCTTCACCGCCGGGCGATGGCCAACCTCGACTGGCTGGTCGTTCGCGACTTCGTCGAGACGGAGTCGGCCGCCTTCTGGTACGACTCGCCCGAGGTCGAGTCCGGCGAGCTCGACCCGGACCGGATCGGCACGGAGGTCTTCTTCCTGCCGGCCGCGGCGCACACCGAGAAGGACGGCTCGTTCACGAACACGCAGCGCCTGCTCCAGTGGCACCACAAGGCGGTCGAGCCCCGTGGCGACTGCCGCTCGGAGCTGTGGTTCTACTACCACCTCGGGCGCCTGATCCGCGAGAAGCTGGCTGACTCCGAGGAGGAGCGCGACCGGCCGGTGAAGGAGCTTGCCTGGCACTACCCGACGGCCGGCGAGATCGCCGACCCGAGCGCCGAGGCGGTGCTGCGCGAGATCAACGGCTGGGACGGGAACGGCGAGGCGCTGTCCTCGTACCTCGAGCTGAAGGACGACGGCTCGACCGCCTGCGGCTGCTGGATCTATGCGGGCTGCTACGCCGACGAGACCAACCAGCCCGCCCGCCGGCGGCCGGGCGGCGAGCAGTCGTGGGTGGCGCCGGAATGGGGATGGGCGTGGCCCGCCAACCGGCGCATCCTCTACAACCGGGCCTCGGCCGATCCCGAGGGGCGGCCGTGGTCGGAGCGCAAGAAGTACATATGGTGGGACGAGCAGGACGGCACGTGGACGGGCGAGGACGTTCCCGACTTCCAGCCCGACAAGCGGCCCGACTACCGCCCGCCCGACGGCGCGAAGGCGCAGGCAGCGATCGCCGGGCACCACCCGTTCATCATGCAGCCCGACGGCCGGGGCTGGCTGTTCGCGCCCGCCGGGGTCGTGGACGGCCCGCTCCCGACGCACTACGAGCCGGACGAGTCGCCGGTCCGAAACCCGCTCTACGGGCAGGCGTCCAACCCCGCCCGGGAGCGCTTCCGCCGGAAGGGAAACGAGCGGAACCCGCGTGGCGAGTTCCCCTACGTCGTCACGACCTACCGGCTGACCGAGCATCACACGGCCGGCGGCATGAGCCGGTTCCTGCCGTACCTCTCCGAGCTCCAGCCTGCCATGTTTTGCGAAGTCAGCCCGGAGCTCGCCGAGGAACGGGACCTGCGCCACGGCGGCTGGGCGACCGTCCGCACCGTGCGCGCATCCGTCGAGGCGCGGGTCGTCGTCACGGAGCGGATGGCTCCCGTGACGATCGGCGGCCGGGCCGTGCACCAGATCGGGCTTCCGTATCACTGGGGCAGCCGCGGGCTCACGACGGGGGACGCGGCCAACGACCTGCTCGAAGCGGTCCTCGACCCGAACGTGCACATCCAGGAGTCGAAGGTCGCGACCTGTGACATCCGCCCCGGGCGGCGGCCACGCGGAAACGGGCGGGTGGTGCCGCGATGAGCGCGCGGACGGAGGCGTGGCCGGAGACCTACGGCGCCGAGGCGCAGCCCCGGATGGGGTTCTTCACCGACACGAGCGTCTGCATCGGGTGCAAGGCCTGCGAGGTGGCGTGCAAGGAGTGGAACCTCGTTCCCGAGGACGGCCTCGTCTGGAGCGGCGAGTCGTTCGACAACACCTCGGAGCTGGGCGCGAACAGCTGGCGCCACGTCGCGTTCGTCGAGCAGACGACGCCGCTGCGCATGGAGGGCGACGGCGGCGGCGCCGAGGGCGAGGACCCGCTCCGGTGGCTCATGAGCTCGGACGTCTGCAAGCACTGCACCGAGTCGGCCTGCCTCAACGTCTGTCCGACGGGCGCGATCTTCCGGACGGAGCTCGGAACCGTGGTCGTCCAGGAGGACGTGTGCAACGGCTGCGGCTACTGCGTCCCGGCGTGCCCGTTCGGCGTCCTCGACCGGCGCGAGCTGCCGGCACCGGACCGCGGGGGTCGCGCGGACGGGCGGGTCTGGAAGTGCACGCTCTGCTACGACCGCACCCGCGAGGGGATCACGCCCGCCTGCGCCCAGGCCTGCCCCACCGAGTCGATCCAGTACGGCCCGCTGGACGAGCTGCGCGAGCGCGCCGCCGGCCGGCTCGACAAGGTTGTCGCCGACGGCTTCGCCGGAGCGCAGCTCTACGGCGACGATCCGGGCGACGGGGTCGGCGGGTTCGGCGCGTTCTTCCTGCTGCTCGACGAGCCCGAGACCTACGGCCTGCCGCCGGCGCCGCGCGACTCGACCCGCGACCTGGGCTCGATGTGGCGGAGCGCGGCCGCGGCCGGGGCCGCGCTCCTCGCCGGGCTCGGCGTCGCGTTCCTGGCCGGGCGGGACGGAGTGGGCACGTGAGCGCTCCTGCCTACTACGGGCGGCCGATCCTGAAGCCGCCGGTCTGGAAGCGCGAGATCGGCTGGTACCTCTTCACGGGCGGGCTGGCCGGGGCGTCGTCGACGATGGCGTTCCTCGCGCGCGCGTCTGGCAACCCGGTGCTCGCCCGCCGCGCGGGGCTGGTTGCGACGGCGGCGGTGAACGCCAGCCCGGCGCTCCTCGTGAAGGACCTCGGCCGGCCGGAGCGCTTCCTCAACATGATGCGCGTCTTCAAGCCCAGCTCGCCGATGAACCTCGGAAGCTGGCTCTTGCTCGGCTCGGGCGCGACGACGAGCGCCGCGACGCTCCTCGACGTGGCCGGCGTCGCGCCGCGGGCACGGGTGGGGCTCGAGGCGGTCGCCGGCGTGTCCGGCGTCCCCCTCTCCGTCTACACGTCCGTGCTCCTGGCCGACACCGCCAACCCGGCCTGGCACGACGCCCGGCGCGAGCTGCCGTTTCTCTTCGCGGCGAGCGCCGCGGCGAGCGCCGGCGCGGCCGCCGTCATCACGACGCCGCCCGAGCACGCCGGCCCGGCGCGGCGGGCGATGCTCCTCGGGGCCGCCGGCTCGCAGCTCGCCGGGGCGCTCATGACGCGCCGCCTCGGCCCGACGGCCCGGGCGTACGCCACCGGTGAGGCGGGCAGGTACCGGAACGCGGCTCGCCTCCTCGACGCAGCCGGAGCGGTGCTTGCCCTCTCTGGCGGCCGCCGCCGTGCGCGGATGGGGGCGGCGCTCGTCCTGGCCGGCGCGGCGGCAACCCGGTTCTCGGTCTTCAAGGCAGGCTTCCAGGCCGCCGAGGATCCGCGCTACGTGCTAGAGACGCAGCGGGCTGCGCTCGCGACGCGGTGACGATACGCGCGTTTCTCCCGCGTGCAAGCGGGAACACCCGGCCCTGACGCCGGCCCCGCCTACCCCGACCGGCGCCGCAGGCTGGGCTTGGAGACGACCAGATAGCCGTCATGCTCCTCGACGACGACCTCGACGGCGGGATCCTGGTGGCCCGGCGACACCAGGAAGCGGTCGACGAGGCTGACCGCCAGCTCGTACTCTCCCAGTCGCAGCTCGATCGCCTTCCAGCACGCAGGGTCGTCGCACTCGCACACGAACTGGACAGGCTCGTCCGAGGGCGTCTGGCCGGCCCGTTCCGCCGCGGCGCGGCGCTGGTTATAGGACTGGAACGCCAGCTCGTTCTGCTCGGCGCGGTGGATGCGCTCGTGCATGCGCCGCCCGGCCCGCCTACCGATGGCGTCGCACGCGCAGCGCGCCCAGGCCCGCCGCGGCCAGCGCGGCTCCGACCGCCGACGTCTGGAGGGCGGCCCGGCGGGCTCGGCCGGCGCGCCCGCGGAGCCGCTCGACCTCGGCGGCCAGCTCGGCCTTGAGGTCGGCTACTTCTCGTTCGAGCTGATCAGCTTCCCGATCCACCGTCCCTCCTCCCGTGCCCGCTCGCCGGCACGTCGCAGCGCTCCGCCGGCGTCCTTCGCCGCCTCGCGGGCCAGGATCGCCAGGAGGGCCGCCACCGCCAGGAGCGCCGCGCCCGTCAGCACCGCGGCGAGCCACGCGGGCATCACGGTCGCCAGTCCAAGCACGATCGCGGCCACCAGGCACGCCGTGGCCGCGACAGCGACGACCGCGGCTCCGCCGGCCATCGTGGTCGCCGCCGCGACCCACCGCGCCGCCCGCCGGGCATCCGCGCCGACCAGGCGCGCGTCGGCCTCCGCGAGCTGCGTTCCGAGTGCGGCGATCCGGCGAGGAGAGCCCGTCGGGCTCGTCATTCCGGCGACACCTTCCGGTGCACGACCTGGAGGTAGTCGGAGGCTGCCGAGACGGTCAGCACCGACGCGACGAGGCGGGTCGCGCGTGGGGCGATGACGAGCCCCGTGACGGCGCTGAGCGCGATCCACTGTCCGATGCAGTACGGGCAGGTGAGAAGCTCGCCGATCGCCCGCTGCATACCGTGACCCCGCGCATGCTCGGCGACCTCGCCCGGATCACCGGATCCCTCGTACTCCGTGAACGGTGAGCGCGCGACGCTCGTCACCTTGTCCTTCGTGATCAGCCGGGCCGCATGGTGAGTCGCCACCGACAAGAGCGCCAGGTCGCCGGCGTGGAGGCGCTCGGGCAGGCCGCGGCGTGAAGCGACCGCAAGCCCGGCAGCACCCACAGACGAGAACGCCGTGATCAGCCCGGCATACGCCTTGAGCGGGATGTCCGCCTCCCGGGGCGCGTAGCCGGTGTCGCCGGGCGTCCGTTCGTTGACAGCGGCTTCGGTCATGCCGCCGTCCGCCTACCCCCGTAGGAGCCCTGCCAAACGTGTGTCCATCCGGTTTCGAGCGCGTCAGAGGCGGGAATTTTCACCGTCGATGTCACATGACGAGGTGATCGCATGAGCACAACAGGACTGTGGGGCTACCGCGGAGACAACGTCGTAGAGACGGACATCCCGGCTCGGATGGACCGGCTGCCGTGGTCGCGATGGCACTGGCTCGTTGTCGCGTCGCTCGGCGCGGTCTGGATCCTCGACGGGCTCGAGGTGACGATCGTCGGTGCGATCGCAGGGCAGCTCGAGCTCAAGGACACGCTGGCGCTCAGCCCCTCGCAGATCGGCCTGGCAGGATCGATCTACGTCGCGGGCGCGGTGCTGGGAGCGCTGTTCTTCGGGTACCTGACCGATCGGTTCGGGCGCAAGCGGCTCTTCATGATCACGCTCGCGCTGTACCTGGTCGCAACCACCAGCACGGCCTTCACCCACTCCTTCTGGGAGTTCGCCGCGGCGCGGTTCTTCACGGGCGCGGGCATCGGCGGCGAGTACTCGGCCATCAACTCGGCGATCGACGAGCTGATCCCGGCCCGTGTCCGGGGCTTCACGGACCTCGCGATCAACGGGTCGTACTGGGTCGGCACGGCGGTCGGTGCGGCAGCCTCCGTCGTCCTGCTGAACCCGTCCTACTTCGCCGTCGACACCGGCTGGCGCGTGGGGTTCGGCCTGGGGGCGACGCTCGCCGTCGGCGTGCTCCTCCTGCGGCAGTTCCTGCCCGAGAGCCCGCGGTGGCTCATGACGCACGGGAAGGTCGACGAGGCCGAGGAGGTCGTCGAGGACATCGAGCAGGACGTCGAGGAGAATGTCGACGAGCGGCTGCCTGAGCCCGACGAGACGATCGAGATCAGGCAGCAGCGGAGCGTTGGCTTCGGGCCGGTGGTGAAGGCGGTCTTCGGCGAGTACCGGCGCCGGTCGATCCTGGGCTTCATGCTGATGGTGACGCAGGCGTTCCTCTACAACGCGATCTTCTTCACGTACGCGCTCGTCCTCACGAATTTCTACGGCATCTCGAGCGACGCGATCGGGTGGTATCTGCTGCCGTTCGCCGCCGGCAACTTCCTCGGCCCGCTCCTGCTGGGGCGCCTGTTCGATGTCGTCGGCCGGCGCGTGATGATCACGATGTCGTACGTGGTGGCTGGTATCGGGCTGGTCGTTGTCGGCGCCCTCTTCCAGCAGGACGCGATCTCGGCAACCCAGCTCACGATCGGCTGGTCGGCGATCTTCTTCTTCGCCTCGGCCGGGGCCAGCGCCGCGTACCTGACCGTCAGCGAGATCTTCCCCATGGAGACGCGCGCGATGGCGATCGCCTTCTTCTATGCCGTCGCGACCGGGATCGGAGGCATCATCGGGCCCGCGCTCTACGGCCACAACATCGCGAGCGGCAACCGGACGACCGTGTTCCTCGGCTATCTCCTCGGCGCCGGCCTCATGATCCTCGGCGGCCTCACCGAGGTCTGGCTGGGAGTTGACGCCGAGCAGCGAGGGCTCGAGGACATCGCTGAGCCGCTCACGGCGGACTCCTGAGTCGCATCGCCGAGCAGTCAGCGCGGCCGGCGCTGGGACGTGGTTCGGTTGCCCCTCGGGCCCGGCCCCCGAAGAAGCCTGCAACGGGCGTTCGGCCGGTCGGCACCGACGCCGGGCCGAGGGACGTTTCTGCCGGCGGTGTACCCATCCGCCACAGGCGTGAAACCGCCGTTACGCGAAACCTGGGCTGGGGTAGAGACGAGTCATGATCGCAACCACCCCCATCCTTATCGTCGTCGTGCTCCTGCTCGCGCTCGTCTCGATCGTCGTCGTCCCGGGGGCTGCGCTTCTGGCCATCCCGCTCGTCGTCATCCTGGGCCTCGTGTTCGTCGGCCTCGCCGTCCGCGGCGCCGCCGCGAGCCGCGGTGGAAGCCGGGTCGAGGAGGAGGAGCCGGGCGCCGCCGTCGGCGATGCCCTGGCGCCGCCCGAGAGCGAGGAGCGTGACACCGCCACGGCCTCGCGTGAGCGGACGCAGGGATGACCGGCCCGTCCGAGAAGGACGCCCGCTCGCACGGCGAGGGATATCCCGATGCGCCCGACCCGGACGCCGGAACCGAGGAGGAGCGCTACGGCGTGAAACCGGACGCGCCTACGCCGGATCGGCGGAAGCCTCGGCCCGCGCAGCCGCCGCCGAGCCACGAACAGCACGGCAGATCCTGAGCGTCGCCACGAAGACCAGCACGGGAAGGACCGCCCACAGCACGCGCATCGTCGTCACCTGCCCCTCGTAGTCGATCCCGAAGGCCAGGAAGATGCGGTCCGACGAGCCGGCGAAGAACGGGACGGCGACCCAAGTGGCGAATGCCGCCCCGAACGCCGTCCGCCAGGGATTGTCGGAGGGCCGCTCGAGGATGTTGTGCGTCGCACGGTCGCCGCTCAGCCGGCGTTCGACGACCGGCCACGCATAGAGCGTCGCGAATACCATGAGCGGGAAGAGCACGCCGCCCCAGAACGGGTTCGGGACGAGCGTCCGCCCGAAGGCCGTGGGCTCCCAGCTCGGGACGAGCCGGAGGGCGCCGATCAGCCAGCCGATGTACCAGTCAGGCTGGGCGCCGTTCTCGCTCAGGTACGTGTGGAATGGGCCGTAGAGCCAGATCGGGTTGATCTGGACGAGCCCGCCCATGACGACGAGGACGCCCGTCACCGCCGCGAACAGCGCGAGCGAGCGGACGGCGTACGCGGGCCAGAGGCGCAGGCCGACGACGTTTCGCTCGGTCTCGCGCGGCCCCCGGAACTGGGTGTGGTGAAGCAGGCTCACAAGGAGCAGGTGCAGGCCGATCAGCGCGCCGATGAGGACGGGCACGAGCAGCACGTGCGCGATGTAGAGGCGCGACTCGAAGGCGGTGCCGCCGGGGAAGGGGCCGTCCCAGAGCAGGGTCGCGAGCGGGCCGCCGACGACCGGGATCGACGCCGCGACCGACCACCCGATCGCGAGGCCCATCCCCGACAGGAGATCGTCGATCATCGAGTACCCCATGTACCCCTCGAGGACGGCGGCGGCAAGGAGGGTGAGGCCGGTCCAGAAGATCACCTCGCGGGGCTTTCGGAACGCGCCCGTGAAGAACACCCGCGCCATGTGGATCGTGATCGCCGCCAGGAAGACGTCCGCCGCCCAGTGATGCGTCTGGCGCGCGAGCAGGCCGGCGCGGACGTCGAGCGACAGGTGGACGGCCGAGGCATAGGCCCGTGACATGTCCTGGCCGCGCAGCGGCGCATACGAGCCGTGGTAGACGATGTGAGTCGTGCTCGGGTCGAAGAAGAACGTCATGTACGTGCCTGTGACCACGAGCACGACGAAGCAGTAGAGGGCGATCTCACCCCAGAGGAACGACCAGTGCTCGGGGAAGACGTAGCCGAGCGCGGCGCGGAGGACATGCGTCCGGCGGGTGCGCTCCTCGACGGCGTGCACGGTTCGCTCGAGCACTCACCAGCCTCCGCTTCGGCCGGGCGCCCGCGTGCCGAACCACGCCGGCCCGACGTCGCCGGACAGCGGGCCTGCGGCGGCGACCGTGCCGTCGGCCCGGATGCTCAGCGGGAGCTGCGGCAGCGGCCGCCCGGCCGGTCCGAAGAGCACCGTGCCGCCGTCGGTGACGTCGAAGGTGGAGTAGTGGCACGGGCAGACGAGCGCCGGGCCGGGGACGTGCGCTGAGAAGAGCGGTGAGCGCAGCATCGAGACCGCGCAGCCGGCGTGCGTGCAGATCTTGGAGTACGCCACGAGCCCGTCGGGCGCCCACGCCCGGCGCGCCTCCGGGAGTCGCAGCTGACGCGGGTCGACCCGGACGACCACGATCGGCGACCCGGTCGCGTCGATGTCCGCGCCGGCCGGGAACGCCGTCAGGAACCCGCCCGCGTCGAGCGCGTCGGCGGCGATCGGCTGTCCCTCGACATCGACGAGCCGGGTGCCGCGACGCCAGGGCGACGCGACCAGCGTGTCGCCCATCCACGGGCCGAGAGATGCGAGCGGCACGACGGCCGCACCCGCCAGCCCGGCGGCCGCGGCAGCGCCTGTCCCGGCAAGCAGCCGCCGCCGCGTGATCGAAGCGCCCGCCGGGCGGAGCGCGGCGACGGTCTTTCGCTCGTCGTCCTGCGCGGCCGGAGGCCGGCGGGGCTCCTCGGAGACCTCGTTCGGCAGAAGCCATGCGCCCGCCGCCCCCAGGGCCGCCGCGAGGGCGAGCAGCGCCGCGCCGAGCGTGAGCCCGAGCGCCTGCGTGCCGGCGTCGGCCGCGTAGGCGACGACGAAGGCGACTGCGCATCCGGCCACGATGAGCAGGAGCCCCGCAATCGCGGCCTCGCGTCGCGGCGCGCTCACGGCTGCCACCCCTTCCCGATGAGCCGCGCGAAGACGACGAGCGCGAGAAGGCCTCCCAGCCACGCCACCATTCCCTCGGGCACCGGGCCGGAGTGGTCGAGGGCCGCGCCGCCCGGATCGTGCGGCGAGCGCGCCCAGACGACGTACCGGATGATGTCCGCGAGCATGCGGTCGTCCAGCGTGCCGGCCCCGAAGGCGGGCATCAGGTACGGCCCCAGCCGCACCGCCTCGGCGATCTGTGTCGGTGTCGCCGACGTCAGGTCGGGCACGCTCGCTCCGGTGACGACGCCGCCTCGACCCAGCGCCTGGTGGCATCCGGCGCAGTCGAGCATGAACGCCTGCATGCCCCGGCTGAGGTCGGTGCCGGCCAGCGACACGCGGGGCACGGGCGGCCCGCCGAGCGACCCCACGTAGGCCACGAGGGCGTCAATCTCGGCGGGGGTGTACGCCGGCGTCCGCCTCACCGGTTGCTGGTCGGGTGCCGGAAGGGGCATCCGCCCGGTCGTGAGCATGAACTGGGCGGCCGAGGCGCCGGCGCCGAGGAGCGTCGGCGCGACCCCCGGGACGCCCGCCGCGTCGGTGCCGTGGCACGACTGGCAGCCGGTCAGGTACAGCTCCCGCCCCTTGGCGATGAGCGACGGGCCGGACTCGCCCCCGGGCGCAGACGGCGGCCGGACGAGCATCGCCGTGACCGCCGCGAGGAGGGCGATGCCGAACGCGGCGGCTGTCGCCCGCCTACCCAACCCGGGCTCCGATGCGCTCGGTGACCTCGGCGCGCCGCTCCTCGCGGGCCAGCCCGCCCCATGTCTCACGCACCCCGACCAGGGCGAGCACGAACGAGGCGGCGATCATCTCGACCCCTGCGGCGCGCTGGCCCTCGCCCGCCGCCGCGATAGGCGGCGTAGGCCGGGGCGCCGCGGGTGACGAGCCACATGCCCAGCAGGTCCCCGGCCGGCATGGCCGCCACGAGGTACGGCAGCCGGAGGGCGCGCGGAAGCTTGCCGCGGCCCTCGGGGCCCAGGGCCGGGCGCCAGAAGAGCACGCCCGCCAGCAGGTACGCGGCGTGCTCGGCGGCGTGCAGGGGCGGGTGCCGCTCGACCGTGTCGAAGACCGCCGGCACGTGCGTGACGGTCATCACCGCCGTGAGCGCCAGCCAGCCGGCGGCGGGGGACGCGGCCAGCCGCAGCGGGGCATGGTCGAGGAGCGTCACGGCGCGCCGCCCGAGCCGCGACGAGAGGAGGAGCGCCGAACCGGCCCAGGCGAGAAGCGGGGCGGCGGCGAACACCAGCGCCAAGTGCTGGAGCATGTGGACCGCGAGCGAGCCGTCGGCTCGCTCGTCGACGGGCGGCGCGACGGCCGAAAGCGCGACGAGCACGCCGAGCGTCGCGCCGAGCACGGGGCCTCGGCGCTGCCTCACTGGGGCCTCCTGCGCGCGGCCAGGACGCCGGCGACGCCCACGGCGGCGACCCCGATCCCGACCCAGGTCATCCAGATGCCGACCGCGCCGCCGGCCGCGGCGACGACGACCCCGACCGCCGTGAGCGCGACCGCGGGGCCGGCCGGGGAACCGGCCGCCGCCGCGGTCGCCCGGCCCTCACGGAGGAGCAGGACGGCGCAGCCGAGGAGGACGGCGCCGGCCGCCGATGCGGTGAGGAGCGCCGGTGCCAGCCACGGCTTTCCGATGCACACCGAGACGCGGCACGACTCGGCGCCCGACGACGAGAGCGCCGTGTACGCCCCAGAGGCCCGCCGACGTGAGCGCCAGGAGCGCCCCCCAGGCGGCCGGCCAGATCCAGCTCCGCCTCATGCCGTGCCCGCCCTTCGCAGGTCGAGGGCCGGCGTAGACGAGCGGATCGGCGGCAGGCGGTCGAAGTTCCCCGGCGGCGGCGGCGAGGTCGTCGCCCACTCGAGCGAATGGCCCTCCCACGGATCGTCGCCGGCGGCGCGCCGCCATCGCAGCGACACGGCGACGTTGGCCAGGAAGACGAGCATCGAGGCCGCGATCACGCCCGAGCCGGCGGTGGCGAGCTCGTTCATCCCGGTGAACCCGGCGTCGCTCGGGTAGTCGGCGACGCGGCGCACCATGCCGTCGTAGCCGAGCACGAACATCGGCATGAACGTCAGGTTGGTGCCGGCGACGAGCAGCCAGAAGTGGATCTGCCCCAGCCCCTCGCGGAGCTGCGCCCCGGTGACCTTGGGAAACCAGAAGTACACCCCGGCGAAGAGGCCGAACATGCTCCCGGCGAAGAGCGTGTAGTGGAAGTGCGCGACGACGAAGTAGGTGTCGTTCAGGCTGTAGTCGAGCGGCGGCGAGGCGACGATCACCCCCGTCAGGCCGCCGATCAGGAACTGGAGCAGGAACGCCACCGCGAAGAGGAGCGGCGTTCGCAGGAGCAGGCTCCCGCCCCACATCGTCGCGATGAGGTCGAAGTACTCGACGCCGGCGACGACGGCGAGCGCGGTCGACGTGGCCGCGAAGTACTCGTTGGCGGACCGGCCCGTCGTGAACAGATGGTGGCCCCAGACGCTCATCGAGAGGGCCGTGAAGACCATCAGCGAGAGCACGAACGGCCGGTAGCCGAAGAACCGCTTCCGCGAGAGCGCGGGGATGACCTCGGCGACGCACCCGACGAACGGGAAGAACATGACGTAGACGGCCGGGTGGCCGTAGTACCAGAAGAGCTGGAGGTACCAGATCGGGTCGACGTGGGTGCCGAAGTGGCGATCGGCGTACACGAGCCCCATCGCCGCGATCACCGCGGGGAACGAGAACACGACCATGAGGCACGTCACGACTTGCGTCCAGCAGAACGGCGAGAGCCTGAGCATCGTCATCCCGGGCGCCCTGCGAAGCAGGATGGTCAGGAGCACGACGGCCGCCAGGATGATGACGGCGAGGTTTGCGAGCGCCACGCCCACGATCCACATGTCCATCCCCGAGCCCTGGACGAACCGGTCGCTCGAGAGCGGCAGGAAGGCCGTCCATCCGGCCGAGCCGGCGCCGTCGTGGGTGAGGAAGCCGAGGTACATGAGGGCTCCGCCGCCGGCGAGGATCCACACGGCGAAGAGGGCGGCGCGCGGGGCGATCAGGTTCGCCGCGCCGATCTGGAGCGGGACGAGGTAGACCCCGAGCGCCACGGCCAGCGGCTGGACGACCAGGTAGACCATCGTCGAGCCGTGCATCGTGAAGAGCTGGTCGTAGCCCTGGTGCGAGACGATCTGCATGCCCGGTACGGCGAGCTCCGAGCGCACGAGGAGCGCCAGCACGCCGCCCGCAAGGAAGAACGCGCCGCACAGCCACGCGAGGCGGATCGCGACGGCCTTGTGGTCGGTCGAGAGCGCGCCGAGCGGCGCCCGCTCGCCGGCGCGCGGCTCGACGGCGGCCGTGGTCATGCCCGCTCCCGGGCGT
This sequence comes from uncultured Actinomycetes bacterium, assembly GCA_963832955.1. Classification (GTDB taxonomy): domain Bacteria; phylum Actinomycetota; class Thermoleophilia; order Gaiellales; family JAICJC01; genus JAICJC01. The sequence continues at coordinate 520,703 of CAWHWC010000002.1, read as the reverse complement.
CGAGCCATGCCTCGAACCGGGCCGGCGGGAGGACGAGCACGTCGAAGCGCATCTCGGCGTGGTCCCACCCGCAGAACTGCGCGCATGCTCCCGGCATCAAGCCGCTCTTCGCGAACTCCAGGTCGAACACGTTCGTGTGGTCGGGGAACGCGTACCGCTTGAAGCGCATGTCCGGGACGAAGAAGCTGTGCAGGACGTCTCGCGAGCGCAGCGAGAACTGGATGACCGTCCCGGCGGGGACGACGAGCGTGGGATTTCGATGGCGCGCGGCGGCGACCGCGCCGCCGTCGACGACAACGCCCGCCGCGGGGTATGCGAAGCGCCACGACCATTGGTAGGCGGTGACGGAGATCTCGAGGCCGGGCCGGGCCGCGAGCCCATCCTCGCCGCCCTCGGTGCGAAACGTGGCCGCGATCAGCCCCAGCGCGACGACCGCCAGGATGGCGAGATAGACGCCCTCGGCCACCGGCGCCGAATCCCGCTGCGACGGCTCGAGCCCCTCGCGGCGCCTGAAGCGGACGACGGCGATCCCCACGGCACCGAAGACGAGGACGACGACCGCGACCGCTACCCCGAGGTACACGTGGAAGAGCGAGCTAAACCCCGCCGCCGTGTCGTGCGGCCGATCCACTGGCCGCCTTCTACCCGTGCGCGCGAGCGCACAAACGGCTCAGGCCGACGACGTCTCGGTCAGGAAGCTGATCGCGCCGCTCGTCTCGAGAACGGCGTAGTGGACGTCGGCCAGGTCGGCGATGTTGTTCATCCGGGCCTGGGCGGCGAGCTCCCTCATGGTGATCCGCTCGCGGCGAAGGTTGCCGTGGAGCGGCCGGCCGTGCTCGACCAGGATCACCGGCTCGCCGTCGATCACCGTGCTGAAGCGCGGCGACTTGTACGCCACGTACGCCGTGAGCATCGAGAGCAGCGTCATCATGATGATGACGATCGCCGAACCGGTGACCGAGAAGTCGTTCTGCGTGACCCCCTGCTGGAGGAGGTCGCCGAGCACGACGAGCAGCACGATGTCGAACGGCTCGAGCGAGTGCAGCTGGCGGCGGTTCACGACGCGCACGAGGACGACGACGAGCGGGAAGAGGACGAGGCAGCGGAAGACGAGATCCATGGGCTACGGGAAGACGGTCACGTGCCGGGTGAGGGCGACGAGCGGAGCGCCGTCGTCATCCAGTGCGATCTGCTGTGGGCGGTCCCACGCCACGTTGGTCGGGTTCGCCGACCACTCGAGCCACACGGTCATGTGGTCGCCCGCATCGAGGGCCGGATAGGCGAGGGTGACGCCCGCTCCACGCGACGCCTGGCTCTCGGGGCCCGGCTGGATGGAGTTCAGCGTCATGCTGTCGAACCAGCCGCCCCCCAGGACGAGCGTCGGGTGCGCGATGCGCCGGCGCGCGGAGATGTCCACCCGGGTCTGGAAGATCAGCCCGCCGCGCACGGTCGAGGGCGTCGAGACGGTGAGCTGGGCGCCGGGGCCCGACGCGGCGGCGCTGGACGGCCGCTGGCCGAAGACGTTGGCTGCAGCCAGGAGGACGAACACCACGAGGATGCCCGTCACGATCCTGCGCCCCCATTGCTCACGGTTCCGGCCTTCGAGGTCGCGGTGCCTGTTGAGACGGAGCTCTGCCAGCGGCTCGTCGTCGCGAGCGTTCACGACGTCACTATTCCCACGCACGCCGCCCGTTACGCCCGGCGCGGCGGCGGGTATCGCCCTCCCGTAGATGTCCATCGAGACCGGGAGCCAGCATGCCAAGCACCTGGACCGAGAAGCAGGAACGCAAATACGAGCACATCCGCGAGTCCGAGCGCGACCAGGGCGCGTCCCCGAAGCGCGCCAAGGAGATCGCCGCCCGCACCGTCAACAAGGAGCGCGCTCAGAAGGGCCAGTCCCAGACGGCGTCGCGCTCGTCGACGAACGACATGTCGTCGTCGCGAAGGGGTGGCCTGCGCTCCGGCACCGCCCGGCCCAAGGGCCGCACGAAGGCGCAGCTCTATAACGAGGCGAAGCAGCGCGGCGTCGAGGGCCGCTCCAAGATGTCGAAGGCCCAGCTCCAGCGGGCCGTGGACGCAAAGAAGCGCTAGGAGGGGGACCATGGGACACGATCTGAACGGACAGACGATCGCCTTCCTCGTCGCCGACGAGGGCGTCGAGCAGGTTGAGCTGACGGAGCCCTGGAAGGCCGTCGAGCAGGCGGGTGGGAAGCCCGAGCTGATCTCTCCGGAGGGCGGCACGGTGCAGGCGTTCAACCACCTGGACAAGGGCGACACGTTCGAGGCCGACACCGGCCTCGACGACGCGGACGCCTCGCGCTACGACGGGCTCGTCCTCCCGGGCGGCGTCGCCAATCCGGACATGCTGCGCACCGACCCGCGGGCGGTCGAGCTCGTGAAGGCGTTCTTCACCGCCGAGCGGCCGGTTGCGGTGATCTGCCACGGGCCGTGGACGCTCGTCGAGGCGGACGTCCTCAAGGGGCGCACCATCACGTCGTGGCCGTCGCTTCGCACCGACATCCGAAACGCCGGCGGCACCTGGGTCGACGAGACCGTGAGCGTCGACGGCGTCCTCGTGAGCAGCCGAAAGCCGGACGACCTGCCGGCGTTCTGCGACGCGATGCTTGAGCAGTTCGCGGCGCAGCGCTCGCGGACCGCGCCGTCGAGCTAGCGGTGCGCCGGGCCCGCGCATGACCAACGGCCCGCGCGTCGTCGTGGTGACCGGGGCCTCGGCCGGGATCGGGAGAGCGGTCGCGCATGCCTTCGCCCGCCGCGGGGCCGCCGTCGGCCTGCTCGCGCGCGGCGAGGCGGGCCTCGAGGCCGCCGCGGAGGAGGTGCGCCGGCTCGGCGGCACGCCGCTCGTCGTGCACGGCGGACGTGGCAGACCACGATCAGGTCGACGCCGCCGCCGAGGCGGTCGAGCGGGCGGCCGGCCCGATCGACGTGTGGGTGAACGACGCCATGGCGACGGTGTTCGCGCCGTTCTCCGAGACGACGCCCGACGAGTTCCGGCGGGCCACCGAGGTCACGTACCTGGGGACGGTGCACGGCACGATGGCCGCGCTCCGGCGGATGGTGCCGCGCGACCGCGGCACGGTTGTCCAGGTCGGCTCGGCCCTGGCCTACCGTGCCATCCCGCTCCAGGCCGCGTATTGCGGTGCGAAGTTCGCCGTGCGTGGCTTCACCGACTCGATCCGCACCGAGCTCCTGCACGAGCGAAGCCGGGTGTGGATCACCATGGTGCAGCTGCCGGCCGTGAACACGCCGCAGTTCTCGTGGTGCCGCACCCGGCTCCCGGATCATCCCCAGCCCGTGCCGCCGATCTTCGATCCGGACGTGCCGGCCGAGGCGGTCTACTGGGCGGCCACCCACCGGCGGCGGGAGCTCGTCGTCGGCGGGAGCGCGCTCAAGGCCATCCTCGCGTCGGTGGTGGCGCCCGGCCTTGCCGACCGCTACCTGGCCCGGACCGGGTACGACGCGCAGCAGGTGCAGGGCGATCCGGTCGACCCCGACCGGCCCGACAACCTCTTCCAGCCCGTGGAGCGGATCGCCGCGACTCGGGGCCGCTTCGACCGCCAGGCCAGCCGGTCGAGCGCGCAGCTCTGGGCCGCGACCCACCGCGCCGCGCTTCTCGCCGCGGCGGGAGGCGCCGCCCTGGCCCTGCGAACGCTGCGACGGTGACGGAGCCGCACGCTCTCCGCGACTACGCCTTCATCGCCGACGGCGAGCGGGGAGCGCTCGTCGGGCCCGAGGGCGACATCGCGTGGATGTGCTTTCCGCGCTGGCACTCCGACGGCCTCTTCTCCGAGCTCATCGGCGGCGGCGGGACGTACGCGGTTCGGCCGCGCGGTCGCTGCATCTGGGGCGGCTACTACGAGCGGGGGTCGCTGATCTGGCGGAGCCGGTGGGTGACGGACGAGGGGATCGTCGAGTGCCGTGAGGCGCTGGCGCTGCCGTCGCAACCCGGCCGGGCCGTCGTCCTGCGCAGCATCGCCGTGGTCGCGGGCCGAGGCAGCCTGAGCGCGCGGCTGGCGCTGGCGGCCGGGTTCGGAGACGAGCCGATGGACGAGGGCCGCCTGGACGGCGATGTGTGGCGGCTTCGGTCGGGCGAAACGACCGCGCTCTGGTCGGGCGCGGCGACCGCGCGTCCCCGGGACGGCGCCGCGCTCGAGCTCGAGCTTGACCTTGCGGAGGGCGACCGGCACGACCTCGTGCTCGTGCTCGAGGGGGCCCGCGACCCTGCTCCAGCGCCGGTTCCGGCACACGCCTGGAGCGAGACCGAGGCGGCGTGGGCCGAGGGCGTGCCCGGCCTCGAGCACGTGGCGGCGACCCGCGAAGCGCAGCACGCGGTGGCGATCATGCATGGGCTGACCTCGGCGTCGGGCGCGATGGTGGCGGCCGCGACGACCTCCCTTCCCGAGCGGGCCCGCGAAGGACGCAACTACGACTATCGCTACGCCTGGATTCGCGACCAGTGCTACGCCGGCCAGGCGGCGGCGGCCGCCGGGGTCGAGAGCATCCTCGACGACGCCGTTCGCGTCGTCTCCGGCCATCTGCTCGAGCACGGGCCGGGCCTGCGGCCGGCGTACGACGTCGACGGCGGCCTGGTGCCCGACGAGCGGCGTCTCGAGCTGCCCGGGTACCCGGGCGGATGCGACGTCGTGGGAAACCGCGCGAACGACCAGTTCCAGCTCGACTCCTTCGGCGAGGCGCTCCTGCTGCTCGCGGGCGCCGCGCGGCGCGGCCGTCTCGACGCCGACGGCCGGCGGGCGGCGGACGTCGCTGCCGATGCGATCTCCCGGCGGCACCGCGAGCCGGACTCCGGCGTGTGGGAGCTCGACCCGGCGCGGTGGACGCACAGCCGGCTGATCTGCGCGGCGGGGCTTCGGGCGATGAGCGCCGCTCTGCATGGATCGCCGGACTGGGATTCGCTCGCCGACTCGCTGGCCGCCGAGGCGACGGCCTGGGGCTTTCACCCGTCTGGTCGCTGGCAGCGCGCCGCCGGCGACGAGCGGGTCGACGCGGCGCTCCTCACGGCGGGGATCCGCGGCGCGGTGCCGCCCGGCGACCCGCGAACGCGAGCGACGATCGACGCCGTCGACGGCGAGCTGGCGGAGGACGGTTACGCCTACCGCTACCGGATCGATGACCGGCCGCTGGGCGAGTCGGAGGGGGCGTTCCTGGTCTGCGGGCTCTGGATGGCGCTCGCGTGGCACCAGCAGGGCGAGCCGCTCCGCGCGACGCGTTGGTTTGAGCGGAGCCTGGCCGCGTGCGGCGGGCCGGGGATCTACGCCGAGGAGTACGACATCGCCCAGCGCCAGCTGCGCGGGAACCTGCCGCAGGCGTTCGTGCACGCGCTCGTCCTGGAGTGCGCGGCGACCCTGGGCTAGGCGGGCCGGGCGGTGAGGTGCGTCTGCTTCTCGGCGTACATCTGCTGATCGGCGACGCGCCGGGCCTCGGTCACGGTGGGGACGTCCGGCGTGGCCGCCCAGCCGAGCGACACGGTCAGGCGAATGCCGGCGACCGGCGGGTGCTCGGCCACCGCCCGCTCGATCCGGCGGGCCGTGAGCCGGCAGCGCTCCTTCGACGCGCCCGAGAGCAGGACGCCGAACTCGTCTCCGCCGAGCCGGGCGACGAGGTCCGACTCGCGCACCTCGGCGCGGATCGTCTCGGCCGCGGCGCAGATGAGCGCGTCGCCCACGTCGTGTCCGCACTCGTCGTTTGCCTTCTTCAACCCGTCGAGGTCGGCGATGATGACGCTCACAGGCTCCGCTCCCTGGGCGTCGGCGAGGGCGACGGCCTCGTCCCACGCGAGCCGGTTTCCGACGCCGGTCAGCGGGTCGCGGTGCGCGGTCTGGTCGACCGCGCGGTAGGCATGCGCGAGCTGAAGCACCTCGGTGATCCGCGAGCGCCGGTCACGGGCCATGTCGGCGAGGAGCGCGGCGCCGGGGAGCACGAGCAGCCACGCGTAGGCCTCGTCGGCCGCAGCCAGCGCCGCGAGGAAGCCGAGCGGGGCGAGCATGAGGTCGATCAGCCAGACCCGCGCGAGCGCCGGGGCCATCACGCTCACGGGAACCTCGAACACGATGCGCTCGCGCGTTGCGGCGCTCGCGAAGTCGAAGCCGAACTGGGCGGCGAGCGCGGCCGCGTAGAGCGGCCAGTCTCCGAAGCTCGCCGCCGGGGCGCCGGCGAGCGAGAGGACGAGCGCCGGCCCCACGGCATGCCATGCACCCGGCAGCAGGACGAGCGCGCGCTCGGGATGCAGGCGGCCGCGGCTCCACTCCCATCCCCCGCCCGCGAGGAGCCCCGCGGCGACGACCAGCGGGGCCCAGCCGGGCGGGAGGACGAAGAGCATCGGCACGAGGACGAGCATGGTCGGGACGCCCGTGCCGCTGGACACCTCGAACTCGATAGCGGAGCACACGGCGTACGCGATCGCGAACGCGGCCACCAGGCCCGGCCCGGCGTTGCGCCCGCCGTCGGGCGTCGAGACGGCCAGCGCCACGGCTGCGATCACGAACGCCGCCGAGAGGAGCCCGCTGACGGTGCGGTCGCGCCGCGAGAGCCGCTCGGGCAGGCGCGCCCGCGACGCCGCGATCTGTGCCTCCACCGCCGCGTCGGGCTCCACCGTGTTGCCCGGTGATCCGCCGTCCGTGCTCACATGACCTCCACCGTTGCCGGCGAGACGATCGCCAGTCTAGTCGCGGCGTCGGCCGGCCAGATCCCTCGCCCGGGTGATGCTCGATACCGCAGAAAGGGGAGGGAGGTCTCACTCCCCAATGGCGAGGTAGGAGGCGACGTCCGACTGTGAAGGAGCCCCCTATGCGACCGTTCCTCGCCCGTCTTTCCGTCATCGTTACCGCAGTGATCGCGGCCCTGGCGATCGGCGCCCCTGGCGCGAGCGCCTCCCTCCTCGACGGCTGCCCCGATGCGGACGCGTCGCAGCCCTTCCTGCCCTGGGGCGATCAGTCGATGTACGTGCTCGCCCCCGACGGCGGGCTTGAGCACGGCGGCGACGTCTGGGATCTCGAGGACGGCGCGACCGTCGTCTCGGGGAACGAGAGCTTCCAGGTCGGCGGCGAGGGCGACTCGCAGTCGCTCGCGCTTCCCGACGGGAGCGACGCGACGACGGCCTCGACCTGCATCGGCCTCGACTCGCCGACGCTTCGCTTCTTCGTCCGAAACGACGGCGACCCGGACGCCGGGCTCCGCGTCAGCGTGATCGTCCACACGCTGATCGGCCCGTTGGCGCTCCCCGTCGCGACCGTCGACGGGACCGACTCGTGGCGCCCAACCCCGCCGCTCCTCCTGCTCGCGAACCTGACGGCGCTTCCGATCGTGAACGACGGCACGGCCCAGGTCGAGCTGCGCTTCCGCCCCGTCGGGTCGGGCGGCGACTGGCGGATCGACGACGTCTACGTCGATCCGTGGAAGGGGCGCTAGGCGGCTATTGCTGGAGCGTCTCGGCGATGGCGCCCGCCCACCGGCGGACGTCGTCCCAGTCGCGAAAGTCGCCGTCGGGTGCTCCGACGACGCGGACGATGGCCCGCTCCCCGAGCCCGAGGCGGCTGCGGTCGAGGGCTCCGGTGAAGAGATGATGCTCGCGCGCTCCGGTCGCCTGCACGAGCCCGTCGATCTTGACCGCGGCATCGGGGTCAGGCTTCGGCGGGTCGCCCAGCGGGCCGCTCGAGAAGAGCCACGTCGGCCGCGACCGGAGCTCCGCGCCGTGCTCGTCGACGAACGTCCGCGCCGGCCCGAGCCACCGGCCGGCGTAGATCGCGCTCCCGACCACGAACGCGTCGAACCCGCTCACGTCTGAGACGTCGTCGAGCGGTGTGACCTGCACGTCGAGGCCGTGCCCTGCGAGCGTGCGGCCGATCTCCTCGGCGATCGCACCTGTCGCGCCGTGCCTGCTCGAGGCGGCGACGAGCACTCTCATGGCGGCCTCCTTCTTCGTGCACGTTCAGGATGCCGTGAGCAGCCGGAATCCGCATCGGTGCCGCCACCACACCGTGGGTGTGGGTTACTACGCAACTCGAATCGAGGGCCGCCCCGACGCGCCGGAGCGCGGCTGAGCCGATGCTTGGTTCATGCACGGCGCCGTCACGCAGCCGTCGATCGAAGTGCGCCTCTCGTTCACGACGCCGCTCCGCCGGCGGATCGCGGCGATGGCGGCGATCGAGCTCGTGACGGGGATCGCGGCGGTCCTCGGAGGCGTCGGCCTGGTGCGCGACGGCTCCGGGCTCGAGGTGGCGTGGATCGAGCACACACTGCTTCCGAGCTGGACGGTCCCGGGCATCCTCCTGATCGTGCTCGTGGGCGGCGGAATGCTGGCGGCGGCCGCCGTGACGCTCACGGTGCGGGCGCTGGCGGCGCCTGCGGCGCTCGCGATGGGGCTCGTGCTGCTCGCCTGGCTCGCGATCGAGACGCTCATGATCGGGTGGCACGGCGGCCCGCAGCTGCCGCTCGACCTCCTGTGCGGCGGCCTGGCGGCGGCGCTCGTCGGCCTGGCCCTGCCGTCGACGGCGGTCCGCCGCTAGCGGCGGTCGGACTTACGGCGGCGCTTGTGCCGCTGCATCTCCGCGCCGGCGCGCCGGAGCGTCTCGCGAGGCGTCTCGCCGGGCCGTGAGGCCACGCAGCCGACGCTCGCCCCCTGGCAGACCTCGCGGATCCGGCGGGGAAGCGGCAGATCGTCGACGAGCACGCGCAGGCGGTGCACGCGCGCCGACGCGTCGCCCGGCGAGAGCGCATTCAGGACGCCGACCAGCTCGTCGCCGCCGAGCCGGGCGGCCAGCTCGTCCGGCTCGAGCACCGACGCCAGCGTGTCCGCGAGCGCCACGATCAGCAGATCGCCGTCCTCGTACCCGAGCGAGTCGTTCACCTGCTTCAGGCCGTCGGCATCGAGCATCAGGAGCCGGTAGGGCGCGCCGGTGCGGTGCTCGAGCTCGTCCATCAGCCGGCGGCGGTTGGCGACCCCGGTCAGCGGATCGGTCACCGCCGCGCGGTGGAACTGCTCGCGCATGAAGCACGAGTGCACGGCGAGCGCGCACAGCTCGGCGTAGTACTGGACGTGGCCGCGCTCCTGGCGCCCGAACGGCCGCTCGCGCCGGAGCACGAGCTCGCCGAGGCGGGCGTCGTGGGCGATGAGCGGCATGCGCAGCGCCGCGGCGCGGCTGTTGTGGCGAAACCCTGCCGGCCGCCGGCTGCCGTTCAGCGCCGTGGCCTGGATCTTCTGCCGCAGCTCACCCTCGGAGGGGAGCACGACCTGCGCGGCGCAGTCCCACAGCACCTCGGCTCCCTTTGCGATGGCACGGGCGAGCGACTCGAGATCCGTGGCCTCGAGTGCCAGCGACAGCGCGGACGGCATGCGGCGAAAGAAGTCATTCTCGTGCCCCTCGTCCCAAACGATGTCGTCGGTCGGTTGCCCCAGCCGGGAGACGCCCATCCCCTGCAACCTATCCCCGCACCCGCCGTCCCCGCATCCCCTAACCGGGGGAGTCTGGAGGGGGATATGCCTCGCCGGATCGGGGGATGTCGCCCTACGCGCTTTCCGCTATCCGTGAGACATGCCATCCGTGCCCGCTCGCACCGTGCTCGCAACCGCCGCCTCGGTGGTGGCGCTCGCATGCCTCGTCGCGTCGGCGGCCGCGGCGAAGACGACCACGAAGCACGGCGACGAGTTCCACGCGAAGACCGACGGCTGCAAGGCGTCCCGCGACATGCACCAGCACGATGTCGTCGTCCGCTGCGGGAAGGGCCACGTCGGCCAGGTCGACTGGTCATTCCCTATGCGCGACGGCGCCGGCATCCAGAACGCCTCGGCCAGGGTGTGCATCTACGGCGGGTCGTGCAAGTCGGTCGCCTCCTGGCAGCTTCAGCAGGTCATCACGGTGAGCGGCAGGCACCTGCTCCTGGTCAAGGTGCCGTTCGTCGGGCGGTCGCCCGACATCACCAAGGTCGTCGCGACCGTCACGTAGCCGGCGACGCGGGCGTGGAGCGATCCTGGATCCCTGACACCTGGCGGACGGCCGTCGCGTGCGGCGTTGCCATCGGCGTCCTCGCGGCGCTGATCTGGGGCGGCCTCGACGTCGCGACCGGCGGGCCGGCGTTCCTCGGCTCGCTGCCCGGCCATCTCGCCGTCACGCTCGCCTCATCCACGGTCGTGTGTCTCCTGGGCTACAGGCCCGGGGCCGCCGGCTCCAAGCCCGCGCCCTGATCCACTAGAGGGCGGCCCGCATCTCGCGGGCGAAGCCGAGCACGTGCTCGAGCGCGATCGCGCGTGCCGCCTCCGCGTCGCCGCGAGCAATCGCCTCGAGGAGCGCGCGGTGCTCGCGCACCGGGTCGTCGAGCGGCGGCAGGCGGTCGAACGTGAGGTGCCAGATCCGAAGCGACATGTTGAGGTAGCGGTCGAGGTCGCGCGCCAGGTACGGGTTTCGGGAGCAGCGATGGACGAACCGGTGGACGCGCGCGTCGAGCTCGATCAGCGACCTCTGGTCGGCCGCCGCACGCTCGAGCTCGGACATCAGCCCGGCCGCCTCGGCCCGGTCGGTGGCGTCGGCCAGGGTCGCCGCGCGGGCCGCCGCGTGCGGCTCGAGCTGGCACCGGACGTCGGTGATGTCGGAGAGGCTCGTCATGTCGATGCTCGACGCGAACGTGCCGCGGCGCGGGTAGACGACGACCAGCCCTTCGAGTGCCAGCCGGCGCACCGCCTCGCGCACCGGCGTCCGCCCGACCCCAAGCTCGCGGGTGAGCGCGTCCTCGTCGATCGGCGCCCCCGGCGCGATCGCGAGCGAGATCAGCCGGTCGCGCAGCGCGGCGTAGGCCCGGTCGGAGAGCAGGCCGCTCGCGGCCGCGGGGGTGGCTGGGGTACGTTCTTGCATACGGTCGGACGCTCTGATATATCAGTTGTCTACCAGATGAGCGAGACCGTGGCAACCGAGGAGACCGCATGAGCACCCTGCCCGGAAGCGCCCGCGCCGTGGTGATCGGGGCCGGGATCGTCGGCAACAGCATGGCCTACCACCTGTGGCGGCAGGGCTGGAGCGACATCGTCCTGCTCGACAAGGGCCCGTTCCCGAACCCCGGCGGCTCGACCGGCCACGCCTCGAACTTCATCTTCCCGGTCGACCACTCCAAGGAGATGACGGCGCTCACGCTCGAGAGCGTGCGCCAGTACAAGGAGCTCGACGTCCTCACCGAGAGCGGCGGCATCGAGGTCGCCCGCACCGAGGAGCGCATGCAGGAGCTCCAGCGGCGGATGTCGTCGGCCGCCGCGTGGGGCGTCGAGCCGGTCTCGATCGTGACGCCCGCCGAGATCAAGGAGCTCGTCCCGTTCATCGACGAGTCGGTCATCGTCGGCGGCTTCTACTCGCCGGGCGTCGGCGTCGTCGACTCGCTGCGGGCGGGCACGATCATGCGCGAGCGGGCCCAGGAGGCGGGCGCGCTCACCGTCTCGCCGATCACCGAGGTGCTCGGGATCGACGTCGAGCACGGGCGCGTCCGGCGCGTGCGCACGACGCACGGCGACATCGAGGCCGAGATCGTGGTCATCGCCTGCGGCGTCTGGAGCCCGCGCATCGCCCGGATGGCGGGCGCGACGATCCCGCTCACGCCGGCGGTGCACCAGATGATCGACGTCGGGCCGGTGCCGCACTTCGCCGACTCGAAGTCGCACATCGAGTACCCGATCGTGCGCGACATGGACACGAACATGTACGAGCGCCAGGACGGGAGCGGGCTCGAGATCGGCTCCTACGCCCACCGCCCGATCCTGCACGACCCGGAGGAGATCCCCTCGATCGAGCAGGCGGCGCTCTCGCCGACCGAGTTTCCGTTCACGCAGGCCGACTTCGACCAGCAGATGGAGCACGCGCTCGAGCTGATGCCCGAGATCGTCGGCGACGAGAGCGTGGGCGTGAAGTACGCGATCAACGGCCTCCTCTCGCTGACGCCCGACGGCCTGCCGACTCCTGGGCGAGACGCCCGAGGTGAAGGGCCTCTGGTCGTGCGCCGCGGTGTGGGTGAAGGAGGGGCCGGGGATCGGCGCGGCCGTCGCCGAGTGGATGACCCACGGCGAGTCCGAGATCGACCTGCACTCCTCCGACATCGCCCGCTTCTGGGAGCACCAGAAGACGCGCGCGCACGTGCGGCGCGCGCGGCCGAGGGCTTCAACAAGACCTACGGCATCGTCCACCCGGGCGAGCAGTGGGCGTCGAATCGCGACGTCCGCCTGCCTCCGTTCCACGCCCGCGAGCGTGAGCTGGGCGCCGTCTTCTTCGAGGCCGCCGGCTGGGAGCGCCCGCAGTGGTACGAGTCGAACGCGCCGCTCGCTCGAGGAGTACGGCGACCGGGTGACCCGGCGCGAGGCCGAGTGGGACTCGCGCTGGTGGTCGCCCATCATCAACGCCGAGCACCTGGCGATGCGCGACCGGGCCGGCATGGTCGACCTGAGCGCGTTTGCGATCTTCGACATCGCGGGGCCGGGCGCGCTGGCCGCCGTCCAGAGCGTGTCGGTGCGGCAGATGGACGTGGCCGTCGGGCGGGTCGTGTACACGCCGATCCTCTCGCCGGGCGGCGGCTTCAAGGCCGACCTCACGATCATGCGGCTGGGCGACGAGCTCTTCCGCGTCGTCACCGGCGGCGCGCACGGCGCGGCCGACCGCAAGTGGTTCACGGATCACCTGCCGGCCGACGGCACCGCCCAGCTCGTCCGACGTCACGTCCGGATGGACGACGCTCGGCCTGTGGGGCCCGCGGGCGCGCGACATCCTCGCCGTCGGTCACCTCCGACGACGTCTCGCACGAGGGCTTCCGGTTCGGCACCTGCCGCGACGATCGAGATCGACACGCTGCGCGTGCTCGCGTCGCGCATCTCCTACGTCGGCGACCTCGGCTGGGAGCTCTACGTGCCGATCGAGCAGGGCGCGCGGCTCTGGGACATCGTGTGGGAGGCCGGCCGCGCGCACGGCGCTCGCGCCCGTCGGCATCGGCGTCTACGGCACGACCGGGCGGCTCGAGAAGTGCTACCGGGCCTACGGCTTCGAGCTCGAGACCGAGTACAACGTCGTCGAGGCGGGCATGGCCGGCCCGAAGGTGAAGGACGAGGACTTCGTCGGCCGCGACGCGCACCTGCGCCACCGCGAGGAGGACCCGGCGGCGATCCTGTGCACGCTGACCGTCGACGACCACACGTCGAAGAGCGGCGTGAAGCGCTACATGCTCGGGCCGCGAGCCGATCCTGACCCGCGACGGCGAGCCGCTGATCGACGCGCAAGGGGCGGCGATCCTACGTGACGAGCGCCGGCGCCGGGCCGTCGATCGGCAAGCACATCCTGATGGCCTACCTGCCGCCGGAGCAGGCGGTCGTCGGCGACGAGCTCTGCGGTCGAGTACCTGGGCGAGCGCTACCCGGTCACGGTCGCCGTCGCCGGGCCGACGCCGGTCTTCGACCCCGAGAACACGAGGATCCGCTCGTAGTGCCGCTCAACATCCTCTGCTGCGTGAAGCGCGTCCCGATGACCGGCGGCCGGATCGTCCTCACCGCCGACGAGCAGGCGATCGAGACCCGCCACCTGGGCTTCACGATCAGCCCGCACGAGGAGTGCGGCGTCGAGGAGGCCGTGCGCCTGATCGAGGCAGCACGGCGGCGTCCTCGACCGTGCTCACGCTCGGCCCGCCCGAGGCCGAGGAGCAGCTGCGCGACTGCGATGGCGCTCGGCATCGACCGGGCGATCCATCTCCTGGCCGACGACGAGTTCGACGGCCGGGCGACGGCGCGGGCGATCCTCGAGGCGATCGCGGCCGAGCGCGAGGCGGGCACCGAGTACGACCTCGATCTTCTTCGGCAACGAGTCGGCCGACGCCGGCAACTACCAGGTCGGGATCCGGGTCGCGCATGCCCTCGGCCGGCCGTGCGTGACGGGCCTGAAGGCGGTCGCGGTCGAGGACGGCGGCCTGCGCTGCGAGCAGGAGGTGCGCGGGCGGCCGCGACGTCTACCGCGTGCCGCTCCCGGCGGTCGTGACGGTCAAGGAGGGGCTCAACCTGCCGCGCTACCCGTCCGTGCCCGGGCCGCCTGCGGGCGAAGAGGAAGCCGGTCGAGACGCGACGCCGGAGCGGGCGGCAGCAGGGCGTCGAGAAGGTGCGGCTGGTGGTGCCCGAGGACGAGGGCAAGCAGACCGAGATCCTCGGCCGCGGCGCAGAGGCGGCGCCGGCCGTCGTCGAGCTGCTGCGAGCGGGTGGGGGTCCTGGATGAGCGCCGTCCTCGTCCTGGTCGAGCACGACGGCGGCGGCGTCGACGACCTCTCGCGGCAGGCCGCCACCCTCGCGCGCGGCTACGCCGAGGCGGCCGGGGCGTCGCTCGAGGCGGTGCTGATCGGGCCGGGCGGCGGCGATGCGGCGGCCGGGCTCGGGCGAGCTGGGCGTCGGGCGGGCGCACGTCGCCGAGCACGAGGGCTTCGCCGCGTTCGCGCCGCAGGCCTGGGGGCGGGCGATCGCGGAGCTGGTCTCGCGGCTCGAGCCCGCCGCGGTCATCGCGCCGGGCAGCGAGCGCGCGACCGAGGCGATGGCGCACGCCGCCGCCATCTCCGACCTGCCGCTCGCCGCGAACTGCATCGCGGCGGCGCCCGGCGATCCCGCGTCGGTCACCCGCGTGCGCTGGGGCGGGAGCCTGCTCGAGCAGGCCCGCGTGCACGGCGCCACGAAGCTCCTCACCGTCGCCCCGCACGCCGTCGAGGCCCAGGCGGCGGCCGCGCCCGCGACGACCGAGGTCGAGGCGTTCACGCCCGAGCTCGTCCGACGCCGACCTGGTCGTGCGCGTCGTCGAGCGGACCCAGACCGACACGGGCGGCGGCGTCTCGCTCGCCGACGCGAAGGTCGTCGTGAGCGGCGGCCGCGGGGCCGGCTCGGCCGAGGGCTTCGCGGCCATCGAGGAGCTGGCCGAGCTCCTGGGCGGCGCGGTCGGCTGCTCGCGCGCCGTCACGATCGCCGGCTGGCGCCCGCACACCGACCAGGTCGGCCAGACCGGCACCAAGATCGCGCCCGAGATCTACATCCCCTGCGGCATCAGCGGCGCGACCCAGCACATGGCCGGCTGCAAGGGGGCCAAGCGCATCCTCGCGATCAACACCGACCCCGACGCCCCGATGATCGCGAACGCCGACTACGCCGTGATCGGCGACCTGCACGAGGTGGTGCCGGCGATCATCGCCGAGATCCGGAAGGCGAGGGGCGGATAGACCCGGTCGCCCTCCTCGTCCTGCTCGGGGTCGCGGCGGTCGGCGGCGGGCTGTTCGCCCGGCGGGCGCGTCGTGCTCGTCCGGCTCGTGCGGATGGGCCGGCCGAGCGACCGGTCGGGCGAGCTGCCGGCCCGCGTGCGCAACGAGGTCGTGATCGCGCTCGGCCAGCGCAAGCTGCTCCAGCGGCTCGTGCCCGGGCTGATGCACGCCTTCATCTTCTGGGGCTTCCTCGTGCTCCTCCCGACGATCGTGATGGCGATGATCGCGGTCGTCGTCGAAGCGACTCAGACGATCCCGTGGCTCGGAAGCCAGGGCTGGTTCGCGCTCCTCGTCGACGTCTTCGCCGTGCTCGTCCTCGCCGGCGTCGTGACGGCGTTCGTGATCCGCAAGGTGCAGCGGCCGGCCCGGTTCGAGGGCAGCCACGTCGGCGAGGCCGACCTGATCCTGACGCTCATCGCCGGCATCGTGACGACGCTGCTCCTGTGGCACGCGACGCGGATCGCGCTCGACCTGAACGAGTGGCCGGCCGGCTGGTCGCCGGTCTCGAACGCGCTCTCGCACCTCTTCGGCGGCGGGCCGCGGACCGAGGACGCCGAGCGCGTCTTCGTCTGGGCGCACGTGCTCCTCATCCTCGGGTTCCTGGTCTACCTGCCGCACTCCAAGCACCTGCACATCGCGACCGCGGTCGTGAACGTCTTCTTCGGGCGCACGCGCGCCCGCGGCCGGCTCGAGCCGCTGCGCTTCGACGAGGAGGGGCCGGAGGAGGACATGCGGCTCGGCTCCGGCACCGTCGCCGACATGACGTGGAAGCAGGTGATCGACACCTTCTCGTGCACCGAGTGCGGCCGCTGCCAGGACGCATGCCCGGCCTGGGCGACCGGCAAGGCGCTCTCGCCCAAGCTCCTCATCATGGGCCTGCGCGACCAGCTCTTCGCCGAGGGGCCGGCCGTGGCCGCCGGAGGCGGCGAGCCGCACGCCGCTCGTCCCGAACGCGGTGACCGACGACGTGGTGTGGGACTGCGTCACCTGCGGCGCGTGCGTGCAGGCCTGCCCGGTCTCGATCGAGCACATCGACCACATCGTCGACCTGCGCCGCCACCTGGTCATGGTCGAGGCGCGCTTCCCGGCCGAGGCCGACCCGATGCTGCGCGACGTCGAGCGCTCGTCGAACCCGTGGGGCAAGGCCCAGTCCGAGCGGGCGGCGTGGGCCGAGGGGCTCGGCGTGCGGGTGCTCGAGCCGGGCGACCCGGCGCCCGAGGTGCTCTACTGGGTCGGCTGCGCGGCGTCGTTCGACGAGCGCGCCAAGACGTCGGCCGAGTCGACGGCCAAGCTGCTCCAGGCGGCCGGCGTCGACTTCGCGATCCTCGGCCCGCGCGAGGCGTGCACCGGCGACCCCGCCCGGCGGATGGGGAACGAGTACGTCTTCCAGGCGTTCGCCGAGCAGAACGTCGAGACGCTGAACGAGACCGGCGCCGGCAAGATCGTCACGTCCTGCCCGCACTGCTTCAACACGCTCGCGAACGAGTACCCGGACTTCGGCGGGAGCTACGAGGTCGTGCACCACTCCGAGCTGCTCGCCGAGCTGGTGCGCGAGGGCCGGATCACGCCCGGCGGCGGCGAGAAGGCCATCACCTACCACGACTCCTGCTACCTGGCCCGGCACAACGACGTCGCGGCCGAGCCGCGCGAGCTGGTCGCCGCGGTCGGGACGCCGGTCGAGATGGAGCGCACCGGCAAGCAGACGTTCTGCTGCGGCGCCGGCGGCGCGCACATGTGGATGGAGGAGCGGGGGCGGGGATCAACGAGGAGCGCGTCCGCGAGGCCGCCGAGACCGGCGCCGACACGCTGGCGGTCGCCTGCCCCTACTGCACGATCATGCTGGACGACGGCGTTCGCACCTCGGGCCGCGACCTGCGCGTGGCCGACGTGGCGACGCTGCTCGCCGAGTCGATCGACGACGTGCCGTAGCCGCCGAACCCCCGTGGTTCGCGCAACAACGGGGTCAGACCCCGATGTTGCGCGGTACCCGGCCTCGCAAAATGCGGGTGAGTACGAACTGTGGGGGACCGTGGAGGGAGCCTGCTCCCCCCACGGTCCGGCCAGGCCCCGTAACGGGCCTGGCCCCGGTTGTTCTACTTGTCGTTCACGAGGAACGTGACGCCGCCCGCTTCGCTGCGCGCGTCGATCTCCTTGCCGTCGAGCAGCGGCGCGACCTGCTCAGAGACGTACACGTGGACGTCGCCCTCGTCGATCACCTCGTCAGTTGCGGCAGGTGACTCGACGAGCGAGAGCGCCAGGCTCGGCGGCGCGCTGTTCATCGATCCGTCGTTCATGTCGAGCCGCAGCCCGCCGGTGTCGGGCAGCTCGGCGTTCCCCACGAGCTCGCGGATCGCGTCGGTCGCCTCCATGGTCAGTGTGATCATCGGTCCTCCTTGGGTCAGAGAACCCGCTCACTACCCAGGGTGCGGCTGGCGAAACGTTGGCCCGGTAGCGGCCGCGTCAGCCGGTCGCCGACACGTCGCCAGGTGGGAGGCGGCGCGCCAGGCGGCGCACGATCCACTCGACCGCATCGGTCGGCTGGGGCCGGCCCAGGAAGTAGCCCTGCACGGTGTCGCAGCCCAGCTCCGTGAGACGGGCCAGGGCCTCCTGCGTCTCGACGCCCTCCGCGACCACCTCGAGGCCGAGGTTGTGGCCCAGGTCGATGGTGGAGCGGACGATCACGGCATCGTCGCTGTCGTCTGCCATGTTCATCACGAACGAGCGGTCGATCTTGAGCACGTCGATCGGCAGGCGCTTCAGGTAGCCCAGAGACGAATGGCCGCTTCCGAAGTCGTCGATCGCGAGCCGGACGCCCAGCTCGCTCAGCTGGAGGAGCACGGTTCGCGCCCGAGCGGCGTCGGTCATGATCGTGCTCTCGGTGATCTCGAGCTCGAGCGCGTCGGGCGCTGTGCCCGCGCGCGCGATGGCCTCGGCCACCTCCTCCGGGAACCGCAGGTCGAGCAGATCGCGGCCCGTGACGTTGACGGCGACCGCCACGTCGTAGCCGGCGTTCCGCCAGGCGGCGCACTGGTGAAGCGCGGCGTCGACCATGTAGAGCGTGAGCGGCCGGATGAGGCCCGTCTGCTCGGCGAGCGGGACGAATTGATCGGGCGGCAGCAGGCCGTGGACGGGGTGCTCCCACCGCACGAGCGCCTCCATCGTCCGGACGATGCCGGTCGCAGCGTTGGCCTGCGGCTGGTAGTAGACGGCGAGCTCCTTGCGCTCGAGGGCCCGGCGCAGGTCGGCGACGAGCGTGAGGCGCACGCGGGAATGGTGGTCGGTCTCGGGGCAGTAGACGGCGGGGCTGTGGGTGCGCTTGCTGACGTACATCGAGACGTCGGCGTGCCGGACGAGCGTCTCGACGTCGGCTCCGTGGTCGGGGGCGAGCGCGATCCCGATGCTCGACTCGACCTCGAGCGCCAGCCCGCCGACGGCGATCGGCGCGGCGAGTGCCTCGCGGAGCTTCTCGGCGAGGACGACCGCGTCGTGCGCGGTCGCCACGCCCGTCGCCAGCACACCGAACTCGTCGCCGCCGAGGCGCGCGACGGTGTCCGACTCGCGCACCGGCGCACGAAGCCTGCGCGCGACCTCCTGGAGCAGGACGTCGCCGCTCAGGTGGCCGAGCGTGTCGTTCACGTCCTTGAACCGGTCGAGGTCGATCAGCATGACGCAGACCGCTCCGCCGGTGCGGCGCGCCGCGCGGAGCGCCTGGTCGACGCGGTCGTGGAAGAGCGTCCGGTTCGGAAGGCCGGTGAGCGCGTCGTGCAGCGCCTGGTGCTCGATCTCGCGCATCCGCTGCTCGAGCTGGCCCCGGCTCTCGGCGAGCGCCTGCTCGGCGATGTGGCGGGCCGTGACGTCGACCATGTAGCCCTGCGAGTAGAGCGGAGTCCCGGCGTCGTCGCGGATGCGGACGGCGACGTCATTGACCCAGACGATGCGCCCGTCCTTGGCGATCAGCCGGTACTCGCCGTCGTACATGTCGCCCGTCATGTGGGTGTGGGCGAACTGGCCGAGGACATCGTCGCGGTCGTCGGGGTGGAGCACCTTGCCGAAGAAGTGCGGATCCGCGACCCATTCCTCGGCGGTGTAGCCGGCGAGCTCCTCGATCTGCGGGCTGATGTAGAGCGCGCTCTCGGCGTCGAGGCTCTCGACGTACGTGACGAGCGGGAGCTGCTCGACCATCCGCTGGTACCGGGCCCGCGCCTCGGCGAGCGTGTCCTCGGCGGCGCGCCGGTCGGTCACGTCCTGACCCACGCCGACGATGCGCGACGGGGTGCCGTCGGCGTCGGCCTGGATCGTCGCGACCGCCGTGCGCCAGCGCACCGCGCCGCTCGGAAGCACGATCCGGAATTCCGTCACGTACCTCCCGCCCTCTGCGATCGCCCGGGCGAAGCCGGCGAGGAACTCGTCGCGATCGGCCGGGTGCACGAGCTCCAGCATCATGTCGCGGCTGCCGTCGAACTCGCCCGGCGCCAGCCCGTGGATCGCCTCGAGCTCCGCCGACATCGTCCCCCGGTTCGTTCGCAGGTCCCACTCGAACGTGCCCATGCGGGCGGCGGCCAGGGCCAGGCGCAGCTGCTCCTCGCCGGTCCACGCCAGCCGGCTGCGGCGGGCAAGCGCGGCCAGCCCGCGGCGGACGCGGGCGCGCACGCCGAAGTCTCGCCGCCAGCGCAATCCCATGCCTGCGTTATCGGCCGGAAGCGGCCGCCGGTTGAAGGCGCGCTCTATGCGCGATAACGGAGTGCGACCACGTCGGTGTGGCCGGCCCAGTGCAGTGTGAAGCGCCAGCAGCCGGGAACCGGCACGTTGTCGATCGAGGGGTAGATCTCGCCGGGCGACGAGTTGGCCGGCCAGCTCGTGACGACGCCGCGGGCGGAGAAGCCAACGGGCTGCGCGCGGATGTGCAGCGGCTGTCCTCGGCGAGGCTGACGGACGATCCACAGGATCTTGTTCGCCGGGTCCTCCGGTCGGCCCGCGCGCAACGGATAGGCGAAGAGGACGCCGACCACGTTGCCTCCGGTCGACTCGGCATACCGGAGATGAGAGGCGAAGCCCGGGGAGGAGGTGGACCAGGCAGGAGCGGTCCATCGCGGCGCGGCCCCATGACGGACAGGGGTGGTCGCGCAGCTGACCGCTCGGTGCGTGCTCGAGGGCGCCGACGGGGCTGAGGCCGCCTGTTGAGAAGAGGAGCACGCGGCCACCAGGCCGAGGAGGGCGAGCACGACGAGCCGAAGGGGCATCACAGGTCTATGGTGGCGGAGCTCGGGATCATCACGGTCGTCTGACGGTCGAGACACCTTCGGGGGGCTCGTGACCCGGTATTCTCACCCAATCTTCGAGCGTCGGGCCGGCCCGGCCCGCGGAAGCCGGGCGTGCCCGCCGGAGGGAGGGATCACGTGTACCCGGCCAGCTTCGAGTATCTGGCGCCCACGACGCTCGACGATGCCATCGCGCACCTCGACGAGCACGGCGACGAGGGGAAGGTGCTGGCCGGCGGCCAGAGCCTGATCCCGCTCATGAAACTGCGGTTCGCAGCGCCGACGGCGCTCATCGACATCAACCGCGTCGCCGACCTCGGCGACGCGATCGTCCCCGGCGGCGACGGCCTCGTGATCGGCGCCCGCGTTCGCCACAAGGACTGCGAGCGGTCCGAGCACCTGCGCGGCCGTTATGCGGCCCTCGGCAGGGCGGCGCCGCAGATCTCCGACCCGATCGTGCGAAACCACGGCACAGTGTGCGGCTCGCTGGCGCACGCCGACCCGCAGGGCGACTGGGGCTCGGTGCATGCTCGCCGCCGGCGCCGAGGTCGCGGTTCGCGGGCCGGGCGGAGCGTCGCGCACCATCTCGATCGACGACCTCCTCGCCGGCCCGTTCATGACCACGCTCGAGCCGAACGAGCTCATCACCGAGGTGCACGTCCCCGACCCGGGGCCGCGCGCCTCCGGGACGTATCTCAAGCTCGAGCGCAAGATCGGCGACTTCGCCACCGTCGGCGTCGCCGTCCAGGTGTCGCTCTCGAACGGGACCGTCGGCCGGGCCGGGATCGCGCTCACGGGCGTCGGGCCCGACCAACCTGCGCGCCCGCGCTGCCGAGGAGGCGCTCGTCGGGCGCGCACCAGACGAGGCTGCGATCAAGGATGCGGCGCGACTGGCGGCCGAGGCCGCCCAGCCGCGCGACGACGTGCGCGGCACCGCGGAGTACAAGCGCAGCGTCGTCCGCGTCTACACCGAGCGTGGACTGCGCCAGGCCGTCGCCGAGGCCCAGGCCGGGCAGGAAGGGGGATGACCATGGCCACCACCGTCGGAGACACCACTCACACCGCGCCGCTGGCCGTCACCGTCAACGGCCAGGAGCGCTCGCAGAGGTCGAGACGCGGCTCCTGCTCGTCCACTTCCTGCGCGAGACGCTCGGCCTCACCGGAACGCACATCGGCTGCGACACGACGAGCTGCGGCGCGTGCACCGTCCTCGTGGACGGCGTGCCGACGAAGTCGTGCACGATGTTCGCGGTCCAGGCCGAGGGCCGGGCCATCACCACGGTCGAGGGGCTCGCGCAGGGCCCACGAGCTCCACGCCATCCAGACGGGGTTCCACGAGGAGCACGGCCTCCAGTGCGGCTTCTGCACTCCGGGGATGATGCTGACGTCGGTGGCGCTGCTCGCCGAGAACCCGAGCCCGACGGAGGAGGAGATCCGCTGGGCGCTCTCGGGGAACGTCTGCCGCTGCACCGGCTACCAGAACATCGTCAAGGCCGTGCAGCACGCGGCGGCCGCGCTTGCAGAGGAGGGCTCGTAATGGCCACAGTCGAACCGCGCGGCCTCGGGCACTCGGTGAAGCGGCTCGAGGACGACCGCTTCCTCCGCGGCCGCGGGAACTACGTCGACGACATCACCCTGCCCAACATGCTCCACATGGAGCTCCTGCGGAGCCCGGTCGCGCACGCCCGGATCAAGTCGATCGACACGAGCCGCGCGTCGGCGCTGCCCGGCGTGGTCGCGGTCGTGACGGGCGAGCTGATGGCGCAGCACAACCTGGCGTGGATGCCGACGCTCTCCGGCGACACGCAGGCCGTGCTCGCCACCGACAAGGTCCGCTTCCAGGGCCAGGAGGTCGCCGCGGTCGTCGCCGAGAGCGCCTACATCGCCCGCGACGCGCTCGAGCTGATCGACGTCGACTACGAGACGCTGCCGGCGGTCACCTCGCCGCAGCAGGCGCTCGCCGACGGCGCGCCGGTGATCCGCGACGACAAGGAAGGCCAGACCGAGAACCACATCTACGACTGGGAGGCGGGCGACAAGGAGGCCACCGACCGCGCGTTCGCGGAGGCCGACAAGGTGGTGTCGCTCGACACCTTCTACCCGCGCTGCCACCCGGCGCCGCTCGAGTGCTGCGGCTGCGTCGCCGACGTCAACCCGGCGACCGGCAAGGCGACGATCTACATGA
This sequence comes from uncultured Actinomycetes bacterium, assembly GCA_963832955.1. GTDB lineage: Bacteria > Actinomycetota > Thermoleophilia > Gaiellales > JAICJC01 > JAICJC01. Next base: position 497,987 of record CAWHWC010000002.1, on the reverse strand, counting down.
CGTCGCAGGCGCCGCACGCCCACCGCACGCTGTTCGCGATCGTGGCGGGGCTGCCGGAGCACCAGATCCGGATCGTCTCGCCCGACATCGGCGGCGGCTTCGGCAACAAGGTGCCGATCTACCCGGGCTACGTCGTCGCGACGGCGGCGTCGCTCCTGATCGGCCGGCCGGTGAAGTGGATCGAGGACCGCTTCGGCAACCTGATCTCGACCGGCTTCGCCCGCGACTACCACATGCACGGCGAGCTGGCGCTGAAGGACGGGAAGATGACGGGCCTGCGCGCGTCGCTCCTCTCCGACAACGGCGCGTTCTTCGCCGACGCCCAGCCGACCCGCTTCAAGGCCGGGCTCTTCCACATCTGCACGGGCTCCTACGACATCCCGGCGGCGCACGTGAGCGCCGACGGCGCGTACACGAACAAGGCGCCCGGGCGGCGTCGCCTACCGGTGCTCGTTCCGGGTCACCGAGGCGTCGTACCTGATCGAGCGCCTCGTGCAGACGGCGGCGTACGAGCTGGGCGTCGACCCGGCCGACTTCCGGACGCAGAACTTCATCAAGCCGGAGCAGTTCCCGTACACGTCGGCGACCGGGTTCGAGTACGACTCGGGCGACTACGGGAAGGCGCACGACCTGGCGCTCGAGAAGCTCGGCTACGCAGAGCTGCGCAAGGAGCAGGAGGCGGCGCGGGCCGAGGGCCGGCTGATCGGGATCGGCGTCGCGTCGTTCACCGAGGTCGTCGGCGCGGGGCCGGGCAAGATCTACGACATCGCCGGCCTCAGGATGTTCGACTCGGCCGAGCTGCGCATCCACCCGACCGGGCAAGGCGATCCTGAAGCTCGGCGCGAAGTCGCAGGGGCAGGGCCACGAGACGACGTACGGCCAGATCGTCGCCGAGGAGCTCGGCATCCCGGCCGAGCACGTGCTGGTCGAGGAGGGCGACACCGACACGACGCCGTACGGCCTCGGCACGTACGCCAGCCGCTCGACGCCCGTCAGCGGCGCCGCGACCGCGGTGATCGCGCGCAAGCTGCGCGACAAGGCGCGCACCATCGCCGCGCACCTGCTCGAGGCGTCCGAGGACGACCTCGAGTGGGAGCGGGGCGCCTTCCACGTGAAGGGCAGCCCGGACAAGTCGAAGACGATCCAGGACTGCGCGTTCGCGGCCTACACGAACCTCCCCGACGGGCTGGAGGCCGGCCTCGAGGGCGTCACCTACTACGACCCGCCGAACATGACGTTCCCGTTCGGCACGTACGCGGTGGTCGTCGAGATCGACCGCGGCACCGGCGAGTGGAAGGTGCTCCGGGTCGTCGCCGTCGACGACTGCGGCGTCCGCATCAACCCGATGATCGTCGAGGGCCAGATCATGGGCGGCCTGACGGAGGGCTTCGCGATCGCGGCGATGGAGCTCATCACGTTCGACGACGACGGCAACTGCATCGGCTCGAACTTCATGGACTACCTGCTGCCGACCGCCTGGGAGACGCCGAAGTTCGAGCTGTACGAGACCGTGACGCCGTCGCCGCACCATCCGATCGGCGCCAAGGGCGTCGGCGAGTCCGCGACGGTCGGCTCGCCGGCCGCGTACGTGAACGCCGTGGTCGACGCGCTCGCCCACGCCGGCGTGCGAAACCTCGAGATGCCGGTCACGCCCGCGAAGGTGTGGCAGGCGCTGGTGGAGGTGGGTCTGGCGGAGTGACACCCGACGACGTCATCGTCATGGCCGGGCGGCTCGCGGCCGACGGCGAGCCGTACGTGCTCGCGACGGTCGTCCGCGTCCGCCGCCCGGCATCGACGCGGCCCGGCGACCGGGCGCTCGTGCGGGCCGACGGCAGCATCGCCGGCTGGGTCGGAGGAGCGTGCGCGGAGCCCGTCGTCATCCGCGAGTCGCTGCGCGCGCTCGCAGCCGGCGAGCCGCGGCTCGTGCGCATCGGGCCGGAGGGGGATCTCGACCCGGATGGAGCCGACGTCGTCGTCGCCGACGACGTGCGCCTCGGAGGGCACCGTCGAGGTGCTGCTCGAGCCGTGCGTCGCCGGGCCGCTCCTGGCCGTGGTCGGCGACAGCCCTGCGGCCCGGGCGCTCAGCGAGCTCGCGCCGGCCGTCGGCTGGCGCGTGACCCGCGAGGTCGCCGGCGGGCCCGACGCCGTCGTCATCGCGGCGATGGGGCGCGGCGACGAGGACACGCTCCAGGCGGCGCTCGCGTCGGGCGCCGGATACGTCGGGCTCGTCGCGAGCACCCGGCGGGCGGCGTCCGTCTTCGACGTCCTGCGCGACCGCGGGGTCGACGACGCCGCGCTCGCCCGCGTGCGCAGCCCGGCCGGCCTCGACCTCGGCCCGCTGCGCCAGGAGGAGATCGCGGTCGCCGTCCTCGCCGAGCTCGTGGCGTGGCGGCACTCGGCGGCGGACGACGCCTGGAGCGCGGACGTCGCGACGGTCGCCGAGGCGGTCGATCCGGTGTGCGGCATGCGGGTGCCGACCCAGCCGGTCGGCGAGATGGTCGTCGTCGACGGCGTCGCGTATCACTTCTGCTGCTCGGGCTGCCGGGCCCGGTTCGAGGCCGATCCGGCCCGGTACATCGGCGGCGTCTCGGCGTGAATGACGGCCGGCGGCCGCCGCCGGGCTTCCCCGAGATCCTCGCCGCGACCGACGGCGCCGCGTCGGTGCTCGACGTGGGCTGCGGGAGCGGCAGGCTGGCCGTGGAGCTGGCGCTGGGCGGGGCGGCGGTCACCGGGATCGACGTGAGCGAGGCGCGGCTCGCCGCCGCCCGCGAGCGCGCCGGTCGGGCGGCGGTCGATGTCGCCTTCCTCCACGCCGACATGACCGAGCCGCTCCCGTTCGACGACGGCGCCTTCGCGGCGGCCGTGAGCCGGCTCTCGCTGATGATCGCCCCCGATCCGGTTGGCGGTCCTGCGGGAGCTCGCCCGCGTCGTCGCGCCGGGAGGTCGAGTCGTCACCGCGGTCTGGGCGCGCGTCGAGGACAACCCCTGGTTCGGCGAGCCGCGCGCCGCCGTGGCGGCCGTGCTCGGCGCCGAGCGGGCCGCGTTCGCGCGGGTGTTCGGCCGCCTCGGCGACCTCGACGAGCTCGTCGAGCTCCACCGCCGCGCCGGCCTCGACGGCGACGGGCACCGTGCATCCGCGACGAGCTCCGGCCGCCGTCGGCGGCCGACCACTGGCGCGACCTCACTGCGAGCATCGGCCACTTCGCCCGTCTCGCCGAGGCGCTCTCGCCGGCCGACGAGGCGGCCGTCGTCGCCGAGCTCGAGCGCCGGATCGGGACGCCCGGGGGCATCCGCCTGGCCCGGACGCTCGTGCTCGCTACCGCGTCGGCCCCGCCTCGACGAGCGTGACCGCGATCCCGGCTGCCCGGATCGCCTCGATCTGGGCGGGGTCGGCGGCCGCGTCGGTGATCACCTCGTGCACCTCGTCCAGGTCGCAGATGCGGGCGAAGGCGACCTGGCCGATCTTCGAGCTGTCGGCTGCGACGATGACCTGGCGGGCGCGCTCGATCAGGGCGCGGTTCGTGTGCGCCTCGACCTCGTGGTGGGTCGTGAACCCGGCATGGACGTCGATCCCGTCGACGCCGATCACGACCAGGTCGAGGTTCAGGCTTGCGAGCGCGCTCTCGGCGAGCGGGCCGACCAGCTCGTACGACTCGGTCCGGGCCACGCCGCCGGTCACGACCAGCTTCAGGTTGGGCCGGACGGCGAGCTCGGACGCGATGCTGAGCGAGTTCGTGACGACCGTCAGCCGCTCGCGGTCGGCCAGGGCCCGCGCCACCTCGGTGGTCGTCGTCCCGCCCGTCATGCCGATGGCCGAGCCGTCCGGGACGCGCGCCGCCGCCGCGCGCGCGATCCGGGCCTTCTGCTCCTGGTGGCGGGCGCTTCGGTAGCGCAGCGGCAGCTCGTAGAGGACGCCGTGGGCGACCGCGCCGCCGTGGGTGCGGTCGAGCAGGCGCTGCTCCTCCATGAGCGCCAGGTCGCGGCGCACCGTGGCGGCCGACACGCCGAGCTCGCCCGCCAGGTCTCCGACGGCGACCGAGCCGTCCTCGGACAGCCGCTCGACGATCACCCCGAACCGGTCCGCCTGCCGCACTCGCCCAGTGTATCGGTGAAACGAGCAGGAAGCTCGTTGATATCTGATCGTTTTTGGCATAAAGTCACTCGATATGAGCGCAATCGAGCAGGAGGTCGCGAGCCAGCCCGCGGTGTGGCGCGAGGCGGCCCGGCTCGAGATCGGCGACGCCCTGCCCCGCCACGGCGAGCGCGTTGGCGTCATCGGCTGCGGCACGTCGCTCTACGTCGCGGCGGCGTACGCGGCGCTTCGGGAGACCGCCGGCCTGGGCGAGACGGACGCGTTCCCGGCGTCGGAGTTCCCGGCGGGCCGCGCCTACGACGCCGTGCTTGCGATCTCGCGGTCGGGCACGACGACCGAGGTGCTCGACACCGTCGCGGTCATCGGCGAGCGCGCTCCGACGGTCGTGATCACCGCGGTCGCCGAGAGCCCGCTCGCGCGGGCGGCCGGGCGGGTGGTGACGCTGCCCTTCGCCGACGAGCAGTCCGTCGTGCAGACGAGGTTCGCCACGGCGACGCTCGTGCTCCTGCGCGCACACATGGGCATCGATTCGGCCCCGGCCGTCGCGGCGGCCGAGGATGTCCTCGCGCGGCCGCTCCCGGCTGACCCCGCCGGCTTCGACCGCTTCCACTTCCTCGGCCGGGGATGGGCGGTCGGGCTGGCACATGAGGCGGCGCTCAAGCTGCGCGAAGCGGCCCGCGCATGGAGCGAGGCCTACCCCGCGATGGAGTACAGGCACGGCCCGATCGCGACCGCCGACTCGCGCACCCTCGTGGTTCCCATCGGGGAGCTCGACCCCGACCTCGAATCCGACATCCGCGCGACAGGGGCGACGCTCCTCGAACCGGAGGCGGAGCCGCTCGCCTCGGTCGTCCTCGCCCACCGGCTCGCGATCGCGCTGGCACAGGCTCGCGGGCTCGACCCGTCAAACCCCCGCAACCTGACACGATCGGTGGTGCTCCCATGAGACGCTCGCTCCTGCTCGTCGCCGCTTCGCTCCTCGTCCTCGTCGCCGGCTGCGGCGGCTCGGGATCCGGATCGTCGAACGGAGGCCGGGTCAACGTCGTGCTCTGGCACGGGTACGTCGACGTCGAGGGCAACGCGCTCGCGGACGCCGCGAAGAAGTTCAACGCGACGCACTCCAAGATCCACGTCACCGTCCAGAACTACGGCAACGCCGACTACGCGCTGCAGAAGGTGCTGACGGCGATCCGCGGCGGCTCCTACCCCGACATCGTGTACCTGTACGGCTCGTGGGCCGCGAACATGGCCCGCACGCCCAAGGCGGTCGACATCGCTCCCCTCATCAAGGCCGACCCGTCGATCAACTGGAACGACTTCTGGCCCGCCGAGCGGCAGGCTGTGACCGTGGGGGACAAGATCGTCGGCGTCCCGGCGCTCGTCGACAACCTCGCCCTCGTCTACAACAAGAAGCTCTTCGATCAGGCGGGCATGGCCTACCCGACCGCCGACTGGACATGGGACGACTTCCGCGCCGCGGCGAAGCGCCTGACGGACGCGTCGACGAAGCAGTTCGGCTGGGCCTACGTGAACGATGCGAGCGAGGACACCGTGTGGCGCTTCGACGCGCTGCTCTGGCAGGCCGGCGGCGACATCCTGACGCCCGACCAGAAGCACGCGGCGTTCAACTCCCCGGCCGGCGTCGCGGCGGCGACCCTGCTCCAGCAGATGGCGACCGTCGACCACTCCGTCTACCTCGACAACGGCAACGGCAACTACGCCAACCTCTTCAACTCGGGCAAGATCGGCATGCTCTTCACCGGGCCGTGGGACCTCTCCGGGTTCCCGGACGTCGACTACGGCATCCAGATCCTCCCGGGCAACGAGAACCACCAGACGATCTCGGGCCCCGACCAGTGGGTGATGCTCGACAACGGCGACGACCGGCGAAACGCCGCGTGGACCTTCCTCAAGTGGTTCACGTCGCCGACCGAGGCGATGCAGTGGTCGCTCGCCACCGGCGACCTCCCCATTCGCTCGTCCCAGACCCAGACGGCGACGTATCCGAAGTACACGGCCAAGTACAAGGGGGTCGGGACGTTCGTCGACAACGAGCAGAACGCGCTCAAGGCCCGCCCGGTGCTCCCGACGTACAACGAGATCTCCCAGGCGATGGGGCAGGCGATCCAGGCCATCCTGCTCGGGAAGGCCCAGCCTCAAGCGGCCCTCGACCAGGCGGCGCAGCAGGTCGACCAGATCCTCGCGAACGGGTCGTGATCCAAAAGGCGCTCGGCTCGGACCACCTGGCGGGCTGGCTGTTCGTCCTCCCCGCCGTGGTCCTGATCGGTGTCTTCGGGATCCTGCCGATCGGCTGGGCGCTCCTGCTCTCGTTCCAGCAGAACGACCTGCTCACGGCCCCGACCTGGGTCGGTCTGGAGAACTACCGAACGCTCGTCCACGACCCGGTCTTTCGCGACTCGATCCGGCGGACGCTCGTCTACACGGCGCTCTTCGTGCCGCTGTCGGTGGGCGGCGCGATGGGCGTGGCGCTCCTGCTTCACCGCCCGATCCGGTTCTCGCGCTTCTACCGCACCGCGGTCTTCGTGCCCGTCGCGACCTCGACGGTCGCCACGGGGATCATCTTCAACCTGGCTGCTCGAACCGACCTACGGCATCGCGAACTTCCTCCTCGACAAGGTCGGCCTGGGGCCGTACGGGTTCTTCCAGGATCCCGACCAGGCCCTCTACGCGATCGTCGCGATGACCGTCTGGGGCTGGCTCGGCTTCGACGTCATCATCTACCTGGCCGCCCTGCAGGGGATCCCGGAGGATCTCCTCGAGGCGGCTCAGCTCGACGGCGCCGGCCGGTGGGCGACCTTCTGGCACGTCGTCTGGCCGCTGCTCTCGCCGGCCACGCTGTTTCTGATCGTGTGGTCGACGATCAACGCCCTCCAGGTGTTCGACGAGATCTACGTCACCACCCGCGGCGGGCCGCTCCACGCGACGACGGTGCTCGTCTACTTCCTCTACAACCAGGCGTTCGAGCTCTTCCACGCCGGCTACGCCGCGGCCGCGGCCGAGGTGCTGTTCCTGATCACCCTCGTGTTCTCGGTCGTCCAGCTCTGGCTCGGGAGCCGGCGGGTGCACTACAGCTCATGAAGACGTGGCCCTTCAGCCCGCGGCACCTCGTCCTCGTCCCGCTGTCGGCGGTGATGCTGCTTCCGCTGGTGTGGATGCTCGTGACGTCGATCGAGACGCTGCCCGAGTCGCGCCACTTCCCGCCGACCCTCGTCCCGTCAGGCATCCACTGGCAGAACTACCCCGACGCGCTCGACGCCGCCCCGTTCGGCCGGTTCTTCGCCAACAGTCTGATCGTGACGCTGGCAGCGGTCGCCGGGAACCTGCTCCTGTGCAGCCTCGCCGGCTACGCGTTCGCCCGGATTCGGTTCTTCGGCCGCGACGTGACGTTCATCGCGCTCCTGGCGACGCTCATGGTGCCGTTCCAGGTGATCATGATCCCGACGTTCCTGATCGTCCAGCACCTGGGCCTGGTCGACTCGCTGGGGGCCCTGATCGCTCCGAACCTCGTAACGCCGTTCGGGATCTTCCTCCTGCGCCAGTTCTTCCGCACGCTCCCGGTCGAGCTGGAGGAGGCCGCCCGCATCGACGGCTGCTCGCGCGTGGGCGTGCTCTTCCGCATCGTCCTGCCGCTCTCGATGCCGGCGCTCGCGACGCTTGCGATCGTCACGTTCCTGTGGACGTGGAACGACTTCCTGTGGCCGCTCATCGTCATCTCGACCACCAGCCACAGCACCGTGCAGCTGGGCCTGGCCTCGTTCCAGGGGGCGCACCAGACGAACTGGACGCTGCTCATGGCCGGCAACGTGATGGCGCTGGCGCCGATGCTGCTCGTGTTCATCTTCGCCCAGCGGTGGTTCGTGCAGTCGCTCGCCTCGACCGGGGTCAAGGGCTGACGAATGGCGAGGGTCGAGTTCCGGTCGGTCACGAAGAGGTTCGGCGACGACACGACGGCGGTCGACGCGCTCGACCTGGAGGTGGCGGACGGCGAGCTGATGGTGCTGGTCGGGCCGTCGGGGTGCGGCAAGTCGACCGCGCTTCGGATGGTGGCGGGGCTCGAGCAGCCCACCTCGGGCACGATCGCGATCGGCGACCGCGACGTGGCGGGCCTGTCGCCGGCGGCGCGCGACATCGCGATGGTGTTCCAGAGCTACGCCCTCTACCCGCACATGACGGTCCGCAAGAACCTGGCGTTCCCGCTCCGGCGGCGCCGGATGCCGCGGGCCGACATCGGCCGGAGGGTGGCCGACGTGGCCGAGATGCTCGAGCTGACCGAGCTTCTCAACCGCAAGCCCGCGCAGCTCTCCGGCGGCCAGCGCCAGCGGGTGGCGATGGGCCGGGCGCTCATCCGCGAGCCGGTGGCGTTCCTGCTCGACGAGCCGCTCTCGAACCTCGACGCCAAGCTGCGCGCCGAGCTGCGCGCCGAGCTGAAGCGGCTGCACGCCCGCCTCGAGACGACGATGATCTTCGTCACCCACGACCAGGTCGAGGCGATGACGCTGGGCGACCGCATCGCGGTGATGGACCGGGGCAGGCTCCAGCAGGTGGGGACGCCCGAGGACATCTACCGCACGCCGCGCAACATCTTCGTGGCCCGGTTCGTCGGCAGCCCCGCCATGAACCTCCTGCCGGGGCCGGCGGTCGGTGAGGCGGACGGAGTCGTCGTCGGCATCCGCCCGGAGCTCCTGCGGCCGGCGGGCGAGGCTCCCGGTGGGATCACCCTCGACGTGCTGGCCGAGGTGGTCGAGCCGCTCGGGAGCGATGTCTTCGTGCACGGCGTGACGGGCGGGGGAGACGCCGTGGTGGCGCGACTGGCCGGCGACGCACGGTTGTCGCCCGGCGAGCGGGTGGCCCTGTCGGCGCCCGCCGGGCGGGTGCACCTGTTCGACGAGGTGAGCGGCGAGCGGATCGAGTAGCCCGGCGGAGTTAGACGGGCTGCACCTCGGCCGCCTCGGCCAGCTCGGCCGCCCGTGACCGGTCGAGGCGCCCGGCTCCCGGCAGCTCGGCATTGGCGGCGCCCGCTCCGAGCGCGGCGCGGAGTGCGTCCGGCCAGCCGGCGCCGCCGTCCAGCGCGACCACGAGGCCGGCCAGGAACGCGTCGCCGCTCCCGACCGTGTACGGGCCCGCCGCCGCTGTCCGGCCCTCGAGGAGCGTTCCGTCCGGCGTCACCAGTACTGCACCCTCCTCGCCGCGGGTCACCAGGGCGGCGCTCCCGCTTCGGCGGTGGAGCTCCGCGGCCGCCGCACGGGCACCCGCGGCGTCCGCCGTGTCGACGCCGGTGGCGTGTGCCGCCTCGGCCGCATTCAGCTTGACGATCGCCGGGCCCGGCGTCGATCCCGGGGGCGACCGCGTCGAGCGCCACGCGGCCCGAGCCGACCAGCCGCTCGTATCCCTCCGCGGGTGCGCCGACCGGCAGCGAGCCGGAGAGGGTCGTCCACGAGGCCCCCGGCATCAGCGACCCAACGAGCTCTTCGAACGCCGCCCACTCGCTCGCCGTGACGGGATGGCCGTGCTCGTAGAACTCGGTCAGGCCCTCGATCGCGCCGGCCACCGAGAGCGACGATCGCGTCTCGACGTCCGACCACGTGGCGCGGAGCGGCACGCCCTCCGTGTCGAGCTGCTCGGCGATCCAGCGGCCGGCATGGCCGCCCAGGAGCGCAACCGCGATCACGTCGCCGCCCAGCGCGGTCGCCGCCCGGGCGACATTCAGCCCCTTGCCCCCGGGCACCTGGGCGAACTCGGCCGGGCGGTGGATGCTGCCGGGCACGAGCCGCTCGACCGTGAACAATCGGTCGATCGACGGGTTGGCGGCGACGCACAGGATCATGCGAGGGCCGTCCTGGCCTCGTCCAGCGTCGGCTGGGCGTCCGTCCCGCCGGGCGCGCGTGTCGACAGGGCTCCGCAGGCGCAGGCCAGGGCCAGCGCATCGGGGACGGGCTCGCCGGCGAGCCAGGCGGCGAGGAAGCCGGCGTCGAAGCTGTCGCCGGCGCCCGTGGCGTCGACCATGGCGACCGGCACGCCCGGGTGGTCGACCGCGCCCTCCGGCGTGCGCGCGACCGCGCCGCGGGGGCCGCGCTTCACGACCACCAGCGGGCAGCCGCTCGAATCGATGCCGGCGCTCTCGCGCTCGTTCACGAAGAGCAGGTCGACGCTTCTCACGAGCTCGGGGAGGCCCGACTCCCAGCGCCCGGCCGGGTCGTCCTGCGGGTCGAGCGAGACGGTGATGCCGGCGGCGTGCGCCGCCGCGACGAGGTCTGGGAGGCCGGCGTGAAGGCCGTGAAGGAGGAAGTACGACGCGATGTGGAGGTGCCGCGCCGAGCGGAGCAGGCCGGGGTCGACGTCCGCGCCCGTGAGCGCGGCGATGGCGCCGATCGAGGTCAGGATGGCGCGATCGTCCCCGCGGGCCAGGACGACGGTGATCCCCGTCGGCTCGTCGCGACGCGGGCAGGGCGACACGTCGACGCCGCGCGCTGCCACCTCCTCGAGCACGTGCGAGCCGAAGTGGTCGCGCCCCACCGCCGCCACGAGCGCCGTCGAGAGGCCGAGCCGCGCGGCGCCGCAGGCGGTGATCGAGGCCGAGCCGCCGATCGTGAGCACCGCCCGGTCGACCAGCTGCTCGCGCTGGCCGAACTCGGGCACGGGATCGCCGCCGACGAGCAGCAGATCCGGGTTGCAGTCGCCCACGACGAGCAGGTCGAACGCGGCGGGCGGCGGCATTTACGAGACCATCTCGAGCAGCTCGTCCAGCCGTCGCCGGGCCTCGCCGTTCAGGAACGCGCGCCGCCCTTCGGCGTCCATGCCGACGGACTCCTTCCAGATCGAGCGGCCCGCGATGAACCCGGCCGCGCCGCCCGCCAGCGCGATCCGGAGCTGGCCGACGAACGTCTCGTGATCGACCCCGGACGAGAGCAGCGCCCAGGGGGCCCCGAGCGCATCGGTGAGCGCCTCGCAGCCGGCGACATCACCCGGGTACTCGAGCTTGAGGAAGCGGGCGCCGCAGGCCTCGGCGAGGAGTGCCCCGTCCCGGATCAGGCCGGCGCGGCGAGCGGCGAAGGCCGCGGCGTCCTCGTCGTCGGCCCGGTACACCAGCACCTCGACGACGAGCAGCAGGTTGGCGGCGGCGCAGTCGGCGGCCGCCGCTCGGATCAGCGCGGCATTCGCGCCGCCGGTGTCCTCACGGTCTGCGCGCAGGCGAACGAGGAGCTTCGCAGCCGTCCCGCCGAGCCGGCGCACGCCGCTCGCTCCGACATCGGGCAGGAGCTCCGCCGCCCGCAGCCCGCCGGGAGCGGGGACGGACCCGCTTCGCTCGAGCGACACCAGGAGGCCCGTTCGCGCCGGAAGCGCGCCGCGCTCGAGCACGTGGGGGAGGGCGATCTCGGGATCGAGCAGCATGCCGGGCGCGTTCGGGCCGAGCGCCTGGACCAGGTCGAGCTTGAAGGCGCGAAGCGACTCGATGTCGGACGGGAGGCCCGCCGCCTCGCGCGCCGCGACGAGCTTGGTGCGCTGGTCGGCCGCGACGATCCCCAGACGGCCGCCGGAAGTGGACAGCTGGTCGAGCGCGCGCCGTTCCGCGATTGTGAACATTCTTGCTCGTTTCTATCAAATCTGAAACACTTTCGCGCATGACGCGAATCGCGTTCATCGGCGCCGGGAGCGTCGAGTTCACGAAGAACCTGCTCGGCGACCTGCTGACGTTCCCGGAGCTCTCCGACGCGACGATCGCGCTGCACGACATCGACGCCGAGCGGCTCGACACCGCCGCGGCGATGGCGCGGTGGACGAGCGATGCGGTCGGAGCCGGCGCGACGATCGAGGCGCATCTCGACCGGCGCGCGGCGATTGAGGGCTGCGACCACGTCATCAACATGGTTCAGGTGGGCGGGCACGAAGCCACGCTGCTCGACTTCGAGATCCCGAAGCGGTTCGGGCTGCGCCAGACGATCGGAGACACGCTCGGGATCGGCGGCATCTTCCGCGCCCTCCGCACCATTCCGGTGATGCTCGACATCGCGGCCGACATGGCCGAGCTCTGCCCGGGCGCGTGGCTGCTCAACTACACGAACCCGATGGCCATGCTGTGCTGGGCGACCTACGCCGGCTCGCCGATCCACCGGGTCGTCGGGCTGTGCCACTCGGTGCAGTGGACGACGCGCGGCCTGGCCGAGATCGTCGGCGTGCCGTACGACGAGGTCGAGTACCTCGGAGCGGGCGTGAACCACCAGGCCTGGATCCTCCGGTTCCGCCACCAGGGCCGCGACCTCTACCCGCTGCTCGACGAGGCCATCGAGGGCGACCCGGAGCTGCGGCGGCGGGTGCGCGTCGAGATGTACCGCCGGCTCGGGTACTTCCCCACCGAGTCGAGCGAGCACTCGGCCGAGTACCTGCCGTGGTTCATGCGAAGCGACGAGATGATCGAGCGCTTCCGGGTGCCCGTCGACGAGTACGTGCGCCGGAGCGAGGAGAACCTGCGCGAGTACGAGTCGATGCGGCAGACGCTGGCCGCCGGAGGGCCGTTCGAGATCGAGCGCAGCCTCGAGTACGCCTCGCTGATCGTCCACTCGATCGCCACCGGAGAGCCGAGGGTGATCTACGGGAACGTGCCGAACAACGGCCTGATCTCGAACCTGCCGCAGGGAGCGTGCGTCGAGGTGCCGTGCCTGGTCGACGGAAACGGCGTGCAGCCGACGGCCGTCGGGAGCCTGCCGCCCCAGCTCGCGGCCCTGAATCGCACCTACCTGAACGTGTGCGAGCTGACCGTGCGGGCGGCGCTCGAAGGCGACCGCGAGCACGTCGTCCACGCCGCCCTTCTCGACCCCAACGCGTCGGCCACCCTCTCGCCGGAGGCGATCTCGGAGATGGTCGACGCGATGATCGACGCGCACGGCCCGGCACTTCCGGAGGGGATCCGGTGACGCTGCGCCGCGCCGGAGCATGGGCGGCCGTCGCCGTTCTGGCCGGCGCGGCGCCGCAACCGGCGGCCGCGAGCGGTGCGGGGGCGGCCCACGTGCGCCATGCGATCGGCCCGCCGGTCGCCGTCGGGCACGCGCGGATCGCCGGCCACCTGCGCGACGGCAGCGTCCTTCGCGCGTCGGGTCTGCGTTGGCACGCCGGGCATCTCCCAGCGGGCGACCGGCTGCTGAGCTTCGAGGTGGCCTACGAGTGGCGCTCGTGCCCCCCGTCCGGCGGGCGCTGCCGGCCCGGCGGTGGCACGACGGCGACGCCGTTTGCCGCGTCGCGATACACCGTTGCCCATCGCGACACCGGCCGCACGCTGAAGCTGATTGAGACCGCGACGGAGGTGGTCGAGACCGATCCGGCGACCTTCTCCTTCCGGGTGCTCCGCGCCAGCCGCCACGTGCTCGCGGGAGCCGCGGTCGCGGCCTACCCGCGCTCGCGCGCGCCGGCGACGACGTTCGTGAACGGCCTGCCGCCGACGAGCACGGGGTCCACCAGCGAGCGGTTCAGAATCTCGGCGCCGCACTACAACGCCGCCGACGGCCGTCCGCGGCTCCGCTACCGGATCGACGGCCGTGCCTGGAGAGGCGTGCCGCGGACCAGGGTCGTCGCCACCGGCCGGCTCGGCCTCGGCTCCCACCGGATCGTCGTCCGCGCGTCGAACTCGGCCGGGAGGACGATGCGCGGGTTCGGCTGGCGAGTGGTGCCCCTCCCGGCGCCCGTCGCATGCCAGGGGGCGTGCTGGGCGCCGCCGCACCTCGACAGCACCGGCCATCCGATGCGGTGGGACTGGCAGATCGGCCGTGTGGCGCCGCTCGAGCGCACGGGCGCGAGGGCCGTCGACCTGTACGACATCGACGGGTTCCTGACGACGCGGGCCCAGGTGCGGGCGCTTCACACGACGTGGCAGGCGAGCACCCTGCCGCACCCGCGGGCGGCCTGCTACCTCGACCTGGCCTGGGAGGACTACCGGCCCGACGCGACCCCGTCGCCCGGTGGCTTTCCGGCGGCGGCGCTCGGCCGGGTCTACTACGGCTACCCGCAGGAGCGCTGGGTCGACCTGCGCCGCGTGGCCGCCGTCATGCGCGTGTTCGACGCGCGAATCGCGATGTGCGTTAGGAAGGGCTTCGACGCGGTCGAGATCGACGACATCGACAGCTTCAACCCGCCGTCGACGACAGGGTTCCAGCTCACCCGGGGCGACGTCCAGAACCTCCTCGCCCGCGTCGACAACCGCATCCACCGAGCCGGCATGAGCGCGTTGTGGAAGAACTCGGGCATCCTCGCCTGGTGGGGGCGCCGCTACACCGACGGCGCGGTGGTCGAGGAGTGCTACCAGTACGACGAGTGCTTCTCCGCCCAGCTCGCCGGGAGCCGGCAGTTCGGGTTCGCCTGCACCGGCCTCGGCGGGGCGCACCCGTGCGGCTACGACGCCTTCACCTCGACAGGCAAGTGGGTGGGGGAGGCGGAGTACCGTGAGGACGGGTTCGTGTGCGGGCCCGGCAAGCGCTGCCGGCCGCGCCACCGGTTCTCGACCTTCTGCCAGACGGTGTATGCGCCGGTGAACGGGTTCGCGGCCGTCAAGTTCGACGTCGACCTGGACGGCGCCCTCTTCCGGCCCTGCCCGGCCGGCCGGTGACCTCGACGGCGATCGCGGGGCGGCGGTCAATGCCCCTTGCGGAGCGGCGCCTGCACAGATCGACGTAACCCTGGTACCTCAGGGTGAGTGGCCGTCTGCCGCGTTCTCAAGATCGCGGACCGGCCTCCGACCACCCAATTATGGCCGCCCATCTCGATCGGCAGGCGCGCCGTGGCCGCTTCCGCGATCATGGGCGATGGATCCTGCTCGTGATGGTCGCCGGCCTCGTGCCGCTGGGCCTCGGCGCGGTGCTCCTGATCCGGGCGTCGGACCAATCGGCGCGGCGATACCAGGGAGCGCGGATGAGCTCCGTGGCGTCGGGTGAGGCGCGGATGCTCACGAGCTACTTCGCGCGCCAGCGCGCGCTCCTCCTGGTGGGTGCCGGGAGCCCTGTCTGGCGAGGCGTGTTCACGGCCCCCGGGTCGTTGGACAGGACGATTGCGGAAGGCGGGACGCCGATTCACAACATCGACGTCGCGCTTCGCTCGCTCCAGGCCGCGGACGGCGGATCGGTCGACGAGGCGTGCTTCATCGCTCCGAACGGTCAGGAGATCGCACGCCTCTACCGCGGCGAGCCCACGCCGCGTGCCAATCTGGCGGCCGACGAGCGCTCGAACTCCTTCGTGCGGCCGACGCTCGGCCTCCCGAACGGCGAGGTGTACCAGGTGCCTCCGTACATCTCGCCCGACTCCCATCAGTGGGTGATCGCCGCCGCGACGCCGGTTCCGGTGCGCGGCTTCGAGCGTGGGATCCTGCACTTCGAGGTGCCCATCGAGGCGCTTCGCGAAGTCGCCCGCCAGGAGGCGGCCGGCCTGCACGTCTCGGTCGTGGACGCGCGGACGGGGAGCGTCGTCTTCGACACGAGCCGTCGCCAGCGGATCGGGGCGCCGCTCGGGCGCCCGGGATCGCCGCGCGTTTCGACGGCCGGGATCGCAGGTCGCGACCGCGGCATGGTCGAGGCTTATGGGAAGCGCGTCGCCTTCCAGCGGGTCGCGCACGTCACCGGGAGTGCGAACGAGTGGTACGTGGTCGTGGATGCGACGCCGCCCGGCGTGCTCCGGCCGACGAAGGCTGCGCAGGCTGTTCTCGCGCTGATGGTGCTGGCCCTCATGGGGTTGGGCCTCGCGCTGGGACGGCAGTCCGCCGCAGTCCGGCGCGGCGCGGAGCAAACGGCGCACCAGGCGATGCACGACGAGCTCACGGGCCTGCCCAACCGGCTGCTGTTCCGCGACCGCACCGAGCACGCGATCGGCGCGGCCCACCGCGACGGTATCCAGACGGCGGTGATGCTGATGGACGTCGACCGGTTCCGTGAGATCAACGACACCCTGGGCCATCACGCCGGCGACCGCGTGATCGCCGCCGTCGCCGCGCGCCTGCGCGGCGCGCTGCGGTCGAGCGACACGCTGGCCCGGCTCGGGGGCGACGAGTTCGCTGTCCTCATGCCGCGGATCATGGAGGAGTCGGCCGCGGTCCAGCTGGCCGCTCGCATCCGGACCGCGCTCGCGGCTCCCCTCATCCTCCACGGCGTTCTGCTCGACATCAGGGTGAGCATCGGCGTCGCCGTCTACCCGGACCACGGCGGCGACGTCAATTCCCTGCTCCAGCGCGCCGAGATCGCGATGTACGTCGCCAAGGACACCCGCACCGCGCTCCAGGTCTACGACCCGTCCACCGACGAGCACTCGACCGAGCGGCTCGCGCTCGTCGGCGAGCTGCGCCACGCGCTCGACCGGGGCGAGATCGTCGTCCACTACCAGCCGAAGGCGACGATGGTCGACGGCCGCGTGCGAAGCGTCGAGGCGCTCGTCCGCTGGCAGCATCCCGAGCGCGGGCTGCTCGGGCCGTACGAGTTCGTCCACCTCGCCGAGCACACGGGCCTCATCCGGCCGCTCACCCACCACGTCCTTCGCACCGCGCTCGAGCAGTGCCGGCAGTGGCGCGACCGCGGGATCGACCTGTCGGTCGCGGTCAACCTGTCCGTGCGCGACCTCGTCGACCTCGACCTCCCCGCGGCGATCGCCGCCGAGCTCGACCGCTTCGGCCTCGAGCCGCGCTCCCTCGCGATCGAGATCACCGAGACGATGCTCGTGCTCGATCCGAACCGCACGATCGAGGTGCTCGCCAGGCTCCACGAGATGGGGGTGCGCGTGTCGCTCGACGACTTCGGGACCGGCTGGTCGTCCCTGTCCTACCTGCAGCGCCTCCCGGTCGACGAGCTCAAGATCGATCGCTCCTTCATCTGCGACCTGGCCGCGAGCGACACCGACTCGAGCATCGTCGAGGCCACGGTCGCCCTCGCCCGGAACCTCGGCCTGACGACGGTCGCCGAGGGCGTCGAGACGGCCGAGACCTGGGATCAGCTCGTGCGCCTCGGCTGCGACGTCGCCCAGGGCTACTTCATCAGCCGCCCCCTCCCGGCCGCCGAGCTCGAGGTGTGGCTCGCGGGCGTCGAGCGGCACGCCGCGATGTCGGAGCATCCCGAGGGCTGACGCCGCCGCCGTCGCTCAGGCGCGGGTGATCGCGATGAGCCCGACGATCCCGAGGGCATAGAGCAGGACCACCGCCCACGAGTCGGCGCCCATCACCCAGATCTGGCGCCGGGGCCGGAAGATCAGCCCGACGACGTAGACGGCTGTCAGGAGGGCGCCGAGCCCGGTCAGGTAGATGTCCGTCGACTGGGCCTGGGGCAGGACGGCATGCCCCGAGATCAGCCCTGCGGGGAGAAACAGGACGGGCAGGAACGCGTTTCCGCCGAAGATGTCGCTGACGGCGAGCTGGTAGTCGCCGAGCTTGATCGACGAGAGGCCGGTCGACACCTCGGGGAGGGCGGTGGCGGCGGCCAGAATCGTCGCGCCGAAGACGACGCCGCTCATCCCCGCTCGCCCGGCGATCACCTCGCCGCTCTGCTCGAGCGCGACGCCCGCGACCAGGGTCACGAGCGCGCCGCCGGCGAACACCGCCACAGCCGCCCGCGTCCCCAGCCTGCGGTGCGTCCGCTCGGCCCGCTTCCTGCGCGCGTGCCCGCGACGCTTCTCCTGGCCGTCGGGCGGGTTCCCGAGCTCCTGCCACGGGAGCCCGCGTCGGGCCCGGCCGACCAGCCACAGGCCCGCGGCCCACGTCGCGACGATGAAGACCGCCGCCGGCTCGAGCCTCCCGTTGGCCTTCCCGAGGGGAAGCTGCGCCCCCATCACCGCGATCACGAGGACCCCGATCACGACCATCGCCTCGAGGACGAGCGACAGCGATGCGGACCGGTACGTGAGGCCGTCGTCCCGCCCCAAGCCAACGGCGTCCAGCACGGCGAGGACGACGGTCTGGATGGCGATCCCGCCCAGGATGTTGCCGATCGCGATGCCAAGGTTGTTGGCGAGTGCGGCGCTGACGGTGATCGCGATCTCGGGCAGGTTGGTTGCGATCGCGAGGAGGATGAGGCCGCCGAGCGCCTCGCCGAGCTTGAGGCGCGTGGCGAGCACGTCGGTCGTGTCCGACAGCTTGATCCCGGCGTACCACACCGCGAGCGCAGCCAGTGCGAAGACCGCGACGACCGCCGGGAGCGGAAGGCCTGACACTGGCGGGAAGGATACGAAGCGGCGCGGCCATCGGCCCGGAGCGGCGAGAATCGGCGCATGGACGCGAGGGTGGCCCTTGTGAGTGGCGGCGGCACCGGGATCGGTGCCGCGACAGCCCGGCGGCTCGCGGCGGCCGGCATGCAGGTGGCCGTCATGGGCCGCCGGCGCGAGCCGGTCGAAGCGCGTGGCCGGCGAGATCGGCGGCCTGGCTCTGATCGGTGACTCGGCGGCGCCGGCCGACGCGGACGCCTCCGTGGCGGCCGTGACCGGTGCCTACGGCGGCCTCGACATCCTGGTCGCGAATGCGGGCGGCGACGGCTCGGCCGCCGCCCTCGACACCGACGACGCGACCTGGGACGCGAGCGTGCGCTCGAACCTGACGAGCAGCTTCGTCCTGGCCCGCGCAGCGCTGCCGGCGCTCGTCGAGCGCTCCGGCTGCATCGTCATCGTGTCGTCGGTCGCGGGCCTCTTCGCCATCCCTGACGACGCGGGCTACACGGCGTCCAAGCACGGCCTCGTGGGGCTCACCCGGTCGCTGGCCCGCGACTACGGGCCGCGCGGCGTCCGGGTGAACGCGGTCTGCCCGGCGTGGACGCGTACCCCGGCCGCCGACGCGTCGATGGACCGGCTGGGCGAGCGGCGCGGGCTCGACCGCGAGGGGGCCTACGCGCTCACGACGGCGCACGTCCCGCTGCGCCGGCCCGTCACCGCAGACGAGGTCGCCGCGGCGTGTGCGTTCCTCGCATCGCCGGAGGCGTCGGCCATCACCGGCGCTGTCCTCCCGGTCGACGGCGGCTCGAGCGTCGTCGACCTGTCCACGACGGCGTTCGACGACCCATGAAGGAGGCGCTCGTGCAGCCCACCGTCCCGCTCGGCACCACCGCCCTCAGCGTGTCACCGCTCTGCCTGGGCGGGAACGTCTTCGGCTGGACGGCCGACGAGGACGCGTCGTTCGCCGTCCTCGACGCCTACGCGGCGGCGGGCGGCAACTTCATCGACACGGCGGACGGGTACGGCAACTGGGTCGAGGGAAACCCCCGCGGCGCGTCCGAGGGGATCATCGGCCGCTGGATGGCGGCCCGCGGGAACCGCGACGATCTCGTGATCGCCACCAAGGTGGGGAGGGCGGCGGGGATGCGCGGGCTCAGCGCGGCCACGATCCGCGCCGGCGCCGAGGCGTCGCTGGAGCGGCTCGCGACCGACCGGATCGACCTCTACTACGCCCACGCCGACGACCCCGAGAC
This sequence comes from uncultured Actinomycetes bacterium, assembly GCA_963832955.1. Taxonomy (GTDB): domain Bacteria; phylum Actinomycetota; class Thermoleophilia; order Gaiellales; family JAICJC01; genus JAICJC01. Next base: position 478,466 of record CAWHWC010000002.1, on the reverse strand, counting down.
GCCGCTCGACGAGACGATGGCGGCGTTCGACGCGCTCGTCCGCGAGGGCAAGGTGCTCCACCTCGGCGCCTCGAACTACACCGCGCCGCGCCTCGCCGAGGCGCTCGAGGTGAGCGACCGGGGCGGGCTCGCGCGGTACGTCGCGCTCCAGCCCGAGTACAACCTCGTGAGCCGCGACGAGTACGAGGGCGAGCTCCAGCAGCTGTGCGTCGCCGAGGAGATTGCGTGCATGCCCTACTACGCCCTCGCGTCAGGGTTCCTGACCGGCAAGTACCGCCCCGGCGGCACCGAGGTCGAGAGCCCGCGGGCGGAGTCGGCCTCGAAGCACCTCGACGGCGGTGCGGGGGTCCTCGCCGCGCTCGACGAGGTCGCCGCTGCCCATTCGACGACGGTCGCGGCGGTCGCGCTGGCGTGGCTTCGCGCCCAGCCGGGGGTGACGGCGCCGATCGCGAGCGCCCGCTCGCCGGAGCAGCTCGCCGAGCTCCTGCCGATGGCCGAGCTCGAGCTCCGCCCGGACGAGCTGGATCGCCTCACGAGCGCCCACGGGGAGGCATAGGCGGCCCCTCTCGGGAGCAGGGCCGCGCGCCGCCTGCGCGGCATCGCCGTGGACACGAGCGCGCTTCGCGACTCGCGCGACTTCCGCCTGCTTGTGATCGGGGGGCTGATCTCGGGGATCGGCACCCAGGTCACGCTGGTCGCGCTCCCGTACCAGGTGTTCGTGCTCACGGGGTCATCCTTCCTCGTCGGCCTGATCGGGCTCGTCGAGCTGGTGCCGCTCGTGGTCGTCGCGCTGCTCGGCGGCACGCTCGCCGACCGCACCGACCGCCGCCGGCTCCTGCTCGCCTCCCAGCTCGTGCAGGCCGCGACCTCGCTGTGCCTGGTCATCGGCGCGGCCGCCGGGTCTCCGCCCGTGGCGATGCTCTATCTCATCGCCGCCGTTGCCGCGGGGGCCTCCGCCGTCGACCGGCCGACGCGGGCGGCCATGGTGCCGGCCCTCGTCGGGCCCGAGCGGCTGCGGTCGGCCATCTCGTTCAACTACGGGCTCGTGCAGGTGGCGATGGTCGTCGGGCCGGCCGTCGGCGGGATCATCATCGCCGCCGCCGGCCTCAAATGGGCATACGCCGTCGACGTCGCGACGTTCATGGCGATGATCGCCGCGGTGTGGGCCATCGCCACGCCGCCGTCGCCTGCGGTCGAGCCGGGCGCGTCGTTCCTGGCGGCCGTCCGCGACGGCATACGGTTCGCAGGCCGAAGCGGCGAGCTCATGGGAAGCTTCGCAATTGACATCCTCGCGATGACATTCGGCATGCCGCGCGCGCTCTTTCCGGCCCTCGCGCTCACCGTCTACGGCGCCGGCCCGGCGGGCGTGGGGGTGCTCTACGCGGCGGTGTCGGCGGGCGCCGTCGTCGCCGCGTTCTCGACCGGCTGGATGATCCACGCGCGCCGGCTGGGACGGATCGTCGTCTTCGCTGTCGCGGTGTGGGGCGTCGGCATCGCCCTCCTCGGCCTCACGTCGACCCTGTGGGTCGGCGCGGCGTGCCTGCTCGTCGCCGGGGCCGCCGATAGCGTGAGCGCGGTGTGCCGCTCGACGATCCTCCAGACGGCGACGCCCGACGAGATGCGCGGGCGCATGTCGGCGATCTTCACGCTCGTGGTCGCCGGCGGCCCGCGGCTGGGAGACGTCGAGTCCGGGACGGTGGCCGGGATCGCCGGCACACGCTTCTCGATCGTCTCGGGCGGCGTCGCGTGCGTGCTCGGGATCGTCCCGGTGGTGGCGGCGTTCCCTGCGTTCTGGCGCTACGGCGAGGAGGCGGAGGCGTGAGCGCGGCGCCCACGCTTCGCACGGAGCGCCTCGTCCTGCGCGGCTGGAGCCCTCCGGACCGCGACGCCTATGCCGCGATGAACGCGGATCCACGCGTGATGGAGCACTTCCCCGGGACGATGACGCGCGCCGAGAGCGACGCGCACGCCGATCGGATCGACGAGCACTTCGCCCAGCACGGGTTCGGCCTCTGGGCCGTCGAGGTTCCCGGCGAGGTTGAGTTCGCCGGCTTCGTGGGCCTGGCGGTGCCGCGGTTCGACGCGCACTTCATGCCGGCGGTCGAGGTGGGCTGGCGGCTGGCCGCGGAGTGGTGGGGGCGCGGTTACGCGACCGAGGCCGCGCGCGAGGCGCTGCGCTTCGGCTTCACCGAGGCCGGCCTCTCCGAGATCGTCTCGTTCACGGCGCCAGCCAACGAGCCCTCACGCGCGGTCATGCGCCGGATCGGGATGACCCATGACCCGGCCGAGGACTTCGACCACCCGGCGCTTCCACCCGGCCATCGCCTGCGCCGGCACGTGCTCTACCGGCTCTCGCGGGAGCGGTGGTCTAGCTCGTAGCCCCCGGCGCCGCGGCGAGCACGGCCTTGGCGATCTTCTGGTAGCCGGTGCAGCGGCACAGGTTCCCGCCCAGCGCGAGCCGCACCTCCTCCTCGCTCGGGTCCGGGTTTCGCCGCAAGAGCGCCTCCGCCGAGATCAGCATCCCCGGCGTGCAGAAGCCGCACTGGACGCCGCCCTCGTCGAGGAACGCGGCCTGGAGCGGGTGCAGCTCGCCGCCGTTCGCGAGCCCCTCGACCGTGGTGATCTCGCGGCCGTCGGCCTGGAGCGCGAGGTAGGAGCACGAGTTCACCGGGCGACCGTCGACCAGCACCATGCAGGCTCCGCACTCGGAGTCGTCGCAGCCCTCCTTGGCCCCCGTCAGGCCGAGCTCGCCCCGCAGCACGGTGAGGAGCGTCCGCCCGGCGTCGAGCTCGAGCGGGTAGGACCTGCCGTTCACCTTGAGCGTGCAGGCGTGACTCATCGGGTGCCTCCCACCGTCATCGTTGCCGGGACCGGCACGTCCTCGCCGGCAGCGCGCCGGGCGGCGACGTCGATCGCGCGGCGCGCGATCACCTCGATCATCGCCTTGCGGTAGCCGTCAGAGCCGCGGACGTCCGAGATCGGCGCCGCGGTGTCGTGCACGGCCGCCGCGGCGGCGGCGATCGCCTCGGCCGTCGGCGCGCTGCCCCGCAGCGCCGCCTCGGCGGCCGGCGAGCGGACGATCGTGGGGGCCACCGCCGTCAGCGCGACCCGAGCATCGGCCATCGTGCCGTCGCCGGCGAGCGTGACGAGCGCCGCCGCTCCGACCACCGCGATCTCCATCGACCGCCGGAACTCGAGCCGCACGTACGCGCTGCCCGAGCCGTCGGCCGGCGCCGGGACGGTGACGCCGGTGATCATCTCGCCGGGCGCCGCCGTCGTTCGGCCCGGGCTTGCCCACAGGCTCTCGACGGGGACGGTGCGGGAGCCGCCTGACGACCGCAGCTCCACCTCGGCGCCGAACACGACGAGCGGCGCGCCGGTCTCCATCGCCGGCGAGGCGTTCGCCAGGTTCCCGCCCAGCGTGCCGACGTGCCGCGTGGCGGGCGAGCCGACGATGGCGGACGCATCGGCCAGCGCCGTCCACCGGCCCCGGACGAGCGCCGAGCGCTCGATCGCGTCGTGGGTGGTGAGCGCGCCGAGCATGAGCCCGCCGCCGCGGTTCTCGCCGATCCCGTCGAGGTTCGGGAGGAGGTGGATGGCGACGAGCGTCTCGGGAAGCGTCCGCTTCCCCTGGCGCGTGCCGACGACGAGGTCGGTGCCGCCGGCGACCAGCGCCGCCCCGTCGTGCTCGGCGAGCAGGGCCAGGGCCTCGTCGAGGCTCGCGGGCTGGAGGTACGTGCCCGTGCTCATGCGTCCACCCCGTGCGCCGCCGCCCACACCCGCTCGGGCGTCATCGGCAGCTGGTGAACTCGGGCGCCGGTCACCTGGGCGATCGCGTTTCCGATCGCGCCCGGAGTCGGCACGCACGGCGGCTCGCCGGTCCCCTTCGAGCCCTTCGGCCCGCCGTAGGGGCTGGGGGCGTCGACGAACGCGATCGAGATCGGCGGCGCGTCGGCCGAGGTCTGGAGCTTGTAGTCGAGCAGGTGCGGGTTTTGCTGTCTGCCGTCCTCGCCGATGATCGAGCCCTCGAGCATCGCCATCCCGATGCCCATCACGACGCCGCCCTCGACCTGGCCCTCGGCACCGACCGGGTTCAGGATGACGCCGCAGTCGTGCGACGCGGCCACCTCCAGCACGCGGCAGACGCCGGTTTCGCGGTCGACGCGTACGCGCACGGCGTGGGTGATGAACGTCGGCGCCGCGAACGTCTCGAGTCCGAGCCGGCCGGTGCAGCCGGACGCGTCGACGTCGGGCGACGGCGGGGGCGAGCCTGAGCCCTTGCCGAGGAGCAGCCGGTCTCCCTGGGCCTTCTCGGCCAGGGACGTGATCGGGACGGACTTGGTCGGAGAACCCTTCACCCGGGCCACCCCGTCGACGAGCTCGATGTCCTCGCGGCTCGCCTCGAGCTCCTCCTCCGCCAGCTCGAGCAGCTGCGCGCGCACCTCGCGCGCGGCCTCGATGACGGCCCGGCCGTTGTTGAACGTGGTCTGCGAGCCGGAGGCCCCGGCGTCCCACCCGCCTGCGTCGGTGTCCTGGGCGAGGATCGAGAAATCCTGCGGACGCATCCCGAGCTCCTCGGCGACGAGCAGCGGGAGCGCCATCACCGCGCCTGTTCCGCACTCCTGCGCGCCGGTGATGATCGTGCCGGAGCCGTCTCCGTTCAGCTTCACGAACGCCCCGGACGGGCCGCCGAACGACGGCCACCAGCCGCAGCCGACGCCGATCGCCTCGTCCTCGGCCAGGTCCTTGCCGTACCCGATCAGCTCGACCGCGCGCTCCAGCGTCTCGGCGGCGCCGATCGGCTCGAGCACCTGGTTGGTGGCAGTGGTGTCGCCCTCCTTCAGGATGTTCCTGCGGCGCAGCTCGACCGGGTCCATCCCGATCGCCGCGGCGACGGAGTCCATGTGCTGCTCGACGGCCCAGCACGCCTGCGGGGCCGTGGGGGCGCGCACCGAGCCGGACGGCGTCGTGTTGGTGTACGCCAGGCTCGCGTCGACCGAGACGTTGGGGATGCGGTAGGGGCCGACGGCGTGCATCGCCGCGAGCTGCGGGAAGAACGGGGCGTCGGCGCTGTAGGCGCCGTTGTCGAGGATCAGCCGGCCGCGCCGGGCGACGATGGTGCCGTCGCGCATCACGCCTGTCTCGAGCTCGATCACCTGGCCCTCGCGGCGGTGGTCGGGGGCGATGAACTCCTCGCTGCGCGAGAACACGAGCCGGACCGGGCGTTCGGTGGCGCGGGCCAGGGCGGCCACGTGCGCCTCGTAGTGGAATTCGCACTTCCCGCCGAACCCGCCGCCGAGATGCGGGACGATGATGCGGACATGGCCCTCGGGCATCTCGAGGGTCGTCGCGACGCCCGAGCGGGCGATGTAGGGCACCTGGGTCGACGACCAGACGGTCACCCTGTCCCCTTGCCACTGGGCGACCGCCGCGTGTGGCTCGATCGGGACGGCGTGGGACATGTCGGCGACGTAGCGCTCCTTCACGACCTCGTCGGCCGACGCCAGCGCTGCCTCGACGTCGCCCTTCACGATCGTCGAGCGGGAGGCGTCGTTGTCCTTCCGGACGACATCCTCCGAGGCCGAGTAGCCCGACCAGCCCTCGTGGACGAGCGTCGCCCCGTCGGCGAGCGCAGCCTCGACGTCGCTCACGACCGGAAGCGGCTCGTAGTCGACGTCGATCAGCGCGGCCGCCTCGCGGGCGATCTCGGGGGTCGTGGCCGCCACCGCCGCGACGACCTCGCCCTCGTAGCGCACGACGTCGCGGGCGAAGAGCGTGCGGTCCTCGACGAAGGGGCCGTAGCGGACGTCGGGGACGTCGTCCTGGGTGAGGACGCAGAAGACGCCGGGCAGCGCCCGTGCGCGGGACGTGTCGATCGAGCGGATCCGGGCGTGCGCGTGGTCGGCGTAGCGGAAGCACGCGTGCAGCATCCCGGTCATCGTCAGGTCGGCGGTGTAGCGGCCGAGGCCCGTGACCTTGTCCTTGCCGTCCGGCCGGATGAACTTCGTCTGTTCCGCTGTCGCCACTTGGCTTCGCCTCCGGGGTCGGGAATGCCTTATGAATACCTTATGAGAAACGCGCCCGTGATCGGCTACACGATCGAGATCGAGGATCCGATGCTGCGCGACGTCGAGCCGGGGCTGCGCGAGCCGCTCGAGCGCTTCGGCGCGACGACGCTGGCGCTCCCCCGATCGACGCCCCCCGATCGCATCGACCACCTGCTCGACATCATCGACGGCATCGAGCTGTGCGGCGGCGCCGACGTCGACCCCGCGCACTACGGGCACGACCGCCACCCGCTCACGAAGACGTTTCGCCCCGAGCAGGACGAGTTCGAGATCGAGCTCGTGCGGCGGGCGCTCGACCGCGGGATGCCCGTGCTCGGGATCTGCCGCGGCATCCAGGTGCTCGCGGTCGCAGACGGCGGGTCGCTGGTGCAGGACGTCGAGACGATCCACCCCAACGCGCTGCGCCACCGCCAGCCGTGGGTCGACCTGGCGCTCGAGCCGCCGGGCGAGCACTGGCACGACGTCGCGGTCGCGGCCGGCTCGGGCGCCGAGCGCTGGTTCGACGGCGGCCCGGCGCGCGTGAACTCGTTCCATCACCAGTGCGTGAGCGAGCCCGGAGGCCGACTGCGCGCGACGGTGCACGCGGCCGACGGCGTGATCGAGACGCTCGAGCGCGCCGACGGCAAGGGGTTCGCCGCCGGCACCCAGTGGCACAACGAGCTCATGTGGCGCGGCGACGAGCGCTTTCTGCGCCCGTTCGAGGACCTGGTCGCTGCCGCCCGCGCCTACGCCGAGGCCGGCCGCCCGGATGCCGCGTCGGCCCGCGCGTAGCAACGAATCTCCGCGAACGAGCGCAGACCCGCACCAACTTCGCCACGGAGGTGCACGGGGGTCAGACCCCGTGATACCTGTGCCGGGCGGTTGTGCGGACTTGTGTCGATCTCGCGGGGGTAGCTAGCCCGCGGGCGAGGCGTCGATCCAGGGCGTGCGGTCGGGTGGCCCCGGCGCGATCCGCACAGTCGGCGGCGACGAGAGGTCCATCGCGATTGACCCGAACGTCAGCCAGTTGTGCTCGGCCTCGGGGGCCACGCAGAGCGGCGCGCGCTTGTCGGCCAGGAGCCGCTCGCAGTCGCCGGTCGAGTCGATCTCAGGGCCCGTCTCGGCGAGCCGGGCGAGGCGGCCGTGCGAGTCGGCCGTCCCCGTTGGATCGGCGTCGGCCGGGTCGAGGTCGCGGCTTGCGAGCGGATGGTTCGTGTGCCAGAACCGGCCCTGCCCGCCGTCGGACGCGACGACGCCGCCCGCCGAGCACTCGAATCCCGCGGCGTCGCCGTCGCTTGCGATTGCGTAGTGCTGGCCCGATGCGTGCGGGACCGCGCGCAGGAACGCCTCTGCGCCGGCCAGGGAGCGGCGCTCGAGCAGCCCCCGCACCACGAACGCGACCGGCAGCCCCTCGGCGGAGTGGTTCAGCATCGAGAGCGTGTTCACGCACACGCCCAGGCCGTCCGAGTTGCAGCCGGTGAGGCCGATCATCCCGGCGGCGGTCAGGACGACCGTCTGGCGTCCGTCCGGCGCCGTCGAGCGAAGGATCGTCTGGCCGCCGTCCATCACCTCCGGCAAATCCATGTTCTGGGCCAGAAGCGCCCCGCGGCCCTCGCCGGCCGGGATCGCGACCACGCTGCACGCGTGCCGGTGGCCCCGGGCCTGCGAGTACCACCACTCCTCGTCCATCAGGTTGTAGGCGAGGATCCGCTCGAACGACACCGCGGCCCCCTCGGCGATGCCGCGCACCTCCTCGAGCAGCTCGGGCGTTGCGGCCTCGATCGCCGGCAGGAACCGAGTCGCGCCGAGGAGGCCGGCGAGGTGCTCGGCGGCGGTGATGCCCATCCGCTGGCCCGCCTCCGCGTCCCAGCGCTCGAGCGCGCCGCCGATCCGGTCGCGAAGCAGCTCGCCATGGGCTCGGCCGCGCGCACGGCCCGAGCCGGACACGTCGACGATCCGGTCAGCGGCGACGGCCATCTCGGCAGGATGGTACCGGCGGTTGCGGCCCGGGCCGGGGTAAAGTCGGCGCCCCATGCCGCGCGACCCGCGACACGACATCCTCTTCGAGCCGGTCGAGATCGGTCCGAAGACGCTGCGAAACCGCTTCTACCAGGTGCCCCACTGCACCGGCTTTGGCGTCGAGAAGCCGTGGTCGCAGGCCGCCCACCGGGCGGTCAAGGCCGAGGGCGGCTGGGCGGCGGTCTGCACCGAGTACTGCACCGTCTCGCCGGATGCCGACGAGACCCCGTTCATCTCGGCCCGGATGTGGGACGACCACGACCTGGCCCACCTCCGGCTTGTCCCCGAGGAGGCCCACAAGCACGGCTCGCTGGCGGGGATCGAGCTCTCGCACTCGGGCGCGCACGGCGAGAACTGCGAGACGCGCCTCCCGCCGCCGGCGCCGTCGCAGATTGCCAGCGACTTCTCGAACATCACGCCCAAGCGGATGGAGCGCTGGGACATCGACCGGATCGTGTCCGACTGGGTGAGGGCCGCGATCCGGTCGCGCGACGCCGGGTTCGACATCATCTACGTCTACGGCGGCCACTCCTACCTGCTCGGGCAGATGCTCTCGCCGTTCTACAACCAGCGCGACGACGAGTACGGCGGCTCGCTCGAGAACCGGGCCCGGATGTGGATCGAGACGCTCGCGGCGGTGCGGGAGGCGGTCGGGTCGGACTGTGCGATCGCGTGCCGGGTGGCGATCTCGGCCGTCGGCGGGGCCGGCATCGAGCTGGACGAGGGGCTCGAGTTCGTGCGGCTCGCCGACCATCTCGTCGACCTGTGGGACGTCCACATCGGCTCGATCGAGGAGTGGTCGAAGGACTCCGGCGCCTCGCGCTTTTTCGCCGAGGGCTGGCAGCTCGAGTGGACGGGCAAGGTGCGCCAAGCCACGGCCAAGCCGATCGTGGGCGTCGGCCGGCTGACGACGCCCGACAGGATGGCCGAGATCGTCGAGTCGGGAGCATGGGACCTGATCGGCGCGGCCCGTCCCAACATCGCCGATCCGTGGCTCCCGCGGAAGATCGACGAGGGGCGGCCGGGCGACATCCGGGCCTGCATCGGCTGCAACATGTGCATCTCGAAGGGCGACAACCGCCGCCACATCGGCTGCACCCAGAACGCGACCGCCGGCGAGGAGCACCGCCGTGGCTGGCATCCGGAGCGGTTCGACCGCGCGGCCAACGCCGACTTCGAGGTGCTGATCGTCGGCGCGGGTCCGGCGGGGATGGAGTGCGCGATGGTGCTGGGCCGGCGGGGGATGCGCCGGGTGCGGCTGGTCGACGCCGCCGAGGAGGTGGGCGGCATCACGCGCTGGATCCCGCGTCTGCCGGGCCTCTCAGAGTGGGGGAGGCTCCGGGAATGGCGGCTGGGTCAGCTCGCCCAGCTTCCGAACGTCGAGATCGAGACCGAGACGCGGATGGATGCCGAGGCCGCGCAGGCGGCGCGCGCCGACATCGTCGTGGTCGCGACGGGGGCGCCCTGGGCGACGGACGGCCTGAACGGTGTCACCCGCGGCCCGGTCCCCGGCGCCGATGCCTCGCTCGCCCACGTCCTCACGCCCGAGCAGGTCATGCTCGCCGGCAAGCGTCCGCCGTCCGGGTCGCGCGTGGTCGTCTACGACTGCGAGGGCTACTTCATGGGCGCGGGGATGGCGGAGCTCCTGGCGGGCGAGGGCCACGCGGTCGAGCTCGTCACGTCGTGCGAGAAGGTCGCGCCGTTCTGCGACGAGACGCTCGAGGGCCCGCTCCTCCGTCAGCACCTGCACGACATCGGGATCGCGATGCGCGCGGACTGCGCCGTGTCGGCCGTCGAGGCGGGCGGCGTTCGCGGCGAGACCACGCTGGGCGACGCGTTCGAGGTCGAGTGCGACGCCGTCGTCCTCGTCACCCAGCGGGTGTCGGACGAGCGGCTCTTCCTCGAGCTTCGCGGCGCCGGCCTCCCCGCGCTCTACCGCATCGGCGACTGCGTCGCGCCGCGGCTCCTGGCCGACGCGATCTGGGACGGCCACCGCCTGGCCCGCGAGATCGACTCGCCCGACCCGGCCATGCCGCTGCCGCACTTGCGCGAGCGCCCGGCCACGACGCTGGCCCCGGCCTGAGCCGGCCGGCCGCATCTACAATTCAACGAAACCCTTCCGAGGAGATGATGAGACTCATGCAGAAGGCGACGTTCGCCGCAGGCTGCTTCTGGGGCATCGAGCACTCGTTCCGCGAGGTCGAGGGCGTGAGCGACGCCGTGTCCGGCTACACCGGCGGCACGGCCGAGAACCCGACCTACAAGCAGGTCTGCACGGGCAACACCGGCCACGCCGAGGCCGTCGAGGTGACGTTCGACCCCGACGTCGTGTCCTACGAGCAGCTGCTCGCGCTCTTCTGGAGCATCCACAATCCGACGACGCGCGACCGGCAGGGCTGGGACATCGGCTCGCAGTACCGCTCCGCGATCTTCTTCCACTCCGACGAGCAGCGCCAGGCCGCGGAGGCCTCGCGCGACGCGGCCCAAACGCATCTCGGCAAGCCGATCGTGACCGAGATCGTTCCCGCCGCGACCTTCTGGCCGGCGGAGGACTACCACCAGCGCTACGTCGAGAAGAACGGCCGCGAGGTCTGCAAGGTCACCGCGCCCGCCCCGGTCGAGCCGGCAGCCGAGCCGGCGAAGCGCGGCGGGCTGATCGGGCGCCTGGTCGGGTAAGGGATCGCCCCCGAAAGGGGGCATGGCAAGGGTGCGTGGGGGCGTGTACGTTGAGTGCATGTCCCCGCGCCTGCTCGTCACGCTGATCGTGGGCGTGACGCGGGCACCGCCAGGGCCGCATACACGATGAGGATGACAGGCCTCGCGGGAGCGTCGGGCGGCGTGACCGCACGCGGGACCGGCGCCGTCGACTTCGCGACCCGCAGCACGGAGCTTCGCCTCCATATGACGATCCCGCAGGCCGGGATGACGGTCGACATGTCCGAGCGGATGGTCGGGACGACGATCTACATGCATTCCCCGCTCTTCTCGGGCGCGACCGGCAAGCCCTGGATCAAGCTCGATCTGCAGAAGATCGGGAAGGCCGAGGGGCTCGACATGAGCGCCGCGATGAGCGGCGGTGGGAGCGATCCGACTCAGATGCTCGAGTACCTGAACGCCGCCTCCGACTCGATCGACCGGGTCGGCACGGAGGATGTCCGAGGCACGTCGACGACCCACTACCACGTGGTCGTCGACCTCCTCAAGATCGCGAACGCGGTGCCGGCCGCCAAGCACGTCGCGGTGCGCCGCACCCTCCAGCGCGAGGTCGACCTCATCGGCACGCGCACGATGCCGATCGACGTCTGGATCGACTCGCAGGGCCTCGTGCGGCGCGAGCACGTCCAGCTCTCGATGCGGCCGCAGAACGCCACGGTCCCGGTCGGCATGGAGATGACGATCGACTTCTTCGACTTCGGAGCGCCGGTCCACGTCGTGCCGCCGCCGGCCCGCCAGGTCGCCGACTTCTCCGACCTCGTTCCGCCCTCGCCCTCGGCGTAGGCGCACGCAACATCGGGGTCTGACCCCGTTGTTGCGCGAGCCTCGGTTAGGCTGGGCGGGTGCCCGCCGCGATCCACTGGGACGACGTCGAAGGGGCCCGGCGCACCGTCGGCCACCTCGACTCGACGTGGTATGACCTCGGCTCGGCGGCGGGGTCGCAGGACGTCGGCGTGCGGCGGATCCGGATCGAGCCGGGCGGGTGGTCGACGCCGGCTCACGTCGAGCACGGAGAGGAGGAGATCTTCTACGTCATGGGCGGGTCGGGGCTCTCCTGGCAGGACGAAGGCCCGGGCCAGCCGGCCACCTACGAGGTCGGGCAGGGTGACTGCATCGTCCACGTCGCCACCCACCAGCTGCACACGCTCTATGCGGGCTCCGACGGCCTCGAAGTCCTGGCGTTCGGGGAGCGGGTGCTCGACGGCGGCGCGTGGCTTCCGCGCGCCGGCGTCGCCTGGGTCGGCGTCACCTGGGCGAGTGTCGGCGAGGAGCCCTCGCCGTGGGAGCGGGAGGCAGACGCCGGGCCGCCCGAGCTCCCCGCAGAGCCGTCGCCACGGCCGGCGACGATCGTGTACGCCCCCGACGTCCCGGCCACGACCCGCGACGGCGCCACGGTCAGCCGCGAGCGGCGCGACCTCGGCACCGCGGCTGGCTCCGTCCGCACCGGCCTGAAGCTCGTCACCGTCCCGCCGGGCAAGCTCGGCGTCGCGCCGCACTGCCACTCGGCCGAGGAGGAGATCTTCGTCGTCCTCGAGGGAAGCGGAGAGCTTGTCCTCGGCGACGAGCCGCATCCCGTCCGCACCGGCCATGTGATCGCGCGCCCTCCGGCGACCGGCGTGGCCCACACGATCCGCGCGGGCCTGGACGGCCTGACCTACCTGGCGTACGGTACGCGTGTGCCGAACGACATCTGCTTCTACCCGCGCTCGGGGAAGGTGTTCCTCCGCGGCGTCGGCGTGATCGGCCGGATCGAGCAGCTCGACTACTGGGACGGGGAGGACTGACGCCGTGGCGGTCGCCCCGCACCCCGACTCCGTGATCGCAGGCGCGGAGCGCGAGGTGCCCCTCACCGCCCGCCGGGCGAGCTGGGGCGATGACCCGCCGAATTCGCTCGCCGCCCTCGAGTCGTGCCTGCGGGCCCCGGTCGCGCGGGTGGCCGTCGATCTGCACGTCGTGAAGAGCCTCGGGTTCGTGGCCGGTCGCGGCCTCCTGCCGCCCACCGTGCACGACCGCCCGCCGCGGCTGCGCGACATCGTGGCGCTCATCGCCGCGGTGCCCGGCCCGACGACCGTCGAGCTGCGGCTGGTCGGGACGGCCCCGCTCACGTGGGCCCGAACCGAGGAGCTCGCGCGCCTCGTCGCTCCGGTCGCCAAGCGGATCGTGGTGACGGGGCGGGCCGACTGGAACCTCCGCCGGCTGCGCGCCGTCGCGCCCGACCTGCGGGTGGGGTTCGCGCCGGCGCTCTACCTGGGCCGCGATCCCGACCGCCTCGCGCCCCGACTGGTCGACGCCATCCGGCTCGTGCCCGGCGCGCGCGAGGTGCACCTGCGCCTCGAGACGTTCGAGGCGATGCTCGACGAGGGCGTCATCGACGCCGCCCTGATCCACCGCCTGGGGATGAGACTGAGCGTGGGAACGCTCGACACGACCACGGCGCGCTGGCGCGAGCGGCTCACCAGAGCCGTCGACGGGGGCGCCGACATGATCGCGACCGAGACGCCCCGCGCCCTCGCACGTAGCTGAGCGTGCCCCCGCTCGAGTCGTACAAGAAGAAGCGCGACCCGAAGAAGACGCCCGAGCCGTTCGGCGGCAAGAGCGGCAAGGCGAAGGGCAAGCCCATCTTCGTCGTGCAGCGCCACGACGCCCGCCGCCTGCACTACGACCTGCGGCTCGAGGAGAAGGGCGTGCTGCGAAGCTGGGCCGTGCCAAAGGGGGTGCCGCTGCGGCGCGGCGACCGCCGGCTCGCCGTGCATGTGGAGGACCACCCGCTCGAGTACGCGACCTTTGAGGGCGAGATCCCGGCCGGGGAGTACGGGGCCGGCTCCGTCGAGATCTGGGACACCGGCACCTACGACGTCGTCGAGCGGAAGCGCGACGGCGGCCTCACCGTCGAGCTCCACGGATCGCGCCTGAACGGCCTCTGGACGCTCATCCCGGCGAAGATGGACGGCGACCCGAAGAACTGGCTCCTCGTGCGCAAGGACGGGAGCGAGGCGGGAAACGGCCGCGTCCCGAAGCCGATGCTGGCGCAGCTCGCCGAGAAGCCGCCCGCCGGCGAGGGCTGGCTGCACGAGGTGAAGCTCGACGGCTTTCGTGCGATTGCGACGGTCCATGCGGGCGAGGCGACGCTGTGCAGCCGAAACGGCAAAGACCTCACCGAGCGGTTCGCCGAGGTTGCGCGCGCCCTCCCCAGCGCCTTGCGGAGCGCGGACTGCGTCCTCGACGGCGAGGTGTGCGCGCTCGACAAGGAGGGCCACGCGAGGTTCGGGCTGCTCCAGCGCGGGGAGGGATCGCTTGTCGTCTACCTGTTCGACATCCTCGAGCTTGACGGCGAGGACGTGACCGGCCGCCCGCTGGTCGAGCGGCGCCAGATCCTGGAGGAGACGCTCATCCCCGGCAACCCGGTCGTCCGCCTCTCGGTCGCCTTCGAGGACGGGAACGGCCTGCTCGACCAGGTTCGCGCGCTGGGCATGGAGGGAATCGTTTCCAAACGTGCGGGGAGCACCTATCAACCGGGGAAGCGCGGCGGGGCGTGGCTCAAGGTGAAGTCGCGCGACCGCCAGGAGTTCGTGATCGCCGGCTACACCATCGGCAAGGGGCGGCGGTCGAAGGGGATCGGCGCGCTCATACTGGGCGTCGACCGTGACGGCGATCTCACCTACGTCGGAAACTGCGGGACCGGCTTCGACGACAAGGAGCTCGACCGGCTCCAGGACCTGCTCGACCCGCTCCGCCGCGACACCTGCCCGCTCGTCGAGGTGCCGCGCATGCCGCGGGTGCGCACGACCGACGTCGTGTGGGTCGAGCCCAAGCTGGTGTGCGAGGTCGAGTTCGCCGAGTGGACGTCGGACGAGCGGCTGCGGGCACCCGTCTACATGGGCCTGCGCGACGACAAGCCGGCGAGCGAGGTCCACCGGGAGCGTCCGGTGAAGGGTCGTCCCGAGCCGCCGCTCTCGAACCTCGACAAGGTGTTCTGGCCCGACGAGGGCATCACGAAGGGCGACGTGATCGACTACTACCGCCAGGTCGCCGACGTGCTCGTCCCGCACCTGCGCGACCGGCCATTCACGATGAAGCGCTATCCGGACGGGATCGCGGGCAACCACTTCTTCCAGAAGGACGCGCCCAAGCACATGCCCGACTGGATCCCGACGGCCGCCTTCCCGGCCACGTCGCGCGAGGACCGGCGCAAGCGGATGATCAACTACCCGCTCGTGAACGAGGCCGCCGCCCTTGTCTGGATGGCCAACATGGGCTGCATCGACATGAACGCGTGGTACTCGCGCGCCGACAAGCCCGAGCGGCCGGACTTCGTCCTCTTCGACCTCGACCCGACGCCCGAGGTGGGGTTCGCCGGCGCGGTCGAGGCCGCCCAGCTCGTGAAGGTCGCGCTCGACGCGATCGGCCTGCGCGGCTACCCCAAGACGAGCGGCGCCGACGGCATCCACGTGCTCGTTCCGCTCGTGCGCCGCTACGGCTACGACGACTCGCGCAAGCTCTCCGCCACCCTGGCCCGCGCGCTCGCCGACTCCCACCCGGAGCTGATCACCACGGAGTGGTCGAAGGCCCGTCGCCGCGGCGTCCTGATCGACGCGAACCAGAACGGGCCCGGGCGCACGATCGCATCGGTCTACTCCGTGCGGCCGCGTCCGGGTGCGCCGGTGTCGACGCCCGTCGAGTGGGACGAGCTCACGCCGAAGCTCACGCCCGAGGACTTCACGATGGACGTGGTGCTCGGCCGGATCGCCGACCGGGGTGACCTCTACGCGCCGGTGCTCGAGGACCGCCAGGCGCTCGGCCCGGCGCTTCGCAGCCTCTGAGCCGAGCCTAGGACCAGCTCGCGCCGCGGCCCAGGAAGAGCGTCGTCTCGTCGACGAAGCAGAGCCGGTTGCCGTCGAGGTCGAGGCAGTAGAACGACCGCTCGCCCCAGGGCTGCACCTCGATCGCCGAGACGTCGCGCGCACCGGCGGCAAGCGCACGGGCGTGCACCGCGTCGAGCTCGCCGGTCGCGAGGTACAGGTTGTCGGCGGTCGCGCGCAAGGGCACGCCGTGTTCCGGCCTGCGATCGAGCACCGCGAGGATCACCTCCCCGCAGTGGTAGTAGAGACGGCTGGGAACCGTGTCGTCGGCGGGGATCCCGAGCACGCTCTCGTAGAACCCGCGGGCGGCGTCGATCCGGGATGCGTGGATCGCGATCCGAAAGATGCGCATCACGCGTCCCGCCGGCCCGTGAAGCGCGCTCCGAGCTCGGGGAGCGAGCCGGCCGCGATCAGCTTCTCCTCTGCCGCCCGGAACTCCTCGCCCAGGTACCAGCGGTAGAGGTAGCCGGCGCGGGTGACCGGCCCGAGCTCGAACCACTCGCCCAGGGACGTGCGGACGTGCGTCCAGCGGGTGCAGGTGCGCCTGGAGCTCCGCGACCATCTCGGCCGGGTCCCTGTCGCGCTCCTGGCCCGTCTCGCGCCAGCGCTCCAGGAGCCACGCGGCCGACGACTGGTCGAATCGGGCGACGTCGAATTCGTCGACGACGAGCGTCCCGCCCGGGCGCACGACCTCGGCCAGCCGCCGGCAGGACGGCCCGAACGGCTCGACGTGGTGCAGCGAGACGACCGCGACCGCCGCGTCGAACGAGGCCTCCGGCTCGGCGACGTCGAGGAGCGCAATCGGCAAGCACGTCGTCCTCCCCGGCTGGGTCGATCGCGACGACGTCGTAGCCCCCGCCGGCCAGGAGCCGGGCCAGCTCGCCGCTCCCGGCGCCCACCTCGAGGACGCGCGCCGGCGGCGGCGGCAGGCTCGCGCGGACGAACTCCTCGACGGCTTGGGCGACCATCCGTCGCAGTATCGATCATCGACTACGCTCGCCGGCATGGACGACATCATCATCACCACTACGAACGACCTGCCCGGCTACGAGGTCACCCAGGTGTACGGCGAGGTCTTCGGCCTCATCGTGCGCGCCCGGAACGTGTTCTCGAACATCGGCGCGGGGTTCCGAACGGTGTTCGGCGGGGAGTCGAAGGGCTACACCACGCTTCTCTCCGACAGCCGAAACGAGGCGGTCGAGCGGCTGAAGGAGGCGCGCGCGGGCGAAGGGCGCGAACGCCGTGCTCGCGATGCGGTTCGACTGCAACGAGATCGCCGACATCATGAGCGAGGTCGCCGCCTACGGCACCGCCGTGACGGTGCGCCGGATCTAGCATCCGCTCATGTCCGACGTGCTCGTGTTCGTCCCGGCGTGGAACGAGGAGGCCAGCCTGCCCGCGGTCCTCGACGAGCTTGCGCATGATCTGCCCGGGGCCGATGTGTTCGTCGTGGACGACGGGTCGACTGACGCCACGGCAACGGTGGCGCGTGAGCGCGGCGCCGAGGTCGAAAGCTTCCCCGAGAACCGCGGGCTGAGAGCCGCCATCGCGGCCGGGTATGCCCACGCCCACGCGGGCGGGTACGCCGTCTGCGGGCGCGTCGACGCCGACGGGCAGCATCCGGTGTCGGAGCTTGGGCGCCTGATCGACGAGGTGCGCTCCGGCCGGTGCGACGTGGCCGTCGGTTCGAGATACCTGACGGGCGAGGATCACGCGGCCCACCGCTACAGGCTGGAGGGCGTGCGCCGGCTCGGGACAGCGGTCGCTCGGCGCGCGGTGGGCACGGTGCTGCGGCGGCCGTTTCACGATCCGATGAGCGGCATGTGGGCGGTCGGGGCCGGCGCGACCGAGCTCCTTTCGCGTCCCTACACGAGCGGAGCGCCCGAGGTGGAGGCGCTCCTCCGGGTGAGCGATGCCGGGCTTCGGCTGACGGAGCTCCCGGTCGAGATGCGGCCCAGACTCGAGGGCGAGTCGAAGCTCCAGGGGCGCAAGGCTGTGGGCCTCGTCGTGACCGTCGCCGGCACGCTGTTCGTCGGCTGGCGGCTTCTCAGGCGGCGGCGATGAGCGACCGCGGAGCGCCGGCATGGGGCATCGTCGTCCCGGGCAGCGGCTCGCTCGCGGCCGACGGCAGCTACCGGATCGGCGCCCGAGCGCTCGCGGGCGTGCGGGCGGCGGCGCGCCTGGCCGAGGCGCGTACGCCGCGCGTGGTGGTGTTCACCGGCTGGTCCCCGGTGAGCGGTCCGAGCGAGGCGGAGCAGATGCTCGCCGCGTGGGACGGTCCCGGGGACGTCGACCTCGTGGTCGAGCCCAGCGCCACGATCACGGCCGAGAACATGTCTCGGTCGCTGCCGCACTTCCTCGAGCGTGGCGTGCAGGAGGTGACCGTGGTCTGCGGGACGCTTCACCTCGGGCGCGTCCGGTACCACTTCGGCGGGGTGTACCCGCGCCACGGGATCCGGTGCCGGTACGTGCGGACGCGGCAGATGCCGACGCCGGCCGCGCTCGCGTGGGAGGCAGCCGCCGTGCTGGCGATGCGCCGACAGCGGCGGGCCGCCCTGGCCGAGATCGCCGGCCGCGTCCCTTTGCCGGAGACGGCGCGCGAGCGTGCGCGGCGCGGAGCCCTGTGACACACTCCGTGCGACGTGTCTGGGGCAGCGGACGACACCCGACTCGCCGTTGACGCGGGGCGGCCCACGGCCGCGATGTCGGCGTCCGAGGCGCGGCTCGAGCGGCTGATCGAGCAGCTCCCGGCGATCATCTACGAGACCGACGCCGAAGGCGCAATCGTGTTCACGAGCCGTCCGGAGTGGGCGCTCTACGGCTATCCGAGGGCGGACTGGGAGGCGGATCCCGACGGGATGTGGCGCCGGGCGCTGCATCCCGACGATCGCGACGCCGTCCTCGGTGAGTGGCGGGAGGCGATCAGGGACGGTGTCCCGCACAACGGCCACTACCGCATGATCGCGGCGGATGGACGCGAGGTATGGCTCTGGGAGTACGAGTCGGTGATCCGCGACGCCGCCGGGAACGTGCTCAGGCGCGAGGGCGTTGCGATCGACGTCACCGGCCAGGTCGAGGCGGAGCAGGCGCGGACCGCGGCGGAGCTGCGCTACCGGACGCTGATCGAGCAGCTCCCGGTGGCGGCGTACGTCCAGCACAGGGACGGCCGCACCGACTTCCTGGGGCCGCAGATCGAGCACATCCTGGGCTACCCGCGTGCGCGGTGGGCGGACGAGCCCGGCTTCTGGAAGGAATGCATCCACCCCGCCGACCGCGAGGCGGCCGTCGACCGGCACGATCGGTTCGTGCGTGGAGGCGAGAGCTACGTCGACGAGTACCGGATGATCCGGGCCGACGGACAGACCTGCTGGCTCAGGGAGACGGCCGGCGTGGTGCGGGGCGAGGGCGCCCCGTCGATCGTCCAGGGCGTGGTCGCAGACGTCACGGACCGCAGGACAGCGGAGGGGCTCCTGCGCGAGCGCGAGCGGCAGCGTGTGAGCGTCCTGGCGGCGATGGTTGCGGCCGAGGAGGACGAGCGCCACCGCATCGCCGGCGAGCTTCACGACGACTCGATCCAGGTGATGACGGCGACGCTCTTCGGGCTCGACCGGATGATCCGTGCGGCGGATGAGGGCGACGCGGCCCGGGCCGCGAGCGCCGCCCGCGAGGCGCGCAAGACGCTTGCCGAGGCCACCGAGCGGACCCGGCGGCTCAGCTTCGAGCTGCGCCCGCCGGCGCTCGAGATGCACGGCGTCGGCCGCGCGATCCGCGTGCTCGCGGACGAGCTGGGGGAGGGCGCCGGCTTCGAGATCGCCGTTCGGACGCGTCTTCAAAGGTACGACAAGACGACCGAGACGCTCGTCTATCGATCCGTGCGCGAGGCGCTGACCAACGCCCGCAAGCACGCCAGCGCGACGCACGTGGACGTCACGGTGGCCGAGCGCGGAGGGGTCATCGAGTGCCTGGTGTCCGACGACGGAATCGGCTTCGACGCGGCCCAGGTGAGGGCCGCGGATCGCGTCCGACTGCACTTCGGACTGGACGCCCTCGAGGAGCGGCTGCGCCTCGCGGGCGGCGATCTCGACATCGACTCCGAGCCCGGCGGCGGCACGCGGATCACGATGTCGATTCCGGTCGCCCGCGGCGTGGTTTGAGTCTGGGCTTACATCTGCTACCGTCCGCCCGTTCAAGGGACGTCCGTTTGGTTGCGCGCACTTGCCTTCCTGACCCGTTCTCGCGTATTTCAGGAAGGAGGTGTCGATCATGGCAACCGGAACCGTCAAGTGGTTCAACGACGCCAAGGGCTACGGCTTCATCCAGCCCGACGAGGGTGGCAAGGACCTCTTCGTGCATCACAGCGCGATCGTCGGTACGGGCTTCAAGACGCTCGCCGAAGGCGCGAAGGTCACGTACGAGGCGCGCCAGGGCCAGAAGGGCCCCGAAGCCGCCGAGGTCACACCCGTTTAGGGACTCAGCGCAGTGCCCGCTCGACGAGCCGCTGGAAGTGCTGGATGAGGTGCTCGCTCTCGAGCAGCAGCCGCCCTTCCGAGAGGCCGCCCGAGCGGGCCGCGCGCTGAATCGACTCCACCAGGGCCTGGTCCTCGAGGCCGACCTGGTTCCCGAACTCCTCCATCGCCCGGATGTCCTCCTCGGTGGCGTCGTCACCGTAGAACGCGTCGGCGATCGTCATCGTGCGGCCCTCGTCGATCGGGACGAAGAAGAAGGCGGTCAGGTTCGCGGGCCCGGGCAGGACGTTGATCGTGAACGTGGGCCACACGTAGTGGAAGTGAGCCTCGTGGCTTCCGCCGTCGAGCCGGTACGGCGCCGAGCCGTTGCCGTCTGCGACCGAGGCGCGCACGCGGCCGACCTGGCTCGAGAACCACTCGCCGGACTCGAGCCTGTACTCGTCCGGATCGACGTCGATCAGCTTCGAGAACCCGGGATGGGCGGTGGGGCAGTGGTAGCACTCGAGGTAGTTCTCGACGACCGCCTTCCAGTTGGCCGCGAGCTCCCACTGGGTGCGCTCGCGGAAGTGGAGGGCGCCGAGGTCGATCCCCGCTGCGCTCAGGCGCTCCGGCAGCTCGCCGAGCACCTCCGCGAGGGGCGTCGCCTCGACGTCGCGGTTCACGAAGACGAACGGGCCCCAGGTGTCGACCGCGACCCGCACGAGGCACAGCTCGGCGGGATCGAACCCGGCCTCGCGGTCCGACCGCGGCGCGGCGCGCAGGCCGCCGTCGAGCCCGTACGTCCAGGCGTGGTAGGGGCACTGGAGCGTCTCGCGCTTGCCCCGCCCCTGGGCGACCTCGGTCGCGCGATGGCGGCAGATGTTCACGAAGCCGTTCAGGCGCCCGTCGTGATCGCGCACGACGACGATGGGGACGAGCCCGGCATGGCACGTCGCGAACTCGCCGGGCTCCGACACCCACGCCTCCGGCACGGCGTACTGCCATGAGCCGGCGAAGATGCGGTCCTGCTCAACACGGAAGATCTCGGGGTCGGCGAACCACGAGAACGGCAGCGTGACGCCGGCGTCCAGGCGCGATGCCAGGTCACCCGGCACGCGGCTCAAACGCTGGAGGAGGTCGCCTGCATCGACCGGACCCGGTGGGCGAGCGTGCCCATGATCGAGATCGCGATCTTGGGCTCGGACTCGAGCAGCTTCAGGAACCCTCTCCGCGGGATTGCCATCACCAGCATCTCGGTGTCGGCGACGACCGAGGCCGACCGGACACCACCGTCGAGGAGCGCCATCTCGCCGAAGTAGTCGCCGGTGGTGAGCGGGATCCGGCGCTGGCCGGCGCGGACGGTCGCGCGTCCGTCGAGGATCACGTAGAAGGCGTCGGCGTTCGTCCCGGCGGTGACGATCGACGTCCGGGCGGGGAATCGCTTGGTGCGGCCGAGCGCGGCGACCTTCCCGAGGTGGCGTCGCGAAAGGCCGCTCAGGAGCGGCACGTCCACGAGCACGTCCACCCACGCGCGGCTCATGCGGCCGCCGTCGGGCGGGGCATTCTGGGGGAACATCTTCGCGGCGGGGAGTCGGGCGGACACGACGGGCCTCCGGATCGGGGCGGTCGAGTCTATCAGCCGGACTTCTGCTCGACCGGGTACGCTCCCTGGCGATGGAGACTGTGTCGTTCACCCGCATGGCCGACGGAACGCGCGAGGACTACGAGCTCTTGGCGCGCTACGAGGCCGAGTACTCGGCCAAGCTCCCCGACCGGCTCCTGGCTGCGCTCGACGCGCTCAGGCACTCGCTCGTCGGCTACCAGGTGACGCGGTACGAGCACTCGCTCCAGTCGGCGACCCGCGCGCACCGCGACGGCAAGAGCGAGGAGTACGTCGTTGCCGCGCTCCTGCATGACATCGGCGACGAGCTTGCGCCGCACACCCACAGCGAGATGGTCGGGGCGATCCTGCGGCCGTACGTCTCGGAGGAGATCTGCTGGATCGTCGGCCACCACGGCGCCTTCCAGATGTACTACTACGCCGAGCACTACGACGCCGACCCGAACGTGCGCGAGCAGTTCCGCTCGAGCCCCCACTTCGACGCGTGCGCCGAGTTCTGCGAGCGCTACGACCAGAACTGCTTCGACCCGGCGTACGAGTCGCTGCCGGTCGAGTTCTTCGAGCCGATGGTGAGGCGGGTCTTCGCCGAGCCTCGCTACCTGCCGGAGTAGCGCCGCGGACACGGCGGGCTCCAGCGACCCGTACCGGTGGACGATCCTCG
Organism: uncultured Actinomycetes bacterium; assembly: GCA_963832955.1. Classification (GTDB taxonomy): domain Bacteria; phylum Actinomycetota; class Thermoleophilia; order Gaiellales; family JAICJC01; genus JAICJC01. The sequence goes on along the minus strand of CAWHWC010000002.1, from coordinate 456,099 downwards.
CGACCGGGGTCGGCGTCCAGACGAGCTTCGCCGCCCTGTTCCTGGGGCTCCCGGTGCTGGCGCCGGAGCTCCAGTCGCACTTCCACCTGAGCCTCGAGGGCGTCGGCGTCGTCCTCGCGAGCGTCAACCTCGGGGTGCTGGCGACGGTGCTGCCGTGGGGGATCCTGGCCGACCGCGTCGGCGAGCGGGCGGTGATCGCGGTCGGCCTCGGCTCCGCCTCCGTCGCGGTCGCCGCTGCCGCCCTCGCGAACGGCGTCGTCGGGCTCTCAATCGCGCTCTTCGCGGCGGGCGGCCTCGGGGCGTGCGTCCAGGCGGCGAGTGGGCGGGCCGTCATGGGCTGGTTCGCGCCGTCGCAGCGAGGGCTGGCGCTCGGTATCCGCCAGACCGGGGTGCCGCTGGGTGGCGCGATCGCCGCGCTCGTGCTCCCGGTCTGTCTCAGCGTGAGCGGCCTGCGCGCGGCGCTCGCGGTGCTGGCGGGCGCGCTCGTCGTCGCGGCGGCGGCCGGAGCGATATGGCTCCGCGATCCGGCCCGCCCGCCCGATCCGGGCCGGGGCGAGCGTCCCCCGCTGGCCGACCCGCGCATCTGGCGGCTCTGCTGGGCGAGCGGCCTGCTCTACGTCGCGCTCGGCAGCCTGATCGGGTTCGCGGTGCTGTTTCTGCACTCCGATCGCGGCGTCTCGACGCAGGTGGCCGCGGCGATGCTGGCCGTCGTGCAGGTGATCGGCGCCGCGCTCCGGCTCGTGGCCGGGCGCTGGTCGGACCGCGTCGGCACGCGCCTCGGCCCGCTTCGCAGGCTCGGGCTTGCGCTGGCGGTCGCCTCGGCGGTCGTCGCCGTGCTCGTCTCGGCGCCGCTGGTGGTGCTCGTGCCCGCGATCGTGGTCGCCGGGAGCCTCTCGCAGAGCTGGAACGGCCTCTCGTTCACCGCCGCCGCCGAGCTGGCCGGCTACGCTCGCTCGGGCGCCGCGCTCGGCCTCCAGCAGGCGTCGCTCTCGCTCTCGTCGGTCATCACGCCGGTCGGCTTCGCGGCGATCGTGGCGGCGACGTCGTGGGGCGTCGGGTTCGGGGTGGCGGCTGCGGCAGCGCTGGCGGGGACGGTCGTGCTGCGCGGGCTCGGGGAGGGGTGAGGCGGAAATACGGGGTCAGACCCCAATTGTTCATGGGGTCATGCCTGCTCGTCGAGCCCGCTGACCCCCCACGTGTCGGAGAGGATGTAGCCCTCCGGGAACGGGTCCGTCGGGTCGACGACGAGCTGGGAGATGCCCGTGATCCAGGCGCTTCCCGCGAATCGCCGGCACGATCGCCGGCCGGCCGCCGACCGTCGTCTCGCTCACGATGCGGCCGTCGAACGTCGACCCGATCGCCGAGGCGTGCGTCATCGCGTCTCCGACGGCCATTGACCCGCGGGCGTGCAGGGCCGCCATCCGGGCTGAGAGTCCGGTCCCGGTCGCCGAGCGGTCGAGCCTCCCCGGCGCCACGACGACCGCGTTTCGGCTCACCGCACCCACGCCCTGCCACGGCTCGGCGATCTGGACGATGCTGACGCCTGCGATGTCGGGGTTCTCGGGGTGGGCGCAGGGGAGCTGCTCGCGCGCCGCCGCCCGGATCCGCTCGCCGGCCAGCGACAGGTCGCGAGCCTCGCTCGGCTCGATCGCGAAGCCCAGCGCGGCGGCGTCGGCGATCGCGTACCACATGCCGCCGTAGGCCACGTCGACTGTGAGGGTGCCCATGCCCTCCACCTCGAGCGGCGCCTCGAGCCGGTCGGCGAACGAGGCGACGTTCACGATCTCGACGCTCTCGCAGCGGCCGTCCCGGCATGCCGCCCGGGCCTCGACGACGCCGCCCGGCGCCTCCAGCCGGAGAAGGGTCTCGGGCTCGTGCATCTCGACCATTCCGGTCTCGAGGAGCACTGTCGCCGTGCAGATCGCATTCGAGCCCGACATGGGCGGGTACTCGGTCGGCTCCATGATGATGAAGCCTGCGTCGCAGTCGGCCCGGGCGGACGGCACGATCAGGTTGGCGTGGCAGGCGACGCTGCCGCGCGGCTCGTGCAGGAGCAGCCGCCGCAGGCCGTCGCCCTCGCGCGCGAGCGTCTGCATCTGCTCGAAGACCGTCGCCCCCGCGGGCGGGAGGACGCCGCCCGTGACGACGTTTCCGACCTCGCCGCCGGCGTGGCATCCCACCACCGTGATCGTGCGCCGGGCCCGCATCGGCGCGAGCATACCTGCTTGACAAATGAATAGTCACGATATATCGTGATGGTATGTTGAACAGTCGAAAGGAGAGTGGTATCCGATGACCGGATACGCGATCGACCACCCCGGCAGGCGCAGGCGCGCCCGCCACGAGTTCCTGATGATGCACGGACGGCGCCGCCGCGGACACCGCGGCTTCGGGCCGCCGGGCTTCGAGCGCCAGTTCTTCGGCGGAGGCCGAAAGGCCGGCCGCGGCGACATCCGCGCGGCCATCCTCGCCCTCCTGGCCGAGGAGCCGATGCACGGCTACCAGATCATCCAGGAGCTCTCCGAGCGCACCGGCGGGGCATGGCGCCCCAGCCCGGGATCGGTCTACCCGACGCTCCAGCAGCTCGAGGACGAGGAGCTGGTGCGGACGGTGCACAGCAACGGCCGGCGGGTCTTCGAGCTCACCGACGCCGGACGCGAGCAGGCGGCCGCGCTTCCGAGCGCGAAGCCGTGGGAGAGCGCGAGCGAGGGCGATGACGATCTCGCAACGCTGCGCGACCTCGCGTTTGGTCTGCTCGGCGCGACGCGCCAGGTGGCGCTCAGCGGCACGGCCAAGCAGATCGAGGCCGCCCAGGCGATCCTCCGGAACGCCCGGAAGGCCATGTATCAGCTGCTGGCTGAGGACGGCGACGGCGAGGCCGATGCCGCCGACGGCTCGAGCTGAGGCCGCGGGCGGTCTGAGACCGCCATGGCCACGGCCCCGATGATGACGGCGGTCGCGAGCAGGGTGCCTGGGCTCAGGCTCTCGCCCGCGACCGCCCATCCGAGCACGACGGCGACGGCCGGGTTCACGAACGCATACGTCGCCACCCGCGTGGGGGCGACGTGGCGCAGCAGCCACATGTACGCCGAGAACGTGACCGCCGTCCCCATGACGACGAGATAGGCCAGGCCGGCGAGCGACTTGCCGCTGACCGCGCCCGCGTCGAAGCCTCCCGCCTCGCCTGAGACGAGCGAGACGACCGCGAGCATGGCCGCTCCGGCCAGGAGCGGCAACGCAGAGGCCGCAAGCGGGGAGGAGGGCACGCGCACGTGCCGCGTGGCCACCGTCCCGGACGCCCACGAGAGCGCCATGAAGAGCAGGATCGCGGCGTCGACCGCCGCGATCCCGCCGCCGCTCCCCTGCGCCGCGACGAGCATCGCCACGCCCAGGAACCCGGCGGCGAGCGCCGCGCTCGTCCGCGCGCTCGGCCGTGTGCCGCCGGGGACGGCCCAGGTGAGAAGCGGGACGAAGAGCGGGATCGTCGCGGCGCACAGCGCGGCCGATCCGGACGGGACGTATTGCTCCTCGCGCGCGAGGAGGCCGTGCCCGGTCACGAAGAAGAGCCAGCCGAGGATCGCCGCCCCGGCCCACTCGCGGCGGCTGGGCCACGGCGCCCCGGGCTCCCGGATGCGCCAGAGGCCGAGCAGGATCAGCCCGCCGCCGAGGCTGCGCCCGCTCATCATCAGGTACGGCGGGATCGTCTCGACCGCGTAGCGGATCGCGAGGAACGTCGAGCCCCAGATCAGGTAGATCGCGGCGAACGCGGCGACCGTGGGGAGCGCGTCGCGGTCGGGCACCTCGCGGACGTTAGCCGCGGCTCGTGCGCAGGCCTCCCACAGCCGATTGGGTAAGGAAGACGGCGAAGAAGACGGCGGTGGCGGTGAGCACGACGGCTCCGCCCGAAGCCACGTTCCACCAGAAGCTGATGTAGAGCCCGACGATCCCGCTGGCTGCGCCGATGCCCGCCGCCGCGAGCTGCATCGTCGCCAGCCGGTCGGTCAGGAGCCGCGCGGTCGCGGCCGGCGTGACGAGCATCGCCAGCACGAGGATGTTCCCGATCGCGCGCAGCGAGACGACGATGGCGAGCGTGATGAGGCCGAGCAGGACGAGGTCGAGGACGAACACCGGGTAGCGCATCGCCTCGGCCATCTCGCGGTCGAAGGCGACCAGAGCCAGCTCCTTGTTGAGGAGCGCGATGGCACCCACGGCGACCGCGGTGGCGACCGCCGCCAGCGCGAGGTCGGTGCGCGAGACGCCGAGGATGTTCCCGAAGAGGAGCTCGGCGACGTCCTTCTGGTAGGCGGCGAGGCTCGACACCAGCACCACGCCGAGGGCGAACATCGCGGCGAAGAGGATCCCGATCGCCGTGTCCTCGGACACGCGCCGGCCGCGGCTCAGCACCGCGATGCCGGCCGCGGTGACGAGGCCGACGGCGAGCGCGCCGAGGAGGACGCTCTGGCCGGCGGCGAAGGCGATGACGACGCCGGGGAAGACGGCGTGGGTCAGCGCGTCGCCGATGAACGCCAGCCCGCGGAGCACGACGTAGCTTCCGAGCACTCCGCACGCCAGCCCCGTGAGGACGACCGCCACGAGGGCCCGCTGCATGAACGTGAACTGGAGGGGGTCGGTGAGGTAGTGGAGCATCAGTGTGCGTGGTGTCCCTCGGGGGCCAGCACGAGCACGCCGCCGATGTCGACGACCTGGCCGCCGTAGGCCTTCGCGAGGCAGGTCGCATCCAGGGCCTCCGCGGGCGGGCCGAACGCCACGACCCGGCCGGCGAGCAGGCAGACGAGGTCGCAGCGGGCGGTGGCCCATGCCAGGTCGTGGCTCGAGACGACGACGGTGCGCCCCTCGCCGCGCAGGCGGCCGAGGATCGTGGAGAAGGCCGTCTCGGTCGGCGCGTCGGCGCCCGAGAGCGGCTCGTCGAGGAGCAGGAGGTCGGCCTCCTGCACGAGTGCGCGCGCCAGCAGCACGCGCTGGCGCTGCCCGCCGGAGAGCTGCCCGACCTGGCGGCCGGTGTGCTCGGCCATCCCCACGGATGCGAGCGCCGTGCGGGCCCGGTCTCGATCGACATGTGACGGCCGCCGCAGCCAGCCCGCGCGACGGTAGGCGCCCTGGAGGGCGACGTCGCCGGCCGAGAGCGGGAAGTCCCATCCGCGCGGGCCGAGCTGGGGAACGAACCCCGTCGTCCCGTCGACCGAGACCGTCCCGGCGGTCGGCCGGACCGTTCCCAGGAGGGCGCGAAGCAGCGTCGTCTTGCCCGCGCCGTTCGGCCCGATCAGTCCGATGACCGCGCCGCGGGGGAGCGAGAGCGACACGTCCTCCACCGCGAGCCGATCGCTGAATGCGATGGTGAGGCCGTCGACGATCGCCCGGGGCGTCTGCTCCATCGCTAGCGGGTGCCGGTCGCTGCGCACGGCCCGCAGCGGGCCGGGAGTGCTCCGAGCTCGCGGTCGAGCAGCTCGAACCCCGCCGCCGCGCTCGCCTCGCGGGCCGGCTCGAGCGCGCAGCCCTCGAGCACCGAGGTGGCGCCGCACTCGATGCAGACCAGGTGGTGGTGATGGCCGTGCGCGCCGCAGAGGACGAACACGGTCTCGCCGTCGCGGGTCCCGGCGTGCTCGACGAAGCCCTCCTCGCGCCAGCGCTCGACGGCCCGGTAGGCGGTGGTCAGCCCGAGCCGGGGAGCGTGGGGCAGGGCGGCGGCGTGAAGCTCACGGACGCTGAACGCCCGCCCCATCGTCCGCCCGGCCTCGAGCAGGGCGGCGCGGGTGCGGTGGTTTCGTCCCGGCTCCATCTGGCGAGTATAGCGAAAATGACACCTGTTATCGTTTTGAGATGCGCCTTCTTTGCCTGGCGGTAGTCCTCGTGGTCGCGTCCGCCTGCACCCAGACGGCCGTGGCGAAGCCGCCGCCGGGCACGATCGTCGTCGTCGCCACGACGACGCAGATGCAGGATCTCGTGCGGAACGTCGGCGGAGCCCGCGTGCACGTGGTCGGCATCCTGCGGCCGAACGTCGACCCGCACGACTTCGAGCCGACCCCGAGCGTCGTCGTCTCGCTGGCCGACGCGAAGCTGGTCGTCGAGTCGGGCGTCGGCCTCGACGCCTGGGCCGACCAGCTCGTCGAGGACGCCGGCACGTCGGCCCCGGTCTTCGACGCCTCCGCCGGCCTCCGGATCCGCCCGGGCGACCCGCACTGGTGGGGCGACCCGACCCTCGTCGAGCAGGCGGCGACCTCGCTCGCGCGCCGGCTCGGCCAGGTCGATCCCGGCCACGCGGCGGCCTACGCCCGAAATGGCGCGCGCTACGTCCGCCAAGTGGCGCGAATGGACGCCGCCAATCGGCGCCTCATCGCCACGGTGCCTCCGGCCGACCGAAAGCTCGTGACGAACCACGACGCGTTCGACTACCTGGCCGCCCACTACGGCATCCGCGTCGTCGGCTCGGTCATCCCGGCGCTCTCGACGGCTGCCCAGCCGAGTGCGCAAGACGTCGCCGACCTGATCGACCGGATCCGAGCCGAGCACGTCCACGCCGTCTTCACCGAGTCGTCGCTTGACCCAGCCCTCGAGCGCCAGATCGCGTCGGAGGCCGGCGCCCGCGTGTACGCCGACCTGTACGGCGACACTCTCGGCCCACCGGGCTCGCCCGGCGCGACCTACCTCGGGATGGAGCGCTGGAACGTCCGCGCGATGGTGGCCGGCTTCCTCGGCCGGCCGCCGCCGAGCGGATAAACCCCAGGGGTCAGACCCCGCATCGGCGGGCGTGAGTCCCGCGCGACGGTCGCGTTGCAAACGGCTGCCGATCGGGGCCGGGAGGGGCGTGGATTTCTCGCGCAGGTGTGACCGAACTGCAACCCGGACCGATGCGGGGTCTGACCCCCGGTGGTTCGCGCTAGTAGATCGGGGCGCGCTTCACGCGGTCGGCGCCGCCCAGCAGCCCGAGGCCGAAGTTGCGCTCGATCGCGCGCGTCAGGCTGTAGTGGCTGAAGAAGCCCGGGAACGGGCCGGCGTGCAGTCGCGCCGAGACGAGGATCGTGACGACGCGGCAGGTCGTCTTGTTCGGGACGAACACCGCGTGGTCGGAGCAGTCGATTCCCCAGTTCCCCTGCGACTGGACGGACCCCTCGTTGGCCTCGTCCCAGGTGACGACGACGAGCGTCTTTCCGGCCTTGTAGCTCGGCCGCGCCGCCAGCGCGGTGATGACCTTCCTGATGAAGTCGTCGCCGAACCGGATCCGGTCGGCCTTCGTGCCCGTCGTCGTCTGCTCGCAGATCGGCGAGCGCCAGTGCATGTTGTGGCACTCGCTCGGGGCGATCCAGCTGAACGCGGGCAGGTGGCCGTTTGCAACGTTGCTCCAGAACGACGTGAGCGGGACGTCGAAGCGTGCGCACGAGCCGTCGCCGCCCTTCGACTTCGGCCCGAGGTCGGTGAACCAGAACGCCGGGTTGTGGTTGTCGCGGTAGTGCGGTGCGGCGCTCGACGTGGGGACGCAGTTGGCCGTCATCGCTTCGTTGTAGTCGCGCCAGCTGACGCCGGCTGCGTTCATCTGGTGAAAGACGTTGTTCGCACTCGAGGGGCAGTGCAGGCACGCCGGCTTCGGGAACGTGCCGCTGACGACGGCCATGTAGTTCGGGAAGCTCGGGTGGGTCTCGCCCGCCGCCCCCGGCAGCCGCCGGCACTCCTCCGCGAGCCGGTGCGTGTACGGCGCGTCGGGCGTCGCCTCCCACTGCGGCACCGAGAGGTTCTCGTCCATGATGACGACGATGTGCTTGTAGGGCTTCGTCGCGGCGTGGACGGTGCCGCAGGGATGAGCGCCCGTGGCCTCAGCGGCGGCCGGGGTCGGACCGGCTACGGCCGCCGCCGACGGCGCTCCGACGAGCACGCCGGCCAGCGCAAGCGCGATGACGCAGGCGCTGACGCTCCATCCTCGATTGTTCGAGCCCACCGCCGCCAGAGTAGCGGCGATGGGCTCAGGCGGGCAATTCCCGCCTAGTAACCGCCTCCGCCCCCGCCGCCACCGGACGAGATGAGAAAGCCGATCAGGATGAGCGCAAGGATCGCGACGATGACGATCGGGACGATCGGGATCCGCCGTCGGGACCTCTCTGTTGGTGTCTGTTGCATATCTGGTCCTACGGGATTCCCCGGCCGTCGGATCCCTTCCGTGTTGGGCGTCACACGCGGGCGCGTCACTATGATCGGCGGGTGAAGCCGCGCATCGTCATTCTGGGAGCGGGATTCGGCGGCCTCGAGCTCGCGACGACCCTGTCCGACGAGCTGGGCGACGAGGTCGACGTCACCGTGATCGACAAGGGGGACGTGTTCGTCTTCGGGTACTCCAAGCTCGACGTGCTGTTCGGGCGCACGTCGCCCGACGCGGTCCGGCTCGCGTATCGGCATCTGGCCAAGCCGGGCGTCCGGCTCCTGCGCGAGGCCGTTACGGCGATCGATCCTGTCGCCAAGGCCGTCACGACCGACGCGGGTGTGCACGAGGCCGACCATCTCGTCGTCGCGCTCGGCGCCGACTACGACCTCGACGCGACGCCCGGGCTCGCCGACGCGACGGAGTTCTATTCCGTGGAGGGCGCAGAGCGGCTCGCCGAGCTCCTCCCGGAGTTTCGGGGAGGCCGGGCCGTCGTCGGCGTCTGCGGCGCGCCGTACAAGTGCCCGCCCGCGCCGAGCGAGACGGCGCTGCTCCTGCATGACTACCTCGAGCACAGGGGCATCCGCGCCGACTGCGAGATCGTCGTCGTGCTGCCGTTTCCGACGCCGATCCCGCCGTCGCCGAGCACGTCTGCCGCGCTGCTCCAGGCCTTCGCCGAGCGCGACATCGAGGTCGTGTCCGGCCGCCCGGTCGCTTCGCTCGACGGCGCCCGGGGTGTCGCCGCCCTGGCCGACGGTACGGAGGTGCCGTACGACCTCTTCCTCGGCGTGCCGAAGCACCGCGCCCCCGACGTGGTCATCGAGAGCGGGATGGCGGTCGACGGCTACATTCCCGTCGACGGGCGCAGGCTCACCACGGACTATCCGGACGTGTACGCCCTCGGCGACGTCGCCACCGTCGGCACGCCCAAGGCGGGCGTCTTCTCGGAGCGCCAGGCGCGCGTCGTCGCCCGCACGCTGATCGATCGCGTGCGCGGCGGCGACTCTGCCGAGCGGCTACGACGGGCGGGGCGCCTGCTACATCGAGTTCGGGTCGGGCCTCGTGGCGCGCATCGACGTCGACATGTTCTCGGGCGACGGCCCGACCGGCATCTTCCGAGAGCCGTCGACGGAGTTCGTGGCCGAGAAGGAGCAGTTCGGCTCGACGCGCCGGGCTCGCTGGTTCGGCATCGAGACGTGACCGCCGCCGCCCGGCGCTTCGTCTCGTCCGAGGAGGACAGCGGGCGGTGGGCCGAGTTCCCGTTCCGCCCGGGCGACATCGTTATCAGCACCCGGTCGAAGCACGGGACGACCTGGATGCAGATGATCTGCGCGCTCCTCGTCTTCCAGACGCCTGACCTGCCCGCGCCGCTCGGCGACCTCTCGCCCTGGGTCGACCGGCTGACAGCGCCGCAGGACGAGCTGTTCGCCGACCTCGAGGCGCAGCGACACCGCCGGTTCCTCAAGACCCACACGCCGCTCGACGGCATCCCGATCGAGCCGGACGTCACCTACATCGTCGTCGCCCGCCACCCGCTCGACGCGGCGGTCTCGCTCTATCACCAGGGCGCGAACATCGACCGGGCGGTGCTGCGGCGGCTGGTCGGGCTGCCTGAGCCGACGGCGGCGCCTGCTCCGCGGCCGGAGCTGCACGACTGGCTCGTCGACTGGATCGAGGACGACCCGGCGCCCGACGAGTCGTTCGACTCGCTGCCCGGTGTCCTGTGGCATCTCACCGGCGCGTGGGAGCGGCGATCCGAGCCGAACATGCTCCTCGTCCACTACGACGACCTGGAGCGCGACCTCGATGGGGCGATGCGCGGGCTCGCGGCGCGGCTCGGGATCGAGGTCGACGAGGGCGCCTGGCCGGAGCTCGTCGGGGCGGCGTCCTTCTCCGAGATGCGCGCCCGTGCAGAGTCGCTCTTGCCCGATCGCAACGGGATCCTGAGGGACTCGGCCGCGTTCTTTCGCCGCGGAACCTCGGGCGCCGCAGGCGAGGTGCTGACGGAGGGCGAGCTCGCCCGCTACGACGAGCGCGCCCGCCGGCTCGCGCCCGCCGACCTGCTTGGGTGGCTTCACCGATTGTAAGCAGCGCTGGGGCGGGGGCTATCATGGCGCCCGTGCCGGCGGGCCTTTTAGGGGGTTCGCGAAGACCGCATGCGGGCATGTGACAGCGGCACAGCCAGAAGAGGAGGGGGAATCGACATGAGGAAGAGGTTCGGATCGTCATTGACGGCCGCGTTCGTGGCCGTCGTCGCGTTCGCGGCGCCCGCTTCGGCGGCGACGCTGGCGAACTGGCAGATGAACGAAGGGCCGAACGCCAGCGTCATGGTGGACTCGAGCGGCCACGTGAACGGCAGCATCGGCTCCGCGGTGGTCACCGGGTTCACGTTCAACGGCGCGACCGGCTATCACTGGCCGTTCACGAGCCCCACGGCGCCGCCGGCGAAGCCCGAGCGGATCGTGCAGGCCAACAGCTCGTCGCTGAACCCGAACTCGGGGAACTACACGGTCACGCTGCGCTACCGGACGACGAAGCACTTCGGCAACATCGTCCAGAAGGGCCAGGCTGGATCGTCGGGCGGGTACTTCAAGATCGAGAACCCGAACGGCAAGCTCACCTGCGTCTACCGGGGCACGAACTCCTCGGGCAAGTTCCTGCGTAAGGCGGTCGTCTCGCCGACCGTCCTCAGCGACGGGGCGTGGCACGTGGCGCGCTGCGCGCGCACGTCGACCGGCGTGACGCTGACGATCGACGGCAAGGTGGTGGACACCGCGAGCGGTAGCTCGGGCAACATCACCAACAACCGTCCGATCTCGATCGCCGGCAAGCTGAACTGCGACCAGATCAATACGACCTGCGACTACTTCACCGGCGATATCGACTACATCACGCTTCAGAACTAGCGATCGGCACGGAAGGCCGCCCGCCCTGTGAGGGGCGGGCGGCCTATGCCGGCCCGTCGTCCAGGAGCTCGATCATGTCCCACGCACCCTCGGACGTGTTCGAGATGACCGTTCGCGTGGTCGCCGACGCCCGGTCGTGGGTGCTCCGGAACGAGACACCCGCGTCGTACCCCTCAAGGTGCACCGCGTCGGTCGACTCGTGGAGCCAGAACCCGAGCCCGTAGCGCTTCGACTCCTCCGGGACGTCGCTGCGCGGCCGCACCATCTCCGACACCCAGCGCTGCGGCACGATGCGGCCGGCGAAGAACGCGCGCCAGAGCGATACGACGTCTGCCGCCGTCGAGTACACGCCCCCGTCGCCGCCTCCGCGGACCGGCACGTGGAACACGTTCGTCCGCGGGCCGTCGCCGGTCAGATACCCGAGGGCGGCCCGCCCCGGGAGCTCGTCCGAGCGCAGGTACGCCGTATCGCCCATGCCCGCCGGCTCGATCACCCGCTCGCGAACGAGGTCGTGAAACGGCGTCGCGCTGCACCGCTCGGCGATGAGCGCCAAGACGACGTAACCGCCGTTGCAGTAGGCGAAGCGCTCACCGGCCGGGAACACGGTCGGATGGCCGTCGAGGACCGCGAGATAGTCCTCGGTCAGCGCGAGCTCGTGGACCGAGACGGGCATGACGTAGTCGGTGACCTCGTGGCCGTCGCCCTCGTCGAGGTAGTCCCCGATCCCCGACCGGTGCGCGAGCAGATGCTCGACCGTCACGTCGTCGGCGATCAGCGGCAGGTCGTCGCCGAGGACTGACCGGGCGGTGGTGGCCAGGTCGAGCACGCCCGCGTCGATCAGTGACACGACCGCGAGCGCGGTCAGCCCCTTGGCGCCGCTTGCGAGCGCGAACTGCGTCTCGACGGTGTTCGGGACGCTGTGCGCCCGGTCGGCGTGGCCGAAGGCCTTCCCGAGCTCGACGTGCCCATCGCGCTCGACCTGGACGACCCCCGAGAAGCCCGTGCGCCGGGCGAGCTCGTCAACGGCTTCGGGAAGCGACGGCATCGAGCCGGCGATCGTATCGCGGCCGGGAGCGACCGGCCGGGTCGATCTACGCCAGGGCCTCGGGCGGCTCGTCGCCGAGCGCCGCCTTCACCTGCGGCGCGAACCGCTGGAGGAGGAGCGCTGCGAGGAGGAGCACCGAGCCGGTGACGATGAACGACACCGCCCGCGCCATTGCCGTCAGGAAGGCGAGGTCGTAGAGGAAGAGCTTGCCGAGGGCGACGAAGAGCAGGGTGATGCCGCCGGCCCGCAGGCTGCGGCTGTTGCCGCGCAGCGACAGCACGACCAGCCCGAGACCGACGAGCACCCAGCTGATCGAGACGAGCACGTGTCCCTGCTGGAAGTGATCGTGCACCGACGCGACCGCTCCGGCGTCGGCGAGCAGCTGCTCGGCGCCGAGGATCGCGGCGGCGAGCGTCCACAGCGCGAACGCGCCGGCGGCGTAGACCGCGAGCATCGCGGCCGAGACGCGGCGTGCCGACCACGACACGTGCCGGGCTGCGCCGGCCGCAAGCACGAGCGCGGCGGTCGTGGCGAGCGCGGCCGCCAGGCCCGCGGCCGGCGTGTGCGACGTCTGGAAGAGCATGCTCGGGGTCTCGTAGACGAGAAGCACGATGAGCCCCACCGCGGCCGCGCTCAGGATGCCGATCGCGCTCACCGCGGCGCGGTCGAGCCGTCCCCTGACGGGCGAGGGCCACGTGAGCGCGGCGGCGCTTGCGAGCGCCGAGAGGCCTGCGACCGCCACCAGCGGATACTGGCCGGGCAGGAGCATCGTGCAGAGCTGCGCCGCGAGCAGGAACGGCAGCCAGAGCGCATGACTCCGTGCGGACGGCTCGCGGACAGCGAGGGCGAGCAGGAACGCCGCGCCGGTTGCGATGGCGATGCTCTCCCAGCCGGCCGTCGTGCCATGGTCGATGACGGCGGCCAGCGAGCCGTCGAACGCCCAGGCAGCGGCCAGGCCGACCGCGAGGAGCGAGGCGCTTCCGGCCAGGAGCGGATCCACGGTCAGGCGACGCCGGATCGGCCCCACCTGCACCACGGCTGCAAGGACGCCCGCAGTCACGAGCCAGGCCCACATCGCATAGGGCGTGGGCAGCGACTCGGCGATCACGAAGCCGAGCACCGCCACCGGGACGAGGAGGCCGAACTCGGACAGGATGCGCGCCGGGCGGCGCACCGACCACGTGAAGACGACGGCCGCTGCGAGGAGCGCTCCCAGGCCCGCCAGGCCATTGCGATCACCGAGGTGGCTCCAGCCGGTGGCGAGATCGGCCACGGGGGCGGTCACGTCGAGGGCGACGACCACGCCGACGATCCACCAGGCCGATGCGACCTCGAGGCAGACCCACTCCGGCATCCAGCTCACCAGGAGGGGCGTGCGGCGGTAGATCAGGAGCGTGGCGGCCATGCCGGCGTAGGCGATCACGGCCCACTCGGCTCCAAGGGCCCAGAGGGGCAGGAAGCCGAGCGCCAGGGCGGGCACGAGCCACGCCGCGGCGAGCTCCTGCCTCTTGAACCGTCGAAGGCCGAAGCAGAGCATGATGCCCGCGAGCGCCACGGCGACGAGCGCGATCGACCCGCCGTGAGATCCGGCGCCGATGTGCGGCAGCGTCTGCGGCAGCGGCTGGAGGACGGTCGAGCGTCGCCATGATCGCGAGCAGCAGGTAGATCGCGGCCGAGACGATCGCGCGCAATCCGCGGGTGCCGCTGCGGCGGCTGATCCGCTCGGCCAGGAGCACCAGCACCGCCGACTCCGCCGTCCACGCGCAGACGAGCGCGGGGCCGCCGGCCAGGAGGCCGGTCGCGATCGCCGCCGACGCCAGCGCGAAGCCGGCGAGGCCGTCGGCGAGGTCGGCGTGTGGCCGGCGGACCGCGAACGGGATGGCTGCGATCAGCGCCCAGACGACCGCGAGGCCGGCGAGCGTGATCCCGCTCAGAGAATGGCCGCGACACCTCGCGGACGCCACCGTAGAAGAACGCGGCGGCGAGCGAGATCGTGAAGGCGCTGGCGCCCGTCAGCGAGCCGAGCACGGTGAGGCGCGCGCGGTCGGCCGGACGGAGCTCCAGGAGGAAGGTGAGCGTCACGAAGAGCACCGCCATGACGGCCGCGGCGATGACCGGGCCGCCGAAGCCGAGGTGCTGCGAGGAGAGCGCGAGGAGCCCCAGCGTCTCGGCGAGGCCGATCACCCACACCGACGTTACGAGGTGGCGCCAGCCGAAGCGGACGAGGAGCGGGAGGGACGCCGCCACCATGACCGCTCCGAAGAGCACGCCGCCGGTGGTCACGTCGTGGCTCACGAGCAGCGGAGCGAGCATGGCCGCCGACATGCCGAAGAGCGCAAGCGGCTCCTGCTTGATCCGGATGGCGACCGCCACCGCGATCGCGGCGACGAGCGCGGCCAGCGGCGCGGCGGCCTGCGAGCTGACGAGGTGGTAGAGCGAGGTCGCGGCCCAGAGGCTCGCGTAGAGGCCGGCGATCGCGACGCCGGCCGCGGCCAGGATGGCGTCCGAGCGCCACGTGCGGCGGTCGAGCTCGACGGCGGCGCCGAGCAGGCCGAGCGAGACGAGCACGCCGAGGCCGACGCGCATCGACGGGGTGATCCACCCGCGGCTCGCGGCCATCACGAAGAGCAGGACGATGCCGAGCGCCGTGGCGACGCCGCCGGCCCAGGCGAGGGTGCGGGCGGCGAAGAGCTGCTCGGCGAGCTTGCCCCAGTCAAACGGCGGGCTCGGGGGGCGTGGAGGCGGTGGAGGCTGGAGTGCGGGAAGGTCTGCCCACGCCTCTGCCTAGAGGCTCCTCCGGCGCGGGCGTCGCCGGCGGCGCGGGCGCGGGGCGGGAGGCCCACGGCTCGGCTCGAGGAGGCTCGGGTGGCGCGACGGGCTCGGTTGGCGCGACCGGCTCGGGGGCGAGGCGCGAGACCACCTGCTCCAGTTGCTCGATCCGCTCGGTCAGCAGCCGGACAGTGACGTGCAGGCCGGCGATCTCCTGGGACTGGTCGCTCATGAACGAACCTCCATAGCACCAATGCTATACCGCGCAGGTGCAAATTGCAACACCCTTTTCGTCATCGGCATCACGGGCCCGCGGTGTTAGTCAGCCGCGGCCGGCTGGAGCCGATCCAGGAACGGCACCTGCGCGGCCTTCAGCCGTCGGCGCGCCTCGTCGAGGTCGAACCACTCGACGCGGTCGATCTCGGGGAACGACTGGATGCGGCCCGATCGCGGCGGCCACTCCATGTCGTAGGTGTTGCTGACGGCGGTGGACGGATCCAGGTCGCCCTCGCCGCCCATGCGAAGACGGTCTTTCCCGACTTCTGCGTGATCTGCCCGAGCTCGACGAGCGGGACGTCGCCGACCGTGTGCCCGGTCTCCTCGAGGAACTCGCGCCGCGCCACGTCCACGAGCTCCTCGCCGGGCTCGACCTCGCCCTTCGGGATCGTCCAGTGCCCGAGGTCCTTCTTGACCCAGAACGGCCCGCCCTGATGCGCCAGGAGCACCTCTACGCGATCCGCCCGGCGGCGCCAGAGCAGGATGCCGGCACTCGTACGTCCCGATTTGTCAGCCGTCACGCCAACCGTGAATCTACCCGGGTTAGCATGGTCCGCTCGCACACGGCTCACGACCAGGAGGCTCTATGAGCGGCTACACGGTTGCACAGCTCGACCAGATCGACGAGGTCAGCGACGGACGCTGTCCGTGGCGGCCGATCCGGCAGCATTTCGGGATCATGTCGTTCGGCGCCAACGCGTTCACGGCGCGTGAGGCCGGTGACCGGCTGATCAACGAGCACGACGAGGCGGAGGAGGACGCCCACGAGGAGCTCTACCTCGTCCAGCGGGCCGGGCGAGGTTCGAGCTCGACGGCGAGCAGGTGGACGCGCCGGCCGGCACGTTCGTCTTCGCCAGCCCCGGGCGTGAAGCGGACGGCGTTCGCCGAGGAGCCGGGGACGACGCTCATCGCCCTGGGCGGGACGCCCGGGCAAGCCGTACGAGCCGAGCGGCTGGGAGCTCTGGGCGCCGCTCAACCCGCTCTACGAGGCCGGGAAGTACGACGAGATCGCCGACCGCGGCGCCGAGCTGCATCGCGGCCCATCCGGAGTACGCCGACCTGACCTACAACCTCGCGTGCTGCGAGAGCCTGGCGGGGCGCACGGCCGACGCGATCGAGCACCTGAAGCTCGCGATCGACCGGGCGCCGCGCTTCCGGTCGTTGGCGGCCAACGACTCCGACTTCGATCAGGTGCGCGACGAGCCGGCGTTCAAGGAGCTCATGGGCTAGAGAACCGCTCGAGCCCGGGTCGCTCCTTTTCATCCCAGCAGGGTGATGCTGTGCGGGGTGTGCCGGCCTAGCGTGGGCCGATTCCGGCCCTCCCCCTCACCACGCTGACGAGCTGGAACGACGGCGCGGCGAAGCAGGCGATCGTCGAGTTCGTCGAGCGGACGGTGTCGGACGCCGTGCCGGTCGAGGAGCGCGTCGCGGTGTTCGACAACGACGGCACGCTGTGGTGCGAGAAGCCGATGCCGATCCAGCTCGACTTCATCCTCCGCCGGCTGGTCGAGATGGCCGAGGCGGAGCCGGCGCTGCGCGAGCGCCAGCCGTGGAAGGCGGCGTACGAGCGCGACTACGGCTGGCTCGGCGCGGTGCTGGCCGAGCACTACGCGGGCGACGACACGAACGTGCGGACGCTCGCTGGGCGGCATCCTCGCCGCCTACGACGGGATCAGCGTCGAGGACTTCGAGGCGCAGGCGGACGCGTTCCTGCGCTGCGCGCAGCATCCGACGCTCGGTCGCGGCTATCTCGAGTGCGCGTACGCGCCGATGGTCGAGCTGCTCGGCTACCTGGAGGCGAACGGGTTCTCGAACTACATCGCCTCGGGCGGCGGTCGCGACTTCATGCGGCCGATCAGCCAGGAGGTGTACGGCATCCCGCGCGAGCGGGTGATCGGCAGCGCGACCGCGCTCGAGTACACGAGCGACGACCGCGGCGGCACGATCACGCACAAGGCGGAGGCCGACTATCTCGACGACGGCCCGCAGAAGCCGATCCGCATCTGGAGCCGCACCGGCCGCCGACCGCTGCTCGCCGCCGGCAACTCGAACGGCGACATCCCGATGCTCGACTTCACCCAGCATCCGGACAAGCCGTCCCTTCGCCTGCTCGTCCTCCACGACGACGCCGAGCGCGAGTTCGACTACACGAGCGGCGCCGAGCAGGCGCTCGAGCGGGCCGGCAGCCGAGCGGCTGGACGGTCGTCAGCATCAAGAACGACTGGGCCACCGTCTTCTGACGACGGGCGGGCCGCGGTGATGGAATGGGCCCTGGCGGTCATCGCGCTGTCGCTGATCGGCTTCGGCATGGTGTCTCGCCGTGTCGACGGCACGTCCCTCACGCCCGCGATCGTCTTCGTCGGAGTGGGGCTTTTGGTCGGAGCCCACGCACTCGACCTCCTCGACGTGTCCCCAACCGGCGAGTCGGTGAAGCTCCTGGCCGAGGCGACGCTGACGTTGGTGTTGTTCGTCGACGCCTCGCGCATCGACCTGCGGACGCTCCGAAGTGAGTACGCGGTGCCTGCGCGCCTGCTCGGCGTTGGGCTCCCACTGACGATCGCGCTCGGTGCCGCCGTCGGCTCGGCGCTGTTCGGCGCACTCTCCGTCCCCGAGGCGGTCCTTCTGGCGGTGGTGCTCGCCCCGACGGACGCGGCGCTCGGCCAGGCCGTCGTCACGGAGCCCCGACTGCCGTCCCGGATCCGTCAGGGTCTCAACGTCGAGAGCGGGCTGAACGACGGGATCTGCGTGCCGCTCCTGTTCATCGTGCTTGGCGATCGCTGAGGCGGATGCCGGCGAGGTGGCCTCGACGCACGCCGTTCGGCTTGTGGTCGAGGAGATCGGGTACGGCATCGCGGCGGGCGCCCTCGCAGGCGTCGTCACGGCAATCGCCATCACGTATGCCGGAAACCGGCGCCTGATCGAGCGGTCATGGCTCCAGATCGTCCCGGTGGCGGGTGCCGCGCTCGCATACGGGCTCGCGGCGCCGGCTCGGCGGCTCCGGCTTCATCGCAGCGTTCGTCGCGGGCATGACCTTCGGCGCCCTTCGGCAGCCGGTGGGCGAAGCGACGGTGAGGCGACGCTGCTCACGCGACGAGCTCGGCGAGCTCCTGAACGGCGTCACGCTGCTGGTCTTCGGCGCGGCGCTGCTCTGGCCCGCGCTCGACGGCCTGACCTGGCGAATCGTGCTCTACGCCGTCGCGAGCCTGACCATCGTCCGCATGGTGCCGGTTGCCATCGCGATGCTCGACACCGGCGCCCGCCGCCCGACGGTGGCGTTCCTCGGCTGGTTCGGCCCGCGCGGCCTGGCGTCGATCGTGTTCGCCGCCATCATCGTGCAGGAGGCCGATCTCCCGCACACGAACACGATCCTGCTGACGACCTACGCCACCGTCGGACTCTCCGTCCTCCTCCACGGCGTCACGGCAGCGCCACTGGCGAGCCGCTACGCATCATGGTTCGGATCACATGCGCTCGATGCGATGCCTGCGATGGAGAGCGTTCCCGCCGGCACACATCGGTGGCGGCGGGCGCACTGATCCCGCCGAGCCCCTACCAGGTCAGCTCGATCTCGAGCTCCGTGCCGTCATCCTCGATCTCGAATTCCACCTTGAGATTGACCTGATCGGGGACATGCGCGACGAAACGGATGTGCTCCCGCTCGATCACGACATCGTTGTTCGCGCCGAGCTCGTCGGCGATCGCGTGCAGGCGAGCGGCCGCCTCCTCACGAGACAGCGTCACCTTCTCCTTGAGCTCCACCAGTTCCACTTGCGGCTCCAATCGTTCGCGGGCCGTTAGCGTAGCCCGTCACTTGAACGGCACCGTGACGGGGCCGGGCAGGCGCCGGTACACGGCGAAGAAATCGCGGTCGTCCGGCACGAGGTACCGCGTTGGCGGCTGTTGGTAGTTGGGCACCACTCTGGCCGGATGCAAGCCGCCGTGGTGGGTGTACGTGATCAGCGTCGGCCACTCCGGGTTGATGTCGAGCTGCATCGCCCGTACCGCGCCCGCCCGTTGCAGGGTCCTCGCGAGCGTGACCACCGTTTGATAGTCGGCCGCGGCATAGATCAGGTTGCCGTGCCGGTCGATCCCCACGCCGGTCCGCCACACGCGGACCGCGTTCCCGAGCGTGTAGCCCCATTGCGAGCTGTCGTTCAGGGCCGGGTTGAGGTGCCCGTGGTTGATGATCAGAGGCAGGCTCTGGCGTGCGAATGCCACCTGCGGGCCGGCAACCGGGCCGCCGTTCCACGTCGTCACGTCGACGCGGCCGTCGCGGTAGGCGATGAGGGTTGCGAGGCCCGCTTTGAGCGGCTCGTAGGATCTCCCGTTGATCGACGATCCGTTGCTGCCGTCCCGGTAGATGAAGCCGCCGTTGAACGTCGCAAGCAGTCGCCAGCGCTGGCCGTAGGGCACCGACATCGGCCCCCGCACCGGGGCGTTCGGCGGCTCGTACCGGCCGGGGTAGAAGGCCATGGCGGTACGCGTGTGGTCGAACCACGCCACGTACGCGACGATCCGCGGATAGTCGACCTCGGTCCGGAAGGTCGTGAGGAGCACCGGTGAGCGGCCCTGCACCACAGGACCGGTACCCCTCCACACTCCCTCGCCGGGCAGCGGGTGGGCGAAGACCGGCTCGATCCGCGGGGGCACGACCGCCGGCCGGTGTCGCGCTCTCGCCTTCGCCGCTGGCGAGGCGCCGAGCCCGACCGCCGGCAGGCTCGTGAGCTGCGGGCCGCCCTTGGCCGGCGCGCGCCAGCTGTAGTAGTAGTGCTCGACCTCGTCGACGAGCCAGTTGCCGTGGTGGGCTCGCAGCCACTCGACGCTGCGGGGCCAGAGCGGCAGGCTCGAGGGCTGCATCATGGTGGTCGTGTAGGAGTAGGCCGGCGGCGCGAGCACAACGAGCGTCGCGAGCGCCACCAGCAGGCGAATGCGCCTGCGGCGCCGGCGTCGATCGAGACGGGTCGCTTCTCCAACGGAGCCGGTCGATCCCATCGACCGAAACCTAGGGGCGTCGTCTGAGAGCGACGTGAGGCGGCCCTTCTTCAGGCGCTCCAGCGTACGGCGATGCCCCGCTCGACGCCGGGCACCGGCCGCGCCGAGCGTCAGGCGTCCCAGCGGACGGCGATGGCGCGCTCAAGCCCCGGCAGCGGCAGGGCGCTCGCTTCGGCCTCGACAGCGTCGCGCTCCGCCCGGGAGAAGCGGCCCCACGTCTCGATCGTCACCGTGTCGTGCGCCCGCCGCCACGTTCCGCGGATCTCGCCGTCGACGAGGAGGGCGCCGGGCCACACCCGAGGGGTCCAGAGCGAAGGGCGACGGCGGGCGTCCGGAACGAGGAGCGCGCGGTCCTCTCCCCAGAGCAGGAAGTAGGCATCGCCGCTCGGCAGGAGCCTCGCCGGCGCGGCCGGCCCGGGACCGGCGCGGATGACCGGCTCGTCGCTCGTGAGGAGCGAGGCGTCGCCGAGCGGCGTTCGCACGGCGGTCAGCGACCCCTGGAGCGATGCGAATGCCGCCGCGCCCGCCTTGAGCGATGTCCCGGCCCAGCGGGCAAACGCCGCGGGAGTGGAGGGGCCGAAGACGTGAAGGTAGCGCTCCGCGAGCTCGCGCCGAGCCTCGGCCGGGTCGACGTCGGGCGGCGGGACGGTCCAGATCGATCGGCTGGCGCGCGCCCTCCCACCGGATCAGGACCGTGCCGGTCGTCGCGCCGTATCGGAGCGAGTTGGGGTGCAGGAGGATCGTGCGTCCCGCCTCGCCGTAGCCCATCCTGGCGCCGGCGAGATGGGCGTGCAATCGGGCGGCCGTGTCCTGCGCCCTCTGCCGCCCCTTCGGATCGTCCGGCAGCCGTCCGAGCGAGAACGGAGCCAGATCGCGCGCCGCGACCACGTAGACCTGGTACCGCGGGCCCCAGAGCTGGACGAGCGAAGGCTCGTCCCAGATCATCGGGTGGGCGCCCTCGACCCGCGCGTGGATCGACAGCACCGCGGCCCGCGGCATGCTGTCCTGCAGGCCCGCCCAGGCCGCCTGGCGGAGCGAATGCTCCCCGGCAGGGAGCCGCTCGTCGACCGCGCCGACCCGCCGCCTGAAGGCGAGGATCTGCGGCCGGGTGAGCGCGAGACCGGGGCTCATCACCACATCAACCGTCTGTGACGGCGATCGCCTCGACCTCGATCAGGCAGCCGGGATGGGCCAGCGCCGCCACCCCGACGAGCGTGTCGGCCGGCTTGTGATCGCCGAACACCGCGGCCCGGCCGGCCCCGATCGCGGGCAGGCAGTCGGCCCGGTAGCCGACGACGAAGATCGTGATCTTGGTCACCTGATCCGGCCGGGCGCCGCCGGCAGCGAGCGCACGGCCGACGTTGGCGAACGCCTGGCGGGACTGGGCCTCCAGGTCGCCGGCACCGACCACGTTCCCCTGCGCATCCTCGGCGACCTGGCCGGCGACGAACACCAGCCTGCTCCCGCTCGCGACCATGACCTGGGTGTACGTGTCGGGACGGGACAGGTCGCCGGGGTTGATGGGCTCGAGCGTCACGTGTTCACCCGACGCTAGTCTCGCTCGCCCCCGGTGCGCTGCGCTAGCGTGCTCCGCATGACGCGGTTCGTCGTCGACTGCGGAGTCGTCCTGCGCCTCGCGGACGAGGGGATCGAGCTTGCGACCGGACACGAGTTGCTCGCCCCGACGCTCCTTCGCTCGCAGACGCTTTCGGCGCTGCACGGGGCGGTGCGGCGGGGGGAGCTCGCGTCCGACGTGGCGCTTGCCCGCCTCGACGAGATCACGCGAATGATCACCAAGCTCCCCATTCGCCTTCTCGGGGACGCGGTGCTTCGGCGGAACGCCTGGCAGTACGCATCCCGGCTGGGATGGGAAGACACGTACACGGCGGAGTACGTCGCCCTGACCCACCTGCAAGGCGACGCGCTCGTCACGCTCGACGCGGAGCTGGCTCGCAGCCTCGAGGGCGTCGTGCCCACCGCGCCGATCGACGCGCTGCGCGCACCCTGACGCGCCCGGCCGGGGAGGGTTGCCAGCCCGCCTCCGGCGTGCGACGATGCCCCTGCCGTCCCTGAGGAGGTCCACCGGTGAACGAGGGCGCGTCCACTCGTGGCCGGCCGGCGGCGGCAAAACGCCGGTTAGCTGTGCTTCTGCTCGTCACCGGCTTGGTCGTGGCTTCGGGCGCGCCCGTCGCGCAGGCGGACACCACGCTCAGTTCCTGCTCGCCGGCGGCGTTCGATGCAGCCGTGACGGCGGGCGGCACGGTCCGCTTCGGCCTCGACTGTCCCTCCTTGGTTGTCACGAGGACGACCGTCATCCCGGTCGGAAAGACGCTTGACATCGAGGGCAACGGCCACGCGGTGGCGTTGAGCGGCGGCGGTGTCCGGCAGCTCTTCAAGGTGACGGGCGGCCGGCTCACGGTGCGCGCGGTGACCATCCAGGGCGGCGCGGCCGTCGGCGCCGGCGGCGCGAACGGCGTCGTCGGAGCTCCCGGTGCAAACGGCAGCGGCGGCGCCAACGGCACGGGCGGCGCACCCGGCCAGCCGGGTGTCGCGGGCGGCCCGGGAGCGCCCGGCGGTGCTGGAGGCGCGGGCCAGGCGGGCGGGGCCGGGGGCGGGGCCAGGGGCGGCGCCGTGCTCGTCGTGAGCGGCACCGCGTTGTTCGGACACGTCACCTTCCTCTCGAACGTCGCGACCGGCGGCATCGGCGGGATCGGCGGCAATGGGGGGCGCGGCGGCAGCGGCGGGCGCGGCGGCGTCGGCGGGCGCGGCGGCGTCGGAGCCACCCCCGGCGACATGGGAGCGGCCGGCGGCTCCGGAGGCTCGGGTGGTGCCGGCGGCTCGGCCGCGGCGGCCGGAAAGGGTGGCGCGGGTGGCTCGGCCCTGGGTGGCGCGATCTACAACGCCGGCACGCTGACGCTGACCGCGGTCACGTTCCGTGGCAACTTCGCCCAGGGCGGCCGGGGCGGCGTGGGCGGGACCGGCGGCTCGGGTGGCCAGGGCGGCTCGGGTGGAGCCGGGGGCGGCGGCGGCCCGGGCGCCAACGGCGCGGCGGACATCTCGGGTGGGATCGGCGGGACGGGCGGCTCCGGCGGGATGCCGGCCGGGGCCGGCTCCGGCGGAACGCCGGGCGCACCCGGCCGGGGAGGAAACGGCGGCGCCGGCGGACAGGCGGCGGGAGGCGCGGTCTACAACGCCGGCAGCCTCGAGATCGTCTCGGCGGTCGTCGACCAGAACTCGGTGCGGAGCGGCCCGGGCGGCCAGGGCGGCACCGGCGGCTTCGGCGGCTCCGGTGGTGCCGGAGGCAGCGGCGCGTTCGGGGGCAGCGGAGGGCTCGGCGGGAGCGCCTGCTGCCTGACCGGCGTCGGTGGCGCCGGTGGCCATCCGACCGACGGCGTGCCCGCGGGAGCCCCGAGCGTCGCCGTGAAGGGCGGCGGCGGGGGCACCGGCGGCATCGCCGGGCTGGCGCAGGGCGGCGGGATCGCGAACACCGGATCCCTCAAGCTGACGCGCGCGGCGTTCACGGGCAACACGGTGCAGGCCGGGAACGGCGGCGCCGGATCGCTCGGCGGCGGCGGCGGAAACGGTGCATCCGGGATCCAGGGCGGCTTTGGCGGGCCGGGGGGCTCGGGCGGCAGCGGGCCGGCCGGCGGCGGCGCGGGGCAGTCCGGTGGCAACGGCACCGTGGGCGGAAGCGGCGGCTCGGGCGCCGACGGCGGCACCTCGGGTAAGGGCGGACATGGTGGAGACGCTCGCGGAGGCGGCCTTTACAGCACCGTGGCGCTTGCCGTGGACTCGGCGAACTCGTACAGCCGCAACACCGTGACGGCCGGCGCGGGCGGCGTCGCCCGGCCCGGCGGCACCGGCGGCCTGGCGGGTCTGGGAGGAGCCCCGGGGCACGGCGGCCCGGGCGGTATCGACGGCAACACCGGGACGGCCCATCCGAGCGGCTCGACAGGCGTCATCGGTCCGTCCGGCGTCGCGGGCGCGACGGGACGCTCGACCGGTGCTGGGGCCGCCGGCGTCGCGACGTTCCCCGACCACAACTAGCTCGCGCCGGCGGGCCGCAGCCCCCATCCACGTGGACGCTTCATCCGCTTGGGGTGACGCAGCCCGCACCGATCTCGCGTGTGCTTCGCGTGCGTCGTCTCAGAAAGGCTCGACCATGTGCAGGTGGATGGCATACCTCGGAGCGCCGATCAACGTCGGCATGGTGATGTTCCGCGAGGATCGCAACACGATCGTCCACCAGAGCCTCGATTCGAGTCAGGGGGCTGAGCCCGTGAACGGCGACGGGTTCGGCGTCGGCTGGTTCGTACCGGACAACGCCGAGCCTTCTCGGTACCGCTCGACCGAGCCGGCGTGGAACGACGAGAACCTGCGCGAGATCACCCGCACGCTCGAGTCGCCGGCCTTCATCGCGCACGTGCGGGCCGCGATCGGCTCGCCGGTGCAGCAGTCCAACTGCCACCCATTCCGCCACGACGGCATCCTGTTCGTCCACAACGGCTTCATCAGAGACTTCCATCGCATCAAGCTCGACGTCGTCCTCGGCATCGATCGGGATCTGTATCCGCAGATCGTGGGCAGCACCGACTCGGAGCACATGTTCTACCTGGCGCTGACGTTCGGGCTCCGGGACGATCCTCAGGCCGCCCTGGAGCGGGCGGTTGGGTTCATCGAAGCCGCGGCCGCCGCGGCGGGGATCGAGGACGCGATGCAGATGTCGATCGGCGTGCTGACTCCGGACACGCTGGTCGGCGCCCGCTATGCCAGCCAGTCGCTCCCTCGAACGCTCTATCACAGCAACGACGTCGAGGCCTTGAGGCACATCTATCCGGATTTCGAGGATCTGCAGCTGCTCCCCGGGGATGCGCACATCGTCATGAGCGAGCCGCTGGGAACGCTGCCCGGGGCGTGGAGCGAGGTCCCGATCTCAACGGCCGTTCACGTGTCCCGCAACGACATCGACATCCGGCCGTTCACTCCGCGCGCGGCGTAGCCTCGCCTGTCCACTCGTTGTCCGCGAGCTGGGCCTCGACGGCGCGGTCGATGTTGCCGTGCACGTGGTCGCCGCCGATCTGGGCGATGACACCGTCGCGCTCGAGCACGGCGAGGACCTGTGGCTTCACTCGTGCGAGCCGAAGCGACGCCCGCTGCGCTTCGACGAACTCGTGGATCTGTGCGAGCTGCTCGGCGCCCTGGGAGTCGATGAAGGCGACCGCTTCGAGGTCGAGCACCACTCCGCGGAGCGGGCCTAGGTCTTGATCGGTGAGGGCGCGGATGCGGTCGTCCAGCGCTTGGCTGGTGGCGAAGAAGAGGCCGCTGTCGATCCGAAGCACCACGATGCCCGGGAACGTCTCGTCGTCAGGATGCTCGTCGAGGTCGCGGAACACCTGTGTCCCGGTCTCGCGGCCGAGCAGCGGTATCGGCGGTGTGGTGGCGACGTAGATCAGCCAGCCGAGCGACAACACGACGCCGACCACGACGCCGGCCAGGACGCCGACGGACAGCACGCCGACGATGGCGGCGACGGCGATCCAGAAGTCGAACGGAGTGACGCGATGCAGCCGCCGCAGCTCGGACACGTCGATCATCCCGAACACGACCGCGTCGATGATCACCGCCGCCAGGACCGCTTTCGGCAGGTCTGAGAACAGTGGCGCGAGCACGATCAGCGTGAGCAGCACGAGCGCGCCCGTGATCAGCGACGCGACCGGCGTCCGAGCGCCGGCTGACTCGTTCAACGAGCTGGCGGAGAGGCTGGTCGACACAGGCATGCCCTGGAAGACGCCGGCGCCCACGTTGGCCATGCCCTGCGCCACCGACTCTTGATCGACATCGATCCGGTAGTGGTGGCGGGTGGCGAACGCGCGGGCGTCCCCAGCGGTCTGCGAGAACCCGATCAGGAGCAGCGCGCCCGCGGCGACGCCGATGGTGGCGTACTGCTCGCGGAACAGATCGACGGTCGGGAGCTCCGGCGTCGGTAATCCCCGCGGCACGTGCCCGACCAGCTCCACCCCGTGTCCGCCCAGGTCGAACAGGTAGGTGGCGAGGATCCCGCCGGCCACCAGCACCAACGCGCCCGGCACCGCCGGCGCGAGGAACCGCACACCCAGGATCACGCCGAGCGAGACGCCGCCCACCACCAAAGTCGTCCGGTGGATATCGTCCAGCGTCCCGATCCACGAGGTGAGCTCCCGCCACGCGTTCACGCCGTCTGCAGATGTCCCGGTCAGCTTGGGCAGCTCACCGATCACCACATCCAACGCCGCGCCGGCCAGGAAGCCGGTGATCACCGGCTTGGAGAGGAACCGCGCGATCCACCCCATCCGAAGGACGGCGAGCAGGAGGAACAAGACGCCGGCCACAAGCGTGATCGCCGCCACCAGCTGCGCAGCCTGGTCGCCACCGAGGCCGGTTACGAGCACCGCACCGCCGGCCACGGCTGCCAACGACGAGCTCGGCCCGGTCGAGATCTGCCGCGAGGTGCAAAAGAGCGCATAGATGATCGCGCCCGCCGCCGCCGCATAGAGCCCGTTCTGCAAAGGCACGCCGGCGATCCCTGCGTAGCCCAGGTTCTTCGGCACGATCAGCGCAGTGACGGCGACCCCGGCGGCGACATCACCGCGCAGCCACCCGCGGTCGTAGCGCGGCAGCCACGTCAGGATGGGAAGGAGGCGGCGGATGCCGCGGCGAGGCCGGTTACCCGCAGCCGTCACCGCGGCATCCTCTCATGCAACCGGCCCGTCACGGGCCCGGACCACGTCTAGCCGGCGGGAACCCAGCCGCCTTCCACGTGGATCACCTGGCCGTTGATGTAGCCGGCGCCATCCGACGCGAGGAAGAGCACGGTCTCCGCGATCTCGCGGGGGTCGCCGAAGCGCTTCATCGGGTTCATCGCCTTCGCCTCGTCGATGTGCTCCGGGGCGACGCCCCACTCCTGCTCCCAATTTCCCGAGATCGGGCCCGGGGCGAGAGCGTTGACGCGGATCTCCGGTGCGACGTCTCGCGCCAGGGACGCTGTGAGGCCCCGGATGGCGCCCTTCGCGGCGCAGTAGGTGACCGGCACCCAGTTGATCGCGTTCTCGGGGTTCGTGCCGTTGCCGTACGTGCTCGAGAAGTTGATGATCGCGCCTCGAGCGTGTCGTCGCATGTGCGGGATCACCGCGTGGCACATCCGCATCGTTCCGATCACGTCCACAGCGAGCAACGCCGTGGCCGCGTCGGCGCTCATGTGCTCGAACCGAACGGTGTCCTCCTCGTCGAGGCGCCCGGCCGTGTTCACGAGCACGTCGATCCTCCCGTACAAGGCGTCCGCCTGATCAACGAAGCGAGCGACCGAGGCTTGATCGGTGACGTCGAGCTGATGGGTCGCGGCGGTGCCGCCGTCAGCGACGATCTCGGCCGCCACGGACTCGGCTTCGCTCTGCGAGCTCCGGTAGCCGACGAGGACCGACGCGCCCTCCCGGCCGAACCCGCGCGCGACCGCTCCACCCAGCGTGCCGCCGGCACCGGTCACAAGTGCGACGCGCCCCGAGAATCGATGGCCGTCGTTCCAGGTCGTCTCCACGACACCCCCCAGCTCGATTGCCGCGAAACGGTCTCACGGCGGAGGAGAGCTGCGCAACTGCCCGGACCCGGCGCCCGTATGCTCTTCCAACCGTGACCGTTCGGGACAACATCGAGGTCGTTCGGAGGTTCGGCGAGGCGCTCACCAACCGTGACTGGGCGGCGTTCGGCGACCTCGTCGCGGACGACTGCGAGTGGACGGACGTTCCGAGCGGCCAGACGCTGCGCGGGCGCGACGAGCTGATCGCGGGCTGCAAGGCGTTCACGGCGGCCTTTCCCGACTTCTCCGTCGAGAGCCTGACGATCATCGGCGAGGGCGACCTCGTCGCGAACGAGTGGAGCGGCCGGGGAACCCACCACGGCCCACTCGCGCGCCCGGACGGCGGCCACCATGAGCCGACGGGCCGGTCGTTCGAGCGGACGGGCGTCGGCATCGTCGAGGTTCGTGGCGGCAAGATCGTCCGCTATCGCGACCACTTCGATCGCCAGACGATGACGGACCAGCTCGGGCTCGGCTGATCGTGCCGAACGTCCTCATCACCGGCGCCGGCCGACGCGAGGGAATCGCGGCGGCGTGCGCGCGGAGGCTCGCCGAGGTGGGCTGGGACGTGGGGCTCAGCTGCTGGCGACCCTACGACCGAGAGTCCGGTCTCGAAGGCCGTGATCAGGAGCCGCTGGAGCTCGCGCAGGAGCTTCGTGGGCTTGGCGTCCGCGCGGAGATCGCCGAGGACGATCTGGGCGACCCGGCAGCGCCGGCCCGGCTCTTCGACGAGCTGGAACGTCGGCTGGGGCCGTTCACGGCCCTGGTCGCCTCGCACTGCCGAGACATCCCGCTTCCGCTGCTCGAGACGTCTGCGGACGAGCTCGATCGACATTTCGCGGTGAACGCCCGCTCGGTCGCGCTGCTCATCCAGGAGCTTGCCAACCGGCTCCCCGGCGCCGACGGGCGCGTCGTCGCATTCACCAGCGACGCGCTCTCCGACAACGTCCCCTACGGCGTGAGCAAGGGCTCCCTCGACCGCATCGTCATGGCGGCCGCATCGGAGCTCGGCCCGCGCGGAATCCGCGCCAACTGCATCAATCCAGGGCCGACCGAAACAGGATGGATCTCCGACGAGCTCCGCACGGAGCTCTCCCGGCAGACACCGTTGGGCCGCCCGGGCCTGCCGCGCGACAGCGCCGCCCTCGTCGCCTTCCTGCTCTCGGCCGACGGCGGCTGGATCACGGGTCAGCTCCTCCACTCGAACGGCGGTCTCCAGTGAGGCCGTCGCCCGAGCGTCCGTGTCGCTGACCCGGCGCGGGCAGCTCGCACGGCTGCGGCGTCTCGGGCGCACGGCGCTGGCGGCCTACGGTCTCGCGGACGCGCGCCTGACGCTCCTGCGCCACGAGTACAACACGACGTTTCGCGTTGAGGCGGGCGGCGAGTCGTATGTGTTGCGCATCAATCGGCCGCAGGTGCATACGGCGCAGACCATCGATTCGGAGATGACCTGGCTCAGAGCGCTGCGACGTGACACCGACCTCGGCGTCCCCGAGCCCGTCTCCTCGCGGGATGGCTCGTTCGTGGTCGTGGCGAGCGATGCGGGCGTCCCCGAACCACACGCCTGCGTCCTTTTGCGCTGGCTCGAGGGGAGGTTCAGCGACCGGCGGCTCACGCCGACGCAGCTGCGACGAGTCGGCGTCCTGGAGGCACGCCTGCACGGGCACGTCGAGGGCTGGACGCCGCCGTCCGGGTTCCTCCGACCGCGGGTCGACACCTTGACCAACTTGGGGAAGATCGATTCGACGGCGGCGTCGGCTGCGGACGCCCGCCTCGGCGATCACCCGACGAGGGAGGACGGCGATCGGGGACGTCGACTGGTTGAAGCCGTGGTATCGGCCGATGCTGCGGCGCTGTTCG
Source organism: uncultured Actinomycetes bacterium (assembly GCA_963832955.1). Lineage (GTDB taxonomy): Bacteria > Actinomycetota > Thermoleophilia > Gaiellales > JAICJC01 > JAICJC01. Next base: position 426,496 of record CAWHWC010000002.1, on the reverse strand, counting down.
CAAGAGCGCTCGAGGTGGTCTGGGCGACGACGCGAAGCCTGGCGGAGGACCCGGGTCGGTTCGGCCTGATCCACGGCGATCTTCACTGCGAGAACTTCCTGTTCCACCGTGGCTCGGTGCGAGCGATCGACTTCGACGACTGCGGCTGGGGATTCCACCTGTACGACCTCGCCGTCACCCTGTGGGAGCTGGAGGACCGACCGCGCTACAACGAGCTCCGCGATTCGCTCATTTCCGGCTACGCGGCGGAGCGTTCGTTGCCGGGCGACACTGGGGTCCACCTCGAAGCGCTGTTCGTCCTGCGACGGATGCAGATGCTCATGTGGGCGCTGGAGTCGCGCGAGCACGTCGCGTTCCGCGACAGGTGGCGGGTCTGGGCTGACGAAGAGCTGCGCGCGATCGCAAGAGCCTTGAGCGTGTCGTGATTCCCGCCGGTGGGTACGATCAGCCCGATGGCAACGGAGGCGGACGCTCAGATGCGCGCGGCGTGGGCCGGGCTTTCTGCGGGCTGGGAGAAGTGGGACTCGATCATCATGGATCAGCTGGGCCCGGTCGGCGAGGCCATGATCGAGCGTCTCGAGATCGCCGATGATCAGCAGCATCTCGACATCGCCGCGGGCACCGGTGAGCCGGGGCTGACCGTCGCGAAGCTCGCGCCGAGAGGGCACGTCGTCTTGACCGACCTGGCGGCTGAGATGCTCGACATCGCGACGCGACGAGCGAACGCGCAAGGGATCGCCAATTTCGAGACCAGGGTGTGCGGCGCCGACGACCTGCCGTTCAGCGATGCGACATTCGACAGCGTCTCGGTGCGCTTCGGATACATGTTCTTCCCCGACCTCGCCAAGGCGACCGCCGAGTTCGCGCGCGTGCTGAAGCCGGGCGGCCGTCTCTGCGCGTCTGTCTGGGTCAAGCCCGAGAAGAACCCGTGGACGGCGATCGCCATGGAGGCAATCGCGACGGAGGCTCCGCCGGCGCCACCCGATCCGGACGGGCCAAGCATGTTCCGGTGCGCTGCCCCGGGATACGTCGGTGCCCTGTATGAGTCCGCGGGACTGCGCGACGTTGCCGAGTGGGACGTCGACGTCGAGCTCGTGACGCGAACGCCCGAGCAGTATTGGGAGATGGTCAGCGAGCACGTCTCGTTGGCAGTTGCGGCGCTTCAGCAGGTCGACGAACCGGCGCGGGAGCGGATCGCAGACGCCGTCATCGCCAAGGTCAGCGGCTACGAAGACGGCGGCAAGGTACGGGTTCCGGGAATGGCCCGCTGCATCGTCGGCACGAAGTAGCGACGCCCCCAACCGCCTTCCCCGACGACGGATCGGCCGGGTCGACGATGAGAAATGGCGGCTCGGCCGGTCTACCGGGTGGTGGAGCCCCGCCCTCGCGAAGGAGGAGTCGAGATGAAGTTCCTGCTCACGTCCGCCGGCATCACGAACACGAGCATCCAGAACGCGCTGGTCGACCTCCTGGGCAAGCCGATCGCCGAGTCCAGCGCCCTCTGCATCCCCACCGGAATCCAGCCTTTTCCAGGCGGACCTTCACACGTCTACCGGTTCATCAACGGAGAGGCCCCCGGCCCGATGTGCGAGCTGGGTTGGAAGTCGGTGGGAGTGCTGGAGCTGACAGCGCTCCCCAGCATCAAAGACGAGTACTGGATCGCAGAGGTTCAGAAGACCGACGCGCTGCTCGTCTGGGGCGGCAGTCCCTTGTATCTGTGCTACTGGATGCGGCAGTCCGGACTGGCCGACCTCTTGCCGTCGCTGCGGCCCGAGACGGTCTACGTCGGCACGAGCGGCGGGGCCATGGTTGCGACTCCCGACTTCGGCGGTGCGGGCTACGACGACAGCGATCCGCTCACGGGGAGTGATAACGCGCTGGGACTGGTCGAGTTCTCGGTGTTTCCGCACCTCGAGCGCGAGGACATGCCGGACACCACGCTGGCCAACATCGAACGATGGGCCGCGGGGATACCGGTACCGGCGTACGCGATCGACGATCAGACCGCCATTACCGTGGTCGACGGCACCGTCGAGGTCGTCTCCGAGGGGCATTGGAAGCTGTTCACCCCCTAGAGCCGGGGGCCGCTGCCGAGGTCGTAGACTCGGCGCGTGACGATCTGCACGCAATGCGGTCAGGAGAACCCCGAGGAAGCCCGGTTCTGCATGGCGTGTGCGGCGTCACTTGTCGCCGAGCCTGAGCCGGCTCGCGAGGTGCGGAAGGTCGTCACTGTGGTGTTCTGCGACATCGCCGGGTCGACGGCGAAGGCGGACGGGACGGATCCCGAGGTCGTGCGGGCGGTGCTGGCTCGCTACTACGAGCAGATGCGGGCGGCGCTCGAGCGGCATGGTGGAACGGTGGAGAAGTTCATCGGTGATGCGGTGATGGCGGTGTTCGGGGTACCCGTCGTCCGTGAGGACGATGCGCTGCGGGCCGTCCGCGCGGCAGCGGAGATGCGCGACGAACTGGTCGCGGCCGGGATCACCGCTCGGATCGGCGTCAATACAGGCGAGGTGGTGGCTGCCCCCGGTGAGTCGCTGGTCACGGGCGATCCGGTGAATGTGGCGGCGCGGCTGGAGCAGGCGGCCCCGGTGGGTGGGGTGTTGATCGGCGACGCGACCCTGGCGCTCGTGAGGGACGCCGCCCGTGTCGAGCCCGTCGAGCCACTCGCGGCGAAGGGCAAGCGCGATCCGCTGATCGCGTGGCGGCTGGTCGACGTCGGCGCGGGAGGCCGCGGGGTGGCCGGGCGATCGGACGTGCGGCTCGTGGGGCGCGCTCGCGAACGGCGCCTGCTCCTCGATGCCTACGTGCGGGCAAACGACGAACGCCGGTGTGTTCTTTTCACGGTGATGGGGAGGCCGGGCGTGGGCAAGTCGCGGCTCGTCGCTGAGCTGATTGCGGAAGTCGCCGGTGAGGCCGAGGTGTTGAGCGGATCGTGTCTCTCCTACGGGGAGGGGATCACGTACTGGCCGGTCGCCGAGATTGTGCGGACGGCCGCTGGGATCAGCGACTCTGATCCAGGCACCGCGGCGCTTGCAGCTCTGGAGCGGCTCGTCGCGGGTGACCGTGAAGGCCAGGTGATCGCCCGACAGGTCGCAAGCGCTATCGGCCTCGCCGATGCGGCGACGACGCCCGCCGACAGCGCCTGGGCGGTCAGGCGGCTGCTCGAGCTGGTGGCGCGGGATCGCCCTCTGGTCGTGGTGGTCGAGGACATTCACTGGGCCCAGCCGGTGCTGCTCGATCTGATCGAGCACGTCGCCGACTGGTCGCGCGGCGCGCCCATCTTGCTCTGCTGCACCGCTCGCCCGGATCTGCTCGAGGCTCGTCCGACATGGGGCGACGGCAGCACGAACGCGACCACGATCCCGCTCGAGCCACTGGCTGAGGAGGACTGCTCGGCCCTGTGCGACGAGCTGCTCGGCGATGCCGAGATCACCGGCGAGCAGCGTCGCCGGGTGCTCGACCTCGCCGAGGGCAACCCGTTGTTCGTGGAGCAGATGCTCGCCATGCTTCAGGCAGGCGGTGTCGAAGCGGCCGACATCCCACCGACCATCGATGCGCTGCTCGCGGCGCGCCTCGACCAGCTTCCGATGGACGAGCGAAACGTGGTCGAATCTGCGTCGATCGAGGGCCGAGTGTTTCACCGCTCGGCGGTCGCCACCCTCCTCCCCCAGCGGGCACCGACGGGGGTCGACGAGAACCTGCTGCACCTCATCCGCCAGGAGTTGATCGATTCCACCGCGGCGCAGTTCGCGGGCGAGCGGGCCTTCTCGTTTGGGCACGTCCTGATCTGCGACGCTGCATATCGCGCTGCTCCCAAACGGAGACGCGCGACCCAGCACGAACTGTTCGCCGGGTGGCTTCAGGACAAGGCCGCCGATCGGTTGGGTGAGTTCGAGGAGCTGCTCGCCCACCACCTTGCCCGAGCCGTCACGCTTGCCCGCGACCTCGACGTCCAGGACGAGCACACCGCCGAGCTCGCCGAGCGGGCGGCGCATCACTATCGCCGAGTCGCCGACCGGGCCCTCTCCCGACGCGACAGCAGGGCCGGGACGGACGCCCTCGCGCAGGTCGCCACACTGCTTCCGGCCGGCGATCCCCGGGTGCCTGTCGTGGTCGCCCTTCACGCTCTCGCCGCCGCCCAGTTCTTCGATCAGACCGAGGCCCAGTCTTGGGCGGACCAGGCGATCCAGCTGGCCCCACCGGGGATCAACGACCCCGTCCGCGGGTTCGCAGAAACGATCCGCGATTGGCTCGGCTGTCACGTCGATCCGTCGATCGATTCAACCGGCTTCAACCAGCGCACGAGGGTGCGTGGCGAGGCCGCCGAACTCGCCGGCGAGACGGACATCGCCGCGTGGCTGTGGCTTCTCGCGGCCAACTACACCTCCGTCTTCCTGCTACGGCCCGCAGATGCCATGACCGATATCGCACGAGCGACTCGGCTGCTCCCTGGGGTCGACAGCCGCTGGCTCGAAGACGAAGTCGATTCGCTGCGCATGTTCTGCATGCTGTGGGGGCCGGGCCGGATCCCCGGCCTCCTTGCTCAAGCTCTGCCGCGGCAGGCGTCCACGGCGACGTTCGGCTCGTTTCTGCGGCATACGTCACTTCTCTACGCCCATCGGGGAGACGAGGCCGCGGCCCTCCGCGCGATCGACGAATTCAGCGACATCCAAGACAAGCTTGGAAAGGGCTGGGAGATGATGCTCGTCGCTGAGTGGACGCGCGGACAGGTCTATAGCCTGCTCGACAAACCGGCCGATGCGATTGGCCCCTATCGACGCGCCCTCGAGGGCAATCTCGAGCAGGGCCAGATCGGGTTCGCGTCCACTATCAGCGGAGGACTCGCAAGCAGCCTCTCACGCAGCGGCGACTACCAGGCAGCGCTCGAGGAGGCCGCACGCGCCCGAACCCTGACCGGCCCCGGCGACATCGCCTCGAAGATCTCCTGGCGAGCAGCCAAAGCCCACGCACTCGCTCATCTGGGAGACGTCGACGCTGCGACCCCGCTCGCCGGAGAGGCCGTCGACCTCGCGATGTCCACCCAGGTACCCTCGTGCCGGTTCGAAACCTCGATGGACGCAGCTGACGTGTATCGGATCGCGGGCGCCATGCCCAGGGCCCGCGAGCTTCTGACCCAAGCACTCGACGAAAGCACCGCCCGCGAGGCCGACGGCCTCTCCGGCCAAGCGAAGGCCGCCCTCACTCGACTCCAAGGCACCTGACCGGAGGAGCCATCGCGCGATCGCTCCTGAGCGCCAACGGCGTCGAGCGAGGGCATGCAAACGTTCGCTAGCGAAGCGATTTGAACGTGGCGCGAACCTCTTCGCTGAAGACGTCCGGCTCTTCCCAGGCAGCGAAGTGCCCGCCCTTGTCGACCTCGTTGAAGTAGATGACGTTTGCATACGACTTGTCGACCCAGCTGCGCGGTGTCCGCCAGAGCTCACCCGGGAACGTGGTGAAGCCGACTGGAACCGAGACCGCCGGCGGGGGCCCGTCAGCCGCGGACGCGAGAGCGGGCGCTCCGTAGCTCTCCCAGTAGGAGCGGGCGGCCGAGGCGCCGGTGCCGGTCAGCCAGTAGAGCGTGATGTTGTCCAGGACGTGGTCCCGGGTGAGGTTGCCCACCGGCTGCCCGTCGACGAACGCGCGGGCGATCTTGTAGTAGGCGTCCGTATCGTGGTCGAGCATCCAGGCGGCCAGCGCGATGGGTGAGTCCAGCGTCGCGTAGCCGACGGTCTGGGGCCGCGTCGCCTGCTCGATGAAGTAGCCGTTGCCGCTCGTCGAGAACACCGAAATCGCCTCAGCCGCCGCGCGTTCGTCGTCGGTGTCCGTCGGCTGGGGGCCACCCAGCGCCGTCACGAGCAAGTTCATGTGGATGCCGAGCAGCCCGTCGGGCGCCTGGCGGCCCATTGCGTCGGTGACCCCAGCGCCCACATCGCCGCCCTGGGCGACGTAATGGGTGTAGCCGAGGCGGCGCATCAGCTCCGCCCACGCTTCGCCGATGCGGCCGACGCCCCAGCCGAGCTCGGTCGGCTCACGGGAGAACCCGTAGCCGGGCAGTGACGGCAGCACGAGGTGGAACGCGTCCTCGGCGGTGCCGCCGTGCGCGGTCGGGTCCGTGAGCGGACCGACGGTTTCGAGCAGCTCGATGACCGAGCCGGGCCAGCCATGCGTCATGATCAGCGGCAACGCATCCTCGTGAGGCGACTTGACGTGGATGAAGTGGATGTCGACGCCGTCGATCTCGGTCATGAACTGCGGCAGCGCGTTGAGCTTCGCCTCGGCTCGACGCCAGTCGTAGTCGGTTGCCCAGTAGCGCGCGAGCGCCTGGAGCGTCTCGAGCTGGACCCCCTGCGAGCGATCCGCGACCAGCTCCTTGGTGGGCCAGCGCGTCGCGGCGATGCGTCGGCGAAGCTCGGTCAGCTCGTCTTCCGGAACATCGACGTGAAAGCGGCGGATGCTCTTCGCCTCGGCTGCGGGCTCTGCAGGGCGCGGTTCAGACGTGATTGACTCAGTCATTGCGTTTCCTCTCGTCCGTGCGTTCGACAAACCGATCGGGCGGGTCAGGCAAGAGAGGACATAGGCGGCTCCTTCGGCTTGCGGGCTCGGGCGCGACCGCTGGGTCACGGGCCTCGTCGGCCGGGTGGTGGAACCGGAGGGGCCTGTCCGCCGAGGTGAGCGCTGGACGAAGCTCCCACCCTAGCACCCCCGCGCCTTGAGACGGCTTCCTCGCGGTCAATGTCCTCCCGCGACACGTGCGTTGCCCCACGCTAATGCAACGGCCTCACCACCGGTTGCCGAATTACCGGAGCCGAAGCATTCGAGTCGGAGAGTATGGACCCCTTGTACATTGACATCGACGGTCTTTGGCTTAGGGACGCTGACACTCATAGTCCGGAGAGTGCGTCCATCGCCAACGAGGAGTATGCCCGCTTCGAACTGAGAGGGCGAGCCAGCCGGTAGTCCAATAGTGGCTTGGAACCGGCGAGCGTTATGCTCGAGCTTGTATTCAGGAAAGGGAGTTGGGTCGCCGACGCTGCAATAGAACGAGATGCTCTTGGGGTAAATTGATCCGGATATCGTGACCGAACCCGGCGTTACTTGCCCGGCGAGATCCCCGGAAGGGTGCAGGTCTGAGAGATATGAGAGCGAGGACGTGCTGGAAGTCTCCGGAGTTACCACTGTGGCAGGCTCGCTCGCTGGAGGGCTTGCACCGGTCGAAGTGGGAGGCACGGGCGAAGAGGCTGCTTTTGGCGACGTGCCAGAGCTGACGTGGATCAACACGAGTACTACCGCCACTGCAGCCACGGCGCCTCCGATAATCGTCCAGACGAGTGTCCGCCTTCGCCGCATAGGTCCTCCGGGGCCATCGTGCCGAAGTTCCAGACAACGTAGCATCCTTCCTACCTGGTTAGGGCCTCCGCTGAGGTCGATCGGTGAATCAGGACGACCGAGTCGCATTGACATGTTTGGAACAAGCTGGGAAGCTCTATGGGACCACGGCATGGGTGAGGTATGCGGCGGACAACGCTTGTAGGAGGAATCGGGCTGATTCTGGCGGTTTGGGGCGGTGGCGCGACTGCCGTTCAGGCAGCGCCTTCCCGAGCAGTCGAGTGGGCCGGTTTCGCCGGGAACGCGCAGCACACGGCAGTGGCCCGGAGGCACCCTCAGCCTTTCCACCGCATCCGCTGGAGGGCGAAGGTCGATCTGGCTCCCGATCTGTTGGGTGGCGTTCTGCCCATTCACTACGGCTCTCCGATGATCACGGCGGCCAACACCGTGCTGGTCCCGACCCGGGTCAGTGACAAGGCCGGGTTCCGGGTGGTCGCATACTCCGGGGCCAGCGGCGCCCGGCGCTGGTCGCTTGGCACCGACTATCGGCCGCCTGCATTCACGGGCGGCTTCGGCACCTGGACGCCTCCGTTGCCCGCCGTGCTGACGCCCAGAACAGCCCTGGCCGTTGCAGGTGCAGGAGGGACGGTCCTCATGCGCCGGCACGCCAACCTGAGGGCCGGTGCGGTGCGGCGGCTGGTGTTCTACGGCGCTTCGCACTGGCGGGCCCACCGTGCCGCGTACGACAAGGCCGTGCAGATCACCACACCCCTGACCGCGGGCTCTGACGGGTCGGTGTATTTCGGGTTCACCGTGACCGGCGCAACGCCGGCGCACCTGTCCAGCGGGATCGCCCGCATCGATGCGCATGGCCACGCGACGTGGATCACCGCCGCCGCGGCCGCCGGCAACTCGGCCATCAACGCCGTGGCAATGAACTGCGCCCCGGCCCTGTCGCCCTCCGGCGCGACCGTCTACATCACCGTCACCAGCCCTACACGCGGCATCCTTGTCGGGCTCGACGCCGCCACGCTCACACCGAGGTTCCACGTCCCGCTGAAGGACCCGGTCAGCGGCCAGCCGGCCCTGATCTCGACCAGCTCGTCCGCCTCACCAACGGTCGGACCGGACGGGGACGTGTACTACGGCGTCCTCGAGAATCCCTTCCCCGACCATGACGACCGCGGCTGGCTGCTGCACTACAACGCCACCTTGACCCGAACCAAGACGCCGGGATCGTTCGGCTGGGACAACACGGTCTCGGTGGTGCCCGCCCGCGCGGTGCCCCGCTACCACGGAACCTCGCCGTACCTGCTGGTATCGAAGTACAACAACTACCTCGGCATCGGGCCGCACGGCGACGGGCGCAACCGGGTCGCCGTGCTCGACCCTCGGGCAAGCCAGAACGACCCCTACGCCGACACGCGGGTCATGAGGGCCGTCCAGACGGTCGTCTCGCCCGTGCACGAATCCGGGACACCCGCCGGAGCACGCTACGAGTGGTGCATCAACTCGGCCGTGGCCGACCCCGCCGGTAAGTCGGTGATCGTGAACAGCGAGGACGGAACCCTCTACCGCTGGGACCTGGCGCGGAACACCCTTGCCGAGAAGATCCACCTGAACCCCCCGCGCCCAGAGGCCTACACCCCCACCCTGATCGGCCCTGACGGCACCGTCTACGCCATCAACAACGCCACCCTCTACGCCATCGGACGCTAGCGGGAGGGTGTGAGGGTAGCGGTGTCAGATCCGCCAACGCCGGTGCTCAGCCAGGGCGGGGTAGCGGTTCCTCGGCGCGCACTGTTCGGCCCGATCCCGCCGGAACGAGGCTGAGGTCAGACATCCCACGCCGGAGGACCCCATCCGGCCGCGGCTACAAGGTGTGGCTGCAATGTCAGCGACCGGGCCGCCGCTGCGCACGCGGCGTCATAGACGTTCGGGACAATCGGCTTCGACGGGCGGAGCTATTCAGGCGGTAGCTCGCGCCCCAGGAGCAGCGACCCAACGTCCCGCGCGCGCTGCGCAGCGTCGACGTCTCCCTCGGAGCCCGCGATCATCGCGCCGGACATGAGCATCTGCCACTGCCTGGCGAGCGTGTCGGGATCCCGGGCACCGGCCTCCTCGGCGAGTGATCGCAGGAACGCCAAGACGCGCGACCGCTTGACGATGCTCGCAAGCCGGACCGGGCTCGCTGGATCGTGGTCTTCGAGGAGCGTGTTGTTGAAGAGACAGCCCTCATAGTCGGCCCGGCGAAACCAGTCGTCGAACATCTCGAAGATGACGAGCAGCCGTCCGCGAGGGGTCTGTGCACGGCGGCGCGATTCCGCGATGACCCACCGATTGATCCAAAGCTCCTCGCGGAGGTCGAGAACCGCCACAACGAGGGCGTCCTTGGATCGGAAATGGCGATACAGGGTCATCTTGGCGACGCGAGCCTCGGCCACGATCCGGTCGATACCGACCGCCTGCACCCCATGCCGGCAGAAGAGGTCGTACGCCGTGCTGAGTATGCGCCCGCGCGCGCCGTCGTTTGCCTCCTCGATCTCATCGGGCTTCGGTGCCCGGGTCGAGGGCGCGTCGCTGCCGGCACCGTGAGGGAGAGCCTGCATTCGTTCGCTAGGATATGCGAGACAGATCCGGTCTGTCTCTTCCTCTATGACTCTGCGGAACACCAACATCGAGCTCCGTCACCTGCGGTATTTCCTGGCAGTCGCCGAGGATCTGCATTACGGGCGCGCCGCCAAGCGCCTCCACATGGCCCAGCCGCCGCTCTCTCACTCCATCCGCCGGCTCGAGGGCGAGCTCGGCGTCCGGCTGCTCGATCGCACGAGCCGGTCGGTTTCGCTGACAGCCGCGGGGCGCGTGTTCGCCGAGGAGGCTCGCGGCATCCTGTCCGGCGTGGAGTTCGCGATCCACGAGGCTCGGTCCGCAGCGGCCGCCGAGGACGCCGCGATCCGGGTTGGGTGCGTGCCCGACGCGCCCATCGACCACTTGCACCGATTCCTGATCGGGCTGCGGGCGATCGTACCGGGGGCACACACGGTCGTGGAGCACGCCGCCTCGCACGACCAGGTGGAAAAGCTCAACTCGGGCGAGATCGACCTGGCGATCGTCCACGACACCGCGGCGACCGTGGACATCGTGACCGCGCCCGTCTTCGCCGGCCAGCCGCTTGTGGCCCTTCTGCCGGCGGCGCACCGGGCGGCTGCGTTGCCCGCCGTCTCGCCAAACGACCTCGCCGGCGAACCGCTCCTTGCGTTCCCGGGCGATGCGAGTGCAACCCTGCACGGGTGGATCCGGAGGGTGGCCGCCTCCGCCGGCTATCGGCTGTCGAAGGTGATCGAAGGTGGCGGCGCTGACCCGCGCAACGCCGCTCTGGCGGTGGCCGAGGGTCTGGGCATCGCGCTCGTGCCGGCAACGGTTCCGCCCGCAGCGGAGCCCATCGTCGCTCAGCGTCCGCTCCGGCCGGCCATCGTGATGCCGGACTCCATCCTCGCATGGCGGCGACTCCCTCCGCGCGTGCTGCAAGACGCGCTGGAGCCTGTGCGCGAGCTCGCCGGCGACCTGCATCGCACCACGAGCGGATCAGGACAGTAGGAGTCGCGGTGATGCACCGATTCGGTATTGGACGCCGGGGCGCTCCCCGGCACATAGTGCGCACGGCAAATGATGAGTGACGTCCGCCGGGCCGGCGCCGACCGCATATTCCAGCAGTTCCTCGACTCCGCCCCCGACGCGATGCTCGGAGTGGCCCCATCGGGCCACATCGTCGTGGCAAACCGGCAGGCCGAGGTGATGTTCGGGCTCTCGCGGACCGAGTTGCTCGGCCGTACCGTCGAGGACCTCATGCCCGTGCGGTTCCGTGCGGCGCATCGGCACCACCGACATAACTATGCCAAGGCCCCCCGGACGCGACCGATGGGCGCCCGCCTTTCGCTCTTCGGCCTTCGCAATGACCTGACCGAATTTCCCGCCGAGATCAGCCTCTCGACCATCGACATCGGCATGAGGCATCTCACAATGGCCGCCATCCGCGACACCACGGACCGGCCGCACACCCAGACCCGCGTACAGGATGAGCTCCGCCGGCGGGAAATCGCCGGGGCGATGCTTTCCGCGGAGCAGGCCGAGCGGTCTCGCATCGCCGGAGAACTGCACGACGACACCGTGCAGGTCATGACGGCGGTGCTCGTGACGCTCGAGCGGGTCGCCCACGCCGTCAGCCGGCGCGATGATGCCGAGGCCCGGTCGCTGGTCGCCGAGGCGCAGGCGATCCTTGCACAGGCCACAGAGCGGACTCGTCGGCTGACATTCGAGCTTCGGCCGGCCGTGCTTCACGAGTGCGGAATCGCGGCTGCGCTGTCGGCGATGGTCGAGCAGGCCGGCCGGGAGATCGGCGCGGAGGTCTCGGTGACAGCACCCGACGAGCGGTTCCACTGGTCACTCGAGGAGCTCGTCTACCGGACGGTCCAGGAGGCCGTGGCGAACATCCGCAAGCACTCACAGGCCAACCACATCACCGTGTGCGTCGAGCGCCTCACCGACCGCCTGGCGGCGGTCGTCGCGGATGACGGGCGCGGGTTCGACGTCGCCGCGGCAACCGACTCGTCGAATGAGATCCTGCATATCGGCCTCCATTCCATGATCGAGCGCGTTCGCAGCGCTGGAGGGTCGATCGACATCAATTCGCGCCGCACCGGAGGGACACTGATCGCGTTCCATCTTCCCTTTGAGCGCTGACCAGGTGCGGAGTCCACGCGAGACCGGGCTCGGGCCGCCGGAGCATTGCGGCATCGCCGTGGCAGCTCGCGCCTGACGCCCCGAACGGCGGCGGGCGCTCCCAGTTCGGCCGCGCCAGAGACATCTGCATCGACATGTTTGAGGACTCGGCGGAGCGGGCAGAGCATGGTGTTCGGGTGACGTGGCGGCTGCCAGTGAAGTCAACCGAACGAGGGCAGTCCGCGGACGCCGGGTCACCTGGGACACGGAAACCAGGGAACTGGAGGTGCGTCGTGGCTACCACGCTTACACGCTGGGATCCTTTCCAGCAGCTCGCCGAGATGCAGCGCGAGGTCGATCGGATCCTCGGACGGACGCAGCACAACGGGGATACGACGCATGCGTGGCTGCCGGTGGTGGACATCGAGCAGACCACGGATGCGGTGGTGCTGAAGTTCGACCTCCCGGGGATGAAGCGCGAGGACGTCTCGATCGAGGTCGAGGGCCGCACGCTCACCGTCAGCGGCGAGCGCAAGGAGGAGAAGGAGGACAAGCACGAGGGGTACTACAGTCGTGAGCGGACTACCGGCCGCTTCAGCCGGAGCTTCATGCTCCCCGAGAACGTCGAGGAGTCGAAGATCGAGGCGAAGTTCAAGGACGGCGTGCTCATCGTGAAGGTCCCGCGGTCGGCTGACGAGAAGCCCCGCAAGATCTCGATCAAGCCGGCAGCGTGAAGCCAGGGTCAACGGCCGGGCACGACACGTCATGCCCGGCGGGGCGACCGCGCGTACCGCGCGCGGTCGCCCGTTCGGCCCAAATGCCATGTGAAGAGAGAAGCAATTCGACGGCCAAGGCAGTTGGGCATCGATCTCGGCACGACTAACTCCGTGGTGGCCGCAACGATGGAGGGATGAAATGGTCGACTCGCGGCCCGGGCAGTTTGGCTTGTCCTGTTGGGTTGGGACAATGACGGCATCGACGCTTTCTCGATAGACGACGTCTTCACCGCAGGGATCGGCCTCGACTTGGTCGGAGCTGTTCTAATCGGTGTCGGCGTGCTCGCGGACGCCCGCCGGCTCGCTGTCGCAGGGACATACAAAGGCGCGATGGATCGCGCCCCCCTCCTAATTGGAGATCGCGTTGATGCCGAGTACGGCGTCGGATGCCTCAGCGGCGGGTTCCCTACTGCAACTGATCGGGTATGCGGCTCTTCTCAGTACATCCTCCGCCCCGCATCGAGGGGCGGCGGCGGTTGCCGCGGGAGTCCTGTCGGCGGTCGTCGCCGCTGGAATAGCGCTCGTCGTATGGGCTGCGTATCGCCCTCGGAGACGGAGGCGACTGATCATCGCCTGCGCCTACGGCCTCCCACGGGAGCGGGTACGGATCTCGACGGATGCAGGCAAGGATCCCGACCGACGTGATCTGACGGGCCTCCCAGACGGCCGGTTCCTCTACGACTCTGGCCGCCTGCTCGGGTTCTCAGCGATGCCTGGCGAAGCACTCGGCGACTACGTCCTTCGGGTCTTCAAGTTCGCCGACTTCATTCCGCCACGTGAACCGTACGACTACCTACCGCCTGAAAAGCGGCCGCCGAGGAGCGAGTGGCCGCCGGGCGTCGGGTAGTTCCTACCGCCTAGGAGCACCCGGGTCGTTCCGCACGCCGAGTCACGGTCTACTCGTCGGATTGGCTCGATGACTCTTGCAGGAACGTCAGAACCTGCTCCCCCGGCATCGTCCCGTGTTCGGCGTTCGGAACGACGCAGAGCTGCGCTTGGGGGATTACCCTGAACATCTCCACGCTGTGCTCCGGCGTGACGATGTCGCGGTCACCGATGATGACGAGTGTGGGTGCCTGGATACTCCTGAGTTCCTGGCTCGTGAAGCTCGGCTCGACACACCACATCAGCTTCAGCCGTCTGAGAACGGCGGGCCAGTGTTCGGCGCCGTCAGGGGAGCGCTGCGCGTAGTCGTCCCAAACGGGCTCCTTTTCGGGATTGAACTCGAGTAGGAACTCCTGGGTCTCCTTGGTATTGCCGTCGAAGCGGGCCACCGCGCCGGTTACCACCAGCTTGGTCACGCGCTTGGGATGGTGGATCGCCATGTCTAGGCCAACGATGCCACCATCGCTGTAGCCGATGACGCTCGCGCTCTCGATCCCCAACTCGCGCATCAGCTCGACCGTGTCCTCAGCCATGCCGTGGTAGTGGAACGGACGATCGACGAGATCGGCAGTGCGCCCCTGTCCCATCTGCTCAGGCGCGATCACACGGAAAAACGACGCGAAGAACGGGATCCACGTCTCCGGGGTCGAGGCCATGCCCCCGTGGAGCAGCAGCAGCGGCGAGCCATCTTCATCTCCGTGGATCTCGTAGTACATGTCGAGCCCGTTGACCGCCGCGAATGCCATCGCCCGCAGATCCTAAGCGACGGCGACGGCTGCGTTACGGCTTGCACCTCGTCAGAGGGCTCCCCAACAGCCTTCCCCGGCGCTCCTTGACTCCGTCCGACCCCTCTGCAACACTTCGGATCGAACACACGTTCGACCCAGGAGGGCGACCGGTGGATCTGACCGCGAGACAGCAGGAGATTTTGGCGTACGTGAACACGCACGTCGACGACCACGGCTACCCGCCCACGGTGCGAGAGATCGGCCAGGCGGTGGGGCTGACGTCGCCGTCCACCGTGCATGCCCACCTCGAGAAGCTCGAGAAGGCGGGACTCATCCGACGCGATGCGACCAAGCCGCGCGCGCTCGAGGTGATCGAGGGCGGGCGCTCCCGGCGCGGCGCCGTCGTCGAGCTCGCGCCTGCCCGCCAGTCGACCATGCTGCCGCTCGTCGGCCAGGTTGCCGCCGGCTCGCCGGTGGTCGCCGAGGACAGGGTCGAGGACTACCTCGCCGTGCCCGACCAGCTCGCCTCCGACGCCGACTTCGTGCTGACGGTCAAGGGCGACTCAATGGTGAACGCAGGGATCCTCGACGGCGACCTGCGTGGTCGTCCGCAAGCAGGCCGACGCCCGAAACGGCGAGATCGTCGTCGCCCTCGTCGGCGACGAGGACGCGACTGTGAAGCGGTTCTTCCGAGAGGGCACCCGCGTCCGGCTCCAGCCCGAGAACGACGCGCTCGAGCCCATGTACCCCGACGAGGTTCAGGTCCTCGGCACCGTGAAGGCGGTGCTGCGACGGCTGTGACGCCCGTGATCGACCCGCATCGTCCATCCTCCGAGCCGACGCTCGAGGACGTGGTGCTGCGTGCCCTCGCCGAGGCGCGCGTCCGCCGGCCGGAGCGCCGGCCGGCGTGCCCTGTGTGCACCGCCCAGATGTGGGCGGTCGAGCGAAACGGCGGCCGGCTCGAGCTCCACTGCGGCCGGTGCGGCTCGGTGCTCGCCGACGACTCTGCAGGCGGAGTCGTCGCTGCGGCTCGTCGCCTGACGACCCTCCCGCCGGTCGGCCGGCCCCTGTCACAATCTGCGCGTGCGCCTGACCCGCCGCCAGCTGCTCGCCGCTGCCGCGCCGCTCGTCCTGGCCGGCTGCACGCGGCCGGGGAGCAGCGCAGCGCCGCAGACCTTCGCCTCGCGTGGCCCGAACGCCCAGGTACCAGACCCCAAACTGCTCCTCGCCGTTCCGCCGCGCTCGATGGCCGCGAGCTCGGTGCCCGACTTCACGAAGCGGTTCAACGTGAAGGTGACGATGGTCGCGCCGAGGGTCGGCGCCGAGTTCGCGAGCGGCGGTGCCGACGTCGCGCTCGTCGACCAGGAGACGCTCACCGGGCTCATCGATCAGAAGCTCGTCGAGAAGCTCGACCGGACGCTGATCGCCAACCGCAAGCTGATCGAGCCGCCGTTCGACGATCCGCCGTTCGATCCCGGAGGGGCCTACGGCGTGCCCAAGGACTACACGGTGGTCGGCTTCGCGCTGGCCGCCCGGGCCGGGGCCGACGCTCCCTCGACATGGGCCGAGTTCTTCGACCTCGCGTCGATCTTCCCGGGTCAGGTGGCCGTGCCCAACGACCCCGCGATCGTCATCGGTGCGGCGCTCGTCGCGGCCGGCCATGACTGGAACTCGTCCGCGGCGTCCGACCTGGAGGACGCCCGTGCCCTGCTGCTTCCCCTGCGAGGCGCCCTCACGATCGCCGGGAGCATCGACGACGGCCGGCTCGACGGCGGCCTCGCCGTCCTCTGCACGGGCCTCGGCTTCCGGAATCCGGGCCGGAGGGTCCGCTTCGTCGTCCCGCCGGAGGGGACGATCGCGCGCCCCCGCCTGCTCTGCATCCCGCCGTACGCACCCGACCCGGTGTCGGCCCACGCCTGGCTGAACCATGCCCTCGACCCGCTGACCGCCGCCCGCGACACGATCCGCACCGGTCGGGCGACTCCCGTCGGCGAGGCGGCGTTCGCGCTCCCACCGCCGCTCCTCGCCAACCCGGCCGTCTTCCCGCCGGCGCTGCCGCCCGTGACGCTCGGGTTCGCCGAGCCGACGGCCGCGGGCCTCGAGGCACGGGCGGCGATCTGGCAGGACATGACGACCCCGGCCACGGGCCGCTGAGGCGACCGGTACAATCGGGACGCCGATCAGGCAGTCGCGGCGCCCTCGGGCGTCGAGGAAAGTCGGGACACCGCAGGGCGAGGGTGCCGGGTAACGCCCGGACGGGGAAACCCGATGGAAAGCGCAACAGAGAGCAGACCGCCCCGGAGTCTTCGGACGTCGAGGCAAGGGTGAAACGGTGGTGTAAGAGACCACCAGCGCCCGCGGAGACGCGGGCGGCTAGGCAAGCCCCACCCGGTGCAACACCAAGCGGAGCGATGACGCGGCCCGCCGAGCTCCAGGTAGGTGGCACGAGCCGGCCGGCGACGGCCGGCCCAGATGGATGACTGCCCCCGACAGAATCCCGCTTACAGATCGGCTACCGGAAAGCCCCGCCTGGCGGGGCCTTCCTATTTATCGCGGTCGGTTCAGGTCGCGCGGACGATGGTCCAGAAGTCGTCCGAGAGGCCCGGGTTCATGAGGTAGTCCCAGGGCATCAGGAAGTATCCGGCGAGCCCCCACGATATGCCCCAGCTGTTACGGCAAAGGGCATGATCCGGATGATCCTCGAGGTAGCCGACTGCGAGCACCTCGTGCCCGCCGAGCATCCGCTCCGACGGGTCCGGCATGGGAACGACGCCCGTCGATGCGACCTCTGCGGATTCGAACGATTCGTAGACGGAGAATCCGAACGCCATCGTCTGTTTGTTTGAGAGGACCGCCTTCATGGCTTCGACCGAGCGATCGACGGCCTTGTAGGGCTTCCGCAGCACGTTCTGCAGCGCGTCCGACCAGACCGGCGGCGGTGGATCGTTGGCGTATCGAGTGATGTCGTAGGGCCACTCGGCCGCCTCACGGACGTATCCGTACCGGGCGGCCGCCTTGAAGCCGTCCCGTCCGAAAGCACCGGTGTCGCCCTGGCCCAACGACCCCTCGATCATCCGCTCGCAGTAGTAGATGAAGAGCCGGCTCGGGCGCGGCCGCACGTGACCGCCGGCGTTGTCGAGGATCCAGTCGTACTCGATCGCGGCTGCGACAGCGTTTGCGGTACAGCTCCCGAGCTGGCCCTGATCGAAGATCCGCGGCATGTCAGCCCGGGGATCTACCTCCGGCAGAGCGGTGAGTCCGGCGGGATCCGCCATCAGATCCCGATGATCGGGCAAGCTCCGCTTCCAACCGTATCGAGCGATCCGGCGTGCCATCGATTCCCTCCTTTGCGGTCAACGTGGCCGGCTCGCGTCGCGTCCGAATCCCGTGCGCACACGCGACTCTCAGCGACGACGCCGGCCGGCGACGTGAGCTTTTGCCCTTGCGCTCACACGAGCGCACCCTCAAGGCCCGCCGCGTCTATATCACACGCTCGATTCAATCGCAACGAATACGCCGCGGCGTTTCGTAGAAGGCCGAACGCGGTTTAGGCGCGCCCACCGATGCCACATCCTCCTGCTCGTGATGCACTTTGAGTATGGCAAAGACCGAACTCTATGAAGAGGTGGTCGGGGAGAGCCCGGAGGTGCTCCGCGACCAGGCGCTGCGGCGGCTCAAGAAGCGGCGCGACTTCCACGCGCACCTGTTCGTGTACGCGGTCGTGAACATCGTCGTGTGGGGGATCTGGTCGGTCGTCGGGGTTCGCTCCAACGACTGGGATCCGTGGCCACTCTGGCTGACGCTCGCGTGGGGACTCGGGATCGTCTTCAACGCGTGGGATGTCTACGCGCGGCGCCCGATCACCGAGGCCGAGATCCGCCGGGAGATCGACCGCCTGGGGCACCGAGCCTGACGCGGCGAGGTGAGACGATCAGGCGCGCGCCCCGTCCCCTGGTGACGAAGCTGACCGTCCACCGCAGGAGGACGAGCGCCCGGTTCTGGAAGCCGATCAGGTAGGCGATGTGGACGAGCAGCCACGTCGCCCACGCCGGGAAGCCGGAGAGGTGCACGCCCTTCACGTCGGCCACCGCCTTCGAGCGCCCGATCGTCGCCAGGTTGCCCTTGTCGAGGTAGCGAAACGGCGCGTGGTCGCGGCCGCGCAGGCGTGCCCGGACGAGCCGGGCGGCGTAGCGGCCCTGCTGCATCGCGACCGGAGCGAGCCCGGGCAGCGGCGGCCGACCGTCCGCTGCCCCCACATGGACCATGTCGCCCAGCGCGAGCACCTCGGGGTGGCCCGGGAGCGTGAGGTCCGGCTCCACGGCCACACGGCCGGCCCGGTCGACATCGATCCCCGCCTCGCCGGCGAGCTTGCGGGCCAGGCCCGAGGCCGTCACGCCAGCGGCCCAGATCGCCGTGCGGGCGGCGACCCGTTCGACCGTCCCGTCGCGGTCCTCGATCGCGACCGAGTCGGCGGCGACGTCGACCACCGTGTGGCCGGCGAGCGGCTCAACGCCGAGCTTCTCGAGCGCCCGGGTCGCCTTCCGTGAGAGTGACTCGGGGAAGGCGGCCAGTATGCGGTCGCCGGCCTCGACGAGCAGGACGCGCGCGGTGGCCGTATCGGCCGAGCGGAAGTCGCGGCGCAGCGCGTCGTGGGCGAGCTCCGCGATCTGCCCGGCCATCTCGACGCCGGTCGGCCCGGCGCCGACGACCACGAATGTGAGCCAGCTCCGGCGCCGGTCGGGGTCGGTCTCGACCTCGGCCGCCTCGAACGCCCCGAGCACGCGGCTTCGGATGTCGAGCGCGCCGGAGAGCGACTTCAGCTCAGGCGCGTGCTCCCGCCACTCGTCGTGGCCGAAGTAGGAGTACCGCGACCCGCCCGCGACGATCAGGGTGTCGTAGGGAAGGGTTGTGCCGCGGTCGCCGTTCGGCAGGTTGTCGAGCAGCACCTCGCGACGGGCGAGGTCGAACCCGGTCACCTCCGCCTGCACCACGCGTGCGTTGCGCTGTCTGCGCAGGATGAGCCGAAGTGGCGTCGCGATCTCGGCCGGCGGCTAGCGCTCCGGTCGCCGCCTGGTAGACGAGCGGCTGGAAGAGCGTGAAGTTCTGCCGGTCGACGAGCGTGACCTCGACCGGCGCACGGCGCAGGCTGCGCACCGCCTTCAGTCCGCCGAACCCGCCTCCGACGACGACCACTCGATGGATGTCGTTGGTATGCATGTCATCTGTCCTTTTCCGTGTTCATTACACATGACGGAAGTTCTCAACCGTCTGTGACATGTCACGGGGACAGATGCCGCCTGCTCGAGGCCGCCTAGCCGGTCGGCCAGAGCAGCTCGAACCGCTCGAAAACGACATCGTCGTCCTCTGTCACGTCGACGCCCTGCGTGGCGAAGAACTCGACGTGCGCCCGCCGCCAGTACGCGAGGCTGCGGTCGCCCTCGCCCTCCGTCCACGCGAACTCCTCGTCGACGTCGCCGAACCGGCGGATCTCGACGCCGGTCGTCCGGATGACGCAGAGCGGCGCTCCGGCCCCGTCGAGGATGACGCTCAGGTCGCCCTCGGCTGGGAGCGGCTCGTCCGGCTCGTACGCCGAGCGCAGGCTCGCCGTGGCCCGCTTGGGCCCGTCGCGTACCAGGAGGCCGAGCTCGGTCGCCGTCTCGGGATCGGAGCCGAAGCCCCAGGCGGTGTGCTCGCCGTCGATCCCCGTCGCCGCCACGAACCCGGCCCAGAACGCGTCGACGCGGGCTGCCGTCAGGTCCTCGGGCGTGTTCACGCTCCGGAGCGCGGCGAGGAGCTCGGGGCCGGCCTCGATCCGGCGGGTCCGCGCACGGTCGGCGACGAGCCCGAGTCGGCGCTCGCCCGCCTCGAGCAGCTCCTCGACGAGCCGAAGCACCGAGAGCCGGTAGACCGCCCCGAGCGGCTGGTCGCGTCCGTCGGTCGATCGGACGACGACGGCGTCCCAATTGGCATTCAGCCGCACGGCCAAGTGGCCAACCGCCTCGGGCGAGAGGAACGGCATGTCGGCGCCGCACGCGAACGCCGCCTCCGCCCGGTCGCCGAGCGCGCGCATCCCTGCGGCGAGGCCCTCGAGCGGCCCGCGGTCGGCGATCGCGTCGCGGGCGAGCTCGACGCCTTCGGGGAGCGGCGGAAGCTCCTGGCCGGGCGCCGCCACGACGACGACGGGCGCCGCCGCCACGGCGAGCGCCTCCGCGACGTGCACGACGAGGGGGACCCCGCCCCAGTCGATGAGCGCCTTCGGCTCGCCCATGCGGCTCGACCGGCCGCCCGCGAGCACGATCCCGGCCAGGCGAGCGCCGCGGGTCAGCGGTTGTCGCTCGGAGCCCGCTGCCGGCGCGGGCGCCGCTTCGGCTTGGCGGCCGCCGGAGCGCTGACGACGTCCCCCCGGACGCTGAGACCCGCCGACGTCAGAAGCGCATTGAGCAGCCGGCCCGACGTGGCGGGATCGGGTGCGGGCGCTTCGGTGGTGGCTGGGGCGGAACGCGTCATACCGATCCGACGCCAGGCCCGAGAGGACGGAATGCGTTGGGGCCTGGCGCCGGAGGGTTGGGGGGTGTTGGGCACGCGAACCGTCACCCTTTCCACACGGGCTCGTCAAGCGGTGCCCGCGTTTCCCACAGCCAGGACGTCGCAATGTGCGCCAAGTTCGTGCGCTCGCCGCGCGCGGCCTCCACAGGCTTCGCACGATTTCCACACGACTCTCCACAGGCCCGGCTCAGGCGGCTGTGAGCCGCGCTTCGAGCGCGTCGGCGAGCACCTGCGCCGCCGCGACGCAGTCGTCGTCGGAGGCCGACTCGGCCGGCGTGTGGCTCGCGCCGGTGGGGTTGCGGACGAAGAGCATCGCGGCCGGCACGTGGGGCGCCAGGATGCCGGCGTCGTGGCCGGCGTAGGAGGGCAGATCGCCGGCCGGCGACGCCCGCCGCTCGGCGGCGGCATGCAGCGCCGCCGCAGGCCGGCGTCGAACGCGGCCCCGTCGTTTCGCGACTCCCGGGTGAGGTCGCGTCGGGGAAGCGGCCGCGGAGGTCGGCGACGAGCTCGTCGACCGTCGCCGCCTCGCGCGCCCGGGCGTCGAGCGGGCAGGCGACCCGGCCCGGGATCGAGTTCGTCGATCCCGGCGCGACCTCGACGCGGCCGACCGTGGCGACGGCGCCCGGGCGGGCGCGGGCCTCCTCGTCCACGGCCAGCGACGAACGGGGCGGCCGCCACCAGCGCGTCGCGACGGCCGGCCATCGCG
Source organism: uncultured Actinomycetes bacterium (assembly GCA_963832955.1). Classification (GTDB taxonomy): domain Bacteria; phylum Actinomycetota; class Thermoleophilia; order Gaiellales; family JAICJC01; genus JAICJC01. The sequence continues at coordinate 404,804 of CAWHWC010000002.1, read as the reverse complement.
CGCGTCCCGGCGTGGTTGGACTCGCCCTCGAAGACGGCCCGCTAGCGCGACCGCGGCGCCAGCACGTCGGCGACGCCGAGCGCCAGGTCGCGGTCGACGAGCGCCTTGCCCTGCTCGACGTGCACCTCCAGGAACGAGTCGACGCGGCGAGCTGCTCGCGGCTCTCGAGCAGCGACTCGCGGGTGACGCCGTGGATCGCCTCGGCGCTCGCCCATCGCCGCAAGCGCCTCGTCGATGTCGAGCCTCGCCCGTGATCGCCCGGCTGGCGAAGCAGGCGGTGCGGAAGCGGGCGCCCTCCTCGTCGACGAACGACACGACGGCCAGCGGCCGGCGCCGCTCGACGCCCGACTCGAGCACCGCGGCCACCGCCTCGAGCGCGCAGACGACGCCGAGCGCGCCGTCGTAGGCGCCGCCGTCCGGCTGCGTGTCGAGGTGCGAGCCGGCGCACATCCACGGCCCGTCGTCGGCGTCGGGCGTGACCGCCCACACGCTGCCGGCGCCGTCCCTGCGCACCTCGAGGCCGAGCCGATCGGCGGCCGCGAGAACCACTCCTGGGCCTCGACCTCGAGCGGCGTCCACGCGACCCGGTTCCAGCCCGTGTCGGTGCGGCCGATCGCCGCCAGCTCGGCGAACCAGCGAGGAACCGTTGCCGGGAGACCTCCGCCATCGGGCCTGGAAGGATACGCGGCGTGCGCCTGCCCGGCTTCGTGAACGCCCACAGCCATGCCTTCCAGCGCCGCCTGCGCGGCGTGGTCGAGCGCGTCGACCCGGCGCACCCCCACGACGACTTCTGGACGTGGCGCGAGGCGATGTACGCCGAGGCCGGCCGGCTCGATCCCGACTCGGCCCACGAGGTCGCGCTCCTCGCCTACCGCGAGATGCGCGCCGCCGGGTACGTGGCGGTCGGCGAGTTCCACTACCCGCACCACCGGCCGGACGGCACGCCGTACGACCCCGCCAACGCGATGGCGGAGGCGACGATCGCCGCTGCCGCCGACGCCGGCATCGAGATCGTGCTGCTCATGACCGCCTACGAGCGGGCCGGCGCGGGCCTGCCGCCGACGGCGGGCCAGCGCCGGTTCTGCGACCCCGACGTCGCCGCCTACCTGCGCCGCGTCGAGTCCTCGCCGCCGCGCACCCGGGCGGGTCGGCCTGGCGCCGCACAGCGTGCGGGCGTGCTCGCGCGGGTGGCTCGAGGAGATCGCCCGCTACGCCGAGGCGACCGGGATGGTCGTCCACATCCACGCCTGCGAGCAGCGGCGCGAGATCGAGGAGTGCGTGGCCGAGCACGGCCGCCGACCGGTCGAGCTCCTGGCCGACGCCGGCCTGCTCGACCGAGCGGACGACGATCGTCCACGCCACGCACGCCTCCGACGGCGAGCTCGACCTGATCGCCGCGGCGGGCGCGTCGGTCTGCGCGTGCCCGACGACCGAGTCCAACCTCGGCGACGGCTACCTGCCGGCGCTGCGCATCTTCGAGCGCGGCATCCGCGTCTGCATCGGCTCCGACTCGAACACCGTCATCGACCCGATCCTCGAGATGCGCGAGGTCGAGGCGATCGCCCGCCGCACGGCCGAGCGCCGAAACGTGCTCGTGGCGCCGGGCGACGACGGCCCGACGCGCTACCTGCTCGCCGTCGGCAGCCGCGTCGGGGCCGGCGCGCTCGGCCTCGACCCGGCCGCGCTTCCCGAGATCGAGGTCTCGGACGCCGAGCCCGAGCTGGCCGGCGTCGCCCGAGCACCGGGCCGCCGCCCTGATCTTCGGTGGGGTCAGACCCCGCATCGGACCACCATCCACATTCGGCACGGACTCGTGACACCCAGCCCGCCCAGCGGAGGCATGATGGACTTCTCGCTCTCGCCCGAGCTGATCGAGCTTCGCGCCCGCGTTCGCGCGCTCGTCGACGACGTGCTGCACCGGTCGAGGACGAGGCCGAGCGAAACCACGGCCGGCTCTCGGCCGAGACGCACGCCCGCATCCACGCAGGCGGTGCTCGACTCGGGCCTCGCCGCCAACAACATCCCCACGGAGTTCGGCGGCGGCGGGTTCAACCTGACCGAGCAGATCGTGACGCACGAGCAGCTCGGCCGGCTGACGAACTGCCTGTGGGTGCTCGTCTGGACGCCCTCCAACGTGCTCGTCCACGGCACGCCGGAGCAGATCGAGCGCTACCTGCTGCCCGACGTCCGCGGCGAGCACCGCCACGCCTACGCGATCACCGAAGGCGACGCCGGCTCCGACCCGCGCGCGATCGACGCCGAGGCGGTCTGGAACGGCGACCACTACGAGCTCTCGGGGACCAAGTGGTTCGTCACCGACGGCGACGTCGCGTCGTACTTCATCGTCCTCGCGTGGGCCGTCGACGGCCACGAGCGCCTGCCCGCGCTCTTCCTGGTCGACAAGGACCTGCCCGGCGTCGAGATGACCGCCGACCCCGACTTCACCCACAACTTCCCCTACCGGCACCCCGAGTTCACGTTCACGAAGACGCCCGTGCCGCGCGAGAACATCCTCGGCGAGCTCGGCCGCGGGTTCGAGCTGACCGGCGAGTGGTTCGTCGAGGAGCGCGTCCACATCGCCGCCCGCTGCGTCGGCGCCTGCGACCGCCTGATCGAGCTCGGCACCGACTGGGCGCTGCAGCGCGAGCAGTTCGGCGGCCGCATCTTCGACCACCAGGCCGTCTCGTTCGCGCTCGCCGACTGCGCCGCCGAGGTGACCGCCGCCCGGCTGCTCACCTACTACGTCGGCTGGCTCGCCGACTCGGGCGCCGACCGCAAGCTCGTCCACCACAAGGCGTCGATGGCGAAGCTCGTCGCGTCCGAGACGGCCGGCCGGGTGGCCGACCGGGTCGTCCAGATCTTCGGCGGCCGCGGCTACATGCGCGAGAACCCGGCCGAGCGGCTGTGGCGCGAGCTGCGCGTCGACCGGATCTGGGAGGGAACGTCGCGAGATCCAGCGGCTGATCATCGCCCGCGGCCTCGAGCGGCGCGGGCCGGCGACGCTGCTCTCGCTCTCGTAGAGCGCGCCTACGCGGCGAGCCGAAGCTCGGTGCCCGTGTCGTCGTCCTCGTCGAGCCGGTCGTATCCCAGCTCGGCGTGGATGCGGTCGAGCGCGCGCTCGAGGTCGCGAGGCGGCCCGACCGGGGCGAAGATGGGGCTCACGGAACCGTCGGTGACGAGGCGGCGGACGAGCACCATGCCGCTCGCCTGCACCTCGGTGCTCGGCTCGCGCAGCCGGGCCGTGAGCTCCAGGACCTTCGGCGCCATCTCCCGCAGCGCCGGGCGGTGAAGCGGCACGGAGCACGGATCGTTGGTCGCGGCGACCTCGACGAAGCGTTCGAGCGTGTCGGCCAGCTGGCGGCGGCGGCGGATGTGGACGAGCTCGGCGGCGCGGCGGCCGACGTCTGGCCCGCCCACGTGCCGGAAGCCCGAAAGGAGGATGTCGTCCAGGATGTCCGTGCGGTGGAGGTTCAGGATCCGGCCGACGACGATCGCCCCGAGGCCTCCCATCAGCGCGATGGCGGCCATCGTCTTTGCCATGCCCGGCTCGAGGGCGCGGACGCCGTAGGCGCCGGCCAGCGCCAGTCCGGCGAAGGCGAGCAGCGAGATCGCAACGGTGCGCGCGGTCTTCAGGCGCTCGTTGACGATGGAAAGGGCGTGGACGAAGTCGGCTGGGCTCATAGCAAAGCTCTCTTGGTAGTACATCGTTCGCGGCGGGCCGGAGCTTGAGGCGCAACGTTGTGCCCTACCCCAAAACGGGGATGGGATACCGCAAACCGTCGATGCCGCAAACATGGGCGCGTGGCGAGAATCCGGGCCATGAGCACTCCCGGCCTTTTCCGAGAGGCGGCGCTACTTATCGCCTCGGGGTTGTGCATCTGGTGCGAGTCGGCCCCGGCCTCTGAGGGGTCGCATCTCTGCCGCGCATGCCGGGTCGACGACCCCGAAGGCGTGCTCGCGCCGCCCGACGCAGTCGCTTCCTCGACCGGCTAACCCGGTTCCGAAAAAGCGACGAGGCCGCCTGGGCAGAGACGGCCTCGTCTGTTGGGCTGTCCGGTGGGCCGCCGGACAACGTGCCCCCGCCGGCGGGTCGGCCGGCGTCGCGCGACAGCCCGAAGGCATCGCGCCGGGGCACTCCTCACAATCGCCGCCGAGTTTACTGCAATTTCTTGCTCGTGGACAGGCTGGTGGTTGAAAGATGGTCGCGCGCGGACGCTCGCCGTACAAGGAGCCCAGTCACCCCGACGATCCCCGCGACAACGAGGTAGAGAATGAGATCCGCCCCCGTCACCGGCAGCGCCGCGGCCGGCTGGGCGCTCAGGAGCGCAATCACAGTCATGAGTCGAGAATACGGCGCGCGTCGCGCTCGTGCAACCACGATCTGACGCCGTCCACCTGCCACGGGAGCGGCTTGAACGTGGGCCGGATCGAGACGGCGCGGGCGTGGGCGGCCTCCACCGACGAGCCGTCAAACGCGGCCAAAAGCGCTATAGCAACGGCCGCAGAGCGCTCCCGGCCGCCGCGGCAGTGGACGTAGACGACGCCCTCGCCGGCGGCCTCGACGGCGTCCTCCAGCACGGTCGGCCGGGACCGTCGCGCCGTCGATCACCGGGAGGCGGTGCTCGGTGATGCCCGCGCGCTCGCACGCTGCCGGCGACCACGGCCCGCTCGCCGTCCCAGTACTCCCGGTCCTCGCACAGGTTGATGACGACGGTCACGCCCTCAGCCTCGCAGGGCGTCGATGTGGCGCTCGGACACGGGCATCCGGCCTGCGAGCAGGGAGTCGTGGAGACGCGTGTAGTCGAGCCGGCCCACCGGGCCAGAGTAGCGCCTCATCGGAAGGATTTGAGCGTGGCATCTGGAACATGCAGTGGCGCGGTCATCCGCGCCGCAGGGTAGCTACGCCGTCTCACGACCGCCGCAGCTCGTCAGCGAGGCGCGCAGCGGCCTCGGCGGCGGCGTCCACCTGGCCGCGGAAGCGCTGCTCGAGCTGGCGCGAGAGCTCCCGGTCCCGCCGGCGCTGCCTGATCCTCTTCAGCAGTCTGCCCATGCATGGAGGATGCACCAGGTGCTGCCGGAAGTCCAGCGTTTGCAGGTGAAAACTGATCGGACCGCCCCTGGTGACGATCTAGACTCGCGGCATGTCGACCGACGCCCTCCTCGAGCTCGCCGTGAGCGCGGCGCACACGGCCGGCGAGCTCCTGCTCGAGCGGTTCGGCGGGCCGCCGAGCGGGGTCGACGCCAAGAGCAGCGCCACCGACATGGTCTCGGACGCCGACCGCGACGCCGAGCGGCTGCTCCTCGACGCCATCTCGTCCGCCCGGCCCGACGACGGCCTGATCGGCGAGGAGAGCGGGCACCGGCCGGGCACGACCGGCCTCGTCGTGGGTGATCGACCCGCTCGACGGCACGACCAACTACCTGTACGGGATCCCGGTCTGGTCGGTCTCGGTGGCGTGCCACGACGCGGAGGGCGGCCTCGTGGCGGTCGTGCACGACCCCTCCCTGGACGAGACGTTCACGGCCGTGCGCGGCGCGGGCACGATCCTGAACGGCGCCCCGGTGCGCACGACCGCGCGCTCGCGCGACCTCACCGGGCGCTCGTCGGCACCGGCTTCGGCTACACGCCGAAGCGGCGCGCGCTCCAGGCCGGCGGCGCTCACGCACGTCCTCCCGCGGGTGCGCGACGTCCGCCGCGCCGGGTCGGCCGCGATCGACCTCGCCTGGGTCGCGTGCGGGCGGCTGGACGGCTTCTACGAGGCCGGGATCCGCGACTGGGATCGGGCCGCCGGCCTCCTGCTCGTCGCCGAGGCGGGCGGCGTCACCGGCATCCTCGACCCGGGGCTCGACGGCGCCGACTGCGTCGTCGCGTCCGGCGCGAGCCTGTACGATCCGCTGTGCGCCCTGGTGCGATCCGGCCTCCAGGCGGCACGCGCCGAGGCCGATCGGCTACACTGACTCGACCGTCGGTGTCGCCCCACGGCGCCCGCTCACCCGACGGCAGGACCCATGACAGTTCGCTTCGAGGCCGACCCCGAAGCGGCCGCCCACCGCGCTGAGGCGTGGTGCGGAGAGCCGCTACTGCACGAAGGCGAGGACCCTGCGGTCGCGCTTGCCGAAGGCACGGTCCGGCGCGCCGCGCTCGACGCCGCCCTCGCCGAGATGGAGCGGGGCCTGCCCGAGCCGAGCTACGAGTGGAAGCGCGACTACGCGCTCGTGCTCGGGCTCGAGCGCGTGCTCTACGATCCCCAGCCGAGGCTGGCCTCCGGGACGACGCTGCGCCGGCACCAGGTCGACGCCCTCGCGGGCCAGCTGGCCGCGCTGATCGGCGACCTGGAGCGCCGGCGCGCTCCACGAGGACGACGAAGAGAACGGCAACGGCGACGGGAACGGCGAGATCGACGACGCCGACGATGCCGACGAGGACGACGACGACGAGGACGAGCCGGCGAGGACGACGAGGACGAGGACGACGAAGACGAAGACGACGACGACGACGAGGACGAGGATGAGGACGACGACGACGAGGATGACGACGTCGAGGACGACGAGGAGCTCGCCGGCGACTGGCGCGATCCGGCCGTCGCCGCCGTCGAGCTCGACGACGACGACGTCTGACGTCGACGAGCCGGCCCTGCCCGACCCCGGCGCCGGGCGCCGCTACCGGTTCAAGCACCCCACCGCCTCGGGCAAGACGATCGCCGCCGCCGGGTTCGTCGAGGCGGCGCGCACGACCGGCGTCCTGATCCTGACCCACCGGCGCCTGCTCGTGAACCAGTTCACGAGCGACCTGACCCACGAGGGCTACGGCCACCGCCTACACGAGCCGGTGCTGATCGGCCAGACCGACTCCGCGCACCCCGCCGCTCACGATCAACACGTACGCGTGGTTCATCAAGCACGCCGACCAGATCAAGCGCGACGTCTACGGCGTCGTCGTCTGCGACGAGGCCCACACCGCGCTCGGCGAGAAGACGGCGGCGGCCATCCGCCGCTTCTCCGAGCCCGTGTACATCGGGATGACCGCGACCGACCAGCTGCTCCAGAAGCACGTCGGCGACGTGTTCCCGGCCGAGGTCGCCGACTTCCCGCTTGCCGAGGCCGTGCGCCGCGGCGTCGTGGCGCCACTGCGGTGCGTGCGCGTGAAGCCGATCGCGTCGCTCCGCCAGGTCGACATCGTCGGCGGCGACTTCGACCAGGGCCAGCTGGCCGCAGCCCTCGACATCGACCCGCTCAACCTCGCCGCCGCCGACCTCTACCAGAGCCGGTTCGGCGACACGCCGGGGATCGTCTACGCCGCCGGCGTCGACCACGCCGAGCGAGTGGCCGCGGCGATGCGCGCGATCGGCCTTGCGGCCGCCGCCGTCTCGGGTCGCACGCCGCCGCGCGAGCTGGCCGAGACGCTGGCCGCCTACGAGCGCGGCGAGACGAACGTTCTCGTGAACGCGCAGATCCTCGCGGAGGGGTGGAACGCCCCGCGCGCGACCGTGTGCATGCACCTCGCGCCGACGGCGAGCCGGCGCGTGTACCAGCAGCGGGTCGGCCGGATCATGCGCCTGCACCGGCGCAAGGAGGCCGGCGTCGTCGTCGACTTCGCCGAGGTCGGGGCGCCCCACTCCGAGCGGGTCGTCACCCTCCACTCGCTGCTCGACGTCGACGCCTACCGGCCCGGCGGCCTCGTCACGCCGCCGCCGCCGCGCCGCCGCCGTGGCCGCCGCAAGCCCGCGCGGCCGATCGTGAAAGAGGCCAACTGGATCGTTCCGGTGTCCGACGATCCCGAGCGCCGGATCGGCGTCATCGCGAGCCAGTGGAAGCACGTCGACGCCTCGAAGCTGCCGCTCGACGAGCAACGGGCCTGGGCCACGGTCGCTGCCCGTCAGCTTGCTCCCGGCGACGTGCACACGCTGACCGAGCGGATCGTCGCGCTCCAGCCCGAGGCCCGAGAGCTCTTCTTCTTCACGTGCGCGGCCGAGAACAAGCACCGCAAGCTGCGCCTCTCGAGCCTGGGCGACCTCGCCGCGGCCAGGCCGAGCCAGACGACCTTCGCCATGGCCTGCCGGCTCGTCGAGGCCGCGCCGACGTGGCAGCAGGACCGCGGCCAGGGCGCCCGCGTGCTGCTCCTCGCGATGGGCGACGGCAAGATCGAGGCCCCGCCCGACCGGATCGTCGCGTGGACGTGGCAGCTCGCCCGCGCCGCCCGCGACCACGAGTACCGCTATGCCGGGAGCCATATCCAGGACGGCCGCAGCCTCCTCGGCGCACTGGCGGGCGCGAAGTCCGACGCCGAGCACAGCGAGGCCTGCCTGCGGCTCGCCGCGATCGCCCGCGACGCGCCGCTCGAGGCCGGCGCCGCCCTCCTCGCGGTCGCGGCGCCGCGGCGCGGCACGCAGGGCGAGCGGCTGATCGAGTCCGCCCGGCGCACGCTCTCGGAGGACCCGATCCGGCTGGCGGCGGCGCTCGGCTCCAACATCCCCGCCCCGGCGCAGCGCTCCAAGCAGGCGCGAAAGACGAAGCGCAAGGCCGAGAAGGCGGCCGAGACGGTGTCGTTCAACGGCGCCGTTGTCGGCTCGACACCCCCAGCGACCCCCGTAAAGCGCGTCGACGGCGTCGTCGAGGTCGAGGTGCCCGCGCCCGTCGCGGTGCGCCTGCGCGACGACGCGGACGAGGTGCTCGCCGCACAGGTCGGGCCCGAGCTTCGCTGGCGGCTCACGGGCGACGGCAAGCGCACCTTCGCGACCGCCGTCGACGTGCGCGCCGCGGCGGCCGAGATCGCGCCGCTGGCCGTCGCCGTCCCCAAGCTCCTGAACGAGCCCGACCGCAGCGACCGCACGGCGCCCGTGCGCGTCGACGGCGCCGGGCTCGTGCTCCCGCTCGAGTCCGAGGAGGCGGCCGTGCTTGCAGACGATGCGGCCCGGCGAGTGCTCGCGCAGCTCAAGACCGCCGGCGTTCGCGGCCGCGTCAGGGTCGAGTTCGAGCTCCGCGGCGCCGACGGCGAGGTCGTCCGCGACTCACGCCCCGGAGCGGTTCGCAAGATCGCCCGCGGCGAGCCGGTGGGAGCGTCTCCCGATCGCCGCGACCGCCGTCGCCGGAGCCGCGGACGGCGCGGCCGCCGGGGCGGCGCGGCGGTGCAGAGCGAGGCTCCGGTCGCAGACGAAGCGGCGGCGTCGGCCGCCTCGGCGGCGTCGTAGCTCGGCTCAGGTAGGCGCCGGGGCCCGCTCGGCGGCGGCCTGGCGCTCGGCCACCAGGCGCTCCACGCCGGCGCGGTCGCCCGCCCGCAGAAGCTCGATCGGGTCGGGCTCCCCGTTCACGACCGCCTCGAAGAAGTCGCGCCGGTCGGCGAACGTGGGGAGGGTGGCCTTGGCCCATCCGCGGGCGTCGTTCAGGATCGCGGCCAGCTCGGCGTGCTCGGGGCCGTACAGCTCGCCGATCTCGCGCTTCATCCGCTTGGCGAGCGCCGGGCTCGCGCCCGCGGTCGAGATCGCAATGGCGATCGGGCCGGAACGGACGATGGCGGGCAGGATGAAGCTGCAGAGCGGCGGGACGTCGACCACGTTGCAGAGCATCGATCGCCGCTCGGCCTCCTCGAAGACGGCGATGTTGACGTCGGTGTTCGAGGTCGCGGCGATCGCGAGGAAGTGGCCTTCGAGGTCGCCCGCCGCGAACTGCCTCGCCGTCCACTCGAGGTCGCCGGCCGCCGCGAGGGCCTGAATGTCGTCGCACGCCTCCGGAGCGATCACGTGGACGTCGGCGTCGCAGGCCAGGAGCCCCTCGGCCTTCTCGAGCCCGACGTCGCCCGCGCCGACGACCAGGCACCGCCGCCCCGTGAGCTTCAGGCAGGCGACGTAGAACGTCGTGTCGAGCATGTCGGCGACGCAGCGCTGATCGCACAGCTCGAGCCGGTGCTGGCACACGCACGGCTTCCCCCTGTAGGCCTGAGCGGGCATGGTCGGATGGTAGTGGGTAAGATCGTCGCGGCATGCCCTACAGCCGGTCCGAGAACGAGCTCGTGTCGGCCGTGATGTCGGGGAGACTGCTCACGACGAGTCCCCCAGACACGCTGGTCGACGCAGCCCACCGGATGGCCGACCGCCGGGTCGGCGCGATCCTCGTCGTCGAGGGCGACCACCTCGTCGGCATCCTCACCGAGCGCGACGTCCTGCGCGCAGCAGGCCGCGGGACCATCGAGGGCACGGTCTCGCAGTGGATGACCGCCGATCCGGACACCGTCGCGCCCGACGCCACGATCGGCATGGCGGCGGCGATGATGGTGCACGGCGGCTACCGCCACGTCCCGGTCGTCGACGGCGGCAAGCTCGTCGGCATCGTCTCGATCCGCGATCTCCTGCGGCTCCCGTCCGAGACTCCCGCGGGTGCGTAGCGGAGCGGCGGGCGGGCGCAGGTAGGCTTGGCGGCATGAGCACAGGAGTCTTCCACCTTCCCCAGCCGGTCAACGAGCCGGTCCGCGACTACCCGCCCGGCTCCCCGGAGCGGACGAGCCTCAAGGCCCGCCTCGACGAGATGGCCGGCCGGCAGGTCGAGATCCCGATGGTGATCGGCGGCGAGGAGGTGCGCACCGGGCGCACCGCCGACGTCGTCATGCCGCACGACCACCAGCACGTCCTCGGGCAGTACCACCGGGGCGGCGAGCAGGAGGTCGCGCGGGCGATCGCCGCCGCCGCCGAGGCCCGCCGCGAATGGTCGGCGCTCTCGTGGGAGGCGCGCGCGTCGGTCTTCCTGCGGGCGGCCGAGCTGCTCGCCGGGCCGTGGCGCGACACGATGAACGCCGCCACGATGCTCGGCCAGTCGAAGACGGCGTTCCAGGCCGAGATCGACGCGGCCTGCGAGCTGACGGACTTCTGGCGCTGGAACGTCTCCTACATGCACCGGTTGATGGCCGAGCAGCCGATCTCCTCGCCGGGCATCTGGAACCGGATCGAGTACCGCCCGCTCGAGGGCTTCGTCTTCGCCGTCTCGCCGTTCAACTTCACCGCGATCGCCGGCAACCTGCCGACGGCGCCGGCGCTGATGGGGAACACCGTCGTCTTCAAGCCGGCCTCGACGGCCGTCTACTCGGCCCACTTCCTGATGAAGATCTACGAGGAGGCGGGGCTCCCGCCCGGCGTCATCAACATGGTGCTCGGCTCGGGCCGCGAGATCGGCGATCCGGTGCTCGCACACCCCGACCTCGCCGGCATCCACTTCACGGGCTCGACCGGCGTCTTCCAGGGAATGTGGAAGACCGTCGCCCAGAACATCGACAGCTACCGCACCTACCCGCGGCTCGTCGGCGAGACCGGCGGCAAGGACTTCATCTTCGCGCACCCCTCCGCCGATCCGGCTGCCGTCGTCACGGCGGTCGTCCGAGGCGGCTTCGAGTACCAGGGGCAGAAGTGCTCGGCGGCATCGCGGGTCTACGCGCCCTCGAACCTGTGGCCCGAGATGCGCGAGGCGCTGGCCGAGCAGGTGTCCGAGATCAGGATGGGCGACGTGCGCGACTTCCGGAACTTCATGGGCGCCGTGATCGACAAGCCGTCGTTCGCGACCCAGAAGGAGGCGGTCGAGCTGGCGACCGGCGCGGCCGACGCCAGCGTCGTCGTCGGCGGCGAGACCGACGACTCGAAGGGGTGGTTCGTGTCGCCGACAGTCGTCGAGACGTCGGACCCCGGATTCGACCTCATGCGGCGCGAGCTGTTCGGCCCCGTCGTCACGGCCTACGTCTATGACGAGAAGCGGGTCGACGACACGCTCGACCTGGTCGACTCGACGTCGCCGTACGCGTTGACCGGCGCCGTCTTCGCGACCGACCGGCGCGCGATCGAGCATGCGGCCGGCGCGCTTCGCAACGCGGCCGGCAACTTCTACGTGAACGACAAGCCGACCGGCGCGGTCGTCGGCCAGCAGCCGTTCGGCGGTGCGCGGGCCTCCGGCACGAACGACAAGGCCGGCTCGATGTGGAACCTGATCCGGTGGGTGAGCCCGCGGACGATCAAGGAGACGTTCGTGCCGCCGACCGACTACCGCTACCCCTTCATGAGCGAGGAGTAGCCGGATCTCAACCGCCTCGGCCGGAAGGCCGATGAGTAGAGGGTGGACGAGGAACGGCGGGAGTTCTTCCGGGCGATGGTCCGGCTGCCGGTGCGCTGCCTCGCGGTGGCGGCCGACGGCTCGGCGAGCCTCATGATGGTGCGGTCGGTCGATCTCTCGGCCGGCGGCGTCTGCGTGGTCACCGACCGGTCGCTCGGCCGGGGCGACGGGGTGCGGCTCGCCTTCGAGGTCGCCGACGGCACGCCGTTCAAGCTGGAGGGGCACGTCGCCCACGCCGAGCTCTTGCGCGACGGGATGCGCCGCTACGGGCTCGAGTTCGCAGAGCTCGACCTTGCGACCGAGCAGCGCATGTTCAAGGCGGTGTTCGAGCAGGAGCAGGTGAACGCGGGCCGCCATGCCCACGTCCGCATGTCGGTCTGGGAGCCGGTGACCTGCCAGCTCGACGGCGAGCCCTCGACCTTCCCGGCCCACGCGCTCCAGCTCTCGGCCGACGACGTGCAGGTCATCACCCGCCGCTCCCTCTCCGTCGGCGAGCGGATCCGGGTCGCGATGGACGACGCGGGCCTCGGGTTCCGGATCGACGCCGACGCCGACGTGGCCGAAGTGCTGCGCGACCACCGCGGCTCCCACATCGCGACGCTCGCGTTCGACGGCCTCGACCGCGTGACGCGATCGAGCATCCTGCGCCGCGCGATGGAGCAGGAGCGGCGCGAGCTCGCCGGCGAGTAGCTGCAACAACGGGGTCAGACCCCAATGTTGCGGCTAGGGCCGGCGGTAGTTGACGAGCGAGGCGTGGATCCGAAAGCCGAGCGACTCGTACAGCGCGCACGCCGGTTCGGTCGCGCAGTAGACGATCGCCTGCCGGCCATGTTCTTCGTGAAGACGTTTGAGCGCGAAGGTGCAGACGGCGGCGCCGAGGCCGCGACGCCGGAACTCCGCCCGCACGCCGACGGGCTCGAACTCGCCGACGTGGTGTGTGTCGTCGAGCCAGCAGAGGCAGTAGGCGGCGAAGCGCCCCCCCGGCGCCTCGATGACGCAGTCGAGCGACTCACGATAAGGCCATTGCGCACGAACCCGTGCGTAGCTCGCCTCGGTGAGGCGCGAGGGTGCCCACACGTCCTGATGGATCGCGACTCGCTCCGGGACGTCGTCTGGGCGGACCGTTCGGTAGCGAAACCCGGCCGGAAGCGGCGGCGGCTCGGGCCGCTCGGGGACGTCCCGCACCAGGTAGTGCATGGGCTCGCCGGGCTGCGTGAAGCCATGCCGGGCGAGTGCGGCCCGTCGCTCTCCGTCGTCGACGAACGCGAACGCAGTTCGTGCCGCCGGGTTGTCCAAAATCTGGTCGAGCAGGTGCAGGTGGTCCGGATGGACATCGTGCTCGAGCTGGCCGCTGCCGTCGCCTCGCAGCCACGACCAGGCGACAAGGCGTCGCTGCTCCGTCCACCGACGCATGTCCCACTCGTCCTCGCGGGCGTCGTGCTGGCACAGATTCCACGCGAGGTCGCCGACGTGCCACTGCGCGCGAGCGCCGAGGAGTCCCCGCTGCTCGAGCGCGAGCTGCTGTATCGCCGTCACGATCTCCGGCGTCAGTCGCATCGGCGAAGTATGCGCCGGGGTAGGCTCCGGGCATGCGTGTCGCCGTGATCGGGCTCGGGACGATGGGGGCGCCGATGGCCCGCCATCTCATCGAGGCGGGGCACGACGTGACGGTGCACAACCGCACACGCGATCGCGAGGAGCCGCTGGCCGCGCTCGGTGCCGGGCGGGCCGCATCGCCCGCCGAGGCCGCGCAGGGCGCCGAGGCCGTCCTCACCTGCGTCTCCGACACACCCGACCTCGAGCAGGTGCTGCTCGGGCCCGGCGGCGCCGCCGAGGGCCTCGCGAGCGGCGGGCTCGTGGTCGACTGCTCGACCGTCTCGCCGTCGGCCACCGCCGACATCGCCGCTCGCCTCGCCGAGCGCGGCATCGGCATGGTCGACGCGCCCGTCTCGGGCGGGTCGGAGGGCGCCGAGAAGGGCACGCTCACCATTTTCTGCGGCGGCAGCGAGGCCGACTTCGCCCGCGCGGGCGAGATCCTGAACGCGTTCGGGAGCCGGATCACGCACCTCGGCCCGAGCGGCGCCGGCCAGATGGGCAAGGCCGTGAACCAGGTGATGATCGCCGGCACCTACGCCAGCGTGGGCGAGGGGATCGCGCTCGCGCAGGCCGCCGGCCTTCCCATGCCCGAGCTGCTCGAGGCGCTCTCGGCCGGCGCTGCCGCCTCGTGGGTGCTCTCGAACCGCGCCGGGAACATGGTCGACGACTCGTATCCGCTCGGCTTCAAGCTCGCCCTCCACCGCAAGGATCTCGGGATCGCGCTCGACGAGGCGGCCCGTGCCGGGCTGCCGCTCGCGGTCAGCTCTGCGGTCGCCGCGCAGGAGGACGAGCTCGTCGAGGCCGGCCACGGCGACGAGGACGTGAGCGCGGTCGCGCGCCTGCCCAAGCGAAGCGCGGGGCTCCCGGCGTGACCCTCGTCATGTACATGAAGCCGGGCTGCCCGTGGTGCGAGGAGCAGCGCGAGCGGTTCCGCTCACAGGGCGTCGAGTGGGAGGAGATCGACGCGAAGGCCGATCCGGCCGCGCGCGCCGACCTCATCCGGTTCACCGACGGGACGCGGACGGTGCCGACGGTCGTGGAGGACGGGCACGTCATCTCCGTCGGCTTCGACGGCCACGGTTGACACGCCTGAGCCCGCCGGTCAGGCGGGCCCGGAGCCGCGAAGCTAGACGCGCGCCGGGATCGGGTCGAGCTCGAAGGGCATGAGCGCGACCGCCTCGTCGTAGCGCCGCAGCACGGACGCCCTGTCCGGGCCGGCGAGCGCGATGACCGCGAGCCGGTGGCTCACGACGTCGTCGTCGTTCTCCGAGAGCCGCTGGCCGGGGCGGACGAGGACCTCGACGTGGGCGTGGCCGAACCGCTCGAGGACGGCCGTCGGGTCGGGCACGGAGCGGACGACGGCGTCCTCGTACGTCCGCATGAGGAAGCTCGCCGCGACCGCGTCGTCGTGCGCCGGCGGCAGCTCCGGCGTCCCGCCCGCCGAGAGCTCGAGCTGGAGCTCGTAGGAGGACACGCCGTGGACGGCCTTGACCAGCGGCGCGAACTGCGACGCCATCCGGCCGTTCACCTCGACGATCGTGATCGACCCGTCCGGGCGGACGAAGAACTCGATGTTGAAGAGCGACCGGTCGAACCCGAGCGCCGGCATCAGCCTTTCGGCGACGCGCGCCATGCTCGCCTGCACCTCCGATCCGAGCGCGCTCGGATACTCGAACCGCAGGAAGCTGATCGCGTTCGGGTGCATGACCGCGTCGGTCACGCCGATCGGCGTCATCAGCCCGTCGCACATGAAGCCCTCGAACGTCACGAGGACGCCGTCGAGCAGTTCCTCGGCGACGAGCATCCTGAAGCTCCGCCCCTCGAGAGCGGCGTCGTACGCGGTCACCGCGTCGATGTGAGCGCGCGCCTCGGCCAGGGCGACGGCATAGTCGGCCGGCCCGTCGCATCGGTAGGCCAGCTGCGAGAGGTGGGCCGTCACCGGCTTCAGGAAGAAGGGATACGGGAGCGGTGCCGGCGGGTCGGGGTCGTCGAGATCGACGGCCGCGAACTGCGGCGTGGCCTCGGGGACGGCCTCGGCCTGGATCCTCCGCGACTCGAGCTTGTCGTGGCAGCGCATGAACGCCGCCCGCCCTGGGCCGGGCAGCCCGAGGCGCTCGGCCAGGACGGCGGCGAGGTGGCCGGTGGCGTCGCTCGACCCCATCACGCCGTCGACCGTGGGCCCGAAGCGGGCCATGTGCTCGACGAACGCCGCCGGGTCGAACCCGGGCCCGATCGGCTCGCCGGCAAGCTGGACGGCGAAACGCTCCATGATGCGCTCGTCCGCCAGGTTCAGGTGGTCACGCCGCCCGGGGCAGAGGACGAGGAGGCTCGGGATGTCGTTCGAGGGGGGCACTGACCGGATTGTGACGCACTCGAGGGTTGGGGGCCATGATTCCCCACACGGCGGGGTTCTACGCCCAGACGCGCTCGGCGGTTTGCGCCAGGGTTTCGAGCTTCGCCCGCTGGTCGTCGAACGTCACGGCGTTTCCGACGATCGAGGTGGCGAATCCGCACTGAGGGCTGATCGCCAGCCGCTCCAGCTCGATGTGGGAGGCGGCTTCGCGGATGCGGCTTTCGAGCTCGGCGACGGTCTCGCCACGGCCGGACTTCGTCGTCACCAGCCCGAGCACCACCATGCGGTCGTCGGGGACGTGGGCGAGCGGCTGGAACGAGCCCGACCGCTCGTCGTCGTACTCGAGCAGGAGCCGATGGGCCTCCACGCCCGCGAACACCCGCCGGGCGATCGGCTCGTACCCGCCGGTCGCGAGCCACCGGCTGCCCTGGTTCCCGCGGCACAGGTGGAAGCCGAACGTCACGCCCGGGTGGCCGCGCATCGCCCAGTTGTCGAGCTCGATGCCGCGGTCGAGCCACTGCTCCGCCGACCATCCCTGGGCCTCGTAGAACGCGCGAGTGCGGGCATCGATCAGGAGCGGGTAGTGGGGCGCGTCGAGCTGGATGTAGGTGCAGCCGAGGCGGGCGAGCTCGTCGATCTCGTCGCGTGTGATCGTCGCGACGTCCTCGAGGAAGCCGTCGAGCGTGGGGTAGGCCTCGCGCGAGTGGGTCGGCGACCACAGGTTGGCATAGAGGCTGGGACTGGTGAGCGTCACCTTCGGGATCGCGGTCGCACGGCCGCGGAGGTACGTGAAGTCCTCGGCTGCGATGTGCCTGCGCCGCCGCAGCGGCTCGCGCACCCCAAGGCCGGCCGGGCGGTCGGTTGCCCGGTCGCCGACCTCGTCGCCGTGCCAGTCGCCCCAGAGGTACGCCTCGAGCGGCACCTCGCCGAACCCGTCGACGGCGTCGGGGAGGCCGCTCTGGAACGAGAGGCGCCGCATCTCGCCGTCGGTCACGACCTCCATGCCCGCCTCCTCCTGGAGTCGGACGGCGCCGTCGACGGCCACGTCCTCCGCTCGCTTGAGCTCGGCCGGCGTGGCATCGCCGCGATCGAACCGGGCTCGCACCTCGAGCAGCTCGGGCGGCCTCAGGAGGCTCCCGACCACATCGGTGTGGGCGGTGATCACGGCCGCGAGTGTAGCCAGGCTCTCCGATCGGGTATGCCCGCTTTGTGATACTTCCGCGGATGCCGACCGGCCTTCACACCAGCGCTCTTTCGCTCCGGATCGGCTTCGCCCTCGAGGCGGCGAGAGACCGCACGCTGCGGGCGCTGGCCCCGCTCTCGCACGAGGATCTGACGATGCAGCCGACGCCGATCCTCTCGCCGCTCGTGTGGGATCTGGCTCACATCGGCCACCAGGAGGAGCTCTGGCTCCTGCGCACGCTCCACGATGAGCGGCCCACCGAGCGCCGCTTCGACGACATCTACAACGCCTGCGAGCACGAGCGGTCGGAGCGGTCGCAGCTCGGGCTGCTCGAGCCGGCCGAGGCCTACGAGTATGTCGCCCACGTGCGCGAGCGTGTCTTTCGGCGGCTGCCCGGCGAGCGCTTTCCCGACGAGGAGCCGCTCCGTCGCGGCGGGTACGCCTACCACATGGTCATCCAGCACGAGCATCAGCACAACGAGACGATGCTCCAGGCGTTCCAGATCCGCGAGGACCTCGTCCACCCGCACGCCGAGCTCTGGCGGCCGGCGCGGGTCGAGGGGAGGGCGGCTGCGGTCACGCTCGACGCCGGCGAGTTCACGATGGGGAGCGACGACGTCGGCTGGGCCTACGACAACGAGCAGCCGGCGCACCTCCGCGACGTCGGCGCCTATGCCATCGACTCGCACCCGGTGACGAACGGCGAGTACGCGCGCTTCGTCGCCGAGGGCGCCGAGCCGCCGATGTACTGGCGACGTGAGGCGGGCGGGTGGTCGCGGGTGCGGTTCGGGCGCGTCGAGCCGCTGCCGGACGACGAGCCCGTGCAGCACATCTCGTTCCACGAGGCCGAGGCGTATGCGCGCTGGGCGGGGGCGCGGCTCCCGACCGAGCCCGAGTGGGAGCGGGCCGTTCCGCACCTCTCGCACGTCGGCCAGGTGTGGGAGTGGACGAGCTCCAGCTTCGAGCCGTACCCCGGTTTTCACGCGTTCCCGTACGACGGCTACTCCGCGGTCTTCTTCGGCACGGGGCGCTACCGGGTGCTCCGCGGCGGCTCGTGGGCCACCCACGGCAAGGTCGGCCGGCACACGTTCCGAAACTGGGATCTTCCCGTCCGGCGCCAGATCTTCGCCGGGCTGCGACTCGCCCACGACGTGTAGCCGGGCGGCTCGCGCCGGGCCGCTAGGGCGGTCGTGCGAGCCAGCGCCGCTCGGCGTACCAGCGCCGCATCGTCCAGATGCTCGGCGGGATCGCCGCACCGGACGCGTGCCGGCGGCGAAGCGTCGCCATCACCACGATCGGCGCGCCGCCGGCGGCGAACGCCGCCTCGGCCTCCCGGCGGAGCGCGGGCCACGTGTACGACCCGGGCCGTGCCCGCGCAGCCGCGCCCGCGCATGCGGCCAGGTGCGCCTGGAGGGCCTTCGCCCGAGCGGCCGTGAGACACCCATGCGCCTGCCACAGCCGCTCCAGCGTGGCCACCAGGTCGCGCCCGCCCCGCCGCGTCTGGAACTCGCGCGACGCATGCCCCTCGCAGAGGTGCACGACGGCGCCGTACCCGAAATCGACCTGCTGCGTCCGCCCCCGCGTCCGCTCGACGCAAATCGCGCACACGGCCTGCTTTGTGGGCACGCGGCGGGCCTTGTACAGCGACGGGAGGGGGAAGTGCGACGGCATGGGAGGAGTGTGGCTGGGAAGGTGTAGCGTGGGGGTGGAGAGGCGTACCGGGAGTGTGGAGAAAGGCAATTGACACTCCCTCAGACGGCCAAGTGCTTGCTCAACGCTGCCTGCGTCATCGCCCCGAACCTGTGCGACGATCAGCGCCGATGACGACCCCGTCCGGCACTGCAGGAGGCATTCGATAGCGGCGGGCGGCGGGATGTCGGCCGCGGCGGTGGCGGAGGCCGTCCGCAGCGGGCAGGTGTCCGCCGCCGAGGTCGTGCAGGCTGCGGTCGCGCGCGCCGAGCGGGCCCACCCAGAGCTGAACGCCGTCGCGGTGCCGCTGTATGAGGAGGCCACGGCCGCGGCCAGAGCCGTGGATGGAACCCTGCCGCTCGCCGGCGTCCCGGTCAGCGTGAAGGAGTCGTTCGAGGTGACGGGGACGCCCGCCTGCGGGGGTGTGGAGGCGCTGGCGCAGACCCGCTCGCAGCATGACGCGGACGTCGTCGCGGCCCTGCGCGCCGCGGGCGCCGTCCCCATCGCGAAGGGCAACCTGGCCCAGCTCCTGTGGTTCGCCGAGACCGACAACCCGGTCTACGGCCGCACGAACAACCCATGGGCGCTCGATCGCTCGCCTGGCGGCTCGAGTGGGGGCGACGCCGCGCTCGTCGCCGCCGGGGTGGTGCCGCTGGCGATCGGCACCGACATCGGCGGGAGCGTCCGCATCCCCGCGCACTGCTGCGGGATCGCGGCGCTGAAGCCGACCGCGGGCCGGTTGTCGCTGGCGGGAACCCTCGACGAGCGGCTCTTCGCCGACGTCCCGTGGATCGCCAACCAGCCCGGCATCTTCGCCCGCGACACGGCCGACGTCGAGCTTGCCCTCCGCGCCCTCGACCCCGAGCAGGGAGCCGCGTCAGCACCCGTGCCGGGCCTGCACGTCGGAGTCTTCCGCGACAACGGCGTACTCGCCCCCTCCGCGTCCGTGCGACGCGCCGTCGATCTGGCCGAGGCCGCGGCGGCGCGGGCGGGCGCGATCGTTCACCCCTTCACCCCGCCCGCAGCCGACCACGCGCTCGCCCTGTTCGACGCCGCCTTCCGCGCCGACGGCGGCGCGCGGCTCGTCCGGATGCTGGACGGCGGGCCGGCCCACCCGCGCGTCGCAGCGGCGATCGCGGACGCCCGCGAGCACGCCGCCGACCCGCCGGGCGGCGCGGGCCTGGCAACGCGGATCGCGCAGTACCGGCGGACGTTCGCGCACGCACTCGACGCGCAGGCGCTGGACGCGGTGATCTGCCCGGCCTATCCCGTGCCCGCGGTTCTCCACGGGACGAGCGGCGATGTGATCCGCGGCCAGAGCTACACGTCGCTCTGGAACCTGCTCGGCTACCCCGCCGGGGTCGTGCCCGTCACCACCGTGGAAGCGGCCGAGGACCCGGAGGCGGCGGGGTTGCCGGTCGGGGCCCAGGTCGCCGCCCGCGAACGGCGGGAGGACGTCGTCCTGGGCCTCATGCATGCGATCGGCGAGGGCCGATCGGGCCGGCCACCCTCCTGAAAATCCGAATGTGGTACGGTCGCTGTCCGGGTTCGGACTCGTCTCGACAGGCTGGACGACGCGGCCACCCGTGCGCTGACCGTGCACCGGCGCGACCGCACTCCACGCCTGCGCGGGGCGACTCACGTGCCGGGTGGCGTCGGACGCATGTGCCAACCTGTTCCTTGAAACCACCGTCCAATCAGCAGCAAGCGCAACGACCAGGAAGCGAGGATTGCGTGAACGATCTCGAGTACCACCTCTATGAAGAGGCGAAAGCGGGCAGGATGAATCGCCAGCAGCTGCTCGTCCGCGCCAGCGTCATCGGGGCCTCAGTCCCCGCGCTCGCGGCGATCCTGGCGGCCTGCGGCGGAGGCTCGAGCTCGAGCTCAGGCGGCGGCTCGAGCAGTGCCGGCGCCGTCAAGCGCGGCGGCACGGGCGTGTTCGGGATCACGAGCCCGGCCCAGGACGTCGACCCGGTGACGATGTTCAACACCGGCTCGATCATGACCACGCAGCTGGCCTGCGACTATCTCGTCTTCCCCGACGAGAAGTACGTGCTCCAGCCGCGGCTCGCCACCAAGTGGGTGCCCGGCTCGACGCCGGACACGTGGACGTTCACGATCCGCCAGGGCGTGAAGTGGCAGGACGGCTCGCCGTTCACCGTCGACGACGTCGTCGCGTCGTTCGACCGGATCACCGACCCGAAGGTCGGCTCGGCCGCCCTCTCCGCATTCGCGGGGGTGCTGTCCAAGGGGAACGTCGAGAAGGTCGATGAGCAGACCGTCAACTTCCACCTCGACCGCCCGTACGGCGACTTCCCGTACCTCGTGTCGTCGTTCAACTACAACTCGGTCGTCCTGCCGGCGAACTACGAGGTCGGCACGTTCACGAAGGGCGGGATCGGAACAGGGCCGTTCGTCCTGAAGACGTTCTCGGCCGACCAGGGCGCGACGTATGTCAAGAACCCGACCTACTGGGGCGAGGGGCTTCCGTACCTGGACGGCGTGCAGATCAAGTACTTCGCCGACACGCCGCCGATCGTCCTGGCACTCCAGGGCGGGTCGATCGACGTCTTTCCGCAGGTGCCGTTCCAGGGGTCGCAGGCCCTCTTCAGCGACTCCAACATCACGGTGACCGAGACACCTTCGAGCGAGTACCGGACGCTCCAGATGCGCGCCGACCAGGACCCGTTCCAAAAGACCGAGGTCCGCCAGGCGGTCGCGTATGCGCTCGACCGGCCGGGGCTCGTGCAGGGGCTGTTCGACGGCCGCGCCGACGTCGGCAACGACCACGCGTTCGCGCCGATCTACCCCGGGTCGCCGACGACCTCGGACATCCCTCAGCGAACGCAGGACATCGACAAGGCGAAGCAGTTGCTCTCGACAGCCGGCGTCAGCAACCTCACCGTCACGCTGACGACCGAGCAGTTCCTCGAGATTCCGCAGTACGCCCAGTTCATCAAGCAGATGCTGGCACCGGCCGGAATCAACGTCAATCTCGACATCCAGCCGCAGACCAAGTTCTACGGGACCGGCGCCAACCAGCCCTGGCTCCAGGTGCCGTTCGGGATCACCGACTGGGGCGCCCGCGGCACGGCGGGCCAGACGATCGACCCGGCCTACCTGTGCCGGTCGGTCCCCAAGCCCGACCTGTCGAACGCCGGCGCGTGGAACTCGGCGCACTGGTGCAACCAGCAGTTCGACAGCCTCGTGGAGCAGTTCGAGGGCGAGGCGGACGAGCAGAAGCGGAAGGACCTCGCCATCCAGGCTGCGCAGATCCAGCAGGACGAGGTGCCCGACGTGATCGCCTACTGGATCCACGAGCTCCGCGCGCGGCGGAAGAACGTCAACGGCATCGCCCCCGGCCCGACGTTCCATCTCGACGCCCGGGCTATGTGGAAGGCGTGAATTCCATGGGCCGGCGCCGCTCTGCTGCGGCGCCGGCCCCCTTCCACCGAGGCGGTAGGATCATCTGACGATGGGGCGCTACGTGCTGAAGCGGCTCGGCCTCACGGCCATCACGCTGGTCCTGACGTCGTTCGCCGTCTTCGCCGCCGCCGAGGTGCTCCCCGGCGACGTGGGCCGCACGATCCTCGGCCCGTATGCGAGCCAGCAGCAGGTCGACCAGCTCAACCACCAGCTCGGCGCCGACGAGCCGCTGGTGAAGCGGTACTTCACGTGGGCGGGGAACTTCGTGCGCGGTGACTGGGGCACGTCCCCGATCCAGAACGTCGCGGTGCGACCGCTCGTGCTCGAGCGGCTGAAGAACTCGCTGATCCTGGGCGGCTTCGCGCTCTTGCTCATCGTGCCGTTCTCGGTGGCGCTCGGCGTGTTCGCGGCGCTCAACTACGGGAAGGCGCTCGATCGCATCATCTCGATCGCCGGCCTGTCGTTCGTCGCGCTCCCCGAGTTCGTCGTCGGCGTGGTCGTGATCGTGGTATTCGCGGTCAAGCTCGGCTGGCTGCCCGTCTCGTCCCAGGTGCCCGACGCCAACCCGGTCGACATCGTCCGCCAGTGCCTCCTGCCCTCGATCCCGCTCATGTTCGTCCTCTTTGGGTACATCTCCCGCATGGCGCGGGTTGGGACGATCGAGGCGCTGCGCTCCAACTACAACCGCACCGCCGTCCTCAAAGGCCTCCCCAGGCGGTACATCATCGTCCGGCATGTGCTCCGAAACGCGCTTCTTCCCACCATCGCCGTCGTGAGCGTCCAGGTCGGCTATCTCGTCGGCGGCCTGGTCGTGGTCGAGACGCTGTTCAACTATCCGGGCATCGGCCAGCTGATCCTGAACGCCGCCACCGGGCACGACCTGCCCACGCTCGAGGCGTCGGTGCTGATGATCGCGCTCCTCTACACGGTGTCCAACTTCACGGCCGACATCCTGACGGCCTTCCTCAACCCGCGGGTGAGGCTGGCGACGTGAGCGCGGTCGATCAGACGGGGCTGGCCGGCGAGCTCCCGGGCGGCGCGCCTCCCGTCGACGTGCGGCAGCTGCGACGCGAGCGGCGCGCCGAGCTCGTGCGGGCGCTGCTTCGCTCGAAGACGTTTCTGATCGGCTTCGGCATCGTGCTGTTCTGGGTCGTCTCGGCGCTGACATGGCGCTGGGTCGTCCGCGACCCGCAGGCCGTGGACACCGCCGCCACGCTGGCCTCCCCGAGCGGCGACCACTGGTTCGGGACCGACAACCTCGGCCGGGACGTGTTCGCGCGGGTCATCGCCGGCGCTGCCCCGGTGCTGACGGTCGCGCCGCTCGCGACGCTCCTCGGCCTTGCCGGCGGGACGACCATCGGGCTCATCACCGGCTACTACCGGGGCTGGATCGACGACATCTTCAGCCGCGTCGTCGACGCGCTCCTGGCGTTCCCGCTCATCATCCTGGCTGTCCTGGTGCTTGCCTCCCTCGGGCGCGAGCCCCGGAACGTCATCCTGGTGATCGGCATCATCTTCACGCCGCTGATCGCCCGCACCGTGCGCTCCGCGGTGCTCGTCGAACGCGAGCGCGAGTACGTGGCGGCCGCCCGCCTGCGCGGCGAGCGCGGACCGCGGATCATGGTCGCCGAGATCCTGCCGAACATCACCGCGCCGATCCTGGTCGAGGGGACGATCCGGCTGGGCTACGCGATCTTCGCGGCGGCGACGCTCGCCTTCCTGGGCCTCGGTATCCAGGACCCCTCACCCGACTGGGGCCTCGCCATCGCGAACGGCCGCGCCTACCTCCAGATCGCCTGGTGGATGGTGCTCTTCCCGGCCGCGGCCCTTGCGACGCTCGTCGTGAGCGTGAACCTCGTGGCGGACGGATTGCGGCGAGCGATCGAGGAATGAGCACCACCGAGCGTCAGCAGGCCGTGCGGATCGAAGGGCTCTCGGTCGCCTACCGGCGTCGCGGCCGGCTGCTGCGCGTGCTCGACGACGTCTCGTTCTCGATCGGCGCCGGCGAGGCCTACGGCCTCGTGGGCGAGTCGGGCTGCGGCAAGACGACGGTGGCGATGTCGCTCATGCGCTACCTGCCCGACAACGCCGAGGTGGAGGCGGGCCGGATCATGTTCGGGGACGAGGACGTGCTCACGGCGACCGGCGCGACGCTTCGGAAGTGGCGCGGCGACCGGATGGCGATGGTCTACCAGGATCCGGGGACGGCCCTCAACCCGTCGATCAAGGTCGGCGAGCAGATCGCGGAGGTGTATCGCTTCCACAAGAGCATGGGCCGAGACGAGGCGCTCGCCGCCACCATCGAGATGCTCTCGACGGTGCAGATCTCGGCACCGGATCGCGTGGTGCGCCGCTACCCGCATGAGCTCTCGGGCGGCCAGCAGCAGCGGATCATGTTCGCCATGGCGCTCGCGACGGATCCCGACCTGCTCGTGCTGGACGAGCCGACCACGGGGCTCGACGCCACGGTCGAGGCGGAGGTGCTCGACCTGGTCGAGCAGCTTCGCACGCAGTTCGACACGTCGATCCTCTTCGTCAGCCACAACCTCGGGATCGTGGCCCGAATGTGCGAGCGGGTGGGGGTGCTCTACGCGGGGCGGCTGATCGAGGAGGGGCCGGCACGAGAGCTGTTCCAGAACCCGCGGCACCCGTACACGCTGGCGCTCCTGCGCTGCATGCCGCGAATGGGGATGAGCAAGGACGTCGACCGGCTCGACCCGATCCCCGGCTCGCTGCCGCCGATCGGGGTCGAGATCGCCGGCTGCGTCTACGCCGACCGCTGCCCGATCGCGCGCGACCGCTGCCGGGCCGAGCCTCCGCCGATCGAGCCGGTGGGGCCGGGGCACGGCGCCCGCTGCTTCTACCACGAGGAGGTCCCGCTGATCCCGCCTCGTGAGCGGGCGGCGGAGGAGCCGGCGCAGGCGGAGGCCGGCGAGGGCGGCGTCCTTCTGAAGGTCGACGAGCTGGTGAAGGCATACGGAGCCGGCGCGAACCAGGTGGTCGCGGTCGCGGGGGTCGACATCGAGGTCGGCCGCGGCGAGGTGCTCGGCCTGGTGGGCGAGTCCGGGAGCGGCAAGACCTCGCTTGCGAAGTGCATCGTCGGGCTCCTCGACCCCAGCGCCGGCACGATCGAGTTCGACGCGAGCGACGTGACGAAGAGCAATCGCGACCGCGAGGCCCGCAGGCAGCTCCAGATGGTGTTCCAGAACCCCGACAACGCGCTCAACCCGAGCCACACGGTGCGCTCGATCCTGCGGCGCTCGCTCGAGCTCCTGGCCGGGGTGCGGGGCAAGGACAAGCAGGACGAGGAGATGGACGAGCTCGCGCGGTCGGTGCGGCTCGAGCCCCGCCACCTCGACGTCCGGCCGGCGTCGCTCTCGGGCGGGCTGAAGCAGCGGGTCGCGATCGCCCGGTCGTTCGCCGGGAACCCGTCGATGGTGCTGTGCGACGAGCCGACCTCGGCGCTCGACGTCTCGGTGCAGGCCGCGATCCTGAACCTGCTCGTCGACCTCCAGCGCACGCACGGCGTGTCCTATGTGTTCATCTCCCACGACCTGGCCGTCGTCCGCTACGTCGCCGACCGGATCGCGGTGATGTACCTGGGCCAGATCGTCGACGTCGGGCCGGCGGATGCCGTCTTCGAGGCGCCGCACCACCCCTACACCGAGGCGCTGCTCTCCGCCATCCCCACGCTCGAGCCGGACGCCAAGGCGCGGATGAAGCTCCACGGCACGCTCCCGAGCCCGGCCGACCCGCCGACCGGCTGCCGGTTCCACACCCGCTGCCCCCGGTTCCTGGGCGAGGTGTGCACGACCGTCGAGCCGCCGTGGCAGTCGACTTCGGACGGGGAGCGCTACCGGTGTCACATCGAGCCGGACGAGCTGGCGCGCCTCCAGACGGGCGACGCCGAGGCGGCTCCGGCGGGCGGTGCCCCACCGTAGAGCGTGCGTAATGTGCACGCAGTGTGCACATTGTGCATATCGTCGAGTATGATCGGGCCCGTGGAGCCCGCGGTCTCTGGATGCCAGGCGGTCGAGCGCGCGATCACCATCCTGGAGCTGTTCGACGAGCGCCGGACGGTGCTCGCGATCGGCGACGCGGCGCGCGCCCTCGGCGTGCACCGCAGCACCGCCTCCCGGCTCATGGCCACCCTCGAGCACCGCGGCCTGCTCGAGCTCGACGACGCCGCGGGCGGCTACCGCCTGGGGCTGGGCCTCGTGCCGCTGGCGGGATACGTCCTGAACAGGTTTCCCGTGCGGGCGCGCGCCGGCCAGCTGCTGCGCGAGCTTCGCGACGTGACCGGCGAGACCGCCTGGCTCGGCGTCCTCGACGGGCACCGCATCACGTATCTGGACCAGGCGTCGAGCCCGCACGTGACCGTGAACGTCGACTGGGTGGGCGTCCGCCAGGAGCTGACCGAGGGCGTGACCGGCAGGCTGCTCCTCGCCTACCAGCCGGCCGACGTGATCGACCGGCTCGTGGCCGAGGCTCCGCCGGCGGCGCCCGGGCTCTCCGAGACCGAGCTGGCGGCCGTGCGCCGGCTCGGCCATGCCGTTCGGGTCGGAGACGCCGAGGACGGCTACACGGGCGTGGCCGTGCCGATCCGCGACGAGGCGGGCGAGGTGGTGGCGGCGATCGCCCTCGGCGGGCCGCGGTTCCGGGTCGACGAGGGGCGGCTGCGCAAGGAGCTTCTCCCGGCGGCGCTTCAGGCCGCCGCGCGCGTCTCCGAGGCGTTGGGACACCGCGCCGCCTGATGCCGGCGCCGGGGCCGGGACGCGGGTTCTACGCGGTCGCCGCGCTGTCGGGCATGGCGTTCGGCGGGCTGGCCGTCGCCGTTCCGATGCACGTCGCGGCGCTGCACCGGCCCGCCTCGCTCGCCGGCCAGCTGCTCGCGTCGGTCACGGTGGCCGTCGCGTGCGGCGCGCTCGGCGCGGGCCCGCTCGGCCGGCTCGTGGGGAGCGCGCGCAACGTGCTCGCGGCGTCGATGCTCGTGACCGCGCTCGGCCAGGGCGTGCTGCTCCTGGCGGCCACGACGGCGCTCATGCTGGTCGGGACCGCGCTCGTCGGGGCCGGCATCGGTCTCTTCTGGGTCAGCAGCCAGATGCTCCTCGGCCGCTCGTCCGGAGCCGTTGGCAGCGAGCGGGGGTTCGCGTTCCACTACGCGGCGTACACGCTCGGAGTGGCGGGGGGATCGGCGATCGCCGGGCTGGCCGTGGCCGTGCTCCGCCGAGCGGGTGCCGACGAGGCGCTCGCCGTGCAGCTCAGCTACGCGGTCGGTACGGCGGCGACGCTCGCCGCGCTCGCGCTGTGGCGCCCGGAGCGGCGCGGCGGCCCGGCGGGCGCTTCGCGTCGCATCCGCCCACGCGCCGACCCGATGGCCATCGCGATGCAGCTCCCCGACCTGCTGCTGGTCTCGGCGCTCGCGATGATGCTGCCGCTGGTGCCGCTCGTCCTCGTCAGGCAGTTCCATCTGGCGCCGGTGGTGGTCGGCCTGACGTTCGCCGGCGTCCAGGCCGGGAAGGTCGGCGGCACGCTCGCCGGGCGCGTGACGTGCCGCGAGCACGGCCACCGCGTCGCGATCCTGATCCTGCTCGGCTCCGGCGCCGTGCTCAGCCTGCTGCTCTCGGTGTCGACGAGCCTCGTGGGCGCGCCGCTCTTCGTCCTCGTCCTGATCGCGACCGCGTTCGTGACCACGGGCGCGTGGCCGCTGATCGTCGACTCCGCGCTGGCCCGCACCGAGCCGTCGCACCGGGCGGGCACGACCGTCACCTGGAACGTCTGCGAGTATGGCGTCATCGCCGCCATGACCGCGACGTCGGGCTGGCTGCTCGCCAGCTTCCACCGGCCGGAGCTCCTCTTCACCTTCGGGGCCGGCCTGCTCGCGGCAGCGGCTGTGGCGGCGGCGGTCGTGCTGTGCCGGCCCGTCTACGCACCCGACCTCGCCGTCGAGGCGGCGCTGGAGCCGGTTCCGTGAGCCTGCGGATGGGCATGATCGGCGCCGGGTGGATCGCCGGCGAGCACGTGGCGAGCATCGCGGCGCTGGACGGCGTCCAGCTCGCCGCCGTCGCAGACCTGGACGGCGAGCGCGCCGGGCGCCTGGCCGCTGCGTCGGGCGCGGCCGCCTACGACGACTGGGAGGCGATGCTCGACCGCGAGCGGCTCGACGCGGTCGCCGTCTGCACGCCGCCCCTGGCTCATCGCGATCCCTGCCTGGCCGCGGTGGAGCGCGGCCTCGGGGTGTACCTCGAGAAGCCGGTCGCCCGCACGAATGAGGATGCCCACGCGATCGCCGAGGCCGTCCGCTCCTCGGGGGCCGTCGTCGCGGTCGGGTACCAGTACCGGGCGATCGACTTCCTCCCCGATCTGCGTGCGGCCGTCGAGGGCGACGCGCTGGGCATGCTCACCTCCTACAGCGTCGGCGCGACCGCCGGCCGGCCGTGGTTCGTGAACCAGGCCGAGGGGGGCGGGCAGGTGCTCGAGCGAGCCAGCCACCACATCGACCTCCAGTGCGCGATCGCCGGCCCGGTGGAGTGGGTGCAGGCGGCCGGCGCGCGGGTCGACCTGGCCGGGGCCGACCGGCCGGCCGACTCCGACATCGACGACGTGCGTGACGCTCACCCTGGGGTTTCGGTCCGGCGCGATCGGGAGCGTGCTCGTCGCCTGGACGAGCCCGGAGCTGCCGTCGACCTACACGCTGGACGTCGTCTCGGCGCGCTCGAGCGTGCACGTCGAGCTCGACCCGGGCTTCACCGCCCGCGGCACGGCGCGCGGCGCGGACGTGGCGCTCGGGCTCACGATGCCGCCGATCCGGCGCGGCATGGAGCGGTTTCTCGAGGCCGTCCGCGCGGGCGACCCCGGGCTGGTCGCCTGCGGCGTCGACGCTGCCGCCGTGTCGCTCGATGTGGCGCTCGCCTGCGAGCGGGCCCTCGCGGACGGGGGCCGGGTCGCAGTGGCGGGATGAGCGACCACGACCTCGTGATCCGCGGCGGCCGCCTGATCGGCGCGGAGGGCGAGGTGAGGACGGACGTCGGCGTCCGCGGCGAGCAGATCGCCTCCGTCGGCACTGGCTTGCGCGGCCGGCGCGAGATCGAAGCTGACGGCCTCTACCTGCTCCCGGGCGCGGTCGACGGGCACGTCCACATGCGTACCGACCGTCCCGTTCATGTCTACGACGACACCTTCGAGACGGGCAGCATCGCCGCCGCGTTCGGCGGCGTCACGGCGATCGTCGACCAGGCGCAGGTCGAGCCGGGAACATCGCTCCTCGAGGGCCTGCGGCGGCGGCGGGCCGAGGCCGACGGCGCCTGCGTCATCGACTACGGCATCCACGTGAACCTGCGGGAGCCGTCGCTCGAGCGGGTCGCCGAGATCCCGGAGGTGATGGCCGAGGGGTGCCCGACGATCAAGCTCTTCATGAGCTACGAGACCTACCGGCTCCCGGACGACATCATCTTCCGCGCGATGCAGCGCGTCGCAGATGGAGGCGGGATGGCCGTCGTGCACGCCGAGAACGGCACGATGGTCGCCGAGCTCACGCGGGAGCTCGAGGAGCTCGGCCGCATGGGGCCGGAGTCGTTCCCCGACATCAGCCCGCCCGTGCTGGAGGGCGAGGCCGCCCACCGCGTGCTGGCGCTCGCCCGCCTGGCCGGCTGCCGGCTCCTGATCTTCCACCTCACGACCGTCGACTCGCTCGCGGAGCTGCGCCGGGCGCGGGGCGCGGGCCAGGAGGCGTTCGGCGAGGCGCTGCTGCACCATCTCCTCCTGGGCGAGGAGCTCTACAGGGATCCCGACCTCGCTCCGCAGTTCATGGGCACGCCGCCGCTGCGCTCTCTCGAGCATCGCGACGCGCTCTGGGCGGGGCTGGCGGACGGGTCGATCGACATCGTCTCGACCGACCACGGGCCGCGCAGGCGAGTGCCGGACGAGGCCGGGGTGCTGCGACACCGCGCCGGGACGAGCGGGGTCGAGGTGCGGCTGGCCCTGATGCACAGCGCCGGGGTGCTCGGCGGTCGCATCAGCCTTCCCCGGTGGGTCGAGCTCTGCTGTACCGCGCCCGCTCGCCTGCACGGGCTCCATCGGAAGGGACGCCTGGCGCCGGGCTACGACGCCGACATCGTGCTCTTCGACCCGGCGGCCGAGCGCACGCTCTCCGCCGCCGTCCTGCACTCCGACATCGACCACTCGACCTACGACGGGATGCACGTACGCGGTTGGCCGGTCGTGACCATCGCGCGCGGCGAGGTCGTCGTCTCGGACGGCGAGCTTCGCGCGGAGCCGGGCCGGGGCCGGTTCGTGCGCCGCGAGCGGCCGGGGCGCGGCTGACATACTGGCGCGAATGGCCGAGCTTCTGATCGAGGGCGGCGCCGTGCTCCCGGCGGCCGGCGCCGACTGGCTCGAAGTACGCGGCGGTCGCTGGTGCGCGACGGCCGGGTTGCCGAGGTCGGCGATGCCGCTGAGCTGGCGCGCCTTCACCCTGACGCCGAGCGCGCGGGCGGGCCGGGGTGCCTCGTCCTGCCCGGCCTCGTGAACGCCCACCAGCACGCCGAGGGTGTCTCGACCGCGCAGATGGGCTTCGCCGACGAGCCGTTCGAGCCGTGGATGGTGCTGATGCACTCGCTGCCGACGGTCGAGCCGTACCTGACGACGCTCTACAAGTCGATGCTGATGCTGACGAGCGGCGTCACGACCCACGTCCACAGCCACTTCCCGGCCAAGGGCGGCTACGAGGGGTCGGATGCCTACCTGGCGGAGCTCGAGCACTCCGTCCGCGCCCACCGGGAGGCGGGCCTGCGCACGGCCTTTGCGCCCTACTGGCGCGACCGGGCGACCTTCGTCGTACGACGACGACGCGCAATTCGCGGCAGCCCTGCCTGACGACCTGTCGGGCGAGGTGCGCCGGCTCACGGGCACGCCGATCTCGAACGCGATCTACATCGATGCCGTCACGGAGCTCTCGCGGCGGCTGGCCGGCGACCCGCTGATCGGCGTCCAGCTCTCGATCGCCGCGCCGCAGTGGGCGTCGGACGACCTGCTCGACGCCGTCGGGGCGGCATCGGCCGAGCTGGGGCTTCCGATCCACATGCACGCGCTCGAGAGCCGCCGCCAGCGTGCGTGGGGCGATGTCGGCGCACGGCGGGCAGGGAGCTGTTCCACCTCGCCGAGCGGGGCGTCCTCGGCGAGCGAACGACGATCGCCCACGGCGTCTACCTGCGCGACGCCGACATCGACCTCATGGCCGAGCGGCGTGCGATGGTCGCGCACAACTGCTCGTCCAACCTGCGCCTGGCGTGCGGGATCGCGCCGGTGCGGCGGCTGGTCGCAAGGGGCGTCACGGTCGGACTCGGCTCCGACGACATGGCCGTCGACGACGACGAGGACATGCTCGCGGAGGTGCGGATGGCCCACGTCGCGCAGCGGATCTGGGAGGGCCCGGAGCCGCCGCTCGGGCGCGCGCGACATGCTGCGGCTCCTGTGGGAGGGCGGCGCCCGCATCGCCGGCCTCGAGGGAGCGGTGGGGAGGCTCGAGCCGGGCTGCCACGGCGACGCGGTGGTCCTCGACCTGGACGCGGTCAGGGGCGTCTTCAGCTCATCGCGGCTGGCCTACGAGGACCTCGTGGTCGCGAGGGCCGGCCGCGGGCACGTGCGCGAGGTCGTGGTCGGGGGCCGGGTGCTCGTGCGCGACGGTGCGCCGGTGCACGTCGACATGGACGCGCTGGGCCGCGAGCTGGCGGAGGCCGCCCGGGCGGTCGAGGCGGCACGCGACCCGGGCCGGCAGGCGTTCCTGGAGCGGCTGCGGCCCTGGGCGCTCCGCCACCCGCCGGCCTTCTAGCGCACCGAGATCGCGTCGCCGAGCTCGGCGGCGCGCCGCTCCACGAACTCGACCAGCTCCTGCTCGATCGCCGTCGTCGAGCGGCGGCTGCTCGTACTGCTCGAGCAGCTGCCTTCCAGCGCCGCGCATGCCCGGGCGGCGTGGTCGAGCGACCCGTTCTTCGTCCAGCGGTCGAAGTTCTCGGTCGACGCCACGGTCGGCCGCCAGAAGCAGTCGCGGAACCGCTCGAGCGTGTGCTGGGCGCCGAAGAAATGCCCACCCTGGCCGACCTCCACGTGGGCGTCGAACGCGAGGCTCGCCTCGTCGACCTCGAGCGGCGCGAACTGCCGCTGCAGCAGATCGAGGAGCTCGCAGTCCGCGACGAACTTCTCGAACGACGTGACGAGCCCGCCCTCGAGCCAGCCGGCCGACTGCCAGCACACGTTCGCGCCGGCGAGGAACGCGGCGACTCAGCGTGTTGAACGACTCGTACCCGGCCTGATAGTCGACCGACTGGCTGGCCGTGAGCGTGCCCCCGCCGGAGCGCCACGGGCAGGCCGAGGCGGCGCGCCACCTGCCCCGACGCGTAGCAGCCCGACCGCGGACTCGGGGCCGCCGAAGGCGGGCGACCCGCTCTGCATGTCCGTGCTCGAGAGGAACGACCCCATGACGCAGGGCGCCCCGGGCCGCACGAGCTGGGCGAGCGCGACGCCGGCGAGCACCTCGACCGTCTGCTGCACGAGCGCGGCCGGCACGGACACCGGCGCCATCGCGCCCATCAGCAGGAAGGGCGTGACGATCACCGCCTGCCCCGCCTCGGCGTAGGCGATCAGCCCCTCGAGCATGCGCACGTCGTAGCGAAGCGGCGAGTTGACGTTGCACGTTGGCGAAGAGGACGGCGGTCGATCGCGTCGAGGCCGCCGTGCACGATCTCGATCATGCGGATGCAGTCGCGCGCCGCGGCCTCCGACGACGGCTCGCCGGCCCACACGCGGTCGGTCAGGCGGATCGCCGCCAGCGCCCGCAGCAGGTGGCGCGAGTCGAGCGGCGACGTCGTTGGGCTCGAGCATGTTGCGCCCCGGCGTGTCGAGCGCGTCGGTCATCTGCGTGAGGCGCATGAGCTGCTCGAGGTCGGCCATGCGTGCCGTCCCGGCGCTCGCCGTCGATCCGCACGAACGGCGGCCCCTGCACGGGGCAGAAGATCATGTTGTCGCCGCCGATCCGAGCGTCGCGGGCCGGATTCCGCGCCCGCATCGAGAACTCGCGCGGCGCGAGGGCGGCCTGTGCGCGCAGAAAGCCGGGGTCGAAGCGGACCGTGTCCCCGTCGACCGTCTGGCCCGCCTCGCGGAAGAGGTCGAGCGCACGGGGATGGTCGAACTGCACGCCGACCTCCGAGGCGAGCCGCCCGACGCCCTCGTCGAGCGTCGCCAGCGCGTCCTCGGACAGCGGCTCGAACCTGGGCCCCTGGTTCAGGATCACGAGCGCTCAGTGTACCGGCGGGCCGTCATGGGCCTTCGCCGCACGTCGCGACGGCCGAGTTCCGGGTCGGCTGGGTCCCGACAGTTGTCGGTGGACTGAAACGACATTCGGCGTATTCCGTGACGGTTGTGTAGCGGTGTTCTGCCCGCCGCTCCGGCGAACCAGATCACCGCCGACGGTGGCCCGAGTTGAGTGGCTGTAACGCAGCATCCGGTGCCGGACGGTCGCCGCGGCCCCGACAGTTGTCGGTGGACAGAAACGACATTCGGTGTGTTCCGTGACCAGCCCGTGACCCTGCGTATGCCACGGGCGACTCTCGGTCGTAGCCAGGCGCGACGATCCGGAGGTCAGCCGGCTGCTGGCGGCGCGCCCGGGTCCAGTCCGCACGCCGCGACCGCGCCCGAGCGAAGCAGCGTGAGCACCGGCACGAGATCCTGGGGCGGCTCGTCGCCGGCGCCGGTGAACGGGACCGCCCGGCGGATCAGGCGGTGGAGCTCGCCGGTGGCACGGCCGAGCGAAGGCGGCCTACGAAGGTCGACGGCCTGCGCCGCGATGACCAGCTCGATCGCCGCGATGCGCTCGCCGAGGCCGACCATCTCGTCGAGCCGGCGCGCCCCGAGCGGAGCCATGGTCATCCGGTCCTCGATGCCCTCGGCGATGCTCGTCGAGGCGAGCTCGAACGAGACCGGCTGGGCCAGCAGGCGGGCCTCGCCGGCGAGCGCGGCCGTGGCGACGCCGAACTCCGAGAGGGCGTCCTCCGGCGAGTCGGAGTCGGCCGAGAGGCCGAGCGGAAGCCCCGAGAACTGGCTTGCGAGCAGCTTGAGCGTCCGCTCGCAGGCCGACGTCAGGACCGGCGCCAGCGAGATCCGGACGAGGTCGAGGGCGGCGGCGAGCGGGAGCACGTCGTAGTTCGCGACCGAGATGAACCGCCGCTCCTCGAGCACGAGCAGCGGGTTCTGCTGAGAGGCGTTGAGCTCGATGGCGAGCATCGCGTCGGCGTGGCCCATGGCGTCGCGGGCCGCGCCGTGCACCTGGGCGAGGTTCCGAAACGTGAGCGGGTCCTGAAGGTTTCGGGCCGCGCCGTCCTCCCAGAGGTAGCTCCCGGCGAGGAGCTCGCGCAGGCGCGCGATCGAGGTCACGATGCCGGGAAACGGCCGGACGCGCGCGATCGCCGGGTGAAGGACGCTCAGGTTGGCCGCGAACGCCTCCAGGTCGAGCGCTCCGGCGACGTCGAGCGAGTCGAGGAGCAGGTGGCAGTCCGCGAGCGCGAGCGTGGCGATCGCGGTCGAGAAGGCGTTCGAGTTGACGAGCGACAGCGTCTCGCTCCCCGTCAGCGGGAAGTCGGCGATCACCCCGTGGGCGAGGTCGGCCATGGGAGCGAGGTCCGCCTGGCCGAGCGAGCCGAGCATCCGCACGCCCGGCGTCTCGCCCGAGTTGAGCGCCTTCACGAGCTGCTCGGCGAGCTCGGGGCGCACGCCCGTCGTCCCGCTCGCGAAGCCGTTCACGAGCCGAAGGAGCGCGGCCCGCACGACCTCTGCGGGTGCATACGGGCCCTGCCCGACGCGATGGCTCGGGAGCAGGAGCAGGTTGAAGTGCTCGAGCTGCTCCGCATCCATCGACACCCGCTTGTGGGCGCCGACGCCGGTCGTGAGCCCGTAGACCGGCGTGTTCGTCCGCACCGCCTCCCGCACGACGTCCCACCCGAGCGCCATGCGCTCGACGGCGTCCGGCGCGAGCTCAACCGGGCGGCCGTCGCGGGCCACGCCGGCGACGTCGGAGGCCGTGAGGTCGAAGCCCGTGAGGACGAGCGGCTCGGTCACGCCGTCACCGCATCCTCCACCGCTCGAGCGCGTCGAGGTCGGGGTCGGCGCCGAGGCCCGCGCCCGGCGGCGCCGCCAGCGTCCCGTCCGCGGTCACCTGGAGCGGGTCCGGGAGCGGGAAGTCGCGCCGCTCCGGCGTCCAAGCCGGCGGGTCGTACGGCACCTCGAGGAACGGGCACGCCGAGACGGCGAGCGCGAGGTGCAGGTTCGCGAGCAGGCCGTGGCCGTGCGACCACGTGTGCGGCGACCACGACCTGCCGTGGGCGTCGGCGAGCGCCGAGAGGCGCCGGCAGCCCTCGAACCCGCCCGTGAGCACGGCGTCGCACTGGATCACGTCGACCGCGCCGCGGACGATGAGGTCGCGCGCCTCGTGCTCGGTGCGCACCATCTCGCCGGCCGCGATGCGGATGCCGGTCAGCCGTCGCAGCTCCGCGTATCCCTCGACGTCGCCGCACGGCAGCGGCTCCTCGAGCCAGTGGACGCCGAGCGGCTCGAGCGCCCCGGCGAATGCCGCGGCGGTCGGCACGTCCCACGCCGGCGTGCGGTCGCCCGGCATCCGCCAGCCCTGGTTCGCGTCGACCATGATCGCCATCTCGGGGCCGACCGCATCCCGGACGGCCTCGACGGTCTCGATCTCGGCATCCAGATCCCGCGAGCCGAGGCGCAGCTTCACGGCCCGCCAGCCCGCGTCGCGAAGCGCCCGGCAGCGGCGGACGCGCTCGTCCCGGGGCACGCGCTCGCCCGTCGACGCATAGGCGACGAGCGCCTCGTTCCGGCCGCCGAGGAGGCGCCACAGCGGCTCGTCGGCCGCGCGGCCGACCAGTCCCACACCGCCACCTCGCACGTCCAGGGCCGGCCGCCGTGGAAGTCGACGGTGCGGCACACGTCGTTCACAGCCTCCGTCTGCCTCGGGTCGAGCCCGCGCAGGTGCCGCTCGAGCACGTCCCGGTCGGGGAGCGCGTTGCCGCTGGCGTAGCCCGCCGTCCCGTCGTCGGCCGTGACGATGGTGAGCGTCGCGTCGAGGTGCGTCCGCGGCTCCGGGTCCCAGGCGGCGGGGAAGGGCGGGTCGAGCGGCAGCCGGTACTCGCGCGTGTCGATCGCGGCGATCTGCACCGCTAGCGGCCGCTGTAGAACGCGTTCGTCGCGCTGTCGCGGAGGTCGAGCAGATCGCGCACCCGCGCCGACCGGTCGCCCGAGAGCGCGTCCTCGACCGCCCGCCGCACGGCGTCGCGGTTCGCGGCGCGCACCGCCGTCTCGTCGGCGGCCTGAGGGTCGACCCACACCGCGACGAGGATCACGAGCTCGCCGACGTCCTCGGCGGCGATGACGCCGTCGGCGACGCAGTCCATCACCCCGGCGGCGATGCCGAGCTGCGCCGCCCCCCACGTGATCCGGCCGTGGAGGTCGGATGCGACCGTGGCCTTGTTCAGGACGATCGTCGCCGGGCGCACCGCGTTCCCCGCGCCCAGGCATGCCATCACCGGCGCGTGGCCGGGGCCGGGGGAGGCGAACGCAGCCGCGGCCGCTGCGGCTGTCCGCGAGCCGCGGCGGGCGATCACGAGGTTCACGTGGCTCCCGTCGGGGACGGTCCCCGACCACGCCTCGCCGAAGCACCCGTCCACCGGATCGACCGCGTCGCGCATCGGGTGCACGGTATCGAAGGGCGCGGCCCGAGGTGATTGATCGATGACTCCGTGATGTCCTGGGCGGCGAGAACCGAGCATCGCTAGGACACAGGGAGCGCCGATATCGGGAATATCGGCGTGACCGAGGACGCCGCGATGCGAAAGTTCGCAGCCGCAGCGCCTCCACGATTCGCCTTTCCAGAGAGGTTTGGGCGTCCAGGCGCGCGGGAGTTCTCGATCAATCACCTAGGTGAGGTCGATCACCGTGCGCACGCCGGCGCCGTCGCGCATGTCGGCGAACGCGCGGTCGATCTCCTCGAGCGGGTAGGTCGATCCCACCAGCCGGTCGAGTGGCAGACGGCCCGACATGAAGAGGTCGAGCAGCATGGGCATGTCAGTGTGCGGGCGGCAGGAGCCGTAGAGGCTCCCGGTCACGATCTTCTCGTCGCGCACAAGCGATGCTCCGGGCAGCTCGACGGTCGCGCCCTCGGGCGGAATGCCGACGCACACGAGCGTCCCGCCCCGCCGGACCGCGGCGTAGGCCGCCGGCACCGCACCGGCGGCGCCGCTCGACTCGATCGCGTAGTCGGCGCCCCCGTCGGTCAGGTCACGGACCGCGTCGGCTGCATCTTCCGGATCGACCGCGTGGGTGGCGCCGAGCTCGAGCGCCAGCGCGCGCCGTGGGGCCGCCGGATCGACCGCGAGGACGGTGGATGCGCCCGCGAGCCGCGCGGCGAGGATCGCCGAGAGGCCCACGCCGCCGGCGCCCACGACCACGACCGAGCTGCCCGCCGCCACGCGCGCACGGTTCAGCACCGCGCCGACCCCGGTCGTGACGGCGCATCCGACGATCGCGGCGACCGGAAACGGGGCGTCGTCGCGGATCCGGACGCAGCTCGCCTCGGGGACGACGGTGCGCTCGGCGAAGGTCGAGAGGAACGAGTAGTGGTGGACAGGCCGGCCGTCGAGCGAGAGCCTCGTCGTCCCGTCGAGGAGCGTGCCCGCGAGGAGCGCCGGGCCGGCCACCTCGCACAAGCTGGGCCGGCCGCTCGTGCAGCGCGCGCACCGCCCGCACGAAGGGAGCCACGAGAGCACGACATGGTCGCCCGGCGCCACGGCCGTGACGCCGGTGCCGACGCGCTCGACAACGCCGGCGCCCTCATGCCCGAGGACGGCCGGAAGCGGGCTCGGCGTGTCGCCGGTCACGGTGTTCCAGTCGCTCCGGCACACGCCGCTCGCCAGGAGGCGCACCTCGACCTCCGCGGGCCCGGGCGGGGCCAGGTCGAGCTCCTCGATCGCGAACGGCCTGCGGTGCTCGTGAAGGACGGCGGCACGCATCTCGACTCGGGTTGTACCATCGCGGCATGCTCCGGGACGAGGCAGCGCGAGCGCCGGTCGAGTACCACCAGGTCCTCTGCCCGCCCGTGCCCGAGCCCGGGTTCCACGATCCGGGCGAGCTGGAGAACGTGTGGGGCGCGCAATGGGGGTCGCACGACGAGGTCGGCGTGCTCAGGGACGTGCTCATGCGCCGCCCGGGCGACGAGCTCGCCCAGATCCGCGCGGACGCGTGGGACGAGAGCGCCCAGGCGCTGGTCGACCCGGCCGGCGGCTGGTACTGGACCGACCGCACGCCGCCCGACCTCGATCTCGTCCACGCCCAGCACGGCGGCCTGGTGGAGGCGCTCGAGGCGGAGGGCGTCGACGTGCACTTCGCGGATCCCGCTCCCGGCCCGCTTCACGAAGGCGATCTACACGCGCGACCCGCTCGTGTCGGTTCCGGGCGGCGTCGTGATCGGCCGGATGGCGCCGCTCATGCGCCGCGGCGAGGAGGCGAGCGTGACCCGGGCGGTCGCCGCGCTCGGGATCCCGATCCTCCAGACGATCATCGGCGCCGGGATGCTCGAGGGCGGGACGTTCGTCAAGCTGACGCCCCGGGTCGCCGCGTTCGGGACGTCGATCCGCTGCAACGCCGAGGCGGCCGACCAGCTGCGCGAGCTCCTGGCGCGGATGGGCATCGAGCTGATCGTGGTGCCGATGGGCGGCTTCTCGATCCACATCGACGCCCACTTCGGGATGGTCGACGTCGACAAGGCGCTGGTGGACGCCCCCGGGCTGCCGCACTGGTTCCTCGACCGGCTCGGCGAGCTCGGCATCGAGCCGATCTGGTGCCACCCGGGCGAGGAGTGGGGGATCAACTGCCTGACGGTGCGGCCGGGCCGCGTGATCATGCCCGACGACTCGCCGCGCACCGCCGAGCTGCTCGAGCGGCGCGGCCTCGAGGTCGTCCGGATCCCGTACTTCGAGCTGCACAAGAACGGCGGCGGCATCCACTGCTCCACCATGGAGCTGCGCCGCGACCCGGCCTAGCCCTTGCCGGGGTTGAGCAGGCCCTTTGGGTCGAACGCGCGCTTGATCTCGGCGTTCAGCCGCTGACCCGCAGGGCCGAGCTGGTCGGCGAGGTGCGAGCGCTTCAGGAGCCCGATGCCGTGCTCGCCCGTGATCGTGCCGCCGAGCCGGAGCGCGAGATCGAAGAGCTCCTCGCAGGCTGACTCTGCGCGGGCGTGCTCGTCCCTGCTCTCGGGCGCCACGAGGAAGCTCGTGTGCAGGTTCCCGTCGCCGGCGTGGCCCCAGCTCATCGTCTCGAGGCCGTGCCGGGCCCCGATCTCGGCCGACCCGCGGATCGCGTCGGCCAGCCGGTCGACGGGGACGGCGATGTCCTCGGCGAGCTTGCCGCCCCGGACGGCGGTGACGCGCGGTGAGATCGAGTCGCGCCAGCGCCAGAGGGCGGGGATGTCGTCTCCGTCGGGCGTTGCGATCCACGTCGCCCCGGCTTCGGCCAGCGCCTCGCGGAGGGCCTCGCGGCCGGCGGCCGCCTCGGCGGTTGATCCGTCCGCCTCGGCGATGACGAGGAACCCGTGGCCGGTGCGGGCCTCCGGGGAAGTCGTGCCCGGTCGCGCCCAGGGCCGGCTCGTCGACGTACTCGATGCACGCGGGAACGACGCCGCTTCCCATCAGCGCCTCGATCCCCGCGCCGCCGGCCTCCACGCCGGCGAAGAGCGCGGCGATCGGGAGCGCCGCCTCGGGGGCGGGGATGAGCCGGAGCCAGGCCGCCGTGACGATCCCGAGCGTGCCCTCCGAACCGGTCAAAAGGCCGACCAGGTCGTATCCGGCGACGCTCTTCCGCACAGGCCCGCCCGTCGTCACGACCTCGCCCGGCGGGATCACGGCCTCGATCCCCGTCACCCACGCCCGGGTCGTCCCGTACTTGAATGCGTGGGGGCCGCCGGCGTTCGTCGCCACGTTGCCGCCGATCTGCGACTGCTCGGCGGCGCCGGGATCCGGCGGGAACCAGAGGCCGCTCCCGCGGGCGATCCGGCGCACCTCCGCTGTGGAGACGCCGGCCTCGACGTGGATCCGCCACTGGAGCGGATCGAACGCCCGCACCCGCGCCATCCGTCCCGTGCCGACGACGACGCCGCCCTGCGGCACGGCGCCGCCCGCGAACCCGGTCCCGCCGCCACGCGTCGTCAAGGGGATGCCGTCGGCGTAGCAGTGCGCGACGACGGCGGCCACCTCCTCGGCCGAGCCGGGGAGGACGACGGCGTCCGCGCTGCCCTGGAGGCCCCGTCCGGCGGTGCCGTCGGAGAGGTACTCCCGCGGAGCGGGGACGAGCACGTTGGCGGCGCCGACGATCGCCGCGAGCGCCTGGTGATGGCCTTCGGCCGACACTCCTGCCATCATGCCAGGCCATGATCGCGGTGACGTTCCTCGGTGCCGGCGGCCCGGAGGTGATGTCCGTCGGCGAACGGCCCGACCCGGTGCCGCTGTCGTCGGAGGTGCTCGTGCGCGCCACGCACGCCGGTCTCAACCCGGCCGACGTCGCCCAGCGCGCCGGGAGCTACCCGGCCCCGCCCGGCTCGCCGGCCGACATTCCGGGGCTCGAGGTCGCCGGAACGGTCATCGCCTGCGGCGAGGCGGTGACCACGTGGCGGGCCGGCGACCGTGTGTTCGGGCTCGTCGGCGGAGGCGGGCTGGCCGACATGGTCGCGGTGCACGAGCGGCACGTCGCCCGGATCCCCGACGACCTGACCGATCGCGAGGCCGCAGCGGTCCCCGAGGCGTTCATCACCGCCCATGACGCCCTCTTCACCAGGGCTGGGCTCGCGCTCGGCGAGACGCTTCTCGTGAACGGCGCATCGGGAGGCGTGGGCACGGCGGCCGTGCAGCTCGGCGTCGCAGCCGGCGTACGCGTGCTCGCGAACGCGCGGTCCCATCGTGAGGCGCTGACCGACCTCGGCGCCGAGCCCTGCCAGCTCTCGGAGGCCCGCGGCGTGGACGTCGTGCTCGAGCTCGTCGGTGCCGCGAACCTTCCGGGCAGCCTCGAGGCGCTTGCCGTGCGCGGGCGGATCATCGTTGTGGGGACCGGTGCGGGCGCCGACGCCGAGCTGTCGCTGCGCGCGCTCATGGGCCGCCGCGCCAGCGTCATGGGCACCGTGCTCCGCGCGCGGCCGGTCGAGGAGAAGGCCGCCGCAGTCCAGGCCTTTGCGCACTCCGTCGTCCCGCACCTCGCTGCGGGCCGCGCCCGGCCCGTGATCGACCGGGTCTTCCCCATCGCCGAGGCTGCCGCCGCCTTCGACCACCTCTCCGCGCCCGGGAAGCTCGGCAAGGTGCTGCTCGAGCTGGCGTAGTGGCCCGCGCCCGTCCGGCGACGCCGGACGACCTGGACGCCGTGCTCGCTCTCCAGCGGGCCTGGAACGAGGCGGTCTACGGCGAGCCGCGGACGACCCGCGAGATGCTCGCCGCCCACTGGCCGCGGGCCGGGCACTGGGTCGTCGAGTCGGGCACGGGCGTGATCGACGGCTACGGCGTCGTCGACTCCGGGGGCGGCTTCGAGGTGTGGGTCACCCCCGGCGTGGCGGTGGACGGGGTGGGCCGCGAGCTCGTCCAGGCGATCGACGGCGACCATCCCGGGCGCCTCGAGGCCGTTGTTCCGGCGTGGACGCCGGGTCTCGCGGGGCTGCTCGACGACCTCGGATTCGAGGTCGCCACCGAGGTGCTCGAGATGGCGGTCGAGCTCCGCCCCCGGCTCGCGGAGCCCGGCTGGCCCGCCGGCGTGCGCCTGCGCCCGTTCGATGCGGAGCGCGACGCCGCGGACGTGCACGCCTGCCTGATCGAGGCGTTCGCCGAGAGCGACGAGCGGGTCGCGCCGTTCGACGAATGGCGGTCGTGGCTCCTGGGCGACCCGTCCTATGACCCGGCGCTGGTGCTCGTCGCCGAGGCCGACGGCGAGGTGGCCGGCATGGCGCAGTGCTGGGTGGAGGGGTTCGTGAAGGACCTCGCGGTCCGGCCGGCCTTCCGCGGCCGCGGGTTGGGCGAGGCGCTGCTTCGGGCGGTCTTCGCCGAGTTCGCCCGCCGGGGCGTCGCCCAGGTCAGGCTCAAGGTCGACGCCGACAACCCGACGGGCGCGGTGCGCCTGTACCGGCGGGTGGGGATGGACGAGCTGCGCCGCTACGCGGTCTACGTGCGGGGCTGAGCCGCCGTCGATCGGCGCGGCCGGAGCCGGGGCGGAACGACGATCTCGCCCATCCCGCGGCCGTCGTCGATCGCGCCGATCAGCATCGACGCCGCGGCAGCGGCCGCCGCGGCCGTGTCCCAGCTCACGCTCGTGAGCGGCGGGGCGACGAGGGCCGACAGCGGGTGGTCGTCGAAGCCCGCGACGACGACGTCGCCGGGGATGTCGAGACCGAGGTCGGCACAGGCCATGTACGCGCCGTAGGCGAGCGCGTCCGAGAGTGCGAAGACGGCGGTGGGCGCCCCCTCGCGGTCGAGGGCGCGGCGGGCCGCCGTCCGGCCGTCGGCGGTCGAGAAGCCGCAGCGGACGCTGCGGACCCCGGCCGATCGCGGCGGCCGGTGGGGACCCGGGGTGAGCACCAGGATCCGGCGATGCCCGGCCCCTCGCAGGTGGTCGATGACGAGCCGGATCCCGGCATCCGAGGCGAAGCGGATCGCGCCGGCCGGCGGGGGAAGCGGCACGCCGACGGCGACGGTCGGGAGCGAGCCGACGACCGGGAGCCAGCGCGGCGAGCCGGGGTCGACGGGGAGCGCCACCAGCCCGTCCACGCGCTGATCCGTCAGGCTCTCGGCGAGCTCGATCTCGGCGGCCGCGTCGCCGCCGGCGTCGGCCAGCAGCATGTGCCGACCGTGACGGCGCAGGCAGCGCTGGAGCTCCGAGGCGAACTCCTGGTGCCAGAAGTCCTCGAGGCTGCCGCCGATCATCCCGACGAGCCCGGTCGAGCCCCCGCGGAGGGCGCGCGCGATGGGATCCGTCCGGAACCCGATCCGGGCCGCCTCAGCGCGCACGCGGGCCTCGGTCGCCGTCGAGACGCGTTGGCCGCGGAGCGCATACGACACTCCGGCCTGGGACAGGCCCGTCGCGGCCGCCAGGTCGCGAAGGGTCGCGCGCTTGCGTTTGGTCGAGCGATCCGCCACAATGCTGTTAATCGTTTCACACAGATCCGGGAGCCGCAAATGGACGCTACGACGAAGGCCGCCCTCGCCCGCTGGTTCGGTGAGCGGCTCCCGGCGTCGGGTGCCATCGAGCCGGCCGCGATGCTCGCGCTTGCCGAGCAGCTCGCCGCCCGCTCCGACCTGTGGGACGCCTTCGTGCGCCACGACGAGCAGAGCCGGGTGTACACGCGGATTCACTGCGACCCGGTGCTCGACGCCTGGTTGATCTGCTGGTCGGGGACGCAGGACACCGGCCTGCACGACCACGACCTCTCGTCGGGGGCCGTCCGCGTTGTTGCTGGTGAGCTCGCCGAGGACCGGCTCGTCCTCGGAGCGCCCGGCCTCGTCACGTCCACTCATGCCGCGGCCCAGGGCTTCTGCTTCGACTCGTCGCGCATCCACGACGTGCGAAACGCCGGGTCGGCCGCGTCGGTGTCGCTCCATCTCTACTCGCCGCCGCTGGAGCGGATGGGCTACTACGAGATCGCCACGGACGGGTGCATCGCCCGGCGGAACGCGCCGGCATCGGAGGAGCTGCCGGAGCCCGCCGCCGTCTGAGCCTTCAGGCTGCCCGCGTGCCCCAGATGATCACGCCGCCGCCGAGGCTGAGCCGGCGCGCGCGGATCTGCTCCATCCCGGCCGCGGCCCACCAGCCGAGCACCTCGTCCAGGGGATGCTCGCTCCAGAAC
Organism: uncultured Actinomycetes bacterium; assembly: GCA_963832955.1. Classification (GTDB taxonomy): domain Bacteria; phylum Actinomycetota; class Thermoleophilia; order Gaiellales; family JAICJC01; genus JAICJC01. The sequence goes on along the minus strand of CAWHWC010000002.1, from coordinate 360,545 downwards.
CGCTCGATGCTTGGGCCGAGGAACCGGCCGGTGCGGATCCACGCCGGGCCGCCGGGGGCGCCGAAGAGCGGCAGGCCAACGCGCGTCCAGAGCCGCCACGCCGGGAGCGCCGCGCCGCGCGGAACGCCGAACTCGAGCGACGCCATCATCCCTCCCGGCCGGATCGCGGCTGCGAGCGCGGCGAGCGTCGCCGGGGGGTCGTCCACGTAGCGCAGCAGGTAGGTGTGGGTCAGCGCGTCGACCGAGCCGTCGGCGACCGGGAGGTGCTCGGCCTGGCCCTCCACGAGGTCGATCCGCCCGGTAAGCCCGGCCGCCTCGACCCGGCGCGCACCTCCGGCGAGCATCTCGGGGCTCTGGTCGATCCCGACGACGCGGCACGGGTACCGGCGCGCGAGCGCGATGGCGACGGCCGCCGTGCCAGTCGCGACGTCGGCCACGACGGCCTCCTCGCTGTCCGCGGCCGGGGCGACCGCCTCGATCATGAGGTCGTGCCAGCGGCGGTCCTGGCCGAAGGAGAGGAGCTGCGCCCAGCGGTCGTAGTCGCCCGCGATGCCCGCGAAGAGCGAGCGGGCGTGCGTCTTGCGGTCGGAGGTGGCGGTCACCCGCAGTACCATCGCACACGTGTCGTCGACCCCGCTCGCCCTGGCAGTGCTCGGCCGCGGCGTGGTCGATCCCGCCCTGCCGCTCCTGCGGGCTGACGACGAGGCGGTGCTGCGCGGACGGGCAGCGTTCGAGACGATGCGCGTCTACGCGGGCGTGCCGTTCCGGGTCGGCCTGCACCTGCGCCGGCTCGCCGAGTCGGCGCGCGTCCTCGAGCTGCCGGCGCCCGACACGGAGGCGCTCCGCAGCCTGGTGGGCGAGGCGCTGGCGTCGCTCGATGCGCCCGACGCGGTGCTGCGGGTCGTCTGGACGCCGGGGGCCGGCGGCGACGGGTCGATCGGCTTCGTCCTCGTGACGCCGCTGCCCGCGGGCTTCGACGAGATGCGGGCCCGCGGGATCCAGCTCGCATCGCTCCAGCTCGCGATCGGTGCGTCGACCAGGCGTGAGTCGCCCTGGCTCCTGCCCGGGGTGAAGTCGACGAGCTATGCAGTCAACATGGCTGCCCAGGCCGAGGCCCGCCGCCGGGGCGCGGACGACGCGCTCTTCCTCTCGCTCGAAGGCGTGGCGCTCGAATGCCCGACATCGAACATCTGGTTCGTCGAGGACGGCACCCTGTACACGCCGGCGCTCGAGCTCGGCATCCTGGCGGGCGTGACGCGCGAGACGCTGATCGCGGCGGCCGGGGACGCGGGCCTGCGGCTCGTCGAGGGCGAGTACCCGCGCGAGCGGCTCGCCGCCGCCGCCGAGGTCTTCACGTCGTCGAGCGTGCGTGAGGTGATGCCCGTCGTCAGCCTCGACGGCGACCAGATCGGCGACGGGAGGCCGGGGGCCGTGGCCGCCCAGATGCAGTCCGCGCTGCGGCGCGCCGTCGAACGAATCTAGAGCGCCGCTTCGGGCACCTTGTGCCAGGCGGCGACGTACTCGCGCTGGAGCGGGTGCGTGAGCCGGCCGGCCCAGGCCACCTGGACCATGTCGGGCGCCTTCGGCACGTGGCGGGGGTACATGCCCGCCTCGTAGGGGAGCCGGTTTCCCTTGCGGTGGTTACAGCGCCGGCAGGCCGTGACAACGTTGTCCCAGACGTGCTTGCCGCCGCGGGAGAGCGGCTTCACGTGGTCGACCGTGAGGTCGCGCGGGCCGCCGTCCTTGCCGCAGTAGCAGCACCGCCAGCTATCGCGGCAGAAGAGGACGCGCCGGACGACGTTGCGCTTCACGAGCGGACGCAGCTCCACGTAGGCCGACACCTGGAGGATCACCGGGAGCGCGACGTGGAGGTGCTCCGACCGGAAGACGACCGCCGGCTCCTCGGCGATCACCTGGGCGTGGCCGCAGACCACGAGCGACACCGCACGCTCTCGCGTGACGAGGCTGGTGGGTCGCATTGTGGCGTCGAGCAGCAGGCAGCGCATGGATAGCACCTCTCGGTGCCCCAAGTGTAGAGGCGACCGCCGTCGTCGGGAAGGTCAGGCGGCGACGCGGTACGTGTGCTTGCCGGCGGCCTTGGCCTCGAGCAGCGAGTTGTCGGCGCGGGCGACGGTGCGCGCGGCCCGGTCGGCAGGCTCGCGAGCGACGGCCACGCCCACCGACGCGTTCAGACCGGCTTTGCTGGCGATGGCATCGAGCAGGCGGCCGGCGAGAGCGTGGAGATCCGCGTCGATGTCGGGCAGGATGATCGCGAACTCGTCGCCGCCGAGACGCCCGGGGATGTCGACCGCCCGGCACGTCGAGCGGATCGCGGCCGCGACCCGCCGGAGCGCCTGATCGCCCGCGACATGGCCGCGCGTGTCGTTCAGCGCCTTGAAGTCGTCGAGGTCGACGACGATGACCGCGACCTGCGTCTCGCTGCGGACGGCCCGCGCGAGCTCCTGCTCGAGCCGCTCGTAGAAGGCGCGGTGGTTCAGGACTCCGGTCAGCGGATCCTTGTCGACCTGGCTTCTCAGATCCTCGTAGAGCTGGGCGTTTCGGACAGCCAGGGCGGCCTGCGCAGCGATCGTGCGGCAGAAGTCGATGTCGCGCTGCGCCCAGCGGCGGGCAGAGGTGTAGTCCGCCATCTCGATCAGGCCGACCGACCGGCCGTTCACGACCAGCGGCAGCTCGATCCACGTGCGCCAGCCCCACTCGATCAGCTTCTCCCGGACGAACGGCGCGATCCCCGGATCGGTCATGCGCTGGACGCCGAAACCGTCGGCCGCGCGGAGCAGGACGCGCGACGCCGGATAGTCGTCGAGCAGGTAGATGTCGCCGCGGTCGTCCTCCGATGCGCCCTCCCCGCGGACGTAGACCGATGCGACCTCGAGGACGTCGCGGCCCGGGTGCCAGATGGTGATCGTGCACTCGCTGACCCGGTCGACGGCGTGTACGAGCTCACGCGCAAGCGCATCCATCACGTCCGAGAACGCGAGGGACTGCGAGAGGGCGACGGCGACACGATGGAGCACTTCCAGCTCGCGCCTGTCGCGGCGGTGGGCCGGTTTGCTGGGGGGCACGGAATTCAGTTATCGGCACACATGTGACGCCGCTGAATCCCGCACCCTCGGTATAACCCGCCGATGGCCGGCCTTCGCGGCGTGATCGTGGACATCGCGCCGCTTCGGGCTTTCCCCGACTACCGACGTTTGTGGGGGGCGGATCTCGTCGCCTCGGCGGCCCACGAGCTCGTCGCGGTGGCCGTGCCGTTTCAGGTCTACGTCCTCACCGGCTCGTCGCTCGCCGTCGGCCTGGTCGGCGCCGCCGAGCTCGTGCCGCTGCTCCTCGGATCGCTCGCGGCCGGCGCGTTCGTCGATGCGCACGACCGGCGCAGGCTGATCCTGGTCGCGCAGGTCGGTGCGGCGGCCTGCACCGCGGGGCTCGGGCTCCTGGCGGCCGAGGGCTCGCCGCCGCTGGTCGCGATCTACGCGTTGGCCGCGGCCATCGCCGCCTTCGCGAGCATCGAGGCGCCGGTTCGGAACGCGAGCATCCCGCAGTTAGTTGGCACTAACTACCTCCCACCGGCCCTGGCGCTGAATCAGATCGTCGGCCAGCTGACGGCGCTCGCCGGGCCGGCGCTCGCGGGCGTGCTGCTCGCCTCGCTCGGCGTCACAGCCGTCTACGTGACCGCCGTCGCGGGGTTCGGCATCGCGCTGGCGGCGATCGTCCGAGTGCGGCCGCTGCCGCCCGCGGGCGGCGGAGCGACCAGCGGCGGGTGGGCCGCCGTCCGGGAAGGGCTCGCGTTCGCCCGGTCGACGCCGGTGCTCCTCTCGACGTTCGTGATCGACCTGAACGCGATGATCTTCGGAATGCCGCGTGCGCTCTTTCCGGCGCTTGCCGTCACGACCTATCACGTCGGGCCCGGCGGCCTGGGCCTGATGTACGCGGCGCCGGGCGCGGGCGCGCTGCTCGGGGCGTCCGTGAGCGGATGGGTCGGGGGCGTCCGCCGGCAGGGCCTGGCGGTGGTGGTCTCGGTCATCGCCTGGGGCTCGGCGATCGTCGCGTTCGGGCTCGTCCCGCGCGACTGGTTCCCGCTCGCGCTCGTCCTTCTCGCCGCGGCCGGGTGGGCGGACGTCGTCTCGGCCGTCTTCCGAAACACGATCCTCCAGCTCGTCGCGCCCGACGCGATGCGCGGCCGGCTGAGCGCGCTCCACATCGCCGTCGTCACGTCCGGCCCGCGGCTCGGAGACGTCGAGGCCGGCGCGGTGGCCGCGGCGACGTCGGTGCGGTTCTCGGTGGTCTCCGGTGGGCTCGCCTGCATCGCCGGCGTCGCGATCATGCACGCGGTGAACCCGGTGCTCGCGCGCTACCGACGCGACGACGGCTAGCGGCGCAAAGCCCCGCCAGGTGTGCCCTACTTGCGCCGGGCGCGGCCGCCGCCGCGCGCATACCCGGCCGGGGCGAATCCGGCGACGTACTTGACGAGCCGGCCGGGCGCGTCGCCGCGGTCCTCGGCCTCCTCCATCTTCCGCACCGCCTCGCGCACGACGCGGCCGCCGAGGTAGCGGACCGGCTCGGGCGGGAACGCCCGGCCGGGTTCGCGCACCAGGCCGGCGTTCGACCACTCGTCATCGCGCCGGAGTGCGAGCGAGGCCAGGATCCGGCCCCCGACCCAGCTCGGGCCGACGCCGTTTCCGGAGTAGCCGCCGCCGTGGACGACGGCGTCCGAGAGGCGCCCGAAGATCGGAAGCCCGTCGTCGGTGCGCGCCACCGGCCCGGCCCAGCTGTGCGTGATCTCCGCGCCGACGGTCGCCGGCAGGATCTTGTGCATGTGCTCGGTGACCCAGGCTGTCCTGGCCGCATCGTGGTTGAAGCCGTCGCCGATCCGGGCCCGGTAGGCGAGCGTGCCGCCGCCCTTGCCGAAGACGATCCGGCCGTCGCGGGTCGCCTGGTAGTAGTGCACCATCAGCCGGGCGTCGGCGATCGCCTCTGCGCGCGTCCACCTCATCCGCTCGAGCAGCGCGTGGTCGGGCGCGGTCGCCACCAGATCGCTCGTCACCGGGACGATCGCCCGGGAGAGCTCGGGGATCGCCGCCGACCAGGCGTTCAGCGCGAGCGCCACCGTGCCGGCCGTCATCTCGCCGTCGGGCGTTCGCACGCGGGGCGGCCCGCTCCGCCGGAGGTTGAGCATCGGCGAGCTCTCGTAGATCCGCACGCCGCGCTCGAGCGCGACCCTGCGCAGCCCGCGGACGAGGTGGGCGGGGTGAACGGTCGCGGTGCGCGGCTCGAACGCGCCCGCCAGGTGGGTCGGCTGATCGATGTGCTCGTGGAGCTCCCCGGGCGTGAGCCGGACGAACTCGTGGACGCCGTGGCGCTCGCACTCCGCGATCGCCGACTCCCACATGCCGACCTGGGCCGGGGCGGTCGCGACCCAGAGCCAGCCGCCGCGCCGGAAGTGCGCGTCGATCCCATGCTCGGCGCAGAACGCCTCGATGCTGTCGACCGCCTCCTCGGACGCGCGCGCGATCCGCACGCCCTCGTCCTCGCCGCACGCCTTGATGAGCGTCCCGAGCTTCGACCACCAGGTGGTCAGAAAGCCGCCGTTTCGCCCGCTCGCGCCGCCGCCGCAGATGTCGGCCTCGACGATGGCGACGTCGCATCCGGGATCGAGCTCCTTGATGCGAAGCGCCGTCCAGAGCCCGGTATAGCCGCCGCCGACGATGCACACATCGGCCTCCTGGCTGCCGGCGAGCGCAGGGGCCGGCCCGCCGTCCTCGACGGCCAGCGCCTCCTCGAGCCAGAGCGAGCGGTGCACGGCGGGGGATTCTTGCACTCTGGTAGGTTCGGACGGTGCGGGAACGTGCAGCGATCGTGACGGGCGGCGGGACCGGCATCGGTCGCGCCGCGGCGCTTGCCCTGCACCGCGACGGCTTCAACATCGTGGTCGCCGGGCGCCGGCCGGAGCCGCTCGAGGGGACGCGCGAGCTGGCCGGCGACGGGTGCGTCGTCCATCCCGGCGACATCCGCGAGCGTGAGGTCGCCGAGGCCCTCGTCGAGCGGTGCCTCGCGGAGTACGGCCGGATCGACTGCCTCGTGAACAACGCCGGCGGCCAGTTCGTCGCCCCGGCCGAGGACATCACGCCGAACGGCTGGCGGGCCGTCCGCCGCCTCAACCTCGACGCCCCGTGGCAGCTCACGCAGCTCGTCGCGACCCGCTGGATGATCCAGAACGGCGGCGGCCGGGTGATCTCGGTCGTCCTCTGCCCGCGGCGCGGCATCGAGGGGATGGCCCACTCCTCCGCGGCCCGCGCGGGGATGACCGCCCTCACCAACACGCTGTCGCTGGAGTGGGGGAAGTACGGGATCGGGCTGGTCTGCGTTGCGCCGGGCTGGATCGACACGGAGGGGGTGCGCGGCTACGGCGAGGATCTGCACGAGGTCGCCGACCGGGTGCCGATGAAGCGGATCGGGACCGCCGAGGAGGTCGGCGAGGTGATCGCGTTTCTGGCCTCGCCCGGCGCCGCTTACATCACCGGGACGACGATCGTCGTCGACGGCGGCCTCGAGAACACCGTCGCCGGGTGAGCGACCTAGGAGGCCGCCCGCCGCAGCTCGGCCTCGAGCTGCTCGAGCCGGTCGATCTCGGCCTCGTCGGCGTACCGGCGGGCGTGGCGGCGGCGGGCATCGAGCGCCGTCCGGTGGCCAGGCAGGGGCTCCGGAGCTCGGTCCGCGGACGTCGTCCACGGACCGCGCGGAGGCAGCGGCCGCGGGGTCCCGGGCCGGGCCCGCACCGGCGGCGTATCGGACGCGCCGACCGGCTCGACGGCGGCGCCCGTGCCCTTCGTCCAGGTTCGAAGCTGCCATTTCCTCACGCTGGAATTGTATCCGCGCCGACCGAGCCCGCCGGTGCGCCGTTGGCCCGCTGGTAACCTGACTTCCATGGCCGAGCCCCGCTCGATCGACGAGCTGACCGATGCGCTCAAAACCGAGGCGTACCTGGCCGATCGCGGCCTGGCGACGGTCATGTCGCTCTCGCTCACGCTCGAAAAGCCGCTCCTCCTGGAGGGCGAGGCCGGGGTGGGCAAGACCGAGGCCGCAAAGGCGCTGGCCGCCATCACGGGCGCGCGCCTGATCCGGCTCCAGTGCTACGAGGGGATCGACGTCGCGCACGCCCTCTACGACTGGAACCACGCCCGCCAGCTGCTCTACATCCGCACGATCGAGGCCGGCACGGCGGCCGACGCCGGCCAGACGCTCCACGACGTCTTCGGGCGCGACTTCCTCGAGCGGCGGCCGCTGCTCGACGCGATCGAGCACTCCGACCCCGTGCCGCCGGTGCTCCTGATCGACGAGATCGACCGCTCCGACGACGAGTTCGAGGCGTTCCTGCTCGAGCTCCTGTCCGACTTCCAGGTGACGATCCCCGAGATCGGCACGATCCGCGCCGAGCGGCGGCCGCGGGTCATCCTCACCTCCAACCGCACGCGCGAGCTGCACGACGCGCTCAAGCGCCGCTGCCTCTACCACTGGATCGGGCACCCGGAGCTCGACCGCGAGATCGAGATCGTCCGGGCCCGCGTCCCGGGCGTCCCCGAGCGGCTCGCGGCTGAGGCGGCGGCCTTCGTCGGCCACCTGCGGGTGATGGATCTCGCCAAGCTGCCCGGAGTCGCCGAGACGATCGACTGGACGCAGGCGCTGGTCGCCCTCGGCCAGGAGGAGCTCGAGGCGGGCGTCGTCGACGCCACGCTGGGATCGGTGCTGAAGCACCACGAGGACATCGAGCGCGTTCGCGACGCCGGCCTGCGCGAGCTCGTCGCCCGCGCGCGCGAGACGTAGGCGGCCATGCCCACCGCCACCGCCGGCGACGCAGTCGTCCGAAAGCTCGTCACGTTCGGGCGCATCCTCCGCGAGGCCGGGCTCGAGGTGGGGCCCGGCCGGCTCCAGGACGCGCTTCGCAGCCTCGACCAGGTCGACCTGACGAGCCGCGAGGAGGTCTACCACGCCCTGCGCTGCACGCTCGTCTCGCGTCGCGACGATATCGACGCCTTCGACATGGCGTTCGCGGCGTTCTGGGAGCGGGCGCCCAGGACGGCGCCCGACCAGCCGGTCGACCTCGGCCTCCAGGCGGCGACTCAGCCGCCCCAGCGGGCTCCCTCGCCGGCGCCGCGCCAGGAGGAGGACCGCCCGTCCGAGGAGGAGTCGCCGCCGGTGCTCGTCGCCTCGTCGACCGAGGAGATCCTGCGCCGCAAGGACTTCGCCGACATGACGGCCGCCGAGCTGCGCCGCGTCCGGCGCCTCATCGCCGCGCTGCCGGCGGCCGAGCCGACTCGGCGGTCGCACCGCTTGAAGCCGGGGCACGCGGGGGACGTGCTCGACATGCGGCGGACGCTTCGGGCCGCGATCCACACCGAGGGCGTGCCGCTTCGGCTCGCCTACCGGCGCCGGAAGCTCGTGCCGCGGAAGCTGGTGTTCCTGTGCGACGTGTCAGGGTCGATGGAGCCGTACGCCCGCGCGATGATCATGTTCCTCGAGGCGGCGGCCCGGGCCGGGCGGCACGTCGAGGCGTTCGCGTTCGGGACGCGTCTCTCCCGGCTCACACCGCAGCTGCGCGACCTCGACCCCGTCCGCTCACTGCGCCTTGCGAGCGCGGCCATGCCGGACTGGGGCGGCGGCACGCGGATCGGCGAGTCGCTGCGGGCCTACAACGAGCAGTACGGCCGCCGCGGCCTGACGCGCGGCGCCGTCGCGGTCGTCGTCTCGGACGGCTGGGAGCGCGGCGACCTCGCGCTCCTCGACACCGAGCTCGGGCGCCTGCACCGGCAGGCCTACCGGCTCGTGTGGGTGAACCCGCTCAAGGGCCACACCGGGTTCGAGCCGCTCGCCGGCGGGATGCGGATCGCGCTTCGCCACTCGGACGTCTTCGTGGAGGGCCACAACCTGGCCGCGCTCGAAGCCCTCGCCGAGGTGCTCTCGTCGCTCTAGCTGAGGCGCGCCGGCCCGCCGGCCGCCATCCGCCGCACGGCCTCCCAGGTGAGCGCCGTCGCGACGGCGCCCTCGAACCGCTCGACCGGGTCGCGCCGGAACGCGAGCACCGTGGCCATGGCCTGGATGCACAGGATCGCAAGCGCCGTGGTGAAATGCCTGGCGGCGGCTGATCTCATAGCTGCAGGCTACCCGATGCAGGGCCCGGACGAGACCCGGCTTCGGGCCGACGCGAGCGCGTCGCGGATCGCCTCGAGCGGCACGCCGAAGCCGCCGCCGCCCCCTCGGGCGGCCGCGAACATCATGGCGACGACCCGGCCGCGGCGATCGACCACGGGCCCGCCGCTGTCGCCGTGCTCGAGCCGGCCGCGCAGCGGCACGACGGTCCGTGGCCGGACGCTCCCGCCATAGGCGCCGGGGGCGAGCGCGGTCACCGGGTCGCCGGCCCGGCCGGGGACCGACGTGAGCGGGCCGTTCTCGGGATAGCCGATCAGCGCGACGGCGCCGCCGGACGGGTCGTTGGGCGCCATCGCGAGCCGGCCCAGCGGCAGGCCGTGCACGCGCAGGATCGCCACGTCGTTCCCGGGATCGACCGCGATCGGTATGGCCGAGAACGTGCCGGACGTCGGCGGCTGCACTGCGATGTCGTGCTCGCCCGCGATCACGTGGGCGTTCGTGACGACGATCCCGCGCCTGACCACCCAGCCCGATCCCTGGATCCCGAGCCCGCACGCGGTGCCCTGGACCCGCACGACGCTCGCCCTCGCGTGGTGGGGCCCCGGCGCGTGCGGGACGGCCGGGTCGGGCGAATCGAGCGCCCTGTTGGCGATCGCCGGGACGACGGGCAGCGGGTCGAAGCGCGCCAGCGCGTCGAGGACGGTGCTCGCCGGCACGGCGCGCAGTAGCGCGGGCAGGATGGTCGAGCGCTGGACGTTTCGGCGCAGGTGCAGGCTGGGCTGCTCGAGCGCCACGACCGCGACGAGCCACGCGATGGCGAGGCCGAGCATCACGCCCGCGGCGACGCCGCCGGCGGTGTCGGCCGCCGCCAGCGGGCCGTGGAGCACGTGATCGCGAAACGCGTTGGCCGCGGCGCCGGCGCCCACCTGCACGATCAACCCTCCCACGAGCGCGCCGATCAGGCCCGCGACCCCGAGCCACGGCGAATGCCGGCCTCCCTGGAGGAGCAGGGGTGCAACCCGCGAACCGATGATCGCCCCGACCGCGAACCCCGCCAGGCCGAGCAGCGTCGCCACGAGGCCGCGCTGTGCGCCCCGGAACGCCGAGAGCGCGACTCCGCCGAGCACGAGGAGATCGATGCCGCTCACCGGTGTTGTATACCCCCCGTCCGGCGCCGCGGGTCCGGGTGTGTGCCAGACTGCGGGGGTGGAGTTCGTGCACATCGAGCACGATCCAGCGCTGCGCCGTCCGAATCTCGTGGCCGCGTTTCGGGGCTGGAATGACGCGGGCGGGGCGGCCAGCCTGGCAGCCGGCTACCTGCGCGCGGTGACCGACGCCGACCGCTGCGCCGTCATCGACTCCGAGCCGTTCATCGACTACCAGCAGACGCGGCCGACGGTCCAGCTCGTGGACGGCGACGTCCGCCGGCTCGACTGGCCCGAGACCGAGATCTACGCGTCCGAGAAGTCCGACCTCGTGGTGGTCGTCGGCACCGAGCCGAACATGCGCTGGCGGGCCTTCTCCGGGGCCATCGCCGAGCTGGCCAGGCGCTACCGGGTCGATCTCGTGATCACGATGGGCGCGCTCCTGGCCGACACGCCGCACACGCGGCCCGTGCCGGTGTCGGCGACGGCGTCCGACGACGAGCTGATGGAGCGTTTCGGCCTCGCCCGCTCGACGTACGAGGGGCCGACCGGCATCGTCGGCGTGCTGCACGACGCCTGCTCCCGGGCGGGGCTGCGGACGGCGAGCCTCTGGGCTGCCACGCCGCACTACATCTCGGCGACGCCCAACCCGCAGGCGGCGCTGGCGCTCCTCCAGCGGCTGAGCGAGATGATCGGGACGCCGCCGGGGTCGAACGAGCTCGAGCGGGCGGCCAGCGAGTACGCGCTCCGCGTCGCGTCGGCGATCTCGGACGACCCCGACATCGCCGGCTACGTGCAGCAGCTCGAGGAGGCGGCCGACGCCGCCGACCCGCCGAGCGGCGACGAGCTCGCCGCCGACTTCGAGCGCTACCTGCGCGAGCAGACCGACGGGAAGGACGACTGACGAGCGTCGAGGCGACAGACGCCACGTTCGAGGACGCGGTCGTCGAGCGCTCGAAGACGGTTCCCGTGGTCGTCGACTTCTGGGCCGAGTGGTGCGGCCCCTGCCGGCAGCTCACGCCCGTGCTCGAGGAGGCCGTCGCGGCGACCGGCGGCGCCGTCGAGCTGGTGAAGGTGGACGTCGACCAGAACCCGCACGTCTCGATGCGCTTTCGCGTCCAGGGCATCCCGGCGGTGAAGGCGTTTCGCGACGGCCGGCTCGTGGACGAGTTCACCGGCGCCGTCCCGCGCGCCAGCGTCGACTCGTTCCTGCGCGGGCTCCTGCCGTCGGAGGCCGACCGGCTCGTGGCGCTGGGCGACGAGGCCTCGATCCGGCGCGCGCTCGAGCTGGAGCCCGACCATCCGGCGGCACGCGCGGCGCTGACGCGGCTCGAGTCGGCCGGCGACCCGGCGCTCGTGCCCGGGCTGAGCGCGCTCGACGCAGGCGAGACCGAGCGCGGCCTCCAGCTCCTGCTCGACGCCCTCGCCGGGGCCGACGCGGCCCTTCGCGACAAGATCCGGCAGGTGATGGTGGGCGTCTTCGCCGACCTGGGCCAGGACCACCCGCTGTCGGCCGAGTACCGTCGCCGGCTCGCGTCTGCGCTCTACTGACCCGCGGGCCGGAAGTCGCGCTCGCCGTCCCAGTAGCCGAGCCGCTCGACCCGGCCGATCACACCCAGGCCCCGCCACGAGATCTTGTCCGATCGCGGGTAGTAGGCCATGTCGTTGGTGTCGCGCGTGCCGTAGGCCAGGAACGTGAGCCCGTCGGGCCCTCCCCGAAGCGCATGCGCGACGCCCGTGCCGGCGGGGCGGGAAACGACGTGCCCGGGCCGCAGCGCGTGCTCCTCGTCCCCGAGGATGCAGGTGCCCGAGCCTTCGAGGACGACGAAGAGCTCCTCCTCGGCCGAGTGGCAGTGCGGCGGCCACTGGAGCATGCCGGGCCGGCAGCGGCCGAGGTTGAGCCCGGTGCGGGCGGCGCCGGCCGCGGCGGCCAGGTCGCGCCAGACCGATCCGCAGTCGCCCTCGCCGGTCTCGTACTCGGGGACTGCGGCCGTCGCGACGACGTTGTCCGGGCGCGCTCCCGGCACGGCCCACTCGAGCGGCCCGGCCTCGGCGTCGAACGCGAACATATCGCCCGGGCCGTCGGCCTTCACGATCGTCGCGCCGGCCCACGCCCGGCCGGAGTGGGGGTGGTAGCAGGTCTCGACGTGCTCGCGCATGCCGAACACCAGGACGTCGAGGCCCTCCGGGCCGGCTCGCAGCGTGTGCGCCTCCTCGTCGGCGCGGTGCACGATGCAGTCGCCGGCGGCGACCTCGCATGTCTCGCCGTCCTGCCACACGAGCCCGCTCCCGGCGAGGACGTAGAAGACCTCCTCCTCGGCGCCGTGGGCGTGCGGAGGCGTCGGCCGCCGGCCGGGGTCGACCTCCCAGCGGCGCAGGCCGACGGCGACCGAGCCCGCCGGTGTCCCGAGGTCGGTCATCCAGGCCGCGATCTCGCCGACCTCGCGCCGCACGCGCGACGCCTCGTCCCAGTGGGCCAGGTGCGTCACAGGAGCGCCTCGAGAGCTCTTCGGGAATCGTCCGGCCACGGCTCCGATGTCGCCCGGTCGGCGTCGGTGTGCACCACGACCGAGCGGGCCTCGGCGGCGATGCGGCCGTCGGCGACCGAGCGGATGCGCTCGACCGTCGTCGCGCTCGACGTGCCGATGGACTCGAGCTCGAGCTCGACGTCCACGTGGTCGTCCGTATGGACGAGCCCGGAGCGGAAGTCGATCTCGACATGCCGGATCACGACGCGGTGGACGGTCTCCCCGAGCAGATCGGTGAAGAACTCGTCGCGCGCCTCCTCGAGGTACGTCAGATACGTGGAGTTGTTCACGTGAGCGAACCCGTCGAGGTCGCGCCAGCGGATCTCGATACGCTTGGTCGCGTGCATCGGTCGCGTAGCCTGCCACATCTGCTGCTCGCGACCGTCGTGGTCGTGTGGGGCGGCTCGTTCGCGGCGATCAAGGCGCTCGTCGACCACGGCCTCGACGCGCCCGACGTGGCGATCGGGCGCTACCTGATCGCGGCGCCCGGCTTCGGAATCGCCCTGGCCGTCGCGGGCGGCCTCCCGGGCCTGACGCGCAGGGACGCCGTTCGCCTCGTGGCCGCCGGCCTCTTCGTCGTCACGCTTTACCACCTGGCCCTGAATGCGGGCGAGCGCACGACGACGGCGGGGACCGCGAGCGTGGTCATCGCCGCCGCGCCCGCGATGGCGCTCACGATGTCGCTCGGGCTGGGGCTCGAGGCGTTCTCGCGGAGGCGGGCGGCGGGCCTCGCGGTGGCGTTTGCGGGAGTCGTCGTGGTGATCCTGCTCGGCTCGGGCCAGACGGTGTCGCTCGACACCGTGCGCGGCCCGCTCCTCGTGCTCGTCTCGGCCTCGTCGTTCGCCGCCTACAACGTGCTCGTGAAGCCGCTCCTTGGCCGTTTCGACGCGATCGCGATCTCGGCCGCCGCCTCGCTCGTCGGCACGGCGGCGCTCTTCCCATTCGCCGCGTCGGGGACGGCGGGCCGGCTAGGCGGGATGAGCGCGGGCGACCTGCTCCTCATCCTCTACCTCGGGCTCGTCTGCACGCTCGCCGGGTACGTGCTCTGGACGATGGCGCTTCGCTGGCTCGACCCGTCGCGGGCGGTCGCCTACCTGTACGGCGTGCCGGTGGTGGCGGTGGCGGTCGGCGCGCTGACGCTCGGCGAGAGCGTGACGGGGTGGCTCGCGGTCGGCTGCGTGCTCGTCGTCGGCGGGGTGGCGCTGGCGCAATGACCGAATTCGTCTGGCGCGACGGCGAGCGTACGATCCGGTTCGGGCCGGGAGCCTCCGCGCACGCCTGGCCGGGCGCCGACGTGCTGACGACGGAGCGCGCCGAGAACGACGTCCCGGCGGCCGTCCTCGTCGGGGCCCGCGTCCACCACGTCCCCGCCGGGCAGGTGCCCGACGCGGCCGCGGCGCTGATCGACGGCGTCGGCGACGGCCGAATCGTGGCGTGGGGCGGGGGCCGCGTCATCGACACCGCCAAGGCGCTTGCCGCGGCGCGGGGAGGCGAGGTGTGCGCGGTGCCGACGACGCTCTCCGGCGCCGAGATGTCGCGCGGCCACCGGCCTGCGCCCGGGTACGAGGGCCGTCCCAACCACCGGCCGGTGCTCGTGCTGGCGGAGCCTGCGCTGATGGCCGGCCAGCCCGCCGAGGCGCGCCGGGCGTCGGCGATGAACGCCCTCGCGCACGCGGCCGAGGCGCTCTACGGGCCCGGGCGAAACCCGGTCGCCTCGATGGCCGCGGCGCGCGCGGCAGCGCTGCTGGCGCGCGGCGTCGAGGCGGGCGACCGGGACGATCTCGCGCTCGGCGCGCTGATGGCCGGCTATGCGGTGGGCTCGGCCGGGTTCTCGCTCCACCACGTGCTGTGCCAGACCGTCGTGCGGACGTGCGGGACGCCGCACGCGGTGACGAACGCGGCCGTGCTGCCGTACGCGCTCGAGGCGATGTCGCCGCGCGAGCCGGAGGCGATCGCCGAGCTCGCGGCCGCACTCTCCGTCGAGCCCGCCGATGTCTCGGAGCGGGTCTCGGCCCTCGGCGGCGGCGCGCGGCTGGGCGGGGAGGGCGTGGGGGAGGCAGATCTGCCCGCGGTGGCCGATGCGGCGCTCGAACGCTCCGAGCTCGCCGCCCTCTCGCCGCCGCCCGGGCGAGACGAGCTCGTGGCGATCCTCAGGCGAGCCCTCTGATCCCGTATCGCAGGTACACGGTTCCGTTTCGGAATCGTCGCTCCTCGCGCAGGTCGAGATACACCTTCGTTGTTGTAGGTAGTGAGTGCTTACTACCTCCGACCAGAACCGGCACCAGGAAGAGCTGGAGCTCGTCAACGAGGCCGGCGTGGATCGCCTGGGCGGCGAGCTCGGGGCCGCCTATGCCGATGTCCGCCGCTGCCCGCTCCTTCATCTCACGGACGGCGCCGGGGTCGAAGTCGCGCTCGATCCGCGTCCGGGCGGTCGAGGCCGTAGCCAGCGTCCGGGAGTAGACGACCTTGTCCGCCGCCCGCCAGATCTCGGCGAAGTCGGACATGACCGGCGGCTCGTCGTCCAACGCCATCGTCTCCCAGACCGCCATGGTCTCGTACATCCGACGCCCATAGAGGTAGGTCCCGACCGGGCGCTCCAGGTCATTCACGAACGCGTGCACCTCCTCGTCGGGCGCGGCCCAGTCGAAGTTGCCGTCCTGGTCGGCGGTGAAGCCGTCCAGCGAGGCGATTGCCGAATAGATGAGGTTGGCCATGGTGGTAGGCTCGCAGAACGATGGGGAAGGGATACGCAGAAGGCCCTGCCGCCGAGGAGGCCGAGGCCGCGCGCGAGCGGGGTGACCACCTGGCCGGCGACGAGCGGCCGCCGCCGCGGCGGATGGTGTGGGGCTGCACGGCCGACGAGCCCGATTCGCACATGATCGGCGAGCTGGGAGCTGTCGACCCGGACGAGCTCTTCGCATCGGGCCGGGCGTGGGGGATCCACGTCGAGCTCGAGACGCCGGCGTGACCGAAAACCCGTACGACCGCCCATCGGACCCCGCGAAGCGCCACTCGGCGGCGCTGACCGACGGGCCGGACCGGGCGCCGGCGCGGGCCATGCTGAAGGCGATCGGCTTCACTGACGACGACCTCGCGCGGCCGATCATCGGCGTGGCGACGACGTGGATCGAGACGATGCCGTGCAACTTCAACCAGCGCGAGCTGGCCCAGCGGGTCAAGGCCGGCATCCGCGCGGCCGGCGGCACGCCGATGGAGTTCAACACCGTGTCGGTCTCGGACGGCGTCTCAATGGGAACCGAGGGGATGAAGGCGTCGTTGATCTCGCGCGAGGTCATCACCGACTCGATCGAGCTCGTCGCCCGCGGCCACCTGTTCGACGGCCTGGTCTGCATCGTCGGCTGCGACAAGACGATCCCGGCCGGCGTCATGGCGCTCTGCCGGCTCGACATCCCCGGCCTCGCGCTCTACAACGGCTCGATTGCGCCGGGCACGTTCCGCGGCCGCGACATCACGATCCAGGACGTCTTCGAGGCGGTCGGGGCCCATGCGGCCGGCAAGATCGACGGCGCGGAGCTGCACGAGGTGGAGTCGGCAGCCTGTCCGGGCGCGGGCGCATGCGGCGGCCAGTTCACCGCGAACACGATGTCGACGGCGCTCGAGTTCCTCGGGATCAGCCCGGCCGGCATGAACGGCATCCCCGCGCTCAACCGCACGAAGGGCGACGCCGCCGAGGAGTGCGGGCGGCTCGTGATGCAGCTCGTGCGCGACGACGTGCGGCCGTCCCAGATCGTCACGCGCGAGGCGATCGAGAACGCCGCCGCGTCGGTGGCGGCGACCGGCGGCTCGACGAACGGCGTCCTGCATCTCCTGGCCATCGCCCACGAGCTCGGCATCCCGTTCTCGATCGACGAGTTCGACTCGATCGCGGCCCGCACGCCGATCGTCGCCAGCCTGAAGCCGGGCGGGAAGTACGTCGCCACGGACATGTTCGACGCCGGCGGCGTGGCGCTCGTCGCGCGCGAGCTGCGAAAGCGCGAGCTCGTCCACGCCGGCGCGCGAAACGTCGACGGCCGCACGCTCGGGCAGGTCGCCGACGACGTCATCGAGACGCCGGGCCAGCCGGTCGTCGTTCCGATCGAGACGCCGATAAAGGCGACCGGCGGCCTTGCGATCCTGCGCGGCAACCTCTCCCCGGAGGGGTGCGTGGTGAAGCTCGCCGGCCACGAGCGCACGAGGCACCGCGGGCCGGCGCGGGTGTTCGACCGCGAGGAGGACTGCTTCGCCGCAGTCAAGGCGGGGGCGATCAAGGCGGGGGATGTCGTCGTCATCCGCTACGAGGGCCCGGCCGGCGGCCCGGGGATGCGCGAGATGCTGCACGTCACCGCGGCGATTGTGGGAGAGGGGCTCGGCGAGGACGTGGCCCTGGTTACCGACGGCCGCTTCTCCGGTGCCACGCACGGCCTGATGGCCGGCCACGTGACGCCCGAGGCGGTCCGCGGCGGCCCGATCGCCATCGTGCAGGACGGCGACATCGTCGAGTTCGACGTCGAGGCGCGCGAGCTGCGCCTGGAGCTCTCGGACGACGAGATCGCGGCCCGCCTGCGCGACTGGTCCCCGCCGCGGCCGAGCTACACGACGGGCGTCTTCGCGAAGTACGCCTTCCTGGTGTCGAGCGCGAGCGAGGGCGCCGTCACCCGGCCCCTGACGTAGTGCCGATCGCCTATGAGTGGCGGGGCGAGTTCTCGAGCGCCGAGCTGAACGCGCTTCATGCGGAGGGGTTCGAGCACTCCCTGCTCGACTGGGACTGGCGTGAGCAGGTCGCGCGCCACAGCCTCGGTTGGGTCTGCGCGCGCGAGGGCGGAGAGCTGGTCGGCTTCGTCAACGTCGCCTGGGACGGCGGCAGCCACGCGTTTGTGATCGACACGCTCGTCGCCGTGGCCGTCCGCAGGCGTGGCATCGGCGTCGAGCTCGTGAAGGTCGCCGAGCGCGAGGCCGGCGCCGCCGGCTGCGAGTGGCTCCACGTCGACTTCGAGGATCACCTGCGCGCGTTCTACTTCGACGCGTGTGGCTTCGTCCCGACCAACGCCGGGCTCATTGAGCTGTAGCCTGCGATTCTGCCCGCGGCGACGAGCCGCTCGACCGTCCCGGCCGGCACCGGCCACGAGAACCAGCGCGCGACCTCGTCCTCGGGCGCGAGCACGGCCGCCCGCACCCCCGCGACGAGCAGGTCGTCCAGGGCGTCCTCGGCTGAAACATTGGTACCAGGTACAGGTGTTTCAGCCTGGGTCCAGAGGCGGAGCTCGGACGTGTGGCGGTGGCCGCCCGTGCGGGCGGGGAGGGTGACCGACCGCGTAACGACGCCCCGGTCCGCTCGAGCGGCCCGCGCATCCGGCGGAGTGCCGCCGACGAGAGGCCAAGCTCGACCAGGAGGTCGTCGACGAGCGACGGCCCGGCCGAGCGCAGGTGGGCGACGAGCGGCGAGTCGGCGGCCGCGGCGAGGGCGGCCCTGCACAGCGGGTCGAGCACGGCCGCGACGGCGTCCGAGACGAGCACGCGCTTGCCGCGGTGGATCTTGAGGCCGTGGATGCCGGGATGGGCGGTGAGCTCGACCGCCCACGGGTACTTCGTCCGCGGCCAGAGCCCGAACCCGCGCGACCCGGGCCGGTAGGGCGGCTCGTGGCAGGCCGCGAAGAGGCTCGGAAGCGCGCAGTCCGGCGTGATCGTGACGACGCCGCGCTCGCGCACCCACGCGGCGGCCTCGTCGATGTCCGCGAGCGCCAGGTCCGGCGTCAGCCGGCAGGCGCGCGACCGGGCCGCCTCGAGCGCCTCGAGGTCAGGCGCCGGCGTCACTCTCGCCGGCGGCCGCCAGCGACGCGACCCGCTCGGTGATGCCGGCCCGGTGCCACTCGCTGACGCCGACGGCCGCGTGCAGGTTCGTCGTCCACGCGATGATGCGCGTGCCCTCGTCGGTCGCACCGGTCATGAAGTGGGTCTGGGTCTGGGAGTCGGCGACCGGCGGGTCGTCGTCCTCGAGATGGCAGCCGACGCTCTCGGTGAAGGCCGCGATCACGCCGCGCCCGTTCAGCAGCACGAGCTCGATCCGCTCGGCGGCGATCCGCTCGGCCAGGAACGGCGCGTCCTCCCGCAGGAGCGCGGCCCGGGACGACTCGTGCAGGAGGCCCCAGGTCGGGTTCGTCGCCCATTGCACGAGGGTCAGGTGGCAGGCGGTGCCACGGTAGTAGCTCACGCCGATGCCGTTCAGGACGCGCTCGAGGACGTCGAACCAGCGCCGGTAGGGCCGCCGCTCGAAGTACCAGTTGCAGCCCTCGAAGACGCGCGCAAGGACGTGCGAGTCGACCGTTGCCAGGGCGTTCGCGCCGACCGAGAGCAGCGTCTCGAGCCGCTGGTCGTCGTCCCTGAGGAGTGACCCCTCCGAGCTCAGGAACTCCAGCCGGTTGGGGTTGAGCCCGATCGTGGCGACCTTCGCGTTTCGGGGGTCGCCGAACCCGACGACAGGCGTCGACCCGGGGATGATGTTGCAGCCCTCTGGGGGCGGCCGGCGCAGCCGCCCCTCGACATACTCCGGGATCGGCCCGCTCACCGCCCGACGGCGGCGCCCGCGTCCGATGCGAGCGTCTCGAGCAGCCGCCGCTTCCACCGGGTCATCTCGAGCCCGGGGAGCCCGGCCGCCGGGTCGCCGGGATCGATTGGCCGGGGCAGGTTCGAGACGCCGATCGCCGCCATGCGGACGTCGGCGCCGAACCGGGCGGCCGCGACGCCGACCAGCGCGAAGCTCCAGGCGGCCCGCTCGCCCGCGATCACGTAGGCGCTGGCGTCAGGTGCACGCGGCACCTCGACGGCCGTCACGAACTCGCCCGGCTCGAGCGTGAGCGTCGAGCGCTGCTCGGCGGAGGCCCGCCGGTAGAGGTCGGCGAGCGGCATCCTCCGGGCGCTGGTCTCGACCTGGGCGTCCATCGCGAGCAGGGCGGCGGCGAGGTCGGACGGCGCGACCGAGATGCAGTCGCCGGGCTCGAGGCCGTGCTTTCGGTGGTCGCCGATCTGGGCGTAGCAGGTCTCCCCGCCGCGCAGCCAGCACTGCAGGTCGGGATGGCGGAAGTACCAGCACCGAACCTGCTGGCACAGGTTGCCGCCGACCGTCCCCATCTCGCGCAGCTGCGGCGAGCCGACGGCGGCGGCGGCCTGCTGGAGGCCCGCGAAGCGCTCGCCGATGCCCGGGTCGCGCTCGACCTCGGCCACCGACGTGGTCGCGCCGATGCGGACGCCGTCGCCGTCGTGTGCGATGCCGGACAGGCCGAGCGTCCGCAGGTCGACGACCTCGTCCGCCGGCAGGATGCCGCGGTCGAGCTGGGTCAAGACATCTGTGCCGCCGCCCATCGCCCGGGCGCCGTCGCGCAGCCGTGCGGAGGCCTCGCCGGCGTCCGCGGGGCGGACGTAGTCGAACGTCCTCACGCGCCCAGCGCCTCCAGCACGCGGCGCGGCGTGTACGGCGCCTCCCGGAGCCGCACGCCGAGGGCGTGCGCGAGGGCGTTCCCGATCGCCGCCGGCGTCGGGATGACGGGCGGTTCGCCGAGGCCCTTCACGCCCATCTTCAGGTGCGGATCGGGCTCGCCCACGAACTCGCAGACGACCTCGGGCACATCGGCGATGGTCGGAACCTTGTAGTCCTCGAGGCCGGCGTTCACGACCGTCCCGGTGGTGGGGTCGACGACCCGCTCCTCCATCAGCGAGAAGCCCACGGCCTGGAGGATGCCGCCCATCACCTGGCTGCGGGCGCCCATCGGATTGACGACCCGGCCGATGTCGTGGACGGCGACGACTCGCTCGACGGTGACCGCGCCGGTGCCGGTGTCGACCGCGACCTGCGCGATCTGGCAGCCGAACGTGTTCACGTTCATCCCCTCGGGGTTCGGCCCGCGAGAGCCCGAGCCGGAGATCCAGGCGTTCCCGAGCTTGCCGGTCACCTCGGTGATCGGCTCGCGCAGCGTCCCGTCGACCGAGCGGATCTCGCCGTCCTCGAGCGTCAGGTCGGACGCGGAGATCTCGAACATGTCGGCCGCCAGGCCGAGGATCTCGGTGCGCACGTGGTGCGCCGCCGAGCGCACGGCCGGCGCGATCGAGGCGAGGGTCATCGAGCCGCCCGAGAAGGGGCCGTGACCGATGCGCGACGTGTCACCGGCGTAGACGGTGATCGAGTCGACCGGGATGCCGAGACGCTCCGAGGCGATCACGGCGCAGGCGGTCATCGTTCCGGTGCCGAGGTCCTGAAGCCCGACCGTGACGGCCGGACGGGCCGCCTTCCCGACCCGCACCTCGGCGTACGCCGGTGGGCCGCCGCCGCCCCACCAGTACTGGCTCGCCGCTCCCATCCCGCGGCGGATGCGGCCGTCGCCGCGAAGCGCGTCGCGGCCCTCCCAGCCGGCAAGCTCGGCCGCCCGGTCGTAGCACTCGAGCAGTCGCTTCGACGTGTAGGGCTTGCCGCTCTCGGGGTCGTTCTCGGAGTGGTTCAGGCGGCGCAGCTCGAGCGGGTCGATGCCGACCTTCTCGGCCAGCTCGTCGAGCGCCTGCTCGAAGCCGAACGTGCCCTCCATGACGCCGGGCGCGCGGAAGGCGACCGACGGGCCGAGGTTCTGGCGGACGGGCGCGACCATCAGGTGCAGGTTGGGGCAGGCGTAGACCGACTTCACCGGCTCGAGCACCGGGAAGGCCCAGCCGCCCGTGCCCATCCCGATGACTGCCGAGGCCTCGACCGCCTCGAGGCGCCCGTCGCGCGACGCGCCGATCGTGTACTGCATCCGCGCCGGCGTCCGGAACCCCGCCGCGATGTTCTCCTCCCGGCGGCTGTTCACGAGCCGCACGGGCCGGCGCGTGCGGCGCGACAGCTCGGCCGCCAGGATGCCCTGCGGGCCGGGGCCGAACTTCGAGCCGAACCCGCCGCCCATGAACTCGCAGATCACCCGGACGCGCTCGGGGTCGAGCCCGAACGCCTCGGCGACGGTCGCCCGGGCGTCGTAGATGGCCTGGGTCGAGCTCCACAGGGTGAGCCCGTCCTCGCGCCAGTCGGCGACGGCGGCGTGCGGCTCCATCGAGTTGTGGAGCTGGGCGGGCGCGAGGTACTCGGCCTCGACGGTGACCTCGGCCGCCGCCAGCGCGGCCTCGGCGTCGCCGCGCACGTGCTCGGTCGGGTCCACCAGGAAGTCCTGCTTCTCGAACGCCTCGTCGATCCCCGAGACGAACCCGAGCACCTCGAACTGCGGCGCGAGCGCCTCGAGCGCCGCGTCGGCGGCGTCGGCGCTGTCGGCGGCGACGGCGGCGATCGCTCCGCCGGCGAAGTCGGGGGCGTCGCTCAGCGGCGAGTCGCCGTTGTCGGGGCCGTCGCCCGGGCCGAGGACGCAGCGCACGCCGGGGACGGCCCGGGCCGCGTCGAGGTCGAGCGAGGTCACCTTGGCGTTGGCGTGCGGGCTGCGGAGCACGGCGGCCTCGAGCAGGCCCGGGCAGCGCAACGTCGACGGTGAAGCGCGCCGTGCCGGTCGTCCGCGCCCGGGCGGTGATCCTCGGCGTCGGGTCGCCGATCGGGTGGGTGGCGCTCCCGTCCTCGAACTCCGGGGTGTCGTCGTCCTCGACGAGCGTCCATCGAACCTCGGTGCGGCCCTCGACGACGGCCTCGGTCTTGACGAGCTTGGCCGTCATCCGGCCTCCGCCGCGGCCGCCACGGCCTGCTCGATGCCCTCGTAGGCCCCGCACCGGCACAGGTTCCCGGCCATCGCCGTTCGGATCTCGGCCCGGCTCGGCTTCGGCGTGCGCTCGAGCAGCGCCACTGCCGACATCAGCTGGCCGGGCGTGCAGAAGCCACACTGGAAGCCGTCATGGGCGGTGAAGGCTGCCCGCAGCCGCTCGAGTAGATCCGTCGAGCCCTCGACCGTCGCGAGCGTGGCCCCGTCGCATGCTGCCGCCAGCGTCAGGCACGACAGCACGGGCCGTCCGTCGAGGAGCACCGTGCAGCTGCCGCACGTGCCCTCGGCGCAGGCGACCTTGGTGCCCGTGAGCGCGAGATCGGTGCGGAGCACGTCCGCCAGCGACCGGTGCGGCGCGACGTCGAGCCCGTGTGGCTGCTCGTTGATGGTCAATCGCACCTGCATCCAGGGCTAGGTTACAAGTTTGTCCCTTCCCTCCACCTCAATGACCCGGCGGGCGCCGCTGGAGCTGGCGTTCGTCCCCCGAGGCGTTGAGGAGCCGCTCCTCGGCTACTACTCCGTGACGCCGCTCACGCCCGGCGGTTGGGCCGACCTGCTGGGCGACGTGGGGCTCCCCGACACGCTGCGGCGCCTGTCGCAGACCGTCGCGGTGGGGGACAGCCATCGCACCGTCGAGATGCGCTGCCTCGAGATGCTGCCCGCGATGGCCCACCTCTTGACCGAGCGCGACGGGCCGTCGAGCGCGTCGGTGCGCGCCTGGCGGCTGGCGGCCCGGGTCGTCGAGCAGTCGGTCCTGGCGGGCGGCGACGTCCCCGACCTGGGCCGGTTCGCGGCCGCGTTCCCGGCGGCCGGGCATGCCGTCCTCATCCGCGATGAGGAGGGTGAGGCCAGGACGGAGGCCGCGACGGACGCGATCGCGGGCTTCGTCGACGCCGCGTCGCGCGCCCTCTCGGCGGCGGTGCGCGACCCGCGGATCATGCGCGCGCCCGAGGCCCACGCCGACATCGTCGACCTGGGGATGCTCCAGCCGCTCCTGCGGGCGGTGGCCCCGGACCTCGGCCTGGCGCCGCCGCTCGTGCGGCTGCACGGACACGCTCGCGCCGCTTCGCCTGCGGCTCGAAGCGGCTCCGGACTCGGACGCCGGCTGGCCGCTTCACGTCGATCCCGCCGACCAGGCGATCCTGCGCAAGGCGGCTCGGATCTTCGCGCCGCTCGCACGCGCCGGCGACGGCCACGTGACGCTGGGCCAGCAGGGGGTCGTCGAGCTGCGCCTGGCCGCCTCGGCGCTCGAGTTCGCCGGAGCGGCCGTGGAGCTCCCGCCCGAGCTGGTCGAGGAGCAGGACCTCGAGCCCGACGCCGCTATCTCGAATTCGCCCCGGGCGCGCTCTCGCTCGGCGGCGTCGTCCGCTACGACCTGCGGGCGTCGCTCGGCGGGCGCGAGATCAGCGCCGAGGAGTTCCAGGCGCTCGCCGCGGCGACGCAGCCGCTCGTGCGGATCGGAGGGGAGTGGCGGGCGCTCAAGGGCCGGGCGCTGGCCCGCGCCAAGGCCCTTGCGGCGATCGCCCTGCACGGCTCGTCGATGCCCGCCATGACGGCGCTCGGCGCCGCGCTCGCCGGGCGCTACGAGGTGCGGGGCCTGGCGGTGGAGGTCGGCGACCCGAGCGGCGGAGCTCGAGCAGCTGGTCGGCCGCCTGCGCGGGCCGGAGCTGGTCGCGCCGGTCGAGCCGCCCGCCGCCTTCCAGGGCGAGCTCCGCCCGTACCAGAAGGTCGGCCTGGGATGGCTCGTCGAAGACCCGCGAGCTCGGGCTGGGCGCGCTCCTGGCCGACGACATGGGCCTCGGAAAGACGGTCCAGGTGATCGCCTACCTGCTCGATCACGCCGACGGCGTGAAGCGGCCGGCGCTGATCGTGTGCCCGACCTCGGTGCTCGGGAACTGGCAGCGCGAGCTGCACCGGTTCGCGCCCGACCTCGCCGTCCACATCCACCACGGGCCCGACCGCACCCGCAGCGCCGAGGAGCTCGAGCCCTGGGACGTCGTCCTCACGTCGTACGCGCTCCTGCCGCGCGACCGCCGCCTCCTGATGGAGGGCGAGTGGCGCGTGCTCGTGCTCGACGAGGCCCAGGCCGTCAAGAACCCGCTCACCCATGCCGCCCAGACCGCGCGGCAGGTGAACGCCCATCACCGGGTGGCCCTCACCGGGCACGCCGGTCGAGAACCGGCTCGACGACCTGTGGTCGATCATGCACATCCTGAACCCCGGCCTGCTCGGCACGCGGACCGGCTTTCGCCGCCTGATCGCCTCGCCGATCGAGCGGCGAGCCGAGCCGCAGGCCGAGGAGGCGCTCGTGCGGATGACGCAGCCGTTTCTCCTGCGGCGGCGGAAGGTCGACCCGGACGTGCTCCCCGACCTGCCGCCGCGGCAGGACTCGACCGAGTTCTGCACGCTGACGGTCGAGCAGGCGGCGCTCTACCAGGCGACGATCGACGCCATGATGGCCGACGTCCGCGGTGCGGCCGGGATCGAGCGGCGCGGGCACGTGCTCGCCCTCATCACCCGCCTGAAGCAGGTGTGCAACCACCCGCTCCACGCGCTCGGGAAGGCGGGCGCGCTCAGCGGGCGCTCGGGCAAGCTCGACCGCCTCACCGAGATGCTCTCCGAGGCGCTCGCCGAGGGCGACTCCGCGCTCGTCTTCACGCAGTACGCGGTCATGGGCGGCCTCTTGTCGGGACACGTCGAGCGCGAGCTCGAGGTGGAGCGCCTCTACCTCGACGGGTCGACGCCGCGGGCGGCGCGCGAGCGCATCGTCGACCGCTTCCAGGAGCCGGGCGGCGACCCGCGGGTGCTCGTGATGTCGCTCCGCGCCGGCGGGCTCGGGCTCAACCTGACCGCCGCGAACCACGTCTTCCACTTCGACCGCTGGTGGAACCCGGCCGTGGAGGACCAGGCCTCCGACCGGGCCCACCGGATCGGCCAGACGCGGGTCGTCCAGGTGCACAAGATGGTGTGCGCGGGGACGATCGAGGAGCGGATCGACGAGCTGATCGCCGGCAAGCGCGACCTGGCCGCCCGGATCGTCGACCGCGGAGTCGAGTCGGCGCTCTCCGAGCTCGGCGACGACGACCTCGCGGCGCTGGTCGCGCTTCGCGACGAATAGCCGAGCGTTACACTCGCCGGCATGACCGCCCTCGAGCTGCTCCGGAGGCTCGTCGAGCTCGAGAGCCCCACGTCCGACTCCGAGCGTCTCTCGCACATCGGCCTCTTCATCGCCGCCGAGCTGGAGTCGATCGGCGGGCGCGTCGAGTTCCGCGGGCGCCACCTGATGGCGCGGATCGGGGACGGCGGGCCGCCGCTTGTCCTGGCAGCCCACATGGACACGGTGTGGCCGACGGGCACGCTCATGCAGATGCCGTTTCGGGTCGACGGCGGCTACGCGCACGGGCCCGGCGCCCTCGACATGAAGGCGGGGATCGTGACGGCTATCGAGGCGGTGCGCCGGGCCGGGTCGCCGGGTGGGCCGGTGTGCGTCCTCATCACCGCCGACGAGGAGATCGGGAGCCCGACCGGGCGCCCGGTCGTCGAGGAGCTCTCCCGCGAGGCGCGCGCCGTCCTCGTCCTCGAGCCGCCGGTCCGCGACGGCACGATCACCACGTCGCGGTCGGGGCTCGCCCGCTATCAGCTTCGGATCCGCGGGCGAGCTGCCCACGCCGGCAACGGCTGGCGCGCCGGCGTCTCCGCCATCGAGGAGCTGGCCCAGCAGGTAACCGCCGTGCACGCCCTCGCCGACGAGGCCGCCGGCGTGCGGACGAACGTCGGCCAGGTCGGAGGCGGGACGGGCGACAACGTCGTCGCAGCCGACGCGTGGGCGCGCATCGACGCGCGGGCGTGGACCGCTGAGGCGCAGGCCCGGCTCGAGGCGGCGATCTACGGGCTCGAGCCGAAGGTCGACGGATCCGTCATCGAGGTGAGCGGTGCGGTCACCCGGCCCCCGATGGTGCAGTCGGCAGCCGGTGCGGAGCTCGCCGCCAGGACGATCGAGATCGCGGCCCGGCTCGGGATCGAGCTCTCGGAGAACGCGTCGCCGGGGGGCTCGGACGGGAACTTCGCCGCGGCGGTCGGGACGCCCGTGATCGACGGCCTGGGCCCGACCGGCTCGGGCGCGCACGCGGTCGACGAGCGCGTGTCCCTGGAGTCGCTGGAGGAGCGGACGTCGCTCGTCGCGGCGCTCGTCGAGCGGCTGTAGGAGACAGGAATTCGGCCCTCGGCGGCGAACCTGGCCGCGCCCTCATAACTCAGCAAGGAGCGACTCTTTCATGGACATGTCTAACGTCACGCGCAGCATGTGGATCGTGATCGGCGGAACGATCGCCACGTTGCTTGGCACACTGCTGTTCGACTGGTACTCCATCACCAGGTCATTCACCGTGGAGGGGGTCGGCACAATCGCGAGCGCGAGCGCCAGCGTCAGCGCATGGGACACCGGCTCGATCGGCAAGCTGGCAGTGCTGGGATCGCTGGTGATGCTCGCCGGCGTCATCCTCATGTTCATCCCCAACCCGCCTGAGCTGCCCGTTCCGCTTCCCATGGCGATGCTGGGCGTCAGTGCGTTCACGGCCCTCATGGTGGTGCTGAAGTTCATCGACATCCACAGCGACACGGCGCTCGGCCTGTGGCTCTCGTTGATCGGCTCCCTCGTCGCCGCCTACGGCGCGTACGAGATGGGCGGCCGCTTCAGCATGTCGAGCAGCTCGTACGCGCTCAGACCGCTTTGACGGCGTTCGTGAGGTCGATGACCGAGTCCTTCGCGTCGCCGAAGAGCATCGTCGTCTTCGGGTCGTAGAAAAGCTCGTTCTCGATCCCGGCGAAGCCCGTGTTCATCGACCGCTTGAGGACGATGATCGCAGACGACTCGTCGACGTTCAGGATGGGCATCCCGTAGATCGCGCTGCCGGGGTTATTCTTGGCCGCGGGGTTGACGACGTCGTTTGCGCCGATGACGAGCGAGACGTCGGTGCGCGGGAACTCGCCGTTGATGTCGTCCATCTCGTAGAGCTGCGTGTAGGGCACGTCGGCCTCGGCCAGGAGCACGTTCATGTGCCCGGGCATCCGGCCCGCCACGGGATGGATCGCGTAGCGCACGTCGACCCCGCGGCTCTGGAGCAGGTCGCCAAGCTCGCGGACGTTGTGCTGGGCCTGGGCCACGGCGAGGCCGTAGCCGGGGACGATCACGACCCGGCGGGCGTACGCCAGCATGATGGCGATGTCGTCGGCGCTGGCTGAGCGGACGCTGCGATCGCCGCCGGGGCCTTCCGCGAGCGCGACGCTGCCGGCCGTGCCGAACGCGCCGAACACCATGTTGGCGAGCGACCGGTTCATCGCCTTGCCCATCATCTGGGTGAGCAGGCTGCCCGACGCTCCGACGAGGGTGCCCGAGATGATGAGGACGTTGTTCGAGAGGACGAAGCCCGTCGACGCCGTTGCCAGGCCCGTGAACGCGTTCAGGAGCGAGATGACGACGGGCATGTCGGCGCCGCCGATCGCCATAACCATCTGCACGCCGAGGATGAGAGAGACGAGCACGATGGCCACGAGCAGCGCCTGGCTCTCGTGGCCTGTGGCGAGGAAGGCGCACCCGGCCAGGATCGCAGCGAAGATGCCTCCCGTCACGAGCCTCTGTCCGGGCACCGTCACCGGGTTTCCGGTCACGATGTCCTGGAGCTTTCCGAACGCGATCATCGACCCGGCGAAGCTGACCGATCCGACGACCGCCGAGAAGAGGATCGAGATGATGATCTTGGTCTCGACGTGGCCGGCGAGGCCGACCGTCTCGTGGTAGTCCGAGAGCGCGACCAGCGCTGCGGCGCCGCCGCCGAGGCCGTTGAAGAGCGCGACCATCTGCGGCATCGCGGTCATCTTCACGCGCTGTGCGCCGATCGCGCCGCCGACCCCGCCGATGAGCGCGCCGAGGATGATCCACCAGTAGGTCACGACCCGATCGTCGAAGAGCGTCGCGCCGATCGCGATCGCCATGCCGATCGCCGCGACCTGGTTCCCCGACCGGGCCGTGCGCGGCGAGGAGAGCCGCTTCAGGCCGATGATGAAGAGCGACGCCGCGATGAGATAGGCGGCGCCGATGGCATCGGCTTTACTCATCCTTGGAGCCTTCTCCCGGCCGGCGGCGGAACATGTGCAGCATCCTGTCCGTCACGAGGAAGCCGCCGACGACGTTCGATGCCCCGAACGCGACGGCGATCGTGCCGAGCACCGTCGTCACGGTGCCGGAGTCGGACCCGGCGACGAGGATGGCGCCGACGATGACGACGCCGTGGATGGCGTTCGTGCCGCTCATGAGCGGCGTGTGCAGCGTCGTCGGCACCTTCGAGATGACCTCGATCCCGACGAACGCGGCCAGCACGAAGACCGTCAGCTCGATGAGCAGGCTCTCGTTCACGCTGTCGCCTCCTGGAGGAGCCGGCTCGTGACACGCCCCTCGTGCGTGACGACGGCGTCGGCGGTGATCTCGTCGTCGAAGTCAAGTGCGACCGCGCCCTCGACGACGAGGTGCTCGAGCACGGCCTGGATGTTCCGCGCGTACATCTGGCTGGCATGGAGCGGCATGCCGGACGGCAGGTTGAGGGTGCCGATCAGGGTGACGCCGTGGCGCTCGACGACCTCCCCCGGCTCCGTCAGCTCGCAGTTGCCGCCGGTCTCGGCGGCCAGGTCGACGATGACCGAGCCCGTGCGCATCGCCTCGACCACGTTCGCCGGGATGAGCCGGGGCGCCGGCTGCCCGGGGACGGCCGCCGTCGTGATCACGACGTCCATGTCGGCGATGTGGCGCTCGAGCAGGCGCTGCTGCTCCACCTGCTGGCTCTCGGAGAGGACGGTCGCGTAGCCGCGTGCGTCCTGCGCGGTCTCGCCGACCTCCATCTCGAGCTCGACGAACGTCGCGCCCAGGCTCAGCACCTGCTCCTTCACCGCCGGCCGCGTGTCGAACGCCGAGACGACGGCGCCGAGACGGCGGGCCGTGGCGATCGCCTGGAGGCCGGCGACGCCAGCGCCGAGCACGAGCACCTTGGCCGGCGGCACGGTGCCGGCCGCGGTCATCAGCATGGGGAAGAACTTCGGCAGCGCCTCCGCGGCGAGGATCACCGCCCGGTACCCGCCGACCGTCGCCTGGGAGGACAACGAGTCCATCCTCTGCGCCCGGGTGACGCGCGGGATCGCCTCCATCGAGAACGCGGTCACGCCCGAGCTGGCGAGCGCCTGGACGAGGTCCGGGTCGCCGAGCGGCCGGAGGTAGCCGATCAGCACCGTCCCGGATCGGAGCGCGGCGACCTCGCTCGTCTCGACCCGCCCGATCCTCACGATGATGTCGGCGCGGGAGATGAGGTCATCGGCGCCGGCCGCGATCTCGGCGCCGGCCTCGCGGTACGCGTCGTCGGGCAGCGACGCCCCGGCTCCGGCGCCCGGCTCGACGAGCACGGTCAGGTCGCGCTGCGCCAGGCGCGGCACGGCGTCCGGGGTCAGGCCGACGCGGTGCTCGCCCGGGGCGTGCTCGGTGGGGACGCCGACGATCATTGTCTACGCCACCGCCGCCTCGAGGCCCTCGAGCCAGGCGGAGCGGCCGCCGTCTACCGCCCAGACAACGGGGAAGAAGGACTCGTCCATCTCGTCGGTGTCTCGCTTTCGGTAGCGGGAGTAGGCGAGGTCGACGCCGCGGCCCGAGAAGCGGGCGTGGGCGGGCAGGAGGTGGGAGATGAGCGCGCGCCGGTGCGCCGTCGCTGCGGTGTTCGGGCCGGAGCCGTGGAACGTGTTGTGGTGGTGGAACGACGCGCCGCCCGCGCGGACGACGACGGGCGCCAGCTCGAGCTCGGCGTCCTCACCGGCCGGGTTCGCGCGCCGCGCCGGGGCAAGCCAGTCGGGCGGGGCGTGAAACTCGCCGCGGTTCTTGCCGCTCACTGGCCAGAGGTGCGACCCGGGGACGAACGAGATCGTGCCCGCCTCGGCGGAGGTGTCGTCGAGGGCGACCCAGCACGTGATCATCTCGGGCGGGTCGAGGTAGTCGAGGTACGCGCCGTCCTGGTGCATCCCGAGCGCCTTCACGCCCGGCGGCTTCCAGATGCAGTTGTCCTGGAGGATGCGGACGCCGTCGTAGCCCATGAGCTGGGACGCGAGGCGGCCGGTGCGCTCGGACAGCACCTGGGCGGCGAGGACGTTGTCGGCCTTCCACCCGTTGCAGATCTGGCGGGTGCGATCGTCGGGATCGCGTCCGGCGACCCAGTTCACCTCGTCGGGCCGGATGCCGGTCTCGTACTCCTCGCGGTAGATCGCCTCGAACCGCTCGCGCATCCGCTCGACCTGCTCGTCGGAGATGAAGCCCTCGTCGACGACGAGGAATCCGTCGCGGTTGAACGCCTCGAGCTGGTCGGACGTGAAGTCGGTCAGTGACATGCCGGCGAATCGTACGGGGTCAGACCCTCACTCGGCGAACGTAACCGTTTTGTGGCGGCTACGGCGGGGTGCGGCGGGTGGTGGTACCAGGTAACGGACGTGCCTCTGCGAGCCTTTCGTTGCGCAATCGGCATACGTTCCAGCGCCGGTCATGGAGGAACGACGGTTTCGCGGCGGCGGCCGGCCGCCGGATCCTGTCGCTGGGGCGTTCCGGCGGCCGATGCGCTACCAGGTATGGCACCTCCCGCCGACGCGAGGTTGGCACGGAATCGGCGCAGAGTGTGAGGCTAGAGCGCGAGGACGTCCGGGCCCGTGCGCTCGCGCTCGGCCTCGTAGCGGTCGATCTCGGCCGCGCGCCGCTCGGTGAGGGCGATGTCGTCCCAGCCGTTCAGGAGCCGCTCGCGGACGTTCGGGTCGACATCGAAGGAGACGGCCCGGCCCGACGGCAGCGTGACCGCCTGCGCTTCGAGGTCGACCGTCGCCGGGGCCGGCGCCGCGTCGAGGAGCTCGCGCACGTCGGCCGCCGGCAGCGCGATGGTGAGCAGTCCGTTCTTCGAGCAGTTCGTCCGGAAGATGTCGCCGAAGCTCTCGGCGACGATCGCCTGGAAGCCGAACTCCTGGAGCGCCCACGCCGCGTGCTCGCGCGAGCTGCCGCAGCCGAAGTTCCGGCCGGTGGCGAGGATGGGAGCGGCGGCGAACTCCGGCCGGCGAAGCGGAAACGCCGGGTCCTTCATCCAGTCGAAGAACAGGAACTCGCCGAAGCCGGTGCGCTCGATGCGCTTCAGGAACTGCTTCGGGATGATCTGGTCGGTATCGACCGACGCCCGGTCGAGCGCCGCGACCGGCCCCGACACGACCTTCACGGCCCTCACGCGACCAGCTCCCGCACGTCCACCAGGCGGCCCGTCACCGCGGCGGCGGCCGCCATCGCGGGGCTCATGAGGTGCGTACGCCCGCCGGCGCCCTGGCGGCCCTCGAAATTGCGGTTCGAGGTGGACGCGCAGCGCTCGCCCGGCTGGAGGATGTCGGGGTTCATCCCCAGGCACATCGAGCACCCCGCGCCGCGCCACTCGAAGCCGGCGTCGCGGAAGACAACGTCCAAACCCTCACCCTCAGCTTGAACCTTAACCTGCGCCGATCCAGGGACGACCATGGCCCGCACCCCGGCGGACACCCGCCGCCCCCGCACGACCTCGGCCGCGGCCCGCAGATCCTCGATGCGGGCGTTCGTGCACGAGCCCAGGAACACCCGGTCGACCGCGATCTCCTGAAGCGGCGTCCCGGCGGTGAGGCCCATGTAGGCCAGCGCCCGCTCGTCGGTCTCGTCACCGGGCTCCGGCACGGTGCCGGTGATCGGCGCGACCTGGCTCGGGTTCGTTCCCCACGAGACCTGTGGCGCGACGCCGGCGAGGTCGACCGTCACCTCGCGGTCGAAGGCGGCGTCCGGGTCGGAGGCGTACCCGCGCCAGCGCTCCACCGCCGCGTCGAAGTCGGCCGGAGCGCCCGGCCGCCCCTCCAGATACGCGAACGTCGTGTCGTCGGGGGCGATCATGCCGGCCCGGCCGCCCGCCTCGATCGACATGTTGGCGATCGTCATCCGCCCCTCCATCGAGAGGTCGCGAATCGCGGCGCCCGCGTATTCGATCACGTGCCCCGCCGCGCCGTCCGTGCCGATCTGTCCGATCGTCCCGAGGATGATGTCCTTGGCGGTGCATCCCGCCCCGAGCGCGCCCGCGTAGCTGATGCGCATCGTCCGCGGCCGGCGCTGGGGCAGCGTCTGCGTGGCCAGGACGTGCTCGACCTCGCTCGTCCCGATTCCGAACGCCAGCGCGCCGAACGCGCCGTGGGTCGACGTGTGGGAGTCGCCGCACACGATCGTCATGCCGGGCTGCGTGACGCCGAGCTCGGGCCCGATCACGTGAACCACGCCCTGGCGGCGGTGCCCGAGCGCGTAGAGCCGCACCCCGAACTCCGCGCAGTTCGTGTCGAGGGCCGCGAGCTGCGCGCGCGACAGCTCATCCGGGTCGCCCGGCCCCGTCGGCACGTTGTGGTCGGCGGTCGCCAGCGTCCGGTCCGGGCGGCGCACGCGCCGGCCCGCGAGCCGCAGCCCCTCGAACGCCTGTGCGCTCGTCACCTCGTGGACGAGGTGCAGGTCGACGTACAGGAGCTCGTCGCCGATCTCGTGATCGGCCCAGACCTTGTCGAGCATCGTGCGCTGGGCGGCTGCCATACCCGCATTCTACGAATGGGCCGCTAGCGCAGGAGCAGCGTGATCAGAAGCGCGGCGGTGACGATCTTCGACACCATCACGACCGGGAAGACGGTCGAGTAGCCGCGCAGGACGCTGTTCTCGTCAGAGGTGTTCTGGGAGGCGTAGGCGAACACCGCCGGCTGCGTGGAGACGCCCGCGATGACGTCGCAGGTCTGCGCCGCGGAGAGCCGCATCAGCCTGCTCGCGACCGTGAGGACGATCAGGTTGGAGAGGATCGTGACGACCGCGCCGGCCACGATCACGCGCAGCGCCATCGGGCTGGTGACGGTGTGCCCGAACGCCTGTCCGGCCTTGGTGCCGATCCCGGCCAGGAGCAGCGCCACGCCGAGCTGACGGACGGTCTGGTTGGCGGGCGCGGGGAGCTGCCAGCACATGCGGCCGGTGTGGCCGAACGCGCCCAGCACAAGGCCGACGATAAGCGGCCCGCCGGCGAAGCCGAGCGTCAGCGTCCCGCCGGCGGGAAGCGGGAACGGGATCAGCCCGAGCAGCATGCCGGCGGCGATTCCGACCGCGAACGGCAGCACGTCCAACTCGTGCAGGGCGCGGTACGAGTCGCCGAAGACGCGCGAGGCCTTGTGCAGCTTCTTGCGTGGCGCGACGAGACGGACGTGGTCTCCCAGCTCGAGCATGAGATCGGGGTGGGCGACCATGTCGGTGTCGCCGCGGCGGACGCGGGTGACGACGGCGCGATAGCCGGACAGGTCGACGTCGCCGAGGCGCGCTCCCGCCAGGCTGTGCTCGGACACGACCACCCGGCGCGAGTCGAGCTTGGAGTGGTCGAACGCGACCATCTTGTCCTCGATCATCTCGCCGACCACTTCGAGCGCGGCCTCCACATCTTCGCGCTTGCCGTTCAAGGTGATCCGGTCGCCCTTCTTGATCTCGTAGTCGGGGTCGGCGGCGATCAGCTTGCCCTTGTGGTAGACGCGTCCGAACGCGACGCGATGGTTCAGCCGCTCGGCCAGCTCGCGCAGGGTGACACCCTGGACGTCTTCGACCAGCGCCGTCCGCTCGACGAGGCGGCGGCGCTTGGCCGGGTCCCGACGGAGCAGCGCCGAGCAGATCAGAAGCGGAACGAGTACGCCCAGCGGATAGGTGAGCGAGTAGCCGACCACCGGCTCGGCACCCAGCTTGGCGAAGGCATCGGCGGCGGAGTGTGCCTGCAGGTAGCCGACGATCGCGGCCAGGCCGGGGCTGGTGGTGGCGGCACCCGCGAAGACGCCGGCGCCGCAGGCGGCGGTCAGCCCGACGAGCGCGGCCATCAGGGTGGCGACGACTGCGCCGAGGGCGACGACGCCG
Source organism: uncultured Actinomycetes bacterium (assembly GCA_963832955.1). GTDB lineage: Bacteria > Actinomycetota > Thermoleophilia > Gaiellales > JAICJC01 > JAICJC01. Next base: position 326,011 of record CAWHWC010000002.1, on the reverse strand, counting down.
ATGCCGGCGGTGTTGAGCGGCAGGCCGCGGCGGCGGATGGTGCGCAGGAAGCTTGGCCCGCACGCCAGCCCGGTGGTGTAGACGAAGATGGCCAGTCCGAACGTCCACACGACGTCGGGCAGGATCCAGCTGGCGGAGACGGCGCCGGCGGCGATGCCTGCGAAGAGGACGGCGGCCACGCCGAGGGAGAAGCCGTGGATGGAGATGCGCCCAGCGGTGAATCCGACGCCGCATATCAGGAACAGCAGCAGGATCGGATTGGATGCAAGCAGGCTGATCACAGTGTCACGCGGGTCTATTGGATGTGATCGGACGCCGGGCCGGCTTCTTCAGCACGCCGAAGGCGTGTAGCCGCGGGCGCCGCCGGGTATGTCCCGAGCATGCCTACCACACAGACATCACAGGGAATCCTGGCCGACTCGCAGTCGGCCGCGCGAGAGCAGGTCGTCGAGCTCCTCACCAAGGCGTACTGGATGGAGGTCGAGACCGTGATGAGCTACCTCGCCGCCTCGGTCAACCCCGACGGCGTGCGGGCCCGCGAGATCGTCGAGTCGCTCGAGGAAGACGTGGACGAGGAGCTGGGGCACGCCCGCCAGTTCGCCGCCCGGATCAAGGAGCTCTACGGGGTCGTCCCGGGCTCGAAGGACTTCACGGCCGAGCAGTCGTTCCTTCAGCCGCCCGAGCATCAAACCGACATCGTGCACGTGATCCGCGGCGTGATCGAGGCCGAAAGCGGCGCGATCGAGCACTACACCCGGATCATCGAGGAGACGGACGGAATCGACCCGGTCACGCAGGACATGGTGATCGACATCCTGCGCGACGAGCAGGGTCACCGGCGCCTGTTCGAGGGCTACCTGCGCGAATTCGAAGCCGAAGGCACCGCCTGAGCTGACACGACATACTGGCGTCCGCCATGGACGTCCTCGCGCTGTATGCCCGCGTCGCTCGCGAATTCGAGCGGCGCGACTTCGAGAGCTACCTCGAGCTGATGCACCCCGAGGTGGAGTTCACGACGGTCGCGTTCGGCGAGGAGCGCGTGTTCCGCGGTCACGACGGCGTGCGGGAGTGGTGGGAGACGCTGTCGGCCCGGCCGGGGTATGACGCGTACTCGTCGGCGGCGACGGCGATCGCCGACGACGCGGTCCTGATCAGGGCGCGGATCCGGGCGCCGAACCAGTCCGGCGGCTACCTCGACGCCGCCGCCCTCTGGCTGCTCGTCGCGCGCGACGGGCTGGTGTGGCGCTACCGGCCCGTGGAATCCGAGGACGAGGCGCGCGAGCGCTACGCCAGGGTGGCCGAGCCCGGCTAGACGAACGGCGTCGGGTGCGGCTCGCCCCGCCGTGGCCCGTCCGGTGCCTGCACGAGCAGCCCGGCGGCCGCGTTGATCCGGGCGTCGACGAGGCACACGGCGATGTTCCGCTCGAGCGCGAACGAGTAGACCGCCCACCGGGCGACCCCGGCCGCGGCGCCGTCGGCGGTCGTCACCGGCCAGTAGCGGTCCATGGGCGGGAACGGCTCGCCGTCGCACACGAGCCCGACCATCTGTCGCGCGGGGCCGTGCTCGCGGACGGCGCGGAGCGCGTCGCCGCCCACGAAGTCGCGGTCGAGGTCGAGCAGCGGGCCGATGCCGGCCTCGATCGGGTTCATGCCGGAGTTGGTCGCGTACTGAGTGTCGGAGATGCCCTGCTCGACCGCCCGCACGATGTTGGGGCCGGTGACGAGCAGGCCGTGCGGCTCGCCGGCGGCGCACAGCGCGTCCCAGAGCTCCACGGCGCGGTCGCTTCCGAGCGGGTAGATCTCAAAGCCGGGCTCGCGGCTCCAGCCGGTGTTCGAGACGACCGCCTCGACGCCGGCGATCCGCATCGGCGCGCATCGGTGCCGCCCGAGCTCGGCGAGGTCGCGGTCGGCGAGGCCGGAGAGGACGCGCAAGGCGCGTGGGCCCTGCAGCTGCACCGGGGCGACGTCGGCCTCGGCCACGGTCGCGTCGTCGCCGCGCGCGAGGGCGATGCCCGCCGCCCACAGGGTGAGGTCGACGTCGGAGTGCGAGAACCAGACGACGTCGTCCCACGGCCGAAGGACGATGCACTCGCACATGATCGCGCCGGCCCGGTCGCAGACGGGCGTGTAGCGGCACTCGCCCACCGCGAGGTCGGCCAGCCGCCGCGGGGCGAGGTGGTCGGCGAGCGCGAGCGCCCCCGGGCCGCGCAGCTCGCACTGGCGCTCGGCCCCGACGTCCCACAGGGTGACCCGCTCGACCAGCGCGCGGTAGTCGTCGCGCGGGTCGCGGCCGTACCCCATCGGCATGTACGTGTGGTTGTAGACCATGAAGTCGCACGCGCCGTGGGCGAGCGTGCGCTCGAAGTACGGCGACCTGCGGATGGTGGGGTGGAGCACTTGGTAGCATCATCGCATGACCCCGGCCGAGGCCCTGCGTGCCGTCTGCGACGCCTGGGAGGTGGGCGACCCCGACGCGGCCGCCGGCCTCTTCGCGCCGGACGGCGTCTACGAGGACCCGCTCTATCCCGAGCCGCTGACGGGCCCCGAGCCCATCCGGGCCGGCCTCACGGAGGGGATGGGGGCGATCGAGGACTGCCGGGTGACGCTGGATCCGGTCATCGAGGACGGCGACCGTGTGCTGGCCATCGGGTTCTTCGCGTCGAAGCTCCGCGACGGCGGCGAGCGGTTCGACTTCCCGTTCGCGATTCTCGTCGAGCTCCGCGACGAGAGGATCGCCCGGCTCTCCGAGTACTTCGACACCCGCCCGCTCGTCCCCTGACGCGGCCGGGCCGCGGTCGCGGCGTCAGTTCGTGTGATCCTCGCCCGTCAGGTGCTCGATCTCGGTGCGCACCCGGTCGGCGAGCGACGCCTTCCCGGGCAGGATCTCGGCGCTGACCGGCGGGTCGTGCACCGGGAGGCTCTTCGCCTCCTCCGCCGTGATCGCCAGCGTGACCTCGCCCGAGTCGTCGATCGAGGCGACCCGCGCCGCCTCGACGTAGTGCGGCCGGTCGGCGTAGTTGTGGACCGCGAAGCCCTTGTGGTGGGTGATCGCGAGCCCGTCGAAGATGTCCTCGTTCTCGTCGCCGACGACCAGGAAGACGACGCCGATGTCCTCGCCGTCGCTCGAGCGCACCGACCAGCCGTGCTGGATCACCCTCCAGGAGACCGCGGTCATGCGACAGATCCTACTCCGCACGATTCGCGCGATCCGATCTCGCTGTAACACAGAGGCCCGCCGGAACGGTGTTTCCCGTTACAGGGGTACCGACCCAGGGGGAGGCGGCAATGAGGTGGTTCCGAGACCGCGGGGGAGAGCTCTCCGCGATCGAATCGGCGCTCCGCGCAGAGAGGCCCCGGCTCGATGCCGAGGTCGAGCACGAGATCGCCGGCAGCGTCGGTGCCCCCCGCGCACGCGGCGGAGGCCGGCCCGTGCTGGCGCTGCTCATGACGACCGGCGCGACGGCGGCGTTCCTGAGCTTCGGCGGCGTGGGCTATGCCGTCGACGCCGTGAACACGGCGGTCGGTGGCGGCAGCAGTGGGCAGACTGCGTCGGACGACCAGTACGGCGGCGAGTGCGTGGAGTACGTGAACCCGCACGGCAAGACGATCCCGCCCGCCGGCCTCACCCCGCCGGGCACGAACCCCAAGGGCGGCGAGAACCCCGACGGCTTCTACCAGATCGGCGACTCGAGCAACACGGCCGACGTGTTCGTGATCGATCTCGGCTCGAACACCGTGTTCGGCCCGTATGCGGGCGGCACGGCCATCAAGTACACGCAGGCCCCGGGCAAGACGCCGAGCGAGCAGAAGATCGGCAGCACCAACGGCCAGGCCGGCGCAGTCCTCGTGCACATCACGGGCACCGGCGACTTCAAGATCGTGCAGGGCGGCTCGACCCAGACCTGCCTGGTGCCTCCACCTCCGAAGTGATCCGTCGGCAGCCTCGCCGGCTCGGGCCGGGAGGGCCGTCCCCAGGGCGGCCCTCCCGCTCTGGGATGCGACAGGCGCTCCGAGAGCACGTACCCTTCGGGCGAGGCCGCAGGTGGACCCACGACAAAAACAGGGTGAGCCGCAGATAGGGCTCTCGGACGAGACCCGGTGGGCGTCCGACGGCGGCGCGTCCGTCGACGCCCGTGTCGCGGAGGCGTACGCGTCGGTGCACGGCGACGTCGTCCGGTACCTGGGCGCGGTCGTCGGCCGCAGCGTCGCCGAGGATGTCGCCTCGCAGGTGTGGGTCGAGGTCGTCGCGGGCGCCGGGGCGTTCCGCGGCGACGCGGCCGCGTTCCGCCGGTGGGTGCTCACAACGGCGCGTCGGCGTGCCCTCGACCACCGCCGCCGGTGGTGGCAGCGATCGGTCGTGCTGCGGCCGCCAGGCGCGTTCGAGCTCGACCGGCCGGCGGTCGACCCGGAGCTCGGCGAGGACGTCGCCGCGGCCGTCGCGCGGATCAAGCGCCTCCCGGCTCCGCAGGCGGAGGTGATCCTCCTTCGCGTGCTCGGCGGGTTCAGCGCCGAGGAGGTCGCCGAGCTGACGGGCCGCACGCCCGGGTCTGTCCGCGTGATCCAGCACCGCGCGCTGCGTCGGCTCGCCCGCGAGCATGGCCGACGAGGCCGGTCCGGAAGGCGGGGTGTAACGCCGATGGGCCTGCGTGCGTTCTTCCTTTCCATGAGGGCGGTTCGACTGGACGACGAAACCGCGGATCGGATGCTCGCCGGTGGTGTGGAACCCGCCGATGCGCCTCCGGGGTACGCGGCGGTGGCGGCGCTGCTTCAGACAGCACGGTCCGCGGCGGGCGTGCCTGTGCCCGCGGCGACCGCGTCGCATCCTCCAGTCGATCTCGGGCTCGCCGACACCGCGTCGGGCACGCGGGCGGTGCGACGTTCGCCGTCCGGGCGGCGCCGCATCCCGGTGCTGGCCGCCGTCGCGTTCTGCGCGATGACCGGCGGCGCCTATGCCGCGGGCGCGACCGGCGCCGGATCGTCGACCGTGTCGGCGGTCCTCGATCGCATCGGCGTCGGCTCGCTCGTGGGGGGCCCATCCGGCGAGCCGGACCGCGGCGACATCCGAGGCCGCCCTCAAGGGGGAGGCACCGGCGCAGACAACCACGGGGGCGACCGCGGACGCCCCCGTGGGCGCCGGCGCACCGAGCGTCACACGACGACGGGGACGCGGGCGCCGACGGGAAGGGCAACGGCAAGGGACATGGCTCCGACATCTCGAAGCTGGCCCACACGACGGACGCCAAGGGTGTCGACAAGGGCGCCGAGATCTCGACGGCCGCGAGCGGCGGCAAGAGCCACGCGGGCGAGCACGGCAACGGGCACGGCGGGAGCCATCCCAGCCACCCCGATCATCCGTCCCATCCGAGTCACCCCAGCCATCCGTCGCACCCGGATCACCCGTCCGGCGGCAACGGCGGCGGGGACTCGCACAAGCCCGGCAGCTGACGCTCAGCCCGCCTCGCGGCGCGTTCGAGAACTGCTGCGCGCGCCTTGGCGGGGCCGGCGAGCGCCTTCAGGAACTCGCGCTCGGTGTACGGCCGGTTGGCCTCGAGGAACGGCGGGGCGGGCGTCATCGGGATGACGACGTCGTCAGTCCCGTCGAGGTCCTTCAGCCAGAGCGCCATCACGTAGAGCGCGGGAACGCGGATGACGCGGGCCTCGACCTTGCCGTCGCGCACCTGCGGCAGCTTCGCCGCCGCCTTCTGCGCGGCCGCCGTGGCCTTCACGAACGGCCCCTCGTTCACGTGGTCGAGGCCGCGCACCGCTCCCTTCGCGTCGACGCCCACCTCGGCGCTCGCGACGGCGGCTCCAGCCTCCTCGACCAGGTAGCGCCATGCGGTCATCGGCGCGTCGCGCCAGCGTGACCGGGCTTCGCGAGGTCGGCCAGGCCCAGGTTGTGGACGCGCGTGGGGCGAGGCGAGCTGCCGGCCGCCGTCGCCGATCTCGCGCAGCGAGCGGGCCCGCGCCCGCGCCGCGCGTCTCGGCGCGGTGGACGTCGAGCACGCCGTCGGCCGCGGCCTTGTCGGCCTCGGCGGGCGGCTTCGGGTACTCGATCGGCATCGCAGCTAGCTCCTCGTGTAGTACGTGTGCGTCCAGGACCCGTCGCCCTGGTAGGTGTTCCGGAACGCGGAGTAGGGCATGCGCGACTTTCCGTAGAACGGATCCTCGACGTTCAGGAAGCCCGGGCCGGTGCCCGGATCGGAGTAGCCGTCGAGGACCACGAAGTGGCCGCCGCCGCCCGGCCCAGCCGATGCGCACGCCCACCGGCCGGCCGGCGTTCACCTCGTGCTCGACGTCGCTCAGGGCGACGGGGTTCCCGACCCAGCTCTGGAGGTTGCCGGTCCGCGTCAGTGCGCGGTCGAGATACCAGTCCTTGTTGCACAACGGCGTCGATCCGTCGGCGCAGCAGCCCGTCTGCTCGAGCTCGGCGTTCGCGAGCGTGCACTGCGTCCATGCGCTGGCCGGGTTGTAGAAGTGGCTCACGCTCGTCGAGACCGCCGACCAGCACCAGTTGGGCTGGAGCTGCGTCTGCATGAGAAGGCCGATGTCGCGCCGTCGCTCGGCGGTGCCGGTCGACCAGAGCGGGCGCTTGTCGATCGCGTAGACGACCGCGTTCCCGTCGTCCTGGAGCACCAGCCGGGCGCCGGCATGGCCGGCCGTGCGCGCCTCCCAGACGACCGTGCCGCCCGGCCCGACCAGGACGAGGTTGCCGTCGGCCTGCATCGCGGCCTGCGACACTGTCTGGCCGTTCGTACCGGTCGCCCAGATGGGGGTCTGCCCGTCGTAGAGGACGAGGTTGCCGTCGGTCTGCAGCGCGAGCTGGAACTGCCCCGACGGTGAGCGCAGCCGCTCCTTCGGCGCGAGGGCGTCGAGTGGCCAGAGGACGTCGGTGCGGCCTGCGGGCGGCCAGACCGGCGTGCCGGTGGTCCACAGGATCGCCCGCTTCTTCCCCACGATCGCGGCATTGCCATCGTCCTGCAGGATCAGCCGCGCACCGGGCGTACCGCCGGTCTGCGACGCCCACACCGTCCCCTGCGGCCCGTGCAGCACGAGGTTCCCGTCCTCCTGCATCACCGCGCTTGCCACATTCCTCCCGGCTGTGCCCGTCGCCCACACCGGAACGCCCTCGCGCGCGAGGACGAGATCTCCGTCGGGCTGAAGCGTCAGTGTGAGCGGTCGGGTCTTGGCCGTGAGCGACGCGCCCGGGAAGAGCGCCTCGGTCGCCCGCAGGCGGTCACCCGCCGCGGCGGCCCATTCCGCGGCGGTCTCCGATTGCCACAGGATGGTGTTGTCGGCGCCGTAGACGACGAGGTTGCCGTCGTCCTGCACGACGAGGCGCGCACCGCGGTGGCCGCTCGTCTTCGTCTCCCAGACCGTCGCGCGGTGCCCGATCAGCACCAGGTTCCCGCCCGCCTTCATCTGGACGTGCGTTCCGCCCTTCCCGGCCGTCCCGGACGACCACAGCCGTTCGGCTCCTGACTTCAAGAGCACGAGGTCGCCGTCCGGCTGCATGACGAGCGTCACCGGCCGCGTCGGCGCGTGCAGCTGACTGCCTGCGGCGAGGGTCTGCCCCGGACCCAGGTGGTTGGTCATCGCGGGCACCGTCTCACGCGGCCGAGGCGGGCGTCAACCCGCCGCGTCGGGCCCTGTGTACGAGTACCCCACTGGAGGACGCGGAGACGGATGGGGGACGCGGCCCTTCTCACACACCCCCGGCGACCAGTCGACCCGCTCGAACTGGCGGACCGGTTCCGTCACATCTGTCGTCCCCGCCTGAGCCCCGCCCCGAACACGCCCGTGTAGAGCCGCACCGGGACGAGCCGAAGCGCCTTCATCCCGAGCATCATCGGGAACGGGAAGACGATCTCGGCCTTCTCCTTCTCGATGCCGCGGCAGATCCGGCGGGCCGCGTCGTCGGCCTCGAGCATGAACGGCATCGGGAATCGTGTTCTTGGCGGTCAGGTCGGTGCGCACGAAGCCCGGGCAGACCGTCTGCACCGTGATGCCGAGCGGGCGCAGGTCGATCCGGAGCGCCTCGAGCATGTTGATCTCGGCCGCCTTGGTGGCGCCGTAGGCCTCGGAGCGGGGGAAGCCGCGGTAGCCGGCGACGCTCGCCATGCCGACGATCGTCCCCGCCCCGCGCCGGCGCATCTCGGGCAGCACCGCCTCGACGCCGTAGGCCAGCCCCATCACGTTCGTGTCGAAGTGGCTTCGGAGGACGTCCGAGTCCCACTCGTCGACCGTGAACTGGCGCCAGTAGGCCGCGTTCAGGACGACCACGTCGATCCCGCCGAGCTCGGCCGCGCACCCGCTCCTCGGCGGCGATCACCGCGTCGCGGTCGGTCACGTCGAGGGGCACGGCGCACGACGCGCGGCCCGAGCGCCGCGAGCCGGTCGGCGCGGCGCGCGCTCGCCGCGACCCGGCAGCCGCGCCGGACGAGCTCCTTCACGAGCGCCGCGCCGATCCCGCTCGACGCGCCGGTGACCCAGACCCGGCGGCCGCCCAGCCTCACTGCCGCGCCAGCCGCAGCTGGACATTGCCGAGCGCGCCCGTCGCGAACCCGGCCTCGCAGTAGGCCAGGTAGAACTCCCACATCCGCCGGAAGGTGCCGTCGAAGCCGAGGGCCGCGACCTCGTCGGTCCGGGCGATGAACCGCTCGCGCCACATCCGAAGCGTGGTCGTGTAGAAGCGGCCCGATCTCGCTCGTGGCCTCGACGCGCAGGCCCGAGCCGCTGCGGACGGCCCGGTCGATGGCCTCCTCGGACGGGATGAGGCCGCCGGGGAAGATGTACTTGTGCACCCAGCCGTAGGTGCGCCGGGTCGCCCGGTACCGGCGGTGGGGCATCGTGATCGTCTGCATCCCGACGCGCCGCCCGGCCGCAGGTACCGGTCGCACGAGGCGAAGAACGTCGGCCAGTAGCGCTCGCCGACCGCCTCGAACATCTCGACCGACACGATCCTGTCGTACGTCCCCTCGATCTCGCGGTAGTCGCACAGGACGACCTCGATCAGGTCGTCGAGGCCGGCGGCGGCGATCCGCTCGCGCGCGAGCGCCGCCTGCGCCTGCGAGATCGTCGCCGACGTGACCCGGCAGCCGCGCGTCGCAGCCAGGTGCATCGCCATGCCGCCCCAGCCGGTGCCGATCTCGAGCACGTCGTGCCCCGGCCGCACGTCGGCCAGCTCGGCCAGCGCCTCGTACTTGCGCCGCTGCGCGGTCTCGAGCGTGTCGCCGGGCTCGAAGACCGCGCACGAGTACGTCATCGTCTCGTCGAGGAAGAGCGCGAAGAGCTCGTTCGAGAGGTCGTAGTGGCGCGAGATGTTGCGCGCCGCGCCGCTCAGCGTGTTCTCCTCGTGGGCGGGCAGGCGCCGGTCGATCACGCGGCCGATCCTGCGAAACGGCGCCGGGGCGAGCCGGTCGAGCGAGGAGGCGAACGCCGCGAGCGCCGCCGCCAGGTCGTCGGCCGACCAGTCGCCGGCCATGTACGCCTCGCCGAACCCGATCCTGCCGTGCGCGCCGAGGCGGTGGAAGAAGTCCTCGCGGTGGACGGTCATCGTCGGCGCACCGCGGCGGCCCGCGACGGCCGTCCGGCCGTCGGGCAGGACGACCGTCAGCGAGCCTGCCGGCAGCAGCCGGACCGCGCGGAGGAAGAGCGCGCGGGCGATCCGGGCGCGCGTCGGGGCGGCGACCGTGTCGGGGTGGAGCGGCCGCCGGGCCTCGACCTCGACGTGGGTGGCGCGTCATCCGACGCCGTCCTGGCGGGGGTGGCGCGGGCGGCGGACGTGGGCCACGCCCCGCCGGTGAAGGCGCAGGCCCTGGAGGTGGATGAGGGTCGTCACCTTCGCGGTCATGAGCGGGTACCGGACCAGCATCCTCCCGAGCGAGCCGTTGGTCAACGGCAGCCGTGTACCCGTGAGCGACGCTCCGAACACGCGCTCGCCGTCCTGCTCGAGGCTCATCTGGATCGCCGAGCCGGTCCCCCGGCGGCGCGAACGACATCCGGTAGCGACCGTCGACCGTGAGGAACGGCGAGACGTAGAACTCCTTGTCGGTCTCGGCCCGGCCTCGCTCGCCCGGATGCAGCAGATAGCAGTGCCGCTCGCCGTGCGTGTTGTGCACCTCGGCGACGACGCAGCGCAGCTCGCCGTCGCGGTCGTGGCAGTAGAAGACCGAGAGCGGGTTGAAGACGTAGCCGAGCACGCGCGCGTTGGTGAGGAGCTGCACGGCGCCGCCCTCGAGGTCGATGTCGTGCATGCGCGAGGTAGGCGTCGACGTTCTCGCGGATCGACCGGTGCGGGGTCGCCGAGGTGGTCGCGGCTGCGGATCGTCGTGAGCGCCCGCCGGTCGGCGCCGAACGCCCACAGGCGGCGTGTCGAGCTCCTCCAGCTCGTCGAGGTCGACGAGCCACATGTAGACGCCGTAGCGAAAGACGTTGCGAACCGGCGTCCGCCGGTCATGCACCACCTGGCCCTCGTACAGGCACGACCTCACCATGCGCACCCCATCGCAAGGGCCGCCCGGAGGCCCGAGATGCAGCCGTCCTCGTGGAACCCCCAGCCGTGGTAGGCGCCGCAGTAGTAGGTGCCGCGGTCGCCCTGGATCGCCGGCAGCTCGGCCTGCGCCGCGAGGCTCGCATGCGTGTAGACCGGGTGCTCGTAGACCATCCGGCGGAGCTCGCCGGCCGGGCTCGATCCGCGACGTCTGGTTCAGCGTCACGCAGTAGTCGAGCGGCTCGATCAGGGCCTGGAGCCGGTTCAGGTGGTAGGTCACGTGCACGTTCGGCTGGCTCGTGGAGCAGGTGTCGAGGAGGTAGTTCCACGAGGCGCGGGCGCCGTGGCGCGTGCGGGAGCAGGGAGCCGTCGGTGTGAAGGACGGTGTGGTTCTGCGAGTACGTCCACGCGCCCAGCACGCGCCGCTCGGCCTCGCTCGCGTCGGCGAGCATCGCCAGGGCCTGATCGGGGTGGGCCGCGATCACGACCCGGTCGTGGCGCCGCTCGCCGTTCACGACCACGCCGTCGCGGGTCCGCTCGACCCGCTCGACCGGCGTCGACACGAGCACCCGGTCGAGCCGGTCGGCGACGGCCTCGACGTAGACGCGGCTTCCGCCGACGACCGTCTTCCACTGCGGCGAGTTGGTCACGGTGAGCATTCCGTGGTTCGCGAAGAACCGGATGAGGTAGCGGGCCGGGTACGCCCGGGCCGTCGTCGGCGAGCTCGACCACACGGCGCCGGTCAGCGGCAGCATGAAGTGGTCGGTGAAGTAGTCCGAGTAGCCGCCGTCGGCCAGGAACTGCTCGAGCGTGAGCCGGTCGGCGGCCGGGTCGCGCAGGACGGCGCGCGCGTGGCGGTGGAAGCGCCTGACCTCGCCCAGCATCCGCAGGTAGCGCGGCCGGCCGAGCACCGACGCCCGCGGCATCACGCCCTGCATCCCGCGGGCTCCCGCGTACTCGAGGCCGCAGCCCTCGCACCGCACCGAGAAGCTCATGTCGGAGTCCTGGGTGCGCACGCCGAGGTCGGCGAAGAGCCGCAGGAGCGTCGGGTAGGTGCGCTCGTTGTGGACGATGAAGCCGGTGTCGAGTGCGACCTCGCGCCCGCCGTCGCCGCGGACACCGACCGTGTTGGCGTGGCCGCCCAGGCGCTCGTCGCGCTCGTAGAGCGTCACCCGGTGGCGGCGGCCGAGGACGTGCGCGGCGGTGAGGCCCGAGACGCCGCTTCCGATCACCGCGATGTCGAGCCGGTCGCCCATCACGTCGCGAACGACCGCGGAGACGGCGGCGAGCGCGCCCCAGCCGCCGGCGACGAGCGCGACCTTGCGCCGTGCCGCCGGCTCGGGCAGGAGCGTCCCGAACGCGACGCAGTCGGTGAGGTCGAACGCGACCCGGGCGGCGAGCGCCGCGAGCAGCACGCCGCCGCGCGGAGCGCGCGACGATGGCGATCCCCGACACGATGTCGCGGACGCCGACGACCGCCGACAGGAGCCGCACGGCCGACTCGCGCGACTCCCATCCGCGGTAGCCGCCGTGGCGGCCGATGACGCCGGGCATGGCGACGGCGCTCACGCCGTAGGCGGCGGTCAGGATTCCGACGACGCGCGGGATCCAGATCATCGGGAGATCCTCACCGCCTGGTCGGCCGGAAGCGCGAACGCCGCCGCGAGCTGGCCCTCGAGCGGGTGCAGGCCGAGCGTGCCGAGCGTCAGCCGGCGGGCGAGCGACTGCCATGTCGGCAGGCGCTGAAGCATCGTGTGGCCGGTGCCGCGGAGCTCGAACCGCGCGAGTCGGTCTGCGACGGGCTGGGCGTGGCGCGCGAACTCGAGCGACCGGGCCGGGTCGGTGATCCGGTCGCGGACGCCGTGGGCGATCACGACCGTGCGGCCCTCGAGCTGATCCACGGGCTCGGCCGGCGGGCACCACGGCGCCAGCGCGACGACCGAGACGACCGACGGGTGGCCCGGCCGCGCGCAGCGCCGCCCGGGCGCCCATCGAATGGCCGAGCAGGCACACCGGCACGCCGTAGCGCTCGGCCACGCGGTCGAGCGCCCACTCGACGTCGGCGACCGGGTCGCCCTCGTTGTAGCCGACCACGCCGGTAGCGGAGCTGGGCCGACGCCAGGCCCAGGCGCCGGCCGCTGCGGGCGAGGTCGAGCAGGAACGGGCAGCATGCGGAGCGCCGGCGATCGCAGGTTGGAGTCGGGCGCCGTGCTCTGCGACTTGCCGCCGTGGGCGATCACGACCGCCGCGCGCGGCGCGCCGCGCGGGCCGAGCGTGAGGAGGGACGGTGTGTGGGCGCCCTGCACGGTGCGGGCGATGCTACTGGCCGGCCGGGCCGCGCGGGTGGTCGGAGACATCTCCCGGCATTCGCCGAGCGCGTCGTCCCGGTTCGCGGCACTGCCGCGATGACTTGTGACAGACCGCACGCAGCGGGCGGGTCGAGGTACAGTCGGCGCGTGGTCATGGGCGGCGTCATGGCGGGGGCTGCGTCGTTGCAGGCTGTTGCGGCGGAGCACGACGTGCTCGAGCAGCACCTGCGCGGCGTGCCCGGCTGGCTCTCCGACGAGGAGGCCGACGGCGCTCTACGAGCTCGCCAAGGGGTGCACGGGCCGCGGCGTCATCGTCGAGATCGGGTCGTTCAAGGGCCGCTCGACGATCTGCCTCGGGCTCGGGTCGCAGGCCGGGCACGGCGTCCCGATCTACGCGATCGACCCCGGCCACGGCTGGAAGCGCTTCGCCGAGTTCCAGGCGAACATCAGGCGGGCCGGGATCGAGGAGCTCGTGACGCCGATCGCCGCCGATGTCGGCCGACGCCTTCCCGGACTTCCCCGAGCCGGCGATCGAGCTCCTCTTCATCGACGGCTCGCACCGCTACGACCTGGTCGACCTCGACTTCCACCTCTGGACCCGCAAGCTGGTCGACGGCGGGATGCTCGCGATGCACGACACGAGCGCGTACTTCCCCGGCTCCTGCCGCGTGGCCGAGGAGCAGATGTACAAGGGATCCCACTACCGGCGCGTCCGCTTCATCTACAGCTCGATGACCGTCGGCCAGAAGGTGCGGCGCGTCACGGTCGCCGAGCGCGCGGCGAACCGGGCGTCGCTCCTCGTCAAGCGCTCGTTCGACGTCGCCGTCCGCGTGCGCGAGCGGATCCCCGACCCGGTCAAGCGGACCGGCCGGCGCGGCCTGCGCGCCATCCAGCGCAGGCCGGGCGGCTAACCGGCCGCGACGTCAGCCGGGGCGAAGCGGAGCGACCGCCCCAGCGGGTCGGCGCCGACGAGCCGCACGGCGAGCGTCGTCCCAGGGTCGATCCGCGCGGTCGCTGTGCAGGCGGGCGCGGATCGGCGGCTCGGCGATCTGGAGCCGGGCGCCGCGGGCGTCGTGGTCGACGACGACCGCGTCGAACCGCTCGCCGACCCGGTGCTCGAGGAGCCGGGCCTCGAGATCGTCGACGATCGCCCGCTCGACCTGGCCCGCGCGGGACTCGGCCTCCTCCATCTCGTCCGGGAGCCGCCTGAGCGTGTCGACCGCATCGGCGTCCGGGGCGGCTCCCGACTCGAGCTGCACGAGCAGGTCGAGGACGTAGCGGTCGGCCAGCCGCCGCAGCGGGGCCGTCGTGTGCGCGTAGGGCGTTGCGAGGCCGGCGTGGACGTGCGCCTCGGGCACGTCGCCGGAGAAGGCCACGTAGCCGGCGCGGCCCATGACGCCGCGGGCCTGCTCGAGCAGGGCGGCGTGCGGCGCGATCGGTGGGGCGGAGGTCGCGCGCGAACTCCTCGTAGCCGGTCTCGTCCGGCCAGCGCACACCGAGCGCGGCGGCCGCGTGCCTGAGGACGCCGACCCGGTAGGCGTCGGCGCCGCCCATGACCCGCAGGAGGCCGACTCGGTGGCGCAGCATGACGGCCGCCGCGACCGTGCCGGCCAGGAGCGAGATCTCGGCGTTCCAGTCCTCGGAGTGACAGGCGCGACTCCCACTCGAGCCGGTAGCCGCACGGCGCGCCGGCGTCCGGGACGACCTGCTGCTCGGGGGCGTTCAGGACGACCGCGCCGCGGGCGCGCGCGAGCGCGATCCGGCGTTCGGCGATCTCGCGGAGGATCGTCTCGCGCTCGCCGCCGAGATGGGCGTAGTCGAGCCGGTCGCGTGCTTCGGACGAGCGCGCGCCCGACCGACGCCGAGATCTCGCGCCCGGCATCGTCGAGCTCGACCGTGAAGACGATCGCCGGCCGGTCCTCGTCGGGGAGCAGGCTCGCGGCCCCTTCTCCGAGGGACCGCGGGTAGAGCGGGCAGCGGACGTCGGGCGTGTAGACGGTGACGCCGCGCCGCCACGCCTCAGCCTCGATCGGCCCGCCCCGGTCGACGAACTGCGCCGACGTCGGCGATCGCGTAGCGGACGCGGTACCCGCCGTCCGTCGGCTCGCTCGAGCAGCATCGCCTGGTCGAGGTCCATGCTGCCCGGCGGGTCGACCGTGAAGAACGCGAGCTCGCGCAGGTCGGCGCGGCCGTCCGCCGTCGACCCGGCGCCCGGCCGCCGCCTGGGCGGCCTCCTCGACCGGCTCCGGGAAGTCGGGGTGGACGTCGAACTGCTCGCGGATGCGGGCGAAGTCGTCGGCGAGCGGGCTCGGCGGCGGCTCCGCCAGCCGGACGCGACGGTGCGGAGTCAAGCGGAAACCCCATGGGGCCAGGCCCCGTTCGGGGCCCGCCCCCGATGGTCTTGCGTGACAGCCGACACTGGTGCCGCGCTTAGGCCTTTGCCTTCTCCTTCGAGCCGGCCTGGATCCAGGGCATCATGGCCCGCAGGCGCGCGCCCACCGTCTCGATCTGCGAGCTGGCGGCCGCACCCCGAAGCGCGGTGAAGCGCGGCCGGCCGGCGGCCTCCTCGTCCATCATCTCCTTGGCGAAGGTGCCGTCGCGGACGTCGGAGAGGATCTTGCGCATGTTCTCGCGGACGTGCTCGTCGATCACCTGCGGGCCCGCGGGTCAGATCGCCGTACTCGGCCGTGTCGGAGATCGAGTAGCGCATGCCGGCCAGGCCGCCCTCCCACATCAGGTCGACGATGAGCTTGAGCTCGTGGAGGCACTCGAAGTAGGCGATCTCGGGCTGGTAGCCGGCCTCGACGAGCGTGTCGAATCCCATCTGCACGAGCTGCGTCATGCCGCCGCACAGCACGGCCTGCTCGCCGAAGAGGTCGGTCTCGGTCTCCTCGGTGAACGTCGTCTCGATCAGGCCGCCGCGTGCGCAGCCGATCGCGTGGCCGTACGCGAGGGCCAGCGCCGAGCGCGTTCCCGGTCGCGTCCTGGTGCACGGCGACGAGGCCCGGCACGCCGATCCCGGCGACGTACTGGCGGCGCACGAGGTGGCCGGGGCCCTTCGGCGCGATCATGGCTCACGTCGACGTCGGTCGGCGGGCTCGATGCCGCCGAAGCGGATGTTGAAGCCGTGGGCGAACATGAGCATCGAGCCGGGGCGCAGGTTGGGCGCGATCTCCTCGCGGTAGACCGGCGCCTGCACGTGGTCGGGCACGAGGATCATGACGACGTCGCCCTGTGCGGTCGCCTCGGCGACGGTCGCGACCGGAAGGCCGTCGTCGGTCGCCGCCCGGTGCGCGCGCGAGTCGGGCCGCGCGCCGACGACGACCTGGTTTCCCGAGTCGTGGTTGTTCAGGGCGTGGGCGTGCCCCTGGCTCCCGTAGCCGATGACCGCGATCGTCTTCCCGTCCAGCAGGGACGGGTCGCAGTCGGCCTCGTAGTAGATCTTTGCATCAGCCACCTAAGCCACCACCCTCATTCGCTTTCGTTTGTTGATTTCGCCGTCGCGGTCGAGCCCGATCCGGCCGGTGCGCACCAGCTCGCGGATGCCGTACGGTGAGAGGAGCTCCTCGAGCGCTTCCAGCCGGTCCGGCGGGCCGACGCACGCGAACGTCACCGCCGCCGGCCCCACGTCGACCACCCGGGCCTCGAAGACCTCCGCCAGGCTGATGATCTCGGGCCGCCGCTCGGGCGTCGAGGACACCTTCACCATCAGAAGCTCGAGCTCGACGGCGGTCGCGCCGAGCTCCGACACCTTGAGCACGTCGACGAGCTTGTAGAGCTGCTTCGTCACCTGGTCGATCGACTGCTGCGCGCAGTCCACCCGGATCGTGATCCGGCTGCGCGCGGCGTCGTCGGTCGGCCCGACGGCGAGCGAGTCGATGTTGAAGCCGCGCCGGGCGAAGAGGCCCGCGCAGCGTGTGAGCACGCCGGGGCGGTTCTCGACCAGGACGGACAGGGTGTGCACGCTCACGGGTGTTAGACCCCCTCCTCGACCCACTGGTTGTCGTCCTCGGCCCACTCCACGTCGAGCATCTCGGCTGAGGAGCGCACCGGCGGGGACCATCGGGTACACCTTCTCCTCGCGGTCGACTCGCGCGTCGATCACGGCCGGCCCGCCGCACTCGAGCGCGCCGATGATCGCCTCGTCGACCTCGTCGGTCGTCTCGCACCGGAAGGCGGCGATGCCGAAGGCCTCGGCGAGCTTCACGTAGTCGGGCATGTCGACCGACAGATCGGTCTCGGAGAAGCGCTCGTCGTGGAAGAGCTCCTGCCACTGGCGCACCATGCCCAGCCAGCCGTTGTTCACCACCACGTGGATTGCGCCGATGCCGTACATGCGCGCTGTCGCGAGCTCCTGCATCGTCATCTGGAAGCAGCCGTCGCCGTCGATGTTGATGACGGTCGCGTCGGGGCGCCCGACCTTGGCGCCGATCGCCGCCGGCACGCCGTAGCCCATCGTGCCGAGGCCGCCCGACGTCAGCCAGCGCCGCGGCTTGTCGATCTGGAGGTACTGCGCGGCCCACATCTGATGCTGGCCGACGCCGGTCGCCCAGATCACGTCGCGATCGGCGGTCAGGTCGCGCAGCCGCTCGATCACGAACTCCGGCTTGAGCGGCTCGGTGTTGCGGTAGCGGAACGGGTTCTCGGACTTCCATCCGCGGACCGTGTCGAGCCACTCCGCTGCCTTCGGCCGGCCGCCGTTCATGCGTGAGCTGAGCGCCTCGGCGAGCTTCGGGATGATGAGCTCGAGCGATCCGACGATCGGGATCTCGGCGTGCCGGTTCTTGTCGATCTCAGCCGGGTCGACGTCCATGTGGATCACCTTGGCGCCGGGCGCGAACACGTCGAGCCTGCCCGTGACGCGGTCGTCGAACCGCGACCCGCAGGCGATCAGGAGGTCGGCCCGGTTCATCGCCCAGTTGGCGGCCTTCGAGCCGTGCATACCGGGCAGCCCGATGCAGAGCGGGTGCGAGTCGGGGAAGACGCCCTTCGCCATGAGGGTCGTGATGACGGGCATCTGGACGGCCTCGGCCACGCGGATCAGGTCGGCCGGGTCGACGTTCGCCGACACGGCGCCGCCGCCCACGTAGAACACCGGCCGCTCGGCGGCGAGGATCGCCTCCGCCGCCGAGATCACCTGGCGCGGATGGCCGTGCTTGGACGGCTTGTAGCCGGGGATGTCGACCTGCTTGGGATACTCGAAGTCGAACGACGCGAGCTGGATGTCCTTGGGGATGTCGACCAGCACCGGGCCCGGCCGGCCGCTCCGCGCGATGTGGAACGCCTCCTTCATCACCCGCGGGATGTCGCGCACGTCCTTCACGAGCCACGAGTGCTTCACGATCGGCATCGTGATTCCCTGGATGTCGGCCTCCTGGAAGGCGTCGGTCCCGATGAGGTGGGTTGGCACCTGGCCGGTGATGCAGACGATCGGCGTCGAGTCGAGGTAGGCGTCTGCGATCGGCGTCACGAGGTTGGTGGCGCCGGGGCCGGACGTCGCGATCGCGACGCCGACCTTGCCTGTCGCGCGCGCGTAGCCCTGGGCCATGTGGCCGGCGCCCTGCTCGTGCCGCGAGAGGTAGTGGCGGATGCCGTGCTCGAAGTGCGCCCACGCGTCATAGAGCGGCAGAATGGCCCCTCCCGGCAGGCCGAAGACGTCGGTCACGCCCTCTGCTTCGAGGCAGCGGATGATCGCTTCGGCGCCGGTGATCCTCTGCCTATCCACTGGCCATCACCCTATCGAAAGGGTGGTCGGCGAACTCCGCTGACCCGCTGGCGTGGTGGGCGAGCGCGTCGCAGACCGCCTGCCCCACCTCCCAGGTCGCATACGCCCGGCCGCCGTGCACCTGATCGGCGGTCGCGAAGCCCTCCGCCAGCACCTCGTCCACGGCCGCGCCGATCGCCCGGCCGACGTCGCGGCGGCCGAGGCCGTACGTGAACATCATGGCGACCGAGAGGATCATCGCGATCGGGTTGGCCTCGCCCTGGCCGGCGATGTCAGGCGCCGAGCCGTGCACGGGCTCGAAGATGCCCGGGCCGTCGGCGCCGATCGACGCCGAGGGCGCGAGGCCCAGGCCGCCGCCCACCGCCGCCGCCAGGTCGCTCAGGATGTCGCCGAACAGGTTCTCGGTCAGGATCACGTCGTAGCGGCCCGGCCGGGTCGCCAGGTTCATCGCGAACGAGTCGACCAGCTCGTGGGTCAGCTCCAGCTCCGGCGCCTCGGCTGCGTGGAGCTCGGTCACGACCTGGCGCCACAGCTTGGACGTCGCCAGCACGTTTGCCTTGTCCACCGAGACAACGCGGCCGGCGCGGCGCTTGGCGAGCCGAAAGGCCCACCGCCCGACGCGCTCGATCTGCCCTCGCGAGTAGCTGCACGTGTCGAAGGCGCTGTCGTCGGTCAGCACCTTCTCGCCGAAGTAGAGGCCGCCGGTCAGCTCGCGCACGACGATCAGGTCGATGCCGTCGTGGCGCACCGGGCGCAGGTTGGCGTACGTGTCGAGCTCCTTGCGCAGCTCGAGCAGCCCGGCCTCGGGCCGGCGCGGCGACGACTCCCATCGCGGCCCGCCGACTGCTCCCAGAAGGACGGCGTCGGAAGCCTTGACGGCCGCCCGCACATGGGCAGGGAAGGGGTGCTGGTGCTTGTCGATCGCGTCGCCGCCGAACGGGAGGTGCACCTGGCGCAGGCGCGCACCCATGAGCGACGACACCGCCTCGATGACGCGGCCGGCCTCGGCCATCACCTCGGGCCCGATGCCGTCGCCGGCGAGACAGGCGACGATGGGGATGGGACGGGGTTCGGTCATCAGACTTCGATCAGCTCCTTGTCCTGGTCGGGCTCGATCGCCAGCTTCGCGTGCGCGCATGCTCGCAGGTATGCCTCGGCCGAGGCCTCGGTGATGTCCGTCGACACGGCCTGGCCCGCGAACGTCCGTCCGTCGGCCTCGACGACGACGCGCACCTCTCCCAGCGCGTCCGCACCGCCCGTGACGGCGCCGATGGTGTACTCGGCGAGCACGACCGGCACGCCGAGCAGGCTCGTGATGGCGGTGAAGGCCGCATCCACCGGCCCGTCGCCCACGGCCGATTCCGTCCGCTCACCGAAGCCGTTTCGCACGGTCACCTCGGCCTGCGCCGGCTCGCCGGTGCGGGTCGTGATCGCAAGCGAGACGAGTTGGTAGGGATCCTCCCGCTCGCGAAGCGAGTCCGAGGCGATGGCCTCGAGGTCGAGCGAGGTGATCTTGCCCTTGCGGTCGGCGAGCTCCTTGAACCGGTCGAAGGCCCTGCGCAGGTCGTCGCCCTCGATCGTGAAGCCGAGGTCGGCGAACGCCTGGCGGAGCGCGTGGCGGCCGGAGTGCTTCCCGAGCACGATGTCGGAGCCAGTCAGCCCGACCGATTCGGCGTCCATGATCTCGTACGTGCGCCGATGTGCCAGGACGCCGTGCTGGTGGATCCCGGCCTCGTGTGCGAATGCGTTACGGCCGACGATCGCCTTGTTGGGTTGGACCACATATCCGGTGAGGCGTGACACCAGCCGCGACGTCCGAACGATCTCGTTCGTGACGATGCCCGTGTCGATGCCGAAGCGCGGCTTGCGGGTCCGCAGAAGCATCACGATCTCCTCGAGCGACGCGTTGCCCGCCCGTTCACCTATACCGTTTATCGTGCATTCGATCTGACGAGCCCCGGCCGCGACGCCGGCCATGGAGTTTGCGACCGCCAGCCCCAGATCGTTGTGACAGTGCACCGAGAGCGTGACGCCGTCGATCTCGGGGACGCGTTCGCGCAGTCCCGTCAGGATCTCGACGTACTCCTCCGGAACCGTGTAGCCAACGGTGTCGGGAATGTTGATAGTCGTTGCCCCGGCGGCAATCGCAACGCGCACGACCTGCGCCATGAATTCGATGTCGGTGCGAGTTGCGTCCTCGCACGAGAACTCCACGTCCGAGCAGAAGCCCTTCGCCTTGCGAACCGCGAAGTCGGTGGCCGCGATGACCTCGTCCCGCGTCATCCGCAACTTGTGCTCCATGTGAATGTCGGAAGTGGCGATGAAGGTATGGATACGAGGGTTCCGCGCATCGGACAGCGACTCGATGGCCGCGTCCACGTCCTCCTCGTTGGTGCGCGCGAGCGATGCCACGACGCACTCGACGGCCCGGCTCACGGCCCGGATGCCGTCTCGCTCGCCGGGCGACGAGATCGCGAAGCCGGCCTCGATGATGTCGACGCCCAGCCGGTCGAGCTGGCGGGCGATCTCGATCTTCTCCTGCGCGTTCAGCGCGATGCCGGGCGACTGTTCGCCGTCCCTGAGCGTCGTGTCGAAGATACGGACGGTGTCCGCTTCTGAAGCCATGTCGTGGAACCTCCTTGGCCGGGGGAGAGCGCACCTCTCCCGTCGTGTGCGGGGTGCGTGTGCGCCGGGGTACGGCGCGTAGGCCAAGAAGCTCGCCCTACCGGGCGAGAAGGAGGAGGCCGAGAAGGTCGAGGGAGATCGGCGGCAGCCCGACAGGACGCCCGCTCAGCGTGGAGCGGGCGAAGATCCTCTCTGTGCGGGCGGTGCTCGACATGCGGGTCACAGCATAGGGGGTGGGGGAGGCCGCGTCAAACCCCTTCCGCAGGCGGCCGGGGTCTCGTGTATAACTTTGCGCGTACCGCCCAACTACAAGAGGTGACGTCACAATGCCGCGTACGGGTGTCATAGGCGAGCAGATCTTCGCGCAGGTTGAGAAGCTCGAGAAGGGCGGCATGAGCCGCACCGATGCGTTCAAGAAGATCTCGGCCGACAGCGGGCGCCGCGAGGGCACGGTCGCTGCCAATTACTATCGAGTTGCGCGTAAGCGCGCGGGCGGATCGCTCAGGCCTCGCAGGACTACACGCACGCGCCGCGCCGCAGCCGCTCCCGCGACTCGCACACGACGCGCCACGGCCGCGAGCGGCAACGGCGACGTCGATGCGCTCACGCGCTCGCTTGTAGAGAACGTGCAGGCGCTCGCCGCGGCGATGAACGCTCAGGCCGCCGAGGTAAAGGATCTGCGCTCGCGCCTCGAGGGCGTGCGCAAGCTGCTCACCTGATACCTAGCGCACCTTTCCGCGCGCCTCGACCGTCCAGACGTGCTCGACGACGCCCGCTCGGGCGGCGCAGACGACGTCCTGGAGGTTGACGCACGTACACACGTGGTTGGGGACGATCTGGATGCGGTCGCCCACATGCCACGACGTGGTCGAGCGACTCACGTCACAGACCCCGTGCTCCTCGTTGGTGACGGGGATCGTCACGTCAGGGTGATCGATAACGGCGCCCCGGCCCTCGCCGCCGGGTCCTCCGAACGCGGCGTCGGACAACATCTTCGAGCCGGCGTCGACGACCGCGTTCCCGGACACCGCCGTCGAGATGACGGTGGCGTGGACCCGAAGCGCGCAGTCGTCGAGCGTGAGCGGCCCGTCGAAGGCAACCTCCGTGCGGTCGAGGAAGACGTAGGTGCCGGCCCGGAGCTCGTTCACCGAGGGCGTCAGGTGGGTCATGGCCATCGACGGCGTGGAGCCGCCCGACACCCGGTCGCGGCGGAGGCCCGCCCGGTCGAGCAGGTCGACCGCCTCGGCGAGCCTCGCCTCGACATCGGCGAGCGCGCGGGCGACGTCGGCGCTCGGACCCCGGACGTGGCCCGGGAAGCAGCTGATGCCGGCCGGCTCGAGCCCGTGGAGGCCGTCGAGCCGCTGGGCGAGCGCGCACGCCGCGGCCGGGCTCTCCACTCCGGTGCGGTGAAGGCCAACGTCCATCTCGACCAGCACCTCGGCTCGGGTGCCGGCATCGGCCAGCGCCGCCGCCATCGGCTCGGCCGCCTCGTACGAGTCCACCGCCACCGTGAGGCTGGTGGCCGCGGCCACGCCCGCCAGCCGCCGCCACGCGTCGGCCCCGTACACGGGGTAGTGCAGAAGCAGCGGGCCGAGCTCGTGGCTCGTCATCACCTCGGCCTCGCCGACCTTTGCGACGGTCAGGCCGGCTGCCCCGGCGGCGAGCTGCATACGCCCGACCGGCGGCATCTTGTGCGTCTTGGCGTGCGGCCAGAGCGCGATGTCGTGCTCGCGCGCGTAGGCGGCGAGCCGCGCGATGTTGGCCTCGAGCCGGTCGAGGTCGACCACTGCGATCGGCGTCGGCAGCTCCTCGACGAGCCGCCCGATCCAGGTTCTCGTGGCGGCCTGCTCGAGCACGCCCCGATGCTACCCGGTGAAACACCGGTGCCTGATTCCAATGTTTCATCATCGCTAGGCTGGCGGCCATGGCGGCGCCGACACTTCAGGGAGCAAAGGTCGTGCTCCGCCCGCTCGAGGAACGCGACTTCGGCCGCCTCGCCGAGATCGGCGCGGACCCGGAGGTCGCGCGCTGGTGGCCCGACATCGCCGTCGCCGAGCTGGCCGAGAAGGCCGCCGGCGAGGAGCAGGGCACCGTCGCGCTCACCGTCGAGCGGGAGGGGCGCGTCGTCGGGATGATCCAGTTCCACGAGGAGACGACGCCGGACTTCCGCCATGCGGGCATCGACATCTTCCTCGCCTCCGAGTGCCACGGGCAGGGGCTCGGCGCCGACGCCGTGCGGACGCTCGCGCGGCACCTGTTCGGCGAGCGCGGCCACCACCGGGTGACGATCGACCCCGCCGCCGCCAACGAGCGGGCGATCCGCTGCTACGAGCGAGTCGGCTTCCGCCGCGTCGGGATCATGCGCCGCTACTGGCGCGACCCCGGCGGAGAGTGGCAGGACGGGCTGCTCCTCGACCTGCTGGCCGAGGACCTCAGCTAGGCGGCGGGCTCGAGCCGGACCTCTTCCCGGACGCTCACGCCGTAGCGCTCGAGCCGGGAGAACAGCGAGTCGTACGGGACGCACCGCTCGGAGGGGAGCACGCCCGTCCGCGCCGCGAGCTCGCCGCGGCAGATCATGTCGGCGACGACGGCCGGCGGGCTCGCCGTCGAGAGCACGCCGCCGCCGAACTCGAGCCTGTCGACCGCCGTGGTCACGCACTCCACGATCGCCAGGCCGCCCTCGCGGCCGTGGGCCTCGATGCGGTGGATCCCGAGCGCGTGATGCGACGGCGACGCCTTGGGGAGCCGCGCGAGGAGCGCGAGCAGCACCTGGCGGGGCACGACCTCCGTCCCACGCACGTCGATCGGGTCGGTGGAGGCGAGGCCGAGCTGGGTGAGCAGCCGGGCCCTCTCGAGGAAGACCGGGTTCAGGGAGAGCTGGAAGCTCACGTTCCGGGCGCCGAAGCTCTCCGCGAACGTCGCCTGCTCGGAGTGGATCGTGTAGATCGTCGGCGCCGGCCCGGCGGGCCGGCCGAACTCCACCGTGCCTGCGTCGGTCAGCGGATCGACGAACTCGACCTGGCCGTCGCGGACGACCGGCGTCGGCATCGAGAGCTCGTCGAGGATCGTCTCGATCGCGTAGGGCGCCACGAGCGGCCCGGTCGGGGGGTCGGGGTCGCGCCCGGCGGCGGCGACGACGATCCGCTCGACGTCGTCGCCGAGCAGTTCGACCGCTCGGGCCGCCATGACGTTCGTCTTGCCGGGCGTCGAGCCCATCCCCAGCACCGCCAGCCTCCCGGCCTCGCGGAAGCGGTCGTCGAGCAGGAGCTGCTCCTTGGTCACGTGGAAGAGGCCGCCGAGGTCGAGGTAGTGCGCGTTCGCGGCCAGCGCGACCTCCATGGCGTCGAGGTTCACCCGGTAGGCCGCGCTGTTCAGGAGGACGTCGGCGCCGTCGAGCGCGGCGACCGCCCGGTCACGGTCGCGGATGTCGAGCGCGCCGGCGGAGGCCCGGCCGCCGCCGAAGCGGTCGGCCACCTCCCGCGCCCCTGACTCGTTCATGTCGAGGACGAGGATCCGCTCGACGCTCTCGTGCTCAGCCAGCGTCGCGACGATCGCAGGGCCGATGATGCCGGCTGCGCCGACGACCGCCACGGTGCCCATGAACTACGAAGGGACGGTCTGGCGGGAGCCCGACTTCGTCATCTCGATCCACGCGTCGTCGAGCACGGTGTCGAGCACGTCGTGGATGAAGTCGAGATCGTCGCGCGTCGCTACGAGCGGCGGCGACAGCTGGATCACCGGGTCGCCGCGGTCGTCCGCGCGGCAGATCAGGCCGGAGTCGTACAGCCGCCCCGACAGGAACCCTCGCAGCAGATGCTCCGCCTCGGCGTCGCTGAACGTCTCCTTGGTGTCCTTGTCCTTCACGAGCTCGAGCGACATGAAGTACCCGGCCCCGCGGACGTCTCCGACGATCGGCTTCTCGCCGAGCTTCTTCAGAATCCCGCGGAAGTAGTCCTCGTTCTGGCGCACGTTCTCGATCACGCCCTCGCGCTCCATCACCTCGAGGTTCTTGAGCGCCACGGCCGCCGCGACGGGATGGCCGCCGTACGTGATGCCGTGGTTGAAGACCGTCGTGCCCTCCATGAAGGGCTGCGCGACGGCGTCGGTCATGAGCACGCCGCCGAGCGGGACGTGGGCCGAGCCGATGCCCTTGGCGAAGGTGATGAGGTCGGGCCGGATGTCGTACCGCTCGGAGCCGAACCAGTACCCGAGCCGGCCGAAGCCGCAGATCACCTCGTCGGCGACCAGCAGGATGCCGTACTCGTCGCAGAGCTCCCGGACGCCGCGGCAGTAGCCCTCCGGGGGCGTGAACGTGCCGCCGGAGTTCTGGACGGGCTCGATGAAGACCGCCGCGACGGACTCGGGGCCCTCCTGCTCGACCACGCCGCGCAGCTCGTCGAGCAGGAACTGCGTGAACTCGGCCTCGGTCTCGCCCTCGGGCCGGCGGTAGCTGTTCGTGTTCGACACGTGCCGGACGCCCGCCATGAGCGGCTCGAACGGCGCGCGCAGCGGGGCGATCCCGGTCAGCGAAAGGGCGCCGAAGGTCGTGCCGTGGTAGGCGATCCGGCGCGCGATCATCTTGTAGCGGTTCCGGAACCCCTTGAGCTGGTGGTACTGCTTCACCAGCTTGATGATCGACTCGTTGGCCTCGGAGCCGCCGGACACGAAGAACACACGGTTCAGGTCGCCCGGCGCGATGCTCGCCACCTTGGCCGCAAGCTCGACCGAGCGCGGGTGCGCGTAGTTCCAGTTCGTGTAGAACGGCAGCTCGGCCATCTGCTTCGCCGCCGCCTCGCCCAGCTCCGCCCCGAAGCTGTAGCCGATCTGCGTGCAGAAGAGCCCGGAGAGCGCGTCGAAGTACTTCTTGCCGTTCGTGTCGTAGACCGAGCAGTGCTCGCCGTGCGAGATCACGGGCACCTCGTCCGTCTCGTACGCCGAGTGGCGCGTGAAGTGCATGAGGAGGTGGCGCTTCGCGAGCGTCTGGAGCTGAGCGTGGTCGGTCATTCCGGGCGATCCTTTCGGGGCGTGGCAGCCCTCGGATGGTACAGGGAACGGCCTTTCCCGGCCTCCGATCGAGGGCGGCCTCTATACTCGCCCGGCACGGCTTCGACCGCGGGGGTATAGACCAATGGCCGTCCACACCGGAACCTCTTCAGAGGCGCTTCGCACCAAGCGTGACCGCTACGTCGCGCGCGGCGTCTCGATTGCGCCGATCTTCGCCGCTCGCGCCCACGGGGCGCGACTCACGGACGCGGACGGCCGCGAGTACATCGACTTCGCCGGCGGGATCGGCGTGCTCAACCTGGGCCACACCCCCGATGCCGTTGTGGAGGCCATCCAGCAGCAGGCCGCCGAGCTGATCCATGCCTGCTTCCCGGTGGCGGCCTACGAGCCCTATCTCGAGGTGTGCCGGATGCTGTCCGAGCTGGCCCCCGGGGCGGACGAGAAGAAGGCGGTGCTGATCAACTCCGGCGCCGAGGCCGTCGAGAACGCCGTCAAGATCGCCCGCTACCACACGGGCCGCCAGGCCGTGATCACGTTCGACCGCGGCTTCCACGGCCGGACGCTGCTCGCGATGAGCCTCACGTCGAAGCTCGTCTACAAGCGCGGCATGGGTCCCTTCGCGCCCGAGATCTACCGCGCGCCCGCGCCGTATCCGTACCGCGGGATCTCAACCGCGGACGCGCTCGAGGCGCTGGACTGGATGTTCAAGGCGACGGTCGATCCGGCATCGGTGGCGTGCGTGATCCTCGAGCCTATCCAGGGCGAGGGCGGCTTCACCGTCATGCCCGCGGAGTTCATCCAGGGCCTGAAGGCGCGCTGCGAGGAGCACGGCATCCTCTACATCGACGACGAGGTGCAGGCCGGCATGGGGCGCACCGGCACCCTGTGGGGCATCGAGCACTCCGGCGTCGTCCCCGACATGATCACGGTCGGGAAGTCGCTCGCGTCGGGCATGCCGCTGGCGGGCGTGATCGGCTCGACCGAGGTCATGGACTCGGTGCACCCGGGCGGCCTCGGCTCGACCTACGGCGGCAACCCGGTGGCGTGCGCCGCCGCCGTCGAGAGCCTGAAGGCCATCTCCGATCCCGACTTCCTGGCCCGGGCGGTCGCCGTGGGCGAGCGCATCCAGGCGCGCCTGAACGACATGGCCTCGCGCCACCAGGCGATCGGCGAGGTGCGCGGGATCGGCCCGATGGCCGCGATCGAGCTCGTGAAGGACCGGGAGACGCGTGAGCCGGGCGCCGAGATCGCGGCCGCGACGGTGGCGGCGGCGCTCGACCGGGGGCTCGTGATCCTGAAGACCGGGATCTACGACAACGTCATCCGCATCCTGGTCCCGATCGCCGCCCCCGACGAGGACATCGAGGCAGGCCTCGACCGGCTCGAGGAGTCGCTTGGAGCAGCAGCAGCCTGACCCAGCCGGGGCCGCGGCGGTCAGTCTCCGCGGCGTCCGGAAGACCTACGGCGACGTGGTCGCCGTCGACAGGGTGAGCCTCGACGTGGCCGACGGCGAGTTCTTCTCGATGCTCGGGCCGTCCGGGTCGGGGAAGACGACCACGCTGCGCATGATCGCCGGGTTCGAGCTTCCGACCGAGGGCGAGGTGTTCCTGAGAGGCGCCGAGGTCTCGCGCCTTCCGCCCTACCAGCGCGACGTCAACACGGTGTTCCAGGACTACGCCCTCTTCCCGCACATGACGGTGGGCGAGAACGTCGGCTACGGGCTCATGGTGCGGCGGGTGGGGAAGGGAGAGCGAAAGACGCGCGTCGGGGAGGCGCTCGAGATGGTGCGGCTGCCCGGGTTCGAGTCGCGCAAGCCCTCGGAGCTCTCCGGCGGCCAGCGCCAGCGGGTCGCGCTGGCCCGAGCGCTCGTGAACAGGCCGAAGCTGCTCCTGCTCGACGAGCCGCTCGGCGCGCTCGACCTGAAGCTGCGCGAGGAGATGCAGATCGAGCTGAAGGCGATCCAGAAGGACGTCGGCATCACCTTCATCTTCGTCACGCACGACCAGGACGAGGCGCTCACGCTCTCGGATCGCCTGGCGGTCTTCAACGGCGGCCGGATCGACCAGGTCGGATCGCCGGCCGAGGTGTACGAGAACCCACAGACGGCGTTCGTGGCCGGCTTCGTCGGGACGTCGAACCTGATCACCGGCGACACGGCGAGGGCCGTCGCCGGAGCCGAGGGCACGTTCACCGTCCGGCCCGAGAAGATCCACTTCGCCGATCCGGATGAGCAGCCGTCGCCCGCGCAGTGCTCCGTCAACGGCACGGTGCGCGAGGTCGTCTACCTGGGCGTGAACACCCGCTACATCGTCTCGCTGGACGGAGGGGGCGAGCTGGTCGTCGTGCAGCAGAACCAGGCCACGTCGTCGATGCAGGCACTCGCGGCGCGCGGCCGGCAGGTGCGTCTCATCTGGGACCGGGAGCACAACCGCGCCGTCGAGGCCTCCGGTTCGAACATCGAGTGGGAGGAGATCTCGGCATGAAGAGGAGCTGGATGGCACTGGTCGCCGCCACGGCGAGCCTCGCCGTCGCCGCGGGGTGCGGCGGGGGCGGGGGAAGCGACAACGCGGGCAGCGGTGGCGGCGTGAAGCCCGTCGCGAAGATCGGCCCGACCGAGGGCGCGCTCAACCTGATCGCGTGGCAGGGCTACACCGAGCCGAACGTCGTGAAGCCGTTCGAGGCGCAGACCGGCTGCCAGGTGCGCGTCACCTACGGGCAGACGTCCGACGACATGGTGCGCCTCATGCGCACCGGCAACTTCGACGGTGTCTCGGCCTCGGGTGACGCCACCAACCGCCTGATCGCCGCCGGCGACGTGAAGCCCGTCGACGTCCAGAAGCTCATCCCCGACTTCAAGGACATCTCGCCCGCGCTCCAGTCACCGCCGCACAACACGGTGGACGGCCTGCACTACGGCGTCTCGTACGAGTGGGGCGCCGACGTGCTGATGTACAACAAGAAGGTCGTCACCACAGCGCCCGACAGCTGGGGCGTCATCTTCGACGGCACGAGCTACTCCGGCAAGGTCGACGCGTACGACAGCCCGATCTACATCGCCGACGCCGCCGTCTACCTGAAGTCGGCGCAGCCAGACCTCAAGATCACCGACCCCTACGAGCTGACGCAGGACCAGTTCGACGCGGCGGTGAACCTGCTGAAGAAGCAGCGCCAGCAGATCGGCAACTACTGGGGCAGCTACACGTCGCAGATCTCCGACTTCAAGAACGGGTCCATCGTGATCGGCCCGACGTGGCCCTACCAGTACAACGCCCTTGTCGCCGACAAGCAGGACATGGGCGTGGTGCTCCCCAAGGAGGGTGCGACCGGCTGGGCCGACACCTGGATGCTCTCGTCCCAGGCCAAGAACCCGAACTGCATGCTGAAGTGGATGGCGTACGCGACCACGCCGCCCGTGCAGGCGAAGACGGCCTACACGTTCGGGTCGGCGCCGGCCAACCCGCAGGCCTGCTCGATCCTCGACAAGGAAGTCGCGAACTACTGCACCGACTACCACGTCACCGATCCGGCGTACTTCAAGAGCATCGCCTACTGGAAGACGCCGCTCACCGACTGCGGGGACGACCGGGGCGCCACCTGCGTCCCGTACTCCGAGTGGACGTCCGCCTGGACGGAGATCAAGAACAGCTAGACCACCGGGCCAGGCCCCATAGCGATCGCGCTATGGGGGCCTGGCCCCACGGGGTTCGATGAGCACCACCGCACCCGACATCGCCAAGCCGTCAGGGGGGCTTCGCACCCGGGTCTCGGCGTTCCTGTACCGCCGCCGGGCGGTGAAGCTGCTCCTGCTCCTGGCGCCGCCGCTGAGCTGGATCGTGGTCGTCTACCTCGCGGCGCTCGCGGTGCTGCTCTTCACCTCGCTCTGGATCGAGGACGAGCTCTCCGGCCGGATCATCCACACGCTCACGCTCGACAACTTCCGCGAGCTCTGGAACCAGCCGGTCTACCGGACCATCACCAAGAACACGCTCGTGATGGCGATCGTCGTCACGATCACCGACGCCGTCCTGGCGTTCCCGCTCGCCTACTACATGGTGCGCATGGCGTCGCGGCGCATGCGGGCCCTGCTCTTCATCGGCGTCCTCATGCCGCTCTGGTCGAGCTACCTGATCAAGGCCTACACGTGGCGCCTCATCACGTCCCAGGACGGCCCGATCAACTGGGCGCTCGCCAAGGTCGGCGTCGGCCCGATCGACATCTCCTTCAGCTACTTGGCGATGTGGCTCGCCTTCAGCTACCTCTGGCTGCCCTATATGGTGCTGCCCGTCTACGCGGCCCTCGAGCGCGTGCCGACGTCGTACCTCGAGGCCTCCGCCGATCTCGGCGGCCGGGCATGGATCACGTTCCGGAAGGTGATCTGGCCGCTCGCGCTCCCCGGCATCGCCGCCGGCTCGATCTTCACGTTCTCGCTCACACTGGGCGACTACGTCGTGCCCGACCTCGTGGGCGGGAACAACCACGACTTCATCGGCAACGTCATCTTCCGGTTCCAGGGCGTCGCCCAGAACGTGCCCTTCGCGGCGGCGTTCGCGTGCGTCCCGGTGGTCATCGTCAGCCTCTACCTGGTGCTCATGAAGCGGCTAGGCGCCTTCGAGGCGCTCTAGCGATGGAGCCTCGTCCCGTCAGGATCGCGATCCGCGCCGGCGCGCTCGTCACGATGCTCTTCCTGTACCTGCCGCTGCTCGTGATAGCGCTGAACGCCTTCAGCTCCTCCAAGATCCCGAGCTGGCCGGTGTCGAATTACTCAACCCACTGGTTCCGGCTCGCGTGGGGCGATCGCTTCGCCCGCGATGCGCTCGTGAACTCGTTCTCGGTCGGCCTGCGGGCCGCGGCGCTCGCAATCGTCCTCGGCACCTGCATCGCCTTCGCCCTGTCGCGGTTCCGCTTCTTCGGCCAGAACGCCAT
Source organism: uncultured Actinomycetes bacterium (assembly GCA_963832955.1). Taxonomy (GTDB): domain Bacteria; phylum Actinomycetota; class Thermoleophilia; order Gaiellales; family JAICJC01; genus JAICJC01. Next base: position 294,936 of record CAWHWC010000002.1, on the reverse strand, counting down.
CTCGCTCCTCTTCGTGCTGCCGATCGCGCTCCCCGGCATCGTGACCGGCATGGCGCTCCTGTCTGCGATCGAGTACCTCGATATCAAGCCCTCGCTGTGGACGGTTGTCGTCGGCCATGCGACCTTCTGCATCGTGGTCGTCTACAACAACGCCGTCGCGCGGCTGCGGCGGTCGTCAGCGTCGTTCGAGGAGGCGTCGATGGACCTCGGCGCCGACGGCTGGCAGACGTTCCGCCATGTCACGCTTCCGAACCTGTCGACGGCGCTCGTCGCCGGCGGCCTCCTGGCGTTCGCGCTCTCGTTCGACGAGATCGTCGTGACGCTCTTCACCGCCGGCTCCCAGCAGACGCTGCCGCTGTGGATGTACGAGCAGTTCAAGCTCCCGAACACCGCTCCGGAGGCCAATGCCGTGGCCGTCTTCGTGATCGCCCTGACGGCCGTTCCGATCTACTTCGCACAGCGGCTCATGCGCGACACCGGCGGCATCGCCGGCCGCTGACCGGCCGAGAGCGAACAGCCAGGCGCTGCAACTCGCCGCAGGCTTTGGTAGCCTGCTGACCCATGTCGTTCGCCCGTGGCCAGGCGCGCCGTCGCGCGCCCTCGACCCGAGCGCTTGTGGTCTTGGCAGTGCTGGGCCTCGCCGTGGCCGCGACGATCTCCGCCCCGGCCGCCTCCGCGGACGCGCTCTCGTCGAAGCGCGCCCAGGCCAGGGCCGCCGAGGCACACCTCACGGCCCTCGAGACCGCCGCCGACAGGCGGGTCGAGATCTACGACGGCATCCACCAGAAGTTCGTCAACACGCGGAACGCCATCCGCCTCAACGAGCAGTCGCTCAAGGTCGCGCAGGCGAACCTGAAGGCGGCGGAGACGCGGCTCGAGGCCAGCCTCACCGAGACGTACAAGACCGGCGGCGAGGACGCCTTCTCCTACCTCCTCGCGGCCCGGTCGATCGGCGAGCTCGTCGACCAGATGCAGGTCATGCAGCGCGTGAACGGCATCAACAAGACGCTGCTGAACCAGGTGACCCGCTACAAGACCGAGGTCGCCACGCGACAGTCGCGCCTCGCCAAGCTGCTGAAGGCCGTCCGCGCCCAGCAGGCGGCATCCGCCGCGGCCAAGGCGCGTGCCCAAGCGGCCGTCAACCGGCAGCAGGCCTACATCAGCAGCCTCAAGGCCTCGATCCAGAAGATCCTGGATGAGCAGGCGGCCGCCCGCCAGCGCGCCGCCGAGGCGGCCGCGGGCCAGGGGATCAGCACCACCACCACCACCAACCTCCCGGCGCCGCCGGCGAGCACTCTCGGTGGCCAGGCGGTTGCGATCGCCGAGCAGTACCTGGGCGTGCCCTATGTCTGGGGCGGCGCGAGCCCGTCGGGCTTCGACTGCTCCGGGCTCGTGATGTACGTCTACGCCCAGCTCGGCGTGTCGCTCCCGCACAACGCGGCGGCCCAGATGTCGGTGCTGCCAGCGGTGCCGCTGAGCGATCTGCAGCCCGGCGACCTGGTCTTCTTCAACGGCGCCTCCCACGTGGGGATCTACGTGGGCAACGGCACGATGATCCACGCGCCCCACACGGGCACGGTCGTGCAGTTCGGCAGCATCAACGACGAGGGCTCGATCACCGGCGCGGCCCGCGTCCCCGGCTGACCGGCTGCGACGCTAGGAGCCTTGCCGGTCGAGCCAGCGCGCTGCGGTCTCGCCCGTGTCGAGCACGTGGGCGTGGAGCTGGCGCCGGGCGCGGCGAGCGTCGCCGGCCACCAGCGCCTCGGTGATGCGGTCGTGGTCGGCGGCCGAGCGGGGGATGATCTCCGGGTCGTCGGCGAACGTCCGCCAGGCGATCGAGCGCGGCACCATGTTCTGGAGGGACTGCACCGTGTCCCTGAGCGGCGGGCAGGACGCTGCCGCGAGGATGACGTTGTGGTAGAGCTCGTTGGCCTGTGACCACTGCTCGCACACGATCGCCCGGCCGCGGTCGTCGCCGGCGGCGAGCGACCGGTAGCGCGTGTATCCCGTGCGCAGGAGGGCCTGCGCCGCTTCGACGTCGCTTCGGTCGTAGCCGGTGAGCCGGCCGGCCGCTCGCTCTGCCGCGAGGCCCTCGAGCTCGGCGCGCACCAGGTAGACGTTTCGGCACTCCTCCGCCGAGAACCGGCGGACGAGGGCGCCGCGGTGGCCGAGCTGCTCGACGAGCCCGAGCGCCTGGAGCTGGCGCAGCGCCTCGCGCACCGGCGTTCGGCTCACGCCGAAGCGGGCGGCCAGGTCCTCCTGGCGGAGGCGCGCCCCGAGCGGGATGCGGCCGGTGACGATCTCGGCCTGAAGCTCGTGGGCCAGGTCGTCGGCGCGCGAGAGGCGTCGGGCTGACTGCTCCATGCTCAGAGTATTTCACCTCGAGCCAGAATCCCATTCTTGAATCCAGTAAGTTGCAGTTTGGATCCAAAGTGACTAGGGTTGCCGGCCATGTCCACGACCGAAGACGTCAAGCTTCCCGCGATCGAGCACATCAAGGCCCGGAAGGACGGGCTCGACGTGCTCGCCGACATCTACCGGTACGCCGAGCTCGGGTTCGACGCCATCGAGCCCGACGACCTGGCCCTGTTTCGCTGGTACGGCATCTACACCCAGCGCGCCGAGGCGTCGGCGGCCTCCGGCGCCCCGGGGCCGTCCGAGGAGACCGACGGGCACTTCATGCTGCGCATCAAGTTCCCGAACGGCATCGTGACTGCCGACCAGCTGCGCGCCGTCGGGCGCCTCTCGGAGCGCTACGGGCGCGGCATGGGCGACATCACGACGCGTCAGAACATCCAGCTGCACTGGCTGCGGATCGAGGACATGCCGGTCGTCCTCGACGAGCTGAACGCCGTCGGGCTCTCGTTCACGCAGGCCTGCGGCGACGTGTGGCGAAACGTGGTCGGCTGCCCGCTCGCCGGCGTCGACGGGCACGAGCTGATCGACTCCCGGCCGCTGATCGAGGAGCTCGAGCGCACGTTCGTCGGAGACCGGCGCTTCTCGAACCTCCCGCGCAAGTTCAAGGTCTCGGTGTCGGGGTGCCTGCACCGCTGCGCGCAGCACGAGATCAACGACATCGGGCTCGTCGCGGTCGAGAAGGACGGCGTCGTCGGCTACGACGTCTGGGTCGGCGGCGGACTCGGCGCGTCGGCCCGCATGGGCCGGCGGCTGGACGTGTTCGCCCTGCCCGAGGAGGCGGCCGACGTGTGCCGGGCGATCACCGAGATCTTCCGCGACGAGGGCAACCGCTCCAAGCGCACGCGTGCGCGGATCAAGTTCCTGGTCGACGAGTGGGGCGTGGAGCGGCTGCGCGCAGAGGTCGAGGAGCGGCTCGGCCGCTCGCTGCCGACGTCGGTCGTCCCGGCCGATCCCGTCGATCCCCATCGCGACCACCTCGGCGTCCACCCGCAGGTGCAGCCGGGCCTCTACTACCTGGGCGCGACCACCCTCCGGGGACGGTTCACGGGCGACCAGATGATCGCGGCGGCCGACATCGCCGACCGGTTCGGCTCGGGCGCGCTGCGCTGCACGAACCGCCAGAACATCATCGTGCTCGACGTCCCGGACGGCCAGGTCGACGAGGCCGCCGCGTCGCTCCGCGACATCGGCCTCCCCACCGAGGCGTCCACGTTCCGCCGCGGCGTCATCTCCTGCACCGGGATGGAGTTCTGCAAGCTCGCCATCGTCGAGACGAAGGAGCGGGCCGCGGAGCTCATCGAGCACCTCGAGCGGCGGGTGGGAGACATCGCCGGGTCGCTTCGGATCAACCTGAACGGCTGCCCGAACGCGTGCGCCCAGTACCAGGTGGCCGACATCGGCCTCCAGGGCGGGATCGCGCGTCTCCCGGACGGCCGTCGCGTCCAGGGCTTCATCCTCCATATCGGCGGCCGGCTCGGCGCCGACGCGGGGTTCGGACGGCGCGTGGCGTCGAAGGCGATGCCCGCCGACGACGCCCGCTATGCGGTCGAGCGGATCGTCCGCGCCTATGCCGGCGAGCGGCCGGCCGACGGCACGTTCGCGGAGTGGGCGGCGGCGCAGTCCGACGGCCGCCTCGCCGCCCTGGCCGGGGTCGCGGTTGCCCGCGAGCCGGCCGAGGCGGCGGCGTAGGCGTTTGGAGCTAGACCGCGGGGTTCGGCTTCCGGCCGAACGCGATGCCGGAGAAGAGCCCCCGGCGGCGAAGGCGGCTCTCGCGCACCTGCGCCTGGAGCCTGCCTGCCCGCGCCTCGCGGATCAGGTCGGCGTGCCGGGCCTGTGCGATGCGCTCTTCCTGGGTGATGCGTGCGAGTGCGAGTGTGTATGGATGCATGCCCACATGACGTGCGGGCAGCCGACGATCTTCCCTAGACCGGCGCCGGGCTCATCGAGTAGATGAAGAAGGCCGGCTCGTCGCCCACGTTCTCGAGCTCGTACTCCCAGCCGGGGGCCAGGTAGACGCCGTCGTCGGGGCCGATCTCGAGCGCCCCCTCGTCCCACGTGAGCCGCAGCCGGCCGCGGACGACGAAGTACGTCTCGTCGACCGGCCCGTACCAGTGGTCGCCCTCACCCGTGGAGTCGGTGTCGGTGAACGACCACGTGTTCGTCCGCTCGCCGGGATCCATCCACGCTGCGCCGAGCAGCAGGTTCGACCCGTGCTCCGTCTTGGTCACGATCCGGCCGATCCGGACGCGCGTCGGCGCCTCCGCGGCCGGGATGACCGGGACCGACTTCAGGGGGATCACGGCGGGGCGGGGGCGGTCCACGGGGCGAGCCTACACGGATCCGGCTACGATGGGGAAGAAGCGTTGCCGGGGGCGATCCCCGGTGAATCGCATCCAGAGAGGCGGAGGGACCGGCCCTGTGAAGCCTCGGCAACCGCTCCGATCGGCGGAGAACGGTGCCAAATCCGGCGGGGCCCCGCCCCGGTAGATGTGACCACCGACCTGGGAGATCGACCATGAAGGCCGCTCGACTCGTCTGCAAAGGCTGTTCCGCCGTCTACCCGCTCGAGGCGCTCTTCGCCTGCGACCGGTGCTTCGGCCCGCTCGAGGTCGGCTACGACGACGTGGACGCGCCCGTCAGCCGTGAGACCGTGGAGGCCGGACCGCCGACGCTCTGGCGATACGCCGACTTCCTGCCCGTCCCGCCGCCGGCGGGCGGACTGCCGGTGGGGCGCTCGCCCCTCATCCGCGCGGACCGGCTGGCCGCGGAGCTCGGCCTCGACTGCGATCTCTACGTCAAGACCGAGACGTCGAACCCGACCCATTCGTTCAAGGACCGGGTCGTCGCCGTGGCCGCCGCCAAGGCGATCGAGCTCGGCTACGAGGCGCTCGCCTGCGCGTCGACGGGCAACCTGGCGGGGGCCACCGCGGCCGCGGCCGCCGCTCTGGGGCTCCCGGCCTACATCTTCGTGCCGGCGGATCTCGAGCGCGAGAAGATCGTCGCCGCCGCGGCGTACGGCGCGACCGTCTTCGCCGTGGACGGCTCCTATGACGACGTGAACCGGCTGTGCTCGGAGCTCGCCTACGAGCGCCCGTGGGCGTTCGTGAACGTGAGCATGCGCGCCTACTACTCGGAGGGATCGAAGACGATCGCCCTCGAGACGGCGGAGGATCTGGGCTGGCGCGCGCCCGACCGCGTCGTTGCGCCGATCGCGTCGGGCTCCCTCTACACGAAGATCCTTCAGGGCTTCCGCGAGGGCCGGGCCGCGGGGCTCGTGGAGCCCGGCCCCGATCCGATCATGCACGGCGCCCAGGGCGCGGGATGCGCGCCGGTCGCCACGGCGTTTGCGGCGGATGCCGATCATGTCGTGCCCGTCCGGCCGCGGGGCCTCGCCAAGTCGCTCGCGATCGGCAATCCCGCGGACGGCGTGTTCGCGCTCGGCGTGGCGCGGTCCACCGGCGGCACGATCGAGCCGGCCGACGATGACGAGCTCGTCGACGGCATCCGGCTGATCGCGCGGACGACGGGGATCTTCACCGAGACCGCGGGCGGCGTCACGGCGGCGGTCCTCCGGCGTCTGGCGGAGCGGGGCGAGATCGCGCCGGGCGAGACAGTCGTCGCCTACATCACCGGCGACGGCTTGAAGACGATCGACGCCGTGGTGCCGGCGGTCGCGACGATCGACGTCCCCGCCGACGTCGACGCCGTCGACGCGGCGCTCGCGCCCGCCGCGCTGACGTGACGCTCACCGTCCGCCCGCCGAAGCGCGCGGACTTCGCTGCCATCGTGGCCGTCGGCGAGGCCTTCGACCGCGCGCTCACGGGCACCGGCGACTGGTCGGAGGAGGACGTGGCGCACGACTGGCGGGCGCTCGCCGACCCGGAGCGCGACGCCTGGGTCATCGAGGACGGCGGGCAGGATCGTCGGCTATGCCACGTTCCAGGACGACGGCGAGGGGTGCTTCGAGGCCGACGGCTACGTCCACCCGGACCGGTTCGGGCAGGGGATCGGCGCGCTGATCGTGGGGCTCGCCGAGCGCCGCGCGGCCGAGCAGCTGGAGGCCGTGACGCTGCCGCGTGTCGTCATCCAGAACACCGTGCTGCACGTGGACCGGGCCGCCCGCGACCTGCTCGAGGGCCGCGGCTACCGCCCGGTGCGGCACTTCCTGCGGATGCAGATCGACATGTCGGAGCCGCCGCCGGCGCCCGCGTGGCCGGCGGGCGTGGTCGTCGCGCCGTTTCGGCCCGAGGAGGATCTGGCGGCCGTCCACGCGTGCATGCACGAGGCGTTCGCCCATGAGTGGAGCTTTCGCCAAGAAGCGATCGACGACTGGCGGACGCGGAAGCTCGAGGACCCGCGCTTCGACGCGTCGCTGTGGGCGATCGCGCGCGAGGGCGGCGAGGTGTGCGGCGTTGCGCTCTCGACGGCGGGGCAGTTCGAGATGGGGTTCGTGAACGCACTCGCCGTGCGTCCGGCATGGCGGCGGCGCGGCCTCGGCCTGGCGCTGCTTCGGCAGGCGTTCACCTGGTTCTGGGAGCGGGGCGAGCGGCGCGTCGGGCTGGGCGTCGACACCGAGAACCCGACCGACGCGCGCCGGCTCTACGAGCGGGCGGGAATGCGCGCCGTCTGGCAGGCGGACGTCCACGAGAAGGTGCTGCGCGAGGTGTAGAGCGGGCCGCCACCGGCGGCTGGTGAACGGCCCGCGTGCATCCATGTCGGCACCGGGCACCCCTCCCGCCCATCACCAGGGCGGGAAACGTGCCTCCCCATTTCGGACGGGTCGGGCCTACGCGGCGGCGGGCGCGAACTCGTCGAGGCGCAGGGCCTGGGCGAGCTGGGCCTTCGGCCGCGCACCGATCGCGTGCGCCACGACCTGGCCGTCCTTGATGAGGACGATGGTCGGAATTGACGCAACACCGAACGATGCGGCGAGGCCGGGCTCGGCGTCGACGTCGAGCTTCCCGACCTTGATCCGGCCGGCGTACTCGCCCGCCAGCTCGTCGACGATGGGGCTCACCATGCGGCACGGGCCGCACCAGGCTGCCCACATGTCGAGCAGGACCGGGATGTCGGACTCGGCGACCTCGGTCTGGAAGTTCGAGGATGTGATCTCGATGGACTGGGACATTCGTGCTCTCTCCTCCACTACGGAACTAGATAACCAGATAGCTAAATAGTTGCACATGTGGTACGCTCGTGCAAATGGCGCTTCCGAGCCCTCTTACCCCGGAGCTCGCAGAGGCAATCGCGGAGCGGTTCCGCGTCCTCGGCGAGCCGACCCGGCTTCGCCTGCTCGACCTCCTCGCCGGCGGCGAGCGCACCGTGGGCGATCTGGCGGGTGCGATCGGCTGCACAACGGCCAACGTCTCGAAGCACCTCGCCCTCATGGCCGACGCCGGCATCGTCACCCGCCGCCGCGCCGGCCTGCATTCGTACTACGCCGTCTCCGACACGGCCGTGTACGAGCTGTGCGGCCAGGTCTGTGGCCAGCTCCGCGCGATCGCCGACGCCCGCGCGGCCAGCCTGCGCGAAACCGCCTGAAACACCTGTACCTGGTACCAATGTTTCAGCCGAACCACCGGGGCCAGGCCCGCGGCGCCTGCCGCCCACATCGGTGAAAAGCCTGGACCAGGTCCCGGCTTTTCATTCGTGAAACGGGTGGACCAGGTCCTGACTTCCACGGCCTGAAACAGCGGTGCCTGATGCCAATGTTTCAGCCAGAACGCGGACGGAGACCGGACTCACAATGTCACCCGGGGACTACGACTGCGCGAACGCGGCGAACGCCGCCAGCATGCTGCGAAGGCTTCTGTCACCCTCAGCGGCGTGGAAGGCCGTTCCGTCGCTCCAGAAATGAAGCCAGCCGGTTTCGGTCGATTCCATCTCCTTGCGGGCGGTCGCCCGCCCTTCGAGGGCTGTTCCGACCAGAGCAACCCTCAGACTCCAGCCTGGGTTGTCGAGCGTCTCCAGCGTGACGCCAAGCTCATGTTCCCAGTCGCCGTTGCACTGCGCTGCGTACCACGCTTCGAGGAAGGCAAGCGGGTCACCGGGCGTCATGCGGACAACCCGTGTTCATCCGGTGATCGTGAAACATTGGCATCCAGGCACCGGCGTTTCACGGTGGATCGTGAAACATTGGCATCAGGCACCGGCGTTTCACGGCTAGAGCCGGGTGCGGAGCGCCATCACGTTCGCGACGTACGGCTTGCTGATCGGGAGAACGCCGAACATGCGCGTCGCCGTCTCGCCCTGGTAGTAGGCGGCGACCGCCAGGCGCACGTTCCCGCCGAACCCGACCAGCAGATGGCGCAGGAACGCGACGCCGACCCGGACGCCGCCGTCGGGCGTGTGGGCCACCGGCACGCCGATCACCCCGTCCTCGACGAACGACCATGTCGCCGGCATCACCTGCATGACGCCCCACGCGCCGGCGGCCGAGACGGCTTGGGGGTGCCACCCCGACTCCTGCCAGGCGACGGCCCGGACGAGATGGGCGTCGACGCCGTAGTGGGCGCTCCAATGGTCGATCGACCAGCCGACCGACCAGGGCGCCGGGGCTTGGGCGGCGGGAGCCGTGGTGTGAGCGCGCGTCGCGTGCGCCGGCACGCGCAGCCGCGTCCCGGTGATGAGGAGGGCATGGACGTGGAGGCCGTTCGCGCGGGCGAGCCGGTGCAGGCCGACGCCGAAGCGCTGGCCGATGGCGGTCAGCGTGTCGCCGCGGTGGACGCGATAGCGCCCTCTCCAGCCGGCCCCGGTGCGCCTGTGGACGTGCGTGGGGCTGTGGTGGCGCGCGGCATGGGCGTGAACCCGGCCGTGGCCCGGGATGCGAAGCGACGTCCCCGAGATGAGAAGGCCGCGCGGCCGCAGGTCGTTCGCCCGCGCAAGGCTGCGAAGGCTGATGTGGTACCGGCCCGCGATCGCCGACAGCGTGTCGCCCCATTGCACCGTGTAGGTGGCCCGGGCGTGGCGTGAGTGGGTGCGGCCGGGGACGTGCAGCACGGTTCCCGCCACCAGCACGGCGTACGGGTGTCGGTGGTTCATCCGCGCCAGCCGGTGGAGGCCGACGTGATGGGCCTGCGCGATCCAGGTGAGCGTGTCGCCCCAGCGCACGACGTAGCGCCCCGCCTGGGCGGGTGAGGCAGCGAGGAGCGCGAGCACGATCGCGATCGCCGCAGCCACGGCACGGATACGCGCCTGGAGTTGCCCGTGGTTCGCTTCCAGAACGAGCCACTTTCGACGGCGGGCGCGCAGCTCCTCCTTCGCGCCGTCCGGTGTCGTCCATTAGTGTTGGCGCATGCTCTCGGCGATGGGCACGGCGCAGCGCGACCTCCTGACCAAGGTCGTGGCGGAGGCCGTCGGCACGTTCGCGCTGATCTTTATCGGCGCCGGATCGATCGTCGTCGGCGCCGACCTGACCGGCGTGGCGCTCGCCCACGGCCTCGTCATCGGCGTCATGGTGTGCGCCGTCGGGCACATCTCCGGCGGCCACTTCAACCCCGCCGTCACGTTCGGCTTCTGGCTCACGAAGCGGATACCGACGCTGGACGCAGTCGCATACTGGGTGGGCCAGTTCGCCGCCGCGATCCTCGCCGCGTTGCTCCTGAAGGCCGCGCTCCCCGTCGAGGGCACGCTCGGTCGGACGGTGCCCGGGCCGGGCGTCAGCGACGGCCAGGCGCTCCTGATCGAGTTCATCCTCACCTTCTTCCTGGGATGGGTCATCTACGCGGTCGCGGTCGACGATCGGGGCACCATGGGCGTTGTGGCCGGCCTGCCGATCGGCTTCGTCATCACCTTCGACATCCTGATGGGCGGCCCGCTTACCGGCGCCAGCATGAACCCCGCCCGGACACTCGGGCCCGACGTCGCCACGGGCAACTTCACGTCGATCTGGATCTACTTCCTCGCCTGTCCGGCGGGCGCCGCGGCGGCGATGGGCCTCTATGACTGGCTCGTCCTGCGGCCGCGAACGGCCGCCGCCGCTGCCGCCGAGACGCAGGAGCGCCCCCGGCGGCGGTCTGCCGGCACGTCCTAGTTCGCGGCCTCGTCCAAGGCGTCGGCTTCCGGTACGCGGTCGCCGATCGAGCGCGGTCGCGCACCGTGGCGGGCCACGTCCGGAACCTGGCGAGCGGTGAGGTGGAGGCGGTCTTCGAGGGCGACTCCGATGCGGTCGAGACGCTCGTGGGCTTCTGCCGGCGCGGCCCGCGCGGCGCCGACGTGACCGCCGTCGAGGTCGAGGACGCGCTGCCCACCGGCCGGCAGGGCTTCGAGGTGCGCTGAGGTCAGTCCGGCGGGTCGGCGCCGTCCGGCGAGCGCCCCAGCCGCTCGAGGAGCTCGGCCACGCGGCCCTCGGCCGCGTCCAGCTTGGCCCGGCAGAGCGCGTGGAGCGCCTCGCCGCGCTCCCACAGCGTGATCGCCTCGTCGAGCGACGTGCGGCCGTCCTCGAGCTTGCGAACGATCTCCTCGAGCTCGTCGCGGGCCTCCTCGAAGGTGGGCTCGCGCGCCGTCACTCGGCGGTCTCCTCGACGCGCGCGACGAGCCGGCCGCGGGCGAGGCGGACGCCGACCCGGTCGTCGACCGAGACGGCCCCCGACTCGCGAACGACGGCGCCTGCCTCGTTCTGCACGATCGCGTAGCCGCGCTCGAGCGTCGCCGCCGGGCCGAGCACGCGCAGCCGGCCGTGGGCGGCGGCGACCCGGGCCGACTCGCGCTCGAGCCGGAGGGCAGGCCCGCGGGCGAGCCGGTCGCCGCTGGCCGCCAGAGCCGACCGGCGGACGTCGATCCAGGCCTGCGGCCGCGCGAAGGCTGGACGCGACACGAGCAGCTCGAGCGTGCGGCGGGCCTGCGCCGCCCCGCCCTCGAGGGCACGCGCTCCGCGCGTCAGGAGCGCGTCGAGCGACGCCAGGAGGGCGGCGTGGTCGGGCACCACCATACGCGCTGCCAGGCTGGGCGTCCCCGCGCGGGCGTCGGCCACCAGGTCGACGAGCGGGTTGTCCTGCTCGTGGCCGATGGCGGAGACCACCGGCGTCGAGCACGCGGCGACCGCCCGGCAGACGACCTCGTCGGAGAACGGGAGGAGATCCTCGGGGCTGCCGCCGCCGCGGGCCAGCACGATCACGTCCACCTCGGCGTCGGCATCGAGCCTCCCGAGCGCCGCTGCGATCGATGCGGACGCGGCCCGCCCCTGCACCGTCGCCTCGACGATCCGAAACCGCACCGGCGGATAGCGCCGCTCGGCCGTCTCGATCACGTCTCGCTTGGCCGCGGCGTCCGTTCCGCACACGAGGCCGACGACCCGCGGGAGCAGCGGAAGCGGTCGCTTTCGCTCCTCGGCGAAGAGCCCCTCCGCACCCAGCTTTGCCCTGAGCTCCTCGATCCGCTTCAGGAGCTGGCCGAGGCCGAACTGCTCGAGCGTGAACGCCCGGAAGCGGAACTCACCGCGCTTGCGCCAGAGCTCGCCGCGGCCGTACGCGTGCAACCGGTCGCCCGTCGCCGGCGCCGGCTCAAGCCGTTCGAACCGGTCGCGGTCCATCCAGCCCTGGAGCACCGATCCGTCCCGCTCGTCCTTGAGGCAGAAGAACACGATCCGCGCCCGCGGCACGAGCTCCGAGAGCTCGCCTTCGACCCAGACGTTCCCCAGCCGGGCCAGCCAGCCGGCCACGCCCTGGTTGAAGTCCGACACCGTGAACACGGCGCGGTCGCCGTAGGTCACCGGCTCGGGCCTTGCGCTCATCTCCGAAGTCTAGAGAGCGACTAGGTCAGGATCCGGGCAGCGACGTGGGGGGTGCAGCCGCGTTCGAGCATCTCGACCGCCTGGTGCAGGTCGGCCCCGCTCTTTGCGATGCGCTCCGCCACGCGCAGGGGATAACCCGCCTTCAGCAGCACGTGAAGCCTCCACGCCTCCACCTGCGCGACCAGGTCGGGCCTCTCCTCGAGGACGTTGGCCGGGCTCATGCGCGGTCATGGTAGGAACGCCCTCGGACGGACTGCCGGGCCGCTGGTATCGTCATCGCGGCATGGTGGCGACGCTGCGCGGCCTGTGGCTCGAGGTGCGAGTGATCCCGGTGCTGCTCTGGAGCTTCTCCGCTCTCACGGTCGGCACCGCGCTCGCCGCGCACGGGCGCTCGCTGGAGGTCTGGTATTACGTCGGCGCGGTCGTCCTCGGCGCGCTCATCCAGGGCCTGCTCGCCCACTGTGTGAACGAGGTCGCCGACTGGCGCTCGGGCACCGACCGGCATCCGTCGCCACGCGTCATCTCGGGCGGGAGCAAGGTCATTGCCGCCGGCCTCCTGGGCGAGCGCGCGCTCCTGGCGACGTTCGCTGCCGCGCTGGTCGCGACGACGGTGCTCGGGCTGGCGCTGGTCGCCGCCCGCGGGTTGATCGTCCTGCCGTTCGGGCTCGTCGGCGTCGCGGGCGCGATCTTCTACACGGTTCCGCCCCTGCGCGCCGCCTACCGCCCGTTCGCCGGAGAGGCGGTCGCCTTTGTCTGCCTCGCCGACTGCGTGATCGGCGCGTATGTCCTCCAGGGCGGGCGGGCCGTCGACGCGACGGTGCTCGCGACGGCGGTTGCCGTCGCTGCCTACGCTGTCGGCATGCTGATGGTGCACCACTACCTCGACCGCGATGCCGACCGGGCCGCGACGCCGCCGAAGGTGACCTCGATCGTGCGGTTGGGCCTCCGGAACGGGCGCCTGTACGCGATCGCGTGGTGCCTCGTCGCGCTGGCGGCGGCGATGGTGGGCTCCGTCACCGAGCCGCGGCTGCTCCCGCTTGTCGCGGGCTACGCGATCGGCCTCTTCGCCCACCTGCGGTGCCGGCCCGACGACGTGGAGTCGGTCTCAAAGAACGAGCTCGCCATCATCTTCGCCGGCATCGCCGCCGCTCTCAGCTCGGCGGCGCTCCTCGTCCCCGCGCTCTCGGTGGCGATGATCGTGGCGGTCGTCCTTGTCGCGATCGAGATGCGCCTCGCGGTGGCCCCCGCAGGGACGCCCGCCGCATGAGCCTCGAGGTCGAGCTCGAGCGCGCCCTCGACGCGGCAGCCCGCCTGCACCCGGCCGAGGCCCGGCCCGACGCGGTGCTGCCGGCCGAGCCGCACGCCGGCGCGCGCGTCTATCTCGCTGCGTTCGGCGGCGGCGAGGATGTTCGCTATCTGGCGATCGATGCCGAGGGAAACGCCGTCACCGATCGCGTGCTCGTCCGCGACACCGTGACGATGCTGGCCCTGGCGGAGCGCGCCGACGAGGTCTCGGGCGCGGTGGCAGCAGAGGAGCTGGAGGGGACGTTCGCGACGGCGGTGGAGCTCCTGGGCGCGGCCGGCCTTCCGGCCGAGCGCGATGCCGCGGATGCCGTTCGGCAGGCGGTCGCGGCGCTCGCGGCCGCGGCGGCCGGCCCGCGGGTGGCGACGCCCGCGTATCTCGACCGGATCGCCGCCTGCGCGGGGGAGCTGTCGGGAGCGCTGGACGTCTTCGCGGCGCTGACGCAGCGGCTCCCGCCCGACAAGGCCGAGCCGGCGGCCGCCGCCTGGCGGGCGATGGCGACTGTCGCCCGCACCGGCGACCCCGCGAACCTGGCCAGCGCTCTCACCGCGGCGGGCGGCGCTTTCGACGCGCTCGTCGGCGACGTCCTTGCGGGCTACGCGGCGGAGCTCGAGTGATCGGCCCGTTCGATCGGGTGATCGCGGCCACGCTCCCGCTCGTGCCGCGCCCGGTCGTCCGGCGTTTCGCCGACCGGTACATGGCGGGCGAGACACTCGAGGACGCCGTCGCCACCGTCCGGCGCCTGAACGACCGGGGGATCATGGCGACCATCGACGTCCTGGGCGAGTTCATCCGGGCGCCGGAGGAGGCTGAGGCGACGGCGACCGAGTACGAGCGCGTGCTCGACGCGATCGCGGCCGAGCGGCTCGACGCCAACGTGTCGGTCAAGCTGTCGGCGCTCGGCGCCGAGATCGACCCGGCGCTGGCGGACGGCACGCTCGCCCGGGTCGTTCGGTGCGCGGAGCGGCATGGGATCTTCGTCCGGATCGACATGGAGCACTCCGGCCTCACCGACCGCACGCTGCGCGTCTACCGCGGGCTGCGAGAGGCGGGCCACGACGGGATCGGCATCGTCCTCCAGGCGTACCTGCGGCGAACGATGGACGACGTCCATGCGGTCGCCGACCTTGCGCCGAGCGTTCGGGTTGTGAAGGGCATCTACGTCGAGCCGGCGGAGATCGCCTACAAGGACCCGGCGGCGATCAACGGGAACTACGTGCGCATCCTCGACCGCCTCCTTTCGGCGGGAAGCTACGTCGCGATCGCGACGCACGACCGCGTCCTGATCGAGGAGGTGCTCGCGCTGCTCGACCGCCGCCTGGTCTCGCGGGAGGCGTACGAGTTCCAGATGCTCCTCGGCGTCACCGAGGACATCCGCCACCGGCTCGTGGGGGCGGGGCACCGCATGCGCGTCTACGTCCCGTTCGGCAATGCGTGGTACGCGTACTCCGTCCGCAGGCTCAGGGAGAACCCCTCGATCGCCGGCTACGTCGCCCGCGACGTGGTGCGCTCGTTCGTCCCCGGCCTTCGGTGAGCGATATCGGGAGGATCGAGATGACACGACAGAACCTGTTCTCCGGCGTGTGGGACGGAGACGACGTCGATCCCGGAACGCGTCGCCGGGTCTTCTGCGGCCGGACCGACGCCCGGATGGGTGCGACGCTGTATGAGCTCGCCCCGGCTCGCCGGAGAGCCGCATGCACATGCACTTCGGCGCCGAGGAGATGTTCTTCGTCCTCCGCGGCCGCCCTGTGCTCCGAAACCAGAACGGCGAAGAGGCGCTCGCCCCCGGAGACTTCGTCTTCTGCCCGAGGGACGGGCCGGGATGCACACGTTCAGCAATCCGACCGACGAACCCCGCCCGAGATCCTGGCGATGAGCGCCGGCGGCTTCGCCCGACGTCGTCGCCTATCCCGAGGACGGATACGCGTGGGTGGCCACGCGCGATCCGGAGCTCCCGATCTCCACGGCGAAGGGAGACGATCCCGGAATCATCGCCCGGTTCGAGATCCCGATCGAGCAGCAGCCGCTGTCCCGCCGGCTGCGGTTAGTGCGCGATCTCGTCGCCCTTGCTCGTGTCGTGCCCGAGCTGGTCGAGCTCGGCGAGGCGGTGCTCGCCGTGCCTTCGCACGGGATCGCCCGGAGGGAGGTCGGCGATCAGCGCCTCGAGGCGCTCGGCGATCTGGTAGGCGAAGTGCGGCGTCGCAGGCCCCCAGAGCGCATCGATGTCGGTCGTCGTCACCCGTCCCACGGCGGGCGAAACCTATCCGAAGAAGGCGCTGGCCTGCTCGTAGAGCTCGTCGGGCACCGTCTTCAGCTCGGCCACGGCGTCGGCGAGCGGGACGGCCACGATCGTGTCGCCGCGCAGCGCCGCCATCTGCCCCCATGACCCCGCGTAAACCATGTCGGCGGCCATGAGCCCGTAGCGCGTCGCGAGCACGCGGTCGTGGGCCGTCGGCGACCCGCCGCGCTGGGTGTGGCCGAGCGTCGTGACGCGGGTCTCGAACCCCGTCCTGGCCTCGATCTCGCGGCCCAGGGATTCGCCGACGCCGCCCAGGTGGACGTGCCCGAACTGGTCGGTCGTGCCGCTGTCGATGAGCTGCGCATCGCCGTCCTCGGTGCGGAGCTCCCAGCCCTCGCTCACGACGACGATCGAGAAGTCCTTGCCCTTCGCGTGCCGCTTCCGGATCAGCTCGCAGCAGCGCTCCACCGTCACCGGCCGCTCGGGCGTCAGGATGACGTCGGCGCCGCCCGCCATGCCCGACATGATGGCGATCCAGCCGGCGTGGCGGCCCATGACCTCGCAGACCATCACGCGGTCGTGCGACTCGGCGGTGGAGTGGAGGCGGTCGATGGCCTCGGTCGCGATCGAGAGCGCCGTGTCGAACCCGAACGTGTAGTCGGTGCCGGAGAGGTCGTTGTCGATCGTCTTCGGGACGCCGACGACGTGCACCTGATGCTCTGAGTGAAGGCGGGCCGCGACGCCGAGGGTGTCCTCGCCGCCGATCGCAACGAGCGCGTCCAGCTCCCGCAGGTTCTCGAGCACGCGCTCGACGCCGCCCTCGACGTTGTAGGGGTTCGTGCGCGACGTCTTCAGGATCGTCCCGCCGCGCGGCAGAAGCCCCGTGACGTCGATCGGGCCAAGGTTGCGGAACTGGCCCTCGACCAGTCCACGCCAGCCGTGCAGCACGCCGACGACCTCGTCGCCGTTGTCGAACGTCCGCCGCGCCACGGCCCGGATGACCGCGTTCAGCCCGGGACAGTCGCCTCCGCCCGTGAGGATCCCAATCCGCATCGCGGCGGAGTCTAGATCGTGATTCGTTCCCAGCCGTCGTTCTCGAGTCGCAGGCGCTCGATCGCGATCGCCCGCTCACCCGGCTCGAGGAGCGACGCCTGGTACTCGGTCACCCAGCAGCGGTGAAGACGAAACGAGAGCACCGGGTCGCCGTCCCGATCCAGGATCTCGACGCCGACGTCCTTCCGCGTCCCGATCGACGACGCCGAGGCCGCCCAGTCCTCGAAGGCGCTGTCGCCGCCCGCCGGCCGCTCGAGCGTGACGGGCGCGGACGTGACCCGCCCGGGCGCCGTGTGCTCGCCTCCGTGCGGCGAGCTTCCGTCGCGGACGGTGATCACCTCGACCAGGCGCGTGAGCGGGCTCACGCGGTCGACGCCGGCGATCGTCTGGCCGTCCCAGGTCACCCGGAAGGAGTGGTGCTTGTGACGGCGGTGCTTCGACATCAGGCCGGCGCCGGCGCGGGATGGCCGGCAGCCCCGATTGCCAGACCCGTCTCGGTGTCGAAGAAGTGAAACCGGGACGGGTCGATCGACAGGCGGACCGTGCTACCCGGCCGAGCCGACGTGCGCGGGTCGACGCAGGCGGTGCACACCGACCGGCCCTCGTCGGCCACGAGCGGCACGAGGACGTCGGCTCCGCCCTCCTCGAGCGTGCTCGCGGCACGGACGGCGTCGCTCTCGGCCGGCGGCGCATCGAGCCGGAAGATGATGTTCACCTGATCGCCGAGCTCCTCGCTCACGTCGACGTCGACGTCGAACGCAGGGCGGGAGTCGTCGCGCCATACGGCCGCATCCTCGAAGTCGCCCGGCCGGATGCCCAGGACGACCGTGCGGCCCTCGTATGCCGTCAGGTCGGCCGTGCTGTGGACGGCGATCCGCTGGTCGGCGAAGCACACACTGCCCTGGTCGATGCGGGCCTGGAGCAGGTTCATCGACGGCGAGCCGATGAAGGCCGCCACGAACAGGTTGGCGGGGTGCCGGTAGAGGTTCTGGGGCGTGTCGAGCTGCTGGATCGACGCCGTCGCGCATCACCGCGACCCGGTCGCCGAGCGTCATCGCCTCGACCTGGTCGTGGGTGACGTACAGGGTCGTGGTCTTCATCCGGTCGCGGATCCGGGCCAGCTCTGCACGCATCTGGACGCGCAGCTTGGCGTCGAGGTTCGAGAGCGGCTCGTCCATCAGATACGCCTGCGGCTCGCGCACCATCGCCCGGCCCATCGCAACGCGCTGGCGCTGGCCGCCCGAAAGCTCCGCCGGCTTTCGCTCGAGCAGCGAGTCGAGGCCGAGGATGTGCGCGACCTCGGCGACCCGGTCCTTCACCTCCGACTTGGGCCGGCGGCGCAGCCGCAGGCCGATCGAGAGGTTGTCGGCGACCGTCATGTGCGGGATAGAGCGCGTAGTTCTGGAACACCATCGCGACGTCCCGGTCGCGCGGCGGCATGTCCGTCACGAGGGTGTCGCCGATCACGACCTCGCCGTCGGTGACCTCCTCGAGGCCCGCAACGATCCGAAGCAGCGTCGTCTTGCCGCACCCGGACGGTCCCGACGAGCACCAGGAACTCGCCGTCGCCGACCTCGATCGACACGTCGTCGACCGCGACGACGCCGCCTCTGAACACCTTCGTCACGCCCTCGATCACGATCCTGGCCATGGCCTCCCCCGACCTTAGAGCCGCATCCGATCCGCGGTCAACTGTTCGCGCACCCGCGCCGCCGCGCCGTCGCGCGCGCCGGCGTGATCCAGACCGAGGAGCGCGGCACCGACCACGGGAGGCCCATCCAGGACGGCGACGCGGGACTGCGGCGCCACGGCCCCGACGCCGGCCCGGATCCGCTCGACGAACGCCGGGTCCTCGGCGCGGAAGACGCCGCCGCCGAGCGTCACGTCGACCTCCGCCCGGAGCAGGCGCAGGCGTCGGAGCGAGGCGATCACCATGGTCACGACCTCGTCCGCGAGCGCGTCGACGATCCCGCGCGCCACCCGGTCGCCCCGGGCGGCGGCGTCGAACACGAGCGGCGGCAGCTCGAGCACGACCCGCTCGCGGGCGATGACCCCCTCGCGGATCCCCTCGAGCACCGACCACGGCCGGCGCACGCCGAAGTGGGCGGGCACGGTCCGCTCGAGCAGGGTGTGCTCGCCGCGGCCGTCGCGTCCGCGCACGGCGGCTCCCAGGCCCATCTCGCCGATCCAACCGCCGCCGTCGGCCGCGCCGGGAAACTCGCCCACCGCCGGGAACCGCACGGTGCGGCCGCCCGGGCCGACGCCCGTGCAGTTGATGCCGGAGCCGCATACCAGGCCGACGCCCCAACCACGGTCGGTGCCGGCGCGGAGGACGGCGAACGTGTCGTTTGCGACCAGCTCCGACCGCGTCCAGCCGGCTCCCCGCAGGACGCGTGCGAGCTGGCGGTCGTCGGACGGCATGTCGGCGCCCGAGAGTGCGAAGGCGCCCACGTCGGCGACCGGGCCGTCCCCGGGCGCGATCCCGGCGCGGCGGAGCGCGGCCTCGACCGTCGGGCGCAGCGCCCCGACGACGCCGCCGAGGCCGACGAGCTCGTGCGAGCAGGTCGGGCCGCGGGCGGTGCCGAGCACCTCGCCCTTCGCCGTGACGAGCGCGACGTCGGTCTTCGAGCCGCCGCCGTCGACCGCCAGCACCGCTGCGCGCGGGCCTCGGCTACTCACGCTCGGTCACCTTGGAGGCGAGCGAGTATCCGCCGGGATCGAGGCCGCGGCGGCGGGCGAGGCTCCAGGCCAGGAGCTGGGTCGGGATCACGGCCACGGCCGGCGCGAGGCAGTCGCTCAGCGAGCCGAGCACGATCGCACGGGGCGCCCGGGAGCATCGCGTCGTCCGGCGCCGACCATCAGCACCCGCGCGCCCGCGCCGGCGGAGCTCATCGGCCATGCCGAGGTCGAGCGCGCGCGTGGCGGCCGCGGTCGAGAACACGATCGCCGCCATCTCCGGCCCGGCCAGCTCGAGCGGCCCGTGCCGGAACTGGGCCGCCTGGAGCGACTCGGCCGGGAAGCGGGCGGCCTCCTTCAGCGTGAGCGCGCCCATCTCGGCGGCCGCCCGCGCGCCGCCGCGCGCCGAGGAGCGTCAGCACGGGGCGGTCGTCCAGCCAGTCGGCCAGCGTCTCGGCCGTGCGCGTCGGCGATCGTCCAGCAGCCGCTCGGCGTCGTCGGCCGCCGCCTCGGCGCCGTCGTGCGAGCTCGGCGCCGAGCGCGCCGCGCAACGCGCGTCCATCAGGACGAGCGTCGCCGCGAACGTCATCGTCGACGGGCCGTGCTCCTCGCCGGCCGCGCGTGTCGAGGTGGACGTCGGCGAGGGCGGCGAGCGGGTTCCCCGTGCCGTTCGTGACCGCGACGACGGTCGGGCGCGGTCGTCGCGCTCGGCGAGCGCCTCGCGCGACGCGGACGGTCTCGGCGCTTCGGCCCGACTGGCTCACGCACACGACGCAGCGTCTCGGCGGCGAGCGCGGGGAGCCGGAAGTGCAGGAGCTCGGCTGCATCGACCATCGTGGCCAGCACCCCGGCCGACCCGAGCGCGCGTCGACGGCCGGGTAGCAGGCGTCGTAGGAGCTCCCCATGCCGGTGAAGACGATGTGGGCGCGGGCGCGCTCGGACGCCAGCGAGCATCGTCGGCCTGGTCGGCGCCGCCTGGCGCGCTCGCCGGATCGCGTCGGGCTGGCCCGCGATCTCGGCGATGAATCTATCAGGAAACTTTCCTAACGATTGCATCGGCCTGGGGAGATTACAATGCTCGCGCCGTGGTTGGAAATCCGAAGATCGCCGTCATCGGCAGCGGGCAGCACCTACACCCCGGAGCTGATCGAGGGGTTCGCCGCCGCGCCGAGCGGCTCGGCCTCGACCGAGCTCGCGCTGCACGACATCGACGGCGAGCCGGCTCGACATCGTCGGCGGCCTGGCCGCGCCGGATCCTGCGACGCCAGGGGCTTCGCCGGCCGGCTCGAGCTGACCGGCGACCGCGAGGCGCGCGATCGACGGCGCCGGCTTCGTGCTCGTCCAGCTGCGGGTCGGCGGGCTCGCCGCCCGGCTGCTGGACGAGACGATCCCGCCCCGGTTCGGGTGCCTCGGCCAGGAGACGACGGGCGCGGGCGGCTTCGCCAAGGCGCTTCGCACCGTCCCCGTCGTGCTCGACATCGCCCGCCGACACGGCCCGGCTTGGCGCCGACGGCGCCTGGCTGCTCGACTTCACGAACCCGGCCGGGCTCGTCGACCCAGGCCCTGATCGACCACGGCCACCGCGCCATCGGCCTCTGCAACATCCCGATCGGCTTCCAGCGCCAGTTCGCCGACCGGCTCGGCGTCGACGCCCGATCGGGTCGCGCTCGAGCACGTCGGCCTGAACCACCTCTCGTGGGAGCGGGCCGTCCACGGTCGACGGCGAGGACCGGCTGCCCGGCCTCATCGACGTCTTCGCCGACCAGCTCGGCGAGGACGTCGACCTGCCCGGCGACCTGATCCGGCTGCTGCGGGCGATCCCGTCCTACTACCTGCGCTACTTCTACTTCCCCCGCGAGACGCGTGGCCGAGCACGGGCCGAGCGCCCACCCGCGCCGAGCGAGGTGATGCGAGATCGAGCGCGACCTGCTCGAGATGTACCGCGACCCGGCGCTCGACGAGAAGCCGAAGCTGCTCGAGAAGCGCGGCGGCGCCTTCTACTCCGAGGCGGCGGCGATGCTGCTCGAGTCGCTCGCGACCGACCGCGGCGACGTCCAGATCGTGAACGTCCGAAACGACGGCGCGATCCCGAACCTCGACGCGGGCGCCGTGGTCGAGGTGCCGTGCCGGATCGACGCAGTCCGGCGCCGAGCCGCTGCCGCAGCGCCCGCTTCCGCCCGAGATGCTCGGCCTGGTCGAGCAGGTGAAGGCGTACGAGCGCCTGACGGTCGCCGCCGCTCTGAGCGGCGACCGCGGCGACGCCCTGCGCGCGCTCATGGCGAACCCGCTGACGTGCGGCTACGAGACGCCCGCGCCGATGCTCGACGCACTGCTCGACGCCCACGCCGCCCACCTGCCGCGCTTCCAGGCCAACTGAACCACCGGGGCCAGCCCCCGTCCGGGGCCTGGCCCCATGGGGTTCGCCCCCACGATTGCGCCGATCTCGCCACACGAGTCACCCGACCGCAACGATTCACGCCTCGACGTGCTACGGGGTCTGACCCCGGTGCGCACCCAACGGTCGTGGCTCCGGCGAAGACCGCGCTCTTCGCCGGAGCGCCCCAAACGCTCGCCAGCCCTTAGGGAGGGGGCCCACGGGGGAACCCTGGGTTCCCCCGCGTTACTAGAATCGAGTGCATGCCGACCTCGGGCACCGCGTTGCTCTCACCCGACCTGCCGCTCGAGGATCCCGCGGATGACCGGCTCGAGTACGTCCGCTTCTCGCGGCTGATCGCAAACGCGATCGCGTCGATGGTGCCGGCCGACGGGCTCGTGCTCGGCCTCCACGGGCCGCGCGGAGCGGGACGGACGTCTGTTGCGAACTTCGTCCGCCGGCACCTGGAGGACGTCCCGCACACCGTCGTCTCTGAGTTCAACCCGTGGCGGTATGCGGCCGGAGACGACATTGCCCGCAGGTACCTGTCGGCGCTCGTGCCCGTGCTCGCACCGGGCCTCGATGCCGGCGGCGACCCCGCGGCGACGCGTGCCGCCGCTGCGGAGGTGCTGCGGCGCGAGCGGACGCGGCACGTGGTCGTGATCGACGACCTCGATCGGGTCGCCCCGGAGCGGGTGGCCGAGATCGGGCGGCTCGTGTCGGCCGTGACCGACCTCCCGAACGTCGTCCACCTCCTCGTGCTCGAGCGGGCCGCCCTCGCCGAGAGCGACCTCGAGCGCATCGTGCAGGTGCCGTTCGACCTCCCGCTGCCGGAGGGGCTGACGCAGATGCTGTTCGAGGACCTCCGTGCGCTGATGGCGGCGAACCCGCACTCGTCGGCGGTGACCGACGAGCACTGGGACCAGATCTTCTCACCGGGGATCGAGAGCCTGATCGAGACGCCCCGCGACATCGTCCGGCTCATGAACGTGCTGCGGCTCACGTACCCGCCGGTGTGCAGGGAGCTGAACCCGGTCGACTTCATCGCCGTCGAGGCGGTACGGGTCTTCCTGCCGGATCTCTACGACACCATCCGGCGCAACCCGACGATGTTCGCCGGCGAGCCGCGGACGGTCGCCGTGGCGGGGGCGGCTGCCGCCGGCCGCGAGTTCCACGACGCCTGGGCGGCCGAGCTCCCCGAGCGGCTGCGCGAGGCCGCCCAGACGCTCATCCTGCGACTCTTCCCGGCCGTTCCCGACTTCCCGGGATCCGTGGTGAGCCGCGACATGAGCGGGCACACCCGCCAGGAGTTGCACGTCGCGAGCCCCGAGCTGTTCGACGCCTACTTCCAGTTCGTGGTCCCCGAGACGACGGTCTCGAACGCCGAGATGGACGCCCATATGTCCCACCTCGACGACCGCGCGGCCTTCGCGGCGCTGCTCCTCCGCCTGGCCTCGGAGCGCGACTCCTCGGGCGCGCCGCGCGTCACAGGCTTTCTGGAGCGCCTGCGCGACGCCGTCCCGACGCTCGACGCCGAGCGGGCCGCAAACGCGGTCGGCGGCCTCCTCGCCGCCGGCGACGACCTGCCCGACCGCCAGGGCGCCGTCGCGCTCGCCGTCGCGCTCCTGCGCCAGATCCCGTCGGGGGCCCGGCGCGAGCTGATCTATCGCGGCGGCGTCTCGGGCGGCATCGCGACGGCATGCGCGGTCACGGTCGCCCTCGGCCAGGAGCACGGCCGCCACGGCGCCGATCCCCTGGAGCCGGAGGACAGGCGGCTCATCTCCGCGGTGGAGCTCGAGCAGCTCGAGCAGGCCGTCCTCGGCCGCCTGCGCCAGTACGCGGAATCGGGCCGTCTGGCCTCGTCGCCGGACCTGCCCGCGCTGCTCGCGGCGTGGCGGGCGTGGGACGCGGACGGCTGCCCTCGCTGGGTCGCGTCGGCCGTCCAGCGCGACGACACGTTGGCCCGGATCGTCTCGGCCTTCGTCGTTCGCGTCCGCAGCGACGGCGGCCCGGCGCGCGGCCCACACGGCAGCCTGCGCCTCGACCCGGAGGCCCTGCGGCCGTACATCGCCCCGGAGGCCGTCGTCGACCGGATCCGGCGGCTGGCGCGCGACAACACGCTCGGCGGCGAGGTCACCGTCGCACTCGACCAGTTCGTGCTGGAATATGAGCTGCGGCAGGAGGGGGCCGCGGAGCTCGACGAGGTATAGGAGGGTTGTGATGGCAGGCAGGACGCTTCACGACGTGCGCGCGGACGCGTTCAACTACGTGTGGGACAACTCGATCGCGCCGGAGGTCGAGGTCGAGTCGGGCGACGACGTCGAGCTGCACGTCCGCGACGCGGGCGACGAGCAGATCACGCCCGAGTCCGGCACCGACGCGGTCGTGGCGCTCGACTTCTCGCACGTGAACCCCGTATCGGGGCCGGTCTTCGTGAAGGGCGCCCGGCCCGGCGACACGCTCGCGGTCGAGATCCTCGAGCTGCGCCCCCGCGACTGGGGCTGGACGGCCATCATCCCCGGCTTCGGCCTTCTGGCCGACGAGTTCCCCGACCCCTGGCTTCGGATCTCGAAGGTCGAGGAGGACGCGCGCCGGGTCGCATTCGCCGAGGGCGTGACGCTGCCGTTCGAGCCGTTCCCCGGCACGATCGGGGTCGCGCTTCCCGAGCCCGGCGAGCACTCCGTCGTCCCGCCGTCGGTCTGGGGCGGCAACATGGACGTGAAGCATCTGCGCGTCGGGACGACCCTGTTCCTGCCCGTCGGCGTCGAGGGCGCGCTCTTCTCGGTCGGCGACACCCACGCGGCCATGGGCGACGGCGAGGTGTGCGGCACGGCCGTCGAGGCGCCGATGGACATCGTCGTTCGGCTGAGCGTGCGACGGGACATGACGATCGCCGCGCCGCAGTACCACGTCGCGGCCGGCGACCTGGCCCGCACCGAGGCCGGCTCGCACCACGTCACCACCGGCGTCGGCCCCGACCTGATGGAGGCGGCTCGCGACGGCTACCCGCGCCATGATCGGCCATCTGGGATCGCGGTACGGGCTCGACCGGGAGGAGGCCTACGCGCTGTGCTCGGTCGCCTGCGACCTGCGGATCCACGAGGTGGTCGACGTCCCGAACTGGGTCGTGGGCATGTTCCTGCCCGAGACCGTCGTGGCGGGTCGGACGTAGCGCCCGGCTAGACGCGTGCGGCGATGTCCGCGGCCAGCCGCTGCACCTTGGCGATCGCCTCGACCGCGTGCTCGACGCCCGCCTCGTCTGAGCGGAAGATGCTCTCGTTCAGGTAGACGGCGGTGCGCTCGCCGGCCGCCTCGGCCACCGGGAAGCTCATCCGGGCCGGGTCGAGCCGGTCGGCGTACTCGACGGCGACGGGCAGTCGTGAGAGCGACGGCTGGAAGAGGTCGTAGCGGCTCATCGGCGGATACTGCACCTCGGCCGGGACGCCCTCGGCTTCGAGCGCATCGGCGACCTGCTCGTTGGCGGCGCCGGCGAAGGCCTCGGGGTCGATCTCGAAGATGTAGCGGTAGAAGCTCCAGCGCGTGATCCGCGGGTCGCGGTGCTTGATCGTGACTCCCGGGAGGTCGGCCGCCAGGCGCTCGAAGTGCTCGCCGAGCGCGGCGCGCCGCTCCTGCTGGGCCGGGAACCGGCGCAGGCCGTTCACGAGCAGGGCGCACGCCAGCTCGCCCAGGCGGTAGTTGGCGCCGAACGTGTACTCCTGCTCCGCGGCGTCCTTCGGCCGGCCGCAGTCGATCAGCGAGTGCGCCCGCCGGGCCAGCCGCTCGTCCTGGGTGGTGAGCGTGCCGCCCTCGCCGGCGGTAAGGATCTTGGTGGACTGGTGGCTGAACGAGCCGAAGTCGCCGAACGTGCCGGCGCCCTGGTCGCGCCAGCGCTGGCCGTGGGCGTGCGCGCAGTCCTCGACGATGAACAGGTCGTGGCGCCGCGCGATCTCGATGATCCGGTCCATGTCGGCCATCTGCTGGCCGAGGTGGACGGGCATGATCGCCCGCGTCCGCGGCGTGACGGCCGCCTCGACCAGGTCGGGGTCGATCGTCCAGCGCTCGGGCTCGACGTCGACGAAGACGGGGAGCGCGCCGGCGGCCATGGCCGCGTATGGCGTGGCGGCGAACGTGAGCGCCGGGATGATCACCTCGTCGCCCCAGCCGACGTCGAGGGCCTTCAGCGCCACCTCCATCGTGACGGTGCCGTTGGCCATGACGATCGCCTGCTTCGCTCCCTGGTAGGCGGCGAACCCGCGGCGAATTCGGCGGCCCGCGGCCCCGGCTCGGGGAACCCCCCGACCTGCCCGCCGCGCACGACCGCGGTCACCGCTTCGACGTCGGACTCGTCGAGCGACGGCCAGTCCGGGTAGGGCGCGGAGCGCACCGGCGTGCCTCCTGAGATCGCGAGCTTGCTCACTTCGCGGCCCTTGACTTCCGTCCGTCCTCGGGCATATCGTCTCCTACTGTCAGGAAAGTTTCCTTACTATACGGCAGCGGGAGGCCGTCCGTATCGAGCCCGCATTCTCACCGGGAACGCCGAGCCTGCTGCGCGCGATCAACGAGCGCGCCGTGCTCGAGCTGATCCGCACCACGGGGCCGTGTCGCGGGCCGAGGTCGGCCCGCCGGAGCGGCCTCTCCAAGCCCACGGTGTCGCAGGCGCTCACCGGCCTCCTGGACTCGCGGCTCGTGCGCGAGGTGGGCCGCGAGAGCGGCCGCAAGGGCCCCGGCGCCGTCCTCTACGAGCTCAACCCGGAGTCCGGCTGGGTGATCGGCATCGACGTCGGCCGCCAGTGGGTGCGGGTCGCGCTCGCCGACATCACCGGCCGGATCATCGCCCGGCGCGACGAGCGCACGCGCGCTCGGAGCGCGACCACGCTCGTCGCCCAGATCGGCCGGATCGGCCACGACCTAGCCGCCGAGCGGGCCTGCGCTGGTCGCAGGTCACGCACGCCACCGTCGGCAACCCCGGCGTGCTCGACCCGTCGCGCGACCAGCTCGCGCTCGCCCGAACCTGCCCGGGTGGGGGAAGCAGGGGCTCCTCGAGGCGATCCGGGACGAGCTCGGGACTCGCACGAGCTTCGACAACGACGTCAACCTGGCCGCGCTCGGCGAGCGGGCGCTCGGCGCCGGCCGCGGCGTCGACTTCTGCTTCCTCTGGATCGGCACCGGCGTCGGCCTCGGGATCGTCATCGGCGGCGAGCTCCACCGCGGCGCCGCGGGCGCCGCGGGCGAGATCGGCTACCTGCCGCTCGGAGCCGGCGACCCGCACGACCCCGCCTACCGCCGCCGCGGCCTGCTCGAGGAGTCGGCGTCGGGCGCCGCCGTCGTGCGCGCCGCCCACGAGGCGGGGGTGCAGGTCGCACGCCGAAGACCGTCTTCGCGGCCGCCCGCCGCGGCGAGCCCGCCGCCCTGCGCGCGGTCGAGGTCGAGGCCGCGCGGATCGCGCTTGCGATCGCGGCCGTCGCGCCCGTGCTCGACCCGGAGCTCGTCGATCCTGGGCGGCGGGATCGCCCGCGGCGGTGGCGACCTGCTGCTCGAGCCGATCGACCGCGAGCTGCACCGCGCTCTCGCCGTTTCGGCCGAGCCTCGCCATCACGGAGCTCGGCGACGAGGCGGTCCTGCACGGGGCGGTGTCGATCGCGCTCGGAGCCGCGCAGGAGGAGATGTTCGATCGCACTCGCGACCTGGAGAGAAGGGAGATCGTGGCATGAAGGTACACACGCGCATCAGACGGTGGGGAGGAGCGCTCCTTGTGCTCGCGGTGACCATCGCGGCCGCGGGGTGCGGCGACAGCGGAAGCGCGGCCAGCTCAGGCGGCTCATCCGGGTCGCACACGCCCGTGACGATCACGCTCTGGCACCTCTTCGGAGGCGAGGAGGCGCCGGTCTTCAAGAAGGCGCTCGCCGGCTTCCATAAGCAGTATCCCGTGGATCACCGTGAAGCCGGTCGTCCAGCCCAAACGGTGAACGACACGTTCGATCCGAACCTCATCAACGCCATCAAGGGCGGGAACCCGCCCGACGTGGCGCTGCCGTTCGGGCCCGACTACGTCGGCCCAGTACTGCACGAGCGGCCTCTGGCAGGATCTCGCGCCGTACATGAAGCGGGACCACATCGACATCTCGGACTTCGCGCACGCCGCGCTCAGCTACACGAACTTCGATGGTAAGCAATGCGCGCTGCCCTCACTGACCGACGCGTACGGTCTGTACTACAACACCGACCTGTTCGCGAAGGCGGGCATCACGTCGCCGCCCAAGACGATGACGGAGCTCATGGACGACGCCAAGAAGCTCACCGTCCGGAACCCCGACGGCTCGATCAAGGTGGCCGGCTTCGTCCCGTTGAACGAGTGGGAGGAGCTCGGCCCATCGGACCTCGGCCGGGCGTGGGGTGCGCAGTGGTTCGACACGAACGGCGACCCGCAGCTTTCGACCGATCCCGGCTGGACGTCGGCGCTCGAGTGGCAGAAGGAGCTCATCGACTGGTACGGCTACGACAACATCGAGAAGTTCTTCGCGACCTACACCAACGCCGAGTTCAACGCCAACAACGCCTTCCAGACCGGCCAGGTCGCGATGACGTTCGACGGTGAGTGGCGAACGGCGTTCATCGCCCGAGGCAACCCCAAACTCAACTACGACACGGTGCCGTTCCCGGTGGCCGACGACCACCCGGAGCTGTACGGCTCGGGCCGTGTCGGCGGCACGGTCGTCGGCATCCCAAAGGGGGCCGCGCATCCCGACGAGGCGTGGCTCCTCGTGAAGTACCTCGCGACCGACACGAACTACCTGGTGACGATCGCAAACGACGCCGGCAACGTGCCGACGACGCCGGAGTCGGCAGCCTCGCCGAACCTGACGCTGCCACCCCAGTTCCAGACGTTCATCAAGGTATGGGCCAATCCGACCTCGGACTTCCAGCCGCCCCTCTTGCCCCAGGGGGCGGGGTACGGCGATCTGGCCGACAAGTTCATGAGCGAGTGGCAGGCTGGGAAGATCTCTGATCTCCATGCCGCGCTCGTGAAGCTCGACAGCGACATCGCAAACCAGCTCCAGCAGGGAGAGGTGCCGTAGCGGTCACCGAGCAAGCGCCTCCGTAGGCCGTCTGTCGCGCACGCCGGCCGAGCGCCGGCGTGCGCGGCGCCGGGTTGCCGTGACGAAGTACGGCACGGTCGCGCTTCTGCTCTCGCCCTGGATCGTCGGGTTCGCGCTCTTCACGGCGGGCCCGATGGTCCTGAGCCTCTACTACTCGTTCACCCACTACGACCTCCTGAACCCGCCACATTGGGTCGGGCTCGACAACTACCGCTTCATGTTCGGGGTCGGCACGATCAACGGTCGTGAGCAGGCCGACCCGTACTACTGGCAGTCGGTCAAGAACACGCTCTGGATCATCGCCGTGGCGGTGCCGCTCAGGATCGTCTTCGCCCTGGGGACGGCGATGCTGCTCACCCGGCCGAAGCGGGGCGTGAACGTCTACCGGACGCTCTTCTTCATGCCGTCGCTCGCGCCGACGGTCGGAAGCGCGCTCGTGTTCGTCTATCTCCTGAATCCCACGACGGGGCCGGTGAACCAGGTGCTCGCGCAGATCCCGGGGATCTCAGCTCCTCTGTGGTTCTACGACCCGACCTGGGCGAAGCCGGCGCTCGTGGTGCTCGGCCTGTGGGGGATCGGCGACGCCATCGTGATCTATCTCGCCGGGCTGCTCGACGTGCCGCGCGACCTCTACGAGGCGATCTCGATCGAGGGCGCGAACGCCTGGCAGCGGTTCCGCTACGTCACGCTGCCGATGATGACGCCGGTCATCTTCTTCACGCTCGTGATCGGGGTCATCGACGGGTTCCAGTACTTCGACCAGGCGTACGTGTCGGCGAGCACCGCCGGCAGCGGCCCGGGTGATCCCCAGGGTTCGCTGCTCTTCTACGGCGTCTGGCTCTACCAGCAGGCGTTCACGTACTTCCACATGGGGTATGCCTCCGCGATGGCGTGGGTGCTCTTCCTCGCCACGATGGCGTTCACGGCGGGCCTCTTGGTGACGTCGAAGCGGTGGGTGCACTACCGGGGAGGCCTGTCGTAGCCACGGTCGCCGCCACCCGGCGCCTGCCGCCGCACGTCCGCCGCCGTCGGCTGTTGATGTCGATCGCGAACCACGCGGTGCTGATCGCGGCCTCGCTGGCCTTCGCCCTCCCGGTGCTCTTCATGCTCCTGACGGCGGTGATGACCGACCAGCAGGCGCTCACGGCCCGCCTCATCCCCGACCCGGTGCAGCTCTCGAACTTCCGACAGGTGTTCAGCGACATCAACCTCGCCCGGTACACGTGGAACACGTTCCTGTACGCCGGCCTCTCGACGGTCGGGGTCGTGATCTCGTGCATCCCCGTCGCCTACGCGTTCTCGCGCATCGACTGGCGCGGCCGGAACGTCGTCTTCCTGCTCGTCCTCTCGACGCTTGATGCTGCCGACCCAGGTCACCTCGGTGACGCTCTACATCCTGTGGGCGAAGCAGTTCCACGACTGGACCGGCATCCAGTTCATCGGGACACTGAAGCCGCTCATCATCCCGAGCTTCTTCGGCGACGCCTTCTCGATCTTCCTGCTGCGCCAGTTCTTCCTCACGATCCCCAAGGAGCTGATCGACGCCGTGCGCGTCGACGGCGGAGGACACCTCCAGATCCTCCGCCGGGTGATCGTCCCGCTCTCGAAGCCCGCGATCGCAGCCGTCGCCCTCTTCAACTTCATCTACACCTGGAACGACTTCTACGGGCCGCTCGTGTTCCTGGCCGGAAGCACGGACTCCCAGACGCTTTCCGTCGCGCTCTCGTCGTTCCGCGGGGTGCACCACGTG
Organism: uncultured Actinomycetes bacterium; assembly: GCA_963832955.1. Taxonomy (GTDB): domain Bacteria; phylum Actinomycetota; class Thermoleophilia; order Gaiellales; family JAICJC01; genus JAICJC01. Next base: position 264,293 of record CAWHWC010000002.1, on the reverse strand, counting down.
AACTGGAACCTCACCATGGCGGCCGCGCTGATCTTCATGATTCCGGTGATCATGATCTTCTTCCTCGCGCAGCGCGTGTTCATCGAGGGCATCACGCTCACCGGCGTCAAGGGGTGACGCCCGTGCCAGCGCCGGTCCGGATCGCCGTCCTCGGCTCGGGGTTCATCGCGGCGTATCACGCCCGCGCGGTCTCGGAGCTGCCTGACGCCGAGGTCGTCGCGGCAGCCAACTGGCGGCCCGAGTCGCTCGCCAAGCTGGCCGAGGCGTTCGCCGTCCCGCGCACCACGACCGACTGGCGCGAGCTGGTCGGAGACACGGGGATCGACGCGGTCGTCGTGGCCACGCCGAACAGCCTCCACGCCGAGCAGGCGATCGCATTCCTCGACGCGGGCCAGCACGTGATGGTCGAGAAGCCGATGGCGATCGACGTCGCCGAGGCCGACGCGATGGTGGCGGCGGCCGAGCGCTCGAGCGCGTCGCTGATGGTGGCGCACTGCTGGCGGTTTCACCCCGCCGTCATCGCCCTGCGCGACCGGATCGCCGCCGGCGAGCTGGGCGAGGTCGTGAAGACGCGCGGCTACGGCGTGCACGCCAAGTGGGGGCCGTCCGGGTGGTTCGTCGACCCTGCGCTGGCCGGCGGCGGCGCGCTCGCCGACATGGGCGTCCACGCGATCGACACCGCCCGGTTCCTCCTGGGCGGGCCGGAGCCGGTCCGGGTGTGTGCGGCGGTCGGCACCCGCTACAGCGACCATGCGGTCGATGACGACGCCGTCCTTCTCATCTCGTGGTCGAACGGGACGAACTCGGTCGTCGAGTCGGGCTGGTGGCAGCCGCACCTGGGCGGCCTCGAGGCCGAGACCGAGGTCTACGCCACCGAGGGCTACGCGCGGATCTTCGGCTACACCGAGCCGCCCGAGCCCGGCTACGAGCACTGCCCGCAGTCGATGTACACCAGCCAGATGGCCGAGTTCTGCGTCGCCATTCGGGAGGGCCGGGAGCCGACGCCGACCGGGGCGGACGGGCGCATCGTGATGCAGGTCGTCGAGGACGCCTACCGGTCGGCGGCCGTGCTGGAGGCGCGATGACCCTCGTCCTCGGAATCGACGGCGGCGGGACGAAGACGCACGCCGTCATCGCAGACGCCGAGGGGGCGGTGCGCGGATTCGCGACCAGCGGCCCGGCCAACTGGGAGGTCGTCGGGCTCCGCGGAGCCGGGGAGTCGCTTCGCGAGGCGTCGCGCCGCGCCCTCGAGGCCGTCGGCGCCGAGGTGGGCGACCTGGCGGCCGCGGCGTTCGGCCTCGCCGGCATCGACTGGGAGTCCGACCTGCCACGGCTGACGGCTGAGGTCGAAGGGCTGGGGCTGCGCGGGCCGGTGGAGGTGACGAACGACTCGTTCATCGCCCTGCGCGCGGGCACGGCCGACGGCGTCGGCGTGGTCGTCATCGCCGGCACCGGCGCGATCTCGGCCGGCCGGTCGCGAGACGGGCGCACGTTCCGGACGCTGGGCCAGGGCGCCGAGTTCGGCGACACCGGGAGCGCCAGCGACGTCTCGGATGCTGCGCTTCGCGCCGTGGCCTACGCGTATACGGGCCGCGGCCCCCAGACCGAGCTGACCGAGCTCCTGTGCAGCCTCTACGGCTGCCGGTCGTCGGCCGAGCTGCTCGAGCGGGCAAGCCGCGGCGGCGAGCGGTCGCGGAGCGCCGCGCCGACCGTGCTGCGCTCGGCCGAGGGCGGCGACGAGGTGGCGCGCGGGATCGTCCGGTGGGCCGGTCGCGAGCTGGGCGAGTCGGCCCTCCTCTCGGCCCGCCAGCTCGAGATGACGGCCCACGAGTTCGACCTCGTCCTGGCAGGCGGCCTCTTCCGTGGCGACAGCACGCTCCTACTCGAGACGCTCGCAGCCTGCGTTCATGCCGAGGCGCCCGGCGCGCGGCTCGTGCAGCTCGACACCGCACCGGTCGCGGGGGCGGCGCTGATGGCGCTCGACATGACCGACGGCGGCGTCTCGCAGGCCGCCGCCGACCGCCTGCGGACGGGCGTCCTGGACGCAGTCCGGGCCCGGGCGGGGGCGGCGCCGCCCGGATAGCCTCACCCGTTTGCGGGTGTGTTAGGAGGAGATGAAGCCCGATACCTTCCGGGTATGCGGGGTCGCATCCTCATAACCGCGACGCTCGCGGCGGCCGGGCTCGGCGCGGGTGGATGGGCGCTCTTCGCGGCCGGTGCGGGCGCATCGCCGCTCACGAACGCGCCCAAGTGCCCGGTGTTTCCGAAGACCAACGTGTGGAACAAGCGGGTCGACGCGTTGCCGGTGGCGGCGAACTCCGCGTCGATCATCGCCAATCTTCCCAACGTCGGTGTGCACCCCGACTTCGGCTCGTTCCAGGGCTACGGCATCCCGATCAACGTCGTCGCGGGCACGCAGAAGCGAAAGCACGTGCGGTTCGGCTACGCCGATCAGTCCGACCACGTCGGCTACCCGATTCCCAAGCACCCAAAGATCGAGCGCGGCTCGGACCGGCACATGCTGATCGTCGACCGCGGCCACTGCCGCCTCTTCGAGCTCTTCGCAGCGCGCAAGACGGCGTCGGGCTGGCGTGCCGGATCGGGCGCGACCTGGAGCCTGCTCTCGAACCACCTGCGGCCCAAGACGTGGACGAGCGCCGATGCCGCCGGCCTGCCGATCCTGCCGGGGCTGGTTCGCTGGAACGAGGTGAAGAAGGGCGTCATCGACCATGCCCTCCGCTTCACGGTGCCCACGACGTGCACGCACTTCGTCTACCCCGCGCGCCACCAGGCCGGATCGACGAACGACTGCACCAACAATCCGAGGATGGGCGAGAGGTTCCGGCTGCGGTCGGACTTCCCCGTGAACACGCTGCCCCGTCAGGCACGGGTCATCGCGATCGCGATGCAGCGCTACGGGATCATCGTGGCCGATAACGGCACGGAGTGGTACGTCCAGGGCGCCTCGAACGCCCACTTCAACGATGACGGCCTGCATGAGCTGAACCGGATCACAGGCAGCGACTTCGTCGTCGTCGACACGAGCACCCTGCGCAACGGATAAAAGCCGTAGAATCCCGTGGGGCGATGGCAAGCATTGGCACCACGCTGCGCGAAGAGCGCATCCGGCTCGGTCTCGGCATCGATCAGGTCGAGGCCGATACCAAGATCCGCGCCAAGTACCTGATGGCGCTCGAGGACGAACGCTTCGAGGCGCTTCCGGGGACGGCGTACGCTCGCGCCTTCCTGCGTGACTACGCCGAGCAGCTCGGGCTCGACCCGCAGGAGCTCGTCAACCGCCTGAACGCCGTGGTCGGGGCCGACGACGACGTCGTGCTCGCGCCGCGACGCGTGGTCGCTCCCGGCCCGATCCTGGGCCGGTGGCAGTGGGTCGCGCTCGGAAGCGGGATCGTTCTGGTGGTGGCCCTACTGGCATTCGCCGCCTACTCCATATTCGGCGGAGGGTCGGGCGGCACGGCAGCGGGGGCGGCGATCGGCCAGGGCGCCGGGACCGATCTTGCGAAGTCGTCCACGTCGACCGGGCCGCGCCCGCCGCACGTCACGAAGTCCCGGTATGCCTTCCGCGCCGGCCCGGGGAACACCTGGCTCGAGGTGCGCGAGGGCTCGGCGACGGGCAAGGTGCTCTATGCGCACGTGCTCTCCGCCGGCCACCACATCCGTGTGATCGGCCGCAAATTGTGGGTCACGGCGGGCGCTCCGTGGAACCTGTCCGTCAAGGCGAACGGCCATCAACTGACGCTGCCGTCGAAGGTCAAGGGCCATCTCCTGGTCACCCGCTCGGACGTGCGGGCCGTCGCGTAGGGTAGATTCGGGGTCTCGGTGCCAGGCGACGACCTCTCTGCGCTCCCCGTCCAGGGCCTCCTCGACGAGCTGGCCTCCGCGAGCCCTGCGCCCGCGGGCGGGTCGGCCGCCGCGGTCGTGGTCGCCATGGCAGCGGCGCTGGTCGAGATGGGCGCACGCCGTTCGACCGGCTGGGAGGACGCGACGGGCGTCGCCGCCCAGGCCCGGGCGATCCGCCGCCGGATCGTGCCGCTCGTGCAGTCCGACGCCGATGCCTACGCTGCGTCGCTCGCCGCGCTCGCCTCCATCGAGGACGCCCCCGGCTCGGGGCGCGACGAGGCGATCGCCAGCGCGCTCACCGGGGCCGCCGACGTCGCCCTGGCGATTGCGCGCGCCGGCACGGATACCGCGTTCCTCGCCGAGCTCGTCGCCGACCGGGGCGAGCCCTCCGGGCGCGATGACGCGCAGGCGGCCGCGGTCCTGGCCGAGGCGGGGACGCGTGTGGCCGCGGCGCTCGTTGCCGCCAACCTCGTCACGGCCGAGGGCGACGACCGCGAGACCGCCGCCGCCTCGTTCGCCCGGTCGGCGGCGATGGTGCGAAGCAGGATGGGCGAGTGACGGGCACAGCGATGGACTGGGCCTCGGTCAGCGATGCGGAGGTCGTCCGGGCTTGTCGCGCCGGCGAGGATCCCGCCTGGCGCGAGCTGGTCGAGCGGTTCTCGCGCTACGTCCTCGCCATCGCCCGCGCGCACCGCCTGAGCGAGTCCGACGCCGAGGACGTGTTCCAGGAGACGTTCGCGCGCATCTACGAGCACCTGGGGCGCCTGCGCTCCGACGACGCGGTCCGGCCGTGGATCGGGCAGCTCACCCGCCGGCTCTGCATCGACCGGCTGCGGGCTGCCGTCCGCGACCCGGTCGCCGATGAGCTCGAGGAGCAGGGCGAGCTCGACCGCCGCCTGATCGCCGTCGACGAGGCGGTGTCGGTGCACGAGGCGCTGCGGACGCTCTCGGCCGACTGCCGCGAGATCCTCGACCGGTTCTTCTGCCGCGACCAGAGCTACCACACCATCGGCGAGCTGCTCGACCTGCCTCCTGGAACCATCGCGAGCCGGATCTCGCGCTGCCTCGGCAAGCTCCGTGAGGCATACGAGGGAAGATCCGAGCCCGGACCTGCGTCTGGAGAGACATGAGCGAGAATCCGATGGACGAGGTACGGCTCTCCGAGCTTTTGGGCGAGCTGCCGCCTGTGCCCGAAGCGTGGCTGCAAGCCGCCCAGGAGCGGCCCGCCATCGCACGGGCCGCCGATCAGGTGCTCGAGCTGGCCGAGGCCGACGCGGAGTTCCGCCGGACGCTGATCGCGGATCTCGAAAGTGCGCTGCGCGCCGCCGGCCACGAGCCCGACCCGCGGCTCGTCGACACGCTGCGCCGGCGCCTGCCCGGCGGCTGAGCACCCGGCAGGTAACGCACCGCGAATGCTCTAGCGTCCGGGCGTGCGCCGCCCCGATCCCGCCGACGGCATGCTCGTCGCGGCAAATGTGATCTGGTCGCTCAACTACGCGACCACGAAGTACGCGTTCGAGCGCTGGAGCCCGATCGCGTTCTCGGGGCTCAGGTTCGCGACGGCCGGGATCGCGCTGGCGCTGCTCGTCAGGCTGCGCGAGGGCGGGCTCGGGGTCGAGCGCCGCGACGTGCGGCTGGTCGTCCTCTGCGGGATCGTGGGCATCTTCCTGAACCAGCTCACCTTCACGTACGCCGTCGACTTCACCGCGGCTGCGAACGTGGCGCTGATTCTCGCGTCGGCGCCGGCGTTCGCGGCGGTCTTCGCCGTGATGCTCGGCCACGAGCGCGTGCGCTCCGCACACTGGATGGCGCTGCTCGTGTCGCTCGTCGGCGTCGCGCTCGTCGTCATGGGTGGATCGAATCTCGCGGGCTTCAGCCTCCGCGGCGACCTGCTGGCCGTCGGCGCCGCGCTCACGTGGGCGGCCTACACGGTGATGCTGCGGCCGCTCTTCGGGCGCTACTCGGCGAGCCGGATCAGCGCGCTCGTGATCATCGTCGGGGCGGTCATCATGTCGCCCGTGACCGTGGTGCAGGTGTCCAACCAGGACTTCGGCTCACTGACCCGCCTGGACTGGGGCGCATGGATCTACTCGACGATCGGCCCGCTCCTCGTCACGAACTGGCTCTACTTCCGCTCGCTGCACCGGGTCGGCGCGGCCCGGGCGACGCTCTACATGTACCTCCAGCCCTTCCTCGGGGCGGTGTTCGCCGCGTGGCTTCTGGGTGAGAAGCTCGTGGCCGTCCAGCTGATCGGCGGGTTGGTGATCGTGGGCGGCGTCGCGCTCGGGCGGGCGGTGGCGGGGCGGCGTGCGCCGGCCGACGAGCTCGAGCTGCCGAGCGAGGCGATCTGAGCCAGAGCGCGGGCATCGGGACGGTCGCCCGGGAGTGGGGCCGGCTCGGCGTGGTGGGGTTCGGCGGGCCTCCCACGCACATCGTCCTGCTCCGTGAGCTCTGCGTCGAGCGGCGCGAGTGGATCGCGGCGTCGGAGTTCGAGGATGCCATCGCCGTCTGCAACCTCCTGCCGGGGCCGGCCTCGACGCAGCTTGCGATCTACTGTGCGAGCCGCGTCGCCGGATGGCCCGGCGCGATCGTCGGCGGCGCCGGCTTCATCCTGCCCGGCCTGGCGGTCATCCTCGGGCTCGCGGCGCTCTTCCTGTCGGGCTCCGCGCCGGAGTGGGTCGCGCGCGCGCCGGCCGGCCGTCGCCGCGGTCGTGGCGCCGCGCGGCGCCGGTGGGTCGCCTACGTCTGCGCGGGCGCTGCCGCTGCCGTTCTCGTCGGCCCGTGGCTCGTCGTCGTCCTGCTCGGATGCGGCATCGTCGAGCTGGCCGTGCGCCGTGGGCGCGACCTCGCCGGCGCGCTGGCGCTGCTCGTTGCCGCCCCGCCCGCCGGCGGCTGGGGGGCGCTCGCCTGGACGGCCTTCAAGGTCGGCGGCCTGAGCTACGGCGGCGGCTTCGTGATCATCCCGCTCATGCAGGCGGACGCCGTCTCGCACTACCACTGGATGACGTCCGCCCAGTTCCTCGAGGCGGTCGCGCTCGGCCAGATCACGCCGGGGCCCGTGGTCCAGACGGTGGCGGTCGTCGGCTACGCGGCGTTCGGCGTCGCGGGCGGCCTCGTCGCAGCCGCGATCGCCTTCAGCCCCTCGTTCATCCTCGTGCTCCTGGGGCGGCGCCGGTTTGACCGCATCCGCACCGACCGGAGCGCGCGGGCGTTCCTGGAAGGCGCCGGACCGGCCGCGATCGGTGCGATCCTCGGCGCCGCCGTCCCGCTCGCGGGCGCGCTGACCGAGTCGTGGCAGTACGGCGTTTTGGCGGCGGCTGCGGTCGCGCTCCTCGTTCTGCGGCGGAGCGTCATCCTCGTGCTCCTGGGCGCCGCGGCCGCCGGGCTGGTCGCGATGTGGGCGGGGGCGACGATCCCCGGCTGAGGTAGCCTCGCGCTATGCCGATCGAGCACGTCAACCCGCCCGGCCTTTACACCGGCGCGCCGTACCACTACGCGGCGGTCGCGGAGGGCGCCCGCATGGTGTTCGCCGCCGGAGCCTGCCCGATCGACGAGGACGGAGTGGTCGTCCCCGGCGGGATCGAGGCTCAGGCCGGCAAGGCGGTCGAGAACCTGTTCGCCGCCCTGGACGCCGCGGGCGCGGCGAAGGACGACGTCTTGAAGACCACGGTCTACGTCGCCTCCTCCGAGCAGGCCGACCTCGTCCGCGCCTGGGAGGTCATCGCCGCCGCCTTCGCCCCGGCCCGCCCGCCGAGCACCCTGCTCGGCGTGGCCGTCCTCGGCTACACCGGCCAGCTGGTCGAGATCGAGGCGATCGCGCTCGCCCAGGCGTGAAACACCGCTGCCTGATGCCAATGTTTCACCCTCCTACGCTCCCAGAGCGGCCAGGGCCGCCAGGTAGGCCTCGTTCACGACCTCCGGCGAGCGGTGGGCCATGATCAGGCGCCCGGTCGCGCCGAGCATGGCCGCGTAGACGAGCTTCACCGGCGCCTGCTTCTCGGCGGCGTTCGCGGCCGCGGCCGCGTAGGCGGCCGGCGCGACCTCGATCAGGAACATCGTGTCGTCCTCGAGCAGCAGGTTCGCGACGCGCATCCGGTTCACGAGTTGGGCCTGGTTGGGATCGACGCGCGTCACGATCTCGTGCGAGACGACCTGGGGCGGCTCGCGGTCGGCGGGTGTCGCTTCGAGCAGCTCGAGCACCGCGGCGCCGGCCTGGCGCACCGCCGACGGGTCGGAGCCGTGCAGCTCGAGTGTCCCGTACTGGCGCTCGACCACCTGGAGCGCCGAGCGCACGCGGGCGTGCTTGACCGCCGCGTTCACGAGCGCGAACACGCGGCTCGCCGGCGCCACCTCGACGTAGAGCTGCGCCATGCCGGCGTGGGGCGGGTCGCCCTGGCAGGTCTGGGCGACGTACGCGGCCCACTGCGGCTGCATCGAGTCGATCTCGACCCAGGCGCGCAGCTCGGCGGTCACGCTACTTCTGCGGGTCCAGGATCGCGACGACGGTCGCGTCGGTCGGGGCTCCCGACGTCGCCTCCAGCTCGCGGGCGGCCGTCCCCAGGGCCACGAGCACCAGGTCGCCCTCGCCGGCGCCGAGCGTGTCGACCGCGACGAATTCGACGCCGCCCTTCCCCTCGGGCTTCACCCGCAGGAGCTTGAAGTCGCGCAGCGCCGGCGCCTTGACGGTGGCGACGGCGTTCCCGGTCACGCGGCAGAGCTGCATCGCGTCCTCCTCATGTGCGCCCGCGCAGCTCGACGGCCCGGTCGAGCTGGTTCCAGGGCACGATCGCGTCCACCGCCGCCTGCACGCGGTCGACGGCCATCATCAGGTGCTCGATCACGACCGCGAACTCACGGGTCGTGTCGGGCCTCCAGTCGCGCAGGATCTCGGCGGCCCGGCGCATCAGGGCCACCGTCTCGTGCATCTCCCACTTGGCGGTGCGAGCCGCGATCCGCTCGAGCAGGAGCGCCGAGACCTCGCACAGCTCCGGCAGTCGCATGTCGCCGTCGAGCGCCGCCTGCCTGCACACCTGGAGCTGCTCCCCGGCCCAGAAGAGGTCGAAGTTGCAGTAGAGCACGCAGGGCAGGTTGCCCATCGGCGGCAGCGTGAACTCGCGCAGCTTCGTGACGTCGGCCGGCTCGCCCAGCCACCGCGCGCTCGTGAACTCCCGCAGCTCCTCGACGAGCGTGGCTGCCGAGACGTAGGGCGACACCTACGCGCGCTCCATGCGGACCGGCAGGTGGCCGGTCTCGAGCAGGCGCCTGCCGCAGCGCGCAAGCCCCTCCAGGTTGGAGCGCACCCGGGCGACGTAGGACACCTCGCCGAACGGCTGCGTCTCCCCGTAGAAGAGGCACAGCGTCTGGCGGCCGGGGTAGTACCCGATGTCGCCGGCGACGACGTCGGTCTTGCCGTTCTCCTGCTCGGCGAAGAAGGGGACCATCACGATCGTCTCCTCGCCCGCGAACTTGGCGTGCACCATCGTCGAGTCGAGCGGGAGCACGGAGCGGATGTATCCGCAGATGCGAGGGGCGTCGTCCTCGAGCAGATCGGCCTCGATGACCTCGCCCTCGCAGATGAAGCGGATCGACGACAACTACGCCTCTTGCCGCGCCGACATCGGAAGCACGCTCGCCACGTCGGCGTGCGGGCGGGGGATGAGGTGCGCCGACACGAGCTCGCCGGTCTTCTTGGCCGCGGTCGCGCCGGCGTCGATGGCCGCCTTGACCGCGCCCACGTCGCCGGTGATGGCGACCGTGACGTATCCGCCGCCGACCGACTCGCGGCCGACGATCTCCACATTCGCCGCCTTCACCATCACGTCGGCGGCCTCGATCGCGGCCACGAGGCCGCGGGTCTCGATGAGGCCCAATGCTCCGTCCATGTCACTCCTCCTCAGGGGTCGGGCTATGCATACCAGTCGAAGGTCTCGGTGCCTATGTTCACGTGCACGTTCTTGACCTCGGTGTACTCGTCGAGAGACTCCAACCCGAGGTCGTGGCCGGTGCCGCTCTCCTTGTAGCCGCCGAACGGGGCCTCCGACGGATACACGCCGTAGTGGTTCACCCAGATCGAGCCGGCGTCGAGCGCGTGGGCGACGCGGTGCGCGCGGCCGACGTCACCCGTCCAGATCCCCGCCGCCAGTCCGTAGCGGACGTCGTTGGCGAGCCGGATCGCCTCCTCCTCGCCGTCGAACGGGATGATGACGACGACCGGGCCGAAGATCTCCTCCTGGGCGATCCGCATGTCGTTTCGCACGCCGGCGAACACCGTCGGCTGGATGAAGTTGCCTTCGGCGAGCTCGGGGTCGTCGGGGCGGGCGCCGCCGGTCACGACGGTCGCTCCCTCCGAAGTGCCGATGTCGACGTACTCGTACACCCGCTCGCACTGGCGCCGGTTGATGAGCGCGCCGAGCTGCGTCTCCCACCTGTGCGGCAGCCCGATCCGGATGCGGCGCGCTCGCTCGGCGAACCGGGCCACGAACTCGTCGTGCACGGGCCGCTCGACCAGGACGCGCGAGCCCGCAGAGCACACCTCGCCCTGCGCCAGGTAGATCCCGAACACCGAGCCGATCACCGCCCGGTCGAGGTCGGCGTCGGCGAAGACGATCGAGGGCGACTTCCCGCCCAGCTCGAGCGAGACGCGCTTGATCGTCCCGGCCCCGCCGCGCATCACGGCCCGCCCGGTCGTGGTCGACCCGGTGAAGGCGATCTTGTTCACGTCGGGGTGCTCGACCAGCGCCGCGCCGGCCACCTCGCCCAGGCCGGGGACGACGTTGAAGACGCCGGGCGGGATGCCGGCCTCGAGCGCCAGCCGGCCGAGCTCGAGGCTCGTGAGCGGGGCGAGCTCGGGCGCCTTCAGGACGACCGTGTTCCCCGCCGCGAGCGCCGCCGAGCCCTTGCGGCAGGCGATGTGGAGCGGGAAGTTCCACGGGATGATCATCCCGACGACGCCGGTCGGCTCGCGGCGCACGTAGTCGAGCGAGGTGTGCGGCAGGGCCAGCACGCGGCCGGCCACGGTGCGGACGGCGCCGGCGAAGAACCGCCACGGGTCCCAGCACGCCGGGAGGTCGACGAGCGCGGCTTCGCGAATCGGCTTTCCGACGTCCTGGCTCTCGACCTGGGCCAGGTAGTCGCGCTCGGACTCGATCAGCTCTGCCAGGCGCAGCATGAGGCGGGCTCGCTTGTCGGGGTCGAGGTCGCGCCAGGCCGGGAAGGCCGCCCGAGCGGCGCGCACGGCCTTGTCGATGTCCTCGGCCTGCGCGGCCGAGACGTCGGCGATGGTGCGGTTGGTGGCCGGGTCGACGGTCGGGACGGTCGCGCCGCCGGTCGCCTCGACCCACTCGCCGCCGATCAGGAGCCGGGTGTGAAGCCGGCCGGGATCGGGCGGTCCGGTGACGGGGTCAGACCCCACGGATTTCGTTTCGCTCTTTCGGGACGGAGCTGTGACGGTCGGCCGCTCGCGCACCAGGCCGGCCAGCGCCGGGGCCGGGAGGCCGCCCGCCTGGGGCGGGGCCGGGACCACCTCGGGGCGTGGCTCGGAGGTCGAGTACGTCGAGCCCTCGACCAGCCTGATGCCGTGCAGGCGCACGGCGTCGACCGCGGCGTCGGTCAACACCGTGTGCTCGCGCAGCATCAGCTCCCGCTCCCCCGAGGCTGCCAGCTGGCGGATCTCGTCGGCCGTGACGAAGTGCTTCACCGGATGGCCAAGACTACCTTGCCGGTCCGTGCCGGATCGGCCAACCGCCGGTGGGCGTCCGCCGCGTCCTCGAGCGGGAACGTCGAGTCGATCACCGGCCGCCAATTGGCGGTGGCGGCGTGGGCCAGGAGCGCGTCGAACTCGCGCGGGCTCCCCATCGTCGTCCCCTGGATCCGGCGCCATTCGAGGAACACCTCGGCCAGGTCGACCGTCGCCGGCTCCCGGGAGGTGTCGCCGAAGCTGACGAGGACGCCGCCGCGCACCAGTGTCCCGATGACGGCGTCGAGGCTCGACCCGCCCGTGCTGTCGATGGCCGCGTCGACCTCCCCGATCCGCTCGGGCCAGTCCGGGTCGTGGTAGTCGACCGCTGTCTCGGCGCCGAGCTCGAGCGCTCGCGCAACCTTGGGGTCTGACCCCGATGTTGCGCGGATGGTCGCGCCGAGCGCTGCGCCGATCTGGACGAGGAACGTGGCGACACCGCCGCCGGCGCCCGTTACCAGGATCCGCCGTCCGGGGCCGGCTCCGGCCAGCCGCAGCGCTCGCCAGGCCGTGAGGCCGGCCAGCGGAAGGGCGGCGCACTCGTCCCACGACCATCCGGCCGGGCGCGGTCGCACCTGATGGGCGGCGACGACGATCCGCTCGGCGTAGGTGCCCTGGTCCGGGCCGCCCGAGGATGCGGAAGTCCGGCCCCGGCTCGTCCTCGTCCTCGCCCCAGTCGAGCGAAGGGTTGATCACCACCTCGTCGCCGGCCGCGAGCCCCTGGACGCCGGCCCCGACCTCCGAGACGACGCCTGCGCCGTCCGAGCCGAGGATCGCCGGCAGCGGGCCGGGCCGGCCCTCGCGGATCCACACGTCGCGGTGGTTGAGCGCCGCCCGCACGAGGTCGACCCGCACCTGGCCCGGGCCGGGCTCCGGGTCGGGGACGGTCGCGGGCTGGAGCACCTCCGGCCCGCCGTGCGCTGTGAGCAGGACGGCCCTCATGCGAGCTCGCCGAACCGATCCGCAAGGGCGTCGAAGATCACTCGGTAGCGGCGGTGGCCCTCGGCGCACGCCGCGGCGCCGGCCGGGTCGGGCTCGTGCACCTGTGACGACTCGCGCGCCATCGCCTGCGCCGCCGCGGCGGTCGACGGGTGGAGCCCCGACCCCGCCGCGGCCAGCATCGCCGCTCCGCGGGCCGTCGTCTCGACGTCCTCCGACCACGTGACGGGAAGCCCCGTCGCATCCGCCCGCATCTGGCGGACGAGCGGCGAGCGGGCACCGCCGGCGACGCACACGATCCGCGAGCAGTCGAGGCCCGCCGCGGCGATCGCCTCGACCACGTCGCGAAGCGCATGGGCCGAGCCCTCGAGCATCGCGCGGGCCATGTGGGCCCGGCTGTGCGCGGGCGTCAGCCCGTACCAGCCGCCGCGCGCGTCGGCCTCCCAGCGGGGCGCCATCGCGCCGCCCATCCACGGGAGGAAGACGAGCCCGTCGGCGCCGGCGGGGGCCTCGGCGGCGAGCGCGTTCAAGCCGTCGTAGTCGAGGCCGCCGCCGAGCTGGTCGCGGAACCAGCGGTAGGAGGCGCCCGACGCCCATCCGGGGCTCTCGAGCAGCCACCGGCCCGGCGCCGCGTGGGGGTGGCACTCGGCGATCTGCGTGCGGTCGCGCAGCGGCATGTCGGCGACGGCGCACACCGGCTCGGCCGTTCCGAGGACGTCGCAGATCGCGCCCGGCTCTGAGAGCCCCGCCCCGAGCGTCGCCGCCATCTCGTCGCCGCAGCCGCACACGACGGTCGTCGACGGCGGGAGGCCGGTGTCGGCTGCGAACGCCGCGGTGATCTCGCCGAGCGCCTCGTCGGCCCCCATCACCGGCGGGAGCCGCGCCGGATCGATGCCGAACGCCGCGAGCAGGTGGTCGTCCCACGTCCCCGTATCGGGATCGAGCGCCATCGTCGACGACGCGTTCGAGCGATCCACGGCGTCGGCGTCGCAGGCGACCCGCACCATGTAGGCCCCGGGGAGGAGGTAGCGATCGGTGCGCGCGTTCTGATCGGGCCGCTCGGCTGCGACCCAGGCGATCTTGGCCGCCACGTGCGAGCCGTCGAGGTTGCAGCCCGACCGGGCGTACCACTCGTCGGGCGGGACACGCTCCTCGGCGGCCCGGCACAGCGGGTCGGCGCGCCTGTCCATCCAGATGATCGCCGGCCCGGCGGGCTGGCCGTTTCGGTCGACGCACACGAGGCCGTCGAGCTGCGAGCCGAACGACACGGCTCGCACCCGGCGCAGGTTCACGCGGGCGGACAGGTCGCGGAAGCCGTTGACGACGGCCGCGCGCCAGTCGCGCGGGTCCTGCTCGGCCCATCCCGGCCGCGGGTATGCCAGCGTGTGCGGCTGATAGGACGTTGCGAGCCGCTCGCCCTCCGCATCGAACACGGCCAGGCACGACCCCTGCGACCCGACGTCGATCCCGCAGACGAGCTCGGCCTCGGTCATCGAGCGGCGGTGGCCGCCCCCAGCTCCTCCAGCGCCCGCTCAGCCGTCCACCGGTCGACGATCACGCGCTTCAGGGCGCGGGTCATCGCCTCGGGGTTCTCGTGCATGAAGATGTTGCGCCCGACGCTACAGCCGACGGCGCCCGCCTCCATCGCGTGCTGCTGGCGGGTGAGCAGCTCGGTCTCGGTGATCCGCGAGCCGCCCGCGAGCACGGTCGGCAGGCCGGCCGCGGCGGCGACGAGGCGCGCGTACTCCTCGCCCGAGCCGGGCCAGTTCGTCTTGATGACGTCGGCGCCCAGCTCGGCGCACAGGCGGACGTTCCGGAGCAGGTAGTCGGTGCCGAGCTCGGCGGTGATGCCGGAGTAGGCGCTCGGCCACTCGGCCTCGGCGATGAACGGCATGCCGAGCTCGTCGCATGCCGAGCCGACCTCGGCCAGGCGCTCGATCATGTCCTGCTCGGTGTCGGTGCCGAGGGCGACGTAGAGGACGACGGCGTCGGCGCCCGACCGCAGCGCCTCCTCGACCTCCGCGACCGCGGCGATGCTCGGGTTCTCGCCCGGGTCGGCCGAGGCCGAGAGCATGTACGCGACGGCGGTCGTCTGGCTCAGCTCGGCCGCGGCGATCCGGGACATGCCGCGCGAGAGCATGAGCACGTTCGCGCCGCCGGTCACCGCCTCGGTGACGCGGGCGCGGATGTCGGCGAGCGGCTCGAGGAACACGGGCGACGTCATCCCGTGGTCGAGCGCGCAGATGACGGACGTGTTCGTCGGGTCGTTCAGCACCCGCTTCAACCGGATCGTCTTGCCCAGGCTCATGTGTCCTCCTCGCGGTGTGGCCGCCAATTCAACCAGATCCGGGCCGCGCGGCTCTCAGGCAGCTTTCACCAGCCTCTCATGTGCCCTCGCGCATACTGCGGCTGTGACGGCAGAACGGGTGCTGCGATTCACGCGGACAGAGCGGGCCGCGCACTGGCTGGTGGCCGCGGCGTTCGCGGCGATCCTCCTCAGCGGGACGCAGATGCCGCACCACTGGGACGCCGACCAGCCGGTGGTCGACGTTCACGTCGGCGGCGCGGCGCTCCTCGTCGCGGGGATGGCGCTTCTGCTCTGGCGGGCCGACCGCGCCGCCCTCGTCAGGACCGGCGTGCAGCTTGCGACCACCGAGCCGGGCGACCGCGACTGGCTGCGCGGCGTCCCTGACCGGCTCCGATCGGGAGCCGCCGGAGCCGCCGGTCGGGCGCTTCAACGCCGGCCAGAAGCTGAACGCCCGCCTGTCCGCGCTCGGCCTCGCCGTGCTCTATGCGACGGGCCTCGCGCTCCTTCTCGTGGGCCGCGGCCTGCCGCAGGGCCCGCTCCACACGCTGACGACCGTCGCGCTGGTGGGGCTCTTGTCCGGGCACGTCTTCATGGCCGTCCTCAACCCGGGCACCCGCCACGCCCTGCGCGGGATGACCCTCGGGGAGGTCGATCGGGGCTGGGCCGAGCACCACCATCCCCTGTGGGTCGCCGAGCTCGACCGCGAGCATCGCGGCCCTACGGGGTGACGACCACCTTGAGCGCCTCGCCGCTACGGATCCGCGGGAACGCCGCGGGCGCCTCCTCGAGCGGCACGACGTCGGTCACGACGCCGCGGATGTTCGCCGTGTTCTGCTCGAGCATGTCGAGCGCCTGCACCTGGTCGCGGTAGCGGGAGGCGTAGCTCCCGAGCACGGCGACCTCGCGGTAGTGCAGCACGTTCGAGGGGAAGTCGATCGTCGTCGTGCCCTTCGGCAGCCCGCCGAAGAAGAGCACGCGCCCGCGCGGGGCGGCCATCTCCATCGCCTGCTCCTGGGCCCGGGCGTTCGAACAGGCGACGATGACCCGCTCGGCGCCGTCGCCGGTCTCGGCCCGGATGTGCTCGACCGGGTCGACGGCCGACGTGTCGACGTAGCGGACGCGGTCGTCGTCGAGCACCTTGTGCGCGAGCTCGAGGCGCCTGGCCTCGGTCTCGAGCAGATAGACCGTCCCCGCGCCCTGCGCGAGCGCCAGTGCGACGTGCGCCGTCCCGACCGGGCCTGCGCCGATGACGACGGCGCGCAGGTCGAGGCCGACCTCCAGGTCCTTGTGCCCGCAGATCGCGTCTGACAGCGGGTCGGCGAACGTCGCGTGCACGGCGTCGAGGCCCTCGGGGATGCGAAAGACGTTCTTGAGGGCGACCTCGGGGATCGCGACCAGCTCGGCGTAGGCGCCCTGGTAGTCGAAGCCCATGAGGCCGCCGGCCTGGCACAGGTGCTCGTTCCCGGTGCGGCACAGCGTGCAGGTGCCGCAGTAGAGCGTCGAGATGACGTGGACGAGGTCGCCCGTTCCGGCGCGCAGGTCGCCGTCGGCGTCCGGTCCGATCTCGAGCACCTCGCCGCAGATCTCGTGGCCGAGCACGGCACCGGGCTCGATCCGGCGGTCGCCGTTGTAGAAGGTGCGCACGTCGGTGCCGCAGATGCCGCACGCCACGACGCGGAGCAGGATGCCGTCGGCCGGGCACGTCGCATCGGGCACCTCGCCGAGCTCCATCTCGCCGGGCCCGTTCCAGATCGCAGCACGCATCGCGGGCGATCTTACCGACCGCGGGTCTGCGACCGTGCGACGCAGCAGCCCCGCCCGACGCGGCACACCGCCGCGTCGAGGCGTCGAAGAAGTCTCCAGGCGCCGCGCATGCACCCCATTATGCAACACCGGGGTCAGACCCCAATGTTGCACGTGGCGTATGCTCATGCCGTGGCCGGAGCAAGCGTTACCGCCGTCCGCCGAGAGGGGTTCGCCGAGCTGTATGCCGCCGAGCGGCAGCAGAAGGACAACCTGTGCGGCTGCTTCTGGTCGGCGCTCGCGCTCCGGGCGGCCGGCATCGAGGCCGATCAGGACGGGGTCGCCGTCGCGGCGGGCGCGATCCTCCCCGGCGGAGACCCGCAAACCCACGTCGCACCCGGCGCGACGCCGCGCAACGACTACCGGGTCGAGCTGCCCGTCGACCCGACGCCCGGCGTGGGAGGCACCTCTGCCCCGGGGATCGCACGCGCCATCGAGCGCCTCTCGGGCGGCGCACTGGCCGCGATTCCGGTCGCGGGGCCGTGGACGCCCGAGAGCGTCCGCGGGCTCATGGACGCCGCCTCCGACGCGATCCTGATCGCGAACGTCCGCACGGGCCTCTTCTGGGGCTCCCGTCCCGACCCGGCCATCGTGCTCGCCCACCTCCGCGGCGATGCGGTCGACGCGCCGGCCGCCGATTGGGACGTCGGCCACTTCGTGAACTTCGCCGCGCTCGTCCGCGGGCCCGCCGCCGACCTGGTCGTCGTCCGCGACACCTACCAGGAGCTCGGCCTCGCCGGCCACCACCTCCAGCCGCCCGACCGGGTCGCCGCCTCGCTGCGGCGCGACGACGGCCACGAGGGCGGCGTGCTGGCTGTCGTGGCATCGGCCGCCGCCCCGGCCCTGCGCGAGCGCCTGGAGCGCGGCGGCTTCGAGCTCCGTCACTGGCACAACGGCACACCCGATCCGGAGGAACCAACCTGATGGCTAAGACCGCCACCGCCTCGGCCACCGACATCATCGAGACCTGGCGCGCCGAGGGCATCCGCTACGTCCGGTTCGAGCTTCCCGACATGCACGGCACGAGCCGCACGAAGATCGTCCCGATCGGGCAGGCCGCCGGCTACTGCGACGAGGGGCTCAACATGTACGGCGGCGCCGCCGTGCTCGACTCCCGCTCGGACGTGGTGCCCGGGACGCTCTACCACGAGGAGATCGGCTACGGCGACCAGCGCCTCATCCCGGATCCCGAGACGGCCGCCGTCGTCCCGTGGGCCGAGGCGACCGCGCGGTTCATCTGCGACTCGCAGTTCATCGGCGGCGAGCCGCTGCGCGCGCTCCCCCGCTACGTCTTTCGCCGCCAGCTCGAGCGCTGCCGCGACATGGGGTACGAGCCCGTGCTCGGCTTCGAGCCCGAGTTCTATGTCCTCAACCCCGACGGCTCGCAGCTCTTCACGGGCTACCAGATCTTCAACCCGGTCCGGAACACGTACGTCCCGATGATCACCGAGCTGATCGACCACATGAACGCGTTCGGGATCGAGATCATCACCGCCAACTGCGAGTACGCGGGCTCCCAGTGGGAGATCAACTTCCGGCCCGGAGCGGGGCTCGCGGGCCCCGACAACGCCTTCTCGTTCAAGAACGCGACGAAGGAGATCGCGCACGCGCACGGCCTGAACGCGACCTTCATGTCGAAGCCGTTCGCCGACGGCGCCGGCTCGGGCTGCCACGCGCACGTGAGCCTGACCGGCCTCGACTCGGGCGAGAACGTGTTCGGCGACGACTCCGACCCGGAGGGCATGTCCGACCTGTGCCGGCAGTTCATGGCGGGCCAGCTCCGGCACGCGCCCGGGATCTACACGCTGCTCGCGCCGACGGTCAACTGCCTGAAGCGCCGCCGGACGCACACCTTCAGCCCGACCAACATCTCGTGGGGGCACCGAGGACCGCACCGCGTTTCTGCGGATCAAGAGCGGCTCGACCGCCTCCCGCCACATCGAGAACCGGGCCCCCACCGGCCTCTCGAACCCGTATCTGGTCGGCGCCGCGATGCTTGCCGCCGGGCTGAACGGGATCGAGGAGGAGCTCGAACTCGAGCCCGCGGCGAACGCGCCCGCCGAGGAGGATCCGTCCAAGGAGCCGCTGCCCACGTCGGCGCGCGAGGGCCTCGACGCGCTCGAGACCGACCCGAAGCTCGTCGAAGCGCTCGGCCGGGACTTCGTAACCGCGTACACCACGATGCGCAGGCACGAACTGCAACGATTCGACGACCACGTCACCGACTGGGAACGGCAGGAGTACGTCGAGGTCTTCTAAGGAGGTTCGGCCCATGACGACCGAGGAACGTGAACTGCGAGGCGAGCTTGGCGAGCTCGCCGAGACCGACAAGGGGCGCCGCCTGCTCCAGCTGGCGCTGCGCGGGATCGACGGCGGGGAGGCGGAGCTGACGGCCGGGTGCTGGACGGATCGCGGCATCGCCGGGTGCCTCTTCCAGCACGCCTACTGGCAGGGCGTCCGTGAGGGCATCTTCCGCGACGAAGGCCGCCCGGGCGACTGGATCGGCTCGTTTGTGGGCTCGTCGGACTACGGGACGGTGTTGAACGCCATCGGGTCGTTCGACCGGCTCGCCAAGCGGCATCACGCCGACCGGACGCCCCGCAGGATCTTGCCCGACAAGGTCGAAATTCGCACCGGTGAGTGGCGGCAGGTCGTCGAGCGCATGCTCGTCGAGACGCTCTCCGACTCGCAGGTCGCGGCACCAGCGCGCAACCCCGTTCCAGCCTGAACCGTCTTGCGTTCCACAACATGCGCGGGAGCCGTTGCAGAAGCTGCCGCAATGCTGTAAAAGTGGTGGTCTCTTCTTCCTGTTCCTCTTCCCGAAGGAGGTCACGTGGCAAGTGAACATGGGGGCATGAGCACCCAGCACGAGGGGATGCTCCCCGTGGAGAGCATGGACGTCTCTCAGCGCGACGACGTCCACAAGCTGCACGGCGGCGCGGTTGGGATCCTCGGCGTCCTGTTTTTGACCGTGACCGGCGCGGCGCCGATCTCGGCCATGCTCTTCAACACGCCGCTCTCGGTCGGCTACGGCAACGGCATCGGAACGCCGGCCGGGTTCGCATTCGCCACGGTGATCCTCACCATCTTCTCGGTCGGATACGTGGCGATGGCCCGCAAGGTGACCGCCGCGGGCGGGTTCTACAGCTTCATCAGCCACGGGCTCGGCCGCGAGCTGGGAATGGCATCCGGCCTGGCGATGGTCGTCGCGTACTCCGTGTTCGAGGCCTCGCTGTGCGGCGGCTTCGCGTACTTCGCATCGCTGAAGGCGGCCCAGTACGGCTACAACATCGAGTGGTACTGGCTGGCGCTCTTCATGGTCGCGCTGATCGGCGTCCTCGCGTACTTCGACATCCACATCTCGGCGCGCCTGCTCGGTATCGCACTGATCAGCGAGGTCGTCTTCCTGCTGATCTTCGACGTCCTGGTCTTTGGCCAGGGCGGCGAGAACATCCAGGCCGCCGCGCTCAACCCGGTCAACGCGTTCAAGAACATGCCGGGATTCGGCAGCGGTGCCAACGCGCTCGCGGCAGGTGCATGGGCGGTGGGCGTGTTCTTCGCCTTCTGGTCGTGGGTCGGCTTCGAGATGGCGCCGAACTACGGCGAGGAGTCCAAGAACCCCAAGAAGATCGTGCCGATGGCGATGTACATCTCGGTCATCGGCCTCGGGATCTTCTACGTGGTGACGTCCTGGGCAGCGATCTCGGGCTACGCGACAACCGAGGCCGCGGTGAACCAGGCCGTGAACAACGCCGCCGGGTTCTTTCTCGATCCGGCCAAGCAGTTCGGGAACGTGTTCCTCCAGAGCGTTCTGAGCTGGCTGATCATCACCGGCTCGTTCGCCTGCGGCATGGCGTTCCACAACACGACCGCGCGGTACCTCTACTCGCTCGGCCGTGAGAAGGTGCTGCCGACGGCGCTCGGCCGCACGCACGAGAAGCACAAGAGCCCGCACATCGCCTCGACCACCCAGTCGGTGATCGCAGCGCTCATCGTCATCGCGTTCGCGCTCTTCGCCACGACGGCTACCGGCTCGGACTCGGCCACGTCGGTCGGGTACATCCAGCTGTACGGGCTCATGGCGTTCATGGGCGTCGTGCTGATCCTGTTCATCCAGGCGCTCGTCTCGGTGGCGATTTGGAACTACTTCCGGACCCACCATCCCGGTGAGCACCACATCTGGACGCACACGCTGGCTCCGCTGATCTCGGTGATCGGCCAGCTGGCCGTGCTGTTCGTGGCGATCGACAATATCGACTTCCTCGGAGCCGGGTACACGTACGCGTGGTACCTGGTCGCCATCGACGTGCTCGTGTTCGTCGGGGGCATCGGGTACGCGCTGTACCTGAAGTCGAGCGACAGAGCGAAGTACGAGACCATCGGCCGCATGGTGCACGAGGGTCTCTAGCACCACTCGCCGGAGGGGCGTCCGCAGCACGCGGGCGCCCCTCTCGCGTTTAATGGCCGCGATGCCGGGCCGGATCCAGGACAAGGTGTGCGTCGTGACGGGCGCCGCCGCGGGCATCGGCCGCGCGGTCGCGGCGCGGCTCGCCGAGGAGGGCGGCCGGGTCGCGCTGGCCGACATCGACGTTGCCGGCGCCGAGGAGGCAGCGGCAGAGATCCCGGGCGCGGCGGCGTTCCCCGTCGACGTGACCGATCCCGCCGCGGTCGAGGCCCTCTACGCCGCGGTCCGCGAGCGGTTCGGGTCGATCGACGTGTGCCACAACAACGCGGGCATCCTGCTCGCCGACGACACCGACCCGCCGGCCACCGACCTCGACGTCTGGCACCGGATCCTGGCCGTCGACCTGACCGGCGTCTTCCTCTGCATGAAGTACCAGCTGCCGCACATGCTCGAAACGGGCGGCGGCTCGATCGTCAACATGAGCTCGATGGTGGCCCTGATCGGCTCGGCGACTCCGCAGACCGCCTATGCGGCGGCCAAGGGCGGCGTCCTTGCGATGACGCGCGAGGTCGCGATCACCTATGCGCGGAGCGGGATCCGCTGCAACGCGCTCTGCCCGGGGCCGGTCGACACGCCGCTCTTCCGAAACGCGCTCGCCGCCGACGAGGGCGGGCTCGAGCGGCGGATGGTGCACATCCCGATGGGCCGGCTCGGGGCGTTCGACGACATCGCCGGCGCCGTCCTCTACCTGGCGAGCGACGAGTCGGCGTGGACGACGGGGCAGGCGCTCGTCGTCGACGGCGGGATCACCGCGGCCTACACGACGCCCGCATGAGGGCCGACGTCGCCATCGTCGGGGCGGGGCTCTTCGGCTCGTCGCTGGCGGTCGCGCTGGCGCGGGAGGGGATGCGCGTCGAGCTCCACGACAAAGGAACGCCGGCCTCGGGCGACACAGGCCGCTCGTTCGGGATGGTGCGGGCGCACTACTCCAACGAGGTGACCGTGCGGCTGGCGAAGCGGGGGATCGAGCTCCTGGCGGCGGACAAGCGCTCCGGGTACGTGCGCACGGGCTACATGCTGCCGGTGGCCGAGCGCGACCGGGCGGCGTGTGCCGCGAACGTCGAGCTTGGACGCTCCCTTGGAGTCGACTCGCGCCTGCTCGAGCCGGATGCGGTCGCCGAGGTCGAGCCGGCCCTTCGCACCGGCGGCATCGCGGCCGCCGCCTACGAGCCCGACGGTGGCCTGGTCGATCCGGGGCGCATGACGCTCGCATGGTTCGCCGAGGCGGTGGCGCTGGGCGCCAAGCCCCGGTTGGGCGCCGAGGTGACCGACCTCGACACGCTCGACGCCGGCACCGTCGTCGTCGCAGCCGGTGGGTGGACGTCGCGCCTCCTTCCCGACATCCCGATCTCGCTCAGGCGGATCGACGTGGCCCGCGTCCGGCCGCTGCGGGTCTCGGTCGTCGTCTCGGACACGGTCACGAACGTGGTGGTGCGGCCGGGCGTGGGGGACATGGCGTGGGCGGTCGCCTACCGCGAGCCCGAGGGATACGCCGACCGCGACGAGGCGCCCGAGGCGCCTGAGGACGGGTACCGCGCTTCGGTCGCCGGAGCGCTCGCCGAGCGCTACCAGCGGGGGGCCGACGCGGCCTGGGTCGACGGCTGGACGGGCGCCTACGACGCGACCCCCGACTGGAACCCGGTCGTCGGCTTCGTCCGCGACGGCGTCTACGCGATCGCCGGCATGTCGGGCCACGGCCTCAAGCTGGCGCCGGCGATCGCGGAGTGCGTCGCGGCCGAATTGGCCGGCCGCGAGCCGCCGATCGACCTGCATCCGCTGCGGTTCGCGCGCTTTGCCGAGGGCGACCTGCTCCGGCTGGCCTATGGGCCGAGCGCGAGGGCCTAGAGCGGTGCCTGACGTGCTGGCAGATGCCCGGGGAGGGCGTGTGACGGCTGTGGGCGATGCAAGGCGCCCCGCCGAGCCTGACGGCTAGTCGGCTTCGAGCATCTGGAGCAGCCTCCGCCCACGGGCGCGCATGGCCGGCGTTCCGTCCCGCGTGAGCCGGCGGAGGAGGGGGACGGCTCTCGCCCGGAGCTCCGCGTCGTCCATCGCGACCTCGGCCAGCGCCTGCATCGCGCACGTCCGCACGATGCCGCTTCGGTCGTCGAGATACGACTCGACGATGCCGGCCACCTGCCGCCGCTCGGAGGCAGACAACGAGAGCCGTGGCAGCATCTGGGCGACGTGCCATCGCACCTCCTGCTGGGGGATGGCCGCAAACTCGGTCAGAAGGCGGCGCTTGTGGGGCCGCAGGAGCTCCGGCCGCTGGGCCGTGATCTTCTCGACGGCGTCGGCGGCGCGCATCCGGATCAGCGGATCGTCGTTCGCGATCGCGTCGAAGATCAGGTCGAAGAGCGTCGGATCGGCCAGGACGTCGGCGACGACCTCCTCCGACCGGCCGATCGAGCGCCGATCCCCTCCGCCGAGCTTGGCCACCTCCGGGTGGACCGGCTCCATGGCGGTCAGCCGGCGAGGATCTCGGCGGC
Source organism: uncultured Actinomycetes bacterium (assembly GCA_963832955.1). GTDB lineage: Bacteria > Actinomycetota > Thermoleophilia > Gaiellales > JAICJC01 > JAICJC01. The sequence continues at coordinate 240,696 of CAWHWC010000002.1, read as the reverse complement.
CAGCTGCGGCGAGACGTTCCCGCCCGAGATGACGAGCGCCACGCCGGATGACCCGCCCACGTCGACCCGCCCGGCGAGGAGCGCGGCGACGCCCACGGCCGCCCCGGGCTCGCACGCCAGCTTGGCGCGCTCGTAGAGGAACCGCATGCCCTCCCGGATCTCGTCGTCGGAGACGAGGACCACGTCGTCGACGAGGCGCGAGCAGACCTCGAGGCCGATCGCGCCGGCGACGGGGGAGCGGAGGGCGTCCGCGATGGTCGGGCCCGGGACCGCGGCCACGGGGTGGCCGGCGTCGAGCGCGGTGCGCATCGCCGCCGAGAGCTCCGGCTCGATGCCGATGATGTGCGCATCCGGCCGCAGGCCCTTGACGGCGGTCGCGATGCCGGCGATGAGGCCACCGCCCCCGATCGGCACGATCACGGTGTCGACCTCGGGGATGTCCTCGACGATCTCGAGGCCGACCGTCCCCTGCCCGGCGGCGATGAGCGGGTCGTCGTACGGATGCACGATCACCCGGCCGGTCTCGGCCGCGATGGCGCGCATGCGCTCCAGCGCCTCCATGCTGTCGGCCGACTCGAGGTCGACCGTCGCGCCGTAGCCGCGCGTGGCCGCGACCTTGAGCGGGCTGGCGTCGGCCGGCATGAGGACGAGGGCGTAGACGCCCTCGTCGCGGGCCGCGAGCGCCAGGGCCTGCGCGTGGTTCCCGGCCGAGATCGTGATCGTCCCGAGCTCTCGCTCCTCGGGCGTCAGCGCCCGCAGCCGGTTGAACGCCCCGCGCGGCTTGAACGCCCCGATCCGCTGGAAGAGCTCGGCCTTGAGCCACACCGGCGCGCCGCAGCGCTCCGCGAGCGTGGCCGAGGTGAGCACCGGCGTGCGGTGCACCCGCCCGGCGATCGCCTCGGCGGCTGCCTGGACGTCGGCGAGCGTCGGGGAGTCGGCCATGCCCAATGCTCGCACAACCCGGTGAAACACATGTACCGGGTACCGGCGTTTCACCATCGCGCACGAGGCGAGTCACACGACCGCCCGTGAAACACCGGTACCCGGTACATCTGTTTCAGCCCAGCGCGCGCATGACCCACACGGCGAGCACCCGCGCGCAGCGCGCCACGTCCTCGAGCGCGACGTGCTCGTCCGGGGCGTGGGCCAGGTTCGGGTCGCCGGGCCCGTAGAGGACGGTCGGCGTGTCGCCGTGGTCGATCAGGAGGCGGGCGTCGGCGCCGTACGGGACGCCGAGGAAGTCGGGCAGCCGGCCGAGGACGTCGCGGGCCGTCTCGGCGAGGCCCCACGGGAGCGGGTGGTCGTTTGCGACCGAGGCCGAGGCGAACCGCCCGCCGGTGATCTCGATGTCGGCCGGATGGTCGCGCAGCCACTCGTCGGCGGCACACGCCGCTGCGACGACCGACCGCAGCTCGGCCTCGGCCTCGGCGACCGTCTGTCCCGACGCACACGCCGTAGCGGCCCTCGGCGACCAGCCTGTCGGGAACCGTCGACGACCACTCGCCCGCGCCGACCCGTCCGATCGACGTGGGGTAGGGGAGGCCCAGCTCGCGCATCGCCCGCAGCGGCTCGGCCTCGGTCCGCGCCCGCTCGTTCTCCTCGAGCGCCCGCATGATCGGCCACAGCTTCTCGATCGCCGAGACGCCCTCCCGCCGGAACGCCGCGTGGGCGCTTCGCCCCTGGATCGTCAGCGTGAACGTGATCGCCCCCGCCTGGGCGGTCACGATGTGGAGGTCGGTCGGCTCGGTGATGACGGCCACGCCGCCGGCGAAGCCGGCGCGGATCGCCGCGAGCATCCCGGCGCCGCCGTCCTCCTCGCCCGGCACCGTGAGCAGGATCGCCTCGCCGCCGAGCTCGACCTCCGCCTCGACCAGGGCCCGAAGCGCCGCCAGGCCGGCCACGACCCCGGCCTTCATGTCGCACGCGCCGCGCCCGTAGAGGAGGCCGTCGGCGATCCGCGGCTCGAACGGAGGCGACGTCCACTGGAGCTCGTCGCCGCCGCCGACCACGTCGACGTGCCCGGCGATGATGGCCCTCCGGCCGCTCGCGCCGTCGCCCAGCCGGCCGGCCACGACAGGGTGCACGTCGCGCGGCACCTCGACCCCGGGGAAGTCCGGGTCGGCCGCGAGCTCAACCGCAGGCACGTCGACGCGCTCGACCTCGAGCCCGGCGGTCGTCATCCGAAGCGCCATCTCGGTCTGCACCTCGCCCTCGGCGCCCGTGAGGCTCGGATACGCGACGATGGCCGCCAGGTCGGCGGCGATGCGGTCGCGATCGACGGCTCCGACGGCGGCCAGTTCGGCCGGGGTGAGGTTCTTCATCCCCGCAGGATCGGGCGGGTGATGCAGGTCGGGCCGCCTGACCCGTTGATGCACACCTCGGTCCCGGGGAACGTGTGCACCTCGCAGCCGCGGTCGAGGAGCGCCCGCTGCGTCGCCGGGTTGCCCTCGACCATGACGACCACACCCGGGCGAACGGCCAGGATGTTGCAGCCCTGGCTCAGGATCTCCTCCTCGGGCACCGGCACGAGCGCGACGCACCGCTCGCCGAGCAGTTCGTAGAGCCCGGCGGGAAGCTGAGGCAGGAACACGACCGCCAGGTCGTCGGCGATCGGCGAGATGACCGAGAGCAGGTGCAGGCACTCGGCCGGGCCGTTCCCGTACGGGACGTCGAAGACGTGCACGTCCCCGCCCACGAGCTCGGCCATCCGGGCGGCGCCGGCCGTGTTCGTGCGCAGCGACCGGCCGATGCAGAAGACGTCGGGCCGAAGCCAGAACGTGTCGCCGCCGTCGGCGGTCTCGTCTCCCTCGAGCCGGCCGATGACCGGGATGTCGTGCTCGGCGGCCCAGGCCAGCATCGGCTCCGCCTCGCCCTGGCGGGTGGGCTTGCCGGACCGGAGGCCGATCATGCCCCGGTCGGTGACGAGGGCCGAGTCGAACGTGTAGGTCAGATCGGGGCTCGCGGTCTCGGCGTCGAGCTGGTGGACGCGGACGCCGAGGTCGGTGAGCACCTGGCAGAACGCGTCGTGCTGGCGCTGCGCCTCGGCCAGGTCGGGCGCGTGCAGGAATCCGTGCGCCGGGTTCTCGAAGGCCGCGCCGAACGCCTCACCGGGCCGCTTCACGACGACGTCGTGCAGAGGCGCGGTCATGCTCTGGGCGCCGAAGAGGCGCGTGGCGTGGGCGGTCGTGTCGGTCATGCGCTCAGTGGTAGATCAGGGCAAGCGTACGGAATCCGGCCGGCCTGCGATAGCCCACTGCCGCGGCCCGGGTCTGCGAGAACACGGCGACGCCGGTCAGGAAGCTGCCGCTCGAGTCGGGCGTCGGGCTCGCGACCTGGTGCCACGCGCCGTTTCGGCGCCGCTCGACGAGGGTTCGGTTGCCGAGGCCGGGGGAGCAGTCGCCGACCGCCCAGAGCTGCTTCGTGCCCGGGATCGGCACGACGGATGCGAGCTGGTTCGTCGCGTTGCATCCGGCGCCGTCAGGCACCGTGACGGCCTTCCACCCCGAGGCGGTGTGCCGTTCGGCGAGCGCGTGCCGCGACCCGGCGCCGCGGCCGCCGACCGCCCAGACGGTGCGGCCCGAGAACGTCCCGCCGAGGAAGAACGACTCGCCGCCACGGGCCGGGTCAGGCGCCTTCGACACGTGCCAGCCGGACGCGGTGCGGTGCAGCGCCAGCGGGTGGACGATCCCGTTGTCGCGCTGACCGAACGCCCACAGGTTGGACCCCTTCCCGGCGATGCCGAAGAGCTGGTTCTGTCCCTTCGGGAGCGCGGGCGCCTGCTGCGTCTTCCACGCCCCGTGGGCCAAACGCAGGATGAGCGGATGGCTGTTCCCACCCCTCCCGGTGCCTGTGCCCACGGCCCATGTGCCGGCGGGTGTCGTCACCACGCCGAAGAGCTGGTCGGAGAAGTCGGGGCTCGGGCTCGGGACCACTTTCCAGGTCCCGCTCCTTCTGCGCAGGGTGAGCGTGTTCGAACGGCCTGTTCCGCGGTAGCCGACGGCCCAGACACCCCGCGTCCGCACGGAGACGCCGAAGAGCTGGGCGGCATTGCCGGGGCTCGGCGCCGACTCGACCCGCCACGACGCCCCGCGGTTGGCCGAGCGCAGGACGAGCGTTCCCGCGTTGGTGCGGCCGACGGCGTAGAGGACCTTTGTGCCCGGCAGCCGGCCGACCTCGTTCAGGACGTCCTGGCCGCCGCTCGGGTTCGGGCTCGTCACGGTCGACCAGTGGGCGGCCCGCGCCGCCGGCGCCGCAAGGAGCAGCCCGGCGAGGACCACAACAACGGAGAGGGGACGGGTCGCCCGCACGGCTCACTAGACTAGCAACGCCGATGTCGGATGAACATGATTATCGCGAGCAGTACAACCAGGCGGTGAGCAGGGCCGTCGCCGGCGACGTCGGCGTCTATCCCGACTTCGACCGCCACCGCCAGGAGACCGTCTGGCGCCTGCTCTCCTCCGACCGCCAGTCGCTGCTCAAGTTCTGCCAGCGGCAGGGCATCTCGGTGGGCCGGATGGAGACGATGAAGACGCTCAAGAGCCCGAAGCCCCTCTTCCAGCTGATCGCGGCCGGCCACGACGCGGACACCGTGGCCAAGTGGGTGCGGCGGGGGTGAGCCGCCTCATCGTCGTCGACTTCGACGGCACGATCACCGAGCGCGACACGCTGGACGAGATGTGCCGGATCTACGCGCCCGAGCAGTGGGCGGCGGCCGAGAGCGACCTCCAGCAACGGACGATGACGCTCCGCGAGGTGATCGCCGCCGAGTTCGCGCCGATCAAGGGCGACCACGAAACGATCGTGTCCGAGACCGTCGACCGGGCCGAGATCCGCGCGGGCTTCGCCGACTTCGTCCGCGCCGCCGAGGAGGCCGGCGACCGGATCGTCGTCGTCTCGAGCGGCTTCGAGTCGATCATCCGGCCGGTGCTCGAGCGCGCCGGCCTCGACCGGCTCGAGGTGATCGCCCACGACGTCCGCTTCACGCCCGACGGCGGGGTGGTCCACTTCCGCCACGGCGAGCCGTGCCCCATCTGCGGCGAGGAGTGCAAGCGCTCGGTCGTCGACGAGATGCGCGACGGCGGCGAGGTCGCCTACATCGGCGACGGCTACTCCGACCGCTGCGCCGCCAAGGCCGCCGACCGCCGCTTTGCCCGCCGCACCCTGGCCGAGCACCTCGACCGCGAGGGCGTCGACTACACCTGGTTCGACGACTTCGCGACCGTCAAGGACGAGCTGCTGGGGCCGGGCCCGGCGTAGGGCCCGGCCCCAGCGTGCGACTCAGTCGCCTGAGGCGAAGCCGGCCTCGATGCGCTCCAGCTCCTCCTCGGTGCCCATGCGCGACCGGACCCTTGAACCAGTTCTTCGCGGAGAGCACCCACCATCCGCCGAAGAACAGGAAGGCGCCGCCCACCGTGAGCGGTGCGTAGTTGACGTCGATCCAGTTGACATCGACAAGGAAGTGCGGCCCCGCTCCCACCGCGTCGTTCCCGGGGATGCCGTCCGGGAACAGGGGAAGCAGGAACAGGATGCAGATGACGACGATCCAGAGGATCGCGAGCGGGTCGATCCACTTGTAGTGGTTGCCGAGGTGCCAGGCACCGCGCTCGAAGTTCTCCTTCGCGCGGTAGCGCAGGATGATCGGCAGCACGAACGCGATGTAGAGGCCGATGACGGCGACCGACGTGCCGACTGCGTAGCCGACGATCGGGTTCTTGAGCGTCGGCAGCATCAGCGCCCACGCCGCGACGCAGATGGCCCAGACAGAGTTCACCGGCACGCGCTCCCGTTTCGACACCCGGCGCCACAGCTGGTGGCCGGGGACCGCACGGTCGCGCGAGAACGCGAACATCATCCGCGAGGCCGACGTGACGGAGGCGAGGCCGCAGAAGAACTGGGCCGTGCACGCGATCACGAGCAGGAACTCGGCCCACTTCGTACTGAGCGCGTTCTCCCAGATGTACTGGACCGCGAAGCCGTACTGCAACGCGGTGTTCTCGACGGGGCCCGGGATCGCGAACGTCACGGCGACGAGGAGGATGAACCCGAAGATCACCGACACCACGACCGACATGACCATGCCGATCGCGGCCGAGCGCGAGGCGTTCCGCGTCTCCTCGCTCATGTGGGCCGAGGCGTCGTACCCCGTGATGGTGTACTGCGCCATCAGGAGCCCTATCCCGAACACCACCCAGAACATCGGATTCGAGAAGCTCGAGCCCTGGAAGCCCGAGAAGTTCTCGGTGTCGGTGAAGACGAAGCTCAGGGACTTGTGGTGCTCGGGCACGAAGATGAGCGCGACCACGATGACCAGGACGCCGCCCATATGCCACCAGGCGGAGATGTTGTTGAGCATCGGGAGGAGGCGCGGGCCGAACGTGTTGATCAGCCCGTGCAGGGCGATGATCACGGTGTACGTGAGGAAGACGTGGCCCTTCGTGAGCGAGTAGTCGAACCACAGGTTCATGAGCGACGAGATGAACGTCGCCGCTCCGAAGTCGATCGCCGCCGTGACAGCGATCTGCCCAATGAGGTTGAACCACCCGGTGAACCATCCCCATCCGGGGCTTCCCAGCCGGGATGCCCAGTAGTAGAGGCCTCCCGCGGTCGGATAGGTCGAGGCGATCTCTCCCATCGCCAGCGAGACCAGGATGCAGAAGCCGCCGACCAGCAGCCACCCCCAGGTGACGGCGACCGGCCCGCCCCATCCGATCGCGATGTAGTAGGACGTCAGGCAGCCGGCCAGGATGGAGATGATGGTGAACGAGATGGCGAAGTTCGAGAAGCCGCCCCAGCCGCGCAGGAGCTCCTGGGCGTAGCCGAGGCGGTGCAGCGTCTGCTCGTCCTCGGACAGGTGAGCGGGCGGACCGGCCGCAGGCGGTGGCGCTCCGCCGCCGGTGGGTTGGCCGCCGCCGGGCGGTGGTGATCCGCCTGGGGCACCGGGATCGGTGCTCATGAACCCTCCCTTCGGGATTGCCGTTGTCGGCGAGATTAGAACGTCGCCCGGTCGGAGTAAAGCGACTCGGCGGGGAGGGCGGTCTAGACCGTCTGGAGGTGGCGCACGGCGACCTCTGCGAAGCGTCCGGCCATATCGCGGCCGATCGCCTCGTGGGCGGGCCCGTAGCGGTCGAGCTCCGCGTCGTAGCGGGTCCGGTCGTAGCCGAACTTCGCGAGCTCCTCGGGCGCCATGTCGGCCCACGAGACGAGGATCTCGCGGGTCGTCTCGATGTGGAACTGCGTGCCCCAGGCCGCCTCACCGATCCGCAGGGCCTGCACACAGGCGGTGTTTCGGGCCAGCTCGGTGGCCGCCGCCGGGAGCTCGCACGCGTAGAGGTGCCATTGCATGGCCATGAACCGCGGCGGGAGCGCGCCCATGACCGGGTCGGCGGCCGCCTCGGGCCCGGCCTCGACCTCGAACCAGCCCACCTCGGGCGGGTCGCACCGGTAGACGGTGCCGCCGGCGGCCTCGGTGAGGAGCTGCGCGCCGAGGCAGAGGCCCATCGTCGGCACGCCCGCCTCGATCGCCCGGCGCAGGAGCGCCACCTCGTGGATGAGCCACGGGTGCTCGTCGGTCTGGTGGGTGTCGGCCGTCCCGCCGCCGGACAGGATCGCCGCGAACCCGTCGGGCGACTCGGGCAGCCGGTCGAGCCGCGCATCGATCGTCACCACCTCGAAGCCGCGGCCCTCGAGCTCCTCGACGAAGAGCCGCGCCGGCCCGCTGCTCTCGTTCTGGATGTGGAGCGCCCGCGGCGTCACGGCTCGCACCGCCCGCCGAGATGCTCGGCCAGGAACCGCTCGGCCGCGGCCTGGAACGCCATCGCGTTCTCGGGCTTCTTGAACCCGTGGCCCTCGTCGGGGTAGACGAGGTAGGTGTGCGGGATGCCGCGCTCGCGCAGCGCCTCGACGATCTGGTCGGACTCGCTCATCTTGACGCGCGGGTCGTTCGCGCCCTGGGCGATCAGGAGCGGGATGCGGATGTCGCCCGCGCGCGAGAGCGGCGAGCGCTCCCAGAGCAGGTCGGCGTCGCGGTCGGGGTGGCCGACGCGGCGGTGGAACTGCGACGCGAGCTGCTTCCAGTACGGCGGGATCGTCTCGAGCAGGGTGCGCAGGTTCGAGGGCCCGACGACGTCGACGGCGCACCGGAAGACGTCGGGCGTGAACGTCGCCCCGACGAGCGCGGCATAGCCGCCGTAGGAGCCGCCGTAGATGCCGACCCGCGAGCGGTCCGAGAACCCGGCGCCGACCACGTGCTCGACGGCGTCGATCAGGTCCTCGTGCATCTTCCGGCCCCATTCGCGGTCGCCCGCGTTCAGGAACGCCTTGCCGTAGCCCGACGACCCGCGGTAGTTCACCTGCACGCACAGGTAGCCGCGGTTGGCGAGCCACTGCGCCGTGGGGTCGTAGCCCCACGTGTCGCGCGCCCACGGCCCGCCGTGCACGTAGAGCACGGTGGGGAGGCCCTGGCGCGGCGCGTCGGGCGGGAACGTCAGGTAGCCGTGGATCTCGAGCCCGTCCCGCGCCGCGAACGCGAACGGCTCCATCGGCGAGAGCCGGTACCGGGCCAGGTCGTCGTGCTGCGTGAAGAGGAACCGCCCCGTCCGCTCGCCGCGGTCGAACGCGTAGTAGGCCACGGGGCCGTCGTCGGCCGTGAACCCGACCGTCCAGGTGCGGTCGGCGTGGTCGCGCGAGATCAGGAAGGCGTCGCCGGGCCGGAGCGCGGTGATCGCGTCGATGTCCGGGGCGATGGCGGGGTCGAGCACCTGGTGCTCGAGCCGCGCGCGCATGAAGCTCACGATCTCGACGGTGCGGGTGACCGGGTGGAGCTCGGCCGAGGCGACGTCGTAGGTCGGGTCGTCGGCGAGCGTCTCGGGCGCCGAGCCGGGCGCGACCTGCACGAGGCCGGCCGCGTTCGCCGAAGCCGGGGTGATGACGTAGAGCGTGGAGTCGTCGGCCGTGAAGCCGATGGCCTGGCTCGAGATCGCGTCGTCGGCGTCGAGCTCGAGCAGGGTTGCGCCGTCGAGCTCGAACGTCCCCGACCCGTCGTCGCGCATGCGCATCCCGCCGCGGGGCCGAAGCTCGTTGTCGACGAGCCAGTCGTAGTAGCCCGGGTTCTGCGCCGCGCGGTCGAGCTTCCCGGTCTCGAGGTCGAGCAGGTAGGCGTCGTGCAGCTCGGGGTTGTCCTTGTTCAGCCCGACGAGGATGTGCCCGGGGCGGCGCCGCGAGATGCCGAGGACGCGGGCCTGGACGCCGTCGAACGGCGTCGCGTCGCGGTCGTCGCCGGTCTCCGGGTCGACGATGTGCAGGTGCCAGTTCTCGTCGCCGCCGGAGTCCTGGAGGTAGATCAGGTGGCGGCCGTCCGCGGCCCAGGTGTACGAGCGGATCCCGCGGTCCGTGTCGGAGGTCACCGGCCGGGCTGCGTCGCCGCCGATGTCGCCGACCCACACGTTCAGGACGTCGTCGACGGGCTCGAGGTGGGCCAGGCGGCGGCCGTCGGGAGCGACCTCGGGCGATCCTCGGTCCGGGTTCCCGAAGAGGATCTTGCGCGGGATCAGCTCGGCCACGGCGGGAACGTTATCCGGCGTGCCGTTCGGCGGCGCCCGTACACTCCTGCGGATGGATTCCCGCCCGATCGGCATGTTCGACTCCGGCGTCGGCGGTCTCACGGTGCTCCACGAGTGCCTGGTCACGCTGCCGCACGAGGACTTCGTCTACTTCGGCGACTCCCACCCCGACCGCTTCCCGTACGGCCCGAAGCCGGCCGACGTGATCGCACGGTTCGCTCACGAGGTGGCCGCGCACCTGGCGGCGCTCGACGTGAAGCTGATCGTGGTCGCCTGCAACGCGGCGACTGCGTCGGCGCTGCCGGGCCTCCAGCGCGAGTTCGCGGTGCCGCTGATCGGCGTGATCACGCCCGAGGCGCACGCGGCTGTCCAGGCCACGCGCACGCGCCGGGTCGGCGTGATGGCGACCGAGGCCACCGTGGCCAGCGGGCGCTACCCCCAGGCCGTCCACCTGCTCGACGCCGGGATCGCCGTGGCCCAGGTGGCCTGCCCGCTGCTCGTGCCGCTGATCCAGTCGGGCGACGTCCACGGCGAGGAGCTCCACGACGCGGCCCGCGGCTACGCGGCCGAGCTGAAGGAGGCCGACGTCGACACCGTCATCCTCGGCTGCACGCACTACCCGATCATCCGGCCGATGCTCCAGCGCATCTTCGGCCGCGGCGTCACGCTGATCACGTCGGCCGAGGAGATCGCCCGCGAGGCCGCCGAGACCGTCGCCCGCCGCGGCGTCTCCAACGACACCGACCGCGAGGGGGCCTACCGGTTCATGTGCACGGGCGACCCGGCCGCGTTCCGCGAGGTCGCGGGCCGGTTCCTCCAGCTTCCGCTGACCGAGGTCGAGCGGGTCGATCCGGCCGTGCTGGCGGTGGCGGCATGACGCGCGCCGACGGCCGCGCTCCCGACGAGATGCGCCCGATCTCGATGGAGCTCGACTTCATCACCTCGGCGACCGGCTCCGTCCTCTTCGAGATCGGCTCCACGCGGCTCATCTGCACGGCGATGGTCGAGGAGTCGGTGCCGCCGTGGATGCGCGGGCGCGGCACGGGGTGGGTCACCTCGGAGTACGGGATGCTCCCCGGCTCGACCGGCGAGCGCAAGCAGCGCGACGCGACCCGCGGCAAGCAGGACGGCCGCACGGTCGAGATCCAGCGGCTCGTCGGCCGGTCGCTGCGCTCGGTGGTCGACTTCGCCGCGCTCGGCGAGCGCACGGTATGGATCGACTGCGACGTGATCCAGGCCGACGGCGGCACCCGCTGCGCCGCGATCTGCGGCGGCTACGTCGCCATCGCGAGCGCGTTCCGGCGCCTGGTCGGGAGCGGGTCGCTCCCGCGGACGCCGCTCACCGACGCGGTCGCGGCCATCTCGGTCGGGATCGTCGACGGCGAGGTGCTGCTCGACCTGCCCTACTCGGAGGACAGCCGGGCCGAGGTCGACATGAACGTCGTCATGACCGGGTCGGGCGAGCTGATCGAGGTGCAGGCCACGGCCGAGAAGTCGCCGTTCGGGCGGGCGTCGCTCGACCAGATGCTCGAGCTGGCCGCCGGCGGCATCGCCGAGATCGTGCGCGAGCAGAAGCGGGTGCTCGTCGGGCCGGCGTGAGGATCGTCCTCGCCTCGGCCAACGCCCACAAGGCCCGGGAGCTCGGGCGGCTGCTCGAGGGCTGGGACGTCGAGACGTATGCGGGCGGCCTGCCGGAGGAGACCGGCGAGACCTTCATCGAGAACGCGCGGCTGAAGGCGCACCACGTCCACGCCGCGCTCGGAGGCGCGGCCTGGGTGCTGGCCGACGACTCCGGGATCGAGGCGGCGGCGCTCGGCGGCGTGCCGGGCGTGCGCTCCGCCCGCTACGCCGGCGAGCACGCGACCGACGAGCAGAACCTCGCGAAGCTGATCGCCGCGCTCGAGGGCTCGGACGACCGCCGGGTGCGCTACGTGGCCGAGCTGGTCGCGATCGCGCCGGACGGGGCCGAGCTGACGGCCCGCGGCGAGCTGACCGGCACGCTGACCGACGCTCCGCGCGGCTCGGGCGGCTTCGGCTACGACCCGGCGTTCGTGCCGGACGGCGAGACGCGCACGGTGGCCGAGATGTCCCCGGACGAGAAGGACGCGATCTCCCACCGCGCCCGCGCGGCCCGCACCCTCCTCCCCCTCCTTGAAATAACGGGGTCAGACCCCAATCGTTCATGACGCAACAACGGGGTCAGACCCCAATGTTGCGTCACGCCAGGCCGGCCAGCTCCTCCTCCGTCGCCGGCTGGCGGCGTGACCAGTAGAACCAGTTGATCTCGGCGCCCAGCACGATGATGTTCGCCATCAGGTACAGCCAGACGAGCAGGATGACCAGGCCGCCGAACGCCCGCAGCGCGAGCAGCTGGTCCGAGAAGCGCAGGTAGAGCGGGAGCGCCTGGAACGAGATCTGGAAGAGCACCGTCCCGACGACCGCGCCAGGCCATACGTCCCCGCGGCGCAGCTCGACGTTCGTCAGGTAGCGGTACACGGCGAGCAGGAAGAGGAACGACCCGACCGACGACACCGCCATCGTCGCCAGGTACGCGGCGATGTTGAGGTGGATGAGGTGCGGGATGTTCCGGTCGACCCAGCCGGTCGCCGCGATCGTCAGGAGGAGCGATGCGAAGAGCACCACCAGCGACACCATCACGAGCACGAACGTGACCCACTTCTGGTGCAGGAACGCGCGGTTCTGCACGCGGAAGACGATGTTGAGCGCCGACTCGAGCGCCGAGTAGAACCCGAGCGACGCCCAGAGGATGCCGAAGAAGCCGATCACGCCGAGCGTCCCGGCGTTCGACTGCACCTGCCGCACCGGTCGCAGGAGGTCTTCCGTCGACTGCCCGGGCAGGTAGTGGCCGAGCTCGCGGATCAGGTATGACCCGGCCGAGATCTGCCCGAAGAACCCGAGCACGGACAGCGCCAGGAACATGAACGGGACGAGCGAGAGCAGCGCGTAGTACGCGACCATCGCCGCCAGGTGCGGGCCCCGATCCTGGAGGAACTTCGAGATCACGGGGTGGCCTTGGCGGGCCGCATGGCGCAGCGGACGCAGAACGGTCTGGGCGGGCGTCGCCACTGCGGGTGAGCTTATCGGCATGTGCTAGCGTCATCTGAATGGATCCGGGCACGGCCATCCGCGAGCTGAAAGAGCTCTCGACGCAGATCGAGGCCGTCGTGCTCGCCGCCTCCGACGGATCCCCGCTCGCCTCCACCCTGCCCGATGAGCGCTCTCAGCGCGTCGCCCGGCTCGCCAGCGACCTCGTGTCGCGGGCCGACGGCGTGCGCAGCGACCTCGGCCGCGAGGCGCTCGCCCAGCTCCAGGCGGCGACGCCGGGCGGGAGCGTGTTCGTCGTCGTCGACTCCGGCCGCCTCGCCGTCGCCACGACCGGCCCCGACCCCACGGTCGGCCTGGTCTTCTACGACCTGAAGACGCTCCTGCGCCAGGTCGCAGACGGCGCCGCAAGGGAGGAGGCGGCCGATGCCTAAGCGCCGCTTTCTGCTCGGCGTCCTGATCGGCGCCGGCTCGTTCGCCGGGACGCTGCTCTACCGTCGCCGAAGCGCCCGCAGCCGCACGCGGGTCGACCTCTACTTCGACGACGGCTCGATGATGTCGCTCGGAACGGGCTCGCCGGACGCCGACGCGCTCCTGCCGATCGCGACCGAGCTCCTCGCCGAGGCGGGGTGACCGGGCCGGATCGCGCCGAGCTGGGGCGCCGGCTGGTCGAGCGCGCCTACCTCGAGGGCGACTTCGTCCTCCGCTCGGGCCGGCGGAGCCGCTACTACCTCGACAAGTACCGCTTCGAGACCGACCCCGACCTGCTCGCCGGCCTGGGCCGCGAGATCGCCGCGCTCCAGCGCGAATGCGCCCCGCAGGCGGAGCTCCTGGCGGGGCCGGAGCTGGGCGCGGTGCCGCTCGCGGCGGTCGCGTCGGTCGAGTCGGGCCTGCCCTTCGTGATCGTGCGAAAGGCCGCCAAGGACTATGGGACGGCCAATCGGCTCGAGGGCGTGTACGAGCCGGGGCGCCGGGTCTGCGTGGTCGAGGACGTCGTCACGTCCGGCGGCGCGCTGCTCGACGCCGTCGCCGCGCTCCGCGAGGCCGAGCTCGACGTTTGCGCTGCAATTTGCGTAGTTGACCGCGAGGAAGGCGGCGCCGCGGCGGTGGCCGCCGCTGGCGTGCCGTTCCACCCGCTCTTTACGGTCTCGGACCTCGGCGTCACAACTGTGTCGCAATCTGCTTGATCCGGCTTCAGGATTCGGATTGTGACCGTCCGATGCCGGTGGTAGGGTGCGACCGCTTCACACGTTTCAGGACCAACGACCCAGGAGGAGACGCGTGACGAAGAGCGATTTCATCGACGCCGTGGCCGCCCGCTCCGGCCTCAGCAAGAAGGACGCGGGCGTGGCGCTGGACGCGGTGCTCGATTCCGTGAAGGACGCCCTCCAGAAGGGTGACGAGGTTGCGTTCACCGGGTTCGGCAAGTTCAGCGTGCAGGCGCGTAAGGCGCGGATGGGCGTGAACCCGCGCAACCCGTCTCAGAAGGTCACGATCCCGGCCAGCAAGGTGCCGAAGTTCTCGGCCGGTAGCCAACTCAAGGCCGCCGTCAAACAGTAAGGCGTGTGACGCTCGAGCGTCCCCGCTCCGGGCTGGCGGGGGCGCTCGCGTCGGTTAAGGCGCGTCACTGCGGCTCGGGCGCATCCCGCGGCGTTCCGAGTCCCGCGGCGCGCGCCACCCGGCCGGCCCCCGCCCGATCGGCGACCCGGCGTGGAGCCCCGACGGGACGCGGCTCGCGTTCGACGGCAACTGGCTCGACAACTGTTCGGCGGACGGCTTTCACAGCGGCGTCGGAGTGGTCGACCTGGGCACCGGCAGGATACGCGAGATCACGTCGACCCAGGGCGTGGACGGCTCACCCGTGTGGTCGCCCGACGGTGGCGCCATCGTTTCCAGCGCATCTTCGAGAGCTCGGGTCGTGGGGTACTGGATGGATCCGAGCGCTCCGGCCTGGTCGCCCGACGGCAGGCGGATCCTGTTCGACACGCTCCGGACGCCCTTCCGGCTCGCGCTCAACCCCGACTGGGGGTTCGCCGTCGCGAGCTGACCCGCCCGCGGTCGAGCGTGGCCGCCGTCCGCGGCGTATGCGAACATACGTTCGATGCCCGCGGTCGCGCAGCTCACGCTCGACGGCGCGGACCGCCTGCACGAGCTCTTGTGCACGCGTCGCGCACCCGTCGGGCTGACCGAGGCCGCGGCCTGTCTCTTCGCCCTGCGGAGCGCGCCCTCTGCGCTCGTCCACCAGCTTGTCGACGAGGTCGTCCGCGCCGACCCGAGGCTCGTGTGGCGCTCGGCGGGCGAGGTGGCGCTCGCCGACTGGGACGAGGTCGCACCGCTCCTCGACGTCCCGCTCGAGCTGGCCGACTACGTCGTCTTCGACCTCGAGACCACCGGCACCCGGGCGGGTGTCTCGCGCATCGTCGAGCTCGGCGCCGTCCGCATGAGCGGGTTCAGCGAGGCGGCGCGGATGCAGCGCCTTGTCGACCCGGGGTGCATGGTCCCCGCCCAGATCACCGCGATCACCGGCATCACCCAGCACCACGTCCGCGGGCGCCCGCGCGTGGGGCCCGTGCTCGACGAGTTCCTGCGGTTCAGCACCGGGGCCGTGCTCGTCGCCCACAACGCCCGGTTCGACATCGGCTTCGTCGACGCCGACCTGGCCCGCCTGCGAAGCGGCCGGCTGGCCGCGCCCGTCATCGACACGGTGGCCCTCGCCCGGCGGCTGATGGGCGACAGGCTCGAGCGCATGAACCTCGGCACCCTCGCCGAGCGGTTCGACACCGAGGTGCGGCCGTGCCACCGCGCCCTGCCCGACGCGCTCGCGACGGCCGAGGTGCTCGTCCGCCTCCTGGGCCTCGCCCAGGAACGGGGCGCGGCGACCGTCGCCGACGTGATCGGCCTGTGCGCGCCCGAGCGCCGGCGGGTGCGAACCCGGCGCGGCCTCGCCAAGGGGGCGCCGACCGGCCCCGGCGTCTACCTCTTCCGTGACGCCGGCGATGCCGTCCTCTACGTGGGCAAGGCGACCGATCTGCGCGCTCGGGTGCGCTCGTACTTCTCGGGCCGCGGGCTGCGGGCGCCCGTCGAGCGTGCGCTCGAGGCGACGACGCGCATCGAGACTCGCCCGCTCGGCTCCGAGTTCGAGGCGGCGCTGCTCGAGCTCGAGCTGATCACCGGGCTGCGGCCGCCCGCCAACTCGCGCGCGCCGCGGGCCGGCCCCGGCATCTACCTCACGCTCACGCTGGGCGAGCAGGTGCCGCGGCTGCGCGTCACGTCGGGGCCCGGGCCGGCCGGGACGGTCACCGCCGGGCCGCTGCGCTCGCGCGCCCAGGCCGAGGCGGCGGCGGCCGCCGCGCGCGCGACCTTCGGCCTGCGGGTCTGCCGGCCGCGCCTGCCGGTCGACGACGGCACCTGCCTGGCGGGCATCCTCGGCTCGTGCCACGCGCCGTGCCAGGGCGGCGAGCGGCTCGACCGCTACGCCGACGCGGTCGAGGAGGCGCGCGTGTGGCTCGAGCAGCCGGTCGGCGGCGCCCCGGCGGCCCATCTCGACGAACGCATGCGCCGCCTCTCGGCCGAACACCGCTACGAGGAGGCCGCTGGGGCGCGCGACCAGCTCGCGGCGCTTCGCAGCGCCGGCCGCACGATCGAGCGGATGCGGCGCGCCCGCATGCGGCACGGGGTGATCCTCGCCCCTGACACCGACGACCGCTTCGTGCAGGCGTTCGCCTGCGCGGCGGGCCGGGTCGTGGCCCGCCGCCGGCTTCCGCGGGCCGGCGACGGGCGGCTCGAGGCCGAGCCGCTCCTCGCCGCGCTCGCCCACGGGCTGGCCGAGCGCCCCTCGCCGTTCTCGCCGACGGCCGCCGAGCAGGCCCGGTTGGTCACCACGGCCCTCGTCCGGCCCGGCCGCGCCCTCCGCGCGGTGGCGGTCGACGCCGCGACCGTCGCGGCGGCGGCACCCCGGGTCGTCCGGCTGCGCGGGGCGGTACCCTTACGCTCGTGAACTTCGGCGACCGCCTCGCGGCCCAGGTCGAGCGGACCGGCAGCACCATCTGCGTCGGTCTCGACCCTCGCATCGAGCTCCTGCCGCCGGCGCTCATCGCCGGCCTGCATCCCGGCCCGGCCGGCCGGGCGCGGGCCTACGAGCGCTTCTGCACGGGCGTGATCGACGCCGTCGCCGAACACGTGGCGGCCGTGAAGCCCCAGGTCGCCTTCTTCGAGGCGCTGGGAGGCCCCGGCCTCACGGCGCTCGACAGGGTCTGCGCCCACGCCCGCGACGCCGACCTGCTCGTGATCGCCGACGCCAAGCGCGGCGACATCGGCTCGACCGCCGAGGCCTATGCCCAGGCGTGGGTGTACCGCCGCGACGGCGGGCCGCCCACCGCCGACGCCGTGACCGTCAACGCGTATCTGGGCGGCGACTCGCTCGAGCCGTTCTTCGCCGCGTGCCATGACGGCGCCGGCGTGTTCGTCGTCGACCCGCACGTCCAACCCCGGCAGCACGGAGCTCCAGGAGGCCGTGCTGGCCGACGGCCGCCCCGTGTGGGAGCGAACCGCCGAGCTCGTCGCCGGCTGGGGCGCCCCGTTTGTGGGCGAGTCGGGGCTCTCGGCCGTCGGCGCGGTCATCGGCGCGACCTGGCCCGAGGCCGTCACCCGGGCCCGCGATCTGATGCCGCACCAGCCGCTCCTGCTCCCCGGCGTCGGCGCCCAGGGCGGCGCGGCCGGCGACCTTCACGCGGCCTTCCGCGACCATCCCGCCGGCGGCCTCGTCGTGGCGGCGCGCTCGGTGATCTACGCCTGGCGCGAGCGCGGCGGCGACTGGCAGCAGGGGGTCAGAACCGCGGCGGCAGACCTGCGCCGCGCCGCCGTCCCCGCGTGAGCGACGGCTGGGCCGGTGACCTCGCGCTCGCCAAGGAGCTGGCCGCGCTCGGCGGCGCCGAGGCGCTCAATCGCTTCCGCCGCATCCCCGCGCCGACGCGCAAGCTCGACGGGAGCTGGGTGACCGAGGCCGACCTCGCCGCCGAGGCCGCGATCCGGGCCCGGCTCGCCGAGGCCCGGCCCGACGACGACGTTCTCGGCGAGGAGGGCGGCCACACGGCGGCCACGGGCGGGCCGGCCCGCCCCGGCGCCCGCACCTGGGTGATCGACCCGATCGACTCGACGCACAGCTACATGGTCGGGATCCCGCTGTGGGCCACCCTCGTCGGCCTCCGGGTCGACGGCCGCGCCGTGCTCGGCGTGTGCGACGTCCCGGCCCTGGGCGAGACCTACGACGCCGCCGACGGCGCCGGCGCGCGCATGAACGGCGAGCCGATCGCCGTCCGCGAGACGCCGCTCGACGAGGCGGTCGTAACCTCGCCCGGCCTTCGCAGCATGACCCGCAGAGGCCGCTTTGATCTCTACCGGGAGCTGGCCGAGCGCTGCTGGCGCGAGCGCAGCCTGGGCGACTTCTGGGGCCACATGCTCGTGGCCCGCGGGGCGGCCCAGGTGATGGTCGACCCGATCGTCGCCCTGTGGGACTACCTGCCGCTCGAGCCGATCGTCCGCGAGGCGGGCGGGACGATGACCCAGCTCGACGGCTCGCCGCTCGCCCACGACGGCTCGTGCCTCACCACATGCGGTGGGGCGATGCACGCCGAGGTGCTCGAGATGGCCGCCGAGGCGTGAACGCCGCGAGGTGATCGCCGTGGTCGACCGTCTCTGCGGGCATCGAATGCTTGTCGAGGGCGGGCTGGGGCGTCGACGCGCGCCGTCAGTCGAATCGCCAATCGTCAAGTGCGCTGCCCGTCACTTGAGCACCAGCTCGCCGCCGCCCGCCCGCGCGACGCAACCGCCCTCCGCTAGCGGCTTTGCGGCTAGCTCGCTCCCCGCTGCCCACGCCACGCCGGCCCCATGGGCTACCAGGTATGGCCCCCGTCGCCGACACAAAGTTGGCGCGAATCGGCGCACGTTGGCCGTCGTGCCGCGGGCGGCTAGGTCGCGCGCGCCGGCCCGGTTCGGCCGTCGCGGATGAGCCATGCGAAGCACGCCGCGGCCGTGATCGCCTCCGGGAACGTGTCGGCGCCGAAGACGACCATCACGCCGAGCGCCAGCGCCACCTCGAGGCCTGCGATGTCGGCCGGCACGCGGCGCCGGAAGACGCCCCAGATCGTGTCGGCGACCGTGACCGTCACCGTCATCATGAGCAGCCAGAGCGCGCCGTAGCCGAGCGCCCAGCCGGCGATGCCGACCTCCATGACCACGGCCGTCGTGACCGCGGCGCGACTCCGAGACCCGAACACGCCTCCAATGTACGGGCGCCACGCTGTCCCGGATAGCGGCACTCGAGCGCGCGTATACAATGCCTGCCGCCGATGAGGGGGGCACATCGATGATCCTCACCGTGACCGTCAATGCTGCGGTGGACAAGACCCTCACCGTCGCCAACCTCCAGCTGGGGCATCGCCACCGCGCTCAGCAGGGACTGGTGATGGCGGGAGGGAAGGGCGTGAACGTCGCCCGCGCGCTGAAGCGCCTGGGCGAGCCGGTGATCGCGACCGGGCTCGCGGGCGGCCACAACGGCGCGCGCATCCTCGACGAGATGACCGCCGAGGGCATCCTGAACGACTTCGTCCGCATCCGCGGCGAGTCGCGCACCTCGACCGTGGTCGTCGACCCGACGTCGAGCGTCCAGACCGAGATCTACGAGTACGGCCCGGAGATTCTGGAGGAAGAGCTCGCGCTGCTCGTCGAGAAGCTCCGCTACCTGTCCGGCGCCATCACGACCGTCGTCCTCGCCGGGAGCCTGCCGCGCAAGGTGCCGACCTCGTTCTATTCCGACATCGTGCGCGACATGAGCAAGCGCAAGGTGCGCACCGTCGTCGACTGCGACGGCGAGTCGCTGCGACGGGCGCTCGCGGCCGATCCGACGCTCGTCTCGCCGACCCAGCGCGAGGCCGAGGCGCTCGTCGGGCACGAGTTCCAGACCGACGAGGACTTCCAGCTCGGGCTCACCCAGATCGCCGCGATGGGCGCGGCCAACGTCGTCATCACGCTCAAGACCGGCTGCTACGCGCTCCTGCGATCGAGCCGCAGCCGCGACCGCCTGTACCGGGCCTGGATCCCCCAGGTCGAGTCGGTGGCGACCGTCGGATCGTCCGATTCGCTCCTCGCCGGCTTCCTGAGCGGGCTCGAGGCCGAGCGCGCCAACGAGGACGTCCTGAAGCTCGCGCTCGGCTGCGCCGCGGCGAACACGAAGGAGGTCGGAGCCGGTGTCTTCGACCCGCGCGACGTCGCGCGGTTCGCGGGCGGGGTGGAGGTTCAGGAGATCGCGCCGCGCCGCGCAAAGGCGTCCTGACCCGCTGCTAGACTGGCGCGAACCTTGAAAGTTCGTAGTTCCAAGCGTGCATTCTCACGACCCAGGCCGGCCCCTCGCCACCTGGGTCGTGTGCTATCGGGAGGCGTGAGCGGTGGAGATCGAGATCGGGCGGGGCAAGAAGGCGCGGCGGGCGTACGGGTTCGACGACATCGCGATCGTGCCGAGCCGACGGACGCGCGACCCGGAGGACGTCGACATCGCGTGGCGGCTCGGGCCCCACCTTCGAGCTGCCGCTCCTCGCGTCGGCGATGGACGGCGTCGTCTCCCCCGAGACCGCCGCCATCATCGGCAAGCTCGGCGGCCTCGGCGTCCTCAACCTCGAGGGCATCCAGACGCGCTACGAGGAGGCCGCCGAGCAGCTCGAGCGGATCGCCGTCGTTCGAGAAGGGCGACGCGACCCACGCGATGCAGGAGATCTACCGCGAGCCGGTCAAGCCCGAGCTGATCGCCCACCGGATCAAGGAGATCAAGGACCAGGGCGTCGTCGCCGCCGGGTCGCTCACGCCGCAGCGGGTGACCGAACTACCAGGCGGCGCTCGACGCGGGCCTCGACATCCTGGTCATCCAGGGCACGGTCGTCTCCGCCGAGCACGTCTCGTCGGTGGTCGAGCCGCTCAACCTGAAGCGCTTCATCGCCGAGCTGCCGGTGCCCGTGATCGTCGGCGGCTGCGCCTCGTACCACACCGCCCTCCACCTCATGCGCACGGGCGCGGTCGGCGTGCTCGTCGGCGTCGGGCCCGGGCGCCGCGTGCACCACCCGCCAGGTCATCGGCGTGGGCGTGCCCCAGGCGACGGCCATCGCCGACGCCGCCGGCGCCCGCATGCAGCACCTGCTCGAGACCGGCCAGTACGTGAACGTCATCGCCGACGGCGGCATGGCCAACGGCGGCGACCTCGCCAAGGCGATCGCCTGCGGCGCCGACGCCTGCATGATCGGCTCGCCGCTCGCGAAGCGCCAAGGAGGCCCCCGGCCGCGGCTACCACTGGGGCATGGCGACGTTCCACCCGCAGCTGCCGCGCGGCACCCGGGTCAAGACCGACCAGTGGCGACGCTCGAGGAGATCGTCACCGGCCCGGCCCACGAGAACGACGGCACCCTCAACCTGGTCGGCGGGCTGCGCAGCGCGATGGCCACCTGCGGCTACGACTCGATCCAGAGCTTCCAGAAGTGCGAGGTGATGGTCGCGCCGGCGCTCAAGACCGAGGGCAAGAAGCTCCAGCGAGAGCAGGCGATCGGGATGAGCCGGTGAGCGCCGACCCGCGCCCCCATCGCGACTCGTCGATGGTCGCCGACGAGGCGGGCGCGGGTCACAGGCCGGTCCTGGTCGTCGACTTCGGCGCCCAGTACGCCCAGCTCATCGCCCGGCGCGTGCGCGAGTGCCGGGTCTACTCCGAGATCGTGCCGCACGACGCGCCGGCCGCCGAGCTGGCCGCGCGCGACCCGGTCGGGATCATCCTCTCGGGCGGGCCCGCCTCGATCTACGAGCCGGGCGCCCCGGCGGTCGACCCGGGCATCTTCGACCTCGGCGTCCCCGTGCTGGGCATCTGCTACGGGATGCAGGCGATGGCCGCCGCGCTGGGCGGCGAGGTGTCGAACACCGGCATCGGCGAGTTCGGAAAGACGCCCGTCACGCTCGGCGAGGGCAGCCTGCTCTTCGGTGACCTTCCGCCCGAGCAGACGGCCTGGATGAGCCATCGCGACAGCGTCATCCGGGCGCCGGCCGGCTTCACCGTGACGGCCTCGTCCGACACGACCCTGGTGGCGGGGATGGAGGACCGTGACCGTGGCCTCTTCGGCGTCCAGTTCCACCCCGAGGTGGCCCACACGCCGCGTGGCACCGACATCCTCGGCCACTTCGTGCTCGACGCCTGCCAGGCGCCGCCCACGTGGACGGCGCTCCAGTTCATCGAGGAGCAGGTCGAGCTGATCCGCGATCAGGTCGGCGACGAGCACGTCATCTGCGCGCTCTCGGGCGGTGTCGACTCAGCGGTCGCGGCGCTCCTCGTCCACCGGGCCGTCGGCGACCAGCTCACGTGCGTCTTCGTCGACCACGGGCTCCTGCGGATGTCCGAGGCGGAGCAGGTGGTCGAGGCGTTCGAGGAGCACTTCCACGTGCCGCTCGTCCACGTCGAGGCGGCCGACCGGTTCCTCTCGGAGCTGGCCGGCGTGACCGACCCCGAGCAGAAGCGGCGCATCATCGGCGAGCAGTTCATCCGCCTCTTCGAGGACGAGGCGCGCGCGATCGGCGACGTCAAGTTCCTGGTGCAGGGCACGCTCTACTCCGACGTGATCGAGTCGGGCAGCCGTACCGCGGCCAAGATCAAGTCGCACCACAACGTGGGCGGCCTCCCCGAGGACATCGAGTTCGAGCTCGTCGAGCCGCTGCGGCTGATCTTCAAGGACGAGGCCCGCCGGGTCGGCGAGGAGCTGGGCCTGCCCGAGCGGATGGTGTGGCGCCAGCCGTTCCCCGGCCCCGGCCTTGCGATTCGCATCGTGGGCGAGGTCACCCGCGAGCGGCTCGAGATCCTGCGCGCCGCCGACGCGGTGCTGCTCGAGGAGGTGCGCCGTGCCGGCCTCTACCACGACCTGTGGCAGAGCTTCGCGGTGCTCCCGGCGATCCGCTCGGTCGGCGTCCAGGGCGACTCGCGCACGTACGCCTATCCGATCGTGATCAGGGCCGTGTCGTCGGAGGACGCGATGACGGCCGACTGGGCCCGGCTGCCGTACGACCTGCTCGAGCGGATCTCGAGCCGGATCATCAACGAGATCCCGGGCGTGAACCGGGTCGCGCTCGACATCTCGACGAAGCCGCCCGCCACCATCGAGTGGGAGTGGCGCACGGCCGCTAGGGGTGCCCGGCGGCGAGCCAGGACTCGATCGCGACGATCCCGACGGCCGCCTCGCGGCGCGAGAACTGCCGGCACGCCGAGCACAGCTGGAAGTAGCCGAGCGGCAGCGGATGCACGGGCCCGCCGCAGCGGGCGCAGCGCGGGACGCCGTTCTTCGATTTGAGTGGTTCATGATGGTGCGTCATCGAGAAGCACCATAGGGAGCCACAGAGGCCGCCGCGGTGGAGATGGCTAGAGGGTTGCGGTGGGGCTAGCCCCACGCCTCGCCGCGGGGTCAGTGCTTGATGCGGACGGTGCGGCTCCGCGAGACCGAGCCCTTCTCGTGCGCCGAGCCCATGAAGGTCGCGTGCCAGGTGAGCCGCTTCTTGACCTTGATGACGATCTGCCAGCCGCCGCTCCTGCCGGTGCCGTCGAAGCCGAGCACGTTGCCGTTCGAGGCCACGAGGAGCACCTGGCGGTGGCGCAGCGGATTGTGGCTGGTCGTGTCGGTGAGGACGCCCGAGAACGTGACCTTGCTGCCCTTCGTCACGCGCTTCAGGTTGAGCGGGTGCGTGGCCGTGAGCTTCGTCGAGTGGAACGTGATCACCGCCGGCGTATACCCGGCGAGCGCCACCGCGAACGCCGCGCCGTCGACCGAGCCGCGGCCCGGTCACCATGTCGTAGCCGTTGGTGGCCGGCCAGAGCGAGCCGGTGCCGTTGCTGTTGCCCGCTCTTGATGTCGGTGAAGGCGCCTGGGCCCAGGCCGGTGCCGTTGCGAGTTGTAGATGAACGGGTTCGCGAAGCCCAGGTCGCTCGCGCCGCCGACGGACTCGTTCGCGTCGGCCGTGATCCCCGCCATGAGCGGCGCGGCCGCGCTCGTCCCGCCGACGACCGCCCAGCTGCCGCCGCCCCCGCCGAGGCCGTGGCTGAAGATGAGGTAGCCGTGCGCCGGGAGCCGCGTCCATTGCGACATCGGGCGTCACGCGGCACTTGAGCGTGCCGCCGGCGCAGAACGCCCCGGGGATGTTCACGTTCTGGTTCGAGGTCACGGTGGCCTGGTATCCGGGCCGCGGCCAGTTGTAGGAGACGCCGCCTCCGGAACCTGACCAGGCGGTCTCGGGCCCGGCGGACGTCTTGAGGTTCGTGCCGCCCACGGCCGTCGCGAACGGCTGGCTCGACGGGTCGTCGATCGCCAGGAACCTGAACGCGGGGGAGGCGGACTTGCAGTCGGCCGAGCCGCTGTCGCCCGATGCGACGTAGAGCGACGAGCCGCCGGCGGCCAGGAGCTCGAGCGAGGTGTTCTCGGTGAGCGTGAGCTTGGGAGGCACGAGCACCTCGCACAGGCCCCAGCTGTCGGACACGACGTCGACGTCGTCCTGGCGCATCTGGTTGAACATCGTCGGGCCGAGCGCGAGGTTGTTGGCAGCCTTGTAGACCTGGTAGGTGGCGGCGCGGGCGGCGCCCATGGCGACCTCGATGTCGAGGGTGACCTCGACCTGGGCGTTGCTGTTCGTCGGGCCGGATCCGACGAGCTTGTCGGGCCGCGAGAGTGCCCGTGATCGCCGGCGCGCTGAAGCAGTGTTGAACGCCGTTGGCCCCCGTCACGTCAGCCGCGTCGATAGTTCGAGAACTCGACGAAGCCGATCGTCTGGCCGGAGCCCTCGTGGTTGGCGTCGATCTCGTGCCCGTAGTAGTCGGCCAGATCCGCGGGCAGATAGCCGCCCAGGTTGTTCTGTGCGGTCACGGCGGCTGGGCACGGCCCGTCCGGCGGGCGTCGTGCGGCACCAGCTCCGGGCTTCACGTGGTTCACCCTCTGGGCGTGCTTCATGATCTGGTGATGCGAGTGCAGCTTGAGCGACGTGTCGAGCCCGGCGACCGACTGCACGACCGAGGCGATCCCGCTCGGCAGGCGCACGTTCCCGGCGGGCGCCTGATAGACCGGGCCGGTCGCGCTCTTGTACAGGTGCATGCCCACGCCGAAAGCCCGCTGGGCCGATGCCGCGGTGCCGCTCACCACGAGCGACATGTCCGACGAGTCGACGACCGCGAGGCCGTTCGCCGCCAGGTACGACCGCACCGCCGCGACGGACGACGCCGTGGGCAGGAAGAGCTGCCGGATCTGGGCGTTGCTCATTCCCTGCCGGGTCGAGTGCATCGCGACGTAGTGGAGCAGGAGCGGGTTTCGCGGCTTGAACGCCACAACGGCCGTCACCCGCGTGCTCGCGGCTGGGCGTTCCGACCACGTGGGCCAGGCCCTTGGCGACGAGCGGGCTCACGGTGCCGCGCAGCTCGACGCGCGGAGGCGCGGCCCCTCTCGATGAGGCCTGTGCGACAGGTGCAGCCGCAGCAGCCAGGGCCACCGCGGCCAGCGTCATCGCCCGAGAGATCCGCCTGCCGCCCACTGGGTCACAGAAACTACCGCACTTTGCGGACGGTACGCAAGAAATTGGAAGCGGCGGGTGTTAACCCAGCGCACCGGGCGTTACGTAGAACGTGTACTTGGCCGCGTGCGGGTCGACGTTCCCGCCGTCGTCATACGCCCGCGCGTAGATCGTGTGGTGGCGGCCCTTGGCGAGGTGGTACAGCACGAACGTCGCGCCGACCGCCTTCTTCCAGCTCCCGCCGTCGACCTTGTAGCGATAGCCGATGTCGAACGGGTTCTCCTTGTCGGCGTCCTTCGCCGCCATGCCGACGATGACCGTCGCCTTGGTCGACGTCCTGGGCGGGACCGACGTGAAGTGCGTGTTGGCCGGGGGGATGCGGTTGGCCGCCCACCAGAGCGCCCGCGCGGTCAGCGAGCCGCCCGGGCTCTGGGCCGGGTCGAACCCGCCGTTCGAGACCGTCGCTCGACCAGGGCCTGAAGCCGAGGTCAACGACCCGGCCCGCGTTGATCTGGTGCTCCGAGAGCAGGAACTGGCCGCCGAACTGCTGGTAGAACGCAACGCCGCCGGGCTTGAGCTTCGCGAGGACGTGCCCCTGCGCGTAGTCGCGTAGCTCGACCGCGCCCGAGCCGGGGCCGACGACGTGGAAGCTCGTTGAGGCCCTTCGTCAGGAAGTGGCTCTGCACCGAGCCGGGTGCGAGGTCGCCGCCGGTGACGCGGTCGGCGGTCACGTCTTCGTAGTAGTAGAGGCTCCAGTGCGTCTCCCACGAGCCGCCCTGCGGGCCGATCGCGCTCGTCTGGTTCCAGCCGGCGCCGCCGGCGAGCCAGTGCGTCTGCCCCGCGACGACGACGCCGTGCTTGGCGTTGCAGTACGTGGTGAGCGCGCTCCCGAGCCCGGCCGTGTTGAGCACCGGCTGGTCGGTGACGACGAGCGCCGACTGGTGGTGCTTGAGCGCGGCGGTGTAGGCAGCCGCCGAGAGGCTCCGCGGTCGATGCGTCGATGAAGTCGCCGCTCACCGGAACCGCGACGACGTTGGCCCGGTCGATGCGGTGGGCCATGTCGAGCACGGCGTCGGCCGGGATCGCGGTGATGTACTTGACGTGCAGGTTCGGGTTCGCGGGCGCCTTGAGCGTCCGGAACGTCTGCGTCCAGAGCTCGGCGCCCGACCCGTCGTCGACCATCAGCTTGAGCCGGTACTGCATGTTCGAGGCCAGGGTGCCGTTCACGTCGACCGTCACGTCGCTCGTGCCCTCGCCGGTCGGTGTGGTCCCGACCGACGCGCTGTTCGACGTCTTGACGAGCTCCACCGAGACGATCGTCTGGCCTGGGCAGCTCGCCGTGTACTCGGGCTTGTACCGAAGCGTGCCCGTGTCGGCGGTGCATGCCGGAACCGTCGCCAGGGCCGAGCCGGCCGGGAGGCCGGCGATCAGCGCAAGCGCGAGCAGGGGCACGAGACGGCGAAACATCCTGCATGCTCTATCGGAATTGCACGGCCTCCGCTTTATCACCCATGCAACAACGGGGTCAGACCCCAATGTTGCGCCGCGCGTCTAGCCGGGGACGGTGATGCGCCCGCTCTTGAGCGAGAGCGGGCCGCCCTCGCGCCCCGACCGGACCGCCAGGATCTCGGCCAGGATCGAGACGGCGGTCTCGGCGGGCGTGACCGCGCCGATGTCGAGGCCGAGCGGGCCGCGGATGCGGCCGATCTCGTCGTCGGTGTAGCCCGCGTTCAGGAGCCGCTCGCGCCGCGTCGCCTGCGCACGCCGGCTCCCGAGCGCGCCGATGTAGGGCGCGTCGGAGCGCAGCGCCGGGCCCAGGGCGGGCTCGTCGAAGCGCGGGTCGTGCGTGAGGACGACGACGTAGGTGGCGTCGTCGAGGGCGTGCGCGTCGTAGGCCATCGCGGGCCAGCCGATGATCAGCTGGTCGGCGTCCGGCAGCCGCTCAGGCGTCGCGAACTTCGCGCGCGCGTCCGAGACGATCGTCGTGAAGCCGACCTGCTTCGCCATGCGGCACAGCGCCTGTCCGGTGTCGACGGCGCCGAAGATCATGACCACCGGCGGCGGGGCGAAGTGCTCGACGAAGGTGGTCTCGTCGGTGCGGACGGCGCTCGAGTGGCCCTCGCCCTCGCCGTAGGCCTTGGCGCCGGCGGAGTCGCCGTTCAGCGTTGTGGTGACCGAGAGCCGCTCGCCGCGCTCGTCGGCCGCGCCGATCCGGTCGAGCTCCTCCGGGTCGAGGATCTGGACGAAGACCTCGATCTCGCCGCCGCATGGCAGGCCGACGTCGAACGCGTCGTCGTCGGAGATCCCGTACTGGAGGAGCTGCGGCGGCCCGCCCGCGAGCACCTCCTCGGCGCGCAGGTAGACGTCGGACTCGACGCACCCGCCCGAGACCGATCCGACCATCTCGCCCGCCGACGACACGGCGAGGCGCGAGCCCAGCGGACGGGGCGCCGAGCGGCGCGTGTCGACGACCGTGGCGATCGCGACCCGGTCGCCCTTGGCGACCATCCGGCGCACGTCCTCCATCACGTCTCGCATGCGAGAAACGTAGCATCGCGTGTGTAAAAGAGCGGGGTTGTCATTTGCCCGCCTCCACGCCGCGCCGGTACAGTTCCGGGCGCTGATGAGGACGTACTCCGCAAAGCCGCACGAGATCGAGCGCACCTGGTACGTGGTCGACGCCGAGGCCCAGACGCTGGGCCGGCTCGCCACGCAGATCGCGGGCGTGCTGCGCGGCAAGGGCAAGCCGGCCTACACGCCGCACGTCGACACGGGCGACTTCGTGATCGTCGTGAACGCCGAGAAGATCCACGTGACGGGCAACAAGCTCGATCAGAAGATCTATTACCACCACTCCGGCTATCCGGGCGGCCTTCGCGAGCGAACGCTCCGCGAGCAGCTCGACCGGCGGCCGGAGGAGGTGCTGCGGAAGGCGGTCAAGGGGATGCTTCCCAAGAACAAGCTGGCAAACGCCCAGATCACGAAGCTCAAGATCTACGCCGGCCCCAACCACCCGCACGCGGCCCAGAGCCCGGTGCCGATGGAGGTGGCGTCCTGATGGCCGACGCTGCGGTCGCCTACCGGGGCACGGGCAAGCGAAAGACGTCGGTCGCGCGCGTGGTGCTCGTGCCGGGCGCCGGCGTCGTCACGGTGAACGGCCGGCCGGTCGAGGAGTACTTCCCGCGCCGCACCCTGCGCGCGATCGCGACCTCGCCGCTCGCGCTCACCGGCACCGACGCGGCATACGACGTCCGCGCTCGCATCGACGGCGGCGGCATCTCCGGCCAGGCCGGGGCGCTCCGCCACGGGATCTCGAAGGCGCTCATCGAGGCCGACGCCAACCTGCGCGGCGACCTGAAGCGGCAGGGGTTCCTGACCCGCGACGCCCGCCAGGTCGAGCGCAAGAAGGCCGGCCTCAAGAAGGCGCGCAAGCGGCCCCAGTTCTCGAAGCGCTGACCCCACGTTTGTGACAGCGCTCCGCAAGCTGTTCGGGACAGACGGCGTGCGGGGAGTAGCAGGCGTCGACCTGACCGACGACCTGGCGCGCGACCTCGGCGCCGCGGCGGCGGCGGTCGCCGGGCCGGGTTGCAGCGTCGTCCTCGGGCGCGACACGCGCGAGTCGGGCCCGGCGCTCGAGGAGGCCCTCGTCGAGGGGATCGTCTCGGGCGGAGGCGTCGCGCTCACGGCCGGGGTCATCCCGACGCCCGGCGTGGCGATGCTGGTCGGCCGGCTCGGGGCCGAGCTGGGCTGCGTCATCTCGGCCTCGCACAACCCGTATGCGGACAACGGCATCAAGTTCCTCGGAGCTGACGGGCGCAAGCTCCCCGACGCGGCCGAGGCCGACATCGAGGCCGCGATGGGCTCGAGCGCAGGGCCCGGCGGCGGCCGTGTCGAGCCGGTCGAGAACGCCGTGGGGCGCTACGTCGACTGGCTGGCGGAGACGTACGGCGCCGGCGTGCGCGGCGACCGCCCGGTGCTCTTCGACTGCGCGAACGGGTCAGCCGCGGCCGCCGCGCCGCTCCTCGCCGAGAGGCTCGGCCTCGACGCTGCGTTCATCGGCGCCGAGCCCGACGGCCGGAACATCAACGCCGAGGTCGGCTCCACGCATCTCGACACGCTCGCGCGGGCGGTGCAGGACGCCGGAGCCGAGTGCGGGATCGCCTTCGACGGCGACGCCGACCGCTGCCTGGCGGTCGACGCCCACGGCCGGCCCGCCAACGGCGACGCGATCATCGCGGCGCTTGCGATCGACCGCCGCCGCCACGACCCGCTGGCCGGCCACCGGGTGGTCGTCACGTCGATGACCAACCTCGGGTTCCACCGGCTCATGCGCGAGTACGGGATCGACGTCGAGGTGACCGACGTCGGCGACCGCTACGTGCTCGAGCGGATGCTCGAGACCGGCGCGATGCTCGGCGGCGAGCAGTCCGGGCACGTGGTCGACCTCGAGCACCACACGACCGGCGACGGGCTCGCGACCGCGCTCATGCTCCTCGGCGTGCTCGACCGGCTCGACCTCTCGATGGCCGGCGTCGTCGACCTCGTGCAGCCCTTCCCGCAGAAGCTCGTCGCCGTCCCGGCCGACCGAACGGCGCTGGAGGGCTCCGACCGGATCTGGCAGGAGGTGCGGGCCGCCGAGGCGAAGCTCGGGGAGGACGGCCGCGTGGTGCTCCGGGCGTCTGGCACCGAGCCGGTGGTGCGGGTCATGGTCGAGGCGCTGGATGCGACCGAATGCGAACGGCTGTGCGACCATCTTTCAGACGTCGTTGCCGCTGAAATCGGAGGGACTGCCTGATGTGCGGGATCGTCGGATACGTGGGGTCGCGGCCCTGCAAGGAGCTCCTCCTGCAAGGCCTGGAGCGGCTCGAGTACCGCGGGTACGACTCGGCCGGCATCTGCCTCATGAACGGGCAGGTCGACATCGTCCGCCGCGTCGGCAAGGTGTCGGCGCTGCGCGACGCGGTCGGCTCCTCGGCCCACCCGGCGACGACGGGCCTGGCGCACACCCGCTGGGCCACGCACGGCGGCGTCATCGAGGCCAACGCGCACCCGATCGAGGCCTGCGAGGGCTCGGGCGTGACCGTCGTCCACAACGGCATCATCGAGAACTACGCGACGCTCCGGCGCGAGCTCTCCGACGCGGGGCACGAGTACCACTCCGACACCGACTCCGAGGTGATCGCGCACCTGATCGAGGAGTGCTACGCGGGCGACCTGGTCGAGGCCGTCCGCGCTGCGTACGCGCGCCTCGACGGCCACTTCGCGTTCGCCGTCGCCCACCGCGACAGCCCCGGCATCCTCGTCGCGGCCCGGCGCGGCTGCCCGCTCGTCGTGGGCGTGGGGGAGGGCGAGATGTTCATGGCGTCGGCCATCCCCGCGTTCCTCAGCTCGACCCGGCGGGTGCAGTACGTGCACGACGACGAGATCGTCGTCGCCCGCCCCGGCGGCGCGACGTTCCTGTCGGGCGACGGGGCCGTCATCGAGCGCGGCGTCGACGAGGTCGACTGGGACGAGGAGGCGGCCGAGAAGCAGGGCTACGAGACGTTCATGCTGAAGGAGATCGAGGAGCAGCCCGACGCGATCGCCGAGACGATCGGCGAGCGCCTCTACCACGGCGAGCTCCAGCTCGACGGCCTCGAGCTCTCCGAGCAGCAGATCCGCGATCTGTCGCGGGTCGTCTTCCTGGCCTGCGGCACGTCCTACCACGCCGGCCTGATCGGCCGCTACCTGCTCGAGGAGTGGGCCCGGGTCCCGTCGGAGTCCGACATCGCGAGCGAGTGGCGCTACCGGCACGCCGTGATCGACGAGCGCACGCTCGTGATCGCGGTCGCCCAGTCAGGCGAGACGATCGACACGCTGGCGGCGATGAAGGAGGCCCGGGCGCGCGGCGCCCACGTCCTCGCGGTCACGAACGTGATGGGCTCGCAGATGACGCGGGAGTGCGACTCGGTCCTCTACACGCGCGCGGGGCTCGAGATCGGGGTCGCCGCGACAAAGACGTTCACGGCGCAGGTGACGCTCATGTATCTCCTTGCGCTCAAGCTGGGGCTGATCCGCGGCACGATCGACGCCACCCGGGCCGGCACGCTCCTCGACCAGGTGCGCGACCTGCCCGACCTCGCCCGCCGCACGCTCGACCGGCGCGACCTCGTCGAGCCGATCGCCGACCGCTATCACGGGAGCGAGTTCTTCCTCTACCTGGGCCGCAACATGGGCCTGCCGATCGCGCTCGAGGGCGCGCTCAAGCTGAAGGAGATCTCCTACATCGCGACCGACGCGTACGCGGCCGGCGAGATGAAGCACGGCCCGATCGCGCTCCTCGACGAGCAGACGCCCGTGGTGGTGATCGCGACCGACTCGCACGTGTACGAGAAGGTCGTCTCGAACATCCAGGAGGTGCGCGCGCGCGGCGCCCACGTGATCGCCGTCGCCACCGAGGGCAACGAGTCGATCAAGGAGCTGGCCGAGCACGTCCTCTACCTGCCGCGGACGGAGCCGGAGCTCCAGGCGGCGCTGGCCGTCCTCCCGCTGCAGCAGCTGGCCTACGCGATCGCGACGCGGCGCGGGCTCGACGTCGACAAGCCGCGCAACCTCGCGAA
The DNA here is from genome assembly GCA_963832955.1 of uncultured Actinomycetes bacterium. Taxonomy (GTDB): domain Bacteria; phylum Actinomycetota; class Thermoleophilia; order Gaiellales; family JAICJC01; genus JAICJC01. The sequence goes on along the minus strand of CAWHWC010000002.1, from coordinate 208,916 downwards.
GACCGTCACGGTCGAGTAGCAGGGCGACGAATCAGCGCTCGCAGAAAACCTTGAGCGAGGCGAACTGCTTGGGGATCTCTCGGCGGATCACCGGCCCCACGAGCGCGAACAGAACCTTCTGAGCTCCCGTCGGGCGGAAGTCAAAGTCGCTCTCGAGGTCGGTGCTGCCACCCACGGGCGTCAACGTATACGCGATCTTGAGATCCGGCTTCCCGTTCGCTTCGAGCACGAGCCGTGACGGCCGATCATGCGTCGTGATCGTGACGTCGTACGGGCTTCCGCCGTTGACGACCGCAAACCGCGATCCGAGGCCGATGGGCTCCGGGCTTCGGAGATCGGCGCTGCTAATCCGACTGTTCCACCGGGCGTCATTCCGCACATCGGCCAGGGTATCGAAGACCTTCTCGGGCGAGGAGTCGATCCGAGTAGACGTCCGAACACGCATTGCGAGATCATAAACCGACGCCCCGGGCTGGCGAACAGCGGGCTCGCCTGGGCGCTAGCGGTCTTGACGGAGATCGAGGCAGCGGCGGATGAGCGAGATAGCCATGGCGCCCTCTCCGACGGCAGATGCGACGCGCTTTATTGAGCCATGCCGCAGATCTCCCGCGACGAACACGCCCGGTTGGCTCGATTCCAGCGGGTACGGGTCTCGGTCGAGCCGCCACCATTCGTTACGGGAGCCATCGGCCACCACGTCTTGGCCCGTGAGAAGGAAGCCGTGCGGGTCGCGCCTCAGCCACCCTTCGACGCCCGCAGTGACGGGTTGGGCGCCGATGAGCAGGAACAGTGCATCCGCGACGACCTCGTCTGTCTCGTCATTCTCGCTCCGGAGGATGACGCTTCTCAGGTAGGAGTCACCGCGAACTTCAGCGACGTTCGATGACGTTCGCACCGCAATTCGCGGATGCTGGTTGATCCGCTCCACGAGGTACGTGGACATGCCTCGGTCGAGGCGGGGTGAGCGGATTACGACGGTGACGAGGCGAGCGTGCTCGGCCAGGTGAAGCGCCGCTTGGCCGGCCGAGTTGCCACCGCCGACCACCAGGACATCCCTGCCTTTCAGCCGGACCGCCTCGCTGGGCGCCGATCCGTAGTGGACGCCGGCGCCGATGAGCTCGTCCACGCCTGGAACCTCAAGTCGGCGGTAGTGCACGCCCGTTGCGGCGATGGAAGTCCGAGCTTCGACGACGGATCCACCCGTCAACTCGATCCTGAACGTGCCCTGATCCGTCGGTGCGGCAGTCAAGAGCTCGGCTCCAATCAGGATCTCCGCCCCCAGTCGGACTGCCTGGGCGTGGATGCTCGCCGCGAGCTCGGCTCCACTCACCCCGTTCGGGAAACCTGGGTAGTTCTCGATCCGTGCGCTCGTACCGGCCTGGCCGCCCGGTGCAATCGCTTCGACGACGAGCGTTCTGTGCCCTTCCGACGCGCCGTAGAGCGCGGCCGTCAACCCGGCGGGGCCTGCTCCCACAACGACGACGTCATATGTCTCCCTCGTCGGTCGCGTTGGAAGCCCGACTCGCTCAGCCAGTTGCTGCTTGAACAACGCCGTTTCGGCGTACGCCCGCTGATCCTCCGGCGACACCGGAGGCGGAACCCCCGTCGGCGTGGCCCGGACATAGCGGGTGCGCATGAACCGCTCTGGCCCCTCGAGTATCGAACCATCGGCGAAGAGCACCAGCGGATACCGGCGATCCGCGAGCCCAGGGCCGCCTCCCAGCAGGTGCACGAGCGGGTCATGTTCGACATCGGCCCATTGAAACGGCACGCCATTTCGGCTGAGAAACTGTCGTGTCTCAGCGGCCCCGGGCGTCGACGCCCGGCCGAGGAGATATGTCGTCGAGCTGCGCAATCTCGACCATCGCTAGTCTGCTCTTGAGCGGTGCACACTACCTGCCTCCAGCGACGAGTCGCGGGGTCGGGTTGAAAGCGCGCAGTGCCTGCGGCGAAGAAGCCATCGTTCCCGGCTAGGGCAGCCAAACGGATCGAGAGCCGCCATCACCATGAAAGGAACACCGTGACCGACGCATTCCCAACCGACACCGCAGGACTCGCCGACGCGGCGCACAGCGACACCATCGATCTCGCCGACGGCGCCGAGTTCCGGCTTGCGATCACGCCGGTTCGAAAGCGGCTGGGCGATCACACGGTGCGCATGCTCGGCTACAACGGGTCGATCCCGGGGCCGACGATGCGCGTCCGTGAGGGAACGGAGGTTCAGGTCGACGTCCACAACGACGGCGATCTCGATGCGACCGTCCACTGGCACGGGCTGCGGCTCGACAACCGTTCGGATGGGACGCACGAGACGCAGGCGCCGATCCCGATCGGAGGAGACTTCTCGTGCCGGGTGCAGTTCCCCGACGCCGGGCTCTACTGGTACCACCCGCACATCCGCGAGGACTACGGCCAGGAGATGGGCCTCTACGGCAACGTCGTGGTCGTCCCAAGCGACCCCGACTACTGGCCGCAGGTGCACCGCGAGCTCGTCCTGACCCTCGACGACGTCCTCCTCGAGGACGGGAAGGTGGCGCCGTTCAGCCGGACTGAGACCACCTATGCAGCGATGGGACGATTCGGCAACCTGCTGCTCATCGCCGGCGAGCCGCATCTCGACCTCTCGGCCAAGCACGGCGAGGTCATCCGGCTCTACTTCACCAACACCGCGAACACGCGCGTCTTCAACGTCGCCGTTCCCGGGGCGCAGATGAAGCTGGTCGGCGGCGACAGTGGGCGCGTCGAACACGAAGAGCTCGTCGACTCAGTGATCCTGGCGCCCAGCGAGCGAGTGATCGTCGACGTCATGTTCGACCGTCCGGGAGCGTTCGTGCTCGAGCACCGGACACCTGAGCGCACGTACCCGCTGGCCGACATCGCCGTCGGCGAGGATCGGGCTGAGCCGTCGCTCGAGGATCAGTTCGCCCGTCTTCGCACGAACCCGGAGTTCGCCGAGGAGCGCGCTCGGCTCGAAGCCGAGCTCGAGGCGGGCCCCGACAAGACGCTCGCCTTCGTCGCCGAGATGGACATGGAGGCTCCGAGCCTCGGGGCGGGGGAGACACTCGTCTACACGTGTCCGATGCACCCCGACGTGGTCAGCCAGGAGCCGGGCCGGTGCCCGGAGTGCGGCATGAAGCTGCTGCCGGCGGCGGAGCCCAGCGGCTATGCCTGCCCGATGCATCCAGAGGTCACGAGCGAACAGCCCGACCGCTGCCCGAAGTGCGGGATGAAGCTCGTGCCGGCGGGTCTCGTCGCCAGCGGGCAGGGCGATCACGCTCCGGCCGATGAGCATCATCATGAGCACGGGCATGGTGACCATCAGCATGAGGCCGGTGGGATCGAGTGGGAAGACGACATGGTCGACGTCAACCGCCTCACGACCCCGGCCAACACCCGCTGGAAGCTGATCGACCGATCGAGCGGAGATGAGAACCACGCCATCACGTGGCGATTCCGGGTCGGCGATCGGGTCAAGATCCGCTTGGTCAACGAGATGGATTCCGACCACCCGATGCACCATCCATTCCACGTGCACGGCGCCGGCCGGTTCCTGATCATGGCCCGAGACGGACAGCCGGAGCAGAACCTGGTCTGGAAGGACACCGTCCTCGTGCGCACCGGCGAGACCGTGGACATCCTGCTGGACGTCACCAACCCCGGTCGGTGGATGGCGCACTGCCACATCGCCGAGCACCACGAGAGCGGGATGATGTTCAGCTTCGACGTCGAGCCGGCTTGACCGACGACACCAGCCTCGACGTCCTCGTGGTCGGCGCGGGCCAGGCCGGGCTCACGGCCGGGTACTACCTGCAGCAGGCGGGCGTTCGCTTCCTGATCGTCGACGGCGCTGATGAAGTCGGATCGGCGTGGTCGCAGCGGTGGGAGTCGCTCGTCCTGTTCACCCCGCGCCGATACAACGCCATGCCGGGAGTGGCCTTCGGCGGCGACCCCGACCGAGAGCCGACGCGCGACGAGGTGATCGACTATCTGCATCGCTACGCGACGGAGCTCGACCTTCCGGTCGAGCTGAACGCGCCGGTCACGTCGCTCGACTTCCGCGACGGACGATACGCCGCGGAGGTCCCAAACCGCACGATCCTCGCCGACCAGGTCATCGTCGCCACGGGCCCCTTCCAGAAACCGCGCATCCCCGCGTTCGCCTCGTCGGTCGCAGCCGACGTCTATCAGGCGCACAGCACCGGGTATCGACGACCGGGCGACGTTCCGCCGGGGCGGGCCGTCGTCGTCGGCGGCGGAAACACGGGCTATCAGATCGCCGAGGAGCTGGCCGCCGACCACGAAGTCGTGCTGGCTGTCGGCTCCCGACAAACCCCGCTCCCGCTGCGGCTTCTCGGCCGTCAGATCTTCTGGTGGGGGACGAAGCTGGGGGTCCTCAAGGTCTCGATCGAATCACGCATCGGCAAGCGGCTCAGCCAGCGCGAGACGCTGATCGGATCCAGCCCTCGCAAGGCGAAGCGGCTCGGGATCGTGCTCAAGCCAAGGGCCGTCGACGCATCCGGCCGAACCGTCCGCTTCGCGGACGGCACGCAAGCGGAGGCCGACGCCATCATCTGGGCGACCGGCTACCAACCCGACTACTCCTGGATCACGATTCCCGTCGTCGATGCCAACGGTCGCGTCCGTCACCGCCGAGGCGTCACCGATCGCACCGGCCTCTACTTCCTCGGCCTGACCTGGCAGCACACCCGAGGCTCGGCGCTGCTCGGCTTCGTTCGCGACGACGCGAGGTACATCAGCCAGCAGGTCGTCGCGCGAGCTCGAGGTTAGGTTCCCGAGCTGAACGCGAGCGAGATATGAAGGCGTGGATCCTTGGGAGCGGCGGCTTCGTGCCGACCGACCGCCGCGAGACGACGTGCGTCCTCATCCGCCGGGGTCCGGCCGCGCTGGTTCTCGACGCCGGGAGCGGCTTCCAGAGGCTCCTCACCGACTCGAGCCTGCTCGACGGGGCGACCACGCTCGACGTCCTCCTGACGCACTTCCATCACGACCACATCGCCGGGGCGCCGAGGCCGGGCTGCCTGCAACGCAAAGCACCGCGGCCGATGCGGGCCGCATTGCATCGGCGTCGAACGCCGGACGGCTCACGCTCATTCCACCTGAACCCCGAGCTCACCGACGAGGCGGCCCTCCTTCTCGATGCACGTCAGCACATGGCCGAGACGGTCGTGGGGCAGGACGGCGTTCGGCTCGACCTGTGAGTCACCCGCCGCCCGCGGACGACGGCGGGCCGCGCAGGCACCGTGGCGGCGCGATCCCATTCGAGTACGCGTGCTGATTCGCGTAGTGGGTGACGAGGGTGGAGCACGGGAACGTCGAGAGGACCCAGAAGTCGCGCATCAGGGCATCCGAGACGCCGCACCACGAGATGCTCGTCAGGTTGAGTCGCACCCTGTGGCCGTCGAACGTCCCGGTCAGGAGCGCCCTGGGCGCAGTGGCCGAGAAGCCGCTGCAGAATCGACCCGGATCGCTCCGATGCTTCCAGTAGTCGGCGAGCGCGGTGCAGGCAGCGCCCGGGGCGGGCATCGTGCCGCCGGCCGGCCCGCAACGGAGCGTGTAGCGGTGCGTCGCCTTGTGGGTCGTGTCTGAGGCGAGCGTGACGACAACGCTCACCCTGCCGCTCGGCTGGCTCTCCGACCCCAGGCACGCCGGCGCGAGGAGCGCGATCACTATCAGCGCGAGGAGCATGCGGCCCATCTCGAATCCAGGATACGGGGACCGCTTCCCCGGCTGCGCCTGAGCCAGGCCTGAAGCACGCGCACGGCACTACGGTGCGGCAATGGTCCGGATCCTGCTCGTCTCGGGCAGCACGCGCAGCGCCTCCACGAACACGGCGCTCCTGCGCACCGCGTCGGCCGCGGCGCCCGCCGGCGTCGAGGCGGCGCTCTACGGCGGGATGACCGATCTCCCGCACTTCAATCCCGACGACGACGCCGACCCGCTGCCGCCTGCGGTCGCCGACCTGCGCCGGCAGATCGCCGCGGCCGACGCGGTGCTCTTCTGCACGCCCGAGTACGCCGGCGCCCTCCCCGGCTCGTTCAAGAACCTGCTCGACTGGACCGTGGGCGGGCCGGAGATGTACGGCAAGCCGGTTGCGTGGGTGAACGCGTCCGCCTCCCCGACCAGGGCGGCCAAGGCGCACGAGTCGCTCGAGACCGTCCTTCGCACGATCCACGCCGACGTCGTCCCGAAGGCCTGCGCGCACGTCGCTGTCGCCCGCGACCGGGTGGCCGACGGGCTGGTCGCCGACCCGGGGGTTCGGGGCGGGATCGCCGAGGTGCTCGAGGCGCTCGGCTCCTACGCCCTCGCCCGCACAGACTGGGACCCCGCCTCCGCGCGCTCCTCCTGAAATCGGCTCATGCAGTGCTCGGAGCAGAAGTAGGACGTCGTCCCGTCGTGCTCGACCTGCAGCGCCTTTGAGCGGTCGACCTTCATGCCGCACACCGGGTCGGTTGCGCCGCGCCGCATGGTCAGGCCGAAGAGCGCGGCGAAGATGACGAGCCCCAGAGCGTTCAGCACGAGCTTGTAGTCGAGCTGGATGGAGCCGAAGATGTCGTCGCGCGTCGGGCGCGTGTCGGGCACGAGCCCGAGCGCGGTGAAGGCCGCGTCGACGAGGAGCGCGGCCGCCGCCATCGTCACGAGCATGAGCACGGTGATGCGGATCGCGAACGGCCAGCCGTAGTACTTGCGGTAGATCGCGATGATCGGCAGGACGATCAGGTCGGCGAAGATGAACGCCATCACGCCCCCGAAGCTGATGCCGCCCGACCAGAGGACGGCCGCCAGCGGCACGTTCCCGACGGAGCAGACGAAGCTGAGGACGGCGATGAGCGGGCCCACAATCACGTTCTCGACGGCGGCCACCGGCCCGGGGGCGTCGGTCAGGAAGAGCGTGTTGAAGAAGTCGTTGCCCAGGAGGCCGACGAACCCGGCCAACACGAAGCCGAGGGTGATCTCCTTCCACAGCATCTGCCAGTCGCCGCGGAAGTTGTGGGCCACGTCCGACCAGGCCGATGCGCTCGTGATCCGCTTGCGCAGAGAAACCTGCTCGCCGACCGAGTGGTGCTGATGGCCCGTGTCGGCCTCCTGCGCGTGCCGGCGGGCCGACTCCTCGAGCCGGGGCGAGACGAAGCGGCGAAGAAGGAGCGCCATGAGCGCGATCATCACGAGGCCGCCGACGTATTCGGCCAGCGCGAACTGCCAGCCGATCAGCACCCACAGGACGAGCCCGAGCTCCCACACGAGGTTCGTCGACGCGAACTGAAAGGCGAGGGTCGACGAGGCGGAGGCCCCCTTCTGGAAGATCGACTTGCCGATCGCGACCGCGGCGTAGGAGCACGACGACGACGCGGCGCCGAGGCCGGTGGCCCACACGAGCGGGCGGGGGCCGTCCCCTGCGAGGGCCGACTCGATGCGCGCCCGCGGTACCCACGCCTGCACGATCGCCGAGATCGCGAACCCCAGGACGAGCGCCCACCACACGGCCCACGCCATGAGGAATGCGTCCTTCACGGCGACGCCGATCTGCGAGATCACGTACGTCATTCGGCGGCCGCGTCGAGCGCGGCCAGGAGCGCGTGGCCCTTCCCCGTCAGCGTGTACATCGTCATCTTGCCGTCCCGGCGCGAGCGCACGACGCCCTGCGCCTTGAGCGCCTTCATGTGGTGCGAGACGAGGCTCTGCGGCCGCTCCGCGATCCACGAGAGGTCGCACACGCACAGCTCGTGACCGTCCCGGAGGGCGAGTGCCAGCGAGAGGCGGGTCGGCTCGCCCAGCGCGCGGTAGCCCCCGGCGAGGCGCTCGGCGTCGTCAAGCGACGGGCGGGCGGCGCGTAGGCGGTTCCCCTGGGCCGCGTCGATGTGCAGCAGCTCTCCGAACATGCCTACATACTAACGTATGTTGATATGTAGTGGCTGGGGCCGGCGGGCCTAGATCCGCGGGCGCGGCCGGCGCCGCCACGGCAGGACGCCGTTCGCGTTTCGCGCATTTCCGGATGCGTCGCTCCACATCCAGATGACGTGGTCGATGTTCCCGGCCGCGTCGGTCACGGCCGAGATCGTCATGCGATCGGCGCGCCAGTCGGGCGACTCGGAGCGCATCTCGACGTGCGACGCCCGGCCGCACGCCACGCGGCGGAGTGCGACGACCACGTCCTCGGGCACGCCCGGCCACGCCTCGAACAGGCGGCGCCCGGCGTCGGCCGGCGTGAGCGGCCCGTCCGCCTCGGCCGCCCGGCTCGCGCAGTCGATGCGAAGCTCGCGGTCGAGGACGACGACGCCGATCGGCGCCTCCCGGATGACCGTCTCCAGGACGACGCGGTAGGACGAGCCGAGCTCAGCCGGCGTCGTCACGCACGCGCCTTGACGCGAAGCCCCCTCCGCAGCAGTGAACGAATCCTCGTCATGCAGCGGGCCCGGCCGGATGCTAGCAGCAGAAAGGGGCGCGAAATCAGGCCGTCAGATCACGCCGACGAGTAGTCGAACGTGGTCTCGTAGCCGCAGCGGCCCGAGTAGCTGAAGTCGAAGTGCTCGTCGTGCACCTCGAGCCGCTCGGCGACGACCTCCCGGCCGGTCCGGTCGTGGCCGGGGATGATGCAGGTCACCGGGCTCTGGGTGTCGTACGGCCCGGCGATGCGCACGCTCACGCTCGACCCGGCGCGGAACCATCCGCGGCCCGGCGTGTGGTCGATCTCGATCCGGCACGGGACGACGGCGAGCAGGTTGCTCGGCTTGAACGCCCAGGGGAACTGGCTCTGGGGCGTTCCGCCCAGGCGTCCCGTGAAGATGTCCTCGAGCGCCGCCCGGCGCGGCTCGTCGGCGCGCTCGTCGACGTAGAGCACCCAGGACCACGGCGATCTCGGCTCGTCGTCGCTGTACCAGACGGCCAGCACCACGCGCAGGTCCGACATGTCGAGGCCGCCCACCGCGCCCTCGACGATCTGCCAGGAGAGGGTGCCGGTGCACTCGCCGTACGTGGATCGCCCTCCCTGCTTGCCGTCGATCCGGCGGCACGGGCAGATCGCGTCGCAGTTGCACGCCTCGAGATAGGTGCCCGAGATCCGCCAGCTCGTGTCGACTCGATCGTCCATGCGCGTTGGTCGTGCGAGCCTAGCTCGTGCAGCGATCTCGACGACGGATCGCGCCGACGCTACGCTTGATCCATGGCGCACGTACACGCTGCGAGCGACGGTCGGTCGAGCGGGCGCCTCAACCGCCCGCTCTGCGACGCGAGCCGTTGACATGAGCCGTCTCAAGACCCAGGGGCTCGACCACGTCGCGCTCGTCGTGTCCGACATGGAGCGCTCGATCGCCTGGTACACGGACGTTCTCGGGATGGAACGCCGGTTTGCCGACGTCTGGGACGGGCAGGGCGATCCGGTCGTCCTCTGCAACGGCGACGCGTGCGTCGCGTTGTTCGAGCCGGTTGAGGGTGACGCCGTGGGAGCCGACGGCGTGAGCCGCCACTTCGCGATCCGGCTCGACCGGGCGAACTTCGATGTCATCCGCGCCAGGCTCGCCGATCGTGACATCGACGCCGAGCTCTGGGACCACACGATCTGCCATTCGCTCTACGTCCGCGACCCGGACGGCCACCAGGTCGAGCTCACGACCTACGACGTCGCATGAACTGCTGCACGCCGGCGGGATATCGCACGATCTTCGGCTCCAAGACGGCCGAGCGGGAGGGGCGCCGCTACCGCCGCAAGGGGCTCGCCGGCAGCGCCCGGTGGCTCGCGGAGGCACTCGCGGAGGCGGGCGTCAGCGGGAGGTCGGTGCTGGAGATCGGCGGCGGTGTCGGCGGCCTTCAGATCGAGCTTCTCGAGGCCGGCGCGGACCGCGCGACGAACGTCGAGATCATCGACACCTACGAGCGCGTCGCCGCGGCGCTGATCTCGGAGCACGACCTCGGGGGGCGCGTCGAGCGGCGGATCGCGGACTTCGGGGCCGCGGCGGGGGAGACGCCGCCGGCAGATCTCGTGATTCTCCACCGCGTCATCTGCTGCTACCCCGACGGCGACGGGCTGATCGACGCCGCATGCGCCCACGCCCGGGAGCGGGTGGCGATCACGATCCCGCGCGAGTCCGCCTGGATCCGGCTCGGGTTCCGGGCGATGAACGCGTGGCTTCGGATGCGGCGGATCGACTTCCGCACCTACGTGCACCCGCTGGAGCCGATGCTTGCGGTCGCCGGAAGCCGGGGCTTCCAGGTGGCTGACCAAGCAGCGCGGCGCGCTCTGGCAGAGCCTCGTCCTGGAGCGGACATAGCCGTTACCGACCTGGGGCGTGTGATACTCGCGGCATGACGAAGTCGCACGCAAGCGGTCGCGGATGGGCCCTGACGGACGCCTCGACCATCCCGAGCCTGTGGAACGTCGGAGGCGACGGGGTCGCGATCGACGAGGAAGAGGCGTTCGGGATGATCGCCGAGCGCGACCCCGGCATCATCGAGCGCTGGGAAGAGATCGAGCGGCGCCATCCGGGGTACGAGGACGAGGTCGAGTACCACAGCATCCGCCAGCACTTCGGGATCCGGGCATTCGGCGTGGCGGCGTGGACGGCGCCGGCCGGCCAGTGCCTCGTCCCACCGCACAGCGAGACCGCGGCGGACTACCACCATGAGGAGCTGTATGTGCTCCTCAGCGGATCGGCGCGAATCACCTGCGACGGCGAGGAGGTCACGATGGCTCCGGGGCAACTCCTGTTCGTCGAGCCGCAGGTGGTCCGCGAGGGTGTCGCGCTCGAGACGCCCACGACGATGCTGGTAATCGGCGGCGTCCCCGGAAGGGCCTATGAGCCTCCGCCGTTCGCGCTCGACGGTCCGGCCGAGAGCCGCCGCCGCTCCGCCGATGGATGAAGGAGCGGCACGAGCGGCTCCCAGCCCGACCGCAGAACGGCGATCAGCGACGGCGGCGTGATCGCGGCCGCACGCCCGGCGGGGCGCCGCACGCGCCGGTCGTAGCCCGCCGGTGTCCACCGGAGGAGCTCGGCGCCGGCGACGAGCCACGGCTGCTCCTCGTGCAGGACGAAGCTGCCGTCCGGCAGGTCGTCCGCCGCGACGTCGTGGAACCGGCGGCCGCGCCGCCCGGCGGAGAGCCGCTCGCCGTGGAGCTGCGCGTCGATGGCGTCGGCGCCGCTCTGCCCCGGGTGGAGCTCGCGCCAGATCGCCCCCAGGCGGTTGTAGTCCTCGCGGCGGCAGAGCGCGCACGCCCGGTGGCCGGCCGCCATCGCCGTCGCCTCGTCGAGGAAGAAGAGCTCGGTGAACTTCCCCGGTTGGAGGAGCGGCCGCCGCAACCATCCCCGGAACTCGAGCCGGCAGGCGATCCAGCGCCGGCCGTTGTGGCCGCGCCTGATCCTGCCGGCGCCGTCGTGCAGGCAGCCGCGGTTCCCGTAGACGAGCCCGCGGGCCGGGTCGGCGACGAGCTCGCCGAGTGGCGTTACCCGGTTTTGGAGCGGCACGCCCCCTGAGACGCCGCGAGCGGGCGAAGGTTTCCGCCGCCCTCTCAGGCCTGAGTGTCGTGCCCTCTTAGAGCACTAGGGCCCCGGCCCGGCGCGAGGCGGTACGCGCCGGGCCGGGGCTGTGCGACCGGTTATGCCGTGACGGGCACGGTCCCCGGTGCGCTCTTCTTGGCGGCTGTCGTCGCTGGACGCAGCGCGCCGAGTGCAAGAACGATGAATCCGACGCCGCTCAGGAGCAGCGCCACGCCGACCACGATGCCGAACACCGACAGCTTGTCGGCCATGTATGCGCTGTTCAGCGCCCCGGCGAGAGCGGTCTCGTTGATCCACACGTCGCGGACCGGGTTTGACACCGGCTGGCCGCCTGCGTCCTTCGATGCCAGGGCCGGATCGTCGGTGCCCGTGCCGTCATCCGTCGCGTACCGCGGCATCTGGGCGTACACCTGGCCGCCCGTCGCCTCGAGCGCGTGGATACGCATGTACGAGGCGAAGCAGTGCGCCCGATCGCCGGAGTTGATCGCCTGTCCCGCCACCGAGCACGACGGCAGATCGATGCTCGCCGGGAGGTGCGCTGCCTTCGCCTCGGCCGCGATCCCCTTCGGTGTCATGTCGGGCGTCCCGACGATCTGCTCTTGCTTGAGGTTGTCGCTCACCGTGCTGCGACCGTTCATTCCCATGACGATGGCTGCGATGCCGAACGCCACGAGCACCACCCCTGAAACGATTCCCCCCCATTCGAGCAGACGACGCATTCAACTTCCTCCTTCGGAGACGATGGGCAGGCGGTAGTGTCCCGGCGCGTCGACGGTGGCCGCATGGGGGTCGACGCGGAAATCGGCGGGGGTCTAACCCGCGAGGTCTGTGCGGGAAAGCCGCACGGAACCACCAGAACTTGACAGCCGCCGGCATCGTCGTAGGCTTGCGGGATAAGGCATCGAGGAGGCATGACTGTGGGTAGGACGACCCTGTTGAAGGCGGCGCTTGCCGTTACCGCGTGGGCGGCGATGGCCGCACCCGCACAAGCCGCGATCGTCGGCTCGAGACCGGCGCCGTCGTGGCAGACGAACGGCCGTGTCACCACGATCACGGTCAGCGGCACCACCGCGTACATCGGCGGGAAGTTCACGTCGCTGCGCCCCTCGGGTGCGGCCGCCGGCACCGGCGAGGTCACGCGAAACCACGCCGCGGCGATCAACCTGACGACCGGCGCGCTCCTGCCGTGGAACCCGAACGTGAACGGCCTCGTGAGCGCGATCTACGTCAACGGCAACAACATCTATCTCGGCGGCGGCTTCGGCACGGTCGGCGGCGCGAGCCGCAAGCGGGCCGCGGCTGTGAACGCCAGCACCGGGGCGCTCAACACCGCGTTTCGCGTTTCGGGCCTGAACGGCGAAGTTCGCACCATCGACCTCTCGAACGGCCACCTGTACCTGGGCGGCGCGTTCACCGCACCGCGCAACTACAGCGGCACGTTCGACCCGGCCAGCGGCGCGTTCCAGTCGGGCTGGGCGCCCGTCACGGACGGCCCGGTCGACGCGATCCTGACCACCAACGACGGCTCGAACCATGTCGTCGTCGGCGGCGCGTTCAACACGCTGAACGGCGTCTCGAGCAACGCGATCGGGGCGGTCGATCCGAACACCGGCGCCTCCGTCACGTGGAACTGGCACGGGCCCACCCGCGGCTCGTTCCGCCCGTTCGACGTCGTCGGGCTCTCGAACTTCGGCGGCTTCATGTACGGCTCGGGCACCGGCAACGGCGGCTCGTTCATGAAGTTCAACCCCGCGACCGGCGATCTCGTATGGATCGAGGGCGTCACGGGCAACGTCGAGAACGTCGTCGTGATCGACGGCATCGCATATGCCGGCGGCCACTTCGAGGCCTACTGCGGCCCGATCCCCGGGAGCAACTTCTGCACCCGGGTCGCGAGCCGGAACCACCTGATGGCGGTTGATGACGCCACGGGCGCCCTCGAGTCGTGGCACCCGGCGGCCAACAGCAACCTCGGCGTCTTCACGATCGGCGCGGGGCCGAGCACGCTGGTGGTCGGTGGCGACTTCACCAGGCTGGGCGGCGTCGCTCAGCAGATGTTCGGGATGTTCAAGGAGTAGCGGGCACTCGCACCGTCGCGGCGGCTCAGCCGTCGCGCCGGTGCAACCCGACCCGCCAGCGTACGTGTCGCGGCGTGACGGGAAGAAGTCCGGCCAGTCCTTGGCCATCATCCAGGCGGCGACCAGGGCGATGGCCGTCTCGAAGCGCGCGGTGCGCGGTGTGGTTCGTCGCCTCAGCCGGCGGCGATGACGACCGTCGCGACGAGCCCGGCCCAGCACTCGTGCACGCGCAGGCCGGCCACGTAGACGCGCGGTCCCAGCGGGTGGCGGCGGACATCGAGCAGTGCGCGGCGCGTCGACATGTCCGTTATCGGCAGGTCGGCGGCCGGCTCAACCCTGGCCGGCGACGCGCGCCGGCCGCCTCGCACGCGCGGCGACGTTGGCCGCGTGCGTGGTGCGGTCGGCAGCGCCGGCCGCTCGCTCGGCGGCACGGCGATCTGCTCGGCGTGGTCCGGCGGGCAGCCGGCCTCGGCGTACGCCAGGACCGCCTCGAGGTAGTCGATGTCCTCGTCGGCGATCCGAGGGCCTCGTCGCTCGTGTGCGGCTTGCCGTGGCCGACGACGACGTACAGCGGCCGCTCGCGCTCGATCACGCCGACAGCGTCTGCAGCGTCGTCTTGTAGGCCGCGACCGAGTCGTAGGCGACCGGGATCTCGAGCCCCGAGAGGTAGTCGCCGACCACCAGCAGGTGCTCGTCGGGGAGCCAGACGATGAGCCCGTCGTCGGTGTGGCCCGGCGCCCGGCTCGGCACACGCCCAGCCACGGCCCGATGCCGCACCTCGGCCGGCGGGTCGACCTCCTGCTCGCAGTGCAGCCGCTCGATCGCCCGGTGACGGACGAGGAACTCGGCGGCTCCGCTCGATCTCCTCGCCGGGCGACGCCGGAGCGGATGCGCTCGGCGGCGCGCGTGCTGGCGGTGACGTGCGCGTCGGGCAGCATCCCGAGCGCCATGACGTGATCCCAGTCGGCAGTGGGTGACGAGCACCTGCGTGACCGCATGGTCGACGGCGGTCACGACCTCCTCGATCTCCCACGGCGAGATGCCGGGGTCGACCAGGAGCCGCTCGCCCGCCGCGGCGCAGCTCGAGCGTCGTCGTCTGGTAGAGGGTGCTCGGCCACCACGTCGCCGTGCGCGTCAGCGGGATCGCCCTTGGCACGGCCCTAGCATAGTATGGCCGGCATGCGGGTTGGGATCGACCTGATCGAGATCGACCGGGTGGCCCGTGCCCTCGTGCGGCATCCGCGCTTCGTCGAGCGCGTGTTCACGCAGACCGAGCGCGAGTACTGCCTGTCGCGGCGCCAACCCGGCCCAGCACTTCGCCGCCCGGTTCGCCGGCAAGGAGGCGGTCGGCAAGGCGCTCGGGTTCGGCGTCCCGTTCACGTGGCGCGAGATCGAGATCGTGGGCCGGCCGAAGCCCGGCGTGAGCCTCACCGGCCGCACGGCCGCGTGGGCCGAGCGGGTGAGCGCGGGGGCATCGATCTCTCAGCATGACGCACTCGAAGGGGATGGCGGCCGCCGTCGCCATCGTCGCACGACGCATGAGCGGCTCGCTCGCGCTCTACACGGCGGACGAGATGCGGGCGGTCGACGCCGGCGCGATCGAGGACGTTCGGCATCCCCGGCGCCGTGCTGATGGAGCGGGCCGGCCTCGCCGCGGCCGAGGAGATCATGCGCGCTCGCCGCGCGGCGGGCGCGCGGCGGTCGTCTGCGGCGGCGGGCAACAACGGCGGCGACGGCTTCGTGGTCGCCCGCCACCTGCACGCGGCCGGCTGGGAGGTCGAGTGCCTGCTCGCGGGCGACGCCAGCAAGCTCCCGCCCGACGCCCGCCTGAACCACGACGTCGCCGCGCAGGCTCGGCATCCCAGGTCGCGGACGGCGTGCGCCGCGCGCGGCTGACGCGCGCCGACGTCGTCGTCGACGCGCTGCTCGGCACCGGCTTTCGCGGCGCGCCGCGCGGCGCCGAGGCGGTGCAGGCGATCGAGGCGATGCGGCCGGCCGATCGGCACGTCGTCGCGCTCGACGTGCCCTCGGGCGTCGACGCCTCGACCGGCGTCGATCGCCGGCGACGGCGGTCGCGGCCGACGTCACGGTCTGCTTCCACGGCCGCAAGCTGGGGACGGCGATCGAGCCGGGCCGGAGCGCCGCCGGCCGGGTCGTCGTCGCCGACATCGGCATCCCGCCGCAGGCCGACCGTCGACGACGGCACGCCTGCTGCTGGCGCCGACGCTGGCTCGCCGCCTGGCCGAAGGGCGTCCGCGGCTCGAAGTACACGGCCGGGGCGGTGCTCGTGCTCGGCGGCGCGCCGCGGCTTCATCGGCGCGCCGCTCATGACCGCGCTCGCGGCGCTTCGGGCGTCGGCCGGGATCGCCTGGATCGCCGCGCCGCCCGAGGCGCGTCCCGGCGCTCGAGGGGCGCGTCCCCGAGGTGATGGTGCGCGCGCTGCCCGAACGCGCTCGAGCTGCTCGAGCGCGCCGACGCGGTCGCGCTCGGCCCGGGCCTCGGCCGGTCGGACGAGGCGGTCGCGCTCGCCCGCGGGTCGGCGGCGGAGCACGCCGGCGCCGGTCGTGATCGACGCCGACGGCCTCTTCGCGTTCAACGGCGCGCTCGAGCGCGCTGCGCCGGCGCGCCCGGCCCGCGGTGCTGACGCCGCACGAGGGCGAGATGGCGCGGCTGCTCGGCGTCGAGTCCGACTGGGTGCGGGCGAACCGGCTCGAGGCGGTGCGGCAGGGCCGCGGCCGCGAGCGGCTGCGTCGTCCTGCTCAAGGGGGCCGACACGCTGGTCGCCGACCCGGACGGCCGCGTGTGCGTGTCCCACGCCGGCCCGCCCGGGCTGGCGACGGCCGGGCTCCGGCGACGTGCTCACCGGCGTCGTCGCCGCGATGCTCGCCAAGGGCGGCGACGCCCGGCGTCGCGGCCGTGCATCGGCGGCCGAGGTGCACGGCCTCGCCGGGCAGGCCGCGCGATCGAGCGGCGCGGGCCGTCCGGCGATCATCGCGACCGACGTGATCGACGCCCTGCCCGGAGGTGCTGCGGTGATCGGCACGCACCGGCGCGCGGGCGACGGTGACCGTCGACCTCGGCGCGATCGCCGACAACGTCGCCCGCCTCGCGCGACGCGGCGGGGCCGGCCGAGGTGTGGGCGGTCGTGAAGGCCGACGGCTACGGCCACGGCGCGACGGCGGTCGGGCGGGCGGCGCTCGCGGCCGGGCGCGCGGCGGCTGTGCGTCGCCACCTGGGACGAGGCCCGCGGCGCTGCGCGACGAGCTCGGCGACGTGCCGGTGCTCGTGATGGGGCCGCTCGTCCCCGGCGAGGAGAGCGACGTCGACGGGCGTCGACGTGACCGTCACGTCCGTCGAGGGGTTCGCCCGGCTCCGGGCCGGCGGCGCGCGCGCCGCTCGGCGTTCACGTGAAGGTCGACACCGGCATGGGCCGCTGGGGCATGGCCGCGGACGAGGCGCTGCGCGTCGCCGAGCAGCTCGCCGACGGCGACGTGCCTCGCGCCTCGGCCGGGCTCATGAGCCACCTGGCCGTCGCCGACACGCGACGAGGCGCTTCACGCGGCAGCCAGGTCGAGCGGTTCGCCGAGCTGGCCGAGCGCTTCCCGCCCTGCCCGCGCCACATCGCGAACAGCGCCGCGGCGCTGCGCTTCCCCGAGGCCCGGTTCGACGCGGTGCGCTGCGGGATCGCGCGTCTACGGCCTGTCGCCGTTCGGCGCCGACCCGGACGGCGACGGGCTCGCGCCGGCGCTGCGGCTCGAGACGCATCGTGGCCGAGGTCAAGCTGCTCGCGGCCGGGCGAGAGCGCCGGGCTACGGGCGCCGGTTCGTGGCGACGGAGCCGACCTGGATCGGCCTCGTCCCGGCCGGCTACGCCGACGGCGTGCCGCGCGTCCTCTCCGGCCGGGCCGACGTGCTCGTGCGGCGGCCGCCGGCGGCGGGTCGCCGCGACCGTGAGCATGGATCAGCTCACGTTCGTGATCGGCGCCGAGTGCGACGTCGAGCCGGGCGACCCGGTGACGCTGATCGGGCGCGGACGGCGACGAGCGGATCCTGGCCGAGGAATGGGCCGCGGCTGGCCGGGCACGATCAACTACGAGATCGTGACGTCGCTGGCGCCGCGGCCGCGGAGGGTGGAGCATGTCGCTCCGGGTGCTTGACGAGCTCGCGCGGCCTGCTCGCGACGGCGACGGCGCCTACTCGTCGGCGGGTAGCGTCCGCGACCTGCGGCTCGGCCGCGACGTGGTCGACGTCGACCTCGTGGTCGCCGACGACCCGGCGGCCGCCGCGCGCTCGCTGGCGCGGACGGCCGGCGGGGCGCCGTTCCCGCTCTCGGACCGCCACGGCGCGTGGCGGGTGGTGCTGCGACGGCCGCACGGTCGACATCAGCCGCAGCCACGGCGGCGGTCGTCGCCGACCTGGGCGCGGCGCGACTTCACGATCAACGCGATGGCGGTGCCGGTGGCCGGCGGCGACGTGATCGACCCGCACGGCGGCCGCGTCGACCTGGCCGAGGGCGGCTGCGGGCGGTCTCCGAGCAGGTCTTCGCCGACGACCCGCTGCGGCTGCTGCGCCTGGCCCGGCTGGCCCACGAGCTCGGGTTCACCGTCGACCCGGAGGCCGAGCGGCTGGCCCGCCGCGACGCTCACCTGGCTGACCGGCCGAGCGGCGAGCGCGATCCTACGCCGAGATCCGGCGGCTGCTCGAGCCCGACCACCCCGACGAGGGCATCCGCCTGCTCGACCGGCTGGGCGTCCTCGACGTCGTCCTGCCCGAGGCGGTCGCCGATGCGCGGCGTCGAGCAGAGCCCGTTTCACCATCTCGACGTGTTCGAGCACACGCTGCAGGTGCTCGACGCCGCCGCCGACATCGCCGCCCACCCCGAGCACTACCTGCGCGATACGCCGAGCCGCGTCGCGGCGGCGCTCGACGCCGAGGTCGGCAACGGGCTCGACGCGCGACACCGGCCTGCGGCTCGCGGTGCTCTTCCACGACATCGAGAAGCCGAGCACGCGCACCGTCTCGGACGACGGGCGGGTCGGCTTCATGGGCCACGACCGGCTGCGGCGCCGAGACGACCGAGCGCGTCCTCGAGCGGTGGCGGGCGTGCGCACGCGACTCATCCGCTTCTGCCGCGTGCTCGTCGCCGAGCACCTGCGGCTCGGGCTTCCTCGTGCGCGAGCGGCCGTTCGACCGCCGGACGGCGTACCGCTACCTGCGGGCGACCGCGCCGCACACGTACGAGAGCGTGGTGGTGTCGCTGGCCGACCGGCTCGCCACCCGCGGCGTGCGCGCCCGGCAGGCGTACGTGCGCGCCCACTCCGAGACGGCCGTCGAGCTGCTCCGGCTCGTCGCAGGAGCTCGAGTCCGAGGAGCGCGAGCCGCTGCTGCGCGGCGACGAGATCGCCGAGCTCGCCGGGCGCGAGCGGGCCGCGGATCGGCGAGCTGGTCGCGCGCTGGCCGAGGAGCAGGCGGCGGGGACGGTCACCACGCGAGAGGAGGCGATCGCGTTTGTCCGGGGGTAACCGCTTCGACCGCACCGCCGAGCGCTACGCCGCGCACGGCGCCGCGCCGCGACTGGACCGGGTTCGTCGGCCTGGTGCGAGCCGCGGGCCGGCGATCGCGTGCTCGACGTCGCCGGCGGGCCGGGCGCGCTCGCCGCGGCGCTGGCCGGGAGGTCGCGTCGGTCACCGTGCTCGACTCGGCCCCGGCGCTGCTCGGTCCGTCGCCGGAGGGCATCGAGACGGTCGCTGGGCCGGGCCGAGCAGCTGCCGTTCGCCGACGCGTCCTTCGACCTCGTCACGTGCGTCAACTCCTGCACCACATCGCCCGGCCGCCGCGCGCGCTCGACGAGATGGCGCGCGTGCTGGCGCCCGGCGGGCGGATCGTGCTCGAGGACTTGATCGCCGACCCCGACCCGCGCCGCGCGCGCCGGTGGGAGGAGATCGAGCGGCTCCGCGACCCCGAGCACGGGCGGCTGATCACGGCCGGCGAGCCGCGCGGGCCGCTGCTCGGCGGCCGGCCTGCGACCTGGACGCCGAGGAGACGTGGCTGCGCACGTTCGAGGTCGACCCGTGGCTGGAGGTCGCCGGGCTGCGGCGAGCCGGCGGCGGCACGCGTGCGGGAGATGATCGGCGCGCCCGAGTTCGAGCTGCGCGTCTGGCGGGCGCGCTACCGCCGGCCGGCGGCTGATCAGCCGGTCCGAGCGGGAGCGCGGCGAGCGTCGTGTAGCGCGGGCCGCCCGGGCCGAGGTCGGAGCGCACGAGCGCGCAGCTCGGCGGCACGGGCGATGCCGGCGTCCGCGAGCGGCGGCAGCGTCCGGCCGCGGTCGGAGGGCGCCGCCGCGCAGGCGGGCGAGCGTCAGGTGCGGGTTCCCGGTCCGGGGCGACCGGGCGTCGGGTGCGAGCCGGCCGGCGGCGGCGGCGACGGCCTGGGCCAGGTCGGCCAGCTCGGCGGGCGCCTCGAGCCGCGCCCACAGCATCCGCGGCCGGCGGGGCGGGGCGAGCGCGGCGTCGGTCACCCGGAGCGTCAGGGCTGGGACCGACGGCGCAGACCGGCCGGAGCGCGGCGGCCAGCGGCTCCGCGTCGGCGTCGTCGACCGCGCCGAGGAAGTGGACCGTGACGTGCAGGTTCTCGGCCGGCGTCGGCCGGCGCGAGATGGCGGGCGGCCGTGCCGGCGGCGTACGCCGGCCGAGCTCCTCCCCAGCGGCTCCGGAAGCGGGATCGCGACGAACGCGCGCACGGCGGCGCCAGCGTAGCGCAGGCGGGGGGCTGGGGTCAGGCGGCGGCGCGGATGTCGCGGATGCTCGGGCCTCGAGCTCGCGCAGCAGCTCGGCCAGCTTGCACTCGAGGTCGTTCGGCGTGCGCCGGGTAGCCGGAGCTGCCACTGCCGCTGGTCTCGGTCACCCGCACGCAGTACATGAGAGTCTGGATGTCGCGTTTGTCGAGCATCGTCACTCCACCTCGGCGTTCGACGCCGGGGTTGCCATCCCCTGCTTGCGGTATATCCGCCGCGACACCCGGTATAGTCCCCGCGCCATGCTGAAGGTCTTGATCGCTGGCCTCATCGGCACCGTCGCCGGTATCGTCGTGATGATGGTCGTGATCGTCGTCGCGGGCGCGACGACGGCGGTGCATCGAGCGTCGGATTGAACGCCACCGCTGTCGACGGCGTCGCTCTCGACGCGGGCCTCCTCGACGCCGACGTCGACTCCGCCTCCCGACAGCGGCGGCGGCTCGACGGGGGCTCGAGCGGCGCGACCGGCAACGCCGCCAACGGCAAGACGATCTTCACGGGCAACGGCCTGCGGCAGCTGCCACGCGCTGGCCGTTGCCGGCACCTCCGGCACGATCGGCCCCGCCCTCGACAGATCTGGCGGCGACGCCCAGAAGGCCGGCGAGCCGCTCGACGCGTTCATCAAGTCGTCGATCACCGACCCGGGCGCGTTCATCGCCGCGGGGTACCGTGACGACGTCGATGCCGACGACTTCGGCTCGTCGCTCTCCGCGTCGCGACATCGACGACCTCGTCGCGTTCATCTCCGCCGTCCCAGAAGTAGGCTCTCCCGGCGTGACCGTCGCGCCGCCCGCCGTGCGCACCGGCGCCGACGCGCTCGTCGAGGCGCTCGAGGCGCACGGCGTCGAGGTCGTCTTCGGCCTGCCCGGCATCCACGCCCTCCCGGTCTGGGACGCGCTGATCGGCTCGCCGATCCGGCGGGTCGTCGTCCGCCACGAGCAGGCCGCCGGGTTCGGCGCCGTCGGGTATGCCCGCACCGGCGACCGGCCCGGCGTCTACCTGACGAGCACCGGCCCGGGCGCGTTCAACTCGCTGGCCGCGCTCTCGGAGGCCGACGCGTCGAGCGCGCCGGTGCTGCACCTGACGTCGCAGATCCCGACCGACCTCGTCGGCGCCGGCCGCGGCTACCTGCACGAGAGCCGCGGCCAGTCGCAGGCGTTCGCGGCGGTGTCGCGCTTCCACGCCCGGCCGACGACGCCCGACGCGCTCGTCGAGGCGGTCGACGAGGCCTTCCGGCAGCATGGCGCTCGACCCCGGGCCGGCCACGATCGAGGTCGCGACCGACGTGATGGCCGCGCCGGCGCCGGAGGGTCCGCTCGCCGGTGACGCGGGTCGCGCTGCCCGCGCCCGACCCCGAGGCCGTCGCCCGCGTGCGGGCGCTGATCGATGCCGCCGAGGCGCCGCTGATCTGGGCCGGAGGCGGCACGCGCCGCGCCGCCGACGACGTCCGGAAGCTGGCCGAGCTGCTCGACGCGCCCGTCCTCACGACCTACAACGGCAAGGGCGCGCTCCCGACCGGCCACCCGCTGCACGCGGGCTCGTCGGTCGAGGAGCCGTCGATGCGCCGGCTGGTCGAGCGATCCGACCTCGTGCTCGCGCTCGGCACGCGCTTCTCGCAGGAGACGACCGCGAACTGGACGCTTCCGATGCCGGCGGCGATCGTCCAGGTCGACCTCGACGCGGGCCGGTTCGGGCGCACGTATCCCGTCTCCGAGGGGATCGTCTCGGACGTCGGCCTCTTCTGCCGGGCGCTGCTCGCGCGATCCGCCCCGGCGTCGCGCGACGGCGAGGCGGCGGTGCGGGCGGCGCTTCAGGGGCGCGCCTCCGAGGTCGGGGCGCAGGGCGCGGCCGACGAGGTCGAGCTGATGCGCGTGCTCCACGACGCGCTGCCCGAGGACGCGATCGTGGTCGCCGACATGACCATCGCGGCCTACTGGGCGGCGCTCTACCTCGACGCCAAGCGGCCCGGCGCGTTCGTCTACCCGTCGTCGGGCGCGCTCGGCTGCGGCGTCCCGCTGGCGCTCGGGACGGCCGCCGCGAACCCCGACCGCCCGACGGTCGCGATCGTCGGCGACGGCGGCTTCCTGATGGCCGGGCACGAGCTCCTGACCGCGCGGGCCGAGGGGCTGCCGTTCGTCGCGCTCGTCGTGAACGACTCGGCCTACGGCATCCTGCGCAACTACCAGGAGACGATGTTCGGCCGCACGGTCGCCGTCGAGCTGAACGCGCCCGACTTCGAGGGCCTCGCCGGGGCGTGCGGCGTGCGCTATGTGGCGGCGGACGGGGTCGGCGGTCTCGGGGCGGCGCTCGGCGAGGCGCTGGCCGATCTGACCGCGCCGGTGCTCGTCGAGCTCCGCGCGGCGCTCAAAGCGCCCGGGCAGTCGGTCTAACCAACGCGGGGGAACCCAGGGTTCCCCCGCGAGCCCCCTCCTTAAGGCTGGCGTGGCGTCCTCGGCGCTCCGGCGAAGAGCGCGGTCTTCGCCGTCGCATGACGGTTTGGCGCATGCTGAAGCGTCGGGACCTGATCCAACCGGTTCACAGCTTTTTCACACGCCTCATCATGGGGTCCGGCAGGCCTCCACCCCCCGGCGCCGATAAAGTGGCTCCATGAAGGCCCCAGAGCGGACCGACTACTCGATGACCGCCAGCCCGGGCTCCGCGCTGCCCGTCGCGGTGCGCGGGGAGGGGTGCTGGATCGAGGACGCCGACGGGCGCCGGTATCTCGACGCGTGCGGCGGCGCGATGGTGATGCTGCTCGGCCACTGCCACCCGCGGGTCGTCGAGGCGCTCCGCGCACAGGCCGGCGAGCTCACGTTCACGTACCGCTTCTCGTTCCGGAACGAGCCGATGCTCGACCTCGCCGAGCGGATCGCGCGCGTCGCGCCGGGCGACCTCGAGTGGTGCTTCTTCAACTCGTCGGGCTCCGAGGCGAACGAGTCGGCGCTGCACCTCGCGGTGCTCTACTGGGAGCTCCAGGGCAGGGCCGGCAAGGTCGAGTTCCTGTCGCGTGTGACCTCGTACCACGGCTCGACCATGGGCGCGCTCTCGCTCTCGGGCTCGCGCTGGCGGGCGCCGTTCGAGCTGCTCCTGCGCAAGTACGCCGTCGTGCCGAACAGCGACACCGCCGAGGAGGGAGCCGCGGCGCTCGAGGCCGCGATCCTCTCGCGCGGCGCCGACCACGTCGCCGCGTTCGTCGTCGAGCCCGTCACCGGGTCGTCCGGCGCGGCGGTGCCGCTGCCCGACGGCTACCTCGAGGCCGTGCGCGAGGTGTGCGACCGCCACGAGATCCTCCTCGTCGCCGACGAGGTCATCACCGCCTTCGGCCGCACCGGCCGCTGGTTCGCGGTCGAGCACAGCGACGCCCTGCCCGACGTCATCACGTTCGGCAAGGGCATCGGCGGCGGCATCGTCCCGCTGTCGGGGATGGTCGCCTCGCGCCGGCTGCGCGAGGTGATCGAGAGCTCGCCGGGCGGGTTCTCCTACGGCCACACGTTCTCGGGGAACCCGCTCGGGTGCGCCGTCGGGTCGGCGGTGATCGACGTCATCGCGGAAGAAGGCCTCGTCGAGGCGGCCGAGGCGCGCGGCGACCGGCTGCGCGACCGGCTGGAGGAGCTCCGGGCCCGGCACCCGATCATGCACTCGCTGCGCGGCCGCGGCCTGCTCCAGGGAATCGAGCTGCGGGCGGCCGGCGGCGAGCGCTTCCCGGCTGCCTCCGGCGTGTGCGGCCGCGTCGCCGCCGAGGCCAAGGCGAACGGGCTCATGATCTACTCGTGCCCGACGCCGGTCGGCACCGAGCACATGGACGCGCTCATGCTCGCGCCGCCGCTCGTGATCTCGGACGCCGAGGTCGACGAGATCGCGGCTCGTCTCGACGTTGCGCTCGCGCGCGTCGAGTCGACGCTGTAGTCGTCGGCGGCTGTCCGTCCGCGCCGGTTTCTAGCCTTGATCGCGGATGCCCGTGGTCGCCATCCCGCTCGCGCCGCTTCTTGGCGCGCTTCTCGCCGTCGCCGCGATCGCGAAGGTCGCGCGCTTCCGGGCATGGCGGGCGGCGCTTGACGGGTACCGCCTCGTCCCGGCCCGCGGCGCGGTCGCCGTCGCCGTCCCGGCCGCCGAGCTCGCGATCGCTCTGGGCCTCCTCGCCGACCTCACCTGGGCGGCGTGGTGCGCCGCCGGCCTCCTTGCGGCGTTCACGCTCGTCCTCGGCACCGAGCTGGCGCGCGGCTCGGCTCCGCCGTCCTGCGCCTGCCTGCCATGGTCGGGCCGCCCCGGCCGGCTGACGCTCCTGCGAAACGGCCTCCTCATCGCCGTTGCCGTCGCGGCGGCCGAGGGCGCGGCGCCGACGCTTGGCGAGGCGTTCTGGGAGGCCTCGTACGCCGTGCTCTGGCTGGCCGTTGTCGCGCTGGTCGTGCTCGTGCTCTCGCTCTACCGGCAGGTCGGCGTGCTCCACCTGCGGCTCGGGCCGCGCGGCGCGCTCGAGGAGGAGGGCGAGGGGCCCGAGCTGGGGGCTCCCGTCGAGCATCGGGCCGTTCCCGTGGGTCGCGCGGCGCTCGTCGCGTTCACGTCGGCCGGCTGCCCCGTCTGCCACCAGATCGTCCCCGGCCTTCGGGTGCTCGAGCGCGACCCGGCGCTGGCCGTCGTCCATGCCGCGTACGAGGACGACGACGGCCCCGAGCTCCACGCCGCGTTCGACGTGCCGGGCACGCCGTACGCCGTCTATCTCGACGCGGCGGGCGTCGTCCGGGCGAAGGGCACGGTGAACACGCTCGAGCAGCTCGAGAGCCTCGTCGCCGCCGGCGGCAGTCGGGCCCGCGACGCGGCGGTCGGCGATGTGGCGTGACGGCGAGGACATGGCCCGCGGCGTCGCGTCGCGGCACAGCCGCTCGGGCTTCCTGAGCCGGATCGGCGCCCCGATCGTCGCCTGGGTGGCGGGGCCGCTCGCGGGCTCGTCGTCGCTCGGCCCCGAGAGCACCCGCTACTACGGCTTCTGCGGCCACACGTTCACCACAAAGCCGTGCCCGCACCCGTTCCCGAAGCTGCCGCGGATCGACCGCCACGGCTACCCGCTCAGGCCCTCGGACGGTCATGCGGTCGACAACCTCGGCCGGCCGGTCGACGCATCCGGGTACGCCCTCGACGGCGCCGGGAACCGCCGGCTGGGGCCAACCGGCGAGCCGGTCGCGCGGGCGCCGCGCACCCGGCCGTGCCAGGATTGGGTGCCCGACATCTACGGCTTCCACACGCGCTTCGACGGCGCCTGGTACCGGTGCTGCTCGGGCCAGATCCGAAAGCTCGTCGACTGCTGCGCCCACCACAACCGGCGCATCAACGGCGACGCGGCGCTCGTGGGCTACTGCTTCCACGGCCGCAAGGTGTTCTGCGTCCTCTACTACGACACCCAGGTGCCGTGCTGAGGACGGTCGCCGCGACCGCCGGCGCCGGCATTGCGGGCGTCGCGCTCGGCATCGGCCTCACGCCGGACCCGGGGGCGGCGATCGTCGGGTGCGCGCTCCTTGCGGGCGTCTCCGGCGCCTGGTCGCCCTGAGGGCTGGCCGTGGCCGAGACGGTCGCCCCCGTCGTGCACGGGGTGAGGAGATGGCTGATCGCGGTGGGGGCCTTCGCGGCCGGTGCGATCGCGACGGGTGCTGCGCTCGGGTGGGCCCTCGGCTCGGCCGGGGCCTGGGCCGGCGGCGGGAGCGCGCACGCGGCGTGGGCCGCCGCTGCGATCGTCGCCGCCTACGCCGGCCGTGAGGCCGGGCTCCTCCGTCTTCCCGTCCCGCAGCTCCGCCGCCAGGTGCCGCAGCGGTGGCGCGAGGTGTTGCCGTTGCCGGCCACGGCGTTCCTCTACGGTGCCGGCCTCGGGGTCGGGTTCGTCACCTACGTGCCGGTGGCGACCTTCGCCGCCGTCGTCGCCGCGATCGTGCTGGCCGACCCGGCGGCGGGCGCCGTCGCGCTCGGGGCGTTCGGCGCCGGCCGCGCGATCGTCCTCGTCGCCGCGACCGCCGGCCTGCGCGACTGGGACGCGGCCGCCGACCGGTTCGAGCGCGCCGGGCGGTGGCTTCGGGCCGGCGGCGGCGGCCTGCGCGTCGCGAACGCAGGCGCGATGGCCGCGCTCGCGGGCGTCCTCGTTGCGACCGCTGCGCCCGCCGCCGCCGTCGCCGCGGTGCGGCTCGACCTCGGCTCCCATCACGTCGCCGATCCGTCGCCCGGGCCTGGGCACGTCCTCGCGTGGGATCAGGTCGCGGGCGGCGTCGTCCAGGGCAAGCTGCGCGTGAACGGCGTCGTGCACGACCTCCCCGGACGGACGCCCGACGTCGACGGGACGCGGGTCGTCGTCGACACCGGCTCGGCGTTTCAGATCGTGGACACCGGGAGCCTGGGCGTCATGCGGACGCTCCAGCTGAAGGGCACCGAGCCGGCGCTCTTCGACCACTGGCTGGTGTATCGGCGGGTCACGACCAAGCGCCGGCTGATCCTCTACAACCTCGGCACGAACCAGTCGCAGGTGATCGCGACGGTCAAGATGCGAAGCGACCTCGGCGAGCCCGACATCTCCGGGCGCCGCGTCGCCTACACGGTGACCGGGAAGGGGCGAAGCTCGCTCCGGATCTACCGGATCGACCTTCGGACGACGCGGAGGGAGCTCCAGACGCCGATCTGGGCCTACAGCCACGCGTCGATCAGCGGCGACACCGTCGTCTACGTCCGCCAGGGCGCGAGCGGGGCGGCGGTGTGGCGCCTCGACCTCGCGAGCGGCCACAGGCAGCGCGTCTACCGGGCGCAGCACGGCACGGGCCGCGCCCTGTGGTCGACGGCCACGAACGGCGCGTCGGCCTTCTTCACGGTCTACTCGAAGGCGGAGTCGCTCATCTGGCATGCTTGAGGCGTGGCAACCGCGCCTCCCACGTCGGGCGAGCTGCGCGCCGCGCTCGAGCAGGCGGCGGAGTGGTGCGCCGCCTACCTCGACCGGGTCGGCGACCTGCCCGTCCTCGCGCAGGTCGAGCCCGGCGAGATCGCGGCCGCGCTTCCCGAGCACCCGCCCGACGCCGGCGAGTCGCTGAGCGACATCCTCGCCGACGTCGACCGCGTCCTCATCCCGGGCATCACGCACTGGAACCACCCGGGGTTCATGGCCTACTTCGCGATCAGCGGCTCGCCGCCGGGCATCCTGGGCGAGACGGTCGCGGCGGCGCTCAACGTGAACGCGATGCTCTGGCGCACGTCACCGGCGGCGACCGAGCTCGAGCAGCGGGTGCTGCGCTGGGTCGCCGAGCTGATCGGCCTGCCGCCGGACTGGTTCGGCGAGATCACCGACACCGCCTCGGCGTCGACGATGTACGCGCTCGCGGCGGCGCGCGAGGCGGCCGGCCTGGACATCCGCACCCGCGGGATGGCCGGTCGGACCGACCTTCCGCGGCTTCGCGTCTACACCTCCGACCAGGCGCACTCCTCGGTCGAGAAGGCCTGCATCGCGCTCGGGCTGGGCCAGGAGGGGCTTTGCAAGATCGCGACCGACGCCGAGTTTCGGATGCGCGCCGACCTGTTCGAGGAGGCAGTCGCGGCGGACGTGGCGGCGGGGGTGCGGCCCCTCGCGGCGGTGGCGACCGTCGGCACGACGTCGACGACGAGCGTCGACCCGGTCGCGGCGGTCGCCGACGTGTGCGCGCGCCACGGCATGTGGCTGCACGTCGACGCCGCGTACGGCGGCTCGGCGGCGGTCGTGCCCGAGATGCGCCACGTGCTCGACGGCTGCGACCGGGCCGACTCGCTGGTCGTGAACCCGCACAAGTGGCTCTTCACGCCCGTCGACTGCAGCCTGCTCTACACGGCCCGGCCCGACGACCTGCGGGCCGCCTTCTCACTCATCCCGGCGTACCTGACGACGCCCGAGGACGGCGGCGTCGTCAACCTCATGGACTACGGGCTCTCGCTCGGCCGCCGGTTTCGCGCGCTCAAGCTGTGGATGGTCATCCGCGCGTACGGCGCCGACGGGCTGGCGTCGCTCATCTCGGGCCACATCGAGCTCGCGCGGCGCCTGGCGGCGGCGATCGAGGCCGAGCCCGGCTGGGAGCTGCTCGCGCCGGTGCCGTTCTCGACGGTCTGCTTCCGCTGCCATCCGCGCCGGTGTGGACGACGAGGGCGAGCTGCGCAGGCTGAACTCGGCCATCATCGACCGCGTGAACGCCGACGGCCGCGCATTCATCTCGCACACCGACCTGGGCGGCCGCTACGCCATCCGCGTGGCGATCGGGAACCTGGCGACGACCGCCGAGCACGTGGACACGGCCTGGGAGCTCGTGCGCGAGGCCGCAGCCCAGGGCTAGCCGGGCTCGGGCTCGGGCTGAGCCGGTGCCGGTGCCGGTGCGACGGTTCCCGTCCGCAGCTCGCGCACGACGAGCTGGATCGAGCCGGCGATCGGGATCGCGACCAGCGCACCGAGGACGCCCATCAGCTCGCCCCCGATCAGGACGGCGACGAGCACGAGGAACGCCGAGAGCTGCACCGTCTTTCGGTAGACGATGGGCTGGAGGATGTGGTTCTCGAACTGCTGGTAGACGACGTTGACGACGATCATGACGATCCCGGCCGTCACGCCCTGGGCCGCGAACGCCACCCCGATCGCCGCGAGCGCGCCGACGGTCGCCCCGACCAGCGGCACGAGGTCGAACACCCCCATGAGCACCGCCAGCGCCGCGGCATAGGGGACGCCGAGGATCCACAGCGAGATCCCGACGGTCAGGCCCGCGATCACCGAGATCGCAAGGTTCCCGAGGACGTAGCCGCCGATGCTGCGGTTCACGTCGGCGGCCACCAGGCGCACCCTGCCGGCCTGTTCCTCCGAGCAGCAGCGACAGCGCCGCCGCGTGACATGGCCGGCAGCTCGAACATCAGAAAGAGCGTGAGGAAGAGGACGGTGAGCGTGGCGACGACGCCGCTCACGAACCGGCCGGCCGCTCCGAACACGCGGGCCGGCGCCTGCTTGGCCGCATCCTGGGCCTTCTGCACCAGCTGGTAGCGCTGGTTCAGGTCGCGGATCGTCTGGTTTCGCTCGAGCCGCTGGAGGTAGCCCGGCGCGGCGTCGCGCAGATCGTCGACCTGCGTCGCGATCGGGATGATCAGCACGGCGAGGAAGAGGGCGACGAGCGTCAGGAGCCCGGTGAACACCGCCAGCACCGCCCACGTCCGGCTCATCCAGCGCTCGGTGACGCGCACCACGGGCTCGAGCGCCACCGCCAGGAACACGGAGACGGCGATCCAGGTAAGGACGTGGCTCACGGCGTCGAGGATCTTCACGGCCGCGGCAGCCGCGAGGACAAGCGCGATCACACGGACGATCGTCCGCGTGGGCACGTCGATGACGATCCGGCGATGGACCACGCACCGGCTTTCGACGCCGGGCGCCGAATCCCGCCAGCGATCTCAGCCGGCGACGGCCGGCAGGCCGTCGGAGCCGAGCACGATCGCGATCCCGCCGGCGGGAGCCGCGGCGACCCCCGTCGTGTCGGCGAGCGCAACGGGCGGCGGAAGATGGAGCCGGGTCGCGACGACCTTCGCCTCGCGGAGCTTCCCGGGGGCGAAGACGACGACGGTCTGCGTGATCGACGAGGTGGAGGCGTTCGACGCTTCGACCACCTGCCACCCCTGCGTGGTCAGCTGCTGCTGCGCGGCTCCCGCGGCCCCGGTGGCGCCGTAGCCGTTCAGGACGGTGAGCGGGATCGTCCGCCAGTCGACCTTGGCGTGCTTCTTGCCGCCGCCCTGCGTGCTGCCGCCGGTCCCGGTCGTCGCGGTCGTTCCCGTGGGGTGCGTGGCCGGAGGCGTCGCGCTCGTCGAGCTCCCGCCGGTGCCGGAGATGACCCAGAAGAGCGCGAGGAGCGCGGCGACGAGCCCCAGGACCGCGAGGATCCGCGCGGTCGGGAACCCGGGCCGGTTCGCGACGATCCCCTGCGCCTCGAGGCGCCGGGTCAGCCAGTCGTCGAGCCCCTCATCGCCCCGAGGCGGGTCGAAGTCACCCCCGCCGGGGCCTCCCGTCCCGCCCGTGGTCTCCAGCTCGCCCATGGTTCCATCGAACCTTACACGGCGCATACGATCCCGCCGTGGCGCTCGAGATGGTGGATACGTGGCAGGAGGCCGCCGGCGTCCCGGCGGTCGCCGCTGCGATCGTCGGCCCCGAGGGTGTCCGTGAGACGCGCCTGGCGGGCGAGGCGCAGGCCGACAGCCTGTTCGCGCTCGCGTCGCTGACGAAACCGGTCGTCGCGCTCGCAACGCTCGTGGCCGTCGAGGAGGGAGCTCTCGAGCTCGACGCTCCCGTCGGCCGCCATCTCGCGGCGTACGCGTCGGGCGCGCGGGCCGCCGTCACGACGCGCCACCTGCTGGCGCACGCGTCGGGGCTCCCCGAGTTCGGGCCGGCCGGAGTGCCGCCGCTCGAGGTCGAGCTTGACCGTCCGCCCGAGACGCTTCGGGTCTACTCCAACGAGGGGTACGCGGTGCTCGGGGAGCTCATCGCCGCGGCCACCGGGATCCCGCACACCGACTACGTCCACCAGGCGGTCTTCGAGCCGCTCGGCATGGACGCCTTTCTCGGCCTGCCGGACGGCGAGGACGCCCGCGCGCTCGAGGTGCATCAGCCGGGCATGTGGCGGCCCGGCCTCCAGCTCTTCAACGCGCGCGAGTGGCGCCGCCGGGGCACCGCCGCGGGCGGCGCGTTCGCCACGGCGGAGGCCTACGCGCGCATCGTCCAGGTGCTCCTCGCGGGCGGCGCACCGCTGCTCGCGAACGAGACCTACGCCGACATGGCGCGGGTGCAGTTTCCCGGCCTCGCGGGCGGGATCCAGTCGTTCGTCTCGTGGGACGTCGCCGACTGGGGGCTCGGCTGCGACATCCGCGACGCCAAGGAGCCGCACTGGCTGCCCGCCGCCTGCTCCCCGGCGACCCTCTCGCACTTCGGCGCCTCCGGCACGCTCATGTGGGCCGACCCGGTCGCGCGCGTCGGGCTCGTGTGCCTGGGAACCCGGGGGACGTACTCGGGCTGGATGATGGAGCCGGGCCGGTGGGCCGACCTGTCCGAGGCCGTCCTGCGCGAGGCGGCGTGAGGGACTGGCGCATCTGCCCGCGCTGCGCGGCGGGGCTCCGGCACGGCCCGGTGCCGGGCGAGGACGCCGACCGTCTGCACTGCACGGCGTGCGGGCTCGTCCTCTACGAGAACCCCGCGCCGACGGTGAGCGCGATCGTCGAGCGCGACGGGCGCGTGCTCCTGACGCGGCGCGGCATCGAGCCCCGCCTCGGGATGTGGGACACGCCCGGCGGCTTCATCGAGGCCGGCGAGGAGCCGGCCGAGGCGCTGCGCCGCGAGCTCCGCGAGGAGACCGGCCTCGAGATCGAGGCGGTCGACTTCCTCGGCATCTACCCCGATCGCTACGGCGACGGCGCGCCGACGCTCAACGTCTTCTACACGGCCCGCGTGGTGGGCCGGGACGAGGGTGAGCCGCGCGACGACGTGACCGAGATCGGATGGTTCGAGCCCGACGCGCTCCCCGCTGAGCTGGCGTTCCCAAACGGGGAGCGGGCGCTGGCCGAATGGCGCGTGTGGCGTGCAGCGCGATCTGCAACGGATTTGTGACGAAATCGTAAAGCCTGTCGCCCTCCCGGCCGATTACTTGACCATCGGCCGCCACCGCCGAGACAGGACTCCGACGACGGAGGCGGAAATCGCATCACCCGGACAGCGGCCCTGTCTGGAGGAAGTGCTCATGGACGAGCTGCACGAAAAGCATGTGGAGATCGACGAGCGCTGGCTGTCGGAATGGTTCGAGTTCGGGTTCGCCGAGCTGTCGAGCTATCTCGCGAAGCACGCCGCGTTCAACGAGTATCTGCACAAGAACGAGATTGACTAGCTCGTGCCTGAAGCTCGTCCGGGTCTGCCGGGAGGCCGGTAGGCGCTGAGCGGGGCGGAGGCGCACGCGGCATAGAATCCGCGGATGCCGACCTTCCAGCCGGTCCCGGCGAAGCCCGACCACGTCGCGCTCGAGCACTCGACGCTCGCGCGGTGGGAGAGCGAGCGCACGTTCGAGACGCTCCGCGACCGCAAACCGCGGGAACGAGCCGTTCAGCTTCATCGACGGCCCGATCACGGCCAACAACCCGATGGGCGTGCACCACGGCTGGGGCCGGACGCTGAAGGACATCTGGCAGCGGTACGACGCAATGCGTGGCTGCGACCTGCTGTACCAGAACGGGTTCGACTGCCAGGGCCTGTGGGTCGAGGTCGGCGTCGAGAAGGAGCTCGGCCTGAACTCGAAGCGCGAGATCGAGGAGTACGGCCTCGACCGCTTCTCCCGCGCCTGCCGCGATCGGGTGGCGCATTTCTCCCGGCGACCTCACCGACCAGTCGAAGCGGCTCGGCCAGTGGATGGACTGGGAGCGGTCGTACTACACGATGACCGATCCCAACATCTCCTACATCTGGGGCTTCCTCAAGCTGTGCAACGAGCGGGGGTGGCTCTACAAGGGCCACCGGTCGATGCCGTGGTGCCCGCGCTGCGGGACCTCGCTCTCCCAGCACGAGCTGATCGACTCCTACAAGGACCTGACCCATCCGTCGCTCCACGTCCGCCTGCCGCTCGCCGGCCGCGATCGCGAGTACCTGGTCGTGTGGACGACGACGCCCTGGACGCTCCCCGCGAACGTCGCCGCCGCCGTCCGGCCCGACGCCGAGTACGTCCGCGTCGAGACCGCGTCGGGGATCGCGATCGTCGCGTCGGCGCGGCTCGAGGCGAGCCCGATCGTCGGCCGCGTGCTCGGCACTGTCCGCGGCTCCGAGCTCGTCGGGCTCACCTACACGGCGCCGTTCGACGAGCTCCCCGCCCAGCAGGGGTTCGAAAACCGGGTCGTGCCCTGGGACGACGTGTCGATGGAGGAGGGCACCGGCATCGTCCACATCGCCCCCGGGTGCGGTGAGGAGGACTTCGAGCTCGGCCAGCGCGAGGGGCTCGAGACGCTCATCCCGGTCGACGAGGCCGGCGCGTTCGTCGGCGAGTACGGCTGGCTGCACGGCCACGTCACCGCCGAGGCCGCCCAGATGATCGTCGACGACCTGGGCCAGCGGGGCCGGCTCGTCGACGACGGCGAGATCACGCACCGCTACCCCGTCTGCTGGCGCTGCGGCACCGAGCTCATCTACCGGCTGGTGGACGAGTGGTTCATCCGCTGCGACGAGGTGCGCCAGCCGATGATCGACGCCGCCCGCGGGGTGGAGTGGACGCCGCCGCAGTACGGCAAGCGGATGGAGGACTGGCTGCGCAACATGGGCGACTGGTGCATCAGCCGCAAGCGCTACTGGGGCCTGCCGCTGCCGTTCTACTTCTGCGAGGACGGCCACCTGACCGTGGTCGGGTCGAAGGCGGAGCTCTGCGAGCGGGCCGTGCGCGGGCACCGAGAGGCTCGACGAGCTGCACCGGCCGTGGATCGACGACGTCGTGATCCGCTGCGGCGAGTGCGCCGGGGACGCGCGCCGGGTGGCCGACGTCGGCGACGCCTGGCTCGACGCCGGGATCGTCCCGTTCTCGACGCTCGGCTGGCACAACGAGGCGTCCGTCGAGGCCGGCTACGCCGAGGGCGCCGGCGTCGGGCGTGACGATCGCCGACCTGCCCGACCACGCGCACTGGGAGAAGTGGTATCCGGCCGACTGGGTGTCCGAGATGCGCGAGCAGATCCGGCTCTGGTTCTACTCGATGCTCTTCATGGGGGTCACGCTGGACGGCCGCTCGCCGTACCGGCGGGTGCTCACCTACGAGAAGGTGAACGACGAGACCGGCCGGCCCATGCACAAGTCGTGGGGGAACGCCATCTGGTTCGAGGACGCGATCGAGGAGATGGGCGCCGACGTCATGCGCTGGATGTACGCCGCCCAGCCGCCGGCCCAGAACCTGAACTTCGGCTACGGGCGGGCGGGCGACGTGAAGAAGCGGCTGCTCACGCTGTGGAACACGTACGCCTTCTTCGTCACCTATGCCAACATCAACGGCTTCCAGCCAGACGCTGCGACGCTCGCCGCCGGCCCGAGCCCGGAGGGGATGCAGCCGCTCGACCGCTGGGTGGTCGCCCGCACCCAGGGCCTCGTGCGGGAGTGCCGCGCCGCGCTCGACACGTACGACTCGCCGCGGCTTGTCCGCGCCTTCGAGGCCCACGTCGACGACCTCTCGAACTGGTACGTGCGGCTCTCGCGCTCGCGGTTTTGGAAGTCCGACGACGAGGCGTCGACGCGCGCCGCCCACGAGACGCTGTGGTACGCGCTCGTCCAGGCGATGCGCTGCGTCGCGCCGGTGATGCCGTTCCTGGCGGACGAGATGTGGCAGAACCTCGTGCGCGGCCCGTGCGCCGACGCCGAGCCGAGCGTCCACCTGGCCGGCTATCCCGAGCCGATCGACTGCCCTCGACGACCAGGCCCTGGTCGCGTCGCTCGATTCGGTGCGGACGGTCGTCGAGCTCGGCCGCCGGGCGCGCTCGGAGGCGAACCTGAAGCTGCGCCAGCCGCTCGCCGAGGTGATCGTCGCGACCGACCACGCCGACCGGCGCCGCCAGGTCGGCGAGCACGTCGACCTGATCGGCGCGGAGCTCGGCGTGAAGGCGGTTCGGCTCGCGACGTCGGCCGAGGAGTTCGCCCAGACCGAGGTGATGCCGCTGCTCAAGGTGCTCGGCCCCAAGCACGGCCGCGACCTCGCGATGATCCGCGGCCTCCTGCGCGAGGGGCAGTTCGAGCTCCGCGGCGACGCCGTCCAGGTGGGCGACTGGACGCTCGAGCCGGGTGAGTTCGAGCTTCGCAGCCGCGCGCGGGAGGGGTTCGCGGTCACCGACGGCGAGGGCTTCGTGGTCGCGCTCGACACCGAGATCACGCCCGAGCTCAGGCTCGAGGGCGTCGTCCGCGACCTGATCCGCCAGATCCAGGACATGCGCAAGGACGCGGGCCTCGAGATCACCGACCGCATCCGCCTCACCTATCCGCAGCGCGACGGCGAGGTGACCAGGGCGTTTGCCGAGCACGGCGAGTGGATCGCCGCCGAGACGCTGGCCGTCTCGGTCGAGCCCGGGGCGGAGCTCGGGATCGCGAAGGCGTGATGGAGCGCTCGGCCTAGGTGCGGCTGCTCGTCCTCGGAGGTACGCGGTTCCTCGGCCGCCACCTGGTCGAGGCCGCCCTCCGTGAGGGCGACGCTGTCACGATCTTCCACCGCGGTCGCACGAACCCCGACCTCTTCGCCGGGCAGGTCGAGCGGATCTCGGGCGACCGCGACGGCGATCTCGACGCGCTCGCGAGCGGCGAATGGGATGCGGTCGTCGACACGTGCGGGTACGTCCCGCGGGTCGTCGCGGCCTCGGCGGCGGCGCTCAGCAGCCGGTGCGGGCACTACACGTTCGTCTCGAGCGAGTCGGTCTACGGCGACGTCGGCGAGCCGGGCATCGACGAGTCGGCTCCGGTCGACGAGCTGGTCGATCCGGCCACCGAGGTCGTGGACAACGAGACCTACGGCGGCCTGAAGGCCCTGTGCGAGGCGGCCGCCGAGGCGGCAATGCCCGGCCGGGTGCTGAACCTGCGCCCGGGCCTCATCGTCGGCCCCTGGGACCCGACGGACCGCTTCGCATACTGGCCGCGGCGGATCGCCGCCGGCGGCGACGTCCTCGTGCCCGGCCGGCCGGAGCGGGCGGTGCAGTTCATCGACGGGCGTGACCTGGCCGGCTGGATGCTGGCCGCCGCCCGTCGCGGCCTCACGGGCACCTACAACGCCTCCGGGCCGGCCGAGCGCATCGGGATGGGCGATCTCGTCGACGCCTGCGTGCGGGTGTCGGGATCGGGCGCCCGGCTGGTGTGGGCCGACGAGGCCGCGCTGATCGCAGCCGGCGTCGAGCCGTGGAGCGAGCTGCCGCTGTGGGTGGGGGAGGGGGCCGACCCGGCGAACGCCGGCTTCATGCAGATCAGCTCGGCCCGCGCGGTCGCGGAGGGCCTCGAATTCCGGCCGCTCGACGAGATCGTGCGCGACACGCTCGAGTGGGAGCGGGGGCACCCCGAGGTCCGGTCGACGGCCGTGCTCACGGCCGAGCGCGAGGCAGAGCTGCTCGCCGCGCTCGCCGGCTGACGCAATCGCCGGGCAGGGTCCGGACATAGACGGGTGAAGCGACCCCGACGACGGAGGATGGGATTTGCCCGACGACGAGCGAGAAGCTCACTTCACTGCGCTCTTCGACGCCCACCGCGACGCGGTGCGCGCCTACCTTTGGCGGCGGGACCCGGAGCTGGCCGACGACATCACGGCCGAGACCTTCCTGGTCTGCTGGCGGCGGCTCGACGCCGTCCCGGCCGAACCGCTCCCGTGGCTCCTGGGCGTCGCCCGGAACATCCGCCTGAACCAGCGTCGCGGCGAGCGCCGCCGCGGCCGGCTCGAGGGGAGGCTGCGGACGGAGCCGGCGACGGCCCGCGACCCGGCCGCCGCCGTGAGCGAGCGGGAAGCGATCCGGGCGGCGCTCGCACGCCTCGACGAGCGCGATCGTGAGGTGCTGCTCCTCACCGCGTGGGACCGGCTCGACCGGGATGCCGTCGCCGTCGTGCTCGGCTGCACCCGTGCCAACGTCGCCGTGCGCTTCCTGCGTGCGCGCCGCCGGCTGGCCCGTGAGCTCGCCGTGACCGACACGGCCGCCGGGGCCGACACACTGCTCTCCCATGGAGGACTCTGACATGGCACATGACGTCATCACACTGCTCCGCCGGCACGACCCGGCCGCGGCGCTCAGGCC
Organism: uncultured Actinomycetes bacterium; assembly: GCA_963832955.1. Lineage (GTDB taxonomy): Bacteria > Actinomycetota > Thermoleophilia > Gaiellales > JAICJC01 > JAICJC01. Next base: position 171,762 of record CAWHWC010000002.1, on the reverse strand, counting down.
GCTGCCCGAGTCGGAGGCGGGCGCGATGCGAGACGTCATCGTGCGCTCGCCGGCGGCCGTGCACCGGCGCCGGCGCCGGTGGCCCGTCGCCGCCCTCGCCGCCGCGGCCGTCGCGCTCGTGGGCGGCGCCGCCGTCTACTCGTCGATCATGAGCGACGACACCGCTCCCACCGTGCGCCGCGAGTACGCGCAGGTGAAGCGGACCATCGACCTGCCTCCGGGCGCCCACTGGCGGCCGCTCTCGCTGCCGGCGAACTCGCTTTTTGGGAAGAGCTTCGCGCTCGAGTTCGCACTCGGGCAGGCGCAGTGCGCCTGGTACGGCCACTGGATCGCCGCTGCGCGAAGCGGCGACGACGCGGGTGTCGCACGGTCATACGCCGAGGCGGTGCGGCTGCGGCGCATGATGCCGCTCCATCGCGCCGGTCAGCTGGAGGACGCGGGCGGCTACACCCGCGGGACGCTGCGCGTGACGGACCGCCAGATCGCCGCCGCCCACAACGGCGAGCTCGCTCCCCTCAGGCAGTTCCTGCGGGCGAACTGCTAGCTCGCCGAGGCGGCTCGGCGCAGCTCGATCGGCAGCGAGAAGTGGACGTCCTCGTCGACCAGCTCGTGCGACTCGACGAGCTCGGTGCCGAGCGCGCGGAAGTGGTCGACGACGCTCGTGACGAGCGACTCCGGCGCCGAGGCGCCCGACGTGATGCCCACGGTGTCGACCCCGTCGAGCCAGGCGGGGTCGATGCCGGTCTCGTCGTCGATGAGGTGCGCGGCGACGCCCATCTCGCGGGTCACGTCGACGAGCCGGTTCGAGTTCGAGGAGTTCCGGGACCCGATGACGAGGACGAGGTCGACCTCGCGCGCCAGCTCCTTGACGGCGTTCTGGCGGTTCTGCGTCGCGTAGCAGATGTCATCCTTGGCCGGCCCGATCACGGCGGGGAACCGCTCCCGGAGGGCGGCGATGATCTCGAGCGTCTCGTCGACCGAGAGCGTCGTCTGGGTGATGTAGGCGACCCGCTCGGGATCCGGGACGTCGAGCCGGTCGATCTCCTCGACGGATCCGATGAGCTGGATCGCGTCGGGAGCCTCGCCCATCGTGCCGACGACCTCCTCGTGGCCCTCGTGGCCGATCAGCACGATCGTGTAGCCCCGGGCCGCGTATCGGCGGGCCTCGGCATGCACCTTGCTGACGAGCGGGCAGGTTGCGTCGAGCACCCGCAGGCCGCGTGTCTTCGAGTTGCGGTAGACCTCCGGCGCGACCCCGTGGGCGGAGAGAACCACCGCGCCGCCCTCGGGCACGTCGAGCTCGGAGTCGACGAAGACCGCGCCCCGGTCGGCAAGCTCGGAGACGACGTGGCGGTTGTGCACGATCTCCTTGCGCACGTAGACCGGCGCGCCGAAATGGTCGAGCGCCCGCTCGACCGTGTCCACGGCCCGGTCGACGCCGGCGCAGTAGCCGCGCGGCGATGCCAGCACGAGCTTTCGGGGAACCATGGCGTCATCGTATCCGAGCCACGCTCGCCACCAACCCCAGCAATCCATCAGCGCCAGACTGCCCAGGGTCTGACCACACGCGCTCGACGTTCGTGGCTCCCGCGAAGACCGCGCTCTTCGCGGGAGCGCGGGAGACAGGTGCCAGCCCTTAAGGAGGGGGCTCGCGGGGGAACCCTGGGTTCCCCTGCGGCGCCTAGCGGTGTCCCCAGTCCACGGTCCACACCGATGCACCGGGGTAGCCGAGGAACGTGCCGTAGGCCCGGCCGATGCCGACCAGGTGGTAGCGCGACGAGAGGATGATGGCGCGGTGCTCGGGGCTGTTGAGCCAGGCCCGGACGACCCTGGTCGGATCGCCGCGCGTGCCGCATCCCCAGGCGAGCGTCTCGCCCGCCCACCACGGCCCGTACGTGACGAAGCCCGACGTCATGACGCGCTGCGTCAGCGTCGAGCCCGTCGGGCTCGTGTGCGCGAAGTACCCGCGCCACATCATGTCGTGCGAATGGCGCTCGGCCGCTGCCCGCAGGCCCCTCGAGATCGCGATCGGGCGGAGGCCGTGCGACGTCCGCACCGCGTTGATCGCCCGAAACAGTCCCACCCACCGTGGAGTTGAAGCTTGTGCCGGACCCGCAGCAACCATCAGGACCCCCGCCGCGGCGACCAGCGCAATCACGCGCCGACCCGTCGTCATACCGTCCTTCATCGGCCGTGGTCAGACGAGGATTAGTGAAGAAACTGTAAATATCAGGCCGCGGCGCGCCAGCCTCCGGCGCTGCGCGAGAGCCGGAGCGGCTCGCCTGCGCGCACCTGGCCCGTCCAGCCGGGCGCGGTGATCGCCGCCGCGCCCTCGGCCGCCTCGACCGTGAGCTCGTCGGCCGAGACCGTGACGGTGAGCAGCGTCCCCCGGTGGATCCACCGGAACCGCAGGCGCTCCCAGCGGGGCGGAAGGCGCGGCTCGAGCCGGAACGAGCCGTCGTCCAGCGCCCGAGCGCCGGCGCAGCCGCAGGACGACCGCCTGCCAGAGCCCGCCCTGGGTCGCCATGTGCAGTCCTTCGGCTGCGATTGCCGCGGCTGTCGTCGAGGTCGATCGCGGTCGCGCGGCGCAGGTAGTCGTCGGCCGCGTCGTCCATGCCGACGCGGCGTGCGACCAGCGAGTGGACGGCCTCCGAGAGCGACGACAGGTGGCGCGTCAGCGGCTCGTACAGGCGGTAGCTGGCCGCCCGCTCGGCCTCGTCGAACTGCGGTTCGAGCAGCGCCATCAGCATCACGACGTCGGCCTGCTTGACGTCGCGCCACTCCATCCGGTCGCGCTGCCATGCCAGCTCGTCGCGCCCGGCCCGCTCGTCGGGCGGCCAGCGGCAGCGACATGAACCCCTCGTGCTCCTCGATCAGCCCGTCCTCGGTGCGAAGCACGACCATCCGGTCGGCGGCATCGCGCCAGCCGCGCGGGCTCGTCGGGCTCGGCGGGCGCGCGGCCGGCCTCGACCAGGTCGGCTGCGCGGCGCAGCGTCCAGGCCGCCATCGAGTTGGTGAACCCGCTGTTCTGGACGTGCTCGTGCAGCTCGTCGGGGCCGATCACGTCGTGGATCTCGAAGCCGCGCGGCGTCTCGACCGCCCGGCTCAGCGAAGAAGCGGGCGGCCTCAGCGGTGACCTCGCCGCCGCCGTGCGTCGAGGAAGCGCCTCGTCGCCGGAGGTGCGCACGTACGTCTCGATCGCCCAGGCGACGTCGGCCGACGACGTGGATCTCCTGGTTCCCGGTGAGCACCTCGAGCCGGCGGCCGCCCGGCCCGATCACGAACGACGGGTGTCACGTCCTCGCCCGTGGCCGCGCTCTCCCAGGCGTACCACGCGCCGTCGAGCCCGGCGTTCTCGGCGTTTCGGCGGGCGGCGTCGAGCGTGAGCACGCGGTACTCGACGATCCGGCGGGCGATCTCGGGCTTCACGGCGGCGAAGAACGGCAGCTGGAAGATGTCCGTGTCCCAGAAGACGTGGCCCTTGTAGCCGTCGCCGGTGAGGCCCTTGGCCCCGATCGACGAGCGGCTGCTGTCGGTCGGGGCGACGGCGATCAGCTCGGCCGCGGCGAAGCGGACGCCGAGCTGGGCGTCCTGGTCCCCGTCGATCTCGACGTCGGCCGACGTCCCAGGCCTGGGCCCAGGCGGCTCGATGGGCGTCGAGACAGCGCGTCGAAGCCGGCGCTCTGCGCCGACCGGGCGGCGTCGGACGCGCGGACGGCCCGGGCAGCGCGGCTCCTCGCGCTCGGTGTAGACGGCGACGAAGCCGGTCGACCCGAGCTCCTCGCCGGCGGCGAGATCGCACTCGACGGCCCGGCCGCACATGTCCTCGTCGGTGACGTGCTCGGCGGCGAGCGCCGAGTCGCGTGCGGATGCGCTCACGGCGAGGGCGATGGTCGACGGCGACCCGGTTGCCCGGGCGTGCGGCGTGTGGAGCATGGCGATCTCGCCGACGCTGCCCGTGGCGACGATCTCGACGTGCGGCAGCGGTCCGTGCGCCTCGTGCGTGCGGAGCGCGGCGACGACCTGGACCCTCGCGCCGGGGCCGTCCTCGACGGCCAGCTCGCAGCCGGATGGCGCCGACGTGCCGGTCGGCGAGGCTCACGATCCGCTGCGAGCTGAGCCGCAGCGTGCGGCCGTCGGGGTCGACGACAACCAGCGTGCGCTCGAGCCGCAGCGCGCGCAGGTCGAGCCGGCGGGTGTGCTCGAGGATCGTGCCATTCCCACGGGCGCAGCGGCCGCCCGTCGACCGTGATCTCGGTCGCGGCCCAGTCGGCGATCACGACCAGATCCTCCTGCCCGGCCGTCGTCGCCGTCGAAGAGGCCCGGCGACGTATGCGCCCGGCGCGCGAGCCCGGGCCGCCCTCGTCGGTCGTCCCGCGGATGCCCAGGATACCCGTTCGAGAGCGCGAACAGCGTCTCGGAGGACGCCTCGGTCACGGTGTCGTAGCCCGTCCGCTCGACCACCCAGCCGTCGGGCGCGGGCGGCGGTCCTGACGGCTCCTCCTGCAGCTCGGGCGGCGGCGGGGGCCGGGACGCGGCGCCGAGGTCGGCCTGGCGCGTCGAGGAGCTGCGACGAACTCCGCCGGGCCGCCGCCGAGGTGGACGACGCCGGTCGGCACGCCGTTCGGCTCGCGCCCGACCGAGACGATCGTCGCGCCGGCGGCCAGCCGCGTGACCATGCGGTAGTCGGAGCCCTCGAAGCCGGCGATCGGGCCGAACTCGTCGCCGGCGATCAGCACCTCGGCCGGCAGGATCGCCCGCGCCGGCGCGAGCCGCCGCATCACGTAGGCGATCGAGTCGGACTTGTCGGTGAGCCCGACCTCGACGTGCTTCACGTCGGTCGTGATGCGGGGGTCGCGCAGGCCCGCTGCCTTGGCCGCGTCGGCGGTCATGTCGATCACCGCGCCGATGCCGCCCGGCACGGCCGCAGCCGCTCCTCGACGGCGGCGAGCAGCTCGCCGATCCGCGCCTTCGGCGGATCGGCCCACTCGGGCGTCGGGATCAGGTCGAGCTTGCGGCGGTTCAGGCGGTTTCGGACGATGTCGATCTCGATCCCGTGGTCGCCGCGAGCCGGTCGCGCACCGTGTCGGCGGCGTGGTCGAGCGCCGCGTCCTCCTCGGACGACGCCTCGCGGGCCCAGAGGAGCGAGCGCGTGCCGTCGGCCTCGTGGGCGTACACCTCGGATCCGCGGTTGACCATCAGGTAGAGGCGCGAGAGGGCGGACGGCGTGAGCAGCGGGGCGATCTGGCCGCCGACGTTGTCGGCGTTCGTCCCGGTGATCACGACGAGGAGCGACGCCGGCGTCGAGCAGCCGCTGCATCGCGCGCGGCGAGCTCGGCGGGGTGCTCGCTGCGATCGGTGACCGCCGTCCCGTCCCAGTCGAACGCGATCAGTCGGTAGCGATGGTTGCCGAGGGCTCCGTGGCCGTTCACGGCGGTCCTACCGGACGACGACGCGCGTGCCCAGGGTCGCGAAGTGGTACACGACGATCGCGTCGCGGTCGAAGATGCGGACGCAGCCGTGTGAGGCGGGGTATCCGGGCACGGAGGGGTACTGGTGGAACGCGTCTCCGCCGTAGAAGTAGCTGGCGTACGGCAGCCAGACCTGGAACGGCTTCGACCACGACATGAGCTCCTTGCGGTAGATGCGGAAGTGCCCGGAGGGTGTGACGTGGCCCGGCGCGGCGGTCGACACGTGGATCGCGCGCACGATCTTGCCGCCCTTGCCGATCAGCAGCAGCACCTGGCGTGGCCTTGTGCACCTCGATGTGCTTGTAGACGCGCGACCACGGGATCGGCCGGTGCTCGGCCTTGCGCAGGCGGCGCAGCGTCGTCGGTGCCGGCGACGCCGTCGCGCGTGAGCCCGCACCCAGCCCTGGAACGCCATCACGGCCTGGGTGGTGCGGGCGCTGTAGACGCCCTGTCAGCCCGGACGGGCCGAGGTAGCGCAGCTTGATCAGCTTCTTCTGGAGCGCGTGGACGGCCGGGCCCGGCCGACGCCGATCGAGAGCGACGCGAAGGCCGGCGTCGGCAATGCGAGCGCCGCGAAGACGAGGGTGATGACGATGATTCCGCGGCGCATGCCCGGCAGATAATAGGGCCCTCTGCGGCCGGACGCCCACCCATCTGCAACAACGGGGTCAGACCCCGATGCTGCGCGCGGCGACATTGAGCGCCATGAGCCGCGGCGGCGACTCGTCGAGCGCGACGACGGCACAGTGGCAGTGGTCGAGCCACATCCGCCGGTGAAGGCCCGGATCGATGCCGAAGATCACGGCCGTCACGAGCACGCGCGCGAGCGAGCCGTGCGTCGCCGCGAGCGTCGTCCCCGGAAGGTCGCGGACGTCATCGAAGAACGACCGCGCCCGGGCGACCGCCGACTCGTAGGTCTCGGCGCCGTCCGGCCAGACGGGATCCGTCTCCGACCGCCACCGATGGAATTCGGCGGCCATCGGCCCGGCTTCGATCTCGGCGCCGGTCAGCCCTTCGAACGGCCCGGCGTCGATCTCGCGCAGGCGATCGTCGATCGTCACGGGCGGCGCGCCCGGAAGCGCCGCGGCGATCGTCTCGCCGGTCGCCCGCGCCCGCCGGAGCGGCGAGCAGACGACGCGGTCGATCGCGGCCCCCGCGAGTGCCGTCGCGGCGGCCGCCACCTGCTCGACGCCCGCCGGGGAGAGCTCGACGTCGGTTCGCGTCGTGAAGCGGCCCTCGGCGTTCCAGGCCGTCGCGCCGTGCCGCACCAGGACGAGCCGGCGGTCAGGCGGCGGCGTGCCAGAGGCTGCCGTCATCGCCGATCGGGCTCCGCCGGACCGCTCCCGACTCGGCCAGGCCCGTGAGCGCCTCAAGCGTTCCGGCGACGTCGGGCGGGTCGTTCCGCCCTCGGCACACCTGCGCGACCTCGACGGTCGTCAGGCCGTACGCGGAGGCGGCGAGGAGCTCGGCCGGCTCGGGCTGGTCGCGCCGGGGCAGATGCGGCGCGAGGTTCGCGACGCACACGTCGTAGGCCTCGAACGACTGAAACCCGCCGGCGACGAGCGTGCGGCCGTCATACCGGAAGACGAGGCTCGGCGCGGTGAAGCGGGCGCCGCCGTCGAAGAGCGCGGCCCGGTCCTGGGCGATCGCAGGGTCGCCGATACCCGCGGCAGATCGGGCCTCGGCCCGGTCGGCCTGGTAGGCCTCCTCGACGCCCGTCCCCGCCAGGTCGCGGATCAGGCGGTCGGGGTCGAGTCCGGGGACCCCGGCGGCCAGCTCGGCGAACGCATCGTCCTCGTCGAGCAGGTGGAGCGACGTGAACCACGCCATGCGGACGGCCCGGAGCATCCCGGTCTCGGCGGCCCTCCCCTGGAGCCCGGCGGCCTTGACGGCCCGGCACATCCGCCCGGACGCGACGAGGCGGGCCCGCGGCGTCGTGAGGAGCGGCATGCCGAACGTCTCCGAGAACCATCGCCAGCCGTCGACGCGCGACTCCGGCGTCGTCCCGGAGCTGACGAGGCCGGAGGTGTCCTCGCGCAGCCCGATCGTGACGAGCCGCCAGTCGAGCCCGTCCCCGTAGCGCCACTCGAGCGCGCGCATGAACGGCTCGGCCGAATATGCCCACGGGCAGCTCGGGTCGGTGTAGTGGATGACCTCCACCTGGTCCGCCATCGCGCGGAAGCGTAGATGCGAACGACGGGAGGCGTCGCCGCCGCCAGGACCGGCGGCGGCGAGCGGCCGTTGTGCCCACTTGATCCGGTGGGAGTGCCTCCCCCGGGATCCCGCGGCGATCATACAGGTTCTGCCAATAATCGGGAAAGCCGGGTGCGAGTGTGATCGCGCTCACGTGCCACAATCCGGGGGTGCCCACCTACGCAGCGCTGCTCCGCGGAATCAACGTCGGCCGCAACAAGCGGATCGCGATGGCCGATCTGCGATCGCTGGTGGAGGGACTCGGCCACGAGTCGGTGCAGACGCACCTTCAGAGCGGGAACGTGGTCTTCGAGTCGTCCAAGCGCAGCGCGAAGCCCCTGGAGGCCGCCATCGAGGCGGCGATCGCCGCCGAGCTCGGGATGGACGTCACGGTGATGGTGCGCCGCGCTGACGAGCTCGCGGCCGTCGTCGAGGCGGCGCCCTACGGTGGGCGGACGTCCGACCACAAGCGGGTTCACGTCGCCTTCCTCGCGGAAGCGCCCCGAGCCGCGGCGGTGAAGGGATTTGGGATCGAGGAGTTCGCGCCCGACGAGATCACAGTGATCGGGCGCGAGGCGTACCTGCTCTACCCGGACGGCTATGCGCGCACGAAGCTGACGAACGCCGTGCTCGAGAAGAAGCTCGGCGTGCGGGCGACGAGCCGCAACTGGAGGACCGTCACGGCGCTCGCCGAGCTTACGTCGAAAGGCTAGGCCGGCCGAGGTAGAGCGATCCGCTCGAACGGCCAGTCGGCTTCGAGCCACCCCGCGACCGCCTCGGCGAGCGGCACGTCGAGCTCGGCGCGATCCGCGCGCACCCACGACGTCACCTTCGCGCCGGTCTCGTCCTTGAGCGGGTAGATGTACAGGCACCCGACCACGTCGCCGTCGCCAGGGTCGAGCACGGTGTAGGTGAAGCCGGTGAGCCCGGCGAAGTCGCGCTCGTGCCGCTCGAGGTCGGCGCGGTTCTCCTCGAGCGTCATCTCGTGGGGCCAGCTGCTGTCGGTGAGGCCCGGCGTCGCGTGGATGTGCTCCATCGACGACGTCCACGCCGCGTAGTCGCGCTCGTTGTGCTGCGGCCCGAGCGGCTCGAGGACGAATCGCGGCGTCACGAGGCCGCTCGGAGCGGCGAAGCCTGCGGGGACGAACGGTGTCTCGGTCATCGCGGGCTGAGCGTACCTGCCGGCGGCGAACCGCGTAGGGTTCGCGCGTGGTCGAGCTCCCCCAAAGCTGGCTCGAGGCCGCCCGCACGCCGCCACCGCCCGTCGACCGGGCCGGCGACTTCGACTTCTGGATCGGCGAGTGGGAGTGCGCGTGGGACGGCGGCCGCGCCCGGAACTCGGTGCAGAAGATCCTCGGCGGCCGAGCCGTGCTCGAGAGCTTCGACGGCTCCGGCGACGCCGATCTGCGCGGCATCAGCATCTCGGCCTGGGACGCCGCGCACGGATGCTGGGCGCAGACCTGGGCCGACAACCACGGCAACGTCTTTCAGCTCACCGGCGGCCTTCGCGCCGACGGCGCGATGGAGATCCGGACGGCTCCTGGCCTCGACGGTTCGGTCCGGCGGATGACCTTCTCGCACATCGAGCCCGACGGGTTCGACTGGGAGTGGGCCACCTCGGCCGCCGACGGGTTCGAGCCGCTGTGGAGCCTGCGATACACCCGCGTCGGCGGATGACCGGAACGCCGAACGAGCGCGCCGCCCGCATCATCGAGCGGCTCGACACGCTCTTCGAGATCGGCCGCGACGCCGGCACGAACCGGCCCGGCCTGGGAGAGGGTGAGCAGCGCGCCCACGGGTTGGTGACCGGCTGGATGCGCGAGGCGGGCCTCGACGTGACTGTCGACGGCGCGGGCAACCTGCTCGGCCGCGCGCCCGGCGCCGACCCGTCGGTGGCAGAGGTCTGGACCGGATCGCACCTCGACACCCCGCCCGACGGCGGCCGCTTCGACGGCGCCCTCGGCGTCGTCACCGGCCTCGACGTCGCCGAGGCGATCCGCGCCTCCGGCGGCGCCCGGCGCACGATCGCCGTCGTGGCCTTCCGGCTCGAAGAGGGCCCGCGGTTCGGGCGCGGCGTCTTCGGCTCGCGGGCGCTCTTCGGCGAGCTCGAGGCCGACGAGGCCGACCTCGTCGACGCCGACGGCGTCACGCTCGGCGAGGCGTTCGCGGCGCTGGGGCTGGGGGAGACCCTGCCCGTCCGGCCCGGTGCTCGACCGTCCGCCGGCGTGCTTCGTCGAGGCGCACATCGAGCAGGGCCCGACGCTCGCCGCCCGGGACGCGCCGCTCGGGCTCGTGACGTCGATCGCCGGGATGGCGGGGATCGAGCTCGTCTTCACCGGCCGCCGCGGCCACGCCGGCACGGTGCCGATGGCGCTGCGGTCTGACGCCCTGGCGGCCGCGGCCGGGTTCGTCCGCGGCGTCCACGACGCGGCCCGGGCGCTCGCCGGCGCCGTGGCCACCGTCGGGCGGATGGACGTGCTGCCGGGCGCGACCAACACCATCCCCGGCCGCGTCGAGCTCTTCGCCGACCTGCGCGCGCCCGACGCGGAGCGGCTCGAGGGGCTGATCGCAGCGGCGACGAGCGCCGCTCAGAGCGCCGCCGGCGAGGCGTCCTGCGAGGTCGAGATCCTGCCGCGCTGGCGCTACGAGCCCGTCGCGATGCACCCCGAGCCCGCAGCCGCCCTGCGGCCGGGCGATCGCCGCCGCCGGGGTCGAGCCGGTCGAGCTGCCCTCGGGCGCCGGGCACGATGCCGCGATCATGGCCATGGCGGGCGTCCCCTCGGCGATGCTCTTCGTGCGCAGCGACGCCGGCGGCGTGAGCCACGCGCCGGAGGAGTCGACCGGCGCCGACGCCGTCGCGCTGGCGGTCGAGGTGCTCGAGGCCGCGATCCGGGAGCTGGCGGCATGACCGACTGGAAGCGCCTCGCCCGGCCGTCGCTGCGCGACCTCACGCCGTACCACCCGGGCCTGACCCGCGACGAGCTCAAGGAGCGGCTCGGCCTCGACCACCTCGAGCCGCTGAACTGGAACGAGGACCTGTTCGGGCCGCCGCAGGAGGTGCTCGACGCCGCGGCCGCCGAGCTTCGAAACGCGGCCTTCTACCCCGAGCGGGCCTACGCCGACTTCCGCGACGCCGCCGCGGCGGCGGTCGGCGTCCCGGCGGAGTGCGTCATCCCGGCCCACGGCGCCCAGGCGCTGATCGCGGCGCTCGCGCGGCGTTCCTCGAGCCCGGCCGGACCGTCATCGTCCCGTCCGTCACCTACGGCCTCTACGCCCACGTGTCGGCGGCCGTCGGCGCGCGCGTCGTGCGAGGCGCCGATGCCGGGCATCGACCTCGACCTGGACGCCATCGCCGCCCGGGCGCGCTCGGAGGACGCGAACGTGGTCTGGGTGTGCGACCCGAACAACCCGACCGGGATCGCTGATCGACCCGGCCGCCTGGCGCGGAGTTCCTCGACGGCCTGCCGCCGGACTGCGTCGTCGTCGCCGACGAGGCCTACATGGACTTCGCCGACCCGGCCGCGCGCGCCGACCGGCTGCGCGACGTCGCCGACGGCCGCCCGGTGATCGTGATCCGGTCGTTCTCCAAGTCGTTCGGGCTGGCCGGCCTGCGCCTGGGGATCGGGATCGCCGACCCCGCCGTGGCCCGCCTGCTGGACGTCGTCCAGGAGCCGTTCAACGTCAACCGGGTCGCGCTGGCGGCCGGCCGGGCGGCTGCCGGCCTCGGCGGATTCGTCGACCGGCGCCGGGCCGAGGTGGCCGAGGCGCGCGACGTGCTCCGCGAGGCGCTGGCCGCGCGCGGGGCTCATGAGCCACCCGTCGCAGGCCAACTTCGTGCTCGTCGAGCTCGGCGTCGACGACGGCCCGGTCTGCGAGGCGCTCCTGGCCCGGGGCATGCTCGTCCGGGGCGGTACGGGGTTCGGCCTGCCGGGGACGGCGCGCGTGACGGTCGCCCCGGCGCCGCTCATGGCCCGGGTCGCCGCGATGATCGCCGAGGAGGTCGAACGGGCGAAATGAGTATGCCGTATGATGGTGTACCAATTGCTGAGACGCTCCCTGCGTCCTCGCATCGCTCGGTTTTCGCTCGCCATCGACACCACCAACGTGCCGTCACCCACGCGTCGCCGACCGGATCGCTGAGCTGCTCCAGCGGGAGGGCGCGGAGTACGTCGTCGGATTCCCCGAGAACCGGCTGCTCAACTCGGCTGCCGCTGATCGGCATGCGGCCGATCATCACCCGCACCGAGCGGGTGGCGGTCAACATCGCCGACGGGTTCGCCCGGGCGACGAACGGCGAGCGGCTGCTGCCGTGCGTGACCCAGTACGGCCCGGGCGCCGAGGCGGCGTTCGGCGCCGTCGCCCAGGCCTACGGCGACCGCAGCCCGATCCTGCTCGTCCCGACCGAGTACGCCGTCGCCGAGCAGGACGCCGGCCCGAGCTTCCGGATCGAGCAGGCGTACCGGCCGATCACCCGCTTCGCGGCCACGCTGAACGACCGCGGCGGCCGGCCCGCAGACGTGTTCCGCCGCGCGCTGAACGCGGTGCGCGGCGTCCGCAACGGCCCGGTGCTGGTCGCGGTCGCCAACGACGTGATGAACGGCGATCCGCCGGCGACGCCGACTGGGACGTCGCTCGGCCCGGCCGCGCCTGTCGCAGGCCGCGCCGGAGGACGTCGACGAGACCGCCCGGATCTGGCCGCGGCGCGGAGCCCGGTGATCCTCGCCGGGCCAGGGCGTGCTCTACGCCGGCGCCACCGCCGAGCTGGTCGAGCTCGCCGAGCTCACCGGATACGCCGGTCGCGACCACGCTGAACGGCAAGAGCGCCTTCCCCGAGAACCACCCGCTCGCCGCTCGGCACCGCCGCGCGCACGCGGCCGGCGACGGTCGACCGAGTTCTTCGCGCAGGCCGACCTGATCCTCGGCGTCGGCACGAGCTTCACCCGGTCGCTCTACATCACGCCGCTGCCCGCCGACGGCGACGCTGGGCCAGATCGTGAACGACCCGCGCGACCTCGGCCACCGGCTACGACGTCGAGTTCGGCTGCGTCGGCGACGCCCGGCTCGTGCTGCGCCAGCTGATCGAGGAGCTCGGCGGATCGGGCGCCGTCGCGGCCGGCCGTCGCCGGCGGCGCGGCCTCGCGGCGCCCGCGCGGCGTTCATGGAGCGCGTGGATGCCGCAGCCTGACCTCCGACGCGGCGCCGCTCAGCCCCTACCGGATCGTGTGGGAGCTGATGCAGGCGGTCGACCGCACGCGCACCGTCGTCACCCACGACGCCGGCCACCCGCGCGACCAGATCGTGCCGTTCTACGAGACGCTCGTGCCCCGCGGCTACCTGGGCTGGGGCAAGTCGACCCAGCTCGGCACCGGGCTTCGGGCTGGCGATGGGCGCCCGGCTCGCGCGGCCGGACTGGCTGTCCGTCAACATCATGGGCGACGCCGCCTTCGGCATGGTCGGCATGGACTTCGAGACCGCCGTCCGCGCGCCGCATCCCGATCCTCACGATCGTCATGAACAACGGCCTGATGGGCGGCTACGGCGAGTGGATGCCGGACGCCGTCGAGCGCTACTCGGCCAACCGCCTGAGCGGCGACTACGCCGCCGTCGGCGCGAGCGCTCGGCGGCCACGCCGAGCGCGTGCGCGACGCCGGCGGAGCTGCGCGCCGGCCCTCGAGCGGTGCATCGCGAGCGCGCCGACGGCCGGGCGACGCTGCTCGAGGTGATGACCCACGAGGAGCCCGACCAGCTTGGGCGCGGCGGAGCGGCTCAGGAGCGAGTCGTCTCGTCCGTCCAGGTCGCCTGGACGTGGCCGAGGTGGTCGCGCATCGCCTCGCTGGGCGGCCGTCGGCGTCGTGTGCGGCGATGCCGTCGCGGATGCGGCGGTGCATGCTCGACCACCAGCCGGCGCTCGGCGCGGCCCGCGCGACAGGTTGCGGCGCCGCACCTCGACCAGCATCTGGCCGATCGAGTCGTGCAGCACCAGGAACAGCTCGTTGTGGGTGGCGGTCGCGATCGCGCGGTGGAACTCGAGGTCGATCTGGACGCTCGTCTCGAGATCGTGAGCACTCGTTCTCGAGCGCGACGATGGTGTCGTCCATCGCGCGCGATGTCCTCGGCGGTGGCGCGCTCGGCGGCGAGCCCGGCGGCGGCCACCTCGAGCACCCGCCGCACCTCGTCGACCTTGCCGTAGTCCATCATGCTGCCCGTGGACGAAGTGCCGCATCGACTCGCGCGACCGTCTCCGCGTCGACGGCGACGATGCGCACGCCGCTGCCGCTCTCGCACCTCGAGCAGGCCCTTGGCGGCGAGCGCCCGGACGGCCTCGCGGATGACGGTGCGCGAGACGCCGAACTGGCTTCCCAGCTCGCGCTCCGGCGGAAGCGCGTCGCCCGGCTTGAGCTGGTTCGAGGCGATCATCTCGAGGATCGCGTCGGTCACCTTGTCCGACAGCCGCGCCTCGCGGTCGATCGCCTGGAAGACGCCGGGCGTTCGCTGTCGCTCTCGTGTTCGATGTACCTAACCTAGCAGTGGCTCTCACGAAGCCAGAAAGCGGCTCGGATAGACTCGCCGCCATGATGGACTCGCTCAAGGCATCGGCAACGCTGCGCTGGAAGGGCTATCCCGGCCACATCGAGGGCGGCGTCGGGGGCGCTCGTCGGTGGCGACGGCGACCCAGGCGGAGCTGGGCGGCCCGGGCGGCGAGTCGAATCCCGAGGAGCTGTTCTCGGCGGCGCTCGCCAACTGCTTCACCTCGACGCTGACGGGCATGGCGCGCGCGCGGGAGATCCCGCTGGGCGAGATCGAGACGCGCGGTGTCGACCAGGCTCGCGTGGGGCGACGGCGAGGGCCACCACCTGTCCGACGCCGACCCTGCACACGCGGGTCGAGTCGCCGGCGCCCGAGGCCGACGTGCGCGAGCTGATCGCCGACGCCGAGGCCCACTGCCCGGTCTGCCAGGCGATCTCCGGCCGGGTCGCGCTGCAGCGTCACCGCGGACGTCGCCTCGGCGATGAGCATCGTGCTCTACGACAACCCGGCGTCGTCCAACGCCATGAAGGTGCGGTTCCTGCTGGCCGAGCTCGGGCTCGACTACGAGCGCACGCACGTGCCGATCGGCCGGCCGCGGCCGGACTGGTATCGTCGAGCGCTACCCGTTCGGCACGATCCCGTTCATGCAGCGACGGCGAGTTCGAGCTGGGCGAGTCGAACGCGATCCTGCGCTACCTGGCCAACCGCGAGGGGCGCGCCGACCTCTACCCGGTCGAGCCGGCGCGAGCGCGCCCGGGTCGACTGGGCGCTCGACGCCTGGAGCACGCAGTTTCGCGGCGACGTTCTTCCCCGCCGAGCGGATCGGCCTCATGCACGACGACCGGTCGACGAGCGGCGGAAGCCGGCGCCGAGGACGCCGACCAGGCCGAGCTGGCCGCGGCGATCGACGCCGCCCGGCCCAAGTTCGACCTGATGGAGCGGTTCGTCGCCTCAAACGGCACCGTGCTCGGGGCGTTCACGATCGCCGACTGCGCGTTCGCGCCGGTGCTGTGGCGCTGGCTACCGCCTGCCGCTCTCGTTCGACGCCGTGGCCGAAGGTGTCGCTGCTTCGCGACACCGTCACGGCCCGGCCGGCGTTCTCGGCGATGGAGCCGCTGGCGTGACCATCCCCGATCCCGTCCGGGCCCGCGACCTGGTCGGCTACGGCCGCACGCCGCCGACGTGCGAGTGGCCGGGCGGCGCGCAGGTCGTCGTCAACCTGGTGCTGGTCTACGAGGAGGGCTCGGAGTACTCGGTGCATGTGGGGCGACGACCGCAACGACGGCTGGGGCGAGTACGCCGACCCGGGCGTCCAGCCGCCCCAGCGCGACCCCGGCACCGAGTCGCACTACGAGTACGGCAGCCGCGCGGGCGTGTGGCGGCTGGCCCGGATCTTCGACGCCGCCGACGTGCCGGTCACGGTGTCGGCGGCCGCGGTCGCGCTCGAGCTGAACCCGGCCGTGCGCGGAGTGGATGCGCGAGCACGACCACGACCTGCTCGGCCACGGCTGGCGCTGGACCGAGGCCTGGACGTATCGACCGCGACGAGGAGCGCGACGTCGATCGTGCGCGCGGTCGAGACGTACGAGCGGGTGCTCGGGCGCGCGGCCCGACGGCTGGAACTCGCGCGGCTGGCCGAGCGAGAACACGCGCGGGATCCTGCGCGAGCTGGGCGGCTTCCTCTACCACTCCGAGGGCTCGGCCGACGACGTGCCCTACTACGAGATCGATCGACGGCGAGCCGATGCTGGTGGTCCCGTACTCGAAGACCTACAACGACTCGCGGTTCCTGATGAACCCGGGGTTCGCCAGCCCGCGCGACTTCCTCGACACGATGGTGATGGGGCTCGACGAGCTGCTGCGCGAGGGCGCCGAGCGGCGCACGATGATGACCGTCGCCGTGCACGCCCGCTGGAGCGGGCAGGCCGCGCGCGCGGCCGCGCTGCGGCTGTTCATCGAGCACGCGCAGGCGCAGCCGGGCGTGGCGTTCATGCGCCGCCGCGACATCGCCCGCTGGTGGCTCGAGCACGTACCCGCCGGCATGAGGTGCGTCGTCTTCCACGGCGTCGGGCGGCCGCGAGGTCGATCGCCGTCGAGGAGCGGCCCGACCCGGTGCCGGGCCGCGTTCGAGGTCGTGATCGCGCCGCCGTTCGCGGGCGTGAACCCGGCCGACGTGCTGCAGCGCGAGGGCCGCCATCCGGTGCCGCCGGGGTCGCCGACCGACGTCCCCGGCCTCGAGGTGGCGGGGCACGGTGGTCGCGCTGCGGCGACGGCGTGACGCGCGCTTCGCGGTCGGCGACCGGGCGTTCGGCCTGGTCGGCGGCGGCGGGCATGGCCACCGCGTGGTGGCGGCACGAGCGGGAGCTCGTGCGGGTGCCCGGACGCGGCTCGACGACGCAGGCCGCCGCCGCCACGCCCGAGGCGTTCCTGACGGCGTTCGACGCGATCGTGCTGCAGGCCGGCCTCGGCGTCGGGCGACACCCTGCTCGTGAACGGCGCGCAGCGGCGGCGTGGGCACGGCGGCGGTCCAGATCGGGGCGGCGACTGGGCGCGCGGGTGGTGGCGAACGTGCGCACCGAGGGGCTCCGGCCGCGGGTCGCCGAGCTGGGCGCCGAGGCGCTGGCGCCGACGAGGCGTTCGCGCACGTCGCGCGAGCTGGGCGGCGCCGACGTCATCCTCGAGCTGGTCGGCGGGCCGCACATGGCCGGCAACATGGCGGCGCTCGCCCGCGGGCGGCCGGCTGATGATCGTCGGCGGCGCCAAGCCCGGCGACGAGGCGCGCGGTCGTCCTGCGCGACCTGATGAGCAGGCGCGCGCACTGATCGGGACCGACGCTGCGCACGCGCCGGTCGAGGAGAAGGCGGCAGCTGGTGCAGGCGTTCGGGCGCCGGATGCGTGCCGCTGCTCGCGGCCGGCCGATCGCGCGGCGATCGTCGATCGCGTCTTCCCGCTGGACGACGCGGCCGACGCGTTCGACGACGTCCGCGAGCCGGGCAAGCTCGGCAAGGTGCTGCTCGAGCTGCCGGGATGAGGATCGGCATCGTGGGCGCCGGTGCCATCGCCCGCAGCCACCTGACCACGCTCGCAGAGCACCCCGAGGCGAGCGTTGCGGCCGTCTGCGATCTGAACGCCGCCGTGGCGGAGGAGACGGCGGGCCTGGCGGGCGGCGCGACGGCCTACCAGGAGCTGGGAGGCGATGCTGGCGGCGGAGGCGCTGGACGGGGTCTTCGTGTGCACGCCGCCGGCGGCTCACCTCGCGCCGGCGGCCGCCGCGCTCGAGCGCGGCATCCCCGTCTACCTCGAGAAGCCGCTCGCCCGGGCGGTCGCCGACGGCGAGGCGATCGTCGCGGCGTGGCGCGCGAGCGGCGTCCCGTGCGCGGTCGGCTACCAGTGGCGCAGCCTCGACGTGCTCGATCGCGTCCGCGCCGAGCTGGCCGATGCGTCGCCCGGGCTGCTCGTGAGCCGGGGCCTGGGCCCGGCCCAGCGCGGCCGCACGGGGACGTGGTTCGAGGACGCGCGGGCGAGCGGCGGCGTCCTCTTCGAGCTCGCAAGCCACGACATCGACCTGCAGCGGGCCGTCGCCGGCCCGGTCGCGGAGGTGCAGGCGGCGTCGGCCGGCGGGCTCCTGGCCACGGCAGCCGCCGGGGCGCCTGACCTCGACGATGCCGTCGCCGTCCTCATGCGCTTCGCGGGCGGCGGGCTCGGGATGGTTGCCCTCGGCTGGACCGATGCTCAGCAGCCGCCCGTCTACTCGCTCGACGTGATGGCCGCCGACGTGGCGCTGCGGCTCGACCTGGCCGGGCCGGGCCGGGTGCACGGGCGCTCGCACGGAGCGGACGTCGACTCGGCCGGCGTGGCCGACCCGCGCCGCGCATCGGTCGCGCATTTCCTGGCGGCGGTCGCGGGCGGCGGCCAGGCGGTCATCCCCTGCTCGCCGGAGGACGCGCTCGGGACGCTCAAGGTCGTGCTGGCGGCCGAGCGGGCGGTCGCGACCGGCGAGCGGATCGCCGTGGACGGCGGATAGGCGCCCCCGGGGTCAGACCCCGGCACACTTTGGTGCGTGAATCGGCGCCGGTTTGTGACCGGAGCAATCGGCAATGGCGCAGCGCAACCACCACCGGGGCCTCTCCAGCGTTGTCTCTGCCGCCGCCGCCCTAGTCGCGGAGCGCAGCGCCTGGAAGGGGATGCGCACCGCGCCGGAGGAGCGCCCGCTCCTCGCCGACCCACTCGACGTGCGCCGCAGCGACCTCCTCGACCCCCGCCGTCGATGTGTCGATCACGCGCACGCGCCAGCGGGGTTCCCCCGCGCGCCAGCCATCCCAGCGTGACCACCGCATCTCCGGCAGCCCGTCGTCAGTGTCGATCACGTCCGGCATCCAGGCGGGATCGACAGGCCAGGAGCTCGCCGAGAGGCGTCTGCCCAGCGAGCAGCAGGTCGGCCCCGTGAGCCTGGTACTCGAGCGCGCGCTCGAGCCAGATCTCGTTCGAGCGACGCCGCCACCTTCGGTCCGCCCCGCTTGGGAGCATGCATCGAAGCTAGCGAATGGCCCCGGTTGTTCGGCCGCTCTACAGCTGGCCGGGCAGGAGCGGCAGCGGCCCCGATGCGTCGGTCTCGACGCTCCAGAACGTGCCCGTGCGCTGGTCGGCGTGGATCTCGGCGACCTTCGTCGCGGTCACGTACAGCGTCGGGCCGTCGAAGATGCAGTTCGTGGCGTGCTCGCCGAGCGAGATCTCCTCGAGCACCTCGCCGTCGGCCGAGAGCACCGTGACGCCGCCGGAGATCGTCGTGCAGACGAACGCGCCGGCCGTCGGCGGCGAACGCCATCCCGTCGGGCACGTGGCCGTCGGAGAGCTGGCAGAAGGTCGTCGCCTGGCCGTCGTCCAGCCGGCAGACGCGGTGCGCCGCGGACTCGGTCCAGTAGAGCCGGCCCTGCGCGTCGAACGCGATGCCGTTGGGGTAGACGTTGGTCCGCTCCATCAGGAACTCGCCCGCTCCGCCGGAGCCGAGCACGAAGAGCCGGCCCGGCGCGCGCTCGTCCTCGGGGAACCGATCGTCCTGCTCGGTGCCCGAGTCGGTGAACCACAGCCGACCGTCGGGGCCGAACGCGAGGTCGTTGGGGCCGGCAAGCGCGTGGCCGTCGATCTCGGTCGAGAGCATCTCGACCGACCCGTCGGCGTTCACCCGCTGGATGCCGGCGACGGCGCTCTGGTCGGGGCTTCCGGGCACGTTCCCGCCCTGGGTGACGTACACGGCGCCGTCGGTTCCGAGCACGGCGCCCCACGGCGAGCCGCCGGTCGCGGCGAACGTCCCCATCGAGTCGCCGTCCCACCGGAGCAGCTCACCGATGTTCCCGTCGCAGATGACGATGGAGCCGTCGGGCATGACGACGGGGCCCTCGGGAAACCCGAGATTCGAGGCGAGCAGCGTTCCTTCCACGTGGATGTCCTCTTTCGGTCGGCGTCAGATTGGTCTGATAGCATACCGCCCCCTTGGCCGAGCGGCGTCTCCGGAGAAGCAGCGTACCCGCATCGCCGCGGCGGCCATTCGAGCGCGCGATACGCGCCGCGGCCCGGGTGGATGGGTGGGCCACCGCGCAGTGCGAATCGTTGTCGCCTCCGCCACTCCCACTCGTCAGCAGCGTATGCGAGAGTGGGCGTAGCGATCTTCGTGGAGCCCCGATCTGGAGGAGACGGTGACCGACCCGAAACATCCACACGCGCCCTCGGGCACCGAGACCGACGGCTTCCGGCTGTCGCGCGGCACGCTGCTTCGCGGCGCGGCCGGAGCGATGGTGGGGATGTCGCCCCTCCTTGCCGCGGCCTGCGGCGACAGCGGCGGCTCCGGTTCGACCGGCGGCTCAACCGGCGGCGCCGGCAAGCCCGTCCGCGGCGGCATGCTCACGGCCGGGTTCGTCGGCGGCGGCACGGCCGAGACGCTGAACCCGTATGCGGGCGTGACGCCGATCGACGAGTCGCGGGTGCAGAACCTCTACGACCCGCTCTTCGTGCAGAACCCCGACCTGTCCACGAGCCCCGGCCTCGCGCTCGAGATGAACGCGAACGCCGACGCCACCGAGTACGAGGTCAAGCTCCGGCCGGGTGTCGAGTTCCACAACGGCAAGACGTTCGGCGCCGAGGACCTCATCTACTCGATCCGGCTCATGTCCAAGCCCGCCAACTTCGCGTCGGTGCCGTTCGTGGCCGGGATCGACCTGAACGGGCTGAAGGCGATCAACGACACGACCGTCCGGATCCCGCTCAAGTTCCCGGACGCCGACCTGGGCGCCAACTTCGTCTACTGGAACACGTGGATCGTCCAGGACGGCGAGACCGACTTCAAGAACCCGGTCGGCACCGGCCCCTTCATGTTCGAGTCGTTCGAGCCCGGCTCGCAGAGCGTGTTCAAGAAGAACCCGAACTACTGGGTCACGGGCAAGCCGTACGTCGACGGCCTCACGATCAAGTCGATCGACGACAACACCGCCCGCCTGAACGCGCTCCTGTCGGGCCAGATCGACGCGATGGCCCAGCTCCCGACGGCCCAGGCCAAGGCCCACCAGGACACCGGCGACATCACGGTTCTCGTCGCACCCTCGCCCCAGGCCATGATGTTCTACATGGACACGACGCAGGCGCCGTTCACCGACAACAACGTGCGCCAGGCGATCCGGCTGATCGCCGACCGCGACGCGCTCGTCTCAAGCGCGATCAACGGCTACGGGACGGTCGGGAACGACATCGTCGGAAAGGGCCTTCCCTTCTACGACAACGACCTCCCGCAGCGCGAGCAGGACATCGACCAGGCCAAGAGCCTCCTGAAGCAGGCCGGCCAGGAGAACCTCACGGTGCTCCTGCGCACGTCGCCGATCTTCCCCGGGTTCGTCGAGGCTGCGACGCTCCTCGCCGAGCAGGCCAAGGCCGCCGGTGTCACCATCCAGCTGAAGCAGGTTCCGCCGAACTCGTACTACAACCCGTCGCTGCTCTACCTGAAGATGGCGTTCGCCGAGACGCAGTGGCCCATCCCGTCGCTCAAGTTCTTCTACCTCCAGTCGCTGTCGGCGCAGGCGCCGTACAACGAGACCCACTGGAAGGACAAGACCTGGAACGACCTCCTCTTCAAGGCGATCGGCGAGACCGACGCGACGGCCGCCCAGGACACGTGGAACCAGGTGCAGAAGATCCAGTACGACCAGGGCGGCTACCTGAACTGGACGAACGCGGACTGGGTCGACGGCGTCTCGACCAAGGTGAAGGGGCTCGCGCCGCACCCCGGCGGGGTGCTCGGCAACTACCTCTTCATGAACGCGTGGCTCTCGGCGTAAGGCTGACATGACAACGGTGGCGGAGCCTCAGCGGGAGACCCGCGAGGCCTCGCCCGTGCTCGCGTTCCTCGCGCGGCGGCTCCTGGGCGCGGTCGCGGCGCTGTTCGTGGCGTCGCTGCTCATCTTCGCGGGCACAGCGATCCTCCCGGGGGACGCGGCGAGCGTCGTCCTCGGCCGCGGCGCGACGCCGCAGGCCGTGCAGGAGCTCGACCAGCGCCTGAACCTCGACCGCCCGCTCGTCGAGCAGTACACGACCTGGCTCAGCGGCCTCGTCCGCGGCGACCTCGGCGACTCGTCGGTCGGGCTCGCACAGGGCGCGAAGGACGCGCCGATCTGGGACATCATCGCGAGCCCCGTCAAGAACTCGGTGATCCTGGCGCTCGTGACGGCGCTTCTCATGATCCCGCTCTCGCTCGGGCTGGGGGCTCTGGCCGCGATCTTCGCGGGCCGGACGCTCGACCATGCAATCTCGATCGGGTCGCTCGCCGCGATCGCGCTCCCCGAGTTCGTGATCGGGTCGCTCCTGATCGGCGTCTTCTTCGTGTGGCTCGACGTGCTTCCGCCCGTTGCCCTCATCCCGCCCGGCGACGACCCGCTGAGCCACCCGACGAAGCTCGTGCTGCCCGTCGCCACGCTCCTCCTGGCGTCGCTCGCGGCCGGCATCCGCATGGTGCGGGCGGGGATGGTCGAGGTGCTCCAGACGGAGTACGTCCAGACGGCGCGCCTGAACGGGCTCGCCGAGCGGTGGGTGCTCTGGCGCTACGCGATGCGGAACGCGCTCGCCCCGAGCGTGCAGGTGCTGGCCCAGAACCTCCAGTGGCTGATCGGCGGGATCATCATCACCGAGAACGTCTTCGCCTATCCGGGGATCGGCTCGACGCTCGTCACGGCGGTCGGCAACCGCGACACGACGCTCGTGCAGTCGGTGGCGATGCTGATCGCGGTCGTCTACATCATGCTGAACCTCTTCGCCGACCTGATCGTGATGCTGCTCGTCCCGAAGCTCAGGGAGCCGGCGTGAGGGGCGCGTTTCGGTTCCTGCGGATCCGCTCGGGGGCGATCGGGCTGGCCGTCGTCGTGCTCGTGGTGGCCATCGCCCTCCTGGGGCGGTACATCGCCCCGCACGATCCGAACGCCCCGGTCGGAGCGCCGCTCGCCGGCCCGTCCTCGGCGGCCCATCTCGGAACCGACTTCCTGGGGCGAGACGTGCTGAGCCGCCTGCTCTACGGCGGCCGCTCGGTCATCGGCCTGGCCGCGGCGGCCACTGCTCTGGGCTATGCGATCGGGCTTGCGATCGGGCTCATCGCCGGCTACACCCGCTCGAAGCTCGACCCGCTCCTGATGCGAACGGTCGACGTGATGCTGGCGTTCCCGCCGCTGCTCTTCCTGCTCATCCTCATCACGGGTGCGGGAACCGGCGTCGGCGTGCTGGTGGTCGGCGTCGCCGCGATCCAGGCGCCGGGGATCAGCCGCATCGTCCGCACGGCGACGCTCGAGGTGTCGGTGCGGGGCTACGTGGAGGCCGCCGTCGCCCGCGGCGAGCGGGCCGGAGCCGTCGTCGTCCGCGAGGTGCTGCCCAACATCCTCGCCCCCGTGCTGGTCGACGCGGGCCTTCGGTTCACGTACTCCATCCTGATCATCGCCTCGGTCAACTACCTCGGCCTTGGCCTCCAGCCTCCCAGCTCCGACTGGGCGCTCATGATCAGCGAGAACCGCGAGTACATCTCGCTCAACATCTGGGCGGTGCTGGCACCGGCGGCGATGATCGCCCTGCTCACGATCGGCGTGAACCTGATGGGCGACGCGATCGCCCGCAGCCTCGGCCGTTCGTACGTGCCGCGGACCACGCGGAGCGTGGTGGCGTGAGCGCCGACGGCGGCGGGCCCGTGATCCGGGTCGAGAAGCTGTGCCTGGGGCTTGCGACCGGCGACGCGGTGGTGCAGGACGTGAGCTTCTCGGTGAACGCGGGCGAGATCGTCGGCCTGGTCGGCGAGTCGGGGAGCGGCAAGACCACGACGGCGCTCGCGCTGCTCGGATACACGCGCCCGGGCGTGGTCATCCGAAGCGGCGCGATCGAGGTCGGCGGCCAGTCGGTGATCGGGCGCGACACGCGCGCGGTGCGGAGCCTGCGCGGCCGGGTGGTCTCGTACGTGCCGCAGGACCCGGGCGGCGCCCTCAACCCGTCGCTTCGGGTCGGCGACGCGATCATGGACGTGCTGCGCGCGCACCGCTCGGAGTCGGCGTCCGACCACTCGGTGCGCTCGGCGCTCGAACGGGTCGAGCTGGGGACCGATCCTCGCTTCGGCCGCCGCTATCCGCACCAGCTCTCGGGCGGCCAGCAGCAGCGTGTCACGATCGCGATGGCGTGCGTCTGCGGCCCGCCGGTCGCGGTGCTCGACGAGCCGACCACCGGGCTCGACGTCCTGACCCAGGACCGCATTCTCACCGAGCTCTCGCGGCTGCGGGCCGAGGAGGGGATGGCGATGGTGTACGTCTCGCACGACCTCGCCGTCGTGGCCCGGATGGCCGACCGCATCGTCGTCATGTACGCCGGCCGGGTCGTCGAGAACGGGCCGGTCGACGAGGTCATCTCCCGGCCGCGGCACCCGTACACCCGGGCGCTGGTCGGCGCCATCCCGGACGTCCGCCGCCCGCGCGCGCTCCAGGGCATCCCGGGCGTCGCCGTCGGCGTCGGCGAGTGGCCCGCGGGGTGCGCGTTCGCGCCGCGGTGCGCGTTCTCGCAGGAGCGCTGCCACGCCGCCGTGCCCGAGCTCGAGGAGGCTGCGGCGCGGCACTCGGTCCGGTGCGTCCGCTGGGACGAGCTCGAGCTGGCCGAGGCCGGGCCTGGAGGCGCGCGGGCCGCGAGCCCGGCGGCCGCCGGCGGCGCGCCCCTCCTCGAGGTCTCCGGCCTCGAGGTCGAGTACCGGTCGGGCCGGACGCGGAACCTCGCCGTCCGCGGCGTGTCGTTCGCCATCGAGGCCGGAACGTGCGTTGCGCTCGTCGGCGAGTCCGGGAGCGGCAAGACCACGATCGGCCGCTGCATCGCCGGCCTGCACGTGCCGACCACCGGGCGGATCGTCTTCGACGGGGACGAGCTGCACGGGGCCGCGCGCTCGCGAACGCTCGACCAGCGCCGCCGGATCCAGATCGTCTTCCAGAACCCGTTCGAGTCGCTCAACCCGCGCCACCGGGTCGGGGCGTCGATCGAGCGGCCGCTGCGGGTGCTCCGTAAGCTGTCGCGGGCGGACGCGGCGCGGGAGGTCGAGGCGCTGCTCGAGCGGGTGCGGCTGCCGGCGCGAGTCGCCGGCCGCTTCCCGGTCGAGCTGTCGGGCGGCGAGCGCCAGCGGGTCGCGATCGCGCGGGCGCTGGCCGCGAAGCCCGACCTGCTCGTCTGCGACGAGGTCACCTCCGCGCTCGACGTCTCCGTCCAGGCCGCCGTCCTCGAGCTCCTCACCGAGCTCCAGCGCGACCTGCGGCTCTCGATGCTCTTCATCACCCACAACCTCGGCGTGGTCGCATGCGTCAGCGACTCGGTCCTGGTCATGGATCGCGGCTCGCTGTGCGAGTCCGGCGGCGTCCGCGAGGTGCTCTCGACGCCGACCGACGACTACACCCGGCGGCTGCTCGGCGCGGCGCCGTGCCTGCCCGACCAGGCGGTGGGGTAGCCGGCGTGGCCACGGCGATCGTCGGCGGCACGGTCGTCGGGCCGGACGGGTCGGTGCATGCCGACGTGCTGGTCGAGGACGGGGTCGTGACGGAGATCGGGAGCGTCGACCCGTCTCAGGCCGACGTGATCGACGCCTCGGGGTGCCTCGTGCTGCCCGGCGCCGTCGACGTCCACACCCATCCCTTCGGCGGCGTCCGCGACGACACCCGCTCGGCGCTCTGCGGTGGGACGACCACCGCGCTGGCCTTCGTCGACGCGCTCCCGGGCGAGCGGCCCGCGGAGGCGGCGAAGCGGACGCTCGCCGACGAGATGCCCGAGTCCCACATCGACCTCGCGTTCCATGCGGTCATCTGGGAGCCGGAGGCGTATCGCCCCGGCGACCTGGCCGACGCCGCGGCGCTCGGCATCGGCAGCGTCAAGCTGTGGCTGGCCTACGTCGAGCTCGGGATCATGGCCGACGACGACGTCGCGCTTCAGGTCATGCAGGAGGCCGGCGAGCTCGGGATCGTGGCGCTCGCCCACTGCGAGAACGGCCGTGCCGTCGACCTGCTCACCAAGCAGTGCGTCGCCGAAGGCCGGCTCGGCATCGAGTCGCTCCCCGCCAGCCGGCCGATCGAGCTCGAGGCCGAGTGCGTGCACCGGTTCCTCGTGCTCGCCGGGATCGCCGGCGCGACGCCGTACGTCGTCCACGTTACGGGTCGCGCGCCGCTCGACGAGATCCTGGCAGCGCGGCGCCGGGGGCAGACCGTCCACGCCGAGGTGTGCCCGCATCACCTGCTCTTCGAGCGCTCCCACCACGAGGGGCCCGACGCGCTGCGCTACGTGATGACCCCGCCGCTCCGCGAGGCCGCCGACCGGGCGGCGCTCCTGGACGGCCTGCGGACGGGCGCCGTCACGACGTACGCGTCCGACCACTGCCACCTGCGGCTCGACCGCGACAAGGCGCCGGTGCAGGACGACTTCACGAGGATCCCGACCGGGCTCCCCGGGATCGGCGCCCGGCTGCCGCTCGGGTTCGCGCTCGGCGGAGCCGATGCCCCGCTCTCCGCGGAGCGGCTCGTCAGCGCCGCCTGCACCGAGCCCGCCCGGATCTTCGGCCTCTATCCGCGCAAGGGCGTCCTCGCGCCGGGAAGCGACGCCGACATCGTCGTGTGGGACCCCTCGGCGCCGACACGGCTCACCCTCGAGCTGATGAACGACGGGCTCGACTGGACGCCGTACGACGGCATCGACGTGCCCGGACGGGTGCGCGACGTGCTCGCCCGCGGCGAGCGGGTCGTCGAGGACGGCCGCTGGGCCGGAGAGGAGCACCGGGGCGAGTACCTGCCCGTCGCGCGCGTGCTCCAGACGACGTGACTGCTAGCCCGCCGTCCAGGCGCCGTCGACGGCGACGATGCTGCCCGACATGAAGCCGACCTCGTCCGACAGCATGAAGGCGATGGTGGCCGCGATCTCCTCGGGCCGCCCGGAGCGGCCGGCCAGGTTCCGGCCCTGGGTGCGCGCCCGCTCGCGGGCGGTCAGCTCCGGCGTCGCCGGCCGTCCACGCGAGCATCGGCGTGTCGACCGGGCCCGGGCACACGCAGTTGACGCGGATCCCCTCGGCCGTGTGGTCGATCGCCATCGCGCGCGTCAGGCCGATCAGCCCGGCCTTCGACGCGCAGTACGCGGGGCTTGCGAGGCACCCGACGAGCCCGAACTGCGAGCTCACGTTGACGATTGCTCCGGCGCCCGCCGCTCGCAGGTGCGGGATCGTCGCGCGCGACACGTGGAATGCGCCCGTCAGGTTGATCCCGAGGACGCGGGCCCACTCGTCGAGCGCGATCTCGGTGACGTCGCCGGTGAAGTCGCCGATGCCGGCGACGTTCGCGACGGCGTCGAGGCCGCCGAGCTCGGCGACCGCGTCGGCGACGGCGCCTCGACCGCGGCGAGATCGGTCACGTCGGCCATGAGTGGCACGGCCCGGCCGCCCGCCGTCGTGATCGTCTCGCGTCTCGTCCAGCCCGGCGGAGTTCACGTCGACGCAGGCCACCGCGGCGCCGCGCTCGGCGAGGAGCCTCGCCGTCGCCTGGCCGATGCCCGATGCGGCGCCGGTGACGAGTGCCCGGGCCGTCACGCGGTCAGCCGCCGTCTCGGCCAGGAACGCCCGCAGCTCGTCCGGCGGTCGCGGGATCGACCGCGGGCGGGGCCGCGACGCCGTAGCGGGCGAGCGCCTCGTCGAGGCCGGCCCGGCCGCCGATCACCGCGAGCCGGTAGCCGTTCCGGGCGAACTCCTCGGCCTGCTCGGCGACCTGCTCGAGCAGCGGCCCGGCGACGTCGTCCGGGTAGTCGGCGGCCGGGAGCTGGATCGCGCCCCAGCCCTCCTCCTCGAGCACGGCCAGCGCGTCGAGCCCGCCGGCGGCCGGGTTCAGCAGCTCGCCCGGCAACCAGCGCGACGCGGAAGCCGCGCCTGTCGGCGTCCACCTACCGAGCCTCCATGAGATCCCTGAGCGCCGCCCGCTCGCCGGCCGGGTCGTGGTCGGGGAGCTGGTGGGAGATGCCCATCGCCCGCGGCGTCTGCGACGCCGCGCTCCGCGAGCTCGGCCGCGATCTCCTCCATGAAGATGCCGCTGCCCGGCGAGAGCTCGTCGGTGCCGTCCGGCCACTCCGGCCGGCCGCCGCGCTCGGGGTCGGAGCTCGTCACGTGGACGCCCATCGATGGGCTGCCCTCGATGCCGACCAGGATCACGTCGTCGCCGCGGCGCGACGTGCACCTCGATCGCGCCCGCGACGGCGGCGGCGATCCGACGGCAGTGGCGGCGGTAGGCGGACGTGTCGAGCTGCTCCTTGACGGCCCAGAAGCGATGCAGGCCGGTGAACGCCAGCTCGGGGCACGGCATCTGCTCGATCCGCCAGCCGCGCGCGCGGAGCTCCTCGACCAGCGGCGAGTAGACGCCGGGGCAGCGCGCGCCGCCGTGCGTCTTGGAGTTCTGGTTGAGCAGGCAGTGGGCGACGAAGGCGACGCCGGGCATGGGGTCAGTATGCAAGGAGATGATTGATCAATGAGTCAGCGCAGCGCCGTCGTGACAGGGGCGGCTTCCGGGCATCGGCCGGGCCGTCGCGATCCGGCTCGCCGAGGACGGGTTCGACGTGGTCATCGGCGACATCCGCCGCGATCCCGATCACCGGCGGCGAGCCGACCGAGGACGTGATCCGGGCCGCCGGCCGAGGCGCCGTGCACGTGGACGCCGACGTCTCGTCGGCCGCCGACTGCGAGCCTGCTCGTGGCGACGGCCGTCGAGCGCACCGGATCGCTCGACGTCGTCGTCAACAACGCCGTCCTGGCGGGCGACCACTCCAAGCCGCTGCTCGACACCGAGCCCGAGGACTGGGACGCGATGATGGCCGTCAACCTGCGCGGCCCGTACCTTCTCTGCCGGGCGGCGGTGCGCCAGATGCTGACCCAGCCGCTCGTTGGCGACGCCCGCGGGCGGATCGTCAACATCACCTCGCAGCACGGCATGGTCGGCTGCCCCGGCCACTTCACCTACAGCGTGGGAAAGGGCGGGCTCGTGCAGATGACGCGGCAGATCGCCGTCGACTACGGGGCCCGCGGGATCCTGTGCAACGCGGTCGCGCCCGGCAAGATCGTCACCGGGACGGCGGGCGACCTGTCCGCGAGCGATGAGGGGCTGGCGTACGTCCGCTCGCGCACGCCGTTCGCCCGCCTGGGCCGGTCCGAGGACGTCGCCGCAGCCGTCTCGTACCTCGCGGGGCCGGCGAGCTACACGAGCGGCATCAACCTGATGGTCGACGGCGGCTGGATGGCCTACTGATGCGCGCGATCGTCATGTCCGAGCACGGTGGGCCGGAGGTGCTGCGGCTGGTCGACCGGCCCGTGCCGGCGCCGGGCCCGGGCGAGGCGCTCGTCAGGGTCGCGGCCGTCGCGGTCAACCGGCTGGATATCTGGGTGCGCGAGGATGTCGGCCACGCCTACGGGGCGGTGCTCCCGGTCATCCCCGGCTACGACGTCGCCGGCGAGGTCGTGGCGGTGGGGGAGGGGGTCGCCGACGTGGCGCCGGGCATGCGGGCGTACGTCCACTACGACTTCTCGTGCGGGCGCTGCCCGTACTGCCTGGAGGGTGACGAGGCGGCGTGCGCCGAGTACGGGGTCATGGGCGTGAACCACGACGGCGGCTACGCCGAGCAGATCGTGGCGCCGGTGCGCAATCTGTTCACGCTTCCCGACGGGCTCTCGTACGAGACGGCGGCCGCGGCGGGGTCGGTCTACCTCACCGCCTACCACATGCTCTTCGCGCGGGCCGGGCTGCGGGCCGGCGAGACCGTGCTCGTGACGGCGGCCGGCTCGGGTGTGGGCGGGGCGGCGATCGCGCTCGCGCGGTTCGCCGGCGCCCGGGTGATCGCGACGGCGTCGACCGATGCCAAGCGCGAGCGGGCGCTCGCGGCCGGAGTCGAGCACGCCGTCGACTACACCCAGCCGGGTTGGGGCGCCGAGGTGCGCCGGCTGACCGGCGGCCGCGGGGTCGATCTCGTCGTCGACCATGTCGGTGCGGCGGCGGTGCCCGAGGCGCTCGCGGCATTGGCGAACAAGGGCCGCATGGTCCTCTGCGGCGCATCGTCGGGGCCGCGCGTCGAGCTCGACCTGATCGACCTCTTCGCCCGCCAGATCTCCCTCATCGGCTCCAGCGACGGCTCCCGCCGTGAGCTCTGGGAGGTGCTTCGCCTGCTCGGCGAGCGCCTGATCGACCCGCCCGCGATCGAGGCCGTGCTGCCGCTCGAGGAGGCCGCGAAGGCGCAGGAGCTCCTGGCGACACGGGCGCACTACGGGCGGGTGTTGCTCGCGCCCTAGACGGGCCTGTCGTGTTGCCGGCGCAGAACGAGTGGGATCGAATACCAGAGAACGCAGATCGCGCCCAGCGCCACCGC
Organism: uncultured Actinomycetes bacterium; assembly: GCA_963832955.1. Lineage (GTDB taxonomy): Bacteria > Actinomycetota > Thermoleophilia > Gaiellales > JAICJC01 > JAICJC01. Next base: position 141,658 of record CAWHWC010000002.1, on the reverse strand, counting down.
CGAGAGGATCGATGCGACCAGCGAGTTGTAGAGATAGCTGGTCAGGAAGCCGACAACGCTGCCGATCGCCACGCCGAGAAACACGGTCCCGGCGATGGTGAGGCCGCTCGATATCCGCAGCATCCGACCCTTCACGCCGCGCTGCCAGGTGATCCGGTGAAACGACGCGGGGGTGATGAAGCAGATCGACGCGGCGGCTGTGGACAGGAACGCCACGTAGAACAGGAGCTGCTGCCGGTCCGTCAGCGAGCCAAACGGTTGCGTGAACGGGACCGCCAGCATGAATCCGAAGAGCATCTGGACACCGGGCAGCGCGACCCGAAGCTCGTTCAGAAGCTCGATCAGCTGGCGATCCTCCTTGGCGTCCGCAGTCTCGGGCTCCTGCTCTGACGACATGTCGCCTGCGTTCGTCATCCCACGAGGGGTGTTCAAGAGGAGCGGGGTTGCTCCTCCTCGGCCGATCGGATGCGCGCTAGACCGTGACGACGAGCTTGTGGTGCGGCCCGGAGCGCTGGACGTCCCACGCCTCGGCCGTGCGCTCGAGCGGGTAGGTCTCGACGTCGACCTCCAGCTCGCCTGCGGCGACGTGGCCGAGCATCGCCCGGTGCCCTCCGGCGAGGTCGTCGTGCGGAGCCTCGAACACGGTGTGGCCGATGATCTCGAGCCGCCTGCCGCGCACGGCCGCCGACGCGAGGTCGACCGATGCGCCGGCCGACTGGCCGAGGTTGACGAGCCGCATGCCGATCGGGGCGATCGCGATCGCCGCCAGCGCCGGCGGGCCCCACAGCGGGTCGATCACCAGGTCGGGGCCGCCGTCCGGGAACGCCGCGCGGAACGCCTCGGCGGCATCGCCGCCGTCCAGGGCAACGACCTCGTCGGCCCCCAGGCGCCGGGCCCGCTCCAGCCGCTCGGCGTCGCGCCCCGCCGCCACGACCCGGGCCGCCCCGAGCAGCCGCGCAGCCTGCACCGCCACCGAGCCGACCGTGCCCGTCGCCCCCAGCACGAGCACCCGATCTCCCTTCCGGATCCGTCCGCGCTCCGACACCGCGAGCCACCCGGCCAGGCCGGCGATGCCGAGCGCGGCGGCGGCGACCGGGTCGGCGTCGCCGGGGATCGCCCACAGCTCCGACTCGTCGGCGACGAACCGGTCGGCGAACGAGCCGCTTGCCGTCTTGAGCGTCGCCACAAGCGTGCCCGGCGCGAAGGCCGATCCCTCCAGAACGCGGCCGACGCCCTCGCGGCCGGCGACGAACGGCACCGGCGGATGGCCGCCGTAGAAGATTCCCGCGCCGATCGCGAGGTCGACCGGGTTCACGCCCGCGGCCGCGCGTCGCGACGAGCGCCTGCCCCTCGCTGCGCACCGGCTCGTCGCGCTCCTCGACGACGGGCGTCGCGCCCAGCTCGTGGATGACCGCCGCGCGCATCAGTAGGCCATCCAGCCGCCGTCGACGAGCAGGTTCGTCCCGCTCACGTAGCTGCACTCGTCGGACGCCAGGAAGACGGCCGCCGCGGCCACGTCGTCGGGTCGCCCCAGCCGCGCGAACGGCGTGCGCGAGTGCGAGTAGGCGAGCACCTCGGGCGAGTCGGGCTCGTCGGCCGGGCGGGTCAGGATCTTGCCCGGGGCGATCGCGTTCACGACGATCCCCGCGGCCCGAAGTCGACCGCCACCTGGCGGGTCAGGTTGACGACGCCGCCCTTCGCGGTGCAGTAGGTGACGTGCCCGGGAGCGCCGACCATGCCGTGCTGCGAGGAGAGGTTGATGATCCGCCCGCGCGCCTCGGCGACCGGCTCCTGGCGTGAGCATCTGCTGGACGGCGCGCTTGCAGCACAGGAAGACGCCGCGCAGCCCGACGTCCATGATCGCGTCCCAGTCGTCCTCGGTCGTCTCGAGGAGCCCCTTCGAGTGCGGGCCGGCCACGATCGCATTGTTGACCATCACGTCCAGCCGACCGCGCCGGTCGACGGCGGTGCGCGACGAGCCGGTCGATGTCGTCCCACGCGGCCCGCGTCGGCCGTGAACGAAGACGGCGCTCCCGCCGGCGTCAGCGATCAGCTCGACGGTCGGCCGGCCGCCCTCGCGCGGGTCCTCGCGCACGTCGCCGACCACGACGTCGGCGCCCTCGGCGGCGAAGGCCAGCGACATCGCCCGGCCGAGGCCGGACGACCCGCCGGTGACGACGATCGTCTTGCCGGCGAGCCGGTCGCTCAGCTCAGAAGCCCCTTCGCCAGGCCGCCGTCGACCAGCACCGTGATGCCGTTCAGGTACGCCGCCCGCGTCGAGCAGAGAAACGCGCACAGCGTCGCCGATCTCGGCCGGGTCGCCGAACCGCCGCGCCGGGATCAGCGCCTCGTCGCGGCGGCGGTCGCCGTCCGGGTCGGCGCCCTCCGGCGTAGAGGTTCTTCATCCGCTCGGTGTCGATGTAGCCGGGCGCGATGGAGTTGACGGTGATGCCGTTCGGGCCTTCGTCCTGCGACAGCGTCTTCGCCCAGCCGATCACGCCCGGTCGGTACATGTTCGAGAGCAGCAGTCCCTCGCTCGGCTCCTTCACGGCCGACGACGTGATGTTGACGACGCGCCCGCGTCCGCTCTTTCGCAGCTCGGGCAGCGCCAGCCGCGTGAGGCGGAGCGTCGACATCAGGGTCAGGTCCCAGGCCGACCGCCAGGCGTCGTCGTCGAAGTCCTCGAAGCTCGCCGGCCGGCGGGCCGCCGGTGTTGTTGACGACGATGTCGAGCTTGCCCGAAGCGCTCGAGCGTGCGGTCGACGAGGGTCGCGAGCTCGGCCGGCTCGGTCGAGTCGCCGGCGACGGCGAGCGCCGGCGGCGCCGGTGCCGAGCCCCTCGATCTCGGCGACCGCCTCGTCGAGCAGCTCCGCCCGCCGGGCGAAGAGCGCGACGTTGCATCCCTCGCGGCCGAGAGCGACGGCGCACGACCGGCCCATGCCGGACGACGCCCCGCCGACGATCGCGACACATCCCTGGAGACCGAGATCCACGGCCTGCTCAATCCATCACAACCATTATGATGGCCGAGTCTATCGAAGACATCGAATGGCCCCGACCACCAGCATCACGCGTGCGGAGCGGGCCATGGAGAGGCTCGTCCTGCTCGCCGGATCGGCGCTGACGGCGACGGCGGCGGCATCACCCGCCCCGGCCTGAGCGTCGACGAGGACGAGGCCCACGCGCTCGTGGCCGGCTGGTGCGAGGAGGAGGGCCTGGCCGTCTCGTGCGACGCCGTCGGCAACCTCTACGGCCGGCCGGCCGGCGCGCCGCGACGGGCGCCGAGATCTGGTCCGGCTCGCACCTGGACACGGTTCCCGTCGGGCGGCCGCTTCGACGGCGCGCTCGGCGTGCTCGCCGCGCTCGAGGCCGTGGCCGACGTGGCCGCCGACCGGCCCGAGGCTCCGCTTGCCGTCGTCGCCTTCCGCGACGAGGAGGGCTGGCGGTTCGGCCACGGGTGCTTCGGCAGCCGCGCCGTCTGCGGCGACGTCGGTCCCGACGATCTCGCCGAGCGCGACGCCGACGGCGTGTCGGTCGCCGAGGCGCTGGCCGCGCTCGGGTTTCCCGGGCCGCCGGTCGACGCCGCGCTGCCCGCCACCTATCGTCGAGGTGCACATCGAGCAGGGCCCGGTGCTCGACGCGGCCGACGTGCCGCTCGGGGACGTCGGCCGCCATCGCCGGGATGGCCGGCTTCACGGTGACCTTCCGCGGCGCGTCCGGGCACGCCGGGACGATGCCGATGAGCGAGCGCCGCGACGCCTTCGCCGCGTGCGCCGAGCTCGCGCTTCGGCTGCGCGACCGGGCGCGTCGAGATCCCCGGCGCCGTCGTCACCATCGGCGACGTGCGCATCGCCGGGCCCGCCTCGAACGTCATCCCCGGCCTCGTGCCGTGCCACGGTCGACGTCCGCGCGCCCTCCGGCGATGGTCTCGACGCGCTCGTCGCGGCGGTGCCGGCGCGTCGCCGCCGAGGTCGCGGTGCGCAACCGGCTGCGGCGTCGATGCTCGGTCCGCGGCGGGTGCCCCGCGCCGGTGCGGCTCTCGCGAGCGCGTCCGCCGCGCGCTGCGGGCCGCGGCCGCGCGGCCGGCGGTCGCGATCGCCGAGCTCACCTCCGGCGCCGGCCACGACGCCGGCGTGCTGGCCGCCGCCGGCGTCGACGCCGGGATGCTCTTCGTGCGCAGCCGAAACGGCGGTGTCAGCCACCGTCCCGACGAGCTCTCCGACGAGGCCGACGTCGCCGCGGCGATCGCCGTCCTCGCCGGCGCGCTGAGAGCGGCTGCGCTTGAGCGTCGTCGCAACCATCGGCCGCAGCCGAGCGCTCCGAGCGGCGCCGACGCGAGGTCTGCGACGCCGCCGTACGCGTGATCATCCGCAAGGGGCCTCGAGGCCACGACGCTGCGCGACATCTCCCGCGAGGGCGGGTTCACGACCGGCGTCCTCACCCACTACTTCCCCGACAAGCAGGCGGTCATCGTCGGCAGCGTTCGCCGCCGCGTCCGACGACTGGATCGCCGAGCTCCGAGCGGCGGCTCGCCGGTGCCGAGCGCCGGAGGAGCAGCTGGTCGCGCTCGTCCGCGTGGCGCTGCCGCGCGGATCCCGAACGGCGGGCGGAGTGGCGGCTGTGGTCCGAGATGTGGACGTACGCCGGCCGCGACCCGGCCTTCGCCGCCCAGCTCGTCGACGCCGACGCGGCCTGGGAGCGCGAGATCCGGGCGGTGCTCGAGCGGGTCCGCGACGACGGGCTGCTCCTCGCCGACGTCGACCTCGACAGCGAGGCGGCGGTGCTCGCGCGGCTGGTCGACGGCCTCGGCCTGCGGGCGTGGCTGAGCGGCGCGCTGGGAGCGACGGCCCGCCGCCGGCTCGTCGCACCACCTGGCGACGCTCGGCGTGCCCGAGCGCGCGTGCTGCGGCGGATGCCGCGGAGGGGACGCGTGAGCGGCCGCGCGCACGGTCATCGCCGGCGGCACGCTCGCGACCGACTACGGCGTCTTCGCCGGCCGACATCCTGATCGAGGACGGCCGCGTCGCCGCGATCGCGCGATCCCGGCTCCGGCCGGGCGGCGCCGACGAGGTGATCGACGCATCGGGGCTCGTCGTGCTGCCGGGCGCGATCGACATGCACGCCCACTTCGAGGATCCCGGCCACACCGAGCGCGAGGACTTCACGACCGGCACGATGTCGGCCGCCGCCGGCGGGATCACGACCGTGATCGAGCACCCGCTCACCTACCCGCCCGTGACGACCGCCGAGCTCTACCGCCGAGAAGCGCGAGATGGCCACGCGCAAGGTCGTCGTCGACTTCGGCCTGTGGGGCGCGCTGACGGCGCCGTCGCTCCCCGAGATCGCCGCGCAGTGGCGGGAGGGCGCGTTCGGCTTCAAGGCGTTCATGCCGATCTCGGACCCGTCTACCCGCACGTGACCGACGCCGAGTTCCTGGAGGGGATGCGGAGCGTGAAGGAGCTCGGCGGGCTCGTGCTCGTCCACGCCGAGAGCGACTCGCTGCTCCAGGCCGGGCTCGCGCGGATGCGGCCGCCGGCCGCCGCGACCCGCTCGCCCACCACGAGTCGCGGCCGCCGTTCGTCGAGGAGGAGGCCGTGCACCGCGCGCTCTACCTGGCCGCGCACGTCGGCGTGCGCATCCAGATCGTGCACATGTCGAGCCCCGTCAGCGTCGACCTGGTGCGCCGCGAGAAGCCCGCGGGCCGGCCGCGCGACGATGGAGGTGTGCCCGCACCACCTGCTGCTCGACCTGGACGACCTCGTCCGGCTCGGCCCGTACGGCGTCTGCGCCCCGGCGCTGCGCGACCGCGCGCTCGTCGAGCGGCTGTGGGACGCGCGTGCTCGACGGCACCGCCGACTGCCTCGTCTCCGACCACTGCGCCTACACGCTCGAGGAGAAGGAGCCCGGCTGGGAGGACATCTTCGAGGCGCTCGCTCGGCTGCCAGGTGATCCAGGAGACGGTGCCGCTCGTGCTCGACGAGGCCTACCACCGCCGCGGCATGCCGCTCGACGCGTTCGTCCGCTTCTCGCTCGACGAACGCCGCGCGGATCGCCGGCCTCTACCCGCGCAAGGGCACGATGCTGCCCGGCTCCGACGCCGACCTCGCCCTCTTCGACCTCGACACGGAGTGGATCGGTCGACGCGAAGCAGCCAGCAGTTCTCGAAGAACCCGTGGTCGCCGTTCGACGGCCGCGCGCGCTGCGGGCGCGGGTGCGTGCGCACGCTGGTGCGCGGCGAGACCGTGTACGCCGACGGCGAGATCGTCGTCGAGCCCGGATCCGGGCCGGTTCCTGTCGTGCCACGACGACTACTCGCTGGCCGCGCCCGCGAGCCGGCGGCGGCGGGAGTGACGCCGGATGCTTCCGGCTCGGCCTGCATCAACCCGAACACCGACCAGCGCCACACCGAGGCGATGGCCGGCGTCGCCCGCGACACGCTGCCGGACGGGTGCGAGGTGACCGCCGTCTCGCCCGACCGCGGGCCGACGTCGATCGAGAGCGAGGCCGACGCCGTGGTCGCGGCGGCCGAGGTCGCCGCGATGGTGTCGCGAGCCCCGGCGCACGACGCCTATCTGATCGCCTGCTTCGGCGACCCCGGCGCTCGGACGCCGCGCGCGAGCTGACCGACCGCGCCGGTCGTCGGCATCGGCGAGGCCGCGTTCCCGGCGGCGCGGCATGGTCGCCGCGCCGGTTCGCGGTCATCACGACGCTGCGCCGCGGCATCCCCGCCCTCGAGGACGCGATCGAGCGCCGCGGCGTGCGCTCGCCGGTGCGCGGCGCGTCGGCCGCTCGACATCCCGGTCGCCGAGCAGGGCGGCCACATCCCGGACACGACCGCGGCGATCGTCGCGGCCGGCCGGCGCGTCGTCGACGGAGCGCGGCGCCGAGGCGCTCATCCTCGCCTGCGGCGGCATGGCGGACGTCGCGCGGGCCGTCCGGCGCGAGGTCGGGCGTGCCGGTCTGCGACGGCGTCGCGTTCGGCGCGATGCTCGCCTACGCGCTGTGGCGCTGCGGCCTCACGACGAGCAAGGTCGGCGCCTACGCGTGGCCCGAGCCGATCCCCTACGTCCGGCATGCCGGGGTTCAGGCGCCTGACGGTGATCGCCGCCACGTTCCGCGAGTACGGCGGCCCCGAGGTGATGCGCTGGGAGGAGCTCGACGACCCGCGTGCCCGGGCCCGACGAGGTGCTGATCGAGGTGCGCGCGTGCGGCCTGAACCACAGCGACCTCGACTCGCGCGCCGGCACGTCGCGCTGGCCGTTCCCGATGCCGTGGGTGCTCGGCGCCGAGTTCGCCGGCACGGTCGCGCGCGGTCGGCGCCGACGTCGAGGGCGTCGCGCCCGGCGACCCGGTGACGGCCTACCAGCAGTACGCCTGCGGGACGCTGCGCGGCCTGCGTCCGCTGGCGCCACGACCTGTGCGAGCGGTTCGTCGTGTTCGGCACCGACCGCTGGGGCGGCTACGCCGAGCTCGTGGCCGTGCCGGCGCGGGCGGTGATCCCGCTGCGCGGGGAGGACGACTTCGTACCGCGGCGGCGGCGCAGTGCGTCGTCTCGACGGCCTGGTCGATGGTGACGAGCGTCGCGGCGATCCGGCCCGGCGAGACCGTGCTCGTGCCGTCGGCCTCGGGCGGGGTCGCCGGCGCCGCCGTGCAGGCGGCGGTGATCGCCGGCGCCCGCGTGATCGCCTCGGTCGGCGCGCCCGAGAAGGTCGACGCGGTGCGCGAGCTCGGCGCCGACGTGGTGTTCTGCTACCTCGAGACGCCGGTCGCCGACGCCGTCGCCGACGCGACCGACGGCCGCGGTGTCGACGCCGTCGTCGACACCACCGGCGGGCCCCGCTTCGCCGAGCACCTGGCGGCGATGGCGCCGGACGGGCGGCTTGTCACCTGCGGCGCGCACGCCGGCGAGGTCGTCCCGCTCGACATCATCGAGCTCTTCCGCCGCGGCCACCGGATCCTCGGCTTCCGGGTCGCGACGCCGGACGAGATCCGAACGGCGCTTGAGATGGCGCTGGCAGGCCGGATCACCGTGCCCGTCGACCGCACGTTCCGGCTCGCCGAGGCGGCCGAGGCGCACGCCTACATGGACGAGCGCCGCCACGTCGGAAAGATCGTGCTGGTGCCGTGAAGACGGTCTGCTACCTGGCCCACTGCCTGCTGAACGCCAACGCGAAGGTGGAGGACGGCGCGCGCTGCGCCGGCGTCTACTCGCCCGGTCCTGGCGCTGCTCCGCAACCACGGCTGCACGATCCGCCAGATGCCGTGCCCGGAGCTCGCCTTCGGCGGCACCCGCCGGTTCTGGGCGGTGCGCGAGCAGTACGACACGCCGCGTCTACCGGGCTCACTGCCGCCGGCTGGCCGAGCCCGTCGCGGCCCAGATCCGCGCCGACCTCGCGGACGGCGCGCGCGTGATCATCGTCGGGATCGACGGCAGCCCCAGCATGGGGGTCGAGCTGACCGCCGCCAGCGATGACTGGGGCGGCCGTCCCGACAAGCCGAACGACGAGGACTACCCGGTGACGCTCGGCGCGGGGCTCTTCACCGAGGCCCTGCTCGACCAGCTCTCGGGCGTGCTCCTCGACGTCCGCGCCGTCGGGATCGGGCAGGACCTCATCGACTATGACGAGGCTCCGGATCTGGCGCAGCCTCGACGCGATCCTTGCAACGGAGCGCGCCGGATGCGGGGTGACGGCCGGTCACGCCGAGTCGTCGTCGTGCCGGACGCGATCGTGAACCCGCCGCCGGGTGCTCGCGACCGTCTGGGCGAGCTGGCCCTCGGGGGCTGGGGCGTGATCGCCCTTCCGCCGCCGGGCCTCCCCGCGGACGTCAGCGCATCCGCTGGTCGCCGCCGCCGTCGATCAGGTGATCGCGCTCCTCGACGGCGGCTACGAGGTCGCGCTCCTCCCGGCCGCGGACGATCCCGGCATGCGGCGCTTCGTGACGGCGCTGGCCGCGTCGGGCCGCGCGGTCGCAGACCTGGCGTAGCCTGGAGAGGTGATCTCCGCTCTTCGAGCCCTCGCGGCGCTGGTCGCGCTCGTCGCCCATCTGCTCTCGCCGGGCGCCCCGCCGACGGCGGCCGGAGCGCCGCCGCCGCTCTCCGCACCTGATCGGCCAGAAGCTCGTGGTGCGGATGGACGGCCGCGTCCCCGACGCGCGCGCTCCTGGGACGGATCCGGCTGGGCCAGGTCGGCGGGCGTGATCCTCTACCGCGGGCGGAACTACGCGTCGGCCGCGCATCTGCGGTCGATCGCCGGGACGCTTCAGGGGCGGCCGCCGGCGCAGGCCGGCCGCCGCTCCTGATCGCCGTCGACCAGGAGGGCGGGCCGGTGAAGCAGGTGCCGTGGGCGCCGCCGACGATGTCGCCGGCGCAGATGGGCGCCGACGGCTCGGCGTCAGAGGCGCTGCACCAGGGCCGGCTCACCGGGCCGGGCGCTCGATCGCGCTCGGCGTGAACGTGGACCTCGCTCCGGTCGCCGACGTCCCCGCGTCGCCGCAGTCGTTCATGCTCCAGGGCGGCCGCACCTGGTCGGGCTCGGCGTCGGCCACGAGCGCGCTCGCGAACGCCTTCGCGACGGGCCTCGAGCAGGGAGGCGTGATCCCGGCGATGAAGCACTTCCCGGGCCTCGGCTACGCCACGCTCAACACCGACTCCCACATCGAGGCGATCGCGGCGTCGCGGGCGCAGCTCGACCCTGGCCTCGTGCCGTACCGGGCGGCGATCTCGGCCCATGTCCCGATGATCATGCTCTCGAACGCCGTGTACGACGGCATACGACGGCGCGAACGCCGCCGGGTGGTCGTCTGCGATCGGCACGCCGGCTCCTGCGCGGGCGTCATGGGATTCCACGGCGTCACGATCACCGACTCGCTCGACGGCGCGGCGCACGCCCGCCGGATCACCGACATCCCGCTCGCGATCCGCGCCGCCCGGGCGGGCACCGACCTGATCCTCGTCACGGGGTCAGAGGCGACGTCGCAGGGCGTCTACGCGTCGCTGGTGCAGCGAGGCCCGCGCGGGCGCGATCGGCCGGGCCCAGCTCGAGGCCTCCTACCGCCGGATCCGGGCGCTCAAGCGGACGCTGTAGACGGCCTACGCCCGGCCGGCGGGCGTCGAGCCGGATCGTCCAGGGCTCGATCGCTGCGATCACGAGGTGCGTCTCGCTCCAGGGGTCGCGCGCCAGCGTCGAGCGGATCTCCTCCTCGGAGTCGGCCTCCATCACGTGCACGACCCGGTGCTCGTCGGAGAGCGGCCCGCCGAGGACGATGACCCCCTGGTCGACGAGGTCGTCCATGAAGTCCGCGTGCGCCTCCCAGCCGGACTGCTCCTCGAGCGGCGCGGATGAGTTCCACTCAGGGCCGGAGCGGTGCACCACGACGTGGAAGGTGGCCATGGCGGGATTCTACGGGCGCTGCGCCGGGACGATCGCATGCCCGCCGCGGGCCTCGCCGACCGTGCTCGGCCCGCCGCGCATGAGCGACGCCCCCGCCGCGACGAGGCACGCGACGATCGCGAAGGCGAACGCTGCGTGCAGGCCGTCCTGGAACGGCCCCGAGATGAGGTTCGGGAAGAACGACGGCCCGATCAGCGCCGCCTGGTCGTGGGCGGAGAGCGCGTGGAGCGCGCTCGGGCCGAGCAGGTGCTGGATCGGGTTGTACCCGAGGAACGCCGCGAACAGGATCGAGACGGGCGGGCAGGTGCGCCAGCTGCTCCGCCGTGGCGTGGGACACCCCGTGCGCCTGGAGCCCGCCGAGGAGCGTGTCGGGCAGGGTCGCGGCCAGGCCGAGGATCATGAGCGTGAAGAAGATCCCGATCGAGAGCACCTGGGCGGAGTTCTGGAAGGTCTGGTTCATGCCGCCGCCGGCCCCCCGGTCGGCGGCCGGCAGGCTGTTCATCACCCCCGCCCGGTTGGGCGAGGCGAACATGCCCATCGAGATCCCCGTCAGCCCCAGGATCAGCGCGAACTCGGGGTACCGGAAGTCGGTCGGGAGCAGCATCAGGAGGCCGAAGCTCGCGGCGGCGGCCGAGCATGCCGGCGGTCGCAAAGGGCCGGGCGCCGAAGCGGTCGGAGAGATAGCCCGACGTCGGGCCCGCCACGAGCATGCCCACCGTCAGGGGCAACATGTAGATGCCGGCCCAGAGCGGCGTCCGCTCGAAGCTGTAGCCGTGCTCCGGGAGCCAGATGCCCTGGAGCCAGATGATCAGCATGAACATCAGGCCGCCGCGGGCCACGGCCGAGAGGAACGTCGAGAGCGTGCCGAACGTGAACGCCCGGATGCGAAAGAGCGGCAGCCGGAACATCGGGTCGGTGACGCGCTGCTCCGCGATCGCGAAGACGACGAAGCTCACGACCGCGCCGATCAGGAGCGCGAGCACTCGCGGGCTCGTCCACCCGGTCGAGTGGCCGCCGGCCGGGCGGATGCCGTAGGTCACGGCGACCATCACCAGCACGAGGCCGAGCGCGAAGGTGATGTTGCCCCACCAGTCGATCCGCGCCGGCCTCGGGGTGCTTCGCTCCTCGAGCTTGAGGTACGCCCACACCGTCCCGAAGAGGCCGACCGGCACCGAGATGAGGAACACGAGCCGCCAGTTGATCGGCGCCAGAATGCCGCCCAGCACGAGCCCCACGAACATGCCGCTCACCCCGACGATGTTGTTGATGCCGAGCGCCATGCCGCGCTGGTTGGCGGGGAACGCATCGGTGATGATCGCCGCCGCGTTCGCGAGCAGGCAGGCGCCGCCGAGGCCCTGGACGATGCGAAGCACGATCAGGTAGGTCGCCCCGCTGCGGCCGGTCATCCAGTCGATTGTGAGGAGGAGCGACGCCACCGTGTAGATGACGAAGCCGAGGTTGTAGATCTTGACCCGCCCGTACATGTCGCCGAGCCGGCCGAGGCTGACGATGAGGACGCTCGACACCACCAGGTAGCCGAGGATCATCCAGAGCAGGTAGAAGCTGTTCGCCGGCACGAGCGGGTCGAGCTTGATGCCGCGGAAGATGTCGGGCATCGCGATCAACGTGATCGACGCGTCGAGGGTGGCGAGGAGGACGCCGAGCGTTGTGTTCGAGAGCGCGATCCACTTGTAGCGTCCCGGGTCCATCTCCCAAACTCTACAGTTAAACTGTTAAGGTAGGCTGCACATCGTGACGGAGCCCACCGCACTCGCAGGCGACCTGCGCGTCGTCATCGGCCAGCTGATCAGGCGCATGCGCGCCGAGCGGCGCGACCTCTCGCTCGCCCAGGTCACCGTCCTCGGCCGCCTCGACCGCGGCGGGCCGGCGGGCGTCAGCGACCTGGCCGCCGGCGAGCGCGTCCGGCCGCAGTCGATGGCGAGCACGGTGGCGGCGCTTCTCAGCGCTGGGCTCGTGTCGCGCGCCCCGGATCCCGGCGACGGGCGCCGGGCGCTGATCGAGCTCACACCCGCCGGCCGGGACGCGCTCGCCGCGGACCGCCGCAGGCGCGACGGCTGGCTGGCCGATGCCATCGAGCGCGACCTGACCGCCCGCGAGCGCCGCGTCCTGAGCGAGGCGGCAGAGCTGCTCGCACGGATCGCCGAGGGCCGTGAAGACGCCCGCTGAGCCTCCGGTACAGGCGCTCTCGCTCGCCGAGTGGGCCGTTCTGGCCCTCTTGTGCGAGGGCGACGCCCACGGCTGGATGCTCGTGCGGGTGCTGGCGCCCGACGGCGAGCTGGGCGCGGTCTGGACCGTGCGCCGGATCCCACGAACCAAGGAGAGCCATGAAGCTCAGCGCCAGAAACCGCCTCACGGGCACCGTCACATCGATCAACCGGGGCGAGGCGATCGCCAATGTCGCGCTCGACGTCGGCGGCCAGCGGATCGTCTCGTCGATCACGGTCGAGGCGGTCGACGAGCTCGGCCTCGAGGAGGGCAGCATCGCCACCGCGATCATCAAGGCGTCCGACGTCATGATCGCCATCGAGGGCTGAGCTGACGGTCGGCGTCCGTGCACGCCGCCACACGCCGGTATACCCTGGTCTCGCGTTTTTTGGCGACCTAGCGATCCTCCGACGGCAAGGAGGCGGCCCGAGTGCCTGTGGACGGCGTCCTGCTTGTCCAGCTCAGCATCCTGAGCGACCTCTGGGGGTGGTTCGGCGACGTCTGGGACCAGATCCGCTCGGTCGACATCCAGTACCTGATCATCGGGTGCCTGCTCCAGTCGGTGCAGACCGTGCTGAACGGCCTCGCGTGGCGGAACATCCTTGCCGAGTCCTACGGGCCGGAGAACGTGCCGGTACGCCCGATCGTGGCCGCGTACGCCGGCGGTATCGGCCTGAACTCATTCCTGCCCGCCCAGGCCGGGACGTTCGCCTACTTCGGCATGTTCCGCGTCATCATCGCGGGGTCGGCCTTCGCCGGCATCCTCGCCGCGGGCGTCGTCCAGAACATCTTCTTCGGCATTGTCGGCGCGCTGAACTACGTCTTCCTCTTCTTCTCGCGCCCAGGGTCGGCGGAGAAAGCGGGCGACCAGGTGACGGCCGACGGCGGCCCGAAGATCGTGTTCCTGATCCTGGCAGGCCTCCTGCTCGCGTTCGTGATCCGGTTCCTCTGGAAGCGCTACCGGACGGTCTGGGAGGACGCCAAGGCGGGCGCCGTGATCCTGCGCCACCCGCGCCGCTACGTCACGCGGGTGCTCTCGGTGCAGATCGCCTCGTACATCTCGCGGATCGGCGTGAACGCGAACTTCATGTACGCCTTCGGCATCCCCGTCACGGTGCGCAACATCTTCCTGATCATCGCCGCGAACTCGATCTCGTCGACCTTCGCGGTCACGCCCGGGGGGGTGGGCACGCAGCAGGCCCTGGCCTCGTTCGCCCTGCGCGACGTCGCACCGGCGGCGACCGTCACGGCCTATTCGCTGGCCCAGCAGATGATCTGCATCGCCTGGAACATCACGTTTGGGCTGGTGCTCATGGCGGCGACGTTCGGCTGGTCGGCGACAAAGGACATGATCCGCGAGTCGCGCAAGGGGTCGAAGGAGAAGCGGTCGCTCTCCGACCTCGAGAAGGAGGACGAGCCGGAGCCCGGCTAGGGCTCGGGCTCGCTCGGGCTCGGCTCGACATACCCGGGCAGCGTGAGGAACTCCTGCGCGATCACCTTGATGGCGGCCGCGCCCGGGACGGCGAGCAGCGCACCGAGCACCCCGAGAAGCGCGCTCCCGACGATGACGCTTGACATCACGAGGAACGGCGACAGCGACACCGTCTTCCGCTGCACGAGGGGCTGGGTGATGTTGTTCTCGATCTGCTGATAGACGAGCGCGACGATCCCCATGGCCACTGCCGTCTCCGTGCTCACCGTGAGCGCCACCAGCATCACGACGCACGCCGCGATCGTGGCGCCGACCATCGGTATCAGGTCGAGCACGAAGACGAGCACGGCGAGCCCGGCGGCATACGGCACGTCGCCGATCCGCATCGCCACGTACATCACGACGGAGGCGATGAGCGCGATCGCCAGCGCCCCGGCGACGTAGTTCCCGGTGAGCCGGGTGATGTCGCCGCCGACGCGCTCGACCCGGGCCTGAACGCCGGGATCGATGTAGCCGCGGCTCCAGCGCTCGAGCCGCGCGCCTTCGAGGAGCAGGAAGAACGCCATGAACAGGATCGTGAACGCGGTGAACCCCGTGCCAACGGCGCCTCCGACGAGGCCGAGCAGTGACTCGGCGATCTGGGGCAGGTGGCCGGTGAACCACTTCGCCGCATCCTCGAGCGCCTGGCTCACCTCGTTGCCGTGGTCGAGGTCGCCGAGGCTCCCGCTCTCGCGCAGCTGGTGGGCGACGCTCGGCAGCGCCTCCATCAGATCGCGGACCTTGCTGTAGAACGGGGCGATCAGGAGGGCGACGACCGCCGTCAAGCCTGCCGCGACGCCGCCCACGGCGAGCGCGGCCGCGAACCCTCGCCGCAGATGCAGCCTCCGCTCGAGCAGTCGGACCAGCGGCTCCAGGATTGCGGCCAGCGCGACTGCGAGGAAGATCTCGAGCAGCGCATGGCGCGCCAGGATCACGAGGTAGGCGACGAGGACGAACGCGGACACGACCCCGAGCCCCCGCACGAGCTCGCGGTTGGCGGGGAGCAGGGGTCGCTCGGCGCTCGGGCCCACGTCGCAACAGTAGCGACCCGTTCGGCTGCCCTCCGTCCGGCCGGTAGGCTCCCGGCGTGCGTCTGACGTACGTGGGGCACGCCACGGTGGTCATCGACATGGCCGGCACGCGGCTCATCACCGATCCCGTCCTGCGGCCTCGCGTTGCGCATCTTCGGCGCGCCGACCCGGTCGACCTCGCGGTTACCGCAGCCATCGACGGCGTGCTGATCTCGCACGCGCACATGGATCACCTCGACCCCGCGTCGCTCGCTCTCCTCGAGGGCGAGCCGACGATCGTGGTACCGCACGGCGCAGCCCGGTTCGTGCGCCGGCGGCCGGACGTCGTCGAGGTCGGTGAGGGCGATGAGGTCGAGATCGGCGCGCTCACGATCCGGGCGACACACGCCGAGCACGACGGCCGGCGCTATCCGCTCGGGCCGGCGGCGCCCACACTCGGATACCGCGTAGAGGGCGAGCGGGCCGTCTACTTCGCCGGCGACACCGGGTTCTTCCCCGGCATGGCCGACATCGGCCGGGCGGGCATCGACGTCGCGCTGCTCCCGGTCGCCGGGTGGGGGGCGCGGCTTCCGCCGGGGCACCTCGATCCGTTAGCCGCCGCCCGCGCACTCGAGCTCCTCGCGCCGCAGGTGGCGGTCCCGATCCACTGGGGGACGCTGGCGCCGGTTGTCGTCGGCCGGAACGCGCCGGGGCACAGCGAGTCGCCTGCGCACGAGTTCGCCGAGCACGCCGCAGACCTCGCTCCCGAGGTGGACGTCGTCGTGATACCGCCCGGCGGGACGGTCGAGCTCTGGGCCGGTCAGTGAGCGACGAACGCCTTCATGGCCACGATCACGAGGCCGAGGGCGACGTTGACCGAGACCGCGACGAGGGTGCCCGACCGGCTCATGCGCTCGCGCTGGGCATAGCGGAGCCCCTGGGCCCCGAGCGTTGCAACGCCAATGCCAAGCGCGACCCAGACGGCAGTCGCCTCCGCGATGACGCCGACGCCTCCGAGGATGAGCGCGAGCACCGGGCCGGCGGCGGCCAGAAGGATCGACGACTCCCGCCGCGCCACGCCGGCGAGCTCGCGCCGCGTCACCGTGTGCTCCTGCTCCAGGCTCTCCCCGAGGCTGTGGGCGTACACGTGGGCGAGCCAGAGCACGGCGACCGTGCCCGTGGTCACAACCGCAAGCTTCCACGCGCTGTTCGTCCCTCCGGCTGATCCCGCGGTGATCGTGCCCATGACCACGATGGCGCCGTAGACGCCTCCGGCGATGCCCCACCGGGATCCCAGGAGCAGTGTTCGCAGCACATGGCGATTCGAGCCCATGCCGTATCCAATCACGCGCAGCGCGACTCCCGACCTCGGGTCATAGGATCTCTCGAGGCGCGCCAGATTCTCGTTGATGTGGGCCCGTCATCGCCGCGGACGTACGCGTACGTCGCGAAGCACATCGCTCGCCATGCCGCGGCGGGCGGCCGGCCTGTACGGTTGCCCGAACCGACCAGGAGGCACGCATGGCCCTCGCCCGAGTTGTCACGTTCGACGGAGTGAGCTCGCAGCGGATCGATGAGATGAAGCGCGAGATGGAAGGCACCGACCGGCCCGAGGGGCTCCCGGCCACCGAGGTGATCGTCCTCCACGATCCCGAGGCCGAGCGCTCGCTGGCGCTCGTCTTCTTCGCGACCGAGGAGGACTACGCCTTGGGCGATGCGGCGCTGAACGCGATGCCCGCCGGAGACACGCCGCGGTCCGCTCGTCGGTCGCGAAATACAACGTCGCGATCAGGTTGACGGGTTAGTACCCGAGAGCGTCATACGCGGCCGGATAGACGATCCGACCGGCGATGGAGGGGCTGTATCCCGGGAGCCGCTTGACCATGAAGGCGTCGTCGGGGATCTTCGGATGCGGGGAGATGAAGCCGAGCGCGTTCGCCCGCTCGAAGCCGAAGCGCGGATAGTACGCGGGAATGCCCTCGACCATGACGGCAGGCTCGCCTGCTTCTTCGGCGCGGCCGAGCGCGTCTCGGATCAGCTGTGCCCCCACACCGATGCGCTGGCGGTCAGGCCGAACCGACATCGGCGTGAGATTGAGGATCCGGGTCCGGGATCCGCCTTCAACGCCGACCCAGCTCAGCATCACGTGAGCAATCACACCGGAGGAGTCCTCTGCGACCAGCGCCAGCTCCGGAACGAACTGCTCCGACGCCCGAATGCGCTCGACGAACGACGCGACATCTTCCGGGTGTCTGACGAATGCCGCGCGGACCACCTCCGCGATCCCGAGGTGGTCCGCGTCGCGCTCCGGACGGATGGCGACGCCCTCGGCCACGGGTCGTAAGGTACCGACCCAGCACCGAAGCGTCGGCCAGGCGCCCAGCATCGAGATGGGACTATGCTAGGCGCCCATGTCGAGCCGCGGCGTTGTCGAGTCCTTCTGGGCATCCATGCAGAAGAACGACTGGAGGCCGCGGCCGGACATCTCGCCGACAACTGCGTTGTCGACTGGCCGTGCTCTGGCGAGCGCATCGTTGGCAGAGAGGACTTCGCGGCCATGCAGCCGCGGTATCCCACGGAATACCGGCCGTTGGAGCTTCGACGTTCATCGCATCGTCGCCGACGGCGATGTCGTGGTCAGCGAGGTGACGGTAACTGATGGCGAGCAAGCCGCTCGTGTATCGCGGGGCTCTACTTCGCGATTGCGACGTTGACCACATCGAGCATCGCCGACCCGACCTGACCCTCTCAGGTACCGCGCCCAAGATCTTTACGGTCTTCTACATCCTCATCGGCATCGGCATCGTGGTTGAGGCGGGGCGGCAGCTCGGGTCCGCGTTTGTCGAGGTACACCGACAAGACAGAAGCCGTGCAGGCCAAGATGGACGCTAAAAAGAGCACGTGGGCCCAGCCGAGCAGAAATGGGCACGTCTTCCGTCGCGGCTCGCACGCATCCGCGAGAGCACCCGGCCTACCGGCAAATCTCACGCACCGTGTTCGCGTCGCCAGTTTGGGTGCGTGCCCCGGCGTGGTGATACCGGCAGAGTCAGGCACCAACTAGCACGCCTCGGACGCGATGCTATGCGTCGCACGGCAGGCACAGCTTGGCGAGGGTGGGTGCGGGCTATTATCGTTCCGCGCGACCCAACCAAAGGGAGTCGCGATGACCAGCATCCAGCCGCAGCTGTGGGTCGACCGCCCGAGCGAGGCACTTCTGTTCTATCAGGCCGCGTTCGGCGCAACCGTCCTTCATTGCGTCGGCGAAGGGGACGACATCGTCGCGCAACTCGACGTCGGCGGCGCGCCCTTCTGGATCGCACCAGCGTCATCGACAATGAAGCGTCTCAGCCCACGGGAGATCGACGGCGCGACCGGCCGAACAACGCTCGTGGTGGACGATCCCGGCACGGTCACCCGACGAGCAGTCGCCGCCGGCGCGACGGAAACGTCGCCAGTCAGCGACGAACACGGTTGGCGGCTCGGCCGGATCCTGGACCCATTCGGCCACGAGTGGGAGATCGGCGCACCCCTCGGGGCCTGGCCGCTCAAGTAGCCGTCGGATCATTGGCGGGCATGGTTATACCGGCAGAGTCAGGCACCGCCGCGCATGTACCCGACGTGACTACCATGGGCCAGATGGCTGCACGGGGTCGCTACAGCGAGGGTGATTGGTTCGCTGTCCCCCTGCGTGACGGCGGCTTCGCCGTCGGCCTTATCGCGCGGGCCAACCGAACGGCGTTCTCTTCGGTTACTTCTTCGGCCCCAAGCGGAGCGCGCTGCCGACAACTAGGGACCTGACGGGACTGTCCGCGACGGGTGCAGTCCTGGTCACCAAGTTCGGGCACCTCGGTGTCAGGGACGGGAGGTGGCCGCTGATCGAATCGGCTACGGAATGGAACCGAGAGGCATGGCCGATGCCGACGTTCGGTCGATTCGAAGAGTTGTCCGGGCGTGCCTTTGCCGTCGAGTATCGGAACGACGATCCGAACTCTCGCCCGCGTGAAACGCAGATTGATCCCGACGACTGTCTCGGTACCCGCCCGACGGGCTCTCTGGCGCAGGCGCCGTTGAGATCCGCCTCACAAACCTGTTGGCGTAGATCCGGGCTTGGTGATACCGGCAGGGTCAGGCACCTGCGGTTGGTCGGCTCGCTAGCCGAGCTGCCCACGGGTACTGAAACTGTGCACAAGGCCGGTTGTTAGCCGCCGGGTGCAGCCGCCCAGCCGACCTAGTGGTGTGTCGCTCGAACAGCCTGGTGGGTTGCGCTACGCGCATGCTGTTCGGTTATTGGCGACAACGAGCGCCGAGCGGGCAATCTGCTCAGCGCCTTTGGAATACTCTGCGCCATGAACGGTGCGTCTCGGATGATCGGCCACCGCGTCCTCGTCGACGGGATGATGGGGTCCGGGAAGAGCACGTTCGCACGTGCGCTCGCGGCAAGGACTGGTTTGCCGGTGATTCACCTCGACGTCCACTACTGGAAGCCGGGCTGGGTGCGACCGTCGGACGACGAGTGGCGAGAACGGCAACGTGCGCTGCTCGCTGGCGAGGCTTGGATCATCGACGGCAACTACAACGAGACGCTTGCCCTCCGGCTCGAACGCGCGGAAACCGTCATCTTTCTCGATAGTCCTTGGTGGTTGTGCGCGAGTCGCGCGTTTGTGCGGGGGCTTCGCAAGCCCGTTGGCGAGATGCCCGAGGGCTGCGAGGACTCGGTCAACCGACGCTTGCGCGACGAGTGGGGCGGCGTTGGGAGGATTTGGCGCAACCGCCGTTCAGAACCTGAGTACGCACGCTCCGAGATCTTGCGGCACGGGTCTCACACGACGGTGCACGTGCTCCGTTCGCGGCGGGAGGCGAGGGCGTTTCTCGATGCCGTCTGCCGCTAGAGAGCACCATCACCGCAGGCGCATAGCGCCGATCTGCCGCCGACGCCTTTCCCACGGCGCACGTAGACCAGTAGCGCGAATCCCTCGCACCAGCTCCGGGTAGTGGAACGTGTTTCGTTATACCGGCAGAATCAGGCACCGCGAACCCGAAACGCGTCAGCCTGACAATACGACGCGCGTCAGCACAACGCCGGGCTGGCCATGTTCGACGGCCTCGACGTGCCGGTGCCAGCCGCAACGCTCGTAGAACCCGGCTGCGTTCTCTCCGTTTTCCGTGAACACCCACAGCCGTGACACGCCGTGCTCCGCAGCAAACTGCTCAAGTGCTGCCAGTAACCGCCGGCCCACTCCGGCGTTGCGATACTCGGGCCGCACGACCATGCCACACACCCACGGCGACCGGTCGCGAATCGCGTCGATCTCAAACTCATGCAGCTGAACCGTGCCCACCGCGCGATCACCGGCTACCGCCACGAACGCCGCTGAGGTAGGCACGTGCAGGCGACTGTCGAGCTCCGCCTCGCGCAGCCAGCGCTCGCGCGGGTCATCGGCCAGCGCCTCTCCCCACTCCTCCCAGGCGATGGCGACCACCTCCGGCACCAGCTGCGGATAGTCCGCCAGAGCGGCAATCTTGATCAACTGTCTCGGCTCGGTCACGTCCCTCCTCATTGCGCTGCCGGCCTGCGTATCCCTGCGTAACGGTACCGCGACCTCCGACCACACATAGCTCTGGATCTTGAACCTGCCTGGTTATACCGGCAGAGTCAGGCACCTGCCTGGCATCCCTCCGCCACACTTGTCGGACGCTACACGCCTCGGAAGGGGTCGACCAGCCTCGCGTGGGCCGACAAGTCAGGCAGAATCAAGCGCATGCAGTTCCTGACCGAGGTTTCTGAGTACCGGGGCGAGGCGTCCGTCCGCGTCTCGGCGACTCAGCTCGGAACCCGCTATTCGGCTGCTGCCGCTAGAAGGATCGTCGACGAGTGGGTCGGCTTCCTGGCTGCCGGGCCGAGCCCGATTCGCGAACTGGACTTCACGAGCCGAACCCCGCGCCGTCTGTTCGAGGCTCTTGCGGGGCAGCCCAGCTTCGTTCGCTCACGGTGAAGTGGGGCGACTACTCCGACTTGTCGCCGCTCACCGGCATGGTTGGGTTGCAGCAGCTCGCTTTGCGGGGCGCATCGGGAGTCCACGACCTCACGCCTATCAGCGTCCTGACTCGTTTGGAAACACTGGCCGTCGAAGGATTCCGGGACATCCGAGACCTCAGCCCACTCCGGAAACTTCAGCACCTGACGAGCCTGGAACTCGGCGGCGACTGGATGACACCCAGGAACGCCCACGTTGGTTCGATCGATGTCCTTCGCAAACTGCCGGGCCTCCAGCAACTCCAGCTGCACACGCTCATTGTGGACGACAAGGATTACTCGCCCATGCTGGCTTTGCCCAACCTGAACGCAGTCCGATTCAAGAGGGTTCGCGGCATGAGGCCGCCCTTCGAGGAGTTGAGAAGCAGGTTGCCGTGGGACGGCTAACGAGCCGACGCACAGCGCCTTCGGGTACTGGATCGGGTTCGTGAAGCCGTTCCACTATCCCGACCTGCTCGCAGTCCGGGTCACGAAATGCGTATCCCCGGCGCCGAGCGAGAACCCCTCCGGGGCGGCGGACGACACGTCCACAAGGAACGACGGCCGGTTCCAGCGCTCGTAGAGGTCCGCGTCGATGTAGAAGGCCGCGCCTCCCACGTGCCCGAGCAGCAGGTCGTGGGGAGAGATCGGCAGCTCGCCGTCGGGAAGGCAGATCGGGGAGCTGCCGTCACAGCAGCCCCCCGACTGGAAGAACATCACCCGACCATGCGCGAGGGTGAGCGCCTCGATGGCCTCGAGAGCGTCATCGGTGGCGCTCACCTGTGCGCTCATGGCCCTCCCTCTCCTAGAAGAACCCGAGCGGGTTGGGGTCGTAGCTCACGAGCAGGCACTTCGTCTGCGTGTAGTGGTCGAGCATCATCTTGTGCGTCTCCCTGCCAACCCCGGAGATCTTGTAGCCCCCGAAGGCGGCATGTGCCGGATACATGTGGTAGCAGTTCGTCCACACGCGGCCGGCCTGGATCGCGCGACCCATCCGGAATGCCCGGCTGGTGTCGCGAGTCCATACACCGGCACCGAGGCCGTAGAGCGTGTCGTTTGCGATCTCGAGCGCCTCCGCCTCGTTCTTGAAGGTGGTAACCGCGAGCACTGGGCCGAAGATCTCCTCCTGGAACACGCGCATCTTGTTGTGTCCCTTGAGGACAGTCGGCTCGAAGTAGTAGCCCTCGGCCAGCTCGCCCTCGAGGACGTTGCGCTTGCCCCCGATCAGGAGCTCGGCGCCCTCATCGAGACCGATGTCGACATAGCCCGCGATCTTCTCGAGCTGCGCAGCCGACACCTGAGCGCCGAGCTGCGTCGCCGGGTTGAGCGGGTTGCCCTGGCGGATCATCGCGATCCGGCCCAGGCACCGATCCATGAACTCGTCATAGATCGACTCGTCGATCAGCGCCCGCGATGGGCAGGTGCAGACCTCACCCTTGTTGAAGGCGTAGAGCACGAGCCCCTCGATTGCCTTGTCGAAGAACGCGTCGTCTTCGGCCATCACGTCGGCGAAGAAGATGTTGGGCGACTTGCCGCCCAGCTCCGTCGTCGACGGGATGATGTTCTGCGCGGCGTACTGCATGATCAGCCGTCCGGTGACGGTCTCGCCGGTGAACGCGATCTTTGCGATGCGCTTGCTCGTGGCGAGCGCCTTTCCGATCTCCGCTCCCGGGCCGTTCACGATGTTGAGCACGCCCGGCGGGACGATCTCCTGGATCAGCTCCGCGAGCTTCAGGATCGACCACGGCGTCGGGCTCGCCGGCTTCAGCACCGAGCAGTTGCCCGCCGCGAGAGCCGGAGCCAGCTTCCACGCCGCCATCAGCAGCGGGAAGTTGAACGGGATGATCTGCCCGACCACTCCGAGCGGCTCGTGGAAGTGGTAGGCGATCGTGTTCTTGTCGATCTCCGAGATCGTTCCCTCCTCGCCACGGATGACCGAGGCGAAGTAGCGGAAGTGATCAGCCGCAAGCGGGATGTCGGCCGCGAGCGTCTCGCGCACCGGCTTGCCGTTGTCCCAGCTCTCGGCAATCGCCAGGATCGACTTGTTCTCCTCGATGACGTCCGCGATGCGATTCAGCACACGCGACCGCTCGGTCGTCGATGCCTCTCCCCACGCCACTCGTGCTGCGTGGGCGGCGTCGAGCGCGAGCTCGACGTCCTCCGGCGTCGACGCAGGGATCTCCGTGAACGGCTTCCCCGTGACCGGCGTCAGATTGGCCTTGTACAGCCCCTTCACCGGGGCGACCCATCGGCCGCCGATGAAGTTGTCGTACCGCGGCAGGACCTCGACGATGCTGTCGGGGCTACCGGGGACGGCGTAGGTGGCCGGATATTCGATGGTGGCCATCGCCAAACCTCCTCTGCCTTGCATGACCGCGAACCGCACGGCCGCACCTGAAGTCCAGCACCATCGGACCGCCGCCGCATCGGGGAGGAGTCGCACGCGGAGTGCACGAATTCCGCCGCCGAAGATCCGTGCGTACCCCGATGCGCCGGGCGGCGCAGGCGGTAACGAGCTGAAGCGATGATGGCCGCCGCCGAGGAGTCGAACCCCGGAGCGCCGGGTCATGCCGGCGTCGACCGCGAGCAGCGGGCACGGCGATCATCGGTCGCCGTGGCCTTGTCCTCCATCCGCGTGGACACGGAATCTCGGGCGGGGGTTTCTACGGTTGCCGCGTCCGGGCGCGTCCGGGCTCGATAGCCTCCGTCCCAATCTGGGCATGGATCCCGTATGCGAGATCTCCGAGGAAGGTGGGGCAGATGATGAGGCAGCGCGCACTTCGCGACCTGAAGGTGTCCGCGATCGGGCTCGGGTGCATGGGCATGTCCGCGTTCTACGGCTCCACCGACGAGGACGAGGCGATCATGACCATCCACCGCGCCCGCGAGCTGGGCGTCACCTTCCTCGACACGGCGCAGCTCTACGGCCCGCTCACGAACGAGATACTGGTCGGCCGCGCCATCAGGGGCCACCGCGACGAGTACGTGATCGCAACGAAGTTCAACCGCCGGATGGACGACGCCGCGCCCGGCGACATGTCCACGGTCGGGCGGCAGGACGGCTCCGGCGAGCACGTGCGCAGCTCGATCGAGGGATCGCTGACGCGTCTGGGCACCGACCACGTTGACCTCTACTACCAGCACCGCGTCGATCCGACTGTTCCGATCGAGGAGACGGTCGGAGCGATGGCGGAGCTCGTCAAGGAGGGCAAGATCCGCCACATCGGGCTGAGCGAGGCGGCCCCCGAGACCATCCGGCGCGCGAACGCCGTCCACCCGATCACGGCCGTCCAGAGCGAGTACTCGCTGTGGACGCGTGACCCCGAGGCCGAGGTGCTGCCCACCTGCCGCGAGCTCGGGATCGGGTTCGTTCCGTATTCCCCGCTCGGGCGCGGCTTCCTGGCCGGCAGGTTCAGCTCGCCGGACGAGCTCGACGAGAACGACTTCCGCCGAAACGGGCCGCGCTTCACCGGCGAGAACCTCGACGCGAACCTCAGGCTCGCGGCAAAGGTCAAGGAGATCGCTTCGGAGAAGGGCGTGACGCCGGGCCAGCTGGCCATCGCGTGGGTGCTCGCCCGCGGCGATGACCTCGTTCCGATCCCGGGCACGAAGCGCCGCACCTACCTCGAGCAGAACGCGGCGGCGATCGACGTCGAGCTTACGGAAGACGACCTGGCGCGCATCGACGCGGAGCTCCCCGAGGTCTCCGGCGACCGCTACGACCCGGCCGGAATGGCGGCAGTCAACCGCTAGTCCCTTCTCCACCGGCGTCACCGCCCCCCGATCAGGAGGAGGCGGTGGTGCGCGCTTCCGGCGCCACTCGTGCCCACCTCCTTGAAGGCGCCGCCACCGAACGTGAGGATCCGCGTCGGGATTTCGGGCTCACACTCATCAGCGCGAGCGCAATAGACGCGAACGCCGGTGACGCGTCGTAGGGCGCGGATCGTGCCGGGATCGTCCACTCATACAGACGTAGATAGGAAGGATGCACGTGTCATCGATCGACTCACGCAGAGAGCTCACCGGATGGACGATGTTCGCGGCGATCTGGCTCGTCATCGCCGGATCGTTCAACCTCGTCGAAGGGATCACCGCGGTCCACCGAGGGCAATTACCTCGCAAACGAGTTTCTGTTCTCGAATCAGGACACCTGGGGATGGATCCTTTTGATCTTCGGGCTCGTCCAGCTGGTTGCCGGGTTCATGGTCTTCTCCAATAGCCCCACCGGGACGCTGCTGGGTGTCGCCGCCGCATCGTTCGCGATCTTCATCTGGTTCTTCTTCCTGTTCGCGGCTCCCCTGGGCGCCTTGATCGCCCTGATCGTGAACGGCCTCGTCATCTACGGCCTCACCGTCGGACGGGAGCCGTAGCCGGCTATTTGAGGATGTTGACGGCTCGCGCGGCGACGAGGATGAGTGTCAGGATCGAGACCGTGGACTGGGTGAGCATGAGGAGCTTGGCCCACAGGGTGAGCGGCATGGTGTCGGTGGGGCTGAACGCGCTGGCGTTCGTGAAGGAGACGTAGAAGTAGTCGGCGAACCGGGGGTGCCAGCCGGGCTGCGCCACCCCCGGGTCCGTCATCTGGGGAAACGCGAAGTCGCGCGGCGCCGTCGGATTGGCGAGCCGCCGGGGCGGGCCGCCGCCGTCGAGCTCCCAGTACCAGAGGCCGAAGACGATCACGTTCGTCCACCAGATCTGCGCGGCGGTGGCCAGGAGCTCCCGCCCCTGGAGCGTTGCGCCGCTGTACAGGAGCTCATGGATCAGGAACCCCAGCGACGCGATGTTGGCGAGCGACACGATCGCCGTCAGCGTGATCGCCGCCATCCGCCGCTTGCCGGATTCGTAGACGTGTCGATGGGGGACGGCGACGGCAAGCGGGATCAGAAGGGCGAGCTCGAGCGCGGGCACGATGAAGCGGATCGCGCCGCTTCCGTACGAGTCGGAGATGATCGTGTCGGGGAGCGAGACGTAGAGGGCGATCGCAACGCCGATCGCGACGACCGACGGCCAGCGCGGCTCGAACGGCGGCGCGGAAGTGTGGGTGTCGTGGGTCATCGCTCTGCGCACCGGCGGCCACACTGTTGCATGAACTGCGCCCGAGAGCCGGACGCATCCAAGGAGGGCCCAATTCCAGGAGCCATTCGAAGGTGCAATGATGCGCTGACGTCATCCGCAATACGAGCGAGGGGGTAGAGCGATGCGTATGTGGAGTGGGCGAACGGCCGCGCTGGCGGTGGCTGGGACGATCGCGGTTGCGACGGTGGCGTCGGCCGCGAGCGGCGGCGGCGACGTGTCGCCGACGCCGTTCGGCACGCCGACGGCAGCCATCCCGAACCCGTCGCGGAGCATCACGGCCGTCCGCGGTGACCGGATGTGGGACTGGACGCAGCAGACGCGCTCGGAGGTGCTGGCGCGCCATGGCATGGTCGCCACGAGCCAGCCGCTGGCGGCGCAGGCGGGCCTTCAGATCCTGCGCGACGGCGGGAACGCCGTTGACGCCGCGATCGCGAGCGCCGCGATGCTCGGGCTGACGGAGCCGGAGAGCGCCGGCATCGGCGGCGACATGGAGGCGATCTACTACTCGGCGAAGGATCGCCGCCTGTTCGGGCTGAATGCCGCCGGCTGGGCGCCGGAGTCGCACACCGTGGACTTCTTCCACAAGCGCGGCATGAGCTCGGTGCCGTTCTACGGCGTCTACAGCGCCACCGTGCCCGGCACGGTGGACGGCTGGAGCCGGCTCCAGAAGCGCTTCGGGCGCATGTCGCTGGCCCAGGTGCTCCAGCCGTCGATCGAGGCCGCGCGGCAGGGGTTCGGCCTGACGGAGCGGATCCGTGGGGACTGGGAGAGCTACGACGGCTTCTACGTCGACATGCTGAAGAAGGATCCCGAGTCGAGCAAGGTGTTCCTGCGCGACGGGCACGTGCCGGCGCTCTACAGCAACTTCCGAAACCCGGACCTTGCTCGGGCCTACGAGCTCCTGGCCAAGGACGGGCCCGACGCGTTCTACCGCGGCCCGATCGGTCGCGCCATCGTGCGCCGCATGAACGCCGGCGGGGCGGCGTGGACGATGAACGACCTGTCGTCGTTCAAGTCGCAGTGGGTGCGCCCAATCTCGACCACCTACAAGGGCTACCAGGTGTCTCAGATGCCGCCCCAGACGCAGGGCTTTGCGACGCTCGAGATGCTGAACATCCTCCAGGAGTGCGGTCCCCGGCTGGGCTATGACCTGCGCGCGCTGGGGCCCCGCTCACCCGAGTTCTGGAGCATCCTGGTGCAGGCCAAGCGGCTCGCCTACACGGATCTCCTGCGCTACAACGGCGACCCGCGATTCGTGCACGTCCCGGTCAAGCGGCTGATCTCCAAGCGCTACGCCGCCTCCCTGTGCAGCCGGATCAGCCTCGGCCATGTCTCGAGCGAGCCCGCCGCGGCCGGCAAGGCCGCCGTCTCAGTCACGACCCGCGAGCGCGGCGACACGGTCTACCTGACCGCCGCCGACCGGTGGGGCAACATGGTGTCGTTCATCTACAGCATCTACGACTACTTCGGGGCGTCGGTCTCGATCCCGGGCTACGGGTTCCCCATGAACGACCGCGGCTCGTTCTTCGACCTCGACCCGTCCTCGCCGAGCGTGACCGCTCCGCACAAGCGGCCGTTTCTGACCATCATCCCGGCCTTCGTCATGAAGGACGGCAGGCCGCTGCTCGCCTTTGGCAACATGGGCGGCGACGAGCAGGCGCAGGCCCAGGCCACCGAGATCGTGAACATGGTCGACCTCGGCATGAACGTGCAGGCCGCCGGCGATGCGGCCCGCTTCCATCACAGCCAGGACGCCGACCGCGTCGACCTCGAGTCGAACCTGTATGCCCTGGTCGGCCCGCAGCTGCGGGCTCTGGGCTTCAAGGTGCGGCGCGTTCCGGGGAACGACGACGTGTTCGGCGGCTACCAGGCCATCCTGTTCCAGCGGCTGGCCGGGAACGCGCCGCCGGAATGGCAGACGGCCGGAGATCCGCCGGTGAACGGCATGTACCGGGCCGGCTCCGACTTCCGAAAGGACGGCCAAGCGGTCGGCTGGTAACGCCAAGACGGACGGGTCGCCGAAAGGAGCGACTTGCACCGACCAGAAGGGCGAGGTCTACGAGGAGTCGGTCAGGGCGGCTTCGATCCGTTCGAGCCTGCGGTCGATCTGGCGTAGCTGTTCCGCGGCCCGGTTCTCGACATCCGACGGCGCCAGCTCACGGCGGGAGCGCGACACGAACGTGCTCGTGATCGTGGCGGTGACCACCGTCAGGAAGCCGATCCCGAACAGCATGACGAGCGCCGCAATGAGCTGTCCCGCGACGCTTTCCGGAACATGGTCCCCGTACCCAACCGTCGTGACCGTCTGCACAGCCCACCACAGGCCGGCGCCGACCGTCGGGAAGGTCTTCCGGTCGACGACCGTCATCAGGAGTCCGGCCGCGAGAGTCATCGCGGTCGACGCCGTGGCGATGACCACGGCCGCCCCGCGCGGTGTCACCGCGCGGGCCAGCGTTCGGCCAAGCCGCCTCTCGAGCTTCGTCTCCTCGGGCACGGTGGGTGTTTCGCGCTCACGCCCTCTGGTCCTGCCGTACGGCGCCGACGCTGCGAATTTCATTCCACCGGTATGACGGATGCCGGTCCCTGCGCGCCCAGACTCCTGGGCGTGGCGCGCCGTGCCGCCCTCGACTCGATCCGGCGATACCTGCGCGGGCTGATGCCGCGGTCGCTCGAGGGCGTCGCCCCGGGGCTCGCGGCTCTTGTGCACAGCCGGGGCAGCATCCGCCCCGACCTCGTCGCCGGCCTGACCGTGGGC
Organism: uncultured Actinomycetes bacterium; assembly: GCA_963832955.1. GTDB lineage: Bacteria > Actinomycetota > Thermoleophilia > Gaiellales > JAICJC01 > JAICJC01. The sequence goes on along the minus strand of CAWHWC010000002.1, from coordinate 112,716 downwards.
GCGGTCGCCGTCCCGGCGTCGTTGGCGATGGCCGAGCTCGCCGGCCTGCCCGTCGTGTTCGGCATGTATGCGACGTTCCTGCCTCTGGCGGTGTACGGGCTGCTGGGCTCTTCACGGCAGCACGTGATCGGCCCAGACGCCACCGTGGCTGCGCTCACGGCCGTGACCATCGCCCCCATGGCGACGGTCGACGGAAGGGTCGATCCGGCGCTCTACGCCACGCTGGCCGCAGCTCTGGCGTTGGCGATGGGCGGAGTGCTGTTCATCGCGGGCATGCTGCGCCTCGGGTTCGTCGGCGACTTCTTCGGGAAGCCGGTGCTCCTGGGATACATCAACGGCGTCGCCGTGACGGTGATCTTCGGTCAGGTCGAGAAACTGCTCGGACTCGATGTCGCTGCGAACGAGTTCCTTCCCACGGTGAAGGAGATCGTGGTCGATTCCGGATCCGCAAACGGGCCGACCGTGGCGCTGAGCATCGTGTTGCTTGCGGTCGCCTTTGCGGTCAAGCGCTTCCTGCCGACGATCCCACCGTCGCTGGTGGTGCTCGGCCTCGGCCTCGCGACCGCCGCCGTCGTCGACCTCGGGTCCCACCATGTCGCGACCGTGGGTCACGTCCAGGGCGGCGTGCCGCCGCTCGAATTTCCGCGGGTGGGGCTTCAGCAGTTCCTGGACCTGCTGCTGCCGGCCACGGCGTTCGCCTTGATCGCGTTCGCCGACATGGTCGCGACGGTGAGGACGTTCGCACGCATCCACGGGTATGAGGTCGACGCCAACCGGGAGCTGACCGCGCTCGGCGGCGCAAACCTGATCGGCGGGGTGACGAGCGCGTTCCCCGTCTCGTCGTCGAACTCCCGCTCGGCCGTGAACGACGCCACCGGCGCCCGCTCGCAGCTGTCCGTGATGATCGCGGCCGTCGTGGTGGGGATCTTCCTGCTCGTGGCCATGCCGGTGATCGAGCCGCTGCCGAAGGCGGCGCTGGGCGTGATCATCGTCGTCGCCGCGATCGGGTTGATCGATCTGCGCGGCATGTGGCGCCTGCGCCATGTTCGCCAGGCCGAGGTCGGGCTCGCGCTGTCGGCGTTCGCCGGTGTGCTGCTGTTCGGCGTGCTGGGCGGTGTCGCGGTCGCGATGGCACTTTCGATCGGCGTGTTCCTCTACCGGGCCGCCCGCCCCCACGACGCTGTTTTGGGAGCGGTCGAGGGCATCGACGGCTACCACGACGTCGAGCGTTTCGTCGATGCGCAGACGGTCCCGGGCCTCCTGATCTACCGCTTCGACGCACCGCCGTTCTTCGTCAACGCCGAGTACCTCCGCCGCCGGGTGCTCGAGATCGTGGCGTCGTCTTCGGGCGTCGAGTGGGTGGTCATGAACGCCGAGGCCTGGATGTTCCTCGATGCCACGGGAGTCGACGCCCTGAAGCAGCTCGAGGCCGAGCTCGAGGGGATGCAGGTGACGCTCTGCTTCGCACGACTGAAGAGCAGGCAGCGCGAGATCTTCGACGGAACCGGGTTGACGGCCCAGGTCGGCGCCTCGCGGTTCTTCCCGACAGTCCAGGCCGCCGTCACGGCGTTCGAACGTCGCGAGCCGAGCGGCGGTCCCGGCCAGACCGCCGGCGGTGCCTGAGGCGGCAGGGCGCGGGGTGGTGTTGACCTGAGGCCGTACATGTCCGTGTACCGCCAGCCCCAGCTGATCGCGGCACATGCCCACGACGCCAAGGCCGACGCGTTCTTCGCCGCCGGCGCAGAGGCCGGCGCGACCTCGGACAAGTACGTGCGGATCACCGTCTACCTGGCGACGGTGCTCTTCCTCGTTGGGATCAGCGGACACTTTCCGGTGCTCGCCGCGCGATACGGGCTGGTCGGGCTGGGCGCCGTGCTCGTGGTGTTCTCGTTGACCCAGCTCGCCCAGCTCCCGCGCCCGCCCGGATAGGCGGCCGCGCGGGCTAGATGGAGATCGCGAGCGGCAGCGTCGCGATCCAGACGACGGTGCCTATGAAGATCAGGTAGCCGAGCGCCAGGATCGCCTCCCGCTGGCGGCCGGTCCGGAGCTTGGTCGAGATCCCGGCGAAGAAGAGGGAGCTTGCAAAGAGCACGACGGCGAGCATGTAGTCGTCCGCGCGCTCGTTCGCCTCGCCGGCGTCGTCGGCGTACCGGCCGGCGGCCGTGTTCAGGTTCGCGCTCTGAACGGCCTCGGCGACGCGGTACTGCGGCATCGCGAAGGGGCTCGGAGGGGCGGCCCGGTTCGTGAAAGGACGTGTCGCGATCCACGCCGCGAACGCGGGCCGGAACTCGTCGCGGAACCGCTCACGGTAGAACCGCGCGAGTGGTCTTCGGTCGGCCGCGCTAGCGTTGATCCACTGGATGAAGGTGGCGATGTCGATCTGCGTGAGCTGTCCCGCTCGCGTCGATGCCTCCGACGACTGGATGCGGGCCGCTGTCGCCTTGCTGGCGTCGAGCGCTTGCTCGCCTCGCCACTGCGCAGACTGGTATGTGCTCCACGCCGTCGCCACGGCTGCCACGGCGAGCAGGACTGTGGCGAAGAGCTCGAGCCGCTGATGCCTGGCGTCGTCCACGGGCGGCCTAGGCGAAGGCGTTGACGGCTCTGGCGATGACGAGCGCGATCACCGTCAGCGAGATCAGCGACTGCAATGTCATGGTCAGCTTCGCCCAGGGAACCATGGGCATCACGTCCGTTGGGCTGAACGCCATGCTCGTGGACAGCCCGAGCACGAGGTAGTCGACGTACATCGGGCGCCATCCGGGTGGCGCGTACTCGGGGCTGAGCTGCTGGGTGAACGCGAAGTCGGGATACGGCCGCGGCTCGAAGTAGCGCGCGGCCGGCCCGCCGGAGTCCAGGAGCCAGTAGATCAGGCTGAAGATCACGCTGTTCCCCAGCCAGATGACGGCGCCGGACGCAAGCAGCGAGCTCGCGGATTCCGTGACCTTCGAGCCCGTGACCAGGTCGTTGACCAGTACCGCTGTGGACGCCATGCCGGCGGCGGCGAGCCCCATGACCAATGTGAGCGACAGCCGGCGCAGCCAGCGGCGGCGCTCCTTCACGTGGGCCGGGTCAGCTGCGAGGAGGGCGCCGAGCATTGCAATCTCGAGTCCGGGGACGAGCCAGGGCGGCCCCAGCGATTCGCGCTCTGGCTCGAGAATGCGAAGCGTCAAGGTGATGGCGATGAAACCCGCGATCACGAGCGCCACCGGCCAGCGCGGCTCGATGCCCCTCTGCCCGTCGTTCGTCGCCGGGCGACCTTGCTCGGGGCGCCACATCCAGCCGCTATCCGCTCCCAGCGGCCGCTCTGAGGTTGCCAAGCGCGGCCGCCAACTGCTCGAGACGCTGCCGCAGCGTCCGAGCCGCCTCCTCGTCCAGAGGCACGCCGGGCGGTGCGCCGCGCGCGATCGCGATCGCCGACCGGACAGCCCCGGCGGCGTCGATCGAGGCTTGCAACGTCTCTGCGGCCCGGTCGGCGGGAGCTGTCTGGAGCCGTTGGAGCGACGTCCACAGCCCGTCGGCCATGCTTGCGATCGACGACCACCGCTCGGGGCGGTTGGCCGAGGTGGCGGCGATCAGCTCAGCCAGCGCGGTGTCATGGAGCGCCGTCCCCTCGCCTATCGCTTGGAGCGCCTGGGCGTTCCACGTCTTGCGGGAGGCGCCGCGCCGCCCGACGGCCCAGCCGACGATCAGGAGCAGGATCACGAGCAGGACCGCGCCGGCAGCGATCCAGCCCCAAGGCGTGTCGCTCTCGGAGCTCGACGCGGGAGGCGGCGTCGTCTCTGTGGCTGTCGTCTCAGTGGTGGAAGTGGTCGTCTCGGTGGTCGTCTCGGTCGTCGCCGGCTGGGATGACGTGGGTCGCGAGGTCGATGGCAGGCTCGGCAACGAACCGGGCAGGGAGCTCGGGAGCGACGGGCTCCCTCCGCCGCCGCCACAGCCGCCCAGCACGACCGCGCAGGCGAGCACGGCGACAACAACCGTCGCGGCAGAACGTGGCACGTCTCGAATGCTCATCTCGCGGCGGTCCCCGCGACCGGTGCGGTGCCCCTCCGGCGCCGCGCGATCCACTTGGCGATCTCCCACGTGACGAGGAGTGAGATCGCGCAGAGCAGTGCCAACCCGAACTGCTGCGTGGTGAGCGGGACGGTCCCGAGCAGTCTGTTCAGGAAGTCCCAACCCGTCGCGAGCACCGCGCCGATCGCCTCGACCGCGGCGATGACGTTCATCCGGCGGCTGTTGAACGTGTCGCTTGCGAACACTGTCCCGGCCTCGCTGCGGCACTCGTAGCCGGCCACGACCAGCATGAGCGCGAAGGCCGTGAAGGCGACCGAGGTGCCGATCCGGACGCTTCCGTAGTGGTTGACGCCGATCTTGATCATCGCAAGCGCGGCCGTTGCGAGGAAGAGGCCGACCAGCCCGGCAGTGAGCATCATGGGTCGGGTGAGGATCGACTCCCCGCGCTCGCGCGGTTGCATCCGCATGAGCCCCGGCGTCTCCTCGTCGAAACCGAGAGCGACGCCGAACGGCGCGCTGATCAGGAAGTGGATCCAGAGCACCTGGGGCGCCGTGAACGGTTCGCCGGAGGCGATGTTGAACAGGCTTGCGCCGAGGAAGGTCAGGATGAACGCCACGAGCATCACGAGCACGAACCGGATGTACTTGTTCAGGTTGTCGTAGAGCTTCCGGCCCTGCTCGACGGCGTAGACGATCGTTGCGAAGTTGTCATCGGAGAGGATCATGCGGCTGGCGTTCTTCGCCACCTCGGTTCCGGTGCCCATCGCGATTCCGATGTCCGCCGCCTTGATCGCGGGCGCATCGTTGACGCCGTCGCCGGTCATGGCGACCACGTCTCCCTTCGCCTTGAGCGTCTCCGCCAGGAGCACCTTGTGCTCCGGCGCGACCCGGCCGACGACGCCGATCGCATCGATCCGCTCCATCCGCTCCGGCTCTGACCACGCCGCGAACTCGGCTCCCAGGATCGCCTCTCCGGGGATCCCGAGCTGTTCGGCGATCGCCGCGCCTGTGATGACGTCGTCTCCGGTCACCATCCGCACCCGGATGTGGGCTGCCTGCGCGTCGGCGACCGCCGCCTTCGACTCGTCACGCGGTGGGTCAAGCATGCCCACGAGGCTTGTCATCTCGAGATCGGTGACATCGGCGAGCAGGTCGCCGTCGGCGTCGAAGTCGGCCGGGTCGAGGTCGCAGTAGGCGGCGGCCATCACCCGCAGGCCGAGGCCCTCCATCCGAGTCACGTGGTTATCGGCCTGCTGCTTCAGGTCGTCGTCCCACGGGACGCTCGCGGCGCCCGACCGCGCGTGGCCGACTCGCTCCAGGACGGCGGGCGCGGCCCCCTTGACGTAGACGCGAACGACGTCGCGGCCGTCGCCGTCCGTCGCGCGGTTGAAGGTTGCCATCAGCTTGTAGGTCGGGTCGAACGGCAGCGTCGCCAGCCGCGGCAGCTGCTCGCGCGTCGCCTCGATGTCGAGCCCCGCCTTGTGCGCCAGGACGAGCAGCGCGCCCTCGGTCGGGTCGCCGACGACCTTTCCGCCCTCCAGCCGGGCGTCGCTCGCGACCACGTAGGGAAGGATCGCGTGCTCGATCGAGTCCGACCTCCCCGCGGCATGATGCACCCTGCCCTCGAGGCTATAGCCGGTGCCCGAGATCGTGTAGCGGTCGGTCACGTCGGCCACCTCGACGGCAGTCATCTGGTTCAGGGTCAGCGTGCCCGTCTTGTCGGAGTTGATCGCGGATGTGAACCCGAGCGTCTCGACCGAGGGCAGCTCCTTCACGATCGCGTTTCGCCCGGCGAGCTCCACGCTGCCGAGGGAGAGGACGACCTGGACGACGGTGGGCAGCGCTTCGGGGATGGCCGATATCGCCAGCGCCACGGCGCTGATGAACAACGCTCTCCACGGGTCGCCGCGGTGCAGGCCGAGCGCGAACATCACGACCATCGTCGCGCCCGCCGCGCCGGCGATCCACAGCGTGAGCGTATTCATCTGCTTGGTGAGCGGCGTCTCCTCGTTCGCGGTGGTTTCAAGCATGTGGGCGATCTGGCCGACCTGCGTGCCGCTGCCCGTCCCGGTCACGATCATCACGCCGCTGCCGTGCGTCACCGGCGTGTGCATGAACGCCATGTTGATCTGGTCACTGGGGCCCCGCTCCTCGTCCGGGAGCGTCTCGGCCACCTTGCCGGCGGGCGTGCTCTCCCCCGTCAGGGCGGACTCGTCGATCTGCAGCGAGCTGGCCGCGATCAGGCGGCCGTCGGCGGGCACCTGGTCGCCCGCGGTGAGCAAGACGATGTCGCCCACGACGAGCTCCTCGGCCGGGATCTCCGCCTCGGCGCCGCCGCGGCGCACGCGTGCGGTCTCCTTCATCATCGACTTGAGCGCGTTCATCGCGCTCTCTGCCTTGCCCTGCTGGCGGAGGCCGACCACGGCGTTCAGGAGCGTGATCGCGACCAGAACGACCACGGTGTTCCACTCCTTGATCGCGAGCGAAACCACCGCCGCGCCGACGAGGATGATCTGCATGTAGCTGCGGTACTCGTCCAAGAAGCGGCGCCAGCCGGGCGTCGGCTCCTCGGTCGGGAGCGCGTTCGGCCCGTCGCGCGTGAGCCGCGCCTGCGCCTCCTCCGCGGAAAGTCCCTCCCGTGGATCGGCTCCGAGCCTCTCGATGACCGCGTCGGAGTCGAGGGCATACCACCGCTCGACCTCGTCGGACGGTGGTGCAGCGTTGCTCGCCGTGGCCTGCATCACGCCTCCTCGCTCCCGCCGTCGTCCGGGCCGGCAACGGCGGCCCCTGTCTGCGGTTCCCCCTTCTTGCGCTTCGCCTTGCGCCGCTCCTTCGCGAGCCGAGCCTCGAACGGATCCGCCGCCGCCCCCTTGGGCGCCTCAGCCTCGAGCTCCTCTTTGACGTTCATCAGGTCACGGCGCGCCTCATCACTCACGACGGGGTACTGCGGGTTGATCTCCATCAGCGTGTGGGTGACGACGACGGCGACGGCGAGCCGGGCGAACCACTTGTGGTCGGCCGGAATGACGTACCACGGAGCCCATCTGGTGCTGGTGTGGGACAGCATCTCCGAGAACGCGGCCTGGTAGTCGTCCCAGCGCTCCCGCTCGCGCACGTCGTGGGAGGAGAACTTCCAGTTCTTCTCCGGCACGTCGAGCCGCTTGAGAAACCGGGTGCGCTGCTCCTCCTTGGAGAGGTTCAGGAACAGCTTCACGAGACGGAAGCCGTTGTCGGTGAGATAGCGCTCCCAGTCGTTGATCTCCCGATAACGACGCTTCCAGACGCCTGCGCCCGTCGACTCCGCCGGGAGCTTCTGCCGCTCGAGGTTCTCAGGGTGCACGCGTACAACGAGCACCTCCTCGTAGTGCGACCGGTTGAAGATCCCGATCTCACCCCGGGCCGGAAGTCGCTGCGCATAGCGCCAGAGGAAGTCATGGTCGAGCTCCTCGGCCGACGGTACCTTGAAGCCGTGAACTGCGACACCCTGCGGGTTGACGCCGCTCATGACGTGCCGGATCGTCCCGTCCTTCCCGCCCGCGTCGAGCGACTGCAGACACACCAGCACGCCGTACGTGTCCTGAGCGGCGAGCCGCGCCTGATAGTCCGCCAGCATCGCCACGCCCCGCCGCAACGTCGGGGCGCCGTCCTTCTTCTTCAGGAACTCGGCCTTGAACGCCGGGTCGAAGTCGTCCGCGAGCGTCACCTTCGATCCGGGCTTGACGCGGAAGAGCCGCGCGTACTCGGCGATCCGCTTCTCCTGCTTCGTGGTCATCGGATCCAGAGCTCCACGAATGCATCCTCCTCCGTGTTCAGGGCGCCACGCCGCTGTCCGTGCGCACGACGACCAAGGATGGCTCTCCGGCGAGTGTCGAGCATGCCGGCCGGCCCGGCCTCACCCCAACCGAATGAATTGCATCTGTCCGACCGACAACCTGCGATCACCCGGTCGGGGTGAGGCGACCGGGCCGCATCCGGCACGAAACTGTCCCATGAGCGTGCTGGACGAGGCCGCCGGATCCGCCCGGAGGTCCGCGATCGTGCCGGGGTTGCGGATGATCCGTTCCTACCGGATCGGGTGGCTTCCGCACGACGTCGTCGCCGGCCTCGTCCTGACGACGCTGCTCGTCCCGCAGGGGATGGCGTATGCCGAGCTTGCCGGGTTGCCGGCGATCACCGGCCTCTATACGTCCATCCTGTGCCTGCTTGGCTACGCAGCGTTCGGGCCGTCGCGGATCCTCGTGCTGGGTCCCGATTCGTCGCTCGGTCCCATGATCGCCGCCGTGATCGTGCCCATCGTCGGTGCGAACGGGGATCCGGAGCGCGCGATCGCGCTGGCGTCGATGCTGGGGCTGCTGGTGGGAGCGATCACCTCGCTCGGCGCGCTCGCGAAGCTCGGGTTCGTCGCCGACCTGCTCTCGAAGCCGACCATGATCGGCTACATGAACGGGCTTGCGATCACGATCCTCGTCGGCCAGCTGCCGAAGCTGTTCGGCTTCTCGACCGACGCCTCGGGCCTCGTGGCGGAGGCGAGAGCGTTCGCTAACGGCGTTGCGAACGGCGACACCGTGACGGCCGCGCTCGCCGTCGGCGCGACAGGCATCGGCGTGATGGTCGCGCTGCAGCGGCTGTGGCCCAAGGTTCCGAGCGTTCTTGCGGCGGTGGTGGTGTCGATCCTCGCGGCGTCGGCGTTCCAGCTCGAGGAGCACGGCGTCAAGCTCGTGGGCGTGCTGCCTCAGGGCTTTCCGCCGCTCACGGTGCCGCACGTCGACGGCTCGGACATCCCGCTTCTGCTCGGAGCAGCGTTCGGCATCGCGCTCGTCTCCCTCGCCGACACGATCGCGACGGCGTCCGCGTTCGCCGGCCGCAGCGGAGAGGAGATCGACGGCAACCAGGAGATGCTGGGGGTGGGCGCCGCCAACATCGCCGCAGGGCTGTTCCAGGGATTCCCCGTCAGCACGAGCGGCTCGCGAACGGCCGTCGCCGCCCAGGTGGGCGCCAAGACGCAGGTCACGGGGGTCGTCGGCGCGCTGGCGATCGCGCTGATGCTCCTGTTGGTCCCGGGGCTCCTGCGCGACCTCCCTCAACCAACCCTCGCCGCAGTGGTGATCGTCGCATCGCTCTCGCTCGCCGACATCCCCGGGGTCGTCAGGCTCTGGCGGCAGCGCCGGACGGAGTTCGGTCTCAGCATCGCGGCATTTCTCGGCGTTGCCCTCCTCGGAGTCCTTCCGGGCATCGTCATCGCGGTCGGGCTCTCGGTCGCCAACGTCTTCCGGCGCTCGTGGTGGCCCTATCAGACGGTCCTCGGGCGTGTCCCCGGACTGCCCGGATACCACGACGTGCGCAGCTACCCCGACGCCGAGCTCGCTGCCCGGGCTCGTCATCTTCCGGTTCGACGCCCCGCTCTTCTTCGCGAACGCACGGACGTTCCGGGACCAGGTCTCGAGGCTGGCGTCGGCCGATCCGGCGCCGGCCTGGGTTGTCGTCGCAGCAGAGCCCATCACGGATGTCGACACGACGGCCGCCGACATGCTCCAGAGCCTCGACGAGGCGATCAATGCGAAGGGGGTTTCGCTCGTCTTCGCAGAGATGAAGGATCCCGTGCGGAGCAAGATCGAGCGCTACGAGCTGACAAAGACGATCGACCCCGCGCACTTCTTCCCGACGCTCCACGCGGCCGTCACCGCGTACTGTCAGGAGACCGGCGCGCGCCCGCCCGAGCCCTTCGCGTCGCCGTCGCCCGGGGCGTCGTAGACCGCGGCTCGCCCGAACCGGTCGACGATCAGGCCGTGCCGCAGGCCTCGGTCGCTCACGATGAGCGATTCGCGGCCGAGCTTCGCGAGCACGGTGCGAACGATGCACGCGCCGGCGAGGATGACCTCCCCGCGCTTGGGCTGTAGCCCGACGATCTCGCGGCGCTGCTCCGAGGTGCGGGTGCGATACAGCTCGATCTGGCGGTCGATCTCGCCGCGGTCGAGGACGCTGCCGTGAACGACCGAGGGGTCGTAGGTTGCGAGCCCGTGCTTCACGGCTGTGATGTTCGTGATGGCGCCGCCCATACCGACCAGCGTGTCGGGAGCGGGACGGCCGTCAAGTCGCTCGAGGTCGGCGGCGATCGCGTCGAGCGCCGCTGCCAGCCGGTCGTCCGGCACGGCCGTGTCGAGGCCGTAGCGCTCCGTGAACCGCGCGGCCCCGACGTTCACGCTAAACCGCTCGTCCACGTGGTCCCCGTGGCCGAACGTGAACTGCGAGCTGCCGCCGCCCGTGTCGAACACGACGAGCGACCCCTCCCCGAGCCCGAGCCCGGACTTCGCCGCGAGATACGCAAGCCGGCCCTCCTCCTCGCCGGGGATGACCTCGACCTCGATGCCTGCATGCTCGCGCACGGCGGCGATGAAGTCGGCGCTATTTGCGGCGATGCGCAGCCCGGCGGTGCCGACCGCCGCGATCGCCTCGACGCCCTCCCGGTCTGCCTCCTCCGCCATCGCGGCGATCGCGGCGACGGTGCGCTCGATCGGCTTCTCGCCGAGACGGCCGGTCTCGTTCAGGCCTTCGCCCAGGCGAGTGACATCGGCCCGGTCGACGATCGGGTGCCACTCTCCGTCCGCGCCCAACTCCGCGATGTGGAACTTGACCGAGTTCGTACCGACGTCGATGACCGCGTATCGCCTCCCGCCGAATCCGACGAGCGACTTGAGCCCACGCGGAAAGCTGACATTCCGGCGCGAGCCCAGGCCGAGCTCGCGCACGGCTGCGATCACCAGCGCCGGATCCTCCGACTCCACGGCGATCGTCCGCCTGGCACCCTCCGCGGTTCGCACCTCCGAGCGCTCGGCCATGCAGCCGCCGACCGTGTAGTGCTCACGCCGCTTGTGCACGTTCACAGCCGCCAACTCCGCCTTTGGTACCACCAGCTCGTCGATGAGCTCGTCGAGGCGGTATTCCGCGCGGGCCAGGGGGGCGGCGTCGACGCCGAGCGCCGCCATCACGGCGCGGACGTCGGCGGTGCTCAGCGGGAAGGCGGCCTTCATGATCGGCCTCCACTGCTCGAGCCCGTCGTCGTTCACGTGCTCGAGCTGCTTCACGTCCATCAGCCCGTCGCGGATCTTGACCGACGCGTCGCTTGCGAGCGACAGCAGGTACACCTCGTCGCTCTCCTCGTCGCGTTCTGGTGGGAGCGCACCAAGGCGGTCATCGGCGTCTCCGAAGTCGTCCCCGAACGTGCGCCACTCCCAACGGGGCACGATCGCCGCGCTCACGGGGCCGAGGACGCAGCGCTCCGGCGCGCCCCTCCCTGCGTCCTCAGAGCCTTGGCGAAGTACAGGAGCGCCTTGCGGGTCTTCGGCTGCTGGTCGCCGGAGATGTCGACGCCGCGGCCCGCGAGGAACGCCCGCAGCTCGGCCGCCATCTCGAACGCCTCGGTGGTGGCACACCGGGTCGAAAGCTCGAGCACGCGTGAGCCGTCGGGGTACATCCACATCTCGGCGACGAGCCTGCGGCCGAGCTCCTCCGGCGTGAACCGCAGCTTGAGCACGAAGATCGGCCCCAGGATGGACAGGTCGTCCAGTCCGACTCCCTCGGCGGCGTGCGCCCGGTAGTACTCGCGCTGCTCCTTGGAGAAGAGCTTGCGCAGCGGCCGCTCACCGGCTGCGGCCCTCTTCACGTCGCTCGGGTCGACCGTCGCCTTCAACGTCCCTGAGCACACGTACCCGCCCGGCAGCGCGTCCACCTCGACGCGGAAGCTTGCCGACCGGCGCACGTCGGCCGGCAGCTCCGCCGGCACCACGGGCCGCAGCTTGACGGCCGAGTCCCCGCCCTTGCCCTGGATCCGGCGGGCGCGGACGACAACGCCCTTCTTGTCGAGGGCGAGGTCCGGCGTATCGAAGAAGAACACCTGTCGGATCTGAGCCTCCAGCGGATCCATCCCGAGCGCAACCACCGTCGAGCGCTGGTGAGATTCCGGCACGGTCGCCTTGAGCTCGACGCTGTCGGCCTCCTTGATCAGGCCGAGCAGCTGTGCGAGCTCATCAGCGGAGGCTGTCAAACCTGTGGCGGTAGACGGGGTCATCGGCTCCTCCAATCGATCAGCGTGCGCTCGCGCTCCCGTCGCGATCGGCAGCTTGTGACTCGTCTCAGCGGCTGCAGGGATCCTGCGCGACCGTGGTGCAGCCCGACTCATGCCATACGGGTGAAACGTCCGCGATAACGAACGCGACGAACAACCGGGTGCGTGGGGCTAGCCGCGCCCGATCACGTCACTCCTCGTCTTCCTGTGGCGCCGCGGGCGGCTCCGGGATGGGCGGGTGCTCCGGCGCCTCGGCCGGCGCGACCGGCTGGGGCGCGTCCAGCCGCGGGTGCGGCTCGACAACCGGGTGCTCCAGGTCGAGGTGGTCGAGGGACGGCTCGTCCCGCACGTCACGGAGCCCGGCCGGGGCGTACGGTGCGAAGCGCTCGGCCGTGATGTCGCTGCGGCGGGCCAGGAGCCTCCATCCGCAGGTGACGGGCTTCTTGGGCTTCTTCTTGCCCGCGAGCCGTATCTCGAACGACCCCGGGTCGCGGCGCGCCACGTAGGCGCGCACCGGCGCGTACGGCGAGAGGAACACCTGGTAGTCGGCGACGTCGGCGATCGCGGCAAGCCGCGGGTCGATCTCTACCTCGACGGCGCCGTCGACCACCACCGCCTCGCCGACGTCCTCGATCCACGCCTCCGGCATCTCTGTGCAGTACACGCGCCGGTGCTCGCCCTCCGATGTCTCAACGGCCGCCGACTTCGCGCCGCCGACCACGATCAGATCGCCCGAGATCGCGACGTGGCCGACGAACTGCGCCGCCTGCGGGAGCTGGGTCACGCCGGTGCGTGTGGCCTCGACGAGCAGCGGGAGCCCCGGACTTCCCGTCGCCGGGCTCACTTCGGCCGTCACATGCGCACCGATTCCACCCGCGTCGGCACGGGCACGGAGCGCGATCCCGCCGCGCCGGTTGACCGCCTCGACGCCGCTCCCGCTGTCCGACTGGCCGAGGACGCCGGGATAGGTGTCGCTCTGGCCCATGACGCCTGCGCGGACGATGTTCAGCGGGTTCGGGCCGCCGCAGCTTCCCACGACGCCGCTCGCATGCTCCGACCAGGCGGCCACGCCCACCCGCCCGGCCGTCACGTAGAGCGCATCGCCGGTCTCCGACCGGGCATCGAGCGCTCGGCCCGCGTCCGACCACGCACGGACCGCCGTCCCCTGCTCGGCCGCCGCCGACACCGCGGTGCTCGCGACGCCCCCGGTCGCCGTCGCCTGGACCGCCGTCCCGGCCGCCTCAGCCGCCACGCCCGTGGCGCCCTGAGCCGTAACACCGGTCCCCGTCTGTGAGACGGCGTGGACGGCGATCCCCGACTGCGACTCGCCCTGGACGCCCACGGCCGCTCCGCGAGCCGCGATCCCCGTCGTGCCGCCGGTCGCATCCACGCCGGTCACGGCGCCGGAGCTCGCCACGCCCACGCCCGCGGGCTGTCCGGAGTCGTCCGGCCCTGAGGCGGCCGCGCGGAGCCCCGTCAGGCGACCGTTGGCCGTCACGGCGTTGTCACCCGAGACGATGGCGCCGAACTGGTTCCCCTGGGCCATGATCGCGGTGCGGCCGTAGGTGAGAAGGCCGTCCGACCACACCAGGTCGCCAAGCGCCTGGAGCGCCCAGCCGCCCGCGATGCCTGCGCTCCAGCTGCGGCCGACGATGCCGTTCCCCGCTCGCTTCGACATCGGCTCGACGTACATGACGCACTCGAAGCCTCCGCTCGGGTCGGCGGACAGGATCGTGGCGTCGCCGAACCCCACGTCGCCGCGGTTCGCATTTCCCACCAGGATCGGATCTCCAACGGCCATCGCGTGCCTCCTTGTCGGGGGCGCGATGGTAACGGAGCCCCGAAGGTCTTTTTAAGTTCGAGGTCGGCCGAGCACGGTCACACGGGGGCCGCGGCGGTAACGGGATCGGGCTCGTACACGACCGCGGTGCGGGCGACGAAGTCCGGCAGCGCACGCCGCCGGTCGTCCAGGAGCACGGGCACGAAGCCGAGGAACACGAAGACGACGGCTGTAAGGCCGCCAGCCAGGCGCACGAGCGACCGGCCCCAGCCCGGGACGCCGCCGTTGGGTGCGACGACCCGTATGCGAAGGATGGCCATCCCCGGCGTCTGCCCGGCAGTCGCCCAGAAGCCGCCGAAGTACGCGGCCATCGCCGCCAGCCAGCCGACCGTCCCGAGCGTGCCCTCCAGCAGGTGAGACGGATGTGCGTCGGCCAGCGCCAGCACGAGACCCACCATCGCGGCTCCGACGAGGTACGCGAAATGGACAGCGACGATGTCGACGAGGAACGCCGCGATCCGTGACGCGAGCCCGGCGTAGGCCGAGGTGCTCCGAGCGTTGCGCCGCATCCAGCGCCGGGGTGGCGCTTCGAGACGCGCGTCCAGCTGCTGCGTTCCGGTGACGATCCGGTCGCGCAGAGTCGCCGCCCGCCGGGCGAGCGCCGCCCGGACGGCCCGCTCCATCGCCTGCTGGATCTCGGGCCGGCCCACAATTTGCTCCATCAGCTCGGCGGCCCTCGGGCTCTCCACCACCTCCGTAAGGAGCCGGTCGATCACCGGACTCGACGCGATCTGGCGCACGAGCTGCTCCGTCGCATCGGCCTTGACGGCCGCGGACAGCATCCGGTCGAGCTCGCCGGATTCGACCATCTGCGCGACCACCCGGTCGACAACCCGGCGCTCGACCAGCAAACGCGCGAGCGTCTCTGGGAACGGTCCCGCCAGGACCACGTCAGCTGCCCGCTCGACCTCGCTCTCGAGCCGCTCACCGGCCGTCGCGGTCATGCCCTCCATGCCCGAGCGCACGACGCGCATCGGCTTCGACACAAACCGTCCCGACGCATCACGGATTCGACTAACGCCCACCGCCATCGAGCTCCACCTCCTCGCCGTGCGGAAGCTGAGCATGGGAGGATCCCAGATCTTCGGCGCCACCGTCGGGCGTTGCGGCCAGGCGACCTGGGCGACGGCGAGGATTGGGCTGATCTGGGGGGCGCGCTCAGCCGCGACGACGCGCGTTCGGGCGCCCACCGCCCGAGCGGACGCCCGGCCTGCTGCGCCGTGTCTTCGGCCTGACTGCGACTCCGGAGCTTTTCGTTCGGATGGGGTGATGCCGGTGCCTGGGAACGCCGTTTAGAGTCGTGCGCGCCGCGTCTCGGTGGCTGTACGGGTGCCGCTGGTTGGAGACACACCAGGAGGATTGGCGGGCGATGGCTGAGAGTCGAGCGACAGAAGGTGCAACCCGCGTGGCGGCGTTGTCTCACTTGGAGGCGCTGTTCGACCGTGAGGTGCTGGCGCCGATTCAGGACTTCCAGGATCCGTCGCAGGAGTGGCGTCGGCTGTTCTCGGAGCTCTTGGGAACATTCTTCCTGGTACTGGTGGCATGTGGCGGAGGCGTCATGGGAGAGGCCTTCCCGAACACGATCAGCCGGACGGCGGCGGTCACCGCGCCCGGGTTGATGGTGCTGGCGATCATCCTGTTCATGGGCAGGGTCTCGGGCGCGCACCTCAACCCCGCCGTCAGCGTTGCGTTCTCCCTGCGGGGTGACTTCCCGTGGAGGCGGGTGCCGGGGTACATCGTCGTGCAGCTGGTCGGAGCGTCGCTGGCCGCGTGGTTCGTGCAGAGCGTGGTCAACGCCTCGGCTGTGTTCGGCTCCAACTATCCCGCGTCGGGCTACTCGTCCACGGACGCGCTCCTGATGGAGGCCGTGCTGACCCTTGGGTTGGTCAGCGTGATCCTCGGAACCGCATCGGGTGCCCAGAACCTGGGAGCGTTCGGCGCGCTGGGCGTCGGCAGCTACATCATCCTCGCCGGCCTGTGGGGCAGCCCGGTCTCGGGCGCCTCGATGAACCCGGCACGCACGTTCGGACCCGACTTGGTCGGGGGCGACTTCACCAGCTACTGGGTGTACGTCATCGGCCCGCTGATCGGGGCCGGCCTGGCCGTGGTCGCCGCATACGTCCTCCGTGGCCCAGGAGGCGGCAAGGCCGGATCAGGCGCGGCCCAGGGGGCGCTCTTCACGGACGTCGCCGCCCCTGACCAGGAGTAGCCTCCGCGTCGGCCACCAGCCAGGAGCAACGGCCGGCCCGCGGGTCTCGACGATCGCTCCTGGGTTTCAGAAGCGGGCGAGGAGAATCGAACTCCCGTCTTGAGCTTGGAAGGCTCTTGCTCTGCCATTGAGCTACGCCCGCGCGTCGCCCCATCCTAGTATGGCCGGGATGACGGCCGGCCTTGGAGCGGACGCCGCCGCACTCGCGGCCGTCGCCGCGCTGGTCGGCCTGGCCTGGGTTGCCGGCTCGGCGATCCTCGGGGCGGCGCCGGCAGCCGAGCGGCTCGGGATGGGCGTGCTGTGCCTGGCCGGCGCCGCCTGGCTCGTGATGCTCCAGCCGCTCGCCGGTGTCTCGATCGTCGGCGAGCCGTGGGCCCTCCGCGCACTGGTCGTGGCGTTCGTCGCCGTCCTCTTGGCGCGGCGCCCGCCGCTTCTTCCGACCGGGTTCGCGGCCGGCCCGGCCGCCGCGATCGTCGCGGCCGGCCTGGTCGTGTCGGCCGCCGCCTGGCTCGTCCCCGGTGACGACTACCCGGCCCGCTACACCGACGTCCTCTGGCACGAGGGCTGGATCCGCCAACTCGTGGGAGGCGGGAACGCGCCGGGCGGCGTCTACGCCGATGTGCCCAACGCCTACCCGTGGCTCGAGCACGCCGTGGCGGCGCTCGTCATGTCGGCCGGAGGGCTGGGGATGACGCCGACGCTCATCGCCGTCGAGGCGGTGATGCTGCTCGCCCTGGGGACGGGCACCTGGCTGCTCGCGGTCGAGCTCGAGCTCGGGCCGGCGGCGGCCGCCTGGGCGGCGGTCCTCGCCACCGCCGGCGGCGGGATCGGATGGCTCGAGGCCGGCGGCCCGGCCGCGGTCATCACCGCCTCGCCCGCCGACCCATCGACGACGCCGTCGGGCCTCATGGGCTTCCAGCGCGGCATCGGCCACTACGGCGGCGACCTCCTGCTCTCACCTGCGCCGACCCCTGCGCTCGGCAACATCCCGCCCGCGATGCCGCGCGAGCTCGGGCTCGCGCTCGTGCCGCTCGCGGTCTGGGCCGCCGTTCGGGCCGCTCACCGGTCCGAGCCCCGCTGGTGGGCCCTGGCGGGGTCGGCGGCGGGGCTGGCGTTCCTGGCATCGCCCGTCGCCGGGATCGTCGCCGCGTTCACGGGCCTCGCCGTTGCAGCTGCCCACCGGTCGCGGGCCTCCTGGATCGCCATCCCGGCGATGGTCGTCGTGACCGGCGTGTGGCTCGGACCGCTCGGGTGGCACGCCGCCGACCTGGGAGGCCTCGTCAATACCACGCGCGGCCGGCCCATCGAGCCGACCGCTGCCCAGGTGCTCGTCGCGATCGCCGTGCTGCTCGTGCTCGGCGCCGTCGGCGTCGGCCTCGCCGCCCGGTCGCGGGCGCTCGACCGGCGGGCGCTGGCAGCCGTGACGGCCGGGTTGATTGCGCCCGCGCTCGCGGCTGCGGCCGTCCCCGGCCTCGACGCGGTGCCGGCCCTCACACGCGCGCTCCATTACCTCCCTCTCGCCGCGCTCGGCCTCGCGCTGCCGGCCGGCCTCGCCGCGGCCTGGCTCGTCGAGCGAGTGCGGGGGAGGCGGCGCGCCCTCGCCGCGGCGGCGATTGCGGTAGTCGCGACGGCCTCGGCTGCGACGGCTTCGGCCGGCATGGTCGAGGTGCTCCATCGCAGCGGCGAGCATCCGGTGCTTCGGTGCGACACGCCGCTGGGCGGGTCGGGCGGCGGGACGATCGCCGTGGTCGGCGCGCCCGACGGGCCGGCACCCAGCGACCCGCTGGCGCTCACGGTGTTCGCCCGGACGGGCGCCCCGCTCCTCTACATCTCGCGGCCGCGGATCCGGTTCCCGGACGTCTATCTGCACATCCCGCCCCAGGCGCCGCGGTTCTTCGCCCTGCGCGCGATCGACGTCGGCCGTCCCGCGCCCGCGGACGTGACCCGGGTGCTGGCGCCCGTGACTGACGCGGCGCCGCCCGGGTTCTCGGCGGCCGGATCCTGCCGGGTCGGCACGGTCGCGGACGGCCGCTCCAGGACCCTGCCGTACCGCTGGTTCGTGCGCCGCTAGGAGCGCACGCGCAGGTGGTCGGGGTCGTAGAGGACGTCCTCGGCGACCTCGGCCCGGACGAGCTGGCCGAGCACCTCCACCTCGATCCCCGTCGCGCCCGGTCCGATCTCGGCCGGGAGGTAGCAGTACGCCACGTTGCGGCCGACCGTGTGGCCGTACGCGGCGCTCCGGACGCGCCCCACCACGGAGCCGCCCGCGTGCACCGCCTCGCCGCCATAGATGTTCAGGTACCTGCGACCGCCGACGAGCAGGGTGCGGATCCGGCGCTCGGGCACCGGCCCTGCGTCGGCCAGCGCCTCGCGGCCGTTGAACGGGCCTTTGTCAGGCGCGACGCAGAACCCGAGGCCCGCCTCGTAGGGGGTATCGCCCGCGGTCAGGTCGGTGCCCATGTACCGGTAGCCCTTCTCGATCCGCAGGGAGTCGAGCGCGCGGTAGCCGGCCGGAGCGATGCCGTGACCGGCGCCGGCCCGGGCCAGCGCATCCCACACCTGGACGGCCGACTCTGGGGCGAGGTACAGCTCGAAGCCGAGCTCGCCGACGTAGGTGATCCGCTGGGCCAGTCACGTCGGCGCCGGCCACGTGCAGGCCGGAGGCCGTGCGAAACGGGAACCCCTCGGCCGAGACGTCGTCATCGGTGGCCCCCGCGAGCACGTCTCGCGCGGCCGGCCCCCACATGCCGATCACGGCCAGCTCCGTGCTGGCGTCGCGCAGCGCGACAGGGCCGTCGTCAGGCTCGATGTTGGCCCTGAGCCAGCCGAGGTCGGAGTCGACGACGCCCGCGCCGGTCACCACGCGGAAGCGATCCTCGCCGAGCCGGGTCACCGTCACGTCGGCGACGATCCCACCGCGGCGGTTCAGAAGCTGTGTGTAGACGACGCTCCCCGGCGGCCGGTCGATCAGGTTGCACGCGACCCGCTCGAGCAGCGGGAGCGCCCCGGGCCCCTGCACCTCGATCTTTCCGAACGAGGTCATGTCGATGAGGCCGACCCGCTCGCGGATCGCCGTGTGCTCCTCGGCGACGAGCCGGAACCAGGGCGGGCGTACCCAGCCGAACTCGCGCTGGTCGGCGCCGGACCGGCGCCAGGGCTTCCCCGGCTCGAAGTGGTCGGCGCGCTCCCAGCCGTTCTTCACGCCGAACGCCGCGCCCGCGTCCTGGAGCCGGCCGTGGAGCGGCGAGAGCCGGTTCGGCCGGCCCCACTCGTCGGTGTCGAGCGGGTAGCGCAGCCGGTAGTAGTAGCGATAGACCTCGCGGCCGGCCGCCTCGACCTGGGCGGGGGCGCGGTAGGCGGCGCCGAAGCGCCAGGCGCGGTAGCCGGTGGTGTCGAGCTCGGTCTCGCCGGTCGTCATCCACTCGGCGATCGTCTTTCCGATTCCGCCGGCGCCGCCGAAGCCGTTCAGCGAGAGCCCGGCCGCCATCCAGAACCCGGGGGTGCCCGGCAGCGGTCCGAGCAGGGGGTTGCCGTCGGGCGTCATCGCGTCGGGGTGGCAGACGAGCGCCACGACGCCCGCGTCCTCCAGGAACGGGAACCGGCGCACGGCCCCCGCCATGAGCTGGGCGAAGCGCTCGTGGTCGGGCGGGAGCGCGCGGGCGCCGTGATTCCACGGGACGCCGTCCACCCAGCGGGCTACCGGGTCGGGCTCGTAGCCGCCGAAGAGGGCGCCGCCGGCCTCCGAGCGCCCGTACACGAGATTGTCGGTGTCGCGGAAGCACGGCATGTCGCGCGGGAGCTCGTGGCCGTCCACCGCCTCGAGGGCGATGTGCTGGTGGTCGACCGGCACCGACGGCGTGAACGCGCCGACCATCGCCGCCACCTGGGGCGCCCAGATCCCGCAGGCGTTCACGACGGCCTCGGTCTCGATCGGGCCGGCCGCCGTCTCGACGGCGCGCACCTCGCGGCCCGGTCCGAGGCGGATACCTGTCACCTGCGTGCGCGTGCGGATCTCGACGCCGAGAGCGCGGGCGGCGTCGGCGAGGGCGTAGGTGGCGGTGTGCGGGTCGACGCAGCCGTCGTCGCCCGACCCAGACCGCGCCGTGGAGCGACTCCGGGCTGGCCTGCGGCATCAGCGCGAGCGCCTGCTTGGGGCCGACCACGTCGACGTCGAGGCCGATCCCGCGCGCCCGGCTGGCGCCGCGCCGCAGCTCCATCAGGCTCTCCTTGCTGGAGGCGATCCGCAGGCTTCCGAGCCGCTCGAACACGCCGAGCTCCTCGTAGAGCTCGACGCTGTAGCGGCGGAAGCGCATCATCGTCGGCGACGGGTTGAACTGGGTGACGAGGCCGGCCGCGTGGCAGGTCGAGCCGCTCGTCAGCTCACCCTTCTCGACAAGGACGACGTCGGTCCACCCGGCCTTGGCCAGGTGGTAGGCGACGCTGCACCCGGTGATGCCGCCGCCGACGACAACGACTCGGGCTCGGTCACCCTCCATGTGCGCGCCCTGCTCGATCAACCGGTCCCGACCACGTCGAAGCAGGTGACTATAGTGGCGCGGCCATGACGGACCTCGATGGTCTCCTCGACCTCGTTCCCGCGCTTCGCGAGCGCCATTCGGTGGCCGAGCTCGCCGGTGGGCTCACCAACACGAACTACAAGGTCGAGACGCCGGACGGCGCCTTCGTGGTGCGCGTGTCCGCCAAGGATGCCGGGCTGCTCGCCATCGACCGCGAGAACGAGTACCTGAACACCGTCGCCGCCGCCGACGCCGGTGTCGGGGCGGCGGTCATCGACTACCTGCCGGAGCGCTCGCTGCTCGTGCTGGAGTTCATCGAGGGGACGACACAGACGTCCGAGGACATGCAGCGCGGCGACCGGCTCGACTGGGTCGCCGCCGCGTGCCGGCTCCTGCACGGTGCGCGCCCGTTTCGCGACGACTTCAACATGTTCGACATCCAGCGCCGGTACCTCCGGCTCGTCCAGGACCGCGGGTTCCGGCTGCCGGACCGGTACCTCGAGTTCGAGCCGCAGGTGCGCCGGATCGAGGCGGCGATGGCCGTGCGCGACGAGGGCACCGTCCCCTGCAACAACGACCTGCTCGCCGAGAACTTCATCGATGTCGGCGACGGGTTCCGGCTGATCGACTACGAGTACTCGGGGATGAACGACGCCTGCTTCGAGCTCGGCAACATCTGGAGCGAGTCGAATCTGTCGCTCGCCCAGCTCGACGAGCTCGTGGGGCACTACTACGGCGAGCGCCTGGCCAACAAGGTCGCCCGGGCCCGCCTCTGGGGGCTCATGTCGAAGTACGGCTGGACGCTCTGGGCGTCGATCCAGGACGGCGTCTCGGACATCGACTTCGACTTCTGGACGTGGGGGATGGAGAAGTACGACCGCGCGGTCGCCGAGTTCGACGGCTCGGACTTCGACCGCCTCATTGACGACGTCCAGCGACCGGACTGAGCGACCGCGTCAGCGCGGAGCAGCGGTCGGTCGCGATGTCGCGGTCCGTCCTGCCAACGGCCTGCGCCGACGGGCGTCCGGTATACTCGCGCCGCCTGACTGACTCATCAGTCAGTCCATCTGGAGGTCGCGAGGTTCGTGCTCGACGTGGTCGTCGTGGGAGGGGGGTTCGCCGGGGTCACCGCGGCGCGGGAGACCGCGCTGCGCGGCGCCCGCACGCTCGTCGTCGAGGCCCGCGACCGCCTCGGCGGCCGCACCTGGACCTCGCCCTGGGAGGGGCTCGACATCGAGCTCGGCGGAGGGTGGGTGCACTGGCACCAGCCGCACACGTGGTCCGAGATCGTGCGGGCCGGGCTCGAGGTCGAGATCGGCCAGGAGACGGAGCTCGCCGCGTGGTACGTCGGTGAGGAGCGCCGCACCGGCACGATCGCCGAGCGCGACGCGATCGCCGAGCGTGGGTGGAACGCGTTCGTCTCGGGCGCCGAGGAGCTGCTTCCGCTCCCGCACGACCCGCTCGCCCACATCGACCGCCTGGCGCGGCTCGACCGGATGTCGATCGTCGAGCGGATGGACGAGCTCGAGCTGACCGACGAGGAGCGGGACGTCCTGGTCGCCGAGCTCGAGTCGCTCGCGAGCGGGCCGCTCGAGGAGTCGGGCGCCGTGAGCGTGCTTCGCTGGCACGCCCTTTCCGGCTACAGCCTGGCGCTGACGCAGTACACGGGCGGGCGCGTGACGCTCGCTCGCGGGACGGGGGCCCTTCTTGGCGCGATCGCCGGCGGCGCCGAGTTCGATGTGCGGCTCGAATCGCCGGTCGCGGCGATCTCGCAGGCGGAGTCCGGCGTCGAGGTGCACCTGCGCGGCGGCGACGCGATCGCCGCCCGCGCCGCGATCGTCGCCGTGCCGCTGAACGCGCTCCCGGCCATCGCGTTCGACCCGCCGCTCGCGGCCGGCAAGCGCGCGGCGATCGCCGCGGGCCAGGCATCCACCGGTATCAAGGTCTTCATCCGCGCGCGCGGCCCGGCCGTCCAGCAGAACGCCATCAGGCCCGGCCACCCGTTCGGGTACCTGGCGACCGAGCACCTGCTCGCCGGCGGCGAGCAGGTGATGATCGGATTTGGGATCGACGGGCGGGCGTGCGACGTTGCGGACCTGCCCGCGGTTCAGCACCAGCTCGACGACATCATCCCGGGGTACGAGGTCGTGGCCGCCGCCGCCAACGACTGGCTGGGCGACGAGTTCTCGCGCGGCACGTGGGCGATCCACCGCCCCGGGTGGTACACGACCCACCACGCGGAGGCGCGCCGGCCCCAGGGCCGGATCGCGTTCGCAGGCTCCGACATCGCCAACGGCTGGTCGGGGTTCATCGACGGCGCGATCGAGTCCGGGTTCCGCGGTGCGGCCCTGGCGCTCGACGCGATGACCAGCCACCGGAGGGCAGCATGACGAAGCACCCGACGACGACGACGCTCTACTTCGGCCCCTGGTACCGACGCTCGCCGTTCTTCGACGGCACCCAGCGCGCGGGGTGCAAGGCCTACGACATCTACAACAAGATGTACCTGCCGGCCGAGTACGACGACCCCGCGGTCGAGTACAGGGCGCTCCAGGAGGGCGTGACCCTATGGGACGTCGGGGTCGAGCGCACCGTGCAGATCAGCGGCCCGGACGCCGACCGGCTGGTCGACTCGCTCACGTGCCGCGACCTCACTCGCTGCGCCGTCAAGCAGTGCAAGTACATGCTCGTGACCGCCCCGTCCGGCGGGATCGTGAACGACCCGGTGCTCGTGCATCCCGAGGAGAACGTGTGGTGGATGCAGCTCGCCGACTCCGACGCCGGCCTCTACGCGCTCGGCGTCCTCTCCCAGCTCGACCTCGACGCCGAGGTGTCCTACCCCGACGTCCATCCGTGCCAGGTGCAGGGCCCGCTCTCGGGGCGCACGCTGGCGAAGCTCGTCGGCGAGGACATCTTCGACCTGCGCTACTACTGGTGCGACCACTTCGAGATCGAGGGCATCCCGGTCGTCATCACCCGTACCGGCTGGTCGGCGGTGCCCGGGTTCGAGGTGAACCTGCTCGACGGGTCGCGCGGCGACGAGGTGTGGGACGCGATCATGGCCGCCGGCGAGGAGTTCGCGATCCGGCCGATCGCCCCGAACGAGGCCCGCCGCGTCGAGGCCGGCATCTTCAACTGCGGCTCCGACTTCACGCTCGCCGACACGCCGTTTCACCTCACCGGGCTCGAGCGGCTGGTCGAGGAGCAGCCGCAGGACTACATCGGCAAGGAGGCGCTCGAGACGCTGCGCCGGGAGGGCGTCGACCGCAAGCTCGTCGGCATCGAGTTCGACTCCCGCGAGCCGCTGACCGGGATCACCGTCACCTGGCCCGCCCACCACGGCGGCCGGCCGGTCGGGCGGGTGACCGATGCCGTCTGGTCGCCGGGGCTCGAGAAGAACATCGGCTACGTCTGGGTGCCGAGCGAGCTCGCCGCCCCTGGCACGCGGATCGACGTCGAGTCCGAGCACGGCGACATGGCCGGCGTCACGACCGGGCTCCCGTTCGTCGACCCGAGGAAGGAGCGGCCCGCGCAGCCCCTCACGCGCGCGGCGGGGTAGCCCGCGCCCGGCCGGCCGCCGGCGCCGCGATGGCGACGGCCGCGAGCGCGGCGAGGATCGCGAGCAGCGCGTAGGAGGCGCGGTCGCCGAGCAGCTGGGCGACGCCCGGCCCGGCGAGCGGGCCGACGACCGCGCCGACGCCCCAGGTGAGGTTCACGATCCCGATCGCGATCCCGTGCCCCAGGTTCGCCCGGTCGGCGCCGTCGGCGCTCAGCGGGTATCCCACCGCGTAGAGGATCGACTGCACCGGCCCGGCCGCGATGACGACGGCCACGACCAGCGCCGCGCCCAGCGGGAGCATGAGCAGCCCGCTCAGGATCGCAAGGGCGGTGCACGCGCCGGCCGCGAGCGGAATCCGGCCGAACCGGTCGCCCGCCCGGCCGCTTGCGAGGATGGCGACCGCGCCGAGCATCGCGCCGGCCGAGTAGGCGGCTCCGATCCCCGAGCGCTCGACGCCCGCCGCCGAGAGGTGGAGCGGCACGAGCACCTGGAGGCCGCCGCCGATCACCGAGACGGCCAGGATCATCATCACGCTCGCCAGGATCAGCGACTCCGAGAACGCCGCGGCGATGGCAGCCCGAACGCCGACGCGGCGCTCGGCCTCGGCCTGGGCGTCGGGCTCGAGCAACGCCCAGCCCGCCAAGGCGAGCGACACGGCGGCGACGACGGCGAACGTCGGCCGGATCCCGAACGTGCTGGTTGCGATGCCGCCGATGAACGGCCCGGCGATGACGCCTACCACCGCCGCCGCGTTCGAGAAGCTCACGGCGGCTCCACGGCTGGCCGCAGGCGCCCGGGCCGCGACCCAGGCGACGCCGGCGCCCCAGACGGCGGCGTCGCCCACGCCCTGCACCGCGCGCGCGGCGACGAGCAGCCAGAACGAGCCCGCGAACCCGAGCCCGAGCGTCCCTAGAGCCATCGCCACGCCGCCGGCGGCGACGACGCGGCGGGCGCCGATCCGGTCGGCCAGGTGGCCGACCGGGATCGCCACCGCCACCACGGCGAGGCTGAAGGCGGCGAGCAGCCAGCCCGACTCGACCTTGGTCAGCCCGAGCTCGGAGCGGTAGTGGGGGAGGAGCGGGACGATCGCCGACCACATCATGAGGTCGACGGCGACGAGCAGCGAGACGAGCGCGATGAGGCGGCGCAAGGGCGGCGCATCCTACCGGCGGCGCCGTTTGCCAGAGGCCCGATCAGGGCATGAGAACCGGCATGTGGCTTCTCTTACTTCTCATCCTCGCCGTGCTCGTCTTCGGCGTATGGGGAGCGGTGAAGGTCGCCTTCTGGGTGCTCTTGATCGCACTCGCGGTGGCGGTCATCGCCGGCTTCCTCGGCCGGGGGCTCTTCGTACGGCGCTCGAGTCTCTAGGAGGACGTCTCTAGGAAGACTCGTCGTCGCGCGGCTGAAAGAGCTCCATCACGGCTTTCCCGCGCGGCGTGAGGCGGACGGTGCGGTCGAGGTCTGACCCACCGTCCGCTTCGTCCCATCGCGGGCCGTAGCCGACGAGCCCTCGGTGGAAGAGCGACTTGACCGTGACCGGCGCGCGCGGGAGCCGGTCGCCGAGGTCGCGCAGCCTGACGTCTCGCCCCTCGGCGAGCCAGTCCATCACGGAGCGTTGGTTGCGCGTGAGTCGCGGGGCCTCGTCGATGTGTGCAGCCTCTGAGATCGGTCGCACGGGAGCCGCGACGACGGACGGTGAGGACAGGTCACCGTTGTGCCCCCAGTCCGTCACCGGCGCTGTTTCGTGCCCCCATGCAGATTCCACGTGACTCGTTGTGCCGGTTCGGCGGCCGGCGTGCAAGTCCTCGCGAGGTTCCCGAACACAACCTTTACCGCGTCCCCGAATACTGGGCAGTAAACGCGGGGTTTCGTCCCCTTCTTCGCGATTACCAGGCGATTCGGCGGCGGCGCGTCGTCAGGACGACGACGGCTTCGGCGACGACGGCGACGACGACGATCGCCGCGAGGGCGAGGCATACGATGACGGGGTTCTTGAGCATGCGGAGAGGATCGCGTCCGAGCGACGCAGCCGCGATGGGGGTGGCTCGCCGCGAGCGGGGGGTTAACCCCACGCTTCGCGTCCTTCAGCGGGCGTATTGACGCCATTTCCGACCGTCGGTAGGCTGGTAATGGTTGGGGGATGAGAGGCTGCGTACCCATACGAAGGGCCGCGGGCGGGATGGTGCTGCTCGTGCTGCTCGCTGCTCTGCCGTCCGCGGCGTTCGCGGACACGACCGCACGCGGCTATCGGCCCGCGGTCAACCACATGAGCGTGGTGGTGACCACGGACCAGGTCTACGTCACCTGGACGGACCCGCCCGGCGTGCAGCCGACCCACGTCTTCACGTACCGCGGTGACGGCTCTGCCTGCCCCACGGGCCCGGCCGACGGGACGCCGATCGGCTCGCACTCGGTCACCAACCACCTGATCGACGGGACCGTCCAGGCGGGCCTCACCTACTGCTACACCGTCTTCGTCGCCGACTCGACCGGGACGCCGCGTCAAGGTCGGCAGCACCGGCGCCGTGCCCGTCCCCGACCTGAAGGCGCCGCCGCCGGCCTCGGTACCGACGACGACGCCGGCGCCTCAACCGACCGGCTCGAGCTCGAGTGGTCTCAACAAGACCCAGAAGAAGGCGATCGTCGGCTCGGCCGGCGGGCTCCTGGCACTGTCGCTCGTGATCGTGATCATCCGGCTCCTGCGCCGGGACCGCGCCGCCGAGCCGCGCCCCGTGTGGGGGACCGAGATCCGGATGTCGTTCACCGGCCTCTCGGCGTCGGCGCTCATCATCCCCGCCGTCATCGCGCTCGCGTGGGTGCTCGTCGTGACCGCACTGGTGGTGTTCAGGTAGATGCACGACCCCGCCCTGATCCGAGGACTGACCGGGCGCCGCCTCTCCCGGCGCGACCTGCTCGTGCGCGGCGCGGCGGGCGCGCTCGCGCTCTCGCCGCTTGCCGCGGCGTGCGGCGGCAGCTCGACGAAGCCGCCTCCTCACGTCGGGGATCCGGCGTGGTGGAAGGCGCAGCAGTCGACCGGTGAGCTCGTCTTCGCCAACTGGCCGCTCTACATCGACTATCGCAACTGGCTCAAGGACCGCCCGACGCTGAACGAGTTCTCGCGCCAGTCGGGCGTCATGGTCACCTACGAGGAGATCATCGAGGACAACGCCAAGTTCGCCGGCAAGATCGCGCCGCTCCTCTCCAAGGGGCGGCCGACCGGCTACGACATCGTCGTGCTCACGAACAGCTGGCAGCTCACCGAGCTCGTGAAGAGCGGCTGGCTGGTCCCGCTCGACCACTCGCAGCTCGGGAACTTCACGAAGTATGCGAGCCCGCTGGTGAAGAGCCCCGCGTACGACCCCGGGAACAAGTACACGGTCGCCTGGCAGTCCGGCTTCACGGGCATTGCGTACGACCCGAGGAGGACCGGGCGGAAGATCACCAGCATCCACGACCTCTGGGACCCCGCCTTCAAGGGCCGGGTCGGGATGATGACCGACCTGAACGACTTCGGAAGCGCCGGCCTGCTCTACATCGGAGCCGACGTCACCAACTCGACCGAGGACGACTGGCACCGCGCCGGCGAGCAGCTTCAGCTCCAGAAGGACGCCGGCATCAGCCGCTACTACGACCAGGGCTACATCGACGCCCTCGAGCGCGGCGACATCTGGATCTCGCAGGCGTGGTCGGGCGACGTGTTCCAGGCGCGGGCCAGCGGCTACCCGCATCTCGAGTTCGTCGTGCCCCAGGAGGGCGTGATGCACTGGACCGACAACATGATGATCCCGATGCACGCCGCCAACCCGCAGAGCGCCATGATGTGGATGGACTTCTACTACCAGCCCGAGGTGGCCGCCCGCGTGGCCGAGTGGGTCAACTACATCACGCCGGTCCCGGACGCGAAGGGCGATCATCGCGGGGCAGCTCGGCGATCCGACCGTCGCGGGGAGCCCGCTCGTCTTCCCACCGCCCGACATCAACGCCCGCGACTACCGCGTGTTCCGGGACCGGGGCGAGTTCGACACCTGGACCGGCATCTTCGGGTCGATCGCCACGAATACCTGAGGGCGGGTCCCGTGCGACCGCGATCGACGTCACCGTCCGATTTACGTCACTTCGGGCGCGACGGTACGCCAAACCGGGGATGGCGGCACCGGCGGTCCGGCGGGAGGATCGTTCGTGTGACGACAGACCGGCGCTCCCGGGGCCTCGCCCGGCAGATCGCGCGCGGAGCCATCGACGGCGATCCCGTGCGGCTCCACGGTGCCATCGTCGCCACGCTCGAGCTGTACACGATCGCCGACGCCTCGAGCTACGTGTTCGACACCGCGATCGAGGGGCTGCTCGACCGGCCGGTATCGCGGCGCGTGGCGGAGGCGGCCATCCGGAGCCACACGACGGCGTACCGGCACGAGGGGATCGCCGGCCGGCGGCGCGCGCTCGCCGCTCGCCGGGAGAAGGCCGCCGCGCAGGCCGCACGCGGCTGACTTCCCGCAACTAGTACGGCTCGGAGATGAGCGCGTCGAGCGTGGCGGCGACGTGATTCGCCAGCTCGCGGCTCGTCCGCTCGGCCTCGCGGCGCCAGTGGCGGCGTGACAGCCATCCGTGGCCCGGGTCGCGCGCCTCGTCGGCGGCGGTTCGGGCGGCCTCGGCCGAGACCATGATCCTCATCACCGCGGGAGCGGTGCGGTTCGTGTCGAGGACGAGGCGGAAGCGGGAGACGAGCTCGGCGAAGGCATCTTCGTCCAGCTCGACCTGGGAGCGCATCTCCCCGATCGTGACGTCGATGACCTCGAGGTTCTCGTCGGCGTTCTCATATGCGTCGCTCGCTGCGAGCGCAAGGGCGACGGATTCGTAGCGGTGACCCCCCATCCGTTCAGTATCGGCTCGGAGCGCCCGCATCTTGACGGTCCGATTTGTCGCACCTCGCCGCGAGCGCCTACCATGACGCTCATGCAGGACTCGTCGACCACCGACCGCCCGGGCTCGGCAGAGGTCGAGCGGGAGCTCGAGGCGCACCGGCCGGAGCTCACCGGCTACTGCTATCGGATGCTGGCGTCGCCGTTCGAGGCGGAGGATGCCGTCCAGGAGACGTTCATCCGGGCCTGGCGGGCGCACGACCGGTTCGAGGGCCGCTCGTCCCTGCGCTCGTGGCTCTACCGGATCGCGACGAACGTGTGCCTGGACATGCTGAGCGGCAGGGAGCGGCGCGCGCGGCCGATGGATCTCGGTCCCGCGGTCGAGCCCGATGCCGCCAACCTGAACGTCCTCTCCGAGGCCACCTGGGTCCAGCCGGCTCCGGACGGCCTGCTCGTGCCCGAGGGCGACCCGGCCGACGTCGCCGTGGCGCGCGAGAGCATCAAGCTGGCGTTCATCGCCGCCCTTCAGCACCTTCCCGCCAAGCAGCGGGCGTCGCTCATCCTGTGCGACGTGCTGCGGTGGAAGGCGAGCGAGGTGGCGGAGCTTCTGGACACGAGCGTCGCCTCGGTCACGAGCGCGCTCCAGCGGGCCCGCGCGACGCTGGCCGCGGCCGACGCCGCGCCCGGCGATCCGCGGCCTCCTCTCGACGCGGCCGACAGGGAGCTTCTGGCGCGCTACGTCGAGGCCTTCGAGCGGTATGACATGACGGCCCTGACGTCGTTGATCCAGGAGGACGCCAGCCAGTCCATGCCGCCCTATGACATGTGGCTGCGCGGGCGCGACGACATCCTCACATGGTGGTTCGGGCCGGGGATCGGCTGTCAGGGGTCGCGTGTCATCCCTGCGCCCGGGGCGTGCGGCTCGCCGGCCTTCGGGCAGTACAAGCCCGATCCCAACGGCGGTCACGAGCCGTGGGCGCTCCAGGTGCTCGAGATCTCAGGCGGGCGGATCGTCGAGTTCACGTTCTTCCTTGACACCGACACGCTGTTTCCGCTGTTCGGCCTGCCCCCCCGGCTCGATCCGTAGCGCCCCGGCCAGCCCGACGAAGGCCACCAGGTCGCGGAGGTCGTCGCCTGCGTGGCGCAGCACGACCTGCCGGCCCATCCGCCGCGCGGCGAGGTGGATGCGCGCGAGCGCGTCGATCGCGACCGCATCGGCCGGAAGCGCCCCGACGTCGCAGAGGGCGACATCCGCGCCCGTCGCTTCGAGCAGCGCGGCGACGTGCCCGCAGATCGCGGGCAGGTCGGCACGGGCAATCGGCCCGGCGACGGCAAAGACGACAGTGGTCGGCCGTGCGGACGGCATCTCTACAGGGTTTGACGCCTCGGCGGCTGGGAACTCATCGCCGGTCCCCCGATGAGTTTCGGCGCTCGCCACCGTCTACCCCTTCGAGAACGACCTCGAAAGGACTGATTCTCCGTGACGATGAACAACCGCACCCGCTGGTACGCGCTCTACGTCCTCTGTCTCGCGAGCCTCATGATCGTGCTCGACGCGACCATCGTGAACGTCGCGCTGCCGTCCATCCGAAAGGACCTCGGCTTCTCGCAGACGTCACTCGCGTGGGTCGTGAACGCCTACCTGCTCACATATGGCGGCTGTCTGCTCCTCGGCGGGCGCCTCGGCGACCTGTTCGG
Source organism: uncultured Actinomycetes bacterium (assembly GCA_963832955.1). Taxonomy (GTDB): domain Bacteria; phylum Actinomycetota; class Thermoleophilia; order Gaiellales; family JAICJC01; genus JAICJC01. Next base: position 81,961 of record CAWHWC010000002.1, on the reverse strand, counting down.
CCACCGGCGGTTGTTCCTGATCGGGATCTCGCTCTTCACCCTCGCGTCGCTCGTCTGCGGGCTCTCGACGAGCCAGGAGCTCCTGCTCGGAGCGCGCGCGGTGCAGGGTGTCGGCGGCGCGATCGCCTCGGCCGTGTCGCTCTCCCTCATGATGACGCTCTTCACCGAGCCGGCCGACCGGGCCAAGGCCATGGGCGTCTTCGGGTTTGTCGCCGCCGGCGGTGGCAGCATCGGCGTGACGCTGGGCGGAATCCTGACCGACTCCCTCGACTGGCACTGGATCTTCCTCGTCAACTTCCCGATCGGCCTCGCCGTCGTCGCACTGTCGCTCCGGCTGCTTCCCGCAGCCCGGATCGAGAGCGCGGGCGTCAAGCTCGACGTCGCCGGCGCCATCACGGTGACCAGCTCGCTGATGCTCGCCGTCTACGCGATCGTGAACGGCAACCAGGAGGGCTGGACATCCGTCCAGACGCTCGGCCTGCTGGGCGTGTCAGCCGCGCTCCTCGGGACGTTCCTCGTGATCGAGTCGCGCGTCGATTCGCCGCTCATGCCGCTTCGGCTCTTCCGGCTTCGGAACCTGGCCACCGCGAACGTGATCGGCATCCTGTGGGCGGCGTCGATGTTCGCCTGGTTCTTCCTCTCGGCCCTCTACATGCAGCTCGTCCTGGGCTACACGCCGCTCGAGGTGGGACTGGCGTTCCTGCCCGCCAACCTGATCATGGGCGCGTTCTCGCTCGGCCTCTCCGCGAAGCTCGTCATGCGGTTCGGGATCAAGCTGCCGCTCTCGGTGGGGCTCCTCGTGGCGGCCGTGGGGATGGCGCTCTTCGTGCGCGCGCCTGTTGACGGCAACTTCGTCTCCGACGTGCTGCCGAGCATGATCCTGCTCGGATTCGGGGCGGGCACGGCGTTCAACCCCGTGCTGCTCGCCGCGATGAGCGATGTCGACCCCAGCGAGGCGGGCCTCGCCTCGGGCGTTGTGAACACCTCGTTCATGATGGGCGGCGCGGTCGGGCTCGCGCTCCTGGCCAGCCTGGCCCAGTCGCGGACAGACAGCCTGCGGGCGTCGGGCGACGGCGCGCTGACCGCCCTCACCGGCGGCTACCACGCGGCGTTCGTGCTCGGCTCCCTGTTTGCCCTCGCGGCCGCAGCGCTCGGCGCGCTCCTGCTCAATCCGGGGCCGCAGTTCTCGGGCGAGCACGAAGGCGCTCCGGCCGGCCGGCCGCTCACCGAAGCGGAGTAGCCAGGCGGCCCGCGTGAGGCTGTACAGGACGACGAGCGTCCTGTAACGTGTCAAGCTCGCACGGCTCCATTCTGCCGACACCGGAGCCGTGCGCGCCGCGTCTCGTCCGCCAGATCGACCGTCGGAACTGCACCTTGGGCTCGCAGCAGCCGTCGTCCTTCCCACCTGGTGACGGGGCGCGGCGGCGTGGGCGTTTTTGACACTTCCTGGGAGCCGACCGCTTGACGAGGCCGCGTGTCGCGTGTGCAATGGCAGGAGGGCACGGTCGGCGTTCGCGGCAAGGAGGGGATGTGGCAGACGAAGCCCAGGAGAAGGTTGGACGCTTCCGCAGAAGGAGAAGGACGATGACAGAGGACACTCAGGTTCAGGCCAGGCGCGACCCGCTCGTCGAGCACGTCGTGCCGTTGCTCGCCAAGGCGATGGGCACCACGCAGAACACCGAGGAGCTTTGGGCATACCTCCAGGAGCGGGTCGAGGCCGAGTGCCGCCGGATGGAAGACGACGCCGTCCGGGATGCATTGGAGCCGCTGCGCGATCGGTTCTCGATCGAGGCGCTCGCTCGGGTCGCCGCGACCATGGCGCAGCAGACCGTCGCGAACGAAGCCCAGGTCGCGTAGTCAGAGCCGCGTCGGCGCGCTAGCGAACGTAGCTCAGCACGCTCACGCTGACCACGGGGCGCTGCCAGTGGAGGCCGACTCGCTGGGTCAGGCCGAAGCAGCTGCCGCCCTGCCAGGGATGTGGACATCCGCCGTGACCGGCGGCTGACCACACGGTGGCCGAGCCGCCGCTGTCGAATGCGACGGCGGTCTCGGCCCCCATCTTCTGGAGCAGCCGCGCCGCGGCGGGCATGCTGATGTAGGCGATCTCGAGCATGCCGACCCGGCCGTTTCGGAACTTGGCGACGACGCTCCGGTAGCAGCCCTCGGCGCCGTCGGTTCCCGGCGCATCGCACAGCCACTGGGTGCGCGTCACCGAGCTCGGGCGCCTGGACCGGGCGTGTCCGTGCACCACCAGATAGGCCTTGGCGTTGATGATGTTCCGGACGTGTGCTGCGCGGGCGGCGCGCGTCCCGAGGACGAGGTCGCCCCGCGCCGTGTACCCGACGGCGGGGTTGCGCCTGTCGATGTGGACGACACGGCCGCGGCTGACGCACGGTGCCGACCGGAGTCCCCGAGTGCCAGTGCCACGCTCCACCGTTCAGGACGGCAAGGTTTGAGCGGCCGCGAGCGCCCCAGACGACGGGCGGCAGACCGCGACGCGTGTAGCCGGCCGTGAGGCTGAGGTGGGGGTCGCCGGGCTGCCAGGTGATGCTCTTCACGAGGTGGCCATAGATGCGGTGGACGCGGATCTGGATGCTCGTCCGGCGCAGCATCGTCGTCACGGGCATGCCGGAATGCGCTTGGGCGGCGCCGCCGGGCACGAAGGCCGTGGCAGCGGCGGTGAGCGTGATCGCGGCCCAGATCCGACGTGCGGTCGGCCGGCGGTCGCAGGCGGCAGGATGCATCGGGTGGGTCCTTCGGAGGTTGGGGGTCGTGCGTCGGAGCCGCCGCTCCTGTGATCGCCGCCCGGGCGGCAAAGTCGTGAGGGATTTCCATCATCCGAGCTGCGGAGAACCCGCAAACCGCGGGGTTCCGGCGGCGCACGCGCGCCCGTACGGTTGAGCGATGAGGCGCGTCCTTTCCTGCCTGGTGATGACGGCTGTCTTCGCGGCCTCGATCCCGGCGGCGGCGGCGACCGAGCCGTCCTGGACCTCGACGGCGACGACGAAGCTCTCAGGAGACGGCCGGATCGTCCGGTATCGCGACGTGGCCATTCCGGGGCAGGCGCGGACGTATCACCTCGTCACCGTGACGTGGCCGCTGGGCGATCCCCGCTTCCACATCCGCACGGCCCTGCCCGGCGGCGCGCCGCTCGCCGGGGGATGGCTCAGGCGGAACGGCGTGGCCCGGTGGGGGAAGGCATCCGCACCGGCCGGGCTCGTCGCCGCGATCTCGCCCGACTACGGCTCCTACAAGCCGAGCCGCGCCCACACGAGCGGGCTGCTGGTTCGAAACGGCGTGCTTCTGCATGTGCCGGCCGGCGTGGTGCGACCGCCCAGCGTCGGCTACACGACCGACGATCGGATGGTGTTCGGAACGCCGCGGGCGGTGCCGCTTCGATTCGAGCTGTCCGGAGCCGAGGTGACGGTGGGAGCGGTGGAGGCAACGAGCGCCGACGACGGCATGGTTGGGCTCTACCACCGCCCGGGGGAGACCGTGACCGTGCCGGCCGGGTTCGATGCCTGGGCCCTCGACGCCGATCCCGCGGCCGCAGCCGTCATCCAGCACCCGACGATCCGGACGCCGTCTGCTCCGGCCGTCTACACCCTGCACGAGCCCACCGCGTCGCGCGCGACGGTCCAGGTCGGCCTCCATCGCGTCGCCACCCGGAAGGTCGGCGTGCCGGCCGGCGGCGCCGTGCTCCTCATGAACGCGGGCGGGACGGCCGCCCAGGCGTTCGCCGCGGCCGGAGACGCCGGCCAGGTCGGGGTGTCCGAGACCGACACCGCCTGGCGCGCCGCACGCTGGGTAATGGGCGGGAAGCCCCTCCTGGTGTCAGGCGGCGCTCCCGTCACCGAGAAGCCCATGACGATGACCGACTACCAGTGGACGGCGCTGACCGCCCGCGCGGCTGTCGGCCAGACGGCGAGCGGACGGGGCATCCTCGCCGTCGTCACCACCCGAAACCGCGAGCAGCGAGGGACGTCGGCGGTCGGCTTCGCGGCCCTGCTGGCGCGGATCGGCGTCACCGACGCTGTCGGCCTTGACGGCGGGCCGGTGCCGGAGATCTACTCGCCGCGGCTGCGGTCGGCGACCTGCGCCCCGATCCCTGCCAGGTTCTGTTACCGCGCCACGGGGCCCGAGTTCCCCGTCCCCGCCGCGACGATCGTCACGTACACGCCGTAGGGCGCAAAGGGCGGTGGGGTCGAGGGGCGATGCAAGGTTGGTCGGGGCCGGCCGATGACAGGGCCTAGGATGGCCGCTCACGCGCACTCCGATCCACCCCCAGCTGGGATCGTCACGATTGCGGGCGCCGACGGGTGGTCGCTCGAGCACCACGGGTACGACACGTCTCGTAAGCGAAGCGAGGAGAGCGTCTTCTCGCTGACCAACGGCTTCCTCGGCATCCGCGCGAGCAGGGACGAAGGCTCCGCCGACTCGACGCCTGCGCTGTTCATGGCCGGCGTGTACGACGAGGGCCCAACCGGCAGCGAGGATCTCGTATTCGGCCCCGACATCACGACAGCCCGAATCCTCATCGACGGCGAGGAGCTCTCGGGCTTCCGGCTCGTCGATCAGTGTCGTCGCCTCGATCTGCGCGCCCAGACGCTGGAGCGACGGGCCGTGTTCGAGTCTCCCCGCGGCGTGCGGGTCACGCTCAGCTCGACGTGGGCGGCGAGCTTCGCCCGGCGGCATCTCGCGACGCGGGCGCTCGTCATCGAGACGAGTGCCGCCGCAGATGTCTCTGTGTGGGTCGGCGCAACTGCGGCCCGGCCGCATCCCCTTCTCCCGATCGGTCACGAGATTGGCTCGGCGACGGTCACCGGAACGGCCGTTCTCACCGCCCGCACGAGCCACGGGGTGCGGATCGAGGCGGCGATCAGCGCCACCGCCTACCTCGGCGCGGCCCGCATCGCCCCGTCCGTGTGCAGCGACTCCTCGAGCGCCGGCTTCCACGTGGCAGCGAGGGTGACGCCCGGCCGCGGTCTCGGCGTGGCCATGCACGCCGCGGTCTTCTCGTCCAAGGAGACTCGCGATCCGGCGTCCGCGGCCGTTCGACTGGCGACGGAGGCGCAGCGGCTGGGATTCGAGGGCGTTCTCTCCGAGCATCGGGCCGCGTGGGCCGAGGCGTGGGAAACCGCCGACGTCGAGATCGACGGCGATCCGGAGGCACAGCTTGGCGTCCGCTACGCCGCCATGCAGATGATCGCCGTTTGCCCACCCGCGGGAGTCGACGCGTCGATCGCCGCCAAGGGCCTGAGCGGCCCCGGCTACAAGGGGCACGTGTTCTGGGACAACGAGGTCTTCCTGCTTCCGTTCTACTCGCTCGTCATGCCACGCGCCGCGCGGCACCTCCTGCACTACCGAACTCGCCGCCTCGCCGTCGCGGAGGACCGTGCCGCCGCGGAAGGCTACGCCGGAGCGTGGTATCCGTGGGAATCGGCCGACACCGGGATCGAGACCACGCCGCGCACCCTGCCCGGGCCGGACGGCACGCCGTTGCCGGTGTGGTGCGGCACGCGCGAGATCCATCTCGGCGCGGATGTCGCCTGGGCCTGTGCGTACCATCACCGGGCGGCGGCTGACGAGCAACTGCTCGCCGAAGCGGCGCCGATGATCCTCTCGATCGCGCGCTTCTACACGAGCCGCGCAACCAAGAGCGACCGCGGCTGGGAGATCCGCCACGTGATCAGCCCCGACGAGCTGCACGAGGACGTGTCCAACAGCGCGTACCAGAACATGATGGCTGCAGAGACGATCCGGCTCGCCCTGCGCCTCGCCGACCGCGGCCTTGTCAGCGTGTCCGACCTCGAGCACGCTCGCCTGCTGGCGGTCGCGGATGGGCTCGTCGTGCCCCGCACCCCCGACGGGCTGATCGACGAATCGGACGGCTTCTCCGCGCTCCCTCTGCCCGACGCCGACCACGAGCCGAAGCCCGACGAGCCGCTTCGCCAGATCAAGCAGGCTGACGTCCTGATGCTGTTCGCGATGCACCCGGAGACGTACGACGCCGCCACGCTTCGCGTCCACTACGCCCTCTACGAGCCGCTCACGCGCCATCTGTCGTCGCTGTCAGAGGCGATGCACTCGCTCGTCGCCCGCCGCGCCGGCCTCAATCGCGATGCCGACCACTACCTGCACGCGGCGACCCGCATCGACCTCCGAGACACCCACCAGAACACCGACGAGGGCCTTCACCTGGCAACCCACGGGGGCATCTGGCAGGCGGTCGTCATCGGCTGCGGCGGCGTCTACCCGGCCGGCGACGCGCTTCACCTCGCGCCGAGGCTTCCCGCCGGCTGGCATCGGCTCAGCTTCCCGCTCTGCTACCGCGGATCGACGCTTCGCGTGACGATCGACCACGACGTCACCACCGTCTCGCTCACCGCCGGCGATCCTGTGCCGATCAGCATCGACGGTCGCCTCGTCCTCCTCGCCGCCGAGACGCCGGTCACCCTCGACCGCTGGCGACACGCCGCGTAGCGCCACCTCAGCGCGGGGCGGGAGTGTGCCAGCCTTGGGCGCGCTCGTCGAGCGGGATGCGAAACTCGATCGTGGTTCCGGATCCGACGTCGGACGTGAGGACGAGGTCGCCTCCGGCGAGTCGGATCCGTTCGGTCATCGAGTGCAGGCCGAGGTGAAGCGGATGGGACAGGGGAGTCCTTGCGGGTCCGCTGGGAAATCCGCGCCCGTCGTCTCGGACGACGCCTGCCAGCTCCCGCGGGTGTTCGGAGAGATGGACGCTGAAGCGTTCGGCCCGGGAGTGCTTGCGAACGTTGGCGAGCGCTTCGCTCACGACGCGGTAGGTGAGCTCTTCGAGCTCCCAGGAATAACGTGTGTCGGGGATGTCGATCGTCGACGTTGCGTTGATCTGCCGGGCGATGTCGTCGGCGAGCGCGGTCACCGCAGCGTTCAGGCCGCGCTGGTGAAGCACAGACGGGTGTAACTCGAACATCAGGTGGCGGGCGCGGTCGGTGGCACCGGCGAGCACGTCGCGAGCCGCCTTGAGCCGCGACCCGATCTCGGTCTCGTTGTGTCGGAGCGCCAGCGGGATCGTCTGATCCAGGAGCACGAGAAGCGCGCACAACACCTGGATCGTGTCGTCGTGAAGGCCGAGCGCGAGCCGCGAGCGCTCCGCCTCCTCGGCGCGCAGCATCTCGCCGAGGATCGCGTCTCGCTGCGCCTCGCTGTCGGCAAGTGCGTGCTCCGCTGCGCGTTGCTCGGTGATATCCGTGAACATGCAGCCGACGCCGATCACCGTGCCGTCGGGTTCCTTCAGCGGGTAGTAGCTCCCCAGGTAGCGGCGCGGCTGGTCTCGCGAGCGGAACGTCGGCGCGGACGTCTCCACCCCCAGCCGCGAGGTGCCGCCGACGACCACGTCGGTCAAGATCGCCTCCAACTCGTTGAACATCGCCGGCAGCGCGTCCTTGAAGCGATCGCCGCGGAGTGCGTCCTCGGCGATCCCGAGCATCGTCGTCGCACGCGAGTTCACGCGCAGAAACCGGAGGTCGGGGTCGAGCACGATGATGCCGAGCGCGCCCCGTCCAGGAAGCGCTCGAGCAGCGCCTGATTCCACGCTGCCTCTTCGCGCGTCTTGAAGCGGCTCGAGACCGCAATGTCCTTGGCGCCCGTCAGCGCGCCTCCTTTCTGAAGCGCACCGAGACTGTGCCATACCTCTCGCTCCGCCGCCAGTTTGGGGACGTTCCCAGGCGGTTCTGCGCCTGCAAGCTGCGGCGGACCAGCGTCGCGAAGCTAACGGCGCATGACGAAGTCGGCAGTCCAGACGCAGGCATCCGGATGGCCGATGAAGCGGCCGCAGTTCCGCCCGATCCCGACCCAGTGGAAGCCGCGGGAGAGCAGGATGGCGCGATGCGGCGGGCTCTTGAGCCAGGCCGCAATCGTGGCGCTCGCGGCGGCATACGATCCGCTTCCCCATGCGATCGTCTCGCCTGCCGTCCACGAGTAGCCGTAGACGAACCCGGAGTGTTCAATCCGGTGGGTGATGGTCGAGCCGCTCGGGCTGGTATGCGCGAAGTAGTTGCGCGCCAGCATGTCCTGGGAGTGGCGGAGCGCCACCGCTCGAAGTGCCGAGGAGCCCATGAGCCTCTTGACGCCGTGTGCGGCCCGGGCCCTGTTGATCGCCCGCAGGAGCTCCTTCCGCGGCGGCGTTGTGGATGCGATCGCAACGCCGCTCGTCGCAAGCACCGTGGCGAGTGCAAGCCCGCACAGCACGATGCCGAGCACGAGCTGCCGACTACGACTCTCGGAAGCACGGGCAAAGCATGACCACCACCCCCAGTCATGGAAGACGCCCACGCCGAGGCGCCGTCGCGAAGGACAGCACCACGCGGACCCACCGCATCGTCCTCCCGCCGCGAACCTGGAGCCGGGGCGGCGGACGCACCGTCTGAAACCGGCACGCTATCCAGTGCCGCAGCGCCGGTCATCCCCCAGAAGAGGGATGTCCGCCTTGCCCACGTCCGGTGCCGATTGGTGCGGGCCGCGCCGGGTGGGGCATGGTCGCGGATGTGGCCGGGTATCCATGCGGCTGGCGGGGGGCTGCGGTACCGTGTCTACGGGAGGTGGGTTGGCCGCGAGGAGGGGCGAGGTCATAGGAGCTTGGAAGGCAGCGCTCGGCGCGTCGGCGGTCCTTGCCGCCGGAGCCGGCCCGCTCGCTGCTCCCGCTGCCGCTGCGACGGCTGCGCCGGTCGAGCGTGCCTCGGCGACGGCCGTCGCGATTCTGACTCCGGCGCGGAGCGCGGCGAGCGGCATCTCGACGGTGTTCGCCTGGGAGACGCCCGTCGCGATGCGCGGCTACCGCTTCCCCGACGACGGCTCACTTCTTCGGATCGGCCGTGTCACGGCCTCGGCGGAGCGCGGCCCGGGGGATGCGATGGTCGCGACCGGCTCGGTCGTCCTTCGCTCCGTCGAGCTTTTCGGCGGCATGCTCCGGATCGACGTCGTTCGCGCCCGTGCGTCGCTCCGAGCGAGCGACGGCGCTGTTGCCGACACGTCGGTCTCCCACGTCGTCAACGTCGCGCCTGGACGGCGACCCGGTCGAGCTCGTGCCGGGCAAGAAGCTCTGGGTCAAAGGTTGGGGCTACGCGGTTGTGGACGACCCCGTCGCACGCGAGGACTCGACGGGCGCAGGCGACACGCTCGCCGGCCTGCGGCTGCACCTGACCTCGGCGCGCTCGGGACTCCCCGCCGGGACGGACATCCTCCTCGGCCAGGTTCACGCCGACCTCGAGCACATCGCGACTGCGCCCGCTCCTGACCCCGGCGGATCCGGCGGGAGCGACACGACCGGCACGCTGCCCGACCGGCAGGCGAACCCGCCGCGGAAGCACCGCCGTGGAATGCGACAGCCTCCGACCGACCCTCGCCACGGCGGGCACCAGGGGAAGCCCGGAAACCGGCACCACCCGCACGCGCCGCGACCGCCCGCTCCCGTCACTCATCCTGTGACGCCGCCGCTGCACGCCGTCCACGGCGCCGGAGCGCGCGCCGCGATCGTGCGCGCGGCCCTGGCCCAGGTCGGATGGCCGTACGTGTGGGGCGGCGAGAGCCGCATGGAGGGCGGGTTCGACTGCTCGGGCCTCGTCGACCATGCCTATGAGGCGGCCGGCTATCAGCTTCCCGGGCGCCCGACGGCGGATGTCCTCTGGGCGATGTCCGTGCCGGTCGACCCGTCCGACCTGCGGGCCGGCGACCTGGTCTTCCTCGGCGCGCGCTCGGGGCTCGTCCACCACGTCGGGCTGTATGCGGGCGGCGGCTGGGTGATCGCGGCACCGCATCGAGGCGCCCTCGTCTCGGTCGAGCGGCTCGCCGCTGTGCCATGGGACGGCTTCGGCCGCATCCTGCGGGCGCCGCGGGGCCGCATCGTCAGCGTCCGGGTCCTTCGCGGGAGCGATCACCGTCCGGTCTCGCGGCCTGGTCCCGAAGCGCACGTGACGGCGAAGGCCGTTCGCACTCCCGACGCGGAGCCGACCACCGCGCCCACGCCGGCTGTGCATCGATCGGCGCCGCCTCCGGCTCCTCGTCGGCGTCGGCATCACGTCGAGCATCTGGCGGTGCTTCCGCGCGAGGACTACCGGCACTGGGCGGCCAGCCTTCTCGCCAGCTTCCGCGGCGCCGGGCGGTAGGGCCGAGCGCATCCGCGGCACCGCGGTGCCACCGATATCGGGACAGCGAGATTCGAACTGGCGACCCCCGCTCTTTTCCCGTTCGTGTGTCGCCACTAAGTTGATCTGTCGTTGTCGGAATCAGGACGCCCTGCGGGTGGCGCTTGCAGACGTCGGGAGCCGGGGCGGCGATGAGACGACGACTATTCGCGGCGTTGTATGACAGGTTCAACAAGGGGTCGGAGGCGGCCGGTATGCGGGAAGAGCGGCGACAGCTTCTGGCCGGCGCTGAAGCACATGCGAGAGAGTTGGTGCATCGTTGGTGCGTGCAATCGAGACGCACCGAGTCTGACTCTTGGCAAGCCCATGTCACCGCACCCGTGCGGTCGGCTTGCGGGCGAGCGGTTGCGGCCTGCCCAGGAGGTACCCCTGGCCGTAGTGCACACCGATTGCCTGCAACGCGGTCAGCGTCTCGGCGCGCTCGATCCCCTCGGCGATCACGAGTTGGCCCATCTGCGACGCGAACGAGACCAGCGCAGAGATCATCGCGCGGGACCCGCGGTCGCCGTCGACCGAGGCCGTGAGGCTGATGTCGGCCTTGATGATGTCAGGGTTGAGATTGAGGATATGGCGAAGGCTCGCGTACCCTGCGCCGGCGTCGTCGATCGCCAACCGAAGACCGTGCGCGCGTAGCTTGAGCAGCGCGGCATGGAGCGTGTCGTAGTCGGCAACCTTCGCGTGCTCGGTTAGCTCAACGACCGTCCGTGCCGGGTCATGTGTGGCAAGGAGGGTCGTCACGTCGTCGTCGATCGCAGATGCCGGACCGACGTTGAGGGACAGGAAGCACTCCGCCGGGATCCGTCGGAATCCCGCCAGCGCGGACTCGAGGGCTGCACGCTCCAGCTCTCGCTCGAGGCTCACGGAGGCAGCATCCGCGAACCACGCCTCGGGTCCCTGGCGGGGCTCGAGGTTGAAGCGGGAGAGCGCCTCGAAGCCGACGGTGCGACCGGTCGCGAGCTCGACGATGGGCTGATAGACGGTTGCAATGGCGCCCGGCTCCGTTGCTTGACGCACCCGGGCGACGCGTCGTCGTTGCTCGTCCTGCGAGGTGCGGCGCTGGTTGAGGTGATCCGCCAGCTCGTGCAGCACGTCGGAGGTGACCGATGCCGAGAGCGTCGATTCGCCGGCCGTGGCGCGCTCGACCGCCCGGACGATATCGGCCGCATCCTCTCCCTTCACGAGATACGCGATCGCACCAGCCTGGAGCATCTCGAACACCGCTGACCGGTCCTCGTAGACCGAGAATGCCACAACGCGGGTGTTCGGACAGCTCGCACGGATCGTGCGAACCAGGCGGGGGCCGCCGCCGTGCAGCTTGAAGCCGACGATCGCAACATGGGGCTGCTCCCGGATGGCGTGCTCGAGCGCGCTGCCGAAGTCGGCCGCAACGCCCACGAGGCGGAACGATGGCTCACGCTCGACAACCTCGGCAAGTGCTCCGCGAACCTCAGCATGAGCGTCGACGACGAGGACACGCGTGCGGTTCACAAGGTCTAGGCGGCGACGAGGGGAAGCATGAATTCGACCGTCGTCCCCCGGTCGTCGTCTGACTCCAGCCGGAACCAGCCGCCCGCCATCTCCGCGCGCTCGCGCATCGACACCAGGCCGAGATGTCCTGGCTCGTCCGGCTGTCCCTGGAACCCGCGACCGTCGTCCTCGATTCGCACCACCAAGGCGTGTTCGTCGCTCCGCAGACCCACGGTGATGTGTTGCGCGCACGCATGCTTGCGAATATTCGTGAGCGCCTCCTGAGCAATCCGGTAGGCGATGGCGCTCGTCTCGGCCGAGGGCGGCCCGGTCACCTCGCTCTCGAGCGCGAACTGCGTACCGGCGTCCTGGCGCATCTGCTCGAGGTGGAGGCGAAGCGCGCCCGCAAGTCCCTCGCGATCAAGCATCGGCGGATGCAGCTCGAACGTCAGATTGCGCAAGCTCGCGATCGCGGCGCGGGCGGTGCGTCGAGCCTCAGACAGCGCCGACAGGAGCTCCGGGTCATCGGTCGCGCCGGCGAGCATGTCCAGGCGAAGCGACAGCGCGACCAACACCTGGACAGGCTCGTCGTGGACATCACGAGCGATCCGCTGCCGCTCCTCCTCCTGGGCGTGCACCAGTCGCTCGAGCATGCGCCGGCGGTCGTGATCGAGCACGCGCAGCCGCTCCAGGCTGCCCTCGGCGTCCCGCCTCGCCGTCACCAACTCCGTGGCGTCGATCCCGAACGACACCGTTCCGATCACCTCGCCGCGTACCACTCTCCGGCTGTTCTGCCACAGGATGAAGCGTTCCTCACCCGACTTCGTGACGATCGGGTTGGCGTGGTGAGGCGCTCCTTCGTCGATGAGCCGGCGGTGGACGTCCCAGACTTCCGGATAGCGGTCGCGTGGCACCACCACGTCCCAGTTCCGCGCGAGGAGCTCATCGCGCGTGTACCCGGTGATCTCCTCACCGGCGCGGTTGAAATCGACGACGTTCGCATCGGTGTCGAGCACGAGGACGATCGCGTTTGACGTCTCGATCAACTGCTGCGAGAACCGCTCCGCCCGCCAACGCTCTGTGACGTCGAACACGATCGTCGCCACCCCGACGATCTCCCCGCCGGTGCCACGCACCGCATGGAAGCTCGCGAGCCAGTGGCGGTCGGCGTCGGCGGCGGCGCTTACGCCGATGAGCTCGTGATTGACCACGTCCTCACCCGACTCCAGCACCTCACGGACCACGCCCTCCATGTCGGGCCACAGGTGTGGGACGGCCTCGGCGACCGTGCGGCCGATCTGCTCTTCCACGGTGCCGCCGATGACGGCGGCAAGCACCGCGTTCAGCCGCACGATGCGATAGTCGCGGTCGACGAAGCCGAATCCGACGGTCGCGCTCGACGTAATCGCGTCGAGTAAGGCGAGCGACTCGGCCGTTGAGGATTCCGATGAGTTCCCGCCGACTCGATCGATATCGGTCACGGCTCCCAACGCTCCGAAGCGCCCGGTGCCCCCCGGGCAAGAATTCCGCTTGGCGCGATCAGAACCCCTCGAGAAGATGGCGGTCAACCGTGCGCCCGAAGCGTACCACCGGCAAGTCGGACGTTTCTGACTATCGGGACGGCCAGATTCGAACTGGCGACCCCCTGCTCCCAAAGCATGGTGAGAACATCAGCGGCCCGTGGCAGGGGCTGCCGAGCGTCGCCGGGGATGAACGCCTCGCGGCGGATGTTCCGGCTATCCTGCTGGGACTGCTGTGGTCGTGGTGCTCCTGGCGCCTTGTTGTCTGTCTCGGAGAGAACCGAGCGGAGTCCGGCGGCACGAGGCGTGGCTCACGAGCCCTCTCGGGGCGTGCTGGTGTAGGCGTGGATCGCTTTCGTGAGTTCGAGGATCTGGTTGGAGAGTTTGAGGAGCTCTCGATTCTGCCGATCCTCTTCTTTCACTGTCCTCCATTGGTGAGCGGCAACGACTTGGCGCCTCGCGTCGGCTCTGTTCTGGCTGATCATTACGAAGGTCGAGAGGAAGATCGCCTCGAGTGAGACGATCATCGTCAAGAGGCCGTAGGGGTACCCCTCAACGCGGAAGGCGATCCAGCAGCCGAACCAGGCCAGGTGCAGGTAGACGAACATCATGGATCCGGCGAATGCCGTGATCTGATCTGCGATCCGGTTCTGCGCACTGTCGGCTCGTTGTCTGGCGTGCGCGACCAACGCCGGGTTGGGCTCGAGCGGGAAGTGCAGTCTGTCCTCGACGGGGACCGTTTGCTTCATGGTCAGGCCGCCCCCTCTCCTATGGGTTCGTCGTCCACCGCCCAATACCGGTCCGGTGGATCCGTTGTCGCAACCCTACAATCGGCAGTGATCGGCGTCGATCTCAGCGGGCAGCTCGGCCACTCGCCGGACGTGGGTTTTCAGTCTGTGGGCTTGCTCCAGTCTCCTGCGAGCAGGGTGATGGTCGCGCGCTCGGGGTCGTATGTGAACTGCATGCGGAGCTGAGGGGCACCGGTAGCGTGGAGTTCCCGGAGGTGGCGACGCCGCGATCCCCTGACACGAGTCACGAGCGGCGATTGCAGGTCGTATCCGTGTTCCTTCAAGAGATTCACGGCGACGACTACCGCCTCCTGCTCGTCGTCGGTCAGTTCGCCGAACCACGCATCGAACTCCGGCGACAGTCCGATGACCCACTCCATTCCTCGGCCATCGTACGCTCGCAAATCGGAAACCCACCCCGCCAATCGGGTGAAAATGTGGATACGCCGACCCGGCGCGCGGCGGTGACGCTGGGCGTCACACAAGCCTGTACCGCGGGGACAGCACGCTCTCGCCCAAGACGGCAAGATCCGTCGACAACGAGCTGGAGCGCCTTGGCTGCGCCGAGCGGTTCTGTGCAGCGGCTCTGGAGAAGGTCAGGCTGGTAACACGATCCTGCGCTGAGATGACCATCTGCCGCGATCGGCAGGACGAGCTCAGTCCGACGGTGCGGGCGACGCGCTCTGGGCAGCGTCCTGGATCTGCTCCAGCCGCCAGGGCACGAACACCTCGTCGAAGAGCACCTGCAGCATGGCGGCGAAGGGGACGGCGATGAGCGCCCCGCCAGCGCCGAGCAGCGTGGCGCCGACGAGCACCGCGATCAGCACGAGCAACGGGTCGATCTTGAGCTGCTCGCCCTCTACGCGCGGCGAGATCACGAACGCCTTGAGATTCTCGAGGACGACCGAGACGAGGAGCGTCAGGACAAACGTCTGCCAGCCCTGCAACGCCGCCACGCCGAGCAGCGGCACGCGACCGATCCACACTCCGATCTGCGGAATGATCTCGCCGAAGGCGACGATCACGGCGAGCGCCACTGCGAACGGCACGCCGAGCGCCAGCAGCGCCACGTACATCAGGCCGCCGACGACCGTCATGACGATCGCCTTGGCGCGGAGGTACGCCCCGATCCGCTCCCAGATCTTGATGAGCACCTGCTCCGTCTTGTCCCGGCGTGCCGGGGCGACCAGTGCGAGCGCCGATTTGAGCATCCGGTCGCGCCGAATCACGAGCAGCGTTGCGAGCGCCTGCACGGTGAGCAGCTGGAACAGCAGCTGCGCCGTCCGTTGCGGAAGGTCGACCAGCCGGTGCCCAACGGCGCTGCCCACCCCATCGGCCAGCTTCGCGACCTCCTCGTCGAACGGCCCCAGCTCGGGATAGCGCCCGCGGATTCGCGCGTAGTCGCGTCGCAGGCCCTGGAAGCGGTCGATGTAGCCGGGCACGCGATCGGCGAAGCTGGCCATCTGGTCGACGAGCGGCGGCACAACGACCCATGCGATTACGAGCAGCGCGGTGAGCATGATCACCTGGATCAGGGCCACGGCGAGGCCGAGCGGCATGCCCCGACGCTGCAGCGCCGCCGTCGGCCGTGAGAGCGCGGCCGCGAGCACCACTGACACGAACAGCATGATCAGGATGTCACGCAGCTCAAGGAGCACCTGCACGCCCAGGTATGTGAGGATGGCGAGCAGAGCCGCGAGGTAGAGCGGCTTAGTTGCCGCCCACGTCGAGCCGCTGGGCGCGCGCCTGCCGGACGCCATGCGGCGAGCTTAACCTGCGCGCCGGACGCCTCGGAGGCCCGCTGGCAGAGGCCGGGCGCTCTCGCTGAGCGGCTACGTGTGCGGCGACGGCTAGGTTCGAGTCGTGGTGAGGAGCAGGCGGTGTTGTTCGGCCCCGAGTGGCGCTTTCCATACGGCGGCGGAGAAGTGCCCGAGGGGCCGAAGCGGAATCTGAGCTGGTAAAGCGCAGCCTGCCCGCTCAAGAACAGGAGCGCGGAATAGTCGTGCGGGGAGACGTGTGTCCCCCCGCACGTGTCCGGGGGAGGGGGCCTACGCGGTCGCCCCGGTCAGGGGGTTGCGTTGGCGCTTCATGATCCGCGCGCCGCCGATCGCGACCACCAGCTCGGTGATGCCTTTCACGAGCGAGAAGGCGGCGATCAGCGTCAGCAGGACGAGCGCGCCGTCGCCCGGCTTCACGAACATCACGAGCCCGAACAGGATCGAGACGAGCCCGCTCAAGGACAGCAGAACGGCGTCTTCACCCTCGATCGGAGCCAGAATGTGCTGCCGATCGCGATCACGCCGAACGTGATCGCGTACGTCGCGATGACGTACAACAGCCCGAGTGCCGAGATGCTCGGCCAGACCAGGACGGCGAGGCCGACGCCGATGCCGAGCACGCTCGACAGCGCCGTCCAGCCGCGACCCTCCTTGACGCTGGTGGCGTTCACGAGGCCGACGACGCCGCTCGCCATCGCGTACGCGCCGAACAGGATCGTGAGCGCGTACAGGCCGATGCCCGGCCAGGCCAGGATCATCGCGCCGAACACCACCGACAGGGCGCCGTTGATCCCGATCGTCCAGCGGACTCGCTTGGTTGTATGGGATGCAGGTTCATGTGAGTTTCCTCCTTTAGAAGAGTGATGCCGACAGGTCGTCCGCCGTCCGTTCCAGCTCGTCGCGCGCGGCGGTGACGCGCTCCTCTGCTCGTGCCAGGTCTCCCAGCGATCGACGCGAAGATCATCCAGGCGCTCCGTCACGGCCAGGCGCCGGCGGCGCAGCGTCCTTGATGCCGGTTTCGGCCTGGTCGCGCGCAGTGCCGGTCCTTGCAGCTGCGGTGGTCTGCAGCCGCTCGGCGAACACGTCCCAGCCCTGCAGCTCTGCGTCCACCGCGGCCGTGAAGGCGGAGCGGGCCTCTGCCAGGTCGGCGTCGAACGACCGCTCGGCCACCTCCAGCCGCGACCGCAGACGCGAGAGCCGCTCGTCGACCGGGTCGGGAGCGTGGCGAGCCGCTGCCTGCGCGTTCGCCTGCTCCTGCCGCAGCGCATCGACGTGCCGGCGGACGCGCTGCCGGTCGTCGGCCGTTACGCGCATCCGCGCCTCCAGGTCATCGATGTCGGCTCACCTCGGTCAGCCGCTCATCGATCGTCGTCGTCATGTCAACCTCCTTTCGTCGCGTGGTCTGTACGGGGGCAAGACGTCGCGCGGGCCGCTGCCATGTCGCTGCCACGTCGATCGGCGCCGCTGCCGTCACCGGGCGACGGCCGATCGGTCAGGTGAGCGCAGCCCGGCGCGCCGGCGCAGGTCGTCGGCCGCCATCGCGTCGCCTTGCGCGTCCGCGAGGTCGGCCAAGCCGAGCAGCGCCGCGGTCGCCGGATCTCCCGCGAGGGCGATGAAGAGCGTCTCCCGCGCTCGGTGGGGACGCGGGAGTGCCGACCAGTCGAGCACCGTCCGGTACAGCCGTTCTGCGGTGGCGTCGTCTCCGGCGGCGGCGAGCACGCGGCCGAGCTCGACCCGCGCGTGCGCGGCGACCCACGGCGCCCGGGCCGCCTCGGCGGCCGCCAGCGCCTGGCGGAGGAGCTGCTCCGCCCGGCGGAGGTCGCCGGCCGCCAGTGCCGTCGAGCCGAGGCCGGCGAAGGCGAAGGCTGCGTGGTCGGCCAAGGCCGAGCGGTCGGCGACCTCGAGCGTCCGCAGGTAGGCCTCCTCGGCGGCCGAGCGGTCGCTCCGGCGCTCGGCGACCCATCCCTGAAGCAGCGTCCCCGGAACATGGAAGGCGTCGTATGCGATCGCGTCAGCGTGCCGGATCACCTCGGCCGCCATCGTCGCGACGGTCTCCGCGTCCCCTGCTGCGGCGGCGCTCTGGGCGCGAACGAGGCCGCTCGCGGCCGCCCCCCAGTCGTCGCCTCGAGCCACCGCGCCGCGCCGGGCGGCCTCGGCCAGCGTCGCCGACCGATCGAGATCGCCCGACCGCGCCGTCGCGACCGCGAGCGTCATCTGCGCCATCGTCAGCGCAGCGGAGCCGTTTGCCCCTGTAGCGAGCGCGAGCGCCTCCTCGCCGGCCGCGACCGCCGCCTGCACGTCGAGCTCCTCCGCAGCGAGATAGCACAGCGTCGCGAGCGCCTCGGCCCGCAGATCGACCGGCACGGCGTCGCCCGCCGCCTCCAGGGCCAGCTCCAGGAATCTCCGCCCCTCGGACACCCGCTCGGCCACCGCGAAGTACCACCCGAGCGGCGCCGCCAGCCGCACGGCGGTCGCCGGGTCGGGAGCGTCTCGCGCCCACGTCAGCGCCGCCCAGAAGTTGTCGTTCTCCAGCTCCAGGCGCCGCATCGACGTCAACCAGCCCGATCCGCGCAGCTCCTCCCGCGCCGCCTCAGCGACCGCCGCGAAGTACGCCGCGTGGGCGCGCCGCGCTGCGGCCTCCCCGCCTGCCTCCTGCAGCCGATCGAGCGCGTAGTCCCGCACCGTGTCGAGCAACGTGTAGCGCGCGTCGCCGTCCGGAAACGACACCGTGATGATCGACTTGTCGACCAGCGCTTCCAGCAGCAGGGTGACCGTCGCCTCGTCCAGCCCGTGGCTCGCGCCGGCGGCGACCAGCGACGGCAGCGAGCCGCCGCCGCGGTGCACCGCGACCTGGTGCAGCAGCGTCTTCTCGTCCGCGTGCAGCAGGTCGTAGCTCCACTCCACGAGCGTGCGCAGCGCCGCGGCGGCGTCGGAGGCGGCCTGGTCGTGAAACAGCGCTACGCGGCGCTCGACCAGCGACAGCAGCTCCGCGAGCCCGAGCACGTTCACCCGCGCCGCCGCCAGCTCGATCGCAAGCGGCAGGCCGTCGACGCACCGGGCGATGGCGGCGGCCAGCCGAGCGGTCTCGGCGTCGAGCTCGAAGCCCGGCCGCGCGGCACGCGCGCGCTCGAGGAAGAGACCGACGGCCGGCGAGTCGGCATCGTCGCCGCTCTCCAGGCCCGGAACCGGGAACGGTGCGACCGTGACCCGGGCCTCCCCGGACAGGTGGAGCACCTCGCGGCTCGTCGCCAGCACGCGCACGCCCGGACAGCCCGAAGCAGCTCCTCGACCACGCGCCGCACCTCGGCGAGCAGCCGCTCGCACGAATCGAACAGGAGGACCGCCTCCGCATCGCGCAGGCGCTCGACCACCCGATCGAGCTGGTCGCCGCCACGAGCGTCCACGGCGCGAACCAGCAGACGCGTCACGTCGGCCGGGCGCGCCGCGCGTGCGAGGTCGACGAACCAGATGCCGTCAGAAATGTCGTGCTGAAGCGGCCGAACGGCCTCCAGGGCGATCCGAGTCTTCCCGACGCCCGGCGGCCCGAGCAGCGTGACGATGCGGTGCTCGGCAAGCTGGCGGCGACCTGGGCGAGCTCCGCCTCGCGGCCGACGAACGAGGTGGCGGCGCGAGGACATTGCCCCGCCGGCGGGCGTAACCGGGACCGCGGCGATCGCGGGGTCCTGCGCGAGGATCGCCTCCTGCAGGGCGCGAAGCTCCGGGCCAGGCTCGAGTGCGAGACTCGTCGGAGAGGACGCCGCGCGCCTCGTGGAAGACATCGAGCGCGTCCGCCTGCCGGCCGCTGCGATACAGGGCGAGCATCAGCTGCCCCCACAGCCGCTCGCGGTACGGGTGCTCGTCCAGCGCCGCGCGAAGCTCGGCAGCGACCTCGCGGTGCTCGCCGAGTGCCAGCGCCGCGTCGAACCGCTCCTCCTGAGCGTCGAGGCGCAGCGCGTCGAGCCGCCGCGCCTCCGCGCCGAACCAGGGTGCATCGGTGAGGCCCTGGAGCGCGGCGCCGCGCCACAGCGCGAGCGCCGCCGCCGCGTCCGCTGCCGCGGCATGCGGGTCGCCGTCGCGCCGCGCCGTTACCGCCGCGGCCAGCAGCTCCTCGAAGGCGACCGCGTCGACCGTCGCGTCGTGCAGCGCGTAGCCGTCGCCGGTCCCGGCAACAGCCTCGTGACCGAGCGCAGCGCGCAGCCGGGCGACATGGTGCTGAACGGCGTTTCGCGGAGCAGCGGGGAGGTCCGCCCCCCACAACGCGTCGACCAGGTCGTCCACCGCGACGACGCGGCCACGGCCGAGCGCCAGCATAGCCAGCAGCGCCTGCCGTTTCGTACCCGGGATGTCGACGCGGCGTCCGCCCGCGATGACCTCGAACGGGCCGAGCAGCCGGATCTCCAGCCGATCGCTCATACGCACTCCACAGGACGTGGCGGCGAAGTGTCCCACGCCGGGAGCGTCGTAAAGCGCGGTTGCCTGCGTCGAAGATCAGCCGCTGTCGTCGTGGTCGAACTCGGCCGCACCGCGCGCCCGTCACAAAACACTGGGTGCGTCGGTTGCTGATCGCGTTGAGCAGGAGTAGCATCGGCTGTTCGAGAGCGAGGCAGACCGACGACCACGGGAGGTCAGTGATGACTACGTCGGAGAAGCTCATGGACGCTTCGCAGAGACTGTCGAAGCTTTCCCAACGCGCGAAGGAGGCGGAGGATCACGCCGCGGCCGCGCGGAACCAGGCGAAGGCCGACGTCGAGAAATCCGCCAACGAGGCGAGGGCCGCCGCCGAGGCGCACGCCCACGAACTGCAGAAGGGTGCCGCGGCCGCCGGCGCCCAGATCTCGGCGTCCCGGAACGACATGCAAGAGTCGTTGACCAATCACATGGCACAGGTGCGTAAGAGCATCGACGAGAAGAAGGGCCAGCTTGACGCGAAGCATGCGGAGAGCCGCGCCGACGACGCCGAGGTCGACGCGCTGTTTGCTATCGACTACGCCTACGCGACGGTCGAGGAAGCCGAGTACGCGGTGCTCGATGCAATCTCGGCGCGAATGGAAGCCAACGATATGGCAATGAGCACCTAGGGGTACCGCTCGTGCCGTCGGCTGCCGTTGGGGCCAGACGTGGCACGGCCATGGAGCGAACCGGGTCAGGCCCCGAGCTCTTCACCGCGTTCAACGAGGTCGATCCGGATCGACTACGCCTAAAGAGCGCGCGGCGTCGGCTGGGCGGCCTGGAGATCACGCTCCGCCGTTGGACGCGACGAAGTCACTCACCGGCGTCGACGCGGCCGTCCTCGCAGCTCCTGCTCATTGGCGACCCGCGCATCACGCCTGACGCGAGCATGCCAGGCCGCTGCCACGTCACGGACGCTTGGTCAGTCGCGGTGAGCAGACGGCGCACGTCCTTGGCAGTCCTCCTCGGCAGCCTCAGCCGTAGAATGAGCGGCGGGAAGCTTCCGATGATGAGACGTTCGCCGGCGCCGCGCGCACGATCGATATGGAAAGGAGACCGATGAAGCTGAGCGTCCTCGGCGCCGCTGGCGCCACCGGCATTCCGCTGGTCGAGCAGGCGCTCGCCGCGGGACATCGCGTCACGGCACTCGTTCGGTCCGAGCAGCAACTGACCATCACCAATCCCAACCTCCATGTTGTCGAAGGCGACGCAACCGACCGCGCAGCGGTCTCCGAGGCCATGAACGGGGGCGACGTTGTCATCAGCGTCCTCGGCGCGAGAGGACCGGTGATGGCCGAGGCGACGCGCGCCATCGTGGACGTGGCCAAACAGAAGGGGCCCGAGCGCGTCGTCATGTTGTCCTCCTTCGCTGTCGCGCGTGACCGGCTCACTCCCGTCACCAAGGTCGTAACCGGCATAGCAATGGGTAGTCAGATCAAGGACAAGACTGCCGGTGAGGAAGTCCTACGCGCCAGCAGCCTCGACTGGACGATTGTCTACCCCACCAAGCTGACCAACGGGCCCAAGACCGAGGCTAGAGTCGTCCCCGAAAGCGAGAAGGTCCGGATGTCGCAGAAAATCTCACGCGCGGGCGTGGCCTCGTTCCTCCTGCAAGCGGCCACGGAAGACCTCTACAGCCGCCGCGGCGTCGTCATCACCGGATAACGCGGCCGTTAGCAGATCGGGATCACATCTCACGCCGTGCAGGTCAGGCCAAGGCTCGCCGAGCAGTGACCGGAGCCCGGCGACCTCGCCTCGATCCTCGGGATCGGACGCGAGCTCTTGTGCCTCCTGCTGCGACGAGCTTGGGCCGCTGGACACGACCGCGTGCCCAGGATCAGCCTGGCGTGTCCGCAGTTCTTACAGATGGCGGCAGGCACCCGCCCCGGGTCCGGTACGGAGAAGATGCGGTGAACTGCGCCGCGGTTCACCACTACTTCCCGGTCGTGGCGGCTAGGGTCGTCCGCGACCCACCCGCATCCTTCCTCCCGCGATGGTGGGCGCCATGGGGCAGACGCGCGCGGAGGCCGTTCCTATTTGCCAGGCGGCGGCCTCCGTGGCGCGCCCAGACCGCCCGGCGCCGAGGCGGTCATCTGTGAGTGCTCGAGAGGTCGAGCGCCGGTGGGCGACGGGTGACTAGGCGCCGATGCGCTCGGCGTCGGTTGGGGCCACCGGCGTTGCGGCGGTGGGCGCGTTTCCGGCTGCGTCGAGAGATTGCCCATGCGGTGACGCGCCGAGGGCGGCGCCGATCGCGCGCCATCACACGTGTGTCGCCCCGGGGTTGTACGGGGGCGAAGCCGGGCTCATTCGATCAAGGTGACAATGGCCATCTGGAGGGCCGCTACTTGTGATGCTGCGGCAGATGTCTGAGGGGACCGGAATGACGTCGCGGCAGCGATGGACTCTGGTGTTGGTGTGCACGGCGGCGTTCATGTTGCTCCTGGATATCACCGTGGTCGGCGTGGCGTTGCCGTCGATTCAGCGGGATCTGCGGGCGACCTTGCCGGACCTGCAATGGGTGAGTGCCGCCTATGCACTGGTGCTGGCAGTGCTGTTGCTACCGGCGGCGACCCTGGGAGACCGACTGGGCCGGCGCCGGTTGTTCCTTGTCGGCCTGGTCATCTTCACCGGCGGGTCGTTGGCGTGTGCGTTGGCCATGACGGCGCCACAGCTCGAGTTGTTCCGCGCGCTACAAGGAGTCGGCGGCGCGGTTCTCTTCGCCACCTGCACGCCGCTGCTTCGCGCGGAGTTCTCCGGCGCCGCCCTGGCCCGGGCGCTGGGCGCGTTCGGGGCCACACTCGGCGGCGCGAGCGCCATTGGGCCGCTGGCCGGCGGACTGCTGACCGACGCGCTCGGCTGGCGCTACATCTTCTTCATCAACTTGCCAATCGGCTTGGCGGCATTGGCGGGCGGAGTAGCCCGGCTCCGTGAATCACGCGACCCGGCGGGCGGCCGAGCCGACTGGATCGGCACGGCCTGGATCACCGCGGCGCTGACCGCGCTGATGTTCGCTCTTATCCGCGGCAATGCGCTGGGCTGGGCGAGTCCGACGATCGTATCCCTGCTCGTAGCAGCAGCCGTGGCCTTTATCGGATTCGTGGTCTACGAACTGCGCATCGCCGCCGCACCCATGGCGGATTTGCGCCTGTTCCGACGGCGCAGCTTTGCCGCAACCGGGTTCGTGGCGTTCGCGATCTCGGCGACAGTCATTGGGATGATCGTCTACCTGTCGCTGTATATGCAGAATACGCTCGGCTACTCCCCGATCCAGTCCGGACTACGATTCCTGCCGCTGTCCCTGGTCTCCTTCGCGGTCGCCCTCGTGACGGGCCGGCTGATCGGCAAGGTGGCGATGCGGGTGCTGCTGGGCGTAGCGATGACCGCGGCCGCAGTCGGGTTGGCTTCGATGGCCCACCTAACCAGAACTTCGACCTGGTTGGTGCTCTTGCCGGGTTTAGTCCTGGCCGGGATCGGCTTGGGCATCACTTCGACCGGCCTCGCCTCGGCAGCGCTTTCGGCTGTGGATCCGGCCCACGCCGGGATGGCTGCGGGCCTCACGAACACACTGCGCCAGGTCGGTACGGCCACCGGCGTGGCTGTGTTCGGTGCCCTCTACGCGTCTCGCGTCACCGCCGCCACTCAGCGCGAACTGGCGGGCCTGTCCGGTCCGGCTGACGCCGCTGTCCGACTGGCCGCCGCGGTCGCTTCAGGCGCGGGCACTCGGGTAGCCGCGCTAGTTCCACCTGCGGCGCGCGCCGCGGTTGCCCACGCCGCCCGCGCCGGCGTCGCCAGCGGGCTCAATGATGTCCTTCTGGTAGCGGCCGCGGTCGCCGCGCTCGGGGCGATGGCCGGCTTCGCCTTCGGACCTGACCCAGCCAGGCGGCCGCCCCCAAGCGCAGTCTCCGGCGAGCTCTCCCCACCGTAGGCTCCCGTCCGGGATCAGGTCCTGCGCTACGCCCTCGAAACGGCTCAGCGTGCCGGGCTGACTTGCGAAATGCCCGGATGCTCTGAATCAGTCGAGCTGAACGGTCTCGGCCTTCGCCAGCGCAACGTCGAGCTCTCTGCGGGAGCTGATGCCGAGCTTCCCAAAGACCTTGCGCAGGTGCCACTCGACCGTGCGCGGGCTGAGGAACAGCTGGCTGCCGATCTCGGGGTTTGAGAATCCGCCGCGGGCGAGCTGCGCGATCTGCAGCTCCTGGGCGGTCAACTCGTCCCGGGTCTCTGCTCGACGGCGGCGAACGTTCTCACCCGTCGCCGACAGCTCTCGACGCGCCCGTTCGGCAAATGCCTCCATGCCGATGGTGGTGAGCATGTCGTGTGCGGCCCGAAGCTGCTCGCGTGCGTCGACCCGGCGGCCCTCGCGACGTAGCCATTCCCCGTAAAGCAGCCGCGTGCGGGCCTCTTCGGGCGCGATGTCGCGGCGATTCAGCCGGTCGATCGCCTCCACGTATAGCTCGGCGGCACCCCCGTCCTCGGCTACGAGTGCGCGACAGCGCGCCTCGATGCCGAGCGCCCAGTCGGTTCCGGTCGCCTGCGTTCGTTCGGTGAGA
Organism: uncultured Actinomycetes bacterium; assembly: GCA_963832955.1. Taxonomy (GTDB): domain Bacteria; phylum Actinomycetota; class Thermoleophilia; order Gaiellales; family JAICJC01; genus JAICJC01. The sequence goes on along the minus strand of CAWHWC010000002.1, from coordinate 57,225 downwards.
CGTTCGAGTGCGAACGTCCCCAGCTCTCGATCTCCCGCATCGGCTGGCCGCCTCGACGAGCTCCGGTAGCGCATGCGTCGATGCACCGAGCTCATCATGCGTGCTTGCGCTCTCGGCAGGGGCGACGGCGGCGTCGTAGCGGCCCAAACCGTTGTAGAGGACAGCCAAAGCGTGCTCGCCGTAGGTGAGCACAACACCTTCGCCTCGTGCGATGGCCTCTGCCCGGGCGGTGTCGGCAAGCCTCGTTACTACGGTCTCGTCTCCGCGAAGACCGGCGAGTGTCAGTCGTCCATGCCCGATGCGTGCGTCGCCGATAGCGTCGTGAATTGCGTCGGACTCATCGAGGACGCGTTCCGCTGCATCGAAGTCGCCCTCGATCATATGCACAGTCGCCAGAGACCCCAGCGCGAGAGGAGAGCACGACGAGCGCGCCACTGTCACGGACCAGTTGAACGCTCCGTGTGGCGAGTTCACGCGAGGTCTCGTCATCGAACAGATCGAGGGCCACGCGACGCGAAAACCAGGGCCAGCGCAGATCTTGCTCGCCACCCCGGCCCTCTTCGCGAACCACCCTCAACGCTCGTCGCAGCGCCGGAACACTTGCGGCGTAACCGTCCGTGAAACGGACGCCCAGCCCGACGAGCAGGAGGTCAACCCCTCGCGCAGCTGCCTCCGGGAGGGGTGCTCGGCGCGCGCCCTCCGCGGCTTGCCTCAGCATCGCACCGCCGAAGCGGCCGCTAATGTGGGCTGCCCGTAGCGCTTCGTGGTACGTCTCGCGGGCGAGCTCGGGGTTCGCCTCTTCGAGTAGGCGTGCCGCGTCCAAGAGGTACGGGACGGCCCTGCGGCCCTGTCTGAGACCGAGTGCGATCTGCCCCTCGAGGCGCAGCGCAAGGGCACGCTCGGTGTCATCCAGAGGCCCGTCCGCGGCGGCGGCGAGGAGCGTTGACGCCGCCTCTGGGTCTCCGGCGAGTTCCTTGGCCTCCGCGGCGGCGAGCGAGCGTCGGGCCTTTCTCGCGACGTCGGGTGACAGGGTGGCCGCCCGCTCGAGGAACGCTGCGGCGGCAGCTAGACCGCCACGCGCCTGCGCACGGCCGGCCGACCGTTCGAGCTCGCCGGCAAGCTCTTCGTCCGGACCGGATGTGGCGCGGGCCCGATGCCATGCGCGACGGTCGGGGTCTCTGCCGGGATTGGTGGCCTGGGCAAGGGCGTCATGAACGCGGCGACGGTCCTCGACTGTCGCCGCGTTGTACGCGGCCGAGCGTATGAGCGGATGTGCGAACTGGATACGCCCGCGCGTGTCCAGCAGTCCCGCGTCGACAGCAGGCCCTGCCACTGCCAGATCGAGGTCGAGCATCTCGGCGGCTCGGTGAAGGAGGAGAGGGTCACCCAGGGGCTCCGCCGCGGCGGCAAGTATGAGCCGCTGCGTCTCGTCGGGAAGCCGCTGGAGACGCATCGCGAAACTCCGCTCAATCCTGCTCACGACCGGCTGATGCACGGGGAGGCCGAACCCGCCAGCGACATCCGCGATGCTCCACGTTCGCGGCAACTCGAGGAGCGCAAGTGGGTTGCCGCGGCTCTCGTTGAGGAGTTGCTGGCAAACCGACGCGTCGAGCGGGCCCTGGAGGTTCTCCAGCAGCATGGCGCGCGCATCGCTGTCGCTGAGACCGCCGACCGCTAGGGTCGGGAGACCACTCATCACGTCGTCGCCTAGACCGGTGCGGGCGGCACAGACCAGAGCCATTCGCTCTGCCAGGAGTCTACGTGCGACGAACATGACGATCTGCGCCGACGCACCGTCGAGCCATTGAGCATCGTCGACAATGCAGAGAAGCGGCTGCTCATCCGCCGCATCGTCGAGCAGGGTCAGCGTGGCGAGTCCGACGAGGAAGCGATCTGGGGCAGGGCCGTCTTCGTACCCGAAAATGGTTGCCAGTGCGCTTCGTTGCGGCGTGGGAAGCCTGTCGAGATGGCCGAGCATCGGGCCGCAGAGTTGGTGCAGGCCGCTATACGCGAGCTCCATTTCGGACTCGATACCAACCGCCGTCGCGATCCGCCAGTCGGCACAGCGCTCCACCATGAAATCGAGCAATGCCGTCTTCCCGGCGCCGGCCTCACCGCGTAGAACCACGACTCGGCTCCGCCCGGCATTCGCGTCGCCTAAGACCTCGTCGAGGAACTCACACTCAGCCCGCCGTCCGCGAAGTCTTAATGCCAAGGAGACCTCCTCGTGCCCTCTGCGACCTTACACATCACCATGAGGACCGACCCTCTAGAGCCCCAACCGATGACCCCGCGCGGCCGCACCGTCGAGAGTGCGGTCCGGGGATGTCGACATCGCCCCGTCGAGTTCTCTGCGGGAACGAATGCCGAGCTTCGCGTAGACCTTTCGCATGTGCCACTCGACGGTACGTGGGCTGAGAAACAGCTGGGTGCCGATCGCGGGGTTTGAGTACCCTTCCCGCGCCAGCTGGGCGATCTGCGTCTCTTGGGCGGTGAGCTCGTCCCGCGTCTCGGCCTGCCGCCCGCGTACCTTCTCACCGGTGGCTGCCAGCTCGCGGCGAGCGCGTTCGGCGAATGCCTCCATGCCCATTCCGGAGAGCATGCTGTGGGCGGAGCGAAGCTGCTCCCGAGCGTCGACGCGCCTGCCCTTGCGACGGAGCCACTCGCCGTAAAGCAGGTGCGCGCGGGCCTGTTCGGGTTCGATCCGGCAGCGCTCGAGCCGGTAGATCGCCTCGCGATAGAGCTGCTCGGCCAGATGACATTCACCGAGCAGCGCGCGCGATCGCGCTTCGATACCCAGAGCCCATTCCGTGCCGGCCGCCTGGGTTCGCGTTGCTAGGCGTTCAAATGCGGTTGCCGCGAGCTCCGGCTTCCCGGAGCGGGTAGCCGCTTCGACAAGTTCGGTCAACGACCACACCGTCTGGCACAACGTGTCCCACTTGCTGCCGTCTCTGCAGCCGACCGGGCCGCGTCGTACCGACCGAATCCGTTCTGCAGCAGTGCGGAGACATGCGCGCCAACCGTGAGGGGGTAGCTCTCACCTCGGGCGTTCGCGATCGTCGTGTCGGATTCGGTCTGTTCGGACACGGCTGACTCGTCGCCTCGGAAGCCAGCGAGGATCAGGCGTCCGAACGTGATCCGAGCCGCTCCCGTCGCATCGGCGATCGCCTCCGACTCTTCAACCAGGGCCGCGGCGGCTTGGAGATCGCCCTCGAACATACGCAGCACCGCCAGATTGTTGAGCGCAAGCGGCAGCACTCCAAGCGCCCCTCGGTCACGGGCAACCTGAACGCTGCGTGTGGTGAGGTCACGCCAGGCTTGATCATCGAACATGTCGGGCGCGACCCGGCGGGCGATACCGGGCCAACGGACGTCATCGACGGCGCGAAAGTCCTGGCCGCAAAGCGCTCGTAGAGCCTGCTTGAGCAGGCTCGCGCTGGCCGCATAGCCGTCGGTGAACCGAATTGTGAGACCGGCGAGGAGCAGGCCGTCCGGCGCTGGCGGTCTCCTTCGGAGGGAACGCGCGTCGAGCGGCCTCGGCTGCGCTCCGGAGCGTGCCTTCGCTGACGAAGCTTCCCGCCATCAGCGCCTCCAGATATGTCTCGCGCGCCAGCAACGGCTCGACCGCTTCGAGCCGTGCGGCTGCCTCAAGCAGGAGCGGCGTAGCCTCTGCGCCCCGGCGGAGATCGAGCGCGATCTGTCCCTTCAGGCGCTGAGCACGTGCACTCTTGAGCTCATCGAGCTGGCCGTCCGCTGCGGCGGTCAGGAGCGTCCACGCGGCTTGAGGCGCTCCTGCCAGCTGCTTTGCCTCGGCGGCCGCAAGCGACCGTCGAGCCTGCGCTTCGGCATCCGGGGACAGCGCGGCTGCACGTTCGAGGAAGGCTGCCGCCGCGGCGACCCCGCCTCGGGCCTGAGCGCGGCCGGCCGAGTGTTCCAGCTCGGCGGCGATTTCCTCATCGGGAATCTGGGTGCCGCGCGAGCGATGCCAAGCACGTCGGTCCGGGTCCCGTTCGGAGTCAGTAGCCTCGGCCAGGGCGCAATGCACACGGCGACGGTCACCGGCTACCGCAGTGTGGTAGGCGGCTGAACGGACAAGCGGGTGTGCGAACTCGACCCGCCCGTCGATGTCGAGTAGACCGGCGTCCACCGCGGGGCCCGACGCAGCCATGTCCAGGCGAAGAATCTCCGACGCTCGGTGCAGCAAAAGGGGATCGCCGAGCGGCTCCGCGGCAGCGGCGAGAACGAGCAACTGTGTCTCGGGTGGTAGCAGGAGAAGGCGCTTGGCGAAGCTTCGTTCGATCCTGCTCGTGACGTGCTGTTGTGCGGGAAGGGCGAACCCGCCCGCGACATCTGCCATGTTCCACGTTCGTGGCAGCTCGAGCAGCGCCAGAGGATTGCCATGGCTTTCGACGATGAGCTGTTCGCAGACCGCGGCGTCGATCGGGCCCCGGAGGTTCTCGAGTAGGAGCGCGCGGGCATCGCTGTCGCGGAGACCGGTCGACCGCAAGCGCCGGCAGTCCAACCAGCACGTTGTCTCCGAGATCGGTGCGCGCCGCGCATACGAGGGCGATCTGTTCGGCGAGCAGTCGGCGGGCTACGAACAAGATGATCTGCGCGGAGGCATCGTCGAGCCAATGGGCGTCGTCGATCATGCAGAGAAGCGGCTGCCGATCGGCGGCGTCCGCCAACAAGCTCAGCGTCGCGAGGCCGACCAGCAACCGGTCGGGGGCCGGTCCCTCCTCGTATCCGAACACCGTGGCCAGTGCGCTCCGCTGAGGGGCCGGGAGCCGATCAAGGTCATCGAGCATCTGAGCGCAGAGTTGGTGGAGCCCGCTGTAGTCGAGCTCCATCTCGGACTCGATGCCAACCGCGGACGCGACATGCCAACCACTGCTCTGCTCCGTGACGAAGTCGATCAGCGCGCTCTTGCCGGCTCCGGCGTCGCCGCGAAGCACGACGGACCGGCTCCGGCCGGCGAGCGCGTCGGCCAACACCGCGTCGAGGTACTCGCACTCCGCTCCGTCGTCCGCGAAGCCGCACCGCCAAGGAGCCCCCTCGTACTCTTCGCGCACTCTATACCGCCGACGGTGGCCCCGAACGCAACCGGCACGCACGGGCAGGGGCGCGGGCCGTTCAATGTCACAGGTGTCCCCGGGCAGCCGCACGCGTCGCCCGTGTGTCGACCGGGGTCTGCCCGGGCGCGATCGCCAAGGTGCAGCGTCATCGTGACGGCAGGCCACGAGCACAGGAGTCGCACTCATGAACACACGGCACGCACGGCGTTACCAGTTGGCTGGCCTTTGCGCCGCGTTCGTTGCGCTCACGGTCACCTCCGCGCGGCGACGGCGGCCGCGGCGAGCGGCCCGAATACCGCCTCGGCCGGTTCTGCCAGTTCGACAGTCAGCGTCACGCGCGGCGCCATTTACGGGATCAACACCACCTGGGGGTTCGCCTTCCGCGGGATTCCGTACGCGGCGCCACCGATCGGTCGTCTGCGGTGGCGGCCGCCGCAGCCTCCGGTTGCATGGCAGGGCGTCCGTGACGCGACGCGCTTCGCGCCGAGCTGTCCGCAGGCCGCGAGCCCGTTCCTCCCGCCTGGCCGTTTGTCGGAGGACTGTCTGTACTTGAACGTGTCGACTCCCACCTTGCGCGACGGCGCGCACCGGCCCGTGCTGGTGTGGATCCACGGTGGCGGCTTCACACAGGATGCCGCCCGCAACTACGACGGCTCCCAACTCGCACGGGCGGGCCTGGTCGTCGTCACCATCAACTACCGCCTGGGTGCGCTCGGATTCCTCGCGCACCCCGCACTCGCGCTCGGCCGTCCGGTACCGGCCGGCAACTACGGATTGATGGATCAGCAGGCGGCGCTGCGCTGGGTGCGACGGAACATCGCGCGGTTCGGCGGTAACCCGGACAACGTCACGATCGCCGGCCAGTCGGCCGGCGGCGTGTCGGTGCTCGCGCAGCTCGTCGCGCGTGGCGCCCGTGGGACTGTTCCAGCGGGCGATCGTGCAGAGCGGCGCCTTTGCGCTGCACCAGCAGCCGCTCGCAGACGCCGAGGCCGCCGGCGAGGCGTTCGCGGCCAAGGCGGGGTGCCCAAGCCAGACCGCGCGCTGCCTGCGCCACCTACCTGTGGCCAGCCTCGTCAACAACTTCCCCGGGGCGGCGATTCCCGGCGTGGTCGATGGCGAGGTGCTCACCGAGCGATCGGAACCGCGCTACGCCAGGGGCGGTTTGCCCGCGTGCCGGTCATGAACGGGATTGTTCACAACGAGGAGTGGCTGTTCGTCGCCGGCCTCGGTGTCGCAGTGAGCAACGGGACGTTCGTCCCGGTGCCGGCACCGGTAACTCCCCAAAACTACGCCGACGTGATCGCCGCGACGGTCGGCGTCTCGCCGGCGCGGGGTCAGGCGATCGCGGCTGAGTACCCGCCCGCTGCATACGGGGCACCGATCGTGGCACTGAGCACGCTCCTCTCGGACGCCAACTTCGCGTGCCCAGCGTTGCGGGTCGACCACTGGACATCCCGGCGGGTGCCGACGTTCGGCTACCAGTTCAACGACGACAACGCACCGCAGCGGTTCACGAAGCCGGATGTGCTGCCGCCGATCGCGACGCATTCGTCGGAGATCCAGTACCTGTTCGGTCAGCCCAACCTGCCCTTCCCGGGCGCGCCGTTCACCACTGACCAGAAGGTTCTGTCGCGCCACATGCGAGCGGCGTGGACGAGCTTCGCCGCCACCGGCAGCCCGTCCACCGGCGCGTTGGGCTGGCCGTCGATCGCGGGCGGTGCGCGGGTGATGTCGCTCGTGGCGCCTCGGCCGCAGAACGAGCACGGCTACCCCGCCGACCACCATTGCGCGTTCTGGGCGGCCGGATGACGGACGCTCGCGGCGTCCGTGGGGCCCACGCCTTCCTGGCCGCCGAGGCGGAGGCCCAGACCTGACGGCCAACCGCGATATCGGAGGAGCTTCCATGACAACATCGCTGAGCGCATCGATCATGCCGCAGGTTCCGGACGATCGACGGGTTGAGCGTCCGCTATGCCGATAGCGGCCGCGCGCACGAGACCACACTCCTCCTGACGAGTCCTTGGCCGGAAAGCATCTATGCGTTCGCACCAATGTGGACAACGCTGGCCGAGCACGCCCGCCTGTTTGCCGTTGACTTGCCCGGGTTCGGCGCATCCGAGCGGAGGGACGACCTCCTCTCACCGCGAGCAATGGGCGGTTTCCTCGCGGGGCTGATCGCCGAGGCTGATCTCGGCCGACCGCACCTCGTATCCCCGGACGTGGGCACGTCAGCCGCGCTGTTCGCGGCGGCCGCGCACCCGGAGCGGATCGCCGGTGTGGTCGTCGGCACGGGAGGTGCGGCAGTGCCGCTCGACCTGGGCGAGCCGCTGCGCTCCTGGGTGCTCGATCCCGAGCTCGACACGTACCGCGCGATCGATCCAGGCGTCATCATCGACACGGCGGTGGGCACCATCGCCGGCGGCATCGCTGAAAAGATCCACGCCGACTACCGATCCTGCTACGCCGGCGACCGTTTCGTCGAGTCGATGCGCTACGCCCGCAGGTATCCAGAGGAGCTCCCTGCGCTCGCCGAGCTGCTGCCGGAGATCGCGACGCCGGTCACCATCGTCAACGGCCGGCACGACCGCGTCGTCCCGGTCGCCAACGCCGCGTTCCTCCATCAGCGGCTGCCCGACAGCCGCCTCGCCCATCATCGACGCAGGCCACTTCGTGTGGGAGGAGGCACCGGCCGAGTACGCCTCGATCATCCTCGACTCGATAACCGGGATTGATCCCTGAACCGGAGCAGCACATGAGCACCGCACCGCAACTGGCTGGTCAGACCGTCGTCCTAATCGGTGGCACCACGGGCATCGGCCTTGAGACCGCGAAGCTCGCCCGGCAGGAGGGGGCGAACGTCATCATCACAGCGCGGGACCCGGATCGGCTGCACCGTGTCGGGCTCGAGCTCGGAGCGAGCATCGCCGCGTTCGATGCGACTGACCTCGACCGCCTGGCCAGGTTCTTCGACGAGCTCCCGACGCAGATCGATCACGTGCTCGTCACAGGGCCCGGTCCGTACTATGCGTCACTGCCGGCGCTGGACTTCGAAAAGGCCCATCGCAACTACGACGCGCACATCCTGCTGCCGGTACAGATTGCCCGCAGCGCGGTAGGCAGGGTGCGTCCAACCGGCACGCTGCTCTTCATGAGCGGCACCGGCGGTCGTCGGGCTGCCGCCGGCGCTCTCATCTCGGCGCACACCGCCGCGGTGCCTGCGTTGGCGAGAAGCCTGGCAGTCGAAATCGCACCGATCCGCGTGAATGTGATCGCTCCGGGATTCGTCGACACCCCTCTTTCCGCACAGCTGCTCGGGGACCAGCTCGAGGCACATCGCAATCATCTTCGATCGACGTTGCCGATCGGCCGAGTCGTCGGACCCACCGACGTTGCAGCTCTGGCGGTGCACCTTATGGCGAACACGGCGGTTACGGGCGCGACGTTCGACATCGACGGAGGTCAGCAACTCGTTGGGTGAGCAACGTGGCGACGAGAGAAGATGTTCAACGAAGGAGGTCTGGCTGTGACAACGACGACGTATCTGGGCAGCGGCGACGCGAGCAAGCATCGCCTGGACTACCGGCCGGACTGGCTGGACAACCTTGCGGACGACGTGACGATCGAAGGGTCGGTGCTGACCGGGATCGCTGAGGGACCGGAGGCGATACGGGCAATCCTCGGCTTCGCCCGGACGCTGTACGAGTACCAGGAATTCAACTACGTCGGCCGCTACGGAGACGACGGATTCGTCGAGGACTACACATCGGTGGTGCGCGGCGAGCCGATCGGCAGCGTGGTGGTCGTCCGCTTCAACGAGGCTGGCCAAACCGCCCAGATCGTCGTCAACCACCGGCCGTTGCGCTCGGTGCTGCTCTGGTCGCAGCTCATGGGCGAGCACTTCGCCGGCACCCCGTACGCGCAGTACTTCCTCAGCCCGGACGAGGCGGACGCGCTTCACGAAATGGCGGAATCACGATGAGCACACGAACTCACAACCGGCGCAGCGCAAACGAGTTCCTACTCCGAGCTGCCGAACCTGCAGGTCAACGCGGGCGACGGCATCGACTACGTGTACCGCGATACCAGCCCAGGAAGCTCGGCGGGCGTTCCGCTCGTCGCTCTTGCAACGCTTCCGGGGAAACCTCGACGCCTGGGATCCGGCGTTGATCGACGCACTGGCATCGGCCAGCGCGCGTCGTCACCTTCGACAACGCCGGAGTGGGAGGGTCGACGGGAACGACGCCACACACCGTCGAGCAAATGGCTCACGACGCGATCGCCTTCATCGCCGCTCTCGACCTGGCGCAAGTCGACCTCATCGGTTTCTCGATCGGTAGCTTCGTGGCACAGGAGATCGCGATGATCCGACCCGGCTCTCGTGCGGCGACTCGTCCTTGCGTCTGCCGCGCCGCAGGGCGCTGCCGGCATGCACGGTTGGGCGCCGGAGGTGATCGGCGCCATCGGTAACCCAGCAGACCAGGCCCGAGCAATACCTCGACGTGTTCTTCACCTCGTCGCGCCGCGAGCAGACAGGCCGGCCAGGAGAATCTCAAGCGCATGTACGCGCGGACGGAGGACAGGGACACCGAGACGACGTGGGCCACCCGTGAAGCCCAGTACGACGCGGTCTGCGCGTGGGGCATCCCCGATCACAGGCTTGCTGGAGCGGCTCAGCTGCCTTGAGCTGCCCGTGTTCGTCGCCAACGGCGACAGCGATCCGATGATCCTGCCGCGCTACTCCTACCTGATGGCCGGCCTGCTCCCGAACGCCATCGTCAAGATCTACCCCGACTCGGCCCACGGGTTCCTGTTCCAACATCACGCCGAGTTCGCCGTGGACGTGCTCGACTTCCTGGGCGCATCGCCGTAGGAACCTCGATGACAATCGCAGTGACCGGGGCCACGGGTCGCATCGGCAGCGAGATCGTCCGCGGCCTCGTTGCCCGCGGCGAATCCGTCACCGCGCTGGTGCGCAACCCCAAGGAAGCCCACCGCGCCTTCGGCGAGGTGGGTGGACCGTGCGTCCGTCGCACGTATCTGGACCAACCGCGGGACTACACGACCGGCACATTTCCAGGAGATCACCGGGCGCTCTCCACGCGCAGTTGCGGACTTCCTTCGCGACCACCGCGGAGAGTTCGTGTGAAACGAGTGCTCGTCCCGGGGGCACACCAGGGTCTTCACTGGCGCTTTGCACGCCGCTGGCGGCGAGGGTTGCGGAAACCACCTTTGGAAGGGAGACACCATGGGAACGGACACCTCAAACGTCGGCTCGGCGTCGGGAACCCCGACCTTGCTCTCCGACACCTTCACGAGCCTGATGCCCCACGACGGGGTGGAGATTCGTGAGGGCTACATCGATGTCGGCGACGTGACCCTGCACTACGTGGAGGCGGGGCACGGCCCGAAGGTCATTCTCCTGCACGGCTTCCCCGAGTTCTGGTTCGGCTGGCGCACCAGATTCACGCCCTCGCCGAGGCCGGCTTCCGGGCCATCGCTCCCGACCTGCGCGGCTACGGCGACTCCTCCAAGCCCCCGGGCGTCGGCGACTACCGGATCGAACCCCTCGTCGACGACATCGTCGCCCTGATCGACCAGCACGGTGGCCGGGCGCACCTGGTCGGCCACGACTGGGGCGGCATTATCGCCTGGCAACTCGCCACCCACCACCCGAGTTGGTCGAACGCCTCGCCATCCTCAACGCGCCCACCCGCCGGCTGCAGCAAGGGGCTGAAGCACCCAAGCCAGCTACAGAAGTCCTGGTACTTCTTCTTCTTCGCGATCCCGGGGCTGCCGGAGGACGTGGTGCAGATGCGAGGAGACTGGCACTTCTTCCGGCACTTCCTGCACGCGGCGAACCCGCCGTACACCCACCGGAGGAGATCGAGCGGTACGTCGAGGCTTGGTCGCAGCCGGGGGCTGCATCCGGGATGATCAACTACTACCGCTCCTCGGTACGAGAGTCCTCCGCGCAGGCCAAGGCGGTGCATCCGCCGATCACCGCGCCCACCCTCGTGATCTGGGGCCAACAGGATCACTATCTCGGTGAGGACCTGGCCGAGCCTGAGCACGACGATGTGCCCAACCTCGACCGCGTCGAGCGCCTTGAGGGCGCGTCGCACTGGGTTCATCATGACGAGGCTGAGCGCGTCAACCAACTGCTGATCGAGTTCTTCGCCTGACGGGCGACGAACGGCGAGGAGGGGCCATGGACCATTAATCGTCACAAAGGAGTCCGGGGCGTCGGCGGGGACCGGCGCGATCCGCCCGTTCCATCGACGTCCCCGAGGAGGAGCTCGACGACCTGCGCCGCCGGATCGCGGCCACCAGGTGGCCCGAGCGGGAGACCGTCGCCGACGACTCGCAGGGTGTGCCGTTCGCGACGATGCAGGATCTCGTTGCACTACTGGGGGACGGACTACGACTGGCGCGCGTGCGAGGCCAGGCTGAACGCGCTCCCGAACTTCGTGACCGAGATCGACGGGCTGGACATCCATTTCCTCCACATCCGCTCCGCACCACGAGGACGCGCTGCCGCTGATCGTGACCCACGGGTGGCCGGGCTCGATCATCGAGCAGCTGAAGATCATCGAGCCGCTGACCAATCCGACGGCGCACGGCGCGAGCGCGTCGGACGCCTTCCATCTCGTGATCCCGTCGCTGCCGGGACACGGGTTCTCCGCCAAGCCGACCGCCACCGGGTGGGATCCCGCCCGCATCGCGCGCGCCTGGGTGACGCTGATGAAGCGCCTCGGATACACCCGGTTCGTGGCGCAGGGCGGCGACTGGGGCGCGGCGGTCACGCAGAGATGGGGATCCAGGCGCGCTCCGGAGCTGGCCGGCATCCACTCCAACATGCCGGGCACCGCTCCTGCCGAGATCAACGCGGCGATCCTGCGCGGCGACCCGCCGCCGGCCGGTCTCGTCCGGCGACGAGCGGCGTGCGTACGACCAGCTGATCGCCTTCTACGCGAAGCACGTGGCCTACGCCCAGATCATGGCCACGCGCCCGCAGACGATGTACGGGCTGGCGGACTCGCCGGTCGATCTCGCGGCGTTTGCCATCGACCACGGCGACGGCACCGGCCAGCCCGGTCTGATCGCGACGGATCGTTCGGGGAGAGCTGCCGGGCGATCTGACGCGCGACGACATCCTCGACAACATCACGCTCTACTGGCTGACGAACACCGGAGTCTCGGCGGCTCGGCTCTACTGGGAGAACACGGCGGCGTTCTTCGACGCCAAGCCGATCACCATCCCGTTCGCCATCAGCGTCTTCCCCGACGAGCTGTACCAGGCGCCGCGGAGCTGGGCGGAGCAGGCGTACCCGGACAACCTCATCCATTTCAACGAGCTCGACCGGGGCGGCCATTTCGCCGCCTGGGAGCAGCCGCAGCTGTTCTCCCAGGAGATGCGGGCGGCCTTCCGGTCGCTGCGCTGAACAGCGACAGGACGAAAGGAGACAGACATGACAGACGAATCCCAAGCGATGCGCCACCGTCGTGCTCGTGCACGGCGCGTTCGCCGACGGATCCAGCTGGAGCGGCGTGATCGAGCGCCTGCAGGCGACGGGTGTCACCGGTGACGGCGCCCGCCAACCCGCTTCGCGGCATCTCGGTCGACTCCGCCTACATCGCCTCCGTGCTCGCGCCAGATCGCCGGGTCCGGTCGTCGCCGTCGGCCACTCGTACGGCGGCGCCGTGATCAGCAACGCCGCCGCGCAGGCCGAGAACGTCGTCGGTCTGGTGTACGTGGCGGCCTTCGCCCCCGACGAGGGCGAGCGACTGGGCGAGGTCGAGGCGGGCTCGAAGGACAGCGTGCTCAACGACGCGCTCGTCCCCCTGCAGTACCCGACCGCGGACGGCGGGACGGCGACCGAGTTCGTCATCGACCCCGCCAAGGCGCGCGACGCGTTCGCCGGCGATCTCTCCGACGAGCAGGCCGCGCTGATCGCCGCCGATCCAGCGACCGGTGGCCGAGGTCGCGTTCTCGGAGCCGACCGGGCCGCCGGCCTGGAAGAGCCTGCCGTCGTGGGCGGTCGTCGCCACCGGCGACAAGGCCGCTGGCACCGACGTCGTTCGCTCGATGGCCGAGCGGGCCGGCGCGACGATCACCGAGGTCGAGGGCTCGCACGTGATCATGATCTCGCAGCCCGACGCGGTCACCGACGTCATCCTCGAAGCGGTCGCCACCGTCGGCTCACCCGTGGGAGCGGCGGGCTGACATGTCCGTCGACACCTCGCACGCAGTCCGCCCCGCCGGGTGGCACCTTCGGGCCGGTGATGCAGATCGAGGCCGGCGTGCTCGACGTCGGCTACGTCGAGGTCGGGCCCGGCGACGGCCCGGCGGTCCTGCTGCTGCACGGCTGGCCGTACGACATCCACAGCTTCGCCGACGTCACTCCGATCCTCGTGGCCAGCGGCCACCGCGTGATCGTCCCGCACCTGCGCGGCTACGGCACGACCCGCTTCCTGTCCGACGACACCGCTCCGCAACGGGGAGCAGGCGGCGCTGGCCGTCGACGCGATCGCGCTGATGGACGCGCTCGACGTCGATCGGGCGGTCGTGGCCGGGTTCGACTGGGGCGCGCGGACGGCCGACATCCTGGCGGCGCTCTGGCCCGAGCGCTGCAGCGGCCTCGTCTCGGTCAGCGGCTACCTGATCGGCAGCCAGGCGGCCGGGCGCGAGCCGCTGCCGCCCGAGGCCGAGCTGCAGTGGTGGTACCAGTACTACTTCGCGACCGAGCGGGGCCGCGCCGGTTACGACGCAAACCGGCGCGAGTTCGCGAAGCTGATCTGGCGAACCGCCTCGCCGCAGTGGGAGTTCGACGACGCCACGTTCGACCGCAGCGCGGCGTCGTTCGACAACCCCGACCACGTCGACGATCGTGATCCACAACTACCGCTGGCGGCTCGGACTCGCCGACGGCGAGGCCGCAGCTACGCGACCTCGAGGCCCGGCTCGCCGCTGGCCCTGCGATCACGGTGCCGACCATCACGATGGAGGGCGACGCCAACGGTGCGCCCGCATCCCGAGCCGAGCGCGTACGCCGGCGAAGTTCTCCGGCCCCTACACACACCGCACGATCGAGGGCGGCATCGGCCACAACCTGCCCCAGGAGGCTCCGCAGGCGTTCGCCGACGCGATCCTCGAGGTGGCCGAACTGCGGTGAGCTGCGCACGAGACGACGTTGCCGGTGGAGAGCCGGCTGCCCGGGTTCGACGGCGCGACCGGCTGGCTCAACTCCCAGCCGCTGACGCCGGCCGGGCTGCGCGGCCAGGTCGTGCTGGTCGACTTCTGGACGTACACGTGCATCAACTGGCTGCGCACGCTCGGCTACGTCCGGGCCTGGGCGGAGCGCTACCGCGACCACGGTCTGGTGGTGGTCGGGCGTGCACACGCCGGAGTTCCCGTTCGAGCGCGATCACGACAACGTGCGCCGGGCCGTGGCCGACATGAACGTCGCCTACCCGGTCGCGCTCGACCCCGACTATGCGGTCTGGCAGGCCTTCAGCAACCACTACTGGCCGGCCGTCTACCTCGCCGACGCCGAAGGACGGATCCGGTATCACCACTTCGGCGAGCGGGCGTACGAGGAAACGGAGCGGGCGATCCAGCGCCTGCTGCGAGACGCGGGCCGCGACGGCATCGGCGACGACCTCGTCTCCATCGTCCCGGACGGCGTCGAAGCGCAGGCCGACTGGGCCAACCTGGAGTCACCCGAGACCTACCTCGGCTTCCAGCAGGGCAGCAACCTGGTTGCCTCCGACGTGCCCGTCGGCGCCCCCGGAACGTTCGCCGTACCCGAAGCACTGCCGCTCAACGGGTGGGCACTTGGAGGCGCATGGACGATCGAGGAACGTGCGGCGGTGGTGAACCGGTCCGACGGACGCATCGCGTTTCGGTTTCACGCACGCGACGTCAACCTGGTCATACGCTCCCGCGAGGGAGTCCCGGTGCCGTTTCGGGTGCTGATCGACAGCGAGCCGCCCGGCCCGGCCCACGGCCTCGACGTCGACGCGACCGGCCACGGAACGCTGGTCGAGCCCCGCCTCTACCAGCTCGTTCGGCAGCCGGGAGCCATCGCCGACCGCACCTTCGAGATCGCGTTCGCGGCCGCCGGCGTCGAGGCCTACGTGTTCACGTTTGGGTAGATCCCTGGGGTCTAACGGCGAACGCGAATGCCAAGCGGCTTCTTCACCAGCTCAGGGCGGTTCTCGATCGGCGCACCAGCCTTCGACCGAACGTGCGGCGGCTTTTGTAGATCGTCCAGGACGCCGCCTGTCGACCAACCATCTGAACCGGTGCATCGCTGACTCTACGCACCACCAAGCGATCACGAATGCGCTGACAGAGCTGAGTCCGATGTGGCGCCTGCGTTTGCGTGGAGGTGAGATCCTCAACGCT
Organism: uncultured Actinomycetes bacterium; assembly: GCA_963832955.1. GTDB lineage: Bacteria > Actinomycetota > Thermoleophilia > Gaiellales > JAICJC01 > JAICJC01. Next base: position 41,742 of record CAWHWC010000002.1, on the reverse strand, counting down.
TCTTCGTCGGCCACCGAGCAAGCGAACTTGCACAGGTACTTGCACAGCACCAATCCGACGCCGTACACACTTGGCTCAGCTAGAGGTCGGGACGGCCAGATTCGAACTGGCGACCCCCTGCTCCCAAAGCAGGTGCGCTACCAGGCTGCGCCACGTCCCGGGGTCGTGTCGACTCGCCAGTGTACGCGATGCTCCGGGCCGCGCTGCTTGACCGGTTCTCGCATGGAGTGCTACGGTCGAGCCGTGCGGGTCAGGCGGCCTCTCATCGCGGCGGTCTCGGCGGCCGTCCTTCTCAGCGTCTCGCCCAGCGCCGCCGGCGCCGCCCGGCTGTTTGCCACTGAGCAGCTGTGGCAGTCGGGCGTCGACGACTGGGAGCCGACCGTGGCAGTCGACCCGTCGTCCAGCTACGTCTATCAGGTGACGACCCGCTACGGCGGGCAGAAGGTTTGCGGAAAGGGCCTGAACCATTGCCTGCTCCTGCGCGCGTCCTCCGACGGCGGCGCGACCTGGGGGACTGCCCGCCGGCTCCCCGCGACGGCGAACACGACGGCCCAAAACGACCCCGAGGTCAAGGTGGCGTCGGACGGCACGGTGTACGCCGCGTGGATGAACGACTTCGACGTGATGTTCGCGAGGTCCGCCGATCATGGAGCAACGTGGAGCGCACCCGTGAACCTCCGCCTGCAGTCGGGACTGCACTTCACCGACAAACCGATCCTCGCCATCTCGCCCACCGGCGCCGACGTCTACATCGCGTTCAACTCCAGCGACTCCTACGTCGCGACGAGCCATGATCGCGGTGTGACGTTCGCCATCTCGCCTCGGACGAACGCCGACGGCAGGTACTGGTTCGCGGAGCAGGGCGCGGTCGCGCCGGATGGCACCGTCATGTTCGGCGAGAGCTCGGAGGAGCAGTCCGGGCTCGGGCCTGTCCAGCTCGTGATCGTGCGGTCGACGGACCGCGGCGCGCATTGGTCGTCGGTGGTCATCGGGACGAGCCAGGAGCGGCCGCCGTGCACGACCTCGACCTGCCCGGTCGACTTCTACGGCCCGCAGACGGCCGTGGCTATCGACCGGTCGGGCAAGGCGCTCGCGGTCTACGCGGCCAACAGCACTGCGGACGGGCCGATGTCGCTCTTCTCGCGGTCGTCCACGGATGACGGCGCGACCTGGAGCTCGGTCCGCCTCGTCTCCGCCGCCGGCTCGGCCGTCGGTGCCGACTTCCAGCAGCTAGCGGCCGGCACGACGTCGGGCGACTTCCGCATGGTCTTCATGGACGATCGCAACGGCCCGGCCGCCTGGAACACGTGGTACGTCCGTGCTTCCGGAGCCGGCTGGACGACTCCCGTGCGGCTGTCGGACGCCGCCTCCGGAGCGCCTTACAAGTCCGCCGCAGGCTTCGTTCAGCCGTACGGCGACTACCTGGGATACGCGGTCAGCCCGAGCGGAACGGACTACGCGATCTGGGGCGAGGGCCCCTCGTACGCGGGCCCAGGCGGGGCCTGGTTCACCCACGACTGAGGCGAAGAGCCCGCGGACTGAGGCGAAGAGCCCGCGGCGGGCGACTACGCCTCGATGATGACGGGCGTCCCCGGGTGCAGGTACCGCTTGAGGATCCCAAGCGCCGTCGACGAGACGCGCAGGCAGCCGGCGGAAGCGGCCGTCCCGAGCGATGAGGGCGCGTTCGTCCCGTGGATGGCGAGCTGGTCGCCGCCCGACCAGCCTGCCGGCAGGTTGGGCTGGTGGCCCGAGAGCCCGAACGCGTACCAGCCGAACGGCCCGCCCGGGTCGCCCGTCGCGATCGGGTCGGTGACGCTGAACCGGCCGACCGGCGTGGGGGAGGCGGGTGTGCCGACAGCGGCGATGAACGAGCGCACGAGCCGGCTGCCGCGCATGAGGTTCACCCGCCGGCTCGAGACGTCCGCCTTGACCCAGATCGGGCTCTTCACCGTCCGGCGGCCCCGCAGCGAGACCCACCCGGTGCGGCCGTTCGGCCGCCACGGGAGGACGACCTGGGCCCAGCGCCCGTCGGCCGACATCCTGAAAGCCCAGAGCCACGTGGTCGTCCCGAGCGACGTCCGGCCCGGGAGCTCCCCCGCGATCGGCCCACGCGGCCTCGTGCGGACGACCGCCCCATTTTGTGCCTCGACCAGCGTGAAGACGTTGCTCTGATGCTGGACCGGGGCCCTGTGCTGCGCCGGCGTCGTCGTCTTCTGCAGACGAGCGCCATCCACCCCGAGGGGGCGTGCGGACGCAGCAGCAGGTGTCGCGGCCAGGACCACGGCCACGAGCAGGGAGATTGCCCAACCCATTCCACCTATCCAATCGGCAGATCCGCAACCCTTCTTTAGTCAGGCAACGCTTCAGAACGTCTGCTCCATGGTCGATAGACGGGGGGTACCCCCGACCTGGAGCACACCATGGGTAAGCACCGGACATTGGGAGGGCTGGCGGTGATCGCGACTGCGGTCGCCGTTCCCATGCTTCTCTTCATGCGGACGCGCCCGCGCGACTACAGGCGCACTCGCGAGTTCCGCGCCCTCGTCGGCGACTACGTCATCTAAGCCGCCCCGCGGAAGTCGACGAATTACTGCAATTTGTGCGGCCCGTATCCCCAATCCGGGTGATGTATCCGTCCGTCGAGGTTGACATGATCGTGAACATGTCCACCTTCGCATCCGCCAGGGCGGCGGGCCGGATCGAGGGCCTCGAGGCGCTCCTCTCGCGCCTGCGGAGGTGCGCGTCCCCGGCCCAGGCCGAGAACCTGGTCGCCTACGTCATCCCCGACCTGGTGGACGCCATCTGGGCCACGCTCTACCTGTCCGACGACGGCGCTCCGCCCGTCGTCTACGGCGATGACACCTGGCAGCATCTGGCCGACGCGGCAATCGCGCGGCGCACGCCGTGTGCGACCCGCATGGACGGCGAGGTCACGACTGCCATCCCGATCTTCGCCGTGACGGGCGTCGCCGGCGTGCTCTTGATGGCGAGCGCCGGCGAGCTCTCCGAGCGCGACCAGCGGACGCTTCGGATCTTCGCCGCACGCGCAGGGCGCGCCGTCAGGCGGCCCGGGCTCCCCGTCTCGGCGTGAGCCACAGGATCTGCTCGAAGTACTCCCCGGCGCGGCGTCCGGTGCGCCTGTTCACATGCCGCACGTCGCGGCGCGCGATCGCGTAGCCGGCCCGCCGCGCGATCTCGTCGTACAGGTCGCGACGGTCGTTGACGACGATCGCGGCGCTCGCCCCCGGTGCCAGTGAGCTGCGCGTGCGGGCAAGCGTCTCGGCGATGCCGTCGCAGTAGGCGTCAATCGCCCTGCGCGCCGTTCCGGACGCGGCCGCGCCGAGCTCGAGCTCGCGACGGTCGTCGAGCCCGAGCAGCTCGTAGGCGTACCGGTGCTGCTCGTGGTAGTCGATGAGGCCGGGGTAGGGGGGAGACGTGACGATGCCGTCGATCTGCTCAGGAAGCTCGACCGTGCGGGCGTCGGCGTGCATCACCGAGACATCGGCCGCCGTTCGCACCTCGTCGAACTCGGCCAGCCGCCGCGCGGTGTCGGTCGCGTACCTGCGCAGGAAGTGATCGGCCCGCTCGACGGGCCGGCAGGTGCGCCGGTGCTTGTGGCAGGCGTAGGGGCCGCGCACCGGCGCCCGCGGCATGTCGAGGTCGTGATGGGCCGCGAGCCGGGCGGACCGGGCCGCGCGGGAGGCGACCACGGCGAGCGCCTCGGCCTCGGCCGAGCCGGGGATGGCGCTGCAGAATCCCGCGAGGTCGCGAAGCGCGGCCGGCGCGTACCAGTGCGCGAGCCACTCCGACCGCGGCGGATCCGCCGGTGGGGCGGCGAGCACGCGCTCGAGGTCGAGCTCGAGCGCGGCCAGGTCGTGGGGCTCGACCTTCACCCGCATCAAGAGGCAGTTGAACGCCGACACGTCGGCGCCGATCGCGTGGATCCCAAGCGCGTTCGCCTCGACGAGCGTCGTCCCCGATCCCGCGAACGGGTCGTAGACGACGGCCCCGGGCGCGAGGCTGCGGCGAAGCAGCGTCTCGGCCAGCTGCGGCACGAACTTGCCGAGATAGGGGTGCAGGCGATGGACGTGCTTTGTCCGCAGCCGCTGCGGCAGGTCGCGCTCGGACCACGAGAGCTCGTGGTCGATCTCGGCGTAGAGCGCCGCCTGCGTGCGGCCGGACACGGTCGACCACGCTACCCGTGAGCGCGGACGGCGAGCCCGATGTCGCGATGCCGCGATAACTCGGCACCACCGCCGCGATATGCTGGCGCGGTGCCTCGCCGAAGCCAGATGCCCAAGCGCGTCCGCGACGCCCGCCGGCGTCGCCGAGAGCGGCGCAGAGCCATCCGGCGGTCGATGTCCGGCCAGCGGGGCGCTGCGGCGAGTCAGCGCCGGTAGCGCCGCCGGCCGGCGCTACCGGAGGACGTGGAACTGTCCAGAACGGGGGCGGCAGGATTCGAACCTGCGACCTCGAGCTTAGAAGGCTCTCGCTCTGTCCCCTGAGCTACGCCCCCCGAGGGGCCGGCGACGTCCCTGCCGGCGGGGTCAGCGTCTGGCTCTGGCGCGCGAGCTCGTGACCTCGTCCCCGCGCGCGAGCACGAATGCGATCAGCGCCGAGAGCAGCACGATGGCGATCACGGGCGCGAGGGAGATGATGGTTGAGAGGGATACACTCACGATGGCTCGCCCCCATCGTACCGGCCTTCGAGCAGGGCGGCCAGTGGGACGCCGAACCGGTCGCGAAGGCCGGCGACCCCGGCGGCGCGGGCCTCGGCGAAGCGCACCGACATCTCGAGCAGCTCCAGCGCCACGATGAGCCGGGCGTCGGCGCTCGGCACGTCGAGCCCTGCGAGCACGCGCGGCGCCCGCTCCAGCGTGTCCGCGACGGCCTCGTCACGGGCCAGCCCGCGCGCGTTCAGCGCGACGAGCAGGCAATAGTGCGCGGCATCGATCCCGACCGGCCCGGCGGCGGCCCGCTCCCAGTCCCACACGACCAGACGGCCCTCGACCACAGACATGTTCCAGGGCGTCCAGTCGCCGTGCCCGCGCCCGAACGCGATGTCTCGGTCGCCATATGCATCCGCGATCCGCCCCGCGGCGGCGCGCTGCTCCTCACCGCCGGCCATCTCGATCCGGGCCAGCAGCGCCTGCCACCAGGCCGACGCCGCGAGCGGGCCCCGCTGGACCGCCGCCCCGAGCGCCAGCTCGCGTGTTGCCCCCGGCGGAGGCTCCGGCGAGAGGTGGGAGCGTCCGCCGATCGCAGGGAGGACCGCGGTGACCGCCAGCCCGTCCCAGTTGTCGGCGTGCATGAGCTCGGGGACCGCGAACGCCGCCGGCGGCGACGCGGCCAGCTCGCGCAGCGCGTCGGCCTCGGCGGCGACGAGCCCACGCGTGAGGTCGTTCCAGCCGACCTTGGCGAACGCCACGACCCGACCGCCGGGCGCCGATACCTGCACGACGGGCTTCCCATTCGGCCGGGCCGCGCCCACACGCACCGCGAGGTCGGCGCGAGGAAGCTCGAGCGCCCGGGCGAGGTGGTGGGAGAGCACGAGATCGGGGAGATCGGCCTCGCCGACCCCCGGCGCCACCGAGATCGACGCCCGCCCGCGCATCACGCGCTGAGCGACGCCGGCCCGCAACGCGGTCGCCGCGGCGGTCGCGGCGAGGCGCGCACGGGTCGGTGCGCCATTGGAGAACTGTGTGATCGCGGCCGCGCCGGCGCCCGGCGCGGCGGCCGGCGCCAGGATCTGCGGGCTTCGCGTCGACGGGAGGACGACGTAGCGCTCGATCGTCCGCCAGCCCCGCGGAATTGGCCCAAGTGCAGCGCGTACGCGGTCGTCGTCGGCGGCCAGGCCGCGGGTGCAGGCATCGGCGCTTCTCACCGCGACACCGTACCGGGTCGCGCCGCCGCGGTGTCCCCAACAGGGTTGACGCTCCTATCGAGGGGGGTACCATTGGCGTGTGGGAGGCCAAGGTTGGACGGCGAGGCAAATTCTCCCACGACCGGCATCACCGCTTAAGGCGGCGCCGTAAGGTTCCGAGCTTTTCCGACCGGGCCGTGCGGCTCGATCGCAGACGACCCGAGAGGATTCCAACGGTGGAAACAGGATGGTATGAGTCGGTTTCGCTGAGCGACTACTTCGGCGTGATCGCCCGCCGGAAATGGATCGTTCTCCTCGTGACGGTGCTCGTGACGGTGAGCGCCGTGGCGTACTCGAAGAACCAGACGCCGAAGTACCAGGCGACGGCATCGCTCCCCAGCCCGCAGAGCAGCACTGCGGAGGCGAAGGCCGGCGCCATCACCTGGTCGCAGACGAATGCCCCGTTGGCGAATTCGACCACGATCGCGTCAATCGTGGTGGGCGCCGAAGGACGCCAGCGCCGATCCCGACGGTCGCGATCGCCGAGAAGGTGATCCATCCGACCGCGCCCGCGTTCAGCCGGTCAAGCCGCAGCGGGATGACGGCCGACGAGCTTGTTCACTCGTCGACGGTCGTCGCGGCCGACACCGGCGATTCGATCGAGTTCACGGTCACCGCGACCGATCCGCTGGTCGCTAAGCGCCTTGCGAATGCGTGGGCCGCGACCTACGGCGCGTGGCTCCTGTACCAGCAGGAGCTGGATCACGCGAACCAGTGGACGTCGATCGACCAGACGCTGCACCCAGTCGACTCACAGGGAAACCTGGTCACCGACCCGGCGACCGGGAAGCCCATCGTGCCAGATCCGGGCCTCGCGAATCTTCTTGAGCCAAAGTTGCTGGCACTCGCCACCGGACTCGCGGTGCCGCCGGCCCGCGTGGCCTTCCAGCCCGCCGAGTCGGCGAACCAGACCCAGCCGCAGACGACCCGCAACACGATCATCGGTCTCGTCCTGGGCCTCGTGCTCGGCGTGATCCTGGCGTTCCTCCAGGACCTGCTCGACAAGCGCATCCGCACCGCCGACGAGGTCGGCCGGCGGCTGCGCGTGCCGCTCCTGGCGTCGATCCCCGCCCCGCCGCGGTCGCTGCGCGAGCATCCGCTCGTGCTGCTGGCGCCGCGTGGCGGCGCCCAGGGCCCGTCGGCTGAGGCGTACCGCATCGCCAAGCTCAACATGGGCACCGTGATGCGGGCCAACCGAGCCAAGGCCGTGATGTTCGTGTCGGCGGCCGACTCGGAGGGCACGTCGCGCACGGCCGCGAACATGGCGATCGCGCTCGCCCGCTCCGGGTCGCACGTCGTCCTGGTCGACGCCAACATGCGCCGGCCCGCGATCGACGGCTTCTTCGGCCTCGACGACCGCACCGGCCTCTCCGACATCCTGAGCGGACACGGCGACCTCGCCGATGCGCTCACGATCGTCGACGTCGGCGGCGAGGGCCCCGACGACATCGGCACGAACGGCCGCGCAGCGACCGGCGGCCTGCTCGAGGTGCTGCCCGCAGGGCCGCCTCCGGCCGATGCCGCAGACCTGCTCGAGTCGCGGACCATGGCCGAGCTCCTGGGCGAGCTCCGGGGGCGCGCTGACATCGTGCTGATCGACGCGCCGCCGATGCTGCCCGTGACCGACGCGATGATGCTCGGCGCGAAGGTCGACGGCGTCATCGTGGTCGCCCGCGCGCGGCTTGCTAGCCGGCCGCACATGGTGGCGCTGGCCCGCGCGCTCGACGCCTGCGCGGCGCCGACGCTCGGATTCCTGTTCACGGGTGTCTCGGTCACGGAGGAGAACGAGTACGGCGGCTACGTCGGCGTCGGCGGAGCCGGCCTCAGCCAGACGCGGACGCCGTCTCGGGAGCGCGAACTGCTGTGAGAGTCGTGCTCGTCTGCTCGTCGGGCGGCCACCTCATCCAGCTTCACCAGTTGAAGCCGTGGTGGGAGAAGCACGAACGCACCTGGGTGACATTCGACCTGCCCGACGGGCGGTCGCTGCTCGAGGGTGAGGACGTCGTGTGGGCCTACCACCCGACCACGCGGAACCTGCGAAACGCGGTGCGAAACCTCATGCTCGCGGTGCGGCTCCTGCCCCGCTACCGGCCCGACCTGGTCGTGTCCGACGGGGCGGGCGTCGCGTTTCCGTTCTTCGTCGTCGCCCGGCTGCTCAGGATCAAGACCGTCTACCTCGAGGTCTACGACCGGATCGACTCGGCCACCCTGACCGGCCGGCTGTGCCGGCCGCTCTCGAGCCTCTTCCTGGTGCAGTGGGAGGAGCAGCGGCGCCTCTATCCGGGCGCGCGGGTCATCGGGGGGCTCTTCTGAACCCGGACCTCCCCCTCGTCTTCGTGTCGGTGGGGACGGACTTCCACCCGTTCGACCGGCTCTGCAGGTGGGTCGACGCGTGGCTCGCGGACGGCGGCGAGCAGGTCGCGCGCTGCTTCGTCCAGACGGGCACGTCGACGCCGCCGGAGCACGCCGATCACGGGCAGTACCTGGGCCACGAGCAGATGGAGGCGATGATGCGCGAGGCCGCGGTCGTCGTCTGCCACGGCGGGCCGGGAACGATCATGCTGGCGGCGACGATGGGCAAGCGCCCGATCGTCGTGCCCCGGCGCAAGGCGGCCGGCGAGCACGTCGACGACCACCAGCACGCGTTCACGCGGCGCATCGCCGCCGACGGCGCCATCATCCTCGCCGAGTCGGAGTCCGAGTTCCGCGGCTACCTGAGCGGCGTCCTTCATACCAACGGCGGCGAGCCACTGCCGCCCCGCCTCAACCGTCCCGAGGACGCCGTCCGCCGCTTCGAGGAGCTCGTCGAGCGCCTGTTCGATCCAACCGAGAAGGCCGTCCCCTCGCCCGCGCCCGAACCTGCGCCGCCGGCGGTCCGCGAAGAGGTATGAGCGAGGCCCCCGTCCTGTATATCGGCGGCTGGGGCCGGAGCGGGTCGACGCTCCTCTCCCACCTCCTCGGCGGGCTCGACCGGATGGTCTCGGTCGGCGAGCTGCGCTACCTGTGGCAGGCGGGCCCGGCCGCGGACGAGCTCTGCGGGTGCGGGCAGTCGTTCAGCGAGTGCCCGTTCTGGCAGGCGGTCGGTCAGGAGGCGTTCGGCGGCTGGGAGAACGTCGACGTCGACGAGGTGCTCGGCCTCGAGGCCGACGTCCTTCGCCATCGCAACATCCCGCTCCTCGCGCTTCCGCGGCTCTTCCCCGAGCACGCCCGCAAGGTCGAGCGCTACGCCGAGCTGACGGCACGCGTCTACGCGGCCATCCTGACCGTCTCGGGTGCCGAGATCGTCGTCGACTCCACGAAGAACCCGCCGTACGCCTACTTCCTGCGTCGCGCGCCCGGCGTCGGCCTGCGCGTGCTGCACCTTGTGCGCGACAGCCGCGGTGTCGTCCATTCCTGGATGAAGCGCGTCGAGCGGCCCGAGATCACCGGCGACGCCGCGTTCTTCGAAGAGTTCAGCCCGTGGCGCGCCGGCATCCGCTGGATGGAGTGCAACCTTGCGTTTGACGTCCTGCGGCTGCGGACGCCGACGGCCCGGATGCGCTACGAGGCGCTCGCGGCCGAGCCGGCCGGCGAGGTCGCGCGGGCGATGCGCGCCCTCGGCGAGGAGGTCGACGTGTCGGCGCTCGCCGACGGGTCGGTCGAGGTGGCCGGCCAGCACAGCGTTCGCGGAAACCCGATGCGCTTCTCGCACGGCCGCCAGCGCGTACGCGCCGACGAGGCCTGGCGGCGCGACATGGCCCGCCCGGTCCGGCGCACCGTGCTCGCGCTCACCTGGCCGCTCCTGTGGCGCTACGGCTACCTGCGGGGGCGGCATGTTTAGGGTCCCGGCGGACGCCATCGACATGCGCGTGCCGCGGGAGTACGCCCTCCCGCGCGGCTGGCAGGCGTTTGCGATCGTCGGCCTGATCCCGCTGTGGTGGCTGATCGGCGTCTCATTCGTCATGTGGCCGCTGATCGCGCTGCCGCTCGTCGGGGCACTGGCGGTCCGCGGCTACGTGCGGGCACCGCGCCGGTTCGGCATCTGGCTCTTGTTCATCCTGTGGGTCATCGCCTCGGGCGTCGAGCTGAGCGACAGCGGGCGGGCGCTGGCCTGGTCGTGGCGGCTCTCCTTCTACATCGCCGGCGCGGTGGTCTTCCTCTATCTCGTGAACGTGCCCGAGCGGCGCGTGTCGACGCGGTCGATCGTGAACGCCATGGCGGCGCTGTGGGTGATGGTGGTGGCCGGCGGCTGGCTCGGGGTCGCCTTTCCGGGCCTCAACTTCGCAAGCCCGATGGAGAAGCTCCTCCCGCATGGCCTCACCCAGAACCAGTACGTGTACGCCCACGTCCACCTGGAGTTCGCCCAGGTCCAGCACTTCCTCGGATTCCCGATCGGCCGGCCGGAGACGTTCTTCGCGTACACGAACGCCTGGGGGTCGGCCTTCGCGATCCTGGCGCCGTGCGCGATCTGCGCGATGCTCCAGGCCCGGTCGGCGGGCTGGAAGCTCGTGCTGCGCCTCGCGATGGCCGCGTCGATCGTGCCCGTCGTCTTCTCGCTCAACCGCGGCCTCTGGCTGAGCCTCGGGCTGGCGCTGATGTACGCAATGTTCCGCTTCTGGCTCCGCGGCGACTTCCGCCAGGCCGTGAAGGTGATCCTGGCGTTTGCCGTGATCGGCATGATCCTCATCGCGAGCCCGCTCGGCGACCTGGCCACGAGCAGGTTCTCGCACAAGACCGGCGACACCGGCCGCGTCCAGCGCGACCTCGGAGCGCAGGAGAAGATCGCCGACTCCCCGATCCTCGGGTTCGGCGCCCCGCTCGGGGCGGTGCAGACGCCGACGCACAAGCAGTCCAACCTCGGTACCGAGAGCGAGATCTTCCTGCTCGTCTTCTCGCACGGCGTCCCCGGGCTCGCGCTCTTCCTGATCTGGATCTTCTACACCCTCTTCCGGTCGGGGCGCTGGAGGTCGCCGTGGGGCTTCTGGGCCCACGTCACGATCCTGGTCGCATGCATTCAGCTGCCCTACTACGACGTCACCGAGCGCATCCCGCTGATCATGGTGGCCGCGGCGATTGCCTACCGCGAGATCGCCCGGGTGCCCGAGCCGGAGCCTTCGACGAAGGAGCTGCGGCGCGCGCGGCGGCAGGCCCTGGTTCCGGTGTGACAGGGCCGTTTGACGGCAAGACCCTCGTCTTCGTCGGGGGGCTCCATCGCAGCGGGACGTCGCTCCTTCACCGTTGCCTCGCCGAGCATCCCGACGCGAGCGGCTTCCGCGGCACGGGCGTTCCGGAGGACGAGGGGCAGCACCTCCAGTCCGTCTACCGGCCTGCTCGCGCACACGGCGGCCCGGGACGGTTCGGGTTCGACCCGGGGGCCCACCTGACCGAGGACTCGCCGCTCGTCACCGACGAGAACCGCGCCCGGCTCGCCGCCGACTGGGAGACGCACTGGGACATGAGCCGGCGGGTGCTCGTCGAGAAGTCGCCGCCGAACCTCATCCGGGGCCGGTTCCTCCAGGCGATGTTCCCCGGTGCGCGGCTCGTCATGATGATGCGGCATCCAATCGCGGTCGCGTGCGCGACCCGGAAGTGGTCGTGGAGCTCCTACTCCGAGCTCATCGAGCACTGGCTCGTGTGCCACGAGACGCTGATCGCCGACGTGCCGCATCTCCAGGACCCGGTGATCCTGCGCTACGAGGACATGGTCGCAGCGCCCGACCGCGTGCTCGACGCCGCATTTCGGGCGTCGGGGCTCGATCCGCACCCGAGCGGCCTCACGGTTCGTTCGGGCATCAACGACGCCTACTTCCAGCGCTGGTCGCGCCGGCGCTGGAATCCCCGCAAGCGCAGCGACACCGACCGGGCACTGCACCGGTTCGAGGATCGTGTGCGCCGGTTCGGCTACAGCCTGCGCGAGCCGCGGCGGCTCGATGCTCCGGCCGAGCCGGTCATGGCCCGGTCGCTCGCGGCGTCGGAGGCCTGATGCGGCGAGAGCGCGGCGCCCGGAACGACAACTACTCACGCGTGCCCGAGCCCGTGGCCGACGCGGCCAAGGCGGCGTTCGTCGGCGCGCGGATGCTGAACGCCGGGTCACGCCCGCTGCCGGACTTCCTCATCATCGGCGCGCAGCGCTGCGGCACGACGTCGCTCTACCGCTACCTCGAGAAGCACCCGCAGGTGATCGGCGCCGCGCCGTCGAAAGGCGTCCACTACTTCGATGTCCACCACGAGCGGAGCCTGCGCTGGTACCGCGCACACTTCCCGACCCGGCGCCGGCGCGAGCGGGTGGGCAAGCGCGCTGTCACCGGCGAGGCGAGCCCCTACTACGTCTTCCATCCCCACGGCCCCGATCGTGTCCGCGCCGCGGTCCCGAACGTGCGGCTCATCCTGATGCTGCGCGATCCCGTCGTCCGCGCGTTCTCCCAGTACCAGCAGGAGTACGCCCGCGGCTTCGAGGACGCCGAGACGTTCGAGCGGGCATTGGAGCTCGAGCAGGGCCGGCTGGCGGGAGAGCGGGAGCGGATGCTGGCCGATCCCAGCTACGACAGCCAGGCGATGCAGCACTACGCGTACGTCGCACGCGGGGAGTACGCGACCCAGCTCGAGGCGTGGCGCGCGCGGTTTGACCCAAACCAGCTGCACGTCATCCAGGCCGAGGAGTTCTTCGCGGAGCCCGCCGCGGTCTACGGCCGCGTGCTCGAGTTCCTCGGCCTCGACATGCCGGCCCGGCCGCCGCAGTTCAAGGCGCACAACGCCCGTCCGGCCGGGGGGATGGCGCCCGAGACGCGTGCCCGCCTGGCCGAGCACTTCGCCGAGCCGAACCGCAGGGTCGAGGAGCTCCTCGGCCGCCGGCTGGGGTGGATCGGCCCCCAGGGGGCGTCCGATGGCTGACGAGGGCGTCCGCGGCGAGCGCGAAGCCGACCTGAGGACCGTCGCCCGCGGCGGCACGCTCAACTTCGCCGGCTCGGTCGTGAACGGCGTCCTCCAGTTCGCGCTCGTCGTCGTCGTCACCCAGGCGCTCACGAAGAGCGAGGCCGGCGCGTTCTTCGAGGCCGTCGCCCTCTTCATCATCCTCTCGAACACGTGCGAGCTGGGCGCGGACACGGGCCTCACGCGCATGATCCCGCGCCTGCGCGTGCTCGGCCGGATCGCCGACATCCGCCGCAGCATGGCCGTCGGGATCCTGCCCGGCTTCCTGGCCGGGATCGTGCTCGCCGAGATCACGTTCTTCCTGGCCGACCCCCTGGCGGCGGTCTTCACGAACCACCAGCACGCCGACGCAGAGCGGGTGGCGACGTACATCCGGGTGCTCGCCGCGTTCCTGCCCGTGTCGGCCGCGTACACGGTGTCGGTTGCCGCGACCCGCGGCTTCGGGACGATGCTGCCGAACGCGCTCGTCGACCGGATCGGGCGGGCCGTGCTCCAGCTCCTCGGCGTGGGCGCGGTCGTGATCGCCGGCGGCGGCGCCTTCGGTGTCGCGCTGGGGTGGGGCATCCCGATCGCCGTCGCGTTCGCGGTCACGCTGGTGTGGCTCGTCCGCCTCATCACCAAGGTCGAGCACGAGCCGGGCGAGCGCGTCGGTGCGACGAGCGCTGGCTCGCTCTGGTCGGAGTTCTGGAAGTTCACCGCGCCGCGCGGCCTGACGGGCGTCTTCCAGGTGACGATCCTGTGGATCGGGACGCTGCTCGTGGGGTCGCTGCTCGACGCCGCGCACGCATCCGTCTACACGGCCTCGACCCGGTACCTCGTGGCCGGCTCGGTCGTGAACTACGCGATCATCACGGCGATCGCGCCGAAGCTCTCGGAGCTCCTGTCGGGGAACGAGCACGAGCGCGCGCGGGACGTCTACCAGGTCGCGACGTGCTGGCTCATGACCCTGGCGTGGCCGCTCTACTTCACGCTCGCCGTGTTCGCACCGCTCCTCCTGCGGGTGTTCAAGCCCCAGTACGCGGCCGGGGCGTCGTCGCTCGAGCTGCTCGCCGTGGCGATGCTCGTCGCGACCGCGATCGGGCCTGTCGACATCGTGCTGCTCATGGGCGGCCGCAGCATGTGGAACCTGTTCAACGTGGTCGTGGCGCTGGCGCTCAACCTGGCGCTGAGCTTCATCCTCGTGCCGCGCATCGGGATCGCCGGGGCGGCGTGTGCATGGGCCGCCTCGATCCTCTTCAACAACATCGCGCCGCTCGCCGAGATCAGGGCCTTCCTGAAGCTCCATCCGTTCGGGCGCGGCTTCCCCGTGGTCAGCACCGGCGCCGCCCTGTGCTTCGGCGTCTTCGGCATGGCGATCCGCCTCTCGGTCGGGCTCAGCATCGCGTCGTTCGCGGTCTACCTCGTCGTCGCGAGCGTCGCGTACGCCGCGCTCATGTGGCGGTTCCGGGATCGGGCCGAGCTGGAGCTCCTGGCCGGCACGCTTCGTGCCAGGCGCCGCGGCCGGGCGCGCCCCGTTACGGCGTAGACCGCAGGGCGTTCTCGAGCTGCATCGCCTCGGCCGTCGGCGTCCCCGTGCCCTGGAGGAGGCCGAAGCCGCCGCCGCGCGCCAGGTTCCAGCGCGTCCACGAGACGCCCTGGCTATCGAAGAGGTCGAGCATCTGGCGCTGGTACTCGAGCCCACCCTGGACGCCGGTGTGGATGCCCCATTCGCCGATGAGCAGGGGGATCCGCCACTCGGTCGTCTTGCGCAGCGGTACGGCGAGCACGGCCGCCTGCGACGCCGCGGTGCCGGCGTATCGCGCCGTCTTCTGGTTGTGGGTCGCCGGCCAGCTCGGCGTCCAGTCGTTGCCGTTCGACGTGAGCCCGATGCCGGGGATGCCGTTGAAGTAGTCGTGGTAGTCGAGCGCCAGGTGGTCGAGCGAGCCGAACGCCTTCAGGTCGGCCGTTCCGACGCCCTCGCCGCCGCCGCGGCACATGATGAACACCGTCCTGCCGGGGTCGACCGCGCGGATCACCCTGCGGATCTCGGCCTGCCACTGGAGCATCGTGTCGGTGGCCGATGTGGAGTCGCCCAGCCCGCCCGGGTGCGGCTCGTTGAAGACCTCGTACCCGACGACGTTGGGGTCGTCGGCGTACCGCGCTGCCATCATCGCTGCGAAGGCGGCGTACGCGTCCTCGGACCGGGCGGCCTCGCTCGTCCAGAACGCCTTCTTGGCATCCGACTCGCCACGCTTCGTATCCGGGAAGCGGCCGTCCGCGTAGTACCAGCCGGGGATGCCCGACGCGTTGCACACGGCGACGTTCTGCTTGCACTCGACCTTGGCGAAGTACGGCGACCAGTGGAACTGGTGGAAGTCGATGAGGACGTTGACGCCGGCCTGCTTGAAGTCGGCGACGGCGGCATCCAGCTTCTGGAGGAACGCCTCGTCCCAGTGGTGCGTCGCGCCGTCGGGAGCCTGCGCCTCGACCGTGCTCCAGGGGGCCATGATCCGAACGAAGTTCGCGCCCATCCCGGCCGCCTTGTCGTACACGATCGCGCTCGAGTTGACGGCGACGTTCACGCCCCGCAGCACGATCGGCGAGCTCGACCGCGTGTCGACGAACCGCCCGCCCTCGGTGGTGACCCACGGAGCGACCGTGTTCGTCGCGCGGTGCGGCAGGTGCACCCGGTGCGGCTTGGACGTGGACGACGCGCAGCCCGCCGAAATCAGCGCAAGCGCGACCACCGCCAGAGCGAGTCTCGTCCACATGATTCCAGTGTACGGGTGGCTCTCGCGTTGGGAAGCGGCCTGTCATACTCGTCCAATCGAGACGACTCCCGAGACCCTGGCCCGTACCTACGTCGAGACGATCACACGCGTCGCGGCGAGCGGCGGCGACGACGAGGTGCTCAAGCTCGTGCACCCGGCGGCGGAGCTGCGCCCGATCATCACGGGCGCCGTTCACCGCGGCCGGGAGGGCGCGGCCGCCTGGATCAAGGCCGCCCGCGAGGCACTGGTTTGGGAGCCGGTCATCCGCCGCGTCGTCCGGGTCGACGACACGACGGCCGTCGCGATCATCCACCTGCACGCCTCCCGAAAGCGGCAGGGGATCGTCGACTCCGACATCGCCTGGGTGGCCGAGTTCGCCGACGGCCTGCTGCGCCGCGCGACGGCGTACCCGAGCGTGGACGGCCTTCCAGCCCGGGTCCGCGCCGCGCTTCAGTAGGCGGGGAAAAACGGGGTCAGACCCCGTATTTTCATTTGGCTATTCGACGAACTCTGCGAAGCCCTGCTGGGCGCGGCCGCCGATCCGGGTGAAGTCCCCGCCGGCGCCGAGGGTCGTGCCCGATCCGGTGAGCGCGAACACGCCGAGCGCGCTGTTCGCGTGCGGGTCCCAGCTCGTCAGGGCGCCCGTGGTCTCGTCGACCGCGAGCAGCTTGTGACGGGTGACCGCGGTCGTGCAGGTGTGCTGGCCGCCCTGCATCCCGCAGTAGTTGTCGTAATGGCCGCCGACGTAGACCAGGCCGTCGAGTGTCGCGATTGCCTGGACGTTGCCGTCAGTGCCGCCCTGCCACACCGTCGATCCGGTCGTCAGGTTGAGGTCGGCGAAGTTGCCGCCGCCGCCGGCGCCGGCGATGAAGACGCCGCTCGCGTCGACCGCCATGTCGACCACGGCATACGAGAGGCCGTGCGAGAAGGATGCGACTGGCGCCCCCGACGTCGGGTCGAGCGCGGCCACGTGGCGGTGGCTCGCGCCGTTGATCGTCGTGAAGTTGCCGGCAACGTAGACGCGGCTACCGTCAGCCGCCATGTCGACGGCCTTCACCACGTCGTCGGCGGCCGGGGCCCACGTGGTGCTGAGCGCGCCGGTGGTCGCGTCGAACGCCGCCAGGTTCGCCCGCGGCGTGCCGCTCACGTTCAGAAACGACCCGCCCGCGTACAGCGTCGAGCCCGAGACCGCGAGTGAGGCCACCGCGGCGTCCGGACGCGGGTTGAAGCCGGAAACGACCGCGCCGGTCGTGGCATCGACCGCGGCCAGTCGCGTGCGGGCGGTTCCGCCGACGTTCGAGAACGAGCCGCCCAGGTAGACCCTGCCGCCGCTCGCGGCGAGCGCCTGCACGGTGCCGTTCGCATTCGGGTCCCACGAGAGCAACTGGCCGGTGGCCTGGCTGAAGGCTGCGACGTGGTTTCGGGTCACGCTGCCCGAGGTCGACCCCGCCGGCCGCACGGCGGTGAAGCGCCCGCCGATGTAGATCACGCCGTTCTGGATGACGATGGCGTTCACGCGGCCGTTCGTCTGGTAGGTCGGGACGGGCGTCGAGTGGACGACGGCAGCCTCGGCGGCGGGCGCGACGACCGCCCCTGCGGCGACGATCGTCAAAACGGCCATCGCGCTACGGCGGGCACGGCGCAGCGTGCTCTTCCCGAACATGTGTGACCCCCCAGCTTTACCGGTTCCCGGCCCCAAGGTACGCGTACCCCGGCCGGTGGACAAGCGGGGGACTTTCGCCACCGTTGGCCTACGTCACCAGGGCTCGGATCACATCAGCCTGGCCCGGGTCATCGCAGATGCCGAGGTAGGCGCCCCTGATCACCGTCCACGCCCGGATTCGATCCTCGTCCAATCCGGCCGCGGCGAAGGCCGCGATGCGCCGCTCGGTACGGTCGGCCCTCATGGTCGACTCAAGCGGGTTCCACAGGAAGCTCGGCACGTCGAACTCCGGCTCTCCGAGCATCGCCTTGGCGTCGATGACCACGTGGCCGGCGCCGTGCCGGAGGATGTTGTGGTGGTGGAAGTCGCCGTGGATCAGCGTCTCCCGGCCGATGTCGAGCTGGGCATAGACCTCGCGCGCCAACGTCACCAGCTTCGCGCCCTCCCGCTCGGCCCCCTCGAGCCACCTGGGGACGTGGTCGCCGATCCAGCGAAACGGCGCCCCGGCGGGTCGCCACAGGCGCAGCCCCAGCTCGACGGCGATCGCCGTTGCCTCGTCGTCTGGGAGCGCCGAGATGTCGTTGCCTGGCCGCGCGCGCTCGACGAGGAGCGCCCGCCGGCCCACGTCGCGGCGCAGCAGGCGGACGGCGCCATCCCCGGCCCAGAGCTCGAGGGCGTCGGCCTCGTGGTCGGACTCGTCGTCCTCAACGGGCGTGATCTTGAGGACGGCGCCGGGCCCTGCCGGGGCGACGAAGGAGTACCGCGCGAGCCGGTACGGCGGGCCGAGATCGAGGCCCCACTCGGAGGCGATCTCGCGGGCCGCCTGCTCGAGCTCGCGCATCCGCGCGGGCGAGAGCGCATCGTCCTCGAGCTCGTCAGCCACCGGGCGGCGCCGGGTCGACCGCGATCCACGAGTCTGAGCGATGGCTCTCGAGCATCGCCTCGACCGTGCACGTGATCCGGTGGGCGTCCGCGAAGGAGGCCACGCTGGTCTCGCGGCGCTCTCCGCGCTCGTGGGCCCGAACCGACGCGTAGAAGTCGAGCATCAGGTTCTTGAGCCCGTCCGGCCATCCCTCCTCGTGACCGCCCGGGTAGTGCGCCAGCGCCGCCGCGTCTTCCGAGAGGAGGGCCGGGTCGCGCACGAGCTGCTCGTTCGCCCGGTCTCGCCGCCCGATCCAGAGCTCGTTCGGATGCTCCTGGTCCCACGCGAGCGAGGCGACCCGAGTGGCGATCTCGAACGCGATCCCGTTCCGTCTCCCCGGTGACACCTGTGAGACCGTGAAGGCGCCGGCGCAGCCGTCGTCCATCTCGAAGAGCACGTTCGCAAAGTCCTCGGTGTCGACCGCGACCGGCTCGGCCTTCGCAGCGCCGCCTCGCTCGAAGGTCTGCACGTCGCCGGCCGGGCGCCGCCGTTCGTCGTGCAGGCGGCCGAGGCGGGCGTAGACGCGGGCGACGTGTCGGCCGGTGACGTGCTGGACCAGGTCGATCCAGTGTGAGCCGATGTCTCCCAGGGCCCGGGAGGCGCCGGAGCGCTCAGACTGGAGCCGCCAGTTCCAGTCGGTCTCCTCGAGCAGCCAGTCCTGGAGGTAGGCGCCCCTGATCAGGTGCGGCCGGCCGGCGCGGCCGTCGGCGAGCATCGCGCGCGCCTCGGCCACGAGCGGGTAGTGGCGGTAGTTGAAGCAGACGCCGCAGACCGTCTCGGCACGAGCCGCCCGGTCGACGAGGTCGGCCGTCTGGTGCGAGTCCATCGCGAGCGGCTTCTCGGCCAGGACGTGCTTCCCCGCCGCGAGCGCCGCGGCGGTGATCTCGTGGTGGAGGTCGTTCGGCGTGCAGTTGTGGATCGCGTCGATTAACGGGTCCTCGAGGATCGCGCGGTAGTCGCCCGTCGCCCGCGCCACGCCCAGCCGGTCAGCGGCGGCCTGGGCGCTCGCGTCGGTGCTTCCCGCCACCGCCGCGACCTCGAGCCCCGGGACCCTGCGCAGCGCCTCGACATGGGCAGCACCCGCGAACCCGGCCCCCACGACGGCGACTCTGACGGCTCGCTCCAAAGCGGTCTGATACTACCGGCACCTCCCGTGGATGTAGCCTGGCGGGCATGGCGTGCGTCGGCGTTTGCGGCTCGGTCAACATGGACATCTTCGGCTACGTGCCGCGGCTCCCGGCTCCGGGCGAGACGCTCCGCGGCACGCGGCTCGTCTATGCGCCCGGCGGCAAGGGGGCCAACCAGGCCGTGGCCGCCGCGCGCGCCGGCGCAGCCGTGCGGTTCACGAGCGCCTGCGGCCGCGATGACTTCGGCGACGAGCTCGTGACGGCGCTCGATGCCGACGGGGTCGACCTCACCCGCATGCGCCGGGTCGACATGCCCACGGGCGTGGCCATCATCCTCGTCGACGACGACGGCGAGAACCAGATCGCGGTCATCCCCGGCGCGAACGACGCCGTTCTGGCGCCCGCGGCCGATCCCGGCGTGGACGTGTGGCTGGCGCAGGCCGAGGTCCCGCTCGCGGCGGTGGAGGGGACGCTTGAGGCGGCCCGCGCGACGGGAGCGACTGCGATCGTGAACGCGTCGCCCGCCGGCCGGATCCCGCCTGCCGTCCTCCGTCGCTACGACATCGCGATCGTGAACGAGACCGAGCTTGAGGCGCTCGGCGACGAGCATCCGCCGCACGTCGTCCTGAGCCTCGGGAGCCGCGGGGTCCGGATCCTGCCCGGGGACGTCGCGTTGCCCGCGATCCCGGCCCGGGTGGTCGACACGACCGGCGCCGGGGACGCGCTCGCAGGTGCCGCCGCCTCGGCGCTCGCCGAGGGGCGGACGCTCGAGGAGGCGGTGGAGTGGGGGATCGCGGCGGCTTCGCTCTCTGTCGAGCGGCACGGCTGCCAGCCGGCCATGCCGCGGCGCGACGAGATCGAAGCCCGGATGCGGGATGCGGCATCGGCATGAGCGCCTCCCCGATCCCGATCGTGCTCGACTGCGACCCCGGCCACGACGACGCGATTGCGATCATGGTGGCGCTCGGGAGCCCGGAGGTGGAGCTTCGCGCCGTGACGACGGTCGCGGGCAACGCACCCCTTCACCGCACGACGGCCAACGCGATCCGCGTGCTCGACTTCCTCGGCCGCGCCGACATCCCGGTCGCGGCGGGCGCCGACCGACCACTCGTCCAGCCGGCGGGGAATCACGGCGACCTCCACGGCGAGACCGGCCTCGACGGGCCCGACCTGCCGCCGCCGGCGCGCGAGCCCGTCCCGGCCCACGCCGTCGACGTGATCGCGGAATTCGCCACGTCGTCGGACCGGCCGATCACGCTTGTGGCCACAGGGCCGCTCACCAACGTGGCCCTGCTGGCCGCGCTCCGCCCGGCGGCGGCCGCCGCGCTCGAGCGGGTGGTCATCATGGGCGGCTCGATCGGCCTTGGGAACGTCACGCCGGCGGCCGAGTTCAACATCTGGGCCGATCCCGACGCCGCCCAGCGCACCTTCACGAGCGGGCTCGACGTCACGATGGTCGGCCTCGACGTGACCCAGAAGGCCCTCTTCACGGCCGAGCAGAACGACCGCCTCCGGGTCCGCGGCCGGGTGGGCCGGCTCGCCGCCGAACTCGTCGACCACTACCTGCGCTCGCGCCCCGAGGCGCCCGGCATCCCGATCCACGACGCCGTGGCGATGGCGCAGGTCGTCGAGCCCGGCCTCCTGACGCTCGCCCACCGGAACGTCGCGGTCGACTGCGGGCCCGTCGGTCGCGGCCGGACGCTGGTCGACCTGCGTCAGGTCACCGCGGGCGCGCCGAACGTGCACGTCGCCACCGACGTCGATCCGTCGTTCACCGAGTTCATGGCGGATCGGATCGCGTCTTTGGGCTGACCGGCACCGGTGCCGGGGCGAGAATGGCGGCGCCGATGAAGAGCCGCCCGCCCCCGGGCCGCCGCGAGACGCGCGCCACTCGAACGTGCGTGTCGACGGGTCCCTCGGGGAGTCGGGCCCGGAACACGAACCGGTCTCCGGATCGGATCCGATCGTCGGTGACGACGAGCCCGACGCCGGAGGCGGAGATGTCGTGCAGCGCCGCGCCGATCCGCTCGGTGCCGGCGAGTCGTTCGCACTCGACCGCGGTGAGCGTCGCCGATCCCGACACGGGGCGCCGGGCATGCCGCCGCGCGGCCCGATCCGGCTCGACCGCAACGACGTCCAGCACCAGCGCGGCGCGGGAAGTCGAGGCAAAGGACGCCTCGACGACCCGGACCTCGGCGCGATGCGGATACTCCTCATCGTCCAGGAACCGCCACCAGAGCTGCATGCCGGCCCAGGCCTCGAGGTGCGCCCCGCTGGCGTGGACGGTCCTTCCGGTCGACCTGATCGCCCTTGCCTCGACCAACCCACCGTCGCCCGTCTCCATTCCGACCGCCCAGGCGGCGACCATCCGGCGGGCGGCTGCGGAGCAGCTGATGCGAGCCGGACGGGATGCGGGATCGTGCTCGGTCCGGGATGACGCGTTCATCGGAGGGCTCCTCGAGACGGGCGGCGCTCCGCGAATGATGGGGCGTGCCGGCGACGGGCGCAATCGCCGGATCGTGGTAGCGGAGCGCCGGCCGGGCCGTGGGGGCCCGGCCGGCGCGAGCTGACTTGTCGTTGTTCCTAGCCGGTGATGTGGATGACGTCGCGGGTCACCGATCCGTCGGCGTTCACGTTGTGAATGTCGACGTGGCCGCCCGCACCTTCGAATGCGCCGGTTCCGCCGGTGATGGCGGGCGTCGGCGGGTTGGCGCTCGAGTCACCCTGGAACGCGTACTCGATCGTTCCTCCGTCGAGGCGCGCTGTGCCGACGCAGTGGAAGAGCGTCTTGGTCTCGAAGACGCAGTAGCCGTGGTTCGAGCCGACCTTGTGGGTGCGCGCGGTGTTCCAGAAGACGCTGCCGAAGAAGAACTCGTCTCCGACGGAGTCTCCGTGCTTTCCAAGGTCGACGAACTTGCCCGAAGTCGTCTTCTCGATCACCACAATCGTGCGGCCGCCACCGGACGCAGACGCAAACGACGCGCCGCCGATCGCGATCGCCACCAGTGCGGCCACCCCGGCCGTCAAGAGCAGTTTCCGCAGCATGAACCTCCCCCTCTCAGTTGGAAACGCCTACCAGCCTCGGCTCGGCGAGACTCTCTCACCGCCTGCTACCCGGCCATGCGGAACCCGAATCCTCTGCGGCGACGCGTATCATCCAGGGTGATGGCCACAGCCGGGATGCTTCGCCGGATTCACAATCCACGCGGGCGCGAGTGCGGGTGCTCGCCGGACTGCTGGTGCCGGAGGACCCGAATCGGCAGGCTCGTGCGCTGGTGGTTCCCCGGGCGGTACTTCGGCCTCGCCCATCATTCGGTGTCGCCGGAGTGGAAGCGCGAGATGTTCGAGATGCGCGACGATCCCGACCTCCCGCGCCGGCGGACCGGCCGGCCGCCTGAGACCTGATCCAGGAGGCGCGGCTCGAGCGTCGCCGCGCCTTCGCGCTGCTTCGGAGCTGCGCCGCCGGCCGCTCGACGGTGCCGCTCATCGAGCCGGAGTACCCGTGCGGGCGGAAGTTCACGGCTTGCCGACGCCGATAGTCTCCCCGTGTGACAAGACCACCGCCGGACCCGGCGCGAGGTGCGGAAGCGGCCAGGAAGCTCAGGTCCCTGGGCGTCAAGGGCATCCTCGATCAAAGCTGCAGAGCTCGGCTACATCACGCAGGTGACCTGCAAGATGCCCGAGTGCTTCTGTCCCGAAGAGCTGGGCGGTGCGCGTTACTTCGAACCGGTCACCGACGAGCTGACCGACTGGATGCCGACCCACGAGCATTTCCCGCGCCCAAAGCGAGAAGGGGGCCATCGAAGCGTCGACAACGCGGTCCTTGCCCACCGCCTCTGCAACAGGATCGACTATTCGATCTCCGTTGGGCGGCCATACGCGAAGGATCTCGAGAGAGTCAGAAAAGCTCGCGAGGCGGCCGCCGGGAGCGAGCGCGTCGAGGAGCACCATCCCACAGCCGACGACTCTCACAGAGCCAGATAGTGGGAATGCGCCCGGCACGATTCGAACGTGCGACACACAGATTCGAAGTCTGTTGCTCTATCCCCTGAGCTACGGGCGCGGGCGGAACGGATCGGTGGAGGGGTGACCGGTGGGACTCGAACCCACGTCCTCCTGGACCACAACCAGGGGCTACCACCAGCTGAGCTACGGCCACCGCGAGCCTCGTAGGATACCCGTACGCGCGGGCGTGGCGGAACTGGTAGACGCGCCGGCCTTAGGAGCCGGTGGCCCTGGCCGTGGAGGTTCGAGTCCTCTCGCCCGCATCCTGGCGGCGCGGTGGCGCTCCCGCCGCCTCCCGACTAAGGTTAGAGGACGGCACCCGGGTCTCGGGCACGCCGTCCCCTCGCATGAAGACCCAGGTCTCCGAACTCGCCGAAAACCGCGTTCGCCTCGACATCGAGGTCCCTGCGCATGACGTCGACCACGCGTTCGACCATGCGCTGAGCGACCTCTCGGCGAGCGTCCGCATCCCCGGCTTCCGCAAGGGGAAGGCGCCCAAGCCGCTCGTCATGCGCCAGCTCGGACGCGAGACCGTGATCGAGGAGGCGCTCCGCGACCACCTGAACGGCTGGTACTCGCGCGCCGTTGCCGTCGCCGGCATCGACCCCGTCTCGCGACCCGAGATCGACTGGTCGGACGAGCCGGTGGAGGGGACGCCGTTCAGCTTCACCGCAGAGGTCGACGTGAAGCCGGCGCCCACCGTGAAGTCGTACAAGGGCCTCGACGGCGTGAAGCAGCCGGCCGACGTGCCCGCCGAGGCGGTCGACTCCGAGATCGAGCGGCTCCGCCTGACGGTCGCCGAGCTGCGCCCGGTCGACCGCGGCGCGGCCGAGAACGACTTCCTGGTGATCGACTTCGAGGGGACGATCGACGGCAAGGCCTTCGACGACGGCGCCGGTACCGACTACGGCGTCGAGCTCGGCGCCGGCCGCCTGGCGCCCGACCTCGAGCGCGGCCTGATCGGGATGAAGCGCCGGCGACGAGCGCGACATCGGATTGCCGCTGCCGCCGGATCACGAGGACGCGAGCATCGCGGGCAAGGTCGCCACGTTCCACGTGACGGTGAAGGACGTGAAGGAGCGGGTGCTGCCGGCGCTCGATGACGAGCTGGCCACGTCGGTCAGCGAGTTCGACACGCTCGGCGAGCTCCGCGCCGACATCCACGAGCGCATTCGCGAGGCGCTCGAGCGCGAGGTCGAGATGCGGTTTCGGGCGTCGGTGCTCGATTCGCTCGCCGACCAGCTCGAGACCGAGGTGCCCGACGCGCTCGTGCGAAACCGCGTGGCCGACCTGGTCAGGTCGCTGCTCCAGAACCTCCAGGCCCGCGGCGTCGCCGTCGAGGACTACCTGCGCGTCACCGGGCAGACCGGCGAGGAGCTGGCCGCCTCGGTGCGGCCCCGGGCCGAGGACTCGGTTCGCAAGGACCTCGCGCTCGAGGCTGTGGTCGCCGCCGAGGGCATCGAGGTGAGCGACGAGATGATCGAGGCGTGGGTGCGCGAGCAGGCCGCCGAGGGCGACGAGGATGCCGAATCGGCCGTCGAGCGGCTGCTCGGCGATCCCGCCACCACGACGGCGCTCCGCCAGGATCTCGCGGCGCAGAAGGCGCTCGACATCGTCGTCGAGCATGCCAAGCCGATCACGCCCGAGCAGGCCGAGGCGAAGGGCAAGTTGTGGACGCCGGGGCAGGAATCCGATGCGCCCGGCGAAAAACCATCCCCCATCTGGACGCCGGCGGGAGCCGGCGGGTCGACCTGAGGAGTGCAATGAGTCCACTGATCCCGATGGTGATCGAGCAGACGTCGCGCGGCGAGCGGTCGTTCGACATCTACTCCCGGCTTCTGAACGAGCGCATCGTCTTCCTGGGGACGCCCGTCGACGACCAGATCGCCAACCTCATCGTGGCTCAGCTCCTGCACCTGGAGTCCGAGGATCCCGACAAGGACATCTCGCTCTACATCAACTCGCCGGGCGGCTCGGTCTATGCCGGCCTCGCGATCTACGACACGATGCAGTTCGTGAAGCCCGACATCCAGACGATCTGCGTGGGCATCGCGATGAGCATGGGCGCGCTGCTCCTGGCGGGCGGCAAGAAGGGCAAGCGCATGGCGCTCCCGAACGCCAAGATCCTGATTCACCAGGTCAGCTCTGGATTCCAGGGCCAGGCGACCGATATCGAGATACATGCGCGCGAGATCATCGACCTGCGCAAGCGCCTCGACCAGATCATCGCCGACAAGACCGGAACAGCCACTCGAGAAGGTCTCGCGCGACACGGAGCGTGACTTCTTCATGAGCGCCGACGAGGCGACCGAGTACGGCATCATCGACCGCGTGATCGCGAAGCACTGACCGATGGCCCGACCGACCGACACCAACGAGCAGCTTCTCTGCAGCTTCTGCGGCAAGTCGCAGCGCCAGGTGAAGAAGCTCATCGCCGGCCCCGGCGTCTACATCTGCGACGAGTGCATCGACCTCTGCAACGAGATCATCGACGAGGAGCTCACCACTCCCGCCCAGCTCGATCTCGACAACCTGCCGAAGCCGAAGGAGATCTACGGCGTCCTGAACGACTACGTCGTCGGCCAGGAAGAGGCCAAGCGCACGCTGTCGGTCGCCGTCTACAACCACTACAAGCGCGTGCAGATGGCGGGCCAGACCGACTCCGAGGTCGAGCTCGCCAAGTCGAACATCCTGCTCCTCGGGCCGACCGGCTGCGGCAAGACGCTGCTCGCCCAGACGCTGGCGCGGATCCTGAACGTCCCGTTCGCGATCGCCGACGCCACGGCGCTGACCGAGGCCGGCTACGTCGGCGAGGACGTCGAGAACATCCTCCTGAAGCTGATCCAGGCCGCCGACTTCGACGTCAAGAAGGCCGAGACCGGGATCATCTACATCGACGAGGTCGACAAGATCGCGCGCAAGGCCGACAACCCGTCGATCACGCGCGACGTGAGCGGCGAGGGCGTCCAGCAGGCGCTCCTCAAGATCCTCGAGGGCACGGTCGCGAGCGTGCCGCCGCAGGGCGGTCGCAAGCACCCCCACCAGGAGTTCCTGTCGATCGACACGACGAACATCCTGTTCATCTGCGGCGGGGCGTTCGCTGACCTCGACAAGATCATCGAGCGGCGCATCGGCCGAAACTCGATCGGCTTCGGCGCCGAGCTGCGGTCGCGGAAGAACGGCCCGTCGAAGGACCTCTTCCCGCAGGTGATGCCCGAGGACCTCATCTCCTACGGCCTCATCCCCGAGTTCATCGGCCGCCTCCCGGTCGTGTCGGCCGTCCACGCGCTCGACCGAGAGGACCTGATCCGCATCCTGCTCGAGCCGAAGAACGCCCTCATCAAGCAGTACGAGCGCTTCTTCAACTACGACTCGATCGAGCTCGTCTTCACGCAGGACGCGCTCGGGGCGATCGCCCATCGCGCGCTCGAGCGGGCGACCGGCGCCCGCGGCCTGCGGTCGATCATCGAGGCGGCGCTCCTGAACGTGATGTTCGACCTGCCGTCGCGCAAGGACGTGAACAAGTGCGTCGTCACGCGCGAGACGATCGAGAAGCACCTCGATCCGACGCTCGTCACCGAGGGCGGCCCGGGCGTCGACGTTACCGAAGAGCTGCGCGAAGAGTCCGCATAGCGATCCAGTAGCATCGTCGCGATGCTGCGTCTCCTGGCGTCGCTGCTTGCGATCCTCGGCGCCGGCGATCACCATCCCGCGAAGCTGACGGTCGCGGAGCCGCTGCCGTTCGAAGTGTGGGACGGCCGCCTTGCGGGCCGGGCGGCGCGGCCGTTCCATGTCCGCGCCGGCGGTCGCCGCTACGTCGTCTCGCCCGGGCTCTCCGGCCGCTTCGCCGTACGCGTCCCACACGTCGCCGCCGGAGACAGCGTGGTCACGCTGGCGGGCCGCCGGATTCCCGTCTATGGGCTGCCGCCGGGATCGCTGCGCCCGCTCGCCCCGCCCCGCAACGACGCGCGGCTCGACCGGGCGCTCCGCTCGCTGGCGGGCCGCGTCACGGCCGACGTCGGCGTCTATGTGCACCGAGCCGACGGCGAGGCGGCCTCCTGGAACGCCGGCGCCGAGTTCGAGGGCGCCTCGACGCTGAAGCTCCCGATCATGGTGGCGGCGCTCGAGCGGATCGGAGGCGAGCCGCGGGCGACGGCGTACTGGACGCCGTTCACCGCCATCACGCGCTCCTCGAGCAACGACGCTGCCGACGAGGCGCTCGAGCTCCTGGGTGGAAGCGAGGTGGCCGGGTCAGCCCGGATGGTCGCGGCGATGCGGCGGCTCGGCCTGCGCCACACCTACCTGTACGGCGGCTACCTGACCGATCCCGGCGCCGGTGGCGGCCCGCCGCCCCAGCGAACCGAGGAATCGCCACCGCCGTCGTTCAAGTACACGACCGCCGCCGACATGGCCCACCTGGCCGGGCTGGCTTGCCGACGCGGCCGCCGGCTCAGGGCGGCTCACCCGCCACGGCGTGAGCCGGCACGAGGCGCGCGAGCTTCTCTACCTCATGCTGCACGCCGCCGACCCGGGGCTCGTCTCGCCCGGTGCGCCCGGCCGGGCCGTCGCGCACAAGATCGGGTGGCTCGAGACGTCGCGCGACGACGTGGCCGTCGTCTTCACGCGGCACGGCCCCGTCGTCGTCACGGTCTACGCGCAGGGCCCGATCGACGCGACCGTCTACGCGTTCGGGCGGGCGGCGGCGCGGGCGGCGCTGCGGCGAGGCTAACCGCGGTCGGTGTGCGAGTGCTCGCGCGAGCAGCGGCACCGCACCGGCCACTCGCGGCAGTCGGCGCATCGCGACTGCATCTGGAACGCGGCCCACGCGAGGAGCACGAAGAGGCACACCATCGCGGCGAAGAGCGGCCCCGGGTTCACGGTCAGCGTGCTGCCGCCGTGCGGGGAGTGCTGCTG
The DNA here is from genome assembly GCA_963832955.1 of uncultured Actinomycetes bacterium. Taxonomy (GTDB): domain Bacteria; phylum Actinomycetota; class Thermoleophilia; order Gaiellales; family JAICJC01; genus JAICJC01. Next base: position 13,529 of record CAWHWC010000002.1, on the reverse strand, counting down.
GACGTATTGATGCCAGAACGCCTTGTACATGGAAGGTCGGGGGCGCGGGTGCCCTCTGTAGTCATCGCCCGGAACGCCGCTCGACTGTAGCCCCGGCGTACCCACGTGCGCTGTTGCCTAACCCACCCGGCAACTAGGATGGCGGGCCGTGGAAGCCCGTTACGACCCCGCCGGCGCAGAGCGGCCCATCTTCGAGCGGTGGGAGGCCGCCGGCGTGTTCGGAGGCGTGCCCGACTCGGGCCGCGAGCCGTACGTGATCGCGCTTCCGCTGCCGAACGTGACGGGTGACCTGCACATGGGCCACGCCCTGAACGGGAGCTACCAGGACACCCTGATCCGGCTGCGGCGGATGCAGGGCCGCGACTCGCTCTGGATCTGCGGCACCGACCACGCGTCGATCGCCGTCCACGCGGTCATCGAGAAGCAGCTCCGCGCGGAGGGGCTCACCCGCTGGGACCTCGGTCGCGAGCGGTTCCTCGAGCGGGTGTGGCAGTGGCGGGCCGAGACCGGGGCGACGATCATCCGCCAGTTCAAGCGGCTCGGCTGCTCGCTCGACTACGGCCACGAGCGATTCACGATGGACGAGGGCTACGTCGACGCGGTGCTCACGATGTTCGTCGAGCTCTTCCGCAAGGGCTACATCTACCGCGACAACCGCATGATCAACTGGTGCCCGACGTGCGCCTCGACGATCTCCGACCTCGAGGTGCGCTACGAGCACGCGGTCGACACGCTCTACGAGGTGCGCTACCGGATCGCCGGCACGGACGACTTCCTCACGGTCGCGACGGTGCGCCCCGAGACGATCCTGGCCGACACCGCCGTCGCCGTGCATCCGGACGACGACCGCTACCGGCACCTGGTCGGCGGCACCGCGATCGTGCCGCTCGTCGACCGCGAGGTGCCGATCATCGCCGACGAGTACGTGAAGATGGACTTCGGCACCGGCGCGCTCAAGGTGACGCCGGGCCACGACCTGAACGACTTCGAGATCGGCCGCCGCCACGGCCTGCCCGAGCTGGCCGCGATCGGCTTCGACGGCCGCATGACCGAGCTGGCCGGCGAGTTCGCCGGGCCTGCCCGCGGCGGAGGCGCGCGAGAAGGTGCGCGACGCCCTCTTCGCCCAGGGGCTGCTCCGCAAGGAGCAGCCGTACGAGCACGAGGTCGGCCACTGCGACCGCTCGGGCGACCGGATCGAGCCGCTGATCTCGCTCCAGTGGTTCATGCGGATGGACGAGCTGGCCAAGCCTGCCAACGAGGCGGTGCAATCGGGCCGCGTGCGCTTCCATCCCAAGAACCAGGAGAACATCTACTACGACTGGATGCTGAACCTACGGCCGTGGTGCATCTCGCGCCAGCTGTGGTGGGGGCATCAGATCCCGGTCTGGTACTGCCCGGACGGCCACCAGACGGCGGCGCTGTCGGAGCCGGAGGCCTGTGCGACATGCGGCTCGGGCGAGCTGGAGCGCGACCCGGACGTGCTCGACACGTGGTTCTCGTCGGCGCTCTGGCCGTTCGCCACGCTGGGCTGGCCGGCGCGACGACCCCCGCCTCGAGCGCTACTACCCGGGACACGTGCTCGCCACCGCCCGCGACATCATCAACCTCTGGGTGGCGCGCATGCTGATGATGGGGATCGAGTTCATGGGCGAGATCCCGTTCGAGGACGTGGTCATCAACCCGACGATCCTGGCGCCCGACGGCCGGCGGATGTCGAAGTCGCTCGGAACCGGGATCGACCCGCTCGAGCTGGTGGACAGCTACGGCGCCGACGCCACCCGCTACGGCCTGCTCAAGATGAGCTCGACGCAGGATGTGCGCTTCTCGGCCGGGATGATCGAGGAGGGCGGGAAGTTCGCGAACAAGCTCTGGAACGCCGCCCGGTTCGTCCTCACCCAGGCCGATACGACGGTCGAGCCGGCGCCCGCCGGGACGGCGCTCGAGGACCGCTGGATCCGCTCCCGCCTGGCGGCGGAGCTCGACGGCGTCGCCGGCCTCATCGACCGGTACGACTTCTCGGGTGCTGTGAAGGCGCTCTACGCGTTCGTCTGGAACGACTTCTGCGACTGGTACGTCGAGGCCGTGAAGCCGCGGCTGCGAGGCGACTCCCGCGCCGACGCGTCGGCCAACCTGCTGTGGGTGCTCGAGCGGATCCTCGCGCTCACGCACCCGGTCTGCCCGTTCGTGACCGAGGCGGTGTGGGAGCACATGCCGGGCGAGCGCGGGCTGCTCATGCTGGCCCCGTTCCCGGCGGCCGACGCGGTCGCAGCGCGACCGCGATGCCGAGCGTGACATGGACCGGGCGATCGAGATCGTGACCGCCGCGCGCGCCGATCCGGCCGCCCCGATCGAGATGCCCGACGGGTTCGCCGGCGCCGGCATCGTGACGCGGCTGGCGCCGAAGCGCGCGGCCGACGGCCAGGTGCCCGACCGGGCGGCGCTGGAGCGGGAGCTCGAGCAAGCTCCGCGCCGAGCGCGACCGGGCCCAGGGCGATGCTCCGAAACGAGCGGTTCACGAGCAAGGCGCCTCCGGAGGTGGTCGCGGCCGAGCGCGAGAAGGCGGAGCGGTTCGCCGCCGACGTGAGTGCGCTCGAATCGCGGCTGGCCGCGCTCGAGTGACCGCCGCCGAGCGCTACATCGACTCCCTCGAGCTCTTCGGCATGGCGCTTCGGGCTCGACCGGATGCACGACCTGCTCGCGCGGCTCGGCAATCCCGAGCGGTCGTTCGACGCCATCCACGTGGTGGGCACCAACGGCAAGGGCTCGACGGTGCTCTTCGCCGAGGCGCTGCTCGAGGCCGAGGGCGTCCGCACCGGCGCCTACCTCTCGCCGCACATCACGTCGTTTCGCGAGCGGATCCGGATCCGCGGCGCCGAGATCGCGCCCGACGCGTACGAGGAGGCGGTGCTGCGCGTGCGCGACGCGGCCGGCACCCGCGTGACGCAGTTCGAGGCGCTGACCGCGGCGGCGTTCTGCGCGTTCGAGGCGGCGGGCGTCGAGTGGGGGGTGGTCGAGGCGGGCCTCGGCGGACGGCTCGACGCGACGAACGTGCTGCCCCGATCGCGCGTCCAGGTGCTGACCAACATCTCGCTCGAGCACACGCAGCTCCTCGGGACGACGCGCGAGGCGATCGCCGCCGAGAAGCTCGCGGTCGTCCCCGAGGGCGGCCTGCTCGTCGTCGGCGAGCCGGAGTGGGCGGGCCCTCGCGCCCCAGGCCAGGATGGTCGAGGCGGTGCGGGCCGAGGGCACCTACCAGGACCAGAACCGGGCGGTGGCCCAGGCCGCCGCCGAGCTCGCCCTCGGCCGGCAGGTCGACCCGTCGCCGATGCTCGGGGTGCGCGTGCCCGGGAGGATGGAGGTGCGCGGGCGCGAACCCCTCGAGATATGGGATGGCGCCCACAACCCGGACGGGATGGCGCGGCTCGTCGCCGAGCTGCCGGCGCTCGTCGAGGGCCGCGCGCCGCGGGTCGCCGTGTTCTCGACGCTCGGCGAGAAGGACGTGGCCGGGATGGTGAAGCTGCTCTCGGGGGTATGTGACGTGATCGTCGCCACACAGTCCACGAACCCCCGCGTGCCTCCCGGCGGCCGAGCTCGCGGCGATCACCGGAGGCGAGTTCGAGCCCGATCCGGTCGCGGCGCGCGAGCGCGCGATCCAGCTTTCGGGGCAGGGCGGTGCGGTAATCGTCTGCGGCTCGCTGTATCTTTTACATGACCTGATCTCGCGGCCTCACGGCGTCGAGGCCACGCGAAGCTCTGCCTGACCATGCTCCACCTCCTCGCCGCCACAACGACCAGCGACTCGACGGGCCCGTTCAACGGGGTCAGCGACTTCTTCGACTCGAGCTACTTCTCCGCGTTCGAGAAGCTGATGGTCATCTTCGTCGTGGCGTTCTACCTGGCGCTCATCTTCTGGACGGCCAAGGACGCGCGCCGTCGCATCGAGGATCCCGGTCATCGTCGCGGTGTGCATCGCGACGGCGTTCTTCTTCCCGTTCGTCGGCGTGCTCGTGTACCTGATCCTGCGCCCGCCGGAGTACCTCGCCGACGTCCGCGAGCGCGAGCTCGAGATCAAGGCGATGGAGCGCCGGCTCGGTGCCGACTCGGTGTGCCCGTACTGCCGAAACCCGGCCGAGGCGAGCTTCCTGAGCTGCCCGCACTGCGGCACCAAGCTGAAGCAGGCCTGCCGCCGCTGCAAGGCGCCGCTCGAGCCGTCGTGGCGGCTGTGCCCGTACTGCGAGACGGCGACGGTGCAGTCGCCGCTTCCCGCCGAGCGCGCACGGCCCGAGCCGTCTGCGGAGCGGCCCGTCAGATAGGTGGAGCGCACGCTCTTCATGGTGAAGCCCGACGGCGTCGCCCGCGGGCTGGTCGGCGAGATCGTCTCGCGCATCGAGCGGCGCGGCCTCTCGATCCGGGCGATGCGGCTCCTTCGCGTCACCCCTGAGCAGGCGGCCGAGCACTACGCCGAGCACAGCGAGAAGCCGTTCTACCCGGGCCTCGTCGAGTTCATCACGTCCGGCCCGGTCGTCGCGATGGTCATCGAGGGCGACGCCGCCGTTGCGACGGTGCGCGGGATGATGGGCGCCACGAACCCGCTCGACTCCGCGCCCGGCACGATCCGCGGCGACTACGCGCTCGAGATCGGCGAGAACATCGTGCACGGCTCCGACTCGGCGGCGAACGGCGAGCGCGAGATCGCCATCTACTTCGGCGAGCCGGACCTGGTGTGATCGCCCGGGCGCTCGAGCTCGGGCCCATCGTCCTCGCATCGAGCTCGCCCCGCCGGCGCGAGATCCTCGGCCTGCTCGGCATCGAGTTCACCGTTCAAGAGCCGGTCTACGACGAGGGCGAGATCGCGGGCCTCGGGCCGGCCGAGCTCGCCGAGGCGCACGCCCGCGGCAAGGCCGCGGCCGTCGCGGGCGAGCGCGTGCTCGGTGTCGACACGCTGGTGGCGCTCGACGGCCGCGTGTACGGGAAGCCCCGCGACGAGGCGGAGGCGCGGGCGTTCCTGGGCGCCCTCGCCGGGCGGACGCACACCGTCCACTCGGGCCTCTGCCTGCGGGCCGGCGGGCGTCGAGCACGTCCGCCGGGCGGCGAGCGACGTGACGTTCGCGCCGCTCTCGGAGGCCGACGTCGAGTGGTACCTCGGGACGGGCGAGTGGCGCGACCGGGCCGGCGCCTACGCCGTCCAGGGCCGCGGCGCGGCGCTCGTCCGCGCGGTGCACGGGCGACTTCCAGAACGTCGTCGGCCTGCCGGTGCCCGAGCTGCTCGACGCGATGGCGGCGGCCGCCGGCCAACCGGTGTGAAACATTGGCATCAGGCAGCGGTGTTTCACGCTCTCGTGGAGGAGCCGGCCCTCCATGCCGCCGGCCACCACGACGACCTGGCCGGACACGTGGCCCGAGAGCCGGTCCGAGGCGAGGACGACGATCTGCCAAGCGACATCGTCGGGCTGGGCGACCTTGCGCAGCGGCATCGTCTGCGTGATCCGCTCGAGCCGGCCCGGCTCCGTGAGCGCGGGCGCCGCCATCTCGGTCTCGGTCCAGCCGGGGCAGACCGCGTTCACGCGCCCACGCGGCGCCAGGCGGGCGATCTCGTTCTTGAGCGTCGGGAGGAGGCCGCCGGTGAGCGCAGCCTTGGTCGCGGCGTAGTCGGCCTGGCCCTCCTCGCCGAAGATCCCGGCGGTCGAGCCGACCAGGATGAGGTTGCCGGAGCCCTGCCGCTCGACCTGCCGCAGGAACGCCCGCGCCACGAGGAACGTCCCGGTCAGGTTCGTGTCGACGATCCGGCGGAAGCGCTCGGCGTCGATATCGACGGCCGGCGCGGGCGGCGAGTAGATCGCCGCGTTGCAGACGCAGACGTCGACCGAGCCGTACCGCTCGACCGCCGTTGCGAAGAGCGCGTCGACCTCGCCCTCCTGCGAGATGTCCGCCTGGACCGCGACGGCGTCGGGAAGCTCCGCGGCCAGCGCCTCGGCCTGCTCGCGGCTCGTCTTGTAGTTGACGACGACCTTCGCGCCTTCGCCGGCGAATCGCCTCGCCGTGGCCGCGCCGATCCCGCGCGCGGCGCCCGTGACCATCACAACGCGCCCGGCCAGGTCGGTCTCCACGGCGCGGCATGGTACAGATGCGGCCGATGGCGGACCCCGCTATCCGCTAGAATCGCGCTGCAGTTTCGCCAATTTTGCAGCAGGAAAGTAGGCCCCCGAAATCAGCTTCCTCAACTCCCTCACCGGCTTCGGCGGCCGCGACATGGCCGTCGACCTCGGCACGGCGAACACGCTCGTCTACGTCCGCGGCCGCGGCATCGTCCTGTCCGAGCCGTCGGTCGTCGCGATCGACCAGCGCACCGGCGAGGTGCACGCCGTGGGGATCGAGGCCAAGCGGATGCTCGGCCGCACGCCCGGCAACATCTCGGCGATCCGCCCGCTGAAGGACGGCGTCATCGCCGACTTCGACGTCACCGAGCAGATGCTGCGCCACTTCATCCAGAAGGTGCACCAGAACCGCTTTGCCCACCCGCGGGTCGTCGTGTGCGTCCCGTCCGGCGTGACCGGCGTCGAGAAGCGCGCCGTCGAGGAGGCCACCTACTCGGCCGGCGCCCGCCAGGCGTACCTGATCGAGGAGCCGATGGCCGCGGCGATCGGCGCCGGGCTGCCCGTCTCGGAGCCGACCGGCAACATGATCGTCGACATCGGCGGCGGCACGACCGAGGTGGCGGTCATCTCGCTCGGCGGGATCGTCGTCTCGCAGTCGATCCGCGTCGGCGGCGACGAGCTCGACGAGGCGATCATCGAGCACGTGAAGCGCGAGTACAAGCTGATGATCGGTTCGCAGACGGCCGAGGAGGTGAAGCTCGAGATCGGCTCGGCCTACGAGCTTCCGGAGGAGGTCGAGGCCGAGATCCGCGGGCGCGACCTCGTGACGGGGCTTCCCAAGACGGTCGTCCTCTCGGCCTCCGAGGTGCGCCACGCGCTCGACGTTCCGCTGAACCAGATCATCGACGCGGTCAAGCAGACGCTCGACAAGACGCCGCCCGAGCTGGCGTCCGACATCATGGACCGGGGCATCGTGCTCGCCGGCGGCGGCGCGCTGCTCCAGCGCATGACCGACCGGCTGCGCGCCGAGACCCAGATGCCCGTGCACCTGGCCGAGTCGCCGCTCACCTGCGTCGCGGTCGGCTCGGGCCGCTCGCTCGAGGAGTTCGAGGCGATCCACCGCGCGAACCAGTCCTACGCCTCGAACCGCCGCAACGGACGCCGCGGCTATTAGCCCGCTCCAAGTCGCCTCCAATCTGAACGGCTAGACGCGGCCGAGACCGCTTGTATCCTGGTCGCAGGTGCAGACGGACGCCACCATCTCCCGACGCCCCGGTGGCACGCTGATCGGGGCGCTCGTGCTTGCTGCGATCACGATCGGCGTGGTCGCGCTCACCGTTTCAGGCGCGGGCGCCGACCCGAACAAGCTGACCGACTGGCAGGCGCTCATCCTTGGCACGACGCAGGGGCTCACCGAGTTCCTGCCGATCTCGTCGTCGGGCCACCTGATCCTCGTTCCGTGGCTCTTCAACTGGCACTACCTCGAGAACCACGACGCCTTCAACAAGACCTTCGACGTCTCGCTTCACCTCGGCACGCTGATCGCGGTGCTGGCCTACTTCCGGCTCGAAGCGGTCGCCCTGGCCGGCGCATGGTTTCGCAGCATCCGGAAGCGCGCCATCGAGACCGGCGAGGAGCGGCTCGCGTGGTTCGTCGTCGTCGCGACGCTTCCCGCGGCCGTCTTCGGCGCCCTCGGCGAGTCGTTCGTCGAGAAGAAGCTCGGCCAGCCGTACCAGATCGCGATCTTCATGGCCGTGTTCGCGATCGTGCTCTGGTACGCCGACAAGACGCCGGTCACGCGCAAGATGGAGGAGTTCGACCTGCGCACCGCGGTCGGCGTCGGCTTCGCCCAGGCCCTGGCGCTGGCCCCGGGGGTCAGCCGGTCGGGGATCACCATCTCGGCCGGCCGGTTTCTCGGCCTCTCGCGTGACGACGCCGCCCGGTTCTCGTTCTTCCTCTACGCCCCGGTCGTCGGCGGCGCCGTGGTGTTCAAGAGCGTGAAGGACTTACACGGGGGCTTTCCGCCGGGCACGACCGGGCCGTTCCTCGTTGGGACGCTGACCTCGATGGTCGTCGGCCTCGTCTCCATCTGGGCCCTCCTCAGCTACCTGCGCCACAACAACTACAACCTGTTCGTGATCTACCGGCTGATGCTCGCAGCGGCGGTGCTGATCCTCATCGCGACCGGGGCCAAGAGCGCGCATTTCTAGCCGGCTGCGGCGGGCTCGCGGCGGCTCGTCAGCTAGAATCGGCCCCCCGACCCGCCAAGTCATGCTGCTCAGCAAGAACCGAATCATCCGGAGGCGGGCCGTCGTCGGCCTGCTGCTGGCGGCCTCTCTCACATTGCTCACCCTGTCCTTCCGGCAGGGGTCGTCGGGCGTTGTGGGAGAGATCCAGCGGGATGCCGTGAGCGTGACGGCCCCATTCGCCACTGTCGCCCACCGCGTCACGCGGCCGGCCGTCGACGCCTGGAACTGGGGCAGCGGCCTGGCGAGCGCACACGACAGCACCGAGAAGCTGAAGCATCTCCAGGCGCAGTACGGCGCGCTCCAGGTGCAATCTCAGCAGAACGCCGAGGAGGTCGCGCGGCTCAAGGCGCTCCTGCACTTCCGAAGCACCCTGGGGCAGACCAAGAGCGTCGCCGGCCAGGTGCTCGAGCAGTCGCCGACCGCCTACCAGAACACGATCACGATCGACATCGGGACATCCGCGGGCGTCGAGGTCAACGATCCGGTCGTCGCGCCGACAGAGGACAGCGGCGCGCTGATCGGCAAGGTCGTCCAGGTCACATCGGGCCAGGCCGTGGTGACGCTCCTGCTCGACCCGCAGAACTACGTGACGGCCGGCGTCCAGGGCGAGCCGAACGCCGTCGGGCTGATCAAGGCGGCGTCGGGCCAGGTCGGGATCCTCAGCCTGGAGCTGATCCCGAACGCCGTCCACGTCGGCGAGAACGACGTCGTCACAACCGCCGGCTTCAAGACCGACCGGCTCGCGTCGTACTACCCGCCGGGCATCCCGATCGGCCGGGTGACCTCGGTCTCGGGGAACGACACGACGGGCGACACCAAGGTGATCCAGGTGACGCCGTTCGCCGACTTCCGGAACATCACCGACGTCCTGGTGCTCGAGCCGAAGCGATGATCCTCGATGGGGTGAAGATCGGGCTCTGCGTGTTCGTGCTTGCGATCCTCGAGGTCGCGGCGACCCCGCAGCTGACGCCCTTCGGCGGCGGCCCCGACCTGATCATCATCCTCGTCGTCGCACTCGCCCTCTGGCGAGGCATGGAGGCCGCCGCGATCGCCGGCTTCGCGGGCGGCCTGCTCCTCGACGCGATGACCTTCGAGCACCTGGGCATGCAGTCGCTCGTCTACGTCGGCTGCGCGTGGGCGATCGCGACCTACGCCAACCGCCGCGAGGCCGGGCCGGGGATGCTCGAGCCGCCCCCGCCGCGCGCGCTGCCGTGGCTCGTCATCGGCGCTACTGCGGCCCAGTTCGGGAACCTCATCATGCACGTACTCCTGGGCGACCACCCGGCGGCGGGCATCCTCTTCTGGCACCAGATCGCACCGGCCATCCTTCAGACCACGCTTCTCGGCCTCCTGCTCCTGCCGCTCCTGCGGCGCATCTTTCGTCCCTCACAAGACCTGAACCGTGTTCCTCGAATCGCCACCGCCTAGGTCCGAGCCGGCCCCCGACCCGCTGCCGCTTGCGATCCGGGCCGCGGCGCTCGGCATCATCGCGGCCGCGCTCCTGGTCGTCCTCCTGTTCCGCCTGTGGGCGCTCCAGGTGCTTCACGCCGGCCAGTACTCGGCCGCCGCCGTCCAGAGCCAGGTGCGAACGGCGGTGGTGCCCGCCCAGCGCGGCGACATCCTCGACCGGCACGGGGACGTCCTCGTCTCGAGCCGGACGACGATCGCCGTCCAGATCAACTCCGCGACGTTCCCGGCGAGCACCGACTGCGCCGGGCTCAACCGCCACGACTTCGAGCAGGTGCGCCAGCGGCCCGGCTGCCTGATCCTCTGGCGGCTGGCGGGCGTCATCAAGCAGCGCGTTCCCGCGCGTGTGGAAGGAGTACTCGGCTCGGCTCGCAGCCAACCAGGGCTACCCGATCACGCTGCCGTTCACCGTGACGCGGCCCGAGGTCGCGTACATGCTCGAGCGCCACCACCGCTTCCCGTCGATCCAGTTCCAGCGGACGTTCGTGCGCGACTACCCGGCGCTCGACGATCCGTCGATCGGCGCCGTCAACCCCAACCTGATCGGCCACGTCGGGCCGATCACGGCCGAGAACCTGAAGGACCCGGCCTTCCACGGCGAGGACCTGCCCCGGATTGGGATCGCCGGCCAGGCGGGCATCGAGAAGAGCTACGACGGCTGGCTGCGCGGGTCGGACGGCGAGACGGCGCAGATGTTCGACGCGTCGGGCCAGCCGGTGCGCTCGCCGTACCTCGTCCGCGAGCCGTTGACTGGAGCGAGCGTGCGGCTCACGCTCGACGCCCATCTCCAGCAGGTCGCGCAGGGCGCCATCTACCGGGGAATGCAGATCGCCCACGCCGACCGCCAGTACTACGCCGACTACGGCACGGTCGTCGCCATGAACCCCGAGACCGGGGCGGTCTACGCGATGGCCTCCTACCCGAACTACCCGCCCACGGTGTGGGTGCCGCCGTACAAGGGCCAGGGCCGGATCGTCGATCCCAAGAACAGGCTCTTCCCGCAGGTCGACAAGTCGTTCGCCGCGACGTACCCGCCGGGCTCGACGTTCAAGCCGATCACCGCCGTCGCCGCGTGGATGTCGGGGCTGATCGGGCCGGGCTCGACGCGGGCATGCACCTCCTTCTACCAGTCGCCGCACGACTTGAGCCACCACAAGTTCAACAACTGGGGGCCCGAGAACTCGATCATCGGCCTCTCGAAGGCGCTCGAGATCTCGTGCGACACCTTCTTCTACCGGCTCGGCGACCAGTTCTACGAGCGCTACCTGGGCGGCTCGAACATCTTCCAGGAGTGGATCCGAAAGCTCGGCTACGGCGATGCTCCGCCGATCGACCTCCCGGGCGCCGTCAGCGGCCTCGTCCCCGATCGGAAGTGGAAGGCGCACAACCCGGTCTTCCTGAACGGCCCCAACCCGTCGATCGACACGCTGTGGGAGCCGGGCGACGACATCCAGATGGCGATCGGCCAGGGCTACCTGCTGGTGACGCCGCTCCAGCAGGCCGTCGCCTACAGCGCGCTCGAGAACGGCGGCAAGGTCGTGACCCCGCACCTCGTGCAGTCGATCACCGGCCCCGACGGGAGCACCGTGCCGGGCGGCGACATCCACCCCAGGCCGCAGCGCGACCTCCACCTGCCGCCCGAGCTCCTCGCCGAGATCAAGTCGGGCCTGTACGGCGCGACGCACTCCGGCGACGGCACGTCGACGTCGACGTTCGGGAGCTTCCAGCCGACCGTCTACGGCAAGACGGGCACCGCTGAGGTGCCGCAGGACTGCACGGACTGCTCCGACGCGTGGTGGGCGGGCTGGTCCGAGCAGAACGGCCATCCGCTCGTGGTCGTGGCGATGATCCATGACGGCGGCCACGGCGGCGTCTCCGCCGCCCCGGTCGCGGCCGAGGTCTTCGCCGCCTTCTTCCACTCCCAGTACCGCTTCCAGAGCGGCCAGGACCAGAGCCGGTGATCAAGCACTACGTCCGCCACCTCGACTACCTGATGCTCGCGACCGTGCTCTCGATCTCGGCGTTCGGGCTCTGGATCATGAAGAACGCGACCCGAAACGACCCGGGCAACATGTACGGCCACCAGCTCGTCTACGTCGGGCTCGGCGTCGTCGGGATGCTCCTCGTCGCCGCGATCCCGCCGAGCTGGATGCGGAAGGTGCACTGGCCGCTCTATGTGTTCGTTCTCGCGAGCGTGGCCCTCGTGCTCGCCGCCGGGCATACCGTGAACGGCGCCGCCCGATGGATCACGTTCGCCGGGTTCCAGTTCCAGCCGTCGGAGTTCTCGAAGCTGCTCCTGATCGTCGGGCTGGCGGCGCTGCTCGCCTCGCGCCGCGGCATCACCTCGCCCGGGAGGCTGACCCTGCTCGCGCTGGGCTACATCGGTCTGCCGGCGCTGCTTGTCTTCCGCGAGCCCGACTTCGGGACCGCGCTCGTGCTCGCGGCGATGCTGATGGGGATGCTGTTCGTCTACGGCGTCCCGTGGCGGCACTTCGTGTGGATGATCCTGACCGGCGCGGTCACGCTGGCGCTGATCTTCTCGATCCTGCCGGGCGCCGGCATCCACGTGCTCCAGAGCTACCAGGTCGATCGCATCACGGCGTTCCTCCACCCGGACCGGCTCGACCCGCAGCAGAACGGCTACAACCTGAAGGCGTCGATCGTGGCCGTGAGCCACGGGGGAGTGGGCGGGACCGGCGTCAAGAACGCCACCCAGACGCTCTTCGGCTACCTGCCCGAGCACGCGACGGACTTCGTGTTCGCCGTCGTCGGAGAGGAGCGCGGGTTCGTCGGGGCGGCCTGGCTGATCGCGCTCTACGCGCTGCTTCTGTGGCGGGGCCTCAAGGTGATCACGAAGTCGCGCTCGACGTTCGGCAGCCTGGTGGCGGCGGGGGTAGTGTCGATGCTGCTCTTCCAGATCACGATCAACATCGGCATGACCATCGGACTCGCACCGATCACGGGCATCCCGCTGCCGTTCATGAGCTTCGGCGGCTCGCACACGCTCACCAACCTGCTCGCGATCGGGGTGCTACAGGCGATCCACGTGCACGCGCAGAGCGCTGACGAGCCGCGGCTGGCCGCCGCGTGAAGAAGCTGTCGGTCGCCTCGGCGGCCATGGCCGTGCGGGCCGTTCGCGACGTGCGCGCCGAGGGCGACTCCCACGGGCCGCTTCGGATGTGCGGCAGCACGGCGCCGCTCGAGGAGCTGCGGCGGGCGCTCCTCGACGCCCCGGGTACCGACGCGAGCGCGGTCGACATCTTCGCCGCCCGCCGCCTGCGGCCCGACGACGCCGAGTCGCTGGGCCGGGCCACGGTCGTGATCTACGGGGCCCAGGTCGTGGCGTCGCTCGACGACGGCACGCGGGCCGATCTCGAGGTCGTCGGCGCCGTCGGCCGGCCGCTTCTGGCCGTTCTCGAGGGGGTCGACCTGCCCGACGATGCCCTGCTCGAGGCCGCCCGCGTGCCGGGCGTGAGCCCGATGTCGGTGCTGCCGTCGAAGCGGGGCAGGTTCCCGCTCCGGAAGGCCATGCGGCTCCTGGCGGAGCGGTCGGGGAAGGCCGGTCCGGGCCTCGCGGCCCGCCTTCCGGCGTTTCGGCCGTACGTCGTCGAGCGGCTGATCGACACCGCCGCGCGGCGAAACGGCTTCATTGCGACCGCGGTCTGGATCCCCGGCGCCGACATGCCCCTCCTGACGGCTGTGCAGCTTCGCCTGATGC
>CAWHWC010000001.1:0-975065 GCA_963832955.1 uncultured Actinomycetes bacterium | reverse complement strand
TCGCTCTCGAGCAGGAAGCAGCCCTTGCGCGTCCCCACGGTCAGCACGACCCGCTTCGCCATGTCGAAGATCCTACCCACGATCGCGGCGGGGCGAACGGTGCAGGCAACATTGGGGTCTGACCCCGTCGTTGCGTCAGCGGTGCGCTCGACCGTACGGGACGGTCTCCCACACGGCCCGCTGTGCGTTTGCGACCCGTTTGCCGCCCAGCGAGTAGAAGAGCTCGGTGAGCTCGGCGTAGTCCTCGCGGCTCCACGCCGACCGGTCGACCGTCATCACGGCCTCCCAGAGGTCGTCAGCGGTCATCTCGCCGTTTCGGCCCGCGGCCAGCAGACTTTCGAGGGTGTGCTCCAACGTTTCTCCTCTCCGCCCACGCTGGAAGGGTATGCCTTTCGGCGGCCAGATGCACTCGGGCGCGTCGCGCAACTGCGCAGTTTGCGGAATTCCGCGGGCGGCGTTTTCCCCATCCTTCACCTGGGTAAGCGCGCGGTTCATGCCCAGTGGGCACAAGGGAAGGGGATGGAATGACGATTCTCGTCACCGGAGGCACGGGTCATCTCGGCGGGAAGGTGGTGGAGCTCCTGGTGCGCGACGGCCACCGCGTACGCGTGCTGGCGCGACATCCGGGGGGTGACAGGGCGGTCAGTTGGGTCGAGGGCGACCTCGCGACCGGCGAGGGGATCGCCGAGGCCGTCGGCGGCGTCGACACGATCGTCCACGCCGCGACGCACTCGCCGGCGGCCCAGCGCGGCCGGTTCAAGGCCCGCGACCTGGTGCGCTCGCCGAAGGACGTCGACATCCGGGGCACGGACGCGCTCCTGCGCGCCGCCGCGCAGGCCTCGGTCGACCACATCGTGCACGTCTCCATCGTCGGGATCGAGCACACGGCGCGGCTCCCGTACTCACGCGTGAAGCTCCGTTCGGAGGGGTTCGTCAGAAGCGGCGGCGTGCCGTGGTCGATCGCCCGCGCGACGCCCTTCTACTGGCTGCTCGAGCGCTTCCTGGAGGACGCCGCGATGCGGCGGAGCATGCGGCTGCCGCGGAACGTGAAGATGCAGTGCGTGGACTCCGACGAGTTCGCCCGGTTCGTCGTCACCTGCGTGGTCGACGGCCAGCGCGGCGACCGGATGGACTTCGCCGGCCCCGAGGCGCTCACGATGCGCGAGATGGCCGAGCAGTACCTGGCCGCCCGCGGCCTCGAGAGGCGGATCCGCGAGATCCGCCTGCCGGCCCGCGCCGAGCGCGCGATGACCGCCGGGAACACCTCCTCGAGCGGCCATCGCGGCACGACGACATGGAGCGAGTGGCTCGAGCGCGACCGCGAGACGGCGGCGCCCGGCCGGGTCGCGGCCTGACTCCGCTCACGCGGCGGCAGCCTGCGGTCGCGCGCCGGCTGCCGCCGCGGCGGCGCGCATCCCGTCCGGGCGGACCACCAGCGCCTCGCCTCCGCGGAGCCCGAGCGCGCGCGCGGCGATCGGGTCGACCCGACACAGCGTGACGGGGACGCGATCCGCCGCGAAGCCCTCGGGAGCGGCCCAGCGACCTCCTTCGGGGCTGGTGAAGACGGTGAGCCCGGGCCCGAGGAGGTCGAGGGTCGACACCGGCCCGGCTTCCGTCTGAACCCTCACGTGCGGGATGCGGCCGCCGAGGTCGACGTGAAGCGCGAGATCGGCGTTTCGCGCCGAGCCGGCCGGGTCCGCCGATCGGATCATGTTGTGCTCTGCGACCGGCCGCCGCTCGAGCTCGTACGAGTCGAGCAGCGCCGGCTGCGCCCAGCGGCGGTGCACCCAGCCGAGCTTCCAGCCCAGGTCGTAGCCGTCGTGGATCGCCGTGTTCATGCCGGTCCCGCCGCGGGGGGTGACCCGGTGGGCGGCGTCGCCGACCAGGAATGCGCTCCCCTCCCGGAACCGGTCGGCCAGCTGGGTGGCGAACCGGAAGCGCCCGGTGCGCTCGATCGCGACCGGCAGGTCGGCGGCGCCGACGGCCCGCCGGATCCGGCGCGTGAACCATTCGGCGTCCGCAGCCGCGGCGGCGTCCTCGCCGGGGGACCAGACGACGCCGTACAGCCACCGGTCGTTGCGCCCGGCGGGCAGGAGGACGCCGCGCGCATCCGGATGGTTGATGTCGTAGATCCCGTAGCGGTGCTCGCCGAGGAGCGGCCAGATCGGAGCGTCGAACACGGCGCTCACCGCCTCGCCGAGCCCGTCGAGCCCGGTGGCCGGGATGCCGAGCTCCGCCCGCACGCGGCTGTGGGCGCCGTCAGCGGCGATCAGGTAGCGGGCGCGGACGTGGCGCTCGCGCCCGGTCGCGACATCCCGCAGCGTCGCCCGCACGCCATCGCTCACCGGCCGGACGCCGGTGACCTCGACACCGAGCTCGACCCGCGCGCCGTTCGCGCGAGCGTGGGCGAGCAGCACCGGCTCGAGGTGGTCCTGGGGCACGCACGCGGGCGCCGTGGGACTGATCACGAGGCTCTGCTCGCGCGTCGGCAGGCCGATGGGCACGGGAGTCGCGCGGCCGGCGTCCGCCAGCGTTTCGACGGGCAGCATCAGCCACTCCACGTCGACGCCGCCGGCCCGCACCTCCTCCTCGAGGCCCCACGACCGCAGGATCTCCATCGACCGCGTGCTCACCGAGGTCGCGCGCGGCAGCGCCGAGAGCGAGGGGCGGCGCTCGACGACGAGGCAATCCACGCCGAACCGGGCCAGCGCGCCGGCCGCGGTCAGGCCGGCCGGCCCGCCGCCCGCGACGAGGACGCTCACTTCGATTGTCTCAAGATCGTGCATCGAAATCTCCTTGGGATCGTTTTCGTCGGACAGTATGTCTTCCATCGGACATCCTGTCAAGTGAAATGCTAGGATGCCGGCATGGCGCCGCGCAGATACGAGCAGCGGCAGCGGGCGGAGTCCGCTGACGAGACGCGCCGCCGCATCCTCGATGCCGTGGCTCAGCGGCTCCGCGAGGCGCCGTCGCAGGCGGTCAGCATCGACCAGGTCGCCCGCATCGCCGGGGTCGCGCGCTCGACCGTCTACCTGATCTTCGGGTCGCGGGCAGGGCTGTTCGACGTCGTCGCCCGGGATCTCCTCGACCGCAGCGGCTTCGACCAGGTCGTCAGGGCCGTCGCCGATCCGGATGCGCGCGAGACGCTCCGGGGCGGCATCCGGGGAGGTGCGCACACGTACGCGGCCGACCGCGACGCGTTCCGCGCCCTCTACTCGATGGCGCAGCTCGACCCCGACGCCGTCGGGGGCGCGATCCAGCGCGGCGAGCAGCGCCGGGCCGACGGCATGGCCGATCTGGCCCGGCGACTCGCCGAGCAGGACGCGCTCCGCCCGGGCGTCACCGCGGAGGCCGCCGCCGACCTGCTCTGGGTGCTCACGAGCTTTGACAGCATCGACCTGCTCCTCACGGGCAGGGGGCTCTCAGCCGAGGCGGCCGGCGACCTCCTCGTCGAGACGGCGGAACGCGCGCTCTGCCGCTAGATGCTCATCCCGCCACGCGAACGCTCGCGGTGCGGTACTGGTTGAACGGGTTGTCGTCCTCGAACGCGGACTCCGAGAGCACACCGCCCTTGACCGTCACCCGTCCGTGGGTCGCCGTGACCCTGACGATGAACTTCGTCTCAAGGCTCGTGCCCGGCGTCACGTCGCCGTACTCGCAGAACGGCGTGTCGGCCGAGATGCCGAGATCGCACACCTCGCCGACGAGGACGCCGCCCGTGATCTGCGGCACCGTGTCGAGCTCGGCCGTCTCGGGCCCGTTGTTCCGGATGACCTCGGTGAAGGTCACGCGCGTGCCGTGGGCCGCCGAGGCCTTGTTCGCCTTGATCGAGACCACGCCCAGGTCGGCGGTCGGCGGACCGGCGATCTGACCGGCCGCCGCCGGAAGCGCGAACACCGCCACCGAGGCGAGCGCTGCCAGCACGACCGCGCCCTTCCCCCGGACCACACGTCTCATCCCCTTGCCCACTGCCATGACGCTCCCCCAATCGTCGCGACGCCTGTCCCTCGATGGTTGCACGGTTTCGGCCGCGCGTCGAGACCCGTTCACCGGGTCTTCTCCGCGCGCGCCGCCGGGGGGCGGCGCGTCCTCAGCCGATCACGGCGCCGTGAACCGTGTCAGCCGTGCAACCTCGGCCGGGCCGCTCGCGGCCAGCTCCTTCACCACTCCGATGCCCCTGACGTAGAACTTCTCGTCGATCACGCCGGGCTCCAGGCGCGACCACTCGAGCGTACGGGCGGCGTGAGGGAAGGTTCCCACCGGGACGCTCACGGCGCTCGCGAGGTCGACGAGCCAGTACTGATCCTCGGCGTGGCCCGCCCAGTACTCCTGGCGGTGGGCGTCGCCGACGCGCGGGTGGGCGGTCATCACGATGCCGGGTCGGGCGCCGTGGGCTCCCGCCAGCCATGACCCGGACGTGTCGAATGTCCCGTCAGGATTCCGGGCCTTGGTGGCTTCACCGAAATACCACACGTTTCCATGCCTGTCCTGCGCATACCAATCCGTGGTCTGCTCCAGCACGGTCCTGCCGTGCGTGGCGACGTCCGTGATCACGGTGCACGTCACGCCGACGATCTTTCGCGTGCGGCGCGTGACTCGGACGACGTCCCGCTGGGTCGTACCGTCCTTGACCCCGGAGTAGACATACACCGTCCCCGGCCGGTAGGGCAGATACGGGTTCGTGATCGACCGGACGAAGTTGTGCGGGTCGATTGCAGTCGTCCCGCCGGACGAGCTCGCCGCCGCCGGCGCCGTGCCGAGCGCCGCGACGGCGGCCGACACCACGCCGATACGGGTCAGGTTCCTGAGGCTCATGGACCGCTCCTTCCATCGCATTGGCCGCGACGCTAGCCGCGGGATTCTGAAAAGCAGATGAAATTCGGAGCGTCAAAAGGTGCACCTCCGCGACCGCCGCCCTACGATCAGCGGGAGGAGGTGGTCGCACTGCGCGTGCTGGTGGTTGAGGATGCCGCCCGGCTGCTCGAGATCCTGGCACGACGGTTGCGTCAGGAGGGGTACGGCGTCGACGGCGCCGCCACGGGCGAGGCGGCCGTGAAGCTGGCCACGGTCGTTCCGTACGACGCGATTGTGCTCGACATCCGGCTGCCGGATATCGACGGGTTCGAGGTGTGCACGCGCCTTCGGGCCGCGGACTGCTGGTCGCCGATCCTCATGCTGACGGCCCGCGACGCCGTCGACGACCGGGTTCGGGCGCTGGACATCGGCTCGGACGACTACCTGACCAAGCCGTTCGAGTTCCCGGAGCTGTTCGCTCGGGTGCGGGCGCTGGTGCGGCGTGGCGGCACGCGGCGCCCGGCGAGGCTCGCCGTCGGCCGCGTCGAGCTCGACCCGGCCACGCACGCTGCTTGGAACGGAGACGCCGCGCTCGACCTCACGGCAAAAGAGTTCGCACTACTGGAGTACTTCATGCGCCATCCAGGCCAGGCGCTCACGCGGAGCCGCCTGATCGAGCATGTGTGGGACTACACCTACCAGGGCGACTCGAACGTCGTCGACGTCTACGTCGGGCGCCTACGCACGAAGCTCGAGGGACGATCGGGCCTGGCGCCACTCGAGACCTTGAGGGGAGTGGGGTACCGGCTCCGTGAGGATCCGCCGGCCGCAGACGTCGCTTAGGGTCAGGCTCACGCTGGCGTTCGCCGCCGCGATGGCGGTCGTCCTGACCGGCGTCGCCGTCTTCGTCTACCTCAGCCTGCGAACCGACCTGCGGGCGTCGGTCGACTCCGGGCTTCAGTCGCGCGCGCAGGTCATCGCCGCCAACGCCGCGCACGCCGACGATCCGGCACTGGGCGGCCGCCGCCGTCTGATCGATGCCGACGAGGCCTTCGCCCAGGTGCTCAGCCCCTCGGGACGGATCGTCGAGACGACCCCGGCGGTCGCGCGGGCGGCGCTCGTGCCGGCGCGCGTGCTGGCGAGCCTCCGGCGACCGACGTTCGTGGACGACCGCCCCCCGGGCCTCGATCTGTCGCGGCTGTTGATCGTCCCGATCAACGCCGCGGGGAACCGGGCGTTCGTGGTCGTGGGCGCCACCCTGAGCGACAGCCAGGAGGCGCTGGACCGAGCCCTGATGCGGTTCGGCGTCGCCTTCCCCGTCGCGCTGCTCCTGTCATCGCTGATCGGTTGGCTGCTGGCGGGAGCCGCCCTCCGCCCGGTCGAGCGGATGCGGCGCGAGGCGGAGGCGATCTCGGCATCGGAGCCCACCCGCCGGCTGCCGGTGCCCGATACCGACGACACGCTCGCCCGTCTCGCCGTCACTCTGAACCTGACCTTCGATCGGCTTCAGGCGGCGCTCGAGCGGGAGCGCCGGTTCGTCGACGACGCAAGTCACGAGCTGCGTACGCCGCTCACGATCCTCAAGGCCGAGGTTGACTCGGCTCTGATGGAGGGGAACAGCTTCGACGACCTCCGCCTGGCGCTCAAGGGAGCGTCGGGCGAGGTCAACCACCTCGTTCGCATCGCGGAGGACCTGCTTGTGCTCGCCCGGGCGGAGCGGGGCCGGATTCCCACTCACCGGACGAGCGTGTCGCTCGAGGAGCTGGTCGACGCGAGCCGCCGGGCGTTCGCCGCAACCGCCGAGACGGGGGGCGTGACGCTGGCGGTGGAGGCTCCGGACGCCACGGTCGAGGTCGACGGCACCCGCATCCGCCAGGCACTCGACAACCTGCTCGACAACGCGCTTCGCCACACGCTGCCCGGCGGCGAGGTGCGCGTGACGGCGGCGGTCACTCCCGACGCGATCACGATTCAGGTCGACGACACGGGGCCGGGCTTCGACCCCGACGAGCTGGCGAGTGCATTCCAGCCGTTCAAGCGCGGCGACGCGAGTCGCAACGGCTCGGGGCTGGGCCTGGCGATCGTCCGAGCGATCGCCGAGGCGCACAGCGGTACCGTGACGGCAGAGAACCGCGCGGGCGGCGGAGCCCGCATGACGCTCGTCCTGGGCCTCCTACCACGCCCGGGGGAGCGGCTTGGTGAGGACAGCGAGGCCCAGGTGCGGTAGCCGAAACCCGGTCTCGAGGGTGCGCAGCAGCGAGTACGTCGTTCGTGGACCCGTCGCGCGGTGGTGGTGCCGGGTGTGGCGCGAGATGATGAAGAGCGGGATGCGGCCGCCGTGGATGCCGGGAAGGCAGCATCCCGAGCGGTCGTTGTGGCCCTCGTCCCAGACGATGAAGATCACCCCGCCGTGGCGGTAGGCGCCTGAGTGCATCACCCGCGTGACCCAGCGGGCAAGCCACCGATCGCCGGCGCGGATCGGGCCGCTGTGCATGTTGTGGGCGTTGTTCGGGACGACGTAGCTCAGCGCCGGAGGGCTGCGCAGGCTGCCCGAGAAGGCGCGCATCTTCCGCAGGTGGCGGCGCTGGCGATGGCTCGAGGTCACGCTCCGGAAGTAGACGAAGGGGTTGTGGTGGCGGATGTATCCCCCGCGGTTCGCGCCTATGTAGCCCCGGCGGGGCAGCCCCTCGAAGTAGCCCTGCCATCCAAGACCGCGCGCCGTCAGCTGGCGGGCGAGCGTGGGGCCCCGAAAACCGCCCGTGCACCGATCGCTCGCGCATCCGTGGGTCGAGCCCGAGATCATCGCCAGGTAGTTGGGCAGGCTGGGATGGGTGGGCGCATAGAAGCGCGTCGCCACCCGGTAGCGGTGCGCGACGCGATTCAAGAAGGGCGCCTTCGGGTTCCCGAGGATCTGATGGAGGCTGTGGTTCTCCATCACGAAGACCCACGCGTGGTGCAGGCGCGGGACCCGGGCCTGGGCCGGTGCCGCTCCGATCACCAGCGTCGCGGCGAGGCAGGCAAGGACGCTCGCGACAACTCGTGGGCTCCGGCGCACCACGGCAAGCTCGCAGCCTGCAGTGAGAGATTCATGAGACGGCTGTGAAGAAATGCGCCGGGTCCGGCCGCGCGGGGGCGATATGCTTGCCGGCGTGTCGGCAGCACTCATCGCGCTGATCCTGATCGTGTTCTTCATGGCGTTCGGATTCGGCCTTCTCGGGTTCGCGCTCTCGGTCTTCTGGTCGCTGGTCTGGTACAGCATCGTCGGTCTCGTGATCGGCGGCCTCGGTCGGCTCCTCGTCTCGGGGCGCCAGGAGCTGGGACTCGTCGAGACGGCGCTCTTCGGCATCGCCGGCGCGCTGCTCGGCGGCATCGTCGCGAACGACGTCCTCGACCTGGGGTGGTTGGGCCAGTTCCTGACGGCAGTGGTCATCGCGGCGCTCCTGGTGCTCGCCACCGGCGCGGGCCGATCCCGCAGCCGCGCGGCGTAGCCCGGGCCCGTGCTGACGAACCGCTCCGCGCCGCCCGCGACCGTGACCCCGGTGCTGATCTACCCCGACGTCCGGGCCGCGGTCGCGTGGCTCGAGGCGGCGTTCGGCTTTCAGGAGCGGGTCCGCATCGGCGACGCGCATCGCGCCCAGCTTCGCGCCGGCGACGACGGGGCGGTCGTCGTAGCCGACGTCCGCGGCGAGCAGGTCGCGCCCACACCCGGGGTCGTCACGCAGCTCATCAAGCTGCGCGTGCCCGACGTCGACGCCGCCCTGACCCGCGCCCGCGACCACGGCGCCGGAGTCCTGGAGGAGCCGACGACGCACGTCTACGGCGAGCGCTCGTGCGTGGTCGAGGACCTCGCCGGCCACCGCTGGGAGCTCACGCAGACGGTGCGCGATGTCGACCCGGCGGAGTGGGGCGGCACGGCCATCGGCCGGTGGTAGAGGGGGCGGCCGACCCGCTGCCGTGGAGCTCGACGCGGCTCACGCTGCGCCGCCTGCACACGGACGATCTCCCGCGCTTCCAGGCCTACCGGCACGACGCCGAGGTCGGCCGATATCAGGGCTGGAACCCGGTCTCCGACGACGAGGCGCGCGCGTTTCTCGCCGAGATGTCGGAGGCGCCGTTCGGGCGGCTGGGCGAGTGGCTCCAGATCGGGATCGCGGACGCGGCCGACGATCTCCTGCTCGGCGACCTCGGCCTGTTCGTCGCGGCGTCCCGAAGCGAGGCCGAGTTCGGCATCACGCTGGCCCGCGCGGCGCAGGGCAAGGGCCTCGCCGAGGAGGCCGCGCGAACGCTGATCGACGGGCTCCGCGCACACACCGCCCTCCGGCGGCTCGTCGCGATCACCGACACCCGAAACGCCCCCAGCGCGCGCCTGCTCCGCCGCCTGGGGATGGAGCTCGAGGCCGAGACCGAGGCGGAGTTCAACGGCGAGCCGTGCCGGGAGTGGCACTTCTCGCTCGAGCTCTAGGTGGCAGGCCGCAGGGGGTTCGCCGCAGCATGCCCCTTTTGGGGGAGGCGATAGCGACGGCTCCTGGATACCGTCGTCCCCGTGGATCGAACGAGAGCACTGGTGGTCGACGCCGACGCCGCGGAGGCCAAGGACAACGTTGGGGTGCTGCTCGTCGGCAGCCTTGGCATCATCGGGATCGCCCTGATGCTCACCCTCGACGTGCTCGTGTTTCAGGCGTTCTAGCCCCGCCCGGCCGCAGCTAAGCGAAGCAGTTCGTCGACCACCTGGTCAAGGGGTTGGGTGGCGTCGACGTCTATGGCTCCGGCCGGCTTCTCGTCGCTCCGATTGAGCGCGAGCATGAGGTCGAGCTCCTCGGACCGCTTGCCAAATTCATTGTTGGTGCGCTCTGCGAGGCGGCGACGCATGGTGTCATCGTCGATGCGGAGATTGAAGATCTTCGTGAAATAGGCCAGGAAGCTGTCGCGATTGCGGCTGCTCCCACAGACAAAGAGCACGTCTGGCTCCGGGCGTTCGAGCTCGCTGACGGCCTTTTGCCGGTCCCACATGAAGGTGTCGTGATGAATCGGTCCACCTGGCAGGCCCGTGACAGGGTCGGCATGGTAGGCCCAGGCACGGTCGGTACTGATCGCCTTGTAGCCACGTCGGATCAGCTCGTCGTAGACCGAGGATTTGCCGGCACCAGACAGACCCTCGACGAGATAGTTCCGTTTCGCCATGGTGATCGGCCACAGCCACATCGCGGGCCAAGCCGCCGCGCGGATTCGAACCGCGGACCCCTTCATTACGAGTGACCCGCTGTGTTGCGTCCCATCTACGCGATCCGGCTCTGAGAGACGGTTATGTCGACGCGTCGGACTGCTGGGCGTCGCTGGACTGTTGGCCTTCGGTCTGTTCTTGGAGTTCTGCCTGTCGCGCCTGCTCGCGGCGTTCCATCTCCCGGTGTAGGAACTCTCGGCGCTCCTGCTCGCGGAGTTCTTGGTCTCGGAGCTCTTGGTCTCGCGTGTCCTGCTCGAAGAGTGGTTGGAGCGGGTCGAGCGTCGGTGCGACAACACGGCGTAAGACGAGCGCGTCCACGATGTAGGAGCGGGCCTGGCGCTTCTGGATCGAGCCGCGTCGCCAGAGCAGTACGGCCGCGAGTAGAAGGCCGATGCCGCCAAGCGCGGCGACCAAGGCGTTGGTCGAGTACTCCTGGTATGCGACCGCGACGGCGACTGGGACGATCGCAAGTGCGACCGCCCAGCGGAACTGTGCCTCTGCCGATGCCCGGTCGATCACCTGATACATCTCTTGGTCTTTCCCCACCATGCGCACCACAATCCGGTCGAACTCCTCCGCGATCCGCGTCAGCACCAGGACGTCGAGCCATTGGTCGTAGTGGGGCTCTGCGACGCCCGTCTCCGTGTCGTAGCCGCCCTGTGCGAACGCGAACCGGTCAACGTGCACGCCAAGGCGTCTCAACCTTCGCACCGGCGTGGCCTGATCCACTGAGTCGAGCCTCGCCAACTCCTTGTACTCCGTACCGAGACGAAGAAATTCGGCGAGGTGTTGCGTGTCATCCGCATTCGGATTTGGCTTGGGGACATGCCTCACTGCTCGGTTCAGCTCCCCTCGGACGAACCGGTTCAGATCGGGAGGCAACTGCAGATTCGGCAAGAGGTGTACGAGCTTGGCGGACATCGGAATCCGCCTTACGAGCGATTCTTCGAGCTTGTCGGACTTGGGAAACTGCTTCACGAGCCAGTCGGCCAACGCGACGCTCAAGACGCCGATCAGGTACGCGACGAAGCCAACCGCAACGGCGAACCCGACCGGGCTCACCTTGTCGATGAACAGGTAAGCCACGTGTGCGAGGCCAGTCGCCTGGCCTCGACTCGGCACATCCCCGGCGAACGCAATCCACCATGCGGCAAGCCACAGGTAGCCAGCGGCCAGTGGAGCTCGTAGTTCGCGGACACCGGGGAGAAGGTTCGCCCACACGGGTGCGGCTTCGCGGCCGAGCGGCACTCTCCTGTCGTCGGGCTCGCGGGCTCATCCAGACGGTGTGGCGCGGGCGTCCGAGGGCCGCCATAGGCTCGTCGCCGTGGAGCCAGGTTGAGACCGTCGTCCCCTAGCCGGCCGCCGGAACGCCCCTACGGCGTGACGCCGGGCGGAAGCCCGTGCTTCAGCCACGTGTTGCTGCTGGACCCCCAGAGGAACTTTGCCGCGGTGCTGCGCTCGAAGAGGAGCGTCCCCAAGTGGTACGTCGTGAGGATGACGTCCTGGAAGTGCTGGTCAGTCTCAAGATCCTCGATGACCAGACGTTGCTGGCGCGCCTCCGCCCGGTCGATCCGGCGGCCGTGGCTCTTGTGGAGCCCGGCGTCGTTGAAGTGCTTCGCGACGGCCTTCGCCTTCGCCGTCCGCTCGCGGCGGCGGCGGAACATGTACCGGCCGAGCCAGCGCGCGACCACATCCTCGCGAGCGAGGTCGGGCAGCACGTGCACCCCGTCAGGCATTCACGACCCTACGCGGCTGCAGGCGTTCCCACTCCCGTTCCCACCTCTCAGGACCACCGCGCGAACATACCCGATCATTCCGCTTGGTTGAGCGAAGCCGCCGCGCGGATTCGAACCGCGGACCCCTTCATTACGAGTGAAGTGCTCTGCCAGCTGAGCTACGGCGGCGCAGCTCGAAAGGATACCCCAGCGCCCGCGCCGGGCCGCTCTCGATAAGGTCCGGCGGATGGTCACCCTCGTCAGCGGCGCCACGGGCTATCTGGGCGTAGAGCTCGTGCGGGCCCTACGCGCGCAGGATCGCCAGGTCCGCGCGCTGGCGCGATCGGACGCCGGCGCGGCCCGGCTCGACGGCCTGGGCGCCGAGGTCGTGCGCGGAGACGTGACCGTCCCCGACTCCCTCCCGCCGGTCTTCGCCGGCGTGACGCGGGTCTTCCATCTGGCGGGCGTCGTGGCGCACCGCGCCCGGGCCGACGCCGGCCTGCGGGCGGTGAACGTCGACGGGGCCCGAAACGCGCTCGCCGCCTGCCGCGCGGCGGGAGTCGAGCGAGTCGTCTTCGTCTCGAGCGTCGCAGCCGTCGGCCCGGCGGCCACGCCGGCCTATCCGCGGAACGAGGGCGCGTGGATGATCGACGGCGACGACGGCCGGCCGGACTTCCGCTACGCCCGCTCCAAGGCCGCCGGAGAGCAGCTCGCGCTCGAAGCCGCGGCCGAGGGCCTCGACGTGGTGATCGCGAATCCGGGGTTCGCGATCGGCCCCGGCGACGTCCACCGCGTGTCGTCGTGGCCGGTCGAGGAGTACCTGCGCGGGCGGCTTCGCTTCACGATCGACGGCGGGCTCTCCTACGTCGATGCCCGCGACATCACCGCCGGTCTCCTGCTCGTCGAGGAGCACGGCCGGACCGGCGAGCGCTACATCCTGACGAACGACGAGGGCAACCTCTCCCATCGCGACTTCTTCGCCCGGGTCGGCCGCGTGACCGGAAAGCCGCGCCGCCAGCTGCACCTGTCGAAGGGCATCCTGCTCCCGCTGCTTCGGGCCGGCACCGCGCTTCGGCTGCCGCTTCCGCTCGATGCCGACGAGCTGGCATCCAGCTCGCGATGGTGGTTCTATACCGCGGCGAAAGCGCGGTCGGAGCTCGGCTTCGAGACGCGCCCGCTGGACGACACGATCCGCGACACGGCGAACTGGTTGCTCGCAGACGGCTACCACCGCCACTGAGGAGGAAGAGCCATGGCAGTCAAGTTCCACCGGTGCAGCGCGATGTGGGTCAAGATCAACGGCCACCCATGCTGGAAGGCGCAGAAGGCGCTCGACGAGGCGGGGGTCGAGTACGAGCTGGTGCTGCACTCCGGGCTGCGCTTCCGGCGCCCCGAGGTTGCCGAGATGACCGGAGGCCCCAAGGCGCTCCCCATCATCGAGTTCGAGGACGGCTCGTTGCTGTCCGAGTCGACGGTGATCGCCGAGCGCGCGCGGGCCGGCACGCTTGCCCCGGCGCCCGCGCCGGCAACGGCCAACGATGAGCCCCCGCCCGCGCCGGGAGGAACGCCCTAGGAAGCTCCAGGTCGATGAAAGGACCCGTTCGGCACGGGGCCGGCGTGGATCGGCTGTCGAGCGAGCTCTTGGGGTTCGCGCCTGACGCACGGGTGCTGATCGTGAACTGCGACGACTTCGGGATGCACGAGGCGGTCAACGCTGCCGTCGTGGACTCGATCGAGAACGGCATCGCAAGCTCGTGCAGCCTGATGGTCCCGTGCCCCGCGGCGGCGGACGCGATACGGCTGCTCCGCGAACGCCCGCACATCCCGTTCGGCATCCACCTCGCGCTCATCCGCGACCTGCCCGGATACCGCTGGGGCCCGGTCGCCGCCAAGGCCGACGTGCCCTCGCTCCTCGATCCAGACACCGCCGAGCTCTACGTCGACACGCCGGCCCAGCGCGACGCGCTCCTCGCAAGGGCGACGCCGGGCGACGTCGAACGCGAGCTGCGCGCACAGATCACGGCCGTGGTCGACGCGGGACTGGCACCCACGCACCTCGACTGGCACTGCCTCGCCGACGGCGGCCGCGCCGACATCCTCGACCTGGCCATGGGGCTCGCCGACGAGTACGGCCTCGCAGCGAGCGTCTCGCTCGACGACGGCCGCGGCAAGGCTCGCGAGCAAGGCAAACCGGTCGTCGACAGCGGCTTCCTGGACAGCTACTCCATCCCCCTCGACGACAAGGCTGCAACCTACGCGCGGATGCTCCGCGACCTCCCGCCGGGCCTCAGCGAATGGGCCGTGCATCCGGCGCACGGCACCGACGAATGGCAGGCGATCGAGGCGGCCACCTGGCAAGTCCGGCAAAGCGAC
This sequence comes from uncultured Actinomycetes bacterium, assembly GCA_963832955.1. Lineage (GTDB taxonomy): Bacteria > Actinomycetota > Thermoleophilia > Gaiellales > JAICJC01 > JAICJC01. The sequence goes on along the minus strand of CAWHWC010000001.1, from coordinate 960,962 downwards.
CACGGGTTCCTCACATCACCGCTCGCCCGCGAGACCCTCGACCATGAGGGCATCACGGTCATCGACTACCGGCCGCTGCAGAGGGCGTGGATCGCCAGCTAGGCGATCATCGGGATCTGCGTCTCGATCACCGGCTCGATCCGCGTGAAGATGTCGTCGAGGCTCGGGCCCGTGATCGTGAGGCCGTGGTTCTTGAGCCCGACGATCGCCCGGCCCGGATCCGGCGCGCGGCGGATGATGTCGGCGACCGCCGTCGCCAGCTCGGCCGTGCCGCAGGGGAAGTTGAACTCGGTCGCCTCGACGCCCGGGATCCACGCGTGCACGTGGACGATGGCGCCCACCTGCGGATGCTCGCGGTAGATCATCCAGTGCTCGATCGCGTCGACCGACGCCCGCCGCGGCTCAACGCCGGGCGGCACCGACAGCACCATCCGCTCGGCCGCGCGGTCGTAGTCGGTCACCATCAGGATGTCGCGGCCGACCTCGCGCAGGCTCGACTTGTCGACGCCCGATGCCGACATCCAGAACCGGCGGTCGTCCTTGCGCGCCGAGAGGTTGCCGTAGGACAGGCCGCCGATCCCGTACACGAGCTTGATCCAGCGCATGTCGTCGGGGGTGACCAGGTCCTCGAGCGGGAACGGGGCGGGCAGGAGGCCGAGGGCATCGAGCCGACGGCCGGCCTGGAAGAGCGCCTCGGTCTGCGCGTCGCCGTCCCAGAGCTCGGGCTCGAGGTCGGTCTCGAAGTGGTTGTCGATGACGAGCCGCGAGGTCGCCAGCGGCTCGATCCGGTCGAACAGCGCCCGCACCCACGCCTCGGGGTCGCCCGGGTCGGGGACGGAGTAGAAGCCCTGCTCCGGCGTCACGAAGTAGCAGGCGTCTCCGGGGATGACGAGCATCGCGATGTTCGCGAGCGCGCGGACGAGCATCGGATACTCGTACCGCAGCACGTTCTCGGGCCGCTCGGCCAGGTGATGGACGGCGATCACGTAGGTGGATCGCTGGCGGCGCCGGAACGGCTTCGGGTCGTCGGGATCGACGAAGTTGAAGACGCAGGCCGCGCTCGGATCGGAGCCCTCGACGAACTCGTAGCCGCGCCGCTCCCACTCCGCGCGCAGCGCGCGCCGGAAGGGCTCGAGGGCGGGATCGCTGCCCGACCCCCAGAATGCGACATCGCTCATCCAGCCACCTCGACGACCGCGTCCAGCTTGATCTCCATCATCGTCCTTCCGTCCATCTCCACGACGCATGCGTCGCGCAGGACCTCGTAGCTTCGCACGACACCCTTCCCCTCCGGCGTTGCCACCGTGCGTCCGACGGCCGGTGCTCGATCTCTGAACGACCGGTACAGAGGATGCTCGAACGCTAGACAGCAGCGTAGCCGTCCGCAGAGACCCGTGATGCGTCCGGGGTTCATGGGCAACTGCTGGTCCTTGGCCATGCGCAGCGTGATCGGCTGGTCGTGGCACGGGTAGCGGGCACTGCACAGTTGGTTCGTCCCACACAGGCCGACGGCGCCGCACAACCGGCCCTGCTCGCGAGGGCCGACCTGGCGGACGTCGACCCGCCGCTTCAGCCGCTCGCCGAGCTCCGTCTGGAGCGCGCGGGTGTCGGGCCGCTCCTCCGCCGAGAACGCGAACGTGATCCGCGACCCGTCGAACGTGACCTCGGAGGAGATCGGCTTCAGCTCGAGGCCGTGGCGGCGCGAGAGCTCGCGAAAGAGCAGCATGCCGCGCTTGGCCTCCACCCGGTTTTGGTCGATCACCTGCTGGTCGGCCGGGACGGCGCGGCGGACGACCCGCTTCAGCGGGCCGACGAGCGACTCGTCGGGCACCTCGCGCTCGGTCTCGACGACGCGGCCGTACTCGCGACCCCGCGCGGTCTGGCAGATGACGCGCTCGTCCCAGCGCAGCTCCAGCCCGCCAGGGTCGAACGAATAGACCTTGCCGCCCGGCTGAAAGACGACGCCGACGACTGTGGCCATGTGCGGTCCTCTTCGTGTGTGCTACCGGGCCTGGTAGAGGCGGTGGAACATCGCCTCCAACCCGAGTCCCGGATGGATGTTGAGCTCGAGTGACCGGCGCACGTCCGTCACGACCTCGAGCGCCCGGGCAGCGTGCCCCGGGGCGCCTGCCGCGACTGGCGACATCTCGCCGGCGACATCCGAGTTTACCACCGTGTCACCAGCCCCCAGGCCAACCGCCATGAGGTCGCGGTACCACGATCCGACCGTGTCCACGGCAAGGCGGAGCTCGTCCCACTCGGCCCTCCGGCCGGCCCGTTTCGCGCGCTCCTCGAACCGCCGCTCGAGCGCCCGCCGCTCCTTCGGATCGTCGACCGACGCCAGCCGCTCGGTCGCCTCCGCACCCACGCGGGACGACTCGGCCCGGGCCCGCTCGCCGGTCGAGGCGAGCACGGCCGCGGCGGCCGCGGCCGGGTCGAAGGCGTCGTCCGACGCCGAGGCCCGCGCCAGGTCGAGGTAGGCCCGGCGGCGGGCGGCCGTGGCCGGATCGCCGGCCAGCTCCTCGGCCCGGGCGAGGTTCCCGAGGGCGGCACGGGCCGCCACCGGATCCGACACGGCTCGCTCGAGCTCGGCGGCCGGGAAGGGCCTGAACGGGACCGTCTGGACGCGCGAGAGGATGGTCGGCAGCATCCGGCCGGCATGGTCCGACACGAGGACGAACACGCCGTACTCCGGCGGCTCCTCGAGCGACTTCAGAAGGGCGTTCGCCGACTCGTCTCGAAGCAGATGGGCGTCGAGGATGAGGTAGACGCGGCGGGCGGCCTCGTAAGGGCGCAGGTGCAGGTCGCGGCGGAGTCGGCGAGCGCCCTCGACGAGGATGCCCTGCCCCTCCGGCTCGAGCACGAAGAGGTCGGGGTGCGTCCGCCGCTCGACCCGGCCGGGCTCGGCGTCGAGGATCGCGGTCGCAAACCGGTCCGCGTACCGGCGCTTGCCGCTCCCGGCCGGCCCCGAGAGCAGATAGGCGTGCGCCGGTTGCTCGAGGGCCGCGTCGAGGAGGCGCGCCGCGTACGGCTGGTCGGGCAGGCCCGCGAAGGCGCTCACAGCGCCACCTCGGCCTGGACGCGGGCGGCGACGTCCTCGGGTTGGCCGGCGCCGTCGACGATGACGATCCGCTCGGGGAAGCGCCGGGCGACGTCGGCGAAGCCGTCGGCGACGGCGGCGTGGAACGCGTCCGCCTCGGCCTCCATTCGGTCGGCCGTGCCGTCGCGGCGGGCAGCGGCGACATCACGAGGCAGCTCGATCACGATCGTCCGGTCGGGCAGGAGCCGCCCGGTCGCGGCCAGGTTCACCTCGAGCACCTCGGCCACGCCGAGCCCGCGCGCCACACCCTGGTAGGCGAGCGAGGAGTCGACGTAGCGGTCGGCGACCACGGTGGCGCCCCGGTCGAGCGCCGGACGGATCACCTCGGCCACGAGCTCGGCGCGCGCCGCGGCGTAGAGGAGGGCCTCTGCCCATGGCGCGATCTGGGCGTCCGGGTCGAGCAGGAGCGCCCGGATCCGCTCGCCGGCGGCCGTGCCTCCGGGCTCGCGCACCGCCACGACCTCATGGCCGGCGGCGCGGGCCGCGTCGGCGAAGAGCGCGGCCTGGGTCGTCTTCCCGCAGCCGTCCAGGCCCTCGAAGGAGATGAACACGCCGTGATGCTACCGACCGCCGCAACAACGGGGTCAGACCCCAATGTTGCGCCGTGAACAATTGGTGCCAGGTACCGATTTGCACCTCACAGGGGGCGGAGGTAGACCGGGGGCGGATCGGCGGTCGTCTGGCCGGCCAGGCGCTCCAACCCGCGGCGCAGATCTTCGTCGCACTCGCGGGCCGAGCCGTCGCGACGGTCGCCGGCTGCGAGCAGCCGGTCGAGGCCGGCGAGGCGCTGATCGTGCCCGCGGGCGACACGTTCGATCTCGCAAATCCCTACGACGAGCCGTTCGAGGCCGTCGCCGTCATGCCGGTGGGCGGACGGGCGACGATTCCGGGCGACGAGCCGTTCGTGCCGCCGTGGGCGGAATGACCGCCCGATTGGGGGATTCGCCCGCGGCGGCGGTGTGCGAGGCTGCCGCCAAGGCATGGACGACATCGTCTACGCACAGGTGCAGTTCAACCTCTACCGACCGGGCGAGTGGGTCACCGTCGGCGCCGGGGTGGAGGACGACGTCGTGCGCGCGTCCGCCAGCGGCCTCTACGGCCGCGTGACCAGCCCGGGCGGCGACCTGCCCTACCGCGTCCGCGTGCACCGCCCCGCCGACGAGACGGAGGAGACGCGGGCGGCGATCGACCTGCGGGTCAGCGCGGACTGGACGCCGGCGCCGCCGTGAGATCCTCGAGCGCGTCGAGCCAGCTCTCGTAGTAGGGCTGGTCGGGACGCTCGGAGATCGCGGCCTTCAGGCGGTCGCGGAACTCGTCCCAGTCGACGCCCATCCGCTCGGCTGCGACGACCGCCATCGCGAACGCCCGCGCCTGCCATGGTGCGGTGAACGGCTCGTCGGCCTCGCGGTCGATCACGCCGCCGCCGCCCCGACCCGCGGCACTGCGACGCCGACCATGCAGTCGCGCGTCACGATGTCGGCGAGCTCCTCCTCAGACATCCCGTCGGTGCCCTCGGGGCGCATCGGAAGCACGATGTAGCGCAGGTCGGCGCTCGAGTCCCAGACGCGGATCTCGACCTCCTCCGGCACGTCGAGCCCGAACTCGCGCGAGCACGGCCCGCGGCTCGCGCACGACCCGCGACCGGTAGGGCGGGCTCTTGTACCAGACGGGCGGGATGCCGAGGATCGGCCACGGGTAGCACGAGCAGAGCGTGCAGACGACGACGTTGTGCGCCTCCGGCGTGTTCGCGACGCAGCGGATCTGCTCGCCCTCCATCCCGCCGTAGCCGAACTCGGCCGCAGCGGCAGCGCCGTCGGCCAGGAGCCGCTCCCGATACGCCGGATCGACCCAGGCCCGCGCGACCATCTGCGCGCCGTTCCGCGGCCCGATCTCGTTCTGGAACTTCGTCGACGACGGCGTCGATCGCGTCGGTCGAGACCAGCCCGCGCTCGATCAGCACGGTCTCGAGCGTCGCGGTACGGAGCTCCTGCGGCGTCTTCGGGCGGGCATGGCTGTGGGAGTCGCTCATAGCTCGAGATGAGTCTCCCACAGATCCACCAGAACGACGTGCGCCGGGCCGGGGTCGTCCCAGAGGTCGGACGACCGGAAGGCGACGGTGTACCACGCCTGCGGGACGATCCGGCCGCCCTCGGTCTCGTACACGTCGAGGATCGGCCGGGGCGCGTGCACCGACTCGATCACGCCGGGGGCGCCGCGCAGGTAGGCGGGGCAGCGGGAGTGGCCGGGCGACGCGCGCCGCGAGACGGTCACGCGGTCGCCGGGCGAGAACCGTGGCGGCGGCGCCTCGAAGGCGGGCTCGTCATGGGGCGTTAGCCTGCGCAGGGCGGCGGCGACGATCTCCGGGTCGGAGCGCGTCGGCACCGGCTCGCCCGCGGCCATCCGCGCGGCCGCCGCGTCGAGCTCCTCCTGCGTGAAGGCGCCCGATTCGACGCCGTTCAGCTCCATCGACGCCAGCCAATGCTCGTAGTAGGACGTCGTCAGGTACTCGATCGCGCCCATCCGCTCGATCGAATAGCGAAAGGCCGGGCCGACGTCGGAGCTCAGGTTGATGCCGTGCACCCGCCCCTCCCACGGCTCGTGGAACGGCGGCTCGTCGTCCTCGCGCACCACCGGGCCGAAGCCCTGCTTGCCGCCGAGGTCGTGCGCGCCGTCCATCGCCACGGACGGTAGCCGACGGCGGAAGTAGCGTTCCAGCACGGCCGTGGGCGCGACGTGGACAGACCTGCTCGATCCCGACCGCGACGCCCTTCGGCACGCGTGTCCGGGAACGCTGCATCCACGTGCGCTCGATCGGCTGCTGGCGCCGGCGGAGCGAGGCGACGAGCCGCGGCCGACGCTGGAGGCGCACACCGGCTACGTCTTCGGGGTGTTCCTCGTGGCGGTCGCGGTGCCCGACGAGGACACGCGTCTACTACCAGGAGGTCGACATCGTCCTCACGCCCGACCGGCTCGTGACGGTCCGGAAGACCCCGCCAGGCCGCCCCCGTTCGACCCCAAGGGCGTGCGCGAAGCGATCGGCGACGACCACACCGCCGGGATGGTCGCCTACCAGCTCGTCGACGACGTCGCCGAGAGCTACCTCAATCTCGTCGACGACCTGAACGACGAGATCGACGAGCTCGAGGACGCGATCGAGACCTGGCCCGGGCCGCGGATCCGCGGCCGCCTGTCGGCGCTGCGCCACGACATGCTCCAGATCCGGCGGACGCTCGCGCCGACTCGCGACGCCGTCCGGCGCGTGGTCGACAACCGCGTCGACCTCGAGGGCGGCATCGAGGTGTTCTCGGACGACGTCGAGCTGCACTTCGCCGACGCCTACGACAAGCTCCTGCGCGCGTCGGAGGCGCTCGAGCTCTGCCGCGACCTGGTCGCCGGCGCGCGCGACTACTACCAGGCGATGGTGGCCCAGGATCAGAACGAGATCGTGAAGCGCCTGACCGCGGTGGCGTCGGTCCTGCTCGTTCCGACGTTCATCGTCGGCCTCTACGGCCAGAACTTCCGCGACATGCCCGAGTACCACTGGACGTTCGGCTACGCGTGGTCGTGGAGCCTGATCATCGTCTCGACGATCGCGCAGCTCATCTACTTCCGGCGCAAGCGCTGGCTGTGACCGAGCCCGACCTCGAGGTGCTCGACGGCCCGGCGACCCGGCCATCCTGGCAGACCTCGGCACGCGGCTCCACGACACGCTGATCGAGACCGTGACGCAGCCTGCCGCGGCCCGCTCGGGGCGGTGTCGCGGCGTGGTGATGGGTTTGCGCCTGCGCGACTAGCTGGAGCCTGGTTCCTCGAACCAGCGCGCGAGCCAGGCGGCCTGCTCGGCGAGCCGGTCGAGGGCGGCCTCGTCGACGTCGTCCCCGGGGGCCGCGACGACCAGCGAGTCGCCGGTGTCGACGTTGTTCTCGAGGTCGAAGATCAGGCCCGGCTGATCGAGGCACCACGCGACGAGCTCCGACGACGCCAGCCGGTCGACGGCGTCCTTGGGCGTCGAGTGGGCCACCCGGAGGCGGAAGCGCTCGTCGAACGCCGGGCCCACGTCGCGGACGCGATGGTCGTCGTGCCGCAGGACGCGCGTCAGCCAGTTGTCCTCCGGGAACTCCGCCGGGTGGATGGTCACGCGCGGCCAGGCCGGCGCGTCGACCGCGACCAGAAGGACGGTGAACGAGGCGGTCGTCGTGCTCGTGTCGCCGAGGAGCGGGAGCCCCGGCGCGTCGACGTAGAGGCTGAAGATCCGCGCCGGCCGGCCGTCGAGCTCGCCCTCGTGGACGTCGGTCGCGACGTCGACGATCGCCCTGCCGGAGGAGCGGCGTCTCGCCCTCGAGCTTGCGCTCCGAGGCCGTGAGTCCGTGCGCTCCGGCCCAGCGGGCGAGCGTCGGTCGCGTCGGTGTCTGGGTCGGTGTTTGGGTCGGACATCGCGGCAAAGCGTAGACGGGCGATGCAACATTGGGGTCTGACCCCGTCGTTGCATCGGTTGGTGGGAGTCGGCGTCGTCGTCGCCGCGCTCGCCGGCGCGTGCAAGCACGGGGGCGGACCGCCGGGCCATCCGGCGGCTGCCGGCAACCCGTGCACGGGCGCTGCACCGCCCGCGCACTACGAGCACGTGGTGACGATCGTCATGGAGAACCACGGCTTCTCGCAGATCGAGGGCCACTCGCCGTTCCTGAACGCCCTCGCGGGCAGATGCGGCCTGGCGACGGCATACCGCGCCGTCACCCATCCGTCGCTCCCCAACTACCTGGCGCTCGTCTCGGGCTCGACGCAGGGCCTCGACGGCTCGGACTGCTCGCCCGGGGCCGGCTGCCAGAGCGACGGGCCCAGCATCTTCTCGCAGACCCCCTGGCGGGCCTACGCCGAGAGCATGCCGGGCCCGTGCGTCGACCGGAACGTCGGCGACTACGCGCCCCGCCACAACCCACCCCTCTACTTCACGCAGGTCGCGGCGCAGTGCCCGGCGAACGACCTCCCGCTCGAGCCCCTCCGCTCCGACCTCCAAAGCGGCGCCCTCGCCCCGTACACGTTCATCACCCCGAACCTGTGCTCCGACGAGCACGACTGCCAGATCTCCGACGGCGACCGCTGGCTCGCCCGCTGGGTCCCCCGGATCGTCAACTCGCCGGCCTACCGCGCGGGAACGACCGTCCTTTTCATCACCTACGACGAGGACGACCACGACGAGGACAACCGCGTCTACACCGTGGTCGTCGCCCCGGCGGTGCGGCCGGGCACGGTGGCGGGCGATGCGTTCACCCACTACTCGCTCCTTCGCACCCAGGAGGAGCTCCTCGACCTCCCATTTCTCGGCCAGGCGGCATCGGCCCCGAGCATGCGCACGGCCTTCGGCCTCGACTGACGCGCGTGTGTGACAATTGGGACCGCGGCTGAAATGCCCGAAAACCCCCGTGCTACCCTGCCGCCCCGACATGGGAAAGCAGCTCGTCATCGCCGAAAAGCCGTCTGTGGCACAGGACTATGCGCGCGCGCTCGGCGGAGGCTTCCAGAAGCACGAGGGCTACCTGGAGTCCGACGAGCACATCGTGTCCTGGGCCGTCGGCCACCTCGTCGAGCTGGCCGAGCCCGAGGAGTACGACGAGTCGCTCAAGCGCTGGTCGATCAAGACGCTGCCCGTCCTCCCCGACCAGTTCAAGCTCCGGCCCGACGCGCGAAACAAGAAGCAGCTCGACGTCCTGAAGCGCATGATCAAGCGCGACGACGTCGACGAGATCGTGAACGGCTGCGACGCCGGACGCGAGGGCGAGCTGATCTTCCAGTACATCATGGACGTGGCGAAGACCAAGAAGCCGGTCCAGCGCCTGTGGGTCTCGTCGATGACGAAGGACGCGATCCGCGAGGGCTTCGAGAACCTCCGGCCCGGCGAGGAGATGGAGCCCCTCGCCGCGGCGGCCCGCTCGCGGTCCGAGGCGGACTGGCTCGTGGGGATGAACGCCACCCGCGCGGCAACCGTCAAGGGGCGCTCGCTCGGCGGGGTCGTGTCGCTCGGCCGGGTGCAGACGCCGACCCTGGCGCTGATCGTCCGCCGCGACCTCGAGATCGACGCCTTCGAGCCCCAGACCTACTTCCAGGTCGACGCCCGGTTCGGGCTCGACGGGCCGCGGTCGTACGTCGGCCGCTGGTTCGAGGGCAAGGAGGACCGCACCGCCGAGCGCGAGGTCGCCGACGCCGTCGCGGCAGCCGCGGGCGGTGCCGACGCCCTGGTCGCGACGGTCAAGCGCACCGAGCGCAAGACCCGCTCGCCCCTCCTGTATGACCTGACGAGCCTCCAGCGCGACGCCAACAGCCGCTACGGGCTCTCCGCGCAGCGGACGCTCGCCGCCGCCCAGCGCCTCTACGAGGGATCGACGGCCGGCGCCCTCCTCACCTACCCGCGCACGCGGTCGCAGTTCCTCCCGGCCGACCAGATCCCGACGCTCAAGTCGACCGCCCGCAGCCTGACCGCGATCCCGGCCGTCCGGGCGGCGGCGGAGTACGTCGCCGGCCTCGACGTCCTGCCGCTCGCCCGGGTCGTGAACGACGCCAAGGTCGACGACCACCACGCGATCGTGCCCACCGGCGAGCTGCCCCGCAAGGAGCTCACCGGCGACGACGCCCGTGTCTTCGACCTTGTCGTGCGCCGCTTCCTGGCTGTCTTCCATCCCGACGCCAAGTTCGAGGACACCGAGATCGTGACCGAGGCCGGCGGTCACCGCTTCCGCACCCGCGGCCGGCGCCTGATCGAGGCCGGGTGGCGGGCGGCGGCATTCGGCGAGGAGGCCGCCGCGGAGGAGCCGCCTGCGGGCGACGACGACGAGCCGCGCCAGACCCTGCCGAAGGTCGAGGAGGGCGAGAAGGGCACGTGCGAGTCGGCCGAGGTGCTCGAGAAGCAGACCAAGCCGCCGCCGCGCTACTCCGAGGCGTCGCTGCTCAAGGACATGGAGACCGCGGGCAAGCAGATCGAGGACGAGGAGCTCCGCCAGGCGATGAAGGAGGCCGGCCTCGGGACGCCCGCGACGCGCGCCGAGACGATCGAGAAGCTGATCCGCGTGAGCTACATCGAGCGGCTCGGAAAGCAGCTCCGCGCGACGTCGAAGGGCCGCCAGGCGATCGCCCTCCTCGGCGACCACGCCCTCACGTCGGCCGACCTCACCGGCCGGTGGGAGAAGCGCCTCTCCGACATCGAGCACGGCGCCGGCGCGCGCGACGAGTTCATGACCGACATCCGCAACTTCACGTCGGAGGTGGTGGAGTACTTCCGCGAGCTCTCGTCCGACGACGTGCGGGCGCTCCGCGAGGAGATCGGCCCGTGCCCGAACTGCGACGGCACCATCCGCGAGAACCGGCTCGCCTACGGCTGCTCCTCGTGGAAGAGCCGCGAGGAGCCCGGCTGCGGCTTCGTCATCTGGAAGCAGCAGAAGGGCCGCTCGATCTCGGCCGCCGAGGCCCGCGAGCTGCTCCAGAAGGGCCAGACCGAACTGCTGGACGGGTTCAAGACCCGGCCCGAGCAGGGCGCGGCTCGTGCTCGCCGAGGGGAACCAGGTGCAGCTCATCGCCGACGACGGCACCCGCCTCGACGCTCCCGCCGGGCCGCGCGAGAAGATCGCCGACTGCCCGAAGTGCGACGGGGAGATCCGCGAGAACAGCCGCGCCTACGGCTGCTCGTCGTGGAAGAGCAAGAAGGAGACGGGCTGCGGGTTCGTCATCTGGAAGTCCACCAAGGGCCGCCAGATCTCGATCGACGAGGCCCGCCAGGTGATCGAGAACGGCGCGTCGGACTGGATGGACTTCAAGGATCGCAAGGGCCCGTTCCGCGGGCGGCTCGTCCTGACGCCGGACCAGACGGTCGAGGTGCAGCGCGAGGACGAGGGCACCGAGGCCGCGACCCAGGCCGCCTGACCAGCCACTGCGGTTATCCTCCCGCGCCGTGCCACTCCGTGCGATCGTCACCGGAGGAGCGGGCTTCATCGGCTCGCACGTGGCCGACGGCCTGCTCGCGCGCGGCGACACGGTCGTCGTCGTCGACAACCTCTCGTCGGGCCGGCCCGAGCGGGTGCCCGCCGGCGCGGACCTGCGCGAGCTCGACATCCGCGACGGCGCGGCGCTGAAGGAGCTCGCGGCCGAGGTCGAGCCGGAGGCCTGGTTCCACCTCGCGGCCCAGGCCGACGTGCGCGTTTCGGTGGCCGACCCCGGCTTCGACGCCGACGTGAACGTGCGCGGCACCGCCGAGGTGCTGGAGGCGGCCCGCACGACCGGCGCCCGGGTGGTCTTCTCGTCGACCGGCGGGGCGATCTACGGCGAGGTCGACCGGATCCCCTCGCCTGAGTCGACGCCCTGCGCGGCGATGGCGCCGTACGGCATCTCCAAGCTCTGCGGCGAGCACTACGTCGAGCTCTCGAACCGGCTCTACGGCACGAACCACGTCATCCTGCGCTACGGCAACGTGTACGGGCCGCGGCAGGACCCGCACGGCGAGGCGGGCGTCGTCGCGATCTTCTTCGGCAAGCTCGCCGCGGGCGAGACGCCGCTCGTCTTCGGCGACGGCCTCCAGACGCGCGACTACGTCTACGTCGGCGACGTCGTCCGCGCCAACCTGGCGGCGTTCGACTACGGCGGCTCCGAGGAGGTCTTCAACATCGGCACCGAGACCGAGACGAACGTCCTCGAGCTGCTGGCCGCCTGCCAGCACGCGGCCGGGACGGCCGTCTCGCCCGAGCACCGGCCGGCGCGCCTGGGCGAGCTGTCGCGAAGCGCGCTCGACTGCCGCCGGGCGAAGCGGGAGCTGGGCTGGGCGGCCGAGGTCGGCTTCGCCGAGGGCCTCCAGCTGACGCTGGCCGAGCTCCGGGCCTGAGACCGCGCCGCGCCCGGGTTGTCCGTCCGACCCGTGCGCAAGACTTCCATTCCCCCGATCCGCCCGAGCCACAAGATGTGGCCCCGAGCGGATGGGCGACCCACTAGATGTTGAGGGACGCCGCATGAACTGCCCGTACTGCGAACATGGCGAGACGAAGGTCGTCGACAGCCGCGTGGCCGGCAAGGGCGCCATCCGCCGCCGCCGCGAGTGCCTGCTCTGCGGGCAGCGGATGACGACGTTCGAACGGGTCGAGCACGCCCCTCTGCACGTGATCAAGCGCGACGGCGCGCGCCAGCCGTTCGACCGCCAGAAGCTCCTGGCCGGCCTCGTGCGGGCGTGCGTCAAGCGCCCCGTGCCGCTCGCCGAGATCGAGCGGGCGGCGGTGCTGATCGAGGCCGAGCTCCGAAACGGGGTCGGCGACGAGGTCGCGGCGCCGGCGATCGGCGAGGAGGCGCTGCGGGTCCTGCGCGATCTCGACCTGGTCGCCTACGTCCGGTTCGCCTCGGTCTATCGCGATTTCCAGGACATCGAGGAGTTCGAGCACGAGCTCGAATCGCTCGAGCCCCGGGCGCGAACATCTGTTCGGTAATCGGTACACTACAAGCATGCGAGGAAGCGAGGAGGACGGCATGGCGACGACGGACGTGAAGCGAGCCGAGACGCAGGTGGCCGAGGGCAAGGAGGATGTCCACATCGGCGTGCCGCGCCACTTCACGACGCCTGGATCCGAGCCCTTCGACCTCGTCGAGTGGGAGGAGCGCGACGCGCTCATCGCCGGCAAGGACGGCCCGTCGTTCGAGCAGAACGGCGTCGAGTTCCCGGCGTTCTGGAGCCAGACGGCGACCAACATCGTGGCGCAGAAGTACTTCCGTGGGAAGCTCGGCTCGCCCGAGCGGGAGCGGTCGGTGCGCCAGATGATCGGCCGCGTCGCCAACACCGTCACGGCGTGGGGCATCAAGGACGACTACTTCGCCGACACGGACGAGGCCGAGACGTTCCGCGCCGAGCTGACCCACCTCCTGCTCCACCAGATGGTGGCGTTCAACTCGCCGGTGTGGTTCAACGTCGGCTTCGAGGAGCACCCGCAGTGCTCGGCCTGCTTCATCCTGTCGGTCGAGGACAACATGGAGTCGATCCTGGACTGGATCCGCAAGGAGGGCCTGGTCTTCCGCGGCGGCTCCGGGTCGGGCATCAACCTGTCGAAGCTGCGCTCATCGCAGGAGCAGCTGGCCAAGGGCGGCTACGCCTCCGGCCCGGTGTCGTTCATGCGCGGCGCCGACGCGTCGGCGGGCACGATCAAGTCGGGCGGCAAGACCCGCCGCGCGGCCAAGATGGTCGTGCTCAACGTCGACCACCCCGACATCGAGGAGTTCATCTGGTGCAAGCAGCACGAGGAGGAGAAGGCCCGCGTGCTCCAGTCGGCCGGCTACGACATGAGCCTCGACTCGCCTGACTGGGCCTCGATCCAGTACCAGAACGCGAACAACTCCGTGCGCGTCACCGACGAGTTCATGCGCGCCGTGCTCGACGACAAGGAGTGGGACCTCACCGCCCGCACCGACGGCACCGTCGTCAGGACACTCCGTGCGCGCGACCTCATGCGCCAGATCGCCGAGGCGGCGTGGAAGTGCGCCGATCCCGGCATGCACTACGACACGACGATGAACGACTGGCACACGTGCCCGGCGAGCGGCCGCATCAACGCCTCGAACCCGTGCTCGGAGTACGTCCACGTCGACAACTCGGCCTGCAACCTCGCGAGCCTGAACCTGCTCAAGTTCCGCGACCCCGAGACGGGCGAGTTCCAGGTCGAGCAGTTCGAGCGAGCCGTCGACATCATCTTCATGGCGCAGGAGATCCTGGTCGGGAACTCGAGCTACCCGACCGAGCAGATCGACGCCAACGCCAGGGCGATGCGCCAGCTCGGCCTCGGCTACGCCAACCTCGGCGCGCTGCTCATGGCGCGTGGCCTGGCCTACGACTCCGAGGAGGGGCGGGCCTACGCGGCGGCGATCACGGCGATCATGACCGGGCGCGCCTACCGCAAGTCCGCCGAGATGGCCGGTCGGGTCGGCCCGTTCGACGCCTACGAGCCCAACGCCGACGCGATGCTGCGCGTCATCCGAAAGCACCGCGCGGCGGTGGGGAACATCGACGGCGGGCTCGTCCCCGACGACATGCTGAAGTCGGCCCGCGGCGCGTGGGACGACGCGCTCGCGATCGGCGAGGAGCACGGCTACCGGAACGCGCAGGCGACGGTGCTCGCGCCGACCGGGACGATCTCCTTCATGATGGACTGCGACACCACGGGCATCGAGCCCGACTTCTCACTCGTGAAGTCGAAGCGGCTGGTCGGCGGCGGCGACATCACGATCGTGAACCAGACGGTGCCGGTGGCGCTTGCGAAGCTGGGCTACGCGCCGCACGAGATCGACCAGATCGTCGCCCACGTGAACGAGCACAACACCGTGGTCGGCGCGCCCGGGTTCAAGGGCGAGCACCTGTCGGTGTTCGACGTGGCGGTCGGCGACCGGGCGATCCACCACATGGGCCACGTCAACATGATGGCCGCGGTGCAGCCGTTCCTGAGCGGCGCGATCTCGAAGACGGTGAACGTGCCCACCGAGGTGACCGTCGACGACATCGCGGGCCTCTACATGGACGCGTGGAAGCTCGGCGTGAAGGCCATCGCGATCTACCGCGACGGGTGCAAGGTGGCCCAGCCGCTCCAGACGAAGGGCTCCGAGCAGCTGCTCCAGGCCAAGCCGTCGCGGCGGATGATGCCGATCGAGCGCAACGAGATCGGGCGCAAGTTCCAGGTCGGCGAGTACGAGGGCTACATCCACGTCGGCCTCTTCCCCGAGGGCGACCCGGGCGACATCTTCGTCGATATCGCCAAGGAGGGCACGACCCTCGCCGGCCTCATGAACGCGTTCATGATCGCCGTCTCGGTCGGCATCCAGTACGGCGTGCCGCTCGAGGTCTTCGTCTCGAAGTTCGCCCACATGCGGTTCGAGCCGTCGGGCATGACGAACGACCCCGACATCCGCATCGCGAAGTCCATCCCCGACTACATCTTCCGCTGGATGGGCAAGCGCTTCCTCGACGCCGAGACGCAGTCCGAGCTCGGCATCATGAGCGCGGCGGTGCGCGAGCAGCTCGCCAACGGCAACGGCCACTCCCCGGCGGTGCCGTCCGACGAGTCCGGCCCAGCCGGCACGCCCGCACCGGGCGTCGGCCAGACGGCGCTCTTCAACGCCTGGGAGGACGCGGTCGAGTGCGCGAAGTGCGGCGGCCGCAAGGTGCGCACCGGCGCCTGCTACACGTGCCGCGACTGCGGCGACAACTCAGGCTGCGGCTAAACGAGTTCAATCGGTTACTGCACCCGATCCCGGCGGAAGCTCTCGATCAGCAGACAGATACTGACCACGAGCACGAACAGTGGGAACAGCAGCTCCAGCCAGCCGACGGCGTTCACGCCCAAGAGCAGCGCCAACGCGGACGCATATCCGGCGATGCCCAGCCAACGGGGGATCACCTCGTAGCGGAGGGTGATCGTGGCCGTGGTGACCATGAACACCGCCGCCATCCGCATCCCGTAGGTGGTCAGGAGCGCATGCGCGACGTTCGCACCGAAGCGCCAGTTCTGGGCCGCCCCGGCCGAGGGGCGGACACCACCGCGAAATCCGATCACGAGGCTGCCAGCGACAGCAGCCGCGGCGAACATCATCGCCACGAACACGAGACCGCTGCCCAGGAACACCGTGGCGAAGAAGCGATCCTCGCGATCCCCAAGACGGTCACGCACGGCGCCGATGAACCACAGGAAGGCGATGCCAGCGAACGGCACGAGGTTGACGGCCAGCAGCACCGCGTGCCTGCGTCCCGAATCGGTCAGCCACTCCCGCGCATCGGTCGGGTCGGCCGGCACCGAGATCCGTATCAGGACAAGGCTGGCCCCCAGTAGCAGCGAGAAGGCGACTCCCGCGACCGCCGCCGCCTGGGGGGTGCGCAGCTCCTTGCTGACGATCTGCGGCTCAGTGCCCATGACCACCTGTCCCACCCTACCGGCACCGGACGGACCGTTCCGAGCTTCCACGGCGAACGTTGGGCTTCGTCCTGGTCGGATGACGCGCCCCGCCGGCTCCACTGGCATCGTCGCCGGCGAACGTCCAGGTAGACATCTGAGTCAGGTCGGGACGCTCTACGTGCTCTGACGCTCGAGCAGCTGTGCGAGGTCGTTCACGACCACGTCCGGGTTCGCGGCATGGAGCTCGTTCGCCGCTTCCTCCCGCTCGACGGCGACCACGAGGCCCATACCGGCTGACCGAGCGGCGCGTATCCCAACGCGAGTGGTCTCGAAGTCGGCGGTCTCGGCCGGGTCGACGCCGAGCATCCGGCAGGCTGCGATGAGCGTGTCCGGCGCCGGCTTCGATGCCAGCCGCTCGGACTCGATCGTGTGTGCGTCGACGCGTTCGTCGATGAGATGGGTGAGTCCGGCGCGTTCGAGGATCTCGATGGTGTTGGCGCTCGCAGAGACGACGGCACGACCGAGGCCGACGAGATGCGCCGCCTCGAGATAGCACCGGGAACCGATGTACGCCGCCACGCCCTCGCGGGCGAGATGATGCTCGAGTGCTGCCTCCTTCCGCTTTGCGAGGCCGTGCACGGTCTCGGCGTCGGGACCGTCGTCGGGCCCGCCCTCGGGAAGCCGAATGCCGCGGCGGGCCAGGAATGCGCGGATGCCGTCGAGGCGGGGCCGTTCCGCCAGATAGGCGTCGTAGTCGGCGATGCGGTCGAACGGGACGAACCGGTCGCGATGGCGTCCCGCCCGCACCAACAGGAACGAGTCGAAGGTATCGGCCCAGGCGGCGACATGGACGCTGGTGCTGGTCGTCAGCACGCTGTCGAGATCGAACACGCAGGCATGAACCCCGTTTGGCAGGCCCAGCAGCCTCCGGGTGGCGGTGGGCGCGTCGAGCCAGTGCAAGAGCGGACTGTCGGTGTGCAGATCGCGGGCGAGGCCGTGGAGCCGGTCAATGGTCTCGGCCCGTTGCCCGGCCAGGCGGCGTTCGCGTTCACCGACGTCTTCGGGCTCGAGGTAGTGCCTGGCAGCCCGGAGGCCAGCCTCGCCGGCCTCAAGCGCCATCCACGACCCGCCGGCGAGCCGTTCGATCTCAGCCGACCGGCCGGTCGCCTCGACCTCGTCGACGCCGCGCACCTTGCCCTCTTCGCCGGCTCGTTCCGACTGCGGTTCAGGTTCAGTGTCTGTGATGTGCTTGTTCATGACGTGACCTGCGCTGGTAACCCAGCGGTTAAACGAAGTCTCGTCGCCGACGCGTGCCGCCGCATCGGTGCCGCCGCGTAGCCAACCTCGGTAATTGCCCGAGGCGAGCCCGTGGCGGCCGCTTGTGGGCGGTCATGGACAACGCAAGCTACGGTGCGAGTTGCTCGGCGCAAAGCGAAGCGGTCTCGAGGTTGCGATGCCTACAGAGCTGACGCTCGAACTTGGGAAGCCGGGGATCCGGGAGGATCCTGCAGACTCGGGGATGGTCCTCGTCGATTTTCCCTTGAGCGAGACGGCTGATCCGCGCTGGATGTCCATCTTTGCGTCGCGGGTGGCGCAGTCGGCCGCGCAGGCATGGACCGTCACCGGTGAGTCCATCCGCCTCCGAAGCGCAACACGCCCCGAGGCGCTGCGAGCGGACATCGCCGTCCTCCGGCAGGTCGTGGCGGCGACGAACGCCGCCTACAACGGGTCGGGCGAGGACGAACCGCTGACGGCCCTCCAGCAGGTGATCGACGACGAGTTCGATCGGCGCTAGCCCGAACGCCGGCCGCCCGATGGTGATCCACCTCATCGACGGCACGTACGAGCTATTCCGCCAGTTCTACGGTCGTCGCCGCGCGGGTGGCGGCGACCGGCGGTACGGCGCGGTGATCGGCGTCCTTCATTCGCTGCTCCAGATGGTCGAGGACGGGGCGACCCACCTGGGCGTGGCAACGGACCATGTCATCGAGTCGTTTCGGAACGACCTCTGGCCGGGCTACAAGACGGGGCTCGGCGTCGACCCCGCGTTGCGGGCCCAGTTCACCCCGCTCGAGGAGGCACTCGCGGCGATGGGGATCGCCGTCTGGCCGATGGTCGAGCTCGAGGCGGACGATGCGCTCGCGGCGGCGACGCGGATCGCATGCGCCGACGACGACGTCGAGCAGGTGCGGATCTGGACGCCCGACAAGGATCTGGCCCAGTGCGTGCGAGACGACACGGTCGTCCAGATCGACCGCCGGGCGCAGTCCGTCCGAAACGAAGCCGGCGTCCGGGAGAAGTTCGGCGTCGGGCCGGCGCTCATCCCCGACTACCTCGCGCTCGTCGGAGACTCGGCGGACGGGTATCCGGGCATCCCTGGAATCGGCGCCGTCACCGCCGCCCGCCTCGTGAACGAGCACGGCGCCATCGAGGACTTTCCGCTCGCGGTGCTCGGGGAGCGCCGCGAGCTGGCGCTGCTCTTCAAGGACCTGGCGACGCTGAGGGCAGACGCCGAGCTCTTCCCGTCGACCGACGCGCTCCAGTGGCAGGGGCCAACGAGCGCATGGGCCGCGTGCGCCGACGAGCTCGGAGACGACCGCCTGCTCGAGCGGTGCCGTGCCGCCCACGTGGCGTGACGCTCAGCCGGAGGGAGGCCGCGCGGCCAGCGCTCGGGTGAACGCGGACACGTCGGTGAGGATCGCGTCGCCGGCGAACTCGAGCGTCGCGAGCGAGCGCTCGCCCGCCGCGGCGTCGCCGGCGCCACACGCGTCGGTGACGACGATCGGGACGTAGCCGAGGTCAGCGGCGTGCCGGGCCGTCGGCTCGATTCCAATCTCCAGGGCGACGCCGACGATGGCGACCGCCGTGATCCCGCAGTCGCGCAGGACGATGTTCAGCGGGGTGCCTTCGAACGCCGACATCGTCACCTTGTCGATGACGGCCTCGTCCGCATTCGGGGCCAGCTCAGGGATGAGGCCGCTCTGCGGCCCGTCGGGCGGAAACGGCGAGACGACATCGGCCGCACGCCCGGCGTGCTGCCAGGACATCCACATCCGCAGCTGGGCCGCCCCCATCAGCGCCGTCGGCAGTGTCACGTGGCGCATGAAGACGGTGCGCACATGCGCGGCCCGCGCCGCCTCGAGCGTTCGCACCACCTGGGCGACGACCCGTTCGCGGTCGCCGATCTGCCCGAGAATGCCGGCCTGCATGTCGTAGACGACAAGCGCCAGACGGCGGGGATCGCATGCCTCTTCGAGGGTACGGGGAACAGGGAGGCCGTGCAGGTGCTCCATGATTCGGACGGTAGCGCGCACAGTCTGTCGAGGAGCGATGACCGAAGACACGGACACAGACCAGCAATTCAGCCACCAGCTCGACCGCTGGCTCTCGAGCGACGAGACCAAGACGCTCGGGGCGCTGAGCGACGTGTTCGCCGAGAAGAGCTTCGCCGTCACGATCCTGCTCCTGATGTTCGTCCCCGCGCTGCCCCTCCCCACCGGGGGGATCAGCCACGTGTTCGAGGCCATCACCGTCGTCCTCGCCGTGCAGATGGTGCTCGGCCGGCGCACGATCTGGCTGCCCGAGCGCTGGCAAGGCCGCGAGCTCGGCCCGACGACCACCGACAGGGCCATCCCGTTCATGATCCGCCGCATCCGGCTCGTCGAGCGGTTCTCCCGGCCGCGCAGCGCATGGCTGTTCGAGCAGGGGTGGATGCTGCGGCTCTTGGGGCTGCTCATCATGGCGCTCGCGTCGCGGCCGCCCTCGCGCCGCCGTTCTCGGGGCTCGACACGCTGCCCGCGCTGGGCGCCGTCGCGATCGCGCTCGCGATCATCCTCGAGGACATCGTGGTGCTCGCGATCGGCATCGTCATCGGCACGGGCGGCGTCATCCTGATCGTCACGATCGGCGCGGCCATCGTCCGGATCCTCCAGCACCTCGTCTGACGATCGGGCCCCCGGCTCACACCTCGCCCACCTCGTCGGCGATCCGCTGCCTGGCCGCGGCGATGCGTGACCGCACGGTCCCGATCGAGACGGCCTGCATGGATGCGACCTCCTCGTACGAGAAGCCCTGAACGTCGCGAAGCAGCATCGCCTGGCGCTGGGGGAGCGGCAGCCGAGCCGCCGCCTTGAGGATCGCAAGGGCGGTCTTTCGCCGCTCAGGATCCGGCGACGACGCCTCGACCGCCCGATCGCCGCCATGCCTGGCCAAGCGCGGCCGCACAGCCGCCCGACGGGCGCGATCTGCGCAGCGGGAGCGAGCGAGGCCGTAGAGCCACGTCGAGAACGCGGCATCGCCGCGGAACCGCGGCAGCGCGACCCACGCGACCAGGAACGTCTCCTGGACGACGTCCTCCGCGTCCAACCGGTTGCCCGTCGAGGCAAGCGCGAGGCTCAACACCATCGGGGCGTAGCGCCCGACCAGCTCGGCGAACGCGGCGCCGTCGCCCGACCGGGCATGATCGACGACGGCGGACTCATCCGGCTGCACCCCACCAACCATGGTGCGACCGCGACCCGCATCGCGCAAGCGAGACCCGGCCTGGCATTGGAGAACGGTGAGACGGCGGCGCGGAGCGACCGAACCGAACGCCCCGAGCTGCGTCAGACGGTCGTGCCCAAACCCGAGACGCCGTGAAGCCCTCCCTGTTCCGCCGGCTCCGCCGCCGGGTGCGGTGCCTCCGCGTCGGCCACAAGTGGATCTACCGCCGGCTCGACCTGGCCGGAGACGAGCGGGTGCGCCAGTGCCACCGCTGTGGGCGCTCCGAACGGGTCGACCCGACGTCACGGGGCGGCGCGGGATCCCAGGGCCATCCGCACCAGGCCACGTAGCGCGCTACGGCGCCGGCCGCTCGGACACCTACGCCGCGATCACCGATTCGGCAGGACGAGCTGCGGTGATGGGATCGGCGTGGCGGTGGACGAGTTTCCAGTCCCCTTGCTCCGGCGAAAGGCGCTCGTGACCCGTACCGAGACCGAGCTGGCGTCGGAGCGTCCGCCGACTTTCGCTCGGTAGTGCTCTACCTCCACGAAGCAGGCAAGGTCGTCCGTCACGTGTTCGGAGATCCGCTCGATCCGCGTCGCCTCGCCATCCCGATAGTTGGCGGCCGCGCCCTGCAACGTGCCCAGGACGTTGTCGTATCCACGAGCGAACGGCCGCCGGCAACCCCTCGGGCGGGACGCGGGACAAACGGCGGGACCATGACCGAGGGAACGGGAAAGCCTCAACGGTTTCGGGCCTGGCGTGCGCTGCGGAAGCGCGACTGGTCCGAGCGCAAAGCCCGCGCCCGAGAGAACCTCAAGAACCGCGAGATCACCGAGCGGCAAGGCCGGTCTCCGGGGCGGTGCGCGAGATGGCGTCGGCATACACTCGCTCGTAGGCGGCGCAGACAGCGGAGACATGGAACCGGTGCACGGACGAGCGGCAGTGATGGGAGTCGATCTCGTCGAGCCGGTCGATCGCCGCCGCCATACCGTCGACGTCCTCGACCAGAAACCCGTTCTCGCCGTCGACGACGATTTCGGACGCAGCGCCACGATCGAAGGCAATCACCGGCGTACCGGTGGCAAGCGCCTCGATCATCACCAGTCCGAACGGCTCCGGCCATTCGATCGGCATCAACAGGCCCCGTGCTCGTGCAAGCGCCTTGCGCTTCTCCTCTGGTCCGAGCGCTCCCAGATATCGCACGCGGTCGCCGCCGAGGTGCGGCTCCACCTCGCCGGCGAAGAACTCCTCGCCGTCCGGCTGTACCGGGCCCGCCAGCGCCAGTCGCCGGCCCGCCCGCTGCGCCGCCTCGACGGCGCGATGCGGCCCCTTGTCCGGGTCGATCCTGCCCAGGAACAGCAACTCGTCCGCCTTCTCATCCTGGAAGGGCCACTCGTCGAGGTCGATCGGGTTCGGCACCACATGTCGGCAGTCGACGCCATCCGGTGCCTGCGAACGCTGCGAATCGCTGATCGCCACCAACGTGGCCTTATGCCCCTGCCGGCGATAGAGCTCTGTTCGTTCCTCATCGAACGGGCCATGCAGCGTGTGCACGAACGGCTCACGGAGGCGATCCGCCATCGCCAGAGCCACCGCCGGGCAGTGATCGTGCACGACATCGAACGCCGGCCCCATCCACACGTTCGCGGTCGATGCGGTCGAACACCGAACCCACATGCGCCGCCTCAATCAGCGAGTGCTCGATCTGATCCGGCTGCGGCTCGTCCAACACCGCCACCACGCGCGCATCCGACTCCGACTCCGGCGCGGCGAACAGGGTGACCTGATGCCCGTGCGCCACAAGGCCCTCACACAGCAGCCGCACCACCTCCTCGATACCCCCATAGGTCGGCGCCGGAATCGAGATCCACGGTGGCGCCACCATCGCGATCCTGAGTGGACGATGCGTCCTGACCGTCCCGCTGTGGATCGACGGCTGCATACGTCCGGTGGTTACCCGCCGTTTCGCAAACCGAACCGCGTCGCCGATGGAGTCGCCCCCCAGCAGGCGGCGCGCCGGGTCGCGGACGAGCTCGGCGCTGTGCTGCTCGACGTCGATCCGGTTACCGCCGCCGCTCGGGTAGCGGCAGAGATGTCGTGACGAGCCTGCCGCTGTCGGAACGGCGTCTGGGTCGGATCGGGCGGCTTGGCCGGCCGATGGGGCGACGTCGGCGCCGGATCAGGTGTCGCGAGCAGTTCCCGAGGCGAAGCGCCAGCTTGAGCCGCCGCGCGTGACCCGGCAGTAGAGAGACGTAGGTGGCGAGGGCTAGCCGGGCGCCGCATCGCTGGTGTATGCGTTATGGGCGGCGCCCGGCGTGCCTCCCTGTCTTACGTGGTCCAACGTTCCCGCCGGGAGATTGAGCAAACCCACGCCGGACATCGAGCGCTGATGTTGTGGCCACCCGAGGCCCCGCTTGAGGGAGGCTTACCCGGTGAGGCTCGGGCGGGGCAGCCTACCCGTGGTCTGCCCGAAGGAGTGGCGAACGTACGTCGCCTCGCCACCTTTTCACACGCCGCCGGCTGGGTCTGTCTGACTCCCACGCGCAGGCCCGGCCCGGTCGCGGGATTGAGTTTGCCGGGCGCACGGGGCGGGTAGGCGAAGTTCCACTCTCCGCAAGGGAACAGATCGGTAACGGAACCGTGCGGAGATCCGATTTGATCCCGGAAGGGGAGGGTACCGATGGGCAAGAGCGCGAGGAAGGCTGCAAAGAAAGAGGCGGCTCGGGCTGGGAGAAAGCTTGCCGGCAGGGTCTTGGCGAATCCCAGATCTACGGTCAAGGACAAGAAGCTCGCTGCAGGTGTGCTGTCTCAGACCGCTCAGAGCAAGCGACCCAAGTAAGGCTGAGGCGTAGGGATCCAGCGCAGGGCTGGCCGGCGGCTCTCCCCGGTCGCGCCCTCCCCAAAGCAGCCGATGGGCTCGCCGGGAATCTCCCGGCGAGCCCGTGAGCGCCCGTTGGATGCTCGCCTAGAGACTGGCGATGACGTTGTTCAACGTGCTCGAGATGGCGGTGCTGAGCAGGCCCAGCGTGACCACGACCGCGATCGTGATGACACCCAGCACGACGGCGTACTCCGCCATCGTCTGCCCGGACTCGCACTCAACGACGCCACAAAGTTCGTCCAGCATGCTGAAACTCCTCTTGCTTGACACGCACGGATGCTCGTGCTCGAGCATGGCATCGACAATCGGTGCCACCATGCGGATCACCCGCTAGGGGGAAGGCTGCAACAGCTCCTGGCCGATGGTTGTTCTGTACATTCTTTTCCAGGAGGCAGATATGTTGGGCGCTCTGCGCCTTCCACACGGCGACGCTGGGCAGACCATGGCTGAGTACGCGGTCGTGTTGGGTGTGATCACGCTCGCTGTCGTGGCCACCCTCGGACTGCTGAACGCCGCGCTCCTCAACCTCCTCAACGGCGTCATCCCGCTCATCTAGACGACCCACTGGTCGCGTGAACGTGAGTCGGGGCCCCTGCAACGCTCCCCTCCGGGGCCCCGACGTGTCGTTCCCATTGGCGGGCAAGCATCATCGCGACGGGATCAGGGAGTGATGCCGGCCACGTCCGGGACGCTGAATTGCCAGGCGACGCGATGAAAAACGCCGGCGGAAGCGGGTGAGAAAGACAAAGCTCAGCCCGATGGCGACGTCCACGACTGCGTAGCCAGACACCGTTGCCCCCTTCCGACGCCCCTTCCCGGGTCGCGATGCTGCCAGCATCGCCATGACAGCTCCGTCCCGCGGCACAATCCGCCGTATGTCTGCCGGATTCCCTGAGGGCTTCGCGCTCCGCCCGCCCGCCCCGCCGGACGGCGAGGCGATCGTCGCGATCATGAACGAGGAGTCCCTCGCGCTGCGCGGCGTCGTGACGGCGAGCCTCGACTGGGTCGTGACACCCTGGACGGCGCCCGGGGTCGATCGCGAGAACGACTTCGCCGTGGTCATCGGTCCTGACGGCGACCTGGCCGGGTACGTCTTCGTCGAGAGCCATCCGCCCTATACGGAGGTGTTCAGCGTCGGGGTCGTCGCGGTGCGCCACCACGGCCGCGGCGTCGGGGCGGCGGTCCTCGAGGAGGCCGAGCGGCGGGCCAGGCGCTTCTTCCCGCTCGCGCCGTCGGGTGAGCGCATCGTCATGCACGCCGGCGCGCTGGCCGACGAGCCTCGCGTCGCGGGGCTCCTCACAGCCCACGGGTTTGCTGAGGCGCGGCGGTTCGCTCGCATGGCGATCGAGTTCGCCGATCCGCCCGAGGCTCCGCCCGCGATCCCGGGAATCGAGATCCGGCCCCTGACCGCGGGGGAGGAGCGGATCGCCTACGACTGCCTGACCGAGGCGTTTGCGGATCACTGGGGCGGCATCTGGCCGGCCGAGGACGCGTGGCTCCACGACCACGTCGAGGCGAGCACGGAGTTCGACCCCGACCTGTGGCACCTCGCGTGGCACGGCCGGGAGGTCGCCGGCATCCTGATCGCCTACCCCGCGGCGGACGGCGACGCCAGCCTGGGCCACGTCTCGAACCTCGGCGTCCGCCGGGCGTACCGCCGCCGCGGCATCGGCGAGGCCCTCCTTCGCACGAGCTTCGTGCAGTTCCACGACCGCGGGTACCGCGGCGTCGTCCTCGAGGTCGACACCGAGTCCGTTACCGGCGCGACCAGGCTCTACGAACGGCTGGGCATGACGTCCGAGCCGCGCTTCTCGCAGTGGGAGAAGGAGCTCCGGCCGGGCGATGGGTGATCCTTCGCCGGCCATGCGGTTCGACGCCACAGAAGCGCGCATCCACTACGTCCAGCACGGCGCCGGCCCGGACATCGTCTGGGTGTCCGGCGGCGGCGGCCTCGCGATGGACTGGCATCGGTACCAGATCCCGTTCTTCGAGCCGGACTTCCGCTGCACGACGTTCGACAACCGCGGCATCGGCGCCACGGAGTGCGAGATCCCACTGCCCTGGCCGCTCGAGTCGTTCGCGCGCGACACGGCCGAGCTGATCGAGGCCGTCTGCGAGCCGCCGGTCGCGCTCGTCGGGCTCTCGCTGGGCGGCGCGATCGTCCAGCAGGTCGCGATCGACTACCCGGAGCTGCTGCGCTGCGTCGTCACGATGGGGACCGGCGCTCGCAGCACGGGCTGGGGATGGGACTACCAGAAGGCCGAGATCGACTGGCGCAAGGACGGCGGGCGGCTCGACGGCATGATGGCGGTCGTCCACAACGCGGCCATGATGTTCCCAGCGCGCGTGCTGGGCGACCGCGAGCTCTGGCCGAAGCTGCGGGCCGACCTCGAATCGTGGCTCTCGACCGACGACAACGAGCGGTCGCTCGTCCCGCAGTGGGAGGCGTGCCTGCTCTACGACCAGATGGAGGCGCTCCCGGCATGCACGGTGCCGATGCACGTGATCGCCTTCAGCGAGGACGTCCAGGCGCCGCCGCAGGACGGGCGCGAGGTCGCCGAGATCGCCGCGGCTGCGGAGTACCACGAGTTCGAGGGCATGGGCCACTGCTCGATCTACGGGCACACCCACGACGTCCTGAACCCGTTCATCCGCGACATCGTGCGGCGCTACCTGTAGCGCCACACGCCGGGACCAACGAACCGGCGGGCCGCCTCGTGAGAGGCGACCCGCCGGCTGGGTGGTGTGGCTGAGAGGTCGGGCTCCCAGCCGGTCGTGCTAGCTGGCGGCCACCGGCGTGTGCGGGACCGAAGCCTTCGGCGAGCGGCGGGCGAAGAACCCGAACGCCTCATCGCGGTTCCGCAGCACCCCGGAGAGAACGAGGATGCCGAAGCCGATGCCGCTCAGAAGCAGAGCGATTCCGGTGACGATGCCGAAGAGCGACAGCTGCTCAGCCATGTAGCTCGACTGGAGCGCGGTCGCGAGCGCCGTCTCGGTGACCCAGATGTCACGCGCGCCATTGCTCTGCGGCTGGCCGTTCTGCTGGATCGCCTGGGCGGGATCGTTGGTGCCCTTGCCGTCGGCCGTGGCGTAGCGCGGCATCTCGGCGTAGGTCAGGCCACCCGTGGCCTCGAGGGCGTGGATCCGCATGTACCCGGCAAACGCGTGGGCGCGCTCACCAGTGTTGATGTCCTTCCCAGCAACCGACAGGCTGGGGAAGGTCAGCGTGGACACGTCGAGGCCGGCGTCCTTGGCCTCGGCCTTGATCGCCGCGGGGGTCATGTCGGGCGAGCCGACGATGTTCTCCTGAGCGAGCGTGTCCTGAACGGTGCTCCGAGCATTGAACCCGGTGACGAGCGCGCCGACTCCAAACCCGATCAGCACGACTGCCGCGATGCACCCACCGATTTCCAAGACCTTTCGCACGACCTTCTCCCTTCTTCGTTTTCCATTTCCGATTGACCGTGTGTTGCAGAGTGTCGGCGCGCGGTGCCCGTTTGAACATCGGCGTTCACACGGAAACGCACGGCGGTTTATCCGGCGAAGTTTCTGCGGGTTCGCCGCACACATGGAGTCGGGCTCGATGGGCCGCGCGCCCGGTACGGCGGGTTGCCGGCCAGAGCATCGGTCAAGCGGTCGGGCCTGTCGGGTAGGTAGCAACCAGCTTCACGCTTGGCCGAAACGCAACGCTCCGACCGGGCTGGCTGCTCAACCCAACTGGGCGGCATGTTGGCGCACCGTTCCATCGGTGTCAAGCTGGCGGCCGCGACGCTTTGACCGATGCCGCCGAAGGGGTATCATCCCGCCACCGGGTTGAGTAGACAGCCTGCCTGCCGCGGAGGTTGACGGCCGGAGATCGATGGCGGCGTCCGTTTCTCGACCCAAGATCGGTGTGTCCGTACGCGCCTCCCACGACTGGGGCCGCACTGAACGGGACGCTCGACATCCGAACCGCACCTGGAGTCGTTGTGCTCGTGCTCCACGGGGAGCACGACCTCTCGACCCAGCCGCGCCTGCGCGCGACGATCGACAAGGCGCTCGCCGCCGGAATGAGCGTTGTGATCGACCTGAGCGAGGTCGAGTTCATCGACAGCACCGTCTTGGCGGAGATCCTCCACGGCCACAGGCGTGCCACCGACGAGGACGGCGGCCGCGGGCAGGGGCTCGCGGTCGTCGCCTCGCCCGGAGCGCGGTTCGTCGCCCGAATGCTGGCGCTCGTCCACATCGAGGACCACGTCGCCGTCCACGTTTCGCGAGACTCGGCGGTGGTGAGCCTCCGGCGCGAGGTTCATGCTGTGGGGGCCGACTCCTAGCTCGGCCCAGCCGCGCTCGACATGAGGCGGACGATGGCGTCCGTCGGATCCGTGATCTTCGAGCAGCGCCTGCCGTGGTTGGCGGCGCCTTCCGCGGGGTACCGCGACCGCATACCGACGCCGGGAGGACCCGTGGGCGACCGAACCACACGCGACCAGCTCGTCAAGTACCTGACCGATGCGCACTCGATCGAGCAGCAGGCGCTCGCGCAGCTCCGGACCGCTCCGGACATCGCCGGGGACGGCCGCCTGGGCGCCGTGCTGGCCGGGCACCTCCTCGAGACGGAGCACCACGAGCGCATGGTGCGAGACAGGCTCGAGGCGGTAGGGGAATCGCCGTCGGCGCTCAAGGACCTCGTCATGGCCGCCAGTGGAAAGAGCTTCATCCTCTTCGCGCGCTCACAGCCGGACACGCCGGGAAAGCTCTTGGCGCACGCCTACTCCTACGAGCATCTCGAGCTCGCGGCCTACCGGCTCCTGGCGATCGTGGCGGAACGCGCCGGCGACACCGAGACGATGGCGATGGCCAACGACATCGCCGAGGAGGAGCGTCTGATGGGCGAGCGCCTCGCGGCGTGCTACGACGAGGCTGCCGGCAGCTCGCTGGCGCGGATCGATCCGGGCGACATGGAATCCGCGCTCGTCTCGTATCTTGGCGACGCCCATGCCCTCGAAGAGCAGGCGATCGCGCTGCTCGAACGCGCCGCCGCCAAGGCAGGCGATCCGATGTTCGTCGAGGTGTACGAGCGCCACCTCGAGGAGTCACGCGAGCATGCGAAGATGCTCGAGCGGCGGCTCGACGCCCACGACGGGAGCCCGTCGGCGATCAAGGACGCGGCAATGCGCCTCGGCGGGCTGAACTGGAGCGCGTTCTTCCAGGTGCACCCAGACACACCGGGCAAGCTCGCTGCCTTCGCATACGCCTTCGAGCACCTCGAGATCGCCGGCTACGAGCTGCTCGCGCGGGTCGCCGCCCGAGCGGGAGACGAGCACACTCAGAGCGCATGCATCGACATCCTCACCCAAGAGCGCGCGGCTGCCGGAACGATCGCCGCGACGTTCGAGCGCGCGGCGGACGCATCACTCGCCGAGACAACGGCGCCGCGGGTATGACGTCCTGAAGCGAGTCCGCGCTCCGATGGGTCACGCAGGTCGCGGCGCGGCGGGACGCGGTTACGCGACGGCTCTCCAGGGAAGACACCGGCCATGAGCACCCACGCCACCCTGGGCACGGAGGCGGTCACGCAGAGTGTGTCCCTGGTCGTGAACGGCACCGAGCGCCGGCTGGAGGTCGACACGCGCACCTCGCTGCTCGACCTCCTGCGCGAAGAGCTCGGTCTCACGGGAGCGAAGAAGGGCTGCGATCACGGCCAGTGCGGTGCCTGCACGGTGCTCCTCGACGGCCGTCGGACGCTGAGCTGCCTGGCGCTCGCCGTCGCGCACCAGGGCGCCGACCTCGTCACCATCGAGGGCCTTGCGGGGCCGACCGGCCTTCATCCGATGCAGGAGGCGTTCGTCGAGCACGACGCCCTGCAATGCGGCTTCTGTACACCGGGGCAGATCTGCTCTGCCGTGGGCATGCTGGCCGAGGTCAAGGCCGGCTGGCCGAGCGCCGCCACCGTCGATCTCTCGGCTGTGGCGATCGGCCTCGACGGCGCGGAGATCCGGGAGCGTATGAGCGGGAACCTCTGCCGCTGCGGCGCATACGCGAACATCGTCGATGCGATCGAGGCGGCCCGGTGAGGCCGTTTCGGTACGTCCGCGTCGACCGCGTGCCCGACGCGCTCGAGGCACTCGCCGGCGCGCCCGGCGCGAAGCTCCTCGCGGGCGGCACCAACCTCGTCGACCTGATCCGGCTCGATGTCGAGCAGCCGGACCTCCTGATCGACGTGAACGGCATCGGCTTCGACCGGATCGACGACACCGAGGACGGCGGCCTCTCGATCGGAGCGGGCGTGCGGAACAGCGACCTCGCCGCCGACCGCCGCGTGCGGTCGCGGTTTCCGATGCTCGCCGAGGCGCTGCTGGCCGGCGCATCCGGCCAGATCCGAAATGTCGCGACCGTCGGCGGCAACCTGATGCAGCGGACGCGCTGCGTCTACTTCCAGGACGTCTCGAAGCCCTGCAACAAGCGCATGCCCGGGTCGGGCTGCCCCGCCAGGAAGGGCGAGCATCGGAACCTCGCCATCCTGGGCCATTCCGAAGCATGCGTCGCCACACATCCGTCCGACATGGCGGTGGCGCTCGCGGCGCTCGACGCCACGGTGCAGGTGGAGGGGCCGGATGGGCGGCGCACCGTCCCCCTGACGGGGTTTCACCGCCTTCCGGGCGAGCAGCCCGAGCGCGACACCGTGCTCAAACAGGACGAGCTCGTCGTCGCGGTCAGGGTTCCTCCGCTCGGGATACCGCCCGAGCTCACCACCTACCGCAAGGTGCGGGAGCGGGCATCGTTCGCGTTCGCGCTCGTCTCGATCGCAGCGGCTGTCGATGCACGCGGAGGCACCATCCGGGATGCTCGCATCGCCCTCGGCGGCGTCGCCCACCGACCATGGCGGGCGTCGGCGGCCGAGGATGTCCTGCGCGGCACCAGAGCCACCGTCCAGTCCATCGAGGCGGCCGCGACCGCCGAGCTCGAGCGCGCCGCCCCGCTCCGCGACAACGCCTACAAGGTCGATCTGGCTCGCAACCTGATCGTTGACACCGTGCAGAACCTGGTGGGGCGCTGATGGCCGCCGTCGCCGCGGGCGCCCTCGGACGGGCGATCGAGCGGGTCGACGGCCGCGACAAGGTGGTCGGGGAGGCCCGCTACGCCAACGACCACCGGCCGACGGCCGCCGCGTACGCCACAGCCATCCAGGCCGAGATCGCTCGCGGCCGCGTCCGCTCCATCGAAGCCGATGCGGCACTGGCACTTCCGGGCGTGCTCCACGTTCTCTGGCACGGCAACGCGTCGGTGCTCGAGATCTCCGACGGCGAGCTCGCGATCCTCCAATCCGACCGGATCGCCTACCGCGGCCAGATCATCGGCGCGGTGGTGGCCGAGAGCCTCGAGACCGCGCGCCAGGCGGCCCGCCTGGTGGACGTGCACGCCGAGGCGGAGCCGCACGACGCGATCATTACGGCCGAGCATCCACGCCTCTACAAGCCCGACAAGGTGAATCCCGGCCTCGAGACCGATACCGAAGAGGGCGACGTCGACGCAGCGCTCGCCGAAGCCGCGGTCGTGATCGACGCGGTCTACGAGACGCCGGCGTTCCACAACAACCCGATGGAGCCGCATGCCACCACCGCCATGTGGGAGGGCGACGATCTCGTCCTCTACGACTCCAACCAAGGCGTGCAGCCGGTGCGGGCCGCCGTCGCGGAGGCCTTCGGGATCGTCGCGGAACGCGTCCGCGTGATCTCGCCACACGTCGGCGGCGGGTTCGGCTCGAAGGGCACGCCGCGCCCGCACGTGATTCTGGCGGCGATGGCCGCACGAGCCGTCGAGCGCCCGGTCAAGGTGGCGGTCACGCGCCAGCAGATGTTCGCCTTCGTCGGCTACCGCACGCCGACGATCCAGCGCCTTCGTCTCGGAGCCGGCGAGGACGGCAGGCTGACGGCGGTGAGCCACGAGGTCGCCGAGCAGACGTCGACCGTCGTCGAGTTCGCCGAGCAGACGGCGCTCGCCACGCGGATGATGTACGCGGCGGCCGCCCGCCGGACCCGCCACCGCGTGGCGGCGCTCGACGTCCCCACGCCGTCCTGGATGCGCGCCCCCGGCGAGTGTCCGGGCATGTACGCCCTCGAGTCCGCGATGGACGAGCTCGCGGCCGCGTGCGAGATCGACCCGATCGAGCTGCGGATCCGCAACGAGCCAGACGTCGATCCCGAGACGGGCCGGCCCTTCTCCAGCCGTGGCCTGGTCGAGTGCATGCGCCGGGGCGCGGAGACCTTCGGGTGGGCAGACCGGGCGCTCGAGCCACGGGGCCAGCGCGACGGCGCCTGGCTCGTGGGCATGGGCGTTGCTGCGTCGACGTATCCGGCCCGCCGCCGGCCGTCCGAGGCCTCGGCGCGCGCAGAGGCCGACGGGACGTACACGATCAGGCTCGGAGCGGCGGACATCGGCACGGGCGCCCGCACGGTTCTCGCCCAGATCGCCGCCGACTTCCTGGAGGCCGACGTCGCGTCCGTGCGGGTCGAGATCGGCGATACCCGGCTTCCCGCCGCGCCGCTCGCGGGTGGCTCGATGGGGACCGCGTCGTGGGGGTCGGCGGTGGCGAAGGCGTGCGTCGCCCTGCGTCAGCGGATCGCGGACGCCTACGCGGGTGTCGTCCCCGCGGGCGGGCTCGAGGCACGCGCCGAAACGAGTGCCGAGATCGAGGCAGACGCTCCGCTCGCCAGGCACGCGTTCGGCGCGCAGTTCGCCGAGGCGAGGGTCAGCACCGTCACCGGCGAGGTACGCGTCCCGCGCCTCCTCGGCGTGTTCGCCGCCGGCCGGATCCTGAACCCGCGCACCGCTCGCTCACAGCTGATCGGCGGAATGACCATGGGGCTCTCGATGGCGCTCCACGAGGAGAGCGTGATGGACGGCCGCTTCGGCGACTACGTGAACCACGACTTCGCCTCCTACCACATCGCCGCGTGTGCGGACGTCCAGCAGATCGAGGCCACGTGGATCGACGAGCAGGACGAGCGCCTGAACCCGATGGGGTCGAAGGGCATCGGCGAGATCGGCATCGTCGGCACCGCGGCCGCCATCGCGAACGCGGTGTACAACGCTACGGGCATCCGCGTCCGCGACCTGCCGATCCGGCCCGACAAGCTGCTGCGGTGAAGCCGCTCGAGGGCTGGGGGGTCCGACGTCAGGCTCGCCCACGGCGGACGAGGGCGTCCAGCGCGCGGTAAGCGCCCGCGATCGCGAGCCCGTGCACGAGGTGGCTCGCGAAGTCCTTGGCGAGGGCCTTCGGTTCGTGCTCCCACGGCGGGTCGTAGAGCGTACACGGCTCCCCAGCTCGACCCGTGGGCCCAGTGGACGACGTTCTTCACGAGGTCGGCATTCGCAAGGTCGACCGGCTGCCGGAAGACGCCGGGCGTGAAACCTGGGGATCGCTAGCCGGCCTTGGCCAGACGGCGCTCGAGGAAGGCGAGCACGGCCGCCTCCTGGGGGGAGAGCCGGTGGCGTCCCCGCGTCAGGGTCCTCTCGGCCTTCCGGCCGAGGCCGGCCTTGAGCGTGCCGTCGAGGTGCGCATCCATGACGTCGGGATGGACGTAGCACGCCCGGCATACGGCCGGCGTGTTGCCGAGCTCGGTGGCGACCGACTCGATCGCGGCGACCAGCTGCTTCTTCGGGGGCGAGTCGCTGCCGCCCAGCTCGTCGAGCGCCCAGGCGGCAAGCACGGTCCCGGTCCACGTGCGGAAGTCCTTGGCGGTGAACTCGTCTCCCGCGGCGGCGCGGATGTAGTCGTTCACGTCATCCGACGTGACATCCACCGGCTCGCCGTCGTCGTCGATGTACCGGAAGAGCGACTGCCCGGGCAGCTCCTCGCAGCGTCGGATGACGCGCGCAACCCGGGGATCGTGCACGTCTACCTCGTGCACCTTGCCGCCCTTCCCGCGGAAGTGGAACCGAACCCGGTCGCCGCGCACGCCGACGTGGCGCTCGCGGAGGGTCGTGAGGCCGAAGGAATTGTTCTCCCGCGCGTACTCGTCGTTCCCGACCCTGATGGTCGTCAGGTCGAGAAGCCGCACTACGGTCGCCACGATTCGCTCCCGGCTCAGCGACGGCCGCCGCATATCGCGATCAACGCGGCGCCTGATGCGGGGGAGCGCCTCGGCGAACGCGGCCAGCCGGTGGTACTTCGTCGCGTCGCGCACCTCGCGCCACTTCGGGTGGTAGCGGTACTGCTTGCGACCTCTCGCGTCCCTCCCGGTGGCCTGGATGTGGCCGTTCGGGGAGGGGCAGATCCAAACGTCGGTCCACGCCGGCGGTATCGCAAGCGCGTCGATTCGGGATCTCTCGGCCTTCTTCGTGATCGTCGCGCCGTTCGGGCCGATGTACTGGAAGCCCCGGCCCCGCCTTCGCCGGGAGATCCCCGGCTCCTCGTCGCTCACATGGCGAAGTCCGCCGCTCCGCGCCGACTGTTCCGGCTCGGTGCCGGCGCCGCCATTCGTCTTCGCCACGGCGGACCGATACCCGACCGCGCGTCGGCGCAACCGCGTTTCGAGCCGCGCATCGCCAGGGTACTCCTGACCCGATGAGACCCTTCTCCACACCCAGCCTCGAGATCGACCCCGGGCCGCCCCCACCACCGCCGACCCCCCAGCCGCCCTCCCAGCCGGACCGTCCCCTCACGCCCCCGTCGATCCCCGACGAGCCGGCCCGGCCGCCAGCGCCGAGCCCTTCGCCAGACCCGGGCGAACCCGGCCCGACGACGCCGCAGATCCGCACCACCTCGATGTTCGCCGAAAGGAGATCGTGATGTCCGAGAGCCCACAGGAGATGAAGGGCCGCGCCAAGCAGGCGGCCGGCGACCTGGCCGACGACGACAAGCTCAAGCGGGAGGGGCAGGTCGACCAGACCGCCGCGAAGGCCAAGGACAAGGTCGACCGAGCGGCCGAGCGGGCAAAGGACGCGATGGACCAGCTGGCCGGCAGGGCGAAGGACCGGATCGAGCGCGACCGGTAGCGCTAGCGCCGGTTGCCGACTTCGGCGCCGCAGGTGCGACACGTCGTCCGGCCGAGATGGTTCTGCACCAGCTGGCGGTGACCGCACAGGAGCCTGGCAACCAAGGACCTCATCGTCATGGGCGGGAAGGCTCGCGGGCGGCGCTCGGCCCGCCATCGGGGCGCACCTGAAATCGAGCTTCGGCGCAACCCGAAGCTCGGCCGCGGAGAACCCGTAGGAGCCTCGCCCGGCGACCTGGAAGGTCGTCCCGTTGGTCGACGTCGGCCGGCGACCTCAGGGGATCGAGCGGCTGAGCCGGAGGAACGCCGGGCGAAAGCCGCGCCGGAGCCAGAACCGCGAGGCGAGCAGGTTGGCGACGCGCCAGTCGATCGTCATGACCGGGTAGCCCGCCGCATGTGCCCAGGCGTCCGCCGCCTGCATGAGCGCCAGGCCAACGCCGGTCCCCCTGACCGCCGGGAGCGTCGCGGCCCACGCCAGGTAGCAGGCTCCCGGGGGCCGGCAGAGCCCCACCACGGAGGACGACATCTCGACCGGGCACAGGAGGAAGCTCCCGGCGACGCGCCCCTCAGCCTCGGCGACGAAGAGCCCGACTTCGGGGTTTGCGACCTCCTGCTCGATGTCGGCGCGGATATCCTCGGGATCGTCCGGGGCGAGCCTGAACGCGAACGCCGGCGCCCGATCCTGGGCCGCCGGGAGGACCGGCTCCAGCCCCACCAGTGCGTCGACGTCTCGGGGCTCGGCGCGGCGCACCCCGGCCGGCCGGCGGGCGGCGGCGTCCACCTCGCGTACGGCGTGGGCCTGCTGCTGGCCGAACGACAGCCGAAACCAGGCGTCGACGAGCGCCGCATCGCCCGTAGGGACGAGCGCGAAGTGCCGGGTGCGCCCCTCGTCCACCCACGCCTGGGCGACGGCGGCGTAGAGGTCGCGCACGTCCTCCGCCTCGGCCGCGGCGTGCCCCGCCGGCTCGACCCACCCGTTCTGCCCCCAGATGCGCTCGTCCCGGGGAGCGCCGAGCAGGTAGCCGACGAGGCGACCGTCGCGGAACCCCGCCGACCCCGTCGTCCCGTCGCCCCGCCAGAGCGCCTCGATCTCGGCCCCGGCGGCGTCGGGCTCCTCGTATGCCGCAGGGAGCAGCGGCTCGGCCTCCCGGTGGCGGCGGTGGCGATCGGCGAGGAGGACGGCCGCCGCCGCCAGGTCCTCCTCGCCGAACGGCCGTACCTCGAGCGTCACTCCGGATCGATGCCGTTCCACGCCGGGACATGGACGGTGCGCGCCCCGGGCTTCCCGCCCAGGACGACCTTGCGCAGCCGCACGTCGTTCGTCGTCGACGTCTCGTGGATCGCGCCGAGCGGGTTCGCCCGCACCTCGACGTAGTACGTGCCGTTCTTGAGCCCCGTGATGTCGAACGACTGACCTGGGAGGAACTGGAAGTACGTGTCGCCCCACCCGGCGGGCAGCGTCTCGCGCGTCCAGATCGAGCTCGCGTCGCCGCATTGCCCCTCGAGGCCGATCGAGAAGGGATCCCACAGGGCGCCCGGGACGGTGAGGTCGATCGCATCGGTCGGCGCGAGGCAGAAGCCCTCCTTCTCGCTCCGTACGACCTGCGACTTCGACGCCGAGAGGAGCGAGTAGCGCGCGAACTGGAGGAAGTGCCAGTGCTCGTGGCCGGGGCGGCTGTCGTACTCGAGCGTGCCCGCCTTCGCCCTTCCGACGGGCTTGCCGTTCCGGAAGAAGTACTGGAACGCGTCCATGACGTTCGTGCCCGGGCGGCGGAAGCCCTCAACGTCCATGGGGGCCGGGCCGGCGTCCCAGACAGTCGCGCCGAAGTCGAGGTAGTCGCGGCCGCCCTGGCGGTCGATGCCCATCCCCCACGCCGGGAGCGGGATCAGGTCGGGCATGGTGGCCGGATCGGGGGAGCTGTCGACGGCGACATGCGGCAGCCGCGGGGGCGCCGTGCCGCGGTTGTGGTGGGCGAGCTCACCGCCGCAGGCGGGCGGACAGGGCTGGCCGCGCTTCACGTGGACGGTGACGTTCGCCGACGCATCGGCCGCCGCCACGCCGAACATGTCGGCGTACGCGGGGGCGAGCGAGACCTTCACCGTGTACGTCCCGACCGGCAGGCGCACCGCCGGGGCCGCGCTGTCGAGCCCGACGGCCCATCCCCGGTCGATCCCCCAGACCGAGCCGAGCGTGAACGGGTTGGTGCCGCAGAACTGCGGGTACCGCGGCGTGAGCGGGCCGGACCCGTCCACGCGCTGGCGGTTCCAGTCGTTCGGGCAGAAGCTCACCGTCCGCGATGCGATGACGCCCTGCGAGGCGCTCGAGACCGTGAAGTTGACGAATCCCGCGACCCCGTCCCACCCGTGCGCCACCGTCGCGGGGAGCGCGCGCCGTTGCCGGCCGATGACCTGGGTGACGCGGATCGGGCTGCGGTATCCGTTCCGCGCGACGTTGAGCTGGAAGTCGCCGCCCATCGACGCCAGATACGCGCCGACCCCGAGCTGGACCGGGCCGCGCCCGAACTTCTCGATCGTGACCTGCGAGGTCGCGGCGAACAGGCGCAGGTGCGGAGGCTTGGCCGCCGCGGCGGCGGCGGATCCCGCCGGAATGAGGCAGACGACGGCGAGCGCCGAGGCGGCGAGGGCTGTCCGGAGGCGTGGCATGCGGGTCTCCCGGGTCGGTGACGGTCCCCTTTCGACACCGATCATGCCACCGAAGTTCGGCCGGCCCTGCCGATGGCGAGGTTTCCGCTCCCAAAGCCGCATTGACCCCTCACGTGGACGGCGGTTCCGGTCGATAACGGGAGAGATGGCGCGGATGACCCCACATCAACGCCTCGAGCTGGCGCTCGGCATCCTCGCGGAGCTGCCGACGACACTTGAGGTCCTCTCGGACGACGGTGGCTCGGTCACGATCGAGCTCAACGGGCACGACACCGAGATGCTGCACGCCCTCGCTCAGCGAAGCCGGGTGCGCCTCGGCCTGGGTCTGCGGCTTCGAACGCGCACCGCGGAGGGTCGCGGCTACGACGTCGACATGTCGGTTTCCGAGCTCTTCTTCCACGCCGCCGGGGTCGCGGCCATGCACCTCACGGTCGAGCGCGTGCGCCGCTTCAACGGCAACCGCGCGACGCCGCGGGCCCGCGTCGACGATCTCGCCTTCGTCGGCGTCCTCTACTCGAGCATGCCGCTCGACGAGCCGGAGTTCGACGTGCGGATGATGGACGTGAGCCCTGACGGGATGGCATTCATCACCGACCGCAGGCTCGCGATCGGCGATCTCCTGTCCGTGATGGCGACGATCGACCGCAAGCTGATCAGGATGCGCGCCCGCGTCCTCCACGTCGCCGACGCGCACTACGGCCGCCACCGGGTGGGCTGCGAGGTCACGTCGATCCAGGGATCCGAGCGCGCCCAGCTGGCGCTCAAGGCGGCCCTCGAGGAGGCCGAGGGCTCGGCCCACCAGCGCGGCGGCCTTCCGCTCGCCTCCTGACCTCCGGATCTAGGCTCCCGCGGGTGCCGACCCACCCGACTGCCGCCGCCGGCTTCGGCAACGCAGCCGCCGCGTACGAGCGCGGCCGGCCGTCGTACCCGGATCACGCGGTCGCGTATCTCGCGGCCGAGCTCGGGCTGGGGCCTGCGACCCGCGTGCTCGACCTGGCCGCCGGCACGGGCAAGCTGACGCGGCTCCTCGTCGAGGGCGGCGCCGACGTGGTGGCCGTGGAGCCGGTCGCGGCGATGCGGGCGGTCCTGGCGGAGGCCGTCCCCGGGGTCCCGGCGCTCGAGGGCACGGCCGAGGCGATCCCGCTTCCGGACGGGTCGGTCGACGCCGTGACGGTCGCCCAGGCGTTCCACTGGTTCGACGCCGGCACGGCGCTGGCGGAGATCCACCGCGTGCTCCGCCCGGGCGGCGGGCTCGGCCTCATCTGGAACGCCGCGGACGGCGGCGTGGAGTGGGTGGCCGTCCTGCGCGAGCTCGTCCACGCCGTGCGCGGCTCGGAGCCGCAGTACGGCCGCTCGCCGTGGCGCGACGCGGTCGCATCGAGCCGGCTCTTCACGCCGCTCACCGAGCGGACGTTCGACTTCGAGCAGGAGCTCGACGAGGACGGCCTGGTGGACAGGATCGCGTCGACGAGCTACGTGGCGGCGCTTCCCGAGGCCGAGCGGCAGCAGCTGATCGGACAGGTGCGCACGCTGGCCGCCGGCGTGCCGCGGCCGATCCGCCTGCCCTACCGCACCGACGTCTTCTCCTGCCGCCGGACGTAAAGCGCGCCCGACTGCGTACTACGCTGGTGACCGAGATGCGCGCGCCCACCGACGGCGAGCTGGTCGTCCGCGCCCGAGCGGGGTCGCGCGACGCCGCCGCGGAGCTCTTCAGCCGCCACTGGCCGCGGGCCTGGCGGATGGCGCGGGCGGTGACCGGGCGGCGTGACATGGCCGACGACGTGGCGCAGGACGCCTTCGAGCGCGCGTTCGCCGCGCTGTCGCGCTTCGACGAGCGGCGGCCGTTCGAGCCCTGGCTGCACCGGATCGTCGTCAACCGGTCGCTCGACCTCCTGCGCAGCGAGCGGCGGCTGGTCGGGATCGACTCGGTCGACCGGATCGAGGGGGAGTGGCGCGACGCGGCCTCGGAGGATCGTGCACTCCTCCAGGCGGTGTCGGGCCTCTCGCCGCAGCGGCGGGTCGTGATCGTGCTGCGCTACGGCCTCGGTCACACGCCGGCGGCGATCGCGGAGCTGCTCGGGCTGCCTGTGGGCACGATCCACTCCCGGCTGGCGCGCGGGCTCGAGGACCTGCGCGGGCTGGAGAAGGAGCACGATGTCGAACGAGCTTGAACGAGAGCTCGAGCGGGCGCTCGGCGACGCGCCGGGGCCGGATCCCGGCGTCACGGATCGCGCCCTGCAGTCGGCTCTCGACGCGTTGCCGTCCCCAGCCGACGCGCGGCGCATCAGACGCCGCCGGCTCGCGCTGCTCCTGGCCGCGTGTGTCGCGGCGTTCGTCTCGGGCGGCGTCACGCTCGCGGCCACCGACGGCCGCCTGCCCGGCATCGGGCCGGGTCCCGACCGCGGGGCCGGCTCCGGGGCACCGGCGCATCACGGCGCGGCGGCGGTCGCGCCCGGCGAGGCGATCTCGGCGCTGATCGGAGACCGCGGCCTGGTCGTGAGCGCGCGCCGGGCGCGGACGTTCACGGACCACGGCCTGACCGGATTCGCGGCCAGCCCCGGCGCGCTCTACGCGGTCGAGGCGCGGGCCGGCCACCTGCGCGCCGTGCAGGTGGCGACCGGGCGGGTGGCCTGGCGCTTCAGGCTCGCCGGGACGCCGACGAATCCCGTCTGGGCGCCGTTTCCGATCCGGGTCGCATACCTGCTCCACGGCCGGGGCGGGCTCGAGGTGCACGACATCTGGGGCAACGGCACCCACGACTTCACGGTCCACGCCTCTGCGGCGCCGGTCGCCCCTTCGTGGCGGTGGGACTCCAAGGCGTTCGCCTTCGTCCGCGGCGACGGGGCGGTCGTCGTGCACGACGTGATCGGCGGGCGCGACACCGCGCTGCGCCCGGCGTGCGGCCTGCGCAGGGCCGAAGCCGTGGCGTTCGCCCCGTCGGGCGGCCGGCTCGCGATCGCCGACCGCCGGGGGCATCTGCGCGTGGTCGACACGACCGGCCACGCGCCCGCGCTCTGCACGACGGTCGCCCGAGGGCTGCCGTCGATCGCGTGGCTCGGGGGAAGCCAGCTCCTCGTGGGGGCCGGCGGAACCCTGTCGCGCATCGTGATCCACCGCGTCGGGACCGGATACGACGCCACGACGGCACCGGGCACGATCGCCGGGCTCGCCGCCTCCCCCGACGGCCGCCGGATCGTGCTCGCATTGGCGTCAGGCGGCCGGCTGCGCGTCGTGATCGCTGCGACGCCCCGATTCAGCGAGGAGGCCGGCCCGCTGCGGATCCTGCGGACGCTGGCCGACCGGCCGGTGGCCGGCGGCGGCCGCGTGCCGCTCAGCTGGCTCTAGCGACCTCAAGCGGGCCGAGAACGGCGCCGATGATGACGGTACTGCCATGATTGGTCCGCCGCCCCATGCCGATACGGAGAGCGCCGCTCTGGGCGTGCCCACGCACCCCGGGCGCCTTCGCCGCCTGCGAGGCGCCGTGCGGAGGCTCCGCGCCCGTACCGGGCACGGCCGCCGCTCGAGCGACGTGGGGCTGGCGAGGATCCTCGACCTCTTCGAGGAGCACGTCTACGCCGGGGAGATCACGCAGGACGGCCGCTACGTCCACCACGAGTCGCCGATCGCCATCGAGAGCCTGATCGGCGGGCCGCTCCCGGAAGGCGTCGAGCAGGGAGCGTTCTGGGAGTCGCGGATCGCGCCCCCGGACTGGGCGCTCTACGAAGCGTTCAACCAGAGCCTGCTGCGCGGCGAGGATGCCGAGGCGACCTACCGGCTCGTCGGTCTCGACGGAATCACGCGCACGCTTCGAGATCGCGCCCGCCCGCGCCCGAAGGCCGACGGCGGCATGCTCGTCGAGGGCATCATCTCCGACGTCACCGCCCGCGAGCAGGCCGCCGCGCGCCTCGCCGAGGCGAGCCACCGCTTCACGAGCCTCCTCGACGTCGTCGGCGCTCACGTCTACCTCACGCTCGCTCTCCCGGACGGCACGCTTCAGGAGCTCTTCCAGGGCCCCGGCGGAGATCGGCTGCTCGGCGGCGCCGAGCCCGACCCGGACATGGTCAACTGGGACGCCGCCGTGCATCCGGATGACCGCCGCCGACTACGACGCGTTCAACCAGGCGCTCTGCCGTGGCGAGGACAGCGAGGTCATGTACCGCCTCATCGGTGCGGACGGGATCACGCGCTGGGTGCACGACCGCGCCGCCTGCCGCAGGCGCCCCGAGGGTGGGTTCGAGGTCAGCGGCATCGTGTCGGACGTGACCGAGCGGCGGCGCCTCGAGGACGACCTCAAGCGCAGCATGCGCGAGATGCAGCGCGCCCACCGGGAGCTCGAGCATGCCCGCGCCGCGGCCGAGCTCCGCGCGAGCACCGACGAGCTGACGGCCACGTTCAACCGGCGCCGCTTCGCGCAGATCGCCACGGAAGCGCTGGCATCGACGCCCGGCCGGTGCGGCCTCCTGCTCCTCGATGCCGACCACTTCAAGCAGATCAACGACGCGTACGGCCACGCCGTCGGCGACGCGGTCCTCGTCGACCTGGCGCAACGCCTCAGCGCGGGGCTGGCGCCCGGAGACTCCCTGGCCCGCTGGGGCGGCGAGGAGTTCGCGGTGCTCCTGCACGATGTCGCATCCGACGACGACCTCGTGCGGCGGGCCGAGCGCCTCCGCAGCGCCGTCGGCGAGAGCCCGATCGTCCACGGAGACGTCCGCGTCGATCTCACCATCTCGGTCGGGTGCGCCCTCGCATCGGACCGCTCGCAGACGCTCGACGCGCTCCTGGACGTTGCGGACAGCTGCCTCTACGCCGCCAAGTACGAGGGCCGAGACCGCGTGTCGCTCCTGCCGAGCAGCCAGACCGCCGGCGCGTCCACTGCGGAGCCAGAGGCCGTCGGCCTGGCCCGCGCCCTGGCGTTCGCCAGCAGCCTTCGGGAAGGCGTCCCCGAGGACCACGCGGAGCAGGTCGCACGGCTGGCGGCGCTGACGGCCGAGCACCTCGGGCTGCCGGCCCGTGCCGTCCAGCGGTGCCGGCTCGCCGGATGGCTGCACGACATCGGGAAGCTCGCGATCTCCGAGCAGATCCTGACCAAGCCGGGGCCGCTCGACGACGCCGAGTGGGCGCTCATGCGCACGCATCCCGGCATCGGAGCGGCGGTCGTGAACCGGGTCGCCGCCCTGCGGCAGGCCGCACCGGCCGTCCGCCACCACCACGAGCGCTATGGCGGCGGCGGCTACCCCGACAACCTCGCCGGGACGGCGATCCCCCTCGAGGCCCGGATCATCGCCGCAGCGGACGCATACGCCGCCATGACGGCGACCCGGCCCTACTCCGCCCCGAGGACACCGCAGGAAGCCGCCGCCGAGCTCCGCCGAAGCGCCGGCTCGCACCTCGACCCCGCCGTGGTCGACGCGCTGCTCACGGTGCTGGGCCTGGCCGCCCGGGCCGAGCGCGACGCGGCCTGAAAGCGGCCGTTACCAGGTATACACACCGCCCGCGTGACGCGTTCGCCGCGATTTCGCCGGGAACCCCGGCTTCTGGCGGCATTCGAGATCACAAGAGCGTCGCGGAACCGTCCCGAGGGCGGCGCGGGGGACCAGGTATCGCACCTACCGCCGTTGCGCTTCTAGGCGTGGAAGGTGACGCCCTTCGTGAGGGCGACCAGGATCGAGGCCTTGAGCTTGGAGGCGTGGGTGCCGGCGTCGGTCCACCAGCCGGGGAGCACGTCGAACGCCATCTCCCCCCGGGCCACGTAGTCGTTGTTGACGTCGGTGATCTCGAGCTCGCCCCGGGCCGACGGCTCGAGCCCGTCGACGATCTCGAAGACGCGCGCGTCGTACATGTAGCACCCCGTGACCGCGAGGTCGCTCCGGGGTGCGGCCGGCTTCTCCTCGATGCTCGTGATCCGGTCGCCCTCGACGGTCGCGACGCCGAACCGGCGGGCGTCCTCGACCTGCTTCAGGAGGATGCGCGCGCCGGCCGGCTGACTGCGGAACGCCTCCACGTAGGGCCGCAGGTCGTCCTGATAGAGGTTGTCGCCGAGGATGGCGACGATCCGGTCGCCGCCGATGTGCGGCCGGGCCTGCGCCAGCGCGTCGGCGATCCCCGCCTCGCCCTCCTGGTAGGCGTACTCGATCGAGACGCCCAGGCCGCTGCCGTCCCCGAGCACGGCCTGAACCTGGTCGCCGTAGCGGCCGACGACCACGATCAGCTCGGTCACGCCCGCCCGCGCCAGCGTCCGCACCGGGAAGTGGATCATCGGCTCGTCGTAGAGGTCCAGCACGTGCTTGTTGGCGACCTGCGTCATGGGGCCAAGGCGCGTGCCGAGGCCGCCGGCCAGCACCACGCCTTTCACCGCTCACCGTCCAGGAATCGCATCACGGAGTCGCGCCAGTCTGCCAGAGGGACGCCCAGGCTGCGCGCCCGCTCCAGCGAGAGCACGCTGTTTCGGGGCCGCGGCGCCGGCGCCGCGAACTCCTCGCTCGTGATCCGCTCGACCGGATGGCCGACGACGACCTCGGCCAGGTCGGCCCACGTGCACGGCTCCCCGGCCCCCGTCACGTGCAGGATCCCCGCGTCGTCGCGGCCCGCGAGAAACGCGATCGCGGCAGCGATGTCGCCGGCCCACGTGGGGCGGCCGCGCTGGTCGTCCACGACCCGAAGCGCCTTCCCCGCCCGCTCGGCGGCGAGGATCGAGCGGATGAAGTTCCGGCCGTCGCCGTAGACCCACGACGTGCGCACGGCGAGGTTCCCCGGCCGCGCCAGGACGGCTTCCTCGCCCGCGAGCTTCGAGCGCCCGTACGCGCCGAGCGGCCCGGTCGGGTCGCCCTCGGCGTACTCGCCCGGGGCCGAGCCCGAGAAGACGTAGTCGGTCGAGAGGTGGATGACACGCGCACCGGCCGCCGCGACGTTCCGGGCGCCGCCCGCGTTCACGGCCTCGGCTCTCCCGGGGTCGCGCTCGCACCCGTCGACGTCGGTCATCGCCGCGGCGTGGACGACGAGATCAGCGCCCGCGAGCGCCTCGGCGACCGCGGCCGCGTCGGTGACGTCGAGCTCGGCCCGGGTGAGGAACGTCGCCTCGGGCAGGTGGGCGCGCAGAGCGAGGCCGACCTGGCCGCCCGCGCCCGTTACGAGAACGCGGGGACGAGCTCCCAATCCAGCCCGGGATTCTGAGCGTCGCGCTCGCTCACGACCGGCTCGGCGTCGATCTGCCACGGGATCGCGAGCGTCGGGTCGTTCCAGGCGACGCCGTGCTCGTCGCTCGGGTCGTACTCGCCCGTGACCCAGTAGATGACGTCGAGCTCCGAGAGGGCGAGGTAGCCGTGCGCCACGCCGGGCGGGATGAACACGGTCGTCGGCTCGGCGGCCTCGAGGACGAACGACTCGGTGGGCGGTGTGCCGCCCCGGCGGCGCAGGTCGGCGAGCCCCACCTGGGCCCGCCCTGCGGGGACGTACCAGAGGTCGGCCTGGTGCTGGTGGTAGTGCAGGCCGCGGAGCACGCCAGGCGCCGAGTGCGAGTGGTTGCACTGGACGAACGTCTCG
This sequence comes from uncultured Actinomycetes bacterium, assembly GCA_963832955.1. Lineage (GTDB taxonomy): Bacteria > Actinomycetota > Thermoleophilia > Gaiellales > JAICJC01 > JAICJC01. Next base: position 916,421 of record CAWHWC010000001.1, on the reverse strand, counting down.
GGCATCGACGCGGTGCGGAAGATCTCCGAGAAGCGTCCGCGAAGGTCGCCGTAGACGTCGAGCCTGCGGATGCGAACGCCCTCGATCGCGCTCATGGGCTCAGTCGGCATAGAGCCTCTCGGCGTCGGGGACGAGCGTCGACCACCACGCCTCATGCTCGCGGTACCACTCCACCGTCTCGGCGATGGTCGCCTCGAGCGAGCGCGACGCCCGCCAGCCCAGGCCCGCGATCCGGTCGGTCGCGACGGCGTAGCGGCGGTCGTGCTGGGGCCGGTCGTAGTGGCTCAGGTACACGCAGCCGTCGTCCCGTCCCGCGGCCCGGGCCACGGCGCGGGCGATCTCGACGTTGGGCACGCCCTCGGCCTGCGGCCCAACGTTGTAGACCTCGCCCCGCTCGCCCCGCTCGGCCAGGAGGCGAAGCGCCGAGACGGCGTCGTCGACGAACATCCAATCGCGCACCTGGCCGCCGTCGCCCCACACCGGGAGGCGCTCTCCCCGCAGCGCGCGGGTCGCCCACCTCGGGACCGCCTTCTCGGGGTGCTGCCACGGGCCGATGCAGTTCGTCGGGCGGGCCACGACGACATCGACCCGGTCGGCGTACGACAGCGCCAGGTCGTCCGCGAGCGCCTTCGAGCGGGCGTAGGCGCTGGTGGCGAGCCCCTCGCCGGGGACCTTCTCGTCCTCGCGGAACGGATCGGCGGGGCAGGGGCCGTACACCTCGTCGGTGGACATGTGGACGACGCGGCACGAGCCGAGGGCCGCCGCGGCGTCGAGCACCGCCCGGGTGCCGGCGACGTTGGCGTGGAAGAAGACCTCCGGGGCGTCCTCGCTCCGCGTCACGTGCGACTCGGCGGCGAAGTGCACCACGAGCGACGGCTGCTCGGCGCGCACCAGCTCCTCGAGCTCGTGCGACGCCACGTCCAGCCGCACGGTCTCGACGCGCTCCTCCACGCCGGCGATCCGGCGCTCGTCGCCGGCATACGTGTCGAGATCGGCGTTCAGCACCGCCTCGCCGTCGGCCGCCAGAGCGCGCACGAACGCCGAGCCGATGAAGCCGAGCCCGCCGGTGACGAGCACCCGTCCGCTCACGGCTCCTCGATCCCGGCGCCGGCCTTGGGGTCGAGCGACGCCCGGGCGTGGGCGCGGAAGCGGCGCACGTCGTCGGCGTCGTACCCCGGCAGGACGACCGCGAGGCCGGCCCGGGCGGCGAACATCGCGGCGGTCAGGCCCTGCACGAACCGCTCGGCGGCGGCGCCGTGGTGCTTTCTGGCGTAGAGGCCGCGGCTGCGCGCGTGCTGCACGATCCGCCGCTCGGGCACGGCGGCCGTCGAGGAGCTCTCGTGGTGGACGAGCCCGGCGTACGGGAAGAAGGCGACCTCCCACCCGGCGTCGCGCAACCCCCGGCACAGGTCGACGTCCTCGAGGTACATGTAGAACCGCTCGTCGAGGCCGCCGGCGTCGCGGAACGCCGCCGTCCGCACCATCATGGCCGCCCCGTGGATCCAGTCGACCCGCCGGATGCGCTCGCCGCGCGACATGTCCCAGGCGGCCCGCTGGAGCGTCAGCACCGTCAGCGCAACCCGGCCCGGCGTCGGGAAGCGAAAGGCGGAGGGCTGGACGCGGCCGTCCGGGAAGCGCAGCCGCGGGCCGGCCGCGCCGACGGCCGGGTTCCGGTCGAGGAACCACTTCAGGCGGTCGATCGCCTCGGGGTCGAGCACGGTGTCGTCGTTCAGGATGAGGGCGTAGCGGCCCTCGGCCCGCGCCAGGACGGCGTTGTGGTTGGCGCCGAACCCGCGCCGGACGTCGTTCCGGAGGAGCTCGACGCCGTCGGGCGCCACCAGCGGCTCCGGCGACGCGTTGTCGACCACGATCGTCTCGAGCGTCGTCGTCCGTGCAGCGGCCGGGAGAGACGCCAGGCAGGCGTCCAGCAGACGGCCGTCGCCGCCGGCGACGATCGAGACGGTGACGTCGGGCACGGCGGGAGGATATCGGCGCGTGTGCGACACTGGCCACATGGCCGACTGCCTGTTCTGCCGGATCGTCGCGGGCGAGCTGCCGTCCGCACGGATCCACGAGGACGACCGGGTGATCGCGATCATGGACATCTTCCCGGCCACGCGCGGCCACGCCCTGGTGATCCCGCGCGCCCATGCCGCCGACATCCGCGCGGTCGAGGCGGAAGACCTGGCCGCCGTCGCCTCGGCCGCCCAGCGCCTGGTCGGCCGGGCGTACGAGCGGCTGGGAGCCGACGGCGTGACCGTCATGCAGTCCAACGGCGCCGCGGCCTGGCAGACCGTCTTTCACTACCACGTCCACGTCATCCCGCGCTACGACGGCGACCCGCTCGTCCTCCCGTGGACGCCCGGCACCACGCCCGCCACGGGCGCCGCCCTCGAGCAGGCGGCTTCGGCGTATCGGTAATGGATCCAATGATCTGCGGAGTGGATCCGAAGATCGGCTAGCGTTCGAGGCAGAAGGGAGGCGGGGGTAGAGTGCGAAGTCCGCTTCCAAACGCTCACCCCTCGCGAGGACACTGACGATGCCGGACGACTTCTTGGGACTGCCGATGCGCCCGGCCAAGCCGCGGGAGCGCGGCTGGACGCACGTGATCGACAAGGGCCTCTCGCTGGCCGACGCGGAGGGCCTGATCGAGACCGCCGGCGACTTCGTCGATGTCGTGAAGCTCGGCTGGGGGACGGCCACGATCACGCGTACGCTCGGCGAGAAGGTGCACCTCTACCAGTCGGCCGGCATCCCGGTGATGTGCGGCGGGACGCTGCTCGAGGCGGCGATCGCGCGCGGCCGGGTGGCGGAGTTCCGCAGGTTCGTCTCGAGCCACGGCTTCACCCACGTCGAGGTGTCCGACGGCACGCTCCAGGTCGAGCGCAGCTCGAAGCTCGAGCTGATCGGCGCCCTGTCGGAGGAGTTTGTCGTCCTGAGCGAGGTCGGCTCGAAGGACGCCGAGTGCGTGTTTGCCCCGTACCAGTGGGTCGCCTGGATCAAGGAGGAGCTCGACGCCGGCGCGATCAAGGTGATCTGCGAGGGCCGCGAGGCCGGCACGGCCGGCATCTACCGCGGCGACGGCGAGGTGCGGCGCGGCCTCATCGACGAGATCGCCCACGAGATCGACGTCGATCGCCTGATCTTCGAGACGCCGCAGGTCGAACAGCAGGCGTGGTTCATCGCCCGGTTTGGGGCCGACGTGAACGTGGGCAACATCCCGCCTGAAGAGGTGATCCCGCTCGAGACCCTGCGCCTCGGCCTGCGCTCGCACACGATGCCCCAGCTGCTCCTCAAGGACCTCGAGAAGACCGACGCGCCGAGCCCGACGTGAGCGCCGCCGCGCCCCCACTCAGCAGCGCCGAGGCCGACCGCCTCGCCGACCGCTTCGAGAGCCGCACCGCCGAGCACGTGCTCGCCTGGGCCGCCGAGCGGTTCGGCGAACGGGCGGTGCTCACCTGCTCGTGGCAGAAGCAGAGCTCCGTCCTCGTCCACATGGTGGCGCAGGTCGCGCCCGGCATGCGGGTCGTGGAGCTCGACACGGGCGTCCTCTTCCCCGAGACGTACGAGACGCGCGAAAAGCTGATCGCGCGCTATCCGGTTCAATTCGAGCGGATCCTGCCCGAGCTGACGCTCGACGAGCAGGCCGCCAAGCACGGCGAGCGGCTGTGGGAGCGCGATCCCGACGCCTGCTGCGGCATCCGCAAGGTGGCGCCGCTGAAGCTCGTTCTCGGCGATTCGGATGCGTGGATCACGGGAATTCGACGTGAGCAGTCGACAACGCGTGAAAGTGCACGCAAAATCGAGCTGGACGAACGCCGCGGCGTGGTCAAGATCCAGCCGTTGGCTGACTGGACGAGTCGCGACGTTTGGCGCTACATCTGGAGGCATGGAATCCCGTACAACCTGCTGCACGACCACGGATACCCATCGATCGGGTGCATCCCGTGCACCACGCCCGTCGACGGCAGCGTCCCCGACGAGCGTGCCGGCAGGTGGCGCGGCACCGGCAAGGTCGAGTGCGGCCTCCACGGCAACTAGGCCGCTAGTACTTCACCAGGGCACAAACAGAGAAAGGAACGATTTCGCGTGCAAAACGACACCACCGGCTTTACCCTCTGGTTCACGGGCCTGTCCGGCGCAGGCAAGAGCACCATCGCCCAGATCATCGGGCCCGAGATCGAGCGTCGAGGCATCCTCGTTGACCATCTGGACGGCGATGTCGTGCGCACCCACCTGTCGAAGGGGCTCGGCTTCTCGCGGGAGGACCGCGACGCCAACATCCTTCGCATCGGCTTCGTCTCGAAGCTCCTGACCCGGCACGGCGCGGCCGTCATCGTCGCCGCGATCAGCCCGTACGCCGAGACGCGCGACCTCGTCCGCGAGATGGTGGACGACGTCGGCCGCTTCGTCGAGGTCTACGTGGCGACGTCCCTCGAGGAGTGCGCCCGGCGCGACGTGAAGGGCCTCTATGCCAAGGCCTTCGCGGGCGAGATCAAGGAGTTCACCGGCGTGAGCGACCCGTACGAGGCGCCCAACCACGCCGAGATCGTCGTCGAGACCGAGGCCCGCTCGCCCGAGGACTCGGCCCAGTTCGTGCTCGAAGAGCTCGAGAGGCTGGGGCTCATCCCCCCGGTCCTTGAGGAGGCCGTCGCGTGACGGAGTCCTCCACCGCGCTTCGGAAGAACACCGGCGTGATCGCCCCGCACGGGGGCGCGCTGGTGAGCCGGATCGTCATGGGCGACGAGGCGGCAACGCTCGCGTCCGAGGCTCAGGGCCTCCCGACGCTTCGGCTGACCGAGAAGCAGACCGCCGACCTCGACATGATCGCCTCGGGCGCGCTCTCGCCGCTCACGGGCTTCATGAGCCAGGCCGACTACGACCGGGTCATCGACGAGATGCACCTCGAGTCGGGCCTGCCCTGGGCGATCCCGGTGACGCTGTCGGCGCCGGAGAGCCCGACGTCCGACCGGCTCGCGCTCGAGGGGCACGACGGCGACCTGCTCGCCGTGATCGACGTCGCCGAGGTGTACCGGGCAGATCGGGAGCGGGAGGCCGCCAAGGTCTTCCGCACCACCGAGGAGGCCCATCCCGGCGTCGCCCAGATCTACGCCGAGGGCGCCACCCTCGTCGGGGGCCCGATCACCGTGTTCAAGCGGCCGGAGCCGGCCTTCCCCAAGCTCCACGTCGACCCGGCCGACACGCGCGCCGCGTTCGCGGAGCGGGGCTGGAGCCGGATCGTGGGCTTCCAGACGCGAAACCCGGTCCACCGCGCGCACGAGTACATCCAGAAGTGCGCGCTCGAGACCGTCGACGGGCTCCTGCTTCACCCGCTCGTCGGCAAGACCAAGGGCGACGACGTACCCGCCGAGGTGCGCGTGCGCTGCTACGAGGTGCTGCTCGAGAAGTACTACCCCGCCGACCGCACCATGCTCTCGGCGTTCCCGGCCGCGATGCGCTACGCCGGGCCGCGCGAGGCCGTGTGGCACGCGATCTGCCGCAAGAACTACGGCTGCTCGCACTTCATCGTGGGCCGCGACCACGCGGGCGTGGGGTCGTACTACGGCACGTACGACGCACACCTGATCTTCGACGAGTTCGAGCCGCACGAGCTCGACATCGAGCCGATGTTCTTCGACCACACGTTCTTCTGCCGTACCTGCGGGAACATGGGCTCTGCGAAGACCTGCCCGCACCCCGGCGACGACCACGTCCACCTCTCGGGGACGAAGGTGCGCGAGATGCTCGGCCGCGGCGAGGTGCCGCCGGTCGAGTTCAGCCGCCCGGAGGTCGCGCAGGTGCTGATCGAGGCCTACCGGGGCGCATAGAGATCCGAGTGCCGGCGGCCCTCCGCCGGCACTTGTATTCCCCACTAGTTCCCTTAGACTGGTTGGGAACCTGTGGGCGTCGAGCTGATCATCGCGGGAGTGGTCGTCGGCATCCTGGTCGGCGCGACCGGGATGGGCGCGGGCTCGCTCATGGCGCCGCTTCTCATCACGGTCTTCAACGTGCCGGCGCTCTCGGTGGTCGGAACCGACCTCCTCTACTCCGGCGCCAGCAAGGCGGTCGGGGCGTGGCGGCACCGGACGCTCGACACCGTCAACACGCAGCTCGCGTGGTGGATGGCGTCGGGGTCGGTCCCTGCGAGCCTCGTCGGGATCGCCGTCCTTCACCGGCTCGCCGTGTCCGAGGGCGCGACGATCCAAAACGACGTGCGCTACGGCATCGGCGTGGCGCTGCTCGCCGTCGCCGCGGCCGTCGCCGTCCGCACGTTCGTCACGATTCGCGGCCTGTGGGACGCCCGCGCGCTCCCCGCCGACGGCGACCTCACCCGGCGCCACCGCTTCATCGCCGTCGCCATCGGCGTGGTCTTCGGCTTCGTGTTCGGCCTGACGTCGGTCGGCGCGGGCGCGTTCTTCGGCATGGCGCTCATCCTGCTCTTCCCGCTGTCGGCCCGGCGCGTGGTCGGCACCGACCTCTATCACGGCGCGCTGGTGACCATCCCGGCGGCGGTGGCCTCGTACTTCCTCCTGCCCCACCTGGACCTCCTGAACGTCTTCTACCTGATGCTCGGGTCGACGCCGGGGATCCTCATCGGCTCGCAGATCGCGGCCGCGCTCCCCGAGCGGGCCCTGCGCGGCTCGCTCGCGACCGTGCTCGCGGTGTCAGCGCTCAAGACGCTCGGCGCGTTCTAGACCCTCCGGCCGGCATCTTTCGACGGTCAGGAGTTGCATTGTCCAGTATTTCAGTTATATTTGTCGAGATAGTTGGGTATACCGGCAGGGAGTGGGAGGCACGATGGATCCAGGACTGGTAGCAGCAGGGCTCGGTGTGGGGCTCCTCGTGGGCCTGACGGGCATGGGCGCGGGCTCGCTCATGACCCCGATTCTGATCACGATGTTCGGCATCCCCGCCAGCACCGCGGTCGGAACCGACCTCGTGTACGCGGCGATCACCAAGGCGTTCGGCGCCGCCCGCCACCACCAGCTCAAGAACGTGAACAAGGAGCTCGCGCTCTGGATGGCGACCGGCTCCGTACCCGCCGCGTTCCTGGGCACCTTCATGCTCTACAACGTCTTCGGGAACATCAACGCGTGGCTCCCCGACGTGATCGGCCTCACGCTCGTCCTCGTCGGGATCGCCGTCGCGATCCGCACGTTCGTCACGATCCGCGGGCTGTGGGATGCCACCAAGCTGCCGACGGACGGCGCCCTCACGACCCGCCACAAGACCTACGCGGTGATCATCGGCGTGGTGTTCGGCTTCATCCTCGGGCTCACGTCGGTCGGATCCGGCGTCTTCTTCGGGATGACCCTCGTGACGCTCTTCCCGCTCTCGGCCCGCCGGGTCGTCGGCACCGACCTGCTGCACGCATTCCTCGTGACGATGGCCGCCGGCCTCGGCACCATCCTGTTCGGCGTTCCGAACTACGCGTACGTGGCGACGATCCTGGTCGGCTCGATCCCGGGCATCCTGATCGGCTCGCACTTCACGCACCGGCTGCCCGAGCGGGCGCTGCGCGGCTCCATCGCCGGCGTGCTCGCCCTCTCCGGCATGAAGCTCCTGGGCGCCTTCTAGAACCACACGGCTCTCCATGGGCGGCGACCTACAATCGCCGCCCATGGCCACCGCCCGGATCGCCACCGTCATCGTCGGCGTGCTCATCGCCGCCGCAGCGGTGGCGTTTCTGCGCGCGGAGCACCTGAAGCTCGAGCGCTCGCCGGTCGCCAAGCCGTCGATCCAGAAGTTCTTCTCGGCGACCTGCCTCGCGGGCACGCGCCATTGCAGCCCGTCTCACCGGGCCGCGCTCTCGTTCACCATCCGCCGCCCGGCGACCGTGGCCCTCGCGATCGTGGACGGCGACGGCCACGTGGTGCGCAGGCTGAGCGGCCCGGTCCGCCGGCCCCGGGGCGAGATCCGGACGTCGTGGGACGGGCGGACCGCCTCGGGTCACCTGGCGCCCGACGGCGACTACCACCTGCGCGTCGAGCTGCGGTCGCTCGGCCGGACCATCACGATCCCCAACCCGGTGGTGCTCGACGACACGCCGCCCGTGATCACGGTGAAGAGCCCGGCCGGGACGACGCCCGTGCGCTACCGGGTGAGCGAGCGCACGCGGGTGTGGGCGGTGGCGCGCGTGGCGGACTACACGGGCCCGGGCGACGCGCCTCGGGCCTCCTTCCGGGGCCGAAACGGCGTCGTCAACTTCACGCCCCGCACACGGATACCCCCGGGCACGCCGATCGATCTCGTGCTCGTCGCGCTCGACCCCGCGGGCAACTCGTCGACCATCGTCCCGGTGACGGGGTTGCACATGCCCGCTGCGTGAAAGAGAATCCCGCGAGATGACGGAGAGGCTTCCGTGAATACGGTCGTCTGGGTCTCTGCCGCTCTCCGGGCCGACCATGTTGGGTGCTACGGCGCACGCCGTGTCCGCACCCCGACGATCGACGCCCTCGCTGCGGGCGGCGTGCGCTTCGACCAGTGCATCGCGGCCGCCCCACGGACGTCCCTGGCGACCACATCGATTGCAACGGGCCGCTATCCGCACCACCACGGCGTGCTCGATTGGGGCAGCGACCCGGCGCCGGGGACCGAGACCGTGCAGGGCCGGTTCGCGCGCGAGGGCTACGAGGTGGCCTCCTTCGTCTTCGACGAGGGGTTCCTCTTTCGCACCATGCCCGACGCGATGGTCAGGGGCCGCAGCGACTCGATCGACCCGATCCTGGGATGGCTGCACGCCAATGCCGGCACGCCGTTTCACCTCTTCGTCCACTCGTGGGCTACGCATGTGCCCTACACCGCCCACCACCGGGCGCGGGCGGACTGGAGGGAGGGCAAGCGCCGCGTCATCGAGCGCATCCAGTCCGACCGGGCCGGCGCGCTCGAGCAGTCGCGTGAGGCCTACCGGCGCGCTGTGGAATATCAGTCCGAGCACAACATCGCCGCCGTCCTCGAGACGCTCGAAGAGCTCGGCGTCCGCGACTCGACGGCCGTCGTCGTCACGGCCGACCACGGCGAGTCGTGGGGGGAGCGCTTCGACGACAAGTCGGAGGTGCGCGGCGTCTACCACATGCACGGGGCGGGGCTCTGGGACGAGGTCCTTCAGGTTCCGCTGATCCTCGCGGCGCCGGAGCTCGATCCGGCGGTCGTGCCGTGGCAGGTGCGGACGGTCGACATCGCGCCGACGCTCCTGGACATGGCGGGCATCGCCGCTCCGGCAACCGCGGACGGCGAGTCGCTCCTGCCGCTCATCGAGGGGCGCGAAGCCGGCGACCGCACCGCGCTGGCCGTCACGAGCGATCTTGGCAACCTGAGCCAGATGGCGGTCCGAAAGCCGCCCTGGAAGATGATCCGGTGGGTGCCTTCCGACGACGAGGAGGCCTACCGGCTCGATCTCGACCCGCGCGAGCACACCGACGTCCGCGCGCAGGCGCCGAAGCGGCTGCGCACGATCCTCGACGAGGAGCTCGCGGGGCTGCGCCGCGACGTCGTCATGTCGGTCGAGGAGGAGGCCGCGGTCGCGCGGCGGCTGGAGGACCTCGGCTACCTGTGAGGTACGCCGAGGGCGACCGGCTCGCTCCGGCCGAGTACCGGGCGCTGCGCGCCGCCGCGGGATGGTCCGACCCCGCCGTCGACGACGCCGCCCTCGAAGGCACGCTCGCGGCGACGTGGAACGTCACGGCCCGGCAGGATGACGGCGGGCTCGTGGGCATGGGCCGCGTCCAGGACGACGGCCTCTACGCCTCCATCTGGGACATGATCGTGCTGCCCGAGCACCGCGGCCGGGGGATCGGCGGCGCGATCTTCGAGCGCATGCTCGAGCACTGTCGCGGCCGCTCGCTCGTGGCGCTGGTCGCGACCCCGCTCGGCGCGCCGATCTACCGGGCTGCCGGGTTCAGCGAGGAGAGCAAGGGCTCGATCGCCCTGTTCTTGCGCGACACTTAGGTCCACCACGGAATCGGAGCGGCGACGTGGCCGTCACGGACGCGGACGCCCTCAGCGCGCAGGCGCTCCGCGTGCTCGGTCTCGTGGCCGGGCACGAGGCGGCCCGCGACGGTCACGACGCGGTGCCACGGAAGGCCCTCGCTTCGCGCCATGACGGCCCCCACGGCGCGCGCGGCACCCGGTCGGCCGGCCTGCTCGGCCACCGCCGAGTAGGCCGCGACCGCGCCCGGAGGGATCGACCGCACCACCTCCTCGACCCGGGCCTCAAACTCCGAGCCCGACGCGATGATCCGGAAGCCGACCGGTGCCTGCACCACTCCACCCTAGACTTTCGAAGCATGCGACCCTCGCGGCTCGACTGGCTCCTGCTGGCGACGCTCGTCGTGCCGACCTGGGAGAAGATCCGGTGGGAGACGTCGGCCGCCAGCCTGACGATCACGAACCTGATCGCGTCGGCGTTCATCGCGGTCTTCCTGGCCGACCGGCTCGCCCGCCGCGACCCCGCCCTTCCCTCGGCGTCGATCGCCCTCCTCGGATTCATGCTGGCGTTCGGGGCCGTCTACCTGGCCGGCTACTTCGACCTGCGCGACCACGACGCCCTCACCTTCTGGGTGAAGGGCATCGTCACCTGGTCCGTGCACTTCGCGTTCCTCGTCTGTGCCTGCGCGCACGTCGTCCGCCGCGGCCAGGCGCTCTTCGTCCGCTGCGTCTGGGCGTTCGTCGCCGGGATGGTCGTCAACTGCGTCTACGGGATCGTGCAGCTGGCCCTCCAGGTCGGGGCGGGCGTCAACCTCGACACGTTCGTCGTCGGCCCGCTGACCGCCGGGCAGGGGAAGCAGGGCGGCATCGGCGTCTTCGGCCAGGTCGGAGGGGAGAAGACGGTGTATCGGATCAACGCGCTCACCGGCGATCCGAACCACCTCGGCGTGATGCTGTGCGTGCCGATCTTCATCCTGCTCGCCTGGTACCTGCGGGACCGCCGCCACCGCAGATGGGCCGTGGCGACGCTCGTCCTCATGGTCGTCGTCCAGACTCTGACCCTGTCGCGGTCGGCGGCCCTCGGAGACCTCGTCGGCCTGGCGGTGATCCTCCCCGGCCTGCGCGGCCACCTGCCCTCCGGGCGCCGGATCGCTGTCGGCGCCGCGGCCTTCGCGACGGCCGCCGCGGTGGTGTACGCGTCGTCGACCTTCGTCCAGACGGTCATCTCGGCCCGCACGCAGCTCTCGGGGAGCGGCGTCCTCACCCACCTCCAGTTCTACCAGCTCGTCCCGCCCGCCCTCAATCCCAACCCGCTCTTCGGGATGGGCTTCAACACGTTCGCCGTCTTCTACGAGTTCCTGACCGGGCGCACCGACTACGGCCCGCACAGCGTGTGGGTCGCGATCCTGGTCGAGACCGGCCTCGTCGGTTTCGCCCTCTACCTCGTCTACTTCGCCTGGCTCGTTGCCAACTCGTTCCGCATCCGGCTCGCTGCCGACCCCGACATCGCGCGGATCGGCTGGGGGATCGCGGCCGGGATCGCCGGCACCGCCGTGGCGAACCTCTTCTACCTCACGATGACGCTCGAGTACTTCTTCGTCGTCGCGCTCCTGGCGGTCGCCGGCGCCGCGCTCTTCGCGCCCGAGCCAGCCCCGGTGGCGCGAATGGCGTCCGTAGGATCCCCGGCGTGACGCTGGCGCTCGAGATCGTCTTCTGGGCCAGCCTGGCCGCGCTCGCCTGGACCCACCTCGGCTACCCGCTGGCCGTCGCCGCGCTGGCCCGCCTGCGGCCGCGTCCGCCCCGGCGGGCCGCGATCCTGCCGGCCGTGACGCTCGTCGTCCCGGCCCACAACGAGGAGGACGTCATCGAGCGCAAGCTCGAGAACGTGCTCGCGCTCGACTACCCGGGCGACCGCCTCGAAATCGTCGTCGCCTCGGACGACTCGAGCGACGCCACCCACGACATCGTCGCCCGCTTCGAGCCGCGCGGAGTCCGTCTGATCCGCTGCGAGCGCGGCGGTAAGGTCGCCGCCCAGGACCGGGCCGTGCGCGAGACGTCGGGCGAGATCGTCGCCTTCGGGGACGCCAACGTCGAATGGGACGCGGATGCTCTGCGCGAGCTCGTGGCGCCGTTTGCGGACCCGGCCGTCGGGATGGCCTGCGGCCAGGTGCGGCTCGTGAACCCGGTGGGCGGCACGAACCAGGAGGGCGTCTACTGGCGCTACGAGATGTGGCTGCGGGCTCGGGAGTCGCTCGTCCACTCGATGACCGGCTCCAACGGGGCGATCTACGCCGTGCGCAGGGAGGCCTACCGCGAGGTCGACCCCCGCTTCGGCCACGACCTGAGCTTCCCGTACCTCATGGTGCAGAACGGCTACCGGGCCGTGTACGAGCCGCAGGCCCGGGCGACCGAGAACATGACGACCGACATCGAGGACGAATTCCGGCGCAAGGTGCGGATGTTCGAGCATGCCTGGCTCATGCTCTTCCGCGGCCGGATGTTCCGCTTGCGGGTGGGTCCGGTGTACTGGGTCGAGCTCGTCTCGCACCGGCTCCTGCGGTACTGGAGCGGGCCGCTGCACGTCGTGCTCCTGGCGGCGAGCGCGCTCCTGGCCGGGACGGCGACCGTCTACGCGGTCGCGCTCGGCGTGCAGCTCGCGGGCCTGGCGTTGGTCGGCGTCTCGATCCTCGCCAGGGGCCGGATCCGCCCCCTGCGCATCCTGCACTACTACCTGCTCGTGACGCTCGCGACCGTCATCGCGCTCGGCGGATACCTGCGCCGCGGGGTGCCGGCGACCTGGGACAAGGCGGCCGGGACCAGGCTGTGACGTTCTACGAGCGCCGTGGAAAGCGCGCCCTGGACGTCGCCGGCGGGGCCGTGCTGGGCGTCGCAGGCGCTCCGCTCATGGCTGCCGCCGCCGCGCTCCTCTGGCGCACGCAGGGCCGGCCGGTCCTGTTCCACCAGACGCGGGTCGGCCGCGGCGGCCGGGAGTTCACGATCGTCAAGTTCCGGACGATGGTGCCGGGGGCCGTATCGCGGGGCGCCGGCATGTGGTTCGAGCCTGACGACCCGCGGGTGACGCCCGTCGGGCGCTGGCTCCGGGCCACGTCCATCGACGAGCTGCCCCAGGTCTGGAACGTCCTGCGCGGGGACATGTCGCTGGTCGGGCCGCGTCCCAAGCCGCGCGAGATCGTCGACCGCTACATGAGCCGCTACGGCGAGACGCTCCGCGTGCGGCCGGGCCTCACCTGCCTCGCGGCGGTCGAGGGGCGAAACACGCTGCGCCGCTCGCAGATGATCGACGCCGACCAGCGCTACGCGCGGAGGGTCACGCTGCGTTCCGACCTCGCGATCATGCTTCGCACGGTGGGTGTCGTCCTCCTCCGGCGCGGCTACCACGCCGTGGACGAGAGCGAGGAGTACGTCGAGGACGTGGCCGCCGACGAGGTGGCGGGCTGACCGGCTGGCTCGACGCCGAGGGCTACGCGCGGGCCTGGGAGGCGGCGGGCGATCGCGACCCGTACTTCCACCCCCGCTACCTGGAGGCGGCGGCACTGCTCGACGATGCCACGCCCGCCGGGTTTGCCCACGGCGGCGTCCTCCACGCGTTCCTGGTGCGGCCCCTGCCTGGCGGCGCGTGCGACATCACGACGCCCTACGGGTACGGCGGGCCACAGGGAAGCGGGAGCGGCTGGCGCGAGCCGTTCCGGGCCGCGTGCGCGGAGCGACGGGTCGTGAGCGAGTTCGTCCGCTTCCATCCGCTCCGGGCAAACCACGAGGACGCGGGCGATGTCTCGGTGCGGCACGTGCAGGACATGGTCACGGTCGACGTGGCCCAGGAGGATGACGGGCTGATGGCGCAGATGGCCTCCGCCGGCCGCACGGCGGTCCGGAAGGCCGCGAAGGCGGGCGTCGAGCCGCGCCCATCCCGCGATCTGGGCCGGTTCCGCGACATGTACGTCGACACGATGCGGAGGGTCGGGGCGGCCGAGCGCTACCTCTTCTCGCTCGAGTTCTTCGAGCGGCTGGAGCGCATGGGCGACGGCGTCGTCATGCTCGATGCGGGATGCGCGGCGGGCCTCTTCCTCGCCGGCGGCGGCGCGATGCACTACTACCTCTCGGCATCGACCGACGAGGGGCGGGCCGTCTCGGCTACCAACGCCGTCCTCTTCGCTGCGATGCGCCACGCGCGCGACGCGGGGCTCGCGACGCTCCACCTCGGCGGCGGCCTGGTCGACGGCGACAGCCTCCAGCGGTTCAAGCAGTCGATGGGCGCCGGCCGGGCCCCGTTCTTCGTGGGCTCGGCGATCCACGACGCGGGCGCGTACGCCGAGCTGTGCGCGGCGGCGGGCGGGACCGACGGCGAGCGGTTCCCCGCCTACCGGCGCTGAAGCCGGCGCCGGATCACGTGCGGCACCTCGCGGCCCCGCTCCTGCCACACGTGGAGGCGGGCGAAGTTCCAGACCTTGATCGTCCAGTTGTGGGCGGCGTAGGCCACCGCCGGGACGGCGGGAGGCGCGCCGGCGTCGGGCACGTCGTAGCCGTGCCGACGAAGCGCCTCCGACGCGCCGGCGGCGAAGACCGCCTGCTGTGAGCGCGTCATCCCCGTGCGCCACTTCCCCACCGAGCGGGTGCCGATCCCCGCGTAGAGCTCGGTGAACCACCCCTCCTGGCCGGCGGCCAGCCTGCCCGCCGCCGCATCCTCGATCGCGAGCATCTGTGGCCGGTAGGCGATCTCGCAGAACTCGCACACCCGCTGCACGACGGGCTCGGGGTCGGAAACGAGATCCTCGTAGCGGATCGTGAGCACGTCGTCCCCATAGCGGGCAGAGGCGGTGTCGCCCGCGTCGACGGCCGCCCGCCACTGGCGCGCGGCGGCCCAGACGTTCCCTGGGCCGAACGGCACGCGCAGGAGCGAGAGCGCCACGTCGCGGCCGTCCCGGACGAGGTTCACGATCCGGGCCTCCGGGAACACGCGCTTCACCTGGTCGAGCTCGCCGACGTAATACGGGGTCTTGTCGCCCCAGCGCGGCTTCCCATGCAGCTCGGCGTAGGCCAGGAACGGCGCCTCGAGCGCCGCCCGGTAGGCAGCCGGGCCGGTGCGCCCCTGCCGAAGCGGTGGCCCGCCGGGGAGGCCCCACTGGCGTACCTTCGGATGGCGCCAGACGGCGCCGGCGAGCCTCGCGAACTCCTCGTCGGTGGCGAGCGGGTCGCCGGCCTGCCCCGCGAAGTCGACGACGATCATCGACTCGGTCGGGATCGCGACGTCGGGGCTTCCGTCCAGGATGAGGCGCAGCATCGTCGTCCCGGACCGGTCGCAGCCGACGATGAAGAACGGCGGCGGCGTCACGGGACGAGCTCCCGGTAGACCGCCTCATGCCCCTCTGCGACGGCCTCCCACGAGAACGGCCCGGCCGCCGCGCGCTCGCTTGCGGCCTCGAGCGCCGCCCGCCCGGCCTCGTCCTCGAGCACCCCCGCGACGGCCGTGGCGAGGGCCGTGGAATCTCCCGGCGGGACGAGGACGCCGATGCCGTGCTCGTCGTGGAGCTCCCTGAAGCTCCCGACGTCCGAAAGCACGAGGGCGCGCCCGAAGGCAAGCGCTGCGAAGAGGACGCCCGAGCTGTCGATCCGGCGGTAGGGGAGCACAACGAGCTCCGCCCGGCGCATGAGCGCGGCCAGCTCGGCGTCGGTCAGGAAGCGGTCCACGATCTCGACCCCCGTGCCGGGTGTCCCGAGGGCGGCGACGTCCATCATGGCCCGCCCGGCGATGACGAGCGACGCGTTCGGGACGAGATCGCGCACCCGCGGCCACGCCCGGACGAGGACGTCAGCGCCCTTGTACGGCCGCAGGATGCCCGGCAGGGCCGCCAGGGGGCCCGGCGCCTCGACGGGCGCCGGCACCTCCGGCTCGTCGCAGAGATAGCGGAACGCACCGTGCGGGATCACGCGCACCCGGCCGGGGCGCACGCCGCAGCGCTCGACGAGGGCCCGGCGCCCCCACTCGCTGTGGCAGATCACGCGGGCGAACGACCGCGCGGTCGCCGCCGCCGACCGCCGCCGCAGCGGCCCTCCGACGTTCGGCAGCGGGTCGTGCGCGGTGAAGACGACCGGGATGCCCGCCGCGGCGAGCCGGTGGTAGAAGCGCCGTTCGAGCGGCCGCAGGACCGTCCACTGGACGTGCACCACGTCGGGCCGGTCGCGGCGCAGCGCGCGGCGCAGGCTCGCCAGCCCGGCCACGTGCTCGGCCGCCTTGGCCGGGGCCCGGAGCCGCGCGCCGACCTCGAGGCGGTTCGAGCGCCGGTAGAAGTGCTCGACGACGCGATACCCCGCGGCCGCCGGCGCCGGACCGTGGACGAACTCCGCCGTCCACAGCGTCACGCGGTGGCCGCGGGCAGCGAGCGCGCGCGCAAGCTCGTGGTCGTACGGACGCGAATAGCCCGACGGATCGATCAGCGCAACGTGCAGGGATCGGGTGTCTGAGCCTGCGCTCAAGTCAGGTCACTACACTACCCGCCCATGTCGTCGAGCCCCCCGTCGGCGCCCCGCGAGGTGCGCGTGACCGACTATGCGCGACGGGTCGCCCGGCGGTGGTACGTCGTGGTGGCGTCCGTCGTCATCGCCGTCGGCCTGGTCTTCCTGCACGCGGTCAGCGGCTCGAAGAACACGTCGACGGCGACCGCGAGCGTCTATCTGGGCCAGCCGCTCGCCGCCGGCGGCGGCGGCGTCATCCCCCAGACTCCGCAGTCGAACGCGGGGATCGCGGTCACGTTCGTCAAGTCGACGGCGACGCTGGCAGAGGCTGCCCGGGCGGCCCACCTGACCGCCTCCAAGCTGCACGGGCACGTCAGCGTGCTGGCCTCCAGCCCGTCGGCCGGCGGCACCGCCGGCAGCGCGTCCAAGACGCCCACCGGAACGCCCACGATCTCGATCACCGTCGAGGGGCCGTGGAGCCGCCAGCGGGTCGAGGCCGCAGCCGAGTCGCTGGCGAACAGCCTGATCGGGTTCGAGAACCGGTATCCCGACGCCAAGCGAAGCCAGCTGAAGGCGCGTATCGCGGCCGAGCAGGCCGAGACGAAGCAGCTCCAGGCGACGATCGACCGCGCCACGGCAGCGCTCAAGCAGATCGACGGCTCAAGCCTTTCGCCGATCGACAAGGCGACCTCCTCGGCCTCCTGGGGGGAGATCCTCGCCACCTCGACCCAGCAGCTCGGCGACATCTCGACGCAGCTCCCGACGGATCAGATCGCGCTTGCCGCCGTCGACTCGATCGAGTCGGCCCAGATGATCACGGACGCCAAGGGCCGGCAGGTCAGCGCCGTCCGGCGCCGCAGCTCGCTCGTCGTCGCCGCGTTCATCGGCCTGATCGTCGGCATCGGCCTCGCCCTGGTGTGGGAGGAGGTACGCGCGCGCCGGGGCCGATCCCCGGCGTAGAATTCCCCCATGGCGATGCGATCCTGCCCCGATTGGCCCGAGCTTCTCGAGCGCGCACCCGATCTGCACTTCAAGCACTACACCGCAGACGAGTTGCAGCTTCCCCACGACATCGTGCTCGCCTTGGGCGATGTTCGGCTGGCGAGCCTCGAGGTGTGCGCCGACAGGTCGCGCAACATCTTCAACCCCGCCCATACCGACCCGCGCGTCGCCGAGGCGCTGCGGGCCAGCTTCTGGAGCGACCTGGACGATCGGGGGGAGGGCTAACCCCGGGATTCGGGTGAGCCCGGGGTCCCCGGAATGGGGGTGTGCGGCCCTGCGCGGCGGTGCCGATACCTCTCGTGAGTCCCAAGGAAGCTCGACGGGGGGAAGGCACGATGCACGATCCAATCCATGCCTCGAACGAGGCTGACCGCGGCCTGGCCGAGGCCGAGGAGCACCTCGTCGCGGCCGACGCCGCCGACATGCACCGCCTGCTGGCGTGGTACTACGGCAGCGATGAGCCGAACGGCTCGCACCTCCCCTACCCCCACGTGGAGGACCAGGCAGCTTAGCGCCCGCGAGCTGTCAGCCGCGCTCGCTGGGTGCGTGTGAAACAGCGGAACCAGGTACCGGCGTTTCAGCCTGTTAGGCCGGAGAGCGCCAGGTCGTCGGTCAGGCCTTCGTGAGTCCCGAGAGCGCGAGGTCGACCAGCTGGGCGGGATCGCGGCGCAGGCGTTGGGCGGCGGCCGCCGGCTTCCGCTCGAGGACGAGGTCGGAGACCCGGGCCAACGGCCGCAGGCGGCCCTCGGCGACCAGCCGCTCGTCGACGCCGCCAAGGCGGGCCGCGAGCGCGGTGTAGACGGGCGTCCCCAGCACTGCCGCCTCGCGGTTCATCGTCCCGCCAGCGCTCACCACCAGGTCGGCGCCCGCCACCAGGCTGGCGCCGTCGACCGCATGGTCGGGCACGGTGACCGACGGAAGCGCCAGGCGCCGCAGGCGCTCCGCCTGGGCCGGTGTGCGCGGCAGCACGACAGCCCGGACGTCGTCGCGGCGGCCGAGGTGCTCCAGCACCTCGTCGAAGAGCGGGTTCTCGAACCGGTGGTAGAGCGCGACATCGGCAGGCGGCCGCAGGACGACGCCGACCGCCTCGCCGTCCAGGCCCAGCGAGACCGGCACCGCCGGGTCGAGGACGACGTCGGCCAGCGAGTACTCCTCCTTCAGGCCCGGATAGCGGACGAGCTTCGCCGCCCGCGCGCCGAAGCGGCGCAGGCGGGCCGGCGGGATCGCATCGGGGACGAGCACCCGCGCGGCCAGGCGGCAGTTCAGCGAGTGCTGGAGGGTCGCGTACTCGTAGTCGAACATCGTCGTGTTCGGGACGCGCAGGACGGCGCACGCCATCGGCAGGTCCGTCGAGCCGTGCGCGAGGGCGGCGTCGAAGCGGCCGCGGCGGCCGAACCGGATCATTGCGGCAACACGATCGCCGGCCGCGCGCGCCTTCCCGGCCCGCGACCTGCCGCCGTGATGGCCGATCACCGTGTGGTCGATCCCGCGCAGCTCGAGGAGCTCGACCGTCTGGGCGAACGCCCTGGCGGTCACCGCGACGTCCCAGCCGCGGGCACGCATCCGCTCGATCATCGGCGCGAACACGACGACGTGCGGCGAGTTGGTGAGGTCGATCCAGACGCGCACGCGCCCGCCCGGCTCAGGCGGCCGCCGGCGCCGCCGCCCGCACCGCCGCGACCACCTCGCGCTGCGAGGCCTCGTCGAGCGTCGGGAACATCGGCAGCGCGAGGCTCTCGCGCGCGGCCCGCTCGGTGTGGGGCAGATCGCCGAGCCGGTAGCCGAGCGACTTGAACACCGGCTGGAGATGGAGCGGGTTTGCGTAGTACGCGACGGCGCCGATCCCGGCGTCACGAAGGCGCCCGGCGAGGACGTCGCGCTCCGCCGCGCGCACGACGTACAGGTGGTAGACGTGGCACGTGCACCGCGCCTGCTGCGGCAGCTCGACCAGCTCGCCGAGCCCGAGGTCGGCGTAGCGCGCGGCGGCGGCGCGGCGGGCCTGGTTCCAGCCCGGGACGTGGGGCAGGAGCACCCGCATGATCGCCGCCTGGATCTCGTCGAGGCGCGAGTTCATGCCGACGTGCTCGAAGACGCGCTTGTCGCGCGAGCCGTGGAAGCGCAGCATCCGCACGCGGTCGGCGACGTCGCGGTCGCGCAGGAGCACCATGCCGGCGTCGCCCATGGCGGGCAGGTTCTTGCTCGGGAAGAACGACAGGGTCGCCGCGTCGCCGAACGCCCCTACGGGGCGACCGTCGCAGCGGGCCCCGTACGCCTGGGCCGCGTCCTCGATCAGCGCGAGGCCGTGCCGGTCGGCGATCTCGCGCAGCGCCGGCAGGTCGGCGGGCTGGCCGCACAGGTGGACCGCGATGATCGCCCGCGTGCGCTCGGTGACCGCCGCCTCGACGGCCGCCGGGTCGACGTTGAACGTGGCGGGATCGATGTCGGCGAACACTGGGCGCGCGCCGGCACGGGCCACCGCCTCGGCGGTGGCGTAGAACGTGTGGGCCGGGCAGATCACCTCGTCGCCGGGGCCGACCATCAGCCCCTCGAGCGCCAGGATGAGCGCATCGGTGCCGTTCGCGACCGCCACCGCCTGGGGTGCGTCGACGGCCGCCGCGATCTCCTCTTCGAGCGCGCGCACGTTCGGGCCGAGGATGAACCGGCCGGAGTCGATCACGTCGGACGCGGCCTTCTTCACATCGTCGAGCAGGTGCGCGTACTGGCCGCGGATGTCCATCAGGGGGACGGGCATCAGGACAGGGTACTAAGCGGTCGAACGGCGCCGACGCAGTAGCCAGACGCCCACGAGGACCACCGCGAGAGCGACGACGAGGTAGTTGAGATCGCCCAGCCTGCGGTGCCACGTCTCCCAGTTGGCGCCCGCGGCATTCCCGATCGCGACGAGCAGCAGCGACCACAGCACGCAGCCCACGAACGTCAGCACCGAGAACCGGCCGAGCGGCATCCGGGCGACGCCCGCCGGGAGCGAGATGAACGTCCGCACGATCGGCACCATCCGGGAGAAGAACACGACCGGCGTGCCGTAACGCTCGAACCACCGGTGGGCCTGCTCGGCGTGCCGGCGGTTCCGCTCGGTCTTGTAGAGCCAGGCGTCGACGCCGTAGGCGCCGACCCCCCACGCGATCCACGAGCCGACCAGATTCGCGAACGCGCCGACGAGAACGGCAGCCACGAAGTTCATGTCCCCCTGCGACACGAGGTAGCCGGCGTAGATCATCGTCACCTCGCTCGGCACCGGGATGCAGGCGCTCTCGAGCACCATGAGCAGGAAGACCGCCTCGAGGCCGTGGTTGGCGATGAAGGTCTGGATCGAGTGCGACAGCGACTCCACGGCGGCGGAGACTACATGTCGTCGGGCGCGCCCACGGCAGCGAGATAGCTGCCGCACAGCGCGCACACGACCGCCATGGCCGCGATCGAGACGCGGTAGTCCACGATCGTGAGGATCGCCGCGCCAACCGCGATGGACGCCGTCTGCGGCGTGCCGATGATCGTGTCGGCTGCGGAGTACACGCGACCCTGGAGCGCGGCCGGCGTCCGCAGCTGGACGGCAGTGCCGAAACCGACGACCGCCAGCGAGAGGCCGGCGCCGGCGATCCCGATGCCGACCATGACCGGCCCCACCTCCGGAATGAGGAAGAACGCGTCGCCTGCGCCGAAGAGCAGGATCCCGAGTGCGACCGTGCGCGCGTCTCCGATCCGGCGGATCACGGCTGCTGCAGCCACGGCCCCGGCAATCGCCCCGACGCCCTGGCCGGCGCTCAGGACGCCGAGGAACGCGGGCGGGCGGTGGATGCCCTTCTGGAGCACCGCGAAGATCGCCGTCTCGGCGAAGCCGACCACGAGCAGGGCCGCGGCGACCGTGAGCACGATCCGGCGCAGGCCGGGCCGATGGGCGATGTGCGCAATCCCCGCGACGAGCTGCGTCAGGATGTGATGCTCCGGGGCGACCGGCCGCGACTCCCGCAGCTGCAGCGCGGCCAGGCAGGCGGCCGAGGCCAGGAACGTCGCCCCGTCGAGCGCCGCCACAGCCGGGCCGCCGACGGCCGCGAAGATGCCTGCGCCGATAAGCGGGGCGATCAGCCGCGAGCCCTCGCTCGCGGTCTGGATCACGGCGTTCGCGTCGGCGAGCTGCTCCTCGGGCAGCATCAGGTGCAGGAGCGCTGACTGGCCCGACGTGAAGAGGAACCCGGCAGCGCCGTAGAGGAACGTGACGGCGTAGATGATCCAGACGTCGCTGCGATCGTGGACGAAGAAGAGCGCGCCGAGGACGACCGCGATCGCGACATCGGTGGCGATCATGAGCGGCCGCTTCCGCACCCGGTCGACGAGAAGCCCGAAGGCGGGTGCCACAAGGCCCGGGATCGCGAGCACGAAGAACACCAGGCCGGCTTGCGCGTTCGACCCCGTCAGAGTCTTCACCCAGATCCCGAGCACGAGGTACATCGCACGGTCACCGAAGAGCGAGAGTCCCTGGCCCACCAGCAGGAGGCGTGCGTCGCGATCCCGGAAGAGCGCCCGCATGGCCTCAGTTGCCGGTGGCCGTGGGGCGGATCGGGAAGCCGATGGCGAGCACCTGCACCGGCGCCGAGCCCTCCGGCCGGCGTTCGGGGGCGACCCGCTCGACGTACGGCTGCACGAGCTCGACGATCGCCTCGCCGAGCGACTCGAGCTCGTCGGGGGTGAGGTACAGGAGCGCCTCGCTCAGGAACGCCGCTTTTCGCCAGCGGGGCTCGGCCGAAGGCTGGCGGGCGAGCCAGTCGCGCAACCTGTTCAGGTCGCGCTCGAGGACCACCGACGTCAGGGCCGAGGCGGCGGCGGTCGCCTCCGCGTTGGGGCCGACCTCGTCCCACTGGTGGCGTACCGACCCGATCCGCCAGGGGCGCGTCCGGCCCGGCCCGTGCGCGGCCTCCTCGAGGAAGCCGTACTTGCCAAGCTGGCGAAGGTGGAACGAGCAGTTGGCGGGAGAGAGCCCGAGGGCCTCGGCGGCCGCCGTCGCGGTCAGCTCCCCCTCGCGGGCCACGAGCTCCATGAGCTCGATCCGGGTCGGGTGGGCGAGCGCGCGCATGACGCGGGGGTCGGTGAGCCGGCGTTCGTCGAAAGACATGTTTCGAAACATATCTTTCGAAAGCGGCGTGTCAAGCCGGCGGCCCTTCCGCGCGGCGGCTACTCCTCGGTCGCGACGAGCGTGGCCAGGTTGCGGAGCTGGTCGCCGAGCGCGCTCTTGATCGGCCCCGAGGCGACAGCGGATGCGAGCATCGAGAGCTCGACCTCGGCCGTGAGCGTCACCCTGCTCGCGTGCTCGCCCTCGGGCTCGATCTCGAAGACCGACGTCCCCTTGCGCTTGCCGTCGACCCGCTCCTCCACGAGCCGCCACGGCGGGTCCGTCTCGACGGTCCTGACCGTCATCGGCTCGCGCACCCCGACCGACACGAGCTCGCACGTGATGTCCCCGTTCTCGAGCACCTCGGCGTTTCGGATCTCGTCGGGCAGCATCCGGATGTGCTTGTGCGGGTCGGCGATCCACTCCCACACGACCTCCGGAGGGGCCGCGCAGGTGGTCGAGACCGTGACCTTCACGCCGCCGCGTACTCGCGGACCGTGCGATACAGCGTGTCGCGCTGGCGCGGCTGGAAGCCCGCGTTTCGGATGTAGTGGACGAAGTCCTCGGTGGTGGCGCGGTAGGTCGTGCCCGCGGCCGAGACGACGTTCTCCTCGATCATGATCGAGCCCATGTCATCGGCGCCGAACCCGAGCGCGACCTGGCCGATCTTGGTGCCCTGGGTGACCCACGAGCTCTGGATGTGCTCGACGTTGTCGAGGTAGATCCGCGTCACCGCCTGCATGAGGAGGTAGTCGAAGCTCGTCGGGTTCCAGGTCACCTGGGGCGCGAGGGCGGTGTTGTCGGGCTGGTACGTCCACGAGATGAAGGCGCGGAAGCCGTGCATCTCGTCCTGGAGGTCGCGGATCCGGCGCAGGTGCTCGACCCGCTCCTCGAGCGTCTCGACGTGCCCCCACATCATGGTGGCGGTCGTGCTCATGCCGAGCCGGTGGGCGGCGCGCATGATCGAGAGCCACTCGTCCGACGTCGTCTTCTTGGGCGAGATGATCTTGCGGACGCGGTCGACCAGCACCTCGGCGCCGCCGCCCGGCAGCGAGTCGAGGCCGGCGTCGCGCAGGCGCGCCAGCGCCTCCGACGAGGTGAGGCGGGCCTTGCGGGCGACGTGCTGGATCTCGGACGGCGAGAGCGCGTGCAGGTGGATCGGGTAGCGCGCCTTGATCTCGCGGAAGAGGTCCTCGTACCAGTCGAGGCCGAGGTCGGGGTTGTGGCCGCCCTGCATGAGGATCGCCGTGCCGCCCAGCGCCAGCGTCTCCTCGATCTTCTTGAAGATGACGGGCCGCGGCAGCACGTAGCCCTCGCGGGTGTCGCCCGGCCGGCGGTAGAAGGCGCAGAACGAGCAGTCGGTGTAGCAGATGTTCGAGTAGTTGAGGTTTCGGTCGACGATGAACGTGACGACGCCCGGGTCGGAGCGCCGGTTTCGGAGCTCATGCGCGGCGCGGCCCACCGAGACGAGGTCGCGCGACCGCAGGAGCTCGGCCGCGTCGTCGTCCGTGATCCGCTCGCCCTCGAGGGCGCGATCCAGGATCTCGGATGCGCTCATCCGGCCACCTCGGCGAGCTCCACGAACCGCAGCTCGGGCACGGCGTCCAGCTCGCCGGCCAGGTGGGCGAGCTCGAAGAAGCGGACGACACCCTGGCGCTCGCGCGGGCCGAAGTGATAGCGGAGCTTCTCGAAGTAGCGGGCGAGGAACCCGGCCGGCCAGCCGTACTCGACCGCCGCCTGGCGGGCGAGCGCCTCGGGCTCCGAGCGGGCGACGGCCAGCGAGCGCAGATGCGCCCGCTCCAGCTCGCGCAGGCCCTCGTCGATCTCCTTCCGGCACGCCCACACGGCGTACACCATCGGCAAGCCGGTGCGCTCCTGCCAGAGACGGCCGAGGTCGTAGTGGGGCGTCGGGTCCTCGAACGCGCTTCGCAGGGCGGCGTCGCCGATGAGCATGCGCGCGTCGGCCGGCTGGTCGAGCGGGACGAGGCTGACATCGCCGAGCAGCACCTTCGTCAGGACGACCGACGTCGCGCTCTCCGGCGTGACCGCCACCGTCCGCACCTGCTCGAGCGGCCGGCGGGTGATGAGCTGGATCGAGTCGACGGCGCCCTCGGTCGAGACGCACAGCTCCGGGAGCAGCCGCAGCTTGTCGGCGTTTCGGGCGTACTCGATCGACGAGATCGGGGCGACGTCGATCTCGCCCGCGATCAGGCGGCGGTTGAGCTCGGTCGGCACTCCGGGCACCTGCTCGACGTCGACGCCGGTCAGGTCGTAGAAGACCGGCGCCATGTTCGCGTAGGAGATCCGGCCCAGCCGCAGGGTCACGCGAAGCTCCTCACGGTGTTGTAGAGCGTGTCGCGCTGCACGGGCACCCGGCCCGCCTCGCGGATCAGCGAGACCAGGCTCTGCACCTTCTCCTCCTGCGGCGTCACGGCGCCGGCGGCATGGGCAATCTGCTCCTCCATGACCGTGCCCTGGATGTCGTTCGCGCCGAAGTGGAGCGCCACCTGGGCGAGCGGCGTCGAGATCATGATCCAGTACGCCTTCACGTTCGGGATGTTGTCGAGCATGAGGCGCGAGACGGCGATCATGCGCAGGTCGTCGTAGCCGGTCGAGAAGCGCCAGCCGCGCCGCTCGAAGACCGTGTTCTCGGGATGGAACGGCAGCGGGATGAAGGCCAGGAAGCCGCCGGTCTCGTCCTGGAGGTCACGCAGGCGAAGCAGGTGGTCGATCCGCTCCTCGTAGGTCTCCACGTGGCCGTAGAGCATCGTGCAGTGCGTGGGGATGCCCAACGCGTGTGCCGCGCGGTGGGTGGCGATCCAGTCGTCGGGATGCTCCTTGCCGGGCGCGATCAGCCTGCGCACGCGGTCGGCGAACACCTCGGCGCCGCCGCCCGGCAGCGATCCGAGCCCGGCCTCCTTCAGATCGGCGAGGACCTGCTCGCGGGGGAGCCCCGAGAGCTTGGTCATGTGGTGGATCTCGGAGGCGGTGAAGAGCTTCAGGTGGACGTCGGGGAGCGCCTCGTGGAGGGCACGGGTGACGCCGGGGTAGTAGTCGTAGCCGATGTGCGGGTGCTCGCCGCCGACCATGTGGATCTCGCTGTAGCCCTCGCGGCCGTAGACGTCGACGGCGTGGGCGACCAGGTCGGGGATGTCCCACGTGTAGGCGCCGTCCTGGCGGCCGGTGCGCGCGAACGCGCAGAACTTGCACTTCACCCGGCACACGTTCGTGTGGTTCAGATACAGGTTGTTGACGAAGAAGACCTCGTCGGTGCCTCCGCGCAGGCGGCGGGCGCTGTCGGCCAGGTCTCCGAGCGCGAGGACGTCGTCGCACTCGAGGAGCGCGATCCCGTCGTCGAGGTCGAGCCGCTCTCCGGCGATGACCTTCTCGCGGATCGGGGCGAGCGTGTCCAGATGAGCAGCGACGGCCATGAGCAGGCGGAGTCTACTCTCGGCGGTAGTCTCTGCCGCTCGTGAGGAGAGTGTCGATCCAAGGCATCAGCGGGTCGGGCAAGACAACCATGGGCCGCGCGCTCGCGGGCCGCCTCAACGTTCGGCATCTCGAGACCGACGCGCTCGTGCACGGGCCGGACTGGACAGAGACGCCCGACGCCGAGCTGCGGGCCGTCATCGAGCCCATTCTGCGCTCGGACGGCTGGGTCGTCGACTCCGACTACCGGCGGAAGCTGGG
This sequence comes from uncultured Actinomycetes bacterium, assembly GCA_963832955.1. GTDB lineage: Bacteria > Actinomycetota > Thermoleophilia > Gaiellales > JAICJC01 > JAICJC01. Next base: position 890,206 of record CAWHWC010000001.1, on the reverse strand, counting down.
GACGCTCGTGCTCGAGAGCGCCGACACGGTCGTGTGGCTCGACCTGCCGCTGCGCGTGTGCATGCGGAGGCTGTGGGGGCGGACCCTGCCGCGGATCACGGAACCGCGAGGAGCTCTGGAACGGCAACCGCGAGAGCTGGCGGGCGGCGTTCTTCGGCTGGGACTCGCTCTTCGTTTATGCGATCCGCAAGCACTTCGGCCACCGCCGCCGGTTCACCGAGCTCCTGGCCCGGCCTGAGCTCGCCCACCTCGAGCTCGTGCGGCTGCGGTCGCCGGCCGAGGTCGAGGAGTGGCTGGAGACCGTCCCGCCCGCGGCACCCTCTGACGAACCGTGACGCGAGTCGAACCACCGGGGCCAGGCCTCATCCGAGGCCTGCCCCATGGTTTGGCGTGCGTCAATCCCGCGACACGGGTCAAAGACCGAGCGCCGATCCACGCACCGAAGTGTGACGGGGTCTGACCCCGGGGCTTCTACGCTCGCCGCTCGACCGCGCCGCGTACCACCGCGCCAAGGGCAGCGGTGTCCACGCGGCCGTCCAGCCGGTCGAGCGCGGCGAGCGCGAGCGCGGCGTGCCGCTCGGCCTCGGCACGCGCGTCGTGCACGGCGCCGGAGCGGGCCACGCGCGCGAGCGTCGGCAGCACGTCGGCCGGGCCGGCCCCGCGGCGGAGCACGTCCTCGACCTGGGGGTCGCGCCGCGCTGCGAGCAGGAGCGGCAGCGTGACGGTGCCGTCGAGAAGGTCGGTGCCGAGCGCCTTGCCGGTCGTGTCCGGGTCGCCGTCGCAGTCCAGGACGTCGTCTGCGATCTGGAACGCGAGCCCGAGCGCTGTCCCGAACTCGCCCATCCGCTCGGTCTCGTCGACCGGCAGGCCGCCGAGGCGCGCGCCGAGCGTCGCGGCGGCCGCGAACAGCCGCCCGGTCTTGAGCCGGCAGCGCTCGAGGTATTCCTCCGGGGTCGTGTCGGCGTTCCCGGCCTGCTCGCGCTGGAGGATCTCGCCGCGGGCCAGCGCCAGGCAGGCGTCGGAGAGGACCGTCACCGCCTGCATGTCGCCCGTCGTCACGAGCTCGGAGAACGCCCGTGCGAACAGGTGGTCGCCGGCCGCGGTCGAGACGAGCGGCCCGCGCGAGCGCCAGACCGTCGGCCGGCCGCGCCGAAGCGGGGCGGCGTCGATCTGGTCGTCGTGGACGAGCGTCGCCATGTGGACGAGCTCGACCGCGCAGCCGGCGGCTACGAGGCCCGGGCGCGCGCGGCCCGACGGCGGCGCGCACAGGTGCACCAGCATCGGCCGCAGGCGCTTGCCGCCCGAGGCGAGCGTGTCGACGCCGGCGGCCGCCACCTCGCCGCCGTCGCGGGCGGCCGTCTCCCGCAGCCGCTCCTCGACCGCGTCCAGGTACGTCGAGACGCCCGGCACCTCCAGAACAGCCGCCACCGTGCTCACGTGCGCACCGTCCCCACGTGGAGCGCGACCGCGCCGCCCGACAGCCGCTTGAACTGCACTCGGTCGAGGCCGGCGCTGCGCATGATCGCCGCGAGCTCACCGGCCGGCGGGAACCGGTGGACGGACGCCGGCAGGTAGCGGTAGGCGTCGGTCTCGCGGGCGATGAGCCGGCCGAGCAGCGGCACTCCGCGGTCGGTCCAGAGCCGGGCGAACGGAGCGACGAGGCGCGGCGGCTCTGTCAGCTCCAGGCAGACGACGCGACCTCCGGGGCGGACGACACGTGCCATCTCATGGAAGCCGCGCTCGATGTCGGGCAGGTTGCGAACGCCGAAGCCGACCGTGCAGGCGTCGAACTCCCCGTTCGCAAACGGCAGGTCGAGGGCGTCGCCCCGAAGCCACTCCACCTGCGAGCTCTTGGCGCTCGCGGCCTCGAGCATCCGCTCCGAGAAGTCGAGGCCAACGACCCGGCCGCGGGTCGACACGGCGTCCAGAAGCGCGATCGCGAGGTCGCCCGTCCCGCAGCACACGTCGAGGGCGCTCGATCCCGGCGCGAGCCCGGCGCAGCGGACGGCCCGGGCCCGCCAGGCGCCGTCCATGCCCATGCTCATCACGCGGTTCATGCGGTCATAAGACGGCGTGATCCGGTCGAACATCTCGCGCACCTGGTCGGGCTGCAAGGTCATCGTGTTCCCCAGCGCTCGTACAGGGTCGCCTCGACCCCAGCGGTGTCGAGGACGCGGCCGGCGACGAAGTCGACGAGGTCGTCGATGCTCTGCGGGAGGTGGTAGAAGCCCGGCATGGCGGGGACGACGGATGCGCCCGCCCGCTTGATACGGAGCAGGTTCTCGAGGTGGATGTCCGAGAGCGGCGTCTCGCGGGGGACGAGGACGAGCCTGCGTCCCTCCTTGAGCTGCACCGCGGCCGCGCGGTGGATCAGGTTGGCCTCGGCGCCGCCCGCGATCGTGCCTATGGTCGCCATCGAGCACGGGCAGATGATGACCGCGTCGGTGCGGCTCGAGCCGGAGGCATAGGGCGCCGAGTAGTCGGACTCGCCCCACACCCGGACGTCGGCGTCGCCGTTGTCGACGACGAACCGCTCGACGGCGCCGTCCGGGTTCATGTCGCGGTCGCCGTAGAGCTCGAGCGCGATCACCTGGGCGCCGGCCCGCGAGACGACGACGCCCACGTCGGCCCCGGAGGCCACGAGCGCCCGCAGCACCCGTGCGGCATAGGGCGCGCCGGACGCGCCGGTGAGTCCGAGCATCACCTGCACGGCGAGAGCCTAGCTAGACGGCGGTGTGCCCGTCTCGGAGGCCGTCGATGAAATCGACGATCTGCTGGATCTGCGTTCCGGGTGAACGCATCCTTGAACGGCGGCATCCCTCCGCCGCCGTTCTCAATCTGGGCCTGGATGGCGGCCTTCGAGGGATGCGGCGCTCCGATCCGAATAGATCCGGCCCGACGGACCCGCCGCCCGCCCCGAAGTTGTGGCACGTCATGCACCCATGCGACGAGATCAGGGCCGCCGCGGGCAGCGAGTCGAAGTCCGGGTTTCCGGTGATGTTCGACCCTGACACCGCACCCGGCGCCACACCGCCTGCGATCGTGAGCGCGATGAGCACGGCCGGCACGCTGAGTCCGACCGCCATGCCGACTGGCCGACGTGAGATCCGCCGGTCGCGGCCGCGGTCGAGGAACGGCCACACGACCAGCAACACCATCAGGATCGTCGGGATGATGATCGTCGCGAAGATCAGCTCCCACGGCGACTTGAAGATCCGCAGGAGCTCGAACAGGAACAGGAAGTACCACTCCGGCCGCGGCTCCGTGACCGGCGACAGCGGGATTGGCCTTGCCCTCGTAGAGCGCCCCGAACCAGCCGTTCTGGCCTTCCGGATGGTGGGCGTCCACAGGACCGGCCGTCGCATGCCAGACCACGGCCATCACCACGATCATCAGCACGATGATGAGGTTCACCACCGTGTCGTGGAACATCGCGTACGGGAAGAAGGGATGGCCCTCCTTCTTCTGCGCCGCGAGCTCGGTCTCGTAGCGGACGCGGCGGTTGATCACCTTGCGGGCGGCGACCGCCATCAGTCGCCGACCGCCTCATCCTGGACGGGGCGACCTGGCCACGGCGTGACGCCGAGCTTCACCACGAGCCACAGGTGGACGAAGATCAGCCCGCCGATCAGCGCCGGGATTATCAGCATGTGGAGGGCGTAGAACCTCGAGATGGTCTGCGCCCCGAACACGGGCCCTCCCAGCAGGAACTTCGAGATGAACGGCCCGAGCACCGGCGCCGTGCCGTTGATGTTGACCGCCACGACCGAGGCCCAGTAGGCCCGCTCGTCCCACACGAGCAGGTAGCCGGTGAGGCCCATCGCCATGGTCGTCAGGAAGATCAGCGACCCGGTGAGCCACGTCAGCTCGCGCGGGTACTTGTATGCGCCGTAGAAGAACACCCGGCCCATGTGCAGGAAGAGCAGGATCACCATCATCGAGGCGCCCCACTTGTGCATCCCGCGGATCAGCCAGCCGAGCGTCTCCTGGTCGGTGATGTAGCGGATCGACTCGTAGGCCCCGTTCGGCGACGGGTTGTAGGTCATCGCCAGGAGCGAGCCCGTCACGGCCTGGATGATGAAGACCGTCAGCAGCGAGCTGCCGAGCGTATGGAACCAGCCCGTCGGCGGCACCTTGCGGAAGAGGAACTTGCGGACGAGGGTCGGGAACCCCGAGCGGTACTCGATCCAGTCCTCGGTCTGGAGGACGAGCTGCTTGGTATCGGGAACCGGGATCGGCATGCGCTACTTGGCCTGCGGGATGGCGCCGTGGTCGTACGTCACGTTCGGGTAGAGCACGTCGGCCACGATGCTCGGGCCCGGAGGCGCAACAGGCTGGCCGGGTAGCTTCACCGGGAAGTAGAGGATCTTGCCGTCGCCGTTGAAGTCGACCGACCAGCGCTGGGTGATCCACAGCTCGTCCGTGTTCTTGATCTCCCACTGGAAGCGGTCCAGCGGGCGGATCGGCGGGCCTGCGGTGCGGCGACCCTCCTTGTCGTACTGACCGCCGTGACAAGGACAGGCGAAGCCGACGCCCTGTGCGACTGCAACCGGGCATCCGAGGTGCATGCACCGGTTCGAGAAGACGATGAACATCGCATCGGCCGCGAGCCAATCGGTATTGGTCTTGCCGGTGTTCTGCACCGAACGCAAGCCCTGGGCTCGTCGCGGGGTTTTGCGGGTCTTCGACGTAGGTCGCCGCGGTCGGCTTGAAGCCGGGGTCGGCCGGGAACCCGTCGACCTTCCCGAGGAACACGGGCTCGAACTGGGCCTCGTCGGTGACGGGAGCCAGGATATAGGCGGTGGTCGGCACGCCGATGACAGCGCCGATCATCGCTCCCATGCCGACGGTCGAGAGGCTGAGGAATTGGCCCCTGGTCGTCCCGTCGTCAGCCACGCAGGTCCCTTCGCTCGCACACGTCGGCGGCGATCATAGCCGCGCCCGGCGGGAGCATAGTCCTCGCTGCGGCGCCCGTCGAGAACGTTTCAAACGGCGCGTTCACCGGCCAGGAATCCCATATTCGGCCCAGCGCCGGTCGACGAGCCCCCGCACCTCGTCGCTCATCCGGATCACCTCCGGCCACTCACGCACATAGCCCTCCGCCTCAAGCTTGGCAGTGGCGTCGATCCCGATCTTTCCTCCCATGAATTGCCGGGTCGGCGCGTGGTCGAGATGGTCGAGCGGGCCCTCCGACAGGAGCACGTCCCGGGCCGGGTCGACGTTGGCTCCGACCTGCCACATCACCTGGCCGTAGTCGTGGACGTCGACCCAGTCGTCGACCACCACCACGCCCTTGGTCAGCGACAGGAGGCCGGTGCCCCAGACAGCGTGCATGACCTTGCGCGCGTGTCCCGGAAACGCCTTCCTGATCGAGACGATCGCGAGGTTGTGGAACGCGCCCATGAACGGCAGGTCGTAGTCGACCACCTCGGGCAGCGTCATCCGCACGGCCGGCAGGAACAGGCGCTCCGTGGCCTTCCCGAGCCATACGTCCTCCTGCGGCGGCACGCCGACGATGATCGACGGATAGATCGGGTCGCGCCGGTGGGTCACGCACGTGACGTGGACGACCGGGAACGGCTCGGCCGGCGTGTAGTACCCGGTGTGGTCGCCGAACGGGCCCTCGTCGCGCAGCTCGCCCTTCTCGATGTAGCCCTCGATCACGATCTCGGAGCGGGCCGGCACCTCGAGGTCGACCGTCTTGCAGCGCACGAGCTCGACGGGCTCCCCCCGCAGGAAGCCGGCGAGCATGAGCTCGTCGATGTGCTTCGGGAGCGGCGCCGACGCCGTGTAGCAGGTGGCAGGGTCGGTCCCGAGCGCGATCGCAACGTCCATCCGCTCGCCCATCCCGCGCCAGTCCGCGGCCGCGTCCTTGTGGATCTGCCAGTGCATCGCGGTCGTCGTCGAGTCGAACTTCTGCACCCGGTACATGCCGACGTTCCGCGTCCCCGTGCGCGGGTCGTTCGTGATGACGGCGGGCAGCGTGATGTAGGGGCCGCCGTCGCCGGGCCAGCAGGTCATGATCGGGAGCGAGTCGATCGACGGCGGGTCGAGGACCACCTCCTGGCACGGCCCCGATCCGACCACCTTGGGCCGCGAATCGGCGATCGACTTCAGCTTCCCGAGCGCGCGGATCTTGCCGACGAAGCCCTCGGGCGGGGTCATCTCGAGCACGTCCGAGACCCTGGCTCCGAGGTCGTCGAGCCGCTCGACGCCGAGCGCCATGCACATCCGCCGCTCGGTCCCGAACTGGTTGATCAGGAGCGGCATCGACGAGCCGCGCACGTTCCGAAAGAGGAGCGCGGGGCCGCCGGACTTGGTGACGCGGTCCGTGATCTCGGCGATCTCGAGGTCGGGGTCGACCTCGGCCGTCACCTCGACGAGCTCGCCGTGGCGACGCAGGTGGTCGAGCCAGTCGCGGAGGTCCGAGAAGGCCATCGGGGTCGCCGAGTCTAACCGGGGCGCCGCGGTACCGTCACACCGCGTAGATGGGTGTTCCGCCAGACCAGCCGCCGCGTGGACCGCTTTCGGCCGCGCGCACCGTTGCGCTTGCGGCAAGCCTCGTGCTCCTGCTCACCGTGGTGTCGCTGGCGGCGCGGTCGGGAGATCACGACCGGGCCGTGCCCGGCGGCGGCGTCGCGACGACGACCGGGCACCACGTGCTCTTCTGGGCCCTGCTCGTCATCGGCCCGATCGTCGCGGTGCTCGGGCTCGGGTTCTTCTTCTACGCGCAGCTGGCTCAACGACGCGACCCCGCGCTGATCGCCATTCGTCGCCGGGCCCGCCGCCGGCAGATTGCGATCGCGATCGTCGTCATCTCGGCCTTCGTCTACACGGTTCGCACGGGCCACAATCCACTCGGCTTCCTGCACGTCAACAACCCATTCGCGAACCTGCGCGGGAACGGCACCGGCAAGGGCCACGCGCTGCCTGCCGGCCACAGCGACGGGCCCGCGACCCTCGACTACGTCATCGCGGGCCTGACATGGCTTCTGCTGGTCGCGGGGGCCGTCGTCGTCTTCCGCCGGATGCGAACGCGGCGCGCCGAGGCGGCGGCAGCCGCGGTCGCGGCCGCGTACGCGGACGAGCCGCCCGACCTGGGCCTCGAGCGGCTCCGCGCCGAGGCCGATCCCCGGCGCGCGGTGATCGGCGCCTACGCGCTCATGGACCGGGTCATGGCCGACCAGGCCCTCGGAAGGCGGCGCTCGGAGGCGCCGCTGGAGTACCTTGGGCGCATGACGGCCGCAGGGTACGCCCGCATCACCGCCCTGGGGAGGCTCACGCGTCTCTACGCCCGAGCCCGGTTCAGCACGCATCCGATCGACGGCGGGATGCAGGCCGAGGCTGTCGACGCCGTCGAGACGATCGCAGCCGAGGACGACGGGTGACGGCGACGAGCGCCGTCCTGCTGGTAGCCGGAGCGGTCATCGCCGTCGCGCTCCTGCCTCCGGTCCCGCGGGTCGAGCGACGCCGGGGGCGCAAGCCCGAGGAGCCGCTCCGCCCGAAGGGGCTGCGCGCGATGGAGCGCCAGGTCGGCATGGCGCGCGGGAGCGCGGGCGACACGCATGAGCGCCTGTGCCCGCTCCTGCGCGACATCGCGCGCGACCGCCTCGCGACGGCCGGGATCGATCTCGACCGCGATCCCGAGGCCGCGGCGCTGGCCGTCGGCCCGGAGACGTGGGAGCTCGTGCGCGGCGATAGGCCGCCGCCCGATGACCGCCACTCCGCCGGGGTCGCGCTCGCCGACGTGAGCGCCGCGGTCGACCGGCTCGAGCAGATCGGTGCGGCGAGGTGAGCGGCCTCACCCTGGAGCAGATCAGCACCCGCTCGACCGCCGTGCTCGACGAGGTCGAGCGGGCGGTGGTCGGAAAGCGCCCCGAGCTCGAGCTCGTGCTGCTCGCGATCCTGGCCGACGGGCACGTGCTGATCGAGGACTACCCGGGCCTCGCGAAGACGCTCGTGGCGCGCTCGTTCGCGCAGGTGCTCGACCTCGGCTTCTCCCGCATCCAGTTCACGCCCGACCTCCTGCCCGCCGACGTGACCGGGTCGTCGATCTACCGCCAGGGCGACGGCACGTTCGAGTTCCGGCCGGGCCCGGTGTTCACGAACCTCCTTCTCGCCGACGAGATCAACCGCGCCCCGCCGAAGACGCAGTCGGCGCTCCTCGAGTCGATGGCCGAGCGCCAGGTGACGGTCGAAGGCGAGACGCACGTGCTCGACCCGCCGTTCCTCGTGATCGCGACCCAGAACCCGATCGAGTACGAGGGCACCTACCCGCTGCCCGAGGCTCAGCTCGACCGCTTCCTCGTGCGGGCCCGCATCGGCTACCCGGCGCGCGACGACGAGTGGCAGGTGCTCGAGCGCCGCCGGGAGCGGATGACCGACGAGGTCGTGCTCGCGCCGGCGTGCGCCCGTGAGGAGCTCCTGGCGATGCAGCGGGCCGTCGAGGCGGTCCACGTCGACCGGTCCGTCGGCCTCTACATGGTCGACCTCGTCTCGGCGACTCGCGACCACCCGCAGGTCCAGGTCGGGGCGAGCCCGCGCGGCTCGCTCGCGCTCCTGAAGCTGGCCCGCTGCCGGGCGGCGCTCGACGGCCGCGACTTCGTCTCGCCCGACGACGTGAAGGCGATCGCTGTTCCCGCGCTCGGCCACCGGCTGACGCTCCGGCCGGAGCTCTGGGTGCAGCGCGTCTCCGGGGACGACGTCGTGCGCGACTGCCTGACCCGCGTCCCGGCGCCGGCGCCGCAGGCGGGCGCCGCGTCACCCGAGCCGTGAGGCCGTCCCCCACCTTCCGCCTTCGGGCGTATCCGGCGCTGTGCGCCGCAATGCTGCTTGCGGCGGTCGGGCTCCGGCGGCCCGAGCTGGTCGCGGTGGCGGCCCCGTTCGGGCTGATCGCCGCCGTCGGCCTGGCCCGCTCGGCGCCCCCCGGCGTGACCGCGCGTATGACGCCCGGAGAGCTGCGGGCAATCGAGGGCGACCGGGTATCGGCGGCCGTTGAGATCTCCTCGTCGCGCCCGCAGTGGCAGGTGGAGGTGGGCCTGGGCGTTCCCGACGGCCTGACCCCGGCCGGCGGCCCGCCCCGTCGCGCCGTGCGCCTGGGCGGCGGGTCGGCCTCCGTCCCGTTCGAGCTCTCGTGCGAACGGTGGGGCGGATTCGTCGTCCCCGCCCGGATCCGGGTGCGCGAGCCACTCGGCCTGCGGGTGTGGGACGGCGAGGCCGCCGCGCCGCTCCAGGTCAGGGTGCATCCCCAGATCGAGCCTCTGCGGCAGGCGCCGCGACCCGTCCGCACGCAGGCATCCGTCGGGTCGGATACGAGCCGGACGGCCGGCGAGGGCCTCGAGTTCGCCGACCTGCGCCCGTATCAGCACGGCGATCGGCTGCGGCGCGTCAACTGGCGGGTGAGCGCGCGCCGGGGCACGCTCCATACGAACGTCCACCACCCCGAGCGAAACGCCGACGTCGTCCTGTTCCTCGACTCCTTCGCCGAGTCGCCGGTGTCGCTCGACCTCGCGGTCAGGGCGGCGTCGGCGCTCGCGACCGCGTACCTGCGAGGGCGTGACCGGGTCGGAGTCGTCGGCTTCGGCGGCGTCCTCCGCTGGGTGCTGCCGTCGACGGGCCAGGCACAGACCTATCGCGTGCTCGACTCGCTGATCGACACCGAGGTTGTGACGAGCTACGCGTGGCGCGACGTCGACATCATCCCCACGCGGACGCTGCCGCCCGGCGCGCTCGTGCTGGCACTGACGCCGCTTGCAGACGACCGCGCGCTCGCCGCGCTCGCGGCCCTTCGTGCGCGCGGATTCGACCTGGCGCTGGTCGACGTCTCGGCAACCGGGCGGACGCCGGCGAGCCCCGGCGCGGTCGGCGACCTGGCCCACCGCCTGTGGGTGCTCCGGCACGAGGGGCTGCGGGCCCGGTATCGGCGGTTGGGAGTGCCGGTCGTGCAGTGGGACGGGCTCGAGCCGCTCGCGGGCTCGCTGGCCCAGCTTCGGGAGGCGCGGCGATACGCCCGAACCGTGCGCAGGTGATCGTCCTCGCAGGCGCGCTGGCGGCGGCGGCCGGCGTCGCCGTTCGCGCCACACTGCTGGCAGGAGCCCAGTCCGAGGCCGTCGCGGCAGCCGGCGCGGCGGGGTGCGCCGTCGTCCTCCTGGGCGGCGTCACCGGCTGGTCGGCTGGGGCGCCGTGGGGCGTCGCGGCGCTCGCGGCAGCCTACGGCGGAGCGCTCGCCTCGGGCCCGCCCGGGCTGGACGGGTGGGCGCCCGCAGTCGCGGCGGGGATCGTGGTCGCCGGTGAGGCGGGAGCCTGGGCGGCCGAGCTTCGGACGCCGCTTCGCCTCGACCGCGGCATCGTCTTCCGCCGGGTCGGGCTCGTGCTCGGAACGGCAGTGGCCGCGGCGGGCGCCGGCCTGGCGCTGATTGCCCCGGGCGCAGGCGCAGCGGTCGCCGGCCCGCTCATCACGGCCGCGGGGGTGGCGTCGGTCGTCGCCGCCGTGGCGGTGATCCGCACGCTGGCCGGTCGCGCATAGACTGACGCGGATGCCGCACCTTCTCGTCTTCGGAGCGCGGAACCTTGGGCGCGTGATCGGCGAGCACTTCCTCGCCCAGGGGTGGGACGCGACCGGCGTCGCGCGCACGCAGGAAACAGCGGACGCATTCCCCGGGGCCGGGATCGTCGCGGACGCGACCTCGGCCGAGAGCATCCGAGGAGTCGTCGAGCACGTGGCCCCCTTCGACCTGGTCGTGAACGCGGTGTCCCCAAAGGGCCGCTTCGGCGGCGGCGATCTCGTCACGACCGACGACGATGCGATGGCGCCCTATCTCGAGCAGGTGCTGCCGACGGCGTTCGCGTTCTTTCGCGTCTGCGGTGGCGCGCTCATCGAGCGCGGCGGCGGGACGATCGTCCAGGTGACGGGCGGCTCGGCCCGCCGGGCCCTCCCCGGACGGGCGCCGTGGGGTGCCGGCGCCGCCGGCCAGCGCGCGCTCTCGCAAGCGGCCGCAAACGAGCTGAAGCCGCACGGGGTGCACGCCGCGCTTCTGGTGTGCGACGGCACGTTCGGCGGCCCGGGCGACGACGCCGGCGGCGAGCGGATCGACACCCGCGAGCTCGCGAAGGCCGTCCAGTTCCTGCACGAGCAGGGGCGGAGCGCGTGGACGCACGAGCTGGTCGTGACACCCGTCGGCGACCGCTGGACGCCGTAGGCGCCGCCCGGATAAAGATCCAGGGGCCGAATCGGGTCATGCAGGTGTGAGGCCCACCTCCGTGATCGAGCCGACCGCAGCCAGGGGCGCGACATCCGCGCAGATCGAGGTGGTCTACCGAGCCCGCTACCCGGAGCTCCTGCGCGTGGCGCGCGCGATCCTGTGGGACGCCGACGCCGCCCACGACGCGGTGCAGGAGGGGGTTGCGCGCGCGCTCAGGGGGCGGGCCGGGTACCGCGGCACGGGCTCGCTCGAGGGGTGGATCTGGCGGGCGGTCGTGAACGCGGCCCGAAGCGCCCGCGCCCCGCGGCCCGTCCGGGAGCCGGCGGTGGAGCGGGCGACCGCGCCGGAGGCGGCCGAGGACGGGGAGCTGCGGGCGGCCGTCGCCGCCCTCCCCGAGCGGCAGCGGCTGGCCGTCTTCCTGCGCCACTACGCCGACCTCGACTACGCGTCCATCGCCGAGGCGCTCGAGATCGCGCCCGGCACCGTCGGCGCCACGCTCAGCGCCGCCTACTCGACGCTTCGCACCAGGCTGGAGGAGATCGACCGATGACCGAGCCCGAGCCCCGCATCGCCCAGCTGATCGACGCATACACACCGCCCAGCCCCGGTTTGCCGGACTGGGACGACGTGGTGCGTCGCGCCGCACGCCCGGCGGCCCGGCGACCGCTCATCACCGGGACGCGGATCCTCCTCATCGCGGCGGCCCTCGCCGTCCTCCTCGCCGGGTCCGCCGTGGCGGGCGTGGGGCCGGGCCGGCTCCTGCTCGGTCTTGTCCGCGACGACGAGCCGGCCCCGGCGCCGGTGAAGCACGCCCTCGCGCACGTCTTCCACTGGCCGCACGGCACGCACGTGCTCCTCGATCAGTCACGGCTCGTGTCGCGCCAGACCGAGGTCACGCATTGGACGAACGACGGGCGGCCAGTCGTGCAGGTCGTCGAAAACTGGATCGCGCCGATCGCCGACGGCGGCTACTGCTCCGGGCAGCGCTTCGTTCCCGGCGACGACGGCAGCCAGGGATACAGCTACTCGTGCACGCACGGGCCGCTCCGCCCCGCCCTACGGTTCATCCAGACATCGCCGTCCGGATGGCAGCGCAACGCCGGCATCGTGCACTGGGATCCGTGGCTCCTGGACGGAACCGCTCCCGCCCGCACGGCTCGAATGGTCCTCGTCCACCGCGACGGCCGCCGAACGCTGGTGCCGCTCCTGCCTCGCCTGGTGGCGGGCCTGCGGTACTTCGCGGTGCGGCTGGCGCCCGAGACCGCCGCGACCGCCGACGGGCCCGCACGGTTCGTGGCCTTGGACGCCAACGGCAGGCGCATCGCCGCCGCGGCGCTCACGCGGCGCAACGTGCATCCACTGATCAACACGCCGGGCGGTGCCGCCGCGCCGCCGGGGCGGTCCGTGGGGTTCGGATCGATCCGAACGACGTTCCATGGGCAGCGCGGAACCGCGCGTCTCTCCGTTGCGATCAACAGCACGACGGGCCGGGCGCGGTGCCTCGACGTCGACTTCGCAGCGGATGCGGAGCCCAACGCGGGCTCGAGCTTCAGCCTGTGCACCGCCGCGAGCTCCGGGCTGGAGCCCGCCATCGACATCAACCTGGGGACACACGTCGCGTTCGGCTCGGTCCCGCGGGCCGCCACGACCGTGCGGATGATCCTGCGCGACGGCACCGTCGTTCCGGTGCCGGCACACGACGGCGCGTATGTCGCGGTGATCGGAAACGCGCGCTTCCGCTCCGGGAACCTGCCCGCACGGCTCGTCGGCCGCGACGCCGGCGGGCACGTCGTGGCGCGCTACGTCTTCTCGCGTAGCCGCGACTTCCCGGACTACTGAGGCGCGAGGCCGGCGACCGTGGAGTCCCACAGCCCGTCGTCCGGCTCGGGCTCCCGCTCGCCGCGGCGCGCTGCGCAGGCCGCGATCAGCTCAGCCAGCGCGCCGACCGCGTGCAGGTCGCCCGACTCGCAGATCTCGCGCAGGCCGGCGGCGTAGAGGTAGTCGCCGGTGAGGAGGGCCAGCTCGCGGTCGTCCTGGTCGAAGAGCCGCGACGTCCCGTGGTGGAGCAGGTAACCCTCGTAGATCGTCTCGACTCCGAGCAGGTGCCGCTCCGGACAGCGGCCCGAGAAGCGCAGGTCCCCCCGCGGCTCAGGGAGGAGCGCCGAGGCCCAGAGCGGGCTCGCGGCGGCGGCACGCTCGGCGACCGTCTCGAGCACGCTCACGCGCGGAACTCCGCCGCGGCGGCCGCCGTCAGCTCGAGCTGCTCGCCGGTGTGGGCGAGCGACGGCATCGCGGCCTCGAACTGCGACGGCGCCAGGTAGACGCCGCGGTCGAGCATGTGCGCGTGGAACGCCGCGAACCGGGCCGTGTCCGCCGCGGCGGCCTCGGCGTAGCTCCGCACGGGCCCAGGGTGGTGAAACGCCGTCAGCATCGCCCCGACCCGGTTCACCGTGATGCCCGGGCCGGCGAGGGCCGCCTCGAGGGCCGCGCCCGTGCGCTCGAGCCGCTCGTAGGCGCCGGGCTCGCGCAGGAGCGCCAGGGTGGCCAGGCCGGCGGCCATCGCGAGCGGGTTCCCTGAGAGCGTACCCGCCTGGTAGACGTCGCCGTCCGGCGCCAGCAGGGCCATGACGTCTGACCGCCCGCCGAACGCCGCGGCGGGGAGGCCGCCGCCCACGATCTTCCCCAGGCACGTCAGGTCGGGCCGGACGGCGAGCCGCTCCTGCGCGCCGCCGTAGGCAACCCGGAAGCCTGTTATCACCTCGTCGGCGATGAGGAGGGCGCCCGTGCCGTTGCAGATGGTGCGCAGCCCCTCGAGGAAGCCCGGACGCGGCGCGACGACCCCCATGTTCCCCGCCACCGGCTCGACGATGATCGCCGCCAGCTGGTCGGCGTGGTGCTCGGCCAGCGCGCGCGCGGCATCGAGGTCGTTGTACTCGGCGACGAGCGTGTCGGCCACGACGGCGTCGGGCACGCCGGGGCTGGACGGGATCCCGAGCGTCGCAAGCCCGGAGCCGGCCCGAGCCAGGAGCGCATCGGCGTGGCCGTGGTAGCCGCCGGCGAACTTCAGAATTCGGTCGCGGCCCGTGAAGGCCCGTGCCAGGCGAAGCGCGCTCATCGCCGCCTCCGTCCCCGACGAGACGAACCGCACCTGCTCGATCGACGGCACCGCCTCGACGACCGCCCGGGCCAGCTCGACCTCGATCTCGGTCGGCGCCCCGAACGTCGTCCCCCGGCCGGCGGCCTCGCGAACGGCCTCGACGACCGCGGGATGGGCGTGGCCCGCGATCAGCGGCCCCCACGACATCACCCAGTCGACATAGCGGTTGCCGTCGGCGTCCCACACCCAGCCGCCCTCGCCACGGGCCAGGAAGAGCGGGTGCTCACGCCCGACCGACCGCATGGCGCGAACAGGGCTCGAGACGCCGCCGGGGATGAGATCTCGCGCTTCGGCGAAGAGCTCGGCCGAGCGGCGCTCTGTGCGGGCGCCCCTTACGACAGCCATCGCGCCGCGCGGGCCGCGTGGTAGGTGATCACCATGTCGGCACCTGCCCTGCGGATGGCCGTCAGCGCTTCGAGCACGGCGGCCTGCTCGTCGACGAGGCCCTGCGCCGCCGAGGCGGCGATCATCGCGTACTCCCCGCTCACCTGATACGCCGCCAGCGGCACCTTGGTCTGGTCGCGAAGGTTGCGCAGGATGTCGAGGTACGGCAGCGCCGGCTTCACCATGACCATGTCGGCGCCCTCGTCGATGTCGAGCAGCGCCTCGCGCACGGCCTCCCGGCCGTTTGCGGGATCCATCTGGTAGCTGCGGCGATCGCCGTGGCTGGGCGTCGAGTGCGCGGCGTCGCGGAACGGGCCGTAGAACGCCGAGGCGAACTTCGCGCTGTAGGCGAGGATCGACGTCGCCTCGAAGCCTTCGGCGTCGAGAGCCGACCGGATCGCTCCGACCCGGCCGTCCATCATGTCGGACGGCGCGACGATGTCGGCGCCGGCGCGGGCGTGGGACACAGCGGTGTCGGCAAGCACCTCGAGGCTGACGTCGTTTGCCACCTCGCCGTCCTGGATGATGCCGCAGTGGCCGTGCGAGGTGTACTGACACAGGCAGACATCGGTCATCACGACCAGCTCGGGGACGTGGGCCCGCAGGGCGCGCACCCCCATCTGCACGATGCCCTCGTCGTCGAACGCCTCGCTCGCAGCCTCGTCCTTGCGCGCCGGCAGGCCGAACACGATGACCGCCGGAACGCCGGCGGCATGGGCCTCCGCAGCCCGCTCCACCAGCGAATCGACCGACAGGTGGTACTGGCCGGGCATCGAGGCGATCTCCTCCTCGCCCGTCCCGTGCCGCACGAAGAACGGCTGAATGAGGTCGGCCGGCGACACGCGCGTCTCGCGAACGAGGTTCCGCACCCCGGCCGTGCGGCGCAGCCGGCGCATGCGGGTGACCGGGAACGCCATGGGCGGAGTGTACCGCCGGCCTTGTTCCGGCCACGGCAAACGTGTAGTCTTGCCAAGAGTGGACGGGCAAGGGAGCGATGTTGACGGACCGGCGGGGGAGCCGACCGTGGAAGACCACCCAGGGCACGACGACGAGTATTCGAACGAGGCGCTGCGCAAGCTCGGCGCCCGCGTGCGCCATCTGCGCCGCAAGAACGGGATGACCCAGCGGGAGCTCTCGTTCGACGGGTGCTCCTACAGCTACCTGGCCCGGATCGAGGCCGGCGACCGCCGCCCCAGCCCGCGCGTGCTCATGGAGATCGCGCGCCGCCTGGGCGTGACCGCCGAGGAGCTCTCCGGCGAGACGTCCACCGAGCAGCGCTCGCGGTCGCTCGAGCTGCTGGACGCGGCGATGATGATCCGCGCCGGCGACCTCGACGACGCCGAGGAGCTGCTGCGCGGCGTCCTCCGCGAGGCCGAGGTGAACGGCGACTCGCAGCGGATGAGCGAGGCGTACGAGGGCCTGGGCGCCGTCGCCGCCGAGCGGGGCGAGCACGCCGCGGCCATCGGCCTCCTCGAGCAGGCCCGCGATGCCGGCGCCCCGCCCGATCCCGCCGAGCGGGTCGAGCTCTTCGGGCGCCTCTTCCAGCTCTACCGCCGCTCAGGAGATGTGGCCCGGGCGCTGGCGCTCCTCCAGGACTGCCTGCTCCAGCTGCGGCGCGCGCCGGTCGTGGATGCGACCAAGGTCGTGCGCTACGCCGTGTGGCTGTCCCGCGCCTATACCGAGGCCGGAGACCCCGCCCGCGCTGCCGACGTGCTCGGCTCGGCGCTCGCCGACGGCGGCGATCAGGTCGACCTCCGAAGCCGCGCAGCGGCGCAGTACGAGCTCTCGCGGCGGCTGGCAGCCGCCGGCGAGGTCGAGCAGGCGCTCCGCTCGGCCGATCGCGCGCTCTCGCTCTACGAGCTCGACGAGGACAACCGCGCGCTCAGCGAGGCCCACCTCGCGTATGCGCAACGGCTGCTCGACGTCGGCGACGCTGAGGCCGGGCGTCATCTCATCGCCGCCCGCAACCTGCTCGGCGCGCATCCGAGCGCGACCGACCACGGACGAATCCTCGTCGAGGACGCCCGCCAGGCGCTCTTGATCGGCGATGCCGCGGCGGCTGCGCAGAGGGCCGCGCAGGCGGTGCGCGCCCTGGCCGACGGCGACGGTGCCCATCTCGGCGATGCGCACCTCGTGCTGGCGCGCGTGCAGGACGAGCTGGGAGAGGTCGAGCGGGCCGACGCCGCGTACACCGCGGCAATCGAGGCGATCCGGGGGCAGGACGCCTCAGCGCGCGATCTCGCACGGGCGTACCGCTGGTACGGCAAGTTCCTGAAGCGGATCGGCCGGGCCGAGGCGGCCCTCGAGGCGTTCGAGCTCGCCGCCGACCTGGCGCCGTCCAACCAGGACGCGCTGGCGCCGGCCGAGACCCGCTCCGAGCGCCACCGCCTGACCCGTCGCCTGAGCGGGATACGCTGCTCGGGTGCTCGATCCCGACATGCCGCCCCTCGACGTTCCGACGCCGGCCGAGCGGGTCGACGCGGCGCTCGTCCAGATCGGGCTCGAGCGCCTCGACGAGGCTGAGGAGGAGCTGCTCGTCGCCCTGCGGGGCGCGGAGGCCGCCCACGACAGCGGGACCGTCGCCCGGGCGCAGGAGGGGCTCGGCTCGATCGCCGTCCGCCGCGGCAAGACCGCCGCTGCGATCGAGTGGTTCGAGCGCGTGCTCGCGACGGCCGGGCGGCCCGACCCGGCCGAGCGGATCGAGCTCTACCGCGCACTGGGCCAGGCCTACTCCGAGAGCGGCCGCAGCGGCCCCGCCATCGCCCTCTTCGAGGAGGCGCTCGCCGAGCTCGAGCAGCGGCCGGAGGCCGACCCGGCCACGCTCGTCCTCTACTCGATCTACCTGTCGCACGCGTACGGCGACGCCGGCGACTACGGCCGCGCGGCGGCGGCGCTGGCAGACGCCCTGCGGCGTGACGTCGAGGACATTGACCGGCGGGTGCGCGCATTCGCCTACCACGCGCTGGCGCGGCTCTACTGCACGACGGGCCACACCGCCCAGGCGCTGGTCTACGCCGACAAGCAGGTCGAGCTGACCGAGGCCAGCGGGAACGACTGGCATGCCGCGAACGCCCACCTCGTGCGAGCCCACATCCTGCTCGACGACGCGCAGACCGACGCGGCGCGCGAGGCGCTCCTGGCGACGCGCCGGCTGTACGGCGAGCGGATGAGCGGACTCGACGAGGGCTGGGTCGTGGTCGAGGAGGCGCGGCTCGCGCTCCAGGCCGGCGACTCCGAGGGCGCGCTCGAGCAGGCGCGCCTGGCGATCGAGCTCCTCGGGACGCAGTCGGCACCGGGCGAGCTCGGCGACGCCTACCTCGTCCTCGCCCGCGGCTACGACGAGCTTGGCCTGACCGACCGTGCCGAGACGGCCTATGCGGCCGCGATCGACGCGCTCCAGAAGCAGAACGGCTGGCACTGCGAGCTCGGCCGGGCGTACCGCTGGTATGGCAAGTTCCTGCGCAGGGCGGGACGCGCCGAGGCGGCGATGGACGCGTTCGAGCGGGCCGCCGACCTCGCGCCGTCGAACCTGGCGGTCCTCGAGCTCCCCAATCCGGCCTAGCCATCCGCAACATCGGGGTCAGACCCCAATGTTGCACCCGTCTCCGGCGGCGGCGTTGGGTGCACCTCCACCGGGACGTCGACCGTAAGCGGGCCGCCAGGCCACGGCTGGAGGCCGATCCGCTCGCCCAGGAACGTGCCGACCTCGCGCCCTACTGCGACGAGCGGCATCGCGATCAGGACGCCAGCGAGGCCGTAGAGCTCGCCGGCCGCGAGGAGCGCGAAGATCACCACCAGCGGATGCACCTTGACGGCGCTCCCCATCAGTTTGGGGATCACGATGTGGCCCTCGATCTGGTGGATGAAGAGGAAGAGGAGCGCGACGCCGACCACCGCCGTGCCCGACTCCGTCGCCGCGACCGCCGCCGGGGCGAGCGCGCCGAGCCACGGCCCCACGTACGGGATGATCTCGACGGCCGCCGCCCAGGCGCCGAACCCGAGTGCGTACGTGGAGCCGCCGGGGAAGACCCCGGTGATGCCGAGGATCCAAAGGCCGATGCCGGCGGTCGCCCCGATGACGAGCGAGACGAGCGTCTGACCCTTGACATAGGCCAGGAGCGCGCGCTCGATCCGGGTGAGCAGGTCCTCGTCGAGCTCGCCGCCGCGGAACACCCGTCTCAGGAAGCGCGACAGGCGGGGCGCGTCGAGCAGCATGTAGACCGAGATGACGATCACGAGCACCAGGTTGAAGAGGCTCTCGAAGAGCGTGATGAGAAGCGTCCGGGCCACCTCGACGGCCCGCCCGGAGTAGCGCTGGAGATGGGCGACGTCGACCGAGTTCAGGAGGCGCTCGCCCGGTGTCTTGACGTCGACCTTGACCGGGCTCGAGTCGTCGATCCAGCGCTGGAGGTCGGCGAGCCGCTGGTCGGCCGGCGTGACCCCGGCGCGGTTCTCGGTGAACTGGTCCTCGACCTGGTTTGCGACGTCCTGCACCTCTCGCGCGATGACGGTGCCCGCGATGACGCTGAGGCCGCCGACGACGAACGCGAAGAACAGGTACACGAGCAGCACCGAGGCGGCCCGCGGGATCCGAAGGGCGCAGAACGCCCGCACGATGGGGTTCAGCAGGATGGCGATCAGCGCGGCGACCACGAACACGAATACGGCGTGGTTGACCGCGGAGATCAGCAACCACACGCCCACGATCGCAAGCGGAAGGCCTACAAGCTGAACCCACCGCGGGACCAGGATCTTCCCGGGTGCGTCGGGCGGCATCGCGGCCATCCTACCAGCGGCCCCATGCTAGGCTGGCCCTCGTGATCGCTACTGGAAGGCGGCCTCCGCGCCGGCGGCCGCGTCGCCGGCAGCCTCGTACCCGCGCCCGTCGCATCGGGCTCGCGATCGCCCTGCTGGCGATCGTGGTGCTCGTCGCGACCGCGCTTCGCGGCGGGTCTGCTCCGCGTATCCAGGCGGCCGTCGCCGTTTCGCCGCCGAAGCACGCCCTGGCGCCCGACGGCCCGCCGATCCCGACCCTCATGGCCGGCGGCCCCAACGGCCTCGAGCTCGACGTGCCCATCGCCCAGGCCCGCGTGACGGCAATCGTCTACCACGGCGTGGGAGACGCCCGCGTCATCGCCCTCACGCCGTCGGGCCACCAGAAGAACGCCGGCCTCGTCACGAAGCTCTCGAACCTCCTCACGGGCACGTCGACCGGAGCCGGCCCTGCGTACTACGTCGACAGCGCCGGAGGCGGCGAAGCGACGGGATCGGTCGACATCGGGGCAGTCGCCGGGACGCGCGTCTACTCCCCGGTCGACGGCACGGTCGTTGGGATCAGGCCGTACGTGCTGGACGGCGCGCCGCACGGCAGCGTGCTCCAGATCCAGCCGACGTCGACGCCGGCCGACATCGTGACGCTCACGAACATCCGCACGGCGAGCCAGATCGCCGTCGGCGACCAGGTGATCGCCGCGCGGACGCGGCTCGGCACCGTGATCGACCTCAGCCGGGTGATCACCCAGGAGCTCGCGAAGTACACCTCCGACGCGGGCAACCACGTTCATCTCGAGGTCGGCCCCGCGCCGGCCGCGTCCCTCCTGCTGTAGGGCCGGGAGCTTGCGAATCCTCTTCATCGCCGACGCCTTCGCGGCGGCCGGTCGCAGGATCATCGAGGAGCGCCTGCCCAACCTCCGGCGCGACCGCGAGATCGACTTCGTGATTGCAAACGCCGAGAACGTCGCCGACGGCGTGGGCATCACAAGCCGGATCGCCAAGCGGCTGCTCGCGGCGGGCGTCGACGTGATCACGCTCGGGAACCACGCCTATCGCCAGCGGGAGGTCTATCCGTACCTCGACCAGGAGGAGCGGATCCTGCGCCCCGCCAACTACCCGGAGACGGCTCCCGGCCACGGCACCTGCGTCGTCGAGTCCGGCGACGGGACCCGTGTCGCGGTCATCAACCTCATCGGGAATCTCTTCCTGGACGCCGCGATCACCCCGTTCGCGGTCGCCGAGCGGCTCGTCGACGACGCCCGCAAGGCGGCGTCGGTCGTGGTCGTCGACTTCCACGCAGAGGCGACCAGCGAGAAGGTCGCGATGGGGCGGCTGCTCGAGGGCCGGGCGACCGCCGTCCTGGGCACCCACACGCATATCCAGACGAACGACGCGCACGTCCTGCCGGGCGGCACGGCCTACATCACCGACGCGGGGATGACGGGCCCGCACGACTCGGTGATCGGCGTTCGCACCGATCTCGTCTTACGCCGCTTCACGACGCAGCTTCCGATCCGCTTCGAGCCGGCCGAGGGAGACGTGCGGATGGAGGGCGTCATCTTCGAGTGCGGCGCGGACGGCCGCGCGACCGCGATCGAGGCGTTCCGGCTGCTCGACGAGCGTTAGACGAGCTCGGGAGCGGTCGGAGCCGGGGCCGGCTCGCCTCGCGGCAGCAGCAATCCCGCCAGGACGAGCGGAAGCCACCAGCACACGTACGGGTAGAACCAGTAGCTGGCCGTGATCTGGAGGCCGATCACGGCGGCCGCGCCGAGCGCGGCCACGGCGACGGCGTCCTTGGTCGCCCGCGGGAAGAACGCGACCACCACGATGCCGACGGCGATCAGGAACTGGAGCGCGTGCTGGAGCCAGGTGATGTCGGGCCAGCCCGGGTGGTAGCTCGGGAGCGTCCAGATCGCCATCGGCGTCACCCGGCCGAACTGGTAGTCGAGCGTGCGGTGCCAGAAGAGCGAGACGCCGTCGGCGTCGAGCGCGAGCATCGCAAGGAGGACGATCGCCGCCGCAGCAAAGCCGGCCAGCGTCGCCCATCGGTGCCGGAGCGACGCGAAGAGCGGGACGAGCGCGAGCGGAGCGAACTTCGTGAGCGAGGCCGCCCCCAGGAGCGCCCCGCGCAGGACGGGAACCGAGAGCGCCGCCAGGGTCCACGCCAGGAGCGCGCCGACCAGCGCGTCGTTCGTGTTCATGTTGAGCGCATAGAGGGTGAAGGGATTGGCCGCCCACCCGAAGGCGAGCAGGAGGCCGATGCGCCCGCTCGCGAGCCGCCAGCCGGCGACGAAGAGCCCCGCGATGGCCAGGATGTCGAACGCCGACGCCGTGACGTGCGCCGCCGGCAGCGAGTCCCAGAGGCCGCTCCAGCCGAGGATCGCGACCGCGGGGATGTACGTCAGGTAGATCGTCGGGCCGTACGTGTCGCCCTGGCCGATCGGCGACTCGCAGTCCCCGTTCGACTGGATATACGCCTTCGGGTCGCCGTTCGAGTACTTGCCCGCGCATGGCTTGGAGGTCTTGTCGGGCATGTGGCCGTACGGCAGCACCCCGTCCATCAGCCGCGACGCCCCCGCCACACCGGCATAGCCGACGTCGATCACGTTCGAGTCCTGGTTGTTCAGCCCGAGCCGGAACCCCATGAGGCCGAAGATGACCGCGATGAGGAGCAGCATGTGCGTCTCGCCGACGCGCACCTCGCGCGGCCCGCGGTGGATTCCGATCCACACCATGCGCGCCCCGAGGTAGATGAGCGGTGGGTACACGAGCGGAGTCGCGCGGAAGATGTCGCCGTGGTTGAACTCGATCAGCGAGCCGACGAACGCCAGCGTGAGGATCAGGTCGAGCGTTCGCATCGAGCGCAGCCGGCGCCAGTCGACGAGGCCGGCCACGAAGATGGCGCACATCGGCCAGAGCACGAACGCCCGGTTCACCTTGCGCCCATAGGCGTCGGGCAGCCCGCGGGCGAGCATCCACCCCACCTGCGGGCCCGTCCAGACCTCGTAGGCCCGCGCCGTGGAGTCCTCGATGTGCACCTGCGCGAGCTCGTCGTCGCCCTTGTAATAGCTCACCGTCCACACGCGCAGCGCGCCGAGGGTCGACGAATGGGTGACGTTCGAGTACTGGCCGATCCAGGCCCGGACCGCGCGGGAGCGGCTCGCGATGACGAACGCCTCATTGCTCGTGAGGCGCGGCGGGCCCTGCGCCGGCGTGAGCTTCACGCCGGTGACGGCGTGGCGCCGCTCCGACACGGTGACCGCGGCGAGGACGTTGTGCGCGCCCTTCGGCTCGAGGAGGACAGCCCACGCGCGCCGCGGCCGGATGTACTCCGCCTCGAAGTGCGCCCCCGGGTTCTGCGCCAGGAGCGGCACGATCCGGCGGTCGGCCTGGGCGATCTTGATCGCCTGGGCGGCCGTCAGATGGCGGACGGCAGCATGGGCGGGAGGCGCGGCCGCAAGGACGATCGCGGCCGCGACCAGCCCGGCGACGAGCGCCCCGCCGGAGCTACCTAAACGTCCAGAGCTTGTTGCCAAGGAAGCTCACCGGCAGCGCCATGAGGATCGCGATGGCCGCCGCCGGCGGCTTCGGCATCCCGGCCAGCTCCACGAGTGCCCGCAGCACGACCAGGTCGAGCAGGAGCGCGGCAACGCTCACGCCCAGGAAACGGGCGTACTGGTGGTGGGGCCGCCCGTGCTCGACCCGAAACGTCCACAGCCGGTTCCAGAGGAAGTTGCTCGTCGCGGCGCAGATGAACGCCACCGTGAACGCCAGCGTGTACGGCATGCTCGGGTCGGCGAGCACGAACACGCCGAGGTTGATCAGGTACCCGGAGCCGCCCACGCAGCAGTAGCGCATGAGCTCCATCCAGTTGGCGGGCCGCCCCGCCGCGAGCCTGACGCGCTGCGCGTGCCGCCGCATGACGGCCGAAGCGGCTTCGGCGCGGGCGTCATCCATCCCGGCGATGCTATCGGACGGAGGTGGCCAGGGCGTGCGGTCGGCTCACACGGGGCACGCCGAAGTGCCGGCAGGCGAACGGCTGGATGTCGGTGATCGACGGCTGCGACGGGAATGCCTCGGTCTCGGGGAACCCGGCCGTGACCAGCGGGACGAGCGAGTCCTCGACCCGGAGCGACCCGTGGCTGCCGCCGCCGAGGTGGTGGATCCCTCCGGAGTCGGCGAACTCCCAGCCCGGTGTGGCTGAGACGATGACGTCGCCTGCGGTGGCGCAGAGGACGGCGCCCTCCAGCCGCTCGAGCGCGTTCGGGTAGAGGGCCGGGTCGAGCAGGCCGACGTCGCCCTCCACGTCCCAGGCGTTCCCGCGCTCGTCGGTCGAGCCCGAGCCGCGGCGGAAGCGGAAGCCGCCGTCGCCGCGCCGCACCGCGAGCCAGTCACCGTCGCGGTAGGCGATGACGTCGGCGGCCTCGAGCGCCCCCAGCCGGTCGGCGACGTCCGCCGGCCCGATCCGGGCGCCGGGGAGCAGGTACGCCATCGCCGCGCGGTTCGACGCGGCGACGGCGACGTCGCAGCGATCGGGGTCGGAGCGCCGGCTCGAGCGGAAGAGGCGCAGGTCATCGAGGGGGACAGCGGCGTCGGCGATCTGCTCGACCGGGCTCTGGGAGTGGTCGGCCACCACGATCACGCCGTACCGGGCCAGGAACTGCTCGAGCCCGCCCGCGGCCTCGACCATGAGCGCGAGCCCGGTGTCGGCCCGCTCGACGGCCCCCATGACGTCGCCCCCGCTGTGGCCGGCCGCGTCGGTCTCGTACAGATAGAGGAACAGGAAGTCGAAGCCGTCCCGGGTCACGAGCCACCGGGCGACGGCGCCACCGTGGCGGTCGATCCCGGTGCCGAAGTTGCGCGGCGCGCCGGTCAGGTCAGAGAAGAAGAGGTCGCCCAGGAAGTACCGGCGCGGCCCGTAGACCGCATCGACGATCCCCATCGTGCGCGCGAAGCGGCGGGCGGCGGGACGGGTGATCTGGTGCCGGACGCGCCCGCGGCACACGTACAGGTTGACGGCCGCGGTGACGAGACCGGCGTCCTCGAGCGCCTCGAACACGGTCGTCGCGCGCGGCGAGAGGTGGAGCAGGTTCAGGTTGACGAGGATGTCGTCGACCATCTGCCGCGTCCCCTCGGCGAGCGTCGCGGCGAACGAGGAGCCGTACTCGACGAACCGGCCCTCGCCGCGGTGGTACCAGGTCATCCCCGGAATGTGCGACCCGACGGGGTGCTCGCCAGTGACGAGCGCCGACAGGCAGACGGGCGTCAGCGACGGGAAGGTCGAGACGCACCGGTCGGTGCGCGATCCGGCGTCGATGAGGGCCGCGATCGTCGGCGCGCGGCCGGCGGCGAGCACGCGGTCGAGAAGCTCCGGACCGAGGCCGTCGACGACGGCCAGGACGATCTTCTTCGTCACCACCGAAGGTTAACGCGGGGGAATCCAGTGGTTCTCACGGTCGGGAACCCTGGGTTCCCCCACGTCCCTAGCGCAAGACGCGGAGTCCCTCGTAGCGGCGCCCTTCGCGGGCCCGCACGCGCTGGAGCAGTGCGCCGGCTCCGAGCGCCAGGACGTAGCCGGCGATCGGGATCACCGCGATCGCCGAGCCGGCGAGGCCGGCGCCGTCTTCGATCATGGCCGTCCCGCGGATGTCGCCGCCGCCCTTCACCGCGCCCGCGCGGAGGCTGCGCATGGCGATCCCGGCAGCGGCTGCGACGAGCGCTCCAATCACGAGGCCGACGTACGGGATCGTGTCGCCCGCCGCCAGTTCGAACGCCAGTCCGCCCGCGACCACGCGCCGCCCGAGCCGCGCGCCCGCCTGGGCACCCGGCCAGACCGCGTCGACGGCGAGCTCTGCGACGACCAGGACCCACGCACCCACCAGAACGATTGTGTCGTCGGCGATGCCGAGCGGGCCGCGGAGCCAGCCGGCGGTCGCCGCAGTCGCGGCAGCGGCGAGCGGTGCCGAAGCAAGGAGCCCGGCTGCTGCGGCCAGGCCCAGCCCCTGGCCAAGCGCGATCACGACGTCCATCGGCTGGGAATCATACGGCGGGGTCAGGCGTCATCGCCGACCGGCACGAGCGCCCGGATCGCGTCGCGCTCGTAGCGGAAGCGCACCCGCTCGACCTCGCCCAGGTACTCCCCGTCGATCTGGATCGCGGTGGGGACGTCGCACGTCACCGAGAAGTCGTTCATGTCATGGAGGTAGCCGACCCTGCGCGAGCCGTGGCTGGCGTGCCTCGGCCAGAGCAGGCCGTAGACCGGCAGGCGCCACAGATCGCGCCGCCTGAGCTCGCGCGTGAACACGACGTCGAGGCCGTGCTCGAAGTCGGCTCGCGGCGCGGCCTTCACCGGCATCCGGCCGAAGAACGTGTACGGGTGCTGATTCGCGACCGCGACGTACGAGGCGCGATGGAAGCTGCCGCGATCGGTGCGGATCGTCATCCGCTCGTGCAGCGCGAAGCCCTCCTCCCGGAGGATGCCGAGGGCGGCCTGCACAACCTTGAGGTCGCCGGGCCGCTCGTGGGACGAGCGCTCCTCCCGGATGCGGTCGACGGCAGCCGTCGCCTCTGCGTCGAGCCCCAGCCCCGCCGCGAACGTGAACTTTCTCTCGTCGGCGACCCCCAGGCCGACCAGCTTCGTGCTCTCCCGGCGGATCGCCTCCGCGAGCATGCCGCCGGCGGCGACGGTGTCGCGCGGGAAGCCCAGATGGCGGGCGAAGACCGACGACGCACCGGCCGGCAGGACGCCCAACGTGACGCCCGGCTGGACGCCGTTTGCGACCTCGTTCGCCGTGCCGTCGCCGCCCATCCCGACCACGGCGCCCGCCGTGACCTCCCTGGCCAGCTCGAGCCCGTGGCCGGCCCGTTCGGTCTCGGCCACCTCCAGCACGCAGACCCGCTCGAGCTCCGCCACGACGGCGTCGAGCACCGGCCCGCGAACGCCGGTCGCCGTCGGATTCACGATCAGGCGGACGCGCATCTGACGGCTACGATAACCGCCGGTGGACGCCCGATCACTTCGCACGTACGCGACCGCCGCGGCCGTGCCTGCCGCAGTCGTGATCCTGGGGCATCTCGCCTGGGTCTGGTACGCCCACCCGGCGAGCGCCGACCGCCGCGCGGCGGCGTTCGACCACGGGCTGGCGGTCGCGGCGATCCTGGCGGCAACCCTGGTCGCGGGGCGAATCGCGCTCTGGATGGAGGGGCGCGCGCGATACCTGTGGGCGGACGCGGTCGGCGTGGTCGGGGCGATCGCCATCGTCGCGCACCTGGCCGCCGCATGGCGCGACGAGGGCGTCGGAGATGTCGGCGTGGCGGTCGTCCACGCCGTCGCGCTGGGTGCTCTCGCGGTCGGCGTCAACCTGGTCAGGGCCTTCGAGCAGCGGCGACCGAGCGGCTAACGCCGTTCCAATTTTCAATTCCCGGCCAATGCCCCGCGCCTATCACTAAGGGCATGAAGTCATCGATCCGTCAAGCACTCATCATCGTGGTCGCAGCTCTCGCCGGAGGCGGGGCGGCTGTGGCCATCGGCACCGCAACGACCTCCAGCTCCACCACGACCGTCGAGGCGGCCGCGCCGATCCCCGCGGCGAACGTCAGCCAGACCTCGAGCGGCATCAGCCCGGCCGCGATCTACCGCAACGACGCATCCGGCGTCGTTCTGATCACCGCCACGAGCACCTCGAGTGGGCCCGATCCGCTCGACCCGCTCGCCCCGGATCAGAGCCAGAAGTCGGTCGCGATCGGCTCGGGATTCGTCGCCGACGCCGCCGGCCATGTCTACACCAACGCCCATGTCGTGCTCGGCGCCTCGTCGGTGAAGGTCACCTTCAGGACGAATGCGAACGAGCCGGGTACGACGTACAACGCCAAGGTGCTCGGCGCCGACAAGGCGACCGATGTTGCCGTCGTCCAGGTCGAGGGCGCGCCGGCGAGCCAGCTCCATCCGCTGCCGCTCGGGAGCCTGGGCTCCGTCCACGTCGGCGACCCGGTCGTCGCGATCGGGAACCCCCTGAACGAGCAGAGCACGATCACCTCGGGCATCGTCTCGCAGATCGGGCGCACGATTGACTCGCTCGAGCCCCACCAGCAGATCTACCGGGCGATCCAGACCGACGCCGCGATCAACCACGGCAACTCGGGCGGCCCGCTGATCGACCGGTTCGGGCGCGTGATCGGGATCACAAGCCAGATCCTGACCGGGAACAACGACCCGAACGCAGGCAACATCGGCATCGGCTTCGCCATCCCGATCGACAAGGTGAGCCAGATCGCCCGCCAGATCATCACCAGCGGCCACGCCGAGCACACGTACCTCGGGATCGAGGGCACCGAGATCACCCCCGACCTCCAGCAGGCGATCAACCTGCCGGTCGGCGCGGGCGTCCTTGTCGGCCACGTCGTGCCGGGCTCGCCCGCCGACATGGCCGGGATCCGCGGCGGGTCGACCACCGCCACGATCGGCGGTCAGACGCTGACGCTGGGCGGCGACATCATCACGTCGATCGACGGCCGCAAGATCACGTCCTTTGCCAACCTCGCCGAGACCATCGCCGCGAAGTCGGCAGGCGACCGGGTGACGCTCGGGATCCTGCGCGACGGGAAGGCTCAGACCATCTCGGTGACGCTCGCCAACAAGTCGAGCTGACGAGAGATCGCGCCGCCTGCAGGCGCGAACGCCGGGGCCCCGCCCACCTGCCACGGGGCCCCGGCACCACTCTCCTCAACAGACCTCCACGATGACGTCGTCCACCGACGCGATGGCGTCGCGCACGGCGTCCTCGACCCGGCTTGCCAGCGTGTGCGCCTCGCCCACCGAGAGCGCCGGATCGGCCCGGATGGACGTGACGACGAGGAGCCGGGAGCCCTGCCGGTAGACCACGAGCTGCTCGGCGTCGCCGGCCACCGAGCGGATGGCCCCGGCCGCCAGGCGGTGAAGCGACGGCTCCTCCGCCCCGATGTCACGCGCCGGCTGGGCGCCCGGCGCGGAGGGCTCGACGTGGGCATAGACGCGCGCGATCCCGACCTCGCGCCTGATCTCGTCCTTCAGCCGCTCGACGACGTCCCACGCCGAGCGGAGGGTCTCGTCCTCCGGGAGCCGCACGTGGAGCGTCACGGCCCGCCCGGACGCGTCGTCGAGGACGGAGATGTTGTGCGCCTCGACGACTCCGGGAACGCGCAGGGCCGCGGCCGCCACGCGGTCGTTCAGCGTCTCGTCAGCTGCCGCCGGCTCGACGTGCACGGTCACCTGAGCCCGGCCGAGCGAGTCACGCACGGCGCCCTCGACCATGTCGGTCGTCTCGTGGCTGCGCTCCACGCCCGCCAGCCGAGGCACGCCGATCACCACCTCGGCGAAGCTCTCGCCGCCCGCCTCGCGCACGCGTACCGAGCGCACCTCGCTGACGCCGGGCACCGCGCTGGCGGCGAGCTCGACCCGCCCGGCGACCCCCAACGGCGTTCGGTCCATGAGGGCGTCGACGTTCTGGCGCGCCAGCCGCAGCGCCCCGAGGAGCACGATCGCCGCGACGAAGATGGCGGCGAGCGAGTCGCCGGCCGGGACGCCCGCCGCGACGAGGCCCAGGCCGACGAGCACCGCCAGGGTGCCGGCGAAGTCCGAGCCGAAGTGCCACGCGTTCGCCATGAGCGCTGCGTTCCGCTCGAGCCGGCCCTGCCGGAGCGAGATCGCCGTCCGGGCCGCGTCGACGACAAGCACGACCACGAGCGCCGCGAACGCGTACCAGGCGGGCCTGGACCGGCGAGGAGCCCTCGTTCAGCCTCATCACGGCCTCGACGGCGATCCACGTCGCGGCCGCCGCGAGGAACGCCGCCTCGCCGAGGGCGGCCAGATGCTGAGCCTTGCCGTGGCCGAACGGGTGCTCGCGGTCGGCCGGCCGCTCGGCGACGCCGACCGCGTACAGGGTCAGGCCGGCGGCCGCCGCGTCGATGCCCGAGTGCACGGCCTCGGCCAGGATTCCGAGGCTGCCGCTCGCAAAGCCCACGGCGAGCTTGAGGAGCGCGAGGCCGATCGCCGCAACGAGCGACGCCACCGCGGTGCGCCGCGCGGATGACATCCGCGCAGTTTACGGACCGCCCGTTTCCTTTTCGCGTTCCGAAGTGCAATGATTCACCTACCCATGGCGGTCTCGCAAGCCAGCGGGGGGGACGGCGAAGTCCGCTCCCAGGTTCGTTGCCTGGTGGTGGACGATCACGCTGCCGTGCGGGAGGGGGTCAAGATGATCCTCACCCGCGACCGCGAGATCTCGGTGATCGGCGAAAGCTCATCCGGCGACGGCGCGGTCGACATGGCCGAGAAGCGCCGCCCCGACGTGATCGTCATGGACGTGCGCATGGAAGGGATGGACGGGTTCGAGGCCACCCGCCAGATCACGGCTGCCCACCCGGAGATGGCCGTGATCCTGTACACGGCGCACGGCGAGCGCGGGCTCCTGGCGGAGGGCCTCGACTGCGGCGCGCGCGGCTACGTCCTCAAGGAGGCGCCACCCGACGACATCGTGCGGGCGGTGAAGCGCGTGGCCGAGGGAGGCGCCTACGTCGACCCGACGCTGGCGTCGGAGCTTGTGACCCCGAAGGCAACGGAGCGCTTACCGGCGCTGTCCGGACGCGAGCGCGAGATCCTCGGGCTCCTGGCGAACGGGTTCTCGAACCCCGACATCGCCCAGCGGCTCTTCATCAGCCCTGAAACCGTGCGAACGCACGTCCGGAACGCCATGACGAAGCTCGAGGCCGACACTCGCACCCAGGCCGTCGCGCTGGCGCTGCGGTATGAGTTCATCGACTGATCGCCGACTGCTGCGCATCGCGGGAGTGGCGGCGTGTGGCGCGGTCGCCGCGGCCGGGGCCTCGCTCACGGGCGCACCGGCAGCGCTGGCCGGCGGCGATCACGGCGGTCGCCGTCCTGGCGGCCGGAGCGCTCGCCTGGGTGCGTCCGCAGCCACGGGGTGGGCGAGGGCGCGGAGCCCGCGGGAGCAGGGAGAGCTCTTCGACCACATGCTCGACGCCATCGACGCCGAGCGCGAGACGCTCGCACACTGCCTGCACGACGGCCCCCAGCAGACGCTGACCGCGGTGCAGGCTCATGTGCGACGTCGTCCGCGACGCGATGTCGAAGGGCGACGTCCACCACGCCGAGGAGGTGCTCGGGAGGCTGGAGCGGCTGGCCGCGGACGCCGCCGACGACCTGCGCCGGACGGTGGCGCGACTGCACCCGGTCGTGATGCAGCAGCAAGGGCTCGTCCAGGCGCTCGGCTCGCTCGCCGAGACCGTGCACGAGGAGTACGGCGTCCCGACGTCGTTCAACCGCCCCCACGGCGGCTGGGAAGCCGAGGAGGACCGCGACACGGCGATCTTCCAGATCGCCCGCGAGGCGGCGGTGAACGCGGCCCGGCACGGGCGGCCGCCGGTCCTGATCAGCCTCCAGCGCTCGCCGATGGACATCCACCTGTCGGTCGAGGACCGGGGCGGGGAGCTCGGCGCCAACGGTCACGTCCCGCGGGAGGGTGTGGGGATTCGGATGATGCGTGAGCGGGCCGCCCGGATCGGCGCGGAGCTCACGCTCGACTCCGCTCCAGGGACGCGTACGATCGTCTCACTTCACGTCCCCGCCGCGCGGTGAGGATCGGTGTAGTCGGTCACAGGGCCGCCGACGTGGTCAAGACCGAGGCCGGCACGGAGCACCGCCCCGGCGGGACGCCGCTCTACGCGCGCCGATCGCTCGAGGCGCTCGGTGTCGCGTGCGTCGTGGTCGAGCGCGGCGGGTTCGGAAGCCGCCTGCACCACCACGACGGCGTGGTCGAGCAGTGGGTCGAGGCCGTCGGCGACCCGTTCGCCCCGCAGGAGGTGCTCGCCGCCGTCGACGGCTGTGAGTGGGTCATCCTCGGCGGCCAGACGGCGGGAGACTTCCCGCCCGAGACGATCGCGGGGCTCGCCGACGCCGGGCATCTCGTGTGCCTCGACGGCCAGGGCCTCTGCCGAGGCGACGCGCCCGGGCCGGTGCGATTGCGGCCCTTCCCGCCCGAGGCGATCCGCGGCGTCTCGATCCTGAAGCTCAACCGGCCCGAGGCCGAGGCGGCCGCAGGCGGCCTCGACCCGGAGTCACTCCGGCGGCTCGGAGCGCCGGAGGTCGTCGTCACGCTCGGCCGCGACGGCGCACTGGGCGTCACCCCGGACGGCGAATGGCACTCGGCGCCGACCGGGACGGGCGCGTATGCCGATCCGACCGGCGCAGGTGACACGTGGACGGCCGCGTACGTCGCCCGCCGGGCGGTCGGCGATTCGCCGCAGAGCTCTGCCCGGGCCGCCGCCGAGCACGCCGACCACCTCTACCTGTAGGGTTGCCGCGGGACGTGAGCAGCGAGGGCATCAAGATCCTGATCGCCGAGGACAACGCGCTTCTCCGGGGTGTGCTGCGCGACGCGTTGAAAGAGGCTGGGATGGACGTGGTCGGCGAGGCCTCCGACGGGGCGGAGGCGGTCGTCTCGGCCGAGCGTGCGCACCCGGACGTCGTCGTCATGGACATGCGGATGCCGAACGTCGACGGCATCGAGGCGACCGAGCAGATCGCCGCCGCGGAGTGGGCAATGCCCGTCGTCGTGCTCTCGGCCTACGACGAGCCGCAGATGATCGAGGCGGCGCTCAACGCCGGAGCGGCCAGCTGCCTCAAGAAGGGCGTCGGGCTCGACGAGCTGATCGACGCGATTCGCGCCGCCCACACCGCCCGGTAGCGGCGACGCTCTAGGGGTGGCGGACGCCGTCGCGCAGCATGCCGACGGCCCGCTCCAGCCGCGCCCGGCGGGTCTCCTCGCGCTTCGCGCCGGATCACCCATTCGACGTACTCCCGCCGGTGCGTGTAGGAGAGGCCGTCGAAGGCCGCCCTGCGGCGTCCGAATCCGCCGCGAGCACGGCCTCGAGCTCCTCCGGAACCTCGACCGTGCGCGGCTCGTCGTCGAGCTCGAGCACGACCGCAGAGCCGATCGCCGTCGTCGAACCCGCGGCCTCGCGGATCTCGCGCCGGAACCCGAGGAAGTAGCGGCCGCCGTAGGTCGCCACCGTCGTCCGGAACGGATGGCCGTTGACCGTCCCGCGGACCGGCGCCCGGGCCTTGCCGAAGACGGCCCGCACGTCGAACGGCACCTCGAGGAGCGTGCCCGACCCGTGCTGCTCCAGCGTGCCCTCGAACCGCTCGGTCATGTGCCGCAGAGTATGCCGCACGTGTACCCTCGGGCCGTGACGTCCGAGATGCACATCGCCCAGGTGAACGTCGCCCGGGCCCTCGAGCCGCTCGACTCGCCGCTGCTCGCCGACTTCGTCGCCGCGCTGGCCCCGGTGAACGCCCTGGCCGACGCCGCCCCCGGCTTCGTGTGGCGGCTCCAGACCGAGGACGGCGACGCGACCGCGGTGCGGTCGACG
Source organism: uncultured Actinomycetes bacterium (assembly GCA_963832955.1). GTDB lineage: Bacteria > Actinomycetota > Thermoleophilia > Gaiellales > JAICJC01 > JAICJC01. The sequence goes on along the minus strand of CAWHWC010000001.1, from coordinate 857,266 downwards.
ACGACCCGCGCGTGATCGTGAACCTCTCGGTGTGGGCGTCGCTCGAGGCGCTGTGGGCCTTCGTCTACGGCAGCGCGCACGTCGGCGTCATGCAGCGCCGGCGGGCATGGTTCGAGCGGCCGGTCGAGACGCACCTCGCGCTGTGGTGGGTGCCCGCCGGAGCGACGCCGACGGTCGCCGAGGCGATGGCGCGCCTCGCCGAGCACCGCCGCAACGGGCCTGCGCCGGGCGCATTTGACTTCAAGCACCCGTTCACGCCGGACGGGCGGCCGCTCGACCCGGCGGCGCTCCGCATACTCCCGGCCGCCTGCGGCTGAGGCTCACGGCCAGCCCAGATATTCGCTCTCGTGCTCCTCGAACACGGCGGCGACCGTCTCCGGGGTGCGGGCCGTCGAGTGCGTGGAGCGCGTCGATGAGCGCGCGGATCCGCGGCGTCATCACGAGCAGATACCGGGTCGGCCCGGGCTGCGGATTCCAGTAGGTGTGCGGCGTGCCACGCGGCACGATCGCGGCGCCTCCGGCAGGGATCTGGATGTCCCGGTCGCCGGACCGCACGACGAGCGCACCCTCGAGGACGTACCAGGCCTCGTCGTCGGCGCGGTGGACGTGCAGCGGCGCGATGTACCGCGGCGGGTCGCCGCCGTCGCCCGGATCCGTCCACTGGGCGAGCACGATCTGCGCGCCCGGTGCCGCCACGAGGCGGCCGGCCAGGGCCACCGAGAAGCCGTCGTCGGCCGTCACTCCGTCGAGATGAAGACGCTCTTCAGCTCGGTGTTGTGCTCGAGCGCGTGCATCCCGAGCTCCTTGCCGACGCCCGACTGCTTGTAGCCGCCGAACGGCGTCTGCGGGAACACGCTCGAGTTGGAGTTGACGCCGAGCACGCCCGTGCGCATCGCCCGGGCGACCCGCAGCTGACGGGCGCCGTCGCGCGTCCAGAGCGAGCCCGAGAGCCCGTAGCGGCGTGTCGTTGGCGATGCGGATCGCCTCCGCCTCGTCGCGGAAGCGCGATGACGCAGACGACCGGGCCGAAGATCTCCTCGCGGGCGACGCGCATGTCGTTCGTGACGCCGTCGAGCACGGTCGGCCGTAGAAGAAGCCCGCCTCCAGCTCGCCGCCGGGGCGCTCGCCGCCGGTCACGACCTTGCGCGCCCTCGTCGACGCCCGACGCGCGACGTAGCCCTCGACGGTGTCGCGCTGGCCGGCCGAGATCATCGGCCCGATCTCGCGTGCTCGGGATCCTCGGGCATGCCCACGCGAATCCCGCGGTGGTCGCGGCATAGCGCTCGAGCAGCTCGTCCTTGACCGACTCCTCGACGATCAGCCGTGAGCGCGCGCAGCAGTCCTGGCCGCAGTTCTCGAACACCGCGTACGGCGCCATCCGCGCCGACCTTCTCGAGGTCGGCGTCGGCGAAGACGACGCAGGCCGACTTGCCGCCCAGCTCGAGCGTCACGCGCTTGATCGTCGCCGCCGCCTGGCGGGCGATCCCGGCCCCGACCTCGGTCGACCCGGTGAACCCGATCTTGCCGACGTCCGGGGTGCTCGACGAGCGCTGTCGCCGACTGTCGCCGCCGGGCCCGGGAACGACGTTCAGCGCGCCCTCGGGGATCCCCGCCTCGACGTGCCAGCTCCGCCATAGCGAAGCGCCGTAGAGCGGCGTCAGCGACGCCGGCTTCAGGACGACCGTGTTCCCCGCCGCCAGCGCCGGGGCGATCTTCCAGTTCGCGATGTTGAGCGGGAAGTTCCAGGGCGTGATCAGGCCCGACGACTCCGATCGGCTCGCGGAACGTGAGCGCGACGCCGTCGCGCTCGACCGGGACCGTGTGGCCGAAGAACTTGTCGACGGCCCCGGCGTAGTAGCGGATCACGTCCACGATCATGCCCGAGCTGGCCGCGGGCATCGGAGATCGGCATGCCGACGTTGCTGGCACTCGAGCAGCGCCAGCTCCTCGGCGTGCTCCTCGACCAGCGTCGCGAAGCGGTGCATATGCCGTCCGCGCGTCACCGGCGACAGCGCCCCCCAGCTCTCGTAGGCCTGCGACGGCGGCCGCGACGGCGCGGTTCGACATCCTCGACGCCGGCCTCGGCGACCGTCGCCAGCGGCCGTCGCGGTGCCGGGTCGCGACCTCGAACGTGCGCCCCTCCGCCGAGTCGACCCGCTCGCCGCCGACCACGAGTCCCTCAACTGCCTGTCACGCTCATGCCGTCGCCCTCCTTGATACGTCGTCGCCTGCGTCACCAGCGCCGGAACAGCGCCGCGCCGCCCTCGTCGTCCTCCTCGGGATGCCACAGTACGCCGACCCGTGGAGCGCAGTCGGGATCCTCGATCGCCTCCACCGTGCCGTCCTCGGCCGTCGCCGCCACCCGCAGCCCGTCGCCGAGGCGGTCGGGCGCCTGATGGTGGCAGGAGTGGGTGTGGGCGTCGGTGCCGAGCACGCCCGCCAGGTGCGTGCCCGCTGAGCCGGTCACCGAGTGGCGCGTGTACATCGCCCGGCGGCCCCTTGTGCGGTCTCGCCCGTCGGGCAGGTGCTGGATGCAGGTCGCCGCCGCGGACGACGTTCAGAAGCTGCATCCCGCGGCAGATGCCGAGCATCGGGCATCGCCTGCTCGAGCGCAGCGCGCATCAGCTCGAGCTCGGCATCGTCGCGGTGGTCGTAGAGGCCGCTCGACTCGGGGTGCGGCGGCCTGGCCGTACACGTCGGGTTGATGTCGGAGCCGCCCGGTGAAGACGATCCCGTCGAGCGTCGCCCAGCACTCTGCGTCGACGACCTCGATCGGCGGGATCAGGACCGGCATCCCGCCGGCCGCCACCACCGAGCGGACGTAGCCCTGGGGCACGAGCACGGACCGAACGTCCTTCCACTGTCCGAAGTCGACGCGGGCACGTCGTAGGCGCTGATGCCGATCACCGGCCGCTTGCGATCCATCCCGCAAGCAGTATATGAATGGCGCGTGCCGCTGACCCTGGAGGAGCTGCGCGCCGACGTCGAGAGCGGCGAGATCGACACCGTCCTCCTGGTCATGACCGACATGCAGGGCCGGCTCCAGGGCAAGCGCCTGCACGCGCCGTTCTTCTGCGACGAGGTCGCCGCGCACGGAGCCGAGGGCTGCTACTACCTGCTGACCGTCGACGTCGACATGAAGCCGGTGCAGGGCTTCGAGATGGCGTCGTGGGAGTCGGGCTACGGCGACTTCGTCTTCCACCCGGACATGGCGACGCTCAGGCGCATCCCATGGCTCGAGAAGACCGCGCTCGTCGTCTGCGACATCGAGTGGCAGGACGGCCGGCCGGTGGCGCCCTCGCCGCGGCAGATCCTGCGCCGCCAGCTCGACCGGCTGGCCGAGCGCGGGCTGGTCGCCAACATCGGATCGGAGCTCGAGTTCTTCCTGTTTCGCGAGACCTACGACTCGCGCGCGGGCCAAGCGCTACCACGACCTCGTGCCGGCCAACGCCTACAACGTCGACTACTCGATCCTCGGCACGACCATGGTCGAGGACGTCCTGCGGCCGATCCGGCTCGGCATGGCCGGCGCCGGCATCCGCGTCGAGGACTCCAAGGGCGAGTGCAACTTCGGCCAGCACGAGGTGAACTTCCGCTACTCCGACGCGCTCACGATGGCCGACAACCACACCGTCTACAAGAACGGCGCCAAGGAGATCGCCCACGCGCACGGGTACGCGCTCTCGTTCATGGCCAAGTACGACGAGCGCGAGGGCAACTCGTGCCACATCCACTGCAGCCTGTGGGACGAGAACGGGACCGCGTTCGCCGACGGCGACGGCCACCAGACCGAGCTCTTCCGCCACTTCCTGGCCGGCCAGCTCGCCGGCACGCGCGAGCTGACGCTGTGCTTCGCGCCGAACGTCAACTCGTACAAGCGCTACGCGTGGGGATCGTTCGCACCGACCACCCTGGCCTGGGGCGTCGACAACCGCACCTGCGCGTTCCGCGTCGTCGGGCACGGCCCGGGCTGCGCGTCGAGAGCCGGCTCAGCGGGCGCCGACACGCAACCCGTACCTGGCGTTCGCCGCGATCATCGCCGCCGGCCTCCACGGGATCGAGAACGGCCTCGACCTGGAGGACGCGTACAGGGGCAACGCCTACGACGCCCACGACAAGCCGCGGGTGCCGTCGAGCCTCGGGGCCGCGATCGACCTGTTCGAGGGCTCAGCGCTCGCCCGCGAGGCGTTCGGAGCGCAGGTCGTCGAGCACTACCTGCACTACGCGCGCACGGAGCTCAGGTCGTTCGAAGCTGCGGTCACCGACTGGGAGAAGTTCCGCAGCTTCGAAAGGCTTTAGCCGACCCCGCAACGACCCCAATGGGGCCAGGCCCCGTTCGGGGCCTGGCCCCGGTGGAGCCGTGTACGCGTTAGGCCGCCTTGCGGCCCGCGTGCTTGATGCGGCGCATCAGCTCGCGGCGGCGCTCGACGCCCCGCTCGATCTTGCGCTGGCGTGCGAGCCGCGTGAAGTACTCACGCTCGCTCTCGCGGACAGGATGCCGTGTTTCGAGGCTCGAAGCCGTAAAAAGTGAGGATAGTTGTGTCATGTGCACATTATATCATCGGCAGAACCCTCGTCAACCCATACAGATGACGCAAAAGGGGGAACTTTGGGAGAAAAAGTGGTAGTCGCGACTACGGATTGCCCGCAGATGGGGCGTCCGCCGCGTACCGCACGATCATCTGGTCGGTCATCCACTCCACCGGCGCCCGGTCATCGGTCAGGGGATCGTTCGACGCGGGTACGAGGCGCAGCTGCTGGGCGAACCCCGCCGCCGGCTGGAGCGCCGGCGGAGCATCGGCCAGGCGGGCTCTGAGCTCGGCCGCGGTCGTCGGAGACGTGAAGCCCGCGACGATGTCGTTGAACCCGCTCACGCGCCATTCGAACACCGACGCGAACCGGGTCGCCATCGTCCCCGCGATGGCATCTGGGAGGCCGGCGTCGTTCGGGATACGACCGACGTTGGCCATGACCATCCCGCCGGGATCGAGCCGGTCACGGGTCAGGCCCCAGAACTCCCGTGTCGTCAGGTAGAACGGGATGTAGGGCTGCCGGAAGGCATCGAGGAAGACGGCGTCGTAGCGGGTGTCGTGCTGCTCGAGATAGACGCGGCCGTCGGCGGTCGCAACGCGGACGCGGGGGTTGTCGCCAAGGCCGAAGTACCGCCGGCCCACATCGGTGACGAGCGGGTCGAGCTCGATTCCGAGCACGTCGACCGTCGGCCAGTAGGTGCCGTACGCCCGCCCGACCGTGCCGCCGGCGTAGCCGATCATGCTGAGGCTGCGAAATCCCGGGCCGTGCAGGATCGGGGCGAGCAGGAACTGATCCCAGTAGCCGCCGGTCAGCACCTGGCCCGGACGGTAGAGCGAGTGGTCGGCCCAACCCTCGTTCAGGTGCAGCACGCGACCCCCGCCCGGGAGCGACTGCACCTGGATGAACTGGTAGGCCGACTCGCCCTCGTAGATGACGTGCGAGCCGGGCTTGACTGCGCCTGGCGGGACGAGCGCGACCGCGCCGATCAGCGCCGGCACCAGGAGATATCGGCGACCGAGCACGGGCGAGGCGGCCAGCGCCAGGAGGCAGGCGGTCGCGAGCATCGTGCGCCGCGTTCCGATCGCGGGGATCAGCACGGCGACGGGCAGGAACGTGCCGATGATGGACCCCGACGTCGACAGGGCGTACATGCGCCCCGCGACGGCCCCGGCCTCCTCGATCGTCGTCACCCCGAGCCGCACCGCGAAGGGTGAGGCCATCCCGAGGAGCGTGATCGGCGCCGAGAAGAGCAGCATCACCGCGAAGAACGAGCCCAGGAAGGCGCCCACGGACGCCCCGGCGAAGGCGTCGACCGCGGCGCTCAGGAAGGGCTCGGCAACGAAGGGCAGGACTGCGACGCACGCGGCCGCGGCCAGCATCAGCCAGCACAGGAACCGCATCGTGGGATGGCGGTCGGCCAGGCGGCCCCCGATGAAGTAGCCGACCGACAGGTAGATCAGGATCAGCCCGATGATGTTGGCCCAGATCAGGATGGATGCGCCGAAGAACGGGGCCAGGAGGCGCGAGGCGCACATCTCCGTGGACATCGTCGTCGCGCCGGCGATGAACACGAGCGGCGGGAGCACGCGGCGGTTCACCGGCCAAGGTTAGCGGCCGCGCTCCGGTGAAAAGGTGGTGAACAAGGTATGGGGTAACTGCGGTTTGTGCAGTACTTTCAAGGTGGATGAGCAGATTCCGACCGAAGGGATCGCCAGACTACGCATGATGCGCATCGGAATCATCGACATCGGTTCGAACACCGCCCGGCTGCTCGTCGCGACCGTCGACGGCATGTACGTCGAGCGCCTGGACGAGCAACGCGCCTATCTCGGGCTCGGGGCGGCGATCGAGCGCACGGGCAAGGTGCCCCAGCGAAAGCTTGTCGAGGCGGCGGCCCTCGCAGCGGACTACGCCGGGCGCGCAGCGTCCCATGACGTCGAGGTGCTCGACGTCATCGTGACCGCGCCCGGCCGTCAGAGCCGAAACGGCGACGAGCTCGTCCAGTGCCTGCGGTCGGCGACGGGCGCCGGGGTGCGTGTGCTCACCTGTGACGAGGAGGGCCGGTACGCCTACGAGGGCGCCGCGGCCATGCTCGACCGAGAGCCCAAGGTCCTCGCCGTCTGCGACATCGGCGGCGGGTCCACCGAGGTCGTCGTCGGCCTGCACGATCTCGGGCCGGTCTTCCTGCGCTCCTTCGACATCGGCTCCATGCGGCTCACGAGCCGGTTCTTCGACGGGCGCCCGACCACGTCTCAGCTGAAGGCCGCCCGCGACTTCGTGCGCGGCCGGCTCGTCGATCTCGACGCGCCTGCGCCGACGGCGGCGCTCGCGACGGGCGGCACCGCGGGCGCGCTTCGCAAGATCGCCGGGCGCAACCTCGAGGCCGAGCTCCTCGAGGACGTGATCGCCGAGCTCAGCTCGCGGACGCCCGGGCGCATCGCGACCGCCTACGGCCTCGAGCGCTCGCGGGCACGAACGATCCTCGCCGGCGCGCTCATCCTCGCCGAGGTGCAGCGGAGCCTGGGCGTGCCGTTCGAGGTCGCCCGCGGCGGCCTGCGCGAGGGCGCCGCGCTGGCGCGCGCCCGGGTTGCCCAAGCGGCCTGATCAGGCGCCTACCGCGGAGCGGGTATGTGCCGCACGACGGTCACGCCGCGCGCACCGATGTCGATGACCCAGGCTGATCCCTTCGGCGTCTTCCGCCGGCCCACGAGCTCGTGGCACACATCGCCGTGCGTGCACAGCACGGTCCCCGCTCCGGTCGTCGCGAGGAGCGACATGACGTCGGCTCGCGCGACATCCTCGGCCAGCGCCGGGGTCTCCTCAAGCTCGACGCCGAGCGCGGCGGCGAGCGGCTCGACGGTCTGAACGCAGCGGACGTAGGGACTCGTCAGGATCCTGGTGACGGGCAGGCCGGAGAGCGCCGCGGGCAACGCCGCCGCCTGGCGCCGGCCGCGGTCGTCGAGCGGCCGCAGGCGATCGTCCTCCCGCCATTTCGCGCGGTCGCCGGCGATGCCATGGCGGACGAGCAACGCCAGCATGCCGCTACCCGATGAGCGTCCAGCGCTTCGCAGCGCGGGCGAGCGCCTTCAGCGCATCGGGAAGGTCGTTCCGAGCCTCGGCGCGACGGAGCGTCTCCTGCTCGACGAGGCGCCCGGCCGCGACCGCGACGGCGGAGTCGGCGCCCGCGGCGACCGCCCGCAGGCGTTCCTCGGCGACGACGGCGTCCTGATGGGCTCCGAGCACGTCCTGGAGGTCCTTCGCGGCCCGGATGAACGCCTGCCCCTCGCGATCGTCGGGGAGCGTCGCCAGCTCGCCCGCGTACCGCGCGCGCTTGCCCGCGATCCGCAGGCGGTGCATCGCCGCGTCGTCGGGCTCGGCGCCCGCCCGGCGGGCCGCCTTGCGCATCCGCCCATACTCGCTCCGGACGACGGACCGCATCCGTAGGCCCTGCCCCGCGAGCCGCGGGCTCCCGGCCTCGGCGACCAGCCGGTCGACCAGCGCGAAGTAGCGCGGGCTGTCGAGGGCGGCGAGCACCCGAGCCCGCGCAGCCGCGCGGTCCCCGGTGAGGGCGTCGAGCACGTTGGCCCCGCCCTCCGAGTCGGCCTCGCCGAGGCGCCCGACCCGCGGCAGGAGCTCCTCCACGAGGACGTCGAGATCGCGCGCGGCGCTCGTCTCGCCGGCCAGCCACCCGAGCTCCATGCGGAGCCCCTCGGCCCACCGCTCGTCGAGGCCCGGCCGCGCAGCTCGCAGCAATGCCCGCATGCGCCGCGTCGCCACCCGGAAGTCATGGAGCGGCTCGGGGCCCAAACCAAGGCGCACCGCGGGATCGGCGCCGAGCATCGCGCGCACCTGTGCGCTGAGCATCGCGGCGACCCGCTCCTCGGGCGTCGCGTCCGCGGCTACCGGCATCGCGCCGGCGGCCGTGAGATCGAGCACGCGAAACACCTTCGGCCGCTCGTCCCCGACCACTGCCCCCGCCCGTCGCAGGGTCTTCGCGAGCCGGCGCATGTCGTCGTCGCCGCCGGCCGGCAGGAGCTCGATCTCGACCTCGTCGAGGCGGGCCCGGGCCGCCGACTCGTCGTCGACCGTGACGACATCGTGGAAGACGTCCGCAACGGCGATGTCGTCGCGGAACACCCGCCGGCCCAGGCGGCGCGTGCGAAGCGTGGCCACGGGGCCGAGCGGCGCCCCGCGGAGGTGCGCCGCAAGCAGCTCGGATGCCTCGGGCGGCGGCTCTGTCCCGCGGCCGGCAAGCTCGATCTCGAACCGGCCGCCCTCGGCTGGCAGCTTCAGCTGCCAGCGCACGCTGCGCGCGCGCGTCCGCCGGCGAAGGGTGATTCCCGCGACCGCCAGGCGATGGTCGGGCGTGTCGTGATACGCCGAGACGAGCGTGACGGTGCGCAGGCGCTCACCGGGCAGCTCCGGGAGCAGGAACCCCTCTGCCACATCGAGCTTGCGCTCGCGCTCGAGCTCGTAGACAGCCATCCGCAAAGTCTACGGAACCGCTGCAAATCGCGCCCTCGTTCTTATCCATCCGGCCCTTCCGGCCGGCGGGGCATGCCCTCGCCAGGATTCGAACCTGGGACGCCGGCCTTAGGAGAGCCGCGCTCTATCCCCTGAGCTACGAGGGCGGGCGCTCCCTACGATACTTCGCCGCCGTCGTCCTCCTCGAGCCACGTCGTCTCCATCGCCGGGGCCGCATGGATCGTGACCATCCGCAGCCGCCCGGGGCCGACGCCCTTGAAGCCGTGCATGGTGTTGGGCGGGACGACGAGGATCTCGCCCGCCTTTGCCTCCACGTGCCCGTCGCCGTACCGGAACCGGCCGCGGCCCTCGAGCACGATGAACGTCTCCGAGTACGGGTGGGTGTGAGGGTCGGGGCCCTCGCCGGGGCCCGAGTCGACGATGAAGCCGGACACATCCGAGCCGAGGCCGGCGCCCTCCCAGCTGCCCTTGGTCGCGCCCTCCTCGTAGCGCCATGACGGAAGCGCGCCAGGCGTCATCGCCTGCTCCCGGTCAGCGCCTGGAGGATGAGCAGGAGCACGATCGCCCCGAGCACCGAGGCGATGAACCCGGCCCGCTGGCCGGAGTGGTAGAAGCCCGCGGCCCGGCCGCCGATCGTCGCGATGACCGAGCCGGCGATGCCCACCGCCATCGTAACGATGACACCGTGCGGATGCTTCCCGGGCGTGAGGAGCCGGGCGATGAAGCCGACCAGGAGCCCCACCAGCGCTGCCCAGACGATCCACATGCCGCGATCCTAGATCGTGGGTGCGTGAAACATTGGCATCAGGCAGCGGTGTTTCAGCCGGGGATGAGGGGGCGCTCGCGCAGGTAGGGGAGCGCGACGGCGGGGTCCGGCCCGTCGATCTCGCGCGCCAGCCGGTGGCCGTCGAAGATCGCGTCGGCGATGAGCCGCGGAGCGACGCAGTCGCCGACCCGGTAGACGGCGTCGATGCCGGCCTCGGAGAGGGCCTCCTGGTCGGCGGTCAGGTCGAGATACAGCGCGTCGTCTGACAGCCGCTGCGTCACCAGCACGGTCGCGTCGGCCTCGATCTCGGCGGGCCGCCCCATGCCGTCCTCGGCGCGGACCCCGCTGGAGAGGATCTCGGTCGGGGTGAGTCCCGTGCGCAGGTCGATCCCCAGCACGTGCAGGTGAAGGCGCAGCCGAAGGCCTTCGAGCGTCTGGTCGCAGGTGGGCGCGACGACGTCGTAGGGCGTCACGAAGGTCACCTCATAGCCCTCGGCGCGCAGCACCTCGGCGATGCCCGGGCCGGTGAAGTAGCCCTCGCAGTCGAGGATCGCAACCCGGCGGCCCTCAGGGCGGGCGCCGGCGACCATGACGTCCTCGGGGAGCAGCACGTGCGGAAGCGCGGCATCAGCGCCCGGGATCGGCGCCCGGGTGATCCCGTTCATGCCGTCGCCCGTCCATCGGGCGCCGGTCGCGACCACGACGATCTGGGCGCCGTAGTCGCGCACCGCCTCGGCGTCGAGCGCGCGCCCGAGGACGAGCTCGACCCCCGAAAGCCGGTCGAGCTGGGTGCGCCGGTAGGCCACGACGTGCCCCCACTCCCCGAGGCCGGGGAGCCGCGTCACCCAGCGCATCTGCCCGCCGATGTCGTCGCCGGCGTCGGCCAGGTGGACGAGCTCGAAGCCGCGCTTCCCGAGCACCATGGCGCACTCCATGCCGGCCGGGCCGGCGCCGACGACGAGCACGGCCTTGTCGGCGTTGGCCGCGCCGGTCGAACCGCTCGGGATGCCAGCCGCGGCGGTGCTCCTCCCCCGCCGTCGGGTTCTGGGTGCAGCCGAGGTGCAGGCCCCAGACGGACCGCGAGTAGCAGGCGTTGCAGCCGATGCACTCGCGCACCTCGTCGTATCGGCCCTGCTCGATCTTGCGCGGGAGGAACGGGTCGGAGATCGACGGCCGCGCGGCGCCGATCAGGTCAGCGTGGCCGCCGCGGATGACCTCAGCCATCTTGTCGGGGTCGGTGAACCGTCCGACGACGACCACCGGCTTGGACGTGGCCTCCTTGGCGCGGCCCGACCACTCGAGCTGGTAGCCCTGCTCGTAGAACCGCGACGGGCCGGCGTCGAGGCGCCCCATGCCCGCCATCGACCCGATCGTCACGTCCCAGAGGTCGACCATGGGATCGGCGGCGCGGATGAACTCGAGCCCTTCCTCGAGCTGGACGCCCGACAGCTCGAGCGTGTCGGCCGCGATGCGGACCGCGATCGCGCAGTCGTCGCCGATCTCGGTCTTCACCCGCTCGATGGCCTCGAGCCAGAATCGGCTGCGGTTCTCGAACGACCCGCCGTAGGCGTCGGTGCGGCGGTTGAAGACGGGCGAGAGGAACTGGGTGGGCAGGTAGGTGTGCGACCCGTAGACGTAGAGGATGTCGAACCCCGCCGTGCGCGCCCTCCGGGCCGCGGCGACCCACTCGTCCTGGACCCGGCGGATGTCCGCCGTTTCCATCACCTTGGGCACGGTCACGCCGTCCCAGTCGCTTGCGATCTGCGACGGCGCAAGCGGCGGCAGCCGCGATTCGCGCTGCTCGGCGAAGAGCCCGCCGTGCCACAGCTCGACCCCGGCGAGCGCGCCGTTCTCGTGGGCGGCGTCGGCCATGAGCGCGAGCGCGCGCATGTCCTCGTCGTCCCACAGGCGGGCCGACGTGTAGGGCTTCTCGTCGGACTCGGGGCTGATCGAGCAGTACTCCGTGCACACCGCCGCCCACCCGCCCTCGGCCTTCATGCCGCGAAACGCGGCCTGCGTCCACGGCTTCTCGACGCCGAACCCGTGCAGTGCGGCACCTGGTAGAACCGGTTTCGGAGCGTGCGCGGCCCGATCGGCACCTCCTCGAAGAGGATGTCATGACGGGCCAGGCGCTCGGGCACTACTCGGCCTCGATCTCCGTCTTTCTGCGGGCGATGAACTCGCCCATCTCCGCGTCGACGCCCGGCGTCGATCCCCGGGTCCTCGTAGCTCTCGAGCAGCTTCTTCCACTCGTCGGTGGCCGCCCGGTCGGCGGTCACGGCGCCGCGCTTCTCCCACGTCACGTAGGCCTGCGAGCGAAAGAGCGGGCTCATGAACACCCACTCCTTGAAGTGCGCGAGCGTGTGGTCGGAGGCCAGGAACATCCCGCCCGGGCCCTCCTGGCGGACGGCGTCCATCGCGAACTCCTCCTCGCTCATCCCGATCCCGCCGGAGAGGACGTCGAACACCCGCAGGAGCTCGAGGTCGAGCACGAACTTCTCGTACGAGGCGGTGAGGCCGCCCTCCAGCCAGCCGGCGGCGTGCATGACCAGGTCGCAGCCGCCGATCATCGTGGCCCAGAGCGTGTTCGTCGTCTCGGCCGCCGCCTGGAAGTCGAGGGCGTTCGAGGAGCAGAGGCCGCCGCCGCCGCGGTACGGAAGCCCGTAGCGGCGGGCGAGGAGGCCGCCCGCGAGGGTCCCCAGGATCGACTCCGGCGTGCCGAACGCGGGCCCGCCGGTGCGCATGTCGACCGCGGTGAAGAACGACCCGAAGAGGCACGGCGCGCCCGGCCGCACGGCCTGGACGAGGGCGACGCCCGAGAGGGCCTCCGCCACCTGCTGGGCGAGGCCGGCGGCGATGCTGACCGGCGCGGTGGCGCCTGCCAGGAGAAACGGCGTGACGATCACCGGCTGGCCGGCGACCGCCCACTCCATGAGCGCGTCGGCCATGAGGCCGTCCCACACGAGCGGGCTGTTGGGGTTGACGACGCCCATGATCACGGGCGCCTCCGCGATCGCCTCGCGCCCGCCGAACGCGATCGCGGCCAGGTCGACGGCGTCGCGGGCCTTCGGCCCGGACGTGCCGTAGCAGATGAGCGGCTTGTCCGACCAACGCAGAATGGCGTGGTCCATGTCCATGTGGCGTGTGCGCTCGTCGAGGTCGCAGGCCTCGACCGTGCCGCTCTGCTGGCACGTCATGAGGTCGGCGGCGTGCGCCATCTTGATCAGCTCGAGGTAGTCGGAGATGTGGCCCTCGCGGCGGCCGCGCTCGAGGTCGGCGCAGAAGGGCGAGCCGCCGACCGGCGTCAGCACCGGCCTGCCGCCGCCGATCGTGACCGACCGCGCGGGATTGCGCGCCGCGAGCGTGAACGACGCCGGGGCCTGCGCGGCCATCTCCATCACGAACTCGCGGTCCCAGCGCACGCGCTCGCCGTCGATGTCCTGGCCGAGGCCCGCGAGCAGGGCCAGAGCGCCCTCGTGGCGGACGTCCGTCCCGATCTCCTCGAGGATGGTCATGGCGTGCTCGTGCACGGCGTCAAGCGCCTCGCCCGAGAGCACGGCCGAGATGCCGGCGTCAGCGAACATCGCCGGCGAGCGTATCGGATCGCCTGACGGAGAGGCCGAGGGAGGCCGCCGCCCCGACCGCGACCGCGATGCAGCACGCGGCGACGACGGCGTGCCAGCCGTCGTCGAGCCACAGGCCGGGCAGATAGGCGCCGGCGCCGCCGAGGACGTAGTAGATCGTCTGGTGCACGCTCGTCGCCGTGCCGCGGTGGTGGCTCACGAGCCGCGGGATCAGGAGCTGGCACGTCGTCACCGTCGAGAACATCGCCGCGGCCAGGAGCGCCAGGCCGGCGATGACGGCGGCGAGGTTGTCGACCAGCGTCAGCGCCGCCCCGGCTCCGGCGCACGCGAGCAGGAACGGCAGCAGCCGCTGCGGCCCGATCCGGGCGGCGGCATGGCCGACGAGCGGCACGACCGCTCCCACCACCCACACCGCGTAGACGAGGCCCGCCGCGCCGAGGGTGAGGTCGAACGGCGCCGCGGTGAGGCGGTGCGTGGCGAAGGTGAAGATCCCGACGAAGGCGAAGAACGTCGCCCCGGCCGCCACCGCGTTCAGGATGAGCGAGAGGTTCTGGACGTGCTCGGCGACGACCGCGCGCAGGTCGCGGCGGACGTGGCGCGGCACGTCGCGCGGCAGCCAGAAGTGCATCGCGAGCGCTCCGGCGACGGTCGGGATCGTCAGGGCCTCGAGCGCGACGCGCCAGTTCGTCCAGTCGGCGACGATCGCCGTGCCGACCCGCCCGACGAGGCCGCCGAAGACGAGCGAGGCGGTGTAGGCGCCCATCGCCGCCCCGGCGGCCGGCCCGCGGAACCGCTCGGTCACATACGGCACCGCGACGGTCAGAAGGCCCGGCATGAGGAGGCCCTGGCACGCCCGGATCGCGAGCAGGACGGGCAGGTTGGGTGCCAGGCCGGCGACGGCAGTGGGGACGCAGATCATGGCGGCCGCGGCCGCCATCACCCTGGCGCGGCCGAGCCGGTCCGAGAGCGGCCCGGCCACCCAGCCGCCGGCGGCCACCGCGAGGACGACGACCGTGATCGTGAGGCCGGCCGCGGCGGGCGACGCGCCCAGGCCCCGCTCGACGTCCGGCAGGATCGCCTGGGTCGAGTACATGTTCGCGAACATCGCCGACGCGCCCAGGAAGAGCGCGATGCCGGGGCGGGTCACGACTCGGCGACGTGCGGCGGCCCGGGCAGGACCCGCAGCGAGATCTCGCCGCGCAGGAGGCGCAGAAGCGATTCGCCCGCGAGCTCGTGCCGCCAGCCCGAGAGCAGCGGGTGCGGGCGGTCCGAGTCGAGCGCCTGGCCGGCGATGAACGCCTCGAGATCCGCCCGGGTTGCGACGAGCTCCGACGCCACTCCGGCCGACGCGCAGCGGGCCTGGAGCACGGCGGAGGCGAGCGGGAGGACCACGCGGATGCGGCGGCGGACGTCGCCGGGAAGCTCCGCGTCTGGCTCGGGCGGCGGGCCGGGGTCGGCGAGCGCGGCCAGCAGCTCGTCGAGCTGGCGCCCGCGGCGGATCTGCAGCCCGCGCACGCCCTCCGCCTCCTTGGGAGTCGCCGGACGGCGGCGGGCGAGCTCGACGAGCGTCGCGTCCTTCACGAGCCACGCGGCCGGCAGGTCGCGGCGGCGGGCCTCGCGCTCGCGCCACGCCGCCGCCGCGCGGAGGGCGGCCAGGCCCTCGGACCGCACCTTCCCGCGACCGGCGACGCGGCGCCAGGCCGTCTCGGGGTCCTGCACGAACGGCGCGTCGGGGCCGTAGCGGGCCGCGAGCTCCTCGGCGACCCACGCCTCCCGCCCCTGCGATCCGAGCCGCTTCGTGAGGGCGTCCGCAGCCGCCAGGAGGTAGCGGACGTCATCGGCCGCGTATTCGATCTGCGTCGGCGTGAGCGGCCGCCGCTGCCAGTCGGTGAACCCCTCGTCGTGGCGGAGGCGGACGCGGATCGAGGCCTCGAGCAGCCGCTCCAGCGAGAGCGTGCCGCCGTAGCCCGCGAACCCGGCCGCGAGCTGGGTGTCGTACACCCGTTGCGGCCGAACGTCGTGGTGCAGGACGAACGCGGCCAGGTCGCCCGACGGCGCGTGCATCACCTTCTCGACGGCCGGATCGGCCATGAGCTCGGCCACCGGCCCGAGCGGCGCCCCCTCGACCGGGTCGACCACGGCCAGTCGCTCGGCGGTCGCGATCTGGACGAGGCACAGACCCGGCGCGTACGTCCGCTCCCACACGAACTCGGTGTCGATGGCGCACCGGCCCTCGACTCGAGCGGCGTCGAGCAGCGGCCCGAGCTCCTCGGCCGTGGTGATCTGCTCGATCCGCATCGCGCCCGACAGTATGCAACAACGGGGTCAGACCCGAATGGGGCATGCGCATCGCTGTAGTCTCATGTCCGCATGGATCCCTGGGTCGTATGGGTGGTCATCGCCGTCGTCCTGATCGTGGCCGAGGCGACCACCACCGCGTTCGTCGCGATCTACTTCGGCGTCGCAGCCCTTGCGGCTGCGGGGCTCGCCCTGCTGGGGCTGCCGGTGGCGCTTCAGCTGGTCGCGTTCGGCGCGCTTGCCGTCGGCACGCTGCTTCTCACGCGGCCGGCGCTGCGCCGGTCGATGGGGCCGTCGTCCGGGCTCCGTACGGGCGTCGACGCCATGCAGGGCAAGATCGGCGTCGTCACGTCGCCGATCGCCGAGCTGAATCCAGGACAGGTCAAGGTGGGAGGCGAGATGTGGACGGCCCGCAGCTTCTACGACGGCGAGTCGATCCCGGCCGGCACCCGCGTCGAGGTCGTCAAGGTCGAGGGCGTCACGGCGCTCGTGATCTCGGCCCCCTCGCCCCATGAGGAGAACGACACGAAAGAGGACCCTGATGCCTGAGCTGATCGCGGTTGGTGCGCTGGTGATCCTGGCGCTCGTGCTGATGGCGATGTCCGTGCGGGTGATCCAGCAGAGCTACGTGGGCATCGTCCAGCGGATGGGGCGCTACCAGCGGACGATCGGGCCGGGGGTCCACCTCCTCGTGCCGATGCTCGACCGGGTGGCGATGGTGGTCGACATGAAGGAGACGGTGCAGGTGTTTGCGTCGCAGCCCGTGATCACCGAGGACAACGTCACGATCGGGATCGACACGGTCGTCTACTACCAGGTCACGGACGCGGTGAAGGCCAGGTACGAGGTCGCCAACGTCCTCCAGGCGATGGAGCAGCTCACGATCACGACGCTGCGGAACGTCGTCGGCGCGATGACGCTCGAGGAGACGCTCACGAGCCGCGACTCGATCAACTCGCAGCTGCGGGCGGTGCTCGACGAGGCGACCGAGAAGTGGGGCGTGCGCGTGACCCGCGTCGAGCTGAAGTCGATCGACCCGCCCCGGACGATCCAGGAGGCGATGGAGCAGCAGATGCGGGCCGACCGGGCCAAGCGAGCCGCTGTGCTCTCCGCCGAGGGCGAGAAGCAGTCGGCGATCCTGCGGGCCGAGGGGCTGCGCCAGGCGGCGATCCTGAGCGCAGAGGCCGACCAACAGGCCAACGTGCTCCGCGCGCAGGGCGAGAAGCAGGCCCGGGCCCTCCGGGCTGAGGGCGAGGCCGAGGCGCTCCAAAAGATCTTCAGCACCGTTGCCGAGACGGGCATCGATCCCAGCGCGATGCTCGGCTACAAGTACCTCGAGACGCTGCCGCAGGTCGCCGCCGGCGACGCCAACAAGCTCCTGCTCCTACCGGCCGGCGCGGCCCAGGCCATGGGAGCCGCGGTAGGGCTGGGCGCGGCATTCGCCGAAGGCGCCGCCCCGACCCCTCCCGCCGACCCGAAGCAACCCGGAACGGGGCCGGGCGACGACCGCGGGAACGCGCAGTAGAATCCCCCGGCCGTGACCGTCGCCCACCGACTGCGCACGCTCGTCGCTGCCGTCACGGCCCTTGCTGCGCCCCTCCTGCTGGCCCCCGTGGCGCTCGCCGACACGGCCACGCCGGAGCACCCGGCCGGCCCCGCGTCGCACGCGATCGACAACATCTACCGCGCCATCATCGGCACGACGATGGTCATCTTCATCCTCGTCGGCGGCTGGCTCGTCTACTCCGCGATCCGCTTCCGGGCGCGGCCGGGCCGCCAGATCGACCCGCCGCAGGTGCACGGGTCGAGCAGGCTCGAGTGGGGCTGGACGATCGTGCCGGTGCTGATCCTGATCGGCCTCGCGGGTTACACCTTCCACAAGCTGCCCGACGTGAAGGACGCCCCGTCGGACTCGATGGTCGTCAATGTGACCGCCCAGCAGTTCTCGTTCTCATACAGGTACGGCGCCAACTCCGGCGCGGCTCTCGGGAAGGCGCCGTCGGATGCGGCGACCCTCGTGGTCCCCGAGGACACGCCCGTGCGGCTCGAGGTGCGCGCCAAGGACGTCGTCCACGACTGGTGGGTGCCGGCCCTGGGCCCCAAGATCGACGCCGTCCCCGGCCAGACCACGACCACATGGTTCGAGGCCAACGAGACCGGGACGTACCACGGCCAGTGCGCGGAGTTCTGCGGAGTCGGCCATTCCACGATGCTGATCGCGGTGAAGGTGGTCTCGGCCGCCGAATGGCGGACCTACGCGGGAGGGCTCAAGTGAGGCTCGCATGGTGACCGAGGCCGTAGCCTCGCCGGCCGCCGCCCGGAACGCGCCGGCGCGCTCCGGCTTCTGGTCGTGGGTGACGACCGTCGACCACAAGCGGATCGGCGCGCTCTACCTGATCACGACGCTCTTCTTCTTCGTGACGGGCGGCCTCATGGCGCTCGCGATGCGGATCCAGCTCGAGCACTCGAACAATCAGGTCATCTCGGCCGACGCCTACGACCGCATCTTCACGATGCACGGGACGACGATGGTGTTCCTGTTCGTCGTCCCGGTCATGGCGGCGTTCGGCAACTACATGGTGCCGCTCATGATCGGCGCGCGCGACATGGCCTTCCCACGCCTGAACGCGGCGTCCCTGTGGCTCCTGATCCTCGGCGGGCTCGTCATGTACACGGGCTTCGTCTGGGGAGGCGGCGCCGCCGACGCGGGCTGGACGGCCTACCCGCCGCTCTCGGTGCAGTCGCCCGGGCACGGGATCGACCTCTGGATCGTCGGCCTCCACATCATCACGATCAGCTCGGTGATCGGGGCCATCAACTTCATCTGCACGATCCACAACATGCGCGCGCCCGGCATGCGCCTCACGCGGATGCCGCTCTTCGTCTGGACCGTCGACGTCTACGCGTTCATGCTGCTCCTCGCGCTGCCGCTGCTCTCAGGCGCGCTCACGATGCTCCTGCTCGACCGCAACTACGGCACGACCTTCTACGCCGCCGGCCACTACGGGCCGCTGCTCTACCAGCACCTCTTCTGGGCCTTCGGGCACCCCGAGGTGTACGTGGTCGCGCTGCCGGGGTTCGGGATGATCTCCGAGATCGTGCCCGTGTTCTCGCGCAAGCCGCTCTTCGGCTACCGGGCGCTCGTCTACGCGACCGTGGCGATCGCCTTCCTCGGCTTCCTGGTGTGGGGCCACCACATGTTCGCGGTCGGCATGTCGACGCCGCTCCAGGTCTGGTTCATGCTCACGTCGATGGCGATCGCGGTGCCGACTGGGGTGAAGATCTTCAACTGGGTCGGGACGATGTGGATGGGCCAGATCCGGTTCGAGCCGCCGATGCTCTTCGCCACCGGGTTCATCCTCGTGTTCCTGATCGGGGGCCTGTCGGGCATCGCGCTTGCGATCTTCCCGTTCGACCTCTACGTGACCGACAGCTACTTCGTCGTCGCCCACTTCCACTACGTGATGGGGAGCATCCCCGTCTTCGCAGTCCTCGGCGGGCTGCACTACTGGTATCCGAAGATGACCGGGCGGATGCTCGACCGGACGCTCGCGATCAGGAGCTTCTGGGTGCTCTTCATCGGCTTCAACCTCACCTTCTTCCCGATGCACGCGATGGGCCTCTCGGGGATGCCGCGCCGCGTCGCCACGTACACCGATCCCGGCTGGAACGTCTACAACCAGATCGCGACGCTGGGCGCGTTCGTGCTCGCGACCGGCGTGCTCATGGTGCTGATCAACTGCCTGCGGTCGCTGCGAGCCGGGCGGATCGCCCCGGCTGACCCGTGGGGCGGCTACACGCTCGAGTGGTACACGTCCTCGCCGCCGCCGCCGCACAACTTCGACAGCCTGCCGCCGATTCGCTCGGAGCGCCCGCTCGACGACCTGCGCCGGGCCAGGGCAGCCGAAGCGCGCGCGTGACCCGCGGGCGCCTGGTCACGTTCGCCGCGCTCGTCGCGGCGCTGGCATGGGCGCTCATGACGGTCGGGGCGTACGTGCGTGTGTCGGACTCCGGCCTCGGCTGCCCCGACTGGCCCGCATGCCACGGCCAGCTCGTGGCCGGCGGCCACCACGCGCTGATCGAGCAGGTGCACCGCTGGATCGTGACCGTGCTCTCGGTGGCGCTCGTCGTCCTCGCTGCGCTCGTCTACCGATTGCGGCGCGGCGAGCGGCGGGTGACCACGGCGATGACGATCACGCTCGCGCTGCTCGCCCTCCAGGTCGTGCTGGGCGGCGTCACCGTCCTTCTGAACAACGTCTCGTGGACGGTGGTCATGCACTACGGCGCCGCGGCGGCGCTCCTGGCCGCCGTCCTCCTCGTCGTCGTGCGGCTGGCGTTCCCCGAGGCCGAGTCACCGCCGCGAGACGCCTACGTCCGCCTCGTCACCTGGCTGGCCGGCATCACGTTCGGGCTCCTGCTGGTGGGGGCGACGGTCGCGACGACCGACTCCCACGAATCGTGCGGCAAGAGCTTCCCGCTGTGCAAGGGCTCCATCGCGCCGTCGGTCGACCACCACGTCGTCATCCACATGACCCACCGCATCTGGGCCGGCATTGCGCTGCTCCTGGCGCTCTGGACGTGGAGGCAGACGGGCCGGCTGCGGCCGGGCGTCTGGCAGCTCGAGGCCGCCGCCCGGGGCATGGCCAGCCTCTTCCTCGCCCAGGCCGCGATCGGCGTGGCTGTCGTCGAGGCGGGCGAGAACGACGTCCTCGAGGTGCTGCACTCGTCGCTCGCCTCGCTCACGTGGCTCTCGGTCGCTACGCTCCTGTGGATGGCGCGGACGCTCCCCGCTCCCGAGGTCGTGCGGTCGAGCGACGCCTCCGATCGCAGCCACTGGCGCACGTCCATCGCCGACTACCTCACCCTCGTGAAGCCGCGGATCATGCTGCTCATCCTGATCACGGCGTTCGGGGCGATGGCATTCGCGGCGGACGGGTTCCCGCGGGCCGGCCTGGCGGCGTGGACGCTGCTCGGCCTCGGCCTCTCGTCGGGCGGCGCGAGCGCGATTAACCACTACCTCGACCGCGACATCGACGCCCGCATGACGCGCACGGCGGGGCGGCCGGTCCCGAGCGGGAGGGTCGCACCGGAAGCGGCGCTCGGCTTCGGAGCGGGGCTCATCATCGCGTCGATGGCTGTCCTCGCGCTCAACGTCAACCTCATCGCCGCGGCGCTCGCGCTCTCGGGCGCCTTCACCTACGTGGTCGTCTACACGTACTGGCTGAAGCGGCGGACGCCGCTCAACATCGTGATCGGAGGAGCGGCCGGCGCGGTGCCGCCGCTCGTCGGGTGGGCGGCCGTGACGGGCCACGTGGGCCTGCCGGCGGCGTTCATGTTCCTGATCATCTTCCTCTGGACGCCGCCCCACTTCTGGGCGCTCGCGATCCTGATGAAGCGCGAGTACGCGAACGCGGGCATCCCGATGCTCCCCGTCGTCCGGGGAGAGCGAGAGACCGCCCGCCAGATCCTGCTCTACACCCTGCTCCTGGTCGGGATCTCGCTGCTCCCGTTCGCCGACCGCACGTTCGGCTGGGTCTACCTCACCGGCGCCGTCGTGCTGGGCGCCGAGTTCGTGCTCCTCGCCGTGCGGCTGCTGCGAGACACGTCGCCGCCCGCCGCGCGGAGGCTCTTCCTCTACTCGCTCGCCTACCTGGCACTGCTCTTCTTCGTCATCGGGCTCGACCGCGCCCGGCTGACGTAGACTCTCGGCCATGCTCGACCGCGACACCGCCACCCGCAACCTGACTCTGGCCCTCAAGCTGGGGCTCGTGGCCGTCACCCTCTTCGCCGGCACGCTCGTGATCGGGATCCTCGTCCGCTATGGCTGACCACGAGGATTTCCACCTGCCCGAGCCGTCGGCGCTTCCGCTCGTCGTCTCGTTCGGGATCGCGCTCATGCTGTTCGGGTTCGTGCCCGACTCGCGCCTCTGGCGCCTCGCGCTCGTCACGCTGGGCGCGATGATCGTGTGCGGCGCGGGTTGGCTGTGGCTGCGCGACTCGATGAACGAGTACCGCGACCTTTAGCCGGGGAACCCCTGGCTCCCCGCGAGCCCGCGCGCTCGAGTGAGTCACGATTGAGCGCCGAGCGTCACGTCGGCGTGCCGGTTCACCGACGGAACTGCACGGGGGTCAGACCCCCGGTCGGTCGCCGCGGAGAATCGTTGCAGCTCCGCAACACACGCCCACCACGATCCATGGCTCGGGCGAAGACCGCGCTCTTCGCCCGAGCGCGGCGAACGGTGCGGCCGGCCCTTAAGGAGGGGGCTCACGGGGGAACCCTGGGTTCCCCCGTGGGGCTATAGGAGGTAGACGACGGTGTAGAGCAGGATCCACACGACGTCGACGAAGTGCCAGTAGAGGCCCGTCACCTCGAGGCCGATGTGCTCGGCGCCGGAGTAATGGCCCCGGCAGGCGCGGATGAAGGCGATGGCGAGGAGCGTCGCGCCGACGAAGACGTGCATCCCGTGGAGGCCCGTGAGCGAGAAGAAGCCCGAGGCGAAGGCGTTGTTCGACGGCGTGAAGCCCAGGTTCAGGTACTCGTGGATCTGGAGGCTCAGGAACGTGAGCCCCATCGCGAGCGTCAGGAACAGGCCGACGATGAGCCCGAACCGCTGGTCGCGCTTGATCGAGACCAACGCCCAGTGCATCGTGAACGACGACGAGATCAGGATCGCCGTGTTGATCCCCGTGGCCTCGACGGGGAGCTCGATGCCCGCCGGCGGCCACGCGGTGTGTGTGAAACGGATGTAGAAGAAGATCGTGAAGAACGACCCGAAGAGCATGATCTCCGAGCCGAGGAACATGACCATGCCCAGGAAGACGGGCGAGCGCAGGAGGCTCTCGTGGTATGCGGAGACCTGCCCGCCGCCGGCATGGTGGCCGTCGGCAGTGGCGGCGTGAGCGCTCACCGGCGCGGCATCTCCGGCGCGTCGGACACAACGTGCTCGACCGGGAGATTCGTCCCGTCGCGCAGCCGCTCGATCAGGTCACGGCGCAGCCAGCCGGAGCGCGTCTGCGGCAGCGTCCCGACCACGATCTCGGCGGGCGGATCCTCATCGACGACGTCCATGACCGCCGTGTACGGGTCGCGTTCGACGACATAGCCGGTAGCCTCGATCCCGGCCCGCCGGAGCGCGGCGAGCATCCCGTCGAGCCGCGCCTGTGTCGCGGCGCGCACCTCGGCCTCGTCGACGACCCATGCGTCGGTCGGGTCGTTCTGCGGGCAGATGACCGTCACGCGCAGCGGGTCCGTCGCCGCCCGGCTGCGAACTGCAGCGATCAGGGGATCCCCGGACACGGTCTGGTTCGCAACGACCAGGATGTGCTTGAGCGCGCTCATGATCGCCTTCCTCTCCTCACGGGTGGCGACGGCCAGTGCGACCGGCACCGGCACCTCCTCGGGCTGCGGCGGCGCGTGGACGGTGACGATGGCGTGGCGGGCGCCGGGTACGCCGTAGGCGTACGGGCTGCCCACGATCTGGGGCGGCTCGTCGAAGTTGAAGATCGGCGGCGGTGAGCTGACCTGCCACTCGAGCGTCAGCGCCCGCCACGGGTTGGCCGGCGCCGGCTCGCCCCGCCACCAGGAGTGCGCCATGTTGTAGAGGAAGACGAGCGTCGAGGCCCCGAGGATGAACGCGAAGATCGAGATGACGAAGTTGAGCGTTCCGAACTGCGACGGGTAGTCCGCGATCCGCCGCTGCATGCCCTGGAGCCCGAGCCAGTGCATCGGCATGAAGGTGGCGTTGAACGCGACGAAGGTGAGCCAGAAGTGGAGCTTTCCGAGCCCCTCGTCGTACATCTTCCCCGTCATCTTCGGGAACCAGTGGTAGATGCCGGCGTAGATCGTGAAGACGGAGCCGCCGAAGAGCACGTAGTGGATGTGCGCGACGACGAAGTACGTGTCCGATGTCGCGATGTCCACGGGAATCACGGCGAGGAAGATCCCCGAGAGGCCGCCGACCACGAACGTCGCCAGGAAGCCGCATGCGAACAGCATGGGCGTGGTCAGGTGGATCACGCCCCGCCACATCGTCGCGAGCCACGAGAACATCTTGATGCCCGTCGGGACGGCGATGGCCATCGTCGTGAACATCATCGGGATGCGAAGCCACGGCGCCATGCCCGAGACGAACATGTGATGGGCCCAGACGGTGAACCCGAGCACGCCGATCGCCACGGTCGAGATCGCGATCAGCTTGTAGCCGAAGATCGGCTTGCGCGAGTGGATCGCGATCACCTCGGAGATGATCCCGAACCCGGGCAGCATCATGATGTAGACCGCCGGGTGGGAGTAGAACCAGAAGATGTGCTGGTAGGCGATGACGTTGCCGCCATTCGTCGGGTCGTAGAAGTGGGTGTGCAGAATCCGGTCGAAGAGCACCTGGAACTGCGCGCCGGCGATGAACGGCGTACCAAGCACGACCAGGGTCGACGTCGCCAGGTTCGCCCAGACCAGGAGCGGCATCCGCCAGAACCCCATCCCCGGTGCGCGCATCGTCACGATGGTGACGAGGAAGTTGACGGCCGTCGCGATCGACGACGCCCCCGCGAACTGCACGCCCATCACCCACATCGTCTGCCCGTCCGGGCCGTGCACCGCGAGCGGCACGTAGTTCGTCCAGCCGGCGTCGAACGCGCCGACCAGGAACGACGAGACCATGCACATGCCCGCGACCGGCAGCATCCAGAAGCTGAGCGCGTTCAGGCGCGGGAAGGCCATGTCCTGCGCGCCGATCATGATCGGGATGACGAAGTTGCCGAGGCCGGCGAACGCCGGGATCACGAACAGGAAGATCATGAGCGCGGCGTGCACCGAGAACAGCCCGTTGAACGTACCGGGCGAGAAGTACTGCTGGCCCGGCGTCGCGAGCTCCGCCCGCATGCCCTCGGCGAGCATGCCGCCGATCATGAAGAAGATGAAGGTCGTGACCAGGTACTGGACGCCGATCACCTTGTGGTCGGTGTTGACCTTGAAGTAGTCCTTCCACGTGTAGGCGCCGTGGTTCGAGTGGTCCTCGTGGGCCGGCGTCGGGCGGCCGATCAGGTAGCCCCACCAGTAGTCCCAGCAGCCGATGCCGATCGTGAAGCCGATGCCGGCGAAGAGCATCCCGAAGGTCTGGACGACCCCGGCGCTATAGGGAGTGCGCCCGGACAGGTCGCGGATCCCCATCACGATCAGCGCCGCGCCGAACCCCATGAACGCCGCGACCCAGATCGCCCGTACCCAGCTCCCGCGCAGCCAGATGCTGCGCCGCGGCCCCTCGCCGCCGGCGTGGTGGACAGGTCCCGTCATCTCTTGGACATGTGCAGCCAATTCAGCTCCCGCCTTCCAACAGATACTTGACCAACGCATCGATCTGAGCCGCCGACAGGCTCGTCCCGAAGTTCGAGGGCATCACACCGCCCGGGTAGCCCGAGACGACGACCTTCTCCGGGTCGGCGATCGACTCCCGGACGTAGTCCTCGGGCGACTGGCCGGCGCCGTACTTGGCGGCGTCGGCCGTCAGGTTGTCGAGGTCGGGCCCGATCGTCCCGCTCGCATTGGCCGGCTTGAACGTGTGGCAGCTCGCGCACGTCGACGAGAAGATCGCCGCGGGGTCGGTGTTCCCGCCCGCTGCGGGCTGCGCGGCCGCCTTCTTCTGCTCGGCGATCCAGGCGGTGAACTCGGCCGGCTGGAGCACGTGCAGGACGGTCCGCATCTGGCTGTGCCCGATCCCGCACAGCTCGGCGCAGGTCACCATGTAGGTGCCGAGCCGGGTGGGCGTCGCGATCATCTTCTGCGGCACGCCCGGCACGGCGTCCTGCTTCAGCCGGAACGCCGGGATGTAGAACGAGTGCAGCACGTCGTGCTCGACGGCCGTGATGCGGAACTCGACCTGGCGGCCGACCGGCAGCGCGAGGATGCCTGTCTTGAGGTTGCCGTAGCTGGGATACGTGAACGTCCAGGCGAACTGTTGGCCCTGCACGTCGACGATCAGCCGGTCCTTGGCGAGCGCCTCGTTCCTGCCGAGGGCCGAGGCGCCGTAGATGGCGAAGCCCAGCACGATGATGATCGGGATGACCGTCCAGACGATCTCGAGCCCCGTGTGCCCGTGGATCGGCTCGCCGTCGGAGTCGTCGCCCGGCTTGGCCCGGAACTTCACCATCATGTAGACCAGGAACACGATGACGAGCGCGAAGATGAACGAGCTCATCACCATCAGCCAGAAATAGAGCGTGTCCTGGCGATCGGCCTGCACCGCCGCCGAGACCGGGAACCACGACGGCGTGAGCCATACGGCCAGCGACCCCAGCGCGCCGAGGACCACGGCGACGAATCCAACTCTCAGAAACGCTGACACCGCGGGGCATCTTATGCGGGTCGCGGGACGGGGGCAACGGCAGTGGAGCTACGCTGGATGGGTGCAGTTCGTGCTCCTGCACATCCCGCACTTCCTGCCAGCGGTTGTGGGGCTCGGCTTCCTGGCCCGTTTCGGCGTGTATGCGATGCGGCTGCCCCCGGCTCATCTCTCCGACGAGGAGCTGGCCGAATGGCACCGCCAGAAACAGGCCGCCCAGTCGCCGCCGCGCGCCGTGGCGACCGCAACGGCCCGCCTCTCGACCGCGGCCCTGCCGCTCCTCGTCGTCGGGCTCGTCACGGGACTTCTGATCTACACCATCGACCTGCGCGACGACCGTCCCTCGGCGGCGATGTCCTGGACGCACACCCTCACGTCGACCGCCGGCCTCGTCCTGGTCGCCTTCAAGCTGCGCGCGCTCGAGGCGGGCCGGATCCGCGAGGGGCTGCGGCGCCGGAACGCCTTCACCGAGGGCATGTCGCTCCTGCTCCTGGCGTCGTCGGTGCCGCTCTTCCTGTCGGGCCTGCCGCTCATCTGGGACCCGTCGCACGGGTCGATCGTCGCCCGGACGCACCTCGTCATCGCCGCGATCTGGATGGTCGTCTTCCAGATCCACGTGTTTCGCTACCTCGGCCGCGCGCTTCGGGCCACGCAGGTCGGCGCCGGCGAGGGCGCGCCGCCGCCGGCACGGCAGGCCGGGTAGCGCTACCCCTCCAGGCGGAGCAGCGGCACGGAGACGGCTGCGACGCCGACCGTCGCCGCCGCGGCGACCTCGAACACGTCGCCCGCCGACAGCACCGCGACGAGGGCGCTCGCGGCCACCGCGCCGATCGACGCCGCGAGGAGCGCCGCCATCCGGCCGGTGATGCCGACCCGGGCCTGCTGGGCGGGCGCCGCCCGGGTCTGACGCTCGCCGATCACGAGGGTGATGAAGAAGAGCCCGGTGATCTCGAGCCCGGCGAACGCCACGGTGGCGGCGCCGAGCCCGGGGGCGAGCGCCAGGGCCGACCGCGGCCGTCGCGGAGCCGACGATCCCCAGCCGGAGGGCGGCGGTCGCGCCCAGGCGGTGGCGGGCGAGCGGCGCGAGCGCCCCGCCCGCGAGCCCGGCCGCGCCCCCGATGGCAAGCATCCGGCCGGCGGCCGGCCCGCTGGCGTGGAGCTCAGTTCGCAGGAACACCACCATCAGCGCGTAGAAGACGTTCACCGTCAGGTTCCACGCCATGCTCACCGACGTGAGCCGGCGCAGGGAACGGTCGCGGGCGACCACCTCGAGGCCCGAGAGGACGCCCGCGCTGGGGCCGGTGTCGTGCTCGGGGCCGAGGTCGGACCGGATCGACGCGAGGAGCGCCGCGGCGAGGGCGAAGCCCGCCGCCTCGACCCACAGCGCCTCGACCGCGCCCACGAGGCCGATTAGCCCTCCGCCGAGTGCCGGTCCGATCAGGAAGCCGAGCGACCAGACGAGCGACAGGTTCGCCTGGCCCTCGACGAAGTGGGAGTCGCCGACGAGCCGTGCCGTCGCGCCGAATGCCGCCGCGTCGACGAAGACGCGGCCGGCGGTCACCCCCATGCCGGCGGCGAAGATAAGCGCGATCGGCAGGTCGCCGGCCGCCGGACCGAGGGCGACGATCAGCCGGCAGCACCGCGGCTGCGACCGCCTGGAAGGCGGCCGCCCACACCATCACCGGCTGGCGGCGGCGGCGGTCGCCGAGCTCGCCCGCGTGCAGGCCGAGCGCGAGATACGGGATCGTCGCGATCAGGAAGGCCGCGCCCGCGAGCGACCGCGAGCCGCCCGCGTCGAGCACGATCCAGGGCAGGACGACCAGGCTGAGCCCGCCCGCCATCGAGTCCATCAGCTGCGCGACGAGGAACCGGCGGCCGTCGCGCGACCGGAGGAGGACGCCTCTCACTCCCAGACCGGAGGGCCCGAGCGCAGCCGGAGCGTGGTTCCGAGGCCGGCGTCCTTCGCACGGTCGAGGACGTGCTTGGCCGCGGTCACGTCGTCGAGCGCGAGGCCCACAGGGCTCACGACCACCCGGTCGCCGGCCGCCGGGCGGCCCGGATGGCGGCCGGTGACGACATCGCACAGCTCGGCGACGCCGGGCCCGGACGCGGCGAGGGCTCCGGCGGCGACCAGCCGCTGGGCGTAGCGGCCCTCGTGCGTCGACTCGTGCTCCCAGTCGTCGACGACCAGGAGATCCGTGACGGCGTGCAGGTCGACCGGCCCGTCGAGGCTCGAGACGAGGACGACGGTGACGCCCTCGTCGAGCCACTCGGGCGCGAACGTCGGGTCGACGGCCATCGTCGCGGGCACGACGACGGCCGCGCCGCGCACCGCCTCCTCGGCGCTCGCCGCCGGTCGCACGTCGAGCCCGGTCGCAGCGGACCGCCCGGCGCAGAAGGCCGCGCACCGCGCGGCGCGAGGGTCGTAGACGCGCACCTCGGCCAGCTCGGGCATGGCGACGCGAAGCGCGTCGAGCTGCGTGTGGGCCAGGACGCCGGCCCCGATCAGGCACGCAACCCGCGATCCGGGCACCGCGAGGTGCCGCACCGCAAGGCCGGTCACCGCCCCGGTGCGCATGGCGCTCACGACCGTCCCGTCCATGACCGCCAGCGGGAGCCCGGTCGTCCGCTCCGACAGGAGGACGAGCGCATTCGCTCGCGGCAGGCCGTGTCGCTCCGGGTTGTCGGGCACGCTCGGGATCCACTTCAGGCCGGCGACGTCGAACTCCCCGCCGACGTACGCCGGCATGGCCATGATCCGGCCGTCGCGCTCCTCGGTGCCCGGGCCGTCCGACCAGGTGATCATGACCTTCGGCGGCATGAACACCTGGCCCGCGGCCTTCACGGCGAAGGCGCGCGCCATCACGTCGATCATCGCCGCCATGTCGGTGCCGCCCGCGGCCACGACGTCCTCCTGGCTCAGATACAGGAACTCGGTCGAGGGGGCGCTCACGATTCGACGAATACCACATGCACCTCACCCGGGCCGTGCACACCCCGGATGAGGTTCTGCTCGATGTCGGCCGTCCGGCTCGGACCGGTGACCAGCGTGACGGCCGACGAGACGGCGATCTCGGGGCCGATCAGCCGCAGCGCGGCGGCCAGGTCGGGAACGAGCTGAGCCGTCGTCGCCTCGATCACGTGGACGGGATCCACGAGCCCCCGGCGGCGCCCCTGCGAGAGCCGGGCCGAGACGACCGCGGTGCCCGTGTCGGCGATCAGCGCGAGGCACGGCGTGACCGACACCCCCTCGCCGGCCAGCTCGTCGAGGGCGGCCCGCCCGTGGTGGACGTGGCCGCCGACCGCCTCGAGCTCGCGCGTGAACTGCTCGATCACCTGTGCACCTCGAGGTCGCGAGTCCGCGTCCACCGGCGAAGGAGGGGCAGCGGACCGCGCGCCCGGCCGGCGAGCCGGACGGTGAGGCGGTAGAGCCGCGGCCGGCTCCAGGCGAAGCTCCAGAGCCGAAATGCGAGCCGCTCGAGCGTCCCCGCCGAGTCGGCGGCCCGGTCGCGGCGGAGACCGAGGAGCAGCTCGTGCAGCGGGATCTTGACCGGGCAGACGTCGTCGCAGGCGGCGCACAGCGACGATGCGTGGCCGAGCTCCTGGTCGCCGTGCAGGAGCGGAGTCAAAACGGCGCCGATCGGGCCGCCGTAGACCCAGCCGTAGGCCGTGCCGCCCACCTGGCGGTAGACCGGGCAGACGTTCTGGCAGGCGCCGCAGCGGATGCAGTTGAGGACGCTGCGGTAGGGCGTCTCGCGCACCCGCGAGCGGCCGTTGTCGAGGATCACGACGTGCATCTCCTCGGGCCCGTCCCCCTCGTCGCCGCGGCGCGGGCCGTTCAGGAGCGTCACGTACGACGTGATCTTCTGGCCGGTGCCCGACCGGGTGAGAAGCGGCAGCAGCACGGCCAGGTCGGCGAGCTCGGCCACCACCCGCTCCATCCCCATGACCGCGATGTGCACCGGCGGCAGCGACGAGCACATGCGGCCGTTGCCCTCGTTCGTGACGAGCACGATCGTGCCCGTCTCGGCGACCGCGAAGTTGACGCCCGTGATCCCGACGGACGCCTCGAGGAACCGGCTGCGGAGGTGGTCGCGGGCGAACGCCGTGAGCTCGGCCGGGTCGTCCCCGATCGGGCGGCCGGCGAGCGGCTCGAACAGGTCGCGCACCTGATCGGTGGTCTTGTGGATCGCCGGGATGATGATGTGCTCGGGCGCCTCGCCGGCCGTCTGGACGATGAACTCGCCGAGATCCGTCTCGACGACCTCGACGCCTGCCGCCTCGAGACGCTCGTTCAGGCCGATCTCCTCGGCCGCCATCGACTTCCCCTTCACGACCATGCGGCCGTGGCGCAGGACGACCTCGGTCACGTAGCGGGCGGCGTCGGCGCCCGTCGCAGCTCGGTGGACGACGGCCCCGGCCGCCTCGAGCTTCGCCTGGAGCGCGTCGAGGAGCGCCGGGAGGTCGTCGATCGCCCGGGATCGGGCCGCCTCGCCCGCGGTCCGAAGGGCCTCGATGTCGACGCCCTCGAGCCCGCGGACGCGATTGTCGGCGGCACGCTCCGCGAACCGGGGCACGTTCGCGCGCTTGCGCGGATCGGCCAGCGCTGCGGCGGCGCGCTCCTCGAAGCCGCTCACAGAGCCTCCGCCAGGACGGTGGCGAGGTGGACGACCCGGACGCCGGCGCCGACGCGCGATGCCCGGCCCTCGATCTGCATGACGCAGCCCGGATCGGCGCTCGCCACGGTGCCCGCCGAGATCGTGGCGGCCGACGCCAGCTTGTCGTCGGCCATGGCCGTCGACACGTCCGGATAGCGGATCGAAAACGTGCCGCCGAACCCGCAGCAGCGGTCGGCCCGCGGCAGCTCGTGCAGGTCGGCGACGGCCGCGAGGAGCGTGCGCGGCTGGTCGTGCAGGCGAAGCTCGCGCAGCATGTGGCAGGAGTCGTGATAGGCGACCTCGCTCCGCGTCGCGGGCTCCGGCGGCCGCCACTCGAGCTCGTCGACGAGGTACTGCGAGAGCTCGAACGTGCGGGCGGACACGCGCTCGGCGAGCTCCTGCTCGCGCTCGCCGTGGAAGAGGTGGCGCCAGTGGAGCCGCATCATCGCCGCGCACGAGCCGGCCGGGACGACGACCGCCTCGGCATCGGCCAGGGCGCGGAGCGTGCGGCGGGCGACGCGGCGGGCGTCGCGCGACGAACCCGCTGTTCCACGCGGGCTGCCCGCAGCACGTGGCTCCGGACGGCCTCTGGGACGCGACTCCCGCGGCGGCCAGGAGCCGCTCCGCATCGCGGACGGCAGCCGGATTCAGCGCCTCGCCGAGGCAGGTGGGGAAGAGGGCCACCACGGGCCGCCATCATACGGCCATGACCGTGCACGTCACCTCCGCGGCGCTCTCCTATGGCGCGGACGAGGTCCTCGCCGATGTGTCGGCGATCATCCGCCCCCGCGACCGGGTCGCGCTCGTCGGCCGAAACGGCGCCGGCAAGACGACGCTCCTGCGCCTGCTCGCCGGCGAGCTCCAGCCCGACCGGGGCGACATCTCGATGCCGCCGGGCACGCGCGTGGCCCTGCACGACCAGCGCCCGCCGCTCGCGGGGACCGACACGCTCGGGTCGTACGTGGGCGCCGGGGCTGCCAAGGCGGAGGAGCTCGAGGCCGAGCTGCGCGAGCTCGAGACGCGGATGGCTGAGCACCCCACCGACGCCGTTCTGCGCCGCTACGACGCCGCCCAGCGCGAGTTCGAGCGGGCGGGCGGCTACGCGTGGCGGACCCGGCTCGAGGCGGTCGCGCGCGGGCTCGGCTTCTCGCCCGCCGATCTCGACCGGCCGCTGCGCACGTTCTCGGGCGGCGAGCTGACGCGGGCATCGCTCGTGCGCGCGCTGGCCGCCGAGCCGGATGCGCTGCTCCTCGACGAGCCGACCAACCACCTCGACACCGATGCCATCGAGTGGCTCGAGGACCACCTCGCCGGGCTCGACGCCGGGGTGGTGTTCGTCTCGCACGATCGCTGGTTCCTCGAATCGGTCGCGACCGGCGTGCTCGAGATCGACCGCGGCCGGGGGCGCTACGAGAAGGGCTCCTACTCGAGCTGGCGCCGGATCAAGGCCGAGCGGGTCGCCGCTCAGGCGGGCGCGTTCGAGCGCCAGCAGGAGGAGCTCGCGCACCTCCAGCGGTTCGTCGACCGGTTCCGCTACGGGACGAAGGCCCGCCAGGCGCAGAGCAAGCTGAAGGCCATGGCGCGGATCGAGCGGGTCGAGCGGCCCACCGAGCAGCGCTCGCTCCGGTTCGACTTCCCGCCGCCGGCCAGGAGCGGCCGCATCGTGGTCGAAGCCGAGCGGCTGATCGTCGAGGTGGCGGGGCGCACGCTCATTGCCGACGCCGGGTTCGCCGTCGAGCGCGGCCAGCGCGTGGCGCTCATCGGCCCGAACGGGTCGGGCAAGACGACCCTGCTCGAGACGCTGCTCGGCCGCCGGGAGGCCGCCGCCGGCCGCGTCAAGCTGGGCCACAACGTGGCCGTCGGCTACTACTCCCAGCAGTCGCTCGAGCTGCCCGAGGGCCTGCGGACGATCGACGCCGTGGTCACCGGCACGAAGCTGACCGGGCCGCAGGCGCGCACGCTCCTCGGCCGGTTCCTGTTCTCGGGCGAGGACGTCGAGAAGCCGGTCGCGGCCCTGTCGGGCGGCGAGCGGCGGCGTCTCGCGCTCCTGCGCACGGTCGTCTCAGGCGCGAATTTCCTCGTCCTCGACGAGCCGACGAACCACCTCGACATCGAGAGCCGCGAGGCGCTCGAAGACGCCCTGCTGGGGTTCCCGGGGACGCTGCTCTTCGTCTCGCACGACCGCGCGCTGATCGAGGCGCTGGCCACCCGCACGCTGGCGATCGAGGCCGGACGGCTGACCGCTCGTGAAGGCGGGTTCGGCGACTACGCCCGCGCGCACATGTCGCCGCAACCGGCCGAGCCCGCGAAGCCTGCGAAGGCGACGAAGCCCGCAAAGCCGAAGGCGGCGCCGGAGCGGCGCACCTCGCAGCGGGCGGCCAAGCAGGCGGCCAAGCTGGAGCGCGCCATCGCGACACTGGAGGAGGAGCTGGGAGCGCTCGAGACGCGGCTCTCACAGCCCGAGGCCTACGAGGACGATGCCTCGGTCGCCGAGGACGGTACCCGCCACCAGGAGCTCCAGGAAGAGCTCGCCTACCTCTACCGCGAGTGGGAGCGGCACGCCGCCGAGGCCGGCTAGCGGCGCCGCCTACGCGTGCGCGCCGTTGCCGTTCGAGATGACGTCGACGAGCGCGTCCACGATGCGGGGCTCGAAGTGGCGTCCGGCGCAGTCGCGCAGCTCCGAGATCGCCGCGGCGACGGGCATCGCCTGACGGTACACGCGGTCGGACGTCATCGCGTGGAACGCGTCGCAGGCCAGGATGATGCGCGCGCCGAGCGGGATGTCGTCGCCGGCCAGCCCGAGCGGATAGCCGGAGCCGTCCCAGTGCTCGTGGCATGCGATGACGATCGAGCGGGCACCGGCCAGCGCGGGCACCGGCTCCATGATCCGCGCACCCAGCTCCGGGTGGCGGCGCATGACCTCCCACTCGTCGTCGGTGAGCGGACCCGGCTTGTCGAGGATCGAGGCCGGGATCCCGATCTTGCCGACGTCGTGCAGGGCCGCCGCGACGCCGATGTCTCGGAGCGCAAGCCCGCCGAGCTCGAGCCGGCGCCCGACCTCCTCGGCCATCCCGACCAGCGCCTGGGCGTGGTCTCCGGTGTACTCATCCTTGGTCTCGAGCGCGTTCGCGAGCGATCGCATCGTCGCCATGAATGACTCCTCGAGCTCGTCGACGAGCGACCGGTTGTCGATCGCAAGCAGGGCCTGGTCCGCGATCCCGAGCAGCATCCGCTCGTCTCGCGAGCTCGGCGGGCCGCGGCGGCGGCCGCGCTGGACGATCATCGCCGCGCGGTTGCCCGCCCGCTCGCCGATCGGCACGAGCGTGTAGGACGCCCCGTAGATCGGGACGCCGGCGCACGCTGCGAGCGCCTCCGCCTCGCTCGAATCCAGCACCAGCACGCGGCGCGAGTCGAGGTTCGCGCCGAACGGCGGCTCGTCGGCGCGCATCGAGGCCGCACCGAGGCGGTTCGCCTCACGCGGGGTGTAGCCGATGTGCGCCGCCAGCTCCAGCCGGTCGCCGATCCGCAGCCACACCGACATCGCGGCGCACTCCACGAGCCTGTCGACCGCCCGGGCAAGCATCTCGGCCACCGCCCCGACGCTCACCTGGGCCGCAAGCGCAGCCCCCAGCTCGAGCATCGCCTCGGCGATCTCGGCGGCCTCTCGCATCGACGCGTACAGCCGCACGTTCCGGCACGCGACGGCGGTGTGCGCAGCGACCACCTCGAGCACCCCGAGGTCGAGGGCGTCGAACGCGTCGCCGCGCGGCCCCGAGACGACGATGGCGCCCATGGCGTCCTCGTCGCCCAGCATCGGGGCGACCATGACGGCCTCCCCGGGAATCAGCCGGGCGCGGCCGTCGACGACGGCGCCTGCCGCGGCCGTGTCGCCGACCCGCGCCAGGTCGTCGGCGTCGCGATCCTCGCCGTCCTGCGCGAGGAGCGCCAGCTCGTCGCCCGCCTCCGAGCGGAGATAGAACCGCGGAGTGTGAAACCTGTCCTGGCGGACGAGCTCCGCGACGACAGCATGGGCGATCTCGCCCTCTGACCGAGCGTAGGCCAGCCGGGAGGTGAGCGATCGCAGGAGGCCCATCTGCGCGAGCAGGCGATCGCGGGCTCGTGTGGAGACGACGTCTGTCGGCGTCTCGACCGGCCCTGCCCGGGCGGCGGCACCGGCGGCGACGAGCTCAGCCGCCCGCAGCTCGTCGGGTCGAAACGCGCGCGCGGCGCGGGTCGACCCCACGAGATGGGCCACGGCGCGGCCGCCGACGACGAGCGGAGCGACCAGCACCGCATAGCGGCCGTCGCGGGTCTGCACTGCCTCGCCGTCGATGTCCTGGACGACCGCGGCCAGGCGCGCCTCGCCGAAGCGGTGCTGGCGGGCGGCCTCGCGTTCCCAGCGTGCGGTGACCTCGCGGCCCGTGGGGCCGGGAGCCACGATCCACACGGCGTCGAGGTCGAGCAGCTCTCCCAGAAGCCGGCACGGCGCGTCGTCGCGCAGCGCGGGCACAAAGCCAACGCCGGGACCGGCTTGCATCGCCGGATCGGCCCTCCCGGCGCCCCCAGGTGTGGGCGCCGTGTCGCCGCCAGTCAAGCGTGGAAGCACGACTCTCGGCAGGCTAGGCGGTCGCCATGCCCCGTCGCATCCCCCGAACGCGGTAATCAGGTGAAGATCACATGAACGCGCCGAGGAGCTCATACATGCCCGCAGCCACCAGGCCGGCGGCGGGAATCGTGAGGAGCCAGGCGGTCACGATGTCGGCTGCGACTCCCCATCGGACGGCCGAGACGCGCGTGGTGGCGCCGGCTCCCATCACCGAGCTCGAGATGACGTGGGTCGTCGAGACCGGGAACCCATACCGCGTCGCCACGGTGTAGAGGACGCCGCTCGCGGTCGCCTGGGCCGCGAACCCCTGCGGGGGCTCGAGCTTGAAGATCCGCGTGCCCATCGTGCGCATGATCCGCCATCCGCCGACGTACGTGCCCGCGGCGATGGCGGTCGCAGCCACCGCGATCACCCAGTTCGGGATGTCGGTCGGCGAGCTCGTGTGACCCGCGGAATAGAGGGCGAGCGCGATGACGCCCATCGTCTTCTGGGCGTCGTTCGTCCCGTGGGCGAATGCCATGAAGCTGCCCGACCCGACCTGCGCAAGCCGGAACGCGCGGTTGAGCGGCCCCTGGAGGACACGCCGGAAGAGCCACAGGATCCCGACCATGATCGCCCCGGCGAGGACGAAGCCGATGACGGGGCTGGCCAGCCCCGGCCACACCACCTTGTTCCAGATGCCGTCCCATTGCACCGGATCCGGCCCGCCGGCGGCGAGCGCGGCCCCGACCAGGCCGCCGACCAGCGCGTGCGACGACGACGACGGCAGGCCGAGGTACCACGTGAAGAGGTTCCAGACGATCGCGCCGATGAGCGCCGCCAGGATCAGGTGCCCGGTGACGCGGCCCGGGTCCGTGTTGATCAGGCCGTCGCCGACCGTCTTTGCGACCGCGGTCGACGTGAACGCACCCAGGAAGTTCATGATGGCGGCGATTGCCACCGCGATCCGCGGCGAGAGGGCCCGTGTCGAAACAGACGTGGCGACCGCGTTCGCCGTATCGTGGAAGCCGTTCGTGAAATCGAACGCGAGCGCGACCGCGACGATCACGACCAGGAGACCGTCGCTCATCGATTCTTGAGGTAGATGCTCTCCAGCACGTGAGCTGCGCGCTCGCAGCTGTCGACTGCCTGCTCGAGGTCGTGATGGATGTCCTTCCACCGGATGACCACGAGCGGATCGAGTCCGTCGCGGAAGAGCCGCGCCGTCGCCGAGCGGACGATCCGGTCGCCCTCGTCCTCGAGGGTGTGCACGTCGATCAGGTGGTGGCTGATGTCCTTCAAGCCGTCGAGACAGTGCACCGCGTCGGCGATCTTGGAGACCGCGCGGAAGATCACGCCGGCCTGCTCGATGGCCTCAGGCGGGACCTCCTCGACACCGTACAGGTTGAGCTCGTCGGCGACCTGGTCCATGAAGTCGCAGATGTCGTCGAGGACGGTCGCCAGGTCGTAGATGTCCTCACGATCGATCGGCGTCACAAACGTCTTGTTGACGAGCTGGACGATCTCGTGGGTGACGCGGTCCCCCTCGTGCTCGCGGTCCTTGATCTCGTCGACCAGGGCCCGCCGGTCCGGGTAGTGCTCGAGCAGGTCGAGCAGGAGCTGCGACGTCGAGACGAGGTTCGTCGCTGCCCGATCGAAGAGTGGATAGAAGCCCCGCGTCTGCGGAGTCAGTCTGAGCTTCGCCATGCAATCACCGTACTTGGGCCGTGGTGAAGATGTGGAGAAGATTCAGGGGGGTGTTATCCCCCGCTGGTGTGCGTCGACACCGCGGTCGGCACCGACGCGCGCGTCACGGTCGCATCGGCGCGCGGACCGACCTCGCGCGTCCGCGGGAGCCAGGGGTGCCACCGCGTTGGCCACTCCACCGTCGCCGACGCGCCGCCGGACGGTGCCAGGACGGGGGTTGATGTCCAGTAATCGCCGCCGCTCGGGATAGCGAAGTATCGGCGCGGGCCCGGACGGAGCTCCCCCGGAGTCAGGCGTCGACGTGCGGGATGTCCCGCACGAGTGCGCCGCCCGCGTCGATGTAGCCGCGGCGGGTGTAGAAGTCGTGCGCCCGCCGGTCGGAGCCCGAAGCCGGGATCCGCACCCGCTCCATCCCCCGGCTCGTGCCGTACCCCTCCGCCCAGTCGAGCAGGCGGTGCCCGACATGACGGCCCTGGTCGGCCGGCGCCACGACGATCTGGTCGACGACCAGCGCCCGGCCGTCCTCGCGAAGCGCCATGTAGCCGGCCGGGTGCCCCTCCACCTCGGCGACGAACACGACGTCGCGGTCGGGAGCCGACGGCACGAGCTCGTCGGACGTCGACGTCTCGCCCGCCAGGCGCTGAAGCGCCGGGGAGTCGGAGTCGCGGAACGGCCTGACGACGATGTCACCCACGCCGGCCCTCAGGCGGTCGCTTCTGCGAGGACGCGCTTCTCCTCCGGGGAGAGCTCGACGTCGCTGAGCCCGTTTCGCACGTCTTTGATGTAGATGCGCGCATAATCGCGGCCCTGGATCGCCGAGAGCAGGTAGCCCGATCGGGAGGCGTCCATCAGCGCGATCGTGACCGACTGCTTCGCCCCGGCGCCCTCGAGCGCATCGTACCGCAGGAGCGCCCGCCGCTCAAAGCAGCCGTCGACCCGGTCGGACAGGGCCCGGACGGCCGATTCCGCCGCTCCGGCCGTGGTCTCGGCGTGCTCCACGCGGGCCAGGAGCGACATGGCGTACTCGACGATGTCGGTGCTCTTCGACCCGATGACGACCTTCTGCGCCCGCCGCATCCTCCGCACCTGAACCCACAGATAGCCGGTGGTGAGGAGCAGCAGGCCTGCGGCGCCCGCGGCGCCTATGGCGACGTCGAGGGCGGTGTCGGCGGTGGTCATGTCGCGAGGCGGAACTGGACGAGGTATGTCCGCTTGTTGTTCGCGAGAACGCTCTCGCCCGGCACGCCCTTGACGGTCACGGTCATCTTGTAGCGCTGCGTGAACTCAGGCTGCGTCGATGCGTTCTTGAAGAGGTCCGGGAACCGCACGGTGGCGGTGGCCCCCTTGTCGATCGACGCGATCGTGCCGGACTGCGTGATCTTGGCCGAGCCGGCCCGGGTGAGCGTCAGCGTCACGGGCACGCCGACCTCGCGGAAGTTCCCGAAGTTCCTGGCCGAGACGACGATCACCAGCTTGTCGTTCCCGGTGAGCTCGTTCACCTGAGACGAGCCCGTCTGGAGGGTCGTGCCCTGCGGAAGCGCGACGACCGACACGATGCCGAGGCCGTGCAGGCCGTGGACGGCGCTCGGCTTGAGCCGCGTGATGGCGGCGCCGATGCCGACCGGGGTGACGAGGTCGGCGTCCTTGACATCCAGGAAGCTCGACACGGGCACC
This sequence comes from uncultured Actinomycetes bacterium, assembly GCA_963832955.1. Taxonomy (GTDB): domain Bacteria; phylum Actinomycetota; class Thermoleophilia; order Gaiellales; family JAICJC01; genus JAICJC01. Next base: position 818,639 of record CAWHWC010000001.1, on the reverse strand, counting down.
TGCACGCCCAAGCCCTTGAGGGCCTTGGTGGCGGGCCCGGCGAACGAGTCGGAGTAGACGATGTCGGACGCCAAGAGCCGCTGGGTGCACGGTGCCAGGCTGCGACCGACGGCGGCCGGCCGCTTGCGCTTCCAGGCCTGCCCGATGTTGCTCGCGAGGCACCTGAGCCCGAAGACGCGGTACTGGAGGGCCTGGACGAGCGCAGGCTGGTACGGCTCGAGCTGCTTGGTCGGCGGAATCGAGGCGGCCGCTTCAGCAGCCTTGCTCATCGCGGCGGCCTGAGATTGGAACTGCTGCTGCACCACCTTCAGCTTGGTGCCCGACGCCGAGTTGAGCGTCTTGTGGAAGGCGGACGAGATGTCGCTCGACGGCGTGAGCGCCTGCTCCTTGAGGGTGTTGAAGTAGTCGACGTTCTTGCTCTGGGAGGAGCTTCCAGAGCAGCCGCGCGCCAGCAGCACGAGCACGACGACGACCGCGAGGATCCCGACCGCGAGCGCCCCCAGCCGGCGGTATTGCAGCGGTGGAAGGTTGCCGGTCTTGAGCTGCCCGATCGAAGGCCTCCGGCGCGGTGTGTGCTCGGCCCGAGGCTCGGCCCGAGGCCTGCGCGGAGGCGGTCCCGCTTCGGGGTCCGGGGCGCCGCCCGAGGGGCGGGTGACAGCCGTCTCCTGCGTCCCGCCCGTCTCCTCCCAATCGGAGTCGAAGAAGTCGTCGGGCGTCACGAGTCGGACCCTATCAGCTTGCCCGGATATGGGGAATTGCAGGAGTCTCGCGGTCTCCGGCCAATCTCATGCGCACTGTGGCAGAGCCGGCTCGAGCGACCCTCACCCCAGCACTTACCGGACGCCTGGTGGCGGACCGCTACACGATCGAGGAGGAGCTCGGCCGGGGCGGATTCGGCACCGTCTACGGCGCGAGCGCGGGCGGCGGCGAGCGGGTCGCCGTGAAGGTGTTCAGCCGCCGTGAGGGCCTCGCTCCACGGGCCGACCGCGAAGCCCGGACGGCGCGCAAGCTCGACCATCCCAACATCCACACGGTGCTCGGCGTCGAGGGCGACGACGAGCACGTCTACCTCGTGTCGAAGCTCGTGGAGGGGGAACGGCTCGACCGCAGCGGCCTCGAGGACGAGCAGGCTGTGCGCGCGATTGCCGCGGTGTGCGACGCCCTCGCGCACGCCCATGCGCGCGGGATCGTGCATCGCGACGTGAAGCCGGCCAACATCCTGGTGGCGCGGGACGGGACGGTCACGCTCACCGACTTCGGCATCGCGAGCGACGAGGACGCCAACGACCAGACGGTCGACGAGCGCGTCCTGGGCACCCTGTCGTACATGTCGCCGGAGCAGGCGGCGGGCACGCGCGCCTCCGGCGCCACCGACGTGTGGGCGGCCGGGCTCACGCTGTACGCGCAGCTCACGGGGGCCAACCCGTTCAAGGCAAAGACGCTGGCGCAGCTCCTCGAGAAGCTCGCCGAGGGCGCCGAGCCGCTCGCAGCGGCCCGTCCCGACCTGCCGGCCGGCGTGTGCCGGGCCGTCGACCAGGCCCTCGACCACAACCCCTCGCGACGGCCGGCGGCGGGCGAGATGCGCGACCGGCTCCTGCGAGGGCTGTCGGAGGACGACGTGCAGGCGGCTCCGGCCGATCGGCCTGGGCGGCTCCGGTCAATTGGCATTCGCTCGCACGGCCAAATGGCACTCCCCCGCACCGGCCGCGCCGCCCGCCCCGCCCGCGCCGTCCTCTCGGGCGTTGCGATGGCGTGGGTGCTCGTCGCGTTCCCGGTGTATCCGGCCGCCTGGTCGCTCCCGCTGGCGGTGATCGCCGGCGGGCTCGCTTACCGGCGACCGGTCGCGGCGGCGTCGTTCGCGGGCCTCGTGTGCATCCCGGCGTTCTGGAACTACGCCGAGGCGGCGGGCATCGTCTGGGCGGGCCTGTGCGCTGCGTGGATCTGGGCGGGGACGCACTGGGGCGGGTCGTCCCGCCTCCTGGCGCCGCTCGCGGCCATCCCGCTCGGCCTCGCCGGGCTGGGGCCGGCCTACGTGCTGATCGCGGCCACGGCGCCGACGCCGCGGCGCAGGGCTGCCGAAGCGGCCGCCGGCGCAGTGGCTGCCGCGGTGGCCGGGAGCTGGCTGCCGGCCCATGCCGCCCGGGTGCTTCCCGCGGCCTCGAGCCCGATGACCTATGCCACCGCACTCGGCCGGGCGCCGGAGGTGGTTGCGATCGCCGTCGCCATGGTGATCGCCGCCGTCCTCCTCCCGGTCGCGTGGCGGCTCGAGGACTCGCGCCGCGTCCAGGGCGTCGTCCTGTGGGGGATCGCCTTCGGCCTGGCCGTGGCGGGCGCGCCCCACCTTCTGGGGGACGGGCCCGGAGCGGCTCCCGGAGCGGCGGTTGCCGCGACGCTGGTGGGTATACTGCCGGTCGCCTGGGCGCTCGCCGGCTCGCGGCTCCAGCGGCCGCTGACGGCACGTTGACCACCCGAGACGCTGCCCCGGCGCCACGAACCGTGAGCGTGTTCCGGAACATCGAGCGGAAGATCGGCGGCATGGTCGAAGGCGTCTTCGGCCGGACGTTCCGATCCTCCGTGCAGCCCGTCGAGCTCGCCCGCAAGCTGGCGAAGGAGATGGACGACCACCGCACAATCTCGATCCACCGCGTCTACGTCCCGAGCACGTACACGATCTACCTGAACCCGGCCGACCGCGAGCAGTTCACGGCCTACGAGACGCAGATGTGCACCGAGCTCGAGGAGTACCTGGTCGAACACGCCCGCCGCGAGGGCTACACGACAGCGACGCGGCCCGTCGTCACGCTCGAGACCGAGGACGATCTGCACGTGGGGATGTTCGGGATCGCCGTGGAGACCGGCGACGAGGAAGACGCCGAGGGCGAGTCGGCGCCCGAGCCCAGAGGCGCGCCGTCGGTGCCGGTCGCAACGCCGCTCCCGCCGATGGCGCCGGACGTTCCGGTCGTTCCGCCAGGAGCGACGATGATCTACGCGTCAGACCCCGAGCCCGAACCCGAACCCGAGCCCGAGCCTGCGCCGGCGGCGGCCCCCGACGTGGTCGTCCTCCAGTGGGACGGCCGCGAGTTCGACCTGGAGGGGCAGACGACGACGGTGATCGGCCGCTCGAGCGAGTGCGACATCGTGGTCGGCGATCCCAATGTGTCGCGTCGCCACGCCGAGATCCGCCGCATGGGGCGGGGCTTCTCGCTCGTCGACCTGGGGTCGACGAATGGCACCGAGGTGAATGGGCAGCGGGTCACGGAGACGTCGCTCATGAACGGCGACGTGATCGGGGTGGGGACGACCCGGATCACGTTCGAGCGCCGCATTGGTTGAGCAACTCCTGCTCGCGCTCAAGGTCGCGTTCGTCGTCCTTCTCTACCTGTTCGTCTGGCGCGTGATCCGCGTCGCCTCGCGCGACATCGCGGTCGGCCAGGAGAGCATGGTGCTCACGCCCGCCAAGCCGCCCGCGGCGGTCCAGGCGGCTCCCCGGAGGCGGGCGCGGCTCCTGGTGGTCGCGAGCCCCGAGCTCCCGCAGGGGACGGAGATCGACCTCGGGCGCGATCTCGTCGCAGGACGTGACGACGCGCTCGATATCCCACTCGGTGCCGATGGGTATGCTTCCGGCCGCCATGCCCGGTTCGCCCACGGCCAGGACGGGGACGTGGTCGAGGACCTGAGCTCGACCAACGGGACGTTCGTGAACGGGGCCCGAGTCTCGGGCCGGCGCGTGCTTCAGAGCGGCGATGTCGTGACGATCGGCCAGACGCAGCTGGAGTACCGGGCCGGCGAATGACAGTCCGCGTCGTCGATTCGGCCGGCCTGACCCAGACCGGCAACGTTCGCCGCTCCAACGAGGACTCGTTCCTCCTGCGCGCGCCGCTCTTCATGGTTGCCGACGGCATGGGCGGCGCCCTGGCCGGGGAGCTCGCGTCGCGAATGTGCGCCGAGGCATTCGCCGAGCTCGACCTGATCGAGCACCACGGCGAGGAGGCGCTGCGCACGACGATCGGCGTGGCGAACCGACGCATCTACGAGCGCTCGCGGACGGACGCGGAGACATCGGGCATGGGGACGACCGTGACGGCGGCGCTCGTCGGCGACGACGGCACCGTCGCGTTCGCGCACGTCGGCGACAGCCGCGCGTACCTCCTGCGCGACGGCGCACTCCAGCGCCTGTCCGAGGACCATTCGCTCGTGCACGAGCTCGTGCGCAAGGGGCAGCTCTCGGAGGTCGAGGCCGAGCAGCATCCGCAGCGGAGCGTGATCACCCGGGCGCTCGGCACCGACGAGGAGGTGCAGATCGACACCTTCACGCTCGAGGCGAAGACCGGCGACGTCCTGCTCCTGTGCACCGACGGCCTGAACACCATGATCTCCGAGCCCGACATCGCCGGCGCCCTTGCATCGCCGACCACGGCGGCCGACATCGCCCGCCAGCTCGTCCGCGCGGCGCTCCGGGCGGGCGGAGAGGACAACGTCACGGCTGTGGTCGCACGCTTCGGAGAGCCCGCAACGACGGCCGACGAGGAGGCGGTGACGTCCGGGGGCTCGGCCCACCACATCCTCCCGCGGGACATCGACGAGGAGCCTCCGGCTCGGCGCGGCGACCCGGCCGGGTCGGGATCGAGCAGCGGCCTGCGGCGGGCGCTGCTCGGGGCCTCGGCCGCCGTCCTGGTGCTCGTGCTGGCGATCGCCGGCGCGATCGGGCTTCGCGCGAGCCACTTCATCGGCGCAGACACCGAAACCGGGCGGGTTGCGATCTATCAGGGCGTGCCGGTGAACCTGCCGTTGGGCGTCCACCTCTACCACGTCATCTACGAGTCGCGGGTGAGCTACGTGTCGCTCCCGCCCGACCAGCGCCGGCGCCTCTTCGACCACACGCTCCGCTCGGAGTCGAGCGCGCACCACGTCCTTCGCCCGTACGAGGTGGCCAGCCCGTGAGGTCGGAACGGATGCGCGAGCTCTGGAACCTCGGCTGGGTCGGGGCGCTCACCGCGATCGGCTTCCTCTCGGTCTACACGGCCCGCCAGAACGAGATCTCGAGCGCCTCGCTGACCTACGCCGGGGTGTTCCTCGGCGTGTTCGGCCTGGCCCACATCGGCGTGCGCGCCGGCCTGCCGCGGGCTGATCCGTGGCTCCTGCCCCTGGCCGCGCTCCTCTGCGCGCTCGGCCTCACGGAGATCTACCGGCTGAGCCCCACGCTGGCCCGCGACCAGTCCGTGTGGGTCGTCATCGGCCTGCTGGGATTCCTGGGCATGATCTTCCTCGTCCGCGACCACCGCCGGCTCGAGCCGTACACGTACCTGCTCGCCACCACGGCCGTCGGCCTCCTCCTCGTCACGATGGCCGTCGGGACGACCATCAACGGCGCGAAGCTGTGGCTTCGGTTCGGCGGCGTCCAGGTGCAGCCCGGCGAGTTCGCGAAGCTCCTGCTCGTCGTGTTCCTCGCGAGCTACCTGCGCGACCGGCGCGAGGTGCTGACGATGGCGCACCGCACGATCCTCGGGGTCGGCCTCCCGGCGGCGCGCCACCTGGGGCCGCTCGCGCTCATGGCCGGCATCTCGCTCGGCGTGCTGGCCGTGATGAACGACCTGGGGACGGCGCTCCTGCTCTTCGGGATCTACCTCTCGATGATCTACGTCGCCACCGGGCGACACCTCTACACGGTGCTCGGCCTCGGGCTCTTCGCCGCTGGCTCCTGGGCCGTGTACAACGCGGTCGGCCACGTGCAGGAGCGGTTTCAGGTGTGGGTCGACCCGTGGGCCCATCCGCACACGACCGGCTACCAGATCGTCCAGTCGATCGAGGCGATCGCCGACGGAGGCATCTTCGGGACCGGATTGGGAAGAAGCCTGCAGGTGCTGAACCACGGCCAGACGATCATCCCCGCCGTCCAGACCGACGGCATCTACGCGGCCTGGGCCGACGAGACGGGGCTCGCCGGGGCCGCCGGGCTCCTGCTCATCTACCTGCTCTTCTGCTACCGCGGCTTCAAGATCGCGGCGCTCGCCGACGACGGCTTCTCGAAGCTCCTCGCGTGCGGGCTCACGTTCGCGTTCGGGCTCCAGGCGTTCCTGATCGTCGGCGGGATCATCCGCCTCATCCCGCTCACGGGGATCACGCTGCCGTTCGTGAGCTACGGCGGCTCGTCGATCGTGTCGAACTTCATGATGCTCGCGCTCCTCCTCATGGTGTCGAACAGAGCGGCCGAGCGGGCATGAACCGGCAGATCGCGTCGCTCTTTCGCCTCTTCGCCATCGGGTTCGCGGTGCTGATCACGCTGACCGCCTACTGGCAGATCTGGGCGGCCGACTCGCTCGCGACGCGGCGCGACAACGCCCGGCTCGTCTACCGGCAGCTCCAGATCAAGCGCGGGCTGATCTACGCGCTCGAACGGCCGCACGGTGCTCGCCCAGAACCACCCCCGCCGCCGCGGCGGGCTCACGCTCTACCTGCGCCGCTACCCGCTCGGCGAGCTCTTCGCGCATGCCGTCGGCTACAACACCGTCGGCAACGGCCGAACGGCGCTCGAGCTGGCCGAGAACGACTACCTGACGGCCTCCAACAGCGACCTCGCGACCGTCGTCTCGCGGGTGGGCTCGGAGCTCCAGGGCGAGACCGTGACCGGCGACAACGTCGTCACGAGCCTGTCGGTGCCGGCGCAGCGAGCGGCAGCGGCCGGCATGGCCGGCAAGGTCGGCGCGGTCGTGGCGATCGAGCCCGCGACCGGCCGCGTGCTCGCGATGTACTCGTCGCCCAGCTTCTCGCCCGAGGCGGTCGGCCGCAACTTCCCGAAGCTTGCGAAGACGCCCGGCGCGCCGCTTCTGAACCGCGCCACCCAGGGCCTCTACGCCCCCGGATCGACCTTCAAGACCGTGACCGCCGCCGCGGCGCTCGACACCGGCCTCTACGGGCCCGACCAGCCCCTGATCGACGCGAAGGGCCACTGCATCACCGTGCAGGGCCTCCCGCTCTGCAACGCCGGCACCGAGAGCTTCGGGCTCATCAGCCTCACGGACGCGCTCACCTTCTCGGTGAACACCGCGTTCGCCCAGATCGGCCAGCAGCTCGGGCAGAAGCGGCTCGCGGAGTATATGACCCGGTTCGGGTTCTTCTCGGAGCCGCCGCTCACCTATCCGTCCGATGAGATGAACCCGTCGGGCCTCTACCGCAACGGCCATCTGCTGAGGCCGGGCGCGCCGGTCGACGTCGCCCGGGTCGCGATCGGCCAGGAGCGCCTGGCCGTGACGCCGCTCCAGATGGCCGAGGTCGCCGCGACCATCGGAAACGGCGGCGAGCGCATGCGCCCGACGCTGGTCGACCGGGTCGAGAGCCCGAGCGGGAGCCGCGTCTACACGCAGCACCCCGAGCCGCTCGAGCGGGTGATGTCGCCGCAGTCGGCGCAGGACCTGACCACCATGATGCAGAAGGTTGTCGACGAAGGCACCGGAACGGCCGCCCGCTTGAACGGCCTGACCGTCGCCGGCAAGACGGGAACGGCCGAGACAGGAGTCACCGGAGTGAACACCGCCTGGTTCATCGCCTTCGCCCCGGTCGTCGATCCCGAAGATCGCCGTGGCCGTCGTCGTCGAGCACACGCCGCTCTTCGGCGGGCAGGTCTCGGCGCCTATCGCGGCCTCGGTGATCGAGGCGTACCTCGGCCAAGGCGTGGCACAGTAGACCCAGAAGATGGCGATGGATTCCCTCATCGGCGAGCTTTTCGACAACCGCTACAGGATCGAGCGGCGGATCGGCACGGGCGGCATGGCCGACGTCTTCCTGGCCCGCGACGAGTCGCTCGGACGGCGTGTCGCGATCAAGATCCTGGCCGAGCGCTACGCGCAGGACGAGGCGTTCGTCGAGCGGTTCCGGCGTGAGGCGACGGCCGCCGCGGGCCTCTCCCACCCGAACATCGTGTCGGTCTACGATCGCGGCCAGGCGTCGGGGACCTCGTACATCGCGATGGAGTACCTGAACGGCCCGACTCTGAAGGACGAGATCACGAGCCGGGCGCCGCTGCCCGAGGCCGAGGTCGTGAACTGGGCCGTCCAGGCGCTCGACGCGCTCGAGTTCGCCCATCGCCAGGGCGTGGTCCACCGCGACATCAAGCCCCACAACATGATCCTGACCGACGAGGGCCGGCTCAAGGTGACGGACTTCGGCATCGCCCGGGCGGCGAACGTCGCGCAGATGACCGAGGTCGGCTCGATCGTGGGCACCGCGCAGTACCTCTCGCCCGAGCAGGCGCGCGGGCTCGACGTCGGGCCGCAATCCGACCTCTACTCGATGGGGATCGTGCTCTACGAGATGCTGACCGGCGAGCTGCCGTTCACCGGCGACTCCGCGGTCGAGATCGCGATGAAGCAGGTGTCCGACCCGCCGCCGTCGATCCGGAAGCAGAACCGGCTCGTGTCGCAGGGGCTCGAGCAGGTCGTGATGCGGTCGCTCTCCAAGGATCCGGCGCTCCGGCACCGCTCGGCGCGCCAGATGGCCGACGAGCTCCGCCGAGTGAGCCGCGGCGGGGCCGTCTCGAGCGACACCCAGATGGCGACGCGAGTGCTCACCGGCGGCGCCGAGGCCATCGCTGCGTACACGGGCACGCAGACGAGCGTCCTCCCGCCCGGCGGGACGCAACCGCCCCCCGAGCGGCCGCAGGGACCCAGGCGAAGCGCGCTCCCGTGGCTGCTCGTCCTCATCCTCCTGATTGCGAGCGCGGCCGTCGGCTACGTGGTCTATCAGCAGCTCTCGGGCGGCGGGCGTGACGCTCCCGACGCTGACCGGAAGCTGCGACCACGCGAAGGCGCAGCTCGCCGCGGTGGGCCTCAAGGGGAAGTGCGAGAACAAGCAGTCCACGCCTGAGAAGAAGGATCAGGTGATCGGAAGCGACCCCGCCTTCGGATCGGATGCCGACAAGGGCTCGACGGTACGGATCTTCATCGGTGCCGGACCGAACACGGTCGCCGTGCCCGACGTGAGCGGCAAGTTCGTCTCCGAGGCGACGACGATCCTTGAAGCGAAGGGATTCAAGATCGGGACGCCGATCCAGCTCAACTCGCCGAAGCAGCCGGCCGGGAACGTCGTCGGGACCGTGCCCAAGGCGAACTCGGTGCAACCGGCAGGCACGGTGATCCAGCTTCAGGTCGCGACCGGGCTCGTCGTCGTCCCGGACGTCAAAGGCCTGAGCTGCAAGGACGCCACCGCCAAGATGAAGCAGAAGACGCTGGTTGCCACGTGCCAGGATCAGTCGGACCCCAACGTGCCTGCCAATCAGGCCATCGGCTCTCAGCCGGCGGCCGCCGGCGCCACGACTGCGCAGAACTCGCCGATCACGGTTCTCATCTCGACGGGGCCTCAGCAGGTCACAGTGCCGCCGGTGGTCGGACAGAACAAGAACGACGCGATCCACGCACTCCAGGCCGTCGGCCTCAGGGCGAAGATCCAGCCGACGGTCGAATGCTTCGACGCGAGCCTTGACAAGACCGTCAAGGAGCAGAATCCGGCTGCCGGCGCCCAGGTCCCAGAGAGCTCCTTCGTGACGCTCGTCATCTACAAGTTCAAGCCCAGCGACCCGAGCTGCGTGAGCCCACCGCCGACGTGACCGAGGTCGCGCCTCTCCGGGTGATCGTCCTCTCGGGCGGTCGCAGCTCCGAGCACGAGATCTCGATCGGCTCCGGAGAGTCGGTGTCGGCGGCCCTCGATCCCGCCCGGTACGAGGTCGTCGGCGTGACGATCAGCCGCGAAGGGGCCTGGCAGCTCGAGGAGCCGGCCGCCGAGGGCGAGCGGCTCGCGCTCGACCCGGGCTCGTCGTCGAACTCGGTCATCCCCCGGGCGGGCGGGACGCTCAGCAAGGTGCGCGCGGTGGGGCCGATCGACGTCGTGATCCCGATGCTGCACGGCCCGTTCGGCGAGGACGGCACCGTGCAGGGCATGCTCGAGCTGCTCGACGTGCCCTACGTGGGCTCAGGCGTCCTGGCGTCGGCGCTCACGATGGACAAGGACAAGGTGAAGACGGTGCTCGCCGCCGCCGGGATTCATTGCGCCAAGAGCGTCACGTTCAAGGCGCAGACCGTCCACGACATCGACGTCGAGGCTGAGCTCGCCAAGGCGGGGATCGGCGTCCCGTGCTTCGTGAAGCCCGCCAGGCTGGGCTCGAGCGTCGGCATCTCGAAGGTGACGGGCATCGACGGCCTGCGGCCGGCGCTGGACCTCGCCTTCCAGCACGACTCCAAGGTGCTGGTCGAGGAGATGGTGCCGGGGATCGAGGCCGAATGCGGCGTCCTCGGGAACCACAACCCGATGGTGAGCGTCGTCGGCCGGCTGCACGTGAACGCCGACTGGTACGACTACTCCGCCAAGTACGAGCCGGGCGGCATGGATCTCGAGGCGCCGGCCGACCTCCCCGAGGAGGTCACCGCCGAGCTCCAGCGCGTCGCCCTCCTTGCCTTCGACGTGTGCGAGTGCGCCGGGATGGCCCGGATCGACTTCTTCGTGACCGACGACGGCGGCGTCGTGCTGAACGAGATCAACACCATCCCGGGGTTCACCGAGACGAGCGTCTACGCACGGCTCTTCGAGGCGTCAGGCATCCCGTACCCCGAGCTGCTCGACCGCCTTGTGGAGCTCGCGATCGAGCGCCACCGCGAAGACCAGCAGTTTCGCCACTGAAGTGCACGCAACGATGGTGGCGAAGGCGAAGACCGCGCTCTTCGCCTGAGCGCGGCGAACGCCACGCCAGCCCTTAAGGGGGCCCACGGGAACCCTGGGTTCCCCGTTTAGAAGTCGATCGGCATGATGCCGTCGTCCTCGAGCGCGCGGATGAAGCGCTCAAGGTGATCGGCCATGTTCTGCCGCGTGATGCGCTCGAGCTCGTCGATGAGCGCGTCGGTGCCCGCGTTCAGGAGGTCGTCGTAGCGCTCGACCTCGTCCTGGGCGAACACGTCGCTTCCCATCCAGCGGCAGTCGGGGCAGCGCACATCGAGGCGCCAGTGGCGCTCGTCGACCTCGTGCCAGTCCACCGGGTGCACCCGATCAGAGTCGCACTCCGGGCAGAGCTCGATCCGGCGGAGACGGAGCGTCTGCTCGTCGACGGGCGCCTCCGCGGGAGGCGCGTCGGGGCCGTCGGCTGCGAGGTAGACGAGCTCGACTGTTTTCCCGCTGGGGAGGGTGATCTTCTTGGTGTGGAATGCTGGCATGTTTGCTGGATGTTAAGAAAATACTGTGCTTGCACACACCTGTATCGGCGGCATTTGTCCCAGCTTGAGCGCCAGTTCGCCGTGCTACGATCCGAGTCGTGAACCCGATCACCGGCATCTGACCACGCGGCTCACGCGCTGAGCGCGCGTCCCGTTTAAGTCCTGCCCGCGGCCCTCGGGCCGCCATTCGATCGGAGCTCACCTGACCACCGCCCCCCGCACCGCAATCCATCGCATCGCGCTCGCCCGCCTCGTCTCGCTGACGGGCGGCGAAGCGGCGTACATCGCGCTCATGGTGGCGATCTACGACGCGACCGGATCGGCGGCCTGGATGTCGGCCACGCTCCTTCTGACATGGGGCGCCACGGGCATCCTGACGCCGTTCGGCGGCGCGCTGGGCGACCGCTTCGACCGGCGGACGGTCATGATCGTCTCCGACCTCGCGGCCGGGACGGCGATCGCATGCCTCGCCCTCACGTCCACGCCGGCGATCATGCTGCCGATCGCGCTCATCTCGGCGGCCGCCCAGGCGCCGTTCTACTCGGCGTCGACGGCGGCCGTGCCGAACCTGGTGGGCGCGGACGAGATCGCATGGGCCAACGGCACGGTGTCGGTGGGTCGAAACGCCGGCCAGGTGCTCGGACCGGTGCTCGGCGGCGTCCTCGTGGGCATCGTCGACCCCTCGATCGTCTTCCTGCTGAACGCCGCCTGCTTCGCCGCATCGGCGGCCCTCGTCCGCTCGGTCCACGGACGGTTCTCCGACCACGCGGCAGCCGACTCTGAAGAGCACCGCGGCGTCCGGGCCGGATTCCGGTTCCTGCTCCGCGACCCCGTGCTCCGCATGATCACGCTCGCGTGGGTCGTCCTGCTCGCCGGCGTCGGCCCGATCCTCGTTGCCGAGCTCCCGCTTGCGCGGAGCTTCGACGTCGGCTCGGCCGGGTACGGCCTGCTCGCGGGCTCGTGGGGCGCCGGCGCCATCGCCGGGTCGTTCCTGGGCCGGCGTCTCGGCTCGCGCCGCGAGCGCGCCGTCATGATCGCGAGCGCGGGCGGGATGGCCGCCGGATTCGCCCTGATCGGGGTGGCCGGGCTATTTGCCGTGGTCCTGTCCGGGATGGCGTTCGCCGGAATCGCCGAGGGTGCCGGCAGCGTCGCCGAGCAGGGGATCGTCCAGCGGCGGACCCCGGACGCTGTGCGCTCGCGGGTCATCGCCGCCAGCGAGGCGGCGCTCCTGGTCGCGTTCGCGGCGTCGTTCGGCTTCGCGACGCCGATCATTCAGATCGCCGGCGTGCAGGGCACGTACCTGATCGCCGCCGCGGCGTCCGTTGCCGCGGCGGCGATCCTCGTGCCCGCCATGCGAGGTCTAGCCGCCGCCGAAGTCGGCGGTGACGTAGACGCCCGCTCTGCCTCCCCACGTGCCCCGGGCGACGCCGAGGCCGACCGACCGGTAGTGCCCGCCGAGCAGATTCGCGCGGTGCTCTGACGAGGCGCGCCACATTCGCATGACGCCCTTCGGCGTCATCGAGCCGGCCGCAAGATCCTCGCCGATGTACGTGCCGCGGTAGCCCCACCACCGGATGCGCGTGATCCACGAAGCCCCCGTCGAGGCCGAGTGGGACAGCATGTGATGCTTCGCCATGTCGCCACTGTGCGCCTGAGCAGCTTGCTTCAGGTGGATCTTGACCCGCAGCGAATGACGACCGTGCATCGCACGGTAATGGTTGATCCGCTCAGCGAGCGCATGTCGGAAATGCTTCAGCGAGCCCGCGTGGGCAACGACGGGAGCCGTTACTGCGAGCGCCGCAACCACCAGTACTACACCAGCGATCCGAACCTTCATACAACCCTCCCGAAGAGTCGGCCGCGAGCACCGTAGCGGCCCCCGATAGCTCCGGGAACGGGCTTAACGAAGTGTTTGGGGAGTCTTTACTCGCCGCGCGTTTGTAAAGAACTAGGTAGCGGGCGTTGCGGCGAGCGGCTCCGACCGCGCACGTTGCCTGAACGGCCGCTGAGAGGATGTCGAGTGCCTCGTCGACCTGCTCGTCGGTGGCAACGAGCGAGACGAGGACGCGGATGCAGTTGGAGTGGACGCCCGCCTGGAGCAGGATCAGACCCGACTGGAGCGCCGCCTCGCGGACCGCTGCCGCGATCGCCGGAGCGGGCTCCTTCGACTCCCGGGTTCTCGACGAACTCCATGGCGAGCATCGGCCCCAGCCCGCGCACGTCGCCGATCTGGTCGAACCGCGCGTTCAGCTCCTCGAACCGAGCCCGGATCCGCTCGCCGATCGCAACCCCGCGATCGAGCAGCCCGCCCTCGAGCTCCTCGATCACCGCGAGCCCGGCGACGCAGCCCGAGCGGCGATCCGACGAACGTCCCGCCGATCGAGCTGTCGGGCGCGGCGTCGACGATCTCCGCTCGGCCGACGACCCCGAGAGCGGCACGCCGGCGGCGATCGACTTGGCCACCACGATGAGGTCGGGCTCGATCCCGAAGTGCTCGATGGCGAAGAGCTTGCCGGTGCGGCCGAACCCGGACTGCACCTCGTCGGCGACGAGCACGATCCCGTGCTTCGACGCCAGCTCGCGCAGGCCCTGCACCCACTCCACCGGCGGGACGACGAACCCGCCCTCGCCCTGGACGGGTTCGAAGACGATCGCGGCGACGTTCTCGGCGGCGACGTGCGTCGTCAGCATCCGCCGCAGGGCGTCGAGCGCCTCGCCGGCGGGATCGGAGCCCGGCCAGCGGTACGGGTTCGGGAACGGCGCCCGGTACACCTCGGGCGCGAACGGCCCCATCCCGGCCTTGTACGGGTGCTGCTTCGACGTGAGCGACATGGCCATGAGCGTGCGGCCGTGGAACGCGCCCTCGAAGGCGATGACCGCCTGGCGGCCGGTGGCATGGCGGGCGATCTTGACGGCGTTCTCGACCGCCTCGGCGCCCGAGTTGAAGAACGCCGCCTTCTTGGGCCCGGAGATCGGCGTGCGCTCGACCAGCCGCTCGGCCAGCTCGACGTAGGACTCGTACGGCAGGATCGTGAAGTCGGTGTGGAGGAACCGGTCGATCTGCGTGTGGAGCGCGGCGGTCACGCGCGGGTTCGTGTGGCCGACGTTCAGGCAGCCGATGCCGCCGGACCAGTCGAGGAACGTGTTGCCGTCGACGTCGGTGACCGTGCAGCCTGCACCTCGATCGATCACGACCGGTGCGACGAGCGTCTTCGCCGGCGGCGACGACGCGCTCCTTGCGCGCCACGATCGCGCGCGAGTTCGGCCCCGGGATCTCGGTGCGCAGCTCGACGGTCCTGCCCATATCAAACACCTCCACGCCGGGACAAACGAGCAGCGACCTTACCAGCAACAGCCGGTAGACTCGGCGCGATGGTGCTGTCAGACCGATCGATCCGCGAGGAGATCGCCGCGGGCCGGATCGTGATCGATCCGTTCGACGATGCGCTCGTGCAGCCGTCGAGCGTCGACGTCCGTGTGGGGAGCGCCTTCCGCGTCTTTCGCAACTCGCGCTACCCCTACATCGACGTGAAGCTCCCAATGGAGGACCTCACCGAGCTGGTCACGGTCGCCGACGACGAGCCGTTCATCCTCCATCCCGGCGAGTTCGTCCTCGGGGTCGTCGCCGAGCGAGTCGGGCTCCCGACCGACATCGTCGCCACGCTCGACGGCAAGAGCTCGCTCGGCCGGCTGGGCCTGGTCGTGCACCAGACGGCGGGCGTGATCGACGCCGGGTTCGACGGCCACATCACCCTCGAGCTGGCCAACGTCGCCAACCTCCCGATCACGGTGTATCCGGGCATGCGCATCGCCCAGCTCAGCTTCCTCACGCTCACGACGCCGGCCGAGCACCCGTATGGGTCCGGCCGGCTGGGCTCGAAGTACCAGGGGCAGGCGGAGCCGACCCCGAGCCGGTACCACCTGAACTTCACGCCATGAAGGTGCTCGTGACCGGCGCGACGGGGTTCGTCGGCGCGGCGGTCGTGCGCCGGCTCGAGGCCGACGGCCACGCGGTGCGAGCGTTCTCGCGCTCGTCGGGCGGCGACATCTCCGACCCGGCGGACGTCGAGCGGGCGATGGACGGGGTCGACGCTGCGGTCAACCTGGTCGCGATCCTCGAGGGGTCGCCGGAGGAATTCGAGCGCGTCGTGGTCGGAGGCGCGCGCAACGTCGTCGCCGCCGCCGCGGCAACCGGGGTGCGCCGGCTGCTGCACATGAGCGCGCTGGGCGTCACCGAGGAGCATGCGCCGCTCACGGGCTACTGGGGCGCCAAGTGGCGCGCCAAGCAGGCCGTCACGGGGAGCGACCTCGACTGGACGGTCTTCGAGCCGAGCTTCGTCTTCAGCCAGGGGGGCGGCGCGTTCGCGGAGTTTGAGCGCCTGGCGCGCCTTCCGCTCGTCCCCGTGATCGGGAACGGGCGCTACCGCCACCAGCCGGTGTGGCTCGGCGACGTCGCCGCCGCGTTCTCGCGCGCGCTCGAGCGGCCCGAGACGATCGGGAACATCTACCCGCTGGGCGGGCCGCAGGTGTTCACGTTCGACGAGCTGCTGGACGAGATCGCGCGCGTGACAGGTCGTCGCGCCCACCCCAAGCTGCACGCGCCGGCGGGCTTCGTCCGCTTCCAGGCGAAGGTCCTCCTGCGTAGGCTGCCGCCGCCGCTTCGGGTCACGCCCGACCAGATCACGATGCTCCTCGCGGGGACGGAGTGCGACCTCACGCCGATGCGCGAGGGGCTCGGGATCGAGCCGGCCTCGATCGGCGAGGCCTACACCCGCGGCGCCTGAGCGGCTACTCGCTGCCGGCCCGGTAGGCGAGGACGCCCGAGAAGGCGATGAGGCCCGCGCCGGCCACTGCGTCGGCGGTGCGCACGAGCCGCGGGCCCACGTGCCGCCGGGCCAGGGCAACCCCGCAGGAGAGGACGACGAACCAGGCCAGCGACCCGATCCCGACGCCGGCCAGCATCGCGGCCGCCTCGCTCGGGCTGCGGGCGACGCCGGCCGCCGACGCGGCGGCGAAGATCGCCGCCCAGGAGCCGATGGTCGTCGGGTTCGAGGCCGTCGCGGCGAGCGACGTCAGGAACGCCCGCCGCGGGCTTCGCACCTCGGCGTCCATCTCGCCCCCGGCCCGCACCCGGAAGGCCGACCAGAGCGTCCGGCATCCGAGCACCGCGATGACGGCGGCGCCCACGATGCCGAGCACCGGCCGGAAGCCGCTGTGGGCGAGCACCGGCCCGGCGCCTGCGATGCCGAGCGCGGCGTAGCCCGTGTCGACAACAGCGGCGCCGGCGCCGATCGCGAACCCCACCGATGGCGCGCCCGCCGTGGACGACCGAGCGGATCAGAAGCAGCGAGATCGGCCCGATCTGGGCCGCGACGAGCAGCCCGAATCCGAGTCCCGTGACGAGCGCCGCAGACATCCGCAGAAATCTACAAGCGGGGCTTGGCTCCAGCGAGACGCGTTGCTACGATAATCGGACCGCGGAAAGGAGGTGGTCCGACTTGTTAGACGGTTCAAGACGGGCGAGTGGAGGTGCTCGCGGGTAGGGGCGAGTCCCTGAACCCATAGGGGAATCGCTGCAGCCGGCGTTGGGATAGCCTCCGTCACCTTCTGAGGTGGTCGGAACAGCAGTCGCCGCTACCTAATACAAAGCGATATCACCGCGACGGGGCGTACCGGCTCAGCCGGTGCGCCCCGTCTGTTTCTCGCGCATGCAACGGCTCGAGCCCATCCTGAGGAGCTGGGTCATCTGGCTGACGCTCGCCGCGTCGGCCGCGGGGTTTGCCGCGCTTGTGGTGACCGACGACAGCGCCCGTGGGGGCGCGAGCGCATCGACGCCGCACCCGCCGCTCCGGCACGGCCCGCCGCGCCTCCAGGAGTGGCATGGTGACATCGCGTTCGCGATCCCAACCGAGGGGGCCGACCCGACGCTCGTCGAGGTCGCGGCGGAGGAGCGCCGCGAGCCGTCGGTCGTCTACCAGGCGCCCGAGGGCCAGACGATCCGCGACCTCGCATGGTCGCCCGACGGCGCGCGCCTGGCCGTCGTCGTGGGATCGCCGCTCGGAGCCGGCCACGTGCTGACCATGTCGACCACGGGCGACGACGTCGGGGAGGTGACTCACGGGCGGGTCACCTCGGCCTCGGTCGCATGGTCGCCCGACGGCCACCGGCTCGTCTACGACCTTGGGCGATCCGCACACCCAGAGCGCGGCCAGCCGCTGGTGGTGAGCCGCGTAGACGGGTCGGACCCGCATGTCATCACCCCGCCGCACGAGTTTGCCGTGGCGCCGGCGTGGTCGCCCGACGGGCGGTTGCTCGCGTACGTCAAGACGGATGCGCCGGGCGAGTTCTCCGACAGGACGGGCTCTGTACAGGTCATGCCGGCGACGGGCGGCGCCTCGCACACGGTCGCAGACGCGTACGACGGCGAGGGCCCGTCGTGGGCGCCCAATAGCCGGACCGTCTACTTCGCCTCGTCGTGGCAGAACGGGCAGGGGTTCGTCTCGGTCGACGAGAGCGGTCGCGGGACCCCGTTCCTCGCATTCGACTGCACCGCGGTGCTCAGGTGCGAAACCATCGGGTCGCCGACGTTCGGCGCCGGCAGGGGAGCATTGGCCTTCCTCGTGACCGTCGATCACCCTCCGCGGGCGCTCGTCTCGGTTGCCCGTCTTGGATCCCTCACCGGATCGCTCTCGGTCCTGCGCCTCCCGCTCTACACCTGCTGCCTGACATGGGCGCCCCCGGCGCCCGGCCAGCGCTCGGTATGAGCTACATCCCCCAGCGATCGGCGCCGAGCAGCTGGAGCTCGGCGGAGGCGTCTGCCAGCGTCGACACCGGTCCGTCGCCGCGCTCCTCGACCCGCACGGACACGGTGCGGGCGACCCTGTCCTCGACGGCGATGCTCCGGCCGCCGTCATCCTCAAGCTCGGTGACCGCGTCCTCGCCGTCGCCGGAGCGCGACACGATCGTGTAGCGCCGGCCCGGCTCGACCCCGGCCCGGTACATGTAGTGCAGGATCTCCTCGGCCTCGTTCTCGAGCCGGAGGACCGTGATCTCGCTCCCGGCCTCGACGGCCGGCATGGCTTCGCCGGGCTCGCGAGGGTAGTCGCCGATCGGGTGCCCGTGAGGGCAGGTGCGCACCTCGCCGATCATCTCGAGCATCTTGGCCTCGAGCCGCGGCGAGATGGAGTGCTCCATCTCGTGGGCCTCCTCGTGGACGTCGTCCCACGGGATCCCCATGATCTTGACCAGATACGCCTCGACGAGCCGGTGCCGCGCGACGATCCGCTCGGCCACCTCGTGGCCGCGGTCGGTGAAGTGGATCAGCTTGTGGTCGTCGCGGCTCACGAGGCCCTCGTCGACCAGCCGCTTCAGCATCTCCGACGCGGACGGCTGGGAGACGCGGAGCGCGCGGGCCAGGTTGGCCTGGGTGCGCTCGATGCCCGCCTCGTAGAGCCAGTAGATGCTCTCGAGGTATTCCTGCGAGGCCTCGGAGAGCTGGTCCACAAGGTCAGTATACGAGCCGCTCAGACCTCGACGTACACCTCTCCGTCGCGCACCTCGACGGGGAAGGCCTCGACGTCCTCGGTCGCCGGGAGCGACAGGACGGCGCCGGTGCGAAGGTCGAACCGGGCCCCGTGGCGCGGGCAGACGACCTCGAATCCCTCGCGCTCGCCCTCACACAGCGGGCCGTCGTCGTGGCTGCACCGGTCCTCGAGCGCGTACACCTGCCCGTCGATCCGGTAGATGCCGAGGAACAGCGACCCCGCCTGGACGATCTTCACCCCGCCCTCGGCGATGTCGTCGAGGGGCCCTACGCGGACTTCCACTCGATGTCGCGGTCGTCCGAGTCGTCGCCGAGGGCAACGCGGAGGACGTTCACCGAAAGGAGGGCGCACTTGAGGCGGATGGGCGAGAGCGGGATGCCGAGCTCCTCGAGCACGTCCTCGCTGCCGAGGGCGCGCACCTCCGCCACGGTCTTGCCCTTGACGACGTCCGAGATCATCGACGCCGCGGCCTGGCTGATCGCGCAGCCGCGGCCGTTGAAGCGGACGTCGCGCACGACGCCGCCGTCGACGTCGAGCTCGACGGCGAGCTCGTCGCCGCACAGCGGGTTCACGCCCTCGGCGGACACCGTCGGGTGTTCGAGATGCCCGCTGTTGCGGGGGTTCTTGTAGTGATCGAGGATGTTCTCGCGGTAGAAGTCGTCCATGCGGGAGCAATTCTACCCGTCTTCCGTCGCAAGCCCGACGAGCTCCCGCCACCAGGACGCCGTGAGCGTCTCGACGGCGCCCAGCCCCGGGAGGTCACGAGCGAACCGAACCTCGGCGACCTCGGACTCCCGGAGGGCAGGCGCTGCCCCCGCGAGGAGCCGCGCGCGGAAGACGACCTGCACCGTGCGGCCGCGCTGGGCCTCCACCAGCGCGAGCGGCGCAAGGCCCTCGAGATCGGCCCGGCCGAGCCCGAGCTCCTCCTCGGCCTCGGCGACGACCTGCCGCTCCAGGTCGACGCCGGGCACCGCGGAGCCGGCGACACTGATCGTCCAGCCGCCGGGATGGTCGACGGTGTCCGTCCGGCGCTGCCACAGGATCGCGCCGCCGTCGCCGACCACGGCGAGCTGCACGCCGAGCGCCCCGGCGGTGGCGGGCAGCGGCCCGGCGCGGTCAGCTGCGTGCCAGGCGTACGTCGCGGCGTAGACGGTGAGCCGATGGGGCGCGGCGGCCCGCACCATCAGGATCGGCCCGTCGAACATGTCCGGGTGCGCGTCCAGGCGGCGGCGCTCGTCCTCGACCCGGGCCGCGTCGGCGGGCCCGAGGTCGGGCGCCGCCACGAGCTCCACCGCCGGCACCCGGTCGAGCGGCCGGACGGCGACGCCGGCGCTCACACCTCGAACGTCCGCTTGACCTTGTCGAGACCGGCGGCGAGCCGGTCGAGATCGTCGGTGGTGTTGTAGAGGTAGAGGCTCGCCCGGGTCGTCGCGACGACGTCGAAGCGGCGCATCGCCGGCTGGGTGCAGTGGTGGCCGGCGCGTACGCACACGCCCACCGAGTCGAGGATCTGGGCGACGTCGTGCGCGTGCACGCCGTCGACGGTGAACGACAGGATGCCGGCGCGATCCGGCGGCGGGGGGCCGTAGAGCGTAAGGCCGGGGATCGCCGAGAGGAGCTCCCAGCCGTACGCGGTCAGCGCCGCCTCGTGCTCGTGGATCGCCTCGAGGCCGATGGTGGTGATGTAATCGATCGCGGCCCCGAACCCGACCGCCTCGGCGAGCGGCGGCACCCCCGGCTCGAACTTGTACGGGAGCTCGTTCCACGTCGTCCCCTCGAGCGTCACCTTCGCGATCTGGCCGCCGCCTGTCAGGAACGGGTCCATCGCCTCGAGCAGCTCCTCGCGGCCCCAGAGGGCGCCGATCCCGGGGCCGCACATCTTGTGGCCTGAGATCGCGTAGAAGTCGCAGCCCAGCGCCTGGACGTCGACGGGCCGGTGCGGCGCCGCCTGGGCGCCGTCGCAGACCATGACCGCGCCGTGGTCGTGCGCCCAGCGCGCGATGCCGGCCACGTCGTTCACCGTGCCGAGCGAGTTGGACACGTGCGTGGCCGCAACGAGCTTGATGTTCGCCACGCCGGAGAGCGCGTCCAGCGAGTCGCGGTCGAGCTCTCCGCGATCGGTCAGACGCACGTAGTGCACCTTGGCGCCCGTCCGCCGGGCGAGCTCTTGCCAGGGCACCAGGTTGGAGTGGTGCTCCATCTCGGTCGAGACGATCGCGTCGCCGGGGCCGAGGAACTTGCCGCCGTACGCGTACGCGACCAGGTTCAGGCCCTCGGTGGCGTTGCGGACGAAGATCACCTCGCGCCGCGAGCTGGCGTTGAGAAGTGCGGTGACGATGTCGCGTGCGCCCTCGTAGCGCTCGGTCGCCACCTCACCCAGCGTGTAGACGGCCCGGTGCACGGCGGCGTAGGACGTCTCGTAGACGTCGACGATCGCGTCGATCACGGCCCGCGGCTTCTGCGAGGACGCCGCCGAGTCGAGGTAGGCGGGCAGCATCCCATTCACCTCGCGCGTGAGGATCGGGAAATCGAGCTTGATGCGAGCCGCGTCGAGCGGCGTCGTGCTGGCCTTCACCGCCATGGCTCGCAGTGTAGACGTGCCCCTTCGCGGGCCGAACCCGATGGGGGCGGGCCTCGGAGCGTCTCAGAAGCGACGGCCGATCGCGCTTCGGCTCGAGGGGTCGCCGCCCTCGGGCGGCATGTTCTCGAACCTGTCGTATCCGTGGCTGGGGTGATCCTCCCCGTCCAGGACCCGATCGGGTCGCCAACACCGGTACGCGAGGTAGGCGCCGGAAAGCAGGGCCACTACGCCCCCGATCCGGAGCACGAGGATCGCGTAGTCAACCGCGTGCATCTCGGCGGCGACGCGAACGCGGTGGCCGTTGGAGAGGACATCGAAGGTGTCAGGAGTGGGCGTGAGGAGGAACGACGCGACAAGCGCGATCGCGCCGAGGAGCACGAGCACCGGCCCCCGAAAACCCAATCGGCCCATGTGCCAACTGTAGCGTTATCCGATACGCGCGTCGAGAGCGGCGGCGAGCGAGTCGCGCACCGGCTCCGACGCGATCCGCGCGAGCACGGGCTCGAAGAACCCGCGCACGATCGCGCGCTGGGCATCGGCCCGTGTGAGGCCGCGGCTCATCAGGTAGAAGAGGTGCTGCTCGTCGACCTGGCCGACGGTGGCGCCGTGGGTGCAACGAACGTCGTTGGCCTCGATCTCGAGGCCTGGGATCGGCGTCGCCTGCGCGTCGGGCGAAAGCAGGAGGTTGCGGTTCTCCTGGTAGGCGTCGGTCTTCTGCGCGCCCCGGTCGACGCGGATGACGCCCCGCCAGACCGCCCGGCTGCGGTCCGCGAGGACGCCCTTGAACGCGAGGTCGGAGGTCGTGTCGGGCGCCGCGTGCTCCTGGGTGGTGTCGTAGTCGACGTGCTCGCGGCCGCTCAGGTAGTACGCCCCGGTCACCTTGACCGAGGCCCCGCGGTCGGCCAGGTAGCTCTCCATCCGCGACTTGGCGCGCGTCCCGCCCATCGCAGCGGCGATCCAGTCGAGGCTCGCGTCACGGCCCACCGTCGCGCGGTGCGTGCCGAACTGGCGCGTCTCGGAGTGGTGGTTCTGGATCGTCACGTACTCGAGGTGCGCGCCGTCGGCGACCTTGAGCTCGACGACCACGTTCAGGTACCCGGGCACCGCCGAGGCGAACTCCTCGGTGAACGTGGCGCGCGCGCCCCGCTCAATCACGACCAGCACGCGGTGGTAGAGCGCCGACCCTTCGGCGGTCAGCTCGAGCGCCGCGCGGAGCGGAGCTTCGACGTGGACGCCGGCGGGGACGTGCAGCAGCACGCCCTCGGTCCAGCGGGCCGCGTTTCCGGCCGAGAACTTCTCGTCGCCCGGCACCACCGAGCCCAGGTGCGGCTCGACGAGCTCGGGCCGCTCGGCGATGATCCGAGCGAGGCTGCCGAACGTGACGCCGCCGGCAGAGTCGCCCTCGATCGTGAGCATCCCCGGGTGAACGTCGAACGCGTCCGGATCGAAGCCGCGGAGGTTCGTGAACCGCCACGCCTCCTCGCGGTTGGTCGGAACCGGGAGCGACTCGTACGTCGCCCGGGCAGCCTCGCGGGCACCCGCCAGCCAGGCGGGCTCCGTCGCCGTCGCCATCAGCCCACAGACCCTTCCATCTGGAGCTGGATCAGCCGGTTCATCTCGACGGCGTACTCCAGCGGGAGCTCCTTGGTGATCGGCTCGATGAACCCCGACACGACCATCGCCGAGGCTTCCTCCTCGGTCAGGCCGCGGCTCATCAGGTAGAAGAGCTGCTCCTCGCCGATCTTCGACACCGTGGCCTCGTGGCCGATGTCGACGGCGTTCTCCTTGATGTCGATGTACGGGTACGTGTCGGTGCGGCTGTCCTCATCGAGGATCAGCGCATCGCACACGACCTTCGAGCGCGAGCCCGTCGCGCCGTCGTTCACCTGGAGCAGGCCGCGGTAGGAGGCCTGGCCGCCGTCCTTCGAGATCGACTTGGACGTGATCACCGACGTCGTGTCGGGCGCCATGTGCGTGATCTTGCCGCCGGCGTCCTGGTGCTGGCCCTTGCCGGCGAAGGCGATCGAGAGCACCTCGCCGTGGGCACCCTGGCCCTTCAGGAGGACCGCCGGGTACTTCATCGTGATCTGCGACCCGAGGTTGCCGTCGACCCATTCCATCGTGGCGTTCTTCTCGGCGACGGCCCGCTTGGTGACCAGGTTGTAGACGTTGGTCGACCAGTTCTGGATCGTCGTGTAGCGGCAGCGGCCGCCTTCGGCGACGTGGATCTCGACCACCGCGGAGTGCAGCGAATCGGTCGAGTAGATCGGCGCCGTGCAGCCCTCGACGTAGTGGACGTAGGCGTCCTTGTCGACCAGGATCAGCGTGCGCTCGAACTGGCCCATGTTCTCGGCGTTGATGCGGAAGTAGGCCTGGAGCGGGAGCTCGACACGAACCCCCGGCGGCACGTAGATGAAGGATCCGCCCGACCAGACGGCCGAGTTCAGCGCGGCGAACTTGTTGTCGTTGTAGGGGATGATCGTGCCGAAGTGCTCGCGCACGAGGTCCTCGTGCTCGCGCAGGCCCGAGTCCATGTCGAGGAACAGGACGCCCTTGTCAGCGAGATCCTTCTGGAGGTTGTGGTAGACGACCTCGGACTCGTACTGGGCCCCCACGCCGGCCAGGTACTTCTTCTCGGCCTCGGGGATCCCCAGCTTGTCCCAGGTCTCCTTCATCCCGGGCGGCAGGTCGTCCCAGCTCTTGGCCTGCTCCTCGACCGGCTTCAGGTAGTAGTAGATGTTCTCGAAGTCGATCACCGAGAGATCGGCGCCCCACCGCGGCAGCTCGCGCTCGACGAAGTGGCGGTACGCCTTGACCCGGTACTCGGTCATCCACTCGGGCTCCTGCTTGTGGGCCGAGATCTCGCGCACCACGTCCTCGTCGAGCCCTCTGCGGGTCCGGAAGAACGATGTGACGTCGTCGTGGAAGCCGAACTTGTAGTCACCCAGGGCGGTTGCCTGGGTCTCCTCTGGCGTCAGGTCAGTCTTAGCCACCGACGATCGCCTCCTCTTCCACTCCATATGGGGCGTAGCCGTCGCGCTCGAGCTCGTCGGCCACCTCCGCACCACCGGTGCGGACGATGCGGCCGTCGACCAGAACGTGCACCACGTTGGGCTTGATGTAGCGAAGCAACCGCGAATAGTGGGTGATCACGAGGATGCCGAGCTCCGGCCCGGCAAGGCGGTTCACGCCGTCGGACACGATCCGAAGCGCGTCGATGTCGAGGCCCGAGTCGGTCTCGTCCATGATCGCAAGCTCCGGGCGCAGGATCGCCATCTGGAGGATCTCGACCCGCTTCTTCTCGCCGCCCGAGAACCCGTCGTTCAGGTAGCGCGACGTCATCGCGCGGTCAATCTTCAGCACCTCCATGTTCTCCTGGAGGAGCTTTCGGAACTCGGGGATGCGGATCGGGTCCTCGTCGCCGTCCTCGGAGCGGCGATGCGCGTTCACCGCCATCCGCAGGAAGTTGGCGACGGTCACGCCCGGGATCGCCGACGGATACTGGAACGCAAGGAACATGCCGAGCCGGGAGCGCTCGTCGGGCTCGAGCTCGAGCACGTCCGTGCCCTTGAACGTCACCTCGCCCGCCGTCACCTCGTATGCCGGGTGGCCCATGAGCACATGGGCGAGCGTCGATTTCCCGGAGCCGTTGGGCCCCATGATGGCGTGAATCTCGCCCTTCGACAGGTCGAGATCGATCCCCTTCAGGATCTCAGCGCCGTCGATCGACGCGCGCAGGTTACGGATGACGAGATCAGGCAATACAGTCCTCGCGGATCGCGGGTTTGTCCTCCATGAACAGTGTAGCCACGTGCCCCTCCCCGGGCCGCGGGAGGTCTGCTACCCTGGAACCATGCCGTTCAACCTTGGTCTTCCCGAGGTGCTGATCGTCCTCGTGCTTGCGCTCCTCTTCCTGGGGCCCAAGCGCCTGCCCGAGGCCGGTCGGTCGCTGGGCCGGGGCATCCGTGAGTTCAAGGATGGGATCTCGGGCAACGATGAGGATTCGCGCGAGGCGCGAACCACAACGTCGTCGCTGAACCCACCTCCGGCCTACACGCCGCCGCCGCCGCCGGCGTATGCGCCGCCGGCTGAGCACACGCCCCCGCCGAGCGAGTAGCCCTCCTGTGGCGCGTCCCCGCCGCGTCGGGCCGGATGATCAGCTGACGCTCGTCGAGCACCTCGAGGAGCTGCGCACGCGGCTCATCATCGTGCTGTCGGCACTCGCTGTCGCGATGACGGGCTGCTACATCGAGAACGTCCGCATCTACCACTTCCTCCAGCGGCCGCTGGACGGACACGTGAAGCTGGTCACGCTGGCGCCGACCGAGGCGTTCTTCAACGCGATCATGATCTCGGTCTACGGCGGCCTCCTGATCACGCTTCCGGTGATCAGCTACCAGATCTACGCGTTCATCATCCCGGCGTTTGCCCACGAGACGCAGCGGTCGATCCGGCCGCTCCTGCTCATGGTCCCGGTGCTCTTCCTGACAGGTGTCGCCTTCGGCTGGTACATCGTCGTCCCGCCCGCAATCCACTTCCTGACGAACTTCAACTCGGAAGTCATCAACTACATCCCCCGCGCAAGCGACTACATCCGCTTCGTAATGCTGACTCTGCTGGCAATGGGCCTCGTGTTCCAGCTCCCGGTCGTGATGATGATGCTGGGCCGCGTCGGCATCGTCAGCTCGAGCTTCATGCGGCGGCGCTGGCGCGAGTCGATTGTGGTCCTCGCCGCGCTCACCGCCCTGCTCCCGGGAACAGACCCCGTGACGATGATGGCCGAGTTCATCCCGGTGCTCGTGCTGTACGGGCTGAGCTACTTCCTGGTGCGCGCGGTCGAGCCCAAGCCCGACGCGGCCCCCGACGCGGCCCCCGAGCCGTTGTGATCCTGACGGCCGACTGGGTCGTTCCGATGGACGGCCCGCCGATCCGGGACGGGGCCGTGCGCATCGACGGTTCGACGATCGCCGAGGTCGGCCCCGCGAGCGGCGATGCCGGCGAGCGCTTCGCTGGCGCGGTGATCCTGCCCGGGCTCGTGAATGCCCACACGCACCTCGAGTACGCCGCGATGGGCGGGTTCGGCGACGGGATGGCGTTCGGGCCGTGGATTGAGGACCACATCCGGCGCAAGGCCGCCACCGCGGAGGGCGACGCGCTCGAGCAGGCCCGCGCCGGGGCGGCCGCGTGCCTTCGCTCGGGCGTGACGACCATTGCGGACTGCAGCTACTCCGGGGCGGTCGCCGACGCCGCCGCCGAGGCCGGCCTGCGAGCGATCGTGTACGTCGAGGGGTTCAGCGACTGGCCCGACCTGCGCTCCCGCACCGAGTCGCGGCTCGACGCCCTCACGACCACCGGCCTCGTCCGGGCCGGCGTGTCGCCGCACGCCCCCTTCACGGTCACGCTTGACGACTACCGGATGCTGGTCGGGCTGGCCCGCGAGCGCGGGCTGCCGATCGCCACCCACCTGCTCGAGTCGGGCCGCGAGACGATGCACCTCGACGAGTTCCGCGACGTCCTCGGCGCCGACACGGTCGCCATCCACGTCGTTTACGCCGATCCCGCCGACATCGAGCTCATGGCGACCCTCGACGTGCCGGCCGTCCACTGCCCCCGCTCGAACGCGCTCCTCGGATGCGGAATTGCCCCGCTCCCGGAGCTGCTCGCGGCGGGCATCCGCGTCGGCCTGGGGACGGACTCCCCGTCGTCGGCCATTGACTTCGACATGTGGGCCGAGATGCGGGCCGCGGTCATGCACGCCCGGGCGCGCCTCGGCCGGGCGGATGCGATCTCGGCCCGGGCCGCGCTCGAGCTTGCAACGACGGGCGGGGCCGCCGCGCTCGGCCTCGGCTCGCACACCGGCACGCTCACGCCCGGGAAGGCGGCCGACCTCTGCGTGCTCGACCTCACCGGTTCGAGCTTCCTGCCGTGGGACGATCCGGTCACCGCGGCCGTCTACGGCGGCTCATGCGATCGCGTCGCCCTGACGATGGTGAGCGGAGAGATACGCTACCGGCGCGGATCCCATGTGCCTCCGACGGCCACCGCCGCCAGAGCCAAGATGATCCACGCCTAGAGACCATGCTCTTCGAACGCATCCGCCGCGGCCAAAAGCCGGTCTTCATCTTCCTCGCCATCATGTTCGGCCTGGGGTTCGTCGCGCTGGGCGTCGGCTCGGGCGCGGGGGGGATCAACCTCGGCGACCTCCTGAACACGTCGAGCGGCGGAAGCGCCTCCATCTCGGACCTCTCCGCGAAGACGCGCGATCATCCGAACGACGCCCCCGCCTGGCTTCAGCTTGCCGAGGCCTATCAGGCCGACAACCAGACCGACCCGGCGATCGGCGCCTACCTGCGGTACGTCGCGCTGCGGCCGAAGGACCAGAACGGCCTCTCCGGCGCCGCGTCGCTGCTCGAGCTGCGGGCCCAGCGCACGCAGAACCAGCTGAGCAAGGCCCAGGTTCTCGCCGCGCAGTACACGGCGCCGTCGACGGCCTCCGCGGCGCAGTCCCTGAAGCTCGCCCCGGCGCTCAAGCATTCGGTCGCCGACGCCCTCGCACAGCCGTACAACACCCGCGTCCAGACCCTGACGTCGCAGCTCAGCTCCGACTTTCTCCAGGCGACCGCCATCCGCCAGAAGCTCGTCGACCTCGACCCGCAGAACGCCCCCTACCAGTTCGCGCTGGCTCAGGACGCCGCCGCCGGCCGCCAGTACCCGACTGCGGCGAAGGCGCTCAAGGCCTACCTCGACCTCGAGCCGAACCTCGACGCGGCGACCCGGCAGCAGCTGGAGCAGACGCTGAAGCAGCTTCAGGCGCTCGGAACGGTTCCGTCAACGCCGTAGTCTCACGTCGTCAACTACGTGATTTCGCGTACGACGGGGTACGGCTAGCCGTATTCCCCGCATTTTCCCCGTATGGCACGATGCGAGCGTGCCGCTCACGGTACTGATCGTCGACGACCATCCCAGCTTCAGGGCCCTGGCACGGACGGTCCTTCAGGCCGAAGGATTCGACGTGATCGGGGAGGCTGTCGACGGCGCATCCGCCCTCACGGAAGCCGCGCGGCTGCATCCCGAATTGGTGCTCCTCGACGCACAGCTTCCGGACACCGACGGCTTCGCGGTGGCCGCCGAGCTGACAAAGGGTGGAGACGGGCCGGCGGTCGTCCTCACCTCGAGCCGCGACGCCGCAGACTTCGGCCCGCTCGTCGCCGAGAGCGGCGCACTCGGGTTCGTGGCAAAGGCGGAGCTCTCGGCCGCGGCGCTCGCGGCGTTTTTGCCATGACACGCGTGTGGGCGCGCGCCATCCTCTGGGTGGTCGGCGCGGCCCTGGGAGCGGCCTCCGCCGTCACGATCGCCCTCAGCGACACGGTCAACCACGGCTTCATCGCCTTCTCGCTGATCGTCGGGTGGTCGTTCATCGCCACGGGCCTCGTGGCGCGCGCCCGCCGGCCGGAGAACCGCTTCGGGCTGCTGCTCTACGCGGTCGGGATCGCATGGTTTGTCGGGACGCTCGCGACGTCCAACAACGCCTACGTCTTCAGCTTCGCACAGGTGGTCTCGACGGTCTACTACGCCGTGCTCGTGCACGCGATCCTCGCGTACCCGCGCGGCCGGCTCGAATCGCGCACAGCGCAGGTCATCGTCGCGGCCGCGTACCTCGACACGCTCGTGCCCAGCCTCATCGCGACGCTCGTCGGCTCGTCGGACGACCTCACGAGCGAGCCGGGTGCACCCCGGAACGTCCTGCTCGTGTCGCACCACGCCGAATTGGCCGCCGCGGTGTCGAACGCAGCGGCCGTGATCGGCGTCGTGCTCCTCGCCGCCGTGGTCGCGATCATCATCGAGCGCTGGCGGGCGGCGTCGGAGGCGGCCCGTCGCGTTCTGGCGCCGGTGCTCGCAACGAGCGGCGTGGCGCTCGCCACCATCGCCGCCGCGCTCGTCGTCCAGATCGCCTCCGGCGACACCGCCGGAACAATCGCCTTCGTCGTCTCGTCGCTCGCCTTCGCGAGCGTGCCGATCGGGTTCCTGGTCGGGATCCTCCGCACGAGCCTCTCCCGGTCGGGCGCGCTTGCCGAGCTCATCGACGAGCTCTCGCGCAGCCACGAGCCGGGCCGGGTGCGACGCGCGCTCCGGCAGGCGGTCGGCGACCCGACCCTCGAGCTGGCCTACTGGCTCGCCGACCTGCGGGTCTACGTCGACGCCGACGGGCGTCCGCTCGACCCGGCCGACCGCCCCGACCGCGGCGTGACCATCGTCGAGCGGTCGGGGAAGCGGGTCGCGGCGCTCATCCACGACCCGGCCCTGACCGACAACGCGGAGCTCCTCGAGACGGTCGGCGGCACGGCCGGCCTGGCGCTCGAGAACGAGCAGCTCCAGGCCGACCTCCGGGCGCGGCTCGGCGCGCTGGAGCAGTCGGAACGGCGCTTCCGCGAGCTGCTCGAGAATGTCCACCTGATCGCCGTCAGCCTCGATCTGGACGGCCGGATCACGTTCTGCAACCAGTACCTGGCCGACCTGGTCGGGTACTCCCGGGCGGAGCTGATCGGCCGCCCGTGGGCCGAGACGTTCAACCCCGCCGACGAGCGGTTCGTGGCCCGGGTGCGTCAGGGGTCGATCAACCCGCACGAGGAGATGTTCATCCTCACGCGGTCGGGCGAGCGGCGCGAGATCGCCTGGAACAACACCCTCCTGCGCGACGACGCCGGCCGCCTGATCGGCTCGACGAGCATCGGCGAGGACGTCACCGAGCGCAACCGCGCCACCCGGCGCCTGCTCCTCCAGGTACAGGTGGCACGGGCGCTCGCCGGATCGCCGTCGATGGACGTCGCGCGTCCGCTCGTGCTTGAGCACCTGACGCGGGCCCTGGCGTGCTGGGTCGGCGTGTTCTGGCGTCCCGAGCCCGACGGGACGGCGCTCACGGTCGACGGCATCTTCCTCACCGACCCCGAGGACGGAGCCGAGTTCGCGGCGGCGGTGCGCGACCTGCGGCTCTCGCCCGGCCAGGGTCTCGCCGGCCGCGCCTGGAGGACGAAGCAGCCCGCCTGGATCCCCGACCTGGCCGACGACCCGCCGATTCCTCCGCTCCCGCCCACCGAGATCGACGGGCCGCGCGGGACGCTGGCGTTCCCGATCCTCTCCGGCGGGGAGGTCCTGCTGGTCCTCCAGCTCTCCTCCGACGACCCCACGGCTCCGGATCCAGGAACCCTCGAGGTGCTCGAGTCCACCTTCCAGAACGTCCTCCAATTCGCCGAGCGGCGCGAGGCCGAGGCGGCCGAGCGCCGCCTGGCCGCCGAGCAGGCCGCCCTGCGGCGCGTGGCCACGCTGATCGCCCAGGGCGCCGAGCCCGAGAGCGTCTTCCAGGCCGTCACGTCGGAGGTTGGCCACCTGTTCGAGGCCGAGACGGCGAACATGGTGCAGTACCGGCCGGAGGGGACGAGCGCGACGCTCCTCGGCGGCTGGTCAGCCGGCGTCGCGGCGCTCGCCCCGGGGACGGTGCTCGAGATGGACGGCGACGCGGCCATCTCGCGCATCCGCGAGACGGGGCTCCCCGTGCGGATCGACGACTACTCGCAGCTCTCGGGAGACCTCGCAGCGCAGGTGCGCGAGCTCGGCGC
Organism: uncultured Actinomycetes bacterium; assembly: GCA_963832955.1. Taxonomy (GTDB): domain Bacteria; phylum Actinomycetota; class Thermoleophilia; order Gaiellales; family JAICJC01; genus JAICJC01. The sequence continues at coordinate 787,708 of CAWHWC010000001.1, read as the reverse complement.
GCAGGCGGCGGTGGCGGCGCCCATCATGGTGCAGGGATACCTGTGGGGGGCGATGATCGTCATCTCGAACGAGGGGCCGTTCGCCCCCGGCACCGAGACCCGCATCGCCGAGTTCACCGACCTCGTCGCCCTGGCCCTCTCGAGCACCGACGCCAACGCGCAGCTGGCGGCGTCGAGGGCGCGCATCGTGGAGGCGGGAGATGCAGAGCGGCGCCGGCTCGAGCGAAACCTGCACGACGGCGCCCAGCAGCGCCTCGTCTCGCTCTCGCTGGCGCTGCGGCTGGCCCGGTCGCGCCTCGAGGCCGACCCCGCAGGCGCGAACGCCCTCCTCGAGGCCGCCAGCGAGGAGCTCGCTACGGCGCTCGAGGAGCTCCGCGAGCTGGCGCGGGGCATCCACCCCGCGATCCTGACGGACCGCGGTCTCGCGCCCGCCCTCGAGGCGCTCGCAGGTCGGTCGCCGGTCCCGGTGGCGATCAATTCCCTCCCCGATGACCGCCTGCCGCCCCAAGTCGAGGCGGCGGCGTACTACGTCGTCTCCGAGTCGCTCGCCAACGTGGCGAAGTACGCCGGCGCGTCGCGGGTCGACGTCGCCGTCGCGGCACGCGACGGCTGGGCGTTCGTCGAGGTGGCCGACAACGGCGCCGGCGGCGCCGACCCGGCGCGGGGCTCGGGCCTCCTCGGTCTCGCGGACCGCGTCGAGGCGCTGTCGGGGAACCTCGACGTCGAGAGCCCCGAGGGCGCCGGGACGCGCGTGCGGGCCCGCATCCCGCTCGGATAGCCGCTCCCCGGGGTGTTCGGGTAGCCGCACTGCGAAGGCCAGCCCGCCGCACCGCGCGGGCCGAGAGGAGCGGGCACCATGAACCCGTGCCTTATTCCCCCTCTCGAGGAGTAGTCATGCCACGCAAGAACCTCGCCGCTCGTATGGGCGGTTGGAGCGCGCATCACCGCTGGCTCGCACTGGGTCTCTGGTTCGCTTTCGTCATCGCCGCCGTCGTCGGCGGTGCGGTCACAGGCCAGGTGAACCTGAAGGAGAGCCAGCTCGGTGACGGCGAAGCCGGTCACGCCGCGAAGGTGATCGACGACGCCGGATTCAAGGACCGCGCGGGCGAGATGATCCTGATCACGTATCCCGGCCACACGATCGGCGACCCCGGCTTCCGGGCCGTCGTGAACGACGCCGTTGATCGCGTCAGCACCTTCCCGCAGGTCACCAACGTCCGCAGCCCGCTGGCCTCGAGCAACTCCGGCCAGGTGACCAAAGACGGCGGATCGGCGCTCGTGCAGTTCGACATCACGGGTGACATCGACACCGCCAAGGACCGCATCCAGCCGGTCATGAACGCCGTTTCTGGGCTCCAGAAGGCGCATCCCCAGATGCACATCGCGGAGTTCGGACAGGCATCCGCCGATCACGTGCTGTCCAACAAGATCGACGGCGACCTGAACCACGCCAGGAACGTCTCGCTTCCGCTGACGCTGATCATCCTGCTGTTCGCGTTCGGCGCCGCCGTTGCCGCGGGCATCCCGGTGCTCCTGGCCTTCTCGGCCGTGCTGGCCACGTTCGGCCTGAATTCGATCATCAGCCAGTTCATGCCGACCACCGACGTCACCGCGGAGATCATCCTGATGATCGGGATGGCCGTCGGCGTCGACTATTCGCTCTTCTACCTCCGTCGTGAGCGCGACGAGCGCGCGGTCACGAAGACCGCCGACCACGACCGCATCAGGGCCGCCAAGGTGGCGCTGCGTCAGGCCAAGAAGGCCGGCGACGTGGCCGTCATCGCCTCCGCCAAGGGCACGCTTCGCGAGGCGAAGCGGACGTCCGCGGCCAACCGCCGGACCGCCCTCGACGTGGCGGCATCGACGTCGGGCCAGGCCGTGCTCATCTCCGGAGTCACGGTCTTCATCGCGATGGCGGGCATGCTGCTCGCCGGCGATCCCACGTTCATCGCCATCGGCATCGCCGCCATGACGGTGGTGTTCGTGGCCGTCATCGGCTCGCTGACCGGCCTCCCCGCGATCCTCTCATTGCTCGGGGACAAGGTCGAGCGCGGCCGGATCCCGTTCCTGAGCCGGCTCACCAGCCGTCAGGATCAGACCGAAAGCCGGTTCTGGGGCGCAATCATCGACCGCGTCCTGCGCCGCCCGGCCGTCTCAGCCGGTCTCGCAGCCGCCGGCCTGGCGATCCTTGCCATCCCGGCGTTCAGCATCAATACGCAGACCCCGAGCTTCAAGTTCCTGCCGCAGGACCTGACGATCGTCAAGACCTACAAGCAGATCGAGCAGAAGTTCCCGGGTGGCCCGGCCCCCGCGGTGATCGCGTTCCAGGCGAACGACGTCACCTCGCCCGAGGCCAAGGCGGCGATCGCCACGTTCGAGAAGAAGGCGCTCGCCACCGGCGAGGTCGGAAACCCGATCGAGGTGACCGTGAACCCGGATCACACCGTCGCGAAGATCACGGCCCCGCTGGCCGGCGACGGTGAGAACGCGGCATCGGAGCATGCGCTCTCGACGCTCCGGGGCTCGCTGATCCCGACCACGCTCAACCATGTCAGCGGCGCCGACGTGTCGGTGACCGGTGACACCGCGGGCTCGCACGACTTCAACGCGCTGATGGGCGTGCGGACCCCGATCGTGTTCGCGTTCGTGCTCGGGATGGCGTTCCTGCTGCTCCTGATCACGTTCCACTCGATCGTGATCCCGATCAAGGCGATCGTTCTCAACCTGCTGTCGGTTGGCGCGGCGTACGGGATCCTGGTTGCGATCTTCCAGTGGGGCTGGGGCGAGTCGCTGCTCGGCTTCCACTCCACCGGCTCGATCGCCAACTGGCTGCCGCTGTTCCTCTTCGTCGTCCTGTTCGGCCTGTCGATGGACTACCACGTCTTCATCCTCTCCCGGGTGAAGGAGCTGGTGGACGGCGGCATGTCGACCGAGGACGCCGTTTCGGCAGGCATCAAGGGCACCGCGGGCGTCGTGACCAGCGCCGCCATCGTGATGGTGGGAGTCTTCGGGCTCTTCGCCACCCTCTCGGTGCTCGACATCAAGCAGTTCGGCGTCGGCGCCGCCGTGGCCGTCCTGCTCGATGCGACCATCATCCGCGCAGTGCTCCTGCCGGCGACGATGAAGCTCCTGGGCGACTGGAACTGGTACATGCCCAAGTCGCTCCAGTGGCTGCCCACGCTCCAGCACTCGCCCGAGCCGGTTCCGGCCGAGGCGTAGTCCGAAACCAACCACGAGGTCCGGCCCCGTCCGCTTGCAGGGCGGGGCCGGACCTCGTACGCTGCTCGGCCTAGTGGCACGGCAGCTCCCCACCGGTACCGTCACCTTCCTCTTCACCGACATCGAGGGGTCGACCCGGCTCGTCAACAAGCTCCGCGACGGGTACGCGGGGGTGATGTCGGACCATCAGGAGATCCTTCGCGCCGCCTTCGCCCGCCACAACGGCGAGGAGGTCGACACGCAGGGCGACTCGACGTTCTGGGTCTTCCGAGGGGCGCGCGAGGCGGTCGCCGCGGCGGCCGACGCCCAGCGGGGCATCTCGGGCGCACGACTGGCCCGAGACGGCGGATGTCCGCGTTCGCATGGGGATCCACACCGGGGAGCCCGTGATCGCCGAGGATCGCTATGTCGGCCTCGACGTGCACCGGGCGGCCCGGATCTGCGACGCCGGCCACGGCGGCCAGGTGCTCCTCTCGAACACGACGCACACCCTGCTCGAGGGCGATCTGCCGGAGGGCACGAGCACGCGCGAGCTCGGCGATGCGCACCTCAAGGACCTCGACCGGCCCGAGCACCTGCACCAGCTCGACATCGCGGGCCTCGAGTCCGCGTTCCCGGCGTTGAACACGACCGGCCGCGCGGCGGGCACGCCGATCCGGGTGGTGCTCGCCGACGACTCGGTGCTCCTGCGCGAGGGCGTGGCGCGGATCCTCACCGAAGCCGACTTCGAGGTCGTCGGCCAGGTCTCGAACGCCGATGACCTCCTGCGCCGGATCGGGTTCTCGAAGCCCGACGTGGCGATCGTCGACATCCGCATGCCGCCGACGAACACCGACGAGGGCCTCCAGGCGGCGCGCGCGATCCGGGAGCGGTTCCCAGGCGTGGGTGTGCTCGTCCTCTCGTCATACGTCGAGCCGGGCTATGCCGTCGAGCTCCTCGGCGAGAACACCGAGGGCGTCGGGTACCTGCTGAAGGACCGGGTCGCCGACGTCGACGACTTCGCGGCCGCAGTGCGCCGCGTCGCCCAGGGCGGATCGGCGCTCGATCCCGCCGTCGTCGCCCAGCTCGTCGGCCGCAGGCGCTCGGACGACCCGCTCGACCAGCTCACGCCGCGCGAGCGCGAGGTGCTGGGGTTCATGGCGGAGGGCCGCTCGAACGCCGGCATCGCCCTGCGGATGGTCGTCACCGAGCGGGCCGTCGAGAAGCACGTCACGTCGATCTTCTCGAAGCTGGGGCTCCCGGCCGCGTCCGAGGATCATCGCCGCGTCCTGGCCGTGCTGGCCTTCCTGCGGGGGTAGGGGTTTCCACACCTACGGACACCTGGCCGCTCGACGGCGACGCCGGCGCGCGGCGACGAGACTCCTCCAATCGTGTTCAGCACCACCAACACCCGCGAGGAGCCCAACATGACCGCCGTCGTCACCCAGATCGCCCCACTCCGCGAGCTGGCACATCGCAGCTCGAACGGCGTTGACGTGACCATGCTGTGGGATCCCGCGACCGACCAGGTGCGCGTCGCGGTCGTCGACTTCGAGATCGGCGACGCCTTCGACGTGCCCGTGGGCGACGCGAATCCCATGGACGTCTTCAACCACCCGTACTTCTACGCCGGCCTCGATCTGGCCGCGGCGTGAGGAAGCCATGAGGAATCGCCTACGCAAGCTGATCTGCAGCCATCACGTCGTCGTCCACGACGGCGACCGGCCCCAACGCTGCGCCGGCTGCGGCACACACGTCTAGACGCTGCCCCATCCGTCGCCGGCCGTAGTGTCCCGGCCGTGATCAAGTACCTGGGCTCCAAGCGCGCGCTCGCCGGCGCGATCGCGGCCGCCGCAACGGAGCTCGGGGCGCGCTCGGCGGCCGACCTCTTCGCCGGGACGACCCGAGTCGGGCAGGCGCTCCGGGGAGCGGGGATCGAGGTGCTCTCGAACGACACCGCCGCGTACTCCGAGGCCTTCGGCCTTGCGTACGTCGCCTCCGGCCCGGACGTCGACCGCGTCCGCATCCAGCGGCTCCTGCGGCACCTGCGCGGACTGCCGCCGGTCGACGGCTACGTCACCGAGACGTTCTGCCGCCGGTCGCGCTACTTCCAGCCCGAGAACGGGATGCGGATCGACGCGATCCGCGACGAGATCGACCGGCTCGACCTCGACCTTGTCGAGCGCGGCATCCTCCTCACGAGCCTGGTCGAAGCCGCCGATCGGGTCGACTCCACCGTCGGCGTGCAGATGGCCTACCTGAAGCGGTGGGCGCCACGGGCTGCAAACGCGCTCGACCTGCGCGAGCCGGCGGCCGTCGCCGGGCCGACCGGGCGGGTCGCCCGCGCCGACGCGAACGAGCTCGCCGCAGGCGCTGGACGGCATCGACCTGGCGTACGTCGACCCGCCGTACAACCAGCACTCCTATCTCGGGAACTACCACGTGTGGGAGACGCTCGTTCGCTGGGACGCGCCCGACCACTACGGCATCGCCTGCAAGCGGGCCGACTGCCGCACGCGAAAGAGCGCCTACAACCTCCGCCGCCAGGCCGGGTCGGCGCTCGCCGACCTGATCGAGCGGGCCAGGGCTCGCTGGCTCGTGGTCTCGTTCTCGGACGAGGGCTTCCACCACCCCGACGAGATCGAGGCGCTTCTGGCCCGGCGAGGCCACGTCGGCGCGGTCGCCGTGTCGCGGCCGCGCTACGTGGGCGCCCGGATCGGGATCCACGACCCGGCCGGACGCCGGGTCGGCACCGTGTCGCACCTCTCGAATACGGAGCACCTCTTCGTGTGCGGCCCCGACCGGCGCCGCGTCGACCGCGCCCTCGTGTCGATTTCGCATGCGCTCGTTCGTCATGATGGAGCCGGCGGGAATTCACCCGCCGGTCGAGCCCCGGAGGGACGACATGCCGCAGTACATGCTGCTCATTTATGACGACGAGGCCCAGCGGGCGACCGCGACCGAGGAGGACATGGCTCGCGTCATGCAGGAGTACTACGCCTTCACCGACGATCTGACCCAGCGCGGTGCGATGAAGGACGGCGCGCCGCTCGACCCGATCTCGACCGCGCGGACGGTGCGCGTGCGCGACGGCCAGGCGCTCGTCGTCGACGGGCCGTTCGCCGAGACCAAGGAGCAGCTCGGCGGGTTCTACATGGTCGAGTGCGAGACGATCGAGCAGGCCGTCGAGGCGGCCAAGATGTGCCCAGGCGCGAAGTACGGCTCGGTCGAGGTGCGCCCGGTCATGCAGACCCCGGCTCGCGTCTGACCGCGGGGCGCGTCGCGTCGGCCGCTCGCCGCGCCTCGGCCTCGTAGGGGTTCCGCCGGTATCCGCGGAGCAGGTACGAGAGGGGCATGGCGAGCGGCCGATGCTGCATCTGCCAGACGTGGCACAGCTCGTGTGTGACCAGGTCGTCCTGCTCATCGGCGATCAGCGGCCGCCGGAGGAAGATGGCCAGGTGCGTCGCGTAGCCGTCGAAGCTCCGAAACCACGGGAGCCGGAAGAGGAGCGGCGCGACGACGATGCGGACACCGCCGATCCGGACCGGGCGCGGATAGAGATCGAGCGTGTCCAGCCTCGCCCGCGCGCGCTCGAGCGCGGCCCGCTTCCCGGGCGTCATTCGGCTACTGGGCGACCGGATCGAAGACGAGCAGCACGCCGCCCTGCTGATCCGACGTGTAGTGGAATCGGTACAGATCCGGCTCGGTGATGCCGTCGATCGTCGCGGCCTCCGTCGCCGGGATCGCCGCCGCGGGCGGAGGCGTCGGCTCGGAGAGGATCGCGTTCAGCGGCCGCGAGAGGATCCCCTGGTCTTCGAACTGCGTCCGCAGGAAGAGGAACACCCACTGCGGCTGCTCGCCCTTCTTGGGCGGCAGAAAGGTGACGACCGACCCGACGCCCGTGTAGTGGAACGTGTAGAGCGCCAGCTCGAGCGCCTCTCGGCGCAGAAGGCGAAGGCGCTCGGGCGTCGCCTTGCCCGATTTGATCGAGCAGCGCGGGCCGAGCCCGCACATCTCGTAGAGCACGTTGTTCGCGCTGATCGGGACCGCCTGATAGTTGGTCTGGCCGCCGTCGTTGTAGGACAGGATGTACTGCGTGATCTTGAGGTCGTTCTGATAGACCGGCGGGATCGAGGCGCTCACCGAGACGAGCTGCCGATCCGAGGGCGTCCGGTACGCCGCGCTCACGTGCAGGGCGATCTGCTGGATCCGGTCCTGCGTGAGGCCGGCGGGCTGGAACGTGCCCCACGCCTCCTCCGCCTGCGATCCGAGCCGCCGCGTCCGTCGACGAATCGGTCTCGAGAACGACGAAGAGCGCGACCGCTCCCGCGAGGACGAGCGCGAGCAGGAGATAGGCCAGCCTGAACCGCCGGCGCGGGTGCGACTCGCTCACACCCGCGGCCACACCGCATCCTCGAGCAGGTCGGTATCCGGCACCGTGAGCTCGAGTGAGTCGAGCAGCTCGACGACCTCGTCGCCGTGCATCTCGCGACGCTCGATCAGCACCTCGGCGACACGCTCCACCCCACCGCGGTTTTCCTCGATGAGGACGTGTGCCGCCATGTACGCCTGGCCCAGCAGCTGCGCCGCGGTCTGGCGCTTGTCGCGGTCCGAGAGCACGCCTGCGATCGGGTCGGCGTCGAACGGGCCGCCGGAGCCGGCACGGCGCATGATCTGAAGGCCGATTCCCTCGAACCGCTTCAGGATCTTCTCGCGCCCTGCCTCGCGCTCCTCGTCCGTCTCGGCGTTGCCGTTCACGACCACCGGCTCTGGCCCCATCGCGCACGAGCCGACCATCCATGCCGCCCGTGTCGTCGCGTGCATGACGTCGCCGCCGACACCCGTCGAGTTCTCGCCGTAAAAGACCCGCTCTGCGGCCATCGCGCCCAGCGACCAGATGAGCCGTCCAACCTCCTCGTGGCGCCAGGAGCTGAACCGCTCCTCCTTCTCGAGCGCCTGGTGGTGGCCGAGCGACTGCCCGCGCTTGCGGATCGAGAGCCGTGTCGACTCGACGCCCTTCATGTAGACGTGCCCGGCGACCGCGTGGCCCGCCTCGTGGATCGCAACGGCCCGCGTCTCGTCGGGGATGTACTCGACGTTCACGGCGGTGCCCGACTCGACCGTGGTCATCGCCTCGACGATGTCGTCCCACCCGAACGCCATCCGGCCGTCGTAGTGGGCGATCGTCAGGGCCATCGAGCAGACCTGCTCGACCATCGCCGGCGAGTAGCCGTTGGTGATCCGTGAGAGCTCGTCGCGCCGCTTCGGCGAGTCGAGATCGTCGTCGTGCGTGACCTTGCCGAGGTACAGGTCGAAGATGTCCTTCCGGTCATCCTTGGTCGGGGTCCGGAACCACACATGCCGACCCATCCGCCCCGGCCTGACGAGCGCGGGATCAAGCGACTCGAGCGGGGCGTTGCAGGCGCCGATGAAGTAGATCTGCTCGCCGGCCGGGCGCGGCTTCTTGAGGCGCAGCCTCATCCGGCCGATCCGCGGAGGGATCACGTACGTCGCATCGAGGAACGTGTTGAGCGTGCGGGTCAGGTGCTTGCGCATGAACCGCGGCTCCCCGATCCCGTCCATCACGACCAGGAGCTGGTTCAGCGCGAGCTGACCGCCCCCGAACATCCCGCCCCCGCCGCCCGGGAAGATGCGGTTCACGATCCCCCCGAGGCCCGACCGGCCTTCGCGCGTGGCCGCGTCGCGCTCGGTGAAGAGCCGCTCCCGCCAGGCCCGCGTCTCGAGCAGGAGGTCGCCGCTGGGCGTGAGCGAGCCGTTGGGGCCGAAGAAGCACAGCTCCTCCATCGTCACCGGCTGGGCGCCCGTCATGCCGGCGCCGAGGCTCGACCGCCGCTGGCCCACGGCGTCGATCTCGTCGATGAAGACGATGCACTGGCCGCCCCACTTGGCCGCGAGCTTCTTGGCACGGCGGGCCAGGAGGCGCACCGTGATCGCGTCCATCCCGAGGAACATCCCGGCGAACCCGGAGCCCGGGATCGACACGAACGGGCAGTTGAACCCCGTCGCGATCGCCTTTGAGAGCATCGTCTTCCCGGTTCCCGGCGCGCCGAGCATGAGGAGCCCGCGCTCGCGCTTTCCGCCTGCCCGCTCGAATGCCTCGCCCGACTGCCAGAGCGTTACGACCTGGCGCACCTCCTCCTTGGCCTCCGCCTGGCCGCGCACGTCCTCGAGCTTCACGCCCCAGTCGGCATCGCCCGGCTCGTAGGAGCGGATCTGGCTCACCGCCATGAGCAGGAAGGGGCCGAAGAAGATCGCGAAGTTGGCGATGAGCAGGATCGGCATCTGGATGAGGAGATAGAGGAACGCCGTCCCGGGCGAGGGGCCGAGTGCCGACTTGAGCCAATCGGCGCCGAGCATCGCCTCCAGCAGGAGGTTGATTCCGAAGACGACGATTCCGATGACGACCAGCCAGATCAGCCGGCTGAGCCACCGGCGCCAGAACCACACCCGCCTCCGCGCGATGACGTCCTCCTCGCGCACCGACTCCTCGGCGCCGAAGAGGCTCGGCCAGGGGATGAAACGCCGGAGAATGACGTCGACGAAGCCGCGGAACGCGATCACCTCGAGGAACGTGCCGGCGAGCGACCAGCCGAGGCTCCATCCGTGCACCTGGTGGAGCCACTCGAACGCCACCGGAGCCGTGAGGACGGCCACCACTGTCGCCACGCGCGTCAGGCGACGCCACTCGGCCGCGAGCTGCTCGGTCCCCGATCGAGGCTGGACCAGCGCCGGGACTGGAGACTCGGTCGCCATCGGCTAAGTGTAGTTGCGTTCCGGGCTCACGGGAAGACCGAAAAGACGCCGCAACCCCGCCACTGGATTCGGGAACCACACGCCGCCCGCGCCTGTCTCACCATCGACCACTACGGAGGTTTCGATGCGTTCGATACGGCAGTTCATGTGGATTCCGGCGACGATCATCGTCGTGTCAGGCTTGGCCGGAGCGGCCGCGGGCTGCTCGGGGAGCGGTTCGGCGTCGAGCGGCGGCGGAGCGTCGGGCGGCGGGAACGCCGTCGTGCAAGCGTCTCCAGCGGGCGGCGTCGGAAAGGGGCTCGACGCGCTCGTGCCCGGCACGGCCGAGCCGTTCAGCGCGAGCCAGGACGCCGGGCGGACGGCGGCGGACGGCGGGAAGCTCGCGAGCGACCCGCTGAAGGCCCTTCCGGCGCTCCGGTCGGCCGTCATCAAGACCGGCTGACGTCGCGTCTGCGGGTCGACCACGGGCAGTTCGGCCAGACGCGGCAGGCCATCAGGCACATCGCCGGCGCACTTCGGCGGCTACGAGACCCAGAAGCTCGACCAGCGGCTCGAGGATCCACGCGGGCACGATCACGATCCGCGTGCCGGCGCGGCGCTTCAACGCAGGCGATGGACGCGATCGAGGCCTCGCCCACGTCCACGTGACGGCCGAGAGCGTCACCGGACAGGACGTGAGCCAGCAGTTCGTCGACCTGCACGCCCGGCTCGTGAACCTGGGGGCGCAGGAGAAGGTGCTGCTGCGGCTCATGGATCGCGCGCAGACGATCTCGGAGTCGATCCGGGTCGAGAACTACCTCCAGCAGGTGGAATTCCAGATCGAGGACGTCCAGGGCCGCATCCTGTACCTCCAGAACCGCACGTCGATGTCGACGATCACCGTCGCGCTGCACGAGGCCGGCAAGAAGCCGGCGCCTCCCCAGCACGCGAGCGCCTTCTGGAAGGCAGGGGCGCAATCGCTGGGCGCCGCCGAGGCGGTCGTCACCAGCGTCATCGTCGGAGCCGGGCTGGTGCTCCCGATCTCGATCCTCGTCCTGATCGCGGTGCTCGTGGGCCGCCGTCTCGCCCCGCTCGCCCCACGGCTTCGGCCGCGGCACGCGACGGGGGCGACACCCTCCAACGAGGGCTGACGCTGCGGAGCTGTTGGTGCCGGGCCAAAAGCCCGGCACCGACGGGCTCACTCGTCGGTGAGGACGGCCGTTGTCCCGTCGAACGTGGAGGTGTTGCCGGCGGAGTCGGTCACCGAGACCGAGAGGGCCACATGCCCCGGGACGAGCGAGCCGGCATCGATGCCGTGGATGACCACGATCCCCGGGCCGCCCCATGCCGAGCCCGACGTCGTGTGACCGGCTGAGTCGGTCAGGGTCACCTTGACCGTGCCGGACATGCCCGGCGCGTCGGGTAACACGACCTGAACGCTGACACTGTGCACCGTTGCCGGCGTGATCGTGTCGGGACGGCATGCGCCGATGACGTGGGCTGCGACCGGCGGCGCCGGCGGCTGCGTCTCCTTCACCGCGCGGCCCGAGAAGTCGGTCGTGTTCCCGGCCACATCGGTGATCGTGCCGTGCAGGTCGAGTTGGCCGTCGGGCATCCCGCTGACGTCGGCGCGCCACGCGACCGCAATCGAGCCGCCGATCCGGGCGCCCAGGTCGACGCCGTTCACGCTCGCCGTCAGCGTGTCGGACGAGTCGGTGCCGTCGGGGAAGGTCGCCTGGATGACCGCGGACGACTGATTGAACGAGTTCACGAAGCCGGCGCCGTTGTCGGCACTCTCGGGCACCGTGAACGACGTCGGGGCCTCGGGGGCGACCGTGTCCTTGATCGCGCTGTCGGTCGACGTGCTCGAGTTCCCGGCCGGGTCGGTGACCGTGACCCCGAGCGGCAGCGGCCCGTCGGGGCGATCGCTCAGGTCGAGCGGCCCGACGACGTACCGGTAGTCCCCGCCGTCGAGATGAACGCGCTGTCCGCCGACCGAGATGACGACGCTGTCGGCCGGGTCGGTGGCCTGCGGGAACCGGACGATGACGGTGACCGCGCCGGCCGAGGCCGCGTTCACGTAGCCGTCCGGGTTCTGGTCGCCACCCGCCACGCGGATGCTGGCCGAGTTGTCGGGTGCCGACGAATCCTTGGTGACCGAGCCGCCGTCGACCGGGCTCGAGGAGTTTCCGGCCGCGTCGACCGTCCACGCCGAGATGCCGATCTGGCCGTCAGGCAGCTTGCTGGCATCGACATTGATCGTCGTCGCAAAGCCCATGACAGGCCCGGTCGCATCGGCCGTCTGGTCGCCGGCGGTGAGCTGGACGTGGAGCCGCGCGATCGAGCTGGGATCCGCCACGTGCACGGTCACCGGCACGGAGGCGGCCTCGTCGCCGTTCACGACCTCCCCGGGCGGGCCGTGCACATCGGTGGGCGCGTCGGGCGGTGTGACGTCCATCGTCGTGCTTTCGCCATCAAGCCTCGCCGAGTTGCCGACCTCGTCGGTCACCGTCGCGAAGGACGTGATAATCCCCTCGCTCAGGTGGCTCGCGTCGACATTGACCACGGCGGGCGACTGGCCACCGGAAGCAGTCCCGGTGGCCGTGTCGCCCGCGGTGTCCGTGAGCGTGACGCTCACAACGTCCGTCTGCGCCGAGGTCGGGGGCAGGTCGACCCTGACGGGGACGGCGTTCTCGTTGGCGATGTTGATGTAGGGCTGCGGCGTGACGCCAAGGGGGGGATCCGGCGCGGTCGCATCCGGCACGGCGCTTCCGGGCGCTCCCGGAAGGCTCAGAAGCGCGGGCTGGACGCCCGCGGTGACCGCGCTGACGCGGTACTCGACGGTTTGCCCGTCGGGGCCCGTCTGATCGACGATGCCGCCGGCTGGTGCAGAGGCGTCGAGCGTCTGCCAGGGACCGCCGGGCACCCGCCGGTCGACCTCGTAGCCGGCGACGCCGGTTGACGGCGAGGCGGGCCAGGTGAGGTGAACGGCTCCGCGGGCCTGCGCCGTGGCCGTGACAGCGCCGGGGGGCAGCGGCGCCTGGTCTCCAGAGAGCCTGACGTCGTACGATTTCGCCCCCGGCATGGAGATCCGGAGCGTGCCGTCCAGGGGGCCGGCGCGAAGGGGATCGGCGCTGACGGAGATCTGGGCGACCTGGCCGACCGGCACACGGCTGTGAGTCCCGCCGGTCACGAAGCTCGCGGCGAGGGCCGTCGAGCCGAGCACCCGGATGTCGAGGTCGAGCGGTGCGGCCGACGTGTTCGTGATCTCGACGTGCTTGGGCGGCGCCGTCCCGGGGATCACGCGGCCGAAGCTGAGCGAAGAGATTGCGAGGCTCGCCGGGTTCTCCGGCGACTTGACGGTGGCGAAGTCCCGGAGGTGCGTCGGCACGGCCGGCACGGCCTCGGGCTGCACGATCGTTCCGATGCTCGGAATGACGTCGAGGGCCGACGGGGCCACGGATGTCAGCGAGAGCACGCCGAGAATTGCGTACGCCGCGACCAGCCCCACCGTCAGGAGGGCCGCCGCGGCGACGCCGCGACCGCGTCTTAAAGGCGGGAGCCTGGTCGGTTCGCCCCAGCGCATGGTCTGCCCCTTCTCATGATGGCCGAGACTCTATCTGGGCGGACCCCATGCCGCCTCCCCCAATTGGGGGAAGGCCCCTCAGCCCGCTTCGGTAGCGCGATCGTGCCCCTTCTGGGGGAGCGTGGTGTAGGCTCCCGCGACCATGCGAATCCGCGCCTTCGTCATGGCGGTCGCCACGGCGGTTTTGGTGGCCGCGTGCGGCTCCTCCGGCGGGACAACCGCCAGCCCCGGCGGAAGCACCGCCGGGAATCCGTGCGCCAAGTCAAATTTGACGCTTGTCACGCCCGGTCAGCTAACGATCGGGACCGACAACCCGGCGTTCGATCCCTACTTCCAGGGGCCCACAGGCCACGAATGGAAGGGGGAGTTCAACCACGACCCCTACAACGACCAGGGTTTCGAGGATGCGACGGCCTATGCCGTTGCGCAGCAGCTCGGATTCAGCAAGGACCAGGTCAACTGGGTTGCCGTCCCGTTTAACAACTCATACAAGCCGGGACCCAAGAATTTCGACTTCTACTTGGCGCAGGTGTCGTATAGTCCGCAGCGGGCCAAGGGCGCCGACCTCTCCGACTCGTACTACGACGAGCAGGAGGCCGTGGTCGCGCTCCAGGGCACCGACATCAGCAAGGCGACCTCGGTGGCCGCACTCAAGCCCTTCACGTTCGGCGCCCAGATCGGAACGACCAGCTACGACGTGACGAACAGCACGATCGCACCGGATTCGGCCGTGCAGACGTTTAACACGCTGAACGCGGCCCTCCAGGCGCTGAAGAACGGTCAGATCGACGGCCTCGTCGTCGACTTCCCGACCGCCTACTACATGGCGAACATCCAGCTCGACAACGGCACCATCGTCGGCATCCTGCCGTCGACGGCGGGCAAAGAGCACTTCAGCATGGTGTTGGAGCAGGGCAGCTCGCTCACCCAGTGCGTAAACGGCGCCCTCTCGGCCCTCCGCGCCGACGGGACGCTGGCCCAGATTCAGGACCGGTGGCTGAACCAGGCCGCCCACGCGCCGGAACTGCAGTAGCGCACCGGCGTCGGCTGCCCGGCTCGCGTGACGCGCGTGCCGTGGCGACGGCGCTGGCGAGCACAGCGGTCGTCTTCACGCTGATCGGCCTGGCCGTCGTCAACTCGTCGGGCTGGCCCGCCGTGCGCCAGGCCTTCCTGAACGGCGCGCTCTTCCGCGCGTCGTTTGCCGACATCGCACGCGCATTCGAGCTCAATGTGAAGATGTTCCTCGTCGCCGAGGTGCTGATCCTCGCGTTCGCACTGGGCGTCGCCGTCCTGCGAAGCCTGCCAGGGCCGGTGTTCTTCCCGATCCGCGCGATCGCGATCGTCTACACGGACATCTTCAGAGGACTCCCGACGGTCCTGGTCGTCTATGTGCTCGCGCTTGGCGTCCCGGGCCTCCAGTTGACCGGTGTCCCGAAGTCCGCGGTGTTCTGGGCCGTCATCGGCCTCGTGCTCGTGTACTCGGCCTACGTCGCCGAGGTGTACCGCGCCGGAATCGAGTCCGTCCACCCGAGCCAGGAGTCGGCGGCGCGCTCGCTCGGCCTGTCCCGGCTGCAGACATTGCGGTACGTGATCCTGCCCCAGGCCGTCCGGCGCGTCGTCCCGCCGCTTCTGAACGACTTCATCGGTCTGCAGAAGGATACGGCGCTGGTCGCCTTCGCAGGGCCCGTGGAGGCGTTCCGCCAGGCCCAGATCGGCGAGGCCGCGAACTTCAACTTCACGCCGTACATGTGCGCCGCGGTGCTCTTCCTCGCCCTCACGATCCCGCTCACGCGCACAACGGACTGGCTGATCGCACGAGACCGCCGGCGCCGCGCTCTCGGAGCCCTGTGATGCCGCCGGCCGTCGCCATCGAGGGCCTTCACAAGTCGTTCGGCAAGCTCGACGTCCTGCGGGGCATCGACCTCGAGGTGTCCGAAAGCGAGGCGGTTTGCCTGATCGGCGCCTCCGGCTCGGGGAAATCGACGCTCCTCCGATGTATCAACCTGATCGAGCCGATCAACGCCGGCCGGATCGTGATCCACGGCGAGGACATCACCGCACCCGATGTCGACCGGAACCGGATTCGGCGCCGAATCGGGATCGTGTTTCAGGCGTTTAACCTGTTTCCGCACATGAATGTGCTCGAAAACGTGACGCTTGCGCCTCGAAAGGCGCTTCGGATGCGCCGGAGTGACGCAAACGAGCGCGCAAACGAGCTTCTGGGCCGTTTCGGACTGGCCGACAAGCGCGACGAGTTCCCGGACCGCCTCTCAGGCGGCCAGCAGCAGCGGGTGGCGATCGTGCGGGCGCTGGCGATGGAGCCCGACATCATGCTGCTCGACGAGGTCACGAGCGCCCTCGACCCCGAGCTCGTGGGCGAGGTCCTCGGCGTGGTACGTGACCTGGCGGCCGGTGGGATGACGATGCTCATCGCGACGCACGAGATGGCCTTCGCGCGTGAGATCGCCGACCGCGTGTGCTTCCTCGACCAGGGCCGGATCCTGGAGCAGGGGCCGCCGGAGCGCATCTTCACGGAGCCGACCGAGCCGCGCACGCAGGAGTTCCTGCGCCGGATCATCGAGGCGGGCCGGATGTAGCGAGACCCGTTTGAGGACCTACGTCGTCGGCGCCGACGTCGAGTTCGTGTCCGTGATGGTCGTCGTCTCGGTCACGGTCGTCGTGTCGGTGGTCGTGTCGGTGACCGTCGTCGGAACGGTCAGCGTGGTGGTGATTGTCGTCGAGTCGGTCACCGTGTCGCTCTGGGTGCTCACGACGGTCTGGGTCGAGCCCGGAAGCTGAACGGTCGTGGCCGGAACGCTGATGACGCGCCCTTTGCGACGGACCGTCTGGGCCGGCACGCGGACGGCCACAGGCGCGCCCGCGACGCGAATGATCCTGCCCTTCAGGTGCACGGTGACGGTGGCCGCGTCGGCGGAGCTCCCGCCTCCGACCCAGTCGCCCAGCCACGCGCCCGATGCGAAGATCGCGGCCAGAACCGGGACTCCGAGGAGCATCCGATGGTGGTGAATGCGATACAGGTGGCCGTTGGCGCCCCGCCTGGGCCGGACCCGCGCCGCGACGACCGGCTCGGAGACGGCGGCGGCCGCCGCCGCGACCAGCGCGGGCTCTGGCTCGGGCATGACAGGGACGTGCTCGGGCGGCGCGGCCAGCGGCACAGCCGCCGCAGCCTCGTCGCTCCGCGACGGTACGCGGCGGATTACCACCATGGTGAGAAGACGCAGGACCAGGACCAGAACGGCCCCGTTCACCACCGAGAATTCCCACTGCAATGAGCAGTCGCTCGATCACGTCGTACCTGACCCCCGGCCGGGAGTCTACCGCGTTTGGACGCCCCCGTCACCCCCGGCGAGGGAAGTTTGCGCGGCGACCGGCCGGGCGGCGATGATCTCGGCGCCCCGTGCCGTCCACAATCCCCGATCTGTTCGACGACGCCGTCGCGGCCGCTCCTTCCAAGGTCTGGCTGCACACGGACGGGCGCACCTTCACCTTCGAGGAGGCGCACGCGCTCATCCAGCGGGCGGCATCGGCGGTGGCGGTTCGCGGCGTCCGGCCGGGCCACCTCGTCCTCGCCACGGCGCGCAACACGCCCGAATACCTGTTCGCGTGGCTCGGGACGGTGTACGCAGGCGGAATCATCGTCGCGGTGAACCCACGCGCCGGCGAGAACGAGCTGGCCGGCCTGGTTCGCCAGGTGCAGCCCCGGCTGGTCGTGACCGACGCCGATGCCCCAGGTTCGGTGCGCGGGGCCGGCGGCGACACGATCGACGTCTCGGCGCTGTACAGCGAGCCGGCCGGCCCGACGCCGCCGCGACCCGGGCCCGGACGACGCGGCCGCGCTCATCCCGACGTCGGGGACGACGGGGCGGTCGAAGCTCGTGACGCAGACCCACCTGGCCTACGCCATGGCCGGCGAGGGCTTCCCTTGGTGGATGGAGCTCGGCCCGGACGACCGGCTGATGACGTCGCTGCCGCTCTTTCACGTCAATGCGCCGGCGTATTCGGTGCTGGGCTCCGTCGCGGCGCGGGCGGGTCTCGTCCTCCTGCCGCGGTTCTCGGCGAGCACGTTCCTCGACTCGGCCCGGCGGCACGGCGCCACGGAGTTCAACGCGATCGGCGCGATGCTCGAGATCCTGATGCGCCAGCCCGTGCGCGAAGACGATGCCGATACGCCGCTTCGCCTTTGTTACACCGGCCCTGCACCCCCTGAGGCCCGTCAACTCGAGATTGAAGCAGCGATTCGGCCTACGAATCGTCTGTGGGTACGCCACTGTCAGAGTCGCCGTACGGAATGATCTGGCCCCACGGGACCCGGCCCTTCGGCACGCTCGGAACCGTCCGCCAGCACCCGCGGCTGGGGACGGTGAACGAGGCCCGGATCGTCGCCGACGGCAGGAGGTGGCCGACGGCGAGGTCGGCGAGCTCGAGCTGCGAAGCCCGGCGGTGATGCGCGGCTACTGGGGCATGCCCGAGGAGACGGCCAGGGTCGTCGATCCGCGACGGCTGGCTCCGCACCGGCGATCTCGTGCACCGGAACCCGACGGGACGTACACGTTCGTGGGCCGCCAGAAGGAGGTCATCCGCCGCCGCGGCGAGAACGTCGCCCCCGCCGAGATCGAGGAGGCGCTCTGCACGCACGCCGACGTGACCGAAGCGGCGGTGATCGGCGTCCCGTCCGAGCTCACCGAGGAGGAGATCAAGGGCTTCGTCGCGGTCTCGGATCCCGGGTCGGCCGACCTGGCCGCGATCCGCGAAGCGGCGGCCGCCCTGCTCACGCCGTTCAAGGTGCCGCGCTACCTCGAGGCCGTGGCCGAGCTGCCCGCACACGCCGACCGGGCGGGTGGCCAAGCACGAGCTCTCGCGCGAGCGGACGGCCGCCGAGATGGACTTCGACGAGGCGCGGGATCGCGTGCCGAGGGCCGGATGAGCGACGGCGACTGGCTACGCACCGACATCGGCGGCGCCGATGCCGACTCGATCACCGTCCGCGGCCGTGACCTCGCGAGCGAGCTCATGGGCAAGGTCACGTTCACCGAGCTCACGTACCTGCTCGTTCAGGGCCGCAGCGCCGACGCCGCAGGAGACGGTGCTCCTCGACGCCGTCCTCGTATCGCTCGCCGAGCACGGGCTGACGCCGACCGTGCTGGCGGCCCGCCTGACCCACACCGGCGCGCCCGGAGTCGCTCCAGGGCGCGGTCGCGTCCGGCCTGCTCGGCGCAGGCACGGTCTTTCTCGGCGTGGTCGAGGACACGGCCGTGTTCCTGGAGGGCGTCCTCGCTGCCGCCGGGCCCGGCGCCGGCGACGACGCGCTCGCCCGGGCGGCCGTGGACGCCGTTCGCGCCCAGACCGACGCCGGAAAGCGGATCCCGGGCATCGGCCATCCCGTCCACAAGGTCGAGGACCCGCGCACGGCCCGGATCTACGCCATCGCGGCCGAGCAGGGGCTCGAAGGCCCGCACCTGCGGGCGCTCCGGCTCGTCGCCGACGCCCACCGCGACGCCACGGGCAAGGCCCTTCCGATCAACGGCGCCGGCGTGGCGGGCGCCGCGCTCGCCGACCTCGGCTTCCCGGCGCGGATCGTCCGCGGCATGGCGCTCCTGGCCCGCACCGCCGGCCTGGTCGCCCACCTCGACGAGGAGATGACGCGCCCGCTCGGCATGCCGCTCTTCCGCGACGTCGAGCGCCGCGCGCAGGACGCCTAGCGCTTGTAGAAGGACATCTCGCCCGCCTGCTTGTAGGCGGCGAGCGCAGCCGACGACGTGTCGACCCGGTAGTTGCCCGTCGCTGCGCGGCATGTTCGTCCAGACGACGCCCGCGACGTTCCACGTCTTGAACGTGTCGAACGCCTTTGAGATCCAGCGCGCCTTCGCGGTCGAGTCGGACGGATCCTCTGCGCACCCGACCTCGCCGATGAAGAGCCGGATCCCGCGGTTGGCGGCGAACCGGTGCGCCGCGGCGAAGATCTCCTTCACCGAGCGCCACTCGCCGGCCCGGTTGTAGCCGTCGACGCCGATCAGGTCGACGTGCCGCGGCAGGTATCTCGCCGCCTTGGCGGGATCGTGGTTCATGTTGCCCGCCGCGACGACCCACACCCACACGGCGTTCGTGACGTGCTCGTCCTTGAACGCCTTGCCGGACTCGCTTGTAGCTCGCGCGGTAGTCCGCCGCCGTCCCGGTGCTGCAGTTCCCCTGCATCTCGTGGTTCCACGAGAAATAGACCCGGTAGCGGTAGCGCCTCACCTGACGGGCGATCGAGTGGAGCTGGCTGTTGTACCGGCCGGCGGCGACCGATCGCCACGAGACGCACCGGCGGCCCATCTCCGACGTGATGTTCAGGTACATCGGCTGGCCGCGGGACTTCATCTCCTGGGCTGCGGCGCCGCGAAGCGTCGTGTTGTTGAGCGCCCGGTAGAGCCGCAGTACGTGGAAGTGGCGCCCGACGACCCGCTCGAGCGCCATGAGCGCCTGCGTAGTCGTTCTGGCCCGCCGTCGGCTCGACGGCTGTCCCGAAGTACGCGCCTTTGCTCGCGTACGCCGGTCCCGCTACGAGCATCGCGAGAACGACCGCGCCTGCAATCACCCCGGCGAGCCTGCACCGCATCGCCGCAACCATCGGCAGCAAACGTAAAGCCACGCTGAGGAAGAAGTAAGGATCTTGACAAGACGGGCGCCGGTCTAGACTGGCCCGCATGCGCAAGATCCAGAGCCAGGGCGTCCACCACATCACGATCGTGGGCGCCGACCGGCGGACGTCGATCGACTTCTGGGAGGGCGTGCTCGGCATGCCGTTCATCTTCGAGCAGCCGAACCTCGACAACGAGTCCGAGAGCCACCTCTACTTCGACCCCGGCGACGGGCGCCTGATCACGGTCTTCACGAACGAGGAGCGCACCCCCGACGCGACCCGGACGCCCACCGATCCCGGCTGCGTCCATCACGTCGCCTTCTCGCTCTCGCACGCGACGTTCGCGCAGACGGTCGAGCGGCTGGACGAGCGCGGGATCCGCCACAGCGGCGTGAAGGACCGCGGGTTCATGGACTCGATCTACTTCGAGGACCCGCTCGGTCTTCTCATCGAGCTTGCGTCCTATCGCTTCGAGCCGCCCTTCGGGTACGCTCACGCCGACGTGCTGCGAGAGGCGCACCGGATCCGCGTGGCCCGTGGCGACGAGAACATCGCCGAGGTGCACCTCGCCGACGCGATCGAGGAGCTGGTCACCGCGTCGCGCCCGTCGCTCTCCGACGACCGATCGCCCAAAGACCCCTACTGAGCGCGCCTGCGGGGCAGGCCGGGAGGACACCATGGCCGACATCACGATTCACGTCCTGAAGCCGAGCGTGAACAACCTCACCGCGCGGATCTTCGTGCGGGCCGCCGGGCTCGACTTCGAGGAGGTCGACGCGTGGGGAGTCACCACCTCGCCGGAGTTCATGAAGATGAACCCGGCCCACCTGACGCCGACGATCGAGGAGGCGGGGCTTCCGAAGGGCGCGTTGTGGGAGAGCTGCGCGATCATGCAGTACCTCTGCAACAAGCACGGCCTCACGCGCTTCTACCCGGCCGACCCGGCCGAGCGCGCGATGATCGACAGCGCGATGTGCTACCTGCTCGCCACGGTCTACCCGCTGCTCGCGCGTGCGACGTACCCGGCGCTCAGCTTCCCGCAGTACCCGGGCGAGGTCGGCGCGTCGGACGCCGACGCCGAGACGAAGGCGGAGGCTCAGCGCGCGGCCGAAGCTGCGCTCGCCGAGCCGCTCGAGGTCTACCGCACGTTCTTCATGGACGGAAAGACGTTCATCGGCGGCTCCGAGCCCTCGATCGCCGACATGCGCCTCGCGGCGTCGCTCGAGTTCCTGCGGGCCATCGACTACGACTTCCCGGAGTGGTTGAGCGACTACATGACGGCGATGGAGGAGACTCTCGGCGACGCCTACACCGAGCCCGCGGGCGACGTGCGCGGCTACATCGCGCACGCGAAGTCGCAGGTGGCGTAGGCGGCCGCAGCTACGGCGTCGTGAAGGCCCGGTCCGCCCCGTAGGACGTGCCGAACGCGTTCTGGGCGACGAGCCGGAAGTGGTACGTGGTGTGTGACGAGAGACCCGGGAAGTTGCCGTACACCGGGACCGCCTTCACGCCGCCGGCCAGCGGCAGGTCGGCGGTCGCCGTGCCGTATGCCGTCGTCGGTCCGTACTCGAACCAGTACGTCGTCGGAGCGTTCCGCGGGTTCGCCGTTCCGGACACGAGCGCCTGGGTCTGATACGTCCAGTACGCGGTCCCGGTGGTGACGACGGGAGCCGATCCCGGCGTCGTGAAGCTCGCGTCGCTGCTCGTCGTCACGCCCGAGAGCGTCGTCACGACGAGCTGGTAGTGGTAGGTCTGGTTGGGCACGAGGCCGGTCAGCGTGGCGGCCACGGGGAGGTTCGACGACGAGGCCGCCGTCGAGGACTGCGAGGTGTGGGAGCCGTAGGCCGACGTCATCCCCCAGTTGAAGAGCCAGGTCGCGGTGCGGCCGTGCGGGTTCACGGTCGCGTTCAGCACGGCGCCGGCCGAGGTGACGGCGCTCGGGCTCCCGAGCGTCAGGTCGGGCGGCGGAATCGCCGCGACCGCGAGCGCGCCGGCGGCGTTCAGACGGCGGCCGCCGGCGAAAGACGTCGTCAGGCCGGATTTGCGGTCGGCGCCGTTCAGGATCGCCGAGACGACGGCGGCGACCGAGCGGCTCGGATATGCGGCGAACACGAGCGCCGCGACGCCGGCGACGTGCGGCGAGGCCATTGACGTGCCGTTGTAGTAGCCGAACTGGTCGCCGGGGAGCGTGCTCAGGATGTTGACGCCGGGCGCGGCGAGGTCGACCTGGGTCGGCGCATAGTTCGAGAAGGAGGCGCGTGTGTCGGTCGGCCCTGTCGCGCCGACGCAGAGGATGTTCACCGCCGGGAGCGTGCAGGGTGAGATCGCGCTGCTCTTGATGTTCAGGTTCGAGTTGCCGGCCGAGACCACGAAGAGCGTGTTCGGCGCTCCGTTGATCGCTGCCAGCTCGGCCGTCGACGTGTAGGCGCCGCCCAGGCTCGCGTTCACGACCTTGGCGCCCATGTGGCCCGCGTACGCGAAGGCGGCCGCGACGGCCGCGTCGGAGAGGATGCCGTTCGCGTCGGCCACGCGCAGCGGCATGATCTGGACGTTCCAGTTCACGCCCGTCACGCCGGTGCCGTTGTCTCCGGAGGCGCCGATCGTGCCCGCGACGTGCGTGCCGTGGCCCGCCGCGTCCATCGGGTCGTTGGTGTCGAGGCCGAAGTTCCAGCCGTGCCAGTCGTCGACGTAGCCGTTCCCGTCGTCGTCGACCCCGTTCGACTCCTTCCCGCCGCCGGTCTCGCCGGGATTGGCCCAGATGTTCGCGGCCAGGTCGCCGTGCGAGTAGTCGACGCCGGTGTCGACGACCGCGACGACCACGCTGCTCGAGCCGGTCGTCTGATCCCACGCCTCGGGCGCGTCGATGTCGGCGTCGGCCGTCCCGGTGAGGCTCTGGACGGTCTGGCCGGTGTTGTGGAGGCCCCAGTTCTGGGCGAAGAGCGGGTCGTCCGGCGTCGTGGCGTTGAGCGACACGTAGTGGTTTCGCTCGGCCCAGCGGACACCCGCGGAGCGCTCGAGCGCCGAGATCGCATGCGCCGTCCGTCTGGCCGGGGCGGACGTGCACGAGCCAGAGCCCGCGCGTCCCGAGCCAGTGGCTCAGGCGAACGCCGGCGGCGTGGGCGACGCGGGCACGCGCGTTGGCGCCGACGTGGGGACGGAAGCGGACGATGACCTCGCCCGGGACCGCGCCGTGGCGGACGGTGCGGATGGCGGCGTGACTCGAGAGGTGGGGCGTTCGATGTGCGGGCGCCGACGCCTGCGAGGCGGCGGGCAGGAGCATGGCGCACGCGATGCCTGCGAGTACGCGCGCAGCGGTGATGCGGGGCCTCGATGCCATGGAGCCTCCGTGCGATGGCGGTCGATGCGTGGGCGGGCCGGCTCATCCGTGGTCGGCCTTCCCTCTGTTATCGACTGGAAGAGGCTGGCTTTTCGTCCCCCGG
The DNA here is from genome assembly GCA_963832955.1 of uncultured Actinomycetes bacterium. GTDB lineage: Bacteria > Actinomycetota > Thermoleophilia > Gaiellales > JAICJC01 > JAICJC01. Next base: position 764,088 of record CAWHWC010000001.1, on the reverse strand, counting down.
GGGTGGCGGCGGCCTACGGCGAAGTGGGGAACGTGGGATGATGGCGATCGTCACTTCCGCCACATGAAAGGACGGGTCATGGGCATCACGGGCACGAAGCGGCGGGCAATCGTCGTCACCATCCTGGCCGCGGTCGCGGCGACAGTCGCGGGCGGCGCATCGATCGCGCACGCCGGCGGCAGCGGGCGGCCGCACGGCGAGTTCGTCCTGACCGAGACGACGACCGGGCGCGCGTCGGTCGACGTCGATCGCTCCGGCGGGTCGTCGCCGGGCGACGAGTTCATCTTCCACAGCGTCCTCACGAATGCCGCGGCGACCGCCGTGGGCAGCGTCGACGGGCACTGCACCACGCTGCTCGACGGCCGCGTGCTCTGTCACTCGGTCGTGTCGCTCGCGCGCGGCACGCTGAGCACGACGTTCGTCGCCGCGGGCGGATCCGCAACGCTCGCGATCTCGATCGACGGCGGCACCGGGCGCTACGACCGCGCTCGAGGCCAGATCACCGCGACGCGGGCCACCTCGACCGCCTTCCGGGAGGTGTTCGACATCGACAGGTGATTCACGCGCCGCGCGTCATGCGTGGTTCGGCCGGTGATGTCGTAGAGTCGGCGGGTGCGCCCGCCGATGCGACGACGGTCACCGACGACTACGCCGACGCACATCTCAACGCCCTGAAGACGTCGATGCTCACCATCGCGCTCCTTGCGGTGCTCTCGTTGTGGTTTACGCGGCGCGTACCCGGAAGGCGCGACAACGCCGCCTAGTGCGCGGGTTCGTGCGTCGAGCCTCCCGCGAGGCCCCATCGGAAGCGATGGGCCGTGTAGGGATCGAACCTACGACCTTGGGATTAAGAGTCCCCTGCTCTACCAGCTGAGCTAACGGCCCGGACGAGCCAGTCTACCAACGGCCTTCCGCCGGAAACGCGCTAGCGTTCGCCGCCATGCGCCAAGCCTCCCGCGACTTCTTCCTGAGCCTCCTCGACGCCGCCGGGCCGTCGGGTGACGAGCGAGCACCCGCCCGGATCTGGCGGGACTACGCCGCGGGCTTCGCCTCGGTCGAGACCGACGCCCTCGGCTCGAGCCAGGCGATCGTCAACCCGGAAGGCGAGCGAACCGTCGTCGTGATGGGCCACATCGACGAGATCGGGCTCGCGGTCATCCACGTCGACGACGAGGGCTACCTGTGGTTTGACGGCGTCGGCGGCTGGACGCCGTCCGTGCTCGTCGGCCAGCGGATCCGCATCCTCGCCAAGGACGGCCCGATCATCGGCGTCATCGGCAAGAAGGCGACCCACCTCCTCGACGAGGAGGAGCGCAAGAAGCCGATCAAGCTCGACCAGCTCTGGATCGACATCGGCGCGAGCGACGGGGACGACGCCCGCGCCCGCGTGCGGCCCGGCGACCTGGCTGTCATCGAGCAGCCGGTCGTCGAGCTCGCGAACGGCCGCCTGGCGTCACGCGCGATGGACAACCGCACCGGGGCGTTCGTCGCCGCCGAGGCCGCCCGCCTCTACGCAGAGAGCACCGGTGCATGGCGGTTCGTCGGCGTCGCATCGGTCGCCGAGGAGATCAGCTTCGCCGGCGCTCACACGAGCGCGTTCTCGATCGCCCCCCAGGCCGCGATCGCCATCGACGTGACCCACACCGCCGACTATCCGAGCGTCACGAAGAACAAGATCGGCGACATCAGGCTCGGCGGCGGGCCGGTGATCGAGCGCGGCTCGGGCGTCCACCCGGCGTTCGCCGAGATGGTGGCCGAGGTCGCCGCCGCCGAGAAGATCCCGCACCAGTTCGGCGCGTCTGCCGGGAGCACGTGGACCGATGCCGACGCCGTCCACCGCTCGCGCGGCGGCGTGGCGACGTGCCTCGTCAGCGTCCCGAACCGCTACATGCACTCGCCCAACGAGGTCATCGAGCTGGCCGACCTCGAGGCCACGGCCGCGCTCGTGGCCGCCGTGGCGCGCCACCTGGACGCCGTACCGGCCTCCGCGTAGCGCCGCGTACCATACGGGCCGTGCAGCGCTTGCTGCGGATCGTCGCGCTGGTCTCGGGGACGGTGATGGTCGTCTCGATCGCCCTCTACGGCCGGGCGCATTCGGACTCGCTCAGGCGGGCCGATCTCGCCGCGCCGATCGCGCTCGCCAAACGCGTGCCCGCCCCGACGCTGCGCGAGCCGGCGCTGGGCGGCGGCACCGTCGACCTGGCCCGGATGCGGGGGCGGCCGGTCGTGATCAACTTCTTCGCGTCGTGGTGCGCGCCGTGCAAGGCCGAGGGCACGGCATTCGCCGACGCCGCCAGCGCCTACCACGGCCGGGTGCAGTTCGTCGGCGTCGCCATCGACGACTCGCGCTCGGGCGCGCTCTCCTACACGCACCGCTACGGCTGGAACTGGCCGATCGTGTTCGACCCCCACGACCGCCTCGTGGAGCCGTTCGGCCTGCTCGGAAAGCCGACGACGTTCGTGCTCGACGCGAACGGCCGCGTGGCGTGGAAGCTCCAGCGCGAGCTCTCCGGGGACGAGCTGTCGACGGCGCTCGACGACGTGCTCGACCAGTAGGCTGGCCGCCGTGAAGGTCGTCTCCATCGTGGGCAACCGCCCGCAGTTCATCAAGGCTGCGCCCGTCGCCGCCGCGCTCGACGGCCTCTGCGACCACGTCCTGGTGCACACCGGCCAGCACTACGACGCCGACCTCTCGCAGATCTTCTTCGAGGAGCTCGGGCTCCGGCCGGCCGACCGCCGCATCGAGAGCGGCTCGGGCACCCACGCCGAGCAGACCGCGCGGATGCTCGTCGGCCTCGAGCCGGTGCTCGAGGAGGAGGCGCCGGACGCCGTCCTCGTCTACGGCGACACGAACTCCACGCTGGCGGGCGCCCTCGTCGCGGCCAAGCAGCACGTGCCGATCGGCCACGTCGAGGCCGGCCTGCGCTCGTTCGACCGGCGCATGCCCGAGGAGCTGAACCGGATGGTGGTCGACGTCCTCGCCGACCTGCGCTTCTGCCCGTCGGACACGGCCGTCTCGAACCTCGCCGCCGAGGGCATCACGGCCGGCGTCCACATGGTGGGCGACGTGATGGTCGACGTGGCGCAGACGTTCGCGCCGGTCGCAGCCCGGCGCTCGGACGCTCTCACGCAGGTCGGAGTCGAGCCCGGCGGGTACGTCATCCTGACCGCGCACCGGCCGGCGAACACCCTGCCAGAGACGATCGGGGCGCTCGTCGAGGTGATCGAGGCCGTCGAGATGCCGATCGTCTTCCCCGTGCACCCGCGCACGCGGGCCGCGCTCGAGCGGGCCGGCCTGCTGGAGCGGGCCGGCGCCGCGGCCCACCTCACCGCGCCGCTCGGCTACCTCGACTTCACGGCGCTCCTCATGTCGGCGGCCGCCTGCCTCACCGACTCCGGCGGCGTGCAGAAGGAGGCCTACCTGCACTCCGTGCCGTGCGTCACCCTGCGCGACACGACCGAATGGGTCGAGACCATCGCCGCCGGCTGGAACAGGCTGGTCGATCTGGAACCGGCGGCCGTCGCCGCCGCACTCGCCTCGGCAACGCGCCCGGCGGAGCATCCGCCGCTCTACGGCGACGGCAGAGCGGCCGGCCGCATCGCCGCTGTCATCACCGCCGGTCGATAGCATCTGCACCGCATGCCAACGGACGTCGGTATCGTCGGCGCGGGCTACGTGGGCCTGCCGCTGGCCGTCGAATTCGGCCGCGCCGGGCGCTCGGTGGTGTGCGTCGAGGCCGACGGGCGCCGGGTCGATGCAATCGGCCGCGGCGAGAGCTACATCGAGGACGTCGACTCGGCCGCGCTCGCGGAGCTCGTGAGCGCGGGGACGGTGGCGGCCACCGGCGAGTACGCCGCGCTGGGAGGGGCCGACGCGATCCTGATCTGCCTCCCGACGCCGCTCTCGACGAATCGCGAGCCCGACCTGGCCGTGCTGACCGGCGCCACCTGGCAGATCGCGCGGTACCTGCGCCGCGGGCAGCTCGTGGTGCTCGAGTCGACCAGCTATCCGGGCACCACGCGCGAGGTGCTGCTCCCGATCCTGGAGTCGGGCGGCCTGCGCGGCGGCGAGGACTTCCACCTCGCGATGTCGCCCGAGCGCATCGATCCGGGCCGCACCGACTACACGGTGCGCACCACGCCGAAGGTCGTGGGCGGGCTCACCGACGCCTGCCGCGACCGGGCGATCGAGCTCTACGGCGCCTGCGTCGAGCAGCTGGTGCCGGTGTCGTCGTGCGACGCCGCCGAGCTCACGAAGCTGCTCGAGAACATCTTCCGCTCGGTGAACATCGCGCTCGTGAACGAGCTCGCGATGCTCTGCCACCGGATGGACCTGAACGTCTGGGAGGTGGTCGACGCGGCCGCCACGAAGCCCTACGGGTTCATGCCGTTCTCGCCCGGGCCGGGCCTGGGCGGGCACTGCCTGCCGATCGACCCGTTCTACCTGTCGTGGAAGGCGCGGGAGTACGACTTCCCGGTCGAGTTCATCGAGCTGGCCGGCAAGGTCAACCAGAACATGCCCTACCACTGCGCCGAGCGCGTCGCCCTGGCGTTGAACGGCGTCCAGAAGCCCGTGAGCGGGAGCTCGGTCGTGATCCTGGGGGTCGCCTACAAGGGCGGGGTCGGCGACCTGCGCGAGTCGCCCGCGCTCAAGGTGATGGAGCTCCTCGCGGCCCAGGGGGCCGAGATCGCCTACCACGACCCCTTCGTGCCCCGCCTCGCCGAGCACGGGTTCGACCTGGAGTCCCAGGCGCTCACCGACGAGCTCCTGGCCGGCGCCGACATCGTCGCGGTGGTGACCGCCCATCCGGGCGTCGACCACGACCGCGTGGCCGAGATCGCGCCGCTCGTGATCGACTTCCGCAATGCCGTGCCGGCTGCCAACGGCCGGGTGGTGAAGCTATGAGCGAGCCCGTTCGGGTGGGGATGGTCGGGCTCGGGCGATGGGGGCGGCATCTCCTGCGCAACTTCGCGACGCTCCCGCAGTCCGACCTGCGCTGGTGCTGCGACCCCGACCCCGACGTGCTCGGACAGCAGGCCGCGGCCTACCCGGCCGCGCGGCCGACGGCGAGCTTCGACGACCTGCTCGAGGACTCGGAGCTCGAGGCGGTCGTCCTCGCGACGCCCGTTCCGACGCACCATGGCCTGGCCCGGCAGGCGCTCGAGGCCGGAAAGCACGTCTTCGTCGAGAAGCCGATGACGTTCAGCGCGTCGGAGGCGCGCGACCTGCGCGACGTCGTCCAGCGCACCGGCGGAACGCTCATGGTCGGCCATCTCCTTCGCTACCACCCGGCCGTCGTCAAGCTGCGCGAGCTGATCGACGCGGGCGAGCTGGGCGACGTCCGCTACGTGTACGGAAACCGCGTCAACCTCGGCACGATCCGCCCCGACGAGAACGCCCTTTGGTCGCTCGGCGTGCACGACGTGTCGGTCGTGCTGCACCTGCTCGGCGACGACCCGGACGAGGTGTCCGCGCGGGGCGAGTGCTACGTCCGGCCCAACGTCCAGGACGTCGTCTTCGGCTACATCCACTTCTCGACCGGCCAGATCGGCCATCTGCACCTGAGCTGGCTCGACCCCGACAAGATGCGCAAGATGACGGTGGTCGGCACGCGCAAGATGGCCGTGTTCGACGACATGGAGCCCGACCGCAAGGTGACCGTCCACGACAAGGGCGAGATCCAGATGCCCGAGGGGCGGATCAGCACGCACACCGGCGACATCTGGTCTCCTCGCATCGACATGAGCGAGCCGCTCAAGCTCGAGTGCGAGCACTTCCTGAACGCCGTGCGGACCGGCGAGGAGCCTCGCACCGGCGTCGAGGAGGGCGTGCGGGTCGTCGAGGTGCTCGAGGCGATGCAACGCTCGCTGGAGCGTGGCGGCGAGACGATCTCGCTCGCTGCGGCCACGCGGTGATGTGGCCGGCGGACGAGGCGCCGGGCCTCGTCCTCGCGCCCGACGCGTCGATCGGCGCCGGGGTCCTCGTTCGGGGCGAACGTGACCGTGCACGAAGGGACCGTCGTCGGTGAGGGCTGCACGATCGGCGACAACGCCGTCCTGGGAAAGCAGCCGGTGCTGTCGGCCCGCTCGACCTCGGCCGGCGAGGTCGGCCGGCTCGTTCTCGGACGCGAGGTGCGCATCTCGGCCGGCGCCGTCCTCTCGGCCGGATCCGAGCTCGGGGACGGCTGCGTCGTCGGCGACCTGGCCACGGTGCGCGAGCGGGTGACCGTCGGCGAGGGCGTCGTGATCGGGCGCGGCGTCTGCATCGAGAACGACGTCTCGATCGGAGCGTTCACCAAGATCCAGACGAACGCCTACATCACTGCGGGCACGACCCTCGAGGAGCACGTCTTCATCGCTCCGTGCGTGACCACGACGAACGACAACCTCATGGGCCGCACCGAGCGCCGCCACGCCCTGAAGAAGGGCCCGACCGTGCGGCGCGGCGCCCGGGTCGGCGGTGCCGCGGTCATCCTGCCCGGGATCGAGGTCGGCGAGGAGGCGTTCGTCGGCGCCGGAGCCGTCGTGATCGCCGACGTGCCGCCCGGGAAGCTGGTGGTCGGCGTGCCGGCCCGCGTCCTTCGCGACGTGCCCTCCGACGAGTCGCTCGACGCGCAGGGCTGACGAACCGCGTAGGGTGGTCGACACCAGGCCTGGCGCGTAGGGCCGCCCACGAACGACGAGGAGCACCATGCCCACCGTCATCGCCCATCACGACGTCAAGGACACCGACCACTGGCTCGCCTCGCCGAAGCGCGAGGAGTTCTTCGGCCCGCTCGGCGTCACGAACGTCCGCACGTTCGTCGACCCGCAGAACCCGACGCGGGTGGCCCTCCTCATGGACATCCCCGACATGGATGCGGTGATGGCGGCGATGCAGACCCCAGAGGCTGCCGCCGCGATGGAGCATGACGGCGTGCTGCCCGAGACGCTGGTGATCCTGGTCGAGGCCTAGAGCCGGCCGTTGGTCGCGAGCATGCCGCGGTAGACCCGCTCGAGCGCCGCGCCCGGGTGCTCCGGGAGCCGCTCGCGCACCACGCGCCCGTTGCGGTCGCCGTAGGCGGTTCGGAGCTCGGGATCGCGAAGGAGCTTCAGGATGGCCGCTGCGACGGCGTCCTCGTCGCGGCACTGCACCACCTCGCCACCCTCGCCCTGGGTGATCCACTCGTCGATCGTGATCGCGTCGCCCATGATGAGCGGCAGCCGCGAGGCCATGCACTCGAGCATCGACGCCGGCGTCGCGTCGGTCGACGCCAGCGACACCGCCAGGTCGGACGACGCGCAGAAGAACGGCAGCTCGGGCGGGGGGATGAAGTGCATGCGCACGGCGTCGCCCAGGCCGAGATCGTTCACCCACCCGCGCACCGTCTCGGTCATGACGCCTTCGCGGGCCGCCAGGATCAGCCGCGCGCGCGGCTCCTCGGCGTGCGCCCGCGCGAACGCCCGCAGCACCACGTCGAGGTTCGTGTTCTCACGGTAGTTCCGAAGCGACAGCACGATCAGCGAGTCGTCGGGCCACCCGAAGCGGGCCGCGAGCGCCGCGTGGTCGCGCTCGTCCGGCCCGAACGGGCGCAGGTCGACGTACCAGACGATCCGGTCGATCGCCGCCGGATCGGCGCCCAGGCGGACAGTCTCCTCGGTGTTCCCGAGCGACGAGACGACGAACCGGTCGCCGGCCGCGATCGACTCGGCCACCCACTTGCGGCCCCGGGCCCGCTCCTTCCCGTACGTGAAGATGTCGGTGTTCCACGGGCTCATGACGAGCGGGTGGACGTCGGCCTCGGCCGCCCAGTGGCCGTACGGGAGCAGGTAGTGGGCGTGGACGACGTCGGGCTTGATCTGCGCGGCGAGCCGGCGGATCGCCGGGCCGAACTGGGTGCGGCGGTAGCCCGGGATCCGCGTCCCGATGCCGAGCTTCGTGATGTCGTGCACGGTGAGCATGGAGAGCTCCTCCGGCATGTCGTCGCGGAAGACGGGGCTCACGATGTGGACGTCGTGGCCCAGCTCGGCCAGCGCCCAGGCCCAGCGCAGGAAGATCAGCGAGCGGCCGCGGCCGACGCCGAGGATCCGAAGCGGCCTGTCGGCGGCCGTCCCGTCAGACATGCGCGCCGGCGAGCACGTCGTGCACCGCCTCGGTGACACGCGCGACGCCGTCGTCGCCGAGCTCGGGGTAGATCGGGAGCGAGAGACACGTCGCGGCCAGCGCGTCGGTGACCGGGAGCTCGCCGCCCTGCACGCGATGCGGGGCGTCGGCCATGCCCGGCTGGCGGTGGACGGGGATCGGGTAGTGAACGCCCGTCGCGATCCCGCGCTCCTTGAGCGTGGCCGCGATCCGGTCGCGGTCGGGGTGGAGCAGCACGAACAGGTGCCAGGTGTGCTCGGCCCAGGGCTCTACGCGCTGGAGGCGGACGTCGGAGTCGGCCAGCTGCTCCTCGTAGAGCCCGCACAGCCGCTGCCGGGCCGCGATCCACTCGGGCAGGTGCGCGAGCTTCGCGCGCAGCACGGCCGCCTGGATCTCGGACATGCGGGCGTTCGTCCCCACCGACGCGTGCTCGTACTTGGCCCCGTAGCGGCCGTGATCGCGCAGGCGGCGCAGGCGAAGCGCGAGCTCGGGATCCGCGGTCGTGACGGCGCCGGCGTCGCCGTAGGCCCCGAGCGTCTTTCCCGGGTAGAAGCTGTAGGAGGCGGCGGCGGAGTCGCTCCCGACGGCCCGCCCGTGGTAGCGGGCGCCGTGGGCCTGCGCGGCGTCCTCCACGATCGGGATGCCCGGCGCGGCCGCGGCGATCGCGGGCACGTCGGCGGGGTTCCCGTAGAGGTGCACCGGCAGGATCGCCTTCGTCCGGGGCGTCACCGCGCGTGCGGCCTGCTCGGGCGACATCGTCCACGTGGCCTCGTCGACGTCGACCATGACCGGCGTCGCCCCCGTGCGCAGGATCGCGCCGACGGTCGCCATGAACGTGTGCGATACGGTGACGACCTCGTCGCCGGCCCCGACGCCGAGCGCGTTCAGGATGAGCTCGATGGCGGTCGTGCCATTCGAGACGCCGACAGCGTCGGGCGCCTCGCAGAACGCGGCGAACTCTTCCTCGAATCCCCGGGTCTCGGCCGCGTTGATGAACGACTGGCGCTCGAGCACGCGGGCGATCGCCGCCTCGATCTCGGGGCCGATCGCGCGGTACTGGGCCTTCAGGTCGACGAGCGGGATGGCGTCCATCGCGGCGCTCATGGTAGGTCGGGGATCGGGACGCGTGCGCCACCGTTCGCGTGCGACGCGCTCGCCGCCTCGAGCACCTCGACCACCCGCGCGGCGTCCTCGAAGCCCGTGACGGGCTCGCTGCCCGACGTGATGCAGTCGACGAAGTGGCGACACTGGAGCGCCAGCGGCTCCGCCATCGGGATCCGCGGGATATGCATGTCGCCGACGCGCTGGATCAGCCTGAACTCACCGAACGTCTCGAAGTCGGGGAACGTGCGGTCGACCCGCTCGCGGTCGATGCCGGCGTCGTGGACGACGATCTGGCCCTCGACGTCGTCGTAGACGACCATCTTCTTGCTGCCCACCACGGTCATCCGCCGCACCTTGGTGGGGTGCAGCCAGCTGATGTGGACATGGGCGACCGTGTGCTCGTACTCGAGCACCAGGAAGGCCAGGTCGGGGATGCCCGGCTGGAGGTAGTCGTAGGCGTGGCAGTGGACCGCCCGCGGGTGCTGCCCCAGCCAGTAGTTCAAGATCGAGATGTCGTGCGGCGCGAAGTTCCAGATCGCATCGACATCGCGCCGCACGCGGCCCAGGTTCAGGCGCTGGGAGTCGATCGAGTAGACCTCGCCGAGCTCCCCGCTCTCGAGCAGGCCGCGCACGTGGTTCACGAGCGGGCTGAACCGGAACGTGTGGCCCGCCATGAGCACGAGCCCGGCGGCGCGGGCCTTCTCGCCGAGCGCGCGGCAGTCGGCGGCGCTGAGCGCGAGCGGCTTCTCGACCATCACGTGGCAGCCGCCCTCGATCGCCTCGGCGCCGACCTCGACGTGCGTGCTGGGGTTCGTGGCGACGATGACGGCGTCGATCGGGCCGGCGGCCAGGGCCTCGGCCAGCGTGGACGTCGAGTTGGCGAGCGGGTAGTGGCGCAGGAGCGCCTCGCGCAGGTCCTCGCGGAAGTCGACGAGCGCGACCACCTCGACGTCCGGGAGCGATGCCGCCGCCCGGATCACCTTCGGGCCCCAGTAGCCGCAGCCGACGAGTGCGACGCGGACCTTGCCTCCGGGCTGCTCTGTGCTCATGCCACCCTCCTGAACATCTCGGCCATCTCTGCCGCCCGCGTGCGCCGGTCGAGGCGCTCGCGCAGGTCCGGCGGGAGCACGCGGTCGCCGAGCTCGCCGGCCTGCCAGTCGCGGACGAGCTCCTCGAGCCCCCGGCGGATGGCGCCCACGTCGTCGGGGTCGGCGACACGCGCGAACCCGGTCGACCGGAGCAGGTCGGCGGCGATCCCCTCGGGCGGGACAAGCGCCAGCACCGGCCGTTCCGCCGCCAGGTACTCGAAGATCTTGCCCGAGAGGACGCTCAGCCCGCGGCCGCCGGCGCGCGGGATGAGGAGCAGGAGCGCGTCGGCCGCCTTCATCGCGGCGAGCGCCTGGTCGTGGGGCAGGAAGCCGTCGATGCGAAGCGACGCGCCCAGCCCGAGCGTCTCGGCCCATTCCCGGTCGGCGGTGCGGAAGCCGCCGACGAACCGGGCCTCGACCAGCTCGCGCAGCTCGGGCCGGTCGGCGAGGAGGCCGCTCAGCGCCTCCAGGAACGGGCGCGGGCTGCGCACGCCGAAGAAGAACCCGGCGTGCAGGATCCGCAGCCGGTCGGAGGGCGTGTGCTCGAGACCGGCGAACTCGTCGAAGTCGCAGCCGTTCGAGATGACGGCCGTCGGCGTGCCGGAGGGAGCCAGCGCGCGCGCCTCCTCGGCGATCGTCTCGGTGACGGTCGTGAGCCCCGAGACGCGCGCGAACGTCCGCCGCGCCATCGTCTCGAGCACCGCCCGCTTGGCGCGCACCGCCCGGCGCTCGTATCGGCGATGCGGGTTGGCGAGCCAGGAGTCGCGCAGGTCGGCGATCCACGGGACGCCCGTCCGCCGCGCGACGACGTTCCCGATCATGTGGGCCGACGATGGCGGCGACGTCGTGAGAACGACGCTCGCCGAGCGCTCGCGCACGATCCGCACGGCCGCCCGCGCGGCGTTCGGCACCCAGACGACGCGCGGATCGGGGAGCAGGAGCTGGCGGCCGTACAGCCCGGCCCGGGTCGCCACCCCGCTCAGCCCGGTGGCCCCGGCGAGCACGTCGGCGGCCGGGCGCTCGTCGGACGGCCCGTGGTAGCGGGCGCGATGGACGACCGTGCCGGCCGGGATCTCGGCGGCCAGGCCAGGGTCGTGCGCGACCCACTTCGGGTCGTCGGGCGCGAGCACATCGACGTCCCAGCCGAAGGCGGGCAGGTGCTTGCACAGCTTGAGCACGCGCTGCACGCCGCCACCGCCGGCCGGCGGGAAGTAGTACGAGACGATCAGCGCGCGCACGGCGTCACCGCTCGTCGTACTCCACCTGGTCGTAGTAGCGGATCGCCCGGCGCGTCATCCGCACCCGCGACTGCTGGGCGGCGAGCTCGGCCTCGTCGATCTCGCCGAGCGCCAGCCGCACGGCCAGGTAGGGCATGTTGAAATCCTCCTGGTAGACGATCGTCGAGATCCGCGGGTTGATCTCGAGCAGGCGGCCGTCGATGAACTGCACGTTCACGAACCAATCAACGCCGAGCTCGGCGCAGAGCGCGCGCGACGACTCGACCAGCTCCGGCTCGTCGGCGGTCTCGAAGTACATGGCGAGCCCGGCCCGCACCGCCTCGCGCGTCTTCGCATGGCCGACCAGGAACCGGCCGTCGCGGCAGATCGCGTCGACCGTGTGCTCCTTGCCCTTCAGGTAGTCCATGACGAGAAGCGTCGGGAAGTCGTCCTCCCCCATGGCCTCGAGCGTCTCGTCGAGGGTGAGCGGGAGCGGGCCGGGGCGGGCCTCGAGGATGTGCCATCGGCGGTTGGGCTCCGCCGAGATCACGAGGAAGCCGCGCGAGCCCTTGAGCGCCGTCGGCTTGGTGCAGACGTCGACGTCCGGGTAGCCGAGCTCGTGGGCGGCGGCTCGAAACTCATCGGGCGAGGTCGCCGTGATCGAGCGCGGGATCGGGACTCCCAGCCGGGCGCACAGCTCCATCGTCCGGGCCTTGTCGTTGCAGGCCGCGATCGCCTCGGGCGAGGCGACGAGCACCGGCACGTCGAACTGGTCGACCGCCTTCGATACCGCGGCGACCTCGAACGACGAGAGCGGAAAGACCGCGTCGACGCCCTCACGGCGTGCGAGCTCGGCGAGATGGCCGGGGAACTCGTCCGACGAGCCGGGCGGCACGACGTGGAACGCGTCGCAGATCGACCGGCCGCCGCGACGCGCGCTCATGTCGGTGCCCACCACGGCGAGCTCGCGCTGGCCGTTCTGCTGGAGGGACTTCACGAGCCGGCCTCCTCCGGGCGAGCCGGCGGCGGTCACCAGCACGCGCAGCGGCCGGAGTCGTTCCTGGTTGTCGCTCGTGGCGAGCCCCTCTCGTGAAGATCGGGTCGCCGAGCGGCCTACCCGCGGACGGGCGGGAATGCTACTCAGATTCCGAGATCGACCGAGCACGAGCGCCCGCGCCGATCGACCAGCTGCACGACGTCGCCCTCGCGGCCGACCACGCGTCCGCCCTCGGCGAGCACCTGCTCCATGTAGGCGCGCTCATACTCGCGCCGGTAGCCCGCGGGGTTGCAGCACCCAGCCGCGCGGAAGCGCAGCTTCCCGTCGACGCGGCGGATGGCGAACGCAGGCATGGACGAAAGACTATCCCTGCCAGATCTTCGGCGAGGCGAGCATCGGCGAGTGGCTGCCGGCGTGCTGCCCGTCGCCGCCGAAGGAGACGCGCCACTTGCCCTTCGTCCCCGTGACCGCGAACCGGGCGTGCCCGCCCGAGCCGACCGTCGCGTGGCCGACCGCCTTCCAGCCGCCGGGCCGGTGCCGCTGGAGCGTGAGCTTCGCGCCGGAGAGGATGGGATAGATCGTCGCGCGGAACGCCTTGCCCGAGCGCACGAGCGTGAGCTCCGGGCCGACCGCGATCTTCTGCCGCGGCGAGACCGCGCCGGCCGGCAGCCCAAGGCGGTACACCTTGTTCTGCTTCGGGTGGATGCTCGTCGAGAACTTGCCCTTGGCGTTGAGCGAGAGCCTGGCGTCGGCCGTCGTCCACGGCTGCCCCGGGCCGTCGTGCACGAGGAGCGAGACCCGGTGGTGCGGCAGCGGCCACACACGCCCCGTGAGCGCGAACGGCGAGCCGGCGATCGCCCGGGTGGGCCCCGCGAGGGTGACGCCGACGATCCGGAAGTAGTTCGAGCGCAGGCCGAGCGCCGACTCGGCGCCCGGGCCGCTGAAGCCGTGGTCGGCTCGCCTCGTGTGGAACGTGGCGTGGGTAACGCGCTGCGAGGGCCCGTCGACGGTCAGGTCGACCGACCGCACCTTGCCGGACAGCCCGAGGGCGCGGCCCAGCCCTCTCGGCGTGAGCACCCGCGGCTTCCAATTGTGGTTGGGGTTCAACCCCTGGGCACCGTCGTAGCGGTCGCGGACCGGCACGAGATACGGCTCGCCGCCGCTCCCCCACGCCGCCTGCTCGGAGGCCGTCCAGCCCCCCGACGATGACGAGAAGAACCCGACTGCGACGTTGCCGGAGAACCACAGAACCTGGTGCGCGGTCGCCGAGACGGCCGCCGTCGAAGCGGCGGCCTCGTGCTCGAGCGGGCCGTAGACCTGGCTGCGTGTGTCGGCGTAGGCGTCGAAGAGCGACGACGGGTGGCGTGTCGCAACCGCATACGACCGGGCGGCGACGGCCTGGGCGCGCAGCGCCGGAGCCAGCCACGACGAGGGCATCTCGCTCGGGACGACGCCGCGCAGGTAGTACTCGAGCGGCACGACGTCGACCAGCATGAGCGACGAGCCCGAGCGGATGACCCGCAGCGCGCCGTGCCAGTGATCGTGCGCCCACCCGATGCCGACGGTGCTGTCGACCCGAAGCGCCTGCGAGCCGCTCAGCCGGACCGGGCCCGTCAGATGCTTGACGACGCGCGCGTTGGTGTGGGCGTCGATGACGCGCAGGCGGCCCGACGTTCCCCGCTCGACGCGATAGGAGCCCGATGGCAGGGTCTTCGTGGTGCTGCCGCCCTCGTCGACGACGGTGACCTTGGACGCGCCCGAAATCGAGTAGGACGACCGGCCGCTCGCGAGCTGGACGCGCATCTGCACCGAGTTCGGGAGCGCCGACAGGGTCGTCCCCTGGTAGTAGTGCGCCAGGATCGCGTCGTAGGCCCATCCGTGCTGCGCATAGCCCAGCGCGCCGTACTGCGAAAGGCCGATGCCGTGGCCCCATCCGTGGCCCGTCAGGGCGTAGATCGTGCGAGCCTGCGCCGCGGGCACGGCGACGACCATCGCGGCGGCGATGCAGGCAGAAACGAGGGCGAGGCGCCGGGCCATCGACGAAGCCATCGACACCAGCGTACCCGCCCTGTAGCCCATGCACACGTAATCGAACACCGCGTTAACACGCCGGCGACCTACAGACGCCAAGGGTGGCCGCCGATAACCTCCCGTGCTCATGGCCGTATTCGCGTCGATGCCAAAGGGAGTCCGCACGGTCCTCGAGACCGTGGTCACGTTGGCGATCGCGCTCGCGATCGCGTGGCTCGCCCAGGCATTCGTCATCAAGCCGTACCGCGTCCCGACGCCGAGCATGGTCCCGACGCTGCTCCCCGGCGACCGCGTCCTCGCCGACCGGCTCACCCTCGATTTCGGAACGCCGCACCGCTACCAGATCGTGGTCTTCCACCCGCCGCACTGCACCGACCCGCATTCCGACAGCATGGGCGTCTGCACGTCGCCGGAGCTCGGTCTGCGCGACGGTCTGGCGGGGACGACGTTCATCAAGCGCGTGATCGGCCTCCCCGGCGAGACGCTGTGGTCGCAGGACGGAAAGATCTGGGTGCAGGACGGGAGCAAGCCAAAGTTCAGCCTCAACGAGCCGTACGTCAACGATCACCAGGAGGTCGCGGGACGGGCGCTCCAGAAGGTGACGATCCCCAAGGGCTACTACCTCTTGATGGGCGACAACCGCGGCATCTCCGACGACTCCCGCGACTGGGGCCTCGAGCCGCGCGACGGCATCATCGGCGTCGCCCGGGCGCGGTACTGGCCGATCCGCCGCATCGGCACCCTCTAGACTCCTCCCGCCTGAACCTGGGAAGGAGCGCGATGTGAGGCTGCGCCGAAGCTGCCTGGCCGTGCCGGGCTCGTCCGAGAAGATGCTCGCCAAGGCGGCGACCCTCCCCGCCGACCAGATCTTCCTCGACCTCGAGGACGCCGTCTCCCCGCTCGAGAAGGAGGCCTCCCGAAGCACGGTCGTCGACGCCCTGAAGACGCACGACTACTCGGGCAAGACCCGCGTCGTCCGTGTGAACGGCGTCACGACCCAGTGGTGCCTCGGCGACATCGTGGAGGTCGTGTCGGGCGGCGGGCACCACCTCGACTGCATCATGATCCCGAAGGTCGAGGACGCCGGGCAGCTGCACTTCGTCGACCACCTGCTCACGCAGCTCGAGATGCAGCACAAGATCGACCATCGGATCGGGATCGAGGCCCAGATCGAGAACGCCCAGGGGACGCTGAACCTGCGCGAGATCGCCACCGCCACCGACCGCATCGAGACGATCATCTTCGGCCCCGGCGACTACGCGGCCTCGATCGGCGTCGCCCAGCTCGTGATCGGCTCGATCGACCCTGACTACCCGGGCGACCAGTGGCACTACGTCATCTCGAAGATCGTGACGACCGCCCGGGCGTTCGGCCTCCAGGCGATCGACGGGCCCTACACCGACATCAAGAACGTCGACGAGTACCGCCGGCTGTGCCACCGGGCGCGGCTGGTCGGCTTCGACGGGAAGTGGGTGCTCCACCCGCTCCAGGTCGACGTCGCAAACGAGGTCTTCATGCCGACGCAGGACCAGTTCGACGCGGCCCGCCGCCTGCTCGACGCCTACCACCACGCAACGCACGTCGAGCGCAAGGGCGCCGTGATGCACGAGGGCCAGATGATCGACGAGGCGTCGCGGAAGATCGCCGAGGCGGTCGTGGCCCGGGGCGAGGCGGCCGGGATGGCAAGCCAGGCGCCGGCATGAGCCTCGCGCTCGACCAGCTCACCGACGAGCAGCGCGAGATCGTCGGCCTCGTGCGCCAGTTCGCCGACGAGCGCATCATCCCCGTCGCGTCCGAGCTCGAGCACGCGGACGAGTTCCCCGACGACATCGTCGAGGGCCTGAAGGAGCTCGGGATCTTCGGGTTCACGATCCCGGAGGAGTACGGCGGGCTCGGGCTCGACCTGACCACCTACGCGCTCGCCGTGTGCGAGCTCTCCCGCGGCTGGATGAGCGTGTCGGGGATCGTGAACACCCACTTCATCGTCGCCGACATGCTGATGCGCGACGGCACCGAGGAGCAGCGGGACCGGTTCCTGCCGCGGATGGCGACCGGGCGAGATCCGCTGCGCGTTCTCGATGACCGAGCCGGAGTGCGGCTCCGACGTCCAGGCGATCCGCTCGACGGCGACGCTCGACGGCTCCGACTACGTCGTGAACGGGCAGAAGATGTGGGTCACGAACGGCCTGCGCTCGGGGATGGTCGCGACGCTCGTGAAGACCGACCCGAGCGCGACGCCCGCCCACCGGGGCATGAGCTGCCTGCTCGTCGAGAAGGAGCCGGGCGCCTCGAAGGAGGGCGGCCTCACGATCCCGCCTCAGCTCCAGAAGCTCGGCTACAAGGGCGTCGAGACGACCGAGCTCGTCTTCGCCGACCACCGCGTGCCGGCGGCGAACCTGCTCGGCGGCGAGGAGGGTCGCGGGTTCCAGCAGATGATGTCGGGGATCGAGGTCGGCCGCGTGAACGTCGCGGCGCGCGGCGTCGGCGTCGCCCAGCGGGCGTTCGACATCGCGATCCGCTACGCCCAGGAGCGGCAGGCGTTCGGCCGCCAGATCGCCAAGCACCAGGCGATCCAGTTCAAGCTGGCCGAGATGGGCACCAAGATCGAGGCGGCCCGCCTCCTCATGCTGTCGGCGGCCCGCAAGAAGGACGCCGGCGAGCGATCCGACGTCGAGGCCGGCATGGCCAAGCTCTTCGCCACCGAGATCTGCAACGAGGTGGTCGAGGATGCGCTTCGGATCCACGGCGGCTACGGCTACTCGAAGGAGTACGAGATCGAGCGCCTCTACCGCGACGCGCCGCTGCTCCTGATCGGCGAGGGCACGTCCGAGATCCAGAAGCTGATCATCGCCCGCGGCCTGCTCGCGAGGAACCCGCTGTGAGCCGCGAGTTCGACGCCCGCGAGATCCGCTTCGGCCGCTACCTCGAGGACTTCGAGGTCGGCGACGTGTACAAGCACTGGCCCGGGAAGACGATCACCGAGGCCGACGACCACCTGTTCTGCATGATCACGATGAACCACCACCCGCTCCACACCGACGCGCACTACGCCGAGACCGAGACCCAGTTCGGGAAGAACGTCGTCGTCGGGAACCTGGTCTACTCGCTCGTCCTCGGGATGAGCGTGCCGGACGTGTCGGGGAAGGCGATCGCGAACCTCGAGGTGGAGTCGCTGAAGCACGCGAAGCCGACGTTCCACGGCGACACGATCTACGCGCGAACGACGGTCGTCGACAAAGTCGAGTCGCGATCGAAGCCGGACCGCGGCGTCGTGACGGTCGACACCGTGGGCGAGAACCAGCGCGGCGAGATCGTCTGCGAGTTCCGCCGCAAGGTGCTCGTTCCGAAGCGGCCCGCCGGGTAGCGCCCGTGGGCGAGATCCGGCCGTGTCGCGACGACGAGCGCCCGGCCATCCTGGCGATCGTGAACGCCGCCGCCGAGGCCTACCGCGGCGCGATCCCGGCCGACCGCTGGCACGAGCCCTACATGGAGGCCGGCGAGCTCGACGCGGAGATCGCCGCCGGCGTCGTCTTCTGGGGATACGAGGCCGACGGCGAGCTGATCGGCGTGATGGGCATCCAGGCGGTGGGCGACGTCGACCTGATCCGCCACGCCTACGTCGTGCCGGGCCGTCAGCGGGCGGGCATCGGCGGCGCCCTGCTCCAGCACCTCTGCACGGCGGCCGTGCGGCCGATGCTCGTCGGCACCTGGGCGGCGGCCGACTGGGCGATCCGCTTCTACGAGCGCCACGGCTTCGAGCTGGTCACGCCCGAGCGCAAGACGGAGCTCCTGCGGACGTACTGGAGCATCCCGGAGCGCCAGATCGAGACATCGGTCGTGCTCGCCGGCCCGCCGCTCGGGCGCGGCTGACCCCCCTCACACGGGCCGGGACTATCATGCCCGGCCGCATGGACGCCAGCGCGGCCATCGAGGTGGAGGGGCTCACCAAGCGGTACGGGTCGCACGTCGCCGTCGACGGGGTGTCCCTGACCGTCGCCCGCGGCGAGGCGTTCGGCATCCTCGGGCCCGAACGGGGCCGGGCAAGACCACGACGCTCGAGATGATCGAGGGGCTGCGCAAGCCCGACTCCGGCGACATCACGGTGCTCGGCCGAAGCGTCTGGCCCGACCCGCGCAGCATCCAGGCCCTGATCGGCGTCCAGCTCCAGACGACGTCGCTCTTCGACATGCTGACGGCGCAGGAGCTGCTCGAGCTCTTCGCCCGCTTCTACCTGCGCGCCGACGCCGCCGAGCGGGCGACGAGCTCGCTGGCCCAGGTCGGGCTCGAGTCGAAGGGCGGCCGACTACGCCAAGAACCTCTCGGGCGGACAGCAGCAGCGGCTCGCGATCGCCCTGGCGCTCGTCCACGACCCCGAGGTCGTCTTCCTGGACGAGCCGACGACCGGGCTCGACCCGCAGGCCCGGCGAAACCTCTGGGACGTGATCCGCTCGATCAACCAGGAGCACGGCAAGACGGTGGTGCTGACCACCCACTACCTCGAGGAGGCCGAGGAGCTGTGCGACCGCGTCGCCATCATGGACGAGGCGCGCATCGTGGCCCTCGACACGCCCGCCGGCCTGATCGCGGCGCTCGACGCCGACGCCCGTGTGTCCTACACCGACTCGGCAGGCGACCACGCGGTGTACGTGCGCGACGCGCAGGCCACCGTGCTCGAGGTGCTCGAGCGGGCCCGCGCGAACGGTGATGCGGTCCACAACCTGGCCGTCAAGGGCGCCGACCTCGAGGACGTGTTCCTGAGCCTCACCGGGCGGGAGTACCGCGAATGACGTTCAACCTGGGCCGCTTCGGGGCCACGACGATGGCCCAGCTTCGCATGACGTTCCGGCGCCGCATCACGCTCTTCTGGTCGCTGGTCTTCCCGATGATCCTGATGACGCTGCTCGGCCTCTTGTTCGGGCGGTCGGTCAGCGCGGGCGACATCATCGTCGCCCAGCCGGTGACCGGCCCCGCGCCCAGGGCGATGGTGACGGCGCTCGAGCACACCAAGGGGCTCACCGTGAAGACCGCGCCGGACGCGGCGACCGCGGCGAAGAAGGTGAGGGACGGCGACGAGGACGCCGCGCTCGTCTTCGTGCCGAAGGGCGACGGGTCGTTCACCGCCAGGCTCTACACGTCGAACACGTCGGCCACCCAGGCCGGGATCATCAAGGGGATCGTGTTCGGCGCCGCCGACCGGGTGTCGATCGCCGCCACGGGCGGCCCGCCGGCCCTGCGGTTCCAGGCCGTCTCGGTCGACTCCGCGTCGCTCAGCTACATCGACTTCCTGCTCCCGGGGATCGTGGCGCTGTCGATCATGATCTCGGCGGTCATCGGGCTCGCAACCGTCCTCGTCGACTGGCGCCAGCGCGGCATCCTGCGGCGGCTCAAGCTGACGCCGATCCCTCTCGCCGAGTTCTTCGCAGCGCGGATCACGGCGTCGCTCGTCGTCGCGATCATGCAGGTCGTGGTGCTGCTCGCCTTCGGCCGCGTCGTGTTCGGCATCCACATCTCCTCCACCTGGTGGGCGGGGATCCCGGTCGCGATCGCCGGCTGCCTGTGCTTCCTCGCAATGGGATTTGCGATCGGATCGATCGTCTCGAACCCCGAGACCGGCGACGCCGTCTCGAACGTGATCACGAACCCGATGATGTTCCTCTCCGGGGTGTTCTTCCCGGTGGCGGCGATGCCGGCGTTCGTGCAGGCCATCGCGCGGGTGCTGCCGCTCTACTACCTCGCCAACGGGCTCCGCGACACCACCGTTCGCGGACTCTCGCTCACGCATGTGGCGGGCGACATCGGGGTACTCTTGGCCGCGACGGCGGTGCTGGCGGCGATCTCGCTTCGCACGTTCCGCTGGGAGCCGACCACGTAACGTCGAAAGGGGACGGGGACCGATGCGGTATCAGAACGTGATCGTCGGCGGCGGTCTCGCCGGCGGGATGGTCGCGCAGGAGTACCGGGAGCAGGGCGGCGACGGATCGACGGTCGTGATCGCCCGCGAGGCGCACGTCCCGTACCACCGCCCGCCGCTCACCAAGGAGTACCTCCGCGGCGAGAAGCCGCTCGAGGAGGTCTACATGCACCCGGCGGAGTGGTGGCAGAACCACGAGGTCGAGGTGCGGACCGGGGTGAGCGCGACCGCGCTCGACCTCGGCGCGCGCAGCATCGCGCTCTCAGACGGCGAGGCCGTCGAGTACGAGCGGCTCGTCCTCGCAACCGGCGCGACGCCGCGCCAGCTGCCCGGCGCGCGCGTGATCCGCACGCTCGAGGACTCGAGCGCCCTCGCCGAGATGCTCGAGACGTCGACCGGCCACCTGGGCGTGATCGGCGGCGGGTTCATCGGGGTCGAGGCCGCCGCGTCGGCGCGGATGAAGGGCTGGGACGTGACGATGGCCGTCCCCGAGAGCGTCGTGTGGGAGCACCTGTTCGGTGCCGAGGTCGCCGCGTACTTCCAGCGCCACCTCGAGGAGCACGGCGTGAAGGTCAACACCGGGACGTCCGAGCTGCCGGAGGGCGACTACACCGTGCTCCTGGCCGGGATCGGCGTGACGCCCAACACCGACCTCGCCGAGGCTGCGGGGCTGACCGTCGACAACGGCGTCCACGTCGACGACCACCTGCGCGCGACGGATGACGTGTGGGCGGTCGGCGACATCGCCGCCTATCAGAGCGTCGTCCACGGCCGGCGGATGCGGATCGAGCACTGGGACGTCGCCCTGAACCAGGGCGCCTACGTCGGCAAGACCTGGGCCGGCAAGGAGACGGAGCCGTACACGACCGTCCCGTACTTCTTCAGCGACCTCGGCGACTGGACGTGGTTCGAGTACGTCGGGCCCGGGAGCGGGCGGGTGGACGTGCGCGGGTCGATGGAGAACGACGACTTCGTGGCCTACTACCTCGACGGCGACGACAAGGTGACGGCCTGCCTCGGCGTGAACCGCTCGGACGAGGTGAACGACGCCAAGGAGCTCATCGCCTCGCACAGGGGCGCGCCCGTCGCCTGACGCCCTCTGGTCACCCGAGGCAGCACGAGGGCCTCGCCGGCGAGGCGTGGAGCGAGAGCCGAGCGCGCGACGCGATCGCGGCGATCTGCCGCGACGCCGAGGCCGCGTTCGACGCCGAGCGCCTGTGGCCGGCCCACCCGCTCGACGGCGAGGTCACGCCCGACGAGCTCCTGACGCTCTACCTGGGCGGCGCGGGGATGGTCTGGGCGCTCGACCGGCTGGCCCGGGCGGGCGTCCACGCCCCGGCGCGGGACTGGGCGGACGTCGCCGCCGACCTCGCGGCGAAGGCCGGGCCGCTGCCGCCGTCGCTCCTGCTCGGGCGCGCGGGGATCCTGCTCGTGTCGTGGCTCCTCCAGCCAGTCGCCCGAGACCGCCGACCTCCTGGCCCTCGAGATCGCCGCCAACGTGGGCAACGAGACGAACGAGCTGCTCTGGGGCAGCCCCGGCACGATGCTCGCCGCAGCCGCGATGATCGAACGAGGCGGCGAGGAGCGGTTCGCCGAGCTCTGGAGCCGCAGCGCCGCCCAGCTCCTCTCCGTCCGCGACCCGGACGGCTGCTGGACGCAGTACCTCTACGGCCAGACCAGCCGGTACTTCGGCTCGGGCCACGGCTTCGCCGGAAACGCCCACGCCCTGCTCGGCCGGCCGGAGCTGCTCGACGACGCGGCGGGGCTGGGCGCCGGGTTCGGGCGGATCGCGCTCGACCAGGCAATTGGCACTCGCGAGACGGCCAACTGGCCGCCGCACACGGGCGGGCCGCTCCAGGTGCCGAACCAGACGATCCGCGTGCAGTGGTGCCACGGCGCGCCCGGGATCGTGACCGCCCTGGCCGGCGCCGACCCCGGAGAACGACGAGCTGACCGAGATCCTGGTCGCCGGCGGGGAGCTCACCTGGCGGGCGGGCCCGCTGCGGAAGGGCGCCGGTCTCTGCCACGGCACCGCCGGAAACGCATTCGCGTTCCTCGCGCTCCTTCACCGCACGGGCGACGAGCGCTGGCTGGAGCGGGCGCGGGCGTTCGCGATGCACGCGGCGGCCCAGGTCGAGCGCGCACGAGCCGCCGACGGGCGCGGCCGCTACACGCTCTGGACCGGCGACATCGGGGCGGCGGTGCTGCTCGAGCGCTGCCTCGACGGCTCCGAGCGCGGCTTCCCGACGCTCGACGCCTGGTAGTCGAGCGAGCTAGACGGCGCTGATCGCGGGCGTGCTGCTGCGCAGGTAGGTCGCGATCTCGTCGACCGTGACCACCGGGAGCGTGTGCCGGCGGGAGAAGGCCAGCAGCTGAGGCCCGCGGGCCATCGTGCCGTCGTCGTTCATGACCTCGCAGAGCACGCCGCCGGGCGTGAGCCCGGCCAGCCGGGTGAGGTCGACCGCGGCCTCGGTCTGGCCGCGGCGCTCGAGCACGCCGCGCGGGCGGGCCCGCAGGGGGAAGACATGGCCGGGCCGGACGAGATCGCGCGGCCCCGGTGGCCGGGTCGACGGCGACCTGGATCGTGCGTGCGCGGTCGGCGGCCGAGATCCCGGTCGTGACGCCGGTCGCCGCCTCGATCGAGACGCAGAAGCCGGTCGTGTCGCTGCCGTTCCGCGACGGCACCATGAGCGGCAGGTCGAGCTCGTCGCAGCGCTCCCCGGGGAGCGAGAGGCAGATCAGGCCGCGCGCCTCGCACGCCATGAACGTGATCGCCTTGGCCGTCACGAACTCGGCCGCCATGCAGAGATCGCCCTCGTTCTCGCGGTCGGGATCGTCGCAGACGATCACCATCCCACCGGCCTGAAGCTGCCGGAGCGCGCGTTCGAGCGGTGCCGGCATTTCGGGAACGGCGCTCACGGGCGGGAGATGATAGCGCAAGGAATCCGCCGCAACAGCCTGCGAACTGCCCAGGTGTCCAGCTCCGTGCCGCCGTCGCCCATGCGTCTAGATCTGGGCCGCCATGGCCGGTCGGTAATCGCCGAACACCTGTCGCAGCGCGCCGCAGATCTCGCCCAGGGTCGCCTCGGCGTCGACGGCGTCGATGATCGCCGGCATCGCGCTCTCGTCGCCGCGCGCGGCGTCGACCACCCGCCGCGAGCGCCGCGTCGACCGCGGCCCGGTCGCGCTCCGACCGCAGCGCCGCAAGCGCCGCGCGCTGGTGGGCAGCCAGGTCGGGCGGCACGTCGAACCGCTCGGGCAGCGGAGCCGCCTCGTCGGCGTAGCGGTTCACGCCGACGACCACGTCCTCGCCGGCTGCGATCCGCCGCTCGCGCTCGTAGGCCTCGTCGGCGATCACCTGCTGGTAGAAGCCGGACTCGATCGCCGCGACGGCGCCTCCGAGCTCGTCGATGTGGTCGATCAGGCGCCGGGCCTCGGCCTCGAGCTGGTCGGTCAGCCGCTCGACATACCACGAGCCCCCCAGCGGGTCGGCCGCCTTCGTGATGCCGAACTCGTGCTGGAGCATCTGCTGCGTGCGCACGGCCAGCGTCTGAGCGTGCTCGGTCGGGATGGCGATCGCCTCGTCGAAGCACGAGAGCGCCATCGACTGCACGCCGCCCAGCGCCGCGGCCAGCGCCTGGACGGCCGCCCGGACGATGTTGTTCTCGGGCTGCTGGAGCGTGAGCGTCGACCCGGCGGTCTGGGTGTGCGTCCGCAGCATCATCGACCGCGGATCCGTCGCGCCGAACCTGTCGCGCATCACGTGCGCCCACAGCCGGCGCAGCGCGCGGTACTTGGCGATCTCCTCGAAGAAGTCCATGTGGGTGTTGAAGATCCACGACAGCCGCGGGGCGAACTCGTCGACGCCGACGCCGCGGTCGACCACGGCCGAGACGTAGGCGATCGCGTTTGCGATCGCGAAGCCCATCTCCTGCGCCGCCGTGCAGCCCGCCTCGCGCATGTGGTATCCGGAGAGCGAGATGGCATTGAACCGCGGCGCCGCCGTGGTCGTCCACGCGATCAGGTCGGCGGCGAGCCGAAGCGACGGCCGCGGCGGGTAGATGTAGGTGCCGCGGCTCACGTACTCCTTGAGAACGTCGTTCTGGGCCGTGCCGCGGATCTGGGCGGGATCGCGCCCCTGGCGCCGGCAGGCGACGTGGTACATCGCGACCAGCACCGCCGCGGGCGCGTTGATGGTCATCGACGTCGAGACCTCGTCGAGCGGGATGCCGTCGAACATGGCCTCCATGTCGCGGATGGAGTCGATCGCGACGCCGACGCGCCCGACCTCGCCCTCCGCCCGCGGGTCGTCGGAGTCGAGGCCCATCTGCGTCGGGAGGTCGAACGCCGTCGAGAGCCCCGCCTGGCCCTGGTCGATCAGGAACCGGAACCGGCGGTTGGTCTCGGCGGCGGTGCCGTAGCCGGCGTACTGGCGGATCGACCACGGCCGGCCGGCGTACATGTCGCGGTGGATGCCGCGCGTGAACGGGAACGAGCCGGGGTCGCCGAGATCGCGGTCGTAGTCGAGCTCGGCGTCGCCCGGGCCGGCGAACGGCCGCTCATCCATCGCGGCGGCCCTCGCCCTCGCGCTCGGCCCCGACCAGCACCACCATCTTCCCGACGTGGGCGTTCTCCTTCATCATCTGGTGCGGCACGGGGCACTCCGTCCACGGGAACACCCGCGAGAGCACCGGCTCGATCTTGCCCTCCGCGATGAGCTGGTTCGCCCGCTGGCACTCGTAGGCGTTCGCGAAGTGGCTCCCGAGGATCGTCTTCTGGCGCATCCACAGGTAGCGCACGTCGAAGTCGAGCTGGAAGCCCGACGTCGCGCCGCAGATCACGATCGTGCCGAACGTCTTGCAGACGAAGACCGACGTGAAGAACGTGGCCGCGCCGACGTGCTCGAACACGATGTCGGCGTCGGAGCCGCCGGTGACCTCCCTGATGGCCTTCCCGAACCGCTTGATCTCGTCGAAGTTGCGCTCGCCCGTGTCGGGGTCGTGCAGCGCGAACTCGCGCCGGTCGAGCACCGCCGAGGCGCCCAGCTCGGTCACCAGCTCGCGCTTGTCGTCCGATGAGACGACGGCGATCGCATTGGCCCCGTAGAGACGGCACAGCTGGACGGCGAACGTCCCCAGGCCTCCGCCCGCGCCCCACACGAGCACGTTGTCGCCGGCCTTCACCCCGCCCGGTCGACGAGCATCCGGTAGGCGGTGAAGTACGTGAGCCCGTAGGAGGCCGCCTCCTCCCACGTGAGCCGGGCGGGCTTCCGAAGCAGCTGCTGGGACTGGACGAGGCAGTACTCCGCGAAGCTGCCCCAGTTCGTCTCGTAGGCCCAGATCTTCTGGCGCGAGCACGCCATGGGGTCGAGGCCGTTGCACTCGGCGCACTCGCCGCAGCTCTGGTTGCAGTGGATCACGACCTCGTCGCCGGGGCTCCAGCGGGTGACGCCCGGGCCGACGCGCTCGACGACCCCGGAGGCGTCCGACCCGGCGATGTGGAAGTCGTAGCCCGTGTAGCGGAAGATCGAGACGGGCAGGCCGAGCGACGCCCAGACGCCGTTGTAGTTGACGCCGGCCGCCATCACCCGCACCAGCACCTCGCCGGGGCCCGGGTCGGGCACGTCGATCCGCTCGAGCTGCATGGCGTCGATCGGGTCGCCGAGGCGCTCCGGACGGATCACCCAGGCCTCCATCGTCCCGTCCCCCATTGATCGAGTCTACCGGCCTATGCGCCGGCCTTGATCCGCCGGAGCGCGCGCCGGCGGGCCTTGGCGCCGGCGACGGCGAGCTGCCCGCAGGCCGCCTCGATGTCGCTTCCGTGCGAGCGCCGGTAGGTCGCCCCGACGCCGAGCTCCCGCAGCACCTCGGCGAATGCGGCGACCCGCTCAGGCGGCGATGCCGAGTAGGCGGACGCCGTCGGGTTGTAGGCGATCAGGTTGACGTGGAACGCCGGCCCGCGGCCCAGCAGCCGCCCCAGCCGGCGGGCGTCGCGGTCGGAGTCGTTCACGCCGTCGAGGAGCAGGTACTCGACGAAGATGCGCCGCCCGGTGCGCTCGCGGTAGTCGCGGCAGGCCGCCATCAGGCGCTCGATCGGATAGCGGCGCGTGACGGGCATCAGCTGCTCGCGCAGCTCGTCGGTCGGCGCGTGCAGCGAAAGCGCAAGCCGGAGCGGAAGCGGCTCCTCGGCCAGCCGCTCGATGCCGGGCACCCACCCGGCGGTCGAGATCGCGATGTGGCGCGCGCCCAGGTTGAAGCCGTCGGGATCGTGCATGGTCCGGCACGCCTCGAGCACGGCGTCGTAGTTCAGGAAGGGCTCGCCCATCCCCATCATCACCACGTTGCCGACCGTCGCCTCCTGGTCGCGCAGGATCCGCGCCAGAGCCAGGAGCTGCTCGACGATCTCCCCGGAGCGCAGGCTGCGGCCGAGGCCCATCTCGCCGGTCGCGCAGAACGTGCAGGCAAGCGGGCAGCCGGACTGCGACGAGAGGCACACGGTGCGGCGGCCGCGGTGGCGCATGGCGACCGCCTCGACCGGGAACCGGTCCCGCGTGAGGAGCCGGAGCTTGATCGTCCCGTCGCCGGATTCGCGCACCTCGTCGACCTCGAGCTCCGCGAGCGGCTCCGCCTCGGCGAGGCGCCGCCGCAGCGCGGCGGGAAGTCCCGTCATCCCGTCGTAGTCGGCCACGAGCGTCCGCGTGGCCGCCTGATAGACCTGGCGGAAGCGGTAGGCGGGCTCGCCCCATTCCTCGAGAAGGGTATTGACGCGTGCGAAATCCACCGTGGTAGTGTGACTTGAAACGGCGATCTCGAGGGAGGTGGGCAGTGCCCACGAAGATAAGGACCGACAAGATGGCCGAGACGCTCACTCCGATCGTCACGCGCGTGGCGAACGATGAGGAGCTACGGGCACACGCAAAGACGGCGCTCGACTCGGCGAAGACCATCTACGCCAAGATCCAGGCTGACGGGCCGCGCAAGGCCGCAACGTCACGCACGGTGAGCGACGAGGTCATGAAGGCGGCAGGCGAGCTCAAGGTGGCAGCGGCCAGGCTGTCCGAGAAGCCGGCCAAGAAGAGCCACAAGTTCGGCAGGCTCCTGATCGGCGGCGCAATCGCAGTCGCCGCGGCCATCGGCATCAAGAAGGTGCTGTCCTCCGACGAGGACGAGTTCGACTACGAGCCCTGAGATGGGCGATGTGGGCCGGGAGGCGGCCGAGGTCTCCATCGACGTCCTGCTCCAGGAGCGGCGCGAGTTCCCGCCACCGCGGGAGTTCGTCTCCCAGGCCGTCGCATCGGATCCAGACATCTACGAGCGCGCCGAGGCTGACCTCGACGGGTTCTGGCTCGACCAGACGCGCTCGCTGCTCGACTGGCACAAGGAGCCGACCAAGGGGCTCGAGTGGGACCCGCCGCACTGCACCTGGTTCGCCGACGGCGTTCTGAACGTGAGCTCGAACTGCCTCGACCGGCACGTCGCTGCCGGTCGAGGCGGCAAGGTCGCCTACCACTTCATCCCCGAGCCGGTCGACGAGGAGGAGCGGGCGATCACCTACGCCGACCTCCTGGCCGACGTCTGCCGGACGGCGAACGCCCTGCGTGGGCTCGGGATCGGGAAGGGCGACGTCGTCGGGATCTACATGGGGATGGTGCCCGAGCTCCCGGTCGCGATGCTGGCCTGCGCCCGGATCGGCGCGCCGCACGTCGTCGTCTTCGGAGGCTTCTCGGCCGAATCGCTCGGTGAGCGGCTCGAGTCGACCGGCGCCAAGGCCCTCATCACCCAGGACGAGGCCTGGCGCAAGGGCGCCGGCGTCGCGCTCAAGACGACGGCCGACGAGGCGGTCAAGCTCGCTCCGTCGGTCGAGACCATGATCGTCCTCCGGCGCACGGGCACCGACGTCCCCATGCAGGACGGCCGCGACCACTGGTGGCACGAGCTCGTCCCCGGCCAGCCGGACACCTGCGATCCCGAGCACGTCGACGCCGAGCACATGCTCTACGCGCTCCACACCTCGGGCACGACGGCCAAGCCGAAGGCCGCCGTCCACACCTCGGGCGGCTACCTCACCTACGTCGCCCTCACCCACAAGTGGATCTTCGACATCCACGAGGACGACGTGTGGTGGTGCGCGGCCGACATCGGCTGGGTGACCGGCCACAGCTACATCGTCTACGGCCCGCTCGCCAACGGCGCGACCGGCGTCCTCTACGAGGGCGACCCGATGTTCCCCGGCCCCGAGCGGCACTGGCAGATCATCGCGAAGCACCGCGTGACGCAGTACTACACCGCGCCCACCCTGATCCGGGCATTCATCAAGTCCGGGCCCGAGGTCCCGGCGCAGCACGACCTCACGTCGCTTCGGCTCCTCGGCACCGTCGGGGAGCCCATCAACCCCGAGGCCTGGGTGTGGTACTGGAAGTTCATCGGCGGCGAGCGCTGCCCGATCGTCGACACGTGGTGGCAGACCGAGACCGGCGGCATCCTCATCACGCCGCTCCCCGCGCTCGTCACCCAGAAGCCCGGGTCGGCCACACGGCCCTTCCCGGGGATCGCGGCATCGGTCGTCGACGATCACGGGAACCCCGTCGAGAAGGGGAAGGGCGGCTACCTCGTCATCACAAGGCCGTGGCCGGGCATGTTCCGCACGCTCTACCGCGACGACCAGCGCTACGTCTCGAACTACTTCTCGCGCTTCGACGTGCGGACGTACTTCCCGGGCGACGGGGCGCGCCAGGACGAGGACGGCGACTTCTGGCTCCTGGGCCGGGTCGACGACGTCATGAACGTCTCGGGTCACCGGCTCTCGACGATCGAGCTCGAGTCCACGCTTGTCGAGCATCCGGCGGTGGCCGAGGCCGCGGCGACCGCGGCTCCCGACTCCTTCACAGGCCAGACACCGCTCTGCTTCGTCCTCCTGCGCGCGGGCTACGAGCCGTCCGACGAGCTGGCCGCCGAGCTCCGCGAGTGGATCGGACAGAAGATCGGCAAGATCGCCCGTCCGAAGGCGGTCATCATCGCCGACGACCTTCCCAAGACCCGCTCGGGCAAGATCATGCGCCGCCTGCTCAAGGACATCGCGGAGGGCCACGCGCTCGGAGACACGACGACGCTTCGCGACCCGGCCGTCGTCGACGACCTGAAGCGCCGCGCCGACGAGATCCTCGCCTCCAGCCGCTGACGCGGATCCTCCTGATCCGCCACGCCGAGCCCGTCCGTCCGACGGGGGCGGGCGAGGAGAACGACCGGCCGCTCACTGCGGCTGCCCGGCGGCGAGTCGAGCCGCACCGCGCAGATCCGGGCGGTCGGCGTCCTCTCGGGGCTCGCCGAACGTCACCCGGACGCGACGATCGCCGCCGTCAGCCACGGCAACCTGATCGCGCTGGCCCTCCACGCCCACGACCCGGCCGTCGGCTTCGAGCTCTGGGACGCGATGCCCATGCCGGCGCTCTACGAGATCGAGGTCGACCCCGGGATGCGGTGAAACAGCTGTACCAGGTACCGGTGTTTCATCCCGGAGGTGAAACATTGGCATCAGGCACCGGTGTTTCAGCCGGCGGCGCGTGCAGCGTCCGCCAGGCGAGCTGAAGGGCGACGAACACGAGCATCACCGCGAAGATGCGCTCGAGCGTGTCGTTCGGGATCGAGGTGGCGACCACCTCTCCGACCTTGGTCATCGGGACCGAAGCGACGCCGACGATGAGCGCGTCATGCCAGTTGACGGTCCCGTAGCGCGTCTGCCGCCAGGCGCCCACGGCGATCACCGGCACCATCGCGGCCAGCGACGTCGCCACGGCGACGTGCGCCGAGTGGCCGAGGAAGATGAGCGTCGGGACGAAGATGATCCCGCCGCCCACGCCGAAGAGCGCGGAGAGCGTGCCGGCGAGGACGCCGAGCGCGACTGCGATCAGCTCATGGCTCATAACGCCAGCTTCACCGCCGTGACGAGCAGGAAGCCGGCGAAGGCCAGGGTGATGTGGCGAGTGGTGATGCGCTGATGAAGCCACGCGCCCAGCACGGCCCCGGCAACCGCGGGCATGCCGATGAGGGCGGCGTCGCGCCAGGCCACGTTCCCGGCCTGGGCGTGAGACGCGGCGGCGGCGATCGCCGTCAGCAGGATGGCCGCAAGCGATGTCGCCATGGCGGGCTTCGGCTCATAGGCCACGCCCGCCACGAGCAGCGGCACGATGAGGATCCCGCCCCCGACCCCCAGCACGCCTGAGAGGAACCCGGCCGCCAGTCCGATGCCCACCAGGGCCAGGGTCCGCTCTGACACATGGGTAGTGTACGAGCCCGTGGATCGGAGCCTGGCGCGTCTCGTGGCACCCCTGAGAGCCGATCCGCGGCACAGCGCCGTGGTATGCGACATCGACGGCACGCTGGCCCCCATCGTGGCGACGCCGGATGAGGCGCGGGTCATCCCGGAGGCGCTGCGCGCCCTCGAGCGCCTGACTCAGACGTACGTGCTCGTGGCGTGCGTGACGGGCAGGCCGGCCGCGCAGGCCCGGCGGATGGTGCCGGTGGACGCCGTCGCGATCTCGGGAAACCACGGGCTCGAGGTGTGGCGCGACGGCGCCGTCCATCTCGCCCCGCAGGCGGCCAAGTACGTCCAGCCGATGGCCGAGGCGCTCCAGCTCGTCCGAAACGACGGGCTCCTGCCCGAGCTCGGCTGCCACATCGAGGACAAGGGGATCACCTTCACGGTCCACTACCGCGGCTCGCCCCGCGCCGACCACGCCCATCGCTATCTCGAGACGCAGATCGTGCCCCAGATCGAGCGCGCCGGGCTCGCGTCGAGCTTCGGGCGGATGGTGCTCGAGGTGCGCCCGCCCATCGCGGTCGACAAGGGCGCGGCGGTGAAGCGGCTCCGCGGCCGCCGGCACATCACCGAGATCCTGTTCGTCGGCGACGACTCGAGCGACCTGGACGCCTTCCGCGAGGCGACCGTGCGAGTGGCCGTGCGCTCGCCGGAGGCGCCGCGGGCGCTCCTCGCCGCGGCGGACGCCATCGTCGAAGGTCCCCTGGACGTGATCGAGCTCCTCGAGCACCTGGCCGACGCCGGCTGACCACGCGGAGGCCGGGATGGCAGATGCCACCCCGGCCTCCCCGACGCTCTACGTGGTGTAGCTCACTCGCAGCTTGTAAAGCAGCGCAGCCGGGTTTTCGAATGGCGCCGCCGGTCCGGCAAAGTTGGTGACCTTGATCACCAGCCAGTTGGCGCCCGGGTGGAGTGGGACCGGGTGGAACGTCGTGATGACCCGCCAATCGCTCCCATTGCCGACGAACGAGCCATTTGCGAACAGCTCGTACGCGTTGTCGGCAGTGATTCGGATCTTTGCGTCGACCGTTTCGGCGTCCTTGGGGACGTCGACGCGTCGTACGAAGATCACGGGGCCATAGTCGCTCGTGTTCTGCTCGAGCACGGTCTCGTGCGTCTTCCAGATCCAGTGGGCACCGCGCAACGACGGGTAGATGCCACCGGTGCAGAACCCGTGCGCGTCGACACCCGTGCAACCGATATTGGGCTCGCTGAGCACGCTGAGCCCTGCTGCGTTCGCCGCGGGGTCGACCCAGAGTTGGTTGGCTGCGCTCGCCCTCCAGAACGTGTGTGAACTGGCCGACGCGACGCTCGGAACTACCAAGAGCACGAGCATCGCCCCCGCCAACGACAGAAGTCTTGCGACTCGCATCGTCAACCTCCTCGCCGCTCGAGAATGTCAGGTCTCGGCTCGGGGCCCGAGCTTCGTGCGGGTAAAGCCTCTCAAACCCCGACTCATGTGTCAAATGGAACAAGATGTCAGGTAAGCCCTGGAATGCCCCAGCGCCGCCTGTTGCAGGGCCTCGAATGGACCCGTACCCTCAAAGGGTGAGAGCACACGACACCATCGCGGTCGACGTCCACCCGGCCGAGCTGGCCGAGATCGCACCCGACGTGATCGACGTCTACGCGGCCCTCCAAAACCAGTTCTACTGGGCCGACCGGGTGATCGTGAACCCCGCCGCCGCCGAGCCCGAGGTGCTCGAGGGCGAGATCGTCGGCCTCACAGACTGATAACCGGATCGACACCGGATCTGTCCCAATTCTTCGCCCTGGGTAACGTCCCCAGGCGTAGGGTGACCCCCGATAGGAGGCACCCTTCACCGGAGGACGCAGATGAGACGTGCAGTTCTGGTGCTCGCCGTGTGCGCGCTTGGAGCCGCCGCGGCGCCGGCCGCGGCGTCGATCCCGCCGCCCGGCGTTCCAAACGCCAATCACCGAGTCGGACACCCGGCCAACAGGATCGCTCCCGGGTTCACCCTGAAGAAGATCGCCCAGGGCTCGGACCCGCTTGAGAACCCGTCCGGGCTGATCACGAAGTTCGGCTTCCTGAACGACGGCGCGACCCAGCCCGTCGAGCCGACGAAGACCGAGCCCGACCAGAACACCTACCTGGTGTTCAAGCACGGCCTCCCGGGGCCGACGCATGGCTACGACTACGGCACGCACTTCCTCTTCCAGCCGCACGAGCTCTTCGAGGGCGACATCGCCTACGTCACGCGCATCAACCTCGACGTGACCGACCCGGCCCACCGCATCACCCTCCTGACGCCCGTCGGAGGCGGACGGGCTCACCCACCTGAACTCGCTCGACGGCACGACGTGGGACCCGTTCACGCACACGCTCCTCGCGACGCAGGAGAACGACAACGCCGCCGCCCCGATCCAGCTCTCGATGGACTGGCCGGCGAAGCGAACGACGCTCGAGGCGATCGGCCGCGGCGGCTACGAGGGCATCCACCCCGACGATCACGGGAACCTGATCCTGGCCGAGGACGTCGGCGGCACCGAGGTGAGCGTCGACCCGTCCGACCCGTCGGCACCCGAGGTCGCCAAGCAGCCGAACTCGTTCATCTACCGGTTCGTGCCGAAGAACCGCGGCCGACCTGACGAAGGGCGGGAAGCTCCAGGCGCTCCAGGTGAAGATCAACGGGCACGCTGGTCAGATTCCACGCCGCGAACCCGTCGGGCGACGTCTTCTCCCAGGACCGGCTCAGCTGCACACGCTCGGCACGTCCTGGCCGGCGCAGTGGATCACGATCCACAACACCGCCACGAACGGCACGGCCCCGTTCGACGCCAACGCGCTCGCGAAGGCCGCCGGGGCGACGCCGTTCGAGCGGCCGGAGAACCTCCAGTTCCGGCCCGGGTCCGGGTTCCGCACGTTCGTCTTCGCGGCGACCGGTGACACGAACGCCGACTCGGGCTCCGTGCCGGCGCTCGCCGAGCGCGGTTCGTGGGGCAGCCTCTTCACCGTCAACATCGCGACAACGGCACGAGCGGCCACATCTCGATCCTGGCGCTCGGCGACGCGACCCACTCGTCGTTCGACAACGTGGCATTCGCCGATCGCAACACGCTCCTCGCCGCCGAGGATCGCGGGGACGGCCTGCACGCGCAGCTGAACACGCTCGACTCGCTGTGGGCGTACGACATGACCGATCCGGCGCACCCGGTGCGGTTCATCGCCGAGGGCCGCGACCCGGAGGCCGAGGCCGACGCGGCGCTCCTGGACGCCGGCACGCCGGGCTTCCAGAACGAGGGCGACAACGAGGTGACCGGCGTGCACGTCTCGTCGGGATCGCCGTTCGTCGCCGGAATGCAGGGACGCGTGGGCGCGTTCGCCGGTGCCGCGGTGGTTCTTCACCCAGCAGCACGGGAAGAACCAGCTCTGGGAGATCCTGCCGGAAGCCTCGTAAGAGCGCGCGCGAGCCTATGGCCCGAGCTGCGCCTGCAGCTCGGGCCATTCGCGCGTGTTCACGATGTCGGCGGCGGTCGCCCAGCCGCGGCGGGCCGTTGCGACGCCGTAGCGGAGATAGTCGAGCGCGGCGACCGAGTGCGCATCCGTATCGACCACGAGGCGCGCGCCGGCCTCGACCGCCAGCCGGACGTGCGTGTCGCGCAGGTCCAGCCGCTCGGGCTGCGAGCTCACCTCGATGATCGTCCGCGTCTCGACCGCCTTCGCGATGACCGCCTCGATGTCGAGCGGGTTCGGCTCACGACTCCCGATGCGCCGGCCCGTCGGGTGGCCGAGGATGTCGACGTGCGGGTTCTCGAGCGCGGCGCAGATCCGCTTCGTCTGGTCGGCGGACGACAGCCTGTGCGAGGCGTGCACGCTCGCGACGACGACGTCCAGCTCGGCCAGGAGCTCGTCGGAGTAGTCCAGCGACCCGTCGCGGAGGATGTCGACCTCCGCGCCGGCGAGCAGCGTGAAGCCCGAGTCGAGCGTCTCGGCCAGCGCGCGCACGCGCTCGATCTGGTCGCGCAGCCGGCCGGCGTCGAGGCCCATGCCGAACCCCACAGACGGCGAGTGGTCGGTGATGCTCATGTAGCCGTATCCGCGCGCCCGGGCGGCCTCGACCATCTTCTCGAGCGTCGCCTTGCCGTCCGACCAGTCGGTGTGCGTGTGCAGGTCGCCGCGGATCTGGCCGACCTCCAGCAGGTCGGGAAGCTTGCCCTTGCGCGCCGCCTCGATCTCGCCGCGGTTCTCGCGCAGCTCCGGCGGGATCCAGGCCATCCCGAGCCGGGCATAGACGTCCGCCTCGTCCTCGCACGCCAGCACCTCGCCGCTCTCGACGTCCTCGATGCCGTACTCGCTGACCTTGAGCCCCGCGCGCACCGCCGCTTCTCGGAGCGCCACGTTGTGGTGCTTGGAGCCGGTCAGGTGCTGGAGCAGGTTGCCGTAGACCTTCGGCGCCACCATGCGCAGCTCGACCACCGTGCCGTCGTGGGCGACGGCCGCGACCCGGTTTTCGCCCCGCGATGCGACCTGGGCCACCCAGTCCTGGGCGACGAACGCCTCGGAGGCCGTGAGCCGGTTGGTCACCGCGGCGACGATGTCGATGTCCTTCCCGGTCTCGGCGAACCGGCGCAGGCTACCGGCGGGCTCGCACCGGACGACGGCTTCGCAGCCGCCGAGCTCCTTCACGATCCGCTCGGCCAGCGGCAGGAGCCGGCCGATCGACGTCCGCCGCACCGCGGCGGCGTCACCGTCCTTCAGCCCCTCGAGGATCGCCTCCTCGGTCTTCTGGCCCATCCCGCCGATCCCGCGGATCCGCTGCGCCTCGGCAGCCTCACGCACCTGGTCGACGGTCTCGAGGCCGAGCTCGGTGAAGATCCGCCGGGCCGTCTTCGGGCCGATGCCGGGGATGCGCATCACCGTCGTGGCGCCGGGAGGGTTGCGCTTCACGAGCTTGTCGAGCGCGGCGATCTCGCCGCTCCCGAGCAGCTCGGCGACCTTGGCGGCGACGGTCTCGCCGACGCCCGGAAGCGTGGTGAGCCGCCCCTCCTCCGAGAGCCGCGCCACCGACTCGGCGGTCTCCCGCAGCGACTTCGCCGCGCGCCGGTAGGCGAGCACGCGATAGACGACCGCGCCCTCCAGCTCGAGCAGGTCCGCCATCAGCTCGAACCGGTCGGCGATCGCGGCGTTCGAGAGCTGCTCGGGGGGCACGAAGGCATGATACGAACGCCGCGCGATCGGGTTACCGGGTAAGCCTCCTCTGCTGGTACATTGAGACAAGAATGGGAGGGTTGAACTCCGCCGGAGCCAAGGCAGCAGCGGTCGCAGTGGCGGTCGTTGTCGCGGGTGCCGGCGCCTATGCCGCATACGGCTACTCGACCGAGGCCGACCTCGGCGCCGTGACGCCCCGTGCCGGGGCAAACGTGGCGTCCGCGAGGCCCGCCATCTCGATCGGCGTCTCGAACGCCGGCAACCTCGGGCGCTACACGATTCGGGTCGACGGTCGCGACGTCACAACCGCAAGCTCCCTCACCGGCGGCGCGATCCGGCTCGACGGCGTGCGACTCGCCGACGGCCGCCACACGGTGTCGATCACGTCGTCCGGCGACGGGATGTTCGGGAGCGGCCTTGACCGCTCATGGGCCTTCACGGTCGACACCCACGCGCCGCCGCTTCGGATCGTCGCGCTCCCGACCGGCTGGGTTCGAGACGACACTCTCGCGCTTTCGGGCCACACCCAGCCCGGCGTGCGCGTCACCGCCGCCGCAGACGCCGCGACGGCCCACGCGATCGCCGGCGCCGACGGAGCCTTTGCCCTCTCGCTGAGCGTCTCGGACGGGGCGATCCCGCTCGTCGTCACGGCGACCGACGCCGCCGGGAACCACCGGAGCGTCACCGCCGACGTCAAGGTCGACGCCACCGCTCCCGCCGTCACGATCGCGCTGCCGGCCGTCGTGCACTCGAACACTCCACGCCTCGCGGTCGACGTCAGCGACACGGCGCCCACTCACGAGACGGTCCGCCTCGACGGCGTCCGCACGCAGCCGGGGTCGGTGCCGCAGCTGCCCCTCTCCCAGGGCCGCCACACGCTCTCCGTCGCCGCCCACGATCGGGCCGGGAACCGCACCGAGAAGAAGCTTCAGTTCGTCGTCGACTCGACCGAGCACCTGGGCAAGGTGACGCTGCGCCGCGGCGCGATCGGGCAGGACGTGACCGATCTCCAGAAGCTCCTGCGCCGCCAGGGGTACCTGCACGGGAAGCCCAGCGGCGTCTACGCAGCCGGCACGGTCGCCGCCGTGAAGGCGTTCCAGAAGGCGAGCGCGCTCCCGGTCGACGGAGCGGTCGGCATCTACACGCTCGGCGCCCTCTCAGGGTCGATCACCATCGACCAGTCCGCGCACCTGCTCACGCTCCAGCGGTTCGGGCACCCGGCCGTGTCGTTCCCGGTCGCCGTCGGGCAGCCGGCCTACCCCACCCCGGACGGCCACTTCACCATCATCAGCAAGGTCGAGAACCCGACCTGGGTGCCGCCTCCGGACGCGCCGTGGGCGCAGGGCGCGGTGCCGATCCCGCCCGGGCCGGGGAACCCGCTGGGGACGCGCTGGATGGGGATCTCCGCGCCCGGCGTCGGCATCCACGGCACCGACGACCCGGCCTCGATCGGCTACAGCGTCTCGCACGGGTGCATCCGCATGCAGATCCCCGACGCCGAGCGGCTGTTCAGCATGGTGAGCGTCGGCATGGGCGTCTACATCCATGCGTAGGCTACGGGCACGGGTATAGTCCGCGGATGGCCGAGAGCATGCTCGAGGTGACGGACTCGACGTGGGACGCCGAGGTCGTCGGATCGGATCAGCCGGTCGTCGTCGACTTCTGGGCGCCGTGGTGCGGGCCGTGCCGCGTGATGGATCCGATCCTCGACGAGCTCGCCGGCCAGCATGCCGGGCGGGTGAAGTTCACCAAGCTGAACGTCGACGACAACTTCCAGACGGCCGCCCGCTACGACATCCTCTCGATCCCGACGGTCATGGTGTTCGAGGGCGGGCAGATGCAGAAGAAGCTGATCGGCGCGCTCCCGCGACGGCGGATCGAGGACGAGCTCTCGACCTGGCTCGGCGCGAGCTCAGGCGCGTAGCAGCGACAGCGCCGCCACGCCCGCGAAGATGACGACCGCGCCGGCGCGCTGGCGCACGCCGAGGCGCTCGCCGAAGACGACGTAGCTCGTGGCCGCCGCGACGGCGGCGAACTGCGACGCCAGGACGGCCGGGATCGCGACGCCGTGCTTGGAGCCGCCGATGAAGGCCGCGAAGCCGATCAGCTCGGCGAGCGCGGAGAAGGTCACCATCCACCAGACGCGGCCGGGCCGGGGCAGCGTGCCCCGCACCACGAGCGGGCCGGCGATCACGGTCACGCCGATGATGCGGGCGACGAGGATCGTCCAGAGCGCCCCCAGCTCGTGGCCGGCCTTCGCGCTCCCCACGAGCCCGACCCCGAAGCTGCAGGCCGCGGCCATCGCGTAGAGCGACGGGCGCAGGTGGATGTCGGTCGCCGAGCCGCGCAGCGTGACGACGACGATCCCGAGCGCGATCACCCCCAGGCAGACGGCCACTCCGACCGTCAGCCGCTCGCCGAGCGCGATGGCGAGGAGCGCCGCCAGGGCACCCTCGGTCGAGGCGATCGGCGCCACCACGCCGACCTTGCCGATGCGGAGCGCCCGGTACATCATCGAGAGCCCGAAGGCCGACCCAATGCCGGCCGCGATCGCCCAGGCCCAGGCCGTGCCGGAGATGCCGTGGGGGACGCCGGAGATCGGGGCGAGCGCGAGGGTGAGCGCGCCGCCGATCAGCATCACCCATGCCAGCGCGCCCTGGGATCCGAGGACCTTCGTCGAGCGCGACGCGACGACGGTCGAGAGGCCCCACATGACGGCGGCCGTGAGCCCTGCCAGAACCGGGATCATCCGAAGTGATCCCAGCCCCTGAGCGACTGTGGGGCACCCGCGCCGTCGAGCAGGACGACGTCCGCTCCGTCGGTGAGCCGCCCGACGACCGTGACCGGCACCGGAGGCTCGGCGTCGGGCGGAAGCGCCGCCAGGAGCTCGTAGTCCTCGCCGCCGGTGGCAGCCTGCTCGATCGAGGCACCGGCGGCGCGCGGCAGCCGCTCGAGCTCGATGATCGCGCCGGTGCCGGACGCCCGCGCCAGCCTGGCGGCGTCGGTCGCGATGCCGTCGGACAGGTCGATCATCGCGGTCGCGACGGCCGCCAGCGCACATCCCTCGTCGGTCCGCGGGAGCACGCGGCCCGTGTAGCCGGCGGCGGCCTGGCCGCCCAGCGGCCCGGTCACGACGAGCACGTCGCCCGGGCGCCCGCCCGACCGCCGCACCGGCCGCTCGCTGCGCCCGAGCGCCGTCACCGACACGATGAGCACCGGCGCGCGAGAGAGGTCGCCGCCGGCGACGGGCACGCCGTGCTCGTGCATCCCGGCGGCGATCTCGGCCGCGCCGGCGAAGCCGTCGGGCAGGCCGAACGCCGCGAGCAGCGCCACGGGCCGGGCCCCCATCGCGGCGAGGTCGGAGAGGTTCGCGGTCGCCGCCCGGTGCCCGACCTCGCGGGGCGCCGTCCGGGCGAGGTCGAAATGGACGCCCTCGACCAGGATGTCGGTCGAGATCACGGTGCCGTCGTCGAGCACCGCGGCGTCGTCGCCGATCCCGAGGACGACGTTGCCGGACGGCCCTCCGACGGCGGCGGCGATCGCCGAGACCAGCGCCTCCTCTGGTAGCATGGCGCGCAATGTACTCGCCGCTCACGTCCGGCTTCGCCTTTACCGAGGACATCGGAGGCGGCTGACCGCGCGCGTACACGCGAAGCGACCGAAGCGGCCTCCGGAGCACCGGGGGCCTTTCTCGTTTAACGGAGGGTTTCGATGACGGCGACCGTCGCCCATTTCGGAGAGGAGAACGCCTACGCCGCCGAGGCGGCCGGCAGGCTGTACCCGGACGCGGAGCTCGTGTCGTGCCGGTCGTTCGCAGACGTCATGCGCGCCGTGACGCGCGGCGAGGCGTCGTGTGGCGTCCTCCCGATCGAGAACTCGCTCGCAGGCGCGATCCCCGAGACCTATGACCTGCTCGCGCACGCCCCGCTCGCGATCGTCGACGAGGTCGTGATCGCCGTGCCGCACTGCCTGGTCGGGATGGCGGGAACGAACATCGACGCGCTGGCCCGGATCCACTCGCACCCGGCCGCGCTCGCCCAGTGCCGCCGGTTCCTGTCGTCGCTCCCGGACGCGCTGCCCGACGTCGCCCCCAGCACGGCCGCGGCGGCCCGGCGCGTGGCCGATGCGGGCGACCCCCGCCAGGCGGCGATCTCGTCGCGGGCGGCCGCGCTCCAGCACGGCCTGGAGGTGCTGCTGAACGACGTCTCGGACCACGCCCAGAACTACACGCGGTTCGTCGCGGTCGCGGCCCACACGAGGCTCGACCGTGAGAACGGCCGCCCGTGGCGGACGGCCGTGCGCTTCGTGACCCACCACCACCCCGGCGCGCTGGTCGACGCCATCGCCCCGCTCGGCCGCCACAGCGTCAACATGACCTCGCTCCAGTCGCGCCCGATCGCCGGGCGCCCGTGGAACTACCAGTTCTACGCCGACCTCGAGGGCCACCCGCTCGACGCGTCGGTATCGGCCGCCCTGCGCGAGCTGGAGGGGCACGTCGCCGAGCTCTCCTACCTCGGCTGCTACCCGGCCAGCGACCGACCGTAGCTGGTACACTCGCGCTCCGCGAGCGGTCAAGGGAAGCCGGTGCAAATCCGGCGCGGTCCCGCCGCTGTAAGGGCGTCCGTCCGGCGTCACCATGAGGTGGCCACTGGCCCGAAAGGGCCGGGAAGGTAAGCCGGTCGGCCCGGGAACCCCGGGAGACGCGTCCGAGCCAGAAGACCTGCCGCCCGCGATCTGACGTCGATGCCTCTCGAGGAAGGAGGACACGTTGCACAGGCTTCGCCTGACGTTCGCGGCACTCATCGCCGCCCTTGCCATCCTGGTGGCGGCCGGTCCTGCGGCTGCCGCCAAGGTCCACGTGGCGCTTCGGGTCGAGGGCCCGTCTCGCACGGTGTTCACCGGCCGGCCGGTCCCGCTCACCGGCAAGGTGCAGGGCCACCGGCTCGACCAGCCCACGCCGCTCGGCGCGCTTCTCACCGCATCGCACAACCACCGCTTCGGAGTCGGGCTGACGTGGTTCTCGTGCTGCGGGTTCTTCGTCGACTCGATCGCCGGCCAGGCCGGCAACTCGACGCACTTCTGGGCCTTCAAGGTCGGGCACACCCTCTCGTCGCTCGGAGCAGGCTCCGTGAAGGCGACGCCGGGCATGCACGCCCTCTTCTACTGGACGGCGTTCGATCCGAACACGGGCGCCACGGAGCCCACGCTCGGGCTGCGGGCGACGTCGACGAACCTCGAGCCTGGAGCGACGGCGACGTTCACCGTGGTCTCCTATGACGATGCCGGGACGGGCACGCCCGCTGCGCATGCATGGGTGTCGGTGAACGGGGCAGCGACGCAGGCCGGAAGCCTGGGCCGGGTGACTGTCCGGTTCACGCGCACAGGGACGTTCGGCGTCCGCGCCACCCTCCCCGGGGCGATCCGATCGCCGACGGTATGGGTGCACGTAGGCTCGTCGTAGCCTGGGCGATCCTGGGGGCGGTGGGCGGTGGCTGCGGCTCGCAGGCCGCGGCACCGCCCCCCGGCCCTGCCGCGGTGACGGTCACCGTCACCCGCGACTTCGGCGGGAACCGCATCGACGGAGCGCGCGCCGCGCCCGGGCAGTCGGCGCTCGACGCGCTCCGGCGCACGGCGCAGGTCGACACGTCCTACGGCGGCCGCTTCGTCGAGGCGATCGACGGCCTCCGGGGCGACCGCTCGGCGGGCTGGGACTGGCTCTACTTCGTGAACGGCGTCGAGGCCGACCGGGGAGCCGCCGACTACCGGCTCCGACCGGGAGACCGGGAATGGTGGGACTACCGGTACTGGAACGACCTCATCCATGTGCCGGTCGCGATCGGCTCCTGGCCCGAGCCGTTCGTGCACGGCTACGACGGCCACCGGCCGGCGGCGGTGCGCGTGACCGGCCTGCCCTGCTCGGCCGACGTCGCCGGGACGCTGCGCGCGGCCGGGGCGCGCCTCACGAGCGCCGCGTCCGACTTCACCGTTCGGGTCGAGACCTTCACCCAGGCGGCCGCAGCGCTCGGGCCCGCCGTCCGCCGCGGCCGGGGGCTCACCGTCTACCTGGATGGCGGCCGGGTGATGGTCTACCGAACGCCGGGCGGCCCGCGGCCCGACCCGCGGGCGCACGCGCTGATCGCCGCCTACCAGCCGGGCGATGCGACCGGCCGCTCGGCCGAGCTGATCGTCGCGGGCGACATCCCGCGCGCGGCCTGCGCTGCCGCCCGAACGCTCGCCGAGCACCCCGCCCAGGTGGCGAGCACCTACGCCGTGGCGCTCGACGGCGGCGGCCACGTGGTGGCTGCGGGGGGCCGGCGGTGAAGCCGCTCCCGGCGGCGCTGGTGACGATCGCCGTCTGCACGGCGGCCATCGCGCTCTCGAACCCGCTCTTCCCCGCCGCCGCGGCGATCGCGGGGGGAGCGCTGCTCGCCGCCGCCGGGCCGCCGCGGCGCATGTACGCCGCGTTCGCGATCACGACGGGCCTCACGGTGTTCGCGCTCGAGCCGTTCGTCGCCGTGCAGGGGCTGACGACGCTCTGGCGCGGCCCCGACATCCCGATCCTCGACACCCAGATCACGACGGAGGAGCTCGCCTACGGCGCCGCCGCCGGCCTCAGGATCGCCGCCACGGCCCTGGCGGTCGGGGCGTTCGTCCGGCTTGCCGACTCCGACCTGCTGCTGCGCGCAGTCGCCCGCGTCGCGCCGCGGTCGGCGATGATCGCGTCGCTCACCACGCAGATGCTCCCGGCGCTGGAGCGCGACGCGGCGGGCGTGCTCGTCGCCGCGCGCACACGAGCGGCAAGGGTCTCGCGCCCGGCGACCGCCGCCCGCCTCATGGGGCCGCTCGTGGGGATGTCGCTGGAGCGGGCCGTGGCGGTTGCCGAGGCGATGGAGGCGCGTGGATACGCGGGCCCGTCGCGATCGGCGGCGCCCGGCCGGGCGCTCACGGCTCGCGAGCGTGTGCTGACCGCGCTCGGGGCGGCTGCGCTCGCGATCGTCGCCGCCGCCCTGGTGACAGGAGCCGGCGACTTCCGCTACT
The DNA here is from genome assembly GCA_963832955.1 of uncultured Actinomycetes bacterium. Lineage (GTDB taxonomy): Bacteria > Actinomycetota > Thermoleophilia > Gaiellales > JAICJC01 > JAICJC01. Next base: position 721,096 of record CAWHWC010000001.1, on the reverse strand, counting down.
TCGACCTGCTCGACAACCCGTGGACGGCCGCGGCCGTTGCGGGCTCGGCGGCCCTCGCCCTGCTGGGTGCGGCGTTCGCATGGGTGGCGCGATGCCGGCCCTGACCTTCGAGGGCGTGAGCCACCGCTACACCCCGGCCGGGCGGCCGGCGCTGGCGGGCGTCGACCTCACCGTGGACGAGGGCGAGCTCGTGCTCCTCGTCGGCGAGTCGGGAAGCGGCAAGTCGACCCTCCTTCGGGCCGCCCTCGGCCTCGTGCCGCACTTCCACGGCGGCGAGCTCCGGGGGCGCGTGCGCGTCTCGGGGCTCGACACGCGCGGGCACCGGCCGGGCGAGCTCGCGCGGCACGCCGGGCTCGTGTTCCAGGATCCCGAGGCCCAGGTCGTCATGAGCCACGTGCTCGCCGAGGCCGCCTTCGGCCTCGAGAACCTGGGCGTCGCCCCCGGTGAGATCCATCCCCGCGCGCGCGCCGCGCTGGAGATGGTCGGCGCCGCGCACCTGGCCGAGCGCACGACGCAGACGCTGTCGGGCGGAGAGCGCCAGCGGGTGGCGATCGCCTCGGTCCTCGCGATGGGGCCGCGGGTGCTGCTCCTGGACGAGCCGACGAGCCAGCTCGACCCGGCCGCCGCCGACGAGCTGATCCGGACACTGATCGACCTACGCGACCGCCACGGCATCGCGATCGTCGTGGCGGAGCACCGCACCGAGCGCCTGTTCGACGTCGCAGACCGCATCGTCGCGATGCGGGCGGGCGCGATCGAGGTCGACGCGGCCCCACCGCTCGCCCGCCGGGCCCTGGCTGCCACGCCGTGGCTTCTCCCGCGCGCGCCGGCCGAGCCGCCGCCGGATGCCGACCCGGCCGATCCGGCGGCCACGCTCACGCATGCGAGCAAGCGGCTGGGTACCACGCGGGCCCTCGTCGACGTCTCGGCGGCGTTCGGCCGCAACGCCGTGACGGCCGTGACCGGCCCCAACGGCGCCGGGAAGACGACGCTCGCCCTCGCCCTCTGCGGCCTCACCGACCTCGACACCGGCGCCGCCGAGCGAGCTGGGCGGGCCGGATACGTCGCCCAGGACCCGGCCTGCTACCTGCTGCACGACACGGCGCTCGAGGAGGTCGAGTACGGCCTCAAGAATCTCGGGCTGCCGCCGGCGACTCGGCGCGCGCAGGCGACGGCGGAGCTGGAGCGGTTCGAGCTCGAGTGGGCCGCGACGGAGCATCCGCGCGACCTGTCGAGCGGCGAGCGCCAGCGGCTAGCGATCGCCACGGTCACGGCGATGCGCCCCGACCTGGTGGTGCTCGACGAGCCGACGCGCGGGGTGGACGGGCGCCGAAAGGGCGACCTGGCGGGCCTGGTCCGCGGCCTGGCCGCAGCCGGGGCCGGCGTCGTCGTCGTAAGCCACGATCTCTGGTTCGTCGCCGACGTCGCGACGGCCGCGCTCGCGATGGACCAAGGCCGGATCGCGCGGCACGACGCGCCGAGGATCGAGGTTCTCCATGCTTGAGCTCGTGACCCTGGCCGCCGTCGTGGCCGTGGCGCTCGTCATGGCCGCGATCGAGACCGGCCCCAACCGCAGCCGCGAGCTCGCCCTTGTCGCAGCCCTCGCGGCCGCGGCGGCCGCGGGCCGGGTGGTGTTCGCCGCGATCCCGAACGTCCAGCCGGTGACGATGATCGTGGCGGTCGCGGGGATCACCCTGGGACCGCGCGCGGGCCTCGCGACCGGTGCTGCCGCCGCCCTGGCGTCCAACGCGTTCCTGGGCCAGGGCCCGTGGACGCCGTGGCAGATGCTCGGGTGGGGCCTCGTCGGAGTGATCGCCGGCTGGATGCCGAACGTGCTCCGAAACCGGGTGGCGCTCGCCGCGTTCGGCGTCGCGTGCGGCTTCGGGTTCGACTGGGTGATGGACGTCTGGGAGTGGAGCGCGTTCGGGCCCGGCGCCGACGCGTCGTCGTTCATCGCCCTGGTCTCGGCCGGCATCTGGTTCGACGTGGCCCACGCCGTCGGGAACGCCGTCATCGCACTCGTCGCAGGGCCAAGTCTCATCCGCATGCTCGACCGCTACGAGCGCAGGCTGCACGGCAGCTTCGCGCCACTGGAGGGAACATGATCCGAACCACCGTCATCGCCGCAACCGCCGTCCTCGCACTCGCCGCGCCCGCCTACGCCGGCACCGGCGCGAGCTACCTCCTGAGCCATCAGCGCCCCTCGGGCGGGATCGCCGAGGCCGGGACGCGCAAGGCGAACGTGTCGCTCACCGAGTGGGCGGCCATGGGCCTTCGGGCCGCCGGCCGCTCGCCTGGCCGGGCGCGCCGTCCGGGCGGGAAGACCATGACGACCTACCTCGCCCACCACGCCGGGAGCTGGCGGAACGCCTTCGCACTCGAGCGCGGCATCCTGGCCGTCGTGGCGATCGGGAGGAACCCGCGCAACTTCGCCGGCCGCAACCTCGTGACGGCCTTGCGGCACCGGGTCGACGGGGACGGTGTCATCGGTGGCTCCCAGAACTCGACCTACTGGGGCGTGCTCGCGCTGCGCGCCGCCGGCGTCCCGGCGCCGCGGGGCTCGCTGGCCGTCATCCGCGGCGCCCAGCGCCCGAACGGTGGCTATTCGTGGTCGGCATCGGCCGGGCCGGACGCCGACGACACCTCGGCGGCCGTAATGGCACTGCGGGCGGCCGGCGAGCCGTGCAGCAGCCGAGCCGTCTCGCGGGCCTACGGCTACCTCGCAACGGCCCAGACCTCGTCGCACGGCTACGCGCTCCTGCCCGGGAGCTCGGCGAACAGCCAGTCGACGTCATGGGCGGTCCAGGCCCGCCACCGCTGCAGCCTGAGCAACCGCCAGGCGCTGGCATGGCTCCATGCGCGCCAGCTCCCGTCGGGGGCCTACAACTACCAGCCAGGCGTGACGACGACCCCGGCCTGGGTCACCGGCCAGGTGCTGCCGGCCGTGAACGGCAAGGCGTATCCGATCGGGTAGGTCAGCCGGTCACTGGAGCCAGACGGCGACGCTGATGATCAGGTAGATCACGAGCAGCTGGAGGCCCTCGAGCCAGTTTGTCTCGCCGCCGCGGGCGACCAGTGTGGCGACGAGGGCCGCTGCGGCGAGGGCCGCGATCTGGAGCGGGTCGAAGACCAGCGACAGCTCGTCCCCGAGCAGGATCGACGAGAAGACCGCGATCCCGCTTGCCCCGAGCGCGATCTGGATGCCCGATCCGAAGGCGATCCCCATCGCGAAATCGACCCGGTTGCGATAGGCGAGCCGGACGGCCGAGAAGTGCTCGGCGACGTTGCCCACGAACGGCACGAGGATCAGCCCCACGAACGCGCGCGGCACGCCGAGCGACTCGACCGTGGGCTTGATCGAGTCGACCAGGAGCTCCGAGACAATGCCGGTCGCGACCGCGGTGACGGCCAGGGCGAAGACGGCTTCGCGGATCGACCACCTGGCCCGGCCGGGCTCGTCCTCGAGCTGCTGGCCGGGCATGCTGAACGTGAAGACGAGGTAGGCGCCGTAGCACAGGAGGAGCGCTGCGCCTGTCCACAGCGACAGCACGTCGGCCGAGTCGGAGTCGTGGAGGGCGGCGAACAGCGTCGGGAACCCCAGCCCGGCGACGGCGAGGATCAACATCGACGAGTTCATCGTCGCAACCCGCTCGTTGAACGTCTGGATGCCGTTCTTCCACCCTCCCAGGATGAGCGACAACCCGAGGATCAGGAGGATGTTCCCGATGACCGACCCGATGATCGAGGCCCGGGCGATGTCCTCCAGGCCGGCGTTGATCGCCAGGATGACGATCACGACCTCCGGCAGGTTGCCGAACGTGGCGTTCAGGAGCGCGGACACTCGCGGCCCGGCGGTGTTCCCAGCCTGGTCGGTCGCCTCGCCGAGGAGCCAGGCGAGCCCCATGAGGGCGATCGACGCCGCCCCGAAGACGATCTCGCCCCGCACGGAGCCCGCCTTCAGCCCGACCGCCAGCACGGCGAGCCCGACGACGACCGCGAACAATGTCCGGTCGCGAGTGGTCACAGGTACCAGAAGGATGTGGCGACGATCGCGTAGACGGCCATGAGCTGGGCCCCCTCGAGCCAGTTCGACTCGCCGTCGGCGGCGATGAGCGCGGTGATCGTGACGGCGGCCGCCAGCGCGATCACCTGGATGACGGGGAACACGAGGTCGAAATGGTGCGGGGTGAGGAGGGAGATGAAGACCAGGAGCGGCGCCACGCCGAGCGCCACCTGGAGCGACGAGCCGAGCGAGACGACCATCGAGAAGTCCATCTTGTTCTGGTAGGCGAGCTTGATGCCGACGATGTTCTCGGCGATGTTGCCGACGATCGGGACGATCACGAGCCCGAGGAACGCCGCGCTGATGCCGAGATCGGTGATCACTCCCTCCAGCGTTCCCACGAAGACGTCCGAGATCACAGCCACGGCCCCGGTCGACGCCAGGAGCAGGATCATGGCGAGCCGGGCCGTCCAGTGCGACACCTGCGGATGGGATCCGCCGGCGCCCGCACCCGTGCGGAAGTAGTAGACGAGGCTCAGGAGGTACAGGCCGAACAGGATGACGGCCGTGATGTCGGAGATCGTCTGCGTATCGGCACCGGTGCCGCGCGCCGCCGCGAAGGCGGTCGGAAGCCCCAGGCCGATCACCGCGAGCGCGAGCATCGATGCGTTCATCCCGGCGATCCGCTGGTCGAACGTCTGGATCCCGTTCCGCAGTCCGCCGAGCAGGAACGAGGCCCCCAGGACGAGCAGGGTGTTCCCGAGGATCGAGCCCGTGATGGACGCCGTCGCCACCTCCAGCTGGCCGGCGCGGATGGCGAAGATCGTGATGATGAGCTCGGCCGCGTTCCCGAACGTCGCGTTCAGGACGCCGCCGACCTTCGGCCCCGAGCTCTCGCCGAGCTGCTCGGTCGCAACCCCCACGATCCATGCGAGCGCGATGAGCGCCGCCCCGGAGAGCACGAAGACGGCGGTGTTGGGGGCATCGCCGAGCGCGAGCCCAGCGGCGACGGCCGACAGGATCGCGGCGACGGCGACCGACGCCTGCTCGAAGCGGTTGAGGCCGCGATTCACGGATCGGGAGCCTACCGGCAGCCGAATGGCCGGCGTTGGCCCGAGGCTACTCGACGTACGCGCCCATGTCGCGGAACTTCGCCCGCCGCCCGGCGCGCCGCTGCTGCGGCGGGATCGAGCTCAGGACGCCGAGCTCGACCTGGATCGCATCCGCCAGGAGCTCGGCCGCCTTGGCGTGGTCGCGGTGGGCGCCGCCGGACGGCTCGGGCACGATCGCGTCGACCACGCCGAGCGCGAGGCACGCGTCGGCGGTCGGGCGGAGCGCCGCTGCGGCACGCCGGGCCTCGCCGGCGTCCTTCCAGAGGATCGCGGCGCAGCCCTCGGGCGAGATGACCGTGTAGATGGCGTTCTGCTGCATCAGCACCCGGTCGGCGATGCCGAACGCGAGCGCGCCGCCGGAGGACCCCTCGCCGATCACGCACGCCACCACCGGGACGCGCAGCCCCATGAGCGTGAGCTGCGACCGCGCGATGGCGCCCGACTGGCCGCGCTGCTCGGCACCGACGCCCGGTGCCGCGCCCGGCGTGTCGATCAGCGTGACGACCGGGAAGCCCAGGCGGGCTGCGATCGCGAACACCCGCATCGCCTTGCGGTAGCCCTCGGGGCTCGGCATGCCGAAGTTCCGGTGCGTGCGCTGCTTCAGGTCGCGGCCCTTCTGGTGGCCGACGAACGCGACGGTCTGGCCGCGGAACGACCCGATGCCGGCCACGACGGCCGCGTCGTCGGCCTCTGCGCGGTCGCCGTGGAGCTCGAGGAAGTCGTCGCACATCCGGGCGAGGTAGTCGAGCGTGTACGGGCGGTCCTGGTGGCGGGCGAGCTGGACGGCATGCCAGGCATCGCCCTCGCCGCGGCGGCGCAGGAGCCGGAAGCGCTCAGTCGTCGCCATCGGGGGTCCCGTTCCGGAACGGGTTCATGTCGGAGATCCGCCGGCGCATCCCCGAGACGGCGCGGCCCAGCGCCCCGACGGGGTCGAGGTCGCCGACCAGCACGGGCGGCCGGTACGGCTGGCCGCCGGTCAGGAGCGCCAGCGTGCGGGCAACGGCGTCGCGTAGCTCGGGGCGCGGCACGATGATGTCGACGTGGCCGTGGCGGAAGTTGGACTCCGCGAGGCCGAAGTCCTCGGGCAGGCTCTCGCCGGTCGTCTGCTTCACGACTCGCGGCCCCGAGAACGAGAGCAGCGCGCCCGGCTCGGCGATGATCACGTCGCCGAGCGCGGCGAAGCTGGCCGCCACGCCGCCGGTCGTCGGGTGGACGAGCACCGACACGAAGGGCCGGCCCGCCTCGCGCAGCTCATCCACCGACGCGACCGTCTTCCCCATCTGCATGAGCGCGAGCACACCCTCCTGCATGCGGGCGCCGCCGGAGGCCGAGACCGAGACGAGCGGCATGCGCCGCTCGACCGCGAGGTCGGCGGCGCGGGCGAACTTCTCCCCCACCACCGATCCCATGCTGCCGCCGAGGAACGAGAAGTCCATCACCACGAGCGCCGCTTCGGTGCCGCCGATGGCGCACGACCCCACGATCGCCGCGTCGCGCAGGCCGGTCGAGCGCTCGGCCGCGCGCAGCCGGTCGGGGTACGGCTTCGAGTCGACGAACTCGAGCGGGTCGTCCGAGTGCAGGCCGCGCGCGATCTCGGTGAAGGTGCCCTCGTCGGCGAGCTGCACGATCCGCTCCCGGGCCGTCACCGGGAAGTGGTGCCCGCAGTTCGTGCAGACGCGCAGGTTCGCCACCATCTCGTCCTCGCGATAGTGCGAGTTGCAGTCGGGGCAGGTGTTGCGCGTGCGCGGCGCGGGCTCGGGCGGCCCGGCCCCGTCCGACCGGCTGACATCGACGCTGATGTTCTCGGCCATCAGTCCGAATCCTGGTCCCAGCGTCCCAGCACGAGCACGGCGTTGTGGCCGCCGAACCCGAACGAGTTCGAGATCGCAACGCGCACGTCGGCCTCTCGGCCCGTGTTGGGAATGTAGTCGAGGTCGCACTCGGGGTCGGGGTCGGTCAGGTTGATCGTCGGCGGCAGGAACCCGTCGCGCATCGCAAGGACGGTCACCGCGGCCTCGACCGCGCCGGTCGCGCCGAGCAGGTGGCCCGTCTCGCTCTTGGTGGACGAGATCGGGATCTCGCGCGCCCGCTCCTCGCCGAGCGCGATCTTGAGCGCGCGCGTCTCGGCCGAGTCGCCGGCGGGCGTCGAGGTGCCGTGCGCGTTCACGTAGCCGACATCGTCGGGCGTCACGCCGGCGTCCTCCATCGCCATCGTGATCGCCCGGGCCGGGTTCGTCCCGACCGGGTCGGGCTCGGTCACGTGGTGGGAGTCCGACGACATGCCGTAGCCGAGCACCTCGGCGTAGATCCGCGCACCGCGCCGCCGGGCGCGCTCGAGCTCCTCGAGCACGAGCACCGTCGAGCCCTCCGAGAGGATGAAGCCGTCGCGGCCGAGGTCGAACGGCCGGCTCGCGCCCTCGGGGTCGTCGAGCCGGCGCGAGAGCGCGCGCATCGTGCCGAACCCGCCCAGCGCGAGCAGCGTGATCGGCGACTCGACGCCGCCGGCCAGCATCGCGTCGGCCATCCCGGCGCGGATGTAGAGGGTCGCGTTCCCGAGCGACATGCCCGGACGCCGCGCACGCCGTCGTCTCGGTGGTGAGCGGGCCGCGCGTGCCGAGCGCCATCGACATCTCGGCCGCGCCCATGTTCGAGATGAGCGCCGTCACCCAGAACGGGTTCAGCCGGTCGGGGCCGGCGTCGAACAGCTTCGCGTACGCGACCTCCTGCGTCCGCAGGCCGCCGATGCCGGTGCCGATCGAGCAGCCGATCCGGGCCGCGTCGGCGGCGATGTCGAGGTCGGCGTCGGCTGACCGCCTGGGTCGCCGCGGCGACGGCGAGCTGGGCGAAGCGGTCGGTCTTCCGCACGGACTTCCGGTCCATGTACTCGAGCGGGTCGAAGTCCTTCACCTGGCCGGCGATGTTCGGCGTGCCCTCCGGCACCTCGAACTCCTCGATGCGGGAGACGCCCGACCGCCCGGAGCGGATGCCCTCCCAGGTCTCGTCGATCGTGTTCCCGCACGGGGTGATGCCACCCAATCCCGGTGATGACCACCCGCCGGCGTCCGTTCGCAGCGCTCATGTGCCCAACCCTCCGTCGACCGCCAGTACGTCGCCCGTCACGAACGCCGCCGCGTCCGAGACCAGGAACCGCACCGCGCGGGCCACGTCGTCCGGTCGTCCCCAGCCGCCCGAGCGGCGTCGACTTCAGGATCGCCTCGCGGGCCGGCTCCGGCAGCGCGTCGGTGAGCTCGGTCGAGATGTACCCCGGCGCGACGGCGTTCACGCGGATGCCGCGCCCGCCGAGCTCCTTGGCGAGCGACTTCGTGAGGCCGATCAGGCCGGCCTTCGACGCCGCGTAGTTCGTCTGGCCCGCGTTTCCGTGCACGCCGACGACCGACGACATGTTCACGATCGCGCCGGCCCGCCGCTTCAGCATCGGGCGGGCCACCGCGCGGCAGGTGAAGAAGGCGCCGCCCAGGTTCGTGTCGATCACGCTGCGCCAGTCGTCCTCGGCGAGCTTCATGATCAGGTTGTCGCGGGTGATCCCGGCGTTGTTCACGAGGATCGCGATCGGGCCGACCTCCGACTCGACCTGCTCGACGAGGCCGGTCGCGCCCTCCATCGTCGAGACGTCGCCGCGAACGGCGTGGGCGCTCCCGCCGATCGCCGCGCGGACGCCCTCGGCCGCCTCGGCGTTCGCCGTGTAGTTGACGACGACCTCGGCGCCGGCCCGCGCCAGCTCGGCGCACACCGCGGCGCCGATGCCGCGCGAGCCGCCGGTCACGAGCGCCACCTGACCGTCGAGCTCACGATCCGGCAAGGCTCGCCTCCGCCGCCGAGAGCTCCTCGGGCGTCCCGATCGAGACGGCCGTGACCGAGCGGTCGATGCGCTTCACGAGCCCGCCCAGGACGCCGCCCGGCCCGATCTCGACGAACGTGCGCACGCCGTCGGACAGGAGCGCCCTGCACCGCCTGCGTGAAGCGCACGGGCGCCGTCACCTGCTCGACGAGGAGGCCCGGGAATGCGATCGACGGTCTCGAGCTTGCTCGACACGGTCGACATGAGCCGCGTCTTCAGCTCGCCGAAGTGGGCGGCCCGGACGACGGGCTCGAGCCGCTGGGCGGCGTCCTCGACGAGCGGGCTGTGGAACGCGCCCGAGACGCGCAGCCGCACGACCTTCGCGCCCAGCTCGCGCGCCTTCTCGCCGACGGCGGCGACGCCGCCCTCGCGGCCCGAGATCACGAGCTGGCCGGGGCAGTTGTAGTTCGCCGGCCACACGTCGCCGGTCTCGGCGCAGAGCCGCTCGACCTCCTCGTCGGCCAGGCCGAGCACCGCCGCCATCGCGCCCTTGGCGCGCGATGCCGCCATGGCCAGGCCGCGCTCGCGCACGAGCCGCGTCACGAGGCCGACGTCGACGCGAGTCGGCCGCGGCGATCGCCGCGTACTCGCCGACGCTGTGGCCGACCACGACGTCGGGCTTCACGTTCAGCCTGCGCCTGCACCGCGCGCAGCGCCGCGAGCGACGTCGTGACGAGCGCCGGCTGGGTGATGTCGGTCTCGGACAGCCGCTCGATCGGCCCGTCGAAGCACACCTTCCGCAGGTCGAAGTCGACCTCCGCGGAGGCCTCGTCGAACACCGCGCCGGCCTCGGGGAACTGCCCGGGCCATCTCCCTGCCCATGCCCACGCGCTGGCTGCCCTGTCCCGGGAAGCAGAACGCGACCTTGTTCATCTCGTCTCCTTCAGAGGGAGTGTCCATTCCATCACGCACGAGCCCCACGACAGGCCGCCGCCGAAGCCCGTCATGAGCACGATGTCGCCCGGCCTTGATGCGGCCCGACCGGTGCGCCTCGTCGAGGCAGATCGGGATCGACGCGGCCGACGTGTTGCCGTACCTGTCGACGTTCGAGACGACCCGGTCCTCGGCCAGCCCGAGCCGCCGGGCGGCGTGGTCGATGATGCGCCGGTTGGCCTGGTGCGGGACGAACACGTCGACGTCCGCGACGGTCAGGCCGGCCGCCGTCGAGCGCCCGCGTCGCCGAGTCGACCGAGACCGTCGTCGCGAACTTGTACACCTGCGCCCCGTCCATCGCGCACGTACGGGCGTCGGCGGCGGGCTCGGTGCTGTGCCCGGCCGCGGCGACCTCGAGCAGCTCGCGCGCCCGAGCCGTCGGAGCCGAGCTCGAAGCCCAGGATCCCGCTCGTCGAGCCGTTCCTGGCGCAGCACCACGGCGCCCGCGCCGTCGCCGAAGAGCACGCACGTCGAGCGGTCGTCCCAGTCGAGCAGGCGCGAGAAGACCTCCGTGCCGACCACGAGCACGGTGTCGGCCAGGCCCGCGCCGAGCTGGCCGTAGGCCTGGGCCAGCGCGTAGACGAACCCGGTGCAGGCCGCCGAGAGGTCGTACCCGGCCACCCCGCGGCGCGCCGATGCGCTCGCCGATCAGCGTCGCGGTCGCCGGGAAGTAGTAGTCCGGGCTGGCGGTGGCGGTCACGATCAGGTCGAGGTCGGCGCCGGACATGCCCGGCGCTCTCGAGCGCCCGCTCGGCCGCCTCGGCGCCGAGGCCGGCCGACGACTCGCCGTCGGCCGCGATCCGGCGCTGGCGGATGCCGGTGCGGGACGCGATCCACTCGTCGGACGTCTCGACGCGAACGTCGCGATCTCGTCGTTCGTCATCACCCGCTCGGGCACGTGCGCGCCCACGCCGACCACCTCGACGCCGCGTCTGGCAGGTGGCGATCACGCGAGCTCCCCCTCGACGAGCGCGAACGTGAGCGTCGCCGCGGCAGGCGAGCTCGCCGGCGACCGTCGCCTCGGCGTCGGCCCGCCCGACCGGCCCGCGCAGGCGCGAGATCTCGCACTCGCAGGTCGAGCGTGTCGCCGGGGCGGACGATCCGCTTGAAGCGCACGTCGTCGATGCCTGCGAAGAGCACGAGCCGGCCGGCGAAGTCGGGATGCGCGAGGCCGCAGATGGCGCCCGACCTGCGCGAGCGCCTCGACCTGGAGCACGCCCGGCATGATCGGGTTTCCGGGGAAGTGGCCGGCGAGGTACCAGGCGTCGTCCTTCACGAGGTAGCGGCCGACGGCGCGCACGCCCGGCCTCGAGCTCGGTGATCTCGTCGACGAGGAGGAACGGCTCGCGGTGCGGGATGATGTCGCAGATCGCGTCGCGCCCGAGCGGCAGCGCCGCCCCGGCGATCACCCGGACGCCGCGCGGGCCCCGGGCTCCATCACCCGCCGCATGCGGGCCCGGCCGCGGTGGGCGTGGCACTTCACCGTGCCCACCGGCATCCCCATCTCGGCCGCGATCTCCTCGTACGAGAGCTGGAGCACGTCCTTCAGCACCATCACCCGGCGCTGGTCGTCGCTGAGCGCCCGCATGCACTCCGCCAGGTGGCGGCGCTGGTCGCGCCACTCCGCGGCCTCCTGCGGCACCTCGTCGCTCGCGAACTCCGTCGCGAGCTCCAGCGGCTGATGGCGGCGCCGGCGCTGGCGCTCGCCCAGGTCGCGGCACGTGTTCGACACGAGGCTGTAGAGCCACGTCTGGAACCGGGCCTCCCCCCGAAACTGGCCGATGCGGGTGCAAAGCTTGGCGAGCGCCTCCTGGGCGGCGTCCTCGGCGTCCTGCTGGTCCGAGAGCAGGTACCCGGCCAGCCGCCGCACACCCGGCGCGTGGCGCTCGACCAGCGTCTCCAGCGCGCGACCGTCGCCGTCCTTGGCTCGGACCGCAAGCACCAGATCCGACAGGCCTGCATACGCCGGCTGGTCACGTACCCGATCTCGGAGGACTAGACGCGCCTCCGCCCGTTTGGGTTGCGGGAACATGCGGCGCGTATCCTAGTGGCATGGGGGAGGGCACGCTGCGTCCCGAGGCCGTGCTGCCCCTCCTGCGGGGCGCGTTCGGCCGGCCCTACGTCTGGCGCGAGACGTGCCCGTCCACTCAGGAGCTCGCGCGCGGCCTGCCCGAGGGCGGCGTGGCGGCCTGCGAGGAGCAGACCGCCGGCCGGGGCCGGCGCGGCCGGGAGTGGAAGAGCCCGCGGGGAGCCGGCCTGCTCTTCTCGCTCTCGCTTCACCCGCGGACGCCGCCGGAGCGGCTGCCGCCGCTGACGCTCGTCGTCGCCGAGGCCGTGTGCGGCCGCGGCGTGGCCGGAGGCGCTCGTGCGCTGGCCGAACGACGTCGTCGTCGACGGTCGCAAGCTGGCCGGCATCCTGGCCGAGGTGCGAGACGGCGAGGTGGTCGTCGGCATCGGCGTGAACGCGAACCACGAGGCCGGGCGACCTGCCCGCCGACGCCCGCGTCTCCCCCACGTCGCTTCGGCTCCTGAACGGCCGCCGGTCGACCGGGCCGCCCTCCTGGCGGACGTCCTCGAGGCGATCGAGGCTCGCTACCGGGCGTTCGAGCGCGACGGCTTCCCGGGCCTCGAGCGCGACGACCTGCGCGGCCGCCGGGTGCAGCCTCGCCGGCGGCGACGACGGGCGCTCTGCGACGGGCGTCGACGAGGCCGGCCGGCTCGTCGTGGCCGGCGTCGCGCACACCGCCGACGAGGTCGTCGCGGTCGACGTCAGCCCCTGAGGAGCGCGTGCGCCGAGTCGACGGCGACGCCGCCGGCGAACGTGTAGCGAGCGCGCATCTTGGCCGACGACGAGCCGCCGTCCCAGCTTGCGAACTCGTGGCCGGCGGCCGGCGCTCTCGACCTTGCACGCCCTGCCCGGCGTCGAGGTGCACGATCCGATGTCGACCCACGAGCTCGAGCCGAAGTCCCAGAGCGCGACGTCGACGGGCCCGCCCGCCGTCGTGGCGACGCTCGCTCCCGCGCGGGTAGCGGCGAGCGCGACGGGCCGGGTCGTGTCGAGGTCGAAGTCGGTGACGAGCTCCGTCTGCGGGCTGCCGCCGGCGGACGCGATGTCGAGCGTCGAGCCGTCGGGGTGCTCCAGGCTCGCGAGCCCGCCGCCGGTGACCGACCCCTGCGACACCGAGAACGCGTCGGGCGGCGCGCGCAGGCCCCACAGCGGCAGGACGCCGAGCGTCCCCTCGAATCCGCGCGCGCCCGCCGCGGAGATGACCCACCGATAGGTCCCGCCCGGTAGCACCGGCGCGTGGCCGCCCCAGGTCCAGCGGATGTGACCGTTCGTGTGCCGGCGCGTGGCGACCACACGGCCGTCCGGGCGCCGGATCGTGAGCGTGAAGGCCATCCGCTTCGAGAACTTGGCCCGAAGCTCGAGCGGCAGCACGGCATCGGGCGCGATCCGGTGCAGGCTCTGCCGGTGGGTCGGCCCCCAGATCTTTGGCATCCCCGATCGAGCGCGCCGCGGCCCGGATGCGCGGCAGGAGGGCGTAGAGCGCGGACCCTGGGCACGACGTCGGGAAGCCGTCGCGGTGCCCGGAGACGGCATTGAAGACAACGTGCCGGCCGATCCGGAAGCGCGGGTTCCCCGACGACACCATCTCGACCCGCGACGCCGGGTCGACATGCGCGATGTCGAGCCGCCAGGCGATCAGGCGCTCGAGCGCCGCGACGGCGGCCGGGCGCGGGCGCGCGGAGCTGTACGTCCCGATGACCGCGATGCCGGCCGAGTCGGTGTTGAACCCCTTCGTCTGGGCGCCGATCACCGGCTTCGTCATGCCGCCGTAGCGGCCCTCGAACACGGTGCCGCACTTGTCGACGAGGAAGTTGTAGCCAATGTCGTTCCAGCCGTTCGTGCGCACGTGATAGGCGTAGATGCCGCGGACGATCCGGGCGGAGTCCGAGCACGGCGCGGACGTGGCGGTATCGGTGTGGTGGACGAACACCATCTTGAGCTCGGGCGCGTAGATCGGCGCGGCGCGGCGGATCGACTCGTTGGCGTGCCATCCCGCGCGAGTCACGATCCCCGGCCGGACGGCGAGCGCCGGGAGCACGCTGCCCGGCTTCGGCGCCGCGACGCGCGGGCTCGTGATGAAGGTGACCTTGAGGCCGCGGACGTCACCGCGCCGGTGGAGACGGATGCGGCGCGCCGGCCCGGTCCACACGGGAGCCTCCTGCGAGAGCGCCACCCAGCGGGTCCACGCGCCGCTCGTGGTTTCGGCGCGAAGGTGAACGCGGCCGCTCCCCCGCCAGCGGACGCCCACCATCTGGAAGGTGCGGCTCGCCGCAACAGCCTGCCCGAACGGGTGGGAGAGGTGCGGCGGCGCCGAAAGCCGCACCGCGCCGCCTGCAAACGCGGCCGGTGCCACGGCGAGCACGCCGAGAACCACCACCACCGCACATGCTGCTCGACCGCCCACGCCCACACGTCATTATCGGTCGCAACACAAAAGCCTGCGCGATCCGCCGGTAAGATTTCTCTAAAGCCAACGGATGCGAATGCGGCTCTGGATCATGCTGCTCGTCCTGGCCGGCCTGGCGAGCGTGCCCTCCGCCGCCTCCGGCGACGCCGCCGAGCGCCCGCTCGTGCTCGCGATCAAGCTCGACAGCGAGATCAACCCTGTGTCGGCGAGCTTCGTGAAGGACTCGATCGACCGAGCCAAGTCCGACCACGCGGCCGCGCTCGTGATCCTGCTCGACACGCCGGGCGGCCTCTCGACATCGATGGAGGACATCTACAAGGCCGAGCTGGCCTCTCCCGATCCCCGTGATCGTCTACGTCTCACCCGACGGCGCCCGGGCCGCATCGGCCGGCGTCTACGTGACGATGGCCTCCGACGTGGCGGCAATGGCACCCGTGACCAACATCGGCTCGGCCACGCCCATCAACTCGAACGGCCAGAACATCGGCAAGGACCTTCGACGCAAGATCCTGAACGACGCCGAGAAGAAGGTGAAGGTGCTCGCCGACACCCACGGCCGAAACGGCAACGCGGCGGTGCTCACTGTCTCCAAGGCCGCGAACTACACGGCCAGCGAGGCGCTCGACAAGAACCTCGTCGACTACGTGAGCCCCAGCCTCCCGGCGCTCCTGAACACCGTGGACGGCGTGACCACGAACTACAAGCACCTCACCCTGCACACCGCCGGCGCCCAGATCGAGACGGTCGACATGCCGTGGACGCTCAAGCTGCTCAACATCCTGATCGACCCCAACCTGCTCTTCCTGCTCTTCCTGGCCGGCATCGGCGGGATCGCCTACGAGGTGTTTCATCCCGGCGTGATCCTGCCCGGCACGCTGGGCGGGATCTCGCTGATCCTCGCGCTCTTCGGCTTCTCGGTGGTCCCCATCAACCTGGCCGGCGTCGCCCTCATCGTGTTCGGCGTCGCGCTCCTGGCCGTGGAGGGGTGGGTGACGAGCCACGGCCTCATCGGCATCTCGGGGGTGATCGCGCTCTGTGCCGGCGGGCTCATGCTCTTCCGCACGCCGGGCTCCGGCGTGGGCGTGGACCCGCTCCTCGTGATCGGGATCGGGATCGTCTTCGGCGGCGGGCTGGCCTTCATCGCCACCAAGGTCGTCGCGGCCCGCCACCAGCCGGTCGGGGTCTACGGCGCCGGAGCGGTGGGCCTCCTCGGCCAGCGCGCCGTGGTGCGCGTGCCGCTGCGGCCGCGCGGCCAGGTGTTCCTCCGCGGCGAGCTGTGGGAAGCTGAGGCCGAGGACGCCGAGGTCGAAACCGGCGCCGAGGTCGTCGTCGACAAGGTCGAGGGCCTGACTTTGCACGTCTCCCCCGCGCCACCACCTATCGAAGGAGCCACCACGTGATCGTGCTCGCATCGCTTGCTCCGTTCATCGCCCTGGCAATCATCCTGGCGTTCGCCATCGCCCTTCTGGCAAGCTCGGTGCGCGTGCTGCGCGAGTACCAGCGCGGTGTCGTGTTCCGGCTCGGGCGGCTGCTCGGCGACCCGAAGGGCCCGGGGCTCTTCCTGCTCATCCCGATCATCGACCGGATGGTGCAGGTCGACCTGCGTACGATCACGCTCGTCGTCCCGCCGCAGGAGATCATCACCAAGGACAACGTTCCGGCGCGCGTGAACGCGGTTGCCTATTTCCGCGTCGTGAACCCCGTCGCGGCCATCGTCGAGGTCGCCGACTACGGGCTCGCGACGCTCCAGATCGCCCAGACGACCCTCCGCTCGGTGCTGGGACAGCACATGCTGGACGAGCTGCTCTCGGAGCGCGACAAGATCAACCAGATCCTCCAGAAGATCATCGACGAGCAGACCGAGCCGTGGGGCATCAAGGTGAACGTCGTCGAGGTGAAGGACGTCGAGATCCCGACCGGCATGCAGCGCGCCATGGCCCGCCAGGCCGAGGCCGAGCGCGAACGGCGCGCGAAGGTCATCTCGGCCGAGGGCGAGTACCAGGCGTCGACGAAGCTCGGCGAGGCGGCGGCCGTCATCAGCCAGAACCCGATCGCGCTCCAGCTCCGCTACCTCCAGACGCTGCTCGAGATCTCGGGCACCAACAACTCCACCACCATCCTGCCCATCCCGATCGACATCCTCGGGGCCCTGAAAGCCGGAAAGGCCGACCCCGAATAGACGTCCGGACGAACCCGCTCACAGGCGTCCCGGTCATCGTCGCGCCGGGACGCTCCCGGCGGCCCGGGGCGCAGGGCCGAACGACGCGGATCGCCGATGCGTCGACCTGCCCGTTCTGCGAGGGGCACGAGGCGATGACGCCGCCCGAGGTGCAGGCGTTCGGCCGGGCCGCCGGCGCGCCGGCGGACTCCCCCGGGTGGACGGTGCGCGTCGTCCCGAACAAGTTCCCGGCCATTCCGGGCCAGGAGGTCGTGATCCACGGCCCGGAGCACGTGCTCGCCTTCTCCGACCTCCCGGCCGAGGTGGTCGCGACGACGGCAGAGGCCTGGCACGCCCGCCGCGAGGCGCACCGCGCAGAGGCCGCCTGGACGGCGGTGGCGGTGAACGAGGGCCCCGCCGCGGGAGCGTCGCTCGATCATTCCCACTCTCAGGTCGTCCCGTTTCCCGACGTCCCGCCCGTGGTCGCGACGCAGGCCGCCGCCTTCGCCGAGGAGTGCAGCCTGTGCTGGGCTCTGGGAGTCGAGGACGCGCGCACGGTCCGGCACGCCGACGGCCTGCGGACGATCGCGCCGGCCTGGAGCCGGTTCGCCTACGAGCTCTGGATCGCGCCGGACGCCCACGCCGCCGAGCCCGGCTGGGGCGAGCTCGCGACGGCGATCGCGGATGCCGCCCGGCGGCTCCGCGGCGTCCTGGGCGCCGACCTGGCCTGGAACTGCGTCGTCTATGCGGCGCCGGAGGGCGCCGAGCGCTGGCACTGGCATGCCGAGGTGTGGCCGCGGGTCACGATCGTCGCGGCGGCAGAGCTGGGCGCCGGAGTGTGGATCAACATCGTCGATCCGGACATCGCTGCGGAAGAGCTGCGCGACGCCTGACGGCGCCGGCTGGAGGGCTCTCGGCTAGCCGCGCGCCCGGCGGGCCTGGAACTCCCGCGCGGCCTCGATGGCGGCCGGCAGCGTCATCCCCTTGTCCTTGGCCTGCTTGATCAGCATGACGAGCTCGACCGACCGCATGTCGTACGTGCGCTGCTTACGGCCGTTCGTCTCGATGCCGGCCTTGGTCGTCCAGTAGTCGAGCTGCATCTTCGAGATGCCGGCGACGGCGCAGACCTGCCCAAGGTACAGGTCGAGCTGGTCAAGCCGGGCCGGGATATCGACCGGGTCGAGGAGGTCCGCCTGGTGCACGCGCAACGCTTTTCGCTATTCGGGCGCGGATTCCTGCCCTGGGTCGTCGGCCGCGAGGTCGGCGATCGGCGCGTCCTGCGGTTCTGACACCCGTGCGATCGACGAGACCGTGTCATCTCCCCGCAGGTTCATCAGCCGCACGCCCTGGGTGGGCCGGCCCATCCGCGAGATCCCCTCGACGGCGGTGCGGATGATCGTTCCCTCGCGCGAGATCAGCATGACCTCGTAGCCGTCGCGGACGATCATCGATCCCGCCAGCCGACCGCGGGCCTCGGTGTAGCGAATGGTGAGGACGCCCATCGTGCCGCGGCCCTTCGTGGGGTACTCCTCGATGCGCGTCCGCTTGCCGAAGCCGTTCTCGGTCACGACCAGGAGGTCCTGGTCGTCCCGCGCGATCTCGACGGCGATCACCTCGTCGCCCTTGCGGAGCTTCATCCCCGACACGCCGGAGGCGACGCGGCCCATCGGGCGGACGTCGCCCTCCGAGAACCGAACGGCCTGGCCGTTCCGCGACACCATGAGGACGTCGTCGTCGCCGTCGGTCAGGCGCACGCCGATCAGCTCGTCGTCGTCGCGGATCTTGAGCGCGATGATGCCGTCGGCCTTGAGGACGGTGTCGTAGGCCTTGAACTCGGTCTTCTTGACGATGCCCTTGCGGGTGGCGAAGAGCAGGTAGAGGCCCTCGTCGTAGGCGCGCGTCTCGATCACCGCCATCACCTGCTCGTCCTGGCGCAGCGGCAGGACGTTCACGAGCGCGCGGCCCTTGGACTGGCGGTTCCCCGTGGGAAGCTCGTGCACCTTGATCCGGTAGACCTTCCCGACCGACGTGAAGAACAGCAGGTAGTCGTGCGTGGAGGCGACGAACAGGTGCTCGATGTAGTCGTCCTCCTTGGTGTCCATCCCGATCACGCCGATCCCGCCGCGGCCCTGGACGCGGTACTGCGAGAGCGCCAGCCGCTTGATGTACCCGGAGCGCGTGATCGAGATGACCATGTCCTCCTCGGCGATCAGCTGCTCGAGGTCGATCTCGCCCTCGGCCGGCAGGATCTCGGTGCGCCGGTCATCGGCGAACTGGTCGCGGATCTCGAGGAGCTCCTCGCGGATGAGCGCCATCAGCCGGGCCTCGTCGGCCAGGATCGCGCGAAGCTCGGCGATGCGCTCGAGCAGGTCGGCGTGCTCGTCCTTGACGCGCTTTCGCTCGAGGCCCGTGAGCGCGCGCAGGCGCATGTCGAGGATCGCCTGGGCCTGGATCTCGCTCAGCCCGAACTGCTCCATGAGGCCATGCCGGGCCGTGTCGGTGTCGTCCGCACCGCGGATGAGCGCGATGACCGCGTCGAGGTTGTCGAGCGCGATCAGGTAGCCCTCGAGGACGTGCGCCCGGCGCTCGGCCCGGTCGAGCTCGAACTTGGTGCGCCGGGTGACCACCTCCTTCTGGTGGTCGATGTAGTGCACGAGCATCTGCCGCAGCGAGAGCGTGCGCGGGACGCCGTCGACCAGGGCCACCATGTTGACCCCGAAGGTCGTCTGGAGGGCGGTGTGCTTGAAGAGCTTGTTCAGCGCCACCATCGGGATCGCGTCGCGCTTCAGCTCGATGCGGATTCGGGTGCCCGTGTGGTCCGAGTCGTCGTTGATGTCGGAGATCTCGGTGAGCACCTTGGCCTGGATCAGCTCGGCGACCTTGGTGATGACCCCGTCGTCGCCGCCCTTCTTGACCATGTACGGCAGCTCGGTGACGATGAGGGCGTTGCGGCCGCCCTTCTGCTCCTCGGTGTGAACCTTGGCGCGCATCACGACCCGGCCGCGGCCCGTCGCGTAGGCGTCGCGGATGCCGCCGATGCCCATGACGCTCGCGGCGGTCGGGAAGTCCGGGCCCTTGATGTGCTGCATGATGTCTTCGAGCGTGGCGTCGGGGTTGTCGATCAGCTCGACCGCCGCGTCGATGGTCTCGCCCAGGTTGTGCGGCGGGATGTTGGTCGCCATGCCGACGGCGATCCCGGCCGACCCGTTGACGAGCAGGTTGGGGAACCGCGACGGAAGGACGGTCGGCTCGCGGTGCCGCCCGTCGTAGTTCGGCACGAAGTCGACCGTGTCGGCGTCGATGTCGCGGAGCATCTCGACGGCCAGCTTCTGAAGCCGGCACTCGGTGTAGCGCATGGCGGCGGCGCCGTAGCCGTCCTGGTTTCCGAAGTTGCCCTGGCCGTCGACGAGCGGGTACCGCAGCGAGAACCACTGGGCGAGCCGGACGAGCGTGTCGTAGGCGGCGGTGTCGGAGTGCGGGTGGTACTTGCCCAGCACGTCGCCGACCACGCGGGAGCACTTCGAGTAGGGGCGGCCCGGCTGGAGGCCGCTCTCAGACATCGAGAACAGCACGCGCCGGTGGACCGGCTTCAGGCCGTCGCGGACGTCGGGCAGCGCCCGGCTCACGATCACGCTCATGGCGTAGTCGAGGTAGCTCGAGCGCATCTCCTCGGAGAGCTCGCGCTGCTCGATCCGGCCGCCGCCGAGGGAGTCGATCACCATCTAGCGCTCCACCTCATTCCTAGATGTCGAGGAACTTCACGTCGCGGGCATTACGCTCGATGAAATCGCGGCGGGGCTCGACCTTGTCGCCCATCAGCACCGAGAACATCTCGTCGGCGGCGGTGGCATCCTCGACCGATACCTGCTGGAGGACGCGGTTGGCCGGGTCCATGGTCGTCTCGCGGAGCTGACTCGGGTTCATCTCGCCGAGGCCCTTGAACCGCTGGAGGTTGAGCCCCTCCTTGGCCATCTCGAGGATGGCGGGGCGCAGCTCCTCGTACGTGTGCACGACCTCCGCGAGCTTGCCCATCTGCACCGTGAACGGCGGCGGGCCCACGATCTCGACCAGGCGCGCGTGCGTGGCCTTGAGGCTGCGGTAGCCGGCGCTGTCGAAGAGGGCCAGCGGGACGGACATGATGCGCGCCGCGCCGGTTGTCTTCTCGATGATTCGCACCTGGAGCGCCTCGTCGGACGACCCCATCACCTCGACGCGGTGCGGCTCGTCGTCGGGCACCTCGGACGTGAAGTAGGCCTCGAGATCGGCAAGGCTCTCGATGGGCCGCTCGATGAGGCGGTGGTCCTTCACGTAGCTGACCGCGGCGGCGCCGTAGAGCTCCTTGAGCTTGGACGCCCAGCCCTCGTACTCGCGCACCGCGCGCTGGAGCCGCTGAAGGCGCGTCTCGGTAAGGCGCACCTCGGTGCCGTCGCGGTCGAGGATCTCGATCTTGGCGAGCCGCTCATGGATCAGCCACTCCTCGAGCTGGAGCTCCTTCTCGAAGTAGCGGTCGTCGGAGCCGACGCGCAGCTTGTAGAGCGGCGGCTGCGCGATGTAGACGTAGCCCTCCTCGATCAGCTCCTTCATGTGCCTGAAGAGGAACGTCAGGATCAGCGTACGGATGTGGGCGCCGTCGTGGTCGGCATCGCAGGTGACGACGACCTTGTGGTAGCGCGCCCCCTCGATCTTGAACTCCTCGCCGATGCCCGTGCCGATCGCGGTGATCATGGCCTGGATCTCGTTGTTGGAGAGCACCTTGTTGATGCGAGCCTTCTCGACGTTGATGATCTTGCCGCGCAGCGGAAGGATCGCCTGGAATCGGCGGTCGCGGGCGTCGACGGCGCTCCCGCCGGCGGAGTCGCCCTCGACGAGGAAGAGCTCGGCAGCGTGCGGATCGCGGTCGGTGCAGTCGGCCAGCTTGCCCGGCAGGCCGCCGCCGACGAGCGCGGTCTTCCGGCGGATCAGGTCGCGCGCCTTGCGCGCCGCCTGGCGGGCCCGGCTGGCGGCGATCAGCTTGTTGACGATCGCCCGCGCCTCGGCCGGGTGCTCCTCGAGGTACTCGCCGAGCTTGGCGTTGCAGATGGTCTCGACCAGGCCGCGGATCGACGGGTTGCCGAGCTTGGTCTTGGTCTGGCCCTCGAACTGCGGCTCGCGCAGCTTGACGGACACGATCGCCGCCAGGCCCTCGCGGCAGTCGTCGCCGGTCAGGGGCTCCTCCTTCTCCTTGAGGAGGCCCTTCGCCCGCGCGTAGTCGTTCAAGGTGCGGGTCAGCGAGGACTTGAAGCCGGAGAGGTGGGTGCCGCCCTCGTGGGTGTTGATGTTGTTCGCGAACGAGTACGTGGACTCGACATAGGAGCCGTTCCACTGCATCGCGACCTCGAGCTGGCCCTCGTCGGTCTCGCTCTCGAAGTAGACGACGTCCTTGTGGATCGAGTCCTTGCCGTCGTTGACGTAGAGGATGAAGTCGGCGATGCCGCCCTCGAACCGGAAGTCGGCCTTCTCGCCGCCGGCGCGCTCGTCGGTGAGCTCGATGCGCAGGCCCCGGGTCAGGAACGCCATCTCGCGCAGCCGCTGAGCGAGCGTCTCGAACACATAGTCGGTCGCCTCGAAGATGTCGCCGTCGGGCAGGAAGGTGATGGTCGTGCCGGTGTCGGAGGTCTCCTCGCCCATCGTGAGCGGGCCGAGCGGATCGCCGCGCTCGTAGCTCTGGCGCCACGCGTGGCCGTCACGGCGGATCTCGAGGTCGAGCGACTCCGAGAGCGCGTTCACGACCGAGATGCCGACACCGTGCAGGCCGCCCGACACCTTGTAGCCCCCACCGCCGAACTTCCCGCCGGCGTGGAGCTTGGTCAGGACGACCTCGGCCGCCGACAGCCCGAGGCCCTCCATCACCGCGACCGGGATCCCGCGGCCGTTGTCGGTGACGGTCACCCGGGTGTCGGGAGCGATGGTGACGGTGATGTGGTCGCAGTGACCCTGGAGCGCCTCGTCGACGGAGTTGTCGACGACCTCGTAGACGAGATGGTGGAGCCCGCGAAGGCCGGTGGAGCCGATGTACATGCCGGGCCTCTTGCGTACCGCCTCGAGGCCCTCCAGAACTGAGATGTCTTTGGCGTCGTAGCCTGGTTCGGACAAACGAAAACCCGCTTGAATAGGCGAAAAACGGTCAATCAGAAGTCTACCAGACAGGGGCGCCGGAACCCGCCGCCGGGCACGTCACAAATGTGTCACGAAGTGGGGGCGCCGGGCACGTCGCCGATCTCGAATCGAAGCCCCAGCGGATGGCCCGTCAGCCGCGCTACGCGGGCCTCGAGATCCCGTCGCAGCATCCCCAGCTCGCCTGCCCACGGAGCCGAGGCGCATACGATCACGATCGCGTCGCCCGACAGCCTCGCGGGGTAGGAGCTCGTCGCGGCCGCCGCCCCCACGATCTCGGCCCAGGCCTCGCGCGCCGCGGCCAGCTCCGGCTCCACCTCCGGCGGCCGGCGGCCGAGCACCAGGTCGGGCCGGATGCGCTCGAGGTCGCTCATGCGGCGCGCGCCACTCCATCGGCGACCCGCACGATGGCCGTCGCCCGCCCGCCCAGATCGGCCTCGTCGGTCGACGTCAGGATCGCCTGGTCAAACCGGCTCACCGCATCCAGGAGGAGGCCGCGGCGGCGAGCGTCGAACTCGCCGGTCACATCATCGAGGAGGAGCAGCGGCAGCTCGTCTCGCTCCTCCGCCAGGAGGTCGGCCTCGGCCAGGATCAGCCCGAGCAGCATCCGCCGCTGCTCGCCCTGTGACCCGTACCGGCGCATGTCCGAGCCCGCCTCGCGCAGCTCGACATCGTCGAGATGCGGGCCGCGGCTGGTCGAGCCCCGGTCGATGTCACGGCGGCGCGACGAGCCGAGCGTCGCCAGGAGCTCCGGCCCGTCCGCATTGGCGACGAGCCGCAGCGGCTCGTCTCCCGGATCTCCGCCGAGCTCGGCCAGCCTGGCCGAAAGCCGCGGACCGATCCGGGAGCACAGCCGCTCCCGCGCCGCGAGGAGCTCGGCGCCGGCGGCCGCCAGCACCCCATCCCACGCATCCAGGCCGTCGGCCGAGGCGGCGCCGGCCCGGATCCGGCGGAGCAGGTGGTTTCGCTGGACGAGGGCGCGAGCGTAGGCGGCCGGCGTCGCCGCAAGCGCCGGCCAGAGCCGGACGACGGCCCGGTCGAGCCAGGCGCGGCGGAGCATGGGCGGGCCCTGCACCAGCCGGAGCCGATCGGGCGTGAACACGAGCACCGGGAAGCGGGACAGGAGGCCCGCGACCGACCGCTCGGGCGCCCCGTCGACCGTCACGCGCTTGGGCTCGCCGGGCCGGAACCCGACCTCGGTCGTCACGGGCCCCGTGCGCAGGTGGGCGTCGACCTCGACCCGCGTCACGTCGGCGCCGAACATGATCACCTGCGACTCGGTGGTCGTCCGGGGCGAGTAGCCGGCGCACCCGAAGTGGATCATCTCGATGAGGCTCGTCTTGCCGGCGCCGTTGGGCCCCACGACGCCGATCAGCCCCTCGGAGAACGCGACGTCGGCGCGGGCGTAGCACCGGAACGCGTTGCCGCGCGCCGCCGCGACCCGCACGTCAGGTGGAAAGCCTGATCGGCATGATCAGGTAGGAGAAGCTGCCGTCCTCTCCCTGGACGAGCCCCGGACGGAGCGGGCTCGTCAGCTTGAGCTTCACGGTGTCGCCCTCGACGCTCTCGATGCCGTCGCGCAGGAACTCGGCGTTGAAGCCGATCTCCATCGGCTCGCCGTGGAAGTCCACGGGCATCGACTCGTGAGCCTCGCCGACGTCCTGGGTCTGAGCGCTGACGGTGAGCTGGCCCTGCTGGAACGCGAGCCGCAGCGGGAGCGCGCGATGCGTCATCAGCACCGAGGACGTGCGGCGGACGACCTCGAGAAGCTCTTCGCGCGACGCCGGGATCTCGTGGTCGAACGTCTGCGGGACGAGCTGGCGGTAGTTCGGGAACTGCCCGTCGATGCGCCGCGCCGAGAGCGACACGCCGTCGACCCCGAAGACGATCTGGTTCTCGCCGATCGCGACGTCGATGGTCTCGGCGGCGGCTGCCGTTGCGATCCGCGAGAGCTCGGTGAGCGCACGGGCCGGCACGATCGCCTGCGCGTCGCCGCCCGAGCCGGGCAGCGCAGCCTCCTTGACGGAGAGCCGGTACGAGTCCGTCGCGGCCATCGTGACCGTGCCCTCGCCGAACTCGACGAGGACGCCGGTGAGCACGGGGCGCGACTCGTCCTTGGACGCAGCTCGCGCGACATGGTTGATCGTCGCCACGAACGCGGCCCGATCGACCGCGAACGCCGGCCCCGATGCCTCGGGAAGGTGGGGGAAGTCCTCCGCGCCCTGCGAGTGGAGCGTGTACTCGCTCGAGCCGCAGGTGAGCTTCACCGCTCCGCTCCCGGCGGCCTGCTCCAGCGTCACCGGCTGTTGGGGGAGGGTGCGGACGATCTCGAGGAGGAGCCTGCCCGTGAGAACCGTCGAGCCCGGCTCGGCGACCTCGGCCTGGAGGCTCGCGCGAACCGAGAGCTCCATGTCGGTCGCGGCCAGCTCGACCGAGCCGCCGGCCTCGGCCCGGATCAGGATCCCCGAGAGGATCTGAACGGTTGAGCGTTGGGACACCCCTCGAGCCACGATCTGGAGGCGGTTCAGCAGGTCTTCCTGCGGACAGACGATCTTCATGCGGAGAAGCTCCTCGGTGCTACGAACATCACTGAATTCTTTAAGAAAGAGAGGTTATAGGAGTAGGGGCTGCGAATCATGCGGAGAACCTCGGACGGACCTGTCTGGGAGCGGCCTCGCGGCGTGGAGAACCGGAGAGAGGATCGCACGGGGATCTCCACATGTTTCACACCAGCGATACAGGTGCCCCGAGCTCTCCGCAGAACCGGCGGGTTTCGCACAGGTTCCCCACAGGGGGGCTGGGGAACGCTCACCGGGCCTGCTTGATGCGGGCCGTCAGGTCTTGCACGACGTTGAAGGCCTCGCGGTCCTCGCGGATGAGCCGCGCGACGCGGTTCACGCCGTACATGACGGTGGCGTGGTCGCGGCCGCCGAACTTCGCGCCGATCTTGGGGAGCGACTGGTCGGTGAGCTCGCGGCAGAGGTACATGGCGATGTGACGCGGGACGACGATCGCCTGGGGGCGCTTGTCGCCTCGGAGGTCGACGAGGCTCACGCCGTAGGCGTCGCACACCGCCTGCTGGATCTGCTCGATGGTGATCGACTTGCGCTCGCCGCCGGGGAACACGTCCTTCAGGACGTCCCGGGCGACGTCCACCGAGATCGGCCGGCCGGTGAGCGACGCATACGCGATCACGCGCGTCAGCGCCCCTTCGAGCTCGCGGATGTTCGAAGTTACGCGGTCGGCGATGAAGGTCAGCACCTCGGGATCGGGTACGCGCAGGTCGTCGGTCACGACCTTCTTGCGCAGGATTGCGATGCGCGTCTCGACGTCAGGAGGCTGGACGTCGGTGATGAGGCCCCATTCGAAGCGTGTTCGCAGCCGGGCCTCGAGCGTCGCGAGCTCGCGGGGCTGCCTGTCCGAGGAGATGATGATCTGCTTGCCGGCCTCGTACAGGCTGTTGAAGGTGTGGAAAAACTCCTCCTGGAGCTGATTCTTGCCTTCGATGAACTGGATATCATCGATTAGCAGAACGTCGCACGACCTATAGCGCCCTTTGAATCCCACCATGCTTTTGTCCCGCAAAGCATCGACGAACTCGTTGAGGACAGTCTCGGTTGTCACGTAGCGCACGGTCAGGTAGGGATGCTGTTGAATCACGTACTGTGCGACGGCCTGGAGCAGGTGCGTTTTCCCCAGGCCGGTCGATCCGTAGATGAAGAGCGGGTTGAACGCCTGCGCCGGCGCCTCCGCCACGGCGAGCGCTGCGGCATGGGCGAACCGGTTCGACGGCCCGATGACGAAGAGGTCGAAGGTGTACCGCGGATTTAGGGCGCCGACCTGGGCCGGCACGGCGGCCTGGGCCGGCGGAAGCTCGGGCTCGGGCTCCGGCTCGGCGGCCGCCGCCCGAGCCGCCTCTGAGACCGCGACGCGCAGCTCGACGACCAGCTCATGCTCGGCGGCTGCGGCGTTCAGGAGGCTTCCGAAGTGGCCCTCGATCCACGTCTTGGTGAACTCGTTGGGAACGCCGACCACGAGTCGCTCGGGACTGGCCTCGAGCGCCTCCGTGCCACCGAACCACGTGTCGTAGGTGCTCGGGTTCAGCGCCTCGCGCAGCCGCTGCGAGATCGTGTCCCAGGTCCTCGTGGCGGCCGCGTCAGTGGTCATCGACGCAGGCGAGTGTACGCTGTTGGGCGGGCTGGGGCAACCGAGCTCGGGAGCCCGGAATTCCGCTTTATTACGCGGTTTCCAGGCCTTTTCGAAAGTACTCAACAGCTTCGTCCACAGATGTGGAAATCTCCTTCCCCGAGAGCCTCCGACGGTCGAAAGGGCGCGTTTCCGGGCGGTTTGTGCCGGGGCGCACCGGGCCGCCCCGGCGCATTTCCACACCCGGATCGAAGCGAGCGCCTCTATACTGACCGCCGCAGATGAAGCGCACCTATCAGCCCAACACCCGCAAGCGCGCGAAGACGCACGGATTCCGCAAGCGCATGAGCACGCGAGCCGGCCGTGCCGTGCTCAAGCGCCGCCGGGCGCGTGGGCGCAAGCGTCTGTCCGCATAGCTTCCGTGAGCACCCCGCCGATCCCTCCGCCTGGCCGGCGCGGCCGTCTGTCGCGCGCCGCGGAGTTCGACGCCGTGAGCCAGCTCGGCCGGTCCGTCGGCGGCCGCTACCTCGTCCTGCGCTACCGCCGGCGCGACGACGACGGCGGGCCGCGCGTCGGCTGGGCGGTCCCGCGGAAGGTGGGGCCGGCCGTCGACCGGAACACCGTCAAGCGGCGGCTGCGCGAAGCGGTTGCCCGGCAGGACGACCTGCTGCGCCCGTCCACCGACTACGTCCTCATCGCGCGGCCGGGCATCGGGCCCGCCGCCGAGGCGCAGGGATTCGACTGGCTGTGCGGCCAGGTCGAGGAGCTGCTGCGCGCGGTCGAGCCGGAGCCGGTCGCGTGATCCGCTGGCTCGTCGTCGCCTGCCTGCGCCTCATGCGCCTCGCGCTCACGCCGTTCGTCGCCATGACGTCGATCACCCCGCGCGTCTGCCGCTACGAGCCGACCTGCTCGCACTACGCCGAGCAGGCGGTGCGGCGCCACGGGGTGGTGCGCGGCCTGGGGCTTGCGACCTGGCGCCTCCTGCGCTGCAACCCCTGGTCGAAGGGCGGGTACGACCCCGTCCCGGGTGAGGATCGCGAGGCGACCGCATGATCTTCGGCATCATCGTCCTCGAGCAGGTCGAGTCGGTCATCAAGAGCGTCCTCACGACCTACCACGACCACATCTCGTCGTGGGGGCTCTGCATCATCCTGCTCACGTTCACGGTGCGGCTCGTGATCCTCCCGCTCACCATCAAGCAGTTCCGGTCGATGGCGGCGATGCAGACGATCCAGCCCAAGGTCAAGCAGTTGCAGAACAAGTACAAGGGCAAGACCGCCCGCGACGACAAGCAGCAGATGCAGAAGGAGCTCATGGAGCTCTACAAGGAACACGGCGTGAACCCGTTTGCATCGTGCCTCCCGCTCGTCGCACAGCTGCCGGTCTTCATCGGCCTCTACCAGGTGCTCCGTAACCAGATCGAGCCGACGCCGATCAAGTCGTTCCTGGGGATCGACGACATCTTCCAGAAGCTCTCGTCGATCGGCGGCATCACCGAGTACCTGATCATCGGGCTCTACGTCGGGACGATGCTGGGATCGACCCTGCTGTTCTCGTTCGTCACTGACCGGCAGCAGAAGTACATGTTCGCGGCCATGCCGATCTTCTTCATCCCATTCGTGATCGGGGTTCCGGCCGGAGTCATGATCTACTGGATCACGACCAACGTCTGGACGATCTGCCAGCAGGGCGTCATCAAGCGCACGATGGGCCACAAGCTGCGACCAGCGCAGGCGGCCGCAGCGCCGGCCAAGACCAGCGGAAGCCGGACGCCGCCGTCGCCGACCAGTCGCCGGAACCGGAAGAAGCGCGGCGGGGGTGGTGGACGGCGATGACCGAGCCGCCGGTGCAGGTCGAGGCAACCGGCGAGACCGTCGGCGAGGCGCGCTGGGCGGCGCTGCACGAGCTCGAGCGGCGGTATCCCGCGCTCGATCGGACGGCCGTCGAGTTCGTCGTCCTCTCCGAGGGCCAGCGAGGCCTGCTCGGGGTCGGCTACGAGCCGGCCCGCGTGATCGCGTCGCTCTCCGGGGCGCCGCCGGCCGCCGCGCCGGCCCGGGCGGTCGCCGAGCCGCATCCCGAGGACTCGCCCGCTGCGGCGCGCGTTCGTGCGTTGATGGCCCATGTCGTGGACGGCCTCGGCCTCGATGCCTCCGTCTCGGTCGTCGAGTCCGACGACGGCCTGGCGGCGACGGTGACGGGCGAGGATCTGGGCCTCCTGATCGGCCGCCACGGCCACACGATCGACGCGGTGCAGTACCTGGCGAATGCCATCGTCCACCGGCACGAGGAAGCCCCGGTCGATGTCGTCATCGACGCCCAGGGGTACCGGGCGCGCCGGGAGCGGACGCTGCGCGACGTCGCCGCGCGCGCCGCCGCCGATGCCATTCGCACCGGCGAGCCCGTGCCGCTCGAGCCGATGTCGTCGGTCGAGCGGAAGATCGTCCACGTGTACCTGAAGGCCGAGGTGCCCCGGGTGCAGACGGCCAGCGAGGGGGCGGAGCCGAACCGGCACGTCGTCGTGCTGCCGGCCGAGGGCGAGCCTCAGCCCGAGGTGTAAAACGTGAAACACCCCGACCCGAGGCTGCGGGCGTACTGCGATCTGGTCGCCTCCGAGCCCGTGTCGGTGACGGCCGTGCGGGATCCGGCCGCGGCCTGGGACGTCCTGGTGGAGGACGCGCTGACCGCGGTCGCGCTCGTTCGCGAGCTTGCGCCCGCCGAGGCCGTGGATGTCGGCTCCGGCGGCGGCAGCCCCGGAATCCCACTTGCGCTCGAGCTGGGCATCCCGGTCACGCTGCTCGAGGCCACGGGGACGAAGTGCCGGTTCCTGGAACGTGCTGCCGCCGCTTTGCAGGCGCCCTGCACGGTGGTGCACGCCCGGTCGGAGGACTACGGCCGGGGCGAGGGCCGCGATCGGTTCCCGGCCGCGTTCGCCCGTGCGCTCGCCCCGCCGCCGGTCGCGGCCGAGCTGCTGCTGCCGTTGGTCGCCCCGGGAGGGGCGGCGATCCTGTGGACCGGCGCCCAGGTGGACGGCGACGCGCTGGCGGCCACCGCGGCCCTCGTGGGCGGCGCGGTCGAGACTGTCCATGAGACCGCACCGGGCCGGCGTCTCTTCGTGCTGCGGAAGGTCGCGGCGACTCCCGACCGCTTTCCACGCCGTCCGGGGATCGCCCGTGCGCGCCCCCTTGTGCCGTCTACCTGAACAGACCACGAGTGCTCGTGCGCGTCCGCGTGTGCCGGTACCATCGTCTCAGCATGAGCTCCCGCGTGTACGCGCTCGCCAATCAGAAGGGCGGCGTCGGCAAGACCACCACGGCGATCAACATGGCCGCATGTGTCGCCGAGGCGGGAACCCCCGTGCTCCTGATCGACCTCGATCCGCAGGCCAATGCGACAACCGGCCTTGGATTCCGCCCCGACGAGCTCGAGGCGAGCACGTATGACCTGCTCCACGGCCGGCCGCTCGACTCGGTGATCATCGAGACGGCGGTGCCCAACCTGTTCCTGGCGCCGTCGCACCCCGATCTGGCGGCCGCGCAGGTCGAGATCCCGGGCGGAGCCGACCACGGCACCCTGCTGCGCGACCTCCTGGCCGGCACCGAGAGCCGGTTTCCGTACGTGTTCGTCGACTGCCCGCCGTCGCTCGGCCTGCTCACCGTGAACGCCCTTGCTGCGGCGAACCGGCTGATCGTGCCGGTCCAGTGCGAGTACTACGCGCTCGAGGGGCTCGCCCAGCTGCTCCAGAGCGTCGAGCTGGTGCGAACGAGGATCAATCCGAAGCTGGGCGTGACCGGCGTCCTCCTCACGATGTTCGACGGCCGCACGCGGCTGGCCGCCGACGTCGCGAGCGAGGTGCGCTCGTACTTCGGCCCGCTCGTCTTCGAGACCGTCGTCCCGCGCAGCGTGCGCCTCGCCGAGGCGCCCAGCCACGGCCTTCCGATCTGCCGCTACGACTCGGCGTCGCCCGGCGCCGACGCCTACTATCGCGTGGCGATGGAGGTCGTCGAGCGTGGCTGACCAGACCAAGGCGCGCGGGTTGGGCCGCGGGCTGGCCGCGCTCGTGGCCGAGTTCCCTGGCGGCGGCGGCATGGCATCGGTCGAGATCGAGCTCGATCGAATTCGGCCCAACGCCCGCCAGCCGCGCCGGACGTTCGACGACAGCGCCCTCGAGGGCCTCGTCGAGTCGATCCGGTCAGCGGGGCTGGTTCAGCCGATCGTCGTCCGCGACACGGGCGACGGCTTCGAGATCATCGCCGGCGAGCGGCGCTGGCGCGCCGCGCGGCAGGCCGGTCTCGGGACGATTCCGGCGATCGTGCGCCATGCCGACGAGCGCGAGGCGCTCATCCTCGCGCTTGCCGAGAACGTCGCCCGCGAGGATCTGAACGCCGTCGAGCTTGCGCGGGCATACGCCGTCCTCGCCGACGAGCTCGATCTCTCCCAGACTGAGATCGCTCGCCGGGTCGGCCGCAGCCGGCCGGCGATCGCGAACACCATCCGCCTGCTCGAGCTGCCCGACGACGTGCTGGGCCTGATCGCCGGCGGCGAGCTGTCCGAGGGTCACGGCCGCGCGCTCCTGCTTGCAAGCGGGCAGGACGAGCGTCTCGCACTCGCCCGCCGGGCGATCCAGCGCGGGTGGTCGGTGCGCGACACCGAGGCCGCGGCGCGCGGCACCGGGCGCAAGACGCCCAAGCCGGCACGGCGGGCGGGCGCCATGGACGAAGAGCTCGCCCACCTGGCGGTCGACGCCGCCTGGCAGTCGCTCAACCTGCGGGCCGCCGTTCGTCAGGGCCCGCGCGGGGGCCGGGTCGAGATCCACTTCTCGAGCTCTGCCGAGCTCGGGAGGATCGTCGACCAGCTCCGCGCCGAACGCGTGTCTTGGGCTGACTGAGCCCACTCCCAGGGTGGTATCCTGCCGTCGCTCTCGGGCGATTAGCTCAGTCGGTTAGAGCGCCGCTCTGATAAGGCGGAGGTCCCTGGTTCGAGTCCAGGATCGCCCATCTCGAGATGCCGAAACGCTGTGACTGGGTGCCTGACGGCGACGCGCTCTACGCCGCCTACCACGACGAGGAGTGGGGCCTGCCGTCGCGCGACGATCGGCACCTCTACGAGATGCTCGTGCTCGAGGGCGCCCAGGCCGGCCTCTCGTGGTCGACGATCCTGCGTAAGCGCGACGGCTACCGGCGGGCGTTCGCCGGGTTCGATGCGGATCGGGTGGCGCGCTTCGGCGATGCCGACGTCGAGCGGCTGATGGCCGACGCCGGAATTGTGCGGAACCGGCTCAAGATCGAGTCGGCGGTCGCCAACGCACGGGCGACGCTTGAGATGCGCGACGAGCTCGGCAGCCTCGCGGCGTACGTGTGGAGCTTCGTCGGCGGCTCGCCGATCCAGAACGGCTGGACGACGATCGGCGAGGTGCCGTCCGAGACGGCGGAGTCGAAGGCGATGAGCCGCGACATGAAGCGGCGGGGCTTCCGGTTCGTCGGGCCGACCGTCTGCTACGCGTTCATGCAGGCGGCCGGGCTCGTCAACGACCACACCGTCGACTGCGATCGCTACACGGCGGTGCAGCGGGATGCCGCGACCTGATCCTCTAGACTCGCGCCTCGTGGCCGAGAGCGGGCTCGATCTCACCCCGGAGAAGATGCGCGAGCTGGGGTACGCGGCGGTCGACGCCGTCGTCGACCATCTGACGACCCTCAGGTCTGGACCCACGTTCAGCCCGCCGCCGCCCGATCTCGCCGAGCGGATCGTCGAGCCGGTGCCCGAGGATGGCACCGACCCGGTCGAGCTCCTGGGCTGGCTGCGTTCCGAGGTGCTGGCGGCCGGCGTCCGCAACCACCACCCGGGGATGTTCGCGTTCATCCCCGTGGCGCCCACGTTCCCGGGAGTCGTCGCCGACATGCTCGCCGCGGGGATGAACGTGTTCGCGGGCAGCTTCCAGAGCGGTCCGGGCGCGTCGGTGGTCGAGCTCGAGGTGCTGGGCTGGTTCCGCGAGCTGCTCGGCCTGGCACCGGCCGCCGACGGCGTCATCGCAAGCGGTGGGTCGACCGCGAACCTGGTCGGCCTGGCCGTCGCCCGCGACCGCCGCCCGGACGGCGGGCCCGCGCGCGTCGCCTACACGACGAGCGAGGCCCACTCGTCGGTCGGCCGGGCGCTCCGCCTCCTGGGGATGGACCGCGTCAACGAGGTGGAGGTCGACGAGCGGTTCCGCATGCGGCCCGGTGCCCTCGCCGAGGCGATGGCGGCCGACGCCGCAGCCGGTCTCGTCCCGTGGTGCGTGGTGGCGGCCACGGGCACGACGAACACCGGCGCGGTCGACGACCTGCCTGCCCTGCGGCGCGTGGCAGACGATCACGGCGCATGGCTTCACGTCGACGGCGCCTACGGCGGCTTTCTCGCGCTCACCGATCGCGGCCGCGCGGCGATGCCGGGGCTCGACCTCGCCGACACCCTCGTGCTCGACGCGCACAAGTCGCTCTACTGCCCGCTCCTTGCGGGCATCGTCTTCGCCCGCGACGGCGCCGACCTCGAGCGGACGTTCACGGTGCGGCCGGCGTACCTGAAGGACATGGATCGCTACGGCGGCGTCAACTTCGCCGACCGCGGCGTCGAGCTCTCGCGTCCGTTCCGCGCGCTCAAGGTGTGGCTGACCGTGAAGACATTCGGCATGCGCGAGATCAGGGCCGCCCTCGACCGCAGCCTCGACCTCGGCCTGCTGGCCGCCCGGCTCATCGAGGAGTCGCCCCGGCTCGAGCTCGTGACGGGCCCCTCGCTGGGGGTCGTCAACTTCCGCTCTACGGCGGGTGTCACGGTCGAGCAGATGATGGCGGAGGTCATCTCGGCAGGCGCCTACATCAGCGCCACGACGGTGCACGGTGAGCGCACCGCGCGCATCTGCGCCCTCGGTCATCGCTCCGACGAGGCCGCGCTCCGGAGCGTGATCGAGGCTGCCGAAGCGGCTCGCTGACACGCCCAGGGCCGTGGCTATACTGGCTGGAGGATGCAGGAGATGAGCATCTACGGCGTGTCCTTCGACATGGTGGGAAAGCAGCCGATCGTCCTGCTCCGCACCCTCGACGGCACCAAGTTCCTGCCGATCTGGATCGGCCATCCCGAGGCGGCGGCGATCCTGATGAAGCTCCAGGGCACGCCGACGCCGCGGCCGATGACCCACGACCTCGTCACCGACATGCTCGGCGAGCTGAACGCGAGCGTCTCCAAGGTGGCCGTGACGGAGCTCCGCGAGAACACCTTCTACGCACAGATCACGCTCCAGGTGAACGGGTCGGAGATCGAGATCGACTCGCGCCCGTCCGATGCCATCGCCTTGGCCGTTCGGGCCGACGCCAAGATCTTCGTCGCCGACGAGGTGATCGACGATTCGGCGATCGAGTTCAACCAGGAGCCCGAGGACTCGGGCGAGGTCATCGATGAGTTCAAGAAGTTCCTCGAGAACGTGAGCCCCGAGGACTTCGGCAACTAGCTCCCGGCGGCTCGGGACGCAAGCCACCGGCCGATCACGACGCGCTGGATCTCGGCCGTCCCGTCGACCACCTGGAGCATCTTGGCGAGCGCGATCATCCGCGCCAGGGGGTGGTCGAGCAGCCAGCCGTAGGCGCCGAGCACCTCGCTGCACGCGATCGCGGCGCTCAGGGCCGCGTCGGGACAGAAGCGCTTCGCGTGCGCGACGGCCACCGGGCCGTCCGCCGTCCCCAGCCGCTCGGCGGCCTGGCGGTAGAGGAGCCGGCTCGCCTCCAGATCCGTTGCCACATCAGCCAACGCGAATCGAAGCGGCTCGAGGTCGAGGAGCGGAGCGCCGAACGCCTGGCGCTCGGCGGCGTACCGCACCGCCGTGTCGAGCGCCTCGGCATGAAGGCCGGCGGCGATCGCCGCGATGTCGCAGCGGGCGACGTCGATCGCGCCCAGGGCCGCCCGCATCCCGGCGCCGGGGGGCGCCAGGACCGTGCCGGGGGCGCCGTCGAGCTCCATCTCGCCGATCGGCAGGAACTCGGCGCACGCCTTGCGGTAGAGGACGGGGAACGACACGCCCGCGGCGGCCGCGTCGACGGCCACGATTGCGATGTCGCGGTGGCCCGGGTCGGCCGACGTCTTGCACACGACGAGGAACAGGTCGGCCTCGCCGGCAAGCGACACCCACGCCTTGCGGCCGGTCACGCGCCAGCCGTCACCGTCCGGCTCGGCGCGGGTCGTGATCGCCGTCGCGTCGGAGCCCGCGTGCGGCTCGGTGAGCGAGAACCCGCCCAGGGCCTCACCCGCCGCCAAGGGTTCGGCCCACCGCTCCGCGAGCTCCGCGTGGCCGGCCACAGCGGCCGCCACCGCGTTGTGCATCGAGAGCGAGAAGGCCAGGGCGGCATCGCCGCGGCCGAGCTCCTCGAAGACGGCCATCCCCTCCGGGTAGGAGAGCGCCGCTCCGCCGACCGCTGCCGGGCAGAAGAGGCCGGTCAGACCCGAGGCTGCGACGACGGCGCGCGGGTAGCGCCCGTCCCGTTCCCAGCCGTCGATCGCCGGGATCACCTGCTCGCGCGCAAAGGCGGCCGCTCGGGCCTGCATGGCGGCGGATGATATCGGCGGGTTGCCGGTCCGGCCGCTCGCCGCCTAAGCTCCACGTCCAGCGACACGGCCACGGGAGGCGATCGGACATGCCGCACAATGCCAGCCAGTGGTTCGCGCAGCGCTCAGTCCAGGGTGTGGGTGAGGACGGCGCAGCCGAACGCATCACGATCTGGATCGAGCGGAAGCCGGGTGCCGTGTGGGCCGTCGGCCGGGCGGTGGATCTCGAGCAGCGGACGAACGGCGCCATCCGCGACGACGACTACGTCTTCGAGGGATTCGAGATGGGCGATGCGCTCGAAGCGGCCAACGAGGCGCTGGCATCCGACCTCGACGTCTCGCGGGAGGACGGCCGCGACCAGGACGTCGTCCCGTTCGGCGAGCCCGAGCTGCTCGAGCCGCTCGAGCGCTGGTTCTTCGGTCACGCGCCCGGCTAGCTCGCCGCTCAGCCCGTGGCGGTGACCACGAGCAGCACGATGTTCATGGCGATCACCAGGCCCGCGACGCCGATCGCCAGAGCCCGGATGACGGGGCCGTTCACGAGCTCGCCCATCACTTCGCGCCGCGACGTCAGCCAGACGAGCGGCACCACGGCGAAGGGCAGCACCAGCGAGAGCACGACCTGGCTCGCGACCAGCGTGCGCAGAGTGTCGGCGCCGGCGGCGATCACGATCAGCGCGGGGATCATCGTGATCAGCCGGCGGACGAAGACCGAGACCTGCCAGTTCATGAAGCCGTCGACGATCATCTGCCCTGCCAGCGTCCCGACGGTGGACGACGACAGCCCGGAGGCCAGGAGGGCGATCCCGAACGCGGCCGGCGCGAGCGGGCCGAGGAGCGGGCCGAGGGTGGCGTGAGCGTCCTCGATGCCCGAGATGTCGGCGCCGACGTGGAAGAACACCGCGGCGGCCATGATCACCATGGACGCGTTGATGAGAAACGCGCCGTTCATGGCGAGGGCGATGTCGATCAGCTCATGGCGGAAGTGCTCGCGCTTGCTCTTGCCGTCGAGGATGTCCGCCCGGTGCTGGACGAGCCCGGAGTGGAGGTAGACGACGTGCGGCATCACGGTCGCGCCGACCATGGCGACGGCAACGTAGACCGCGCTCGACTGGATCCCCGGAACGAACATGCCGTGCAGGACCCCCGCGGGATCGGGGTTCGAAATGAGGATCTCGACGACGAAGGCCGCGCCGATGACCGCGACGAACGCCATGATCGCGAACTCGAAGCGCACGTGGCCAAAGCGCTGCACGGCAAGCAACGCGAACGAAATGACCGCGGTGAGAAGCGCCGAGGGGAGCAGGCCGAAGCCGAACAGGATCTGCATGCCGATGGCGGCTCCGAGGAACTCGGCCAGGTCGGTCGCCATCGCGGCTGCCTCGGCCGCCAGCCAGAGCCCAATCCGCATTCGCCGGGTCGTGTTCGCGCGGATCGCCTGCGGCAGCGTTAGGCCCGACGCGATGCCGAGCTTGGCCGAGAGCGACTGGATGAGGATCGCCATGAGGTTCGAGACGACGAGCACCCACAGGAGCATGTAGCCGAAGTCGGCCCCGGCCTGGATGTTGGTGGCGAAGTTCCCCGGGTCCATGTAGGCGACGCTGGCCACGAACGCCGGCCCGAGGAACGGGAGGACGCGCTTGATCCGGGCCCATGGAGTGCTGATGCGGGGTGCGGGCGCGACGGCTGCGCGAACGGCGTTCGGCGTCACGCGGTCACCTCGACGCCGATCCGGCCGGCCAGCTCGACTCCGACGGCCTGGTGCGTTCCGCCGACGTCAAGCGTGAGCGGGCCGCCGAACGGGGCCTTCTCGACCATTGTGAAGAGCGCGTCCGGCACGAGCCCGAGCCCCGCGAGGTAGCGCAGGAGCGCGGATCGCCGTCGGGGACCTGGCGCACCACGGCGGCCTGGCCGGGCTCGAGCTCGGCCATGCGCTGGGCCGGCTCCGCCGCGATCACGAGGTCGGGCGTGGGGATCGGGTCGCCGTGGGGGTCGGTGGCGGGGTAGCCGAGCACGCGGTCGATCTCGGCCTCGAGCTCCTCCGAGAGGACGTGCTCGAGCCGCTCGGCCTCGGAGTGGACGCGGTCCCACGAGAGGCCCAGGGTCTGCGTCAGGTACACCTCGAGCAGCCGGTGGTGGCGTACCACCTCGAGCGCCACCTTCTCGCCCGGCGGCGTGAGGGTGACCCCGTGGTACGGGCTGTGCTTGACGAGTCCCAGGGTCGCGAGCTTCTTGACCATCGCCGTGGCCGACGCCGCCGAGACGCCCATGGCCTCGGCCAGCGCCGACGTGGACGCCTTGCCGTCCCGACGCTCGAGCAGATAGATCTGCTTCACATAGTCCTGTGCCGCCTCGCTCAACATCTAAACCACAATTTAGACGAGGCGAAACTTCAATTCAAGCGAGAATGCGCAAACGGGGCAGGCCCGCGGGCAGCGCGGCCGCCTCGCGCCCGGTCTGCTCCAGCACCTCGAGCGCGCGGGCCCCCTCGGCGCCGAGATCGACCGTGTGCTCGGTCACGTAGAGCGCGACGTACGGCCAGATCACATCCTCGCCCAGCTCCTGGGCGTAGCGCCTGATCGTGACGAGGGCATCGCCGCGGTGAGCGGCGGCGTAGGCGATGGAATCGCGCAGGACGGCCGTGAACCGCTCCACCACGCCGTCGGGCAGGTCGAGGCGCGCCACGACGCCGCCGAGCGGCACCGGGGCCCGCGCGAGGTCCTCGAACGACGCGCCCAGGTCCTCGACCAGCTGGAGGCCGTCGCGGCGATACGTGAGCCGGCCCTCGTGGATCAGCACGCCGAGGTCATGGTCGCCCCGTTTGAGCGCGGGCCCGATGTTCGAGAAGACGGCGTGGTCGATCTGCATGCTGTCGGGGTGGAGGCACCGGTAGAGCAGCGTGGCCGTCGTCGTCGGCCCCGGGCAAAGGACGCGCGCCTCGGGCGACGGCCAGACCCCGTCGCGGGCGGCGACGATCAGCGGGCCCACGCCGAACCCGAGCGCCGATCCGGCAGGGACGACCCCGTACCGGTCGGCGAGCAGCAGCGCTGCATGGAAGCTGGCCTTCGAGATGTCGTACCGGTCCGCGAAGAGGCCGTCGTTCAGCGCCTGGACGTCGAGCAGCTCGGCCTCGAACTCCAGGCCGCGCAGGTCGATCCGGCGCTCGAGGATGGCGTGGAACGCGAACGTGTCGTTGGGACACGTCGAAAGGCCGAGCCGGAGCTTCATGCGAGCTCCAGGACGCGGGCACGGGCCGCGGCGAGAGCCTCGGCCATCCGCCACCCCGCGTGGTTTCGGTCGCCCGCCCGGTTGGACGCTCCGCGGACGATGCGAAGCGGGACGCCGAAAAGGCCGGCTGCTACCGCTGCGGCGAACCCCTCCATCTCCTCGGCGAGGGCGCTCGGGTGCCGCTCCGCTCGCTCGGCTGCGACGGCCGGCGTTCCCGCCGCCTCCGCCACCGAGAGGAGCTCACCGTCCGCGCCGCCCAGGCCGATCACGTCGGCCTCCGCGAAGCCGAGCTGGGCCGGGCCCGCTCCGCCGGCGCCGATGCCGTCGATGCGGACCGAGGAGGCGTCGATAGCCGTCGCGATCGCAAACCGGTCGGGATCGTACGTCCCCGCCGCGCCGACGAGGACGACGCCCGTCTCGGCGTCGGCCGGGTGGGTCGCGATCGCGTGCGCCGCGCCGGCTCCGGCTGCCGCGAGCCCGAAGCCGCACACCCGCACAGGGCCGGGCAGGCCGTCGCCCAGGAGCTCGGCCTCAGCTGTGGTGGGGACGAGGATGAGCGCCTACGCCTCCGGCCTTTCGGGATGCGGGTTCCAGCCGCCCATGTTCGGCCCTCGACGGTAGCAGGAGTGGCGCCGCTCGACCCGGGGAGGCGCCACGCCCAGATCTTCGACCTGCCGCAGAGCGCCTACCGCGATCTCACCGCCGTCATGCCCCACGTCCTCGCCGTCGACGGCGAGGATCGCTTTCGCTACGGCCTCGACCGCATCTTCGACGGCCTCGCCGGCGCGCGGCGGCCTACGTGATCTCGACCATCCGCTGGATCGCGCCGCGGGCCCGGGCCGCGAGCTCCGGGTCGACGGTCACCCGGTGGCGCATCTCGAGCAGCGAGTCGCGCAGCTTCTCGAGCGTGATCATCTTCATGTAGCGGCACACCGCCCGTTCGCTCATCGCATAGAAGCGGGCGTCTGGCGCCTCCTTGCCGAGCCGGTGCAGGATGCCGGTCTCGGTGGCGACCATGAACTCGCGGCTTCGGCGACGTCCGCGCCCGCTGCACCATCCCCTCGGTCGAGAGGACGTGCGTGCGTGCGCCGAGCGCAGGGTTCTCGGATGCGGCGTACATGCACTGGCTGGCGCAGCCGCACTCCGGGTGGATGAGGAGCTCGGCGTCCGGGTGGTCGTCGAGCGTCCGGGCGACGTCGTCGGGCCGGATCCCGGCGTGGACGTGGCACTCGCCCGGCCAGATCTTCATCTTCCGACCGGTAACGCGCTCGAGGTAGGCCCCGAGGAACATGTCGGGCAGGAAGAGGATGTCGCGGTCGGCAGGGACGGCCTCGATGATCTGGCGAGCGTTCCCCGAGGTGCAGCAGTACTCCGAGAGCGCCTTCACCTCGGCGGTCGTGTTCACGTAGCTCACGACCACCGCCCCCGGGTTCTCGTCCTTCCACCGCGCCAGCGCCTCGGCGTCGATCGACGCGGCCAGCGAGCAGCCGGCGTCGAGGTCGGGGATGAGCACGGTCTTCTCCGGTGCGAGGACGGCGGCCGTCTCGGCCATGAAGTGGACGCCGCAGAACACGATCACGTCGGCCTCGGTCGCGGCCGCCTGTTGGGAGAGGCCCAGCGAGTCGCCGACGTAGTCGGCCACGTCCTGCACCTCCGGCACCTGGTAGTTGTGCGCCAGGACGACCGCCTTGCGCTCGGTTGCGAGCGAGCGCACCTCGTCCTGCATGCGTTCGGTCATCGATGCGGTCATGACTGCCACGGGTGTACCTCCAGGGAGACGTCGAGTGCCGTCACCGAGTGCGTGAGGGCCCCGATGGAGATCGCGTCGACGCCGGTCTCGGCGACGGCGCGGACGGTGTCGAGCGTAATGCCGCCCGAGGCCTCGAGCCGGGCGCGGCCCGCGGAGCGGGCGACGGCCTGGTGCAGGAGGCCCGGGTCCATGTTGTCGAGCAGGATCGTCCCGGCGCCTGCGGCGACGGCCTCGTCGAGCTGGGCGAGGTCGTCGACCTCCACCTCGATCGCGAGATCCGGGTTGGCGGCAGCGGCCGCCTCGATCGCCGGCCTGATCCCGCGGGCGATCGCGACGTGGTTGTCCTTGATGAGGATCGCGTCGTCGAGGCCCATCCGGTGGTTTTGACCGCCGCCGCACGCGACGGCGCGCTTGTCGAGGAATCGCAGGCCGGGGGCGGTCTTTCGGGTGTCGAGGATCTCGACGCCTGTGCCGCGCACGGCCTCGACGTAGGACCGGGTCGCCGTCGCGATGCCCGACATCCGCTGCACGAGGTTCAGGCCGGTGCGCTCGGCGCTCAGAACGGGCGGTCGCCTTCCCGCGGATCCGGGCGACGGTGAAGGGCGGCGTCTCGATCAGGTCGCCCTCGGCTGCGAGGAGCTCCATCTCGGCGTCGGGGTCGAGCAGCCGCACGCACGCGAGGAGCTCGCCCAGCCCGCAGATGACCCCGGCCGCCTTCACGACGACGTCGGCGCTCAGCTCGAGGTCATCGGGCACCACGGCGGCGGTCGTCACGTCGCCGGTGCCGATGTCCTCGGCCAGTGCGCGGCCGATCACGTCGCCGATGACGTCGCTCTGCACGGCGCGGCCCCCTCCAGGCTCGGGTCGGGATCGGGGTGGTCGCGGCGCAGGTGCGCGCCGCGGCTCTCGCGCCGCTCGAGCGCGGCCGCCGCGATCAGGGTTGCGACGCGGACCGGGTTCGACTCGGGCTGACCGTCGAGCCACGCGCCGAGCTCTTCGAGCCCCTCTCGCTCGCGCACGGGCCCGGCGCCGTTCCACATCCTGCGTCGCAGCTCGGCGAGCGGCGCCCGCGCGAGCGGGCGCTCCGGCGGCGGGCCGTCGGCAACGACCGCGGAGGCGGCGTCAAGTCCGGCGGCAACGGCGCGGTGGGCGAACACGAAGCACTCGAGCAGCGAGTTCGACGCCAGCCGGTTCGCGCCGTGTGCCCCGGTGCAGGCGCTCTCGCCCGACGCGAAGAGCCCGGGGATCGACGTCGCCCCGTGAATGTCGGTCGCGATCCCGCCCATCAGGTAGTGGGCCGCCGGGGCGACGGGGACCGGGTCTCGGCGAAGGTCGATCCCAAGCCGGGCGCATCCCTCGACGAGCGTGGGGAACCGGCGACCGACGAGCTCGGGGTCGAGGTGGCGCAGCGACAGGTAGCTGGTGCTGGCCCGCCGCGAGGCGAGCCTGGATGACGCGCGTCACGACGTCGCGCGGCGCCAGCTCGGCGTCGGGGTGCTCGTCGAGCATGAACCGCTCCCCGGTTTCCGAGACG
Organism: uncultured Actinomycetes bacterium; assembly: GCA_963832955.1. GTDB lineage: Bacteria > Actinomycetota > Thermoleophilia > Gaiellales > JAICJC01 > JAICJC01. The sequence continues at coordinate 679,177 of CAWHWC010000001.1, read as the reverse complement.
AGGTGGGCGCCCTCGCCGCGGACGGCCTCCGAGACGAGGAACGCGCGCCCGCCGGCTGCCACCGCGGTCGGATGGAACTGCACGAACTCCATGTGCCTGACCTCGGCGCCCGCGCGGTGGGCGATCGCGATCCCGTCGCCGGTTGCGCCGGGCGGGTTGGTGGTCCGCGAGTAGAGGGCCCCCGCGCCGCCGGTGGCGAGGAGCGTCATCCGCGCGCGGATCGCGACGAGCTCGTCGCGGCCCAGGATCCAGGCGCCCGCGCAGCCGTCGCCGTCGCCCAGGAGGCCGATCGCCGCGGCGTGGTCGACGACCTCGATTCGCCGATCGGCCAGCACCTGCGCGATCAGCGTGCGCGCGATGGCGGCGCCCGTCGCCGCGCCGCCGGCGTGCAGGATGCGGCGGCGGCTGTGACCGCCCTCCCGGGCGAGCTGCGGCCGGCCGGCGTCGTCGCGATCCCACTCGCACCCCCAGGCGCTCCAGGTCGAAAACGCGCTGGACACCGTCGCGCACCAGCACGTCCACCGCGGCCGGATCGGCGATGCCCCGCCCCACGGCGAGCGTGTCGGCGGCGTGGAGGGCCGGGTCGTCGTCGGGGCCGACCGCGGCCGCGATGCCGCCCTGCGCCATGAACGAGTTGGACGACTGGAGCGAGCCCTTGGTCACGAGCGTCGTTCGCGCGCCGCGCGCAGCCGCCTCAAGCGAGGCGTAGAGCCCTGCCAGCCCGGCGCCGACGACCAGGACGTCGGTGCGATGAGACGCTCTATCGCGCACGGCGCCGCGGATATTAGCCGAAGTGACTAAAACTCGCTGGGAATGGGGATCAGGGTCGCGGCGTTCCCTAGAGAGGATGTTTCTCCTGGCTGATACGCTCGCGGACATGGCCCCAGAGCGGGACTCGCCGCCGACACCGGGTGCCGCGCAGGCGGCGGCCGCGCGCGACCGTGCGCGGTTCGAAGAGGAGGCACTGACCCACGCCGAGCACCTCTATCGCATCGCGCTTCGGCTGACGGGCTCGTCGCAGACCGCCGAGGATCTCGTGCAGGAGACCTACCTGCGGGCGTTCCGGTCATGGCGGTCGTACTCGCCGGGAACGAACCTGGCGGCCTGGCTCGCGACCATCATGCGAAACGCCAACATGGACGAGCTGCGCCGGCAGAGCAGGCGCCCACCGTCCGAGCCGCTGGACGAGCAGGGCGACTACTACCTCTACAACCGCCTCGCCGACACGGGCCGCGAGCCGCAGGAGCGCGTCCTCGCGCGCCTGTCGGGAAGCGGCGTGGTCGAGGCGCTCGGGGATGTCCCCGAGAACTTCCGCGAGGTCGTGGTGCTCGTGGACGTCGGCGAGTTCTCCTACGCCGATGCAGCCGAGATCCTCGGGATCCCCATCGGGACGGTCATGTCTCGCCTCTACCGGGGCCGGCGCCTCCTGAAGCAGCGGCTGGCCGAGCTGGCCGAGCGGGAGGGGGCGGCGTGAGCGTCGATCCCTGTCACGGCGCCGAGCACCTGATCCAGCCGTACCTGGACCGGGCGCTCACCGAGGCCGAGGTCACCCGCATCGACCTCCACCTGCGCGAGTGCGACTACTGCAACGAGCGCTACATCTTCGAGCGGCGCCTGCGGGCGGTCGTCAAGGACTGCTGCTCCGGCGAGCCGGTGCCCGCGGGGTTCGTCGACCGGCTGCGGCTGCGCTGCTGCGGTCAGGACGACGTGGCGTAGTCCACGTCGCCCGGTGCGCGCAGGTCGCGGCAGTCGACGAGGTCGGCACCGAGCGGCCTGACCGGCGTCTCGCCGTGGCGGGGGATCTCGCGCCAGAGCGGCCGCGGAACCACGACGGGGTGCGAGCGGCCGGCGCCGTAGTCGGCTGCGAGCACGCGCGTTCCGGGATCGGCCTCCGCCATGCGCACGACGGCCGCGGGATCGAGCGCCGGCCCGTCGCCGAGCACGACGAGCGCCCGGTCCGCATCCTCGGGGAGCGCCGCGAGCCCGGCGTGGAGCGAAGCCGCCTGGCCGTCGCGCCACGCCTCGCAGACGACGGCGCGGGCGCCGCGCAGGTCGACCGCCGCCAGGATGTCTCCCGCGTGCGCGCCCAGCACGACGACCCGCTCGCCGACTCCGCCCGCGGCGACCGCGCGGAGCACCCGCTCGAGCATCGGCACGCCGTCGACCGGGTGCAGCTGCTTCCTGCCGCCGAAACGGCGGCCCTCGCCCGCCGCGAGGACGACGGCGCCGATCACACGTCGAGCACGATCGAGTCCGCGATCTGGAGCGTGCGGGCCGCCGCGCGGCCGTAGGGGCGGGCGGCGTCGGGATCCTCGATCGCGAGCGACTGCGTCCACAGCTCCTCGGCCAGGTCGAGCAGGGTTTCGACGACCTCGAGCTCGCCGCTCCCGTTGGTGTCGCATGCCCGCCGGGCGAGGCCGATGGCGCCGGGCGTGTCGGGAAGCCGCGTCCAGAGCAGCGTGGTCGCCATGATCAGGTACTCGTGGACGCGCACCCGCTGAAGCGGCACCGTGCGATCGCGCTCGACGAGCGGCGGCGAGAGCGTCGGTGCCGGTTCCCCGGCGGCGGCGCGCTCCGCGTTCCCCCACATGATCGCGCGCAGGTGGTCGGGCGTCGCGCCGGCGCGCCTGAGTGCGGTCCCGACCTGGATCTGGGCGATCGCAAGCGCGCCGTAGGGCGCGTCGCTCGCGAACGCGATCTGCTCGGGCGATGCCGTCGCGAGGAGCGCGCGGAGGTCGGTGTTCGACCAGACGGACGTGTCGTAGAGGACGTTTGGGTGGTTGAGGAGCGTGCGCCCGATGTGCTGGAGGTCGGCGATGGCGGCGTGCGCCAGTATGAGCTGGGCCTCCGGGTGGTTCTCGACGAGATGCTGGAGGTCCTCCGCGATCGCGGGCAGGCCGCGCCCGGCATGGATCAGGATGGGCACGCGCCGTTCCGCCGCGAGCCGGAACACCGGGTCGAGGCCGCGCTCGCCGAAGTCGAACTTCTGGGCGCGGGGGTGGAGCTTGATCCCCCTGGCGCCCCGGTCGAGGCAGCGCTCGGCTTCGGCGATCGGCTCGGCGGTCAGGTCGAGCCGGCAGAAGGGGACGAGCGCGCCGTCCGACGCCGCGGCCCACTCCAGGACGCGGTCGTTGGGGACCCGGTAGGCCGGGAAGCGGTCGGGGTCGTTCAGGGGGAACGTGAAGCAGCGCTCGACGCCATGCCGGCGCATCGCGGTGAGGAGCTCCTCGGGCGTCTGGGCGAAGCCGTCCTCGTCGACGCCCAGATGCGTATGCGCGTCCCAGACCCGAATGTCGTCGGGAAACGTCGCGCGGATGCGGCTGAAGTGCTCTGTGAGAAGGCGATCGAACCCCGGCGTGGGCACGCCCGAACGCTACCAGCGGTCGGGTGATAGCTTGTCCGCATGACCACAGGACTGCTCATGTTTGCCGATTCCCTTCGCGACGCCGACCTGTTTCTCGCCACCGGCGTCTCGATTGTCGACCCGTTCATCTACGTCGAGACGGACGGTCAGCGACTGATCGTGACCAGCGAGATCGAGGCCGATGCCGCCCGCCGCAACTCCCGTGCCACCGACGTGCTTCTGAGCTCCAAGTTCGGCGCGCGCGAGCTCGTTGCGGGCGGGATGGGATGGGACGACGCCCAGATGGAGGTGCTGGGCCGGGTCGTCGGCGAGCTTGGCCTGAGCGAGGTGGTCGTGCCGCCGTCGTTTCCGGTCGTCGCGGCCGACTTCCTGCGCGACAAGGGCGTGGCGCGTCAAGCCCGACCGCGAGAAGTTCCAGATGCGGCGGCGGGTCAAGGACGAGCACGCCCTCGCCGGGATCCGGGCGGCGCAGCGCGCGACCGAGGCCGCCATGGCCCGCGTCGTCGAGATCCTCGGCTCGTCGTCTCCCAAGGGCGACGGCCTCGTGTTCGAGGGCGAGGAGCTGACGGCCGAGCGCGTCCGGGCCGAGGTGATCGCGACGCTTCGCGCGCACGGCTGCGAGGGCGAGCCGCCGATCACGAGCCCCGGCCCGCAGGGCGCATTCGTGCACGAGCTCGGCACGGGCCCCGTGCGCCCCGGCGAGTCGCTGATCGTCGACATCTTCCCGACACATGCCGAGAGCCGGTTCTGCGCCGACATGACACGCACGTTCTGCTTCGGCGAGGCGCCTGAGCTCCTGCGGCACATGCACGCGACGGTTCGCGAGGCCGTGAAGCGGGCGACCGAGGCGATCCGAACGGGCGTGAACGGCCAGCAGGTGTGGGAGGCGGCGTGCGACGCGATCGAGGCGGGCGGCTACCGGACCGAGCGCACCGTCCCGATGGGGGAGACGCTCGACGAGGACTTCTTCCACGGCCTCGGCCACGGCGTCGGGCTCGAGGTGCACGAGGCCCCGAACATGGGGCTCTCCGGCGACGACCTCATCGCGGGCGACGTCGTCACGATCGAGCCGGGCGTCTACCGGAAGGGCTTTGGCGGCGTGCGGCTCGAGGATCTGGCGGTCGTGCGCGATGAGGGTGCCGAGGTGCTGACGGACTTCCCCTACGACATGGAGATCCATGCCTAGGGGCGGCGTCCGGCGTCCCGCCTTCCACGTCGACGATCCCGTCGCCGCCGGCCGCCGGATCCGCGACCTGCGCGAGCAGCTCGGACTGTCGCTCCGCCAGGTGGCCGGCCCCGGCTGTTCCCCCGGATACCTGTCGCGCGTCGAGCGCGGCCAGCGCGTGCCCTCCGTAACCGTCATGGCCGATCTGGCCGACAAGCTGGGTGTCACGCTTGAGGATCTCGGCGGTCGCGACATCCGCACGCGGATCCCCGACTCGCGCCTCCTCGACCTCGAGCTGGCCGCCAGGATGGGCGACGAGACCGCCGCCGACGATGTGCAGCGCGCCCTCGACGACGCTCGCCGGATCGGCGACCGGCGGGCCGAGAGCCGGCTGCTCGAGGTGCTCGCCCATCTCGCGGCCGAGGCCAGGCGCGACGCCGAAGTCGTCCGGCTCTGCGAGCAGGCGCTCACCGCGGCGCCCGTGCCGGCGTCGAGCCGCGCCCGGCCGGCGCTGCACGAGGCCCTCGGACGGGCCTACGCGGGCCTCGGCCAGATGAGGCGCTCCATCGAGGTGCTGCGGGCCGCCTTCGACGAGACCCGGACTGCGCCCGGCGATCCAGGGCTCGCCGTGCGGTTCGGCGTGCTGCTCGCAAGCGCCTACATCGACGCCGGTCTCCCCGACGAGGCCTACCAGGTGCTCGACCTGATCAAGGCCGAGCGGGATGTCCTGAGCGACCCGGTGGCGGCTGCCCGGATCGAGTGGGCGATCTCGCGGACGTATGCGGAGAACGGTCAGATCGATCTCGCGGAGCGGTATGCGCGCCGGGTCGTGTCGGCGCTGGCGTGCGGCGAGCACCTGCTCCTGCTCGGCCGGTCGCACATGCTGCTCGGCAGCATCCTGCTGGATCGACGCCGCCGGGCCGAGGCCGATGCCGAGCTTGGCCGCGCCACGGAGGTGCTCGAGCGCGTCGGCGCCCCCAAGCCCGAGCTCGCCCTGCTCGACTACGAGCGGGGCCGCTCTGCTCTTCTCGACGGCCGGCTGGACGAGGCCGGCGACCTGGCCCGTGCGGGCCTCGACCGGACCGAGGCGACCGAGCCGGGAACGGCGGGGATGCTGTACATGCTGCTCGCGAAGATCGCGCTCCAGCGCGGCGACCTCGACGAGGCCCGGCGCCTGTGCCACGAGGCCGCGGGCGTGCTCTCGGGCACCGTCGCCGTGCACTACCTCGACGACGTGTGGCAAACGCTCGCCGACATCGAGGAGCGCGCGGGGGACCTGCCCGCGGCGCTGGCCGCGCTCCGCCGGGTCACGGCCGGCAGGCGGACACGCCACGACCTGACGGCCGCGGTCAGCTGTGCGCCGGGTGGACGACCACGCCCGGAATGCGCGGCCGCTCGTCGACGCGTCGCAGCCACTCCTCGACCTGCGGGTAGCCGCCGTCGAGCGCCAGGTGCTCGGCCAGGATCCGGTGGAACGGCTCGTCGTCGTCGTCGCGCAGCCACAGGCCGTACTTGAGGAACGGGAACGCGGCGCAGTCGGCGGCCGAGAATTCGTCCCCAAGCAGGTGGCCGCGCCCGTCGAGCATCGCCTCGAACAGCGTGAGCGACGCGTGCATCTCCGCCGCCAGAGCCTCGACGAGCACGTGATCCGGCGACTCCGCGGCGAGCTCCTGCTCGATGCGGTTCGGCGGGACCTTCCACACCCGGTTGAACCAGTCCACGAACACCCGCGTCTCGGCGGCGCGGGCCGGCTCGGGCGGAAACAGCGGTGGGTCGGGGAACCGCTCCTCGAGGTGCTCGATGATGCGGCTCGAGTCCACGACCACGAACCCCTCGTCGTCGAGCACCGGCACGAGGTCCTGGCCGCTGGCCTCGCGGATCGGCGTCCGGTCGCCGGCGTCGCACATGACGACCTCCGCGTCCACGCCCTTGTGGCCGAGGGCGAGCGCGACTCGCTCCACGTTGGTCGAGAACGGGATGGCGTAGAGCCGGATCCCGCTCACACGTGCATCAGGTCGAGGAAGCGCTGGTCGTCGTCGAACGGCCCAACGAGGCCGAAGTTGAGCGCGTCGGCGCGGATGACCTCGCTCGCCAGCCGCTGGATGTCGGCGGCCGTGACGGCCTCGATCCCCTCGAGCACCTCCTCGGGCTCGGTGAGGCGATCCTCCAGCACCTCGCGCCGCAGGCCGAAGCCGAGCAGGCCGCGCGGGTCCTCGAGCTGGAGCACGAGGCGGCCCTTCAAGAAGTTCTTCGTGCGCCGCAGCTCGTCGTCCTCCACCGGTTCGGCGGCGAGCTTCGCGAACTCGCCCACGATCGTCGACACGGCGAGGTCGATGCGCTCGATGTCGACCCCGGCCTGCGAGAACAGGGTGCCCGCGTCGTTGTAGGCCGAGTGGTGGCAGAAGACGTAGTAGGCGAGGCCGTTTCGCTCGCGCACCTCGATGAAGAGCCGCGACGACATGCCGCCGCCGAGGATCGCCGACAGCACCTGCATGACGTAGCGGTCGCGGTGCGCTGTCGGGAGGCCGCGGACGCCGAGTCGCAGGTGGGCCTGGTCGGAGTCGCGGGTCTCGAGGCTGACCCGGGCCTCGTCCTGCGCCACCTCGACCGGAGCCGGCGCACCGGTGGCCCGATCTTCGAGCGCCCCGAACTGCGCCTCGACCTCGGAGAGGAAGTCCCCGTTCACGGCGCCGGCGGCGCCGACGACCATCCGGCGCGGTGCGTACCACGCGCCGAGGTAGTCGAGGAACGTCTGCCTGCCGGCGGCGCGGATCGTGTCCTTCGTGCCGATGATGTCCCAGCCGAGCGGCTGGTCGCCGAAGAGCAGGTGGTCGTAGACGCTGTCGACGTGGTCACGCGGCGTGTCCACGTACATGTTCAGCTCCTCGATGATCACGCCCTTCTCGCGCTCGAGCTCCTCGGCGTCGAACTTCGAGTGCAGGATCTGGTCGGCCAGGACGTCGAGCGCCAGCGAGCGGTGCTCGGCCGCGCACTTGATGTAGTAGCCGGTGTACTCCTTGCTCGTAAACGCGTTGAACTCGCCGCCGATGCCGTCGACCTCGGCGGAGATGTCCTTGGCGGTCGGGCGCTTCTCGGTGCCCTTGAAGAACATGTGCTCTGCGAAGTGGGCGATGCCGTTGGTCGCCTTCGTCTCATACCGGCTCCCGGCGGCCACCATCACCATCACGGCAACCGATTTCGCGGCGGGCATCGGTGCCGTCACGACGCGCAGCCCGTTTTCTAAGGTCGTTTTCTGGAACATGGCGGCGGTATCGTAGCCAGCCCGCCGCCGCGCCCCGCCCTCACCACCCGAGGCGGTCGATCACCTCGGCGGCGACCAGAGGAAGCGGGCGATCGTTCGTCACCGCGAAGTCCTCGAGTCCGGCTCCGGTGTCGTCTTCGTACCACCGGCGCGCCCACTCGATGTCGATCGCGCGCCCCGATGTCGGATCGTCCGCGCACCGGCGCTCGATCGTCTCGATGTCGACGACCAGCCGCACCACCCGAAGCGGCTGCGGGACGGCCGACCGGATCGCGTCGAGCCGATGCGGATGCTCGACCGACAACGCGAGCACCAGGAACCGCACCCCGGCGGCCAGGTAGTTCGCGGTCACAGCTTCGAGGTTCGCGATCATCACCCGGTACCCGGCTTCGGGATCGTCCGAGCCGACGTCGAACCATCGCAGCCAATCGAGATCGACCGCGGCGTAGGGCATGCTCCGACGCTCGAATTCGGTGGCCATCTCCGCAGCGACCGACGACTTGCCCGATCCGAACACGCCGGTCAGGAGGACTGTCTGGCAGTCGGCAGGGTCGGCTTCGGAGCGGGTGGTCGACATGGCGGGCAGCTCAGAGGCGCCTGGCCGGCTCGCCGAGGCCGGTCGGCGGCTCGATCACCTCGAAGATCATGCCGAGGGAGCTCTGGGTGTCGAGATACGCGAACTTCCCGCTCCCGTCGCCGGCGAGCCTCGGTGCTCGTACCATGATCTCGACACCCTGGAGAAGGGGCATAAGGGCCACCGCGGCGAGTCTATCGGCGGGGTCCGCGGACGGAATACCCTCCACCGCGTGGGAGACCGCACCGCCTTCGACTCTGCCGCAGAGTCCTACGAACGGGCTCGGCCCGACTATCCGGACGAGCTCTTCGACGACCTCGTGCGTCACACGGGGGTGGCGAGGGGCGACCGTGTGCTCGAGATTGGGCCCGGTTCGGGCAAGGCGACCCGACCGCTGGCCGACCGGGGGCTTCGAGTGACGTGCGTCGAGCTCGGGCCAATGCTCGCGGCGCGTGCGCAGGCCGCGCTTGCCGAGTACCCCCACGTCGAGGTCGTGCAGTCGTCCTTCGAGGCGTGGCGCCCGCCGGACGCCGTCCGATTCGACATGGTCGTCGCGGCGACGTCGTGGCACTGGATCGATCCCGACGCCCGGTACCGGAAGACGTTCGACCTCCTTCGGCCCGGCGGGCACCTGGCGTTCTGGTCGGCGGCGCATGTGTTCCCCGACGGCGGCGATCCATTCTTCTGCGAGATCCAGGACGTCTACGACGAGATCGGCGAGGGGCTCCCGCCGGATGCCGCCTGGCCGCGGCCGGGCGAGCTGCCCGACTCCCGCGACGAGATCGCGGCGACGGGCCTCTTCGACGTGGTGAGCGTCGACCAGTATGGCTGGGAGGTGGTCTACGACGCGGAGGGCTATATCGACTTGCTCGAGACGTTCTCGGGCCACATCTCCATGGCCGCGTGGCAGCGCGAGCGCCTCTACGGCGAGATCCGGCGCCGGCTCGGTGAGCGGCCCGACGGGCTGCTCCGGCGGGGCTGGGGCGCGGTGCTCCACGTCGCGCGACGCCGGGGTGCTTAGAGAGCCGGGGGCCACCGGGGTTCGCTCATCCTTGAGCGTCGAGCGTGGTGAGGATCGCGCGGTTGGCGGCCCAGGCTGCGAACAGGACGAGCGCCCACACCGGCTGTCCCGCCGCCCATAGCGCAACAGCAGCGGCGGCGAACACGACCGCCTCGAACACGATGCGCCCCGGCGTCGAGAGCCTGACCCTCGCCTTGGGAGACCCGAACGTCGCCCACAGCCCGATCCAGGCTGCCGGCGCCGCGACCGCCAGCACCCATGTCACGCCCCAGCCCCAGTAGGCGAGCGCTGCCAGGGCCGCCAGCTCCAGGAAGAACCGGAGCGCGAGATTGGCGGCCTTCACCATGTTCCGATCTCCGCTAGGCGTCGCTCGAGCAGCCGCCGCTCGGCGTCGTCATGGACGAGTTCGAGCGCCCGTTCATATGCGGCTCGGCTCTCCGCCGGGCGACCGAGCCGGTCGAGGAGATCACCCCGCGTCGCATGGAGGTAGTGGTAGTCGTCGAGGTCGAGGTCGTCGACGATCGCCAGGCCTGCGGCCGGCCCGTCCGCCTCGGCGACCGCCACGGCCCTGCTCAGCTCGACGACGGGCGAGCCGGTGAGGCGCGCGAGCTCCTCGTAGAGCGCCGCGATCTGTGGCCAGTCGCGCGGCTCCTCGGCGTGGAGCGAGGCGATCGCGGCCTGCACGACGTACGGCCCGCGCCCGCGGAGCGCGAAGGCCCTGTCGAGCGCCTCCCGTCCAGCTGCGATCTGCTCGGCGTTCCAGAGCGAGCTCGACTGCTCCTCGAGCAGCACCATCTCACCGTCCCGGAACCGGGCCGCGCGGCGCGCCTCCAGGAGCAGCATCAGCCCCAGCAGGCCGTGCACCTCAGGCTCGTCGGGCATGAGCTCCGCGAGCGCCCGCCCGAGCCGGATCGCCTCGCCTGCCAGGTCGCCGCGGCCACCGTAACCCTCGTTGAAGATCAGGTAGACGACCGCGAGCACCGCGGTGAGCCGGTCGGGCAGGACGTCGTCGGGCGGCACCCGGAAGGGAATGCCGGCGGCGGCGATCTTGCGCTTGGCCCGGACGAGCCGCTGGGCCATCGTCGGCTCGGGGACGAGGAAGGCGCGCGCGATCTCGCCGGTGTCGAGGCCACCCAGCGTCCGCAGCGTGAGGGCGACCTGCGCCTCGGTCGCAAGCGCCGGATGGCAGCAGGTGAAGATCAGCTCGAGCCGCTCGTCGGGAAACGTCGTCTCGTCCATGGTGTCCTCCACCGCTTCGGGCACCTCCAGGAGCCGCGTCTTCGCGATCAGCGTGCGGTCACGGTTGATCCGGTTGATGGCCCGGTTTCGTGCGGTCGTCGTGAGCCAGGCGCCGGGGTTTTGGGGAACGCCGTCGCGTGGCCACCGCTCGGCCGCGATGGCGAACGCCTCCTGGGTGGCTTCCTCGGCGAGGTCGAAGTCGCCGAGGAAGCCGATGAGCCCAGCGAGGACGCGTCCCCACTCGTCGCGGAAGACCTGGTCGAGAATGGCCTACCGCTCCACCAGTGGGCGCACCTCTACGGCGCCTCCCATGCTCGCGGCCGGGATCTTCGCGGCCAGGGCGATCGCGGCATCGAGGTCGTCGGCCTCGTAGAAGCCGTACCCGCCGATGGCCTCCTTGATCTCGACGAACGGGCCGTCGGTCGTCAGGGTCTTCCCGTCCGTGACCTGCACGGTCGTGGCCGTCTCGGGGTGCTGCATCTGCGCATCCCCGGGGGTGAAGCCGGGCGTGGCGTTGAGCTCGCCGTACGCGGCGTAGACGGCGCCCTGTTCCTCCTGCGAGAGCGCATCCCACTCGGGCGTGCCGGGGAGCGGGGTGGTGCCCTGGTAGATCAACAGCATGTACTTCATCGTCCCTCCTTTGGTGTGCGGTTACGGGTACGACAAACGGGGAGCGACGAATTCGACACCTCGGCGGCACAGTAGGCTGCGGCGCCATGGACGTCCGCCTGGTGCAGTTCGCCGAGCGCCACCTCCCGGCGTTCGAGCGCATGCTGGACGACCCCGACGTCAAGCGGTTCACCCGCCTTCCGGTGCCGGTCCCGCCGGGCTTCCCTCGCACCTGGCTCGGACGCTACGAGCAGGGTCGCCGCGACGGTACGAGCGAGGCGTTCGCGATCGTCGACGACGCGGACGAGTTTCTCGGCTGCGCGATGGCGTTCGGCATCGAGGCCGACGAGGGGACGGCCGAGCTGGGCTACGTCGTCGCGCCGTCCGCGCGCGGGCGGGGGGTGGCGACCGAGGCGCTCCGGCTTCTCACAGATTGGGGGTTCACCGAGCGGGGGCTGCTTCGGATCGAGCTCCTGATCAGCGTCGACAACCTGGCGTCGATCCGCGTCGCCGAGCGGGCCGGCTACGTGAAGGAGGGAGTGCTGCGCTCGCTCTACGTCAAGGACGGCCGGCGTGAGGACCACGAGCTGTGGTCATGCCTGCCGAGCGACGACTGGGAGAGCGGGTCCGGGGAGCGGCAGTGAGGGTACTTTGCATACGCTGGCTCGGTGTCGCGACTTCCGAGCACGAACAGATGATCCGGCTCTTCCGCGACGTGATGGGCTTGCCGTTGGAGTTCGAGGAGCCCGGCACCGCCGAGCTGTCACTTCCGAGTGGGGACCGCGTGCAGGTGTTCGGGCCCGGCCATCCAACCTTCGACCTCTTCGGCGAGCACGCGACCGGGCCCGTAGCGCTCTTTGAAGTGGACGACCTTTCGGCAGCCCGAGCGGAGCTGACAGCGGCAGGCATCGAGCTCGTCGGCGAATCTGGTCGCGATAGCGCCTGGGAGTGGCTCACCTTTCGGGCGCCGGACGGGAACCTCTACGAGCTGGCGAGCCGGGTGGCGTCGTGAGGATCCTTGTTGCCCGCTGCGAGATCGCCTACCACGGCCGCGCAACGACGCGGCTCGGCGCAGGCGACCGCGTGATCCTGTTCAAGGACGACGGCTCGCTCTGCGTCCATGCCGAGCGGGGCTACAAGCCGCTCAACTACATGCCCGGACCGACCACGGTGAAGGAGGAGGGCGACGTCATCCGCGTGTATCGCGCGGCGTCCGACGAGACGCTCGTGATCGTGGTCGAGGAGGTGCACGAGGACGCGCGCCACGAGCTCGACGACGACGCGGTGCTTGAGCGGGAGGACGCCGAGCTCCAGATCCACCGGCTGCTCGAGCGGGCCCCCGAGACGATCGAGCCGGGCCTCGTCGTCGTCCAGCGGGAGCGTCCCACCGACACCGGCCCGATCGACCTCTTCTGCCGCGACGCCGAAGGGCGGACGGTCGTCGTGGAGGTGAAGCGGACGCGTGCCGTCGCGGCGCACGTCGAGCAGCTGACCCGCTACTGCGAGAGGGTCGACCTCGATCCGGTCCACAAGCCGTGCCGCGGGATTCTCGTCGCGCCCGAGATCGCGCCGCAGGCCCAGGTCATGTGCGAGGCCCGCGGGTTCGCCTTCGTCGCGCTGGACTTCGACGTTCTGAAGGGCGAGGTCGTTCCGGAGCTCACGCTCTTCGAGTGAGAATGGTGAGTCTACGCGCCGGTCGCGGCCGCGATCGTCTGCGGCGTCCCCTCGGAACGACTGCGCCGTCGACGATCACGGCGATCCGGTCGGCCTCGTCCATCGCGTGTGTCGGAGCACAATCGTGGTTCCCAGGCGCCGGAGGCCGTCGAGTACCTCCCATGCCTCGCGCCGGGCCTTCGGATCAAAGCCTGTGGTCGGCTCGTCGAGGAAGAGCAGCTCGGGATCGCCGATCAGCGCGAGGCCGATGTCGAGCCGGCGGCGCTGCCCCGGGTATGAATACGGCTCGCATCCGAGGAGAGGAGCCCCATGCCCGTCGTCGATCTCAACGCCCATCCGACCGTGAAGACCGCGTACGGCCGCTGGCAGCCGCTGAACGGGCCGCTCGGCGTCGCCGGCTTCGGCATCAGCGCCATCGTGTGCGACCCCGGCGAGGAGTTCGACATCGAGCACGACGAGGCCGAGACCGGCCAGCAGGAGGCCTACATCGTCGTGGCGGGGCGGGCCACCTTCCGGATCGGTGACGACGAGGTCGAGGCTGGTCCCGGCCAGGTCGTCTCGGCTCCCGACCCGGCGACCGTCAGGAGCTACGGCGCGCTCGAGCCCGGCACCCGCATCGTCTGCATCGGCGCGGCGCCCGCGGGCGGCGATCAGGGCTACGGCAACTGGATCGGCGACGCCGCAGAGAGCTAACGGGCCAGGCTCGCGACGCCCTCCAGGAACGCGTCGATCTCCTCGATCGTGTTGTAGTGGACAGCGCCGACCCGGACGGCGCCGCCCGAGTCGTCGATCCCGAGCCGCTGCATGAGCTCGAGCGCGTAGTAGTTGCCGTCCCAGACGAAGACGTTGCGCTCGGCGAGGGCCGCAGAGACCGCGGCCGGGTGCTTGCCGGCCACGTTGAAAGCGTACGTCGGGCAGCGGCGGTCGAGGTCGCGGGTGCCGTAGACCGTGACGCCGGCGATGCCCTCGAGTCCCTCCAGAAGGCGGGCGCTCAGGTCGCGCTCGTAGGCCGCGACCCGGTCGATCCCCAGTCCCCGCAGGTAGCCGATGGCGGCGGCCGTCCCGGCGATCCCCTCGAGGTTGATCGTCCCCGTCTCCCACGAGTGGGGCGCCTCGTCGGGCGCCGGCCGCACCTTGTACGGGCGGTGCTGCTCGAGCAGCTCGGAGCGGCCGTAGAGGACGCCGACGTGCGGCCCGAAGAACTTGTACGCCGAGCACACGAGGAAGTCGCACCCGATCGCCGAGACGTCGATCGCGCCGTGCGGTGCGTAGTGGACGGCGTCGATGTAGGACAGGGCGCCCGCCTCGCGGCAGAGCGCGGAGAGCCGGGCGACGTCGTTGATCGTGCCCGCGCCGTTCGACGCCCAGCCGAAGGCGGCGACGCGCGTCCGCCCGGAAAGCTTCGAGGCGAAGTCGTCGACGTCGACGAGACACGACTCCGTGTCGATCCCGGCCTGGCGGATCGTGACGCCGCGATCGCTCGCGGCGAGCATCCACGGGGCGACGTTGGCGTCGTGGTCGAGGCCGGTCACGAGGATCTCGTCGCCGGGACCGAGCCCGCGGCACAGGATGCGGGAGGCGTGCATCGTGAGGGTCGTCATGTTGGCGCCGAAGACGATCTCCGAGCTCGACGCGGCGCCCAGGAAGGCGGCGGCCTCTGACCGCGCGTCCTCGAGGATCCGGTCGCTGGCCTTCGACGTGACGAAGGGCCCGCCGAGGTTGGCGTTCGAGTCGCGGTAGTAGCTCGCGACGGCGTCGTACACCGACCGGTGCACCTGGGTGCCGCCGGGGTTGTCGAGGAAGACGCGGTCGCCGTCGATCGAGGGGAAGCCGGCGCGGATCCCGGCGACGTCAATGGTGGAGGCAAGCTGGCTCATGCGGAGATCGTAAACTGCCGCGATGAAGCTCGTCATCCTTGGCGGCGGCCCCGCCGGCTACGCCGCCGCCTCGGCGGCCGCGCATGTGGGCGGGGAAGTGACGCTGGTCGAGGAGCTGTCGCTCGGCGGGAACTGCACGATGACCGACGCGGTCCCGTCGAAGACGCTGCTCACGACGGCCGATGCGATGCTCGAGGTGGCCCGCGCGGAGGAGGCCGGGCTCGACTTCGTGCAGGGCTTCCCGTCGGTCAACCTGCGCCGCACGCTGGCGCGGGCGCGGGCGGTCGCGCTCCACCAGAGCCGCGGCGTGCGCGAGCGGATGGACGGCATGAACGTGCGGGTGCTCCCCGGCCGCGGGCGCGTCACCGGCCCGAACACGCTCGTCGCCAACGTGGACGGCCGCGACCACGAGCTCGAGTTCGACGCCCTCCTCGTCTGCACCGGCGCGTCCCCGTTCGTTCCGCCGTTCGCGCGCCCGGACGCCAACCGGGTGCTGACGACCCGGCAGGTCTTCGAGCTGCGCGACCTGCCCGAGCACCTGGTCGTCCTCGGGGCCGGCCCGACGGGGTGCGAGTTCGCCGACTTCTTCTCGCGCTGCGGCTCGCGCGTCACGCTCGTCTCGGCCCGCGATCAGCTCCTGCCGACCGACGACCCGGATCTGGCCGAGGTGCTCGAGGAGGTGTTCCTGCGGCGCGGGATGGACGTGATCGAGAACGGGAGGGCCTCGGCGATCGACACCGAGGAGGGCGACGTCGTCCGGCTCGTGCTGGAGGACGGGCGCGACCTCACGTGCTCGCACGTCCTGCTCTGCATCGGGATGCGGCCGAACACCCACGGCATGGGCCTCGAGGCGGCTGGGGTCGAGTTCGGCGACCGCGGCACCCTCCCCGTCGACGAGTTCTGCCGCACGAACGTGGGCCACATCTATGCGTGCGGCGACGTCACCGGCCAGGTGATGCTCGCGAACACCGCCGCGGTGCATGG
Source organism: uncultured Actinomycetes bacterium (assembly GCA_963832955.1). Lineage (GTDB taxonomy): Bacteria > Actinomycetota > Thermoleophilia > Gaiellales > JAICJC01 > JAICJC01. The sequence goes on along the minus strand of CAWHWC010000001.1, from coordinate 663,408 downwards.
GCGCGCGGCGGCGCTGCACGCGCTCGGGATCGAGATCGAGCCGGTCGCCTATTCCGGCGTCGCGTGGTGCGTCTTCACCCGGCCCGAGATCGCGAAGGCCGGCATCTCGGAGCGCCAGGCCCGGCTCGACGGCATCCCGGTGCGGGTGACGAAGCACCTGATCCGCGCCAACCCGCGCGCGGTCATGGAGGGCGAGACCGACGGGATGATCAAGCTCATCTCCGACCCCGACGACGGGACGATCCTGGGCGGCGCGATGGTCGGGTTCCGCGCGTCAGAGGTGATCACCGCGGTCGCGCTGGCGGTGCACGCCAGGCTGTCGGTGCAGGTGCTGGCCGAGACGGCGGCCGTCAACCCGTCGATGTCGGAGAGTCTCCAGCGCACGGCCGAGAAGGCCGCCGAGGGCCTGCTGGGCATCTCCCGCGTGACCCTCACGAGCTAGCGCAACAACGGGGTCAGACCCCAATGTTGCATCCCAAGGCCGTCGTGGCCTCGATCGCCCTTGCCATGCAACATTGGGGTCTGACCCCGTTGTTGCATCAGACCTCGATGCGCAGGCCCGGGTGGGCGATCTCGATCGGGCCGGAGTACTCGGCGGCGGCCTGCTCGATGACGGACTCGCTGCCGTTCTCGGCCGGGACGTGGGTGAGGAGCAGCCGCTTCACGCCGGCCCGGGCCGCCTCGCGGCCGGCCTCGGTCGCGTCCATGTGGCCGCGCTCGGTCGAGTCGCCCTTCGCGTCCTTCAGCGACGCCTCGCAGAGGAAGAGGTCGGCGCCGTGGGCGAACCGCGCGAGCCGCTCGGTCGGCGCGGTGTCGGCCGAGTAGGCGATCGTCGAGCCGCCCGCGTCGATCTTGATCGAGTAGCACGTCGTGTAGTGCAGGCTCGGCGCGAAGGTGAACCGCAGGTCGCCGATCCGCAGGTCGAGCTGGGGGTCGTACTCCGCGACGTCCCACGCCGCCTCGAACGTCTCGACCGACCCGTCCCACACGGCCGCCACCCGGTCGAGCACGCTGCGGCCGCCGGGAGGCAGATGCAGCGACGCGCGCGGCCGGTCGCTCCAGGACCCGTACCGGTAGGCGTAGTGGAGCGGCACGAGGTCGAACCAATGGTCGGCGTGGAAGTGGCTGATGACGATGTCGGTGAGCGGGCCCGGATCGTGGGCGCGAAGCTCCGATGCGATCCCCGAGCCGCAGTCGAGAAGCACGCGCGTCCTGGCGCTCTCGACGAGATAGCCGCTCGCCGCCTGCCCGGGGTTCGGCCACGCCGGGCTCCCGCCGAGGACGGTCAGCGCCAGCCCCACGGCTCAGATCCCCATCGAGTGAAAGCCGGAGTCGACATAGACCGTCGTCCCCGTGACCATCGTCGACATGGGACTGCACAGGTAGAGAGCCGCCTGGCCGACGTCGGCCGCCTCGATGTTGCGTCCGAGCGGCGAGCGCTTCTCGATGATCGACTCCATGTCCTTGAACCCTGCGATGCCGGCCGAGGCGAGCGTGCGAACGGGGCCGGCCGAGATCGCGTTGACCCGGATCGACGCGGGCCCGAGCTCGTACGCCAGGTAGCGCACCGAGCACTCGAGGGCCGCCTTGGCGGTCGCCATGATGTTGTACCCGGGGAACGTCCGCTCGCTGGCCATGTAGGTCATCGTGACCATCGCGCCGCCGCCCCGGGCGGCCATCAGCGGCTCGGCCCGCCGCGCCATCGCGATCATCGAGTACGCGGAGATGTCGAGCGCGGTCGCGAACGCCTCGCGCGGCGTGTCGACGAAGCGGTTCGTGAACGTCTCCTGGGGGGCGTACGCGACGGAGTGCACCATGATGTCGAGACCGCCCAGCTGCGAGCCGACCTCGTCGAACGCCCGGTCGATGCTGGCGTCGGCCGACACGTCGCACTCGACGACGACATCGGACCCGGCCTCCTCCGCGAGCTTCCGCACCGATCCCTCGAGGCGCTCGCCCTGGTAGGTGAACGCAAGCCGGGCGCCGGCGCCGTGGAGCGCCTGCGCGATCGCCCACGCGATCGACCGCTTGTTGGCCACGCCCGCCACCAGCGCGAGCTTGCCGTCCAGAATCCCGTCGGGCACGTCAGCACTCCCTTCCCGTTGGCGCGGTGACCCTAGCACCCGGAATTCCGGTCAGTCGAGCCGGGTGGCGACGTCGGCGAGCGGTGCCCGCTCCGACGGCTGCGGCGGGTGAAGCGCCCAGCCGAGGTGGATGAGGCCGACGCCGACCTCGTCGGCGCCGAGCCCGACCGCCTCCCGGCCCGCCGGCTCGTCGAGCAGCGTCAGCGTGCGCCAGTACCCGGCGAGGCCGCGAGCGTGGGCCGCCAGCAGCACGATGTAGGCCGCGACGCCGCAGGCCAGGAAATCCTCGCGGTCCTGCACGGGGTCGCCGGTCTGGACGGCCGAGACGACGACCAGCGTCGGCGCCCGGTCGAGCTTGCGCGCGGAGCCGGGCTTCGCCGCGTCGGCGACCTGCTTCAGCCGCTCGAGCGACGCCTGTCCGAGCACCCGGAACCGCCACGGGTTCGTCAGGTGATGGTTCGGCGCCCAGCGGGCGAGGTCGAGCAGCTCGTCGAGCGTCTCCGCGTCGACGGGGTCCGGGCGGTAGGCCTTGTGCGTCCGCCGGCTGCGGACGGCCTCGTCGACGTCCATCACCGCGACGCCGCCAGCCCTTCCAGCGCCCCGGGATTCTCGAGCGACGACAGGTCGCCGGGATCCTCGCCCAGCGCCGCGGCGCGCACGGCCCGGCGGACGATCTTGGCTGTCCGCGTCTTCGGGAGGGCGTCGACGAACCGCACCTCGGCGGGCGCGAACGCCTTCCCGAGGACGGAGGTGATCTGGCCGCGGACGTCGGCCCGAAGATCGTCGGTGGCCTCGAGCCCGGGCCGCAGGACGCAGTAGACCCACGCCACCTCGCCCTTGATCGGGTCGGGAACGCCGATCGCGCACGCCTCCGCCACCGCGCTGTGCGACACGGCGGCCGACTCGAACTCGGCCGGCCCGATCCGCTTGCCGGCGACGTTCAGGGTGTCGTCGGAGCGGCCGTGCAGATACCAGCAGCCGTCCTCGTCGACCGACGCCCAGTCGCCGTGCGCCCACACGTCCGGCCACCGCGACCAGTAGGAGTCGAGGTAGCGCTGCGGGTCGCCCCACACGCCGCGCGTCATCGACGGCCACGGCTTTCGGCACACGAGCTCGCCCACCTCGCCGGCCGGGAGGTGCTCGCCGTCGGGCCCGGCGACGTCGATGGCCATCCCGAGGGCCGGCCCGCCGAGCGTGCACGACTTGAGCGGCATGACCGGCATCGGCGAGAGGAAGCAGGCGCCGACCTCGGTCCCTCCCGAGAGGTTGATGATCGGGGCGCGGCCTTCGCCCACCACCGCGTGGAGCCACAGGTACGGGTCCGGGTTCCAGGGCTCGCCGGTCGACGCGAGGATCCGGATCGACGAGCGGTCGTGCGCGGCCACCGGCTCGTCGCCGTGCGAACGGAGGGCGCGGATCAGCGTCGGCGAGACGCCGAGCACCGAGATCCGGTGCCGCTCGACGAGCTCCCACAGCCGCCCTGGGCCGGGATAGTCGGGCGCGCCCTCCGAGAGCACGAGCGTCGCGCCGGCGGCGCCCGCCCCGACGACGACCCACGGCCCCATGATCCAGCCCATGTCGGTCACCCACATCACGCGGTCGTCGGCGTGGACGTCGGCCTGGAACGCCGCCTCCTCCGCGATCTTCACGAGGAACCCGCCGTGGACGTGGACGGCGCCCTTCGGCCGGCCGGTCGTCCCCGACGTGTAGATCACCATCATCGGCGTCTCGGAGTCGAGGCCGGGCGCCTCCAGCTCGGCGCTCTGGCGGGCGACGATCTCGTCCCAGCGGTGGTCGCGGCCGGCCGCCATGGGCGGGTCGGTCCCGAGCCGGTCCCACACGAGGACGTGGCGCACGGTCGGCGCGTCGGCCACGGCGGCGTCGGCGATCGCCTTCATCGACACGGGCCGCCCGCGGCGCGGCACCGCGTCGGCGGTGAGGAGCGCCACCGCACCGGCGTCGGCGAGCCGGGCCGCGACGGCCGGCGCGGCGAACCCCGAGAAGATCGGCACGACGATCGCGCCGATCTTGCACACGGCGTAAAAGCCCGCGACGGCCTGGATCGACATCGGCAGGAAGAGCCCGACGGCATCTCCGCGCTCCACCCCAAGCTCGAGGAGCGCATTGGCGAGGCGGTTCGTCTCGGCCGCCAGCTCGCCGTACGTCGCTCGCTCGACCAACCCGTCCTCGCTCTCCCAGATGACGGCAGGACGGTCGTCAGGGTGGCGGTCGACGCAGTTGTGGGTGAGGTTCACCGTGCCGCCGGTGAACCAGGTCGCCCAGGCCGTGCCGCCGGACGTGTCGAGCACGCGCTCGTACGGCTCGAAGAACTCGATCCCGAGGAACCGGACGGCCGCGTCCCAGAACCACTCGATGTCGTCCTGGCTCCGCTCGATCAGCTCGCGCCAGCCGGAGATGCCGTGCTCGCGCATGAACGCGGTCGCGTGCGCATGCTCGACCGCCTCGGCCGTCGGCTCCCAGACGTAGGCGTCCTGCCCCATGCCGAGGATGCTACCGAGCGCGCCGCGTGAGACAGTTCGGCGGTCATGAGGGTCGTCATCGCGCCGGACAAGCTGCGCGGCACGTACACCGCCGACGAGGCGGCCACCGCCCTTGCTCGAGGCTGGCAGGAGGCGCGTCTCGGCGACGACGTGGTCGAGGTGCCGCTGGCCGACGGCGGCGAGGGGACGGCTGCGGCGCTCGTCCGAGCCCGGGGCGGGGGGTGGCGCGAGGCGGACGTTCACGACGCGCTCGGCCGGCCGTGCTCGGCCCGCTTCGCCCGCCTGATCGACGGGTCGGCCGTGCTCGACGTGGCCGAGGCCTGCGGTTCGCTGCGGGTCGCGGACGCCCGCCGCGACCCGCTCGGCGCATCGTCGCGCGGCGCGGGTGAGCTGATCCGCGCTGCGATCGAGGACGGCGCGCTCAGGATCGTGATCGGCGTCGGTGGGACCGCGTCGACCGACGGCGGTACCGGCCTGCGCGACGCCATCGGCGCCGTGCCCGAGCGACGTCGAGCTGGTCGCGGCGCTCGACGTGCAGAACCCGCTCCTCGGCCCCGACGGCGCGGCCGCGGCCTTCGGGCCGCAGAAGGGTGCGTCCCCGGCTCAGGTCGCCGAGCTCGAGGAGCGGCTGCGGGGGCTCGCGCTGCCCACCGCCGAGCGCCCCGGGGCCGGCGCGGGCGGCGGGATCGGCGCCATGCTGATGGCCCTCGGCGCGGAGGCCGTCCCCGGCGCCGCGCTGGTGGCGGCCGAGGCCGGGCTGGCGCACGCGCTTCACGGCGCCGAGCTCTGCATCACCGCCGAGGGCCGCATCGACCGCCAGACGCTCTCGGGCAAGGTCGTCGCCCAGGTCGCTGACATCTGCCGGGGCGCCGGCGTCCAATGCATTGCCGTGGGCGGAATCGTCGAGCCCGTCGCGGCGGAGGAGCTGCGACGGCGCGGATGCGAGACCCACGAGCAGGGAGACCTGGAGCGCGCGGGGCGGGAGCTTGCCTCGCGCTTCTCCTCGCCCTCGGGCTGAGCGCGTGCAGCGGCGCGCGGGGCGCCGCACCGCCTTCGTCGTCGGCGTGCCCGGCGCCGGCGTATCCCGCTCCCGACCCGGCCCGGCCCCGCTACCGGCTCGCGGTCGACATCCCGGCCACGGGTGACGTGACGGGGACGGTCCACGTGCGGTTCACGCCCGACCTGCCGACCCGGCGGCTGGTCTTCCGCCTCTGGCCCAACGGGCCGCTTCAGGCGGCGGAGGGTGCGCACCTCGCGCCCGGGCCCGTCACGTCCGCCGGATCGCGCCTGGCGACCAGCAGCCCGGACCCGACCACGCTCGTCGTCCCGCTCGCGCACAGGCTGGCCGCCGGCCGGACGATCGCCGTCGACGTGCCGTTTCGCCTCCGCGTGCCCGGGCCGGTTCGCGACCGGCTCTCGCGATCCGGCTCCGCGCTTCGGCTCGGCTCGTTCTTCCCCGTCCTGGCGTGGGAGCCCGGTGTCGGCTGGGATACCGACCCGCCGACGAGGCTTCTCGCGGAGACCGCGTCCACGCCGACGGCCGACTTCGACGTCCATCTGACCGTGCCGCCGGGTGATGACGTCCTCACGACCGGCACCCCGGCCGGGCCCGGCCGGTTCACCGCAACCGCGGTGCGCGACTTCGCGGTCGCCGTCGGCCGGTTCGACAGCGTCGCGATCACGGCCCATGCGCCGGGCCCGGTGCGGGTCACGGCCGCCGTCGAGCGCGGGGTGCGGGGCTCGGCTGCCGACGTCGCCGGCCGGGCGCGGAGCGCGCTCGAGGCGCTCGCCGCCCGGTTCGGGCCCTACCCGTGGCCGTCGCTCAACCTCGCGGTCGTGCCGGACCTCGACCGCGTGGGGATCGAGTACCCGACGATGATCTTCCTGGGCGAGAACGGCGTGGCGCGCACGACGACCCACGAGGTGGCGCACCAGTGGTTCTACTCGCTGGTCGGGAACGATCAGGCCCGCGATCCCGTGCTGGACGAGGGGCTCGCCACCTACTCCCAGGCCGAGCTCGATCGCATCTGGCCCTACCTCGACGGCCTGCCCGACCCCGCTCGGCTGCGCCCCCTGACCGGCCGCCCGATGTCGTTCTGGGAGGCGCGCCCGTACACGCAGTACCAGCTCGGGATCTACGCCAACGGCGCCCGGATGATGCACGCCCTCGGGGGCTCCGGCGGCGGTCACGTGCGCCCTGCGCCGGTATGTCGCTGCGAACGCCTACGGGATCGCGACCCAGGCCGATCTGGCGCGCGCCCTGATCGCCGGCGTGCCCGGCGCGCGGCGCGTCCTCGCCGCGTACGGCGTGCCGCCCGGATAACGGCTCGGGAGATCGGGTAAGGGGTTGCTATCGTCCCTGCGCCCGTACCGAGACCGTCAGGAGCCGCCTCCGTGTCACGGCCGTACGACGACATCGATCAGCTCGCAGTCAACACGCTTCGCACCCTGGCGCTGGACGCCGTCGAGCAGGCGAAATCGGGCCATCCCGGCCTGCCGATGGGGGCCGCTCCGATGGCGCACGCCCTGTGGACGCGGTATCTGCGCCACAACCCGGCCGATCCGTCCTGGCCGGGCAGGGACCGGTTCGTGCTCTCGGCGGGCCACGGCTGCATGCTCCTCTACGCGCTCCTTCACCTGACGGGCTACGACCTGCCGCTCGACGAGCTGAAGCGGTTCCGCCAGTGGGGCAGCCTGACGCCGGGGCATCCCGAGTACGGCCACACGCCGGGCGTCGAGGCGACGACCGGCCCGCTCGGCCAGGGCGCCGGGAACGCGATCGGCATGGCGATGGCCGGAAAGCACCTCGCGGCGCGGTTCGGCGACCCCGCCGGCTTCCGCGTGTTCGCGCTCGTCTCGGACGGCGACCTGATGGAGGGCGTCTCGGGCGAGGCGTCGTCGCTGGCCGGGCACCTCGCGCTCGACAACCTCGTGTTCCTCTACGACGACAACCACGTCACGATCGACGGCGACACGCAGCTCGCCTTCACCGAGGACCGGGCCGCCCGCTACGCGGCCTACGGCTGGCACACGCTGACGGTCGAGGACGGGAACGACCTCGCCGCGATCGACGCCGCCATCGCCGAGGGCATCGCGCACGAGGGCCAGCCGACCTTCATCTCGGTGAAGACGATCATCGGCTACGGCTCCGTCGACGCCGGCACGTCGCGCGCCCACTCCGACGCCCGCGGCGCCGAGCAGCAGGCTCAGACGAAGAAGGCGCTGGGCTTCGACCCCGAGAAGTTCTTCTTCATCCCCGACGCCGTCCTGGAGCGCTATCGGGAGGCGCTCGACGTCGGCGCGGCGCAGCAGGCGGAGTGGCAGGCGGCAGTCGGCCCGCTCCCCGACCCGGCGATCCCCGAGCTCGTGATCGAGCCCTTCGACGGCGACGAGAAGCCGATGGCGACGCGCGCCGCATCGGGCAAGGTGATCGCCCAGATCGCCCCGCAGGTTCCGCAGCTCGTGGGCGGGTCGGCCGACCTCACCCCGTCCAACAACACCCGCCCCGAGGGGTGGGAGGACTTCGAGCCCGGGGCCTACGCCGGCCGCTACCTGCGCTTCGGCGTGCGCGAGCACGGCATGAGCGCCATCGCGAACGGCCTCGCCGCCTCGGGCCTGCGGCCCTACGTCGGGACGTTCTTCAACTTCCTCGACTACGCGAAGCCGGCGGTGCGCCTGTCGGCGCTCTCGCGGCTGCCCGTCGTCTGGCTCTACACCCACGACTCGGTCGGGCTCGGCGAGGACGGCCCGACCCATCAGCCGATCGAGCAGCTGGCCACCCTGCGGGCGACGCCCGACGTGTGCGTCTTCCGCCCGGCCGACGCGAACGAGACGATCGCGGGCTGGCGGGTCGCGCTGGCCCGCGACCTGCCGACGGCGCTCATCCTGAGCCGTCAGGCGCTCCCGGTGCTCGATCCCGAGCGCCACCCGGTCGCCGACGCGGCCCGCGGCGGGTACGTGCTCGAGGGCGATCCCGACCCCGACGTCATCCTGATCGCCACCGGCTCGGAGGTGCACGTCGCGCTCGAGGCGCGCGGGCTCCTGGGCGGTCGCGGCATCTCGAGCAGGGTCGTGTCGCTGCCGTCGTGGGAGCTCTTCGAGGAGCAGCCCGAGTCCTATCGCGCCGACGTCCTCCCGCCCGAGATCGACGCCCGCGTGAGCGTCGAGGCGGCCGCGACGCTGGGATGGGAGCGGTACGTCGGGCTGCGGGGAGCGGTCATCGGCCTCGACCGCTTCGGCGCGTCGGCGCCCGGCGCCACGGTGCTCGAGCATCTGGGCTTCACCGCCGAGCGCGTCGCCGACGAGGCCGAACGCGTGCTCCAGGCGGCATCGATACCCTCCGGGGGGCAGAGAGGAGATTCGGACTCATGACAAAGCTTCACGATCTGGCAGCCGCGGGCACCAGCCCGTGGCTCGACAACATCCGGCGCGGCTGGCTCAAGTCGGGAGAGTTCAAGAAGATGGTCGACGAGGGGGTGCTCGGCGTCACGTCGAACCCCACGATCTTCCAGAAGGCGATCGCCGACAGCACCGACTACGACGAGGCCATCGCGGCGCTCGCAGGGACGTCCGCGTCGGCCGAGGACGTGTTCTTCGAGCTCGCGATCGAGGACGTTCGCGAGGCGGCCGACCAGATCCGGCACGTCTACGACGACTCCGGCCACCTCGACGGCTTCGTGTCGTTCGAGCTCCCGCCGAAGATGGCCAACGACTCGGCGGCGTCCATCGCCGCGGCGCCGGACTTCTTCGGGCGCATCGGCCGCCCCAACGTCTACATCAAGATCCCGGGCACCGCCGAGGGCGTGCCGGCGATCGAGGAGACGATCGCGGCCGGCATCAACGTCAACGTGACGCTGCTCTTCTCGCTGGCCCAGTACGAGGCCATCCACATGGCCTACCTGCGTGGCCTCGAGCGGCGGCTCGCTGCGCATCAGCCGATCGCCGACGTCCACTCGGTGGCGAGCTTCTTCGTCTCGCGCGTCGACACCGCGATCGACCCGGTGCTGCCCGAGGGCTCGCCGCTTCGCGGCAAGGCGGCGGTCGCGAACGCCAAGCTCGCCTACCAGCGATTCGGCGAGATTCTCGCGTCCGAGCGGTGGCAGAAGCTGGCCAAGGAGGGCGCGACGGCGCAGCGGACGCTGTGGGCGTCGACCGGGACGAAGAACCCGGAGTACTCCGACGTCCTCTACGTCGACGAGCTGATCGGCCCGAACTGCGTGAACACGATGCCCGAGGGGACGATCGCGGCGTTCCAGGATCACGGCACGGTCGCCCGCACCGTCGATGCCGACGTCGATGGCGCGCGCGAGACAATCGCGGCGCTCGCCGCCGCCGGGGTGTCGCTCGACGACGTCACCCACAAGCTCGAGGTCGACGGCGTGAAGTCGTTCTCGGACTCGTTCGATTCGCTGATCGGGACGATCCGGCAGAGTCTCGACGCGCAGCGCGCCGCCTAATGGCGACGACGGCCAAGCGGCCGGCCCCGAACCCGCTCAGGGCGGGCCTGCGGGTGGGCGGCGCGTCCGACCCCACCGTCTTCGTGATCTACGGCGCGTCGGGCGACCTCTCCCAGCGAAAGCTCCTGCCCGCGATCTACAACCTCGCCGTCCGCGGCCTCCTGCCGAGCAGGTTCGCCTTGATCGGCTACTCGCGGCGCGAGATGGACAACGAGAGCTTCCGCGAGTTCGCCCGCACGGCGGTCGAGAAGTTCTCGCGAACGCCGGTCGACGACCACCTCTGGCAGGCGTTCGCCGAGAGCCTGCACTACCAGTCGGGGAGCTTCGACGAGGAGGGATTCAGGGTCCTCGGCGAGCGCCTCGAGGCGATCGACGCCGCCCACGGCACGGGTGGGAACCGGGTCTACTACCTGTCGACGCCGGCGAGCTTCTTCCCGGTGATCGTGCAGACGATGGGGGCGACGAAGCTCAACAAGCCGCCGGGGTTCGCCCGCGTCGTCATCGAGAAGCCGTTCGGCCACGACCTGGCGTCGGCGCGCGAGCTGGCCGATGTCGTCCACCGGCCGTTCTCCGAGCGCCAGATCTTCCGCATCGACCACTACCTGGGCAAGGAGACCGTCCAGAACATCTTCGCGTTCCGGTTCGCCAACGCGATCTTCGAGCCCGTCTGGAACAACACTCACGTCGACCACGTCCAGATCACGGTCGGCGAGTCGATCGGCGTCGAGCACCGGGCCGCCTTCTACGAGGAGACCGGTGTCGTCCGCGACATCGTGCAGAACCATCTGCTCCAGGTGTTCGCGCTCGTCGCGATGGAGCCGCCGGCGGCCTTCGACGCCGACCCGATCCGCGACGAGAAGGCCAAGCTCCTGCGGTCGACCCGCCCGATGACGCTCGAGAACTCGGTACGGGGCCAGTACGGCGAGGGCTACGTCGCCGGCGAGCGGGCCGTGGCGTACCTCGAGGAGCCGAACGTCCCGCCCGACTCGAACACGCCGACCTACATCGCCGCGAAGCTCGAGATCGACAACTGGCGCTGGGCGGGGACGCCGTTCTACATCCGGGCCGGAAAGCGCCTCGCCAAGCGTGTCACCGAGGTCGCGGTGCAGTTCAAGCGCCCGCCCCACCTGCCGTTCCCGACCGACGCCGTCGAGCAGCTCGAGGCCAACGCGCTCGTCCTTCGCATCCAGCCCGACGAGGGCATCTCGCTCCGGTTCGGCGCCAAGGCGCCGACGCCGACGCTCGCGCTCCGGACGGTCAACATGGACTTCCTCTACGGCTCGTCGTTCCTCGCCGAGGTGCCGGAGGCGTACGAGACGCTCATCCTCGACGCGATGCGCGGCGACGGCACCCTCTTCACCCGCCAGGACAGCGTCGAGCGCTCGTGGGAGCTCGTCGACCCGCTCCTCGAGCGGTGGCGAAAGGGCGCGCCGCAGGTGTACGAGTCGGGCTCCTGGGGGCCCGACCTCGCCGACGAGCTCCTGGCCCGGGACGGGCGCCGGTGGCGCAGGCCGTGAGCCACAACGACGAGACCAGCGACCTCACGGCCGTCGAGTCGATGCTGCGCGCCGCCCGCGGCGGCGACCGCACGGGCAGCGTCCGGGCGATCACGCTCAACCTGGTCGTGCACGCCGCGGACCCGGAGCGGATCGAGGCGGCGCTCGAGGCGCTCGAGCACGTCGGCCCCTCGCACCCGCTGCGGGCGATCGTGGCGACTCCGGTCGAGGGCGAGCTGCACGCCTCCGTGGCGAGCTCGTGCTGGGTCGGGGCCTCGGACCGCCAGGTGTGCTCCGAGCGCGTCCTCGTCGAGGCGAGCGCCAAGGCGCTTCCGAGCGCCGTTCTGTCGCTGCTCGTGCCGGACCTGCCCGTGTTCCTGTGGTGGCAGGGGCCGTTCGACCACAAGGGCGGCCTGGCCGCCGAGCTCGCGGGGCTTGCGTCCCGCGTCGTCGTGGACTCGGGCGAGTGCGGGTTGGACGGGGTGGCCGCCGCGCGGATCCTGGCCGATTCCGTCGCCGATCTCGCGTGGGCGGGCCTGCTCCCCTGGCGCGACGCGGTGGCCGGCCTCTTCGACGGGCCCAGCGAGATCAAGGCGCTCGAGCGGGTGAAGGCCGTGGACGTGCGCGGGCCCGAGAACGAGGCGCGCCTCATGGCCGGATGGCTGCGGTCGGCGCTCGGCACCGAGATCGACATGCACCGCGAGGGACGCACGCACCATCTCGAGCGCGTCACGATGCGCGCCGGCGGCAGGGAGTACCTGGTTGCCCGAAGCGGCCGCGGGCGGCTCGGGAGCGCGTCCGTCCCCGGGCTCCTCGACTACCCGGTGGTGCTCGCTCCCGCCGAGCGGCCGGCGCTCCTCGCCGACGAGCTCAGCCGCCTGAGCTCCGACCGTCTTTTCGAGCAGGCGCTGGAAGCTGCCTGAGCCGGCGGGCGTGGGCGGCATCGAGGAGCTGCCGGTGACCCCGCAGGGCGAGGCGCTCTACGAGGACCTGCTGTGGGTTCACGGCCTCCTCCGCCAGGATCTCGCCACGGTCGAGCGGCTCGCAGTCGAGGTCGCCGACGGGGCGGCGGCGGACGACGTCGTCCGCCAGGTCAGGGCGCTCGAGACGACCGGCCCGCTGTGGCGCCTGCGCGCGAGCTGCCTGCACTACTGCCGGTTCGTGCACCATCACCACCGGCTTGAAGACCGAGCCCTCTTTCCGGAGCTCCGCCGGGTGAACCCGTCGCTCGGCCCGGTCGTCGACCGCCTCCAGGAGGATCACCGGCGCGTGGCGGTGCTGCTGGAGGGCGTGGAATCAGCCGTCGAGGATCTGGACGGCGACGACACCCCGGCCGTCCGCGTCTCGGTGGCCACGGCCCTCGAAGCGCTCGCGGGCCACCTGCTCGCGCACCTCGAGCTCGAGGAGGAGAGCGTCGCCGAGACCCTGCGGCGGTGGGAGCCCCGGGGAGCCTGACCTACGCGACCGGGTGCGACGCGTCGGTGAACTCGCGGAAGGCCGCGGTCACGAGATAGGCGGTCTGCTCGCCGATATCGACAGCGTTGTCGCCGATCCTCTCGATGGCGCGGGCCACGAGCATTGCCCGGAGCGGCATCTCGATCGTCGACTCGTCGAACCCGCCGCCCTCGACGATCCGGCGCGCCAGGCCGTGGTTTCGCTCGTTGATGACCTGATCCAGCTCGACGAGCGACTCGGCCTGCTCGAGATCGCGCTGCGTGAAGGAGTCCATCGCCGTCGCGATCATGCCGCTGGCCTGGTTTCCCATCACGGTGAAGTCCTCGAGCAGCTCAGGGGTGAGCGGCTGCTGGACGAAGAGCCGGCTCAGCTTCGCGATGTTGACGCACTGGTCGCCGATCCGCTCCAGGTTCTGGTTCACATGGATCACGGCGAGCACGAACCGCAGGTCGACCGCGACGGGCGATTGGCGAGCGAGCAGCGATTCGACGCCGTGCTCCACCTGGAGGTAAACGCGGTCAACGGCGTCATCGCCGGCGATGACCGTGTCGGCGGCGTTTGAATCCGGGGCGATCAGCGCCTCGAGGGCGCCGTCAAGCGAGCGCTGGCACAGGCGCGCCTCTTCGTTGAGGAGGGCCCCGAGTTCCGTGAGTTCCTGGTCGAACATCTCGCGTGTCATGCGAGGAGCGTACAGGTCCGAAACGCCCGGAAATTGGCGATCACCACTTGTTCACCGAGCGTATACCGGAGCGTCACCCCACCACGGAAGGGGCGAATGCACAATCGAGCCATCGTGATGACGACAACGGAGAGGTTACGCATGAACGTCAGGAGAGCTGGTTCGATTGCGCTCGCGGCGGTTGTGGTCGCCGCGGCCTCGGCCTGCGGGTCGAGCGGTGGCACGACAACGGTCACGGAGACCGGCGGCAACAGCCAATCCAGTGGTGGCAAGGGCGTCCTCGTGGGCGCCGGCAGCACCTTCGTCGCGCCGCTCGTGCAGCAGTGGGAGGCCGACTACGTGAACAGCCCCGCCGCCGTCACGATCACGTACGGCGCGATCGGGAGCGGAGGCGGCATCGACCAGATCACCGCGCGGACGGTCGACTTCGGCGCGAGTGACGCGCCGCTTTCGTCCGATCAGGCCGCGGCCTGCAAGGGCTGCATCCAGATCCCCTGGTCGCTGGGAGCGGTCGCGATCACGTACAACGTGAAGGGCCTTTCGAACAAGATCCATCTGACCGGCCCCGTCATCGCCGACATGTTCATGGGCAAGATCACGTCGTGGAACGACCCGGAGATCGCAAAGCTGAACCCGGGCGTCAGCCTCCCCGACACGCACATCACCCCGGTCTACCGGAGCGACGGCTCGGGGACGAGCTTCGCGTTCACGGACTGGCTGACGAAGGTCAGCCCGGACTGGGCGAACAGCGTCGGCACGTCGACGCAGCCGCCGTTCCCGACCGGCACGGGTGCCGAGCACTCGAGCGGTGTCGTGGCGGCCGTCCAGGCGACCGACGGCGCTGTGACGTACGTCGACCTGGCATACGTCGACGGCGAACGATCTCCAGTACGCACTGCTTCAGAACGCCGCCGGCAAGTACCCGGAGCCGGGGATCGCGTCGGTGACCGCAGCCGCAAAGGTAGGGACGACGAATCCGGACGGATCGATCTCGCTCGTGAATCCGCCCGCCTCTGCCGCGGACGCGTATCCGGACGCGACGTTCACCTACGTCATCGTGCCGCAGGACTCGCCCAAGGCATCGACGCTGAAGGCGTTCCTCCAGTACGCGATCGGGCCGACGGGCCAGGGCTTCGGGCCCGACCTCGGGTATCCGAAGCTGCCGTCGTCGATCGTGGCAAGCGACCAGGCGTTGATCGCCAAGATCGGCTCCTGAACCGGCTGGAGCGGAGCGCCGGCACCACCCTCCCACGGTGCCGGCGCCTCCGCCCCTGCGATCTCCATGACCACTGAAACACCCACAGTCCACGTCCCTCTGAGCAGCCGCCGCCGATGGCGGATCGGTGACGTCGTCCTCCAGGCCGTCGCCGGCATCGCCGCACTGGGCCTCGCGGCGCTCATGGTCCTGCTCGTCGTCGAGGTCGTGCGGCCAGGCCAAGCCCTCGCTTCAGGAGTTCGGAGCCGGGTTCCTCACGACGAGCGTGTGGAACACCGTCAAGGACACGTACGGCGCCGCCGACCTGATCTTCGGCACGCTGGTCACCGCGCTCGTGGCGCTGCTCATCGCGGTGCCGCTGGCCATCGCAATCGGGCTCTTTCTGAGCGAGCTCGCACCGCGGGCGCTGCGGACCCCGGTCGGGACGATGGTCGAGCTGCTCGCGGCCATCCCGAGCGTGGTGCTCGGGCTCTGGGGGATCCTCATCCTCGGCCCGTTCCTGAACGAGCACATCGAGCCGTGGATGATCGCCCACCTGGGATTCATCCCGTTCCTGGATGGGTTCCCCTCGCCGGTCGGCCTGCTGCCCGCATGCCTCATCCTGACGCTCATGGTGGTCCCGATCGTGGCGTCGATCAGCCGCGAGCTCTTCACGAGCGTTCCCGGCGAACTGAAGCATGGCGCAATGGCGCTCGGCTCGACCCGGTGGGAGATGGTGCGCGGAGTGGCGATCCCGCAGGTGAGCGGCGGCCTCGTGGCCGCGGTGATGCTCGGGTTCGGGCGCGCTGTGGGCGAGGCGATCGCCGTGGCCCAGGTGATCGGCGGCTCGCTCACGCGTCCGCCGAACATCTATGCCCCTGCCGACACCATGGCCAGCCGGCTCGCGGCGCAGTACGCCGGGACGGCGACGTCGCTCCAGAAGGCGTCGCTCGCGTATCTCGCGGTGATCCTGCTCGTGATCAGCCTCATCACCAACCTCGTCGCCCAGGTGATCGTGCGCCGGACACAGCGAAAGCTGGGGCACCTATGAGCGCCGCGGCCAATCCGCTGATGTCCGGCGGGCGGCGCGCTCGGAGGCGCAAGCTCACCGGCCAGGTCATGGAGGCGCTCGCGACGGCGGCCGCGCTGCTGGCGGCCGCGGCGCTCGCAATCGTCCTGATCAGCGTGGCGAAGCGCGGCCTGCCGGCCCTAAACATCGATTTCTTCACCCAGAACGCCGCGCCGTTCGGCGCATCGGGCGGCGGGATCAAGAATGCGATCGTCGGCACGCTCATCATCACGGGCATCGCCACCGCGGTCGCGCTTCCGGCCGGCGTCCTGCTGGCGATCTTCAACACGGAGTTCGCTCCCCGGCGCGTGGCCGAGGCGATCGGCCTGACGCTGAACGTGCTCTCCGGGGTGCCGACGATCGTCATCGGCGTGTTCATCTACGCGCTTGTCGTGGTCGGCCGGGGACAGAGCGCGTACGCCGGTGCTCTGGGCCTCTCGATCGTCATGCTGCCTCTTGTCGCGCGCGCATCCGAGGAGGTGCTCCGGCTCGTTCCGTCGCACCTGCGCGAGGGCGGGATGGCGCTCGGCGCAACCCGCGCCCGCACCGTCCTCACGGTGATTCTGCCGACCGCCGTCGGCGGGATCGTCACGGCCACGATCGTCGCCGTTGCCCGCGCCGCCGGCGAGACCGCGCCGCTGCTGTTCACGACCTCGATCTTCGCGAACACGCTCAACACCGACCCCAGCCAGGCGATGGCGTCGATCCCGATGGTGATCTTCACGTCCTCCGACCAGCCCGACCCGCACGCGCAGCAGCAGGCCTGGGCGGCCGCCCTCGTGCTGGTCGCGATCGTCCTGATCGGGAGCATCGCGGGCAGCTTGCTGTCTCTTCGGACACGCCGCCAGATCGAGCAGGTCAGATGAACCGCTTCTCCACTTCTTCACCACGGCGACACCGGGGCATAACCCTGGGCTCACGCAATCACTGCGACCATGAACGAATATGTCGACCGTGAGCGAGCCCGATCGCGTCGAGGGGGCGGACGCTTCCCAGCAGGAGCGCACCGCCGATGCAGTGCAGCACCAGTCGCAGGCCAAGCTGGGCGAGCTCGCCGCGCAGGCACACGCCCGTGCCTGAGGAGCAGCGCGAGCCCGTGTTGCGCTTGGACGGGCGTCACGGTCTCGTACTCCGGGGCGCCGGCCGTCTGCGATGTCACGCATGGACGTCTTTCGCTACCAGGTGACGGCGTTCATCGGCCCGTCCGGCTGCGGCAAGACCACGCTGCTTCGCAGCCTCAACCGCATGAACGACCTCATCACCGGCGCGACGATCGACGGGAAGATCACGTATCACGGGCACGACCTCTACGGCTCGTCGGTCGATCCAGTCGAGGTGCGTCGCCGCATCGGGATGGTCTTCCAGCGGCCGAACCCGTTCCCGAAGTCGATCTTCGACAACGTGGCCTTCGGCCTTCGGCTGCACGGGATGAAGGACAACCTGAACGATCGCGTCGAGCAGGCGCTTCACAAGGCAGCCCTCTGGGACGAGGTCAAGGATCGCCTGAACACGAGCGCGCTGGCGCTTTCGGGCGGACAGCAGCAGCGGCTCTGCATCGCCCGCGCACTGGCCATCGAGCCCGAGGTCGTGCTGATGGACGAGCCGGCCTCCGCACTCGACCCGATCGCGACCCAGCGCATCGAGGATCTCGTCGGCGAGCTGAAGCAGGACTACACCATCGTCATCGTCACGCACAACATGCAGCAGGCGGCTCGCGTCGCCGACATGACGGCGTTCTTCAGCGTCGATGTGAAGGACGGCGGGCATCGAAATGGCGTCCTGGTCGAGTACGCGCCCACCGCGGACCTGTTCATCAGGCCGTCCGACTCGCGCACGGAGGCGTACGTCACCGGCAGGTTCGGGTGATCTCCACCAATTCACCTTCGGTGCACCGCCTCGATACCCTGGCGGCCGCCTCGGCCGGGGCACCATGGAGGCATGATCACCGAGACCACACTTCAGGAGCAGGTCGAGGCGCTCGAGGAGGATGCCCTCCGCTTCGGCCGGGTCGTCGTTCAGGCCCTCAATGCGGCGGGCGAGGGCGGGCAGCCCGACTGCGCCGTCTTCGAGCACGCCCGTGTTCGCCACGCCTCAGCGGCGCTTCTTCGCAGCCCGCACGCCACGGCCGAGCGACATCGGCCGCATCCGCGCCGTACAGGAGGCCGCGCTTCACATCCGCCACATCGAGCGGGCCGTGGCCGCCGACGGGTGGCGCGGCGATCCGCGCCGGCTCGCCGCCGGCCTGGCGCTGGCGCTCGACGTCTTCGTCCGCCGCGACCTCTCGGGCCTGCGGGTGCTCGGGCGGATGATCGACGTCATCCTCGAGGATCCCGGGCTGGGCGCACGGGCCCGCTGCGCCGGGCTGCACGTCCTCGCGGTCGGCGAGGCGTGGCGCATGGCGATCCCGCCGGTGAGCCCGCCCGCAGCTCCGCGCATCCCCGCCGGCGTGGCATCGTGACGAACAACAGCCGGCGCTCGCCGAGCGTGCTCGTCGTCGAGGACGACCGCGTGATCGCTGGGTCGATCGGCGCGCACCTTCGCCACGCCGGCATGGCGGTCGAGTGCGTCGAGGACGGCGACCGCGCCCTTCGCAAGGCGCGGTTCGAGCGGCCCGACGTGGTGGTGCTCGACCTGATGCTCCCCGGCCTCGACGGCTGGCAGGTGCTCCGTGAGCTCCGCGCCGGCGGCACGGAGTGCCCGGTCATCGTCGTCAGCGCCCGGGCGTCCGAGCAGGACAAGGTGCAGGTGCTGAAGATGGGCGCCGACGACTACGTCGCCAAGCCGTTCGGCATGAGCGAGCTGGTCGCCCGCGTCGAGGCGGTGCTTCGCCGGAGCCGGATCACCCCTCAGGTCGGCCGGCCCGAGAAGCTCTCGATGCCGGGCCTCGAGATCGATCCCGATCTGCACCGCGTCCTCGTGGACGGTGCGGACGCCGGGCTCACGCCGCTCGAGTTCAGGCTGCTCCAGGCGCTCACCTCCGAGGCCGGGCGGGTGCTGACCCGCGACCAGCTGCGCCAGCGCGTCTGGGGCGTGCCCCAGCGCAAGCGCGACCGCTCGGTGGACGTGTGCGTGCGCAAGCTGCGGTCGAAGATCGACCTTCAGTCGCGCACGCACGTCTACATCCACACCCACCCGGGCGTCGGCTATCGCTTCGACCCGGTCCCGCGCTGAGCCTTCGAGCTAGGGCACGAGCCGGAACACGAAGTCGAACTTCGTGCCGCCGGCCCTCGACTTGAGCAGCATCGCGCCGCGGGCGTTCCGGTAGATGCCGGTGCCGCCGGTCACGGCCAGGACGCTGTTCCTGGTGTCGAAGAACGGCCCCTCGACCGTGAGGTGGCCGCCCGGCAGGAACGTCGTCCACGTGCACTCCCATGACCTGTGGGCGGCGATCCGGATGCACTGGCCCTGGTCGCGCCCGGCCTGCGCCGTATCGGCGGCGTCGAACACCGGGTTGTGGAACGTCAGGAGGTCGCCCGTCGTGTCGCCGGTCCTGCCGGTGTCGATGACGGTGTCCGTCAGGGCATGCTCGACGACGTGGACCGTGACCGGCCTCTGGAGCTTCGTGGCCGCGCCTCCGAACGCGACCGCCTGGATGACGAGCCCGGCGATGATCCCGGCCGCTAGCGCGGCGATCAACCTGAGTCGCATGACACCCTCCCTTGTCCGTTGGACGGACGACGGTATCAAGGGCCTGCGGTACCATCACCGCTCGTGAGCATCGAGCACCAGGCGCCGGCCGTTGCCGAGCCTGACGAGAGCGGCGCCGCGCTGGTCGACGAGCTCCTGGCCGAGCTCGACGCCGGGCGGACCGGCCCGCTGGCCGAGTTCGTGCGGGCGTATGTCCGCCGCGCCCCGCCGCCGCTTCGGGCCGAGCACCGCGTGCCCGAGCTGGCAGCCCAGGTGCGGGGCCTCTTCGCGTTCGTGAACAGCCGCCCGCCCGGCGAGCTGGCGGTACGCGCGTTCAACCCCGCTCCCGACCGCGACGGCTGGTCGGCGTCCGGCTCCGTCGTCGACGTCAACGTCGAGGACGCGCCGTTCCTCGTCGACACCGTGACGGCCGAGCTGCACGCCTTCGGCTGCCAGGTGCGGCTCGTCCTGCACCCCGTGATGGGGGTCGAGCGGGCCGCCGACGGCACCATCGAGGCGGTGACGCCCGGCCCGCGGCGCCCCGCGGCGCGAGTCGGTCATGCACTTCCAGACCGACCGCAGGCTCGACGACGCGGCCCTCCAGGCGCTCGAGGCCGCGCTTCGGCGGAGCCTCTCGGGCCTGCGGCTCGCCGTGCGCGACTTCCTGCCGATGGTCGAGCGGGTCGAGCGGATGATCGAGGCCGCCGAGGCCGCCGGCGCGCGCTACGCGCCCGACGAGATGCACGAGTCGATCGAGTTCCTGAGCTGGCTCACCGACGACAACTTCATCTACCTCGGCTACCGCGAGTACGAGGTGACGGAGGTCGACGGCCGGCCGGCGGCCGGGATCGTCCCCGGGTCTGGCCTGGGGGTGCTCTCGGACGAGGGCCGGTCGCGGTTCGCGAAGCCGGTGCCGGTGGCCGAGCTCGACGAGGCGATGCGCGGGCGGATCTTCGGCGGGCCGCTCGTCATCGTGTCGAAGACGAACGCCGAGACGACCATCCACCGCAGGGCGCGGATGGACTACATCGGCGTGAAGCGGGTCGACGACAGGGGCGAGGTCGTCGGCGAGCTGCGGTTGATCGGGCTCTTCACGTCGAAGGCGTACAACGAGTCGGCGCGCCAGATCCCGCTCGTCCGGCGAAAGCTCGAGTCGATCATGCAGTGGGAGGACCTGATCGCGGGCTCGCACGACTACAAGGCGGTCGTCGCGCTCTTCGACAGCTTCCCCAAGGACGAGCTGTTCGCGGCCACCGCCTCCGAGCTCCGCGCCACCATCATGTCGCTCTTGGGCATGCAGGAGGAGGGAGGGGTGCGGCTCTTCCTGCGGCGCGACCCGGTGCGGCGGACGGTGGCGGCGGTCGTCGCGCTGCCCCGCGACCATGTCTCGACCGAGCTTCGAATCCGGCTCGAGCACCTGTTCGAGCTGCGGTTCGGCGGCCGGGCCGTGGATTACACGCTCTCGTTCGCAACCGACCCGGCGCGGTTCCACTTCACGATCCACGTCCCCTCCGGCGAGATCCCCGACCCGCCGATGGCGGAGCTCCAGCAGGAGGTGGCCGACGCCGCCCGCAGCTGGGACGACTCGCTGTCGGACGCCCTGGTCGCCAAGTTCGGTGCCGGCCGCGGGCACGAGCTCGCCCGCCGGTACGCGGCCCGGTTCCCCGACTACTACAAGTCCGCGGCGGCGATCTACCAGGCGACGTTCGACGTCGAGCAGTTCGAGCGGCTCGGGCCCGACCGGCCCTACGTTGTCGCGCTTCAGAACGAGCAGGGGACGGCCGAGCCGCTGACGCGCCTCAAGCTGTACAAGACCGGTGGCAAGGCGCCGCTGACCGACCTCCTGCCGCTTCTCGAGCAGCTCGGCCTCACGGTCGTCGAGGAGGTGCCGACCCGCCTCGTCGGAACCGGCGAGGACGGCCGCTACCTGCACGACTTCGGCGTCCTCGGCCCGGCCGGGAAGCAGCTCGACCTCGACCGGATGGCAGACATCGTCGCCGACACGGTCGGTGCGGTCTGGGAGGGCAAGGCCGGGTCGGACTGGCTGAACCGGCTCGTCGTCGCGGGGGAGCTCGACTGGCGCCGGGTCACGATCCTGCGCGCCTACCGGGAGTACCGCCAGCTGCTCGGGGCGACGTTCACCTCGCGCTACCAGAACGACTGCCTCGTCCGAAACGCCGACATCTCACGCAAGCTGGTGCGGCTCTTCGAGCTCCGCTTCGACCCGGCCAGCCCCAGGGACGTGGCCGCCGAGGACGCGCTCGTCGACGAGATCGGGGCCGATCTCGACGCCGTGCAGAGCCTCGACGACGACCGCATCCTGCGCGGGTACCTGGGCATGATCATGGCGACCGTGCGCACGAGCGCATACCTCCCCGACCGCGACCACCTGTCGTTCAAGCTCCACTGCGCCGACGTGCCGGGGATGCCCAAGCCGGTGCCGCTGTGGGAGATCTTCGTGTTCTCGACCGAGATGGCCGGCGTCCACCTGCGAGGCGGGCCGGTGGCGCGCGGCGGCATCCGCTGGTCGGATCGGCTCGAGGACTACCGCACCGAGATCCTGGGGCTGATGAAGGCGCAGATGGTGAAGAACGCGGTGATCGTCCCGGTCGGCGCCAAGGGCGGGTTCGTCTTGAAGCGCCCTCCGCCCGACCGCCCCGGGCTCATGCAGGAGGAGCGGCGCCAGTACATCACGCTGATGCGCGGCCTCCTCGACATCACCGACAACATCGTCGGCGGTCAGGTCGTCCACCCCGAGGGCGTGCGCGTCCTCGACGGCGACGACGCCTACCTCGTGGTCGCGGCCGACAAGGGCACCGCCCACCTGTCCGACACGGCCAACGCGGTGTCGCAGGAGTACGGCTTCTGGCTCGGCGACGCGTTCGCGTCGGGCGGCTCCGCCGGCTACGACCACAAGGCGCTCGGGATCACGGCCAAGGGCGCCTGGGAGAGCGTGAAGCGGCACTTCCGCGAACTGGGGCGCGACGTGGCGACCGAGCCCGTCACCGCGGTCGGCATCGGAGACATGTCGGGCGACGTGTTCGGAAACGGCATGCTGCTCTCGAAGCACCTCGAGCTCGTGGGGGCCTTCGACCACCGGCACGTGTTCCTCGACCCGTCGCCCGATGCCGCGGCGGCGTACGCCGAGCGGCGGCGGCTCTTCGACGGCCAGGGGACGTCCTGGGACGACTACGACCGAACCGTGATCTCGCAGGGCGGCGGCGTGTGGCCGCGGACGGCCAAGTCGATCCCGATCTCGCCCGAGGCCCAGGCGGTGCTCGGGATCGACAGCGCCGCGCTGCCGCCGGTGGACCTGATCCGGGCCATCCTCCAGGCGCCTGTGGACCTGCTCTGGAACGGCGGGATCGGCACCTACGTGAAGGCGTCGGCCGAGACGCACGCCGATGTCGACGACCGCGCCAACGACGCCGTCCGCGTCGACGGCCGCGACCTGCGCTGCACCGTCGTCGGTGAGGGTGGGAACCTCGGCTTCACCCAGCGAGGCCGGATCGAGTACGCCCACGGCGGCGGCCGGATCAACACCGACGCGATCGACAACTCCGGTGGCGTGGACTGCTCCGACCACGAGGTGAACCTGAAGATCCTCCTCGCGATCGCGATCGAGCGCGGCGAGCTCACGCTCGAGGGCCGAAACGAGATCCTGAACAAGGTCGCAGACGACGTGGTCCGCCTCGTGCTCTACGACAACTACCTCCAGGTCCAGATCCTGAGCCAGGAGTCGGCGATCTCGCCGCGGCGGATGGAGGCGTTCGAGGACCTCATGGTCGAGCTCGAGGCCCGGAACCTGCTCGAGCGGCAGCTTGAGGCGCTGCCGTCGGGCGAGCTCATGGCCGATCGGATCAGTGCCGGCCACGGCATGACCCGCCCGGAGCTGTGCGTGCTCCTCGCGTATGCCAAGCGCATGCTGCGCGACCAGGTGTTCGAGTCGTCGCTCCCCGACGACCCGTACCTCGTCTCAGCACTCGCGGAGTACTTCCCCCCGCTCGTGGTGGAGAAGTTCGGCCATCTGCTTCCGAACCACCCTTTGCGTCGCGAGATCATCGCCACCATCGTGACGAACGACGTCATCAACTCGATGGGGATCACGTTCGTCCCCCGGATGGCCGCCGAGACCGGTGCGACGGCGGAGGAGGTCGCGCGGGCGTTCCTCGTGGCCCGCGACGTGAGCGGCGCCCGCGACCCGTGGGACTCGGTCGAGCGGCTCGACGCGGTCGTCCCGGGCGACGTCCAGGCCAGCCTGATGGACGGCGTCGACTCGATGGTCGAGCAGGTCGCGCGCTGGTACCTCCAGAACGTCCACGACATCGACCTGACCAAGGAGGTCGAGCGTGGCCGGCCCGCATTCGCGGAGCTCGTCCAGACGCTCACGGACGCGGCCACCGATGCGTGGAGGGTGGCGACCGACGGCCGGCTCGAGGAGCTCCTGGAGCAGGACGTCCCCGACGAGCCCGCCCGGTTCGGGGCGGTCGCGCCGGCGCTCGTCTACGCCCCCGACATCATCTCGGTCTCTCAGAACACCGGCCGCTCGATCCCTGTGGTCACGCGGGCCTTCTTCAGCATCGGCGAGCGCCTGTATCTCGATCTGGTCGAGGCCCGGGCGGCCGCCCTTCCCGCCGAGGACCGGTGGCAGCGGATGGCCTGGGACACGCTCCTCGACGACCTGCGGCTCCTGCGGCGGCAGATCGTCGAGCGCGTGATCGCCGAGTCGCAGAACGGCTCGATCGACGATGCCGTCGACGCATACCTGAGCGCACGGTCCGATCCGTACGACCGCCTGTCGCGGATGATGGAGAACGTGACCACGGCATCGCCCGACGACAGCTCGATGGTGATGGTGGCCGTCCACCAGATCCGCCAGGTCGCTGCGTAAGCGGCCGGCTGGTAGTTGGGTTACGCGGCGGCCAGCACCGCGAGCCAGACTGCGCTTGTGGCGACGCTCGTCATGGTCCAGTTCCAGTCGAAGTGCTTGACATCGGTAAACGCCCAGGTGCTGCCGACGAGGTAGACGGCGCCGGCTATGGCGAAGCTGGCCACCTCCGCGTCAGCGTGCGCCGTCACGAACGCACGCTCGAGGATCGCCACATCCAGGCCGGCCGCCCACGCGACGAGTGCTGTTACACCGATTCGTTCGACAACCCAGCCGCGGTTCTGCCCAGGGACAGCCGTGGATCCAAGGCCAACGGCTGCCGCCAGGAGAACGGCGACACTCGCGTAGAAGACCGGAAGCGCCTCGTGTTCCCGCAGGCCCACTGTGATCGCAAGCAGCGGTGGCGCCGGCATCGCCACGGCAAGCACGAACGCGGCGGCCGCCCTGCGGGCGGTCGAGTGGGGCCCTCGGCAAGGCCCGACGGGGTCGGATCCGAACCGGAGCCCGTCGGGCCGAATCACGCGTGCCGGGCCGGCGTGAGCTCGGAGCGTTCAGCCGGGTCGTCGGCGTCCTCCTCACGGTTAGCCCTGGCCGCGTGTTCGATGTCGGCGTCGGAAGCGGGCTCCACGCGATCGTCGGAGAAGACCTTCGGGTTCCGCAGGTTCGCATAGAGGCGCTGGCCCGGAGCGACACCCTGGATCGCTTCGTTGGGAAGTTGTGCCACCAGCGGCTGCCCGTCCTCGAGCCGGAGGTGGAGCTTGGCCATCCACCCCATGTCCGTCCGCCGTTCGACGGAGATCGGAAAGGACATCGCCCCGGGGGTGGTCGTGAGCTCGATGTCGTGGGGCCGGATGTAGGCCACGGCCTCGCGGCCGTCCGGGATGTTGTGGGCACCGGCCACCGCGGAGCGCCCGAAGTGGACATACCGCTCCCAGACGGTGCCACGGAGCACATTCGAGGATCCGACAAACGCGGCCACGAACGGCGTGGCCGGCTGGTTATAGATCTGATCCGCCGCTCCCACCTGCTCGACCTGGCCGTGGTTCATGACGACGACCTCGTTGGCAAGCTCGAGCGCCTCCTCCTGGTCGTGCGTCACGAAGAGGCTTGTGACGCCCAGCTCCCGGTGGAGCTCGTCGAGCCAGTTCCGCAGCTCCTGGCGGACACGTGCGTCGAGGGCGCCGAATGGTTCGTCGAGCAGGAGCACCTGCGGGCTCGGCGCGAGCGCACGTGCCAAGGCGACGCGCTGGCGCTGGCCGCCGGAGAGCTGGTCGGGGTATCGGTTCGCGAACGGCGCCAACCCGACGAGCTCGAGGAGCTCGTCCACCCGCTTCTTCTGCGCGTTCTTGTCGACCTTGCGAACCGACAGGCCGAAGGCCACATTCTTCCGCACGGTCATGTGCCGAAAGAGGGCGTAGTGCTGGAAGACGAACCCGAGGCGCCGATCCTGCACGCTGGCGTCCGTGAGCTCTTCCCCAGCGACGATCACGCGTCCGGAGTCCGGCTGCTCGAGGCCGGCGATCATCCGCAGCACGGTGCTCTTCCCCGACCCGCTGGGGCCGAGCAGGGCGGTGATGGTTCCCTCGGCGGCGGCGAAGCTGACCTCGTCCACCGCCTTGAACGTGCCGAAGGCCTTGCTCAGCCCCCGAACCTCGATGCTGCCTGCCATTACCGTGCCTCCCTGGAGCTGTTACGTTTGAACGTCTCAATCCCGATCAGAAGCACGATCGAGAACAGTGCGAGCGTGAGAGCGACCACGTACCCCTGGGCGTCCTGGTACTGGTCGAAGGCTCGCAGAATGTAAAGCGTGGCCGTCTCCGTCTGCCCCTGGAGGGCGCCGCTCACGATGAGCACGGCGCCGACCTCGCCGATCGCCCGTGCCGCGGAGAGGGCGATCCCGTAGAGGAGGCCCCAGCGGATGTTCGGGAGCGTGACGCGGAAGAACGTCTGAAGCTTGGACGCGCCAAGCGTCCAGGCGGCCTGCTCCTCCTCGGTGCCGAGCTCTTCGAGAACCGGCACCACCTCGCGGATCACGAACGGGATCGAGATGAAGATGGTGACGAGGACCATCGACGGCAGCGCGAAGATGACCTGGATCCCCTGCGCCGCGAAGAACGCCTCGAACCAGCCGCCCCGCCCGAAGAGCAGGATCGCCATGAGGCCGACGATCACGGGCGAAACCGCGAGCGGCAGGTCGACCAGCGCCGATATGAGGCGCTTTCCGGGGAAGTGATCGCGGGTGAGCACGAGCGCCACGATGATGCCGAACACGGTGTTCACAATGACGGTGATCAGCATGATCAGAAATGTCAGATAGAAGGCGTGCTGAACGTCGGTCTGGCTGAAGGTATCGCCGATGGTTCCCAGGCCGGACTTGAGGCCGTAGTAGGTGATACCGACCAGCGGGGCCACGAGCAGGGCCGCGACGTAGAGCAGCGCGACGCCGACCATGAGGCGGCGCGACCACCGGCCTCGGCTTTGAGAGGCGGTGTGGGGCTGGGCGCTCATGCGAAGGACCGTTCCGTCGACCGCCGCGACACGAACTGCTCCGTCACGAGAACCACGACGGCCGAGATCCCGAACAGCACCGCGGCGACCGCGGCTGCCTCATCGGGGCCGCCGCTGCTGCCGAAGTTCGAGGGGTTGAGGAGCTGCGTGATCAGCACCGGCGCCGTGAGGGTCTCGTTTGGGATGTTCCCCGACACGAACACGATGGCGCCGAACTCGCCCAGGCTGCGGGCGAACGCCAGCAGCGCACCGGCGGCGATGGCGGATCGAAGCGCCGGGAACACCACCCGGCGGAACGTCGTCCACCCACCGGCGCCAAGGACTCGCGCCGCCTCCTCCTCGGCGAGGTCGAGCTCGAGGAGCACGGGCTGCACGCTACGCACGACCAGCGGCAGCGTCACGAAGAGCAGTGCGAGCAGGATTCCCGGCCTGGCGAAGATGACGTGGATTCCGTGGTCGTTGAACCAGCCACCGAGGACGGAATTGGGGCCATACAGGGCCACGAGCATGACACCGGCGACGAGCGTCGGCACCGCGAACGGCAGGTCGACGATCGTCGAGACGATGCTTCGGCCGGGGAACGGAATCCGGACGAGCACGTAGGCCAGGAGTGTGCCGAACACGCCGTTCACGATTGCTGTGATCGCCGCCATGATCAGGGTGAGCTCGATGGCGCCCTTCGCGCCGAACGAGTCGAGGGCGTCGCGGAGGTTCGTCAGTCCGTCGCTGAAGCCAGCCTGGAGGATCGCTGCGACGGGGAGCAGGATGAAGAGGCCCAGGTAGAGCAGCGCCGCTCCGCGCAGCCCCCACCGGCCCAGGGCCGCGCCCGGCGTTCGCCGGGCGCGGCCACGCGGCCACCTCCTTCCGCTGTCGATGGTCGCCTGGGCCATGACGCGCTACCCCTTCGCGGCCTGGAAGGCCTTGGTGAACGCGCCGTCCGGACCGAACACCGTCGTGCTCACGATCTTGTCCCAGCCGCCGAGATCGTCGGTGGTGAACAGGTCGTGGACCGCCGGGTACCCGTCCGAGCCCTTCGCCGCCGCGGCGACGTCGATCGGGCGCTGGTAGCCCACGGACTGGAAGACATCCTGGGCATCCGGGGTGTGCAGGTACTTCACGAACGCGTCAGCGATCGGTGCGACGCAGTGATCGTCAGCGTTCTTGTCGACGACCACGGTGGGGGTCTGGATCGAGACCGTCGACGGCGGGATCACGAACTGATCCTCGCTGCCGGCGGCGATCCCTGCGAGCGCCTGGTTCTCGTACGTGATGGCGACGTCGCCGTTACCGGACTCGAAGTTCTTGAACGAGTCGTTCGCGCTCTTGTCGAGCACGGTCACGTTCTTGAAGATGCCCTCGAGGAGCCGCTCCGCGTCCGCGGGATCGTTGGCCTTGTAGCCCGGTACCTGGCCGCGCATGGCTGCGCCGTACGCCGCGACGATGTTCCACCTCGCGCCGCCGCTCTGGGCCGGGTCGGGAGTGAGGATCTGGATCCCGGGCTTCGTGAGGTCGCCCCAGTTGTGGATCCCCTTCGGGTTCCCCGGGCGCACCATGAAGCCGACGACCGAGGTCGCCACGATCGAGTTGTCCGGGGCGTTCTTCCAGTCGCTCGTGATCAGCTTGGCGTCCTGCACCGTCTCGACGTCGGTCGCCGTCGAGGACGCGTACACGTCCGCCGGGAAGCCGTTCACGATGTTCTGGGCCTGCGTCGTGCTCCCGCCGAAGGACATCTGGAAGATGAGACTCTGGTCGTGCTTGTCCTTCCAGTCGGCGGCGAACGTCGACGTGAGCTTGCCGTAGGCGTCGTACGGATTGCTGTAGGCAGCCAGTGTGATCACCGGGGAGTCGGCCGGCTTGCACGGCCCGCTGTTGGCAGCCCCGCCAGTGCCGGCGGCGCTGCTTCCGCCGCACGCGGCCGCGGTGGCGAGCATGACCACGCTCGCCGCCAGGGCTCCGAGTCTTGCACGACCTGTCGTCATCGACCCTCACTTCCTTCGGTGGTTGCTGGCTCGGCCGCGGTAACACGCGCCTCCACAGCACTTGTCTCTACTTGAAGCCGATACAAGTTGTCTCCTTTGTCTATCAACAAACTTGAGAATAGGGTACGATCCTCAATGTGAAGTGTCAAACACCAACCGGCGAGTCGCTGCCCAAGGGCGGTGGCGGCACCGGTCGTGGAAAGGACCAGGACGTGGAACACGGTCGACTGGGGCGCAATCTGCGCCACCTCCTCGGACTGCACGACGTGAGCCAGCAGGACCTCGCGCGCTATCTCGGCCTCTCGCCTCAGGGGCTCTGGAACATCCTGCACGGCCGCTCGGAGCCGCGCTCGCGCACGGCCCACGCGCTGGCGGTTGCGTTCGGCGTCAACCTGGACGTGCTCTTCGCCGACACCGGTACGTGCGTCCGCGCCGCTGCGAGCGTCTTCGAGCGCGCCCCGGTGCGCTCGATCCCCGATCGAGTCGCCGACCCCGGTGAGAAGCTCCGGACGGCTTGACTAGACTCCCCCGCGTGAACCGCCTGGCGGGGGAGACGAGCCCGTACCTCCTCCAGCACGCCCAGAACCCCGTCGAGTGGTACCCCTGGGGCTCACGAGGCGCTGGAGCGGGCGCGGGGCGAGGACAAGCCGATCCTGCTCTCGATCGGCTACTCGGCCTGCCACTGGTGCCACGTGATGGCGCACGAGTCGTTCGAGGACGCCGAGACGGCCGCGCTGATGAACCGGCTCTTCGTGAACGTCAAGGTCGACCGCGAGGAGCGCCCCGACCTGGACGCGGTCTACATGAACGCCGTCGTGTCGATGACCGGCCAGGGCGGCTGGCCGATGACCGTGTTCCTGATGCCCGACGGCCGCCCGTTCTACGGCGGCACGTACTTCCCGCCCGAGCCGCGCATGAACATGCCGGCGTTCCGGCAGGTGCTCGCCGCGATCGACGACGTGTGGCGGACGAAGCGCGACGATGTGACAGGCATGGCCGAGCGGCTGACGTCGGCGCTCGGCGCCGCCGCTCAGCAGGCCGCGCCCGACGACCCGCTGACCGACGAGCTCTTGACCGGCGCGCTGCCGCCGCTGCAAGTACGCCTTCGACGTCGAGTGGGGCGGGTTCGGGTCCGCGCCCAAGTTCCCGCCGTCGGCCGCCATCGGGTTCCTGCTTCGCCTCCACGCTCGCACCGGCGACGAGGACGCCCTGGCGATGGCCCGCGCCACGCTCGACGCCATGTCGCTGGGCGGCATGCACGACCTGGTCGGCGGCGGCTTTCACCGCTACGCCGTCGACCGGGTCTGGCTCGTCCCGCACTTCGAGAAGATGCTCTACGACAACGCCCAGCTCGCCACGGCCTACCTCGAGGCCTGGGCGGCGACCGGCGAGCCGCGCTACCGCGACGTGGCCGAGGGCACGCTCGACTACCTGCTGCGCGAGATGCGGCTTCCCGAGGGCGGGTTCGCCTCGGCGCAGGACGCCGACACCGACGGCGTCGAGGGCTCCACCTACGTGTGGACGCCGGCAGACCTGGAGCGCGTGCTGGGCGCCGAGGACGCCGAGCGGGCCGCGGCGCACTACGGCGTCACCGCCGCCGGGAACTTCGAGGGCGCGACCGTGCTTCGCACCTCGGGCGAGCCTCCGACGAACCTGGCCGACATCCGGGCCCGGATGCTCGCAGCGCGCGATGCGAGGCCGCAGCCGGCCCGTGACGACAAGGCGATCGCGGCCTGGAACGGCCTCGCGCTCGCGGCGCTCGCCCAGGGCGCCTGGCGGCTCGGCCGCGACGACCTGCTCGACGCCGCCCGGGCCTGCGCGGCGTTCCTCGATGAGCGCATGACGCGCTCCGACGGCCGCCTCCTGCGGTCCTACCGCGACGGCGACGCGCGCATCCCGGCGTTCCTCGACGACTACGCCGCGGTCGCCCACGGGAACCTCGAGCTGGCGACGGCGACCGGCGACGCGCGCTACCTGGCCCGGGCCGAGCAGCTCGCGCGCGCGGCGGTCGAGCTCTTCTCGGACGCCGCAAACGGCGGCTTTCTCTACTCGGCGAGCGACGCGGAGCAGCTCGTCGCCCAGCACAAGGAGTTCGACGACAACCCCACGCCGTCGGGCAACTCGCTTCTGGCCCACGTCCTCATCCGCCTCGGCCGGATCCACGGCGATCGCGAGCTCGAGAGGCTCGCCGCCGGCGCCCTGCGCATTCCGCTCGACATGGTGCGCCGGGCGCCGCACGCGTTCGGGCAGCTCCTGTCGGCGGTCGACCTCTACCTGTCGGCGCCGCGCGAGGTGGCCGTCGTCGGCCCGCGCGACGACGTGGCCACGGCCGCCCTCCGCGATGCTGCCCGGAGCGGCTTTCACCCGACGGTGGTCTACGCGTTCGGCGACGGCACGAGCGCCGCGGGCGTGCCGCTCCTCGAGGGCAAGGGGCTCGTCGACGGGCGCCCGGCGGTGTACATCTGCGAGCGGTTCGCCTGCCGCGCGCCGCTCACCGACGCCGATGCGGTCGCCAACGCGATGGCCGCGTGACCGACCTCGAGGCGCTCAAGGCCGAGGCCGGCGCGGAGGCCGTCGACCGGTTCGTCCGCTCCGGCATGCGGCTGGGCCTGGGCAGCGGCTCGACCGCGGCGAAGATGCTCGATGCGCTGGGCGAGCGGCTCGCCTCGGGCGTCCTCTCCGACATCGCCGGCGTCCCCACCTCCGCGGCGACGGCGGCGCGCTGCGGCGAGCTGGGCATTCCGCTCCTCACGCTTGAGGACGTCGCCGAGCTCGACGTCGTGATCGACGGCGCCGACGAGATCGACCCTTCGCTCGACCTGATCAAGGGGCTGGGAGGCGCGCACCTGCGCGAGAAGGTGGTGGCATCGGCCGCCCGGCGGATGGTGGTCGTCGCCGACGAGACCAAGATCGTGAGCCGGCTCGGCGAGCGGGCGCCCCTCCCGGTCGAGGTGATCCCCTTCGCGATGCCGGTCGCCGAGCGGCTGCTTCGCGACCTGGGTGGGAGCCGGAGCTGCGCGTCGACGACGGGCGCCCGTTCGTCACCGACGAGGGCAACCGCATCCTGCACTGCACGAGGGTCGAGTGGGTCGACCCCGCGGCGCTGGCGCGCGATGTCTCGGACGTCCCGGGCGTCGTCGAGCACGGGTTCTTCCTCGGGTTCGCCTCGACGGCGGTCGTCGCTACGCGCGACGGCGTTCGCGTGCTGGACCGCCCAGTCGCCTCTCCATGACGGCGACGGCCTCCGAGCTCTCGTCGATCAGGACGTAGCGCCGGCCGAGCTCCGCCGCCGCGGCGCCGAGCGTGCCCGAGCCGGCGAAGAAGTCGAGCACGCGGTCGCCCGGGCGGGTCGAGGCCTGGCAGCATCCGGCGCACGATCCCGACCGGCTTCTGGGTCGGGTAGCCGGTCTTCTCGCGGCCGGTCGGCGAGACGATCGTGTGCCACCAGACGTCGGTGGGGAGCTTCCCGCGGGCCGCCTTCTCGGCCGTCACCAGCCCCGGCGCCATGTACGGCTCGCGCTCGACGGCCTCGGAGTCGAACAGGTACCGGCCCGGGTCGCGCACGTAGACCAGGATCGTGTCGTGCTTCGCCGGCCAGCGCCGCTGCGGCTTGGCGCCGTAGTCGTAGGCCCACACCAGCTCGTTCAGGAACGCAGTCGCGGCCGAAGACCTCGTCGAGCAGGAGCTTCACGTAGTGGGCCTCGCGGTAGTCGAGGTGCAGGTAGAGCGTCCCCTCGGCGTCGAGCAGGCGATGGATCTCGCGCAGCCGCGGCTCGAGGAAGCCGAGGTAGTCGTCGAAGCTGTCGCGGTAGGACGAGCGGTCGAGCAGCTCGGTGCGGTAGCGGCGACCGCCGAACCCCGTGCGGTCGCCGGCCGCGTCGGCGCGTGACGCGCACGGTCGAGCGGGTCTGGTCCCGGCCCGTGTTGAACGGCGGGTCGACGTAGATCATCCGGAACGCGCCGTCGGCGAAGTCGCTCCATGAGCGGCAGGTTGTCGCCGAGCAGGATCAGGTCGCCGTCCACGGCGAGAGCATCGCGCCGAGGGAGGACGGACCTAGCTCGCCGGGCTGTCCGCGGGGCCGCGCGTCACGGCCGCCAGCTTGCGCCCGATCTGCTCGACCGTCGGCCTGCGCACGTTCCGCACCAGGCCGAGCTTCTCCCATCCGGCGATCATCCAGCCCGACAGGTCGACCTGGCGCCAACCGAGCCCGTGGAAGGCCGAGGTGGGGAAGACGTGGTGGTTGTGGTGCCACGACTCGCCCAGCGACGGCAGCGCCAGCACCCAGTTGTTCGTGGAGTGATCGGCAGCGGCGAACGGCCGCCTGCCGAAGAAGTGGCAGATCGAGTTCACGCTCCACGTGATGTGGTGGTTGAAGAAGAGGCGCACCAGGCCGCCCCAGACGAGGCCGGTGACCGCGCCCTTCCACGACATCGTGAGCAGGCCGCCGAGGACGAACGGCACCGCGAACGTGAGCACCGACCCAGAGCGGGAAGAGCCGCGAGACGGCCATGGTCATCCGGTCCTGGAGCAGGTCCTTGGCGTAGCGCTCGCGGTCGGTGCGGTTGTGCTCGAAGAGCCAGCCGACGTGGGCGTGCACGAGGCCCTTGAACGCGCCCCCAGATCGACCGTCGGCCGAAGCCGTGGTGGGGGCTGTGCGGGTCGCCCTCCTTGTCGGAGTGGGCGTGGTGGGTGCGGTGGTCGATCGCCCAGTCGAGCGCCGATCCCTGGATCGCGAGCGATCCCGCCACGAGCAGCGCCGCCTTGAGCGGCGCCACCGCCTCGAACGCGCGATGGGTCAGCATGCGGTGGTAGCCGATCGTGATGCCGAAGCCGCAGATCACGTAGAGGCCGAAGAAGAGGACGAGGTCGGTCCAGCCGACCGCCTCGTTCCAGAGCAGGGTCACCGCGGCGATGCAGCCCGACGAACGGCAGGACGTGATCACGATCATCGAGATCTTGCGGCGCGGCTCGGGGCTGGCCTCGCGTCATCGGGGCGTCGTTCTCGCCATCAGGAGCCGCCTCCCTTCACGACCCGGCTGCCCGGGACGACATCGTGGCTTCCGTCCTCCCACCGCACGAGCCCCTTGTGGCCGCCGTCGTAGTCGGGCGCGAACAGCTCGAGCGTCGCCGGCTCGGCCGTTCACCGTGCAGGGCTCGTCGCCGGGCGGGTCGATGCCGCGCCAGAGCCGCACGAACACGTTGTCCTCCCACTCGGCCCCGATCGTGGTGGGATCGGTGTGGCCCGGGTGGACGCGCGTCTCGGGCGGAAGCTTCATCAGCACGTCCATGATCGAGTGGTGCAGGCTCTCGTAGCTGTCGTGCATCGTCCCGCCGACCGTGCCTTGAAGAGGACGTCGGCGGTGAAGCAGTCGGTGCCGTTCACGAGGAACGACAGGTGCCCCGGGCTGTGGCCCGGCGTGAGGAGCGCGGTGATCGAGAGCTCGCCGGCCGTGATCTCGTCGCCGTCGGCGAGGGTGCCGGTCGACCCGGGTCATGCGCTCGGCCTCGAGCGGGTGGGCGAGCACCTGGAGGTCGAAGCGCTCGATGTACGGTGTCCGCCTCGGCGATGTGGTCGGCGTCGGCGTGGGTGATCGAGCAGGTGCGTCACGGTGAGGCTATGACGGCTGACGGCCTCGATCAGTGGCATCACGGGGCCGCCGGCGTCGATCAGGACGCCCGTCCCGCCCTCGTCGTCCCCGACCAGGTAGGAGTTCGAGAGCCACCCGGAGTGCATGCTCTTCTCGACGATCACGTCTTGGCAGCCCGGAGCGACGCCTTGTAGGCCCGCTTTGCGGCCTGGTAGGCATCGAGTGCCTCGGGCGAGTCGACGTCGCCGAGCGTCGGATGGCCGGGGAGGACGTCCTCGTAGCCGGGCGGCGCGACCCCGTAGCGCTTGACGACGACGGCGATGAGCGCGCGCACCTTCATGTCGCCGATGCCGGGGAGGGCGCCGAGCCGCGTTCGCAGGTCGGCCCCGGAGGCCGCCTCTGTCCACACGCGGCCGCCGTCGCCGTCGTAGTCCGCGGCGATCGTCGCGCACAGCTTCTGCACGCGCTCCGCCATGGCGCCCGGGAACCGGTGGATGGCCGGCCGGGCGCGGAACGCCTCGGCCAGATCCTCGGGAGGGGTCGCGGCGATGCGCGCCGGGTCGAGGTGCCCGAGCCGGCGCTTCAGCTCGAGCGGCCCCGAGAAGGCCTTCTGCACCGTCACCTGCTGGTCGAGCGCGAATCCGATCAGGAGCGCGTTGGGGTCGCTCGCGATCAGCCGGTTCGCCTCAGGGTCCGGGGTGAAGTAGAGCTCGTCGGGTGCGCTCACGGTGGCCACGGCCGAAGTGTAAACGCCAGGCGG
The DNA here is from genome assembly GCA_963832955.1 of uncultured Actinomycetes bacterium. Taxonomy (GTDB): domain Bacteria; phylum Actinomycetota; class Thermoleophilia; order Gaiellales; family JAICJC01; genus JAICJC01. The sequence continues at coordinate 628,122 of CAWHWC010000001.1, read as the reverse complement.
CCTTTCAGCGGTATCCGACATTGGCCGAGCCCGACTCGAGCGCGTCGCAGATCCAGCGCGCCACCTTCTCGGGCGGGTCGCCGCCCATCCGGCGGCCCTGGCCGCGGGCGACGGCCGAGAACTCGGTGTCGGTGAGGGCCGGCTTCACGAGGACGACGTGCACGCCCTCGTCGCGAAGCTCACGGTAGGCCGTGCGCGACAGCAGGTCGACGGCGGCCTTGGTCGCCGCATACGCTCCGCCGCCCGGATCGGGGAACTCCCCGACGATCGACGACACGTTCACTATGCCGCCGGATCCCTGCTTCGCCATCCGGGCGCCGGCGGCCCGGATGCCATGGATCACGCCCATGACGTTCACGCGCACCATTGCCGCGGCGTCGGCCGGATCGGCCTCGTGCAAGCGCCCGAACGATCCCCTGCCGGCGTTGTTCACCATCACGTCGATCCGGCCGCCCCACTCGACGGCCCTTGCGACCAGCTTCTGCACCGCGTCCCAGTCGCCGACGTCGCACGGGACGGCCAGCCCGTCGATCTCGGCCGCGAGCTCCTCGAGCCGGTCGGCCCGGCGGGCGGCGACGACCACGCGCGCGCCACGCTCGTGCAACATCCGCGCCGTCGCTGCGCCGATGCCCGCTGTCGCGCCGGTGACGACCGCGACGGCACCGTCCAGGGAGACCCGTGCGCCGCGCTCACCGGGGATGTCAGTCGCCGCCATGGGAACCTCCCTGTCGTCGCTTTGCCGCCTCGGTCTTCGTCGCGATCACGACGGCCGCCGTGGCGGGAATGGCCCAGAACACACCGTAGAAGAACGAGCGCGTCACCGAGAGGTTCAGGAACGCCAGGTGCAGCAGGAAGACGGCGAGCGTCGTGATCGGAAACGCGATCACGAGCTGAACCGGCCCCGACAGGCCCTCCCACCGGATCAGCGCCGGCTGCATCCGGTCGCCGACGCCGTCCGCCAGCCGGCCCAGCGCGGCTTTGACGCGGCGGAAGGGGGAGCTAACGGTGTGCACCGAGCGCCAGCCCCTGCGCGTATGCAGCCCGCACCTCGAGCGCCGACCACGGCTCGGGCGCGATGCTGATGAAGTAGTCGGCGAGCGCCTTCTCGGTGAGCTCGTCGAGGTGCTCCTCGCGCACGCCCACCGCCTCGAGGGTGTCGAACTCGAGGTCGTTGAGGATCCGCGTGACCGCCCGGATGGCTCGCGACCCGTCGCCCGATCCGTCCTGCGGCTCGCGGAGCGCGTCGGCGATCCGCTCGAAGCGCTCGGGGACGAACCGGCGGTCGCGGTCCATCGTCTCGGCGAGGACGAGCGCGATCGTGAGGCCGTGCGGAAGCCCGAACATGCCGCCGATGGCCTGGCCGAGCGAGTGCTCGGCGCCACAGTCGGAGATGTTCATGGCGAGGCCCGCCAGCAGGCTCGCGCAGGCCATGTCCGACCGCGCGTCGTGATCGGAGCCGTCGCGGACGGCGCGGACGAGCGCCCCGCCGGCGAGCCGCGTCGCCTCGAGCGCGATGCCGTCGCCCACGGGCGTCGCGGCCCGCACGACGACGGCGGCAATGGCCTGCGCCAACGCGTCGATCCCCGTCATCGCGGTGATCCCGGGCGGGAGCCCCCACGTGAGCACAGGGTCGACGAGCGCGTGCTGGGCGCGCAGGAACGGGCTTGCGATGCCGGCCTTCGTATGGGTTGCGTCGTCGGTGATGACGGCGCCTCCCGAGACCTCAGAGCCGGTGCCGGCCGTCGTCGGCACGCACACGAGCGGGATGGCGGGCGGGGTGTAGGCCACCTCGCCGCGGGCGAAGCGCAGGTAGCGCTCGCCCTGGCCGGCGACGAGCCGGGCGGCCTTGGCGGTGTCCATGGCGGATCCCCCGCCGATCGCGACGACGGCGTCGCAGCCGGTGTCCGAGAGACGGTCCGCGGTCGCCTCGACGAGCGTGACGGTCGGCTCGCCCGGCTCCTTCTCGAAGCGCTCGGCCCCGGTCAGCGCCGCCACCGCGGTCGGCGACCTCCGGCACGAGGCCCTCGAGGCCCTGGTCGATCACGATCAGCGGCCGGGTCGCCCCCTCCTCTGCGAGCACCGCCGCCAGGTCGGAAGCGACGCCCTCGCCGAACCGGATCTTGACCGGCAGGTGGTTTCGGAACGAGGCGACGGTCATGCCGCTCCCTCGTCGACCGGCCCGACCGGGTCCCCGACGCGGACCGTCCCGGGCTCGACGACGTCGGCGTAGAGGCCGCAGTACACCTCGCCGTCGTCGGCGCGGCGGTAGGACGCCAGCCAGCGCAGCGTGTCGGCGTCGCGCTCGCCCGTCTCGGGGTCGCGCGTGGTGAGCGCGCAGCGCGGGTCGAGCCGTACGACCGTGAGGAGCGCCTCTCCGGCGCGCACGGATCGGCCCACCCACGTGTCCTCCTCGTGCGGGCCGACGCCGTCGACGAGCAACGTCGGCCGGAAGCGGCGCGGGTCGAGGCCGTCGACGCCCCCGCGCCGGCCGACCTCGGCCGCCGATGCCTCCGAGAGGATCGAGACCGGGTGCGAGTCGAGCGCGCGGATCCCGGCCGGGAGCTCGAGCATCGTGAGCGGCCGCCCGGCGACGGCCGACACGGCCTCCGACCACGGCCCGTCGATGGCCCGCCCCTCGATCTCGCGGCCCCAGAGGGTGGTCGCGGCGGGCCGCCCGCCGTTCACGTGGGCCGCGACCTCTGTCCCGTCCGGCATCACGAGCGCCAGCTCGCCGGTCTCGGCGTCGTAGCGGCTCTGGATCTGCGCGAAGGCGCCGATCTCGCGCTGGGTGGCGACGCGGCCCCGTCCGTCGAGGAGCGCGAAGCGGCGGTCGCCCGGGATTCCGTCGCGCCCGATCTCGGCGCGCTCGACCCGCGCGAGTCGCAGCGACTTCACGGCCGAGACGTGGATGGCGCGCACCGTGGCCATGACGCGGAGTAGGTTACCCGTCGCCGACTGACAAGGAGATCCGATGTCCGACAACCGCTTCGTCAAGGCGCTGAACGAGCAGATCGCCTACGAGTTCGGGGCCTCGCAGCAATACGCGGCGGTGGCCGTCCACTACGACGCGGAGACGCTCCCGCGGCTCGCGGCGCACTTCTACCGCCAGTCGCTCGAGGAGCGAAACCACGCGATGATGATGGTGCAGTACCTGCTCGACGCCGGCGAGGACGTGGTCATTCCGGGCATCGAGGCGCCGCGCACCGGGTTCGGCGACACGGTCGAGCCGGTCGCGCTGGCGCTCGACCAGGAGCGGCGGGTCACCGACCAGATCAACGCCCTCGCAGGGCTGGCGCGCGAGCACGGCGACTACGCCGGCGAGCAGTTCATGCAGTGGTTCATCAAGGAGCAGGTCGAGGAGGTCTCGTCGATGTCAGACCTCCTGAGGGTGGTCGAGCGCGCCCGCGAGAACCCGCTTCTGGCCGAGGAGTACCTGGCCCGCGAAGGCGGCGCAGAGGCGGCCGATCCGACCGCCCCGCACGCGGCGGGCGGCGCGCTCTGAGCACGTACATGTAAAGCACGCTTGACATCCAACCGATGTCAAGCTAGCTTTACATACATGCGAAACAAGATCCGTGAGCTCCGCGGCGAGGCGGGCCTGTCCCAGGGGCAGCTCGCCGAGGCCATGGGCGTCTCGCGGCAGACCATCAACGCCATCGAGACCGAGCGGTACACACCGTCGCTGCCGCTTGCGATCTCGCTCGCGCGCCACTTCTCCCACTCCGTCGAGGAGGTCTTCGATGCAGACGCTTAAGGACACCTACCGCCGCTCCCGCTGGTTCATGCCGGCCTTCGCCCTTCTGCTCGGCGCGGTGTTCATGGCCGCGCAGTGGATCGGTGGCGACGCGACCGGCGGCCTGATCTCCTTCGGCATCATGGCCGCCTTCGCCGCGCTTCTGGTCGTGCTCGAGGGCCGAAGCGGCGCCATCGCGATCATGCGCCGTCCCGCCCGTGACGAGCGAGCCCGGAACATCGACCTGGCCGCCACGGCGTTCGCCGGGATCGTGCTCATCACGGTCATCCTCGTGGCCGTCATGGTGCAGTTCGCGCGCGGCGAGGATCCGAGCCCGTACGCCCAGCTCGGCGCCGTCGGCGGCGTCGCCTACCTCATCGCGCTGATCGGCATGCAGCGCCGCGGTTAGCCAGCGCCGGGCCTCAGAGCCTCGGCCCGGTGGATCTGTCGTCATCGACATACCGAGGTTCCTCGCCGCCGACAAGGACGAGCACCCGGCCGGCAATGGAGTCGTCTTCGATGAGCCGTCGGACGGCACCAACGACCTCCTCGACGTCGAGGATGGTCGGCGGCGGCGGAGCGATCTCGCCGAGGCTTCGCGACTCCAGGGCACGCAGCACCGCTTCGGTCGCCACCGTGTGCGGGCAGACACAGTTGACCCGGACTCCCTCGACGGTGCCAAGTGCACTGGTCAGTCGAAGAAGACCGGCCTTGGCGACCGCGTATTCGATGCCACGATATTGCCGGCTGCCCAGACCAGCCGTCGAGCCGATGTTGACGACACAACCAGATCGTTTGGCGAGCTCAGGCAGCGCAGCCTTGATCGCCTCCATCACGGCGAGAAGGTTGAGCTCGATGACCGCTCGCCAGTCGTCATTCGCGGGATAGGTCGGCGATGTGTAGCCGCCGGCGTTATTCACCAGCACGTCGAGCTGGCCCAGGCGCGCCAACGCCTCCACGATCATCCGGTCGGCCGCGCCCGGCTCTTTGAGATCGACGACGACGTCGGCGCGTTCGCGATCGGCGACCAGAACCCGCGCGCCCGCGCGACGCAAACCTGCGACGATCGCGGCGCCGATGCCCGAGGCGCCGCCCGTCACGACCGCCGCACTGCCAGAAAGCCTCACGACCCTACAGTTCGATCGCGGCGAGCGCGTCGCCCCGTCCGGGCAGGTCGCGCCCAAACGAGTCGGGGTTCGTGCCGAGCTTCTCGGCGCACTCGAGCGCGATCCGCTGCACCGCCGTCGTGAGCGGGAAGATCGAGAGCAGCTCCGACGGGTACGTGGCGGCGATCGTGTGGACGCGTGCGCCGCACGTCTCGGCCAGGCGGGCGATCTCGAGCAGCCGGCCCTCGCCGGGGCCGCCGCCGTTCAACGCGACGAGCGCATCGCCCTCCCGAAGCGCCACGGACGGGCCATGGAGCAGCTGCTCGACCGAGAGCCCCTGGGTCGCGAGGTACGCGGTCTCGCGCACCTTGAGCGCACCCTCGGCGGCCGTCCACTGGTTGGGGCCGGCTCCCACGAACTCGAGCAGCCGCTCGGGCGGATCGACCCCCGGGCTGCCCGCGTCGAGCACCCCATTGACCGCCTCCGGCACGTGGTCGAGCCGTCCGAGGTCCGCTCCGAGCGCGACGGCGATCTGGGCGACCCGCATGAGCGCGCCCAGGTGGCTCGCGGTGAAGGCGGCCGACTGCTCGGGCTCGCTCGTCTCGATGTCGGCGTCCGGTGCGCCGCGTCCCGAGATGACGACGGTCTCGGCGCCCTCAACCCTCGCCCGCTCGAGCACGGTCCTCGTGTAGCGCTTGGTGCCGCGATGGCTGAGAAGCAGGAGCGCGTCGCCGGCTCCCGGCCGTGGCCCGTGGTCGGCCGCGTCGACGGCCTGGACGGCCCATGCATCGGCGCCGGCGGCCCGCAGGAGCCACGCTCCCTGGTTGGCGGCGTGCCAGCTCGTGCCGGTGCCGACCAGGAGCACCCGTCGCCCTCGGATCCGCTCCGCTGCGGCCTCGCACGGCGCGCCGTCGGCCAGGAGCTCGCGCAGGAGTGCCGGCTGCGTCGCCATCGTGTCGCCCATAGCGCTCATCGCCCCCAAGCCTAATCGGTGGCGCCCGCGCTCCCGCCGGACCAGAATGCCCCCACATGCAGCCTCTGCGGCAGACCCCGGCCTGGACGGCGCTCGAGGATCACGCGGCCGCGATGCGCGACGCGCACCTGCGCGACCTCTTTGCCGCCGACGCCGGGCGAGGCGAGCGCCTGGTCGCCGAGGCGGCCGGGCTCTACCTCGACTACTCCAAGCACCGGGCGACCGACGAGACGATCGGCCTCCTGCTGCGGCTGGCGCAGGAGCGGGGCCTCGCGGAGCGGATCGATGCCATGTTCTCGGGCGAGCGCATCAACGTGACCGAGGGCCGCGCCGTCCTGCACGTTGCCCTGCGCGCTCCTCGCTCCGCCTCGATCGTGGTCGACGGCGAGGACGTCGTCCCCGGCGTGCACGAGGTGCTCGACCGCATGTCGGCGTTCGCCGACAGCATCCGATCGGGCGAGTGGAAGGGCCACACGGGCCGCCCGATCCGAAACGTCGTCAACATCGGGATCGGCGGCTCCGACCTCGGCCCGGTGATGGCCTACGAGGCCCTCCGCCACTTCACCCGGCGCGACCTCACGTTCCGGTTCGTCTCGAACGTCGACGGCACCGACTTCGCCGAGGCGACCCGCGATCTCAACCCCGCGGAGACCCTGTTCATCGTCGCGTCCAAGACCTTCACGACGCTCGAGACCATGCGAAATGCGACGACGGCCAGGGAATGGACGCTCGCGGCGCTCGGCGACGATGCGGCAATCGCGCGGCACTTCGCCGCCGTCTCGACGAACGCCGAGGCCGTGGCCGCGTTCGGGATCGACACCGAGAACATGTTCGGCTTCTGGGACTGGGTCGGCGGCCGCTACTCGATGGACTCGGCGATCGGCCTCTCGACGATGATCGCGGTCGGCCCCGACCGGTTCCGGCGCATGCTCGCCGGCTTCCACGCGATGGACGAGCACTTCCGCACGGCGCCGTTCGAGCAGAACCTCCCCGTGCTCATGGCGCTCCTCACGGTCTGGTACGTCGACTTCTTCGGCGTCACGTCGGTTGCCGTCCTGCCCTACGACCAGTACATGAAGCGATTCCCCGCGTACCTCCAGCAGCTCACGATGGAGTCGAACGGCAAGTCGGTGACCCTCGACGGGACGCGCGTCGACTACGCGACCGGGCCGGTCTACTGGGGCGAGCCTGGCACGAACGGCCAGCACAGCTTCTACCAGCTGATCCACCAGGGGACGCCGCTCGTGCCCTGTGACTTCATCGCGTTCGCCCGGTCGCTCAACCCGCTGGGCGACCACCACGACCTGCTCGTCGCAAATGTGTTCGCCCAGACCGAGGCCCTGGCGTTCGGGCGCACCCCGGAGCAGGTGCGGGCCGACGGCGCGCCCGAGGAGCTCGTGCCCCACAAGACGTTCGAGGGCAACCGGCCCAGCACCACCATCCTCGCGGAGGAGCTGACGCCCGAGATCCTCGGCACGCTGATCGCGCTCTACGAGCACAGCGTGTTCACGCAAGGCGTCATCTGGGGCATCGACTCGTTCGACCAGTGGGGTGTGGAGCTCGGGAAGGTGCTCGCCAAGGCCATCGGCGCGGAGCTCGAGAGCGGCCCCGAGCCCGACCTCCGGCACGACTCGTCCACGAACACGCTCATCCGGCGCTACCGCCGGCTCAAGTGAAAGGACACGCGATGCAGCTCGGCATGGTTGGACTGGGGCGCATGGGCGCCAACCTGACGCGCAGGCTGATGCGCGACGGGCACGAGGTTGTCGTCTCGGACGTGAGCCCGGAGGCGGTCGCGCAGCTCGAGTCGGAGGGGGCGGTGCCGTCCGCGTCGGTCGAGGACATGGTGGCGAAGCTGACCCCGCCGCGGGCGGCGTGGGTGATGGTGCCGGCGGGGATCACGGGCGCGGTCGTCGACCAGGTCGCCGCGACCATGGAGGCCGGCGACATCGTGATCGACGGCGGCAACTCCTACTACCGGGATGACATCCACAAGGCGGCCGAGCTCAAGAAGCGCGGCATCCACTACGTCGACGTCGGCACGTCCGGCGGCGTCTTCGGCCTTGAGCGCGGCTTCTGCCTCATGGTCGGCGGCGAGGGCGACGTGGTCGCCCATCTCGACCCGATCTTCGCGGCGCTCGCGCCCGGCATCGACGCCGCGCCGCGCACCCCCGGCCGCGACCGGGCCGACGGCTCGACCGCCGAGCAGGGCTACCTGCACTGCGGCCCGAACGGCGCCGGCCACTTCGTGAAGATGGTCCACAACGGGATCGAGTACGGCATCATGGCCGCCTACGCCGAGGGGCTCGACATCCTCCGGAACGCCGACGTCGGCGCCCGCGCGCATGAGCACGACGCCGAGACGGCCCCGCTGGCGGCGCCCGAGTACTACCAGTACACGATCGACACGGCCGAGGTGGCCGAGGTGTGGCGGCGCGGCTCGGTGGTCGGGTCATGGCTCCTCGACCTCACGGCGACCGCGCTCCTCGAGGACCCCGACCTCGCCGGCTTCTCCGGGCGCGTCTCGGACTCCGGCGAGGGCCGGTGGACGGCGCTCGCGGCGGTCGAGGAGGGCGTGCCCGCCTACGTGCTCACGGCCTCGCTCTTCGAGCGCTTCAGCTCGCGCAACGAGGGCGAGTTCGCGAACAGGCTTCTGTCGGCGATGCGAAAGCAGTTCGGCGGGCACGCCGAGAAGACCACCGCCTAGAGATCTGCCGACGAACCAGATCGCGCGGTGCTGTTCGGTTGCCTTCAGGGCGTCTGAATCTCCATATAGACTCCGTTTTGGAGTCTTCTAACTCTGTATCGGAGTTATGTCAAACGCCGAGCTCACGCCGTTCTCGTATGTCGTGCTGACCCTGGTGGGCCGGTACGGCGCAGGTCCGCACGATCTCGTGCGGATGGCACGCCAGGGGCGTGTGTACTGGACGGCTGCCGACAGCCAGTTCTACGCCGAGCCGAAGCGGCTGGAGAAGCTCGGCTACCTGCACGCCGAGAAGCGTCCCGGCCGCACCCGCGACCGCACGCACTACACGCTCACCGATGCGGGTCGCGACGCCCTGATCGACTGGGCCGCCGAGCCCGCCCGGTTCCCGCGCATCCAACACGACGCGGTGACGCGCCTCCTGCTCGGCGACATGGTGCCCGACTCCGTCCTCGTGGCCGGCCTCGAGGGCCTGCGCACCGACATCGCCGAGATCACGGCCCAGCTCGACGCGGCCGATGCGGCCGCGGCCGAGGTGCCTCACCGCACCCGGTACCTGCGGCTGAACCACGCCCTGGCCCGCCGGATCGTCGACGCCCACTCGACGTGGATCGACCAAGTCGAGCGCGAGCTCGGCGGTGCGGTTTCGGCCACCCCGAAGCCGGCCGTGCCCGAGCCCGCCGTTCCGGCCACGCCGGCGCCCCGGCCGGCCCCGGCCCGACGGGTGTTCCGGGCGCCGTTCGTCGACTGACCGTCGGTCAGGCCCTGTGTACGAATGACCCGCATCTGGACGCCGCCTTCGCCGCCGTCGTGAGGCGCTGAAGCGCGCTTGAAGGTGAACGGTGGGCCGAGGCGTCGCGGCCGTGTGCGTGGCGTCGTCCGCCTAGCCAGGTTGCGGCGGTTCGTCTCGGTAGGCTTCAAACCATCGCCGCAGCTCGTCGGTGAAGACGACCTCGTACCGCAGCTCGCGGAGGTCGTCTGCCGTCATGTCGAGACCGCGAGCGCGCGCCAGGTCTGCAAGCCACGACCAGGGGTGGGGTTCGGTGTCGTTCTCATCGTCGGGAAGAACGACGGTCAGAACGTCGCTCGTAAGCCCTTCCAGGGTGAGGCCCCAGCGGACGTCCGGGGCTCTCCACCCGCTGGTCGTTCGCACACCACTCGTCATGAGGCCGCGGCCGCCGTCGTGCAGGAGCACCCGGCGACCGTCCTCCAGGTCGACGAACTCGCTCACCTTGAAGTCCTGGCTGCTCGGGTCGGCGCGCAGCGGAAGCAGATCGCAGATGGCGCCGAGGCCGACGACGCGGCCCGGTTCGACGGGCGCAAGCCGAAACGCCGCTTCCCCATCCGAGGCTCCCGGATACGCCTGCCAGCCACCCTCCACGCCGCTCACGGTAGCCGCTGGCGGCGGCCGCGGCGCTCCAGCGGGCTATTCGTACACAGGGCCTCACCCGCTAGCTCTTCGCCAGAATCACCACACCCGCGGCGAGCAGGCCGAGCCCGCCGGCATGCGCTGCGGTCAGCGGCCGCACCTGAACGCCGAGCAGCCCGTAGTGGTCGACGACCGCGGCCATCGTCAGCTGCCCGGCGATGATGGCGGCGGTCTGGAGGGTCGCCCCGAGCGGGCGGATGGTGAGGACGGCGACCGTGACGAACCCCGCGCCGGCGAGCCCGCCCAGGTAGTGCCAGCGGACCGGGTCGCCGCGCAGGCCGCCGAGACCGCCCCCGACGAGGAGCGCGATGACGGCGATCGCGATCCCGCCCACCGCGAAGTTCACGACGACCGCCCTGAGGTCGCCGATCGACCGTCCGAGCGCGCCGTTCGTCGGCGCCTGGGTGGCGATCACGGCTCCGGCGAGCGTGGCGGCGGTGAGTGCGATGATGCGATCCATGCGGTCCCTCCTGGGCGGCGGTCGGGCGCCCCACGCTACCAGCGCGGCCGACGGGCCCGGCATGCAGGAGTCGCTCGTCGCGTGGGCCGTCTGGGGCGTCGTCGCGATCGGGGTCTGGGAGACGTACGCCAGGTTCCCGGCGATCGAGCTCTACAACGTGACCAGGACGGGGTTCGCCGGCGGAGCCGCGCGCACGCTCGTCTTTCTCGACTGGCCCGTCGCGATCGCGGCGGTCGCCCTCGTCGTCGTGGCCGCCGACCGGCTGCTTGCCGGCGCGATCCCGCGCTGGGGGCGGGTCGCGACGGTCCTCGCGTCGGCCGCGACGATCGCGCTCTGCGCGACGATCGCCCTGCCAGGCGTGCTCGACCAGGACCACCTCGACGCTCGGGCGGCGAACCTGCCGGCGGCCGCCGGCGTGCTCCTCGCCCTGCTCATGACCCTCGCGGCCGTCCGCGTGCGCGGGACGGGTGCGCGAGCGCCGCTCACCCGCGGCGACCGGCTGGCGCTCGGCGCGATCCCGCTGCTCGTGATCGTCGCGGTCCCGTGGCTCCTCGCCGGCGTCGGCGTCTACACCGGCGACGTCCCAGTCCTCGACGACATCTACGTCTCGAAGACCGTCGTGCCCGAGCCGGGCGAGCCCGAGCTGCGCGCCGTCCACCTGGGAAACCACGAGGGCATCGACGGCATCCTCCTGGCGGGGACCGCCTTCGCGCTCCGGCGCTCCCTGCGGCGAATGCGGCCGACGGTGGTGCGGCCGCTCCTCGGCGGCTACCTGGCGCTGATCGCGGTGTACGGGATGGCGGTAGCGGCCGACGACTTCTGGATCGAGCAGCTCCAGAAGCGGGGGACGGTGTCGCGCGCGCTGCCGTACGTCCTCACGCCCGGCCCGCGGCCCGCGTGGGCGGGGCTGGTCGCCGTCGCCTGCGTGGCCTACGTCGTCGCGTTCCGGGTCGGGAAGGAGCCCGGGTCGTCGACCGCCCGCCGGTAGAGCGTCTCGTCGATATTGCGGCCGGTCACGATCAGCACCACCGGGCCGTCGACGGCCTCGACCTGCGGCAGGGCCGCGAGGGCCGCCGCCCCGGACGCCTCGACCCTGATGCCGGCCGCGCCCATCGCCCCGATGGCAAGTGCCAGTTCGCGCTCGTCCACGCGCAGCATTCGCTGGGCTGCGCGCGCCAGCACGTCGACCGCGTAGGGGATCGCCACGCGGACCGCCAGACCGTCGGCGATCGTCGGGAGGGCGCCCGCCTCGACGAGTCGGCCGGCCTCCCAACTCTCGGCCATCACCGGGGCGGCCGATGCCACGACCCCGATCCGGAGCGTCCCCGGCGCCCACTCGGCGAGCCGCAGGCCGATTCCGCCCAGCAGCGCGCCGTTTCCGACCGGGACGACGATCGCCCCGGGCGCCCGGCCGAGCTGGTCGAGCACCTCGTCGGCGATCTCCGCGTATCCGCCGTATTGCGCCTCCTCGGCGCCGTCGGCGAAGAACGGCACACCGTCAGCCGCGGCGACGCGCTTGGCCTCGTCCTTGGCCAGGTCGAAGTCGGCGCCGAAGGCCCGGATCTCGCCGCCGTGCCGCTCGATCAGGTCGAGCTTGGCGCGGGCCGAGCCCTCCGGCGCGTACACGATCGCGCGCATCCCGAGCCTCGCTGCCGCCCATGCCGACGCCGCGCCGTGGTTCCCGGTCGACGCCGTGATCACCGTCGTCTGGCCCGCATCGCGAAACGCCTCCATCGCCGGCAGCGCCCCGCGCCACTTGAAGGCGCCGAGCTCGTGCTGGTCCTCGCGCTTCAGCCACACGTCTCGCCCCTGGGCGAGCGAGGCGGGCGCGGGCTCGAGCGGCGTCGGCGTCACGGTGCGGCAGTCTAGAGTTGCGCCCATGGCGATGACGGCGTCGATCCAGGTGCGAAGCCCGGCAACCGGCGAGGAGCTCGGCGAGGTCCCGGTCACGAGCCCGGGCGAGATCGACGCGGCCGTCCGGGCCGCCCGCGACGCGCAGCCGCTGCTCGAGGAGATGACGGCGCACGAGCGGGCGGCGCTCCTGCACCGGGCCGCCGACATCGTCGAGGAGCGGGCCGACGACCTCGCGCGGGAGCTGGCGCTCGAGCAGGGCAAGCCGTTGCGCACGGAGGCCGTCGAGGAGATCGAGGAGACCGCCGGCAACCTGCGGATGGCGGCCGAGGACGTGAAGCGGATGGACACGGCGGTCATCCCCAGCGAGCGCCGCGGGAAGGTGGTCTTCACGTTCCGAAAGCCCAACGGCGTCTTCACGATGATCACGCCGTGGAACTTCCCGATGATGATCCCGTCGGAGCTGATCGCCCCCGCGCTTGCGACCGGGAACGCGGTCATCCTGAAGCCGAGCGAGTTCACGCCGCTCTCGGGCCGGAGCCTGGTCGCGATCCTCGAGGAGGCCGGGCTGCCCACCGGCGCGATCGGCATCGTGTACGGCGCCAGAGAGGCGGGCGAGACGCTCGTGACGCATCCCGGCGTCGACGCGATCGGCTTCGTCGGGTCGCACGGGACCGGCGAGGCCATCGTTCGCGCCGCTGGGATGAAGCGCACCCTGATCGAGGCGTCGGGCAACGGGCCGCAGATCGTGCTGGCCGACGCCGACCTGGCCGCAGCCGCCGCCGCGGCCGTGGAGGGCGCCGCGTACCTCGCGGGGCAGGTGTGCGTCGCCACGGAGCGCGTCCTCGTCGAGGAGCGGGCGCACGACGAGTTCGTCGAGCTCGTGCTCGCGCGCGCCGGAGAGGTTGTGCTCGGGCATCCGTTCGAGGACGCCACCACGATGGGGCCGCTCAACAACGAGCCGGTCGCCGAGAAGATGGACCGGCACATCGCCGACGCCAACGAGCGTGGCGGGCAGGTGCTGGCGGGCGGCCGCCGCGCCGACGGGTTCCCGACCGACCTCTACTACGAGATGACGGTGGTCGACGGCGTGTCGCCCGACACGCTCCTCTTCCGCGAGGAGTCGTTCGGGCCGGTCCTCCCGATCACAACGTTCCGCTCCGACGACGAGGCGATCGCGCTTGCCAACGACTCCCACCTCGGCCTTCAGGCTGCCGTCTTCACGTCAAGCCTGCGGCGGGCGTTTCGCTTCATCCACGAGGTGCGGGCGGGCAGCATCCAGGTGAACGAGACGACGGGCTACTGGGAGGGGCGCCCGCCGTTCGGCGGCGCGGCGGGGACGAAGACCGGCTGGGGGCGGATCCAGCTCGAGGACTTCACCGACCTGCGCACGGCGACGATCGACTACCTGAACACGCCCGAGGCGTAACCGGGGGATCTCAGGCAGCTGCGGAGGCGTGCCAGCCGTAGCGGCCCACGATGTCGCAGACGATCTCGACCACCGCGGGGTCGAACTGGCTCCCGGCACCGCGCCGCAGCTCGGCGAGCGCTTCGGCCGGCACCACCGCGCGCTCATATGGCTGCTCCGTCACCATCTTCACGTAGGCGTCGCACGCCGCGATGATGCGCGCGCCCAGCGGGATGGCGGGGCCGGGCACCCGGTCCGGATACCCCTTGCCGTCGTAGCGTTCGTGGCTCGCCCGGACGAGATCCGCGGTTCGGGCGAGGGACGGCGCGGCGCGGACGATCCGCTCGCCGATCTGCGGATGGTGGAGCATGACGGCGCGTTCGGCCTCGTCGAGCGGGCCCGGCTTTGTGAGGATCGCATCGGGGATGGCCGCCTGGCCGACGTCGTGGAGCTCGGCCGCAAGCTCGATGCGCTTCACCTCGTGATGCGGGAGGTGCATCGCACGCGCCGTCGTCGCAGCGAGCTGCGCAACCTCGGTCAGATGTCCGTGGAGGTCGGCTCCCCGCTCGCGGAGGACCTGCACGAGCACGTCCGTGCTCTGCCTGCTCGCCGACGACCGGCCGGTCTTCCGGTCGTACAACCGGTGGTCGACAAGGCGCAGCGCCTGCTCCATCGTCACCGCCTCTGCCGGGATCGACGCCGTGCCGTACGAGCACTCGATGACGACGCCGTCGCTCGCCTCCGAGAGCGCCTTGGCGGCCAGGTCCGCCGTTGCGAACGGGTCGTTCGCGCCCGACGGCATGAGCACGCAGAACTCGTCGCCGCCGATGCGGTAAGCCGTCCCACGGCCCGCCATCGCATCGGCCAGCCGATGTCCGAGGCGCACGAGGAGCGCGTCGCCGGCCGGGTGCCCGAACGTGTCGTTGAACTGCTTGAAGCCGTCGAGGTCGAAGAGCCCGAGCAGGTGGGGCGGCGAGCTCGCCTCCCGATTCGGGGCGAAGAGGACAGTCAGGTCGCCGACAAGCGCGCGCCGGTTGGGGAGCCCGGTGAGCGCGTCGGTCAGCGCCTCGACCTGGCTCGCTGCGAGCAGGCCCTCGTTCTCGCGGGCCAGCCGTTCGGCGGTCGTGTGTGCGGCGACCGACCGGAGGAAGAACAACGCGAAGGCGCCGAGCAGCACGGCGATCGCCGCGACGGAGCCGTTCGTCACCTTGGTCTGGGCGTCGGCTGCGCGGGCGGCGTAGTCGCGGCTCGCAACTCCGAGCAGGCGCATGACCCGGGTGGCGCTGCGGCCGGCCTGCGTCGCGAGCCTGTCGGCTGCGGCCCCGTACCCGTTGCCCCAGGCGCCGCTGCTGTAGATCTCCTCGAGCGCGGTGTAGTTCGCGCCGAGCGGGCCGCTGATGTGCTCCAGCGGCGGTGGCGGCGATTCGGCTCGCAGTGCCGCGAGCTTGCGGCTGATCGTGTCCATCTCGGTGTCCATCTCGTGTCGTGCAAGCACCCGCGACCCGCCGCTCTTCGCGCTGGCGCGAAAGGGCGTGGACTGGAGCGCGTTCAGCTCGACCTTGACCTCGGCCAGGGTGAGCTGCGCCTTCGTGCTCGCCGTCGCGCCGTCCTGGAGGTGCAGGATCGCGCCGACGGCGGCGATCGCCAGCATCAGGACCACGACGAGCGAGGTCTTCTTGCCGAGCATCGTCCCTGGTTATCGTCGCTCCACAAGGGCCGTTGAGGGCTCCCGGTGGAGCGCCACGCCGGCGATCACGAGGCCCACGCCGGCGACCTCGACCGCCGTGGGGATCTGACCGAGGACGACGATCCCGATCGCCGTCGCCGTGGCCGGGAGGAGCGAGACGAGAAGCGCGTAGGTCGCGCGCGGGAGGCGCGCCATCGCGAGCTGGTCGCAGATGTAGGGGATGACCGATGACGTGACCCCGACACCGATGCCCGCCAACAGGAGCGCAGGGTCGGTGAAGGCGTGGGCGGCCGCGGGCGCCGCCGGCGTGATCGCGACGGCCGCCGCGAGCATCGCGCCGGCCAGGCCGTCGATGCCCGCGATGCCGGGGCTTCGGGCGATGCGGTGAGCGAGGACGATGTAGCCGGCGAAGAGCGCGGCGTTCGCGAAGGCGAGAGCGATCCCGAACGGCGTTCCGCCCAGGTGGACATCGGTGACCGCGTAGACGCCGCATGCCGCGAGGCCGAGCGCGGCGCCGTTCCGGGCTGTCCGCATCCCGAGCGCGGCGAGCCCGATCACCGGCAGGAACTCGATCGCGGCCACGGTGCCGAGCGGCAGGTGGTCGATGGCCGTGTAAAAGCTCGCGTTCATGACAGCCAGCAGGCCGCCCATGAGCGCGACGAGGCGGCGGGTCGCCGGGTCGACGTTCGAGAGGGCGCGCCAGGGGCGCCGCCACACGCCCAGGATGACCGCTGCGCTCACGATCCGAAGCCAGGCCACCCCGAGCGGCTCGACCCGGGTGAAGAGGAGGACCGCGAACGCCGGCCCGAGGTAGTGGAACACGGCGCTCCCGACGAAGTACCCCGACGGCGGAACCCTGCGCATCCACGAATTGTCGGCGCCGGCTTGCCTCGGAGGAAGGGGTGGGATACGGTGTTTGCGTGAGTCTGCCTTCGGACCGACGGCAACGCCGTTCATCCGCCTATGATGGACCGCTGTTCGACGAGATCGACCGGCGCATCCTGGTCGAGCTCCAGGACGACGGCCGGGTCACGATGGCCGAGCTCGGACGGCGGGTCAACCTGTCGGCCCCGGCTGTGGGCGAGCGCGTCCAGCGCCTCGAGGAGAGCGGCGTCATCACCGGCTACTCGGCCGTGGTCGACCCGAGGGCGATCGGGTATCCGATCGCCGCCATCGTCCGTATCCGCCCGGCCAGGCGCCAGCTTCACAAGGTGCCCGAGGTGGCGCGGTCGACGCCCGAGGTGGTCGAGTGCCATCGCGTCACCGGCGAGGACTGCTACATCGCGCGCCTGCACCTGCGGTCGATGGACGATCTCGAGGGGATCCTCGACCGCTTCGCCGTCGTCGGGCAGACGACCACGTCCATCGTGCACTCGGCGCCCGTTGCGCACCGGCCGCTGCCGGTGCCCGACCCGTCCGACGGAGCCTGAGGCACCGTCACCGTCGGTGTGCGACGATTCCTCCGTGGCGCTCAGTCCCCGGCAGCAGAAGAAGCGGCAGATGGTCCGGGTGGGGTACGGCGGGATCGGTGTCGGCGCCCTCCTCGTCATCCTGGCGGTGACCGGAGCCGGACTCGTGCTCGGCCTGATCGGCGCGATCGTGCTTCTTGTGTCGGGATGGGCGACGCGAGCGCTGCGTGATCTCTGAAGCGCCCGCGCCGGCGCTGGTCCGCCGAAACACCGTCCTGCTCGCGGCCACGCTGACGTGCCTGAGCGGCATGCTCCAGCTCGTCGTCGCCGTCTCGACGATCACGCTCGTCCTCGTCACCGGCATCGAGTCGATTCTCGGCCTGGGGCCGGCGGTGTTCCTGGCGTCGTCGGCCGTCGCCGCCCTTCCGGCCGGTCGGGCGATGGACCGGCACCGGCGGGTGCCGGTGCTCGCGACGGGCTGTGCCCTCGGCGTGGGTGGCTGCATCCTCGCCGCGGCGGGGTCGGGCCTCGAGTCGGCGCCGCTCGTGCTCGTGGGCTTCGTGATGGTCGGCGGGTCGAGCGGCACCGTGCTCCTCGCCCGGGCGGCCGCGGCCGACCTCTACCCGCCCGAGCGCCGTGCGCGCGGCATCTCATACGTCCTCTTCGGGTCGCTCTTCGGCGCGGCCCTCGGCCCGCTCGTCTTCCGCCCGCTCCTCTCGGGTCGCCACCTCGACTCGGGCGACCTCGTGATCCCCTACCTCGCGGCCGGTGCGTTCATGGCCCTCGGGTTCTTCATCGTGCTCCAGGTGCGGCCCGACCCGAAGGTGTTCGCCGCGGCGACGGCGCATGCACACCCTGACCACGCCTCGGGGCCGGCCCCGCCGCTCTCCGAGGTGCTCGCCCGCCCCGGGACGATTGCCGCCGTGATCGCGGCCGTCACGAGCTTCGCAGTGATGGTGTCGGTGATGAACCTGGCCGGATACGTGGTCGTTGGCCACGGCCACGCCGAGGAGGACATCTTCACGGTCATCAGCTTCCACATCATCGGGATGTACTCCCTCGTCCTGGTCGTCGGCGACATGATCGACCGCGTCGGCCGCATGCCCGCGCTCGTCGGCGGCCTTGTGGTGATGGCGGTCTCGGCGCTCGGCCTGGGCTGGCACTCGAGCGTGCTCTGGACGTCCTTCTGCCTCTTCGGCGTCGGCCTG
This sequence comes from uncultured Actinomycetes bacterium, assembly GCA_963832955.1. Taxonomy (GTDB): domain Bacteria; phylum Actinomycetota; class Thermoleophilia; order Gaiellales; family JAICJC01; genus JAICJC01. The sequence goes on along the minus strand of CAWHWC010000001.1, from coordinate 610,154 downwards.
GGCTGGAACGTGTCCTACGTCGCCGCCTCGGCCCACCTCGCCGACGTCGCCGCGCCGTCCGAGCGCGGCCGCCTGATCGGGTTCACGGATCTCCTCTCGGGCTTCACCGGAGCGGGGCTGGCGCTTGCCGGCGGCGCTGCCTACTCGGAGTTCGGCGTGCTGGCGATCGCCGTCGGGGCGACGATCATCGCGATCGCGCCGATCCCGCTCATGCTGGCGCACCGCCAGCAGCCCGCCGTCGCCTGAGCGTCAGGCCGCGACGGCGGCGATCCGCTCGAGGGCCGGCGTGAGCCGGCGCGCGCGGTCGGCCAGCCGGTAGACGGTCCGCGGCGGGTAGCTCGCGAGCACCGTCCGCTCGACCATCCCGGCGTCGGCGAGCGCCTTGAGCGCAAGGGTGAGGGCGCGCGGGCTCACGCCCGGAAGCGCGCCGCGGAGCTCCGAGAAGCGGCGGTCGGACGCGAGGGCGGCCAGCACCGGCATCGACCACTTGTTGAGGCCGACGGCGCCGATCTCGAGCGCCGCGAGCTCGTCGAGCAGGAGCGCGCAGGCGGGGGCGACGCGCGAGCCGGCCGGCGTCAGGACGTACTCGGGCCGAAGCGGATGGCCGTAGCCGGGGTTGCGGGCGACGAGCCCGCGCTCGACCAACGCCGTCAGGGCCCGCCGCACCGACTCGCCGCCCGCGCCGGTCCGGCGGCAGAGGGTGACGAACCGCGTCCCGCCCGTCGTGTGGAGCTCGGCCAGCACGGGCACCGCCCACCGGTTGTGCACGAGGTCGACGAGCGGTCGCAGTGGATCTCGATTTGACACAAAAGTGATTCTAGTATACAAACAGGTCAGACACCACGGAAGGAGCCCGCATGTCCACGTCCCCGTCCAGCTCTGCCTCCCCCGGCACAACCCCGATCGCGTGGGCCGCGCATATGACGGCCGCCCTCGGCGTCTCCGACATCGACCGCTCGATCGCGTGGTACCGCGACGTGCTCGGCTTCGAGCTCATCTACAAGCTCGACGACTGGGGATGGGCCGAGCTGCGCTCGCCGATCGCCGAGGTCAACGTCGGCATCGGCCAGACGGAGGACCTCGAGCCGCGCGGCGGGGCGACGCTCACGTTCGGCGTTGCCGACATCGTCGCTGCGCGGGCCGCGCTCGAGGCGCACGACGTGAGGTTCGACGGCGAGACGACCGAGGTTCCCGGGATGGTGCGGCTCGCGACCTTCTACGACCCCGACGGGAACACGTTCATGCTCGCCCAGCGGCTCGACATTCCGGAGGCGCGCGCTACCTGACGACCCGGTAGCGCAGGTGCGTGACGGTCGGCGACGCCGGCATAGGCAGCGGCTCGAGCTTCACACGGCTTCCGTCGACGTTCTCGAAGAGCCGCGTGCCCGCGCCCAGCAGCACGGGCGCGACGTGCACCGTGAGCTCGTCGAACCGGCCCGCGTCCAGCACCTGCTGGACGACGTCGGCTCCACCCGCCACATGGACGGCCTTGTCTCCGGCAGCCCTCTGGGCCCGGTCGAGCGCCGTATCGATCCCGTCGGTGACGAAGTGGAAGGTCGTCCCGCCCTGCATCTCGCGGCTCTCGCGCGGATGGTGCGTCAGCACGAAGACGGGCACGTGAAACGGCGGGTCATCGCCCCACCAGCCGCCTGCGTTGGGATCGTCCTCCCACGGCCCGGCCCCGCCGCTGTACATCCGCCGGCCCATGACGACCGCGCCGTACGAGGCGACGTGCTCGGCCACGAGATCGGCGTCGGGGCCGGTCTCGCCGCCCTCCATGCCGTGGGCCTGCCGCCACGACGCCAGCCCGAACACCCATTCGTGAAGCTCCTCGCCGCGCTTCCCCAGCGGATCCTCCATCGAGGGCTCGGGCCCCGCGACGAAGCCGTCGAGGGACATGGTGATGTCGAGCGTGATCGGTGTCATCGTTCGCCTCCGTCGTTCCCGTGTGATGGTCGTCCTGTAGACCGGCTCGTGCGCGCAAACTCATCGAGCATCGGACGTCAATGCCGAGCGACGTCCGCCCGGGCGGCGTGCAGCCAGTTCAGGCCGGCCACCCGCTCACGAGACGCGCGTGTAGCTCAGCCTGTCGATGTCGTCGCCGTTGGGCAATGTTCGAAGCACGGTGAGCTGGCCGAGCACGCGCTGATAGGCGCCGGTGCCGCCGTTCACTCCGACTCGGATGGTATGGAACGTCGTCTCTCCCTGGACGTTGATCGTCCCGGCCTTCAAGACGATCGCGCCATCGACGATCACGTCGAGCGTCTGGGTCCGGCGGTTCGCGCTGACGATCGTGAAGTGCAGCACGTCATAGCCGATCCGCTTGCCGTCGAGCGAGTAGAGGATCTCCTTTTCGATCGCCTCATCGCCGGTGCTGGGACCACTCGGCGGAGCGATATCGAGCGGCCGCGGGTTGACCACTTGATGCGTGCGGTAGCGGATCGTCGTCGTCCTCTCGTGTCCACCAGCCTTCGATGCACCGGCGGCCCTGGTCGCGCCCACGATGGCCGCGACGGCGACGATCGTCGCAGCGAACAGCAGTACCGACCTCTTCATGGTGCCCTCCCGTCTTCGATGGCAGAGACCACGACTCTACGCCTCTGTGACTCGGAGCGGCCGGCCTCGCCGGAGGCCGTCGAACGGGTGCGCGCGGCGCTCGCCCGCGGCATCATCCGATGAGTTTCGGGGCACTTCGCGGTCGTAAGCAGCGACGTCTTCACCACCGAGGAGGGAACGAGATGGGGCGCATCGTGGTATCCGAGTTCGTGACGCTCGACGGCGTGATGGAGGACCCGGGCGGAGCCGAGGGGTTCGCGCACGGCGGCTGGGCGTTCACGTTCGAGCGCGGCCCCGACGGCGACAAGTTCAAGCTCGACGAGGTGATGGACGCCGACGCCATGCTGCTCGGCCGGGTCACGTACGAGGGCTTCGCGCAGGCCTGGCCCGAGCGAACGGACGAGGCCGGGTTCGCCGGGAAGATGAACGGGATGCGCAAGTACGTATTCTCCTCGACGCTCTCCGACCCGACCTGGAACAACTCGTCGTCGTCCGGGGCGACCTGGCCGAGGAGGCGGCGAAGCTGAAGGCCGAGCAGGACGGCGACATCCTGGTGGCCGGGAGCCGGCAGCTCGTGCAGGGGCTGACCGAGCGCCACCTGGTCGACGAGTACCGGCTCATGGTGTTCCCGACGGTGCTCGGGAGCGGGAAGAAGCTCTTCGAGGGCGGCGGCGATCCGCTGACGCTCGAGCTGCACGAGGCGAGGCCCGTCGGTGGCGACGGCGTCGTCATTCTCACGTACCGCCCGGCGGCCGCCTAGCGTTCGGAACGGACGGCCGCCGCGCCCGCGACCATCGCCTCGAGCTTTCCGAAGGCGACGCGGCGAGGCAGGTACTTCATCCCGCAGTCCGGCGCCGCCGTCAGCTCATCCGGCCGTTTGTACGGGAGCGCCTTGCGGATCCGGTCGGCGACGGTGTCGGGCGTCTCGACCTCGTGGCTGTCCAGGTCGATCACGCCCAGGATGATGCCCTTGCCCGGGAGCGTCTCGAGGATCGATGTGTCGAGGTGCGACTGCGCCGTCTCGATCGAGATGTGGTCGCACGGGGCCGCGACGAGCTCGGGCAGGAAGGAGTACGCCTCGGGCCGCTCGTGGATGATCGCCGCGTAGCCGAAGCAGATGTGGACGGCGGTCGTTCCCTCGATGCCGTCGAGCGCACGGGTCAGGGCCGCAATCCCGAACTCGCGCGCCTTCTCGGGCCGGGCCTGCATGTAGGGCTCGTCGATCTGCACGATGTCGGCGCCCGCGGCGAAGAGGTCGGCGATCTCGTCGTGGACGGCGCCGGCGTATGCCAGCGCGAGCTCGGCGTCCGACTCGTAGTGGTCGTTCTGGGCCTGCTGCGACATCGTGAACGGGCCGGGGACGGTCATCTTGATCGGCTTCGACGTGTTCGAGCGCAGGAACTGGACGTCGCGCACCTGCACGGAGCCCTGCCGCTCGATCGGGCCGACGACGCGCGGCACCGGGTTGGGGTGGCCGCTTCGGTCGAGCGCCGTCCCGGGGTTTCTGGTGTCGACGCCCGAGAGGGCGGTGGCGAAGCGGTTGGAGTAGCTCTCGCGCCGCTGCTCACCGTCGGTCAGGATGTCGAGCCCGGCCCGCTCCTGGTCGCGGATCGCGATGAGGGTGGCGTCGTCCTGGGCCTCCTCCAGGTACCGGGGGTCGATCCGCCACAGCTCCTTGGCACGCACCCGCGGCGGGAAGCGGTCGCGCAGCCGCTCGCGGTCGATCAGCCAGTCCGGCTGGGCGTACGAGCCCACGAGGCTCGTGGGCAGGACGTTGGGGGTGGTGGCGGGCACCACCCCCAACGCTACACGGCCCACCGGTGACTACGTGGCGAGCTGCCCGCGCCGGCGAAAGAGGATCTGGTCGCCGGCGATCATGACGATGAGGCCGAGCCCGACGGCGGCCATCACCGGGAACGTCCAGTCGATGCCGCCGGAGGTCGGGATCGTGCGGCCGGTCACGGCCACGGCGGCCTTCGGCTCGACGGGGTTGGCGAGCGGTGTGTCGTGAACCCACGCCCCGACCTGGTGCTCGGGCGGGTAGACATAGTCGACGATGCCGACGACCCGGGTGTTCGCGGTCGGGTTCGGATACAGGCCGTCGGCCTGGGCCAGCGCCGCGGGCGCCGCCACTCCAGCGGATGCGATCACAACGGCGGCGGTCGGGATGAGGTGCTTGATGCGGAACATCGGGATCTCCTCCTCGGATGATCTGAATGCTCACAAGACACGAATCGCCGCCCCGCTCTTCCACCTGTCTGTGTTGCCGGCCCGTGCAGGATTAGAGTGACGGGGGCGCGTGATGCCCTCTTCCCACACAGCAGAGGCGGCGCGCCGCGATGCGGCTGCGGCCGCCGAGGCGCACACCTACGACGATTGGCAGTTCCGCGAGCTGCTCGTCGGCCGCCTGGCGCGGCTCGGCGGCCTCGTCGCCATCCTGCTCGTCGGCGGGACGCTCGGCTTCGTCCTCACCGAGGACACGTCCACGTGGGCCGGATTCACATGGACGCTCGACACGATCGCGACCGTGGGCTCCGTGCCGGCACCGAGCTCGACCGGCGGTCAGGTGGTGAAGGCCGTGCTGATCGTCCTCGGCGTGGGTACGCTCTACTACGCGCTCGTGTCTGCGACGGAGTTCTTCGTCGCCGGTCACGTGACCGGCCTCCTGGACGTGCGCCGAAGGCAGCGAATGGTCGACGGAATCTCCGAGCATTATCTGGTCTGCGGCTTCGGCCGGGTGGGACGGCAGGTGGCCCGCGACCTTCAAGCCGCCGGCGCGAGCTACGTCGTGATCGACCGCAATCCGCAGAGCGTCGAGAGGGCGGCCGCCGCGGGCGTGCCCTGGCTCCAGGGCGACGCGGCCGACGAGGAGCTCCTCCTGCGGGCGGGTATCGAGCGGGCGCGGGCGCTGATCGCCTGCGTCGACTCCGACGCGGAGAACGTGTTCATCACCCTGACCGCGCGCGAGCTCCGGCCCGACCTGGCCGTGGTCGCCAGGGCGAGCGCCTCGGAGGCCGAGCAGAAGCTCCGCCGGGCAGGCGCCGAGCGGGTCGTGTCACCGTACAAGTCGAGCGGCTCAGAGATGGCGCGCCTTGCGCTTCACCCGCAGGTGACGGGCGTCGTCGACGTGGCGCCCGAGTATCGGATGGAGGAGATCGACGTCTCGCCCGGCGCCCCCGGCGCAGGCCGCCGGCTGATCGACGTCGCCGGCCCGGCGATCGTCGCGGCGCTGCGACGAGCGGGCGGCGAGCTCATCCCCCAGCCTCCGGACGACACCGTCACGGAGCCGGGGGACGTGCTCATCGTGATGGGCACCGACGAGACGATCGACCGGCTCGAGACGCTGTTCACGCCCCAGTCGGACGCCTGAGCCGCGTGGCGCCGCGCTCGCCGAGCTCGAGCCGCAGCAGCACCTCGTCGTCGAACACGATCTCGCCGGTCCGCTCGAAGCCGTAGCGCTCGTAGAACGGGATCGGGCTGCCCTCGCCCTGGCCGGCGCTCGTCCAGAGCACCGTCGACCCCGCCGGCCGCGGAAGTACGCGACGATGAGGTCGAGCGTCGCCGTCCCGTGGCCGCGGCCCTGGTGGCGCTCGTCGATCAGCAGCTTCCACAGGTAGTGGGCGATGTAGTCGGGCCCGTCGACCTCGTCGCTGATCATCACGAAGCCGACAGGAGTCTCGTCGTCGTAGATCGCCCAGAAGATGGCGCGGCCGCCCGGCTCCTCGGCGGCCTCGGCGAGCGACTCCTCGACGCCGCTCACGAACTGCTCCTGGGCCGGCGACACGCGCAGGCTCAGCACGGCGTCGCGGTTCTGGTCGGTGAGGGGTCGGAGGTGGATCACGTCACCCATGCGCCGTTCTCCTGCACGACACGGCCGTCGACCTCGATCCGGCCGCCGCGCCGAAGGTCCTTCACCATGTCCCAGTGAATCGCCGACACGTTCGTGCCGCCCAGGTCTGAGAACCCTGCGCCGAGCGCGATGTGGATCGTGCCGTCGATCTTCTCGTCGAAGTGGGTGTTTCGCATGTAGCGGGTGATCGCGGGGTTGCAGCCGACGCCGAGCTCGCCGATCCGGCGTGCGCCCTCGTCCGTGTCGAGCGCGGCGAGCAGGAATTCCTCCTCCGTTTCGGCCGAGGCGTCGACGACGCGGCCGTCCGAGAAGCGAAGCCGGATGCCACGCACGTCGCGGCCGCTCCAGATGCCGGGGAACTCCGTGAAGGCGATCGTGCCCTCGGCCGACGTCTCGACCGGGCAGCCGAAGAACTCGCCGCCGGGCATGTTCCCCGTCCCGGCGTCGACCTCCATCCGGCGACCCGTGAGCGAAAGCCTGAGGTCGGTGTCGGCGCCGACGATCCGAACCAACTTCGCACCGTCGAAGAGCGCCGCGTAGCGCCCCATCCGCTCGTGCTCTCTCTCCCAGTCGCGCAGGCACGCGTCGAAGAGGAAGTCCTCGAACTCGGGGCTCGTCATGCCCGCGTCCTGCGCGAGCGCGGGCGTCGGGTACCAGCACATCACCCAGGGGATCGAGCTCGAGTGGATCCGTGCCGTCGCCGGGCGGTACGCCGCCTGCACGGCGCTCATGCGCTCGGCAGCGATGTCGCTGCCGTCGCGCGTGTTCTCGGGAGCGGAGATCGCGATCAGCCCGTCGCAGTGCTCGAACGCGTGCGCGTCGATCGCCGCCGGCTCGGCGAGCACGTCGAGCGGCGCGTGGCGCACCCAGTCGCGGTGGTAGACGAGGCCGCCGCCGAACGTGAGCCGCAGAAGCGGGTAGGCGCCCCGCCGGCCGAGCTGGCGCGTCACCTCCTCGAGCAGCGGCCGGGCCAGCGGCATGCCCCAGACGATCACCTGCCAGCCGCGCTCGACGCCGAGGCATGTGTCGATGAGGAGGGTGGCGTAGCGCTCGACGCGCGGGTCGGTCACGGCGCGAGATGCTACGCCACGCCGCGGGGCAGGAGCTGGGCGCGGGCGGTCTCGCCGGCCCACCGCTCGTACTCCTCGGGCGTCCATCCGCGCTCCGTTACCAGGAGCTGCCACGTGTTCGGGTGGTTGATCGTCCAGAGGATGTCGGAGGCCCGGTCGACGTCGAGGCCGGGGGCGAGCTCGCCCCGCTCGTCGAGCAGCTCGACGATCGCCCGCTGGTTCGCGTGGTACTCGGCCTGAATGCGCGCCCAGAGCTTGCCGATCTCGGGGTCAGCGGTCGCGGCGCTGCGGATCGCCTCGACGATGGCCCCGATGCGCTGCTTGCCCTCGGCCGAGTTCCGCGCGTTCAACACGAGGCGGCGATCGGGGTCGGCCTCCTCGAGCACCTCGACGTACCAGGGCTGCTCGGCGACGGGCCGGTCCTCGTCCTCGCCCCGCAGGAGGCCGTTCCAGACCGCCCGCAGCACGCCGCTCTTCGTGTCGAAGACGAGATAGACGGTCTTCAGGGCGACGCCGGCCTCCGCGGCGATGGCCGCCATGGTCGTCGCCGCATAGCCCTGCCGCTCGAAGAGCCGCTGGGCGGCGGCGATGATGTCGCGCCGGGTTGCGTCCGCCTGCGCGCGCCGCCGGGGCGACTCGTATCGGCGGCGCTTGACGTTCTCGGACATTCGGGTACCCTATCCGAGAACTGACTACACATCAGATGTAGTCAATATCGACGGAGGTGAGAGATGGCGGCTCCCGGGACGGTCGTTGTGCGGGTCGAGCACCCGGTGCCCGACTACGAGATCTGGAAGCGCGAGGCGTTCGATCGCGACCCGCTCGGGCGGGCGCGAAGCGGCGTGCGCCGCCACCGCGTGCTCCGCCGGGGAGACGGGCCGAGCCTCGTCGCGGTCGAGCTCGAGTTCGCCGACCGCGCCGCCGCCGAGTCGTTCGCGGCCGCGCTGCACGAGATGTGGGGTCGCGTGCGCGACCGGTTCGAGTGGCGCGAGCTTCCCGAGGCGCAGATCTTCGAGCTGACCGAGGCGGAGGAGTATTGAGGCCGCCTTGGAGCGCCGAGAACCGGCGCCTTCACCGGTGCGAATGGGCCTCGTACTCAGCGAAGCGTCGCATCGACACAAGGAGTCTCTCATGCGCTTCATCCCCACCAAGTTCCACGCGCCGCTCGACTACATCGTCGGCGTCGCCCTGATCGCAGCGCCGTGGATCATCCAGTTCTCCGAGCACACCTCGGCGACCGTCGTCTCGGTCGTCCTCGGGATCGGGCTCATCGCCTACAGCCTGTTCACGAACTACGAGCTCGGCGTCTGGAAGGTCGCCCCGATGGCTGTCCACAACCTGATCGACATCGTCGCCGGCACCCTGCTCGCGGCCTCCCCGTGGCTCTTCGGGTTCGCGGACGAGTCGGCGAACGTGTGGGTGCCCCACGTCGTCGTCGGCGTGGCCGCGATCTTCCTCGGCCTGACCACGAAGCAGGCCGGCGGGTACAGCTACCGCAAGCCCGGCACCGGCACGCCGAGCGCCGCCGCCCGCTAGCGGGAGCTCAGAGCGCGGCGGGCGATCACCCGCCGCGCTCAACCCCGGCGCACGGGCTACCGATCGCCCGGCGGCACCTGCGCGTCGACCGTCCAGTGGCTTGCTCCCAGGTCGCGATCCACCAGGAAGCGGTCGTCCTCGGGATAGAACACCGCCGTTCCGTAGTCCTCGCCCGCGAACCGCTTGACCGCCTCCAGCGAGTCCCACAGCGTGAACATCAGGAACTCGGTGTTGTCGCCGACGTCTCGACGGAGCATCCAGACGCCGGCGTTGCCCTCGGTGGCCGCGTACTCCGCGAGGCCGGTCTCGTTCAGATAGCGGCTGTACGCGTCGCCGTCGCTCCTTCGCACGGCGCCCTTCCAGATGCGCGCGATCATGGCTGCTCCTTTCGGCGGGCGTGAACGTGACGATGCGTCATGCTACGCAGATGGCCGACGATCGCATGCTCGCCGGAAGCTGTGAGTGCGGCGCAGTGCGCTACCGCGTCGCCGACGCGTTCCTGTACGCCGCGAACTGCCACTGCTCGCGCTGCCGCGCCGCCACCGGCTCGGCGTTCAAGGCGTTCGCGGGGATCGAGCGGGAGAAGCTCGAGTTGATCGAGGGCGGTGACGGGCTCCTGATCGTCGGGGAGGAGAACCTCCACGACGCGCGGTGTGCGAAGTGCGGGTCGCTCCTCTTCTCGGTCGTCCGTGACGGCGCCTACGTCCACGTCGCGATGGGGTCGCTCGTCGACGCGCCCAGCATCAGGCCGACCGAGCACATCTTCGTGGGATCGAAGGCGCCGTGGTTCGACATCACCGACGACCTGCCCCAGAACGAGAAGTACTAGATCGAGCGGAGTCCGAGGAAACGGGAGCGACGGGACTCGAACCCGCGACCTCCGGCGTGACAGGCCGGCGTTCTAACCAGCTGAACTACGCCCCCGTTCTGCCACCCGGGCCGGCAAACGGCCACCCCGTCTGGCGACGGCAGAGTATAGCCCGGCTCCCTGGTCGGGCAGCCGGTGGCATGGAATACTGCGATGCCGCGTGGCCGGCTACCTCCCAATCGCAGAGCACGGCGTGATCGGCAACCTCCACACGGTGGCGCTGGTCGGCACCGACGGCACCATCGGCTGGTGCTGCTGGCCGCGGTTCGACTCGCCCAGCGTGTTCGCGTCGATGCTGGACGCCGAGAAGGGCGGGTTCTGGCGGATCGAGCCGACGCAGGAGTGCCACTCGATCAAGCAGCTCTACTTCCCCGACACCAACGTCCTGATCACCCGCTTCCTCACCCCCGACGGGGTGGGGGAGGTGCAGGACTTCATGCCGATCCACCGAGACGCCGACGCCCGCCGCCACCTGGTGCGCCGAGTGATGGTGGTGCGCGGCGAGATGGAGTTTCGGATGGAGTGCCAGCCGCGGTTGAACTACGGCCGCAGCCCACACGACGACCGAGGCCGGTGAGCGGGGCGCGATCTTCCGATCGTCCGAGACTGACGCCTGGTGGTCGAGTCGAGCAAGCCGCTCGAAGCAGCATCGGCGACGGTGTGGTCACCGAGTTTCATCTCGAAGGCCGGTCGCAGCGCGAGCTTCTCGATGGCTCGACAGCGACGACGACCACGTCTGTCGCGGCGTCCGCGACGCCGAGGCCTCTCAGCAGTTCCAGCGCACCGTGCGCTACTGGCGGGGCTGGCTGCACAAGTCCGCACTACCGCGGCCGCTGGCGCGAGATGGTCAATCGCTCGGCGCTGACGCTGAAGCTGCTGACCTACCGGCCCACCGGCGCGATCGTGGCCGCGCCCACCACCAGCCTGCCCGAGCAGATCGGCGGCGGCCGAAACTGGGACTACCGCTACACCTGGATCCGCGACGCGGCCTTCTCGGTGTACGCGCTGCTGCGGCTCGGGCTTCACCGAGGAGGCGGCCGACTTCATGGGCTGGTTGACCGCGCGCTTCCGCGAGTCCGAGCTGAGCGCCGACGGGCCGCTGCAGATCATGTACGGCATCGACGGCCGCCACGAGCTGCCCGAAGAGACGCTCGATCACTTCGAGGGCTACGAGCAGTCGTCGCCCGGTGCGGATCGGAAACGGCGCGGCCACCCAGCTTGCAGCTCGACATCTACGGCGAGCTGATCGACTCGCTCTACCTCTACAACAAGTACGGCGAGCCGATCTCCTTCGACGCCTGGGCTGATCTCTGCAGCATCGTCGACTGGGTGTGCGAGAACTGGGATCAGCCCGACGAGGGCATGTGGGAGGTGCGCGGCGGCCGCCAGGACTTCACCTACTCGCGGCTGATGTCCTGGGTCGCGATCGAGCGTGCCATCCGCATCGCCGGCAGCGCGGGGCCTGCCCGCCGACGTCGTGCGGTGGATGGGTGTGCGCGACCAGATCACCCATCAGATCCTGGACAAGGGGCTGGAACGAGAAGCGCAAGGCATTCGTGCAGAGCTACGGGTCGGACGTGCTCGGACGCCTCGCTGCTGCTGATGCCGATGGTCAAGTTCATCGCGCCCAAGGATCCCGCGCTGGCTCTCGACGCTGGACGCGATCGGCCGGGAGCTGGTGTCCGACAGCCTCGTGTACCGCTACAACGTCGTCCGCGGCGCCCGACGGCCTGGACGGCGACGAGGGCACGTTCTCGATCTGCTCGTTCTGGTACGTCGAGGCGCTGGCGCGCGCCGACCGTCTGGACGAGGCCCGGCTGGCCTTCGAGAAGATGCTGACCTACGCCAACCACCTCGGCCTCTACTCCGAGGAGATCGGGCTCGAGCGGCGAGCTGCTCGGGAACTTCCCGCAGGCGTTCACCCACCTCGCGCTGATCTCAGCCGCGGTCAACCTCGATCAGCGCCTCGGTTAACCGATCGTCCACCCTTTCGGGTGATATGCCGGGGTGCAAAACGCTCGGATCATTGGGACACGCGCGGTCATCCTCGGCCGCGCCGAGACCCCCCCACGATCGGAGCCCCACGTGTCCGCTCTTTCGCTTCTCCGCAACACCGACGAGTCCGGCCAGACGATGGCCGAGTACGCCGTCGTCCTCGGCGTCATCACCATCGCCGTCGTTGTGACGCTCGGCCTGCTCTCGACCGCCATCTCGAGCCTGCTGAACAACGTCATCGCCTCCCTCTAGGGGCGTTACCTCTTTCGTCCGCCGGCGTCCATCCCGCGCATCAGCGCCGGGATGGGCGCCGGTAGACTGGTCCGGCCGGGCGGTTAGCTCAGCTGGGAGAGCACCTGCCTTACAAGCAGGGGGTCGGCGGTTCGATCCCGTCACCGCCCATCTGCTCGGATCCGCTGCCAGCGTCTCTAGGTTGCGCGCCAGAACGGCTTTTGCAGGACCTCGGATGCGGCGTCCGTAAAGGCGCCGAGTTCGGCCTGCGCTTCGTTATAGAGAGGGCGTGCGGCCTCGGTGTTTCCCGGGCCACCGCGCAGTTCAGCGGCGGCTGCCCGGAGCTTTTCGAACGCGTTGCCGGCTGCGTTCTGGACCCGCTGATGACGGGAGAACAGGAGCTGGACCCCAGCCGAGACGGCGCCGAAGGCAACTCCGCTCAGCAGAGTGGTCAGTGTCGACATGTCTGGACGATTCGAGGCGTCGCGAGGCATTGTGGCTCTTGCAGACGCCATGGCGCAAGCCCGATCCCGTCATCGCCAATTTCGCCCGTTTGCAGCGTGTTTCGACGTGCCGCCGGGCGGGCATCCACTCGATGTGGGCTACGAGCTGGGCACAACTGCGCATGATGGCCAGGGCGGCGCCGAGGTCGTGGGCGCACCCGGATGGGTGTACGCCCATCCGTTCGCGGTGTCCCGAGATGCGCGCCGAGGCCAGCGGGTCAGGGCCCGCCGCTCAGACGGCATGAGCGTCAGCTTCGCGCTTCCCGGAGACATCCACGACTCGGACGAGCTCCACCGGGTCACACGACTGGTGATCGAGGCCAGGGAGCGCATGGAACGGGCGGGCGCCGGCCGGCGCTGAGCACTTCCGAGCTACTAGGCTTGCGGCATGAAGATCTTCAATCTCAACGCAGACGAGTGGGATCGCACGGAAGAGCGCGAGGGCTGGCGCTTCAAGGACGCCTGGGTCGGCGCGCACACCGACGCCGAGCTGATCGGCGCGAGCATGTACGAGGTCGAGCCGGGTAACAAGCAGGGGCCATTTCACACCCACCACGCGAACGAGGAATGGGCGATCGTCCTCCGCGGCGAGCCGACGCTGCGCACGCACGAGGGCGAGCAGCAGCTGCGCCAGGGCGACGTCGTCGCGTTCCCGCGCGGCAAGGAGGGCGCGCACCAGATCCGCAACGACACGGACGCGCCCGTCCGCGTCCTCATGCTCTCCACGCTGATCGCGCCGGACATCGTCGAGTACCTCGACACCGGCAAGATCGGCGCGCGGAGCGTCGCCGGCGAGCGGATCATCTTCGCTCGCCCGGGGCCCGAGCTCGAATATTGGGAGGACGAGGACTAGAGGCTTGATGTGAAACGGCGGTGCCCTCGCCTCCACCAATCTCACAGAACAGATGAAACTCGAGCGCCACCTCGCCCGCACACCAGCCGGCCTCGCCCTCCGCATCGCGCAGCGCCTGCTCGCGCTGACGCTCGGCATGCTGCTCAACACGCTCAACGGCCCCCCGCACGCGCCCTCGCCGCCTACGACGGCCGCTGAATCACATCCAACCCTCTAGTCCTCGCGCACCCGCTCCGCCGCCATCGTGGCCGCCACGCGCGCGATGGCGTCCATCGCGAAGCGCTCCTCGAGCGGCTCGAGCGCCTCGCGGATCGCGTCCTCCACGATCCTGTGCCGCTCGGCGTCGACGCGGTCGCGGAAGTACTCCCACAGATCGTTCGCGTCGTCGGCGAGGAACATCGCCTTGGCGACGAGCGGAACGGCGTGCTCTACGAGCGGGTCACGTCGAATCTGGGTCTGGTCGGTCATCCACCCCTCCTTCTCCGGGCCGGCGCCCCCAATCCACATGGCCGACCCGGGCAGATCTTCTAGGAATTCCCACTCCAGCGCCAACATTACCCATTCCTGACAGTTCGCATCTGCCAGGGGGCCTGCGAATTAGTTCGCCGGAACGCCGACGCCGGTGATCCGGACGTGGCGGGTGCGCAGGATCTTCCCGCTCTCGTTCGCCGCCGTCACGGTCATGTCCGCCCGCTCGAGGCCGCTGAAGGGGGGCGCCGGCTCGAACCCGATGATCATCGTGCACCGCTCGCCGGGGTCGAGCACGTTCACCGTGAAGGAGAGGAGGCAGGTGGATCCGGGCTGGCCGGGCGAGAAGTCGTCGGGCGACTGGTCGGTGATGGTCACGAGCAGCGTCTGCGAGGAGCGGTTGGTGATCGTGACCGTCCGGCTCGTGAAGCTTCCGAACGGCTGCCGGCCCAACTTCAGGTGGTGGGGCGAGACCGCGAGGATCGATCCGCCCGCCTGGGCGGCAGACGGCACGGCGAGCACCGCAAGCGCGGCCAATCCTGTTGCGACGAGCCTTCGTCTCCTGCGGTGCGCGCCGTGCGCCATTCCCCACCCCTCCGGAAACTGTCATCTCAATCCTCCCGCCCGAGCCGGCGGAGGTCAACGGCCGGCGGGCAGGTTCTCCACCAATTATCCGGGGTTGACCGCAGCCGAGATTGGCAGACACTGGAAGAGCCGCGGGCATGTGCCTGACCCTCGCACGTCAGGAGCCCACACGTGCCCGCGGCGCACTCCACTTCCACCTGGACGGGTCGATGACGGGGAGCAGGCGCGGTCACCCGGCCGCCGCCGTCAGCCCATGGAACCCGCGCCGTCACAAACCGGATCGACGGAGCAGCCCTTCGAGGTCGACGAGCTGTTCTTCTCGGCGACGGACCGGAAGGGCATCATCACGAGCGGGAACAGCGTCTTTGTCCGCGTCTCCGGCTACGGCCGCGACGAGCTCGTCGGGCGCGCGCACAACCTCGTGCGCCATCCCGACATGCCACGCGCCGTGTTCCAGGTCCTCTGGGACTACCTCGAAGCGGGGCGCCCGATTGCGGCGTACGTCAAGAACCTCGCCAAGAACGGGAACCACTACTGGGTGGTCGCGACGGTGGCGCCGACCGAGGACGGCGGCTACCTGTCGGTGCGGATCAAGCCGACCGCCGGGATCCGCGACGTTGTCGAGCCGCTCTACGCCCAGGTGCGGGCCCAGGAGCACGCGCTGGAGGCCGCCGGGACGCCGCGCAAGGAGGTCGTCGCCGCCGGCGTCGAGCTGCTCGTCGACCTGATCGGCAAGGCGGGCTTCTCGTCGTACGACGAGCTCATGCGCCACTTCCTGCCCGCGGAGCTCGCGCAGCGCGATGCGGCACTGGGATACGGACCCGGCGGAGGGCTCTCGGGCATCGGCGGCGATTGCCTCGCGCTCAAGCGTGCGCTCGACCGGGTGTTCGCGCAGCTCGACCGCTACTCGGAGCTCGAGCGCGGACTCGACGGCAAGGCTGCGCAGCTCGCTGCGATGGCCGAGAGAGCCCGCCTCTCGGCCCTGAACGCGACGATCAGCGCGAGCCGCCTGGGCGACGATGGCCGCGTGCTCGCGGCCATCGCGATGCTGATGCGGCGCGAGGCGGGCGAGACCGAAGAGGCGATCCAGGCCGCCGCCCACGCCGTCGAGCCGACCCGGGCGGCGACCGGCGACGTGGGCTTCGACGTCTGCCTTGCGAAGATCCAGGCCGAGATGGCCCTCTACTTCCTCGACGAGCTCGAGAGGGGCGGGGGCGACGAGGACGCCGAGACGAACGTCCGTCTGCTCCTCACGGCATCGGCCCGGAGCGCCGCGACGCTCGATGTCAAGCTCGCGGCCGCGCGGGGGCTGATCGACGGCCTCGGCCAGGCCGTCGAGGCTGTGACCCAGAAGCTCCGGATGCTCGACGCGCTGCGGGTGGGCGGCGATGTCGAAGCCGCACATCTCACGGACGCCGACCGGTTCCGGGTGCTGTTCTCGCAGATTCACACCGAGGTTGACGGCGCAGCGGCTGATCTGAGGCACCTGGCGGGGCTCGCAGATCACGCGGCGTCCGCCTCCGCCGGCCGGCGCCTGACCCGCCTGGCCGACCGCACGCTCAGGCACATCGCGTAGCTCCGCCGAGGGCGGCCGCCGGTACGCTGCGGGCATGGACCCGACGCCGACCGCCGATCGCGCCGACGCCCGCCGAGCCGCGGTGCGGCCGACCCCGGAGCAGTACTTCATGCTGCTCGCCGTGGCCACGCGCGAGCGAGCCGCCTGCCTGGGCCGCCACGTCGGCGCGATGCTCGTCGCCGACCAGCGCATCATCGCCACCGGCTACAACGGCACGCCCACCGGCTTTCCGCAACTGCGACGAGGGCGGCTGCCACCGCTGCGCCATCCCGACGGACTACCAGCCGGGCCGCGGCTACGACGTCTGCATCTGCGTCCACGCCGAGCAGAACGCGATCCTGCAGGCGGCCCAGCTCGGCTACTCGGTCCAGTCGGCGCACTGCTACTCGACGCTGCGGCCCTGCTTCGGCTGCCTGAAGGAGCTCTACCAGGCCGGCGTGAGCCGGCGTGCGCTACCTGAACGAGTGGGCGCCGTCCGACCCGAGTCGAGGCCGAGGCCTACGACGAGCTGCTCGCCGAGATGGCGCGCGCGCGGCGTCGCGGTCGAGCAGCTCGAGCTGCCCGCGAACCTGCTCGACCTGCGCCCGGCGTCCCCTCGCGGATCAGCTCAGGCGGTGCGGCGCAGGCGGCGGAGGCCGCGGCGCTCGTGCCAGTCGAACGAGAGCGGGTCGGACGGCCGGGACGACGGTGTCCGGGACGATCAGTCGTCTCGGTCGCCTCGCGACGCGGTCGTCCATGGCGACCACGACGCGCAGCGGCCGGGGCAGCGGCACCGGGGCCGCCGGGGCGCGGCGCGGCTCGGCCAGGATCACGCCCAGGTGGTCGGCGTGCAGCGCCGCCGCCAGGCGGCGATGTCGGCGGCCGGCTGCGGCGGCGCCGCAGGCGGCGCACGGCCTGCAGCGGCCGCTTGGCGGCGTCGCACGGGGACAGTCGACGGTGATCTGCATGCTCACGCTTGATCGGCCGGGAGGCCCGCGGCTCTTAGCCCCGCTCAATTTTCCGGACGCCGCCCGCCGACACCGGTGGTGATGGAGCACGGGTCGACTCTGCGCCGCATGGCCGGGCTGCTCGCGGCTGGCGGTGGCCGCGATCGCGGCCGGCGTCTGTCCTGCACGCGCACCCGCGCCTCGCCGACACGCTGCTCGACGCAAGCGGCCCAGTACGCGCGCGTCCGCACGGAGATCCGCCGGCTCGACAACCGCGCCGAGCTGCTGACCGAGCAGTACGACCAGGTCGTCTGGCAGCTGGGCGTCCTGCGCCGGCGGATGCGGATCGCGACGCACCGGCTGATCGCTCGAGCGGGCCAGAGCTCGCGCTACGAGCAGGGGATCCTCGCCGAGCTCCTGATCGTCGAGCAGTACAAGGGCGGCGACCCGCGCACGATCGAGATCGTCCTCTCGGCCGTCGTCGCTCTCCCAGGTCACCGGCGGCATGGATCTGAAGCCGCGCCGGTCGACACGGCCGTCTCCGACACGGTCGAGGCGATCGACGCCGCCCGCATCGCCATCGCCGCACGAGCGGCGCAGCGATCGCCGCCGCCCAGGTAGGAGGCGCGCCGCGACAAGCGCGAGATCGACGATGCCGCCGGCACCAGATCCGACACGAGCTGCGGCGCCAGCGCCACCGGCTCGTGGCGCGAGCTCGGCCGCAGATCACCGTCATGACGGCCGCCGACCGGATCGGCCAGGCCGAGCTCGCGCTCGACGCGCAGAAGTGGCTCACCGCCGACCTGCGCGCCGACGCCGCCGACCCCGGCCAGGAGCTGCGCGACCAGTCGCGCTCGACGCCCTGCAGCAGATCGGCGTGCCGTACGTCTGGGGCGGGGCGTCACGCCGAGGGCTTCGACTGCTCGGGCCTCGTCATGTGGCTGTGGGCGAAGCACGGCGTGCGCGCTGCCCGCACTTCGCCGCCTCGCAGTTCCACCTGGGGCCGTCAGATCACGAAGGCCGACCTGCGGCCCGGCGACCTGGTCTTCTTCCACGAGCTCGGCCACGTCGGCGATGTACATCGGCAACGGCTGGGTCGTGCACGCGCCGCACACGGGCGACTTCGTCCGGATGGCGCACCTTCTCGATGGGCTGGTTCCAGGCCACGTTCGTCGGCGCCACCCAGCCCGGCCCCGCCTGACGCCGCCAGCGCCCCACCTACAATCCGGGCATGGACCTGGCACCCCAGCTCACGCCCGCGGAGGCCGGGGCGGCCCTCGAGCAGGGCGCCGTCGCCGTCGACGTGCGCGAGCCGGAGGAGTGGGAGGCCGGCCACATCGACGGCTCGCTGTGCGATCCCGCTGGGCGAGCTGCGGCGCGCGCGTCGGCGAGCTGCCCGCGCGACCGGCGCTCGTGATCGTGTGCCGCATCGGCTCGCGCAGCGGCTACGCCGCCGACGCGCTGGTCGCCGCGGGCTACGACGCCGCAACCTGGCGGGCGGCCTGCACGCGTGGGCCGCGGCGGCCGCTGCCGCTCGAGCCGGCCGGCGGGTACGTGCTCTGACGCGCGCCGGTCCGCATCGGCACCTGCTCGTGGGCCGACGAGACGCTCGTCAAGACGTGGTATCCGCGCTCGGTGCGCACGCCGAGGGCCGGCTGCGCCACTACGCCGGCCCTTCGACACGGTCGAGGTGAACGCGAGCTACTACGCGCTCCCGACGCCCGACGCCGCGGCCGCATGGGCGCGGCGAACGCCGCGACGGGTTCGTCTTCCACGTGAAGGCGTTCGGGATGATGACGCGCCATCCGGTGAAGGCCGAGCAGCTGCCGCCCGACCTGCGCGGCGGAGGTCGAGTGGACCGACCGGGGCCGCATCGAGCGGCCGTCGCGCGAGCTGCGCGCCGAGGTGTTCACCCGTTTCCGGGCGGCGCTCGAGCCGCTGCGCGAGGCCGGCAAGCTGGGCGGCATCCTCATGCAGTTCCCGCCCTACGTCGCCCTGCAAGCCGGCGTCGCTCGAGTACCTCGAGTGGGCCAAGGAGCAGCCTCGGCGGCGACGAGATGATGGTCGAGTTCCGCCACCGCAGCTGGCTCGAGCCCGACGCCAAGCCGACGAGACGCTCGGCTTCCTGCGCGCGCTGGGCGCGACCTACGTCATGGTCGATGCGCCCGCGCACGGAGGCGCGCAACCTGGTGCCGACGGTGGTCGCGACCACGTCCGGACACGGCCTACCTGCGCCTGCACGGTCGCAACGCCGCCACCTGGAACGCCGCGGCCGCAGCGCCGCCGAGCGCTTCGACTACCTCTACTCGCCCGAGGAGCTGGCCGAGTGGTCGGCGCCGCTGCGCGAGCTGTCGTCGCTCTCGGAGCGCACCTACGTGATGTTCAACAACAACGGCCGCAGCGCCGGCCCGGCGGCGCGCCGATCGCGCAGGCGCCGACGAACGCGCGAGATGCTGCGCGACGATCCTGCACGGCGACGGCGTGGCGGTCACGGATGCACCACGATCAGCCCGAGCGTGAGCACGCCGAGCACGACGCCGAGCGTCGTCAGGACGAGGTTGATGCGCGCGGGTCGATGTTCGCGAACCGGCCCTCGGCCAGCGCCCGGTCGATCTCGCGCTCGCGCTGGTAGCGCGTTCACGATGCAGGCGACGCCGAGCACCGCGAAGCCGGCGCCCGACGATCTCGTATGGCCAGGCCGTCCGGTGCGAGAGCGTCGGCACGACCCGGCCCGCGGCCAGGCTGACGGCGAGGGCGGTGAGCCCGGTCCGCCACCAGGCCAGGTAGGTGCGCTCGTTGGCGAGCCGCGTGCGCCGGGTCGCGTCGCCGGTCTCGTCGAAGGCGCGCCGGCCGGACGGCTGCTGGCGGCGCTCGATCTGCGACATGGCCGATAGCGTACCGGCTTCCACGCGAGCCGATCCGCGCGTACATTCGAGACATGGATCGACGCGTGCTCAGGCTCGGCGCGATCGGAGCCGCGATGACGGCGCTCCTCGCGCTGGGAGCGGCGACGGCCACGGCGAGCACGTCGATGGCGCCCTCGCTTCGCATGCGGGCCCGCGCGCTCGAGCGGGCACGCACCCTGCCGCACGGCTTCTTCTCGCTGACGACGGTCTACATGCAGACCGCGCCGGTCGCAGTCGTCCGGAACGGCGTCACCTACGACATGACCGTCGCGGTCTCCGCCGACCCGGGGTTCGGGTCGTCGCTCGACGTCTCGCTGGGTCGAGCCGAGGCCGACGGGCTGGCGTTCCAGGCGCACGACTACACGTTCTCGCCGCAGTCCGGGATCAGGTTCCGATACGGGAAGACGCTCGAGACCGCGACGCTCGACACGACGACGGCGATCTCTCCGAGCCAGATCTCCGGCGCCTTTACGGCCACGTCGGCGAAGGCCCACACGTGCCGGCTCTACGACGGGCGGATGGGCACGAAGATCGTCGCGAAGGGCACGCTCGCGTTCGACGCGTTCGATGTCGTGACCCCGACTGCGCCGTTCTTCGGGACGATCCACACGCAGCCGCTGAAGGCCACGATCATCAAGGACCCCGGCTGCTCGGGCGGCATCGTGGTCGTCTTCAACACGGCAAACGCCGTGCGCGCGATCCCGAAGGTCGGCCCTGCGCTGGCCGGGCCGGCGCCGCGCGAGCGCTACGTCCAGCCGTGCTTCGTGAACCGGGCCCTCGGGGCGAAGGTCGGCGCCGGCCGGTTCTTCGGCTTCGAGAAGGGCTATCGGATCCCCGAGATCGTCCAGTATGCGTTCCGCACGAAGCAGGTGCCGCCCGATGAGCGCGCGTCCAGCGTCATCGAGGCGCTCGCAGGCCGCCCCACGCTGCCGAAGCCGGTGAAGGTCGCGCCGGGCAGGTTCGAGGCCGCGATCCATGCGGCCGGCGGCGAGTTCCTAGCCGGGTCGGCGACGTTCACATCGGGGCCGCCCGCGGTTCGCTCCGGGCTCTCGTGCCGCTCCGGCGGCCGGCTCAGGCCCTTCACGCGCCTCACCTACCGTGGGACGCTCGAGCCCGGCTCGGCGCCGCTCCTCGCCGCATTCGACACGCTGCCGCTGCCGCTCCACGAAGGCACCCCGGCGACCTACGTCGTGCGCGACTACGGCCGCAGCTAGGCCGGCGACTACCGCATTCCGGGGAACGTTCCCCCGCTTGGGTGTCCACTTTCTGACCGTTTTGGCCGGAATCGAATGTGGGGGGGAATGAGTCAGCCGTCGTTAGAGAGGGCAGTCGAACTGCTGTCGCGTACCGGAAGCGCCGATTTCGAGCGTGATATCGGCGGCGCGCTCACGGTCGCGATCACCCGCACGTTCGGGCCGCAGCTCACCGGCACCGCAGACCGCATGCGGATCGTCGGCGGGATGGAGCTCGCCGGCCGGGTCGTCGTCGGCGGGCGCAGGTATCGCGTCACCATGGTCTGCGAGCGCGCGGTGCTCGAGACCGCGAATGACGCGCGCATCCGGCTTCGGGCCGTCGACGTCTGCGAGGAGGGCGCCGAGACGATCGTCCTCGCGAGCCGCCAGACCCTTCAGCGGCCGGGCCGGATGACCGCGATCTACTGCCAGGACGTTGTCGACGGCGACGTCGTCGACGGGACGATCGTCGATCTCTCGCGCCTCGGAGTCACGTTTCACACAACCCGCCTCCTGCGCCGCGGCGATCGCCTGTTCCTGCGCGCGCGGTTCTTCGCCGAGCCGCTCGAGACGACGGTCAGGGTGGCCTCGTCGCGAGTCGTGAACGGCTCGGTCATCGCCGAGTGCGTCTTCTCGGTGCCGACCCGGGAGCTGGCCGACACCGTCGAGCGCATCGCCCGCGCCCGGTGCGAGGTGCCGGACGGCGCGCCGCTCGACATCGCGTCGGTGCGGCGCTCGCTGATCGTCGAGCATGTCGAAGAGGCGCCGTGGCGGCGGCTCCTGCGCCGCTCCGGCTGACCTCGGCACCTGCGACAATCCCGGTATGGCCGCAACCCGCACCGACGGGCGGCTCACAACCGACCTTCTTGCCGTCGTGCGGCCCCGTGCCTCGCGGCCGTCGCGGGTCTCGGCGCTCGTCATCTCGGCGGCCCTCGTGGCGGCGTCCACCGCCTTCGTCGCCGCCGTCACTCCGAGCGTGCCGGTCCGCTCGGCCGGCGTGTTCTACCTCCTCGCGGTGCTCGCCGTCTCGTCGATCTACGGCCTGTGGTGGGGGCTCGCGACCAGCCTCGCCTCGGCGCTCGCGTTCAACTTCTTCTTCCTGCCGCCCGCGCACACGCTCGTGATCGACTCGTCGAGCGACTGGCTCGCCCTGGCCGCGTTCGCCGTGACCGCGGTCGTCACGAGCGACCTAGCCGCGCGCGAGCGCCGCGGCCGCGAGGAGGCCGCCCGCCGGGCCGAGGAGGCCCGGCTCGGAGAGCGGCTGGCGACCGCCATCGCCACCGCCGCCAACCTCGACGACGCGCTCGCCGGGCTCGGCGACGAGGCCGCGCAGACGCTCGGGGCGGAGAGCGGCGTCATCGTCCGCGGCCCGGCGGCAACGGGTGATCCGGATGCCCTGCCGCTCGAGCTGAACGGGCGCCTGATCGGGGAGCTGCGGCTCACCGGCGGCGCCCCCGAGCTCAGGTCGTCGGCCGCCTCAATGCGCGTCGCGCGCCAGCTCGCGGGGCTGATCGCCCTCGGCGAGGAGCGCGAGCGCCGGATCCGCGAGCAGGTGAACGCCGAGGCGCTCCTGCGCTCCGATGAGCTCAAGACCGCCCTCCTGCGGGCCGTCTCGCACGACCTGCGCTCGCCGCTTCAGGCGATCTCCGCTGCCTCCGGCGGCCTGCGCTTCGCGGCGCTTGACGACGACGAGCAGGAGCTCCTCGACACGATCGGAGCGGAGAGCGGCAGGATGAGCCGCATGATCGAGAACCTCCTCGACCTGTCGCGCCTGAACGCCGGCGCGCTTCCGCCCGCCCCCGATTGGCTCGACCCCCGCGAGCTCCTCGAGGCGGCCGTCGCCGAGCTCTTCCGCGGCGAGCCGAACGCACGGATCCGCGTCGAGGTCGCCGCCGACGTGCCCCTGGTGCGCGGCGACGGCCCGCAGCTTCAGCGCGCCGTCGTGAACGTCCTCGAGAACGCGCTCAAGTTCTCCGGGTCCGACCAGGACGTCGAGGTCGGGATCGCCCGCCGGGGCGACGCCGTCGAAATCGCGGTGCGCGATCGCGGACCGGGCGTCGCATCCGAGGACGCCGAGCGGATCTTCGAACCCTTCGCCCGTGGGGGCCGCACGCGCGACGTGCCCGGATCGGGCCTGGGCCTCGCGATCGCCCGCGGGCTCGCCGTCGCCAACGGCGCCAGGCTGCGCCTGGCGGCCGAGACCGACGGCGGAGGGAGCACGTTCATCCTCGAGCTCCCGGCGGCCCGCAGTGAGGCGGACGCGTGAGCGGCGAGCCGTTGATCCTCGTCGTCGACGACGAGCGGCCGATCCGGCGGGCGCTCGAGGTGACGCTGTCGAAGGCCGGCTATCGCGTCGCGACGGCCGGCGGCGCGGCCGAGACGCTGACGGCGGCGGCGCTCTCGCCTCCCGACCTCGTGATCCTCGACCTGATGCTGCCCGACGGCGACGGGGCCGACGTGTGCGCCGAGCTGCGCGACTGGCTGACCGCCCCGATCCTCCTCATCTCGGCGGTGCAGGACGAGCCCGACAAGATCCGCGCGCTCGACGCGGGCGCCGACGACTACCTGACGAAGCCGTTCGGCGTCGGTGAGCTCCTGGCGCGCGTGCGAGCCCTCCTGCGGCGCTCCGACGGCGCGGCTCCGGGAGACCGGGTCGTCGAGGTGGGCCGGCTCTCGATCGACCTGCCGCGGCGCGTGGTCACGGTCGCAGGTGCCGAGATCCACCTCACGCCGACCGAGTTCGACCTCCTGAAGGAGCTGGCCCTGGCGGCCGGCCGGCCGCTCACGCACCAGATGCTCCTCCGCAAGGTCTGGGGGCCGGGCTACGCCCAGGAGATGCAGCTTCTGCGCACCCACATGGGCCGCCTCCGCGACAAGCTCGAGGCGGGCGGGATCGCACGTGACGCAATCGAGACGCTGACCGGCGTGGGGTACCGCCTGCGCGACCCGGCCGTCATGCCGACGTGATCGGCAACGTTGTGCTGCACTTGGCGTAGGTCGTGCTCGCTCAAATCGGTGACGCGAGCGCCGACTACCGGGCCGTGACCCTGCCACGCACGCATGCCCTCGTCCGCATGCCGATCCGCGCCAAGCTGTACGCCGGATTCGGCGCGATCCTGGCGCTGCTCGTCGGCGTCGCCGCCGCCACGTTCTGGGGCACCTCGAACATCACGGGCTCGGCCGACAACATCGACGCTGTCGTGTCCCACAAGCTGGTCGTTGCGGAGGAGATGAGCGCCGCTGCCGGCGACTTCCACTACTCGCAGACCAAGTACGTCCTGGTCGGGCCCTCGGGCCGCGAGGACTTCCTCGCCGACGTCGGCGCGTTTCGCGAGGTTCTCGCGGAAGCTGACCGCAATGCGTCCGACCCGCAGAGTCGTGCGACGCTTGCGCAGGTCAAGGCGGCCTTCGCCGACTTCATGGGCGTCGACTCCCGGATGTGGACGGCGGTGCGGGCCGGGCGCGAGCACAAGGCGCTCGAGCTCGTGGATGCCTCCGACGAGGCGGTCGACGCGCTGACCGCCAAGCTTGACGCCTTCCTGAACGAGGCCCAGGCCAGCCGGCAAGCGGCAGTGGCCCAGCTCCACTCCGACGGCTCGACGACGCGCACCGTGTCGGTCGTCCTCGTCGTGGTCGCGGTCCTCGCGGCTTCCGGGATCGCGTACCTGCTGACGCGGCGGATCTCCGGCGGCCTGGCGCCGCTTCGCGAGCGGCTCGGCAGCCTCCGCGACCATTGCCTAACGGATCTCCAGAACGGGCTGAACGCCATGGCCGGCGAGGGAGACCTGTCGCACGAGGTGACGCCCGTGACGACGCCGGTCGACGTTCGCGGCGGCGACGAGATCGCGGAGCTCGGCGAGATCTTCAACGACATGCTCGACCACGCCCAGTCGACGATCGTGGCGTACAACTCGATGCGCTCCCGGATCGCGGACATGGGCCGGATCGCGGCCGAGATCGGTGCGGGCGACCTGTCCTCGACCGTCGAGCCGTTGAGCGAGCGCGACGAGTTCGGAAACGCATTCGTCGCGATGCACGACTACCTGATCGGGATCGCGGAGGTGGCCGACGGCATCAGCGACGGTGACCTCTCGACGCACGTTGAGGCGAGGTCGGACGCGGATCAGCTCGGCTCGGCCTTCGTGCGCATGCAGGCCTACCTGGCGGAGATGGCGGATGCCGCCGAGCGCCTGGCGGCGCGCGACCTGACCGCGTCGGTGACGCCGCGCGGCGAGGCCGACGTGCTCGGTACCGCGTTTGCGCGGATGGCCGCCAACATGTCGCTCGTCATCTCCGAGGTCGCGGTTGCGACCCGGCGCGTCGCCGAGGCCTCCACCCAGATGGCCACGGCATCGGACGAGGCCGGCCGTGCTGTCGACGAGATCGCAACTGCGGTGGGAGACGTGGCCGAAGGAGCTCAGCGGCAGGTCGCCATGATCAGCGAGACCCGCGGCACCGTCACCGAGGCGAACAACGCAGCCGTCGAGGCGAGCCGTGTCGCCGACCAGGGAGTCGACGTCGCGGCCGAGGCGACGGCGGCGATCCGGGGCGTGGCCGATTCGGCCTCCGAGCTGGCGGCCGCGATGGGTGGGCTCACCGACCGCTCGGGCCAGATCGGCGGCATCGTCGAGACCATCTCGAGCATCGCCTCCCAGACGAACCTGCTTGCCCTGAATGCGGCGATCGAGGCCGCACGGGCGGGCGAGCAAGGCCGGGGATTCGCCGTCGTGGCCGAGGAGGTCAGAAAGCTTGCCGAGGAGAGCCGCGAGGCCGCCGAGCGCATCGCGGGACTGATCGGCGAGATCCAGGCCCAGACGGCGGGCGCCGCGAAGGTCGTGAGCGCCAGCGCCGAGGGGACACGCGAATCCGTCGACACGGTCGAGCGCACCCGGCACGCATTCGAGTCGATCGGCCACGCGGTCATGGACATCACCGCGAGGGCCGAGAGCATCGGCAGGGCCACGAGCGAGATCGCCTCGGTGGCCGAGGAGTCGTCCGCGTCGGCCGAGCAGGTCTCGGCCGCCGCGCAGGAGACGTCGGCCACCACGCAGCAGCTGGCGGCGTCCGCCCAGGATTTGAGCCGCACCGCGGCGAACCTCGACCGGATCGTCTCGCAGTTCACGCTGACCGACCGCGGCTAGCGCCCGAGTACCCTCCGAGCCCGTGAGGTCGCAGCGGAGCTCGACCCGGCGGCGGTTCCTCGGCGGCGCAGCCGTCGCGGGAGTCGCTGGTGCCGGTGTCGCCGTCTGCGCCGACCGGTCGGGCGAGGCTTCCAGGATGTGGCGGCGGATCACCGGGGGGTGCGTGGGCCCCGACGGCCCGGTCCCGCCGGCCCCGGAGCACGATCCGGTTACCGGACGGTTCCGCTCCAGGCACGTCCCGGACGACGACGTCGGCTTCATGGTGTGGCAGGCCGGCGGGCTGTCCTCGTTCGGCGGTCTTCCGGTCGTGGTCGTGCTCCCGGGCCGCGGCTCGACGGCGCGGGCCGCGTTCGACGAGCTCCACCTGCATGCGTTCCTCGCCGCGGCGCTGCCTCCGGGTGTCCCGGCCGGCGTCGCCTCGGTGGACGGCGGCGAGAGCTACTGGCATGCGCGCCCTGACGGCGAGGATCGGATGGCGATGCTCGAGACCGAGTTCCTTCCGCTGCTCGAGCGGGAGTTCGGCCTCGGTGGGGCGGGCTCTGTGATGGCCGGGTGGTCGATGGGCGGCTACGGCGCCCTCCTCGCAGCCGAGCGCGATCCGGACAGGTGGTCGGGCGTCGCCGTCGCGAGCCCTGCGATCTGGCCGGCGTACGGCGACGTGTGGGTCGGCGATGCGTTCGACGGCTCCGGCGACTTCGGCCGTCACGACGTCTTCGCCGGCGCCGGCCGGCTCGGGCGGATGCCCGTCTGGATCGGGTGCGGCGCCGCCGATCCCTTCTACGCGAACAGCCGCGGGTTCGCCGCGACGCTCCCCGCCGCGCGGACGGACTGGGCCGAAGGCGGCCACGACCAGTGCCTGTGGCGCCTGGTCGCCCCGCGGCAGATGGCGTTCGCCGTCGACTGCTTGCGCGCCTAGGCGCCGGCGATGCGCTCGGAGTGCGAGTACACGTTGAAGCGCTGCCCGCGGAGGAAGCCCACCAGCGTGACGCCGAACCGGCGCGCGGCGTCGACGGCCAGGCTCGACGGGGCCGAGACGGCACAGACGATTGGAATGCCGGCCACCGCCGCCTTCTGCACGATCTCGAAGCTTGCCCGCCCCGAGACGAGCAGGATGCGGTCGGACAGTGGAAGCGACCCCGCCATCAGCTCGGCCCCGACGACCTTGTCGACGGCGTTGTGGCGGCCGACGTCCTCACGCGAGCCTTGCAGCGCCCCGCCGGCGTCGAAGAGGGCCGCGGCGTGCAGGCCGCCCGTGCGGTCGAAGACCCGCTGCACCTGGCGCAGCTCGTCCGGGAGCGATGTCAGGAGCTCCGGCTCGACGACCGGCCCAGGCGCCACGGGTGCGCACTGGACGTCGAGCGCCTCGAGCGATGCCTTGCCGCAGACTCCGCAGCTCGACGTCGTGTAGAAGCTGCGTGCGGCGAGATCCGGCAGCGGCCGCCCGACGGCCACCGTCACGACGTTGTAGTGCTGCTCCTCGCGCGGCACGTCGCAGTAGCGAACGCCGCGGAGGTCGGCGGGCCCGATGATCCCCTCGGTGAAGAGGAAGCCGGCGGCGAGCTCGAAGTCGTGCCCCGGCGTCCGCATCGTCACCGCCACGGTGCGCTGGACCCCGACCGGCTCGTCGACGCGGATCTCCATGGGCTCCTCCGTCGCCAGCCGGTCGGACCGGCGGCGGCGGGTGCCGTCCTCGACGTTCAGGACGCGGACGCTGCTCGTGCTCGTCGGCCGCGCGGGGGGCCCGGCGAGACCGTCGGCGTCCTCACTCGGATCATGCGCCATCGTTCGCCTCGGGCGCGCGGTTCTGCACGTACTGGAAGCCGAACCGGCCCTTGACGCACAGGTTGCCGTGCGTTACGCCGTCGTCGAGCGGCGATGTGACCTTCACGATCTCGTTGCCCTGGACGTGCAGCTCGAGGCTGCAGCCGACGCCGCAGTACGAGCAGATCGTCTCGGTCACGGTCTGGGCGGCCTCGTCCCACTCGCCGGCCTGCCGCATGTCGTACTCGCTCTTGAACATGAGCGCCCCGGTCGGGCAGACGGCGATGCAGTTCCCGCAGTACACGCACGCGGAGTCCGGCAGCGGAGCGGCGAACTCGGTCGCGATCCGGGCGTCGAACCCGCGTCCGGCCACCGCGATCGCGAACGTGTTCTGCCAGTCGGTGCCGCAGCCCTCGACGCACTTGTAGCAGAGGATGCACTTCGAGTAGTCGCGGACGTAGCTCTCGTTGTCGATCTTCACGGGCTGGGCCACGGTCGCAGCGGTCTGGCCGTCGCCGGCGTGGTGGTGGCCGGCCTGGGCACGGTCGCGCCCGCCCTCGGGAGCCGGAGGCGCGGGCGGGCCGTAGCGCTCGGGCGCGGCGCCGTACTCGCCGTTCCAGCGGTCGACGTGCTCGGTCGTCGAGAGGTCCACGCTCGACCCGAGGAACTCGAGCACCATCTTGCGGCTGTGGTCGACGCGGTCGCTCCGGGTGCGGACGACCATCCCGTCCTCGGCCTTCCGGGCGCACGACGGCACGAGCACGCGGGAGCCCTCCACCTCGACGACGCACACCCGGCACGCGTTCACGGGCGTGAGCGTCTCGCCGTAGCAGAGCGTCGGGATGTCAAGCCCGCGCGCCTTGCACGCGTCGAGGATGGTCGCGCCCTCGGGGACGCGCACCGTTTCGCCGTCGATCTGGAGCTCGACGGTGCGGCGGATCGTGACGGGGACGGCGCTCATCCCACGGCCTCCGGCTCGAAGACGCGGAGGACGCGAATGGCCGAGTCGACGGCATTGGCCGCGGTCTGGCCGAGGCCGCAGATCGAGGCGTCGCGCATCGCCCGGGCGATCTCGTCGAGGAGCGCCAGCTCGTCGGCCACCGTCCCGCGCGGGCGATCGGCGGCGAGCCGCAGGAGCGCCTCCTGCTGGCGGACGGTCCCGACCCGGCACGGCACGCACTGCCCGCAGGACTCGTCTCGGAAGAAGGCCGCGATCCTGAGCAGCACCGGGACGAGGTCGACGGTGTCGTCGAAGGCCATGACGACGCCCGAGCCCAGCGTCGCACCGGCGGCGCGGGTGGCCTCGAACGAGAGCTCGAGGTCGAGCTGGTCCGGGCCCGACGAACCCGCCGGCCGCCCCGCCCAGGAGCACCGTGCGCAGCGGGCGCCCGCCGGCGACGCCTCCGGCCATCTCGAGCAGGTCTCCCAGCGTGACGCCGAACGGCGCCTCGTACAGGCCGGGGCGCTCGACGCATCCGGAGAGGCAGAAGAGGCGCGTGCCGGTCGACTGCTCGGTCCCGATCCCGGCAAACGCCGCACCGCCCTCGAGCACGATGTCGAGCACGTTGATCAGGCTCTCGACGTTGTTGACGACGGTCGGCTTGGAGAAGAGGCCGGAGTCGACCGGGAAGGGCGGCTTCGAGCGCGGCTCTCCGCGGTAGCCCTCGATCGAGTTGAAGAGCGCGGTCTCCTCGCCGCAGATATACGCCCCGGCGCCCTTTCGCAGCTCGATGTCGAAGGCGACGCCCGCCCCCATCACGTCGTCGCCGAGAAGGCCCCGAGCGCGGGCCTCGTCGATCGCGCCCGAGAGGCGCCCCCACGCCAGCGGGTACTCCCCCCGGAGGTAGACGTAGGCCTGCTCGCAGCCCGTTGCGAGCCCGGCGATCGTCATCGCCTCGACGAGCGCGAACGGGTCGTGCTCGATCACGATCCGGTCCTTGAATGTCCCCGGCTCCGACTCGTCGGCGTTGCATACGAGGTAGTGCGGGCGGACCGGGTTTCGGGCGACGGCGTCCCACTTCCGGCCGGTCGGGAACGCCGCGCCGCCGCGCCCCAGGAGCCGCGAGTCGGTCACCTCGCGGATGATGCCGGCGGGGCCTATGTCGATCGCCGCGCGCAACGCCGCGTAGCCTCCCGCGGCCCGGTAGCTGTCGAGGCTCGCCGGGTCGACCTTCCCGATGCGGCGAAGGAGCCGGAGGGACGCGTCGCCGGCCTGCGGCACGAGCGGCGGCGGGGGCTCGGGCGCTGCCGCGCCGGAGAGCGCGGCCGCCACGTCGGATGCGGCCGCGGGGGCGACCTCGTGCTCGTGGGCGTGCTCGCCCGCGCTGGTGACGAGCACGGCGGGGGCCCGCTCGCACATGCCCAGGCACGGGCTTTCGAGCCAGATCGAGCGGCCGTTGCCGGGGTGCTCGCCGGCCGGGCCGACGGTGCGCTCGAGCTCGGCGACGAGCTCGGCGCTGCCGCGGCACATGCAGGCGATGTCGGTGCACACGTGCGTCACGAGGGGCGCGCGCGGCTCGAGCGCGAAGAGGGCGTAGAAGCTCGCAACCCCGTACGCCTCCGCCGGCGGGATCGTGAGCCGCCGGCACACGTATCCCAGCGCCGCCGGGCTGATCCACCCGACCCGGCTCTGGACCTCATGGAGCACCGGGAGCAGCAGATGCCGCTCTGCGCGCGCGGCGTGGCCGCCGCGGGCCGAGTGGCCGTCGGCGCCGCGCTCGCCGCCGACCCACGCCGACGCGGGCGCCCCGAGCACACCGTCGACCGCTTCGCGCTCGGCCGTCGTCGGGGGGCTGTCGAGGAGCTTCAGGTCCACGACTGCTACTTCGCGGGCACCGCGAGCTGCGATGCAGCCTGCCCGGTGCGCTCGGCGTCCGTGAGCCGGTCGACCCGGATCGCGCTCGCCTTGAACTCGGCCGTGCCCGACTTGGGGTCGGTCGCGTCGATCGTGAGCACGTTCGTCTCGACCTGGTCGGGGAAGTGAAGCGTCATGAACGCCAGGCCCGGGCGCAGCGTCTGGTCGATTCGGACCGGCGCGTAGACCGACCCCCGCCGTGAGGTCACCTTGACCAGCTCGCCGTCGTCGACGCCCAGCCGCTCGCAGTCCTCGGGCGAGAGGTCGAGCGACTCGCGTCTGCGAAGCGGCGAGCGGTAGCCGCCGCTCTGGACGCCGGTGTTGTAGGAGTCGAGCCGCCGCCCGGTCGTGAGCCGGATGGGGAACTCGTCCGAGAGCTTGTCGACGGGGAGGACATGCTCGACGACGTTGAACGGCGCCGGCGGGCCTGAAATCGGGCTCTCCCACAGCCGGCCGTGGAGGAAGAGCTCGCCGGGGTGCTCCTCGTCGAAGCAGGGCCACTGGATCCCGCCGAGCGCCTCGAGCCGCGGATAGGTCATGCCGGCGTGCATCGGCGAGAGCGAGCGCAGCTCGGTCCAGACCGACTCGGCGTCGGGCGGGCCGAGGTCGTACCCCATGCGGGCGGCGATCTCGCACACGATCTCGATGTCGTCGCGGGCCTGGCCCGGGGGGTCGAGCGCCTTTCGCACCCGCTGGACGCGCCGCTCGCTGTTCGTGACGGTGCCCTCGGCCTCGCACCAGCTCGCCGAGGCCGGCAGGACGACATCGGCCAGCTCGGCTGTCCTGGTGAGGAAGATGTCCTGCACGACCAGGTGGTCGAGCCCCTCGAGCAGCTTCTTCGTGTGCTTCGCGTCGGCCTCCGACTGGGCCGGGTTCTCGCCGACGACGTAGAGCGTGCGCAGCTCGCCGCGGTCCATCGCCTCGAACATCTGCGTCAGGTGCCACCCGTATCGGGGCGGGATCGTCGTTCCCCAGGCCTTCTCGAACTTGGCGCGGGCCTCGTCGTCGCGCTCGATGTCCTGGAAGCCGGGGAGCTTGTTCGGGATCGCGCCCATGTCGCCGCCACCCTGAACGTTGTTCTGGCCGCGGAGCGGGTTCAGCCCCGAGCCGTACCGGCCGACGTGGCCGGTGAGGAGCGCGAGGTTGATGAGCGCGAAGACGTTGTCGACCGCGTTGTGGTGCTCGGTGATGCCGAGCGTCCAGCAGATGATCGCCCGGTCGGCGCGCGCGTAGGCGTGGGCGGCGTCGCGGATGACCTCGGCCGGCACGCCGGTCTCGAGCTCGCCCCGCTCGAGCGTCCACGGCTCGACCGAGGCGGCATACTCGTCGAATCCCGTCGTCGCCCGCTCGATGAACTCGCGGTTGTGCAGGCCCGCGTGCAGGATCTCGCGCGCCATCGTGTTCGAGAGGGCAACGTCGGTGCCGACGTCGATCCCGAGCCAGGCGTCGGCCCACTGGGCCGAGCCGGTGTGGCGCGGGTCGACGGCGAAAAGGCGTGCGCCGGCATGCACGGCCTTCAGGACGTGATGGAAGAAGATCGGATGGGTTTCACGGGCGTTCGACCCCCACAGGAAGATCACATCGGTCTCCTCGACCTCCTGGTAGGAGCTGGTACCGCCCCCGGCCCCGAACACTGTCGCCAGACCGACGACGCTGGGAGCGTGTCAAGTCCGGTTGCAGCTGTCGACATTGTTCGAGCCCATGGCGACACGAGCGAACTTCTGCATCATGAAGTTCATCTCGTTCGATGCCTTGGAGCAGCTAAAAAGGCCGAACGCGCCGGGTCCCTCGGCCGCCGCAGCCGTGAATCCGGCTGCTGCGCGGTCGAGCGCCTCGTCCCACGTCGCCGGCCGCAGCGCCCCGTTCTCGCGGACGAGCGGCTCGGTGAGCCGGGTGAGTGGCTTTCGCATCCTCTCCATCACCTCCTTCCCGTTCACCGAATCGTACCCCGATGAGCCTCAATCGAGACCGCTCGACGTGCGGAAGTCGGCCGTCGTATTCGTATGTGGGAAGGGCTCTGCCGGTATCTCGACGCCGAGCGCTTCGCAGAGCGGCTCCCAGCCGTCCCCCGGCCGGTATTCCACCAGCCGGTCTGCCGGCACGGTCGCGCGGACGTGCTCGTTGTGGCGGACGTATCCCGCGATCGCGCCGTCGCGGTCGCGCCAGTCGGGTGTGAACGTCGACTCGACCATGGCGATCACCATCTGCCGGCGCTCCTTCCAGGCCGCGTCGTCGTCAGGCACGGGGCGCTGAAGCGCCTGCACGATCGTCCGCTCGACGCTCTTCCACCAGGCCTCCGGCGACTCCCGCATCGAGAGCACGACGATCGCGTCGGGGTGGGCTGCGGCGATCGGCTCCCAGAAGGCGCACGCCGGCCAGTCGACCGTGGCCGCGAAGCCGGAGAGGAACGACGCCCAGTCGACATCTTCGCCGCGGGTCGCGGCCGCCCACACGGCCGTGTCGTCCTCGCGGTCGATCAGCTCGCTCATGTGGTAGCAGGGACCCCCGAGCAGCTGCTCGAGAGCGAGCTTGAGCGAGTGCGTGCCGGTCCGACCGAGCCCGGCGCCTACCACGCGAAGCGTCATCCTTCTCCCTCCGTTGCCTTCGGCCGGCGATCGTAACGGAGCGCCCGCGGGCATACCGCAAGTTGGTGACCGACGATCGGGGCATACGCGTATTGACGACCGTCCGGCGCGCGCCGATGACCTGAGTGAGATGTGTTCGCAATCGGTCGACGAGTCGCTGTCTCCAGCCAGCATTGCGGGCATCGACGAGCAGGCGCTCCTCGATGCGCAGGCCCGGCTGGCGCTCGCCGTCGCCGCCCTCGACGGTGCTGCCGATGCGCTGGTCGAGGCCGGGCTCGAGCCCGACGATTGCGAGCCGATCGGGCGCTCGAGGGCCGCGCTCGACGAGATGCAGCGCTTTTTGGCCCTGAGCCTCGATCGCGATGCGCCGACCATGCAGCGATCGGTGGCGATCACCGATCTCGTCGAGTCGACGCGAGAGGCGGCCGCCCTCGCCGCTCAGGCCGACGGTCGCCCCGACGTGGACTCCGCCCTGGCCCTGCTCTTCGGCGACTGCGGGATCGGGGATCTCGAGACCGACGCCGGCAAGCGACTGACCGCCCTCGTCGAGTACCGCATCGGTGAGCTCGTCACGGTCAGCACCGACCAGGGGTTGGTCAGGCCCGGCGCGATGCTCGCCGGATCGGTCGTCGACGAGGCGGGTACTCCGTGGCGCGTCGATCTGCGTGTGGAGACCGAGCGCGAGCGAGGCGACCGCGCGCACCTGGCACTTCGCCCCGAGGGGATCCACCACCTCGAGCGGCATACGCCGGCCGAGCTCGAGATCGGCGGCTCGGCAACGCTCGAGGCGATGGAGTGCGGGAGCCTCTACGAGGGCGCAGAGGTGCTGGGGCGCGTCGTTGGCCTGTCCGCGACCGGCGTGACCTTTGCGACGGTGAAGCCGCTCCGGACTGCCGACCGACTTCGGTTCCACGGGCGCTTCTTCTCGGAGGAAGTCCGTGCAGTCGTCAGAGTCGTGGCCGTCGACGCGGAGATCGAAGGTGGCGGCATGATGGTGGGCTGCCTCTTCGTCGAGATCGACGACGACGGGCGCGCGGCGATCGACCGCGTGCTCGAGCACGCCCTCCACCCGGACGCACCGATCAGCTACAGCCAGCTCCGTCTCTTGACGCACCGCGGCCCGGAGCGCCGCCGCGGCGTCCGCGGCCTCCTGCGCCTGTAGCCGGGCGTCGCCACCGGAGAGCGTAGGCTTGAGATCGTGTCCGGCATCCGCGCTGAGATCGATGCGCTTCTCGTCCTCGAGCGTCGGCGGACGTTCGAGCTTCGGCCCCATGCCGACGGGTTCGAGCTCACCGGCGGCATCGACGGCGAATCCGGGTGGTTCCGGCACTGGCCGCTCGAGCCGTCGGCCGGGTGGATCGGCGCGACCGACGCGAACGCCATGCAACGGGTCTGGGTGCGCGGCTGCGCTCCCGGAGCGGTTGAGTGGCCGTCCTCCGTGCTCCCGCTCGACGCCGACCTCGAGCTGACGATGCCGTGGCCGGCGCCCTGCTCCGCCACGATGGAGGAGGGCGGCGAGAGGACGCGCTATGAGCTTCGCTCGTCCGACGCCGAGCCGGCACGTTGGGTCGCCGTGCCCGGCGCGTCGGCCTGCCTCGGGCTCGGCGCCGACCGGACGCTGCTTCGGATCGTCGCCGAGGCGCCGCCGGTCCGGCGCTCCCGCGAGACCGTCATTCTGCGTGCGGGCGGCTACTGCGCGGCGCTCCAGCCCGGGGGGAGCCTGCACGTCGAGCGCTCCGTGTGGCTCGATGGTGAGCGGGGCGAGTCGCTGGAGGCGGCCCACGGCAACGCATGGCTCGGCCGGTCGGCCGACGACACGCTGAGCTCGATCATGCTCGGCGACGCGGACGAGGGCGCCCCGGTCGACGTTCCGGACGCCCCTCGTGCCGATGAGCTCAGCCTGTGGCTCCGCTGGCCCGCCGCGGTCCGCGCGACGTGGTGGCGGGAGGGCGAACGGACGCGTGCGATCGTCCGCCTCGGTGAAGCACCGGCGGAACGCTGGGCCCGTCTGGGCGGCGAGGAGCTGTGGGTCGGGGCGTCGGACGACGGGGAGCTGCGCGCGCTCCTTTTCGGCGATGTCGAGGTGGCATCGCATGCGCTCGAGCGGCCCGAGCTTCCCGGCGACCGTTCCGGGGACAGGCTTGGCGACCGCGTGCTCGAGTCCGCGCGTACGTTCCGCTTTGACCTCTACGGGCTTGCCGGCGCCGTCGGCGTGCCCTCGGGGCTCGGTTCGAGCTTCGGTGTGCCCTCGAGGCTCGCGATCACGTTCGGCGAACCCGACCGCGAGGAGCCCTCGATCACCGTTTCGTCGTCGCGCTCCGACCGGCAGACGGCCCTGTGGGAAGCGCTCGAGCACCTGGGCCTCGGTGACGAGCCGGAAGCGCCGGATGAGCGTCCGTGGATGCCGGCCGAGATCACAGTCGACGGCAAGCCGGTTCCCTTCGACCTCTTGCGCCTCGGCGACCGCTGGGCTGCGGTCGGTCGGGTCGGCGAGACGACGGTCTGGCTGGCCGCAGAAGGGTATGAGCCCGGCGATGCCGCGCTCGAGCGCATCTCCGACCTGACCCCGTACGTCGAGCGGAGGCGGAAGTGGCTCGCAACGATGGGGGGGCCGGCGCCGCCGCCGGAGCCGGCCGAGGTCCGCGCGCGGCGCGGCCAGGCGGTGGCGGTGCTGGGCGGGCTCATGGACGCCCTCGACCGCAACGCCGGCGCTTCGCCGATCGGCGAGGCGTTCACGGCGCGCGTGGTGGAGCCGTGGGGAGGGCGCGAGCGCTACGGGCGTCTGCTGTGGCTGCACACGATGCTGCGCCCGTTGTCCGGCCACGGCGGCGGTGCGCCCGTGGTGGGCGACGATGGTGCCGTGACCAAGCGCCTTTCCCTCCAGCACGCGGTCCCGAGCGACGGGTCGGGCACGACGGTCAGCATGGCCTTCGCCGTCTACACGGGCGACGGCGAGCCGGAACCGGAGCCGGTGCCCGACCGCGCCGCGATCCGCCGGGGCGAGCGCCACCCGGTCGAGTTCCGGATCGTCGAGGAGGACGGGGTCTGGCGCGTCGACACCGATCTGCTCCAGATCCTGGTCGACCGGCTGGGCCCGCTCGATGATCTCGTGCGGCCGCTCTCCGAGCAGGTCGGCTGATGACGGAGTTCGAGCAGTTCACAGCTGCGATCTCCGGAAGTGCCTTCATCGCGACTGCCGCCGCCGGCGGAGAGCGACAGGGCTGCCTGGTGGGATTCGGAACGCAGGCGAGCATCGATCCGCCGCGGCTTCTCGTCTGCATCTCCGTGCAGAACGCCACGTTCGCCGCCGCTCGCCGTGCTTCGCACATCGGCGTCCACCTCATCCCGGCCGACCGACCCGACCTGGCGCAGCTGTTCGGCGGAACGACGGGCGACGACGTCGACAAGTTCGCCGGGCTGAGGTGGGAGAAAGGGCCGGGCGGCGAGCCGCTCCTGGGCGAGTGCCCGATGCGGCTGTCAGGCCGCGTCGTCGAGCGGCATCCGTTCGGCGATCACGTGGGCTTCCTGGTCGAGCCCGTCGCCGTCTGGGCGGCCGAGCGGTTCGAGCCGCTCGACATCTCGAGCGTCGCCGGCATCGACCCCGGGCACGACCCCTAGGCCGGGCTCGGCGCTGTCGCCGTGGCGAGCGCCGCCTCGAGCGACTCCGCCAGCTCCGCGGCGTCGGCGTAGACGGCACGGCAGCCCGCCTCGCGAAGCTCGTCGGCACCGAACCCGCCCGACAGGAGCCCGATCGACGGCAGGCCGGCCTTCGCGGCCGCGATCGCATCCCACGTCGTGTCGCCGATCACGACGAGCCGCCCGGCCGGCGACAGCCGGTCGGCGGCGGCGCCGAGCAGGTCGGGGTGCGGCTTCGTGCGGTCGACATCTCCGCTCGACATCCATGCCTCCACGAGCTCGCGCGCGTCGAGCAGGTCGACGTAGTGCTCGACCTCCTCCTGCTTCGCGCTCGAGGCGAGGACGATGCGGTGGCCGAGCCGGCGCAGCCCGACCAGGAGCTCGCGCGCCCCGGGCAGGACCCCGACCTCGTCGATCAGGTCCGCATAGCGGCGCGCCTCCGCCTCTCGGATCTGATCGCCCAGCCGTCGCTCGACGTCATCGCCGGCGACGGCGGCGACGAGCTGGTCGCCTCCCATCCCGTTGTGCCGATGCACCCGCCACAGCGCCACCTCGACGCGGTGATCGGCGAACGCCCGGCCCCAGGCGATGGTGTGGTGGTAGCTCGTGTCGACGAGCGTGCCGTCGATGTCGACGATCGCGCCGGCGTGCCCGGCGGCCTCCGCCGTCGGCCACGCGTCGAGCGGCTCGCCGGCAGGGGGCGGCGGCTGCCTGGGAGGCGTGGGCGAAGTCACGCGCCCAGCCCGGATGCGCGATCCATCCGCTCCCATGAACGGATGACGATCCGCGCGACCTCGCCGAGCTCGTCACCCCGGCTCAGGAATGCGGGCACGATGAACCCCGCGTTCGCGCCGTCCGGCCCGGCGAGCGTGACGGAGATCGACGCGTCCGCGCTCGGCTCGATCGTGAGGTATCTCCATCCCGGTGCATCGGGGACGGCGATCGCTCCCTCCGCGTCGTATGGAACGCGGGTGCCCGGATCTGCGCGGGGTTCCACGACGGATCCTGTGCCCGGCGCCGACTTCCGTCAAACGGCCTGCACCGTGGCCGACCTAGCAGCCGACGTTGGCGAACGCCTTCTGGTAGCTGGCTTGCAGCGTGCCGCTCGCATCGGCAATGGCGGTCGCCGCCGCTGACAGCGAATCAGCCGATGTGACGGCGTCCGTCGCTTGCTGCACCTGGGTCTTGAACGTCGCGTTCGCCGTCTCGAGCTGGGAGCGCAGATCATCGGACAGCTTCGGCGCGGCGTCGGAGATGGTCTTCGTGTCCTCGTCGATCTTCTGCAGCGAGGTCTTGGCCGTATCGACGGACGACGTCGACAGGGGCAGGTTCTTGAGCGTCGCAATCTGCGACTTGATGTCGGCGGAGGCGTCGCAGGCCTGACTCTTTGCCTTGTCGGCGTCAGACTGGTCGCTGCCCCCGCACCCGGTCGCTGCTACCGACGCCAGGACGATGGCGATGATTGAGGCGATTCGTCTGAAATCCATAAGCGGCGGTGTCCGGCCCGACGCGCGTGGTGGCGTCGGGCCGCGACGACCTCCTCCTAGCGGCGCCGGCTTGTCCGGCGGGCCGTTCGGCGGCCCGTGCGTCGTGCGACTCTCCGTGCTCCGAACATGGTGTCCTCCCTACGAGTACTGCGGTCGAGTGGAACTAGCGGGTCGCCGTGGCAAGCTCTGCCTGCCTCGCCTCCTCAGCCGTCGCCAGGCCGATCTCGACCAGGTCGAGCGGGCTGATGAAGCCGTCGGAGATGCGGAACCCACCGGCGCGGGCGATCGCGTCACGAAGGGGCACCGCCCAGTGGTGCTCGAGCAGGATCAGCGCCGCCGCCGAGTCGTTCGGGATCTCCTCCAGGATGTCCCACGCCTCGTCGTCGGTGAAGATGTCGACCCCTTCTTCGGACGCCGCCTGTGCTCCCGCGGCGGCCCCAGCCTCGGCCCCTTCTTCACCATCGATGCCGAGGCCGACCAGGGCGCCGATGACGCTCCCGATCTCGATCGCCTCGGCCTCGGACAGGTTGCTCAGATGCTCCACCTCGAGCTCACCGTCCGCGTCCTTGTACACGGCGAGCGCGTCGATCACTCGCACGGTCCCGCTATCGCGCAGGCGTGCCAGTTCCTCGATGATCTCACCGTGGAAGTCCGGGCTCTTGAAGCCCAGCACGATCAGCTGTACTGGTCCGATTGCCATGATCCACCCCTTTTTTCTCGGAACGTCGGGCGACGGGCCAGGCACGGGCCCGGTTCGACCGTAGCCGAGCGTCGCCGCCGCGCTGTCATCCCAACGGGGTGATCGATCCGGCCTATCGGGAGTCTCCGAAGGCTGCGGCCGCGTGACGAACGACCCCGCGTGGTTCCGGCTGGGGGCCGCCGGAGATCAGCCATCGCGCTTAGGGGTTGTGGCTTTCGAGCGCCGCGTCCACGTCATACCCGAGTGCGAGCCCGAGCTTGTGTGCACCCGACACGGCGCGGTCGCAACCCGCGTCGGGGATCACCGCAACGAGGGTGCCGACGAGCTCCTCGGCCGTGACGCCGGCCGCCAGTGCGAGCTCGACAACGTGGATGTACGACGCGCCGCTGGCATCGAGAGCGATCAGCGCACCGAGGCGCGCGAATGCGGCCTGGCTGGGTGAGAGCTGCGAGACGGCGACGTTCTCCGCCTCGTCCGAGCCGACCTGCATGAACAGCCTGCGGTCGCGGACGGCGAGCATCCGAAGGACCGCGCGATGATCCATCTTCTGGATCTCAGCCGCGGACGTCTCGTGGCCGACGGCTCCACCCCCATGCACCACTGCCGAGCGCCCCTTTCGTGAAGACACGGGGCCGACCCGCCGCTCCCGCGGGGGCGACCGGGGAATGCTCAGAATCGGCGTTCAGGTCGCCGTCATCGTCATCCCGTGGGGGTGATCTGGGATGAATCGCGCAGCGCGCTCATCCGCTCCGTCCGCGGCCGCGGCGCCCCATGGCACTGCTTCCACTTGCGGCCGCCACCGCACGTGCACGGATCGTTGCGCCCGCGCTTGGCATCCTCGGCCTTGTACAGCGACCCGATCTCGGAGGGGGCGCGATTGTGGGCGAGGAGCCGGCCCATGATCTGCATTGGCCGGTCGACGTGGTGGAAGAACGCCTTGTAGCCGCTGCAGAGGTAGTTCAGGCCCGGGTCGCCGTCCGGCGTCTCGATGAACCGGTCCTTCGGGCAGCCGCCGTGGCAGGCGAACCGCACGTCGCATTCGAGGCAGTAGCGGGGGAGCGACTCGCGCTTGTCGAGCCCGAACTGCCGCTGCTGGTCGGAGGCCACGAGCTCCAGCATGTGCTGCTGCGTGATGTTTCCGAGCTTGTAGCGAGGCTCGACGAAGTGGTCGCACGAGTAGACGTCACCCGTGTGCTCGAGCGCGAGCGCAAGCCCGCACGTCTCCGAGTGCACGCACAGGCTGGGCGGCTCACCGACCCAGTTGGCGAGGGCGACGTCGAACATCTGCACGTAGACCTCGCCGACGTCACGGCGCACCCACTCCTCGAACACGTCGATCAGGAACCGGCCGTACTGCTCAGCCGTGATCGAGCGGCCGGTCACTCGCGTGCCCTCCTGCACGTAGAGGGGGCGGTCGCGCCACGACGTCCACGGCACCGTCCCGTCCTCCGAGGCCTCGGTCACCCGCTCGATGATCGGAATGAACTGCACGAACCCGGCCCCGCACTCGTCGCGCAGGAAGCAGTACACGTCGCGGCCTCGCTGACCGTTGGCCGCATGCACCGTCGTCAGCGCGTTCCACGCCACGTCCGCGGCCGCGAGGTGCCCGAGGCCACGCATCACCTGGTCGAACGAGCCCTTGCCGCCCTTGTTCACGCGGTAGGCGTCGTGAAGCTCCCTCGGCCCGTCGATCGAGATCCCGACCAGGAAGTCATGCTCCTTGAAGAACGCCGCCCATTCACCGTCGAGCAGCGTGCCGTTCGTCTGGATCGTGTAGGTCGCCCGCTGTCCGGGTTGCAGATATCGCTCGGCGAGCTCGACCGATCGGCGGAAGAACTCGACGCCCATCATCGTCGGCTCGCCGCCCTGCCACGCGATCGTCACCTCCGGCACGCGGGCATGCGCCTCGATCAGCTGCCGGACGTACGCCTCCAACAGGTCGTCGGCCATTCGGAACCGCGACCCCGGATACAGCATCTCCTTCGACAGGAAGAAGCAGTACGAGCAATCCAGGTTGCAGACGGCTCCCGTCGGCTTGGCGAGCAGGTGGAACGCCGGCGGTGCCCCACCCGCCGCCGGCGCTCCGGCCTCTGATCCTCTGGCAGCTTCCATCCGCGGTGACCTCGAACGGCCGGTTACTCGCGCATGAGCATCGCCTGCGCCTCGCGCTCGAGGTCGAGGTACTGCTCACCGCTCACGTCGACGGCCACGCGCTTCAGCGTGCCCCCGGTGAAGCGCCACGGCAGGGCCCCGGGGTAGTCGTCCGTGACACCGGCGCCGCCGTCGCGGCCGATGCAGAGGCCCTCGCCGGCGATCATGAACTTGCCGGGCTGCGTCTTGATCTGGCCCTCGCCGACCTTCGTGTTGTCGTGCCAGAGCGTGAGCCGGCCGGTTGCGACGCCGGGCGGATCCTCGCCGGCCTTGTCGAACGACGCCGACAGGATCAGGTTCTCGCCGGTCGGGATGTCCTGGGTCGCGACGATCCGCTCCTCCGACATCCCGACGAAGTTGTAGACGTAGTGCAGGCGGTTGTCCTTCACGTACAGGGCGTGCCCGCCGAAGGGCGAGCCGTGGGCGAAGAGCACCCCTTCGGCGCCTGGGCCCGGGATGTCGACCAGCGCGCCGATCGTGTATGAGCGGTTGCGGATGTTCACCGCCTGGGACTCCGGCACCTCGGCGGTGCCCGGGAAATAGATGTAGCGATCGCGTGGGGGCGCAAGGACCGGCCGCGGTGTGAGCATGATCTCGAGCGCGGAGCGGTCGTCGAGCGGAAAGGCCCCGTTCGCCCCGGCCTCTGCGAACCACATGTTCACGAGCTCTCGCACCTTCTCGGGGTGCTCGTCCGCGAGGTTGTGCAGCTCCGAGCGGTCGACCGCGGTGTTGTAGAGCTCCCACACGTCGTCGTTGAAGTTGCTCCAGCCGCTGATCGTGGGGTGCGTCGTCACGGCCTTCCAGCCGTCGTGCCAAATCGCCCGCGAGCCCAGCATCGCGTAGAACTGCCTCGTTCGAGTCGTCGGCGCAGACGAGTCGTCCAGGCTGTAGCGCATGCTGACACCGTCCAGTGCGCTCTGGACGTGGCCCTTGATCGCGCTCGGCGGCTCCACATCAAGCGCGTCGAGGATGGTCGGGACGATGTCGATGGCGTGGTGGTACTGGTCGCGGATCTCGCCGCGGGCCTTCGTCCCGGCCGGCCAGGAGATGATGCACGGATCGCTCGTCCCGCCGTTGAACTCGTACCGCTTCCACATCTTGAACGGCGTGTTGAACGCCATCGCCCAGCCGTTTGGGTAGTGGTTGTACGTCTTCGGGCTCCCGAGGTGGTCGAGCATCGGCAGGTTGTCCTCGATGTTGTCCGGGAGGCCGTTCGCGAACTTCATCTCGTTGACGGAGCCGTTCGGCCCGCCCTCTCCCGAGGCCCCGTTGTCGGAGACCAGGATCACCATCGTGTTGTCGCGCCAGCCGAACTCCTCGAGGAAGGCGAGCAGGCGCCCGATCTGGTCGTCCGCGTGTGCAAGGAAGCCGGCATAGACCTCGGCCATCCGACAGAACAAGGTCTTCTCGTCGTCCGAGAGCGACGCCCATGGCCGCGTCGTATCCATCATCGGGAACGGCTTGTCGTCCGGGCCGGTGCGCGTCGTTGCCGATCCGATCGGGTTGACCTGCGGCAGCTCGGTGTCCTTGGGGACGAGCCCGAGCTCCTTCTGGCGGGCCAGCGTCTGCTCGCGCATGGCCTCGTAGCCGATATCGAATCGGCCCTTGTACTTGTCGGCCCATTCCTTCGGGGCGTGGTGCGGCGCGTGGCAGGCCCCGGGGGCGTAGTAGAGGAAGAAGGGCTTCTCGGGCGCGATCGCCTTCGAGTCCATGATGAACTCGATCGCCTTGTCGGTGAGGTCGACGGTCAGGTGATAGCCGTCCTCGGGCAGCTTCGGCTGATCGACGACGTGGTTGTCGTGAACGAGGTCGGGATACCACTGGCTCGTCTCCGCGCCGAGGAACCCGTACCACCGCTCGAAGCCCCGGCCGGTCGGCCAGTTGCGCCGCGTCGAGGCGAGGTTCATCTCGTCGTCGGGGCAGAGGTGCCACTTGCCCACCATGTACGTGTTCCAGCCGCGCTCGGAGAGGATCTCCGACAGCGTTCCGTTCTCGGGCGGGATCGTTCCGCTGGCGTTCGGGAAGCCGATGGCCGCCTCGGTGATGCAGGCCATGCTGTTTCTGGTGTGGTTTCGGCCCGTCAGGAGACAGGAGCGCGTCGGCGAGCAGAGCGCGGTCGTGTGCCATTGGGTGAAGCGCACTCCGTCCGCCGCGATCCGGTCGATGTTCGGCGTGTCCACCGGCCCGCCGTAGCAGCCGAGCGCCGAGAAGCCGACGTCGTCGAGCACGATGTAGACGACGCTTGGGGCTCCGTCCGGCGCGCTCGGCGGCTCGAACGGCTCCCAGTCCGGCGTGGAATCCCGGATGTCGACGTTGATCGCGCCCTTGAACGTCTTCGTCATGATCGTCTCCCTGTCGCCCTGCCGTCTCGGTCCTGAAAAGTGGCGCGTCGCCGGGTTCGGGTCACGGTCCGCCGCCTGGG
Organism: uncultured Actinomycetes bacterium; assembly: GCA_963832955.1. Lineage (GTDB taxonomy): Bacteria > Actinomycetota > Thermoleophilia > Gaiellales > JAICJC01 > JAICJC01. The sequence continues at coordinate 566,262 of CAWHWC010000001.1, read as the reverse complement.
AGGATCACGCTCCGGAGCCCCGCCAGCGTCATCCCAACCGGACGAAAGCCGGACGTAGCCCGGCCGTCTCGCACGTCCACATCAGCATCATCCCGATGGGACGACACCCGGTCGGCGCTCTCGGTCTAGCCTCGCCGAGGACGCCGAGAGGGCGTTCCGAGAGGAGGCTGATACCCGTGACCACCAGCGCTGCCAGACACACGATGCCGCGTGCGAAGTCGGGCTGGGTGTGGTTCGCGGCGATCATGCTCCTCATCGCCGGCGGGTTCAACCTGATCCACGGGTTCGTGGCCCTGGATCGCAAGCAGTTCATCACGACGCAGATCGCCTACAGCAACCTCACCTTCTGGGGGTGGGTGTTCGTGATCCTGGGAGTGCTCCAGGTGTCGGCGGGCGCCGCGGTGCTGTCACGGCGGCTGGGTGGATACAAGCTGGGGGTGATCCTCAGCGGAGGCGCCATGATCGCGTGGTTCCTGATGACCTTCTCGGCGCCGCTCGCAGCCATCCTGGGGGTGATCGTCAACGGGCTGATCCTGTACGGCCTGACCGTCGGTGCGGCCGACGACTGGGTGTAGCACCGGCGCTCTCGACAACCGCAACGGCATCGAGCAGGGGTGCTCCGAAAGCCGACGGTGGTGCGGACCGGAGGTGCAGGCACGCCCGAAGACACCGGTACACCAGGTGTCGGAGGCGTTCAGCCGGCCATTAGGGTCGCTCTGTCCAGGCCGGTCTGGAGGGGCGCGACATGTCGGATCGTCAGCAGGAACAGCGAGGCGCTCGGCAGGCGTCGGGCTCGCCGCCGTTCGACTTCGTGGCATCGAAGGTGCGGCCTCCCGGGCTGCGGCCGGACTCGGTCTCCCGAATCGGGCTGGTCAACCGCCTGCGGACGATGACGGCGTCGTCGATCGTGGTGCTCGCTGCGCCGGCGGGCTACGGGAAGACAACGCTCCTCGCGCAGTGGGCAGTGCGCGATGAGCGGCCGTTCGCGTGGGTGTCGATCGATTCGCGCGATAACGACCCGGTCATTCTGCTCCGGCACCTGGCGATCGCGCTCGCCGGGGTCGAGCCGATCGACCGTTCCGCGCTGGATGCGCTTGTTTCCCCGGAGCCGACCATCTGGAGGACGGCTGTGCCGCGCCTGGCGGCGGCGGTCGCCTCGATGGAGCGCCGCTTCGTGATGGTGCTCGACGGGGCTGACCTGCTCCGGTCGCAGGAGTCGGTGGACGCGGTTTCGACGCTCGCGGACCAGATCCCGGAGGGCTCGCTGCTCGTCATGGCCGGGCGTGCCACACCGCCGTTGGGGATTGCGCGGCTGCGCGCGAGCCGCCGGCTCTTCGAGATCGGCCCGAAGATGCTCGCCCTGAGTCGCCGCGAGGCGCAGGTCTTGCTGCGGGCGACCGGCGTGGAGCTCGCAGACTCGGACGTCGTCGAGCTCGTGCGACGCACCGAGGGCTGGCCGGCCGGCCTGTCGCTCGCCGGGTTGTCCATGAAGGGCCGAAACGGCGCCGACGGCTCGGTGAGCATCACGGGCGAGGATCGATATGTCGCGGAGTACCTGCGCTCCGAACCGCTGGCGGATCTGACAGCGGACACGCTGGCGTTCCTGCGGCGCTCGTCGGTGCTCGGTGCGATGTGCGGATCGCTGTGCGACGCAGCGCTCGAGACCGAGAATTCCGGGTCTCTCCTGGAGTCGATGCACGAGTCGAACCTGTTTCTCGTCCCGCTCGACGACCACGGCGAGTGGTACCGCTACCACCATCTGCTGGAGGATCTGTTGCGCCACGACCTCGCCCAGCGCGAAGGCCAGCAGATCCCCGCGCTCAATCAGCGGGCGGCGGACTGGTTCGAGGCGCATGGTGAGCTCGACGCCGCGCTCGACCCGGCCGCTGGGTCAGGTGACGTGGATCGGGTGGCACGGATCTTCGGATCGGTTGCCCTCAAGTCGTACCACGGCGGAAACCTGACGACGATCGAGGGGTGGCTCGAGCACTTCGCCGACGAGGCGCAGCTCGTCCGGTATCCGAACGTGGCAGCGATCGGGAGCTGGATCCACGCCCTGTGCGGCAGGGCGGCGGCTGCCGAGAGGTGGCTGCTCGCGGCCGAGGCCGGCTCGAATGGACGGCCGCTCCCGGACGGAAGCGCATCGCCCCGGCCGTGCATCGCGGTGCTTCGGGCGGCGATGTGCCGTGAGGGAGTCGAGCAGATGATGTCCGACGCGCAGGACGCCCTTCTCGAGCTGCCTGAAGACAGCCAGTGGCGTCCTGCGGCCCTTGTTCTGCACGGCGTCGTCCATGTGCTTCTTGGAGACGATGAGCATGGTGACCTGATCCTGGCGATAGCGGCCGAGGAGGCCGAGCGCCTCGAGGCTCACGCCACTCGTCTTGTGGCGCTCAGCGAGCGCTCGCTCGTCGCCGCACGCCGAGGTGACCATTCGCAGGCCGACGCGTTCGCGTTCGAGGCAGGCGATCTGGCGACGGACAACCATCTCGATGGCTATCCGACGGGTGCCGTCATGCTTGCGGCGTGCGCACGGGCGCTCATCCGCCAGGGCCGGTGGGAGGAGGCGCGGGCACGTCTCGACCGCCGCCCACGATCTCAGCCGATCGCTCACCGATGCCCTGCCGTGGCTGGCCGTGCAGGCGCGCCTCGAGCTGGCGCGTGCGCACGTCACGCTGCGCGACGCCGACAGCGCCCGGACGCTCCTGGCCGAGGTCGACCAGATCCTCGAACGCCGACCACACCTTGGCGTCCTCACCGAGCAGCGGGCGACTCTCGGCGACCAGATCGACACCATGCCCGTCGCCGGCGGCCACGCGTCCGGACTGACGAGCGCCGAGCTGCGTGTGCTCCCGCTGCTTGCGACGCACCTGACGTTCCGCGAGATCGGCGGGCGCCTGTTCGTGTCCCGCAACACGATCAAGACACAGGCGATCTCCATCTACCGCAAGCTCGGGGTCTGCGGTCGGAGCGACGCGATCGAGCGCGCGACCGAGCTGGGCCTGATCGACGCGGAAGTCGGGCCCGCCTCGGTCGACTTCATCCGCTCCGGGTGATGCGGCCCGGCGCGGGGAGGGGTGGAATCCGGGGTCCGGCATGGTCCTGACGCTCGCAATCATCCTCGCGCTGGTGCTGCCGTACCCCGCGAACCTCGTCGTGCTGGTGCTGGGCGCGGCCGGGGAGGTCGGTGGAGATCGTCTGGGGGCGCCGCCTGGCGAAGCGATGGCGGCCGAAGGTCGGTCCCGAGACGATGATCGGCCAGACCGCGGAGGTCGTCGAGTCGTGCCGGCCGGTCGGCCAGGTTCGCCTGCACGGCGAGCTTTGGGAGGCGCGCTGCGCGGCCGGCGCCGCGGTCGGAGAGACGGTGCGGATCACCGCGCTCGAAGGGCTGACGCTGACCGTGGCTCCCGTCGTGGCGGGCGAGAGCACCGTCGCGCCGGGGACGTCCGCGCCGGGCCGCGCCGGGCCGTGACCTCCGAGCTGCGACCACCCGCTGGATCCGCGCGCTCGTCCGGAACGGCGGCGGGCGAGGGGCGGGCCGGCGTGGGCCTGCTCGAACGCCTCAAGGTGGGCCGCTGAGTGCGGAGATGGGAATCGATCAGCGACGCCGGTCTCGAGCTGGCGGTTGACGACGAGGGCAGGATCGCAAGCATCGTCTGCCGTGGGACGCTCGACTCCCGGACCGCCGAACGGCTGCACCGGGTGATCGACGCCGCGTTAGAGCGGCCGCGGGTGTTGCTGTGTCTCGACCTGGAGGACATCACGTCTGTCGACGCGTACGGCGGCGCGCTTGTCGCCGCCACGATCGAGCGCTGCGCGTCGCAGCAGGTGCATCTGGAGCTGTGGGCGGGATCGGCGGTCGAGCGGATGCTGCACGAGCTCGACGTCCCGGTGCCGCTGCGGGCCTACCCGGCGCGGCCGTCGCGGCTCTTTCCCGACTCCGACTGGCCCGCCGGAGGCTAGAGGCCGGTCTGCGCGGTGATTCGCCCAGCCTTTACGGCGTCGACCAGGGCGTTGTAGTCCTGCTCGTTCTGATCGGCGTAGGCCTCTGAGAACTCGGCGATCGCCCGATCGAACTGATCGCCGCCGCCGAGATAAGCGGCGATCGCGATGCGGTCCCCCGAGCGGGCGTGCGCGCGGGCGAGCGTCCATCCGCACATGCGGCCGTAGGCGGCCATGCCCTCGGGGATCATCTGCTCGACCTCGGCGGACCCCTTCCAGTCCTTGAGCTGCCGGCCGTAGTAGTCGTGCTCCTGGTTGTCGATGCCTCTGGCGACGTGCAGCCAGCCAAGGAAGATGTCGCTGGTGGCCTGCATCAGATGCTGGCCCGCGACCACGCGCTCGCCGTGGTTCTTGTACTGGCTCTTGCCGAGGTAGCGCTCGAGCACGGAGGGCTGCGCCTCCTTGAATTGCAGGAACAGGGGATCTGTGCCGTCGCGCCCGAGCAAGAGCGCGATGTAGGCGCGCGAGCCGACGCTCCCGACTCCCACGACCTTGCGGGCCAGGTCAACCATCTTGAACCCCTCGAGCAGGACGCGCCGGTCAGCCTGCAACGTCTGCCGATAGCCGCGCAGAAGCTGGTGGAGCTCCTCGGTGACCGCCGCCCCATCTTCGCCTGGCAGCAGGTCACGGAACGGCTCGATCAACGGCGGGTCGGCCGCGATTCGCAGCTCACCGTCGACCTCTCGGCACAGCTTCGAGAGGGCCGACGTGCTGTCGCGAGTGCGCGCCTTGGCGAGCTGCTTCTCCGTGCTCTTGCGCATCGGCTTCGTCAGCTGACCGCCAAGCCGCGTAAACAGCTCGTCGATCTCGAGCCGCGCGTACCAGACGTCGACGTTCCTCATTCCGGCGAACTCGCGCATTGCCGTGCGGTACGCCGCGACGGTGCTGAGGATGATCGCCTTTCGGGTCTTGCCGGAGAAGCCGTTCTCGCGACCGGCCACCGCAAAGCTCGCCCCCAGCCGCTTTAAGTCCCACTCCCAGGGCCCCTCCAGCGTCTCGTCGAAGTCGTTCAGGTCGAACACCAGGCGGCGTTCGGGCGATGCGAAGACGCCGAAGTTCGAGAGATGGGCGTCGCCGCAAAGCTGCACACGCAAGCCCGAGCTCGGCGTCGACGCGAGGTCCGCGGCCATCGGCAGCGCAGCTCCCCGGTAGTACGTGAACGGCGACACCAGCATCCGGCCGTATCGGATCGGCACGAGCTCCGGCACACGCCGCTCCGCCTGCGACTCGAGCAGGCCGATCGGATCCTCCCTGACCGTCGGCGCGAACACGGCGTGGCTCGAGCGGGGGACGTTGGTGCGCGCGGTTCGCCCCCGCGCAGCGCGCTCGGCGACGGTCGGGTGCGGCACCTCGCCCGGCGGGCGACGGCGCTGTCCTTTGGTGGTGCTCACTGCGCTCCTCCCGGCGGCCCGTCGGGCATCCTGGCGGGGGTCCGGAATGCCGGACCGCCCGCCGCGGTGTGCCCATGCTCGACCGTGATCAGACCCCCGAAGCGGACCCGGCCGCCATACCGACGGCGATGAGATCCTCGGGGTGGATCCACTGGTCTGCCAGCGGGACGCCGCCGGCGTTGCGGATCTTGTCTCTCAACGGGATGGCCCACCGGTGTTCGATCAGGACGATTGCTGCCGATGTTCCGTTCGGGATGGCGTCGGAGAGGTACCACACGTCGGCGTCGTCGTACATCCGTTGGTCCTCGAGCTCGCGGGCTCCGGCGACCGCGGCCGCCTCGGCCTCGTCCTCTCCGCCGGCGCCGAGCCCCACCAACGCGCCGACAAATGCCCCGAACTCCATCATCTCGTCGCGGCTGAGGTCTGTTTGCTCGACGGCCAGGACGTTGCCGCTCTCGTCCTTCTGCACGAACAGGAGGTCGATCAGACGGATGACGTCAGCCTCCCGGAGCCGCCTCAGCTCCGGAAGGATCTCGCCGGTGAAGCGGTCATCGCCGAACCCGACCACCAGAGCCTGGACCGGGCCGATGCTCAGCCCGCCTTCCGATGTGCCGGCGGCGCTCATGCCGATTGCAGAAGCTTCTGCTTCTGCTCCTCGAATTCGGCCTCCGTCAGCACGCCGTCCTTCCGGAGCTCGCCGAGCTGCTTCAGCTGCTCGATCATGTCAGAGGTCCCCGCGGACGGGGGCGGGGGCGCAGGTTCCGCCGGAGCCTCGGCGGCCTCCTGCTGGCGTCCCTCCTGCACCTTCTTCCCCGCGATATACGCCCCGCCGCCGACCATGGCGGCACGCATGAGTGGCCTTCTGCGTCGCAACATGGCTACGCGCCGACCACGACGTCCGACCCGTGCAGCGCCTCCTGCAGCTTCTGGGTGTCCTCGTCAGAGAGCGACGTCTTGAGGACGGTGCCGCCGAACTGGCTGAGCGCGGCCACGGCCTTGTCGGGCGTGACCTTCTCGACGACCATGAAGAGGGCCGACGTGCCCGGCTTCAGCATGTCGCGAACCTGATCCTGGAACTGCTTGTCGATCGCGGTCTTCCCGAGGTGCCCGAACAACGCGCCCATGCCCGCACCGACGGCCATGCCGAGGAACGGCACGAAGAACAGGATCCCGAACAGGAACCCCCAGAACATCCCCCATGTGGCGCCGCCACCGGCCGATGGGGCGTGGGTCGTGTGAACGTGGATCTTGCCCTCGCTGTCGCGGATGATGGCGGCGACGGCGTCGGCCTCGATGATGAGATCCTGCTGCAGCTTGTGGACCTCGGCGACCGCGCGGTCCGCGGTCGTCTCGTCGTCGTACCCGATAGCAATCAGATCTGCCACTGGTTCGGCACTCCTTCCGTTGACGTTCGCCTTGGTGGACGGAGCGATCTCCGCCCTCATGAGGGTCGCGGAGCCTCGCTCTCGGCGCATCGTCCGGTTGGGGTGAAAAGGCCCGCATCGCCCGGCCATACCTTCTCGGCAGAGAGGAGCGGCCGATGACGACGAGCGCGAGCAGGACATCACCCAAGACCAGGAAGCAGCCCGCGGCGCAGAGTGCGGCGGCACCATCGCCGTTTCCGCCGATCGCGGAGTATGCGTTCCTGTCGAACTGCCACACGGGCGCCCTGGTGGCGCCCGACGGCGCGATCGACTGGTTGTGCGTCCCGAGCTTCGACGCACCGAGCGTGTTCGGCAGCCTGCTCGACCGCGAGGCGGGGTTCTTTCGCTTCGGTCCGTTCGGGATCAACCACCCGGCCGCGCGGGCATACGACCCGGGCACGAACGTCCTCGTGACGACGTGGAAGACGCCCTCGGGCTGGGTGCGCGTGCGCGACGCGTTGACGATGGGGCCGCGGAGCCACGAGGACGAGGTGACGCCGCACACCCGTCCGCCTGCCGATGACGATGCCGACCACATGCTCGTCCGGACGGTGGAATGCCTCGAGGGTCGGGTCGAGGTGGAGCTCGTGTGCGAGCCGGCGTTCGACTACGGCAGGACGATGGCCGAGTGGGTTCCGGTCGATGGCGGCAGGCACGCCGCCGATGCGACCGCAGCTGGGCAGACGATCCGGCTGAGCTCGGATCTCGCCCTCGGTATCGAGGCCAATCGCGTGCGCGCGCGACACCACCTCGAGCCGGGGGAGCGGGCGTACTGCGCGCTCTCGTGGGCCGAGGGCCTGGCCGGGCCGGAGGATGCGGACGAAGCCGTGGCGCGTGTGGACGCGACCACGCGCTACTGGCGCGCGTGGCTGGGAGGCGCTCGGATTCCCGACCACCGCTTCCGCGACCCGGTTCAGCGCTCGGCGCTCACGATCAAGGGTCTCACGTACATGCCGACGGGCGCGACGGTTGCGGCGCTCACCACCTCGCTCCCCGAGACCCCGGGAGGCGAGCGCAACTGGGACTACCGCTACACCTGGATGCGCGACACGACCTTCACGCTCCAGGCGCTGCACATGCTGAACCTCGACTGGGAAGCGGACGAGTTCATGCAGTTCGTCGCGGACGTGGAGGCCACGGAGGACGGCTCGCTCCAGATCATGTACGGGATCGACGGTCGGCGGGACCTCACCGAGTCCACCCGCGACGATCTGTCCGGCTACGCCGGCGCCCGACCGGTGCGGATCGGAAACGGCGCGTTTGACCAACGCCAGAACGACGTCTTCGGCGCCGTCCTCGACTCGATCCTCCTGCATACGAAAAAGAGCGAGCGCCTTCCACGGCGGCTCTGGCCCATCGTGCAATCGCAGGCCGAATGTGCCACGCGGGTATGGCGCGAGCCCGATCAGGGCATCTGGGAGGCGCGCGGAAAGCCGCGGCACTATGTGTCATCCAAGCTCATGTGCTGGGTCGCGCTCGACCGGGCGGCGAAGCTTGCCGGGATCCGCGGCGATCCGGAGATCCAGGCGACCTGGCAGGCAACCGCGGACGAGATCCGCGAGGACATCCTCAGCCACGGTGTCAGCGACGGTGGGTTCCTCCGCCAGCACTACGAAACCGACGCGCTGGATGCCTCCACGCTCCTGGCCGCGATCTTCGGATTCCTGCCCGGTGACGACAAGTGCCTCCGCGCCACCATCGCGGCGATCGCCGACGACTTGACCGAGGACGGCTTCGTTCTGCGGTATCGCACCGGCGAGACCGACGACGGCCTCTCCGGCAAGGAGGGCACGTTCCTGATCTGCTCGTTCTGGCTGGTGTCGGCACTGGCGATCACCGGCCAGATGCAGCCGGCCCGCGACCTCATGGAGCGCCTGCTGCGGGTCGCCTCGCCGCTCGGGCTGTATGCCGAGGAGTTCGACTCCGAAACCGGCAGGCACCTGGGCAACTTCCCGCAGGCGTTCTCTCATCTCGCACTGATGGAGGCAGCCGGGCGCATCATGCTTCCCGAGCTGATGGACCAGTACTGACGGAGGGTGATGGCGCCCCTTCAGCATCGCCTGTCGCCCACCCCGACGGGGTCAGCCCGTGCCCCTGCCGTGGCATCGCTCCCGGCCGATGCGGAGTACTGGCTCGGCCATTGTGAGGGATTCCGGGTGGAGGGCGCAGTCGGCAGTGTCGGCATGGTCGAGTACGTGGTGGTCGACCCGCTGGTCGACCGCCCGAGCCTGGTCGTGGTGAGGCAGGACGGTCTCAAGCGGCACCGCACGGTGGACGTTCCCGTAGATGACGTCGTGGAGATTCGCCCGGCCGAGCGGCGTCTCGTGCTCGGCAGTCCCTGGTAGCTGGCCACGGCCACCGCCAGCGGTCGCCGCGGTTGAGCTCGGCCGATTCACCCCAAGCGGATGACGGCATGGGCGACCCCATCGGGCCATGATCTCGAATCGTTCCGACCACGATCACCGACGCCGGACAGCCACCGGCCGCAGACGGGAACCGCCGGGCGAACAGCCGTCGCCGCAAGCTCGGCATCGGCCTGCTCGTGGCGCTGGCATCGCTCATGCTGGGCGTCTCCATACTGGCCACCTGGATGGACCGGGTGTTCCTCGATTCGACGACCTGGGCCGACACGAGCGCCGAGGCCCTCCAGCAGCCGGAGGTGCAGACCGCCCTCTCCGCGTATCTCGTGGACCAGATCTATGCGAACGTCGACGTGCCGGCAGAGCTCGAGCAGGCGCTACCGGCGAAGGCGAAGCCGCTCGCGGGGCCGCTGGCGGTCACCGGACAGCCGTATGTCGAGCGCGCGATCGCGGCCGGGCTCGGCCGGCCGCGGGTGGTCGAGCTGTGGCGAAACGCGAACCTGCGAGCGCATACAGCGCTCCTGAAGATCCTGAACGGCGGGTCGGGCCCGTTCAGCACCGCGAACGGGGTTGTCGCGATCGACCTGCGGCCACTCGTCGATCAGATCTCCTCGACGCTCACTCAGCGGACGAGCGGTGCCGTGACCCTGCCACCCGATGCTGGTCGGATCGTGCTCCTGCAGTCGGACCAGCTGAGCGCCGCGCAGAGCGCCGTCAAGGTCATGCGCCTGCTGGCGCTCCCGCTCCTGCTGCTTGCGCTCGTCGTCTACGCCCTGGCGATCTACCTCTCGCGGTCGCGCCGCTCGACGCTCAGGGCGATCGCGTTCGGCGGGCTCGCCGTGGGGCTGGTGCTGGTGGTCGTCCGGCGCGTGCTCGGCGACTACTTCATCAACTCGCTGACCACGGTGCCTGACGTGCGTGCCGCTGCCCATGTCACCTGGTACATGGCGACCGATCGGCTCGCCAGCGCCAATATCACCCTGTGCTCGGTTGCGCTTCTGCTCCTGCTCGGCACCTGGCTCGCCGGGCCCGGGCGGCGTGCGACGAGCACGCGGCACGCGCTCACGCCCTACCTGCGCGACCCAAGCGTCGCCTACGGAGCGTACGCACTGGTGCTGCTGGTGCTCGTGATCTGGGCGCCCGTCAACGCCGCGCGTGATCCGGTGATGATCCTGATCATCGGCGCCCTCGGCGCGATTGGAATCGAATCGCTCCGGCGCATCGTCGTCCGCGAGTTCCCGGACGTAACCGAGCGCGACCTCGGGAGCCGTTTGCATGCCGCCGCGAAGCGCGGCCTGGGTCACGCGCCTGAGCCCGCCCCGGCGCCGCACGCGGAGACGGGCCGCTACGCCGCTCTCGACCAGATCGCGGCCCTCCACGAACGTGGTGTGCTGAACGATCAGGAATTCGCAGCGGAGAAGGCTGCCCTGCTTCAGCGCTGACCGGGGTCTGGGCCGCGATCGGCGCGGAACGCCTCCACGGCCGCACGGGCCGTCGCGAAGAACCGGGTCTCGCCGACCTTGGCCGTGACGCCGTAGCGATCGAGCTCGGCGCGGACAGAATCTCGAAGATCGGCCATGCCCAACACGACTCCGCGCCGCTGGAGCTGGCCGGCGAGCTCACCGAGCGTCTTCCCGCCGCTGAAGTCGACGTCGTCGATGCTCGAGCCGTCGAGGATGATCCATCGCGGGGGGCTGTCCCCGCTCGCAAGCTCGAGAATCTCGTCGGACAGGCGCTGAGCGTTTGCGAAGAAGATGCCCGCGCCGAAGCGGTACACGACGAGCCCGGGCTCGCTCATGACACCCGGGTGCGGCACTTGGGCCTTCACGCCTCCTCGGTCATCCCAGGTGAGCACGACATCGACCGGGGCGTAGTGGCGCCGGACGTGGAGCACCAGCGAGAGCACGATCGCAAGGATGATCCCCTGCTCCACACCGACCCCGATGACGACGAGCGCTGTCACGAGCGCGACCACGAACTCGTCCTTTCGCAGTCGCAGGATCTCCCGCATCCCGCCAGGTCGATCAGCTTGAGGCCGATCAGGAAGACCACCGACGACAGCACCGCGTTGGGCAGGTACTGAAGCGGCTTTGTGAGGAACAGCAGCACGACCGCCACGACGGCCGCGGTCGTCAGCTGCGCGACCTGGGTGTGGCTCTTGGCCTCGTCGACCATCTCCGTTTTCGTTGGGCTGCCGTTGACCACGAACGTGCTGCTGAATCCGGCCGCCAGGTTCGCAAAGCCGAGGCCGACGAGATCGGTGTTCTCGTTGAAGCGCTCGCCGTACTTCACGGCGTAGGCCCGCGAGGTGGCGGCGCTCTGGGCAAGGATCACGATGAACAGCGACGCCGCCATCGGAAGCACTATGGAGGCGTCGTGCCAGGTCATGCCCTGCGGCAGCCCGAGGTGCGGCAGGCCGCTAGGGACAGGCCCGAGGACAGAGACGTCGTGCTCGGAGAAATCGAGGATCCAGCTCGCTGCGATCATCCCGACAACGGCCACGAGACCGCCGGGGACCTGCTTCACCCAGCGCCCGAAGACAATCAGGATGGCGAGGACGGTCGCGGACACGAGCGTCGTCGACAACGAGGCATCCGAGATGCCCCACACCGTGAGGCCAAACGTGCGCACGGCTCCGCTGAGGGCGCCCGCCGGGACGTCCGGCGGCGGGATCCCGAGCATGCCGCCCACCTGTCCGATCGCCACCTGCACCCCGACGCCGGTGAGGAACCCGACCAGCACGGTCCGCGACAGGAAGTTGGCGAGGAAGCCGAGCCGCGCCACGCGTGCCACGAAGAGGAACCCGCCCGCGAGCAGGGCGCTCAACCCTGCGTACGCCACCCATTCCGAGGTGTTGGGCTGGAGTCCCGAGATGCCGAGGCCGGCAACCCCGGCGAACATGATCGCCGCGGTCGCCGAATCCCGCCGACGACGAGATGCCGCGACGACCCGAAGAGGGCGTACGCTGCGATCGGGATCAGGATCGTGTAGAGGCCGGTGATCACCGGCGTGCCGGCGATCTTCGTGTAGCCCATCACCTCCGGGATCGCGAGCGCGGCGAGCGTGATGCCGGCGACGATGTCCTTCGTCAGCCACGAGCGCTGGTACGGGACGATCCCGTCGAGGATGGACACATAACGGCCCAGGCCGCTCGCTCCGGCGACGCGGGCGATGGCACTCATCGGACGGCAGGGAACCAGCCCCGAGGGGTGGTCTCATCATGCCAACAGGATGAGGAGGCGCGGCTTTGGCTCTCGAAACGCCCCGGAGGACGGCCCAGAGGTGCGAGCGAGCCGGTTCATCCGATGAGGGTGATGCTGCCTGCTGGATCCGGTGGAAGACTCGGCGGCGTCGTGGGGAATGACTTGAGACCGGGGGAGGTTATGCACGCATGGGCTTCCGCTTCTATCTGAGCCTCGCCGGCGCGGTCCTCGGGATCGGGGTGCTGGTCTTCATCGGGATGATCGTGTTCTGGCGCGCGGTCTACGCCTGGGGGTTCCTGGGGGCATTCCTCGCGCTCTCGGCCGTGCTTCTGCTCATCGGCTGGATGATCGATCGCCGCGAGGCGCGGCTTCGCGAAGGCTGACACGGTTGCAACCGGGTTGCCCTGCCGGCCGGCCGCCTCGTGTCAGTCGCTGAGGTCTGCGAGGAGCGCCTTCGCCGCCTCGGCGTCGGCTAGCTCCTGGGCGTAATCCGCGGCCTGCTCGACCTGGTCCGCGAGCCAGAGCACGACGTCGTCGTCGTACACGACGGCGTTCGCAGCCATCGCCCGGAGGCCGGCGGCGACCTCATCGAGGAGGCGGATCTCCGTGCCGAGCGTCATGGAGACACAATCGGCAGGGGCGCGTCCCGTTGCCCTCCCCGATTTGACGTACCCCGGCCGGATTGTGTCGCCCGGCGCCGGGCGCCCCGAGGCGCGTGAGGTCTAGGCCGCGCGCTGATCGACGCCCGCGCCCGGCGGGCTGGAGATCGAGACATCGTCCTTTGGGATCTCGACGATCCGCGTCTGGATGGGGAGGTGCCCAATCCTGTCCCACGACCCCTCGAGGGCGCGCAAGGCCCGCACGGCGAGGTCGGCTGTGGGGGCGATGCCGACCACGAACCATCGCGAGTCGGCGTAGCGCACCTCCGCATGGAAGACAGCAGGCCGATCGTCAGATTTCCCGGGCATACCCATGTAGTCGGCCTGACCCGGCCGGAGTACATCCCGTCAGCAGGTACCCGGGAGCCCGGATCTGGGGACGTCCCCGACCGGGCCTGTCAGCGAGCGGACGGTCCTACGGCTCGAGAAGGAGAATCTCGCCGTCTCCGTCAAGCGCCTGCTCCGCTGCTGAGGGCAACCTCGGCGTCACCAGTCCCAACATGATCGCGACGGCGACAGCCTGGCTGACACTCGTGCTCTTCAGTTTGCTGCGGGCGTTTCGGACGTGCGAGCGTACGGTGTAGACGCTCAGATGGAGCGCCAACGCGGCCGATGCGCGTTGGCGCTGCATCTCGCCCCCTTTGCGCGGTCCGTGGAGTCGCTACGAGATCTCTACGCCCGGCCGCCCATGCGAGGAGTGGGACGCCACGGTAGACCCGGAGAGCACCACCCGGCCTCCCCCCTTTGGGGAAACGGCGTACCGAGGAACGGGCCGGCAGGGCCGCCGGGAACGAGCTGCCGGGGGTTGTCTGGTAACGTTGCCGACGGGTCGACCAGGAGGGTCATACCATGGGCAGCCTCACGCAGAGCTCCGTGATCGACGTCGCCGTCGGGATGAGCTTTCTGTTCTTCGTCCTCGCGATCTTCGCGAGCGCGACCAACGAGGCCGTCTCCGCTGTGCTCGGCATCAGGTCGAAATCGCTTCGCAAGTGGTTGGACGACGGCATTCCCGCGTCGGCGCAGGCGAACGCGGGTGCTGCACGAGCCAATGCCGTAGTCGATGCCTTCTACTCACACCCGTCGGTGAACGGACTGACGCGGGATGGGAAGGCTCCCTCGTACATCCCGAGCGAACATGCCATCACCGCACTCCTCGATGTTGGCGCTGCGCGGCTCGCAGCGGCCGAGGGCGAGGCTGTCGCGGGCTGGAAGATCGTCGCTCATACGGCGGAGAACACCCACGCGCTCATCGAGAGCCTGCCGGATGGCCCGATCAAGTGTGCCCTCTTGAGCGCGTGGGTTCGTGCCGGCGGCGACGTTTCGGCGTTTCGCGCCATCGCCGAACGATGGTTCGACGACGCGATGGATCGCCTGTCTGGATGGTACAAGCGGCGCGTCCAGGTCTTCATGTGGGGCTTCGGTCTCGTCATCGCGCTGACCCTCAACGCGGACGCGATCCGGATCGCCGAGACGCTCTGGAGAGACCCGACCGTTCGCCAGCTCGTCGACACGCAGGCGGCGCACGTGACGAGGGGTACGCCGAGCGTTGCGACCGCGAGTGGCTATCTGCACCAGCTGCCACTACCGATCGGGTGGGGCGGTCCGGGGACGCCGTTCCCGCCGCATCTGGACTGGAACCTGCCGCTTCAGATCATCGGCATTCTGATTACGTCAGCCGCCGTCGCGCTGGGCGCTCCGTTCTGGTTCGACGCGCTCTCCAAGCTCGGTTCGCTTCGAAGCACGGGCCCGCAACCGACCCCGACGAATACGGCCACCGTCACGCCCTCGATCGCGATCGCTCCAGTGCCGGCGCCGGCAACCCCGGCCGGCGGTGGGAGCCCGCCGCCGGCAACCCCGGCCGACGGGGGGAGCTGACGCTCGTCGGCAGGCCGGTGGCTGAGGCGCTCATCGTCCGCTAGCTCCGCCGCTATCGTCACGGCTCGTGGCAGCGTCCGCCGTGATCGAGACGACCGACCTGACCAAGGTCTACCCGGGCGGCGTCACCGCCGTCGACGGCATGAACCTGACCGTCGCCCAGGGCGAGATCTTCGGCCTGCTCGGGCCGAACGGCGCCGGCAAGACGACGACCGCCAGCATGCTCACGACCCGCGTCATCCCGACCTCCGGCCGGGCGTTCGTGGGCGGCATCGACGTCGTCCGCCATCCGGCCGTCGCCAAGCAGCTGATCGGCGTGCGTCCCGCAGACGAACACGCTCGACCGGTCGCTGACCGTCTGGGAGAACCTCTACTTCCACGGCCGCTTCTTCGGCATGGGCGCCAAGGCGTCGCGGACGGCCGCCGACGAGCTCCTGGTCAAGTTCCGCCTGACCGAGCGCGCGAAGGCGCCGGTGATGGCGCTCTCCGGCGGCCTCGCGCAGCGGCTGATGGTCGCCCGTGCGCTGCTCCACAACCCGGCCATCCTGTTCCTGGACGAGCCGACCGCCGGGCTCGACCCGCAGAGCCGGATCGGCCTCTGGGAGATCGTGAGCGCGCTGCACGAGACCGGGCAGACCGTCGTCCTCACCACCCACAACATGGAGGAGGCCGACCAGCTCTGCGACCGCATCGGCATCATGGATCGCGGCCGCATCCTCTCCCTCGGCACGCCCGGCGGAGCTGAAGCAGTCGGTCGGCGCGGACACGATCGTCACCGTCTCCAGCGACGGCGACCTCGAGCGGCTGGCGGAGAGCTTGTGCGACCGTGTCGAGGGCGTCGACGCCGCGACGATGCACGACGGGTCGGTGCAGGTGGCCGTTCGCGGCACCGACCGGGTGCTCGTGCGCGTGATCGGCGCCGCCGAGGACGCGGGCTTCGTCGTGAGCGACGTGCAGGTCGCGCCGTCCGTCGCTCGAGACCGTCTTCATCGGCCTGACCGGAAAGGATCTTCGCGACTGATGTCCGACAACCGCCACCGGCGACAATCTCTACCGGACGCGCTCGGCGGCGCGTTCCAGCCGCATCGCCTTCGGCGCGCTGCTGCTGCGCGACCTGGTGGTGCTGCGCAAGAACCTGCGCGAGTTCATCCCGCGCACGATCGTCCAGCCGCTGCTCCTGTGCTTCGTGTTCCTCTACGTCTTCCCGACCATCGGCACCGGCGTCGGCGGTGGCCGCGGCGGCGTCAGCGAATCCGACTTCGCCACCATCCTCGTCGCCGGCGTGGTCGGGCTCTCGATCATGTTCCAGGGCATCCAGGCGGTGGCGCTGCCGATGGTGCAGGAGTTCGGCTACACGAAGGAGATCGAGGACCGCGTGCTCGCCCCGCTGCCGGTGGTCGCTGGTCGCGCTCGAGAAGGTGGTGTTCGGCGCGCTCCAGGGACTGCTGGCCGCGGCGATCGTGTTCCCGATCGCGGCGGTCGTGCACGCGAGCTCGATCCACATCAACCTGCAGGTGCACTGGCTCGTGCTGGTCACGCTGATCCCGCTCGCCTGCATCACCTGCTCGGCTCTCGGGCTCACCTTCGGCACGATCTTCGACCCGCGCAACGTGCCGCTGCTGTTCGGGATCATCATCCTGCCGCTGACGTTCCTCGGCGGCACGTACTACGCGTGGACGACGCTCGAGCCGGTCAAGGTCGACGGCGTACCTGGCTGCAGTACCTGGTGCTGATCAACCCGCTGATCTACATCAACGAGGGCTTCCGCGCGGCCCTCACCTCGTCCAACCACATGACGCTGTGGGCCGTCTACCCGGCGCTGATCGGGTTCAGCGCGCTCTTCCTGTGGGTCGGCACGCGGAACTTCACGCGCCGGGTGATCGGCTAGCGGTTACGAACAAAGGCCCCGCTCACACGGTCTATGCTCGCGGGTCGCATGCACGAGGGCTCGGTGACGTTATCGTGAGCATCGTCTGGGCTGGCTTGATCGTCGTGGTCGTCGCGGCACTGGCGATCACGGCGATGCTGCTCGTCCGGCGGCGAGCTCCGGCGGGTAGCTACTTCGAAGACGGTGACCGCGCAGCGGGCATCTTCGGCGTCCTTGCGACCGGGTTCGCAGTGCTCCTGGGATTCGTCGTGTTCCTTGCGTTCGAGAGCTTCGACACGTCGCGGAGCGGCGCCGAGGCAGAGGCGGAGATCGTGACGCAGCAGTTTGAGACGGCGCAGTTCTTCCCGGTCGCCGCTCGCGGGCCCCTCTCCGGCGAGCTCGTCTGCTACGCGCGGGCGGTGATCCACCAGGAGTGGCCGGCGATGGAGTCGGGCACCCTCGGCGACACAGTCAATCCCTGGGGCATCGCGACGTTCCGCACCCTGCAGACGGTCGAGCCGCAATCGGCCTCGGAGCAGGCGGCGTACGCGAAGTGGCTCGACCAGCGATCCGACCGCGAGTCTGCGCGGGCAGACCGCAACCACGGCGCCGAGGGCGTAATCCCGGTACCGCTGTGGATCGTGCTCTTGCTCAGCGCTGCGATCATCTTCGTTTTCATGCTCCTCTTTGCCGATAGCGCCGAGCCCGCGTTCGTCCAGGCGACGATGGCAGGCTCTGTGGCGATCGTGATCTCGTCGACCCTGCTGCTTCTGTGGTTTCTCGACAATCCGTACCACGGCGGAGTCGGCGGCCTGCGGCCGATCGCGATGGAGCGCTCAATCCGCATCCTGGATCAGGAGGCCGCCGTGGTTGGCAACGACTTCGCGATTCCGTGTGACGACCGCGGCGAGCCCAGTGGCTGACGGCGCCGCGTGAGCGCTTGATGGTGGTTGCGGTGAGCACGGCCCGGCGCTGCGGGCACAGCTGACCGCGGAACCGGGCGGGCTGCGCGCATGGGCGCCGATCCGGATACTCCCAACGGGATTCGAACACGCCTGCTGAACGGGGATTTCTGTGGCTGGGGCCGCGACTTTGGCGCCCTGCTCACCCTAATCCGCTCCCACGCGCTGCTCCACCAGGCGTCCCGGTCCCGCGACCACCACGGCCGCGTCGTCGCGACGCTCGACGACTACGCCGACGGCATTTCGCTCCCGCAACTCGCGAAGGAACTCGACATCGACAAGTCGGCAGCGGCGCGGCGTTGGCAGTCAGCACGGCGACGCGGCTACCTCAAGAACGAGGAGACACGCAAGGGTCGGCCGGCGCCTCAAGATCGCAGACCCGCTCCCCGACGACGTCGAGATCCTGCCGTCTGTCGCCCGCCTCGCCCAGCGTTGCAGTGTTGCAGGTGTTCAGGAGGGGATACCGGCGCCCCCTCCGCCCGCCGTGAGGACGAAGTCGAGCGTCTCTACCGCCGAGCCGAAGAGTGGGGCATCGCGTGACCCGTCCATCCGCCGCTGCGCGCCTGACGAACCGGGCAGCCCTGCTAACGCGCGGCGACCTGTCCGAGCTCGGCCTCGAGCGCCGCGCCGTCGACTCGATCTTCCGCGCCTGCCCCGTCGTCGCCCTCCCCGGCCACAGCCGGCCGCTTATCCGTGTCGCCGACTACCGCGACCTACTCCAGAACCACACCCACGATGGACGCAGCAGCGTCCGATAGGAACGAGCCCTGGTGGGCGCCGAAGCCGTGGACGCAGTTCGCGGTCGCGGTTCTCCTAAGGTAATTGCCGCCCGATACCCACGCCAAGACGTCTCGTAGAGACGTGGAAACGGCACGTTGGTCGATTCCGGCCGGGAACCGCTAGACCGTCGCAACCATGCCGAAACCCGCATTCCTCCATGGCCGCGCACGTTGTATAGGCCGCAGAATGCTGTGCCCGTGTGGTCCCGGTGTGGTCCCTACGTGTTCCCGCGGCTGGCGGCGGTGTCGTCGCGCGGACACATAAGGAGGGGGAAGGTAGTAGCACCCGTAACGAGGACGCAAGGATGAGCGCCGATCCTTTTGGCGCAGCTCGCGGAGGTGCCGTTCCGCTCAACCGTAACGGACCCGGAACGCGGCGTCTGCGAGACTGGGTTCGTGGATACGCCCAAGAAATGGTTTCTCGTGGTCTATCTTCGCCGTCATCTGCGTGCTCTATCTGGTGGGCGGATACCTCGGCTGGCTGACGCGTTCACAGGAGAACTCGGGCAGCTGGGGCACGGGGAGCCTTGCCCCGTCGGTCGCATTTGCGTTCATAACCCTCATGTTCCCCGTGGTCGGCTTCCTGATCGCGACCCGCAGGCCGGGCAACGCGATCGCGTGGCTCCTCCTCGCGATCGGAATGGCCTGGGGCCTGGACGCGATTGCCTCCAGCTACGCCACCTATGCACTCAAGATGCATCATGGCTCGCACCGGGCGGGGCTTGTCGCCGCCAGCTTCGACAACGTGCTGTGGCTGCCTGCGATCGGGCTCACCGGCGTCTTCCTGGTCCTGCTGTTCCCCGACGGCCACCTGCTGAGCCCGCGCTGGCGCTGGCTGGCGTGGCTGGCCGGCACCACGATCGGCCTCGGCTCGGTCGCGATCCTCCTTGACCCTGGCAGAATGACCGGCAGTGCCTTTCCCGCGCGCGGTCAACCCGTTGGGGATCGAGGCGCTGGGCGGCTTCCTGCCTTGGTTACGCGCGGCAGTGATCCTGCTGCCGATGACGATCCTGGCGTCCGCGATCAGCCTGATACTGCGATACCGCCGAGCCGCGGCGACGACCGCCTGCAGATGAAGTGGCTCGTCACCGCGGCCGGAGTTGTGGCCGGCATCTTTGGAGTGGTCGAGATCGCGTCTGTGCTGCTCGAAGGGCCGTCCAACTCGGTCCCGGTCTGGCTGCAAACGCTGCAGGACGTCGCCCTAATCAGTTTCGGCCTGATTCCGATCTCGATCGGCGTTGCGGTGCTCCGCTACCGCCTCTACGACATCGACGTGATCATCCGCCGCACGTTGACCTACACCTGTGTCGCGGCCGTGCTGGGTACGCTCTACCTGGGCGGAGTGGCCGTACTCAGCGCAGCCTTCCAGACTCTCGTCGGCGAGTCGGGCGGCCTGGCGGTGACCCTCTCTACGCTCGCGGCCGCGGCGGCGTTTCGGCCGCTTCACCGGCATACTCAGCGCACGGTCGACCGGCGCTTTTCGCGCGTCGCCTACGACGCCGCGCGTACGCTCGAACAGTTCAGCGGCCGGTTGCGCGAGCAGATCGACCTCGACGCCCTCACCGGTGAGGTGCTGACGGTTGTAACCGACACGGTCCAGCCGTCGCACGCCAGCTTGTGGCTGTCCCCACCCCGGTAATCGGCGATCGACGCGATGTTTTGGGGCGCCGCCGAGCGTGACATGAAGGGCGCTCGGCCCTCCATCATCGACCGCGAAGCGGCGCGCGCGTTAGTTTCTGCCTCGGTGTCCGGGAGGAGCCCTGTGGTCGTAGACCAACTCCACGGCGGCGCTGGGAGCGTTCTTGTGGTGCTGCTCGGCCTTGCGTTCGGCAGCCCTTCGGCTGGCGTAAGGACCATGTCGGCTCTCGACGCCATGCACGGTCAGTACGACGAACCAGTGGCGGTAAGGCATCTGCTGGCCTCCTAGTTGCGAACGGCTACCTGGCGGCGCGCGCTGGAGGTGATGACCGACTCGACCCGGTAGTGAACGACGCGCGAGTTGCGGGCTTTCCGTTCTGCGAGCTCCCAAGTCGCATACGGCCCGAGCATGGCAAAGACGCTGTTGCCGCTGCGGGAGGTCACAAGCACGTACCAGCCTCGCGTATCCACAGGCACCTGACCCTTGGTTGTGCCCGCACGCTGTTGAACGGACTCGTGTGTGGTTCGCCGCGCCTCGCCCCCGACCACCGCGCGGGACGTTTATGTGAGTGCGTTGGGGCGTGGCAACGCGGGGCGAGGCGCGGCATCCTTGGCGACCAGGCATCCGGGGAGGGCGCCGAGTCGCCACCCGAGGAGTAGAGGCGCGAGGCTACCGACGCCGCTAGCCGGCGACCATCCCCACTTCGCGGCAGCGACCATCCCCACATCGTGGTATCCCCGCAATCCTTTTTGCCGCGGATTCTCGGACGCTGCCCCCGTGGGCCGCTGCGATGATTCAGCGATGTTGTGGGCCGCGCCGGGGTAGACGAGCGAAGGCCTTTTCGCTAATCTCGGCGATGCCCGGCGCGGAGTCCTCCCGACCCGGATCGGGCTAGCCGCGTTTCGCTCTCTCTTTCCGCACGTCCCAACGGCCAGTCACCGCCGGTACCCACAAGAGAGCGGGACGCGGTGATGCAAGGAGGCGCCCCGATGCGGTCAGAGCGGCCCTCCGTTCGACAGGTGCTGGGTTCTGACCAACCCCCGTCTGCCCAGGCACCTACGTCGAGTCTACGGGCGTGCGCGCCAACAGGTTGTCCCCCGACGTGACCGAAGCCCGCCCCGTTCCTGGAAGGGACGGGCGGCCCCATCACCTTCTAGGGATCGCATCCCCTGACGACCTGCCACTATCGGGCCTGCCACGCGCTCAGTCGACGCGGGTGTAGCGCGACTTCCGACAACCTTCGCAGCGCTCAGGCGAGATCGCCCGCAAATACCACATTTCGGCGATGGAAGACCGAGTCGAGCTTCCCTAGTCTTGTGCCACACCCGGCTCTCGAACCGTGCGGAGCGGGTGCGCCGTGTCTCGCCTCACAGATCCGATTACGGACCGTGCATCTGGACTGTGCGCAGAACCGTCGTCTCCCCACGTCTGGGAGGCGGGACACGGCCTCTCTACACTACCGCGCCGCGGGGACGACGTGCGCATCCGAGCAGTACGCGGAGCCAGGATCAGGGAGCTCCCCGCACCTAGTCCAGTCTACGATCGCTCTACGAGCGCGACTACCGCCTGCGGTTGATCCGTAGTTGCGGGGCAGCGTCGGCCGTGCCGTGTGGGGCTACCGCCGAGATGGCCCGGAGAGCGTCGAGCACGGCGGGAGCGAGGAGCAATGGACTACGCCGCGACGCCGAGCGGATCAGCGTCCGCATCGAATTCGCCGAATGACCGCGGCCACCTGCTCGGCGGTGAGCCGGCCGGTTCGCACCCAGGGGCCCGCGGTTGTTCGCCGCGCCAAGCCCTTGTCGGCAGGAGGGGCTTCGTGTCAGGCACGAGCTCGAGCGTGAAGGGACGAGACGCGGCGCCTCGACGACCACAGAGCGGGCGGCGCTCTTTGGTCGCCATGCGAGGAGTGGGTCTGCGACCCTGGCGTTCCGCTGGGCGCGGACGTCCCCACAATGCGGTATTCAAGGCCTACCTCAAACAGGAGGAAGCCCGCTCGTAGCGACGTTCCGCTGCGCTCGGACACCTGGCGGTAGTCGCGCGGCAGGCTTTGTGCGCCCGGCCATTTTATGGCAGCGTGCACCACCTCGAGCGGTCGGGCCGGCACCATTGTGCGCCGCGGGCTGCGTCGTTACGCTCGTCGCTGGGCCGAGCCGTGGGGGTTCGTCGGTCGTCCCAAGACCGTGCCACGCCGTACCGGCTACGGCGTCGGGCCGCTGCGGAACCAGCGAACCGCTAGGGCGCCCAGTGCCGAGGGTCTGCCCACGAGTTGGGCTGCCCGCTACGAGGTAGGGCGTGATCGCACAGCAAGACGATCGCGTCCACCGTAAAACGCGTGTGGGACACGCCGAGAGGAGGGGCAGAATGAAGAGGACGATTCTGATCGGAGCGACGTGCGCCGTTTTGGGCGGCGCCGGCGTAGCTGGTGCGCAGACCACGCATATCCTGGGTCGCGATGGCCCGACAGTGCCGCTGGACGCGATGTGTCACCGTGAGGTGGCGCCCGCTCCGGGCGATACGCTCGAGATGAGTGTGAACGTGATTGGCCAGCAGGTGCACTGCCTGATCCGCAGGCCGGACCCGTTCGCTCAGTGCGTCGAGGAGATCGGCCCGGCGCCCGCGGTGGTCGCCAGGATCGACCATCCGAACGGCTTCGCAGACTGGAAGGGCGTCGACAAGCTGCAGCGGTACGTGGCGAAGATCGGTTCGTGTTCGACTGCGCGCCTCGAGTAGTGGCGCCCGCATCCTGACGTCCGGACGCCTCGTGGAGCGGCTAGATCCCGGGGCGACGTGTCGGGGCGCTTGATGCGCACCTTGCCGCTGTAGGCGGCGAGAGCAGAGGCGGAGGGAGCGACCGGGGATTGGCGGCTCCCTCCGCCGAACGCCCGTTACCTGGTCAGGTACGGCGCGTAGTAGTCGCCCAGCGACGAGCGGTAGTCGTCGTCGCGGTAGGTCGACTCGTCGAACTCTGGAGCGTTCTTGATCTGCTCCTTCGAAAGCCCGACGAAGACGCGCTCGTCGGTGCGGTCGACGCGCTCGATCATTCCGGCCGGAAGCAGCACCTTCTTGCCGAAGATCCACGGTCCGGTATCGACGACAACGTAGCTGCCGCCGACCTCGTGCGTCGTCTCATCGATCTTGCCGATCGAGCCGTCCTGCGCCTCCACACTGAACCCGTCGATCGAGCCGGTCTCGACGAGATCGGTTCTCCAGACCCACAGGGTGGTAGTCGTGCTCATTTTCTCCTCCTCCGTTTGAGAGCACGTCGGTTACCCAGGGTCGGGAGAGATCGAACATCAGAAATCCAAATCCAGGTTTGTCGCTGCACGGCGCCTCCAGGCGTCTTCGGCCGCGTCGGCCCGTGTCGCGCCGCGGCCGACCACACCCGTCACACCGGGCTGGGCGGTTGCTCGGAGAATCGATGCGGCCCATCCGGAAGCATCGTCTTCCTCGAAGGCAAGCGCGAGGCCCTGGGCGCGGAGCATCGTCGCCACGCGGCTGATCCGTGCCCACTCGTCCTGAGGAGCGCTCTCAGCCCGGTCGTGATCAAGAGCCACAGCCCGCAACCTCAATACCAGCCCGCCCGGTATGGGGAATGCCGCTGCTCGGCATGATGGGCCATCGCGAAGAGCACGACGCCCGAAATGACGGCGCCTGCCAGCCACCACCCGGAGTCCAAAAGGATCACCGCCCCCGTCGTCAGAAGCACGATGGCGCTTCTCAATGGACGCCTCCCGTTGTCGCGATCGATCGCGCGTCGCGGCTCAGGATCAACAGCAGCGTGTCGCTGTCCTTGAGCGGAATCGCCGCCTTGACCTCCCAGTTCTGAGCGCCAAGCGTGTTGAGGACATCAGCCACGTCGACGGCTGCTCCCGATCGCGGCGATGTGGTAGTCGCGTGGCATCGGCTTAGAAGGCGCGAGTGATCAGGGTGTCCACTAGCAGCATGACGCCGATCCCTCCGATGCCGATCCCGCCTGCCAGCAACACCCAGATCGGATACCCCGCCCACCGGGGATCCAATCTTTCCGCACGGGAGATGGCGGCTCTACCGCGACGACGCGCACACTCCACCTGCGCAGGAACAACCAACAGAATGAACCACGGCCTTGGTCGGCGCGGGTGCGCCCTGGCGGATCAAGGAGCTCGTCGCAGCACCGCTGCGCCATGTGGCGGCAGCACCGAGGATGACGGCTGCGGGCGGCTTGTCACTTCTACCTGCCACGAAGACTTGAGGCGCATGCTGGCGGGCCGGTCGCCGAAGTTGATGAACACGAGCCGGCGGTCGACGCCCCAGACGCGCTCGTATGCGAGCACGCCGTCAGGTGCGTCGCGGAGATGTAGCGTGCCTCGGCGCAGTGCGGGCGACGTGCGGCGCATTGCGAGGAGATCGCGATATAGATGGAGCATCGATTGCCGGTCGCCTCGTTCCGATGCGGCGTTCCGTGCATCGGCGTCAGGCGGCCATGGAAGCCATGGGCTCGTAGTCGGCCAGCCGTGGCGCCCTCCGGGTTCCCAGGGCAGCGGCGCGCGACATCCATCCCGGCCGCCGGGGTCGACGCGGCGCCCGTTGGGTACGGCGGCATCTTCCAGTCCGAGTTCGTCGCCTTGATACACGAAGGGCGTGCCACGCTGGGTCAGCAGGAGCACGGCCGCCGCACGGGTGGCGTCCTCATTGCCCAGCCGCGTGCGAATACGGCGCACATCATGGTTGGTGAGCGCCCACGTCGGCCAGGCGTTCGACGGCAGATCCCGTTGGACGCGTTCGATGACGTCACACCACGCGGTCTGCGTCCACGGCGCGTGCAGGGGCAGGAAGTTGAACACCATGTGTAGCTCGTCGCCGTGTCCGTAGAAGCTCGCGATGGACGGAAGGTCGCCGAGGTTCACCTCGCCGACTGTGGTTCGCTCGCCCGGATAGGAGTCCACGAGCCGGCGGAACCCGCGGATCAGCTCGTGTGTGCTGGGCTCGTTCTGGATGCCGACGCGATCGGCCTCGCCCAGCTCGACCGGCTGGTCGGGGAATGCGGGGTCCTTCCCGATGCAGTGGACGACGTCGATGCGGAAGCCGTCGACCCCGCGGTCCAGCCAGAACCGGAGGACGCCGTGCATCGCGGCGACGACCTCGCGGTTCGACCAATTGAGGTCGGGCTGCTGCGGCAGGAAGAGATGCAGGTACCACTGCCCGGTCGCCTCATCGAACTTCCACGCCGGGCCGCCGAACGCTGCGCGCCAGTTGTTTGGCGGCCCGGCGTCGCGGCCGTCCCGCCAGTGGTACCAGTCCCGTTTCGGCGACGATCGGGACGCGCGCGATTCGCGGAACCAGGGATGCTGGTCCGAGGTGTGGTTCGGCACCCAATCGATGAGCACGCGGATGTTCCGCCGGTGCGCAGCGGCGATCACGCGGTCGGCGTCCGCCAGTGTCCCGAACACCGGATCCACGTCGCAGTAGTCGCTCACGTCGTAGCCGAAGTCCGCCATTGGCGACCGGTAGAACGGCGAGATCCAGACGGCGTCGACGCCCAGCCAGCTCAGATGATCGAGCCGCCGTTCGATACCGCGCAGATCACCGACGCCGTCGCCGTCCGTGTCGAGGAACGACCGGGGGTAGATCTGGTAGACAACCGCGTCGCGCCACCACGGGACGGTTCCGTCGTCTGTCATCCGCGCAGTGGTTCCCGGAACGGCCGGTTGGCGAACCCGGCAACGGTTCACCAAGCGCGGCATCGGGAAGGTTCAGGACGTGCTCTCTGACCTCTGGTACAAGAACGCTGTCTTCTACAGCCTGAACGTCGAGACGTTCATGGACGGCGACGGCGACGGCTGTGGCGACTTCGAGGGGCTCGCACGCCGCCTTGACTACCTCGACGGCCTGGGCATCGACGTGCTCTGGCTGGCGCCGTTCCAGCCGTGCCCGCTCCGCGACGACGGGTACGACATTGCCGACTACTACAACGTCGCCTCCCGCCTCGGCTCGTCGCGGCGACTTCGTCGAGTTCATGAATCAGGCGGAGAGCCGCGGCATCCGGGTGATCATCGACCTGGTCGTGAACCACACCTCGGACCGGCACCCCTGGTTCCGGGAGGCGCGCGAGAGCCGCGACGCGCCCATGCGCGACTGGTACATCTGGTCGAAGAAGCGGCCGCCCAACTGGGAGTCGGGGATGGTGTTTCCCGGCGTGCAGAAGACCACGTGGACGCGCGACCCGAAGGCGCGCGAGTGGTACTTCCACCGCTTCTACGACTTCACGAGCCCGACCTCAACATGCAGAACCCCCACGTGCGCGAAGAGCTGCGACGGATCATGGGCTACTGGCTCCAGCTGGGCGTGGCCGGGTTCCGGATCGATGCCCTGCCGTTCGTGATCGAGAAGCCGACGGTCGACTCTAAGCCGTCCGAGCTCGACTTCGGCCTGCTGCACCAGATCCGCGACATGGTGCAATGGAGGCGCGGCGACGCCGTGCTTGCTGGCCGAAGCCAACGTGCTCCGCGGATCAGGCGACGCAGTACTTCGCGGAGGGCGACGGTGTCCACATGATGTTCAACTTCTGGGTCAACCAGCACCTATTTGCGTCGCTCGCGACGGGCGACGCGCGACCGCTGGCGCAGGCCCTGCGCCAGACGCGCTCGCTGCCGCAGGGCGCACAGTGGGCGCACTTCCTGCGCAATCACGACGAGCTCGATCTTGGCCATCTCGACGACGATGTGCGCGGGGCGGTGTTCCGCGAGTTCGGTCCGCGACCGTCGATGCAGCTCTACGGTCGCGGCATCCGGCGACGCCTGGCGCCGATGCTCGGCGACCGCCGGCGGGTCGAGCTGGCCTACAGCCTGCTCTTCTCGCTTCCCGGTACGCCGGTTCTTCGCTACGGCGACGAGATCGGCATGGGCGAGAACCTGCGCCTCAAGGAGCGAATGGCGATCCGCACGCCCATGCAGTGGTCCTCACACTCCCAGGGCGGCTTCTCTCGCGCCGACCGCACGGTTCAGCCGGTGATCCAGACCGGGCTCTACTCCAAGGCGAACGTGAACGTCGAGCAGCAGCGGCGCGACCCCTCGTCGCTGCTGCGCTGGACGAGCCGGCTGATCCGCATCCGCAAGGAGTGCCCCGAGATCGGGTGGGGCACGTGGGACATCGTGCCGACCCGCCCCCCCAACACGCTGGCGATCCAGTATCTCTGGCGGAACACCTCGCTCGTTTGTGTCCACAACCTCGCAAGCCATCCCGTCGAGGTGACGCTGCGGCCAGACCTCGACGGAGGCGTGCTCGCCAACCTGCTGACCGACGAGGTCAGCCAGGCGAGCCGCGACGGCGTGCATCGCATCGACCTCGACGCCTACGACTACCGCTGGTATCGAGTCGGCGGGCTGCAGTACGCGATCGATCGCGAAGCCGCTCCCACGCGATGACGCACGACATCGATGCCCGGTGGGCGGGTCGACTCCCCCAGCTCGGTCGACCCGATCAGATCGCAGAACAGGACCGTCACCGTCTTGTGCTGCTCGTGCGTTCGCGTGGGGATAGTCGCGAACGAGAGCCGCACTCCTCGCAGAACTTCGCGCCCTCACGGTTCTCATGGGCACAACTCGCGCAGATCAGCACATCACGACGCTAGACCGCATCCGCTGCCGACAACCATCATCCTCGTCTACACACCGCGGATCTTTGACCCCCATTCGCCCCGGCCGTGAGTCAAGAGACCGTATCGCTACGCCGTGATCGCCGTGATCGCCGTGTTATGCGGTGAGGCCGGTGGTGTAGTCGGTGTTCAGGTTGGGGTCGTAGGCGCCGGTGGCGTCGCCGGTGGTGGTGACGTCGTCGAGGCCGACGAAGACGCCGGTGACGGTCTTGCCGTTGTTGGTGTAGCCGGGTGGGCCGGTGATCACGAACCAGGCGAATCCGACCACGCGCACCCAGCCGGATCCGTTGAGCCAGTTTGTGGCGCCGTTGGGGTCTTCGACGATCGGGATGAGCACCAGTTGCTTGCTGGTGGGGTCGATGACGGTGGCTTGGCCGTTGGCGTTCATCTGGACGATCTGGTCGAGTGGCTTCCAGGTGGTGATGCGGGTGTCGATCCCCTGGCGGGTGGGGCCGGCGTTTTGTCCGGGCTTGACGTCCAACTGTTCGCCGACCGAGACGGGGCAGGAGTTGAGGGTGCCGTCGATCTCGTCGCGGTATGGGTTGGCGCCATTGGGAACGGGACAGTTGGCGTTGTTGACGTAGGGCAGAGACAGGGCGCCGTTGTTGGAGGAGCTGTTGTCGGTGTAAATCCCGTAGCTCTGCCCCGTGGTGTAGGTGCCTTTCATCACTCCCCACGGCATGATGTCCTGATTCGAGCGCACAGTGGTGAACGAGGACACGGTCGCGCGCGCGGTCGCGGTGATGGTGACGCCCATGAAGCCGAAGACCCTGGTGAAATAGGTGGGCGCCTGCCTGGTGGCCGTGACCGTGATGCTGTCACCGGCGGCGGCGTTGCTGGTGTTGGCATAGTTGGTGGTGTCGCCGGGTTTCCCATTCTTCGTGTACTCGGCTGCGGCGGTCGAGGTGGCGGCTGACCAACTGTTCGGGATCTGCGACGCGCCCGCCAATGCGGCCGCGTCGGCCGCATTCTGCAGGCTGCGCTTCGCCTGATACCAACTGCCGACATCGATAGCGGCGCCCGCCACCGCGATCAGCGACAGCATCATAAAAACCACCAACGGAAGCGTCTGCCCCCGCGAACAACCAAATTTGTGCACGTCTGCGTCCAGGTTGGCCGAGTTTGGCACCACCGGTGCCCATCCATGAAATCGTCCGGAATCGCCCCAAGTACCGCCCCCAAAAAGGGGAGATGGCCAGGCGCTCCCAACCGGGTCGGACGCCCGGCGCGGCTACAGTCGCCGGAACGGCATGCAGCGTGCACACCGTCTGCAAGCCGAGTCGTTCAAGGATTGGCCTTCGAGTTGGCCCCGGCTTGGACAGTGAGTGCGGGAGTGCCGCGACGAACCGCCTCCAGCCATCGGGCGTGCACCAGAGCGCGGTACGCGCCGCGGCTGCGGTGGGTCGGAGGCAACGAGGACTCCGGACGACCCTAGGTCGAGCCGGTGGTCTTCGTGGCACCGCTGGTCTCGGCCCACATCCGCGCCAGCTGCCGGAGCTCGTCCTCGTCCCAGCCGCGGGTGGCCGCCTCGTGGAACATCGCGTGGAACTCGGTGGAGTCCATCTGCGGCACCTTCCGGGCTACCCATTGGCGGCTGAACCGCTGCGGGACGTCGAAGATCGCCACAGACGGACTCTAACCCCCGGTGAGCCGGATGGAACTAACTGGAGTCCGACCGTCCCGCCAACAGCGGCCAGGATCGCAGCGAGTCTGTCGTCGACGAGCAGCGCTGCCGCGACAACTAGAGCTGTCATGCCGAACACGAAGGCGAAGACCTGGCCGCGCCTCTCTGGCGCCGCTGGCACGGCCGACCCGCTGGACCAGGCGGGCTGCGCGCATGGGCGCCGATCCGGATACCCCCAACGGGATTCGAACCCGTGTTACCGCCTTGAAAGGGCGGGGGCCTAGGCCGCTAGCCGATGGGGGCGCGCGGGCAGGATACCGGTCAGGCCGCGTCGTCCGGCCGGGCCGGAAGGCGTTCCAGAGCGGCCTGGAGCTCTTCCCAGGCCTCGGCTTCCCTCTCCGCGTAGTCGGCAGCGTCCACGTCGCGGGTCAGCTCGAGGTACCGCCGCCAGGCGGCGTCCTCGGTGAGCGGAAGGATCGTTGCGGGCTTGCTTGAGGTCATCTGTGGTTAATACGTTCGACGGGGGGAGATAGTTCCCATCTGGTAGGCAGCATTACACATGAGGCCGACCATCATGCTCCGGTTGAGGGTCGCGGCCACAGCGGCCGAGGGCCAAACCGGACAGCGCCTCGATGACGAGCCGATGGGCGTTTACGGCGGTGATCCCGGACGGATCGTAGGCCGGCGCGACCTCGACGACCTCGATCCCGGCGATGGGCAGCTCGGCCGTGACACGGCGCGTGGCGCGAAGCAGCTCGCGCATCGTGAGGCCGCCGACCTCGGGCGTACCCGTGCCCGGGGCGTAGGCCGGGTCGAGCGCGTCGACGTCGATCGAGAGGTACACGTGCTGGCCCCAGTCCTGGGCCGTCCGGATGACCTCCGAGAGGCACACGTCGAAGCCGCGCTCGTCGAGCTCGTACATCGTGTACCAGTGGAACCCGACCTTCCGCATCCACGCGAACTCCTCCGCCGCGGGCCACCACCCGCGCAGCCCGACCTGGATGAACCGGTCGCCGCGCACCCATCCCTCGTCGACGACGAGCCGCATCGGCGTCCCGTGCGAGCGGGCGACACCGCGCAGGTCGGCGGCCGTGTCGGCGTGGGCGTCGAAGTGGATGACGCCGACGGCTCCTTTCCCGCGGTGCTCGGCGACGGCCGCCATGTTCGGGTGGGCGACCGAGTGGTCGCCGCCGAGGATGACCGGCACCGCGCCGGCCGCGCAGATCTCGCCAACCCGGCGACGCACCTGCGCGTGGCTCTCCGCCGCGTTTCCCGGGACGGTCTCGGCGTCGCCGTAGTCGACAACGCGAAGCTCGGCGAACGGGTCGACGCCGAGCCACATGTGCGGCCGCGACGGTGGGACTCCCTGCGAGTCGTCGGCGGCTCGGATCGCCCGCGGCCCGTAGCGGGCCCCGGGCCGGTTCGACACGGTCTCGTCGAAGGGGGCGCCCAGGATCGCGACGTCCACACCGGCCAGCTCCGCCGGGTCGAGCACGAGCGGCAGCTTCGAGAAGGTGGGGATACCGCCGTAGGACGGCTCGTTGGGGCGGTTGGCCTGCATGGTCACTCCTAGATGGTTGATTCCCGGTTTCCGCGCGCCTGGACGTCCGACTGCGCTCTGCTGAGCAACGGCTGGTGGGGCTGCGGCTGCGAACCTTCACGTCGCTGCGTCCTCCGTCGCACCGATATTCGCCAATATCGGCGCTCCCTGCGTCCTTGCGACGCTGGGTTCTCGCCGCCCAGGACATCACGGGAATCAGGAATCAACCATCTCGTGGAACAGTCGGGGGTCGTCGGTGATGACGCCGTCGCAGCCGAGTGCCCGCATCCGCTCGATGCCGGCGCGGGTATTCACGGTCCACGCGAGGACCCGGCCGCCGCGCTCGTGCACGGCGGCGACGGTCTCGGGCGTGACGATGTCGTGCCGGAGGGTGGCGTCGCGGGCGCCTGAACGGGCATGGACGTCGGCCGGCGTGGCCCCGCCCCACGGCACCCAGAACCGGCCGGGTGCGATCGTCGCGCTTGTCCGGGCGTGCTCGTTGAGCGCGGCGAGCGAGCGCAGCTCCCCGGTCGAGAAGACGCACCGGTCTGCCACGCCCGCCGCCTCGCACACCGCAAGCGTCTCGCGCTCGTAGCCGGATCCCTTCAGGTCGACCAGGAACCCGACCTCGGGCGGAGCGACCTCTACGAGTTCAGCGAGGAACGCCGCAAGGGCTGGGCCCGGGTGGCCGCGGTCGTGGCCGACGACGAGCCCCGGCGCCACGTCGAACTCGACCATGTCCACGCCCGCGGCGATCGCAGTCCGCATCGCGGCGAGGGTGTTCTCGGGCGCGAGGGCGGCTGCGCCGCGGTGGCCGATGCGCAGCATGGGCGCCCAAGCTACCACCTACACTTGGCTCCCTGGGGGCCGTTAGCTCAGCTGGTAGAGCAGGGGACTTTTAATCCCAAGGTCGCTGGTTCGATCCCAGCACGGCCCATCACAGTGCAGCCACTGAGCCGTGGGGGCGCGGCGAGCCCTTCCCAAGCATTCTCCCATGACGCTCAACCTATATTCCATCGGTGCTATATCGAATCTCGTCCGACCTCGTGAAGGTGACGCATCGTGGCTCTCCCACAACCAGACCCTGAGGCGCTCCGCCTGGCGCAGCGCGGCGACGACGACGCGTTTGCGGTCATCGTGCAGCAGTACCAGACGCCGCTCTACAACTACCTCGTGCGGGTGCTGGCCGGCGATCGGGCGCTGGCCGAGGATGTGTGCCAGGAGGTCTTCATCCGCGTCCACCGGGCGCTTCCGAGCTTCGACGGCCGCTGTCTGTTCACGACATGGCTGTTTCAGATCGCGAAGCATCGGGTGATCGATCACCTGAGGGCGCGTGAGCGGCAAGGCCGTCCGTCGCTGGGGCTGGACGCCGACGTGTTGCTGGAGCTCACCGCACCGCCGGAG
This sequence comes from uncultured Actinomycetes bacterium, assembly GCA_963832955.1. Classification (GTDB taxonomy): domain Bacteria; phylum Actinomycetota; class Thermoleophilia; order Gaiellales; family JAICJC01; genus JAICJC01. Next base: position 533,903 of record CAWHWC010000001.1, on the reverse strand, counting down.
TCGCTCCCGATCGAGGAGATGGACATCGTCTGGCGGGCGATCGGGGCACTGAGCGTCGATCTGAGGATGGCGCTCCTCCTGCGCGACGTCGTCGGCCTCCCGTACCTGGAGATCGCCGATACCCTGGAGACGACGCTGGCCAACGTCAAGTGGCGGATCTACAAGGCTCGGGAGATTGTCGCCGCCCAGCTCTGCCGCGAGGGGCTGGACCTTCCGGCCAGGGCCCGATCCTCGGGCCACGGCCGGGTGTGATCAAGCAGTGGTGGCGGCGGACGCGGGCCGTCGGGCGCGGCGGGCATGGACGAGCTGCACGGCCATCGCGCCCTCGCCGACGGCGGCGGCGCAGCGCTTGGTCGATCCAGACCGCACGTCTCCGGCGGCGAAGACGCCGGGCAGGCTGGTCTCGAGCAGGTGCTCGGCGTTCGCTGCCACGCCGGTGAGGACGAAGCCGTGCTCGTCGCGCAGCACCGAATCGCCCAGCCATTCGGTACACGGCGCCGCCCCGAGGAAGAGGAACAGGAACGAGAACGGCAGCCGGTCGCCGCTCGTGAGCGTCACGGCTTCGAGCCGGCCGTCCTCGCCATGGAGGGCGGCGATCTCGGAGCGGTCTCGCACCGCGACGCCGTACCGCTCGAGGTCGTGGACGAGGTAGTCCGACATCGTCTCCCGCAGATCGGCGCGGCGATGAAGCAAGGTCACGAGCGCACCGCCGCGCGCCAGCCAGATCGCCGCCTGGGCCGCGGAGTTCCCGCCCCCGACCACGCCGACGCGCGATGCGCCGCAGAGCTGGGCCTCGGGCGGCCCGGCGGCATAGAAGACGCTCAGGCCCTCGTACTCCTCGAGGTGGTCGACCGGGAGGCGGCGGTAGTCCGCGCCCGTCGCCAGCAGCACGGAGCCGGCGACCACGTCGTGGTCGTCCTCGAGCCGCACGAGATAGCGGCCGTCGACCGGCTCGAGCGACACCGCCCGATATGGGCTCGCGACGCGGGCATTGAACTTCCGCGCCTGGATGACGGCACGGCTGGTGAGCTCCACGCCGGTGATCCCGGCTGGGAAGCCCAGGTAGTTCTCGATGCGCCGTGATGCACCGGCCTGGCCGCCGAGCGCCGTGCCTTCGATGACGAGCGTCTCAAGCCCTTCGGATGCCCCATAGACGGCGGCCGCGAGGCCCGCCGGGCCGCCGCCGACGACGAGCAGGTCCACCTCCTCGCGAGGTGCGAGCACCCTGCCGATCCCGAGCACGCGCGAGACCTCTCCGGTCGAGGGCGCACGCAGCTCCGTTCCACCGGGGAGCCGCACGAGCGGCAGGTCGTCCTCACCGAGCTCGGCGACGAGCGCGGCAGCCGTCTCGTCCTGCGCCGGGTCGCGCCACGCGAACGGGAGCCGGTTGGTGCGCGCGTAGTTCACGATGCGCAACGTGGCGGCGGACGAATGCGGGCCGATGATCTCGAACCCCACGCCCTCGACCTGTTGCAGCGCCTCGCGCCGGGCGATGAACGTCGACAGCAAGAGATCGCTGAGCGGCCCGTCCTCGAAGAGCAGCGGGCGCAGCGCCTCGCGGTCCACGGCGATGTACCGCAGCGGCTGCGTGGCGACCGCGGCGACGAAGACGGTCTGCCCGGACAGGAACCCGACTTCGCCCAGGAAGCTGGACGCCCCATGCCGGATGATCTCGGTGCCCGCCGCGTCGAAGATCGCGACCTCGCCGTCGATGATCGCGACGAACGGGTAGCTCGTGTCTCCCACTCCGTAGAGCACATCGCCGGCGGCTGCGGTTCGCTCCTCGCCCACGTCGGCGAGCGTCGCGAGCTGCGCTGCGGACAACGCTGGAGCAGGAGGTGGGATGGCGCGGGTCACGGGTCGGTGGCGATCGTGTCCCGAGCAGCGTAGACCAGCGGCGTCAACCGCCCACCGCTTCGCGGTACGCCTCGCGAGGATCGGGCACGCGCGTCTCGAAGCCCACCGCGTGCACATCACGCTGATCGGCGGGGGCTGGGACGAAGCGTTCCAACGGGCGGTCTACGGGCCATTCGTCCGCGCGGCGAGCGCCGTTGCCGCCCGACGTTCCCGCGTGCCGCGGGTCGCGGTGGTCCTTCTCGACGAGGGCGAGGGCGTCGACGCGTACGGCGGCCGCTTCGTGAACGCGCTGCATTTGGCCGGCGAGGTCGAGCCGTTCATCGTGCCAATCCCGGTCGGAGGTCAGCTCAGCGTCGACGACCTCGGCGAGGCGGATGGGCTGCTTGTCGGCGGTGGCCTCACGCCGGAGTACGCCAAGTCCCTGGTGCCCGTCCGGGACGACCTGGTTCGGTGGCTTCGCGAGCGCGGCGCGCCCTATGCCGGGTTCTCGGCCGGCGCCGCAATTGCGGCAGCGGACGCCGTCGTCGGCGGGTGGCGCCACGACGGAGAGCCGATCTGTCCCGAGGATGCGGGAGAGGACCTCGAGGAGGTCACGGTCGTCGCGGGGCTCGGGCTCGTGCCGTTCACCGTCGAGGTGCACGCGGACGCATGGGAGACGACGCCGCGGCTTCGGGCGGCGATCGCCGAGCTCGGAGAGGGACATGTGGGATACGCGCTCGACGAGGACACCGCCCTCGTCGTGCACGCGAACGAGCTCACCACGGTCGGCCGCGGGGCGGCCACGCGGATCGCCTGAATCCCGCCTTATGCGTCGTGGTAGCGCCACCACCGATAGGGCGGTGTTTGCGGATAGCCCTCGGGCGAGTCCTCCCACTCCTCCTGGCGCCCGAGCGCGGTGATGTCGAGGTAGCCCCAGGTGCTCCCCAGCGCCTCGTCGCCGCGATCGTTGAGGAAGTACGTGCGAAAGATCCGATCGTCCTCGCGGATGAAGGCGTTGGTTCCGTGCCACTCGCCGACGCCGAAGTCGGCATCGAAGCTGTCCGTGATCGTGTACCAGGGCAGCACGTCCCAGCCCATCCGCGCCTTCATGCGCTGGATGTCGGGCTGGGGCGCGCGCGACGCGAACGCAAGCGTGGTGTCGCGCGCGTGCAGATGCGCCGGATGGGCGACCTGGTCGGCCATGAGCGAGCAGCCGATGCAGGCATGGTCGGGCCAGCCGTTCACGCCGGGCTCGAAGAACGCGCGGTAGACGACCAGCTGGCGGCGGCCTTCGAACAGGTCGAGCAGGCTGGCCTTGCCGTCCGGCCCGTCGAACTCGTACGCCTTCTCCACCGCCGTCCACGGCATCCGCCGGCGCGCGGCGGCGAGCGCGTCACGCGCGCGGGTCACCTCCTTCTCCTGCACGAGCAGGTTCTCGCGCGCTTCCTCCCACTCCTTCTCGGACACGATTGCGGGTGTGGTCATGTGAGCTCTCCCTGCGGTCATCACGGTTTCCGGTCCTTCCCGGGCTTCTCGAACGGTGCGTCCAGCGCTCTCTCGAGGACATCCGCGACGCGCTCGTTGATCCGCCGCTCGAGCGTCTGCCCGGCCCGGTCGATTCGCCGCTCGAGATCGTCGTCCGGGTCTCCCAGAGTCTCCAGCGGCGAGGCGGCATTGGTGCGAAGCGGCGGGAAGCTTGCAGCCAGACCGGGCGCAGACAATTGGGAGATCCGTTCGGGGTGATCCATATCGGGGAGGGTCGCCGGCCCGAGGTCGATGGTCTCTGCCCCGGAGACGAGCCGGGCGGCCTCGGTCAGAAGCACCTGCCCGCCGTGTCCGGCGGCGCACAGCCGGGCCGCTCGGACGACGTCGATGCCGGTGTACCCGCCGTCTTCCGTGCGATGCGGCTCGCCGGTGTGAAGGGCCATCCGCACCCGGACTGCTGTGCCGTCCGGCCACGCCTCCCGCGCCATGTGCGTCTGCGCTCGCACGGCGGCCGAGACGGCGGCCGGTGCGGAGCGGAATGCGGCGAACATGGCGTCGCCCTGGCAGTCCACAACCACCCCGTCGCCGGCATCGATCGCCTCGCGTAGAAGCGTCCGCTGTCGCTCGAGCACACCCGGCCACCCGTCGCCGAGGCGTTTGAGGAGCGCGGTCGACCCCTCGATGTCCGAAAAGAGCAGCGTCACCGTGCCGTCAGGCAGCTCGGTCATACGGCGTCAGCCTAGTCGGGCCCGCCCGCGCAGGCGGTCAGGTGCGCTCGACCGGCAAGGCACCGATTCCGATGCCCAGGCGCCGGCGTCCGACCTTGCGCCAGCCCATGAACTGCGCGCGCTGTCCGGTCGCCGAGACGACGCTGTACGGTCTGGCGTCGTCGAGGCTGTCTGCGCCGTCCACGGGCACCCGGTACAGGATCGCCCAGCCCGCGGGATCGCCGGTCTCGGTGTCCGGCGTCAACGTCGCGGCCACCGTCAACCGCGTCCCGTTCTGCTCGATCACAACGTCCTGAGTCGTGTTTCGTCGCATGATCCTCGCCCTCCTCGTGGTCGACCGGCGAGTCGCCGGTGTCCATTGGATCGTGGCACCCGCCGAGCACGCCCGCATGAGGGGGCCCGCGGATCGGCATGGGTACTTCGCCGAAGAACCGGTGAAAAGGCGGAGAACATCGGCGCCAACATCCCCCGTCCGGCCTCGTCCAAGAGGTCGAACCCGCTCATGAACGACGGGTGAACAGACGGTGTATGGTGGGCGGTCGGCAGCTCTGAGGGGGCCGGGACACCCCCACGCACACGGAAGGGAGCACGCATGCGACCGAAAACGACCGGCGCTCGCCGGTTTCTCGTCCTCGCCGCCACGCTCGCGCTGGCCGCGGCCTGTGGCGGCGGCAGCGACAACGGCGGCGCGGACACCGGCGGCGGTACCGCCAACCTGTCGGACGCCACCGTCATCATGGGCACCACCGACACGGCCGTCCATTTCGACCCGGGCGACGCCTACGACCTGCACTCATGGAACGTCATCTACAACATCTATGACGAGCTGATGACGATCCCGCCGGGTGGGAACCAGCCGGTGCCGTCCCTGGCCGAGTCGTGCGCCTGGGACGATCCCAAGACCTATACCTGCCATCTTCGCAAGGGCGTGAAGTTCTCCGACGGATCGCCGCTCACGTCCGAGGACGTCGCCTACTCGTTCCAGCGCAGCATCGAGATCAACGGCGACCAGGGCGTGTGCAGCCTCTTCTCGTCGCTCGCCGACTGCGGCAAGTGGACGGGGGACGAGATCACGACCCCCGACGACACGACGGTCACGTTCAACCTCCGCCAGCCGGATGCGACGTGGCCTTTCATCCTGACGACGGGCGGCGCGGCGATCGTGCCCTCCGACACCTATCCCGAGAAGTCGCTCCAGCCCGACGGCCAGGTCATCGGCAGCGGCCACTACAAGCTCGTGAAGTACCAGCCGGGCGTGCAGGCCGTGCTCGAGCGAAACGACAACTACTGGGGCGAGCCGGCGAAAAACGCCCGCGTCCTCATCCAGTACTACAAGGACTCGCCTGCCCTCAAGCTGGCGATCCAGGGCGGCGACGTGGACATCGCGTTCCGCAACCTGACACCGACCGACATCGACAGCCTGAAGACGGCGAGCGGCGTGAACATCGTCGAGGGCCAGGGCATCGAGATCCGCTACCTGGTCTTCAACACGAAGCTCGACCCCGGCAAGGACGAGGCCGTCCGGCGGGCGATCGCCTACACCATCGACCGCCAGTCGATCGTCGACAACGTCTACAACGGCACCGTCCAGCCGCTCTACTCGATGATCCCGGCCGGCCTGATCGGGCACACCGAGGCCTACAAGGACGAGTACGGGGCCACGCCGAACCTCGACGCCGCCAAGCAGGAGGTGTCGGGCATGACGACGCCCATCCCGATCGAGATGTGGTGGACGCCGTCGCACTACGGTGACGGCTCGGCCGACGAGTACACCGAGATCAAGCGGCAGCTCGAGGAGAGCGGCCTCTTCAAGGTGACGCTCAAGTCCGAGGAGTGGGACCAGTACACCGTCGACAAGGCGAAGGACGCGTTCCCGTCGTTCCAGCTCGGCTGGTTCCCGGACTATCCGGACGCCGACGACTACTCCGCGTACTTCTATCCCGACGGCGGATTCTGGAACGGCCACTACGACAACCCGGCGATCGACAAGGCCATCGCCGACGAGAAGGCGTCGACCGACGAGCAGACCCGGGTCGCCGCATTCGCCAAGATCCAGAAGCTGGCGGCCAAGGACGCGCCGACCGTGCCCGTGTGGCAGGGGAAGCAGATCGCGGCCGTCCAGGACGGGGTGACCGGCGTCGAGGAGACGTTCGACCCGGCGTACATCTTCCGTTTCTGGCTGATCGGCAAGAGCTAGCGGTTCCAGGCATGATCAGGAGGGAGCCCGCCCAGGGCTCCCTCCGGATCGCCCATGGCGCGACAGACGACCTCACTCCGCACCTACGCGCTCACCCGGCTGGGCCTGGTCATCCCCATGGTCCTGATCCTGCTCACGCTGGTCTTCTTCCTCATGCGGGTCGCGCCGGGCGACCCGGTGAGCGCCGCCCTCGGCGGCCGGCTCTCGCCCAAAGCGCTCGAGGAGCGGCGCCACGCGGGCGGCTACGACAAGCCGATCCTCGTCCAGTACGTCGACTACCTCGGCGACGTCGTCCGGTTCGACTTCGGCCACACGATCACCGACAACCGCCCGGTCACCGACGTGATCGTGGAGAACGGTGCCGCGACGTTCGAGCTCACGTTCGCGGCGATGCTCGTCGCGGTGGTCGTCGGGGTGACGCTCGGCCTGATCGCGGGACGCCTGCGTGACACGCCGGTCGACGTGGGGATCCGGCTCTTCGGCATCGTGATCTACGCGGTGCCGCCATTCTTTCTCGGCTTTCTTGCCCAGCTCTACTTCGGGCAGAAGCTCGGGCTCTTACCCACGTCGGGCCGCGCGAGCCCCGAGACCCAGTTTCTGCTGTCGATCCACACCCACTTCTTCCTCATCGACTCGGCCATCGACGGCGACTGGGCGGCCTTCAAGGACTGCTTCCTGCATCTCATCCTGCCTGCCACGACGCTCGGCCTCATCATCAGCGGCGTGATCATCCGGCTCGTGCGCGTGAACGTCCTTCAGACACTGAAGGGCGACTACATCGAGGCGGCCCGCGCCCGCGGCGTGGGCGAGCGCTCGGTCGTCTTCCGCCACGCGTTCAAGAACGCTCTCGTCCCGGTGGTCACCGTGCTCGGCCTCCAGGTCGCGCTCCTCCTCTCGGGCGCGGTGCTGACCGAGACGACGTTCAACTGGCCGGGCATCGGCTTCGAGCTCGTCCGCTACCTGAACAACCGCGACTACATCGCCGTCCAGGGGATCATCACGTTCTTCGCCCTCGTGGTCGTCGTGGTGAGCGTCCTCATCGACTTCGTGAACGCCTGGATCGACCCGCGGGTGCGCTACTGATGGCCGTGCAGCCGACCGAGCGGCGGCTCTTCGGCTCGTGGGGGCGGGCGCTCGAGCCGGTCCGCGAGGCCCGCGGCGTGCCGCGCTGGATTCTCTGGGCCGGGGTCGTGCTCACGCTGTTCTTCATCTTCCTGGCCCTGGCGGCGCCGTGGATCTCGCCGTATCACTTCGACCAGTACCGCGACGCCGCCGGGAACCGGTTCCCGAAGCAGGGCCATCCGTCGTCCGAGCACCTCTTCGGCACGAACGTCCAGTCGACCGACGTCCTCTCGCGGGTGATCTACGGCGCCCAGACCGAGCTCAAGGTGGTCGTGCTCGCGGTGGTCGCGGCGCTCGTCGTGGGCCTCCCGCTCGGCCTCATCTCGGGCTACTTCGGCGGGCCGCTCGACCGCGCGCTCGTGCTCGTCATGGATGCCCTCTTCGCCTTCCCATATCTGCTGCTCGCGATCGTGATCGCGTTCCTGCTCGCCGACCGGCTCGGTCAGGGGGTGCTGACGGCCGCCATCGCCATCGCGGTGGTCTACACGCCGCAGTACTTCCGGGTCGTCAGAAACCACGTGATCAGCGTCCGCGAGGAGCCCTACGTCGAGGCGGCCCGCGCGCTCGGCGCGCGGCCCCGCACGGTCATCTCTCGCTACGTCTTCCAGAACGTGATCCAGAGCGTTCCCGTGATCGCCACGCTGAATGCCGCCGACGCCATCCTGACGCTGGCCGCGCTGGGCTTCCTCGGCTACGGCATCCAGCCCACCGAGGCCGCCGAGTGGGGGTACGACAGCTCCCGCGCGATCTCCGACGCCGGCGCGGGGATCTGGTGGACAGGCCTCTACCCGGGCCTTGCGATCGTGCTGCTCGTCACGGCGCTCACGCTGCTCGGCGAGGGCCTGAACGACGTCCTGAACCCCGTGCTCCGGCGCCGCCGTATTGAGGCTGTGACCATGCAGGCCTCGGTCGGCGAGGCGGAGGTCGAGATGTGAGCGAGACGCCCGTTCTCGAGCTGCGCAACCTGCGTGTCTGGTACGGCAGTCCGCGCGGCGCGGTGCGTGCGGTCGACGGCGTGTCGCTCCACATCGGGGCGGGCGAGGTGCTCGGCCTGGTCGGCGAGTCCGGCTGCGGGAAGTCGACGCTCGGCCGCGGCATCATGGGTCTGCTCCCGGACGGCGCCGTGATGGACGGCGAGGTGCGCCTGAACGGCGAGAACATCGTCGGCCTGTCGGGCCGGCGGCTCCGGCAGATGCGCGGCCCCGAGATCGGCCTCATCTTCCAGGAGCCGATGACCCGCCTCAACCCGCTGATGCGGATCGAGGACCACTTCCGCGAGACGCTGAAGACGCACGAGCCCCAACTGCAGAAGGCCGAGATCCGGCGCCGCTCGCTCGAGGCGCTCGGCGGGATGGGCATCCCGCCCACCAGGTTCCGCCAACTACCCGCACGAGTTCTCGGGCGGGATGCGCCAGCGCATCATGATCGCGCTCGCGCTCGTCCTGCGGCCGCGCCTCGTGATCGCCGACGAGCCGACGACGGCGCTCGACGTCCTCGTCGAGGCCCAGATCCTGCGGCATCCTCGCCGACCTCAAGCGCAACTTCGGCACCTCGCTCCTCCTCATCACGCACAACCTGGGCATCGTCGCCGAGGCGTGCGACCGGGTCGCCGTGATGTACGCCGGCCAGGTGGCCGAGGAGGGCGACGCGCGGACGGTGTTCGGGAGCCCGGCCCACCCGTACACGCGCGACCTGCTGCGCTCGGTGATCTCGCTGCGGACGACCGGCCTCCACTACATCCCGGGCGCCCCGCCGAGCCTCATCGACCCGCCGTCGGGGTGCCGCTTCCACCCGCGCTGCTCGAACGCGATGGCGGTGTGCGCCGACCGCGATCCGGTCGAGATGCGGGCCCAGAGCGGCCAGCGGGTGCGCTGCTGGCTGCACGGCCCGGAGACCCAGATCCCGGCGGGCGGGCACGATCCGCTCGCCCGCGAGGAGATCGCCGTGGCGGAGGAGGCGTGATGGCCGAGGCGGCAGCGCCGATGCTCGAGGTGCGCGACCTCGAGGTGCACTTCCCCCTGCGCGGCTCGTTCGCGGGCCGGCTGGTGGGGCGAAGCGGCGGCGTCGTGAAGGCGGTCGACGGCGTCTCGTTCGAGCTCCAGCAGGGTGAGGTGCTGGGCTGGTCGGGGAGTCGGGCAGCGGCAAGACGACCCTCGGGCGGGCGCTCCTGCGGCTGGTCGACGCCGACGGGCGGCTCGATCATCCTGGAGGGCCGCGACGTGACCGGCCTGGGCGACCGGCGGTGCGGATGCTCCGCCGGCGAGATGCAGATGGTGTTCCAGGACCCGCACGCGTCGCTCAACCCGGCGATGGACGATCGAGACGGCGGTCGGCCATCCGCTGCGTGATCCACGGCATCGCCAATGACCGGGACGAGATCCGCCGGCGCGTGTCGGCCGTGCTCGAGCGGGTCGGCTCTGGCGCCGGTCGAGCAGTTCCTCGGCAAGTACCCGAGCGACCTCTCCGGCGGCCAGAAGCAGCGCGCCGTCCTGGCCCGGGCGATCATCCTCGGGCCGGGCCTGCTCGTCGCCGACGAGCCCGTGTCGATGCTCGACATGAGCGTTCGCGCGAAGATCCTCGAGCTGATGCTCGGGCTGAAGCAGGACCTCGACCTGACCTACCTCTACATCACGCACGACCTGGCGACGGCGAAGTTCTTCTGCGACCGCGTCGCGATCATGTACCTGGGCCGGATCGTCGAGATCGGCCGACCGGACGAGATCTTCGCCAACCCGCGCCACCCGTACACGGTGTCGCTCCTTCGGGCGATTCCCGATCCGGACCCGGCGCGGAGCATCCCGCGCGACCTGCCGCGGGGCGAGATCCCGGACGCCGCCCAGCCGCCGCTCGGCTGCCGCTTTCATCCGCGGTGCCCGCGCGCGTTCGAGGTCTGCGGCTGGGAGTCGCGCGACCTGCGCGACCTGCTCGAGCTCCGCTGGACGGGGACGGGCGAGGACCGCTTCGAGACCGAGCGCGGCACGCTCGGGGATCTCGAGCTGCTGGACGAGCCGGCGACGCAGGTTCGGGTTCCGGCCGCCTCCGGCCGGTCGGGCGCGGATGTTGCCGGGATGCTGGACGGGGTGCGCGCGGATCAGCCGGGCGAGCCCTTCTGGACGGGCGTCCGCTCGATCGACGCGTCAGGCTCAGGCGCGGACGTGGCGTTCCACGACCCGGTCGACCCGGCCCTGCGGCCCGTCGACGATGTGCACGTCGCCTGCCACCTGTACGACGAGGCTCTGCGCCCGGTACGATCGCCGCTCGCTGAGTAAACGTCCGAAATCGCACGGAGGTGCAGCATGCCGTCACCGCTCGAGGTGCGCGACTGGCACGAGCTCGATGTCTTCTCCTCCGACGGCCAGCCCGTCGGGAAGCTCATCGACGTCTATGTGAACAACGAGTCGGGTGAGCCGGAGTTCCTGCTCGTCGCGAGTGGGTTCCTGCACAACCGGCTCCACCTGGCGCCGGCCGAGGGGGCGACGCGCTCCGAGGACGAGAAGGTCACGCTCGGCGTCACGAAGGCGGCGGTCGACGCCGCTCCCCACATCGCCGCCGACGACGATCTCAGCCCGGATGAGGAGCGGCGGCTCTACGAGCACTACGACATGGGTGAGTACATCCCGCACGCGGGAGGCCTCTTGATCTTGTCGAGGTGGGTGCTCATCGACCGCGGCTGACGTCGTCAGCTTGCCGGGCGCTCGATGCCGAGCGTTTCGCGGAGCGTGCTGCCCTCGGTATGGGTGCGGCCGACGCCCCCCAGGCGGGCGACGATGCGCGACACGACGCCGCTGACGGCGGCGGAATCGACGAACGAGCAGCCGACGACCATCTCGCCGCCGCGGCCGGTCGGGCGCACGTGCGCGACTCGCAGGTCGGCGTTCAGCTCACCCTCGATGAACCGCGCCGCGAGCCAGATCCGGTCGCCCGGGCGCGGGCGGTTGTCATCGACGAGGACGCCCACCCCCGCCTCCGAGAGGTCGACGATGCGGGCCGGGATCGTTTCGCCGGGCGGGATCCGGTCGCAGACACCGGCCCGCACGACGCCGGATGCGGCGAGCGGCATCCGCGGCGCGCGCCGCTCGTAGCCCTCGGACTCGACGTCGATCACACGTAGCGTGAGCGCCGCCCGCGCCTGGGAGCGGTACTCCGCCGATTCGATCACGGCCCAGACGTGAAGCGGGCTCTCGTCGGTCGTGAGCCGGCACTCGAGCCGCATACCGGACGCGACGGCAAGCCGCGGCGCGCTGGCGGCGACGGACTGCCCCTCGCTCGAGATGGTCCAGAGCTCGACCGACTCTCCGCGATCGGTTTCGACGTCCACGACGGACGCGGCGGCAAGCAGGGCCGCCGCTTCGGCAAGAGTCGGTTCGAGGTCGTGCATCTGCATGGAGCGCTCTGCCCCTGTGATCGGCCGCACAAACCTCGGGATTGAGGGGCATGGCCGGCCGCCGGAGCGGGACGTCCGAGGGGGTTGCGCCCCGCTCCGGGGCAGGCGTCCTTGCAAGGTGGCACGCCGGTGTAGGAGATACGCCGCGGCGGCCGAGCCGGATTGTGGCCTGGCTCGCTTTGTGTCAGGTTGGCGCCGAGGCGGAGAGCGTCGAGATCGCGCGCAGCTTGTTGGTGGCGTCGAGCGCGGCGACCTTGTAGCCCTCGGCCAGGGTCGGGTAGTTGAAGACCGCCTCGACGAGGTAGTCGACCGTGCCGCCGAACCCCATCACCGTCTGCCCGATGTGGACGAGCTCCGTCGCCGTGGTGCCGAACGCGTGCACCCCGAGCAGCTTGCGATCCTCGGACGAGACCAACAGCTTCAGGAGCCCGTACGCGTCGCCGAGGATCGCCCCGCGGGCCAGCTCGCGGTAGCGCGAGATCCCGACCTCGTACGGCGTCTGCTCCTGCGTCAACTGCTCCTCCGTGCTGCCGATGAAGCTGATCTCGGGGATCGTGTAGATGCCGATCGGCAGCGACTCGGAGATCGGCCGGACGTCCAGGCCGCAGGCGTGGGCCGCTGCGAGCCGGCCCTGCTCCATCGACGTCGCCGCCAGGCTCGGGAAGCCGATGACGTCGCCGACCGCGTAGATGTGGTCGACCGACGTGCGGTAGTGCTCGTCGACCGAGATCCGGCCGCGTGAGTCCGCCTCGATCCCGACGTTCCCGAGGTCGAGCGCGTCGGTCGCGCCCTGCCGCCCGGCGGAGTAGAGGACGGTGTCGGCGAGGATCCGCTTTCCGCTCTTCAGGTGCGTGATCGTCTCGCTCTCGTGCTCGTCGACGCCCACGACCTCCTCGTTCAGGCGGAAGACGACGTTCAGATCGCGCAGGTGGTAGCGCAGCGCCTCCACGATCTCGGCGTCGCAGAAGTCGAGCAGCTGCGGCCGGGCCTCGACGACCGTCACGCGCGAGCCCAGCGCCGCGAACATCGAGGCGTACTCGATCCCGATCACGCCGGCTCCGACGACGAGGAGCGCGTCGGGGATCTTCTCCAGGTGCAGGATGCCGTCCGAGTCGAGCACGGTGCGCTCGTTGAAGTCGACGGTCTTCGGCCGTGCCGGCCGGGTTCCGACGGCGATCACGATGCGCTCCGCCGTCACCTGGCGGCGGGTGCCGTTGCCCTCGTCGACGAGCACGGTGTGGGCGTCGGAGAACGACCCGGTGCCGTTCAGGATCCGGACGTGGTTTCGGGAGAGCTGGTCGTGGACGACGTCGGACTCGCGCTGGATCACCGATTGCGTGCGGAAGAAGAGGTCGGCGATCGTGACGTCGTCCTTCACGCGGTAGCTGTCGCCGTACATCGACCGCTGCGTCATCCCGGTCAGGAAGAGGACCGCCTCGCGCAGCGTCTTCGAGGGGATCGTGCCGGAGTTGATGCAGACGCCTCCGACGGTTCGCTGCTGCTCGACGATCGCCGACCCGGCGGTGCAGCTTGGCCGCCTGGATCGCGGCCTTCTGTCCTGCGGGGCCCGAGCCGATCACGAGCAGGTCGAAGTCGTACGCCATGTCCAGTGGAGACTACCCATCCGCGATGGATTAGCGGCTCTCTCGTATCATCATCCCCACCCGGTGCCCGTTCGCCTCGGAATACTCGGTCTCGGCAGCGTCTACTGGACGCCGTACCGCACGGCGATCGAGCGGCTCGCCGCCGCCGGGCGCGTCGAGGTCACGGCCGCCTACGACCCCGATCCTCAGAAGCGCGCAGCCGCAGACCGCGCCACGGGCACGAGCGTGGCGGTCGGAAGCGCCGAAGCCGTCATCGAGCACGACCAGGTCGACGCCGTGCTCGTACTCACCAGCATGCTCGAGCACGGGCGGCTCGCGCTGGCGGCGCTCGAGGCGGGAAGGCACGTTCTGGTCGAGAAGCCGATGGCGACGACGATGGAGGAGGCCCGCGCCCTCGTCGACACACCGGCGCGAGCCTCCGGTCGCGCCCTCGTCTGCGCGCCGGCCGTGCTCCTGTCGCCCACCTACCGGGCGATGCACGGCCGCGTCGCCGCCGGCGACGTGGGCCGGGTCGTGCTCGCCAGGGCGCGGTACGGCTGGGCCGGGCCGTCGTGGGGGCGGTGGTACTACGAGCCGGGCGGCGGCGCGCTCTTCGATCTCGGGATCTACAACGTCACGACCCTCTGCGGCCTCCTCGGCCCGGTCAGGAGGGTGGTCGCGCTCGTCGGGACGGCGATCCCGGAGCGAATCGTCGAGGGCGCGCCGATCCACGTGCAGTCCGACGACAACGCCCATCTCCTGCTCGACTTCGGCGAGAGCCGGTTCGCGTCGGTGACGACCGGCTTCACGATGCAGCGCTACCGCTCACCGGCGATCGAGCTCTACGGCACCGACGGCGTGGTGCAGATGCTCGGAGACGACTGGGCGCCCGAGGGCTTCGAGCTCTGGCGGAACGCCGCCGGGACGTGGGAGGTGCACCCGGAGAGCGCGCCGGGGTGGTCATGGACGGCCGGCCTCGACCACCTCGTCGACTGCATCGAGCGCGGCGTCGCGCCGGTGATGAGGCCGGAGCACTCGCTGCACGCGCTCGAGGTCATGCTGGCGGCGGCGCGCTCGGCTGCGGAGGGCCGGGCGGTCGACCTCGAGACCGGCTTTCCGGCGCCGGACTACTCCTCGCTCCCGCCCGACGACGGCGGCGAGCGTCGGATACACGACCCGCGCAGCGTCGTCTGATCGCACGTGCGGTAGGCTGGCAGGGTGGCAGAGATCGTCCTCGATCGGGTTCGCAAGGTCTACCCGGACGGCACGGAGGGCGTTGCCGGCGTCGATCTCGTGATCCCCGACGGCAGGCTTGCCGTCCTCGTCGGGCCCTCCGGCTGCGGCAAGACGACGCTCCTGCGCTGCGTGGCGGGCCTGGAGGCGATCACCGACGGCACCGTGAAGATCGGCGACCGGGTCGTGAACGACATCTCGCCGAAGGATCGCGACCTGGCGATGGTCTTCCAGGACTACGCCCTCTACCCGCAGATGTCGGTCTACGACAACATGGCGTTCAGCCTGAAGCTCCGGCGCATGCCCAAGGCCGACGTGCGCAAGCGGGTCGACGACGTGGCGCACACGCTGGGGCTCTCGGAGCTCATGGCCAAGAAGCCCGGCCAGCTCTCCGGCGGGCAGCGCCAGCGGGTGGCGATGGGCCGGGCCATCGTGCGCGAGCCGCAGGCGTTCCTGATGGACGAGCCGCTCTCGAACCTCGACGCCAAGCTGCGGGTGCAGATGCGCGCCGAGCTCCGCCGGACGCAGCGCGACCTCGGCGTGACGACGATCTACGTCACCCACGACCAGACCGAGGCGATGACGATGGGCGACATGGTCGCGGTCATGAAGAAGGGCGTCCTCCAGCAGTGGGACGAGCCCGACGTCCTCTACAACCGCCCCGCCAACCTGTTCGTCGCAGGCTTCATCGGCTCGCCCGCGATGAACATGGTCGAGGCCCGCGTCGACGCGACCGACGCCGAGATCACGGTCGAATTCGCCGGCTGCCGGCTCACGGTCGACCCGGATGCCGCCGCGGCCCGACCCGGCCTGCGCGCCTATGCCGGCCGCACGGTCATCCTCGGCGTGCGGCCGGAGGCCATGGAGGACGTGAGCATCGCCCGCGACGCCCCGCCGGGCCGGAGCCTCGAGATCGTCCCCGAGCTGTGCGAGGCGCTCGGGTCTGACCTGCTCGTGCACTTCGGGCTCGACGCCGAGCCGGTCCTCACCGAGGACATCCGGGAGCTCGCGGCCGAGACCGGCCTGGAGGCGCTCGAGGGCCTCGAAGCCAACGCGGCGGAGCGCCGCTGCATCTGGGTGGCCCGCGTCAGCCCCCGCTCGTCTGCACGCGAGGGCGATCGGCTCACGCTCGCGGTCGACACGGGCGAGCTGCACTTCTTCGACCCGGAGACGGGCGCCTCCATCACCGAGTAGGTACGCCCGGCGGGTCGTCGCCGCGGGCTACCCGCTCGTCGCGTAGGTGGCGGCCGGCGGCGCCGTCGCCTGGAGTCGCGCCTCGTCGGGTGTCACGCCCGCATGGTCGAAGGCGAAGAGCAGCGCGCCGCCCACCGGCTCGTGGGCGGCCGGGACAGGCTGACCGCCGGGGATGCGCTCCATGAGCGTCTCGGCGAGGAGGCGGGAGGGATGCCGGAAGACGCCTCCGGCCAGGACGACCGGGAACCCCCCGCCCAGAAGGCCGACCCGCTCGGCGCAGACCCGGGTCTGGTCGCCCAGGATGTGCCCCTGGCCGGCGACGATGGCGCCGGCGACCGGGTCGCCCGCATCCGCCTCGTCGAGGACGGCCGGAGCGAGCCTGTCGACGGCCCCGGAGCCAGGCCCGCCGCGGCGGGTGAGCTCGTAGAGGAGCGCCATCGGGTCGGCGACCGAGTAGGTCTCGAGCGCCCGCTGGGTGAGCGACGTCTCGGGCCCCATGCCGAGATCCGACCGCCAGACGGCCGCCAGCGCCTCGCGGCCCAGCGGGCGGGCGCCGCAGGAGTCCGGCCAGAACCCCAGGTGGAAGACCTCGCCGGAGGCATTGCGGCCGCTCGAGACGCCGTACGTGCCGCAGACGACCGCCGTCCCGACCCCGTCGGGCGTGCCCGCGCGGATCGCGCCGACGGCGTCGTTCACGACCAACGGCTCGCCGGGAAGGCCGATCTTCGCCGGCAGCTCCCTCCGCAGGAGCTCGAAGTCCTCGGGCCAGTCGGCGCCGGCCAGGCTGAAGCACGCCGCCTCGACGTCGGCTGCCGATGCACCGGCCGCATCGAGCGCGGCGGCGACGGCTGCGCCGATCGCGCCGATCGCCGCGCCCACCGAGACGGCGTTGTAGAGGTCGGAGGTGCCCGCCCGACCGGCACCCAGGATCGTGCCGTCGCGGCCGGCCACGAGGGCGATCGTCTTGGTGTTGCCGCCGTCGGCTCCGAGGAGCAGCCCCGCCATCGACCTAGGCAGCGAGGCGGTCCGGGAGCAGGTCCCGGTGTGCGGCCAGGAGCTCGTCGTAGAGCTGCTCGGCCAGGTCGAGCCGCATCACGAGCGGGTTTGCGGCCAGCGCGCGCACGGCGTCGCGCCGCCCGCCCGACCATGCCGCCTCGGCCGCCACGGCCTGATACTCGGCGAGCATCTCGACCAGGCCGCGGACGTGTCCGGGGCAGCGGCGCCGAGGTGAGCGGCTCGATGCCGGCCCGGTTGCAGCGCCCTCGGATCTCGACGACGAGGTCCTCCGGGAAGCCCGGAAGGGCGCCGCCTGCGTTCGGGACGTTGACCGGGTGCACCTCGTCCTTGTCGTTGAAGATCGCGTCCATCACGTCGATCGCGAGCTCGAGCTCGTGGATGCCGCCGCGCGAGCGGCCCGGATCGAGCTGCGGGTCGTCGCTCTTGGCCTGCTCCTCGTAGTGGCGCCAGTAGTCGGGCGCCCAGCCCATGATGTCCTCGGCCCGCGTCGTGGGCTTGGCCGCGAGCTCGCTCACGATCTCGTCGCGGAAGTAGTAGTACATGAAGTACTCCGCCGGGATCGAGCCCATCGAGGCTCCCAGGTGCAGGATCCGCCGGCCCATCGTCGAGAGCTCCGGGTCGTCGCGGCGCCGCTCCCAGGCCGCCTCGATGTGCGGGATGGCGTCCTCGCCGTCGTAGGTGTGCTCGACGCTCCAGCAGCCGTGGTTCAGCCCGACCATCGTCGCCGAGAGCTTCTCCTGATCGAGCTGGGCGTAGCCCGCCATCTGGTTCGACGAAGTAGATCGGCCCCTCGCAGAGCGAGACGCAGTTGATCTCCGAGTGGTGGGTCACGGCCTCGGCCACGAGGTTCACGGGGTTCGTGTAGTTGAAGAGCCACGCGCCCGGGGCAGACCTCCTCCATCTCGGCGCAGATGTCCTTCAGGATCGCAATCGCTCGAAGCGCCATGAAGAAGCCGCCGGGGCCCTGCGTCTCCTGGCCGATCACCCCGTGGTTGAGCGGGATCCGCTCGTCCTTGGCCCGCGCGCTGAATCCGCCCGGGCGAAACGACGAGAGGACGGCGTCGCAGTCGCGAAGGCCCGCCCTGCGGTCGGTGGTGGCCGTGATCGTGAGGTCGACGCCGCGGGCCCGCGCCATCTTCTCGGCGAGCGTCCGGATCAGCTCGAGCCGGTCGGGATCGAGGTCGACCAGCACGACCTCGGATCCGTCGAAGTCGGCGCCGTTGTTGTGGATGAACGAGGCCATCGTGCCGGCGCCGCGGGTCGAGCCTCCGCCGATGTACGCCAGCTTGATTCGGGCCACTGCCTACCCCTTTACCGCTCCCGCGAGCATCCCGCGGATGAAGTGCCGTTGGAGGAAGATGTAGACGATCACGATCGGCGCGGCGACCAGCACCGCGGCCGCCGCCACCTTGGTCGGGTCGCCGGCCCGGACGGCGCCGGCGAAGAAGCTGAGCGCCGAGCGGCGCCGTCTGCTTCGACGGTGCGCCGCTCACGAGCACGAGCGCGAGCAGGAACTCGTTCCAGGTGTAGGTGAAGACGAGCGCGCACAGCGTGAGCAGCGCCGGCCGCGCCTGCGGCAGCAGCACGCGGACGAGGACGCCGAAGCTCGACGCGCCGTCGATGCGGGCGGCCTCGACGAGCGCCGGCGGCGTCGAGCGGAAGAAGGCCCGCATCCAGAACGTCCCGAACGCGACCGACTGGCCGATCTGGGGCAGGATCAGCGACCAGTACGTGTTCAGGATGCCGAAGTCCTGGAAGTCGTAGTAGAGCGGGATCACGGTCGCCTCGTACGGGAAGATGATCCCGAGCAGGAAGACACCGAAGAGCCAGCGGTCGCCGCGGAAGCGCATCGTCCCGAACGCGTAGCCGGTGCCGAGCGAGAGCACCGCCGACACGACCGTGACGGCGGCCGCCACGATGAAGCTCGACTTGAGTCCCGTCCCGAAGTCGCCCTCGGTCCACGCCGCGCTGAAGCTCGACAGGCTGGGATTCGTCGGCCACGCGAAGCCGGTGACGAGGTCGTTCTTGGTGTGGAGCGCCAGAAAGAGGATCGAGAGCACCGGGTAGATCGCCCCGACCGCAAAGAGCGCAAGCACCGTGTAGGTGACCGCGCGCTCGGCCCGGGCCGCGCTCATCGCTCCTCCCCCCGCGAGCTCACGTAGAGCACGATCCCCGCCAGCGCGAAGATCGCCGCTGTCAGGATCACCGCGATCGCGGCGGCGTAGCCGACCCGGTTGAACACGAACGCGTTCCGGTACATGTAGAACGACGGCACGTAGGTCGTCGTGCCCGGCCCGCCGCTGGTCGCGTTGTAGATGATGTCGAAGCTCCGCAGCGCGTTGATCGTCGTCAGCACGAACGCGACCACGACCTGGTTTCGGAGCGCCGGCAGGGTGACGGCGAAGAACTCGCGCACGGCGCCGGCGCCGTCGACTCGGGCGGCGTCGTAGAGGCTCTGAGGGATCCTCTGGGCGCCGGCGACGAAGAGCACCATGCAGAGGCCGTAGGTCACCCACGTCCCGATCCCGCCGACCGCCGGCAGCGCCCACGTGAAGTCGCCCAGCCACGGGCGGGCCAGCGAGCCGAGCCCGACGTCGCGCAGGAACTCGTTCAGCGGGCCGTTGTCGGCATAGAGCCAGACCCAGGCCTGCGCCACCACCACGCCCGCGATCATCTGCGGCAGGAAGAGGGCCGTGCGGAAGAACGTGAACCCGCGCACCGGATGCCGCGTGAGCAGCGCGGTCAGGAGCAGGCCCAGCGCGACCGGCAGGAGTGCGTAGAAGACGATCAGCTCGGCGGAGTGCTTGAACGAATCGCGGACGAGCGGGATCCGAGAAGGCCTCGCGGTAGTTCGCGAGGCCGACGTAGTGGCCGACGGTCAGGCCGTCCCAGTCGAAGAACGAGAGCTCCACCGTGTGCAGCAGCGGCGCAAGGGTGAAGAGCCCGTAGAAGAGCAGGCCCGGGCAGGATGTAGAGCCAGGCGACGTTGCGCGGCTCGCCGGGCGCCCGCTTGCGTGCGCGGGCGCGGTCGCGCGCGGCCGTCTCTGAGCCGACCTGAACCGCCGTGTCAGCCATTGATTACTGCTTCAGCGTCTCGTCGAACTTGGCCCAGTCGTCCTGGACGTTCTTCGCCATGTCCTGGGCGCGAGATGCTTGCCCGGCGAGCAGGTCCTGGAAGTTCGACGCCAGCGTGTCGTACATCGTCGGCGACGCCCAGTCGGTGTAGAGCATCAGGCCGTCGTCGCTCGGCCACCTGCCGGAACGCGTCCGTCACCTGGCCCAGGTACGGATCGCCGGCCGGCGGCGCAGCCGCGTCGGACGGTGACGGGATCTGCTGCTGGCCGTACATCAGCTTCTGGGCCTCGGGCGAGGCGATGATGTAGTTGAGCCAGGCCGCCGCCACGTCCGGGTACTTCGTCTTCGACGAGATGTGCCACGGGCCGGAGAGTCGCGCCGACGCCGGACCATGTCGCCGCTCGGCCCCGGCGGGATGTTCATCACCGCCGCGTTCGACGCCCAGGCCGGACTTGATGATCGACGCGTCCCAGTTGCCGCCGATCCAGAAGACGCCCTTGCCCTTCGCGAACTCGGCCGCCGACTGGTCGTACTTCAGGGCGTTGTAGTCGCTGTTGAAGTAGCCGTTCTTGGCCCACGACTGGTACGTCTCGAGGGCCTTGATGTTGTCGGCCGTGTCCCATGTCGATCCGGGCACGTGCTGGATCCAGTTGCGCTCGTCCTGGGCGCTGAAGAACGCGGCCTGGATGCCGCCGAACATGTGGATCGTGCCGTAGCCCTCCTTGTTGCCGAACTCGATGACGGGCTCGTTCTTGGGCAGCTTGGCCCGGATGTCGGCGAGCATCGAGTTGAAGTCGTCGAAGGTCTGGGGCATGTTCGACGGGTCGAAGCCGAGCTGCTTCAGCTTCTGCGTGTTGACGTAGACGTTGATGTTCTGGCCGGTCTGGGCGACACCCCAGGTCGGGCCCTTCCCGAACGTCTTGCCGTCATCCGTCCACCGGAACATCGACCAGGTCGAAGGCGAGTACCACTTGTCCCAGCCGTACGCCTTGATGTAGGGGTCGAGCGGGACGATCAGCTTGGCCTTCACGAGCTGGGCGTCGGTCTGGTAGCCCTGGTTCCCCTCGGTGATGTCCGGCCCGGACTCCGACGGAGCGCGCGCGGCACGACGTTGACCAGGCTGTTGAAGTCCTTGAAGACCATGTCGATCTTCACGTTCGGGTACTGCTTCTCGAAGTTGGCCGAGAGCTCCTTGAGCACGGGCTCGAGGCCGGGGTCCTGGTTGTCGTACGACCAGATCAGGCAGATGGACCGGGCCGAGCTTGTCGAAGCCCGTCGTCTTCACCGCTCCCGCCGGCGTCGCGCCTCCGGAATCGGGCGACGAGCCCGGGGTGCCGCCGCAGCCTGCGGCCGCGATCATCGTCACGACCGCCGCCGCGATCGCCAGGTGCGTCCTCGCCAGGTGCCGGTTCATGCTGCTCCCCCCGTCGGTTGGGCTCGGCGACGTGACTCTACCAAGCGCCGGGCGAGCGCACAGAGGCCTCTGGTACCATCGCCCGCCGTGAGCGCGGGGGGCTATTCGCCGTCACCGCGCCCGTCATTCGACCGGCCGACCGCCATCCGCGCGGCGGCCGCCACCCGCCACGTGTGGGGGGATTCGGAGTCGGGCGAGGTCGCCGACCGGATCTACGCATCGACGGACCGGATCCATGCGCTCGTGTTCTCCCTGCCGCGGGGCGGCTCGTTCAGGCACTCGCGGGAGTACCGGACCGTCTTCGGCGCCGACGAGGTGCTCCAGGTGCTCTCGGGGACGATGGTGGCCGCGAATCCCGAGACGGGCGAGGTGTACCGGGTCGAGCGGGGCGAGCGGCTCCACTTCGGGCCCGGCACCTGGCACCACGCGTTCGCCCACGGCGACGAGCCGCTGGAGGTGCTCGAGCTCTTCGCGCCGCCGCCCTCGACGGGCACGTCGGGCGCCTACGCGCGCACGCGGCCGTACCTGGAGCAGTCCCTCTACGCCGACGACGACGCGCTCGGTAGCACGCCGGGCGAGCGCCCGCCGGGCACGATGCGCGTCCTGCGGGCCGCCGATGTGGTGTGGCGGCGGGAGCTGGGCGTCCTCACCGGGATCGTCGCGAGCACCGAGCACCTGACGGTGGTCACGCACGAGCTGAATCCCGGCGAGGCGGCAGCCCCGCACGCCCACGCGGGCGACGAGCTCCTGTACGTGCTCTCAGGTGCTCTGTGGATGCGCGCGTGGCACGGCGAGGAGGCCCACGTGTTCGAGCTCGAGGCGGGCGACGCCTGCTACGTGCCTATCGGCGACCGGCACGAGTACCGAAACCACGGCCCGGGCCTCGTCGAGGCGATCGCGGGGATCGCCCCTTCCTACCTGCCGTGACGGTCGCGCTCGGGATCGACGTGGGCGGCACGAAGATCATCGCCGGCCTGGTCGACACGGCGAGCGGCGAGGTGAGCCGCTCCGAGCGCGTGCCCACCCGGCCCGAGCGCGGCGGCGAGGCCGTGCTCGCCGATTGCGCGTTCCTGGCAGAGCGGCTGGGGGCGAGCGGCGTGCCCGTGGGGGTGGGCATCTGCGAGGTGGTGGACCTCGACGGCCGTGTGACGAGCGCCGAGACCGTCGACTGGCGCGGGCTCGACGTCGCTTCGGCGTTCGGCGCGGCCGTGGTGACGGTCGAGTCCGACATCCGCGCGGCGGCGCTGGCCGAAGCCCGATTCGGGGCCGGGGCCGGGCTCGGGTCGTTCCTCCAGGTGGGTGTGGGCACCGGGGCGAGTGCCTGCCTGGTCGTGGGCGGCCGGCCCCACCGCGGCGCGCGCGGGAACGCGATCATCCTCGGCGCGCCGCCGGTGGAGCAGGTCGCCGGCGGCGCGATCCTCGGCGACCGCGCGCACGATCCCGCCGCCCGCGGTGAGGCCGCAGCCGCCGTCGGACGGGTCCTCGCGGTGCTCGTGAATGCGCTCGACCCCGAGGCGGTCGTCGTGGGCGGCGGCATCGGGTCGTCTCCGGGCTTTGTCGACGGCATCGCCGCCGCCCTCCGGCCCGAGGTGTGGTGTGAGTCGACACGCGACCTTCCGATCGTCACGTCGGCTCTCGGTGAGTCGGGCGGCGTGGTCGGCGCGGCGCTCGCGGCCGTCGAGGACCCTTCCTGATGTGGCGCGAGACGGGGCTCTGGGCCGACGTGCGTGAGCTGCCCGCGTCGGTCGCCGCGGCGCTCGACGCGGCCGACGGGTTCGACGAGACGGCCGCCCTTCTCTCGGGCCCGGACGTTCGCCGGATCGTCGCGAGCGGGAACGGGGCGGCGTACTACGTCGCGCTCGCGCTGTGGCTCGCCGCCGGTATGGCACCGGGGGGCGGGCCCGAGGTGGTCGCCGTTCCGAGCGGGCTTCTTGCCGGCGGCTGGTTTCGGTTCCGGCCGGGCGACCGCCTGCTCGCGGTCTCCTCGTCGGGGGAGTTCCGCGACCTCGTGGAGGCCGTCGAGGCCGGCTCCGTCCCCCTGCCGTACGCCGCGGTCACGGCGACCGCCGGCTCGACGATCGAGCGCGCCGCCGGCGCCCGCGCCCTCCAGCCGGTGCTGAACCAGCGCGCCGTCACGCACACCCAGGCCCTGGCCGGCGGGGTTGCGGCGGCGCTCGCCGTCTGGGCACAGATCTCGGATGACGCCGAGCTCGCGCCTGCGGTCGCGGGCCTACCCGACGCCCTGGCCAGGGCCGTCGAGGCGGCCGAGGCGTGGGCGCCGGGCCTCGAGCCGGCTCCCGCGCCGGCGGCCGCGGTCGCCTTCTCGGCCGGCCCCGGGTGGGCGGCCGCCCTCGAGGCGGCGCTCCTCCTCAAGGAGGTGGCCGGCGTCCCGGCCGAGGGCGTCGACGCCCGCGAGGGCGCGACCTCGGCGATGTACGCGCTCGGCGCGTCGCACCTGGCGGTCAGCCTGCCGGTCGGCGATCCCTCAGAGCCGGAGGCCGAGCGGGCGTGCGCCGACACGGGTGCGCGGGTCGTACGCTGTCCGGGCGGCGGCGAGGCCGATCCGCGCCTCGCGCTCGCGACGACGCTGCCGTCCGCGTGCGCGCTCGCGGCTACCCTGGCCGACGCCGCCGGCCTCGACATCGACCGGCCAGCCTGGGTGGACGCCTACTACCGCACGGCCCGCCGGGCCTCGACATCGGCCGACGGCTGAAACAGGCGCTGGGCGATCGCCGTCGGGACGACCGCCGACAGCACCACCACGGTCAGGAGGAGCGAGAACTGCGCCCGGTCAATGATGCCCGCCTGGAGCCCATAGAGGGAGGTGATCGTGCCGAACGTCAGCCCGGTTGACATGAGGAGCGTCGTGAAGGTTGCGTCGGGTGCGCAGTAGCGCCGTGCCAGCGGATAGACGCTTCCCAGCTTGGGCAGCATCTTCGCCGCCGCCAGGATCGCGAGCAGCCCAAGGTTCGCCCACACCGCGCCCAGCGAGACGTTCAGCCCGCCCTTCAGGAAGAAGAACGGCGTGAGAAAGGCAAACGCAACGACGCGCAGTCGCTCCTGCTCGAGGCGGTGCGTCTGATAGTGCTCGCTCATCGCGAGCCCGAGGACGAACACCGGCAGGACGGCCTGGCTGTTCGCCCGCTCACCGAGGTACATGAGCGCGAACATCGCCGCGAACACGAGCTTGATCTCGGGCTCGATGATGCGGTCGCCGTATCGCCCGAAGAACCAGGGCGCGATTCGCGGCAGGCCCCAGATCGCAAGCACCGAGGCGAGCCCGAACGGGACGATCCATAGGTTCGGCGTGATGAAGAGGACCGAGAGCCCGAGGACGGTGAGGATGTCGGTCACGAACGTCGCGGCCATGATCCGCTTGCCCGTGACCGAGCGGTTGAGGCCGGTCTCCACCAGCACCGCGTAGACGACCGCGAGGCTCGTGGTCGAGAGGGCAAGCCCGCCGATCTCGGCCTGCTCCCTCGTCCAGCCGGCGACCCAGTAGGCGGTCACCATCGCCACGAGGAACGGCGCGGCGAACGACACGGCGCCGATCGAGACGCTGGCCCGCCACTCTCGCCGGAACTGCGGCACGTCGACCTCGGCCCCGGCGAGGAACGTGAGCACGATGCCGGCAAACGTGCCGACGAACGACAGCCAGTCGGGGATGGCGATCGTGAAGAGGTTCCCGACGGCCACCCCGGCCGCGAGCTCGATCAGCGCGACCGCAAGGCCGATCTCGATCGAGATCGTGCTCGCGAGCAGGATGGTGACGGCCAATACGGCTGCCAGCGCGAGATCGCCCACCGCTCCACCTCCGATGTCGTGACACCTGGGTAGAGGCCATCAGCCCGGAGGGCGGTTGGACGCGAGCCTCATCGCGTTGCCAGGAGCGTAGCCGCTACCCTGGGAGCCGTGACGAAACTCCGCTCAATCTTCCGCCGGCACGAGCGCCGCGTCTGGATCCTCTGGGCGATCGGCGTGCTCGTGCTCGTCGCGACGCCGTATGCGCTCTCCGATCCCGCGCTCTGGATCTTCGTCTTCAACCCGGAGCTGCTGGCCGTCTTCATGCTGTTCGGGGTGGCCCTCCTGCGCGAGAGCCTCTCGCTCCACGTGGTGCACCTGCGGGCGATCCTGGCGCTACGCCGGTAGGCCCGCGCGCACGGCTTCGAAGGCCGAAGCGGCGGCCTCGAGGTCGTCGCGGCTGTGGGCCGCCGACACCTGCACGCGGATGCGGGCCTTGCCCTGCGGCACGACCGGGTAGCGAGAAGCCGATCGCGTAGACGCCGTGGTCGAGCAGCCGCTCGGCCATCTTTCCGGCCAGCGACCGCGTCGCCGATCATGATCGGCATGATCGGGTGCTCGCCGGGGATGATGTTGAACCCCGCGTCGGTCATCCGGCCGCGGAAGAACGCGCGTGTTCTCGGCGAGCCGGTCGCGCAGCTCGTTCGACGACCGAGCAGATCCGAGCGTTGCCAGCGACGCGCCGACGATCGGCGGGGCGACCGGTTCGAGAAGAGGTAGGGCCGCGACCGCTGGCGCAGGATCTCGACGATCTCGCGCCGGCCCGCTCGTGTAGCCGCCGCGGCGCCGCCCAGCGCCTTGCCGAGCGTGCCCGGTGAGGATGTCGACGCGGTCCATCACGCCGAAGTGCTCGGGCGTGCCGCGGCCGCGTCTTGCCCATGAAGCCGACGGCGTGCGAGTCGTCGACCATGACCAGCGCATCGTGCTTCTCGGCCAGGTCGCAGATGCCGGCGAGGTTGGCGATGAGCCGTCCATCGAGAAGACGCCGTCGGTGGCGATCAGCCGGAAGCGGGCGTCCTGCCGCCTCGGTCAGGCACTCGCCTCCAGGTCGGCCATGTCGTTGTTCCTGTAGCGCAGGCGCTGCGCCTTGCAGAGGCGGATGCCGTCGATGATCGAGGCGTGGTTCAGCTCGTCGGAGATGACCGCGTCCTCGGCCGCCGAGGATCGTCTCGAAGAGGCCGCCGTTGGCGTCCCAGCACGACGAGTAGAGGATCGTGTCCTCCGTGCCCAGGAACTCGGAGATGCGCCGCTCGAGCTCGCTTGTGGATGCTCTGCGTGCCGCAGATGAAGCGCACCGAGGCCATGCCGTTGCCCCACCGGTCGAGCGCGGCATGGGCCGCCTCGACGACCTCCGGGTGGTTGGCCAGGCCGAGGTAGTTGTTCGCGCACATGTTCAGGACGTCGTGCCGCCGCGACGCCGACGTGGGCGCTCTGCGGGCGTCGAGAGCACGCGCTCGCCCTTGTAGAGCCCGCCGACTGATCTCGTCGAGCTGGCCGGCTAGTGCCGCTTGATGCGCCGTACATTGCAGGCGTGCCTCATGCGCTAACCTTCGTCCAGGTCAGGATCACTCTTGCCCGACTGGCCCGATCCATGGCGTCGAAGCCTTCTCGAAGTCCCGGAACCCGAAGCGGTGGGTGATGACCGGGCTGATGTCGAGGCCCGACTGGAGCATGACGGTCATCTTGTACCAGGTCTCGTACATCTCGCGGCCGTAGATTCCCTTGATGGTGATCATGTTGAAGACGACGGTGTGCCAGTCGATGGCGATGTCCGAGTGGGGATGCCGAGCATGGCGATCTTGCCGCCGTGGCACATGTTGGCGAGCATGTCGCGGAAGCGCTCGGGGTTGCCCGACATCTCGAGGCCGACGTCGAAGCCTTCCTTCATTCCGAGCTCTTCCTGGGCGTCGGCCGATCGTGCTCGCGCGACGTCGACGGTCAGGTCGCACCCATCTGGCGGGCCAGCTCGAGGCGGTACGGGTTGACGTCGGTCACGACGACGTGCCGGGCCCCGGCGTGGCGGACGACGCTGGCGGCCATGATGCCGATCGGGCCGGCGCCGGTGATCAGCACGTCCTCGCCCAGCACGTCGAACTGGAGCGCCGTGTGCACGGCGTTGCCGAACGGATCGAAGATCGCCTGGACGTCGCGCGATGCGTCGGTCGTGGACCCAGACGTTGGTCATCGGCAGCGCCAGCTCGGCGAACGCGCCCGGGCCGATTGACGCCGATGCCCTTGGTGTCCTTGCAGAGATGGCGGCGGCCGGCCAGGCAGTTGCGGCACCGGCCGCAGACGACGTGCCCCTCGCCGCTGACAGATCTCGCCGACGTGGAAGTCGGTGACGTTCGAGCCGACCTCGACGATCTCGCCCACGAACTCGTGGCCGATCACCATCGGCACCGGGATCGTTTTCTGGGCCCAGGCGTCCCACTTAGATGTGCACGTCGGTGCCGCAGATTCCCGTGCGCAGCACCTTGATCAGGACGTCGTTGATGCCGATCCGGCACGGGCACCTCCTCGAGCCACAGGCCGGGCTTGGCCTCTTTCTTCACGAGGGCCAGCATCGCCCCGCATCGTAGGCCGCGGCGCCCGACTTGAGGCCGGTGGTCCGGCTCGATAGAGTGACCCGTTGCGCCGGCGCCGAGAACGCTTTGGCGCCGCCGCCCGCCGCCCGCGCCCCAATCGACGTTCCTCCCGGCCCGCGCCTTTGCGCGCGCCGCCCGGGGCCCTCCTCGGCATGGAGCCATCGTGTCCGCCCAACCTGCCGTCGAAGTCCGCGATCTGCGCAAGGAGTTCATCCGCCGCGACGGCCGCCGCATGGGCCGCGCGCGGGTGCGGCGCCGGCGCGTGGCGGCGCTCCACGACGTCAGCTTCACCCTCGCGCGGGGCGAGTGCGTCGCCATCCTCGGCCAGAACGGCTCGGGCAAGTCGACGCTCGTGCGCGTCCTCTCGACGCTGCTCCTGCACGACGGCGGCAGCGCGCGGGTGTTCGGGATCGACGTCGCCGCCCGGCCGCGGGCGGTGCAGCGGCTGGTGAACCGCGTGTCGGTCGAGGCGTCGTTCTTCAAGCGCATGTCGCCGGCCGAGAACCTGAGCTACTCGGCCCGCTTCTACGGCCTGACTCCGCGGCAGACGCGCACGGCCATCCCGGCGATCCTGCGCCGGGTGGGCTTCCCGCCCGAGCGCCGGGGCGAGCCGATGGAGGACCTCTCCCGCGGCATGCAGCAGAAGATCGCGCTCGCCCGCGCGCTGCTCACCTCGCCCGTGCTGCTCCTGCTGGACGAGCCGACGACCGGCCTCGACCCGCGCTCGAAGCTCGAGGTGCAGGAGCTCGTGCGCGACCTGCGCCGCCAGCACGACTGCACGATCCTGCTCTGCACGCACGACATGGCCGAGGCCGAGGCGCTGGCCGACCGGGTCGGGATCCTGCACGACGGCGTCCTGCTCTGCCTCGACACGCCGGCCGGGATGCGCAAGCCGCTACGGCGCCGAGACGCTCGAGGACGCCTTCATGGCCGCCACCGGCCGCAGCTTCGAGGACGAGGCCGAGGAGGGGGTGCCGGCATGAAACGCGAGGCGTCGGTCGCCGTCCGCCGCGAGCTGATCGGCTTCGCCGGGATCGTCGAGCGCAACACCTACCTGATCCGGCGGTTCGTGTGGTGGGAGCTGGCCTGGTTCCTCTACACGGTCGCGAACACGCTCACGATCGTCTTCATCGCCAAGGGCGTCGAGGCGGCCGGCTACCAGCCTCGACGTGAACCGCGAGACGATCGTCCTCCTGATCGGCGCGGTGGTGTGGTCGTACCTCGGTCTCGTCTTCGAGATCGAGACCGAGACGGTCGCCTGGGAGCGCTGGGAGGGCACGATCGAGTACACGTTCATGGCGCCGCTCTCGCGGCCGGCGCACCTGCTCGGCATGGGCGCGTTCGCCGTCGCTCTACGGCGTGCTCCGCACGGTCGCCCTGTTCGCCCTCGTCGCCGTGATCCTCGGCGTGCAGCTTCGGCAATCCCGACTTCGTCGACGGCGACCGTCGTGCTCGCGGTGTCGTCGTTCTCGTTCGTCGGCATCGGCATGATGACCGCGGTGCTGCCGCTGGTCTCGCCCGAGAAGGGCACGCAGCTCGGATTCATCGCCCAGGGCCTCCTGCTGGTCGTCTCGGGCGTCTACTACCCGGTGTCGGTGCTGCCGCAGTGGATGCAGTGGATCTCGGTGGTGTCGCCGGCGACCTACACGCTCGAGGGCGCGCGCCGGGCGATGCTCGACGGCGCCGGCGTCTCGGCGGTGTGGGGCGACATCTGGCCGCTGATCCTGATCGGTGTCATCGCGATGCCCGCTCGGCCTGTACGTGTTCTCGCTGGGCGAGCGCTATGCCAAGCGGCACGGCCGCCTCAAGCGGTCGGGCTGACCGCCTTCATCTACCCGTCCAGGGTGAGGATGAGCGCCGGCTCGTCGATCGTGTGCTCGGCCTTCGTCGGGACGATCGCGGTGCCGACCGCGAAGAACTCGATCACGTGCGAGCCCCAGCCGTGGTTGCGCTCGCTGCAGCTGGACGCCGACGATGCCCTCGGCCTGGACCGCCTCGGCCTCGGCCTGCATGCGCTCCATCGCCAGCTCGCGCGCGTCGTAGAGCGCCTGGGTGAAGTTCGGCAGCTCGACGTTCTGGCCGATCTGCCGGAACCGCCTGCAGCATCCCGTGGTGGGCGACGTGGTAGACGCAGGTGCCCATGCACCATGCCCGACCGGGCGGTAGCCGGCTGCGCAGCAGCGTCCAGAAGTCCTGGCCGGAGAGGTCGCTCGTGAACGGGCGGCCGTTCGGGCGCGCGGTGCAGCTCGCCGCCGCGGTGCTTGACCGCGGTGCCGATCGCGATGAACTCGGCCAGGTCCTCGCCCCACTCGTAGCGGCCGATGTCGAGCCGCACGCCGACGATGCCGTCGGCGCCGAGCTGGTCGGCCTCCTCCTCCATGCGCGTCATCGCGAGCTCGCGCGCGGGTACATCGCCTGCGAGAGGACGTCCATCTCCTGGTTCTGGCTTCCAGCGTCGACTGCTGGATAGCCGATGTGGTAGATCGAGCTGCCGACGACGAGGCCGAGCGGGTCGAAGCCGGCCTCCTTGACGAGCAGGAACTCGTTCGACCGAGAGGTCGGACGTGAAGAGGCCGCGCTTGTTCTGCTCCAGGCGCCCGCGCCCGGCCTCGGGCACGCCCTCGAGCGACGTCGGGTCGTAGGCTCATCGGGCGCCTCCTTGGTTAAACGATCAGTGCGGTGGTCGGTGTGGCGGCCCGGCTCGGCCCCGTCGCGGCGACGCCGGTTGCCAGGGCGTGGAGCGTGTAGGTGACGCCGATCAGCTGGTCGTTTGCCTCGTAGGGCCGCTCCTCCTGGCCCCAGTCGGTCTCGACGATCCCGTCCGCGCCGAGCGCCGCCGCCTCGGCCGCGAGCCCCTCGAGCACGCGGTGGCGGGCGTGCGTACCAGGTCTGCGTCGCGCCCTCCATCTCGATGTTCCCCCACCGGCCCCAGGCCCCGGTCGGGATCGGCTGGCCCCAGGTGTAGAGCTGGCCGTAGTAGACGCTCGTCGCGCCGACGACGCCGACCGGCCGGTACCCGCCGTCGAGGAGGAGGGCGACATCCTGCCCCGTGAGGTTCGTGAGGGCGGCGCCGAGCGGCGTTCGGAGCGCCGGCGCTCGGACGGCCGTGCCGATCGCCTGGAACTCGACCAGGTCGCTGCCCCAGTCGTAGCGCGCGGTCGTGATCCGCACGCCGACGACGGCGTCCGCTCCGGCCAGGCCGGCCTCCTGCTGGAGCCGCCCGAGCGCGCGGCGCCGGCAGTCGTTGTAGGCGTCGGTCAGGACCGACAGCTCCTGCGACGTCCCGCCCCACCATCCGGACCGCACCGACTGCCAGCCGACGTGGTACATCGAGGTCCCCATCACCTGCGTGAGCGGCTCGAGGCCGTGCCGGCGGATCAGGGCGAACTCGGGAACCGACAGGTCGGAGGTGAACGCCTGGCCACTCTCGCCGCCGAGGCTCCGGAGCCGATGCTCGGCCGTCTGCGGGATGCCGCCGGCCGTGATCCGTTCGATGTCGACGGCCTGCCGCTCCTTGCGCTCGCGCTCGTCGCCGCCCCCGCCGGAGCCGCGCTTGAAGAGCCCCATGGCCTACTCCTCGAGCAGCCGTTCGAGCGCCCGGCGGCCGTCGGCGCTCTCGCGCGCGCTGGCCTCGAGCTCGCGGGAGAGCCCGGCGATCCAGTCGTCCAGCTCGAGGCGCTCCGACTTGATGGCGATCCCGCGCACCTCGTTCCTGCGGGTCGTCTCGAGATGCCCGGCGTTCGAGACGAGGTTGTAGCGGCACTCGCCCATGTCGACCGAGATCTCCCGCACGCGCTTCGACCGCGAGAAGAGCCCGCCCTGGCGCGCAATCGCCACGCGGCCGGGCAGCGCTCCCTCGAGCTTCACGGCGAGCGCCTCGACGAACGCATCCAGGTCGGCCGCGTCGGCGCGCAGGCCGGCGGCGACCATGTCGAAGCTGCCCTCCTCCATCGCGGAGATGCTACTAGCTCATCGGCCGCGCCTCGCCGAGGGCGGTGTACGTCGAGTCGTTCCCGGGCGACTCCACCGCGACCGTTCCCGACGGGATCGATCGCTCGCCGACCAGGATGCCGCTCCGCGTCTCGTAGAACCGGCCGGTCGCTCCGTCGAGGGGGATCGTCTTCAGGGGCACCTGGGCGCCGAGGAGCGGCGGCGGAATCACGCGGCCGTACGTCCAGATCGTCGTCGCGCCGTAGCGGATCCGCACCGCCGTCCCGCCCGTGTAGCGGACGAGCGCGATCTCGCTCAGCCGGCGGCCGCGGTAGGCGCGCCCGAACCACCACGGCGAGGGGTCGAGCGCTCGAGCCTCGGCGACCGTGAGCCGTCGTTCGGCCAGGCGGCGTACGGGCACGCCGGGAGCGGTGACCTGGGTGACGGCCGTCTCCGGAGGCAGCTGAAGGTCGAACACGCTGGGGGGCTCGGTGCTCACGTTCGCGCGGGCGATGTCGCGGACGACGATCTCGGCGAAGGTCCGCTCGCGCCCGCCGGCCAGAACCTGGCGCCACTCGATCCGCCGCGGCAGGTACGTGGCGGCGTCGATGGTCGCCACCTGGACGATGCGCACGCTATCGGCGAGCGTCTGGACCGGGAGGGCGACGCGGAACACCCGGCGGCCGTCGGTGTCGCGCGCCGAGCTCGATAACGGCCCCGAGGCGGCGAGCGCTCGCCGGTAGAAGGCGACCGGGTCGACGCCCTCAGCGCAGCCGCTCGCCAGCGCCGCGCAGGACGTGGCGACGACGGCGGTGCCCGACGCGGGGTCATACCGCGTCACCCGCCCGTGGTCGACGAGCGTCTCGGCCACGACGGTTCCGCCGACGGACTGCGTCCATCGCTGCCGCCGGCCTTCGGTGTCGATCCATCCCGTGCGCAGTGAGGCCGGGAAGGACTGGCCCGGCCCCGGCCGCACGAGCTCGACGACGCTCAGCACCGTGCCGCGATTGCCGAGCGCCGCGAGCGCCCGCGCCTGGACGTCGACGGTCACCGGCGCCGACGTGAACGGGAGCGCGAGCACGATCAGGACGGCCAGCACGACGGCGGCGGCGAGCGCCACGCCGGCGACGCGGAGGCGCGACCTCGGCGTACGACCCTGTGGCGCTCGCGGCCGCGCGCGGTCGAGGGCCAGCTCGATCTCCACGTCGGCGACGTCCAGGCGGGCCGCCGCCGCGGCGTCGCGGAGCACGCGGGCCACGGTGGCCAGGTCGGCGTCCCCCGGCTCGGCCCCGTCGAGCACCGCGGCGAGCCTGCGTGCCGCGTCGCGGTCGTCAACCCGAGGCACGGACACCCTCCCGCTCGAGCGCCTCGCGAAGCTGGCGGCCGGCGCGCAGCACGAGCATCTGACACGCGCCGGCGCTTCGTCCCATGACCCGGCCGACCTCGGCGAACGAGTAGCCTTCGACGAGGCGCAGGTGGACCGCGAGCTGCTGGTCGGCCGGGAGCGCCTGGAGCGCTCGGCCCAGAACGTCGCGGTCGGCCACCCTGTCCGAGGCGTCCGCGACCGGCGGCCCGGTCACGACGTCGGTTGGGAGCGGCTCGCGCATCCGCTCCCTCAGCCGGTCGTTTGCCATGTTCGCCGCGACCCGGTAGAGCCATGCGAGCACCGGGCGGCCACGGTAGCGAAGCCGGGGGACGCCGCGCCAGGCCGCCACGAAGACCTCCGCCGCGACGTCGGCCGCGTCGTCTCGGGAGCCGAGACGCACCGCCAGGTAGCGCATGATCTCGGCGTAGTGGGCCCGAAACAGGGCGTCGAAGTCACGTTGGTGGTGGCGGAACCCGGCATGGTCGTCATCGGCCACGGATCAGCCGGACCTCGGCCTCCGCAACCTGCGGCCCGCGCCGGCGGCGGCCGCGAGCACGACGGCGGCCGTCGCGGCGATGCCCAGGCCGCGGTTGTCGTCCCCGCCGTCCGCGCGGGCGGCCTGCCCGCGGACGAGCAGGTCGACGGAGGCGTCGGCATGGAACCACACCCCGTCACGGCTCAGGACGTGGTAGCGCGGGTAGTAGGAGATCCAGCTGGCCCCGCCCAGCGACCACGGGGTCACCTGGGTGAACTCGACGATCACCGAATAGTGGCGGCTCTGCCAGACGGTGGTCGACGGCAGGGCGGCGGGCCGCTGGTTGAACAGGATCGCAAACCGGTTCACGTCGGCCCGGTGGCGGTCGTTGACCGTGACCGAGCTGATGCGAGGCGTGTACGAGGCGACGTTTGCCGCCGCCGCGGCAAGGCCGGGGATGAGGCCACGTGGCACCCGGGTGCATCCGCCGTCCGTGCACATCGCCCTTGCCCCCGGGATGAAGAACGTGTCGCCGCCGGGGAGCTCGTACCTCGGCACGAATCTGAGGCGGTAGTACGGCAGGAGGGGCGGTGACGCGACCGCCGGGCCGGCATCCGTCAGCATGTCCATCCCGAACCGCAGCCTCGCCGAGCGCGGCGCATCGGCCGGCGCGCAGCCGGACGGGCCGCACACCCGGATCGTCTTGATGTACCCCTTCGCCTGGGCG
This sequence comes from uncultured Actinomycetes bacterium, assembly GCA_963832955.1. Classification (GTDB taxonomy): domain Bacteria; phylum Actinomycetota; class Thermoleophilia; order Gaiellales; family JAICJC01; genus JAICJC01. The sequence goes on along the minus strand of CAWHWC010000001.1, from coordinate 499,751 downwards.
GTCGGCGCCGCTGCGAGCGCAAGAACGACCGCCAGCGCTCCGGTGAGGATGATCCGCTTCATGGCACGCCTCCTTCGGTCACCCGTGTATCCCGGCGGGGCCGCGAAACATCACGCGCGGACGCAATACACTTTGGTGCGTGGGACAGGAGATCGCCTGCACCGCATCGAGCGACGGCCGCCGCGCCGAGGGCCGTGCCCGGCTCGAGACCGACGAGCTGCTCTTCCGCGGCGACGGCCTGCGGCTTCGAATCTCGTACTCGGCGATCACCGACGTGCGCGCAGTCGAGGGCGTGCTCGAGGTTGACCACGACGGCGCGACGACCACCTTCGAGCTCGGCGACAAGGCCGCGCGCTGGGCCGACCGGATCAAGAACCCGAAGACGGTGATCGACAAGCTCGGCGTGAAGCCCGGCCAGCGGGTCGCGCTGCGCGGGATGGATGCCGACGGCTTCGCCGGCGATCTCGCCGCCCGCGGTGCGGAGCTCGTCGAGCGCGACGCCGACCACCTCTTCGTCGCCGTCGAGACCCACGACGACCTGGCGGCGCTCGGCGGCCTCGTCCCGCTGATCGCGCGCAACGGCGCCGTCTGGACGGTCAGGCGCAAGGGCCGCAAGGATCTCACCGAGGCCGACGTCATGGCGGCCGGAAAGGCTGCCGGCATGGTCGACGTCAAGGTCGTACGCGTCTCCGACACCCACACGGCCGAGAAGTTCGTCATCCCGGTGGCCGACCGATGAGGATCGCGCTCCTCGCACCTGCGTGGTTCGCGGTGCCGCCGGTGCGCTACGGCGGCATCGAGTGGGTCGTGTCGCATCTCGCGGACGGGCTCGTCGAGCGGGGCCACGAGGTCACGCTCTTCGCCGCCGGCGACTCCCAGACCAAGGCCAAGCTCGCCACGAGCTACGACGAGCCGCCGAGCTACCGCATCGGCCTCTCGCTGCCGGATCTGCACCACGCGCTCACCTGCCTCGAGCGGGCGGGCGAGTTCGACGTGGTGAACGACCATTCGGGGCCGCTGGCGTGCGCGCTCGGCCAGGTGGTCGAGACGGCGTTCTGCCACACCGTTCACGGCCCCCTGCGCGGCGAGCCCGGCCTCGTCTACTCGCAGATCGCGAACGTGTGCCCGCGGGTGCGCCTGATCTCGCTCTCGTACGACCAGCGCTCGCCGCTCCCCGACCTGCCCTGGCTCGCAACCTGCCACAACGCCATCGATCTCGACGACTACCCGTTCGACCCGGGGAACGACGGCTACCTGCTCTTCCTCGGCCGGATGTCGCCCGACAAGGGGGCCCACAACGCGGTGCGGATCGCCCGCGAGGTCGGCCTGCCCCTGAAGCTCGCCGGCAAGATGCACGACAAGCTCGAGGTGGAGCACTTCGACGCCACGGTGCGGCCGTACCTCGGCGACGACATTGAGTACGTCGGCGAGGTGTCGCACGAGGAGAAGGTGCACCTGCTCCAGCGGGCGCTCCTCACCGTCTTTCCGATCCAGTGGCCCGAGCCGTTCGGCCTGGTCATGGTGGAGTCGATGGCGTGCGGCACGCCCGTCCTCGCGACCGCGCTCGGAGCAGTCCCCGAGGTCGTCGAGCAGCGGCGCGGCGGCATCGTCTCCGAGACGGTCGACGAGCTCATCGGCCATGTCGATGAAGCGGCCGGGCTCGACCGCCGCGAGGTGCGCGCGGTCGCCGAGGAGAAGTTCTCGGCCGAGCGGATGGTCACGGAGTACGAGCAGGCCTACGAGCGCCTGATCGCCGGCGGCTGAGCCGGGGCGTCTAGTGCAGGAAGTGGCGGCGGCCGGTGAAGACCATCGCGGTGCCCGCCTCGTTGGCCGCCGCGATGACCTCCTCGTCGCGGACCGAGCCGCCGGGCTGGATGGCAGCCTTGACACCGGCGCCGAAGGCGACCCGCGGCCCGTCGTCGAACGGGAAGAACGCATCCGAGGCGAGGACAGCGCCGCCGGCCCGCTCGCCGGCCTTGTCGACGGCGATCCTGACCGCGTCGACGCGGCTCATCTGCCCGGCGCCGATCCCGACCGTCGCGAGATCCTTGACGAGCACGATGGCGTTCGAGTGCACGAAGTGCGCGATTCGCCAGGCGAAGAGGAGGTCGTCCCACTCGCGCTTCTCGGGCTGCGCCTCGGTTACGACCTGCATGTCTGACCGGTCCTCGACCTCGAGGTCGCGGTCCTGGATCAGGATGCCGCCCAGCACGCGGCGCATGTCGCGCTCGCCGGGCGACACCTTGCGCCGCTCCCGGTCCTCGAGCACGCGGGTCGACGTCTTGGCGGCGAGCGCCTCGCGCGCGCCCTCGTCGTAGCCGGGGGCGAAGAGGAGGTCGACCTTGGTCTCGAGCATCCGCCGCGCCAGCCCCTCGGCGACCGGCCGGTTGAGGGCGATCACGGCGCCGAACGCGGCCTGCGGATCGGTCGCGAGCGCCTTCTCGTAGGCCTCCTCGATCGTGGCGCCGACGGCGGCCCCGGAGGGGTTGGCGTGCTTCACGACGGCGCAGCACGGCACCTGGAACGCCGATGCGATCGTGCGGGCGGCCTGGAGGTCGGTCAGGTTGTTGAACGAGAGCGGCTTGCCGCCGTGCTGTTCGATCCGCGACAGGAGGTGCCGGCGGGCGCCGGCTTCGCGGTAGAACGCGGCGCGCTGGTGCGGGTTCTCGCCGTAGTTGAGGTCGGAGACCTTCAGCAGGTCGAGTGTGACACGCTCCGGAAACGGCTCGGTGTCCGAGAACCAGGCTGCGATCGCGGCGTCATACGAGGCGACGTGCGCGAAGGCCTCCGCGGCCAGGTCGCGGCGCGTGTCGAGCGACAGGTCACCCTTCGACGTTCGGATCTCGTCGAGGAGAAAGCCGTAGCGGTCGGGCTCGGTCACGACGGCGACCGAGTGGAAGTTCTTCGCTGCGGCTCGCACCATCGCCGGCCCGCCGATGTCGATGTTGGCGATCACCTCGGGCTCGGGGACGCCGCGCCGCATCGCGACCGAGCGGAACGGATAGAGGTTGCAGATGACGAGGTCGATCGGCTCGATCCCGGCGGCCGCCAGCGAGCGCATGTCGTCCTCGTGATCGCGGCGGGCGAGGATGGCCGCGTGCAGCGTCGAGTGGAGCGTCTTCACCCGCCCGCCGAGAAGCTCCGGCGCACCGGTCAGCTCCTCCACGGTCGTCACCTGCACACCGGCGTCACCCAGGAACGCCGCGGTCCCTGAGGTCGAGATGATCTCGACGCCGAGCTCGGCGAGCCCCGAGGCAAGCGTGGTCAAGCCGCTCTTGTCGCTGACCGAGATGAGGGCGCGCTTGATGCTCACGACGCCGTCTCGAATTCGCGCACCGCCTGCGGCAGGAGCCGGTGCTCGACCTCATGGATGCGGCGTTCGAGCTCCACGGCGTCGCCATCATACGGAACCTCGACGGCCTCCTGCTTGAGAATCGGCCCGCTGTCGACCCGCTCTTCGACCACGTGCACGGTCACGCCGGTCACGCGCACGCCGTGGGCGAGGGCGTCGGCGATGGCGGTCCGGCCGGGAAAAGCAGGCAGCAGCGACGGATGGACGTTCACGACCCGCCCCGGGAACCGGTCGAGGAACGCGGCCGGAAGGATCCGCATGTACCCGGCGAGCACGACGAGCTCGACGCCGTGGCCGCCGAGGAACGCGGCCGTCTCGTCCTCGTCGGTCGTGGCGAGCACCGGGATTCCCGCCCGCTGGGCCCGCCCGACCCCGGGCGCCTCGGCCCGGCTCGAGACGACGCAGGCCACGTCGATGTCTGGTGCGTCGATCAGCGCCTGGAGGTTCGAACCCTCTCCCGAGATGAGGACGCCGATCCTCAGCGCAGGGTCACTCCGTCGCCTTCGACCACCTTGCCGACCACGAACCCCGGCGTGCCGCCGCGCTCGAGCGCCTTCAGGGCGACGTCCGTCGACTCGGACGCCACGACGCACGCAAAGCCGAGGCCCATGTTGAAGACGCGCCACATCTCGTCGTCCTCGACGCCGAGCGAGGCCAGCCACCCGAACACCGGCTGGCGCTCCCAGGCGGTTGTGTCGATCTCGGCGCCGCGGCCGGCGGGGAACTGGCGGGCGAGGTTGCCCGGGATGCCGCCGCCGGTGATGTGGGCCATGCCGTGGACGTCGACCGTGCGGGTGAGCTCGGCGATCGGGCGGGCATAGATCGCCGTCGGCTCGAGCAGCGCGTCGGCCACGGTCGGGCCGCCCAGCTCGGTCGGCGCGTCGTCGAGCCCGGCGCCGACCCGATCGAGCAGCTTGCGGACGAGCGAGAAGCCGTTCGAGTGCACGCCGCTGGACGGCAGGCCGAGGATCGTGTCGCCGGCCGTGATCCGCGCGCCCGACACCTGCTCGCGCCGCTCGCAGACCCCGACGCAGAAGCCGGCGATGTCGAACTCGTCGGGCTCCATCATGCCGGGGTGCTCGGCGGTCTCACCGCCCAGGAGGACGCAGCCGGCGCGCCGGCAGCCCTCGGCGACGCCCTCGACCAGCTCGGCCACGAGGCCCGGATCGATCCGGCCGCAGGTGATGTGGTCGAGGAAGAACGCCGGCCGGCCGCCGCTCGTCAAGACGTCGTTCACGCTCATCGCGACGGTGTCGATCCCGAGGCCGCTGTAGCGCTTGGCGGCGTGGCCAAGCAGCACCTTCGTCCCGGCTCCGTCGCAGGCCGCAGAGAGCAGCGGATCGCCGACCGAGGGCGCGAAGAGGCCGGCAAAGCCGCCGTGGCCGCCGAGCACCTGGCGGCCGTGGGTCGAGATCACGGCTGCCCGGATCCGGTCGACGACGGCCTCGGCCGCGCCAAGGCTCACGCCGGAGCCCTCGTACGTCAGGGGGTCGTCGGTCATCCGGCTTCGACGGGCTGGGCCTCGAACCGCAGCTTCGAGAGGCGCATGTCGGCCGGGATCTCGGTCGGGTAGTGGCCGGTAAGGCACGCGCGGCAGAAGCTCTCGGCCGGCTGGTGGGTGGCCTCGGTGAGCCCGTCGAGGGAGAGATAGGCAAGCGACGTAGCCCCGAGCCGCTCCCGCACCTCTTCGGTGGTGCGACCCGCCGCGATCAGCTGGCCCTGGTCGGCCATGTCGATTCCGTAGAAGCAGGGCGACACGATCGGGGGCGAGGAGATGCGCAGGTGCACCTCGACCGCTCCCGCCTCGAAGAGCAGCTGCACGAGCTTGCGGGTGGTCGAGCCGCGCACGATCGAGTCGTCGACGACCACCACCCGGCGGCCGTCGAGCGCGGTGCGAAGCGTGTTGAACTTGAGCTTCACGCCCCGCTCGCGGAGCCCCTGGTCGGGCTGGATGAACGTCCGCCCGACGTAGCGGTTCTTCACGAGGCCCTCGCCGTACGGGATGCCGCTCCGCTCGGCGTAGCCGACGGCGGCCGGGGTTCCCGAGTCGGGGACGCCGATGACGACGTCGGCGTCGGCCGGGGCCTCGTCGGCCAGCCGCGCGCCCATCCGGCGGCGGACGTCGTGCAGGGCCTGGCCCTCCATCAAGGAGTCGGGGCGGGCGAAGTAGATGAACTCGAAGATGCAGAGCGCCCCGCCGTTTCGGGTCACGGCCTGGCGGAAGCGGGCGCCCTGCTCGTCGATGACGACGAGCTCGCCGGGGCGGAGCTCGCGCTCGAGACGGGCGCCGATCAGGTCGAGGGCGCACGTCTCGGATGCCAGCACCCACGCGTCGTCGAGGCGCCCGACGACCAGCGGGCGGATCCCGTCGGGATCGCGGAAGCCGGCCAGTGCCCGCTCCGAGAGGACGACGGCGGCGAAGGCGCCCTCGACGTGCGACATCGTGTCGGCCACGGCGTCGGCCAGGTCGTCGGACGGGTGCTGGGCGATGAGGGCGGCGATCACCTCGGTGTCGGATGTCGACTCGAGGCGGACGCGGCGTTCGCGCAGGTCGGCGCGGAGCGACGACGTGTTGGTCAGGTTGCCGTTGTGGCCGAGCGCGATCGCCCCGTGGCTCGAATGGCGCACGATCGGCTGGGCGTTCTGCCACACGGTCGATCCCGTCGTGGAGTAGCGGGCGTGGCCGATCGCGATGTGGCCCGAGAGGCCCGACAGGCGCGGCTCGTCGAACACCTGGTTCACGAGGCCCATGTCCTTCATCGCCATCACCTGGGAGCCGTCCGAGACGGCGATCCCGGCGCTCTCCTGGCCGCGGTGCTGGAGTGCGTAGAGGCCGAAGTAGGTGAGCCGGGCGACATCGCGGTCGTGGTCGCCGGGCGGGTCGTAGATGCCGAAGACGCCGCACATCAGGCGGGATCCTCTCCGAGCGCGCGCGGGATCGCTCCCTCGTAGAGCGCCGTCGCCTCGGCGACGCCGATCTCGGCACCTGCCACCGCGATCCGCTGGCCTCCAACGGTGCCGATCCGGCGCAGCGGCAGGTCGCCGGCCAGCTCCTCGAGCTCCGCCAGGTGCTCGTGGCGCACAGAGACGACGGCCCGGCCGTCGCCCTCCGCGAACGGGTGGCCGGGGTCGGGGGCGTCGACGCCGATCGATCCGAGCATGGCGGACTCGGCGATCGCGACCGCGATGCCGCCGTCGGACACGTCGTGGGCGCTCTGGAGCAGGCGGCGCTCTGCCGCGGCGGCGAGCAGCTCGTGCAGGCGGCGCTCGCCGGCGAGGTCGGGCTCCGGGATGCGGCCGTCGGTGGTGCCGTCGATCACCCGCTGGTAGACCGAGCCGTCGATGGCCGCGGGCCCGTCGCCGGCGATCAGCACGACGTCCCCCTCCGCGCGGAAGGAGGCGCCGACCGCGAGCGACGCGTCGTCGAGCACGCCGACCACGCCGACGACCGGCGTGGGGTGGATGGGCCGGCCGTGGTGCTCGTTGTACAGCGAGACGTTGCCCGAGACCACCGGCAGGCCGAGCGCCTCGCAGGCGAGCGCCATCCCCTCGATGGCCTCGGCGAGCTCGTAGCCCACGTCCGCCGTCTCGGGGTTTCCGAAGTTGAGGCAGTTGGTGACGGCGGCCGGGCGGGCGCCCGTGCAGGCGACGTTCCGGGCTGCTTCGCAGACGGCGCTCATCCCGCCCCGGCGCGGGTCGAGCGAGGTGCGCCGGCCGTTGCCGTCGAGCGAGACGGCGATCGCCCGCTGCGACGGCGTGAGCCGCACGACCGCCGCATCGCCGCCGGGGCGGACGACGGTGCCCGATCCGACCAGGTGGTCGTACTGGCGGAACACCCACCGCCGGCTCCCGATGTCGGTCGAGCCGAGGAGCGCCCGCAACGCAACATTGGGGTCTGACCCCGTTGTTGCAGGCAGCGGGTCGTCGCGGAGGCGGGCCGGGCGCGTGCGCTCGACCTCGTAGCGCGGGCAGCCGTCGGTGAGGGCGCTCACGGGGATGTCGCCGACCAGCTCGTCGGCGTGGAAGCAGCGCAGGTGGCCGGTGTCGGTGATCTCGCCGATGGCGGTCGCGTCGACCTCCCACCGCCGGCACGTCTCCTCGACCTCGGGCCAGCGCTCGTGCGAGACGACCGCAGCCATCCGCTCCTGCGACTCCGAGATCATGATCTCGAACGGCTCCATCTCCTGCTCGCGGAGCGGGACACGCGAGAGATCGATGTCGATGCCGACGCCACCGCTGGCCGCCATCTCGGCCGTCGACGACGCCAGCCCGGCCGCGCCGAGATCCTGGAGCGCCTCGAGCAGGCCGCGCTCGAGCAGCTCGAGCGTGCACTCGATCAGCTTCTTCCCGGTGAAGGGGTCGCCGATCTGCACGCTCGGGCGCTTGGCGGCCGAGTCCTCGCCGAACCCTTGCGAGGCGAGCACGCTGGCGCCGCCGATGCCGTCGCGGCCGGTGCGCGATCCGTAGAGGACGACCAGGTTGCCCGGGCCGCCGGCCTTCGCCGACGTCAGCCGGTCGGCCGGGAGCAGCCCGACGCACATCGCGTTCACGAGGCAGTTGTGCTCGTAGGCGGGGTCGAACTCGACCTCGCCGCCGACCGTGGCGACCCCGACGCAGTTGCCGTAGTGGCCGATCCCCTCGACGACGCGGGAGAAGAGGTGGCGCTGATGCTCCGAGCTGAGGTCGCCGAACCGCAGCGAGTCGAGGATCGCGATCGGCCGCGCGCCCATCGCGAAGATGTCGCGCAGGATGCCGCCGACGCCGGTCGCGGCCCCCTGGAACGGCTCGACGGCCGACGGATGGTTGTGGCTCTCGACCTTGAGCGCAACCGCGAGGCCGTCGCCGACGTCGATCACCCCGGCGTTCTCTCCCGGCCCCTGGAGCACCCGCGATCCCGCTGTGGGAAACCGTCCGAGCAGGGGGCGGGAGTGCTTGTAGCCGCAGTGCTCGCTCCAGAGCAGCGAGAACACGGCAAGCTCGAAGTCGTTCGGATCGCGGCCGATCAGGTCGTGGATGCGCTCGTTCTCGCCGTCGGTCAGACCGAGGGTGCGGTGGAGAGGCTGTGGCGAGACGGCGTTCAAGCGGCTGTGCGCGCGGGGCCTTGATCCTAGCGAACGATCCCGACTGCACTGCCAGGCGACCGTCAAGCCCCGAGATCGGGAGGAGGGATCCCGGGGCTAACGGTCGCTATCGCGTATGTGGAGAGCTCGCCGCGGTGGGGCGGGTCGCGCTCGCGTTCCCGGCCGTGTGTGCGGCGGGGGCGGCGACGGCGGCCGACACGGCCGCGGCGGAGGAGGAGGAGAAGCGGGAGAAGCGTTCGAACTTCATGGCGGGCATGCTCGCGTGAATCGGGCTGGGTCGCAGTGCGGCCGGCTGGTGAGTGGAGGTGCGGTTAACCGCACCTCGTTCGGTACCGTGGCCGGCATGGCCACGGATGCCCACGCCCTTCCGGCCGTCGTCCGGGCCGACCGGCGCGCGCTCGTCGCGATCGCGGCCGGGCACATGTCGAGCGATCTCTGCCAGGGAGCCGTGCCGGCGCTCCTGCCGTTCCTGATCTCGGACCGCGGGCTCTCATACGCCGGCGCGACAGCGCTCCTGCTCGCGCTCACCGTCAGCTCGTCGGTCATCCAGCCGCTCCTCGGCCATGCCTCCGATCGCATGCAGGGCGCGTGGCTCATGCCCGCCGGCGTGCTCGTCGGCGGCGTCGGGATCTCGCTCGCCGGGATCACCGGCGCCTATCCCGCGACGCTGGCCGCCGTCGTCGTCGGCGGCATCGGGGTGGCGGCGTTCCACCCCGAGGGCGCCCGCTACGTCCCGCTCGTCGCCGGCTCGGGGGCGTCGACGGGCATGGGCCTCTACTCGGTCGGCGGCAACGCGGGCTTCGTCGTCGGCCCGGTCGTCGTGACCGCCGGCGTGGCCGCGTTCGGGCTGCGCGGCACGCTCCTCGTCGCGGTGATCCCGGCCCTCTCGGCGCTCCTCCTGTGGTCGGTCCGGCCGCGGCTCGTGGCTGCCGCCGCCTCGGCCAGGGCCGGCGGATCAGCCGGGACGGCCGCCGAGGCCGACGCGTGGGGCGCGTTCACCGTCCTCTCCGCCATGGTCGTCGCCCGCACGGCCGTGGGCTACGGCCTGCTGGCGTTCGTCCCGATCTGGTTCGTCCGCGAGCTCGACGCCTCGGCCGGCGCCGGGAACGCGGCGCTGACGCTGCTCCTCGCGGCCGGCGCGGCCGGCACGCTGATCGGCGGCCGGCTGGCCGATCGGTTCGGCGCCCGCCCGGTGATCGTCGGCGGCATGGCGGCGCTCTTTCCGCTCGTGGCGCTTCTGCCGGTCGCCGGCGAGGCGGCCGCGTTCGGGCTGTGCGCCGCGATCGGCCTCGCGCTCGACGCCAACTTCGGGATCACCGTCGTGCTGGCCCAGCGCCTCCTGCCGAGCAGGCCGGGCGCCGCGTCGGGGATCGTGCTCGGCCTCGCCTTCGGCCTCGGCGGCGCGCTGGCCGCGGGGCTCGGCGTCGTCGCCGACCACGCCGGCCTCTCGACGGTGCTCTACGCGCTCGCCGGCACGGCGCTCGTCGCGTTCGTGCTCTCGCTCTTCTGCCGCACCGAGCGGCTCGACCGAGGCTAGGCGGCGACCGGCGTCCGCGCCAGGTCGAGCAGCCCCTGCAGGAGCAGGCGGCCGTCGACCGACCCGAGCAGCTCGTCGACCGCATGCTCGGGGTGCGGCATGAGCCCGGCGACGTTGCCGCGTTCGTTCGTGACGCACGCGATCGAGCCGACGGAGCCGTTGGGGTTCGGGTCGTAGCGGAGCAGCACCTGGCCGCGCCGCTCGAGCTCGGCGACCTGCTCGGGCGGGGCGTACCAGCCGCCGTCGTGATGCTTGATCGGGATGCTGAGCCGGTCGCCCGCCGCCGCTCCGGGGAGCCACGCCGAGTCGTGCTCGACGACCAGGGCGGCGTCGTGGCAGCGGAAGCGCAGGCTGGCGTTGGGGCGAAGGACGCCCGGCAGGAGCCCGGCCTCGGTGAGCACCTGGAAGCCGTTGCAGACGCCGAGGACGGGGCCGCCCGCGTCGGCGTGCGCGCGCACGGCGGCCATCGCCGGCGACAGCGCGGCCAGGGCGCCGCAGCGGAGGTGGTCGCCGAACGAGAACCCGCCCGGGACGATCACGGCGTCGGCGCCGTCGAGGGCGTCGTCGCGGTGCCAGATGCGGACCGGCTCCGCGCCGACGAGCTCGACGGCCCGAAGCGCGTCGCGGTCGTCGCACGAGCCGGGGAAGACGAGCACGCCGACCCGGGTCATGCGCCCACCCGGTAGTCCTCGATCAGCGGGTTCGAGAGCACCCGCTCGGAGATCTCGTCGGCGATCCGGAGCGCATCGGCCTCGTCGGCCGCCTCGAGCTCGAGGTCGAAGACCTTGCCGGCGCGGACGTCGGACACGTCGTAGCCGAGCCCGGCCAGCGAGCGCCGGAGCGCCTCGCCCTGCGGATCGAGGATGCCCTCGCGCGGCCGCACCGTGACGGTCACCTTCATCGCGACACTCCGGCGGCCGCCATGTACGCGTCGAACGAGCCGCCGGTCAGCCGCTCGTATGCCTCGACGTAGCGGGCCCGCGTGCCGGCGACGACGTCCTCGGGGATCTCGGGGCCCGGCGGCGTTCTTGTCCCAGTCGAGCGTCTCGAGCCAGTCGCGGACGTACTGCTTGTCGTAGGACGGCGGCGAGCCGCCGGTGGCGTACTCGTCGGCGGGCCAGAACCGCGAGGAGTCCGGGCGTGAGCGCCTCGTCGCCCAGCACGAGCCGGCCGGCCTCGTCGGCTCCGAACTCGAACTTCGTGTCGGCGATGATGATGCCGCGCTCGAGGGCGTACTCGGCGGCGGTCTCGTAGAGCTCGATCGACACCTCCGCGAGCCGGTCGAAGCGCTCCTCGCCGACCAGGAGCACGCCGGCGGCGCGGTCGATGTTCTGGTCGTGGCCGTCGGTGGCCTTGGTCGACGGCGTGAAGAGCGGCTTCGGCAGCTTCTGCGCCTCGACCATGCCCTCCGGGAGGCTGTGCCCGCAGACGGTGCCCGTGGCCTGGTAGTCCTTCCACCCGGAGCCGACCAGGTAGCCGCGGACGACGCACTCGATCGGCATCATGGTCAGCCGCTTCACCAGCATCGACCGGGCGGCCAGGTCGGGCGCCCCCTGCGCCTCCGGCGGGTAGGCCGAGAGGTCGGTCGTGATCAGGTGGTTGGGGATGATCTCCTCGGTGCGGCCGAACCAGAAGTGCGAGAGGCCGGTCAGCACGCGCCCCTTGTCGGGGATCGGCGTCGGCAGGACGACGTCGAAGGCGGAGATGCGGTCGGACGCGACCATCAGCAGCCGGTCGCCGAAGCCGTACATCTCGCGCACCTTGCCGGATGCTTCGTGAAGGTCGTGGAGCGTGCTCGTATCAGACATGGGCCACCTCGGAGGTTGTGAGCGTGCGGTCGAAGACCTGGTCGATGTGCACCAGGAAGGACTCGAGATCGAAGATCTCATCCAGCGCGGACGGGGTCAACGCGGAGGCGTCGGGGTCGGCCTCGAGGAGCGCTCGCAGCGACCGCTCCTCGTCCCAGGCGCGGAGGGCGTTTCGCTGGACGACGGCGTAGGCGTCCTCGCGGCTCATGCCCGCCTCGACCAGCCGCAGGAGCACTCGTCCCGAGAACACGAGGCCGTGCGACGCCTCGAGGTTCCGCAGCATCCGGGCGGCGTCCACCTCGAGCCCCTCGATCAGCCAGCGGGTGCGGTCGAGCATGTAGTCGAGGGCGATCGTCGAATCGGGCAGGACGACCCGCTCTGCAGACGAGTGCGAGATGTCGCGCTCGTGCCAGAGGGCGACGTTCTCGAGGCCCACGAGGGCGTTCGCGCGCAGCACGCGCGCGAGGCCGCAGATGCGCTCGCACACGATCGGGTTTCGCTTGTGCGGCATCGCCGAGGAGCCCTTCTGGCCGGCGGCGAACGGCTCGAAGGCCTCGCGCACCTCGGTGCGCTGGAGGTGGCGGATCTCGAGCGCGAACCGCTCGAGGGTGGCGCCGGCGCCGGCGATCGCGCTCAGGAGCGCCGCGTGCCGGTCGCGGGCGACGACCTGCGTCGCCACCGGCTCGCGGTCGAGCCCGAGCGCCAGGAGGGCCGACTCCTCGACCCGGGGATCGGTATTGGCGTAGGCGCCCACGGCGCCCGACAGCTTCCCGACGCGGACGCCGGCCAGCGCCGCGTCGAGCCGGGCGCGCCCGCGGCGGAGCTCCATGAGCCAGCCGAGCAGCTTCAGCCCGAACGTCGTCGGCTCGGCGTGGACGCCGTGGGTGCGGCCGATCGTCGGCGTGTGCCGGTGCTCCTCCGCCCGGGCGAGGATGGCGGCGTCGACCGCGTCGATGCCGTCGAGCAGGATCCGGCCGGCGTCGCGCGAGCTGGAGCGCCAGTGCCGTGTCGACGACGTCGGACGACGTGAGCCCGTAGTGGAACCAGCGCGCGTGCTCGCCCACCTGCTCGGCGACCGACTCGGTGAACGCGAGCACGTCGTGGTGGGTGCGGTCCTCGATCTCGCCGATCCGGGCCACGTCGACGCGGGCCCGCTCGCGGACGGCCGCGACCGCATCGGCCGGCACGACGCCCAGCTCGGCCCACCCCGCCATCGCTGCGATCTCGACGTCCAGCCACCGGGTGAACCGGCGCTCGTCCGACCAGACGGCGCCCATGGCGGGACGGGTATAGCGGGCGATCAATCTGACCCAACTCTATCGCGGAGGGAAGATCGCACCCGCCGCCCGCGTCTGGTGAGACATCTGATCGTCTCGAGGAGGAGAGCACAGATGTCTCGTATCGCCCGTATCGTCCCGACGACCGTCCTGACCGTTGCCGCGCTGGCGCTGGTTGCGCCGGCCGCGCAGGCCAAGCCCTTGATCGCCCCGAGCGGCTCCGACACCACGAGCGGCTCCGTCGCCACGAGCGGCGGCCCCAACGACGTGAGCCCGATCGTCCGGTCGATCCAGGCCGCACACGCGGACACCACGATCCACACCGTCGCCGTCACCACCGGCGACATGCCCCTCAAGAACCCGGTGACGGGCTCCCAGACCCTCGGCGTCGGCCTCATGCACGCGAGCACCGTGCCGTCGCAGATCGACTCGAAGCGCCCCGTCTCGGTTCCCGCCTCCCCGTCGAACGGCTTCGACTGGACAGCGGCAGCGATCGGCGCCGGCCTCGTCAGCATCCTCATGCTGATGCTCGCCGCGGGCGTCGGCTTCCGCCGCCGCGGACAACTGGCCGCCTGAGCCGAAGGGCAGCCACACCCAGGGGTCCGGCCTCAACCTCCCGAGGCCGGGCCCTTTTGGGCTGCCCGGCCCGCGACCTCTACAGCTCGTTCGACGCCGGAGGCAGCTGTCCCTGGGCCAGGATCTTGGCCGCGAAGATGGCGGCGTTGCGGGCGCCGTTGATCGCCATGCAGGCGACGGGGACGCCCGGCGGCATCTGCACGATCGAGAGCAGCGAGTCCATCCCGCCCAGGTCGGACGTCCTGATCGGCACGCCGATCACCGGCAGCTCGGTGTAGGCGGCGACGACGCCCGGCAGCGCGGCGGCCTTGCCGGCGCCGGCGATGATGACGCGCACGCCGCGCAGGGCGGCCGTCGACGCGTACTCGGCCACGCCGCGCGGGTCGCGGTGCGCCGAGAGCACCTTCATCTCGAAGGTGATCGCCCGCTCGAGCAGCTCGTCCGCCGCCGCCTGCATCACCTCCTTGTCGGACTCCGAGCCCATCAGGATCCCGACCTGCGGCCCGTCGGTCTCGAGCTCCGCCCAGAGGTGCTTGACCTCGGGCGCAGGGGGCGGATCAGGCATGCACGCGCTCCGCGTGGCTTGGCCGTCACGGCGATGTCGGTGCGATGGTGCTCCCCTCCATCCGGATCAGGTCGACCGCGGCATACGCGCGCCTGCGGGCCTCCGCGAAGTCGGGGCCGATGGCCGTCACGTTCAGGACGCGGCCGCCGGCCGTCACGAGCGCTCCATCGCGCTCCGCCGTGCCGGCGTGGAACACGGTGACGCCCTCGATCGCCTCGGCCGCGTCGATGCCGGCGATCGCGTCGCCGACCTCCGGCGCGTCCGGATAGCCCTCGCGCCGCCACGACGACGCTCACGCAGGCCTCGGCCGCGGCCGGCGCGGTCGCGCCCTCCAGCGAGCCCCGTGGCCGAGCGGTGCAGAAGGTCGAGCAGGTCGGCGTCGAGCCGCGGCAGGATCACCTGCGCCTCGGGGTCGCCGAAGCGGACGTTGAACTCGATCACGCGCGGGCCGTCTGCCGTCAGGATCAGGCCGGCGTAGAGGCAGCCGCGGAAGGGGATCCCGCGCCGGGCGAGCTCGTTCACGACCGGCCGGTGCACGCCGCGACGATGTCGTCGACCATATCGGCGTCGATGTCCGGGACCGGCGAGATCGAGCCCATGCCGCCGGTGTTCGGGCCCGCGTCGCCGTCGCCGCGCGCTTGTAGTCGCGGGCCGGAGCGAGCGGCAGCACGCGCTCGCCGTCGCACAGCGCGAGCAGCGAGAGCTCCTCGCCCTCGAGCCGCTCCTCGACCAGCACCCGCCGCCCGGCCGGGCCGAAGCGGCCGTCGACGAGGCACGCCGCCGCCGCCGCCTGCGCCTCGGCGGTCGACTAGCACACGTCGACGCCCTTGCCGGCGGCGAGGCCGTCGGCCTTGACCACGACCTGGCCGTCCGCCTCGGCGATCGCGGCGTGCGCGGCCGCGACGGTGTCGCAGACGGTCGCGCGCGCGGTCGGCACGCCGGCCGTCTCCATCACGGTCTTCGCGAACGCCTTCGAGCCCTCGAGCTGGGCGGCGGCGGCCGTCGGCCCGAAGCACGCGGAGGCCCGCCTCGGCCAGCCGGTCGGCGAGACCCGCGACGAGCGGCGCCTCGGGGCCGACCACGACCAGGTCCGGCGCGAGCCCGGCCGCGAGCCCGGTCATCCCCTCGAGGTCGGTGACCGGCACGGGATGCAGCGTCGCGAGCGTGCCGATGCCGGGGTTGCCCGGCGCGGCGTGCAGCTCGGCCAGCAGCGGCGACCGCGCCAGCGTCCAGGCCAGCGCGTGCTCGCGACCGCCGGATCCGACCAGGAGCACTCGCATCGCGGCGAGTCTACCTCGTGCCGGTGCGGGCGGTCAGCGCTAGTCCCGACGGGACGAGGTACACCGGCACCCGCGCCCGCCGGCGCGACCCGGTAGGGCTCCTGCGACCACATGAAGTCGCCGACGCAGCCCGCGGTGGCGGTCGCAGCCCATGACGATCGCGTCCGCGCCGAACGCGGGTGGCCTCGGCGAGGATCCGCTTGGCCGCGCGGCGGGTGCCGATCACGTGCGCCCGAGGCCTCGAACCCGGCCTTCTCGAGCGCCTCGACCGCGCTGGCGCACGATCAGGCGCTGCGCGTCCCACTCGTGCCGGGTCGGGTTGCAGCCCCGGGTTGGGGAAGCCGAGCGATCGTGCCCCACACCCGCGCGATCGAGACCACGAGCACGCTCGCGCCCGCCGGCCGGGCGAGCTCGAACGCCTGCTGGAGCACGGGCCAGGCGATCGGCCGGCCCTCCGAGGCGACCACGAGGCGCTCGACTCGCAAGGTGCCGGGATCGGGTGGGGGCGATGCCCGTCGGAACATCGCTCCCACCCCGAAGACGTGCGTTCAGTCGCCGGCTGCCATCGGCGGCGCCTCCGGCGCCCGGGCCTCGGTCGCGTGCTTCGGATCCTCCACCTTGACGCGGTACCAGTACAAGGGCAGGTAGCAGAGCAGGATCGCCCAGCCGATGAAGAAGTAGACCCGGGTGTCGTTGCCGCCAAGGAGCGCGTTCGGAAGCGTCGTCTCGACGAGCCCGCCGTACGACCAGATGACGAAGTAGCAGGCCGCGAGGAACAGCGCGATGTACTTGAAGAACTCCGGCATGCGCACCGGGCGTCGCATGTCGGGCCGGTTCTTGCGCAGCAGGTAGTAGCCGACCAGCACCGGGATGAACGACGCCATGTAGCCGACGTTCGAGAGCGTGTAGATCTCGACCGCGCCGCCCGTGAAGACGAGGGCGATCGAGCAGACGACGTTGAAGCCCATCGAGAAGCCGGGCACGCCGTGCTTGTTCACGGTCGAGAAGATGCGCGGGAACTCGCCGTCGATCGACATCTGATGCAGCGGCGCGGGCCGATCCCATGATCGCGTTCAGCACCGAGAGCGAGAGCGCGATCATCAGCATGATCGAGATCGTCCAGTCGAGCCAGCTCGCACTCGTCGCCGAACACCGCCGTAGGCGAACGTCGAGAAGATCGTCTTCGGATCGACCTGCGCCGGGTCGGACAGCTGGTCGGCTCCCAGCACGACCACGAAGCGACCGGGATCATCGTGTAGATGAAGAGGCCGTACAGCCCCTCGAGGTTCATCGCGATCTTGGCGTCGCGCTCCGGGTCGCGGCACTCGCCGATGTAGCAGGCCGCCGCCTCCATCGCGATCACGTTCCAGGTCAGCAGGAACGAGAAGGCGATGTAGATCGTCAGCCAGTCGTGGCCGAGGTGCGCCGAGAAGAAGCTCGTGCCGTCGAGCTGGTGGAAGCCGGACAGGTTGCCCCAGTCGCGCGACGACGGCTGGAAGATCGGCAGGATGGCGAGCAGCGTCAGCGGGATCATCGACAGGAGCCCGAGCACGGTGGCGAACATGGCGCCGAGCCGGATCCCGAGCCACGCCGGGATGAACACGAGCAGGATGCCGACGATCGAGATCGACGATCGTCCAGTAGGCGATCGGCGTGTGGATCGGCGTGAACCCGTTGGTCGAGAGGCCGAACTTGTCGACGATGTAGAACGACGCCAGGATCATGTTCAGCGGCGCGACCGGGAACCAGCCGAGCCAGTACGCCCAGGACGTGAACCCGTTCACGTGCTTGGCGAACCGCGGCCACTTGTCCTTGTAGGCCACGTACGCATACGTCGGTGAGCCGCCCGTCCGCTCCGGCATCATCGCCGAGAGCTCCGCCAGGATCAGGCAGAGCAGATACCCCGTGATCGTGATCGACGACCATGAGCGGGATCGCCGCCGCCCCGAGCGACGTGACCATCACCGGCGCGATGCCGGTCACGAGGATCGTGCCGGCGAGGCCGATGACGAACGCACCCCACCAGTTCGTCTCCCGGCTCAGACCACCACCTTCATAGTCGGCAGCACCCGTATCGACTGCCATACGACCTCCTCCCACACGAACGGGGATGTCCGTGCCAGTGAACCACGTGGCCCGGTCGGACGTAACCGGAAAGCGCAGGAAATGTCACATGCCGAGCGGGACGAACCGGCTCAGGGCGTGCTGCGCGTCCGCGACGGCCCGCAACGCGCTCTTCAGCTGCCCGCGGGTGAGCGGCGGCAGGTCTGCCGGGGCGATCCGGTTGTCGGGCTCGGCTCCCGCCTCGACCTGGGCCGCCTGGTGCTCGAGCCGCAGGCGGGTCACGAGCTCGAAGGCCTCGAGGAGCGCCGCCGCCCGTGTCGCGCTCGAGCGTCCCGGCGGCTTCGGCGGCGTGCAGCCGGCCGACCGTGCTCGAGATGGTGACGCCGGCCCGGAGCGCGTGGAAGCGGGCCAGGTTCGCGATCGGCACGACGCCGCCGCGCTTGAGGTCGATCCGGCCGTCGTCGTCGAGCGTCAGGCGGCCGCGGAAGCCGAGCGGCGGCTTGAAGTCGGTGGCCGTGCGGGCCAGGCGGCGCATGAAGTCGGGGTGGTTCGGGGCCTGGCGCTCGATCTCGACCAGCGGCCGCACGATCTCGAGGCCGCCGACGACGTGGCGGAAGTCGAACGCGACGGCCGCCCGCACGAGATGGGAGCGGTCGGGGCTGCTCGAGGCAGTCGTGGAACACGCGCCCCCAGTCCGACTCCGAGATGCGCCACTGGCGGTTTCGGGCGAGCACCTCGGCGTTGTCGGCGCCGAAGCCGCAGCGGGCGAGGCGGTGTTGACGTCGGCGGCGACGTCGGCGAAGTAGTCGTCCGTCCTGGCCGCCGGGTCGGCGTAGGCGAGGGCGTTGTCCTGGTCGGAGGCGAGCGTGGCCTCCCGGCGGGCGGTCGAGCCGAGCGCGAGCCACGCCCACGCCGCCGGCGCCGGCGTCGCGGTCCGCGGCGATCGAGCTCGATCAGGCGCATCGTCGCCGTGTCGGACTGGAGCGCGATGACCCGGCCGACGTCGAGCGGCGAGACGCCGGCCCGGATCAGGCTCACGATCATCTGCGGCAGGTGGAGGGCGGCCTCGACCACCGTCGTCGACGGTCGCTGCGTGCGCGATCGACCGCCGCAGCGCGAACGGCGTGCGGCTCTCGAGGTACATCAGGTCGGTGGCCGTGACGACGCCGAGCGGCGTCCCGTCCGCGTCGACGACCGGGAGGTGGTGGATGCCGACGTCGAGCATGTCGATCATCGCGTCGACGGCCAGGCGCTCGGGCGAGAACGTCAGCGCGGGCGCGATCATGAGCTGCCCGACCGGCGTGGCGCCGGGCAGGTCCTCGGCGACCAGCTTCCGGCGCAGGTCGGAGTCGGTGACGATCCCGAACCCGTCGTCGAGCTGCACGAGCACGCACGAGACGTCGGCCTCGGCCATCAGCCGCGCGGCGTCCGCGGCGGTGGTCTCGGGCGGGCACACCGCGACCGGCCGGTGCACGAGCGAGCCCAGATGGGCGGTGCGCTGCTCGGCCTGGGCGTGGGCGACGTAGCCGGTGCGCACCAGCCGCTCGCGCAGCGAGCTGGCCACGAACTGCACGCCGGCCGGGCTCGAGAGCACCGCCGCGCGACGCTCCGACGGGAGCAGGAGGCAGACGGTCTCCTCGCGGGCGCGGACGTCGAACGCCGGCGCCATGCCCGAGAGCAGCGACGGGTGCCCGAACGCCTCGCCCGGCTCGAGGACGTCGATCATCTCCTCCTCGTGCACGAGCTCGACCGTCCCCGAGCGGACGACGTAGAGCCCCTCCGACGGCGCGCCGTCCTCCGAGAGGATCGCCGCGCCGGCCGGGTACGAGCGCACCTGTGCGCCGGCGGCGGCCCGTTCGAGCTCCGCCTCTGCGAGCCCGCTGAACGGAGCGAAGCGGCGGAGGAACTCGGCGGGCGCGCGATCGGCCTGATCGGCCTCGACCATCGTGGCGAGATCGTACTCCGCGCAACAACGGGGTCAGACCCCAATGTTGCGTTCCGGACCGCTACCTCGTGTCGTCCCGGTGCACCGGCGGCACCGGCGAGCCGGGCAGCTGCCCCTGCCGGCTCACCGCCGCGCGATGCATCCGGCGAAACCGCCCAACGCGCACCGGGGCGTCGACGACTGGCGCCTCACGCGCCGTTCCGAGCAGAAGGCCGAAGAGGCCGGCGGCGATCGCAAGCGCGACCGGCAGCCCGAACGCCAGCGAGAACGGGTCGTCGGCATGCCCGGTGAGGCGCTCGGTCCCGAAGGCCCACTGGATCAGGATTCCGACGACGAACCCGGCCGCCGCACCGGCGGCCAGCCCGCCGAACTGACTCCTTCGCCGGTGCTCCTCCCTGCGCGGGCTCTCGGCCCGAAGCGCCGAGTCCGGCTCATGGTGGCCCGTCTCCATGCCGACCGCATGCCCCGCCGCGGCCGGTCCGAAACGGCGCCTCAGACGCGCTCGAGCCGCGCGTAGGCCTCGACCGCCCGCTCGCGGGCCCGGGTCGCCTTGGCGAGCTCGGGCCGCACCCGCTCGAGCTGCGCGTCCGAGGACGCGTGCCGCGAGAGCATGCTGACGTTCAGCTGGGCGAGCGTCGCCGCCGAGCGGGCGGCGGCCTCCGCCAGGAGCGCCCCCGCGAGCGCGTCGCCCTCGAGGTTGCGGTTTCCCGTCTCGGCCATGTCGGCCGCGAGCGTCGCCACCTCGGCCGCGATCCGAAGGATGTGCATCGGGCAGGCGATCGCGCCGCGACCGCCGTATCGAGCCGCGTCGTTCGCTCCTCGCCGGGCGTCATCCGCAGCGCCTCGAGCACCACGGCGTAGGCGCGCCCGTCCGCGTGCGCCAGCGACGAGACCTCCTCGCGCAGCTCGTGGGCGCGCTCGCGGACGCGGTCGAGCCCCTTCGCCGACGCGAACGACGCGGCCATCTCGACGAGCCCGGCCGCCATCGCGCAGGTGACCGACGCGGCCGCGCCGCCGCCGGGGGCGGGCGTCCGGGCTGCGAGGTCGTCGAGGAACTCGGCCACCGTGGCCGTCAGGTAGGGGTCGGGCGTGCCGTTCGCGTCCGGCGCGGCGACTCCGTCAGAAGAGGCCGACCGTTCGTCCATCCTCGTCGATATCGACGTTGAACCCGGCCGGCGTCTTCCCGAGCCCGGGCATCTGCATGATGTCACCGCAGAGCGCCGTCAGGAAGCCGGCGCCGGTGTACGGCCGGATGTCGCGCACCGGGATGCGGAAGCCGGTCGGCGCGTTGGCGAGCGCCGGGTCGGCCGAGAGCGACAGGTGCGTCTTGGCCATGCAGATCGAGAGGCCGGTCAGGCCGTCGCGCGTGTACTGCTCGATCTTCTGCCGCGCGGCGGGCAGGAAGTCGACGCCGTCGGCCTGGTAGACCCGCGTGGCGATCTTCTCGATCTTCTCGTCGATCGGGTCGGAGTCCTCGTACACGAAGCCGAACGAGCTCGGCTGCTCGCACGCGTCGGCGACCGCCTCGGCCATGTCGGCGGCGCCCTCGCCGCCCTTCGAGAAGCCCTCGTTCAGGACGGCGGCGTGCGCGCCATGCTCGAGCGCGAGCTTCTGCACGAGCGCCACCTCGTCGTCGGTGTCGCCGGGGAAGCGGTTGGCCGCGACGACGCACGGCACGCCGAAGTCCTTCGCGTTCTCGATGTGGCGGGCGAGGTTGGCCGAGCCCTGCTCGATCGCCCGCAGGTTGTCGGCCGCGGAGTTGCGCGGGTCGTCCTCGAGGCCGGCGTGGTGCTTGAGCGCCTTCGCCGTCGCCACGATCACGACCGCGTTCGGGGCGAACCCGCCGGCGCGGCAGACGATGTCCATGAACTTCTCCATGCCGAGGTCGGAGCCGAAGCCGGCCTCGGTGATGACGTAGTCGCCCAGCTTGCGGCCGACCAGGTCGGCCACGATCGAGCTGTTGCCGTGGGCGATGTTGCCGAACGGGCCGATGTGCATGAAGCACGGCTGGCCCTCGAGCGTCTGGATCAGGTTCGGCTTGAGCGCGTCCTTCAGGAGCACGGTCATCGCGCCGGCGCAGCCCATCTGCTCGGCCGTCACCGGGCGCCGTCGACGTCGTAGCCGACCGTGATCGCGCCGATCCGCGGCGCAGGTCCTGGAGCGACGTCGCCATGCCCATGATCGCCATGACCTCGGAGGCGGCCACGATGTCGAACCCGGTCTCGCGGGGGATGCCGTGGGTCGGGCCGCCGAGGCCGGTGATCACGTTGCGCAGGTGGCGGTCGTTCATGTCGATCGCCCGCCGCCACGTGACCCGGTGCGGGTCGATGCGGCAGCTCGTTGCCGTAGAACAGGTGCCGGTCGACGAACGCCGCGAGCATGTTGTTCGCGGCGGCGATGGCGTGGAAGTCGCCGGTGAAGTGCAGGTTCAGGTCCTCCATCGGCACGACCTGGGTGAGCCCGCCGCCGGCGGCGCCGCCCTTGATGCCGAAGATCGGCCCGAGCGACGGCTCGCGCAGGCACAGCATCGGCCGCTTGCCGATGTGGCCGAGCCCCTGGGTGAGCGAGACCGACGTCGTCGTCTTGCCCTCGCCGGCCTTCGTCGGCGTGATCGCCGAGACGCACACGATCTTCGCGTCCGGCGCGTCGGCCAGCCGGTCGATCGCGCCCAGGCTGACCTTGGCCTTGTACTTGCCGTACAGGTCGACCTCGTCCTCCTCGAGGCCGATCTCGCGGGCGATGTCCATGATCGGCCGGAGGGTGGCTTCCTGTGCGATCTCGAGGCTGGACTTCAACGCGGTCTCCTTTGGGGTCAGTGGGAGACGGCGGCGGCGCCGCGCTCGGACACGAGCTCGTTCTCGTAGAAGCGGGCGAGCCGGAACGGTGCGATCAGGTCGGGCGTGCGGCCGGTGGCGGCGAGCTCGGCCATCGTCTTGCCGACGATCGGCGAGGCCTTGAAGCCGTAGGTGCCCCAGCCGGCGTCGATCAGGAAGCCGTCCGCCTCGGTCAGGCCCATGATCGGGGCGTAGTCGGGCGAGACGTCGCAGAGGCCGGTCCACTGGCGCAGGATGCGGGCACGGCCGAGCATCGGCAGGAGCTCGACCATGTGCATCGCCAGGTCCTCGATGAAGCGGAACGTGCCCTTGTTGGAGTAGCCCGAGTACGGCTCGATCTCGGAGCCCATCACGAACTCGCCGCGGTCGGACTGGGAGATGTAGATGTGCAGCGTCCCCGACACGATGATCTTCGAGAGCAGCGGCTTCACCGGCTCGGTCACGCAGGCCTGGAGGATGTGGGTCGTGATCGGCACCTCGATCCCGGCCATCCGGCCGACGAGCGACGACCAGTCCGGACGTGCACGAGATCACCGTCCCGGCCGAGATGGGGCCGCGGTTCGTCTCGATGCCGGTGACGCGCCCGTTCTGGCGGGTGATGCCCTCGACCCGCGTGTAGGGGTGGATCTCGACGCCGAGCCGGTCGGCCTCCTTGGCGTAGCCCCACACGACGGCGTCGTGGCGGATGATCCCGCCCGGCGGGTGGTAGAGCGCGGCCAGGATCGGGAACGTCGGGTGATCGGAGACGTCGAGCATCGGCTCGAGCTCCTTGATCTCGTCCGGGTAGATCACCCGCGAGTCGACGCCGAGCAGCCGGTTCACCTCGGCCCGCTCCATCATCGTGTTCACCGACCGGTCGGAGTGGGCCAGCGTCAGGTGGCCGTGCTGCGAGAAGAGCATGTTGAAGTTCAGGTCCTGCGACAGCGTCTCGTAGAGCTTGACGCTCGCCGTCGTAGAAGCGGGTGCCCTCGGGCGTCAGGTAGTTCGAGCGGATGATGGTCGTGTTGCGCCCCGACGCGCCGGCGCCGATGTAGCTCTGCTCGACCACGGCGACGTTCTTCATCCCGTGATCCTTGGCGAGGTAGTAGGCGGTCGCCATGCCGTGGGCGCCGCCGCCGATCACGATCGCGTCGTAGCTCGCCCGCAGCGGGTGCGAGCGGAAGAAGCGGTGCTTCCTGAGAAGCCCGATCACGCGACGGCCTCCGCGCTGCGGGCGGCGGCGGGCGTGCGCGCCCCGATCCCGAGCGTCTCGCCGGCGTCGAGGATCGCGTCCCAGAAGTACTCGCCGTACTCCCAGCCGACGAACATCGAGATGTCCTCGCCCTCGTTCAGGACGAGCGTCGGCACGCGCATCACCGAGCCGGCCATGCACCGGTTGGCCGGAAAGCGCGACGCGCGCACGTCGAGCCCCGACGAGCGGTTGAACACGTCGCGCCAGCGCTCCCCGCCGAGCGCGACGGCGGCGAGGCCGCAGGTGACGTCGACGGCGGCCCCGCCGATGCTCGAGCGAATGGCCTCGACGCGGTCGAACGGGCAGAGGACGTAGCCGTGGGTGGGCGTGAGCCGCAGCGTCCAGACGTCGTCGTCGGCGCGGGCCGCGCCGGGCGCGAGGCCGCCGGTCAGCTCGTCGAGCTCGGCCGGCGGTCGCACGCACGTCGAGCTTCCCGAGGTGCGAGACGTCGACGACCCACGGGTCGCCCTCGCCGTCGCCGGGATAGACGCCGATCCGCCAGCCGTCGCGCTCCTCGATCGTCGCGCCCGCCGCGAGGTGGCGCCGCTCCATCGGCGTTCGCAGGCCGACGCCGGCCGCCGCCGTGGCCGGCGACAGGAAGGCGTAGGGGTCGCGGCGCTCATGACCGCAGCAGCGCTCCTTCGGGGTCGTAGAACGCGCTCCGGCGCACGCTCGCCGGGATCGTCGCGCCGGACGGGTCGGAGATCGTGAGCGGCGTCCCTTCCTCGGAGCTCGCGGCCGGCACCCAGGCGATCCCGATCGACTTGCCGAGCCGGCGCGAGAACCGCGACGAGGTGACGCGGCCGACGGGCTGCCGCCGTCGCCGACGATCTGGGCGCCCTCCTTCGGCACGGAGCCGTTCCGGCCCTCGAAGCCGACCAGCGCGAAGCGGTCGCCGCGGCGCTGGTACCACTCGATCGAGTAGCGCCCGATCCAGTCGTTCTCCTTGTCGAGCTTCACGATCCAGGGCATGCCGGCCTCGAGCGGCTGCGACTCGGCGTTCGTGTCCTGGCCGACGATCACGTGCATCTTCTCGAGGCGCAGGACGCGCTGGGGCTCGAGCCCGAACGGCTTCACCGCGAACTCCTCGCCGGCCGCCATGAGCTCCTCCCACAGGTGCTCGCCGGCCGCCGTCGGGCAGTGGATCTCGTAGCCGAGCTCGCCGACGAACCCGATCCGCAGGAGCAGGCAGGGCACGCCCGCGACCTCGGCGTGGCCGGCGCCGAGGTACGGGAAGGCGTCGTTTGCGAGGTCGAAGTCGGTCAGCTTCCGCGAGCGCCGTGCGGGCGTTCGGCCCGGCCAGGTTGAACGGCGGCGATCGCCGAGGTGACGTTCACGATCTGGCAGTCCATCCCCCACACGGCGTTCCACCACGTGAACCACTGCTCCATCCCGCCCGCGCCCGAGGAGGTCGTCGTCACGTAGAACTCGGTGTCGGACAGGCGCGCCACGGTGCCGTCGTCGAGGATCGAGCCGTCGTCGCCGCACACGATCCCGTAGCGGACCCGGGCCAGCTTCATGTCGCCGTAGCGGTTGGGGTAGATCCGCTCGAGGAACGCGGCCGCCTCCGGCCCGCGCACGATCAGCTTGCCGAGCGTCGAGACGTCGATCAGGCCGAGCGACTCGTGCACCGCGGCCGTCTCGTCCTCGGGCGCGCCGTAGTCGTACGGCCGCTTCCAGTCGCCGGCCCAGAGCATCTTGCCGCCGCGCTCGGCGTGCCAGTGGTGCACCGAGGTGCGCTTGACCGGCTCGTAGCCGCGCCCGGCCAGGAGCGAGAAGCTGGTCGGGTTGTGCGGCGGCCGGGCGGTGGTCACGCCGACCCGCTGCTCGTCGGGGTCGACGCCGAGCTCGCGGGCCATGAGGAGGCCGGAGTTGCGGTGGCACATCTTGCCCTGGCACGGCCCCATCGTCACCGTCGTGTAGCGCTTCGAGAGCTCGAGCGAGGCGAAGCCCTCCTAGACCGACAGGTGCACGTCCTTGGTCGTCACGTCCTCGCAGTAGCAGACGAACTGCTTGCCGCCGGCGGCCTCGGCCTGGGCGGGAACGGCGCGGCCGTGCCGACCGGCTCGCCCGCGACGCGCACGCCGTCGGGCACGTCGGTCGGGCACGTACACGCGCCGGTCGGCGTCGTAGCGGACGAGCCGCCGGCCTGCACGAGCGTCCCGAACTGGGCGACCGTGCCGCCGCTCATGACGACGAGTGTCGGCCGAGAGCGTCCGCCGCTCGCCGCCGCGGGCGACGACGACGCCGCGTGACCTCGGTCGCGGCCGCGCGCCTCGACCGGCGCGAACCCGCGCAGGTGCTCGATCCCGTACATCGCCGAGGCGCTCGTCCGTCGTCGCCCTCGCGCGTGTCGACGACGGCGGCGACCTCCACGCCGGCCTCGGCCAGGTCGCAGGCGGCCTCGATGCCGAGGTCGTCGACGGTCACGACGACCGCCTCGCTCGCCGGGCACGATCCGGAACTGGTTCACGAGCCGGCGGACGGCCGAGCCGAGCATCACGCCGGGCAGGTCGTTCCCGCCGAAGACGAGCGGCTGCTCGATCACGCCGGTCGCCAGCACGATCTCGCCGGCCCGGAAGCGGTACATGGTGTCGCCCTGGTAGACCGGGACGAGCTTGCCCTCGTAGACGCCGCCGGCCCAGGCCGGGCTGCAGGATCTCGACGCCGGCCTCGCGCGGCCTGCGCCTCGAGGTCGGCCGCCCGGCCGGCCGCGGCGATGCCCGAGAACGCGAGCCTGCCGCCGAGCGCGAGGCCCTCGTCGACGAGCGCCGTCTCGCGGCCGTCGCGGGCTGCGGCGACGGCGGCCTCGAGGCCCGACTCGCCGCCGCCGATCACGAGCACGTCGACGTGGCGGTGCACCTTCTCGTACCGGCGGTCGCGGCGATGGGCGGGGTCGAGCTTGCCCAGGCCGGCCGCGCTAGCGCAGGAACTTCTCGTAGTACTTCCACGCCCACCGCGGGCGCATGAACGTCTTGTAGTAGAAGCCGACCTGCATGCCGAACGAGGGCGTCGCCGCGGCCGACCGCGTGCAGGAGCGTCGCGTCTCGAGCGACGGCCAGGCGTTGATCTGGTCGACCTGCATGCCCGGCTCGATCGGCGTCATGCACGCCCGCACCGCCGGGCTCGCCGTCGACCTGGACGAGGCAGTTGGGGCACTGGCCGGAGCAGCACAGGAGGCCGCGCGGGCGGTGGTACTTGAACGAGCGCGAGAACACGCGGACGCCGGCGTCGAAGAGCGCCGAGGCGATCGTGTCGCCGGCGAGGCCCTCGACCTGCTCGCCGCGCCAGCGCGAACGTGACCGTGCGCCGGCGGTCGATCAGCTCGCCGCGCCGCTCCGCGAGGCGGGTCACGCCAGTCCTCCCGGGAGGCGCCACCTGCAGGACCTCGTTCGAGCGCGTGTCGCGCTCGGCCTGGAACCACTCCCGGCACCCCGACGAGTGGAACCACCACTCCCGCTGCGCGCCGGCGACGTTCTGGCGGAAGTAGAGGTAGGAGAACAGCGCCCGGGCGTCCTCCGACGAGCGCGGCCGCACGGTCACCTCGCCGCCGTAGGCGTACTCGTCCACCGGCCGGCGGCCGCAGTTCGGGCACTCCAGCAGAAACGACATGCCTAGTGATGCGCTCCCTGCGGGCTCACGTGCCCGTTCGTCGACGCCGCCGCCATCGCCTCGACCACGGCCTGCGGCGAAGCTCTCGGGCCGGAACGCGAAGTTCGTGCCGACGAGCGGGATGCCGGTGATCGCCGAGGCCTCGATCGTCATCGCACCGCAGGTCCTCCGGCTCGAGGTCGTGCACGGCGTTCTTGCCGCAGGCCCGCGCGAACATCTGCAGCTCCTGCGTCATCGAGTTCAGGAAGCCCTCGACCCGCTCGGCCGCCTCGTCGACCGGGCAGCCGCGCGATCAGGTCCTCGTCCTGGGTCGTGATGCCGACCGGGCAGAGGCCGGTGTGGCAGTGGTGGCAGGCGCCCGGCTCGGTGCCGAGCTTCTCGTAGTCGTCGAGGTAGATCGGCCGGTTGCAGTTGAGCGCGATCATCGCGGCCGTCCCGATCGAGACCGCGTCGGCGCCCAGCGCGAGCGCCTTGGCCGCGTCGACGCCGTTTCGGATTCCGCCCGAGACGATCAGGTTGACGACGCCCTCGAGCCGCATCTCGCGCAGCGCCGCGACCGCCTCGACCGTCGCCGCCATGCGTCGGGATGCCGGTGTGGTCCATGAGCGAGTCCGGCGACGCGCCGGTGCCGCCCTCCATGCCGTCGATCACGATCACGTCGGCGCCGGCCTTGCACGCCAGCTTGACGTCGTCGGGCACGCGGCAGGCGCCGATCTTGACGTAGATCGGGATCTGGCCGTCGGTCGCCTCGCGCAGCTCCTCGATCTTGATCTGCATGTCGTCGGGCCCGACGAAGTCGGGGTGGCGGCACGGCGAGCGCTGGTCGACGCCCGGCGGGAGCGTGGCGGGCCTCGGCGATGATCGGCGACACCTTCGCGCCCAGCAGCACGCCGCCGGTGCCGGGCTTCGCGCCCTGGCCGATCACGATCTCGGCCGCGTTCGCCATCCGCAGGTGGTGGGGGTTGAAGCCGTAGCGGCTCGGCAGCACCTGGTAGACGAGCTGGTCGGAGGCCTCGCGCTCGAGGTCGAGCATGCCGCCGTCGCCGGTCGTCGTCGAGATGCCGACCCGGGTGGCCGCCATGCCGAGCGCCGCCTTGGCGTTGCGCGACAGCGCGCCGTAGCTCATGCCCGGCGATCGTGATCGGCGTCGCGCAGCTTGATCGGCTTCGCCCCGTGGCGGCCGCCGATCTCGATCGTCGGTCGCGCAGGTCTCGCGGTAGCCCTCGAGCGGGACGCGCGAGAGCGTGCACGGCACGAACGTCAGGTCCTCGAAGTGCGGCGGGCGCTTGGTCATGCCGAGGCCGCGGTTCGTGTAGCGGCCGAGCTCGGCCTTGGTCTGGATGTCCTCGATCGTCTCGGGCGACCACACCCACAGCGTCTGAAGCACGTGGCCGTCCGCGCCGCGCGGAATGACGTCGCTCACAGCGCCCCCCTCCATGCGTCGTACTCGTGCCTCGAGAAGTTCCAGAGCTTCCTTCCGGCGACGAGCTTCTTCCAGTCGACGCCGCCCGCCGTCGATGCCGTGCGGCTCGAGCTCGCGCTGCGAGCAGCTCCGGTCGTCGTCGGTCAGCTCGCCCTCGACGCAGTCGGCGCCGAGCGAGTGCGATGCTCCCCGCCGACGTAGACGGTGCCCTCGTACATCGAGTCGCCGATGCCGTCGGCCGCGTCGCCGCACACGATCATCGTCCCGCGCTGCATCATGAAGCCGGACATGTAGCCGACCGAGCCGCCGACGACGAGCGTCCCGCCCTTCATCGAGATGCCGGCGCGGGCGCCGGTCGTGCCGGCGACGAACACGCGCCCGCCGCGCATCGTGGCCGCGGCCGACGATCCGGCGTTGCCGTGCACGTCGATCGAGCCCGACATCAGGTTCTCGCCGACGCTCCAGCCGCAGATGCCGTTGACGGTGATCCGGCCGCCGTCGCACATCCCGCCGCAGTACCAGCCGACCGGCCCGTCGAAGACGACGTCGATCGGGTTCATCACCGCGACCGCCAGGCAGTGGCGGGCGGCCGGGTTGGTGAGGTGGATCTCGGGGACGCCGTCCGCCGCGGCCCGCTTGATCGCCTGGTTGATCTCGCGCGTGGTGTGCCGCGGAGCAGTCGATCTCGCAGGTCAGCGTAGCCACCAGCGCACCTCCCCCGCGGCCAGCTCGCGCGGCACGAGCGGCCGTGTCGCCGTCGACGCTTCGGATCGCGACCTCCTCGGAGGCGATCATGGCGACCTCGTCGGTCTCGGCGTAGAGCAGCGGCTTCAGCGCGAACCGGTCGCGGGCGCCGCCGATGCCGTCGGCGGTCGAGATCAGGTAGGCGAACGTGCCGTCGAGGTCCTGGACCGAGGCGCGCAGCGCGTCCTCGAGGCTCTCGCCGGCGCCCAGCTTGTCGGCGATGTAGACCGCGATCACCTCGGAGTCGTTGCCGGTCGCGAACCGGTGGCCCTGGTTCTCGAGCTTGCGGCGGAGCTTGTGGTAGTTCGTGATGTGGCCGTTGTGGACGACCGAGATGTCGGGGAACGGCCGCGCCCAGAACGGGTGGGAGTGGGCGACGTCGACGACCGACTCGGTGGCCATGCGGGTGTGGCCGATCGCGTGGCTGCCCTCGAAGCTCGAGAACGGGGAGGCGCGCTCGACGTCGTTGGCGTCGCCGACCTCCTTCACGATCTCCATCGAGCGTCCGATCGAGAACACCTCGACGTGCGGGCTCGGCCTCGACCTGGTCGGTGAGCTCGCCCAGGTCGCCGGAGTAGGCGATGCGGGCGCGCAGGTTGGGCCCGTCCTGCGAGTGCTCGCGTACCGTGCCGGCGCGCTCGAGCGTCTCGAGCACGCGCTCGGGCGTGCCGTGGTTGGCGTCGATCCGCGCCCGCACGACGTAGGAGCCGTCCTGCGGCGCGCCGTAGAGCGCGATGCCGGTCGAGTCGGTGCCGCGCCGGGCCATCGGGCCAGAGCATCGCGTGCAGCGTGCGGCCGACGGCGCCGGTCCGAGCCGCATCCTTATAGACAAACCCACACAGCCCGCACATGGGCGCACCCCTCCGTGGACCGACGGGAATCCTACGCTGGATCGGCCTCCTGCGGGAGTGCCAGGCGGCAACCAATTCCCGGGGGCGGTGTGTGCGAATCCACCACGCGCCACCGCCCCCGGGGGCTTCCTCAGCTGCGCTCCTAGAAGAGCGTCAGGTAGTTCTTGACCTCCCACGGCGTGACCTGCTCGTGGTAGGCCTGTCCATTCGTCCTGCTTCGTCTTCACGAAGTAGTCGACGTAGTCCTCGGTGCCGGTGTTGCCGAGGGCGGCGCGGAGCACCTTGTCCTTCTCGAGATTGCGCGTCGCGTCGAGCAGGTTCGCCGGCAGGAGCTCGATCTTGCGCCGCTTGAGCTCCCGGGCGCTGAGCGTGTACAGGTTGTCGTCGTTGGTCGGGCCGGGATCGACGTCGTGCTCGATCCCGTCCAGGCCGGCCGCCAGGATCGCTGCGGCGGCCAGGTACGGGTTGCAGCTCCCGTCGACCGTGCGGTCCTCGACGTGGCCGCCCGGGCAGCGCAGCATCTGCGTGCGGTTGTTGCGCGCCGTGGGTGACGAAGATCGGCGACCATGTGGCGCCGGACGTCGGCGTGCCGGTCGTGGTCGTGAGGCGCTTGTAGCTGTTGACGGTCGGCGCGGTGACCGCGATGTACGCCTTGGCGTGCTTCTTCAGGCCGCCGAGGAAGTGGTAGCCGAGCGTCGAGAGGCCGAGCCCGTTGGGATCGGACGGGTCGTCGAACAGGTCGCGCTCGCCGCACTCGTCCCACAGCGACATGTGGAAGTGGCCGCCGTTTCCGGTCAGATGGCCGAACGGCTTGGCCATGAACGTGGCGAGCAGGCCCTCGCTCCTGGGCCATGGCGTGCACCATGTAGCGGAAGAAGATCGCCCGGTCGGACGTCTCGAGGGCGTCGGCGAACTCGAAGTTCGACTCGAACTGGCCGTTCGCGTCCTCGTGGTCGTTGGCGTACGCCGCCCCACCCGAGCTCGTTCACGTACGTCGAGAGCGTGGAGAGGAACTCGTACTGGCGCGTCAGGCCCTTCATGTCGTAGCAGGGCTGGTCGAGCCGGTCGAGCGGGTCGGCGAGCTCGATGCCGCCGTCGGCCGTCTCGCGCAGCAGGAAGAACTCGAGCTCCATCCCGATCTTGAACGTGAAGCCGAGCTCCTTGGCCCGGGCGAGCTGGCGGCGCAGGATGGTGCGCGGGCAGTACGGCCACTCCTCGCCCTCGACCTAGATGTCGCACGCAAACCGTGCCAGGCCCGGCTTGAACGGCACCCTCGTGTACGAGCGCAGGTCGGGGATCGCCATCATGTCGGGCGACGCCGGCGTCTGCCCGATCGGGCCGGCTGCGAAGCCGGCGAACCCCGCGCCCTCCGTCACGAGGCCGTCGAAGTTCGACATCGGCACGAGCTTCGCCGACGGCTTCGCGTTCATGTCGACGAACTGCGCGAAGAAGAACTCGATCCCGTCCTCCTCCGCCCGTCTCCTGATCGCCTCTGCAGCGGGCCGCGCCATGATCGTCGCCATTCCTCCGTCTCCTTCTCGGGTGCGGGCCGCGACAACTTTTCCACGCTTCGGGCGGAATTGCTAGGCGACGGCGGCCGAAATCGGCGCCTCAGACGCGTTTTCGGGGCAAAACGCGGCGGGAATTACCCAATTATCGCGGCGTCTGTCCCAGAACGTGCTCGAGGCGCAGCAGCTTCAGCTCGATCTCGACCATCAGCCAGTCCTCGTGCTGCACGTCGAGGCCGGTCAGATCGTGGATGCGGCGCAGGCGCTGGCGCAGGGTGTTCGGGTGCACGTAGAGCGTCTGGGCGGCCTGGGCGATGTTGCCGCGCCGCTTCAGGTACTCCTCGAGCGTGAGCAGGAGCTGCGAGCGGTGGCGGCGGTCGTACTCGTCGAGCTTCTCCAGCGCGTCGCCGCGGTGGTCGCGGGTGCGGCCGTCCTGGCTCACGCGCAGCAGGTACTTGTAGGCGCCGAGGTCGTCGAAGCCGACGACGTCGGGCGTCGCGCTCACCACCGCCGCGGCGGTGACGGCGTGCTCCGCCTCCTCGAAGCCGGTGCGCGAGCTCGCGGCCCCTCGCAGCGCTGCGAGAGCCCGATCGCGAGCGGGTGGTCCCTGTTGAGCCCGACATGCATCTCGCGCAGCCGGCCGACGCGGCGTGGGCCGCGTCGCGCGACCCGAGCTGCACGAGCCCGCGGACGGCGCCGTCGCGGCGGTCGAAGAGCGACCCGGGAAACGCGCGGGCGGCCCCGACCTCGAGGGCGCGGGCGACGTCGTCCCAGGCTGCGTGACGCCGGCCCGGAGCGCGGCACGGCGAGGAGCACGACGTGCGGCTGGTCGAGGTCGCACCCGAGCGTGCGGCCGCGATCGCGCAGGTCGGCGGCGGGCGTGCGGCCGGCGCGACAGGTCCTCGAGGAAGTCCTTGATCGCGTTGTGCTCGGTGAGCCGCTCGATCATGTGCACGTTCTTGATCGCGACCGCGGTCTGGCCGGCGATCGACGCCGCCACCTCGCGCTCCTCGGGGTCGATGGGGCGCTCGCCGAGAAGCGCAGGGCGAGGACGCCGACGAGCTCGTCGGCGGCGACCAGCGGCACGACCAGGGCCCGGGCACCGGTGCCGTCCCCCAGAGCAGCTCCGCCAGGCGGCGGCTGTCGCCGTCGTCGGCCGCGGCCCGGGCCAGCTCGACGCCGACCTCGGCCGCGGTGAGCGGCGTGTCGCGCCGGGCGCTCGCGGCCACGCCGCGCCGCGCCGGAACCGGCCGTCGGCGCCCGAGGCCACGAAGACCTCGCACGCCTCCGCGTCGCAGCAGCCGCTGCGCCCGGCGGGCGACGGCCGGCAGGAGCTGCTCGAGCGTCGAGGCCGCCGGACACGGCCCGCGACAGGTCGGCGATGCCCTCGACGAGCGCCAGCCGGCGCCGCGTCTGCTCGTAGAGCCGGGCGTTCTCGATCGCGCCGGCGACCAGGCTCGCGGCGTGCATCATGAAGTCGGAGTCGTCCTCGCGTGAACTCGCGCGGAGCCTCGGCGTGCAGCGAGATCACGCCCGATCACCTCGCCCGCCTTGCCGCGCAGCGGCACCGCCACGAGCGACTGGTAGCGGTCCTCGTCGGCCTCCGGCACGACCTTGACCCGCGGATCGGTCGAGCGCGCCCTCGGTCAGGAACACCGGCTCGTCGTGCTCGGCCACCCATCCGGCCAAGCCCTCGCCGGGCTCGAACCGCAGCCGACCGACGAGCGCACTGTACGGATCGGACACCGCCCGCAGGACGAGCGAGTCGTCGGGCTCGACCACGTAGACGAAGCACGCGTGGCAGTCGACGGCGTCCGAGACGAGGTCGACGATCGCCCGCAGCACCCGGTCGAGGTCGAGCGTCGACGACACCGTGTTGATGATCCGGTACAGGTGTCGCGTGTCGGCCGACCGCGCCGGGGCGTCCGGTGTGTGCATTGCGGACATATGAAGATGCTACATGTGCTTGTACGGAATCTGGACATCCTCCCAGGTGGCGTGCCGGGAAGACTGGTCGGCGACCTTCGCCATGCACCCGCTTCGCCGCCTCCTCGCCAGCCGCCCGGTCCTGCTCCTGGCGTTCGCCTTCGCCGTGATGGGCGACCCGGTGTCGTCGGTGGCCTACGCGATCGAGGCGGCGCTCAGGGCGCTCGACGGGCGCCTGGGGCTCCTGATCCCAACGATGGCGATCGTCGTGGCGATCATCGGCCTCGTTATCGCGAACTACCACCGGCTCGTGGCCCGGTTCCCGGGCGGCGGGGATGCCGCTGCGGCGGGGACGGCGTTCGGCGAGGGGTGGGCGTTCCTGCCCCTCGGCGCGCTTATCGTCGACTACGCCCTCACGATCGCGATCAGCGTCGCGGCGGCCGCGTCGGCGGTCATCGCGTACGCGCCCTCGCTCGGCGGCGTGCGCGTGCCGCTCGCGCTCGTCCTGCTCGCCGCCGTGGCCGGCCTCACATGGTTCGGCCACGCCGGGAGGGCCGTGTTCGCGCTCATGACGCTGTCGTTCGTCGGCGTCGGCTCCGCGGTGCTCGTGCTCGGCCTTGTCGCCCCGCACGGGCACGGCACCGGCCTTCTGCATCCGGCGGGGGCCGACGGCTCGGCGCCGCTCGCGGTCCTGCTCGCGTTCCCCGTCGCCATGGCGCTCGCGACCGGCGTCGAGGCCCCGTCCTCGGCGGTCGCCCAGCTCGGGCAGCTCGACCATCGCGGCAAGGTGCACTTCGGGCGCGTGACGCTGTGGCTGACGCTCGGGATCGTCGGCTGGCTCACGATCGGGCTCACCGTCGTCGCCGTGCGGCTGCGAGTCGGGCTGCCGCCGGCCGACTCGACCCAGATGGCCGAGGTGGCGCGGGCGGCCGCGGGCGGCGGGGCCCTCTTCGCGGCGTTCCAGCTGACGAGCGCGGTCCTCCTCCTCGCGGCGGCGAGCTCGTCCTACCAGGCCGGCCCCGGGCTTCTGAAGGCGCTCTCCCGCGGGGCGGCCGAGGGCCACGGGGTCGGCGTGCTCCCCGCCCCGCTCGGCGCCGCCAACCGCCACCACACCCCGTACTGGGGCGTCGTCGTCTTCTTCTGCGTCGCTGCGGTCGTCGTCGCGGCCGCCGGCGGCCGCGAGCAGGAGCTCGTGCTGTTCTACGCGGTCGCCGTCTTCATGTCGTTCCTGTTCGGCCTGCTCAGCATGGCGGTGTTCTCGCGGCGGGAGGGAGCCAGGCTCTTCCTGGCCCTGAACGCCGTCGCCATCGCCGCCGTCGCGCTCACGCTGGCCGTCAACCTCCGCCGGGGCTACCCGATCGCCTCGCTCGGGGCCGCGTGCGCGATCGCGCTCGTGCTCCACCGCCTGTGGATCCGGGCGGGCCGGCCGCGCGGAGTGTCCGAGGTCGAGCGGCTGGCCGAGTCGGAGTTGGCGGAGGCTCCATAGACCCGGCGCGCGGCGCGTCGTTAGGATATTCGCGGCACGCCAGGAGAGGAGCATGTATGGCAACGGTCGCCCCCGAGTCGGCCATGAACGGGCTTGATCCGATGTTCAACCCGGACTGGTATCTCACCGAGGAGCAGCTTGGGCTGCTCGAGCGGCTGCGAAAGATCTGCGACGAGACGATCCGGCCCCTCGCGGCCGAGAACGACCGGACGCTCACCTTCCCGCGCAAGAGCCTCGAGGCGCTCGCGCCGGACGGCTTCCTCGGCCTGATGCTGCCGAAGGAGTGGGGCGGCCTCGGCCAGAACCACGTCATGTACGCGCGACGTCACCGAGACGATCGCCCGCTACGGCGACGCCTCCTGCGCCATGTGCTACGTCATGCACATCGGCGCGGTCGAGGCGCTCAAGCTGCGCCCGACCGACTACACGATCGAGAAGTACCTGAAGAAGGTGCGCGACGGCCTGATCGGCACGCTGTCGTACTCCGACCCCGAGACCGGCTCGCACTTCTGGTACCCGATCGCGTCCGGCGCCCGCCGCGTCGACGGCGGCTTCGAGGTGCTGAAGAAGGCGTCGTGGACGACCTCGGCCGGCTTCGCCGACTTCTACGTCCTCCAGACGACCTCGCCCGACTACGGCGGCGACTACTCGAACCTGTCGGTGTTCGTGGTCGACAAGGACGAGATCGAGGCGAAGCCCGAGGAGTGGGACGCGATGGGCCTGCGCGGCAACCAGTCCGGCTCGCTGCTGCTCGACTGGAAGTTCGTGCCCGAGGACCAGCTCGTCGGGCCGGTCGGCGACGGCGCCAACTCGAACGACGAGTCGGTCGACCCCAACTTCCTGATCGGCTCGTCCGGCACCTGGAACGGCATCTCGCTCGGCGCGATCGACATCGCCGATCCGGCACACGACCCGAAAGACCCACAAGGACGTGGGCCTGCGGGTGTGCGACTACCCGACGATCCAGGACGCCGTCGGCGAGGCGATCATGGACACCAACGCCTCGCGCACGTTCGTCTTCGGAGTCGCCCAGGCGCTCGACGACGTCACCGACGGGTCGCAGACCAACCCGGCCGTCGGCGAGCTCGCCCGCGGCAACTACCTGCACTGGCTGTGGCAGATCAAGTTCAACGCGGCCAAGAACGTGGCCCACGTCGTCGACAAGATGCTCCACTGCTGCGGCGGCACCGGCTTCAAGAAGGAGCCGCTCCAGCTCGAGCGCTACCTGCGCGACGGCAAGGCCGGCTGGGTGATGGGCCCGACGAACGAGGTGCTGCGCCAGTTCGTCGGCAAGACCGCCCTCCTCGGGATGGAGTCGCTCGACTACTGGAACCAGGTCATCAACCGGCGGGCGCTCGAGAACGAGTTCAAGAAGATGACGGCCGACCAGAAGCGGGAGCTGGCCGAGAAGCTCCTGGCCGAGGCCGGCTCGTAGCGAACGTCAGGCGGCGGGAGCCGGCGGCAGTGCGGCCGGCTCGCCGCCGCTCGGCGATCGGGTGCTCCAGACGGTTGCCGCGCCGGCGAGAGCGGCGCCGACGACGATCGCAGCCACGCCGAGGTAGCCCGTGCGATTCGAGAGCGACAGGGTCAGGACCCCGCCGGTGAAGATGACCGCGACCGCGATCCCGGGCGTCGTGCGCCACCAGGCGATCGCGACTCCCGCGGCCAGGAGAACGGCGAGGAAGAGATCGCGGCCGGCATCGGCGGCTCCGCCGAACGCCCTGGCCTCGGACGCGGCGGCGAGCATGATCGCGGCTGCGACCAGCAGGTTCCGGCGCTCGGCCTCTCCGGGCACCTTCCATGCGACGCCGACTGCGACCGCCGTCGCGACAGTGAGGATGACCGCGGGAGTCCACGAGTCGGCCGAAGTGCCGAAGAAGATCGGGATCGGCGCCGCGCTCTGGAACTCGGCCCCGAAGCCGATGGCCAGCGCGACCACGAGCACCCAGCGTGGCTGGCGCGTGAGCGCGTAGGCGCCCGCGAACGCCAGCGCCGCCACGAAGAGCCCGGTAGACGCCGCGTCTCGTATCGGCGAGAGGATGTCGCCGCCGGATCCGAAGAGCGAGGCGGCGGAGGGCGGCGAATAGGCGAGGAGCGCGACGCCGACGGGGATGAACGGCACCGCCAGGGCCGCCGCAAGGAGCGCATCGGCGGAGTCACGATCGCCACTCCGCGCGAGAACGACGTGCAGGGCGAGGAGCGCAGCGCCGGCCGCGAGGAGGATGGCACCGTCCTCGTTCCTGCTCAGCGAGTGCCCGCGGAGCACGACGTCGAAGGCACCGACCGCCACGAGCGTCGCCCCGGCGATGCGCGCCGCCCGCAGCCAGCGAAGGTCGATCCTGCCCATGGCGAGGAGTTCAACCGTTCGCGGCGGTTTCCTGCCGCGGTGGGAGACGACCTGGGGCGGGCGCGGGCCCGCCCCAGGTCGAGAGCCTCAGATCGAGGTGGTAGGCGTGTCCATCGTCCGCTCCTCCTCCGGCATCGTTGCCGCCGGCAGCCGCATCTGGAGCGGCTTCTTGTCCTGGACGACGACCCGGAAGACGTACAGGCCGAGCGCGATGACCAGGATGAGGAGCGACGGGATGAGCGTCGACCGCGTGCTCGCGCCGTAGGCCAGGCCGACGTTGGCCGCGCCGAAGATCAGGAGCGTCAGGTCGAACACGAAGAGCGCGCAGCAGATCGCGACCCACGTCGACGACGACCTTGATCGGACGTGGCCAGTTCGGCCGGTCCGGCGCAGGAGCACGAATCCCGACGTCGCGAACACGTGGCACAGCACGTATCCGAGGTTCGAGAACACCAGGATCTTGAGCGCCCCGATCGGGTCGGACGCGTAGGTCAGGAGCAGCACGATGTTGAGCAGCGCGTCGACGCGTCATCGCGTTCGCGGGCACGTGGTAGCGGTTGAGCTTCCCGAGCCAGCGGATGGTCATCCCGTCCTGCGAGATGCCGTAGAGCGCCCGCGATCCGTCCGCCGTGGCGGTGTTCATCGCGAGCACGATCCCGGCACAGAGCAGGATGATGGCAACCCCCGTGCCGGTGCCGAGGATGTCGTGGAACGTGTCGGCGTAGAAGCTGCCCAGGTAGTTGTCGAGCGTGATGTTCTGATCGCCGAACGTTCCGACCGCGCCGAGCGGCAGGAGTCCGTAGACGATCACGCCGAAGATCGCGGCCACCCGCAGGGCCTTGCGCCGTGTCCCTCTCGGTGTCGTGATACTCGGGCGCGAACGTCGCGCAGCACTCCATCCCGTACGACGACCAGCACATCACGTACAGCCAGACGATCACGAGCTTGATGCCGTTGTCGGCCGTGAGCGAGTGCCAGTTGACGTTCGAGTGCAGGTTCGACGAGTGCCAGTCGCCGGTGACGTACGGCAGGAACATGATCACCGCGAGCGGGATCAGAAGCAGCGCCGCCGGTCACGTAGCCGACCCACACCGCCGGGCGCATACCGATCACGTTGAACGTCCAGATCACGGCGATGATGACGATGGTGAGCGCGATCGGGAACGAGAAGTAGACCGGGATTCCCAGAATGTGCCCGAGTGGTTCCACGAACGTCGAGTCGACCGACGACGTGTAGAACTGGGCCTGGACGAGGAACCCGACGACCACGCCGGTGGCCGAGAGCACGACCGACCAGCCGATCCAGTACCCGAACGCCGCGACCGGCCCGACGAACGACAGGTACTTCTTCCATGCCTCGTGCGCGTAGATCGCGATGCCGCCCGACAGCTTCGGGAACATCGCGGCGAGCTCGGAGTAGACGTAGTTGTGGAGCGCGCCGACGATGACCGACACGGTCCACAGGATGACGGCGCCCCAGCCGCCGAGACCCAACACCGATGCGCCCAGGCCCGTGATCAGGAAGCTCGGGTTCGCGAGCGCCACGACGAACCCGTCGAACCAGCTGATCGTCTTGAGGAGCTCCCGTTCCTCAACTACCGCAGTGGCCATGCAAAAACCTCCCAAGAAGCCGCGAGGGCACGAAGATGCGCCGATGAAACAGGATTCGCCGGTCGGGGTCAAGATCATTCCCCCACGTTGTGAGCTCGCCCTTGCGGAAGGTTCGACACATCCGCGAAGATGTCCGGGATGGCCGCCCCGCGGATCACGCTGCGCTGCGACTGCGGCGCCGAGGAGCTCGTCGCCTACGGCGAGCGGTGGACGTGCGGCTCGTGCGGGCGCACCTACGACACGGCCGGCATCCCCGAGGCCGACTTCGAGGCGATCCAGTCCCTGCGCCGGCGCTACCGGATCATCGGGTACACCGGCGTCGCGCTCGTCGCGGCGTTCGTCCTCCTGCTCGCCCTGACGGCCCAGGAGTTCCAGCTCTTCATCGGCCTGCCGGCGATCCTGCTCGTCTGGTTCATGTACGTCCGCCCGTTCATGCGCAGCCGCTACCGCCGTCGCGTGGGCGAGCTGCAGCGGACGTGGACGCTCCGCGCGGAGGGCGAGGCGTGAGGCTCCGCGAGCGCTCGGCGTCCCGACGCCTCCGGCCGACGTCACCGTCGCCGGCTCGCGACCCGCGCCCGGTCGTACTGGCGACGCTCGCCGTGCCGTTCGAGCCGGAGGCGTTTCGGGTCGCGCTCCAGGCGCGCGATGGAGTCGAGGCGTAACGCTGATCGTCGTCGACGCGATCGAGCTGCCGTTCTGGCCCCAGTCGATCGCCACCCGCCACGCCGACACCGAGCTCGAGGCCGACCGTGCCCGGATCCGCGAGCTCGTCAGCCAGGCCGCCGGCCTGGGCGTCGAGGTCGAGCACCTGCGGGTGCGGAGCCCGCGCCCGGCCGAGGCCGTGATCCAGGTCGCCGCCGAGCGCCGCGCCGGTCTGCTCGTGTTCGGGCCCGACCCGTCGCGTTTCAAGCCCCGGTTCTTCTCGCGCGTCGTCCGCCGTATCCGCAAGCGCGCGTCGTGCCTGCTCTGGATCGCCGGCGAGGGCCCCTAGCTCAGGCCGACCAGCGCGCCGCCGGGGGCATGAACCCGCCGCGGTTCAGCCAGTTCGCGAAGTCGGCAGCCGGGAGCGGCCGGCCGATGAGCCAGCCCTGGGCGACGTCGCAGCCCAGCGCACGCAGCCGGCGCCAGGCCTGATCGCTCTCGACCCCCTCCGCGATGGCGGTCAGCCCCAGGTTGTGGGCCAGCTCGATCGTCGACTGCACGATCACGGCGTCGCCGGAGTCCTCCATCATGTTGATGACGAACGACTTGTCGATCTTGAGGTCGTTGAGGGGCAGGTTCTTCAGGTACCCGAGCGACGAGAAGCCCGAGCCGAAGTCGTCGATCGCCACCTTCACGCCCATGTCGCGCAGGCGCGTCAGAACCCCGCGGGCGCGCATCGGGTCGGCCATGATGACGCTCTCGGTGATCTCGAGCTCGAGCAGGTGCGCGGGCACGCGCGTCTCTTCGAGGAGCTCGCCGATCTCGTCCGGGAGCGAGACGTCGATCAGGTCGCGCGTCGAGAGGTTGACCGACACCGTGAGCTCGATCCCCGCCTCGCGCCAGGTGCGGGCCTGCGTGAGCGCCGTCCGGGCGGCGAAGAGGGTGAGCGAGCGGATCAGCCCGCTGCGCTCGGCGAGCGGGATGAACCGGTCGGGCATCATCACTCCGTGGCGGGGATGGCGCCAGCGCATGAGCGCCTCGGCGCCGACGATCCGGCCCGTGCGCAGGTCGGCCTTCGGCTGGTAGTGCATCACGAGCTCGTTGCGGTGCGGCGCCTGACGCAGCTCGCTCGCCAGCTTCAGCTTGGTCGCGTCGGACTCGTCCTCGCTCGGGACGTAGACCTCATAGCCCGACCGCTTGGCCTTGGCGCGGTACATCGCGACGTCGGCCCGCTGCATGAGCTCCTCGAAGTCGGACGCGTGCAGGGGGTGGAGCGCGATCCCGATCGACGCCTCGACATCGAGCGTCAGCCCCTGGAGTGCGAACGGCTCCTCGAGTGCCCGGTGCACCGCCCGGGCGACCTCCTCGGCCGCACCGGGGCCGGAGACGTGCGTGAGCAGGATGCCGAACTCGTCGCCGCCGAAGCGGGCGACCGTGTCGGACTCGCGAAGGACGCGGTGCAGTCGCGGGCCGACCTCGCGCAGGAGGAGATCGCCCGCTTGGTGGCCGAGCGTGTCGTTGATCTCCTTGAACCGGTCCAGGTCGATCAGGAGCAGCGCCGTGTTATGCCCGTGGCGCGCACTGGCCAGGATCGCCTGGTGGGCGCGATCGCGAAAGAGGCTCCGATTGGGAAGTGACGTGAGCGGGTCGTGGGTCGCGTCGTGGGCCGAGCGCTCGGCGAGCTCCTTCGCCTCCTCGGCGCGCCGTCGCAGCTCGCGCGACGCGCTCGCCACCAGCCGGAAGAGGACGGCGTAGAGCACCGTGAGCCCGATCACGAGCACGAGGTAGAGCCGGTGTGTGTCGTGCGCGATCGCAGCGGCGACCGGTCCGTAGGGGATGTAGAGCTCGAAGGCGCCGACCGTCGCGCGCGAGCCCCGCGCACGGATCGGCGTGTACACCTCGAGCAGGTCACCGAACCGCCGCACGAGCGGGCGGTTCTGCTTCTCGACGTCGCCGCGGTCAGAGATGACCTCCGACGCTGTCGAGCCCTGCAGCGCTCGCGAGAGCTCCGGCGACGGCTCACCCTGCGCGCCGTGGCCGATCAGCGCCGAGTCGGTGGAGTACACGATCCTCCGCTGCTCGTTCCAGATCTGGATGCGAGCCACGTGCAGGTCGCCGGGCGCCAGGCCGCGCACCGCGTCGTCGAGGGCCTGCGCCTGCGCCGCCGGGAGCCCGTGGCTGAGCGCGTCGCGCGTCAGGTGGGGCTCGATCCCGAGCCGGACGGTCAGGTCGGCGGCCTGCACGCTCGAGTGGAGGGTGCGCTCGTGAATCTGGTTTCCGAGGTAGTTCGCGAGCACGAGCCCGAGCACGACGACAGGCACCGCGCTTGCAACGGCGAACTTC
This sequence comes from uncultured Actinomycetes bacterium, assembly GCA_963832955.1. GTDB lineage: Bacteria > Actinomycetota > Thermoleophilia > Gaiellales > JAICJC01 > JAICJC01. The sequence continues at coordinate 457,708 of CAWHWC010000001.1, read as the reverse complement.
CCCAGGAGGCCGATCCTGGGGCGGGAATGGGCGAGCGAAAGGGACAAGGCGCCAACGTGACAGGGTCACAAAGACAATCGGCGCAAATGCCTTCCTTCGTTAGGAAAATTCGCAGCTACCAGCCGGAGCCGGCGAAGCCGATCACCCGCCCGCGAGGCACGAGGCCGTCCGCATCGAGGCCACCGAACGCGCCGCGGTGGAAGATCAGCGGCTCCCCGCCCGATCCCTCGAAGTCGACCACCTCGCCGACCACGAGGTCGTGATCGCCCGCGGTGTGGATCGCCGAGACCTGACATCGCAGGATCGCCAGAGCGTGCATGACGACCAGGTACCCGGCCGGATCGACGACGGTGTGCCCGTCCGGGAACGGCGCGCCGGCCTTCGCAAACGCCAGGGCGACATCGCGCTGGCGGCGGTGGAGCACGTTGACGGCGAACCGGTCGCACCGGTGCACCATCTCGAGCGTGCGTGTCCCGTGGGCGAGCGACACGAGCACGAGCAGTGGGTCGAGCGACACCGACGTGAACGAGTTCAGCGTCATACCCGCGAACGTGTCGCCGACCCGCGATGTCACGACGGTGACTCCCGTGGCGAACGCCCCGACGACGTCGCGGAAGTCGAGCCGGCGGCTCGTGTCCTCGAACATGGCCCGAGCCTAACACCGGCGCCGCCGGGGATGGTAGACATCACCTGTGCCACCGACCGGACGACCCGCCACGAGGCGGCTGGCTGCGGTGGAGCGCGCGCTTCGCGTGCTCGACGCTTTTCCCGAGGCGGAGGGCGACGTCGGGACGAACGAGCTCGCCCGGGTGACGGGGATCAACGCCTCGACGGTGTCGCGCATCCTCGCGACGCTGGCGGCCGCGGGCTACGTCGAGCACCGCCCGGCGACCGGGCGCTACCGGCTCGGGCCGCAGGTGCTGCGGCTCTCGAGCCACGCGCTCGGCGGCGTCGACCTGCGGGCCGCTGCCCGCCCGCACCTCGACGAGCTGCGTCGACGAGACGGGCGAGACCGCCACGCTCTCGGTGCCCGGCGAGCCCGACGCCGTCACGATCGACTTCGTCCTGAGCCGGGCGAGCGTCGCGTCGGTCGCCCGCGTCGGCCGGCCGAGCATCGCCCACGCCACCGCGACCGGCAAGGTGATGCTCGCGTTCGCGGCGGCCGGCCCTGCCGCCGGGCCTCTCGCCCGCTACACGGAGCACACGATCACCGACCCGGCGCGCCTGGCCGACGAGGTCGCGGCCGTCCGCCGGATCGGTCATGCGCACGCGTCGCGGGAGCGCGAGCCCGACCTGAACGCGGTCGCCGTCCCGGTCTTCGGGGAGCCCGGGGAGCTGATCGCGATCCTGGGCGTCCAGGGGCCCGAGTCGCGCTTCCGCCTGCGCGCGCAGGATGCGGCGGTCCCGCCTCTTCGCTCGCACGCGCTCGCGCTTTCGGCCGCGCTCGGGTATGCTGGGGCATGAAATGGCAATGGCATTGCCGTAGCGGCAATCCACGGAGGTGACGACGATGAGCCTGCCCGCGTCCGCGAAGTACCTGGTGATCGGCGCCGGAGTGCACGGCCTCTCCACGGCCTGGCACCTCGCGAAGGAGCAGCGCGCACGGGGCGAGGAGCCCGACGTGCTCATCCTCGACAAGACCGGCGTCGGAGCGGGCGCCTCGGGCATCGCCTGCGGCGTCGTCCGCAACAACTACTACCAGCCCGCGATGTCGGAGCTGATGGCGGCCAACGTCGAGGTCTGGGAGCAGGACCCCGAGGCCTTCTCGCTACCACCCGGTCGGATACGTCGCGCTCGGCGCGAGCTCGCAGGTGTCCGACCTGACCGAGGTGCACGAGCGCCAGCAGCGGATCGGCTACCCGTCCGACCTGATCGTCGGCGCGACCGAGGTGTCCGAGCACATGCGCGGGATGTTCCCGGACTGGCGCGCGCAGGGCGTCGAGGTGTGCCTGCACGAGCACAAGGGCGGCTTCGCCAACAACATGGCCTCGATGCACGGCCTCGCGGCCAAGGCGAAGGAGGCCGGCGCCCGCCTGGTCGACGGCGTGGCGGTGACGGGCTTCGCGATGGACAACTCGGGCGTGGTCACGGCCGTCCACACGGACCAGGGCGACGTCGCGGTCGACCAGGTGATCGTCGCGGTCGGGCCGTGGGTGAAATCGCTCTGGACGATGCTCGGCCTCCCGAACACGCTCGATGTGCGCACGCCCGACGGGGCGGTGCACGCCGACCAGGAGATGTGGACGTACTGGTACCTCCAGGAGGGCGAGATCGACGTCGACCCGGGCCTGCTCTCGCTGCCCGACGGGTCGATGCCGCCCGTGCTCCACGTCGACTCGGATGCGCCGCTTTACGACGAGGGCGGCGAGCTGATCACCGACGAGCTGTGGGGCAACTACTTCAAGCAGGACCTGCACGGCGTGCAGGGCGGGGCGGCGCCGGTCGTCGTCGGGAACGACTTCGACGTCGACCCGTACCCGACCGCGAGCGTCGAGTCGTCGTTTGCGGACATGTGGTGCGCGTCGCTCTCGCACTGCATGAAGCGCTTCGAGGGCAAGCGGGCGACGTACAAGAACGTCCGGTCGGGCGGCGTCGGGTGCTTCACCGCGGACAGCTTCCCCGTCTTCGACTACATGCGGCCCAACGCCTACGTGATCGCCGACTCGAACCACGGCTACAAGATGATCGGCGTCGGGCGGGAGGTGGCGCGCGTGGTTGCCGGCGGCGACTCGAGCCTGCTCCACCCGTTCCGGTATGAGCGGTTCGCGACGGGCGACCTGCACCCGGTCTCGAACAGCCCCTATCCCTGGAGCTGATCCGGCCGCCGGCGCGCATGCGCCGCGAGCACGATGGCGGCGGTGACGCCGGCCGCCAGCGCGATCCCGGGCTCGCCCAGCGCCAGCGCCGCGACCGGCGCGGAGGCGGCGCCGATGAGCCCGGAGGCGGTGAGCGCGCGGGTGGCCGCGGCCGAGAGCGCCGCTGCGGCGAGCGCGATGCCCGCCACCCGCCAGTCGAGCACGAGCATCCCGCCGGCGGCCGGCCCGAGGCCGCGCCCGCCCCGGAACCCGAGCTGGACCGGCGCGACGTGCCCGGCGACCACGGCCACGAGCGCGGCGGCGCCCGCCCCGCCGCCGGCCGCCGCGAGCGCGATGCCGACGGCGACCGCTCCCTTGGCGACGTCGGCCGCGAAGGTCGCGACGGCGGCCGCCACTCCGAGCCGGCGGCCGACGTTGCGCGCTCCCGTCGATCCCGTCACCTGCCCGCGCAGGTCCTCGCCGGTCACGAGCCGGACGATGTAGTAGCCCGTCGCGACACAGCCGAGCGCGTAGGCCAGGATCGTGACGGCCGCTTCGGTCATGCGAGCGCGAGCGCCACGACGCCCACCGCGACGAGCACCGCGCCGGTCGCCCGCCCAGGCGAGACGGGCTCGCGGAGGATGACTGCGGCCATGACCGTCGCCATGACGACGCTCGTCTCGCGCACCGCCGCGACCGAGGCGGCGGGCGCCAGCCGAAGCGCAGCGAGCACGAGCGCGTAGGCGAGGAACATCGCGACGCCGGCTCCGGCGGTCCACCACGAGAAGCCGTTCCTCACGACGTCTGTTCCGCGCGCGATCGACAGGCCGGCCGCGTAGGCGATGCCCGAGGTCGCGAGCGTGATCTCGAGGTACGGGATCGCCGCCGCGTGGTGGAGCCCGGACTTGTCGATCACGGTGTACGCGGCGATGCACGCCGCCACCCCGAGCGCCATCCCCGGCGCCGCCCACCGCCCTCCGACGTGGACGCCGCGGACGAGCATGATGCCGACGGCGACGATCGCCACCCCGGCCACCTCGAGCGCGGAGGCCTGCGCCGACGTGGCGGCGACGGCGAAGACCAGGACGAGGACGGGAGCGGCCCCCCGGGCGATCGGGTAGACGACCGACAGGTCGTAGCGCCGGTACGCCGCCGCGAGGAGCGCGAAGTAGGCCAGCTCGGCGGTCGCCGAGGCGCCGATGTACGGCACCGCCGCCCACTCGACCCGCCACGTGAGCGCGGCGACCGGCGCGAAGGCCGCGACGCCGAGCAGGATCGCCGCGGCGCCGGCCCCCTCAGGGTCCCCGGCCCGGGCGATGAGGATGTTCCAGCCGGCGTGCAGGGCCGCGGCGGCAAGGGCGAGCGCGAGGGCCGTGGCGGGCACCGGAGCACCCTACCCGGGGGTGAAACACCGGTACCAGGTACCAATGTTTCAGACGCCGGCCATCGCGAGCACGGCGGCCACGTGCCGGCGGACGCCGCCGCGCGAGAGCCGTCCCGCCGCGAGCTCGACCGCGAAGGCCCGCAGGCGGGGGAAGCGGGTCCGAATCCACTCCGACGCCGCCCCGCCGGGCGAGCGGTGCACGTACAGGCGGAGCCCGACCATCGTCGCGTACAGGCGGCCGGCCGGCACGCTCCTCCCCGACGTCCAGACCAGCCGCATGTGCTGGTGGTACCAGATCGTGACCTGCGGCCGGATTGCAGTGATGAGCCGCCGCGCGGCCCGGGTCTCGGGCTCCGAGAACGGCCGCGGGCCGGAGTAGTACGTGCTCCCGGGCGCGCCTCGCCGCGTCCAGCCCGCCGCGAAGTTGCGGTTCAGATCGACGCCGTGAGCGTTCTGCCTGGTCGCGGCGGCCCGGCCGTCCGGGTTCAGCGTGGGGACGAGCCACAGGTCGGCGTGCGCCGGAGGCGGCCGCCGCCGCAGGGCGCGGATGACCGCCATCCCGGCGCACTCGTTCCCGTGGATGCACCCGACGACGAGGATCCGAGGCCGGCCGGGCGTCCCCGACTCGACGGCGTGGATCGCGCGGCCGTCGACCGAGTGGCCGATGACGGCCGTGCGGTGGACGGCGTGGCCGGGCCCAGCGGCAATGAGCGAGATCGTGAGGAGGGCTGAAAGTGGGATCAGTGTCACCGGCCGCTGCTAATGAACGGCTGCTCCCAGCCCTCGAGCATCGGCGGACCAGTCTGCTTTAGAGCCCGCTTTGTGCAGTGATCCTTCCTGAGTCGACGGCTTGGGCAAGTGCGTTGTAGTCCCGCTCGTTCTGGTCAGCATACGACTCGGAGAAGTCGGCGATGGCGCGGTCGAAGGCGTCGCTGCCGCCGAGGTAGGCGGCGATCGCGATGCGGTCTCCGGAGCGGGCGTGGGCGCGGGCGAGCGTCCACCCGCAGGTCTGGCCGTAGATCGCTGCTCCCTTCGGGAGTGCTCCTTCGGTTTCGAATGAGCCTTTCCAGTCCTTCAGCTGGCGGCCGTAGAAGTCGCGTGCTTTGCCGTCGATGCCGTTGTCGACGTGGAGCCAGCCGAGGAAGATGTCGCTGCTTGCCTGCATCAGATGCTGGCCGGCGACGACGCGCTCGCCGTGATTGGAGTACTTGCTCTTTGCGGTGAAGTCCTCCAGCACCGAGGATTGGCCTCCTTGAACTGCAGGAACAGCGGATCGGTCTCGTCGCGGCCGAGCATCAACACGATCCACGCGCGCGTGCCGACGCTCCCGACCCCGACGACCTTGCGCGCGATGTCGACCAATCGAAACTCTTCCAGCAGGACTCGCCGGTCGGTCTGCAGCGTCTGTCGGTACCGACGCAACAGCTCATGCAGGGCGTCCGTCAAGGCTTCTCCTTCGCGGCCCGGCGCGAGGTCGGGGACCCGTTCGATCAGCGGCGGATCAGACACGATCTGCGGCTCGCCGTCCACCACCCGGGTGAGCTTCGAGAAGGCCGTCATGCTGTCGCGCGTCCGCGCCTTGGCCACCGTCTCGTCGGCCCGCTTCGTCATCCCCTTCTTCAGCTGGCCTCGCAGCTGGGCCATCAGCTCATCGACCTCCACCCGGGAATACCACACGTCCAATGCGCGCATACCGGCGAACTGTCGCATCGCCCGGCGATAGGCGGCGACCGTCTCCCGCACGATCCGTCGACGTTCCTTGCGTGAGATAGCCGTTCTCGCGTCCGGCCACCTCGAAGCTCACCGCCAACCGCTTCACATCCCACTCCCACGGCCCCGGAAGCGTCTCGTCGAAATCGTTCAGGTCGAACACCAACCGCCGATCCGGCGCCGCGAACAAGCCAAAGTTCGACAGATGCGCATCCCCGCACAGCTGGACGCGCAGCCCGGAATGAGGGCTCGCCGCCAGATCCGCCGCCATCAGCAACGCCGCGCCGCGATAGAACGTGAACGGCGACACCAGCATCCGCCCGTACCGGATCGGCACCAACTCCGGAACCCGCGACTCCGCCTGCGACTCCAGAAGATCGACCGGATCCGCACGATGCGCCGCCGGAGCGAACTCCGCGTGACTGGAACGCGGCACCTCGGCCCGCGCCGCCCGCCCCCGCGCCACCCGCTCCGCCACACTCAGATGCGGCACCACACGCGCTCGCCCGCTCCCTTCGGCCGGCTCGTTCCGAGCCTCCACAACGTCCGCGACCTCTGCGCCGCTCGTATCGGACTTCGTCGAACTCATCGCACTCCTCCTTGCAGTTCGGTGACGAATGGCGGCCGAAGGTCGAACGAGACGGGTGGTCGCCACACGTCGATCACGTCGCGTCGAGCCCTTCGCTCGCCCACGCTTCCGCGTGCCTGCGGTCGCGGTTCGGGAACAGCTGTAGCTCGCCGGGAATCGACCAGTCTGCAAGCCTCACGAGTCGATGGATGCTCTCCGAGTCGGTCACCACGGCGATGCGCTCGAACGAGCGCGGATGGGCGAGCCCGAGCATCGCGTCCTGCCATGCGCCCCCGGCGGTGTAGCCGGTGAAGCGGTCGTCGAGCACGTGGATGAGGCGAATCCTTGGGTGCCGCTCCAGCGCGTGCTTCACCGCCGGCGCCGCGATCGCCTCGTAGTCGGCGGATTCGACCTGCCCGACGGCCTCAAGCCCGACGACCGCATCGGGAAGCCCCTCCATCAGCTGGATCATGGTGCTCATTCAGCCGGCGAGTCCGGCGGATGCCTCCTTCAGGCCGGCCTTCAGCTCCTTCGCTGAGGCCTTGTCGATCTGTGCGATCGAGGTTCGGATCGCATTGGCGAGTGCCCCAGCGACCACGTCGGCGCCGGCGTGCTCGTAGATCGCGATGATGCCGGCCGTTCCGGGCGGAAGCGCATCGTCGAGCTTGTCGCCGATGCCGGCCTGCACACGGCGGCGCGCGAACCTCCCCGTGAGTGCGCCGGCGGCGGCGCCGACGGCGGTCGCGGCCAGGAGCGGCGGGGCGAAGAGCCCGATGACGAGGCCGGCGCCGGCGCCCGCCCCGGCTCCCTTGCGGCCGAGGTGGTCGCCGGTCTCCTGGACGTGCACCTCGCCGTCGGCGTCCTTGATGACGACCGCCACGCCGTCGGTGACGATCTTGCCGTCCCCCGCGAGCTTGGTGTAGGCGTCGAAGTCCTGCTGCGCCAGGTCGGGGATGAGGTAGACGGCGACGAGCACGTCCAGCTGGTCGGTGCTACTCATGGTGCTCCTCTCTCGCCTCCATCTCAGGCGCTCGCCGCGTGTGCCGCGAGGGCCTGCGCGGCGTGCTCGTTGAGCGCGCTCGCCTCTTCCGGGCTCAGATGCGGTGCCACGTCGAAGACGACCTGCTTGATCTCGCCCGTGAACGCGAACGGCGCCTTGTCGGCGTAGCTGCGGTCGACGACAAGGCCGTTGTCGCGACCGATGTCCATGCCGGAGTAGCCCGAGAAGCGGCCGGGCACGGTGTGCTCCATCCGTCCGTTTGCGACGGGCTCGCCGTTGACGAGCAGCGTCACCTCGCCGCCGGTCGCCGGCTTCGACGCGTCGGCCGTGAAGACGACCTCGACGTTCACCTCGCCGGCCGGCAGCGGCTGCTCGGCCGCCTGGGTGTATTCGAGCACCCCGAGCATCGAGTAGGTGTGCTTCAGCTTCCCGTCCTGCACGAAGAGCGAGAACCCGCCGAGATGGTCGGCCTCAGCGACGATCACGCCCTCTGCGCCGCCGTCGGGGATGACCAGGTCGGCGCTGATCGTGTACGAGTGGTTGTAGATCCGCGGGATCATCCCGCTGGGGACGTTCTGGATGTCGCCGCGGAAGACGAACTTCGACTCCTCCGGGAGCGGCGGCACCATGCCGAAGAAGGACGTCAGCCCGCCGAGCAGCGGCAGGACGCTATTGGCCTCGGCCTCTGCCCAGAAGAGCTCGCTGAGTTCCTTCACCTTCTCCGGGTGGTCAGCCGCGACGTCGTTCGACTGCGTGAAGTCGTCGGGCAGGTAGTAGAGCTGGACGGGCTCGTCGTCGGGATTCCAGCCCGGGCCGAACGTGCGGAGCTTCGCCGGGTCGAGGTCCCATGGGATGCGCTGCAACCGTTGGGTGAGCAGCCAGCCGTCCTTGTACATCCCTCTGTTGCCGAGGATCTCGTAGTACTGCTGCGTGTGCCGCTCCGGCGCCGCCGCGTCCGAAAGCGAGTCGGCGAAGGTGACGCCGTCAAACGGCTGCTGCACGACGCCGTCGATCGAGTCGGGCATCGGTATCCCGGCCAGGTCGAGGACGGTCGCCCCGACGTCGTTCACGTGCGTGTAATGGCTCCGAACCGCGCCGGCATCGCGGATACCACTCGGCCAGTGCACGACCATCGGGTTCCGGGTGCCGCCGAGATGCGAGGCGACCTGCTTGCCCCAGTCGAAGGGGGTGTTGCCTGCCCAGGCCCATCCCGCCGAGTAATGCGGGGCGAGCTGCTCGTCTCCCCAGGCCTCGAGGCCGCCGTGCTTGAAGATCAGTCCGATCTGCTCCTCGGGCGTGAGCGGGATCCCATTCAGCGTCGTCATCTCGTTGAACGTTCCCGTGAGCGTGCCCTCCATGCTCGCCCCGTTGTCGCCCCAGATCCAGATCACGACGGTGTTCTCGAGCTCGCCCATCTCGTCGATCGCGTCGATGATCCGGCCGATGTTCCAGTCGGCGTTCTCGGAGTAGCCCGCGTAGACCTCCATCTGACGGGCGTAGAGGCGCTTGTGCGTCTCGTCGAGCGAGTCCCACGTCGGGAATGCGTCGTTGCGCGGCGGCAGCTCCGCGTCGGCAGGGACGACGCCGAGCGCCTTCTGCCGCGCGAACGTCTCCTCGCGCATCACGTCCCACCCCTTGTCGAACGCGCCGCGGTACTTGTCCGACCACTTGCGCGGCACGTGGTGCGGCGCGTGGCTGCAGCCGGTTGCGACGTAGGCGAACCACGGCGCCTTCGGCTTCTCGGAGCGAACCCGGTGAAGCCAGTCGATCGTCTTGTCGCCGAGGTCGTCCTGGAAGTAGTACGACTCGCCGTCCTTCGCCTCGGGGACGCCGATGATCTTCTGGTTCTCGGCGATCAGGGGGTCGTACTGCCCGGCCTCACCGCCGAGGAAGCCCCAGAAGTAATCGAACCCGAGCCGGGTCGGCCACCGGTCGAACGGCCCCGAATACCCCTGCTGGTTGTCCGGGGTCAGATGCCACTTCCCGAATCCTCCCGTCAGGTACCCGTTCTCCTGAAGGATGCGCGGAAAGGGCGCGCAATCGTGCGGGATGGTCGCGTTGTACCCCGGGAACGGACCCGAGAATTCGCCCACCATGCCGAAGCCGACCCGGTGGTGGTTGCGCCCGGTAAGCAGCGCGGCCCTCGTCGGCGAGCAGAGCGCGGTGACGTGGAAACGGTTGTAGCGCAGTCCGTTCTCCGCGAGCCGAGTGAAGTTGGGGGTCTGGATCGGCCCCCCGAAGGTGCTCGGGTTACCGAAGCCGGCGTCGTCGATCAGGACGAGCAGCACATTCGGCGCATCCTCCGGCGGCTGTACGTGGGTCGCCTGGCTCCAGTCGGGCGCCGAGCCCTCGAGCGTCCGGCCGGTCCTGCCCGCGAACGGCGGCCGTCGGATCGGGAGCCTGGTGCGGTCGATTCCTGCGTCAGGCATCAGTCCGCTCCTCTCGTCTCTCGACGCTCGCTGGCTACGGTGCGCCTTGGTTACGAAGAACCGATGCTAGGCGCACGCCGCGAAGCGGCAATCATCCGTATGGGATGACTGGTGCCCGAAGCTCCGGATGGCAGATGTCCCGGCCAGGGCGCGAGAGCTAGTGAATCGGCGGCTCCCAGCCCTCGAGCACCGGCGGCTTCCAGTCGGTGCCGACCGTGCGTGAGCCCTGCACCCACGGGCCGAGCTCGACCTGGGGGAACTTGCAGTGCTGCTCCTTGAGCTGGATGCCGTACGAGTTCCCCGACTGGAGGTGCTTGATGAGGACCTTTCGGGCGATCTCGTTCTCGCGCCCCTCCGGGATCGGGAAGTGGATGCGCAGGAACGAGTTCGAGTAGCGGTCGAAGACGGCGGGGACGCCCTCCTCCTCGAGCAGCTCCACGTCCTCGAGCCAGTTGATGTCATCGCCGGGGGTCGCGGCCAGGAGGTCGACGTCCTCCACCAGCGAGATGTCCTCCTGGTAGGGGAAGCGGTGGCCGGCGAGGGTCTCGGCGTCGATCGCGATGTGGCGTTCCTGTTCGCTCATGGCGCCTCCTACTCCCCGGCCGCCTCGAGCGGCTGTCCGACGTGTGTCATGGCCTCCTCCTCGTGCTTCTTCTCGAGGAGGCGGCGGATCTCGGCGAGCGTCTCGCGCTCGGTCACGCCCGGGATGTAGTCCGTCCCGGCCAGCGGCACCTTCGCCATTGCGGCCGCCTCGACCGTGAGCGCGCACAGGTCCTCGGGCTCGAGGCTGTGGATGTTGGTCTTGCCGCACGCCCGGGCGAGCATCTGCACCTCGAGCGTCAGGGTGTGCAGGAAGTTGTAGACCCGCTCGGCGGCCTCGTCGACGACGAGGCGCTTTCGCAGCTCGGGATCCTGCGTCGTGATCCCGACCGGGCAGCGGCCGGTATGGCAGTGGTAGCACTCGCCCGCCGGCACCCCGATCGTGCCCTCGTAGTCGGTGACGCCCGGGATCTCCTTGTTGCAGTTCAGCGCCATCAGCGCCGAATGGCCGATCGCGACCGCCTTCGCGCCGAGCGCGAGCGCCTTGGCGATGTCGCCGCCGTTTCGGATGCCGCCGGCGACGACGAGGTCGATCTCGTCCGCCAGGCCGACGTCCTCGAGCGCGCGGCGGGCCTCGGGGATCGCCGCCATGAGCGGGATGCCCGTCTCCTCGGTCGCGATGTGCGGGCCCGCGCCGGTGCCGCCCTCGGCGCCGTCCAGGTAGATGATGTCCGGCCCGCACTTGGCGGCCATGCGCACGTCGTCGTAGACGCGCGCCGCGCCCAGCTTGAGCTGGATCGGGATCTGGTAGTCGGTCGCCTCGCGGATCTCCTGCACCTTGAGCGAGAGGTCGTCGGGCCCGAGCCAGTCGGGGTGGCGGGCCGGCGAGCGCTGGTCGATCCCGGCGGGGAGCGAGCGCATCTCGGCGACCTGCTCGGTCACCTTCTGGCCCATGAGGTGGCCGCCGAGGCCGACCTTGCAGCCCTGGCCGATGAAGAACTCGCACGCGTCGGCCAGCATCAGGTGGTGCGGGTTGAACCCGTACCGGCTCTGGATGCACTGGTAGTACCACTTGGTCGAGAGGTCGCGCTCCGGCGGGATCATCCCGCCCTCGCCCGAGCACGTCGCCGAGCCGGCCATCGACGCGCCCTTGGCGAGCGCCATCTTGGCCTCGAGCGACAGCGCCCCGAAGCTCATGCCGGTGATGTAGACCGGGATGTCGAGCTCGATCGGCTTCTTCGCGAAGCGGGCGCCGAGCACCGTCTTCGTCTCGCACTTCTCGCGGTAGCCCTCGATCACGAACCGGGTCAGCGTGCCCGGCATGAACATCAGCTCGTCCCAGTGCGGGATGGGCTTGAACATCGAGAAGCCGCGCATGCGGTAGCGGCCGAGCTCGGCCTTGATGTGGATGTCGTTTATGACCTCGTGCGTGAAGATGCCGCTTCGCCCGAGGACGTTCTGCCTGGAGGATGTCTTATCGGTTGCCATCTACAGCACCAGCTTCCGCTCTGAGGGCTCGAGGTTGTCGTAGTTGTAGAGCTTCTTCCCGCACACGAACTTCTGGAATTCGGGCGGCGTTCCCAGCCCGTAGATCGAGAACTTGCGGTTCACGAACTCGGTGTCCGCGTCGGTCCACTCGCCGGGGACGCAGTCGATCCCGAGCGCCTTCACCTTGCCGCCGACGTAGATGATCCCGTCGTACATCGAGTCGCCCAGGCCGGGGCCCGCGTCGCCGCAGATGATCTGGTGGCCGCGCTGCATCATGAAGCCGGTCATGGAGCCGGCCGAGCCGAGGGTCAGGATCGTCCCGCCCTTCTGATCGATGCCGCTCCGGGCTCCGACCCGGCCCTTGACGACGATGTCGCCTCCGCGCAGCGCCGCTCCGGTGAGCGAGCCGGCGTTGCTCTCGATGACGACGACGCCCGACATCATGTTCTCGCACGCCGACCAGCCGACCCGCCCGGTGATGTGCACCTCGGGGCCGTCGATGAGGCCGCAGCCGAAGTAGCCGAGACTGCCCTCGTAGGTGATCTTGCAGCGGGTGAGGATGCCCACGCCGATCGAGTGCTTCGAGCCCGGGTTCTTCACGGTCACGTCGGTCACGCCCTGCTCGTAGAGGAGCGAGCGCAGCTCGAGGTTGATCTGCCGGGTCGTCAGGTCGGCCGCGTCGAAGACGGCGCTCGCCCCCGACACCTCCGACACATGGGGCACATCCGCCGTCGGCTCGGCCAGGCCGCGCGCGTCGTAGGAGATGCGCCGTTCGCCGACTAGCGCGTCCATACCAGCACCTCCCGCTCATACGGGTCGTAGGTCTCGATCTCGTGGTCGATGATTGCCCGGATCGCGATCTCTTCGGATGCGAGCGCCACCATGTCCTCGCCCTCGTAGAGGACGAGCGGCTTCGCGGCCATCTCGTCCTTCGCCACGCCGAGCGCCTCGCCGGTCACGCAGATGTACGTGAAGACGCCGTCGAGGTCGTCGAGGCTGGCGTTCATCGCGTCCTCGAGGGACAGGCCGTCGCTCATCTTCTGGGCGAGGTAGACCGCGATGATCTCGGAGTCGCACTCGGACTGGAAGCGGTGGCCGGATCGCTCCAGGCGCCGCTTCCACTGGAAGTAGTTCGTGAGCTGGCCGTTGTGCACGACCGCGACGTCGGCGAACGGGTAGGCCCAGTAGGGGTGGGCGCCCGAGATGTCGACGTCGGACTCGGTCGCCATGCGGACGTGGCCGATGGCGTGCGTCCCCTCGAACGTCCCGAGGCCGTACTGCTCCGACACGGTCTCGGCGTCGCCCAGGTCCTTCACGATCTCGAGCGACTTCCCGAGCGACAGGATCTCGCAGCCGGGGACGTCCTCGAGGTAGTCGGCCAGGCGCTTCAGGTCGCCGTCGTAGCGCAGCGCGGCCCGGAAGGCGTACTCCGTGTCGAACTCGATGTTCATGATCTGGGCGCCCAGCTCGCGCATCCGGCCCTCGACCTCGGCCCGGTGCCGCTCGAGCCGGTCGGCGAACTCGAAGTCACGCGGGTCGTTCGCGTCGGCGAGCGTGAAGCGCACGAGCACGAGATCCGACGCCGGGCCGTACAGTGCGTAGCCGGTCGAGTCGGGCCCGCGGTGCTTCATGGACTGGAGCATCCGGGTCATGTCGACCCCGAGCGGGCGTCCGCCGTTGCCGTTCCGGTAGATGATTCCTGCGATTCCGCACATGCGGCGACCTCCTCGCCGCCGCTAGGGCAGCACGTCCAGGTATTCCTTCACGTCCCAGTCGGTGACCTCGGCGCAGTAGCGCTCCCACTCGTCGCGCTTGTAGTGGCGGAACACGCGCCACATGTCGCCGGGGAGCGCCGAGCGGACGACCTCATCGTCGTCGAGCGCGTCGAGCGCGTCGCCGAACGTCATCGGGATCTTCTTGACTTCCTTGCCGCCGGCCATCGCCTCGTAGATGTTTCGCTCCTCGGGCGTCCCGGGGTCGACCCCGCGCTCGATCCCGTCGTCCATGGCCTTGATCAGGGCGGCCAGGCAGAGGTAGGGGTTCACGGCCGAGTCGACCGAGCGGTACTCGAACCGCCCCGGCGCCGAGACGCGGAGCGCGGTCGTGCGGTTCTGGAATCCCCAATCGGCGAAGACCGGCGCCCAGAACCCGGTGTCCCAGAGCCGGCGGTAGGAGTTGACCGTCGATGCGGTGACCGCCGTCAGCGCGCCGAGGTGCTCGAGGATGCCGCCGATCGCCTGGAGGCCGAGCTTGCTGGGCAGGCGCTGGTCGTCGCCCTCGGGCATGAACAGGTTCTCGTCGCCCTTCCAGATCGAGATGTTGGTGTGGCACCCGTTGGCCGAGACGCCCATGAACGGCTTCGGCATGAAGCACGGGAACACGTTCAGCTCGCGCCCGACCTGCTTGCAGATCTGGCGGAAGGTCGAGAGCCGGTCGGCGGTGTGCTCGGCCCGGTCGAACATGAAGTTGAGCTCGATCTGGCCCGGCGCGTCCTCGTGGTCGCCCTGGATCATGTCCAGGTCCATCTTCTGCCCGTACTCGATGACCTTGTGGATGATGGGCTGGAGCTCGGAGAACTGGTCGATGTGGTAGCAGTAGGGCTTCGTGACGCCCTCGACGTCGGGCGTCCCGTCCGGCTTCATCTTGAGCCACATCATCTCGGGCTCCATGCCGGCGCGGAGGTGCATGCCGGTGCGGGCCTCGAAGTCGTCCTGGATGCGCTTCAGGTTGCCGCGGCAGTCCGAGCTCAGGAACGAGCCGCCGTCCTCCTCGTCCTCACGGCCCCGGAAGCACGTGCACCACACGCGCGCGACCTTCGGGTCCCACGGGAGCGGCATGAACGTCTCGGGCTCGGGGATCCCCACCAGCTCCCAGGCCTCGGGCCCGTAGCCGATGTACTCGCCGTGGCGGTCGACGAACAGGTTCGCCGTCGAGCCGTAGACCAGCTGGAATCCCTTCTGGGCCATCGACTCCCAGTGCGTCGCGGGCACGCCCTTGCCCATGATCCGGCCGGTGACGGAGATGAACTGGTAGTAGATGTAGGTGATCCCCGCCGCGTCGATGCGTCGGCGCACCTCGGCCACGCGCTCCGCGCGCCCGTCTGCGTCGACGAACTGCTCGAGATCGGTCGCCACTCCAAAACCCTCCTTGTCGGTCTCGCGGGCATGCCGCGCTTCGGCCCGGGCAAAGGCTACGTCGGGCGGGGGGCGCGCACAAGTGGATGGAATGGACACTCGCAGGCCGCCGCGCGCGTGCTCCCGCACACCGCATTAACCCTCAATTTCGGGCCATTGCGACGCCCGCGGCGGCTGCCAAAACCACGGCTGTCGAGAGCGCCAGCGCGGGTGCGAGCCGCCGCATCGGGATGCCGTAGACGGCCGCGACGCCGAAGCTCCCCATGCCGACCGCCATCCCCGCCGACACCACGAACGGGGCGGGGATCGGAAGGAGCGCCCGCAGCGCCAGGAGCGGCACCGACGCCACCGTCAGCCGGGCGGTGACGAGCCGCACGGTGCCCGTGTCGATCCGAAGGCGATGGCCGGCCAGCACCGCCCCGACGGCGGCGAACGCCGGCAGCGTGCTCGCGAGCAGAACGGTGCGCCCGACCGACGTGACCGACGTCGGGAATGCGATCCCCGCCGCGTCGAGGGCGTACCCCGTCGAGACGCAGACGAGGTACGGGTTCCTGGCGAATGCGCGGGCCCGTCCCAGCCAGTCGGCCCGCTCGTTCACGAGGGCCGCGACCAGGCCCGGCAGGATCACCAGCGTGAACGGGCCGGTGCAGAGCTGGCTGAATGCGATCGCGAGGGGCAGCGCACCCCATCCGAAGACGACCACGCATACCGGAAAGCCGAGCCACGCCGCGTTGGGCCAGCAGACCGCGAGCAGGAGCTCGGCCCGCTCCCCGGCGGCGCGGTCGCGGGTCAGGTGCAGGACGGCCGCGGCGGACGCGGCGAGCACGATCCATGCGGCGACGAGGCCGATGACGAGCCCGGCATGGACGTCGGTGCGCGTCGCGACGACGCCCGACGCGGGCGCGCCGAGCCAGAAGAGCGTGCGCAGGGCCTTCCCGGTCCACCGGTCCGGGTCGATGCGGCGGGCCGAGGCGTAGCCGGCGGCGGCGAGCGCCATGCCCGCGATCAGGAGCGCTAGGGCCATGCCCTAATTCTCGATGGGCGTGTCCGAGCGGTTGCCCCACTCGTTCCACGAGCCGTCGTAGACCGCTGGGCGCGGCCCGCCGGCGGCCTCGAGCGCGTTGGCGACGGCCGTCGCCGAGACGCCGCCGTTGCAGTAGGCCACCACCGGGCGGTCGATCGCCTCGACATCGATGCCGGCATCGGCGAAGGCCTGCCTGAGCTCGTCCCGCTGGAGAAACGGCCCGTCGTCGCGCAGCAGGCTGCGGTACGGCACGTTGACCGCGCCCGGGATGTGCCCGGCGCGGCGGGCATGCGTCTCGACCCCCGCGTACTCGTCGTGGGCGCGCGCGTCGATCACGAGCACGCCGCCGTCGAGGGTCGCGCGCATCCGGTCGATGTCCCACAGCGAGTCGTCTCGCGGACCGGTCCGGTAGGGAGGCGACGCGGGCACGGGGTGCTCCTCGCCGCTTCGCAGCGCCCCGTCGGCCGCCCGCCAGGCGTCGAGCCCGCCGTCGAGGACGTGCGCGTGCCGGTGGCCGTAGGCCCGAAACGCCCAGACGACCCGTCCGGCGAGCACGTTTCGGTAGGTGTCGTAGGCGACCACCACCGAGTCGTTTCCGACGCCGAGCCGGGTGGCGTCGGCGGCGAAGTCGTCCGGAGACGCGAGCTGGACGGGCACCGGATCGGAGCGGTCGGTGAAGTCGGCCCGCCAGTCGACGAAGACCGCGCCCGGGATGTGCGCCTCGCGGTAGCAGCCGGGATCGGCCCGGTAGCGCGGCTCGTCGTTCACGACCCGGCCGCGCACGTCGAGCACCCGCAGCTCGCCGAGCCGCTCGCGGACCCATTCCGCGGAGACGAGGACGTCGGTCGGCACATCGGTATCTTGGCAGGCATGGGCCTCGCCGACCGCTACTGGGATCCGATCACGGACGCCGAGGCGCGGGCCGTGCTCGGCGCCGGGACCGAGGTCGTGGCCCGCCACCGGCGGTGGCTCTTCGCCGTCGCCCGCTGCCGGACGCACCGCGGCGACGTCTATCTCAAGCGCCAGCCGCCGATGGGCCGCGACGCTCGGCCAGGTGGCGTGGCAGCACCGGCTCGCCAACCACCTGGCCGATCGCGGCGTGCCGGCCGCGCGGGCGCTGGGCCTCGTCGAGCACGGCGGCCACTGGTACGAGGTGCACGAGCCGGCCGCCGGCGAGGACGTCTACGCCGGCGCCGACAGCTGGGATCCGTTCGGGAGCGAGGCGCACGCGGCCGCTGCCGGGGCGGTCCTGGCGCGCCTGCACCTCGCCGGCGCCGACTTCCCCGACCCGTCGCCCCAGCCGCAGGCCGGCTTCGTCGTTCAGCTCGACGCCGTTGCGATGCAGCCGGCAGCGGCGGTCGCCGCGCTGGCCGATGCCCGCCCGGCGGTCGCCGACCACCTCGCGGGGCGGCCGTGGGAGGACGACGTGGCCGAGGCGTACGGGCCGGTCTTCGAGCGCCTGCGACCGCTCGTGCCGGTCCTGCCGCGGGCGCCGCTTCACGGCGACTGGCAGACCAACAACCTCTTCTTCTCGGGCGACGACGTGAGCGGCATCATCGACTTCCACCAGGCCGACTACGGGCCGCGGACGCTCGACCTGGCCGTCGCCGTCGAGCGCAACTGCTTCTTCTGGAACCGCATCTCGGCCGGCGACGACGCCGCGTTCGATCTGGGCCACGCGGCGGCGCTTGTCGGCGCGTACGACGCCGTCGCGCCGCTCATGCCGGACGAGCGAGCCTCGTTCGCCGACGTGCTCCAGGCCTGCCAGTTCGAGTACGGGATCTCGTTCCTCGACTACTACTGGGGCGTCGAGCACGACCGCGAGAAGGCCGACTGGGCCTGGGACACCTTCGTCCTCGGCCACGCCCGCTGGTGGGAGTCAGGACCGGGCCGCGATGCGCATGCCGCCGTCGCGCGGATCGCCGGCGCCGGCTGACAGGCGCCGCAGGAGCGGCCGGGCCTTCACCAGCGACTCCTCGACCTCCTCCTCGGGGTCGGAGTCCCACACGATGCCGCCGCCCACCCAGAGGTGGATCTCGCCGCCGGCGATCGCGAACGTCCGGATCGTGAGGCCCAGGTCGAGGTCGCCGTTGGGGTGGACGCGGCCGATCGCGCCCATCGACGCGCCGCGGCCGACCGGCTCGAGCCGGGCGATGTGGTCGATCGCCGCCAGCTTCGGCGCTCCCGTCACCGACCCGCCCGGGAACGTGGCGCGCAGGAGCTCGGCGGTGCCGACGCCGGGCCGCAGCGGCCCTCGACGGTCGAGACGAGGTGGCGCACGCCGGCCATCGGCCGCTCCTCGAGGAACGTCGAGACCCGCACGGATCCGGGCACGCAGACGCGGCCCAGGTCGTTTCGCTCGAGGTCGACGATCATCACGTGCTCGGCCCGGTCCTTGCCGCTGGCGGCGATCGGCTCCGTCGGAGTCGGCCGGCCGCGTGCCCTTGATCGGCATCGTCCACGACCCAGTCGCCGCGCGTCCGCAGGAAGAGCTCGGGCGTCGCCGAGACGATCGACCAGCCGTCGCCATGCATCCGTCGCCGCGAACTCCGCGCCGAGCGGAGCGAGCGGCCCGCTCGACGCCGGCCGGGTCGCCCCGGAACGGCGCCCGCAGGTGCTGGACGAGGTTCACCTGGTAGACGTCGCCGCGCCCGATGGCGGCCTGCGCCTCGGCGATCGCCGCCGCATGCTGCGCGGGCGACCACGTCCGCTCCCACGCCCCACCGCATACGCGCGCAACAACGGGGTCAGACCCCAATGTTGCGCGCTCGCCGCGTCGATCCGGCAGGCGGCGGCCGGGAGCGGGCACGGCTCGGCTGGGCCCTCCGCCGGCCAGGCCGTAGCCGAGGTAGAGGTCGGCCGAGAGCCCGCGGTGCGCGGCCAGGAAGTCCTCGATGCGGTCGAACGCGTCGGCGGCCGGGCGCGTCGAGCACGAGCCAGCGGTCGGTGCGGTCACGGGTGGGGAGGGCGGTGTCGATGCCGTATCGTAGAGCCGGTGAGCGCCCCTGAGCCGCCGCGGGCGGTGCGTCTTCGACTTCAACGGCACGATCTCCGACGACGAGCCCCTGCTCGCCGAGCTCTGCGCCGTCATCTTCGCCGAGATCGGGATCGAGGTCTCGCGCGAGCTCTACTTCGCCGAGTTCGCCGGGCTACTCCGACCCCGAGATCGTCGAGCGCGTGCTGACGCGCCACGGCCGGTACGACCCGGCGCTCGCCGAGCGGCTGATCGAGCGCCGGACCGAGCTCTACCTCGAGCGGGCGGCGAGCGGCGAGACCGTCCACGCGGCCGCCGCGGCTTCGTGCGCGAGATCGCGGCCCGCGTGCCGGTCGCGATCGCCTCGGGCGCGGCCGGCGACGAGATCGAGGCCGTGCTGGTCGGCTCCGATCTGCGCGAGCTCTTCGACGTGATCGTGGCGGCCGAGGACGTGAGCGCGGGAAGCCCGACCCGCTGGCGCTACACGACGCGCGCTCGGGCGGCTCGGCGGCTGCGCGAGCCCGCCGCGGACGTGCTCGTGTTCGAGGACTCGCTCATGGGGCTCGAGTCGGCCGGTCGCGGCGGGAATGCGGTGCGTGGTGGTGGACGGCACGGTGGCGGCGAGCGGCTCGGCCGGCCGACGCCGAGTCGATCGTCGCCTCCCTGGACTGGTCTATACCGACCGTGCGAGGGTGGTTCGCATGAGGAACGACGCCCGAGCGGTCGTCATCGGCGGCGGCGTCGGCGGGTGCTGCATCCTGTACCACCTGGCCAAGCTGGGCTGGAACGACGTCGTGCTCGTCGAGCAGTACGGCCTCACCCACGGCTCGACCTGGCACTCCGCCGGCCTCGTCGGCCAGCTGCGATCCACCGTCAGCCTGACCAAGATGATGCAGTACTCGGTCGGCCTGTACGCCGACCTGGCCAGGAGACCGGCAAGGATCCCGGCTGGCACGAGCTCGGCGGCCTGCGGCTGGCCTCCTCGCAGGAGCGCTACGAGGAGATCCAGCGTCAGGCCGGCTGGGCCAAGAGCTTCGGCCTGCCGATCGAGATCGTCTCGGCCCAGGAGGCCCAGGAGATGTTTCCGCTGATGTCGACCGACGGCGTGCTCGCCGCGGCGTTCCTGCCCCACGACGGCTACCTCGATCCCAGCCAGCTCACGTTCGCGCTGGCCGACGGCGCCCGCCTGCGCGGCGCCGAGATCGAGCAGCGCACCAAGGTGCTCGACATCACGCTCGAGAACGGCCGCGTGCACGAGGTGTCGTCACCGACAAGGGCACGATCCGCACCGACGTGGTCGTGTGTGCCGGCGGCATGTACGCGCCGCAGATCGCCCGGCTGGTGGGCGTCGAACGTGCCGATCATCCCGTACGCCCACGAGTTCCTCGTGACCGAGACGTTCGACCCGCCGCTGGAGCCGCTGCCGACGCTGCGCGACCCCGACAACCTGATCTACTACCGCACCGAGGTCGGCGGTCTGATCATGGGCGGCTACGAGCGAAACCCCGACCGCGTGGGCGCTCGACGGCGTGCCCGACGGGTTCGAGGCCGAGCTCCTGCCCGAGGACTGGGAGCGGTTCGACGAGATCCTGCACGAACTCGATCGTGCGGGTGCCGGCGATGGAGACGGCCGAGGTCAAGAAGCTCTACAACGGCCCCGAGGCGTTCACCCCCGACGGCGAGTTCATCCTGGGCGAGTCCGACGTGCCCGGATTCTGGGTGGCGGCCGGCTTCTGCGCGCACGGCCTGGCCGGGCGCGGGCGGGATCGGCTGGCATGATGGCGCGAGTGGATCACCGAGGGCGAGCCGAGCCTCGACCTGTGGCACATGGACATCCGCCGCTTCGGCGGCCAGTACCGCAGTCAGCGCTTCACGCTGGCGCGCGCCACCGAGGTGTACGCCACCTACTACGACATCAAGTACCCCAACCACGAGCGCAAGGCGGGACGGCCGCTGCGGCTCTCGCCGGCCTACACCGCGGCTCGCAGGCGCTGGGCGCGAGCTTCGGCGAGAAGTCGGGCTGGGAGCGGCCGAACTGGTTCGAGCCGAACGCCGCCGCCGGGCGACGAGGGGCTGCGCCCGCGCGGGTGGGCGGGACAGAACTGGTCGCCGGCGATCGCCGCCGAGGCGATGGCGACCCGCGAGCGGGCCGGGCTGTTCGACCAGAGCTCGTTCGCCAAGATCGAGGTGCAGGGGCCGGGCGCGCTCGGCTTCCTCCAGCGGATGTGCGCCAACGACGTCGACCGGCCGGTGGGCACGCTCATCTACACGCAGATGCTGAACCGGCCGGCGGGATCGAGTCCGACTTCACCGTCACCCGCCTCGGCGAATCGCGATTCCGGATCGTCACCGGCACCGCGTTCGGCAACCACGACCTGGGCTGGCTGCGAAAGCACCTGCCCGGACGACGGCTCGGTGCAGGTGGTCAACGACGTCAGCTCCGCCTATGCGTGCTTCTGCCTGTGGGGCCCGCGGGCGCGCGACATCCTCCAGCCGCTGACCAAGTCCGACCTCTCGCACGACGGCTTCCGGTACATGACCGCGCGCGAGCTCTCGATCGGCGATGTGCCCGCCTCGCGGCCCGGGTGACGTACGTCGGCGAGCTCGGCTGGGAGCTCTACTGCCCGGCCGAGTACGGCGCCGGGCTGTGGGATCTGCTGTGGGAGGCCGGGCGCCGAGCACGGCATGCTGGCGTGCGGCTACCGCGCCATCGATGCCCTTCGGATCGAGAAGGGCTACCGCGTGTGGGGCTCCGACATCACGCCCGAGGACGGGCCCGACGAGGCCGGGCTCGGGTTCGCCGTGAAGCTCGACAAGCCCGGCGGCTTCATCGGCCGCGACGCGGTGGTCGGGCGCCCGCGAGCGCGAGCGCCCGAGCGGCGGCATGGCCTGCCTGGTGCTGTCCGACCCGCGCGCGCTGTCGCCTCGGCTCAGGAGCCGGTGCGGGTCGGCGGCGAGGTCGTCGGCCGGGTCACGACCGGCGGCTTCGGCTTCGCGGTCGAGCGCTCGATCGCGCTACGCCTACCTGCCGGTCGGCGCACGCCGAGGTCGGCACCGCGGTCGAGATCGAGGTGTTCGGCGAGTGGGTGGCGGCGGAGGTCGCCGCCGAGCCGCTGTGGGACCCCAGGGGCGAGCGGATCCGCGCCTAGGGCTCAGGCCGCGGGCTGGAACTCGCGCATCACCGTCTGGTCGCGGCGTGGCCGACGCCGACGATCGCGACCGGGACGCCGACCTGCTCCTCGACGAAGCGCAGGTAGTCCTGGGCGGTCGCCGGTAGCCGGCGTACGCTCGGTGATCCGCCGAGATGTCGCCGCCCCAGCCGGCGCAGCTCCTCGTACACCGGCTGGGCGTGGTGGAAGTCGGACTGGTGGCTGGGGAACTCGTTGGTGACGTGCCGTCCTGCAGCCGGTAGGCGGTGCACACCGGGATCGACTCGAACACCGAGAGCACGTCCAGCTTGGTCACCGCCAGCTCCGTCATCCCGTTCACCCGGGCGGCGTAGCGCAGGCCGACCAGGTCGAGCCAGCCGCAGCGGCGGTCGCGGCCGGTGACGGTGCCGTACTCGCCGCCGCCGCTGCGGATCGCTCCGCCGCGCTCGGCGTCGGCCTCGCTCGGGAACGGCCCGGCGCCGACGCGGGTGAGGTACGCCTTGGTCACGCCGAGCACGCGGTCACCCGGGTGGGGCCGATGCCGAGGCCGGTGCACGCCCCGCCGGCGATCGGGTTGGACGAGGTGACGAACGGATACGTGCCCGAGGTCGATGTCGAGCAGCGTGGCCTGGGCGCCCTCGGCACAGCACCACCTTGCCGGCGGCCAGCGCCCGGTCGAGCTCGAGCGACGTGTCGGCGATGTAGGGCTTGATCCGCTTGGCGTAGCGCATCATCGCGTCGGTCAGCACGTCCTTGTCCAGCGGCCGGTGGTGGTGGAGCTTTCGCAGCAGCTCGTTCTTGACCGAGAGCGCGGTCTGGATCTTGAGCCGCAGGATCTTCTCGTCGAGCAGGTCCTGCACGCGGATGCCGACGCGCAAGGCCTTGTCGGCGTAGGCCGGGCCGATCCCGCGCCGGGTCGTGCCGATCTGGAGCCGCCCGAGGGCGAGCTCCGAGTCGGCGTCGATGATCCTGTGCCACGGCATGATCAGGTGGGCGTTGCCCGAGATGCGCAGGCCGGACATGTCGATGCCGCGCGCGATCAGCCCGTCGAGCTCCTCGATCAGCATCTCGGGGTCGATCACGCAGCCCTGTTCCCGAGCACGCACAGCGTGCCCGGGGTAGAGGATGCCGCTCGGGACGAGCCGCAGCTTGTAGGTCTCGTCGCCGATCACCAGCGTGTGGCCGGCGTTGTTGCCGCCCTGGTAGCGGGCGACCACGTCGGCGTGCTCGGCGAGGAGGTCCACGATCTTGCCCTTGCCCTCGTCGCCCCACTGGGCGCCGACGACGACCGTGAGCGGCACCGGGCTACACCTGCTGCTCGACGCCGCGCCAGGTTGTCGAACTTGGTGTAGCGGCCGACGTAGGAGAGCCGGATCTTGTCGAGCGGCCCGTTGCGGTGCTTGGCGACGATCAGCTCGGCGGTGCCCTTGTCGTCGCTCGAGTCCGTCGTAGTAGTCGTCGCGGTAGACGAACATGACGAGGTCGGCGTCCTGCTCGATCGAGCCGGACTCGCGCAGGTCGGACAGGAGGGGGCGCTTGTCCGAGCGCTGCTCGACGGCGCGCGAGAGCTGCGAGATGGCGATCACCGGCACGTTGAGGTCGCGCGCGATCAGCTTGAGCGAGCGTGAGATCTGCGAGATCTCCTGGACGCGGTTCTCGACCCGCGTCTGTCCCGCCCATCAGCTGGAGGTAGTCGACCACGACCAGGCCGAGGTGCCCTTCGAGCCGCGACTTCAGGCGGCGGGTCTTGGCCTTGATCTCGATCGGCGTGACGCCGGCGGTGTCGTCGACGTAGATCGGCGCGTTGTAGAGCCTGGTCGCAGGCGTTGGTCAGCTTGTTCCAGTCGGCCTCGACAGCGTGCCGACGCGCAGCCGCTTGGAGTCGACCCGGCCCTCGGTGCACATGAGCCGGGTCGTGACCTCCTCCCGCGACATCTCGAGCGAGAAGATCGCGACCGGCACCTGCTCGCGGACAGCCAGGTGGGTCGCGATGTTGAGTGCGAGCGACGTCTTGCCCATGCCGGGGCGGGCGGCCATGACCACCAGGTTCGACTTCTGGAAGCCGGCCGTGAGCTCGTCGAGGTCCCGGAAGCCGGACGGCGCGCCGGTGAGGTCGTGGTCCGAGTTCTGGATCTCGTCGAGCCGCTCGAACGACTCCTTGAGCAGGCCGTCTGATGCGCTCGAAGTCGCCCGTGATGCGCTGGTCGGCGATCGCGAAGACGATCTGCTCGGCCCTGTCGACCACCTCGGGCGGCTCACCGAGGTGCTCGTAGCCGAGCGTCGCGATCTCGGTGCCCGCCCGGATCAGCCAGCGGTACGTGGCGGTGTCGCGCACGATCTGGGCGTAGTGGCGGGCGTTGGCCGCCGCCGGCACCGTCGCCGCCAGCGTGTGCACGACCGGCTTGCCGCCCACGTGGTCGAGCACGCCGCGGCTGGTCGAGCGCGTTGGTGAGCGTGATCGAGTCGATCGTCCTCGCCCTTGCCGTACATCTCGAGGATGGTGCGGTAGATGGTGGCGTGCGACCCGCGGTAGAAGTCCTCGGGCTGGAGCAGCTCCGAGACGATCGCGACCGCGTTCTGCGAGACCAGCATCGCGCCCAGCACCGACTCCTCCGCGTCGAGGTCCTGGGGCGGGACGTTGGCTGGCCGGTGGGCGACTGCCATCGAGCTTCGCGATTTCGTCTTCGATGGGCTCGGACGGCTCGGCCTCGAAGGCCTCGACGCCACCCTCTTCGTCGGCGGCGCCCGGCACGACCATGACCTTGATCGCGGCCCTGACGTCGCCCCACACCGTCACGCTGACGAGGTGGCTGCCGAGCGTCTTGATCGGCTCTTCGATCTCGACCTTGCGCCGGTCGACGCGGATCCTGCGGGCCTTCCAGATCGCGTCGGAGACGTCGGTCGAGTGACCGAGCCGTACAGCCTGTCCTCGGTTCCCGCCCGCTCCTTGATCGTGAGCACGGTGCGGTTGAGCGTGTGCGCCACGTCGTGGGCCTGCTCGTCGGACTGGGCCTCGTGGCGGCGGCGCATCTCCTCCTGGTGCTGCACCTCGGCCACGCGGGCGTCGGTGGCCGCCTCGGCCAGCCTGCGCGGGCCGAGGTAGTTGCGCATGTAGCCGGGGGCGACCTGGACCACGTCGCCCTTGCGGCCGAGCTTCTCGACGTCCTGGAGCAGGATCGCCTGTGTCGCCTTGCTTGTCATTTCCTTCCTCTTCAGTCGGGCGGCGTGCCGCGTCTCCATCGTTGCACGGACGCGCCGGGCGTGACCACCCCGCGAGCGCGAAATCGGACGCTCGCAGCGTGGAAAATGTTCAGTTGACGGCGTAGGGCAGCAGCGCCACCTCACGGGCGCGCTTGACCGCAATCGCCACCTGACGCTGGTGGCGGCGGCACGCTCCGGAGATCCGCCGCGACCGGATCTTGCCCTTCTCGGACGTGTACCGCCGCAGCTGGTTGTAGTTCTTGTAGTCGATCTCCTCGACCTTCTCCTTGCAGAAGTAGCAAGGCTTGCGCCGAGTCGAGCCGCCGGTCGGCGCCCCGCGCTTGCGACCCTGTCCCGCTTGTTCTTGGGCTTCGATGCCATGTCGTACCTCCTAGAACGGGATGTCGTCGTCTGGCCTGCGGACGCCCCGGTGAAGGTCTCGACCGGCTCGGGCTTGATCTCGGCGGTCTGGCGGAAGCCGCCGCCGCCGCCGCCGCCGCCGCCGTCGCCGCGCGAGCCGAGGAACTGCACGGTGTCGGCCACGACCTCGACCTTCGAGCGCTTGCCCCCGTCCTGCGACTCCCACTCGCGCCACTCGAGCCGGCCGTCGACCGCGACGGGTCGGCCCTTGGAGAGGTACTGGGCGCAGTTCTCGCCCTGGGCGCCCCAGACCTTGATGTCGAAGTAGTTGGGCTTCTCGATCCACTCGCCGCTCGACTGGTCCTTGTAGCGGCGGTTCACTGCCAGCCGGAGCCTGCACACCGACGTGCCGCTGGGCAGCGTCGAGAGCTCGGGGTCGGCGGTCAGATTGCCTGTCAGGATGACGCGATTGATGTTTGCCACGGGTTCCTCCTCTGCCTCCTCTACGAACGTACGTTCGAATATAGTAGGGACGCGGCCGGACGGTGGGTCACGCCGGCGCCTCGGCCTGCTCGGGCTCCTCGGCCTCTCCGTGGCGCCGCGGCCGCCTTGGGCGGCGGCTTGGCGACGGCCATGAAGCGCAGCACGCCGTCGGTGATGCGCAGCACGCGGGTCGCCTCCTCGAGCGCGGGCGCGGGCGCGTCGAACGTCAGCACGTAGTAGAACGCGTCGGTGTGGTGGTTGATCTCGTAGGCCAGCTTGCGCTTGCCCCACGGGTCGACCCCGTGCCACGTCCCGCCGCCTCCGGTGACGGTGGCCTTGGTGCGCTCGATGATCTCGGTGTGGCGCTCTTCCGCCACCTCCGGCTCGATCAAGAGCATGATCTCGTACGGGTTGATCCTGATCACCTCCTGTGGACTGGGCAGCCCCGGGCCGCGCGTGGCGCTGCGATCAGGAAGGCGGCGCCGGGCCCGGAGCAGGAAGCTGCTCGGTTCTGGCCCCGAGTATAGTTGGGTGGTGACTTCGTGGGCGAGGCACGGGAGGTGTGACCGATGAAACGGCTGCTCTGGCTGGTCGCCGGCGCTGCCGGCGCCGCAGCGGTGCTGGTCGCGTCGCCCGAGACGTACACCCGCCTGCGCGAGCGAGTTGCCGGCGGCCCCGTCGGGGAGCTCGAACCCGGCGACGACTATGCGCCGCCGCCTCCACCGCCGCCGCCGCCTCCTCCGGTTCACGAGGCCGAAGCCGTCGAGGACGAGGACGACGACGACACCGACGAGATCCCCTTCCCGCCTCCGCCGCCCCCGGAGCCGGACCACGCCGCGGACGAGCTCAGGGCGCGGATCGGCGAGAGCCGCTCGAGGCTCCGCGAGAAGGCGATGGCCGCCACGCCGGAGTCCGAGGACGAGGACGAGGACGGCGACGACGCGCCGGACTCGGACTCAGAGCCGAACGCGTAGAATTCGGCGTCCTGGAGTGGCACGGGCCCGGTGGCCCATCCGGTCTTCAAAACCGGCAGGCCGTGGTAACCCCACGGTTGGTAGGTTCGACTCCTGCGCCGCTCCGCTAGGCCGGATCGCGCATGGTTGAGAGGTTTGCGGTCCTTGGCAAGCGGTGATCCAACGCCGAACGTCCGTTCGTCAGAGTCCGCCTGAGTTCGCTCGTTTCAGGCACGATGGTCACTCAGCGTACGCACCGGCGGGAGTTGCGATTTCCGAGAGCTCCAAGACACGATTTCCACCGAGGCGCTATGGCCTGAGTTCGAGCCTCGCTTCGCGAACAAGGAGACAGTGGCCGGCAAGTTCGGCCAGCTGGCCGAACTTCGGAATGGACTGCGGCACAGCCGAACCGTCGATGAGATCACACGGAAGGAAGGCGAAGCGGCAGTTCTGTGGTTTCAACAAGTGCTGAGCTAAGGATTGTGTCGCCAATGGTCACCCAGATGATCAGATGTCCGGCGGCAGCGACTGCATCGAAGTCGCCATCCCGTTCATAGGCGTTGTAGCTCAACGCGAACGTGACGGCATCGGGGTGCCGCGGTGCGCCAGGCGCACTCACGCGGCCAGATTCCTCGCAACCCCATGCCCGAAGGCGGGAGTCCGGGTCGGGCGGGTGTCTGCGGACGGTCAAAATCCGCAGACACCCGCACGTGGATGGATTACCCGGCGACGTGCGCGTTGACGTACGCGGTGCCCAGCTTGATGCCGGGGGCGAAGAACGACACGCCCATGGCATGGTTGAGTGCGCCGGCGGCGGTCGAGTTGAGGTAGGCGCCGACGTTGCCGACCCGGACGTGGGGCAGCGGCTTGGAGACCGTCGCCTTGGACAGGTCGAGGCGCAGGATCGACACCCGCGCCTTCGGGTCGCCGTTGACGATGGCGGTCAGATGCGGATGCGCGTCGATCACGATCCGGAACTTCGTCAGCGACAGCTTCTTGCCGTTGGCGAGGTTGGCGAACTTGAGGCCGCCGGTGTGGTTGATGCGACCGGCCAGCGTCGCCGCGTCGACTCTGCCGCTGGGGATCGGGAAGCCGTAGCCCACCGACGGGCCCCGGGGCGTCCACTTCACGTCGACGAACGTGCCGTGCGTGGGAAGCGGAACGATCTTGTGGGCCAGCAGCACCTTTGTTGTGGCCGGATCAGTCCACAGCGTGGTGCGAACACCGTCCAGCTGCACCGTCGGCGCGGCAGCGGCGTTGGCCGTCCCGCCCGCCATGGTCGCGGCCAGTGCCAGGAACGGCACCAGCCATCGGAGCTTACGTGTCATCGAGAACCTCCTTGGACGTACTTTGGACAAACACTTGACCAGAGCGGCGGACTGTAGAGGGTTGAGCCTCGTTTGTCAAGTGTCTGTATAAAGTGTGTATACTCTGCCCATGGCGACCGCCAGTCCTGAGCCTGCTCCTCGTGTTCGCATTGGCGAGCTCAGCGACCGCGTCGGAGAGTCGCCCACGCTGCTGCGAGCATGGGAACGCCGGTATGGGCTGCTTTCGCCCGTGCGTAGCGCCGGAGGCTTTCGCCTGTACGGGGCGGAGGACGAGCGACGGGTGCGAGCGATGCAGGGGCTGCTGGCAGCCGGTGTGTCAGCTCGGCAGGCGGCCGAAGCGGTGCTCTCCACACCGGCCGGAGAGGCGCTCGGGGCTCCGGCCAGCGATCCCAAGCCCGCGGGGGACGGGATCAAGGAGAGGCGCTCGCGTCTCACCCAGACACTGGGGCAGTTCGATGATGTCGGCGCGAACGCCGTGCTCGATCGTCTGCTCGCCGACATGGGCGCCACAACCGTGATCTCCGAGGTGATCGTCCCCTACCTCGTCGACCTCGGCGAACGATGGGCGGACGGGAGCGCGACCATCGCCGAGGAACATTTCGCGACCAGCCTGATCCGCGGCCGGCTCCTGGGACTCGCCCGCGGCTGGGATGGTGGGAGCGGTCCGCGCGCCCTTTTGGCATGCCCGAGCGGCGAACTCCACGACCTGGGCCTGATCTGCTTTGGAATCGCCCTGCGCGGCTACGGCTGGCGCATCACCTACCTGGGCGCCGACACACCACAATCGACCCTGATCGAAGCCGCGACCCAGCTCACACCGAATCTCATCGTGCTGGCAGCGACGAGGCCGACGCGTCTACGAGCGTTCGCCCGCGCGACTCGAACTGCCACGTTGCCGATCGCTGTTGCGGGAAGAGGCGCAACGCGCAAGGTCGCCGACGAGCTCGGCGCAACACTCCTCGACGTCGATCCCGTCACTGCCGCTACTCGGGTCGCGGCGGCCAAGCTGTGAACCCACCGCGCGAGGCCGCCGCCTGGCACGTGACTCGATGGGGCCCGATGGGCTGGATCGAGACCGGCGTCAAGTCCTGCGCGTTTCTGTGCGCGTATTTGGCGCTGGCATCGTCGATCGCGACCGGATGGTCGACCCCCCGCGGGGTCAGAATCGTCGAACTGGCGCTGATCGGCACCGCCACCGTCGGGCTGCTGGCAGCGATCGGAGACCGCCTGTTGGAACGCGAGATCGTCGCGATGGTGTTCGTCTGTTTCAACAACCTCGCTCACCTGGCGCTGCTTGCGAGCCTGCTCACGACGGCCGGCCCGGGCCATCTACTCACCGCGTTCGCGGTGCTCATGACATGCGGCGAGCTCGTCAAGATCCAGTTCCTGCGCTCCACCGGCTTCACGGTTCGAAACGCGCCGGCTTCGACCGTGATCGGACTCACCGCCGCCTACGCCCTCGTGTACGCGCTCGCCGCGCTGGTGTGGGTATGGCGATGAACGGTCCGTGCCGTCACGAGGCGGGCGTGTGGTCGTCGTCGCACCGGCGGCGAAGCGATGGTGCGATCGAATCGACCCAACGCATGGTCGCCCCGCGGCCCGTCGTCGCGCGCACCGTTGACGGCGCGAGGATGCTCGGAGCCGCATACTGGCGCGAGGTGGAACGTCTGACTCGCGGCCTCGTGCAAACGCGCGGCCGCGGCAGCGGTATGGAGCTTCGCGTCGCACGCCGCGGACCGACGCTCCTGCGCTTCGGACCGCCGCAGCTCACCGTGACCACAGACGCAGTGTCGACGACCTATCCGATCACCGGCGGCCTGCTCGCACGCCGCGCCGCCGGATCGATCACGCTCTCGATGCACGGCGGCGCCGACCGTTTCGAGCTGCGCTCGGCCATCGCCGACTACCACCCCACCCTCGCCGCGCGCCCCGGAGCGCCGGCGTGGACCGGCGAGCTCTACGACCAGATCCAAGCGCGCATCCACGCACGAGTCAGCCGCCGCTACTTCCACCGCCTCATCGACCGGGCAGCACCATGAGGATCGCCGTCTTCGGCGCGTCGGGCACGGTCGGATCGGCGCTCCTTCCGATTATCGCAATCGAGCACGAGGTGATCGCGGTCTCCCGCCGGGCCCACACCGAGAGTGACACCAACGAACGCTGGGTGACCGCGGACGTGACCAACCCCACCAGCGTCCATCAAGCCCTCGAGGGCGTCGAGGTCGTCGTGTACCTCGTCCACTCGCTCGGCCACGCCGACTTCGCCGCCCGCGACCGCCGCGCCGCATCGATCGTCGCACGAGCAACAGAGGCTCAGCACGTCCGCCAGATCGTGTACCTGGGCGGCCTGGGAGACGAATCCGACGACCTGTCCGACCACCTCCAGAGCCGCCGCGACACCGAACACCACCTCGCCTCAGGCAGCGTGCCGGTCACCACGATCCGCGCAGGCATGGTGGTCGGGCCCGGGAGCGCCGCGTTCGACACGATCCTCGCCCTGGTCGACCGACTGCCAGGGATGGTGTGCCCGCGCTGGGTGTCGACGCCGACACAGCCGATCGCCATCACCGACATCGTGCGCTACATCGCCGGAGTCTGCGGCAACCCGCAAGCAATCGGCCAAACCTATGACGCGGGCGGCCCCGAGGTCATGACCTACCGCCAGATGATCGAACGCATCGCCCGCATCCGCCACCGCCACCCGATCATCATCGAGGTGCCCTTCCTCACTCCCAGACTCTCGTCGCTCTGGCTGCGACTCGTCACCCCCGTCCAGGCCAGCGTCGCCCGACCACTGATCGACGGACTCCGCAACCCGACAATCGTCCACGACAACCGCCTGCACTCCCTGGTGCCGTTTGAGCTCACGAGCTTCGACACCGCCGCCCAGGCCGCCATCACCGCCGCAACACCCCGCGATCGCAGCGAGCGGCCGGCGTGACCTCGTTTCTGTCTGCGATCTCGGTCGGCCGGCGTCGCCGATGGCTGGTATTCGGGGTGGCGCTCGTCCTGATCGCCGTCGCCGCGCCGCTGGGCACGAAGTTCCAGAACGCCCAGCAGAACGACCCGTCCGCGTTTCTTCCCGGTGGCGCGGAATCGGTGCGCTCGCTCGACCAGCAACGCCGGTTCCCCTCGGGAGCCGAGACACCCGCCGCCGACCCCGCCTCAGGCCACGTCGGCCATCGCCGACCCGGAGGCGCGGACAGCCACGTCGAAGCCCTTGACGATCAGCCATACCGCCAGAACCATTTCCTGCAGTGCCATCGGGACGAAGAGGGTACTGGCCAGGGTGGAGTTGGGATCCCCCGTCCAGAGGAGTGACAGGCTCGCGATGAGGAATAGCGGCGCTGCGACGAGGCCCCACAGCGACAGCCACCGAGGGACGAGCCTTGCCTGGAACAGCAGGTAGTACAGCATCGCGGCACCGATCGCGAAGATGGACTGTCCCAGCGCCAAGGCGAGATCTTGCGTCGTCTGCAGGATGACGCCACTGGTCTGGAAGTGCGAAGCGTCGGGCGCTCCGGCTGCCGCGAACTCGCGGCTCAGCGGGAGGTACGCCCACGTGGCGAGTACGGCCACGAGGTAGGTCCCGCTCTCGGTGATTCTGGTGCCCACGTACCACAGCGCCAGCCCTTTCTTGACGCTGGTATCGGCTACCCGATTCAAGATCGGGTAGAGCATGAACGCCACACCGGCGGCGGCGACTGCCCCCACCAGGTTTAGCAGCGCCCACGTGATCAATTGGCTCTTGTGCGTCGCGGCGTTGGCGAGGATCCCCTCACCGTCGTCCAGGGCACTCCAGGGCAAGATGCTCAATACCGGGAACACGGTCGCCATGATCCACAGCACGCCAACCCAGATCGCGGACTTCCTGGCTGGACTCATCCCGCTCTCCCGCTTCGAGACATGCGTCGAAGTCCTCGAAAGTTCCGGCGAGATAGTCGCCATCGTCACACCTCCTAACTCGCCTTCCATGCTCGCGGCAGCGATTGTGGGGCGCATCGGGGGCTGCACGGATCGTTACGACGTGGGAACCCGCAGGTCGGCCGGGACTACTCGCTACCTGACGCCCGAGACGGCGAGGGAGTCTCAGG
The DNA here is from genome assembly GCA_963832955.1 of uncultured Actinomycetes bacterium. GTDB lineage: Bacteria > Actinomycetota > Thermoleophilia > Gaiellales > JAICJC01 > JAICJC01. The sequence goes on along the minus strand of CAWHWC010000001.1, from coordinate 425,094 downwards.
TCTGGTACTGGACGGGATCGAGGAGCCCGCCTTCACGGACGAGGGAACAGGGAGACCGGACTGGGGCACCCTCCCCGAGACCCGCCAGTGCTCGCCGGGCGGCTGCGCTCGCCCCTGCTTATCGATGTCAATGGGCGGGGCCGTTCTCACACGTTGCCGGGTCGGTGACGGCGTGCAGGGTGCAGATAGTCTCGAAGCCGAGACGTTCGAGGATCGGCCTTGAGTTCGCACCGGCCTGGACGGCGAGGGCAGGGGTGCCACGGCGGGTTGCTTCGAGCCATCGTGCGTACACCAGCGCTCGGTAGGCGCCGCGGCCGCGGTGGTCGGGAAGAGTGGCGCCGGTGGCCAGCTCAAGTCCGTACGGTGACAAGGCCGCGGTGGCGACACCGATAGGCGTCTCTGTCTCGTCGAATGCGAGAAATGTCAGCTGCCCCTCCCGACGCTCGAGCTCGAAAAGACTGGGAGCCGCGGCCAGCATTGCCTGGAGTTCGTCGTCCGATACGCCGGTCGCTGCAGCATCGATGCGAAGACCAGCCACGAGCTCGTCGAGCGTCTCGATCCGTCGTGCGGAGATCGTTTCGTCCGCCGGAGGTGTCGGCGGCTCAGTCATGATCATTGCGGCGTAGGTCGGTTCCCAAGGGGGAGTCGTTGTCGGCACGAACCCCGCCTGACGGAGCAGGGCCAGGAGATTGGGTGGACGCGAGGACGGCCCGACGAACCAAATCGCTTGGCGATGGCCGCGGTCACGGACAAGCGAGCGAACTTCGGCGATCAGCGCCGGGAGTCCCGCTTCGTCGCAGCGCACACCCTGTACCACGGTTTCGGTCGCTGTCGCGCCGAGGTTCACGCAGTAGCGCTCGGTGAGGACGCGCTCGAGCGGGGGCAGCGGTGGAACGATGTGTGCGACCGGCTCCTCTGCCAGCAGCGCAACTAGTGGAAGGTCTCGCAGCGGCATACCAGACAAAGACCGTATACCAGCCCTTGGAGGTCGAGGTCTTAGACAACCCCAACTCTCCAGGAGGCCCCGGATGAACAACGCTCCTAGGAACTGGCTAGTCGACGGTGTAGAGGCGGTAGCGCTCGGGGATGCCTTTGAGTTCATGCTCGCCGGCGTCGGTGAACGCAAAGCCGCTTCCGGCGACGAGGTCTTTGACTGTCTGGGAGACCAGCACCTGGGAGGCACCGGCCAGGGCTGCGATGCGAGCGCCTGTGGAGACCGAGATCCCCGCGCATTTTCCGTCTAGCAGCTCGCATTCTCCGGTATGCACGCCGGCCCGTAGTTCGATGCCGAGGTCGCGGGCGCGCGTCTGGACGTCTTTGGCGCAGTGGATGGCGCGGGCCGGGCCATCGAAGGTCGCATAGAAGCTGTCGCCCGCGGTGTCGTTCTCCACTCCCCGCCAGGTGGTAAGCGCTTGTCTGATCAGGTCATTGTGCTTCTCGATGAGCTGCTTCCAATCGCGATCGCCTAGTCGTGCCTGCTGAGCGGTCGAGTTGACAATGTCGGTGAAGAGGATGGTCGAGAGAATCGTGTCCGGAACGACGGGTCTGGGCTGAAGACCGATGAACCGCGCGACGGCGTTCAAGCGTGGTCGATTCACGGCGTCGATGTCGGTGTCGCCCCCCATCCAGCCCCGCTCGGCGAACTCTTCGATTCGTGCGTTTGGCATCAGCGACGCGACGTGGTTTGCCACTTCGGCGAGCTCATCCTCTCCCTCGGTGACCATGAGCAATGCGGGTGCTTGGATGCTGGGAAGTACGCCACGGATGTCTGACCGCCACCAGATCTGCTGCAGCGCCTCGGCCACATCGGGCGTACACGTGTTGCGCTCCTTCTTCGCCCACCACCGGATCGTCTCTTGCGACGGTCGATGGCCGCTGAGCTGCTCGATGACGTCCGCCCAAGACTCGGCCGACCGTCCCGTGCCCCAATGCTTGAGAGCCTCGAGGTCGCGAGCCACGTCTTCGGGTCCCTGGCCCCACGGATAATCCGGCGCCCACACGGTTCGCGGCATGGGATTCCACCAGGCGAGCGCTCGCACCCGACTTGGATGACTTGCCGCGAGCAGAATCCCGGGCGCGAGCCCCTCAAACCAGCCTCCGATCACAGCGCTGGTCGAGTCGACCTCATCCAGCACCGACCGTAGGTCATCCGCCCGTGTCTCCAGATTCGGCACCGGCACGTTTCGACTGGAAAGCCCGAACCCGCGAGCATCGTGCAAGACCAATCGACCAAACGACGCCAAACCCGAAAGCCAATCCCGGATCCACGCCCATTCCCACCACACATCGAGGTTCCAGCCGAAATCAAACTGCCACGCGATGTCGACCGGTCCGTCACCCACCACTTGGTAGGCGATGAACGCGCCATCCTGCGTCTCGAGATAGCGGGGATCCGGGATCTCCACCGCGCCTCCACGTCGAACCGAGCCGAGTCAAGCGAGTCTACTCCCGAAGCATCCGGCGCACCGACCGGTTCCGCGAACCACGCGGCTCGGCGAACTGGTCGAGGAGGCCAAGGGTCTGGGCGACGAGATCGTGAAGGCCAAGCGCGGCGCCAGCGACGAGCTGATAAGCAGTTTGGAGATCTGAGCCGCCGCCCGGAAGGGTAGGACGCCGGGCCGTACAGCGGCATCAAGCAACGCGCACGGCGTCAAGGCGTTCGGCAGGGCCTGGAGCCGCTCCCGAAAGCGGCACGGGCGCGTGCCAGTGGTCACTCAGGTGGTCACTCACCACCCACAATCGCCCTTCCAGAGCCAAATCTCTGCCGTCTTCAAAACCGGCAGGCCGATGTAGCCCATCGGTTGGTAGGTTCGACTCCTGCGCCGCTCCGCTAGGCCGAATCGCGCGTGCCAGATCGCGCCCGACGGAGGGCGCAGGCGGCTCGCGTGTGCTCGTGCCGTCGATCTGACCGACGAGTTGATGGCAGCGCGAGCCGATGCGTCCCTGGGGACCAGGATGCACCACGCTGCCATCGCGCGGTCGCCCGTGATGCAGGGGCTCAAGGAGAAGCCCGGCGGTGGGCGGTCTTAGTGTGTGTGGCTCTTGTAGAGCTCAACGGTCTGTTCGGCGACGTGTCGCCACGAGTAGTTCTCGCGAGCGTGGCGATGGGCGTTGACTGCCGCGCCGGGCGCGTTGGGCGTCATCGTCGATGGCAGTGACCATTGCATTGGCGAGGCCTGTTTCGTCGTCGGGGGGCACGAGCCAGCCATCGGGCTCGCCCGGGCTGACGTTGATGAAGCTGGGTGGGCCACCGCTGAGCGTGCCGATTACGGGCAGCTCACAGGCCATCGCCTCCAGATAGACCAGGCCGAATGGCTCGTCGGTTGACGGCGCGACGAAACAATCGGCGCAGCTCAGCCCAAGCGGGAGCTCGTCGTGGTCACGCCAACCGTCGAAGAACACCCCCTCGATGTGCTCGCGCGTGACGACCGTATGCGGATGCTCACCCTCCCACTCACCCGGCCAACCGCCCCAGATGACCAGCGGCGCTGGCACCGACATCCGCTCACGTGCTCGAGCGTAGGCGCGAACCAGCAGCGGGACGCGTTTGAACGCCAAAAAACGGCCGACGTACATCAAGACCGGTCGCGCCTTGCCGGTCTCAGGATCGAAAAACGCGTCGATCACCTCTGCCTCGGTGTAGCGGATGCTGCCCGGCGTGGAGGTCGCCTCATCCCAGCCCTGCGGCTCGCTCACGAGCCAGCGCAGCCAGTGTGACCGCCGTTGTTCGGGGCTTGGCCGGTGCGGGATGAAGTGATCGATGTCCACGCCGTTTGGGATCGAGTAGACCGTCTCTGGGTCGATCCCGAGCAGCTGCACCGCTTGGCCACGATCGTGAGGGGAGATCGTGATCGTCGCGACCGCCCGGCGCGCCGAATCGCGCATCCGAGACGCCCACCAGTCGGCATATGGCCCGCTCATGCGAGGCTCGGCCCGCGCGATTGCATCAAGCATCTTCAACTCCGTGCCGTGCAGATGCGTTACCACCGGGAGCCGAGGAAGGGCCAACGCGGCGGCATCATGAATCGGTGTCAGGTGATGGAGGTGCAGCACCCGCGCTTGTGCCATCGCTTCGGACTGAGCGAGCACGGCTGCCCATGCGACCGCGATTCGCTCCCCCTGTGCCGGAGACACCCACGGGAAGGCGCGATCTGGCACTCCAGGGCGCACCTCAAACGACGGATGCATCGGAAACGGCGCATCCATCGGATCCTCACCCCGAGCCCACCGCGCGACCGCATCGTCGTACTGTGCGGGCACGATGTCCACACCGGCGAAGACCGACTCGGCGTTGCCCAGTGCCCCGGCCGGGCCGAGCGATCCACACGCCAACGTGACCGGCCAGCCCAAGGCCTGAAGCGCACGTGACAGATACCCAGCCACTCGCGCCGAGCCGCCCCGGGGGTAGAAGAACAGGCCCATTCCCACTGAAACCTGGACACCCGCCAAGAAATCAGCATATCCCGCCCGCTAATGCCGAACAGGACGTCACGGGTCCGGCAGGATCGTGAGCGACGGTCACTCAAATGGTCACTCGCAACCCGTAATCGCGCTCCCAGAGCCACATCTTCGCCGTCTTCAAAACCGGCAGGCCGTGGTACCCCACGGTTGGTAGGTTCGACTTCTGCGCCGCTCCGCTGGGCCCAAAGCCCTCAGGCGATAGCCTCCGGCGATGCGAACACTCTGACGCGCAGGCGCCGCACCGATCACGGCGCAAGGAATGCCCGCACCACGGCCTCGTACCGCGCCGGATCGGACTGCCACGATGCGGCGTGCCCGGCGCCCGGGAACTCCACGAGCCGCACCCGCCCCGGCAGCCGCCGCGCGAGCTGACGGCTGTCGGCGATGGGGACGACGGCGTCCGCCGTGCCGTGCAGGACCAGCACGGGCGCGCGGAGGCGGTCGGCATCCGCCAGCTGATCTTCCTCCGAGAGATCCACGCCGGCGCGCCATTCGACCATCTGTTCGGCCGGGCCGAGGAGCTCGTGCGGCAGCCCCGCCAGGTCGGCTGCCCGGTCGAGCGGCCGGCGCCATTCGAGCACCGGGCTGTCGAGCACGACGTCTGCGACCAACCCGGCCCGCGGCGAGCGCCGCAGGAAGTCGCACACCATCGCGCCGCCCATGCTGTAGCCGACGAGCGTGAGGCGGCGTGCGCCGTGCTGTACGGCGTAGCGGGTCGCGGCGTCGAGGTCATGCCATTCGTCGGCGCCGAGATGCGTGAGGCCGTCCGGGCTCGGCTGCGCGTTGGGATCGTTCCGGTAGGACATGACGATCGTCGAGAGCCCGGCGTCGTGGAGGACGGGCAGGAGCGGCAGGCCCTCGGCGCGCGGCGCGCCCATCCCGTGCACGACGATCGCCCAGCTCTTCCGGCCCCCGGGAACGAGCCACGCGGGCGCCAGGCCGAGGGGCTCGTGGATTGTGACCGTGCGGAACGGGAGGTCCTCGGCGGACCGTGGGTCGAGCCCGCGCTGGCTCACCGGCAGGCGATGCGGCACGAGAAGCGCTGAGCTCGCTCGGTAGCAGGCGCCGGCGGCGAGAGCCCCGCCCACCGCCATCGCGGCCGCCAGGGCACCCGCCCCGGCGGCCGCGATTCTCACCAACTGGCGACGGTTCACGCGCCGGCGGGTGCCGCGCCGGCGGGATTGTCGGCCGTTGCCGTCGCCGTCGCCGGCTGCGGCGCACGGCGGCTCACCCGCGTTCCCGAGAGGACGTCGTGGAGCGCCCGCTTGCCCGTCGTGAGGCCGCCTGCGGCGTGCCCGAGCCCGAACAGGAACACGAGGCACAGGAGGTCGCAGACCGCCCGTAGCACCGAGCGCGCGATGCTCACCGGCCGTCCGTCTGCCCGGGTCACCTCGAGGCCGGTGATCCACTGGCCGACCGTGCCCCGAAGCGGCGAGACCTCGGTTGCGACCCGGTACGCGACGATGACGGCGACCACGGTCACGAGCGGTGGGGCGGCGTCGCCGAACGCGTTGCCGACGAAGAAGACGGCCGTTACCGCGAGGGCGGCCACGAGGAGCGCGTCGAGCACCCAGGCTCCAACCCGAATCCAGAACCCGGCGGGCCGCCCCAGGGCCGGGTTGGCCACGAGCGGCCGGTCGCTGAACGGGACCACGGCAGCGGTGGCTGTCGAGGCGGCCGCGAGCAGCAGCCCGAACACGAACCCCGGGTCGTAGCCAACGTCCACGCCCTCGACGTCGACCGATCCGGCCAGCAGGAAGAACGCCCACACGACTCCGGCGGTCGCGGCGACGGTCAGCCCGCCGCGGATCCGCCGCGGCATCAGCGTCGCCAGGAGCCCGAGTCCGACGAGCACGACCACCGCGATCGCGTTCCGATGCCCCGAGTCGGCCGCTGTGGGCACCTCGTCCAGACGGCCCACGGGCGGTGCGTGGTCCGTGCGGTTCTCGACGGGCCCGTGCTCATTCTGGATGAGCTGGATCCCCGTCACCTCGAGCGTCTGGCTCGCATCGGTTCCGCCGCACGAGCTCAGCGTGAAGGTGAAGAACGGAAGCAAGAAGCACAGGACAACCAGACTCAGCGCTCCCCGGGTCGCGTTCAACTCCCAACGACCTATGCCATGAAAGTGTGTCATGCGACCACTGTCGCCCTGGCGCGGGGTGGAACGCGTCCGGGAAATCCCTCGATGTGGGCGCGCTCGTCTGGGATCCCGGCGGTCGGCGGAGTTGACTCAAGGCGCGGTGGTCATTCGGATGGTCACTCCCCACCGATCACAGCTGCGAGCTCGTCGAGCGTGTCCCGGACGAGCCGGCCGAAATCGCGGCGTTCGTCCTCGTCGATCCAGCGCTCGAACGCCTCCCGGAAGACGGCGACGCCGACGTCGGCGGCCAGATGGGCGGCCGGGGGCTCGACGCCGCGCCCGCGCAACGCCTGAGCCAGGTCTGCGGCGAGGGTCGCGTACTTGATCTGCTCGCGCTGCTGCAGGCTTGGGTTGGCGGCGATGACGGCCTGCCGCCGGCGGGTCATGTCGCGGCGCTCGTCGAGCACGGCTCCCGCTGCGTCGAGGGCGGCCGTGACCGCCTCGATCGCGGTCATCGACGCGGGAGCGGCGGCGAGCGTGCTCACGAGGACCCTGTGCACCTCGCCTGAGAACACGACCTCGCGCTTGTCGGCGAAGTGGCGGTAGAACGTCCGCTCCGTGAGGCCGGCGCGCTCGGCGATCTGCGCCACCGTGGTCTGGTCGAAGCCGTGCTCGCCGTAGAGCTCGAGGGCCGCCTGCCGGAGGCGGCCGCGCGCGTTGGGCTGCCAGCGGGTCATGAACCGATTCTAGTGACGGCAGAGACTGTCATCGCGTGCTAGCCTACGACAGTGACTGACATCACCCCGAACCTCCGCCGCCAACTCGTGCTGGCGGTCTGCTCCATGGGCCTGCTGATGGTGGGGCTCGACGCGACGATCGTGAACATCGCCCTGCCCGCCATCCACCGCTCGCTGGGCTCCTCGCTGGCCGGGCTGCAGTGGACGGTCGACGCGTACACCCTCGTGCTGGCAAGCCTGCTCATGCTGGCGGGTTCCACCGCCGACCGCGTCGGGCGCAAGCGCGTGTTCCAGCTCGGCCTGCTCGTGTTCTCGCTCGGTTCGCTCCTGTGCGCACTGGCGCCCACCACGGGTGTGCTGATCGCCGCCCGGGTGCTTCAGGCGATCGGCGGCTCGATGCTGAGCCCGGTGGCGATGTCGATCATCCGCACCGTGTTCGTCGATCCGGCCGAGCGGGCCCGCGCAATCGGCGTGTACGCGGCGATGTTCGGGCTCAGCATCGCGCTCGGGCCCGTGCTCGGCGGCACGGTGGTCGACGCCGTCGGCTGGCGGGCGGTCTTCCTGGTGAACGTGCCGGTGGGTGTGCTGGCGATCCTTGCCACCCACCGGTTCGTGCCCGAGTCGCGCGCCGAGCGGCCGCGCCGGGTCGATCCCGTCGGCCAGATGCTCGTGATCGCCGGCCTGGCATCACTCACGTACGGCACCATCGAGGGGCCCGACCACGGCTGGCTCTCTATCGACATCGTGGCGGCACTCGCCGTGGCTGCGCTGGCCCTCGCCGCCCTCATTCCGTACGAGCTGCGGCGGCGCGAGCCTCTGCTGGAGGTGCGCTGGTTCCGCAGCGCGCCGTTCTCCGGCGCGAGTGCGATCGCCCTCTGCGCGTTCGCGGCGCTCGGGGCGTTCCTGTTCCTGAACACGCTCTACCTGCAGGACGTGCGCGGGCTCTCACCGTTTCGCGCCGGCCTGTGCATGCTGCCGATGGCCGCGATGGTGCTCGTCTTCGCACCGCTCTCGGGCCGGCTCGTCGGCTCCCGCGGCCCGCGGTTGCCCCTGCTCGCGGCCGGCGTCGGCCTGATCACCGCCGTGGCGATGCTGAGCCAGCTTCAGGCCGACAGCTCGATCGCCTACGTGCTCATCGCCTACACGGTGTTCGGGGTCGGCTTCGGCTTCGTCAACCCGCCGATCACCAACACCGCCGTTTCGGGCGTGCCCGAATCACAGGCCGGCGTCGCCGCCGCCGTGGCCTCGACCAGCCGCCAGGTCGGCCTGACGCTCGGAGTGGCGCTGGCGGGCGCGATCGCCGGCGGGAGCGCCGCGCTCGACGGCGGCGCCGCGGCCGGCTTCACCGCCGCGGCCCGGCCGGCGTGGTGGATGATCCTCGGCGCCGTCGCCGCCGTCCTCGTGCTCGCGGTCGTGTCCACGACACGCTGGGCCGAGGCGACCGCACGCCGCACCGCCGAGGCGCACGCCTGACCCGTAGTTGGTGGGATCAGGAAGGTCGTCTTGCACCTAAGACTCTATCTATGTAGACTTATATGAGATGCGACGACGCCGGCCTTCTGCACAGACCCAGCGCGTGCTGCTCGCACTCGCCTCCGATCCCGGCCAATGGCGATACGGCTACGAGCTGGGTGTCGAGGTGGGTCTGAAGTCCGGGTCGCTCTACCCGATCCTGATGCGTCTCGGTGACCGCACGCTGGTCGACGCCCGCTGGGAGGACGATCCGCCCCGCGGCCGACCGCCACGGCACCTGTACAGGCTCACGCCGACAGGGCGCGAGCTGGCCGCGACCCTGCAACCCGAGACTCCGGACGGCCTTCGCCGGCGAAGGCCGCAGCTCGGGGGTGCGCAATAGCTGTGCTATTCGCCGTCGCGCTAGTGGCCGGACTCGCGCTGCTGGCCGCCGCGCTTCGTCGCCCGCCGGGCGAACCCCGCGATCTGCCGCTGTCAACCCTGCGCACCGTCGCTTCGACGCTCTCGCCGGCACGAGCCGAGTGGGGTGCCGCCATGCTGGCCGAGCTCGAGAGCCTCCCCGCCGGCGCCAGCCGCTGGAGCTTCTGTCTTGGCTGTGCCCGGGCGGTGGCAATCGATCATGCGCGCCGCCCACTCGGCCGGCACGAGCCAGGAAGCGGCTTTCGAGGCCTGATGCTGGCTGCGCTCGCCGCCTCGCTCGGCAGCGTGGCCGTCGGCCTCGCGCGCTACCCAGGGTTGCGTGACAGCGCCGCCACCTGGCCCGTCATAGGAGTGTGCGTGGCTCTTCTCGTCGGCTACGGCGGACTTGCCATACCGCTGTCGCGCCGCGCGGGCATCGACGCCACGGCCGGACGGCGAGTCGGGTTGCTGACCGGCCTTGCCACCGGAGCCTCGTGGTTCGGGGTATGGCAGTCGATCAGCTTCCTGCCGATCTTCGCCGCCGTGCTCGCGCCCGTGGGCGCTGCGACGTGGCTTGCCTGGACGCGGCGCAGCATGGCCGCCGGAATCTGGGCGGGACTGTGGGGAGGGCTCTTCGGCGGCCTGGTCTTCTTCATCGGCGTCTCGGTCGCCAGCTACCTGAGCGACGGCCGACCCTACGACCCTTCCGTGACAGCCGAGTATCACCGCAGCGGGGCGCCCAACCTGGCCACCTACGCGGTTGGGGACAACCTCAGCGGTGCGATCGTGATGCTGCTGGTACTGCCGGTATTGGCGATCGGGTTCGGGGCGCTGGGCGCGTGGCTGGCCACACACCCCGAGCGCGCGCCCCGCTAGGCGGGCCTATCGCCGGCAACGCACCGGCGTCACGGAATCCGTTCCCGAGAACGGCGTCCCGTCCGCCGTCTTCCCCGTGAGGCTCACCGAGGTCGAGCTGCACGTGATCCCCGTGGCCGCCGGCACGAACAGGAAGTCGCGGTCGAGGTACCCGTCCTTGTCCCGGTCGTGGGGCAGGAATCGCTTCCGCTTGCCGGCCGGGATCGGGGCGGCAGCGGCGTTCCCCAGCTTGACGTCGGTGACGTTTCTGACGTCCAGCGTCGCCGAGCCGTACAGCCTGACGACCAGCGACGCCTGCTTGTCAGACGGCGCGACGCGGTTCAGGGTCGACCCAGGGCGGAGGTCGATCCGCGCCGTGATGGGCCCGCTCGAGCACGCGACCGCGCCAAGCGTGACGTAGGCCGGATGCGACCCCTGCTGCACGACGAGCTCGTCTCCGGGGGCGCTCTTACCGGCCGGAATGGCGATGTCGAAGGGTGCCGCGGCGTACTCCCAGACGAGGAACGTCTCGCTGAAGTCGCCGAAGTACGACTCGGGGGGATCCACGGCCGTCGGAGCCGACGTCACCTGCGTGGCGGCCGGCTCCAGCGTGGTGCCGTCGAGCAGCAGGAGCGTCCCGTCGCCCTGCACCGTTGCGCCGTCGAGCGTCCCGGACGGCCCGGCAAACACCCGAACGGTAATCGGGGTGTACGGCCCCGGCGGGGGCGGGGTGACCGCAGGGTCGTCCGGCGTGTTCAGCCCCGCGCGCCCCTGGACCCGGTCGAAGCACACCTGGAACGGCTGTGCCGGATCGGGCGCGGTGATCTCGATATCGGTCTGCCCGTTCCCGAGGATCCATTTCGCGGATGCGGTTGGCGCGACAGCGAGCAATGAGAGCGCGGCGATGCCTGCTCCGACGAGTATCTTGCGTGCCACAATGATCCCCCCGGGTTGCTGAGCGAGGCCAACACTACCAACTGAGCCGATGACAGAGCGATCAGCGCGCGGCGACGACACGCCGGTGGAACGACTCGGGCCATTCCTGCCGCGCGCCGCGCGCCATCCCGCACTCGCCGAGGGCGACGGCTGGTTCGCGCAGGACGCCGTCACCGTCTTCGTCGATCTGGCCGGGTTCACCTCGCTCTCCGAGCGGCTCGCCCGCCACGGAACGCCGGGCACCGAGGAACTCGGCATGATCGTCCGCAGGGTGATCGGCGGCGCCATCGACGCGGTCACCCTGCAGGGTGGGGACGCCGTTGCCTTCGGAGGCGATGCGATCACCGCCGCATTCGCCGCCCCCGCGGCCGCGGGCCGTGCGTTGCGGGCGGCCGAGGACGTGATCCGGCTGGTGGACGAGGCCAACGGGATGCCGACGAAGGACGGCCCGCTGGAGATTGCCGTCCGCGTCGGCATCTCGGCCGGCCGGGTGACGTCACTGGTGTGCCCCGCGCGCGATCGCCACGTCCTGGCCCACGTCGGTCCAGGGCTGGACGCCGCGGTCAGCGCCCAGGAGCAGGCCGCTCCCGGAGGCATCGTGGTCGACGCCACCGTCGCCGACGCGGGGATCGACCCTCTCGAGCTGGAGGGGCTGCCGGCCTGGGCCGGCCGCGTGCTGCATCCGGTCACGACCTCACGGTTGATCGAGGGAGGGATGATCCCCCAAGAGCATCGCCGGTTGACCACCGCCTTCCTCTCGCTCCCACCGCTTGATGATCGCGACCCGGGCGCGCTTTCCCGGCTCGCCGAGTTCGCGGCGGCGGCCGCCGATCTCGTCGGCGAGACGGGTGGCGATCTGCTGCAGTGCACCGGCGGCGACAAGGGGGTGGTGCTCCACGCCGTGTTCGGCGTTCCGGTCGCGCACCCGGACGACGCTGTCCGCGCCGTGCACTTCGTCGAGCGAATGCGGGCGACCGGAGCGAGCTTCTCGGCCGGCGTGGCCACCGGGCTGGTCTTCGCGGCGGCGTATGGCGGAGCGACGAGGAGCTTCCTGACCGGCCTGGGTGACGCCACGAACCTGGCTGCCCGGCTCATGGCCGCCGCCGGGGACGGCCACACGCTCGTCGACGGCCCGACGTCGGAAGCGCTCGCCGAGTCCGTGCACCTCCGCGGCGGGCGGCAGATCGCGGTGAAGGGGAAGGCCGGCTCCATCGCCGTGTCCGAGGTGCTCGGGCTGACCTCGGCGGAAGGGCGCTTCGACGGGGCCGGCGACACCGCGGTCGTGGGTCGAGCCGCGGAGCTTGCCGAAGCCGACGAGCTGCTGGCCCGGGCGGTTGTGGGCACGGGCGGCTCGATCTGGCTGGCCGGAGCGGCAGGATCGGGCAAGTCCCGACTCGTCCGCGAGGTCATCCGCCGGGCGCGCGTGCGCGGCATCGAGGCGATCTACGGCGCCTTCGAGCCGTTCGGCCTGGGGCAGCCGCTAGGCCCGTTCGCCGGGCTGCTTGGGCGGCGGCTGGGCGGCAGCGTCTCCAGCGCCGACGAGCTCGCCGACAGGGTCGCTGCGATCCGACCGGAGGCACGCCCCCTGGCCGGGCTGCTCGCGCCGTTTCTCGGCGTCTCCGGGTCGGGCGCCGGCCCGGCCCAAGTCGCGATGGACGCCGAACGGGGCGAGCTCGCCCGCGGCCTGGCCGTCGACCTGCTCTGCTCCGATCCCGCGCCGGCGCTCTTCGTGCTCGAGGACGTCCACTGGGCCGACGAGGCGTCCCGGCAGCTGCTCGCGGACCTGATCCCCCGCCTGCCGGCCACGTCGCTCGCGGTGGTCGTCACGGAGCGGCGAGACCCCGAGACCGCCGGCGAGCGCGGCGCGGACGTGGTGCTTGCCGAGCTCGACGACGACGATCTGGCGACGGTCGTCCGCGACACCTGGGGCCGCCTCGGGGGTGGCACGCTGCCTCCGGGGTACGTCGGCATGCTCGTGGAGCGGTCGGCCGGCAGCCCGCTGTTCGCCGAGACGGTGACCGAGCTGGTGCGCCGCGGCTACAGACCCGGCGAGCCCCTTCCGGACGTGCCGCTCCCCGACCAGCTGCTGCCCTTCCTGACGGCTCGCCTCGATGCGCTCGGCGATTCGCCGCAGCGCACCGCTCTGTCGCTTGCCGTCGTCGGACGGCCGACCACCTCGAACGAGCTCGCGGCGATCTTCGGCGACGACTCCGCCGCCTCGGCAACCGACCTGGCCGTGCTCGAGCGGGCCGGTATCGCCCGTCCCATCCCGGTCGCGCGGATGCAGCGGGTGTGGCTTCGACACGCAACGCTGGCCGAGGCGCTGATCGCCCGTGCATCACACGCGGATCGCGCGCCGCTGCACGAGCGGATGGCGCTTCACCTCGTGGGGGCGAGCGCGTCGGCCCGCGAGATCGCGCGACATGTCGAGCAGTGCTCTCTGCCCGACCTCGAGCAGCGCTGGTACCGGCGGGCGCGCGAAGAGGCCTCCTCGACCTGGGCACTGCGGGAGGCGAGGCACTGGGCAACGCTCACCACGACCCGCTCCGATCAGCGCCATCGCGCGGCCGACATTCTCGCTCTCGCCGAGGTCGAGCAGCAGCTGGGCGAGTACACGCAGGCGATCGAGCACCTCGAGCTCCTGGATGAACGCGATCGAGCCGTGACTCGCGGCGCTGAACGGCTGCAGGGCAGGATCGCGTTCGAGACCGGGCGGTTGTCCGAGGCGGTGGACCATCTCGAGGCAGCCGAGGACATGGGCGAGCGGGGTGCGGCGGTGTCGTGGCCGCTGACGATGGCGCTGTGCGACCTCGGCCGGTTCGGCGAGGCGCGAACGCGGGCTTCCGCCCAGCTCGCGGCGGCGGGCGATGACGCGACGCTGCGGCTCGACGCCCTGGCGAACCTTGGCGTCGTCGCGGTGCGCGAGGGGAACCTGGACGAAGCCTCGGCCGTGCTCGAGGAGGCCCACCGGATCGCGGCCGCGCAGGGCGATCTGATCCGGCTGGCACATGTCACCGGTGATCTCGCCGGGGCGCGGTTCATGACCGGGCGGCTGGCCGAGGCCGTGGCGTTGCTCGACGACGCGACCGCGCTCGCCCATCGGCTCGGCGCCCGGAGGTTGGTGGCGATGACGCTCGGCAACGCGACCCAGGTGCGACTGGCGGGCGGAGACCTGGAGGGCGCCTCCCGGCTCGCCGTGGCGAGCACCGAAAGCGCGCTTCGGATCGGCGACGTCGCGATCGCGCTCGATTGCCTGCAGGTGCCGGCGGTGGTCGCAGAGCTTCAGGGGGAGGGTGCGCGTGCGGCGGGCTGGTGGAACCGCCATGCCCGCAGCGAGGAGCGGCTCGGCCGTCCCCACGACGCGGCCATCTCGTGGCTTCGGTTTGCGGCGCTGGCAGCGGCCGGCGGAGACACCGCCGCCGGACGCTCGGCGATCGACCATGCCGACGCCGTCGCCGGACGCCTGGCAACGGACGATCTCACCCTGCACCGGGAGCGCGCCGCCGATGCCTGCGCCGGCCGGTATGCGCCGCCGCCCGAGGCCGTAACGACCACGCTTCCTCTGCCGCCCCTGGACGCGTCGCTGCCCGAGGCGACGCCGGCGCGAGTCGACGAGCTGTTCGACCGGGTCGACGCTGCAGTCGCGAGCGACCCCGACGCCCGGTGACCCGTTTCAGCTGGCGGCGCGGGCCGAGATCGGCCCGAGTGCGATCAGCGCCTCGCCCGTGTTGACGCCGATGCGCACGTGCAGGTCCATGGCCGGATCGCGCTCGCGCAGCTCGGCCACCGCGTCCACGATGGCGAGCGCCGAGCGCACGGCCCGCTCGGGATCGTCCTCGTGCGCCACCGGCGCACCGAACACCGCCATCACCGCGTCGCCGATGAACTTCTCCACCGTGCCCCCGTGCCGCTCGAGTTCACGCCGCAGGAGTGCGTGATAGGGCTGGAGGGTGCTGCGCACGTCCTCCACGTCCATCGATTCCGAGCGGCTGGTGAAGCCACGAGGTCGCAGAACAGCACCGAGACGACCGTGCGCTCCTCGCGCGCCGGCGCCGGCATGTCCATGGCCGCGCCGCACGCCAGGCAGAAGCGAGCGACGTCGGGGTTGTCCTGGCCGCAGGCGGTGCACGTTGGCACGCCGGACAGTCTACGGTCGCGACACCTAGGCGACTGCGTAGAGCGGCCAGCGGCCCGGCACGCCCTTGAGATCGCATTGGCCGCGGTCGGCGAACTCGAGACCCGACCCGGCGACCAGATCCTTGACGGTGCCCGAGACGAGCACCTCGCCACCGCCGGCCTCGGCCGAGATGCGCGCTCCGATCACTACTGCAAGGCCTGCCAGCTTGCCCTCGTGCACCTCGCACTCCCCGATGTGGACGCCGATCCGGGCCTCGAGCCCGAGCGACTCGATCCCTGCCACGATCGCCTGGCCGCAGCGGATGGCGCGTGCGGGCCCGTCGAACGTTGCGAAGAAGCCGTCTCCGGCGGTGTCACGCTCCTCCCCGCGGAATCGCAAGAGCTCCCGCCGCACGACCCCGTGATGGCGGGCGAGCAGGTCGCGCCAGGCACGGTCGCCGAGAGTGGCCGCGTGTTTGGTCGAGCCCACGATGTCTGTGAACATCACCGTCGCCAGCACGCTCTCGGGCACTTCTGGAGCCTCCTCGCCGGCGATGAGCTCCGCGATCACGTCGATGATGTCCGGGGAGAGGTAGATCTCGAGATAGTCCTCACCGCTGACCTGCACCGCTCGCGCCGACGGGATCCGGGATGCGACCTCCAGCGCGTTGGCCCGCTCAGGCGCCCGATGGAGGATCAGCGTCGGCACTCGCACCGCCGGCAGTATGTCCCGCAGGTCAGTCTCCTCGAAGGCTCGGTTCAGGGCGTACGCCACCGCGGGGCTGGCACCCACGCGGAGATAGTTCGCGAACCAGCGGCGATCCTCTTCGCTCGATATCAGGCTCGGGCACCCGTCGCGCATGATCTCGTCGGCCATCGCGTCGGTCCCCCAGCGGTCGCGGATATCCGCCAGCATGGCGACGACATCGGGGTTCTCGAGCCCGCCTCCATGCGCCAGAGGATGGAAGAGGGCCAGCGCGGCGGTCCGCTCCGGGTACGTGGCGGCGTAGAGCGCGGCCATCCCACAGCCCTCGTGCGAGGCGAGGATCACGGTGCGGGCCGAGCCGGCCGCGTCGAGCACCGCGTGAAGATCCTCCATCCGCGTCTCGAGCGTGGCGAACTGGCCGCCGTGGTCGGAGAGACCCGTGCCACGCTTGTCGAACAGGATCAGCCGGAAACGGCTCGCCAGCTGCAGGTAGAAGTCCCGCCACCTCGGATACTCCCACCCGAAGACGAGGTTCGACATGTAGTCCGGCACGTACACCAGGTCGGTGTCGCCCGTGCCGACGATCTCGTAGGCGATCGCGACTCCGCTGCTTCGTGCGTACCGGATCTCTGGTGTCTCCATGCAGCAATTGTGTCCGACGCGAGTCTGGCCGGCAACGCCGCCCTCAGCGGACGTAGCTCGCGCGTGTTCACGTCGATCGTCGCGCCGGTCGCGTGGCGCGCCTTGCCCGACGCCAGGAACGCGATCACGTTCGCGACGTCCTGCGGCTGGGCGACCTCGCCGAGCGCGGTGTCGTTCACGAACAGGTCGCATGCCGTGCTCCGCGACCGCCGGCGCGTTGAACGGCGTGTCGACGAAGCCGGGCGCGACCGCGAACGCCGTCACGCCCTGGCGGCCGTACTGGCGCGCGATCGTCTTCGTCATCGCGACGACGCCCGCCTTGGCGGCCGCGTAGTGCCAGTAGTCGGCATCCTCGCCGCGCCAGGCGGCGCGGCTCGCGAGGTTGACGATGATGCCGCCGCCGGGCTGCTCGCGGAAGCGTCGCGATCGCCGCGCGGCAGAGCGCCGCCGGCGAGACGAGGCAGATCGCGAGCGTGCGCTCCCACGACGCCTTCCAGGTCGCGAGGTCGCCGTCGAGACTGGCCGCCTCGTAGATGCCCGCGTTGTTGACGAGCACGTCGACGTGGCCGCGCCAGGCGACCGCCTCCTGCCAGAGCGCGTCGGCCGCCGCCGGGTCGCGCAGGTCGGCCGCGAGCGCGTGGGCGGCGTCGCCGAGCTCGTCGGCGAGCTGCGTCGAGCCGCCCGTCGAGCCGCACGTCGTGCAACGACGACGGCCGCGCCCTCGGCGGCGAGGGTGCGGGCCGTCGCGGCGCCGATGCCGCCGGC
This sequence comes from uncultured Actinomycetes bacterium, assembly GCA_963832955.1. Classification (GTDB taxonomy): domain Bacteria; phylum Actinomycetota; class Thermoleophilia; order Gaiellales; family JAICJC01; genus JAICJC01. The sequence goes on along the minus strand of CAWHWC010000001.1, from coordinate 407,924 downwards.
CGCGCCGGTGACCAGGACGACGCGCTGGCGTTCGGTGCTCACGATGCTCTCCGAGTAGTCGTAGGCGGGGACGGGCACGCCGTCGAGCGCGTCGATGCGGAGCTCGAGCGTGTCGAGCGCGACCGTCAGGATCGTCATGTTGTCGAGCGTGTGCCAGCCGCGCGACTCGGGCTGGTCGAAGCCGGTCGACGCGACGACGACGAGATCGTCCTCGACCCGGAAGCGCAGCGCGAACAGGTCGTGCGGATCGCCGGGGTACGGCAGCGCGGTCGGGTTGTGCGCGTTCATCACGTACAGGTGCTCCGGCGTCAGGTACATCGCGTTCAGCACCGGCGACGTGAAGCGCTCGAGCAGCTCCGCGAGCGTGTCGCGGACGACCTCGACGAACGGCCCGCCGGCCTCGAGCACGGTCGTACAGGTAGAGGAACAGGCGCTCGCTGTCCGTCGAGCCGTCGACCTCGCCTCGAGGTGCTCGGGCGGCAGCAGCTCGGGCAGCCGGTGCTGCGGGTGGATCGCCCCGTTCTGCGCGAAGGCCGCGCCGGGCGCGCACGAACGGGTGGCAGTTCTCGAGCTCGATCGTGAGCCCGGCGTCGCACCGCGCAGGTGGACGACGTTCGCGCAGCCTCGCGACGCCGCGCATCGTCGCCGTGAACTCCGGGTCCTCGCGCGCGCTCCCGACCGCGCGCCGTGCGCTCGGCGGGACGGCGCCGTCCAGGCCGCGTCGAGCGACGGCCACCACGCCATGCCCCAGCCGTCGGGGTGGCGCGGCGACAGGTCGGCGAACGAGGCGAGGTCGGACGGCGCCGATCGCCTCGGCGACCGTGAGCGGCCGGCGGGCACGTGGGCGAGCAGGCGGCACATCAGTAGATCTCGAAGTACTCGCGCATCTCCCAGTCGCTGCGCGCCGGAGCCGTCCTCCCCGTCGCCCGCCGCCTTGTCGTAGCGCGCCAGCTCGGCGCGCTTCATCATCACGAGGTAGTCGACGAGCGGGTCGCCGAACGCCGTCCGGTAGAACGCGCTCGCGATCGAGCTCGTCGACCGCCTCGGCGAGCGACTGCGGCAGGAGCGGCGCGTCGGCCACGTACGGGTCGCCATCCGACGGGGTCGGCGGATCGGCGCCGCGGTCGATGCCGTCGAGACCCGCCGCGATGTTCGCGGCCAGCCACAGGTACGGGTTCGCGGCCGGCTCGCGAGAGCCGGTTCTCGACGTGCGTGCCGGCGTCGCCCGGGCCGCCCTGGACGCGGATCAGCGCGCCGCGGTTGTCGCCCGCCCCAGCAGATCCGGTCGGGAGCGAACGAGTACGGGCGGAAGCGGGCGTACGCGTTCGTCGTCGGGTCGCCGAAGACCGTCATCGCCCGCGCATGGTCGAGCAGCCCGGCGACGAACCGGCGGCCGACCGGCGACAGGAGCTCGCTGTCGTCCGCGAAGACGTTCCTGCCGCTCTCGATCTCGAGGAGCGACTGGTGCAGGTGCCAGCCGCTCGGGAAGAAGTTCGGAAGCGCCGGCCAGCACATGAACGTCGCGTGCAGGCCGAGGCGCGCGCAGACCGCCTTCACCGTGCTGCGGAAGAGGATCATCGCGTCGGCCGCAGCGAGGCCCTCCATCGGGCTGAACGTGATCTCGATCTGCCCGGGCCCCCACTCGTTCTCGATCGAGCGCGGCGGCAGGCCGACGTCGACCGAGCCCGTCGCGGATCGCCTCGAGCAGTGCTCGGCGAAGCCGTCCATGCGGCTGTCCGAGAGGAACTGGTAGCCGCGCTCGATCGGCTCGACCTCGAGCACCGGCCCCGGCTGGCCCGGCTGGCCCGTCTCGCCGAACCCGACCGACGTCGACGCCGGCCGCGTCACGTAGAGCTCGACCTCGATGCCGGCAGTAGCAGCTCGAGGCCGCGCTCGGCAAGGCGGGCGAGCTGGCGGCGCAGGAGCGCGCGTCCGTCGAGCGGCACCGGCTTGCCGTTCGAGAAGTACGGCGTCGCGACAGGATCCAGCCCGTGCGGTCGGCGTACGGCAGCACCGGAACGTCGTCGGGTCGGGCACGAGCGTGACGTCCGGGAAGCCCGTCATCTCGTCGATGCCGAAGCCGCCGCCCGCGGCGAACGCCGGCGGGAACACGCCGTTGGCCGATGTCGAGGCTGTAGATCGCGCCCGAGAAGTCGGAGCCGTTCTCGCAGCGCCGAGACGAGCGCGTCGCCGGAGAGGTGCTTCGTCCGCGGGATCCCGTGCTGGTCGACGACGATCAACCGGACCGTGCGCAGGCCCGCGTCTCCGATCTGCCGCTGCGACCTCGCGCGGCGGCGTCGCGCTGAGCGTCGCTGTGCAGGCCGTGGGTCGCGACGAACCCCGACGACCCCACTCCCAAGCCGGCGCGTCGGCCGGCGAGCTCGTCCGACACGCCAGGCTCTCCTTCCGTTAACGGCGGCCGGTGGCCGCTCGTGGAAGAGCATAAGTGAAGCGGCGCAGCGGCGGCTCGCTAGGCTCTGGCCCGATGGGGGCGACCACGACCGCGGCCGTCGCCGCACCTGCATCGGTGCGCCGCGAGGGCCTGGCCTGGGCGTTTGCAGGCGTCCTCCTGTTCTCGTTCTCCGTGCCGCTCACCAAGGAGGCGGTCGGCGGGTTCAGCCCGTTTCTCACCGCGACCGGCCGCGCCGTGATCGCGGGTGTCCTGGCCGCGGGGTTGCTCTGGATGCGGCGCGCACCGCTCCCGCCCGCGCCGCAGATGCGCCCGCTCCTGTACACGATGGTGGGGGCAGTGTTCGGCTGGCCGATCCTTCTGGCGCTCGCGCTGGAGCGGACGACCTCGGCGCACGTCGCCGTGATCGCCGCGTTCATGCCGCTCACGACCGCGCTCATCGCCGTCCTTCGCACCCACGAGCGCGTCACCTGGCAGTTCTGGGCGGCGGCCGGCACGGGCACGGCGGCGCTGATCGCGTTCGCGCTCTCGCGCGGACGGGGCAGCGGCGGCGATCTCGTGGCCGATGGCCTCGTGGTCGGCGCGGTGCTCGCGTCGTCGTGGTGCTACGTCGAGGGAGCCTCCGTCACGCGCGCGATGCCGGGGTGGCAGGTCATCTCGTGGGTCGTGGTGCTGGCGCTCCCCGTGACCATCCCAGCCACGGCGCTCCTGTGGTGGTCCGGCGGCGTCCATGACGCGACCGCCGTCGAGTGGGGCTCCCTGGTGCTGCTCGGCGTCTCGTCCATGTACCTCGGCTTCTTCGCCTGGTACCGCGGACTGTCGCTCGCGGGAATCGCCCGCGGCGGGCAGGTGCAGCAGCTCCAGGCGCTCTTGACGCTGGTGTGGTCGGCCCTGTTCCTCGACGAGCGCGTGACCGCGACGACCGTCCTGGTCGCGCTGGCGGTCATCGCATGCGTCGTATGGTCCCAGCGAGCTCGGGTGCCGCGCATCGTGGCCCCGGAGGAGTAGCGGGCGCCCCCGTCATCTAGTGCCGGCGAGGCTCGGAGTTGACCGGGCGCATCCCGATCACCGGGTCGACGCTCGTGCGTGCGTCGACGATCGAGTCGCCGTAGCGGCGCTTCTCCTCTTCGGCGTTGGCTGCCTGCTCGCGGGCGTCGTTCCAGCGAACGAAGCCGAAGGCGATCACGACCAGGCCGGAAATGGCGACGGCGAGGCGGATGACGTCGCGCAGGCCCGTATGGGTCACGGGGACACGGCTCCGCTGGCCGGGGAGGTGACCGTACGTCGTCGGCGTGCCGTGGATGACGAGCACCCCGAGAGCGATCAGCGCGAGGCCGGCGATGAAGATGGCGACGACCAGTCGGGGCGGACGGCCGAGGTTTCGCAGGCGCATCATCACCTCAGGTATAGCCCGGATCCGCGGGCGCCGCCAGCCGGCGGCCCGGGGTCGGCGCGAGCACCCTGTTACGATCGTCACGAAAGGGCGGCGAGGGCGAGGAAAGGGCAAGTGTGAGACGAGGCATCGGGCTCATCGTGGCCTGCGCGTGGCTCGTGATCGCGGCCGGCGCGTCGGGGCTCCAGCCGGCCGTGGCCGGAGGCGTGTCTCCCGCCACGGGGCCGATCATCGACCTCGACTTCGGGCACATCTCCGGCTCCACAGTGCCCGAGCACGACGCCCATCTGGGCGATCGCCACCTACGACGGCGCGCATCTGCGCACGAATGTCGCTCGCGGAGACGGCACCCATCTCGCCCTCGACAGGAGCGTTGCCCGGACCGGCACCCTGAACACGGCGCCCGGCGGGAGCGGGACCAACGAGGATGCCGAGGCGTTCTTCAACGGCACGATGTCGCGGTTCCTGGTCTACGGCCGCGCGCTGACGCAGAGCCAGATCGCATCGGTCATCTCGGGTTCGGCCCTGGCCGGTGGGTGACGGACGAGGACTCGGCTCACGGCTCGGCCAAGGTCTTCGTCGACTGAGCGCTGAAGGCGACCATCCACACACGGTCGTCGTCGGTGCTTAACCGGTGATCGACTACCAGCTCGAGTGGGCGAGCGCCGCGTCCACACGCTGAAGATCGTGAGCCGGCCTCACGCGTCTCGTGCCCGCTCGACCACTCCCGACTCGTAGGCGAAGATCACGGCCTGAACGCGGTCGCGTAACGCCAGCTTCTGAAGGATGCGGGCGACGTGGGTCTTCGCGGTCGCCTCGCTGATCACGAGCTCCCGGCAGATCTCCGGGTTCGAGAGACCGCGAACGAGGAGCGCGAAGACCTCGCGCTCGCGGGGCGTCAGCTCGGTAAGCGACGGCGGTTCGGACGGCGCTGGATCGGGGGGCCGGCTGGTGAACTGATCGATCACCGCGCGCGTGACGGCCGGAGCCAGGAGGGCGTCGCCGCCGGCCACGATCCGAACAGCCGCCGTGATCTCCTCCGGCGGCGCGTCCTTCAGCATGAAGCCGCTCGCGCCGGCCCGAAGCGATTCGTACACGTACGTGTCGAGCCCGAAGGTGGTCAGGATGATCACCCGCGCGTCCGGCGACGCCGCGGTGATCCGCCGGGTCGCCTCGATCCCGTCGAGCACGGGCATGCGGATATCCATCAGGATCACGTCGGGGCGGAGTCGCCGTGCGCCGTCGACGGCCTGCTCCCCGTCGCCGGCCTCGCCCACCACCGTCATGTCCGGCTCGCTCTCGAGCACCTTGCGCAACCCCACGCGCACCAGCGCCTGATCGTCGGCGATCAGCACGCTCGTCATCGGATCGGAAGCAGCGCGTGGACGGTGAACCCACCGGCGGGGTTGGGGCTGGCTCGGAAGCGGCCGCCGTAGAGCGCGACTCGCTCGCGCATCCCGACCAGCCCGTGGCCGCCCGGCAGCGAGCTGTCCGTTACCGCCTCCTCCGTCGTCGGTGATCTCGAGCTCGAGCGAGTCGCTGCCGTAGCGCACGTGCACGGTGGCCTGGGCATCGCCGGCGTGCTTGAGGGCGTTCGTGAGCGCCTCCTGGACGATGCGGTAGCCGGACAGCTCGATGCCGACCGGGAGCTCACGGCGCTCGCCGTCCATCTCCAGGCGCACCGCCAGGCCCGCATCGCAGCAGCTGCGTCGACCAGCGTCGGCACGTCCGCCAGGCCGGGCTGCGGATGGAGCGGATCGTCGGTCTCGTCTCGCAGCATCCCGAGCAGGCGGCGCATCTCGGTGAGCGCGCTGCGTCCGGTGCGCTCGATCGTCTCCAGCACCTCGCGGGTGTCGGCGTTCGAGCTGTCGAGCGTCCGGCGCTCCGCACCCGCCTGCACCACCATGACCGAGACGTGGTGCGCGACCGCGTCGTGCAGCTCGCGCGCGATCCGCGCGCGCTCCTCCACCACCGCCTCACGGGCGGCCACGTCACGTTCGCGCTCCGCAAGCTGTGCGCGGCGCTCACGATCCCCGACGACGCGCCGTACCAGCAGCATCGCCGCCGCCACGACGATCGCGAACGGCACGCCGTTCGCGAAGTGGCCGGCCGCGGCGGCTGCGGCGAGGTTGGTGATGCTGACAAACACCACGGCGGCCGTGAACATCCTGGGCGCCGTCCAGACCGTGAGCCCATAGATCGCACAGCCCCATGCGATCGAGTAGGGGATCACCTCGACCCCGCCCCAGATCGCGAACTGCGGCGCCACCAAGGCCTGTGCGGCGAAGCCCGCCTGGGCGGGATACGACCGCCGGAGGGCCACGGTCAGATACATCGGAAGCGTCGCCACGGCCATCAGCCGCCGGCTCGTGCGGCGCCGGATCGCCCGAGCCAGATCTGCAGCTCGCCGAGCACGAACAGGACGACTGCAAGGGCGCGGTCGAACGCCATCGGGGCGGTCTTGATGGTCGCCATGCGGATCGGCGCTCTGCGCCTCATCGCATCAGCCTAGAAGCTCCCGGGCTGCTTGTCATCGGCCGGTTGGACGATCCCGGCGCGCCGAAGGATCCGCCGACCGGTGGACCCAAAGACCCGCCGGTCGGCCGACGACACGCGCAGCCGGGCCGTCGTAGCGTGGTAGGCGTCATCGATCGAGAAAGGAGATCACCGTGAAGCACACCAGCCACGATCGCCTGTTCGCCGCATTCGGTATCGGATCGGTCGTTGTGGAGCTCGCCGGCGTGGCCATCGGAGCAATCGGTGGGCGCCCGTTCGTGACGATCACAAGCTCGCCTGCGGATGTGCGATCCGCCTTCGACTCGTCCGTCGGCGTTGGCGTCTGGATCGGCGCCTACCTGGAGCTGCTCAGTTTCGGCATGTTCCTCGCCTTCGCCATCTGGGCGTGCGCGAGGCTGGGCGGCGGACTGCTGGGGGCGATCGCCGGAGCGGCGGCCACCGGCTACACGACACTCAGCATCGGAGCGGTCGGCGTCGGCGGCGCGCTGGCCTACCGCGCTGGGCACGGGATGGACGTCCAGCTTGCAACCACGTTGATCACCCTGAACGAGGCGGTCTACGTCTGCACGTGGTTCTTGAGCGTCTTCTACCTGCTCGCGATTGCGCCGATGGCGCTCGCCGCCGGCCGTCGCATCATCGGCTGGAGCGCGGTCGGAATCTCGCTCGTCGTCCTGGTGACGACGGCGGTGTCACTCGACAACCTTGGCCAGATGTCGAACCTCCTGTGGCTGCTCTGGATCGCCGGGACGAGCGTCTCACTGGCTCGCGGTGCCCGCGCCGAAGCTGCACAGGCCGAGGTGGCACTGGCCTGACGACGGCACGCGGGTGGCGGGCGAGCTTGACGCCCGCCACCCGCCCGTCGGCTGTCGCGCTGCCTTCCGCGGCCCGGGGTGATACAACCCGTCCGTGAGCGGGGACGTTCGGCACTCCGACGTCTCGCCGGCCCAGCGGATCGACCTGGCCGAGGCGATCGCCCGTGAGGGGCCGGGCGACTCGCACGTCAACGATGCCGCCGCCGTCCAGCATCTGCTGCGGCAGGTGCCGCTGTTCAAGCGAATCGGGAAGCGCGGCTTGCGGTCCCTCGCGGGTCGCTGTCAGGTCGTGCGCTACCGGCCGGGTGAGCCGGTTGTGCGTGAGCACTTCAGCGGGGAGGCGTTGTTCGTGGTCGCGAGCGGCCGCGCATGCGTGCAGCGCCCCGACGGCCACAAGGTCATGCTCGCGCACGGCGACTTCTTCGGCGAGCTTTCGCTGATCGACGGCGCCAGCCGGAACGCGACCGTCGTCGCCGAGACGGACCTGATTGCGCTCAAGCTGAAGCGGCAGACCTTCCTCGACCTGCTGGACTCTGAGCCAACGGTGTGCCGAGCCTTCGTCGAGTCGCTTGTCGAGCGCATCCGCGAGATCGAGGCGCGTTCGCCCGCTTGAGCGCCGGCGGCACGACCGCGACGGCTCCTCACCCGAAGCTCGCCGTCGGCCGGGACGTGTCCCTGGGCTTTGGCCGAGCCTGGGGCAGGTCCCGGCTGCCGGCCAGCCGCTCGGAACGGGCCCGTCGACGGCAAGCAGCTCGGCGGGCGTGCCGCGCTGGACGATCCGGCCGCGATCGACCACGAGCACCGTCGTCGGCGCGGCGGACGGTGGCCAGGCGGTGGGCGATGATGATCGAGCTGCGCCCGTGCAGCAGCCGGTCGAGCGCGCGCTCGATGAGCACCTCGGTCGGCCGGTCGATGTTCGAGGTCGCCTCGTCGAGGATCAGGATGCGCGGGTCGGCGAGCAGCGCGCGTGCGATCGAGATCAGCTGCCGCTCGCCCGCCGAGAGGCCGGCGCCGCCCTCGCGCACCTCATGGTCGAGCCCGCCGTGCAGCCGGCCGACGCAGCCGGTCGAGCGCCGATCGCCGCGGCGGTCTCGCGCACCTGGCCTCGTCGGTCGCGTCGGGCCGGGCGAAGCGGATGTTGTCGGCGATCGTGCCCGAGAACAGGAACGGGTCCTGCAGCACGACGCCGAGCTGGCGGCGGTAGCTGCGCAGCTCGCACCTCGCGCAGGTCGATGCCGTCGACCCGCACGGTGCCGGCGCGCGGGTCGTAGAAGCGGGCGATCAGCTTGGCGAGCGTCGACTTGCCGCCGCCGGTCTGGCCGACCAGGGCGATGCAGCCGCCGGCCGGCACGTGGATGTCGATGTCGTGCAGCACGTCGGTCTCGCCGTAGGCGAAGCTGACGCGCGTCGAGGTCGATGCGGCCCTCGATCGCGCGCCGATCGGCCGCGCGCCGGGGCGATCGCCGATCTCCGGCTCGGTGTCGAGCACCGTGCTGATCTTGACCATCGCCGCGGCCGCCGCCTGGAGCTGGCCGTACACGTCCGAGAGCTCCTGCAGCGGCTGGAACACGAGCTGCAGCAGGTAGATGGCCGTGATCAGCGTGCCGATCGTGAGCGTGCCCTCGTCGAGCAGGAACGCGCGACCCGACGACGAGCACGGCGCAGGTCGAGATCGCCCCCAGCAGCTCGATCGACGGGAAGAACACCGAGAACAGCTTCTGGGCGTAGACGTTGGAGTCGCGGTTCTCGCCGTTCAGCTCGTCGAACTGGCCCTGGAACTGGCGCTCGCGGTTGAACGCCTGGACGATCGCCATGCCGGAGACCGACTCGGCGACCTGCGCGGTGACGGCGGCGATGCGGTTTCGCACGTCGAGCTGGGCGACCGCCGACTTGCGCTGGAACCAGCGGGTGAGCGACGAGCGTCGGCGGCAGGATCACCATCGCCACCAGGCCCAGCCGCCAGTCGACGACGAACAGCACGATCACCGTCGTCGGCAGCAGGACGACGTTCGAGACCAGCGTCGGCAGGCCCTGCGAGAGCGCGTCCGAGATGGCGTCGACGTCGCTCGTCAGGCGGGCGATGATCCAGCCCGCCCGCTGCTCCGAGAAGTAGCGCAGCGAGAGCGAGGTCAGGTGGTCGAAGAGGTCGCGGCGCAGGCCGAGCACGATCCCCTGGCCGATGCTCGGCGAGGCCGCGGATCAGCGCCAGCTGGCACAGCCAGCCGATCGCGTTCAGCGACGAGGTAGACGATGACGACGATCGTCAGCGTGTGCTCGTCGCTGCTTGGCGATGCCGTCGTCGATCGCCGCGCGCACGAGCAGCCAGCCGCCGGACTGCGCCGCGGCGCTGCCGGTGGCGACCAGGATCAGTCGAGGCCACGAGCAGCCAGCGGCCCGGCAGGTAGCGGCCGAGCCGGGTGAGGCCGGTGCGCGGCTACGCGACACCGATCTCGTCTCCGAACAGGGCGGCGAAGGCGCCGTCGCCTCGAGCAGCTCGGCGGGCGGCCCGTCCTCGACGATCGCGGCCGTCCTCGCAGCACCGACCGCGCGGTCGGCCAGCTCGAGGGTCGACAGCCGCTGCGCGGCGACCAGCACGGTGCGGCCCTCGAGCGCCGGCCGCAGCCGCGCCGACCAGCTCGTGCTCGGTGTGCGTGTCGACCGCCGACAGCGGGTCGTCGAGCACGATCACGCGGGCGTCCGGCGATCAGCGCGCGGGCCAGCGCGACCCGCTGGCGCTGGCCGCCCGAGAGGTTCACGCCGCGCTCGCCGATCAGCGTGTCGTAGCCGTCCGGGCAGGTCGTCGGACGAAGTCGGTGACGCCGGCGGCGCCGGCACATCGCCTCGACCTCGTCCCAGGGCGCGTCCGGCCGGCCGGCGGTCAGGTTCTCGCGCAGCGTGATCGAGAACAGGATCGGCCGCTGGGTGATCACGGCGACGGCGTCGCGCAGGTCCGCGAGCGACACGTCGCGCACGTCGACGCCGCCGAGCAGCACGCGTCCCGCGGTCGGGTCGTAGAAGCGCGGCAGCAGGTTGAGCAGCGTGCTCTTGCCGAGCCGGTCGCCGCCGCAGACGGCCACGATCTCGCCCGGCGCGACGTCCAGGTCGATGCCGCGCAGCACCTCCTCCTCGCCCGGGTAGGCGAAGTGGACGCCTCGAACGCACCCCGAGCGCGCCCGGCGGGCAGCGTCGCGCGGGCTGCTCGGGCTCGGGCAGCCGCTGCACCTCCTCCAGCCAGGCGAACGTGCGCCCGGCCGAGGCGATCGCGCGCTGGGCCAGGTTGAGGATCCAGCCCAGCGCCTCGAGCGGCCACGTCAGCTGCAGCAGGATGGTGTTGAAGAGGACGAACTGGCCGATCGTCAGCCGCCCGTCGATCACGTCGCGGCCGCCGAAGAACACCACCGCGGCGATCGAGAGCGTGGGCAGGAAGAAGAGCGCCGGCAGGTGCTGCGCCTCGACGCCGGCCTGGCGGACGACGATGTCGCGCACCGCCCGCCGCCTTGCCGCCGAAGCGCTCGCGAACGTCGTCCTCGCGCCCGAACGCCTGCACCATCTCGATGCCGACGACCGCCTCGTCGGCGGCCTCGGTGACGTCGCCCTTGCGCGCCTGGACCCGGCGCGAGATCGGCATCACGAGGTGGGCGAAGCGCCAGGCGACGAACGCCGATCAGCGGTGTCGCCACCGCCGAGTAGAGCGTCAGCCGCGGGTTCACGAGCGCCAGCACGATCGCGCCGCCGATGATCATCATCGCGCTCTGCACGCCCTGGACGACGCCCCAGCCGATGAAGTAGCGGATCGGGAAGAGGTCGTTCGTCGCCCGCGAGACGACCTGGCCGGTCGGGTGCCGGTCGTAGAACGCGCGCGGGAAGCCGCAGGTAGCCCGCGTACAGCAGCTCGCGCAGCCGCGCCTCGAGCCGCACGCCGACCCGCGCGGTCGCGTAGCGGCGGGTGAAGTTGATCCAGAAGCGGATCAGCGCGAGCACCAGGATCGCGACCACGTACGGCCACAGCGCGCTCGGCGTGCTTGGGCACGATGGCGTGGTCGATCGCCCGCTGGATCAGGACCGGGATCGTCAGCGAGAGCGTGGTGTAGGCGAGCGCGCAGGCCAGCCCGATGCAGCACCAGGCGGCGCTCGCCCCACCACAGGCGGGACAGCCGGCGCACGGTCGGGCGCAGGGGATAGTCGTCGGGGTCGAACGGGTTCATCGGGAGACTCCGCCGGGAGGGACGGAGTCCAGAGGGGACCAGCTCGACTTCCCGGGCAGCTGTCCCTCCAGACTAGCCGACGCGGCGCGTCAGCCGGTGCTGCGCAGGAGGGCCTCGATCGCCGCGTGCGGGTCGTCGGTGACGGGCCGGCCATGGTCGAGGCAGAGCACGTCGAAGTCCAATGCCGCCAGAAGCTCGACGCTTCTTCGCGACTCGGCGGGATCGTCGTGAAACTGGGCCGGGACGAAGGCCAGGCGGCGGCCGCGCTCGCCGCCCATCAGGAGATCCGAGCAGAAGAGGATGCGGGGAGCATCGTCCCGGAGAAGGCAGTAATGCACCGGCTCGGGGCCGGGCGTGCGGATGGCGCGGAGGGCGCCCGGGAGGATGTCGCCCTCGGCGTAGCGCCGATCCGGCTCTTCGTCGGTTGCGGGCGCCCCCGCCGGCGCCCACACATCGACGCCGAGCTCGCGCCGGTATCGCCAGGCCGAGCGTTGGTGGCACTTGGCAGTCAGCACGATTGCGGCGGGCGGCGGCAGGGCGCCGAGCTCGTCCGGCTCGAGCTGCAGCGGGTCGATCAGGACGCATCCGCCGTCGACGGCGATCGCCTGGCAGCTCGACGTCGCCCCGCCGATCGAGCTGTTCGCGATCGACCAGTGCCAGACGCCCTCGACGACCGGTTCTGCGCTGGCGGCGATCTCGCGAGGCTCGGACATTTCGGGCAAGCCTATCCTGCTGGCGCAGGCGTGCCTCTCAGCCGCGCCGAAGCACGCGCCTCAGGAGCGACGGCTCGTGCGGCTGCGTCTGTCGCCACTCCTCGTGCAGCGGCAGCCGGCCTCCCCGGCGCGCCGCCTGGACGCACTCGGTGTGCGCGTGCCGCCGCCGAGCAGCGTCGCCCTCCGGCGCGATCAGCATGTGGCTCGTCATGGCGTGCAGGTGGTAGCCGCACAGCGGGCAGCGGTAGGTCGCCGGCTTTCGGTTCTGCGCCGGGCGGATCGCCCACCACCTGGCCTTGTCGAGCTTCGCCACTTAGGGAATCATGCCGCTACCGTTCCCCGCCGTGATCGCGTTCGTCACAGGCGCAGGGCGGGGGATCGGGGCGAACATCGCCCGCAAGCTCGCGGAGGACGGCTGGGAGGTCGTCGTCGCCGCGCGCACGCTCGCGCAGGTCGAGGCGGTCGCGGACGAGATCGGCGGCCGCGCCGTCGCGCTCGACGTCGCCGACCGCAAGGCCGTCGAGCGCGCCGTCGCCGACGCCGGGCCGGTCGAGCTGCTCGTCGCCAACGCCGGAATCTCCGGCCCGCACGGCGCCACCTGGGAGACCGAGCCCGAGGACTGGTGGCGCACGTTCGAGGTGAACGTCCTCGGCGTCCACCTCTGCTGCCGCGCGGTCATCCCCGGGATGCTCGAGCGCCGGTCGGGCCGGATCGTCATCACAGGGAGCGGCGCCGCCTACCTGCCGAACCCGTCCGCCACCGCCTACCCCGCGAGCAAGGCGGCCGTGTGCCGCTACGGCGAGGCGCTTGCCGGCGAGCTCGCCGACCGGATCCCCGTCTTCTTCTTCAGCCCGGGGCTCGTTCGCACCGACATGACCTCCTGGGGATCCGACGATTTGCCCTGGACGCCGCCGGAGCTCGCTCCGCGGCTCGTCGCCGCGCTCGCCACGGGCCGCTACGACGCCCTCGCCGGCCGCTATCTCCACGCCGAGCACGACGATCTCGACGACCTGCTCTCCCGCATCGACCAGGTGCGCGAGCAGGATCTGAACGCGATCCGCCTTAGGCGATAGGCCCCGGGCCGGGCGACCGGCCGTGAATCCGGGAGCCGCGTTTGCGCGTAGTTCCGGAGAGCACTGTGGTGGGAGGAGCGTGCGAACATGTCCGCGATGTGCACGGCGGCATCTCGTCGATGATCGGCGATCGAGGAATCGCGCACGCGTTCTGGCTGCGCGCGCCGGGCTGCGGGGAGATCCGGCCGGTGACGCTTCCCGAGCCGGGGCGCGACGACGTGGTCGTGCGGACCGTGCGGTCGGGCGTGAGTCGCGGCACCGAGGCGCTGGTGTTCCGGGGCGGGGTGCCTCCGGACCAGTACGCGCGGATGCGCGCACCGTTCCAGGAGGGTGACTTCCCCGGGCCGGTCAAGTACGGCTACCTGAGCGTCGGCGCCGTGGAGGAAGGGCCGGCGGAGCTGTGCGGGCGCACCGTCTTCTGCCTCTACCCGCACCAGACGGCCTACGTCGTCCCGGCCGGCGCCGTGGCGGTCGTGCCCGACGGAGTGCCGCCCGCTCGGGCCGTGCTTGCCGGTACCGTCGAGGCCGCCGTCAACGCCCTGTGGGACGCCGCCCCGCTTATCGGCGACCGCGTCACGGTCGTCGGCGCCGGGATGATCGGTTGTTGCGTCGCGCGCCTGCTCGCCCGGTTCCCGGGGCTGGACGTCACGCTGGTGGACGTCGATCCCGGTCGGGCCGGCGTTGCGGCCGCCCTCGGCGTCGACTTCGCGGAGCCGGCCGAGGCCGCGGACGGCCGCGACCTGGTGGTGCACACCAGCGCGACGTCCGCCGGCCTGCAGCTGTCGCTCGACCTGCTCGCTCCCGAGGGCACCGTCACCGACCTCAGCTGGTACGGCGATGCGGAGGTACGGCTGTCGCTGGGTGGGGCGTTCCACGCCGGGCGGCTCGGCATCCGCTCGAGCCAGGTCGGCACCGTCTCCCCGGCTCGCAGCGGGCGGCGCACGACAGTCGACCGGTTGGCGCTCGCGCTCGACCTGCTCCGCGACCCCGCCTTCGACGCGCTGCTCACCGGCGAGTCGCGCTTCGAGGAGCTGCCCGACGTCATGGCCCGGCTGGCCGCGGGAAGCCTGCCGGCGCTCTGCCACACGATCACCTACGGCGGGGGGTAGACCGTGTTCAGCGTGACCGTCCGCGATCACATGATGATCGCCCACAGCCTCCGCGGCGAGGTGTTCGGGCCGGCCCAGCGGCTCCACGGTGCGACGTACGTCATCGACGCCACCTTCCGCCGCGCCGACCTCGACGCCGACGGCATCGTGGTCGACATCGGCCGGGCCGCCGAGGAACTGCACGCCGTCGTCGCCGATCTCACCTACACGAACCTCGACGACGACCCGGCGCTCGCGGGCGCGAACACGTCCACCGAGGTGCTGGCCCGCGTGATCGCAGATCGGCTCGCCGAGCGAGTGCACGCCGGCGCCCTCGGCGACTCCGCCCGAGCCGTCGACGGTCTGGTCGTGACGCTCCACGAGTCGCACGTCGCCTGGGCGAGCTACGAGAGGGCGTTGTGACGGCGGCGGTGCACGTCGTGGTGCCGGAGGGCATCGACGATCCGGCCCGGCCGACAGGGGGCAACGCCTACGACCGCCGGGTGTGCGACGGGCTCGCCGAGGCCGGCTGGTCGGTGCGGGTGCACGCCGTGCCCGGCTCGTGGCCGCGGCCCGGGGCGGCGGCGTACGCCGCTCTCGCCGGGGTCGTCGAGCAGATCCCCGACGGCGCCGTCGTACTGCTGGACGGCCTCGTCGCCTCGACGGCCCCGGAGGTGCTGGTTCCGCAGGCGAGCCGGCTGCGGCTGGTCGCGCTCGTGCACATGCCGCTGGGCGGCGGCACGGCCGACGACGGCGACCGGGCGCGCGAGTGCGCCGTCCTCGGGGCGGCCGCGTCGATCGTCACGACGAGCCGGTGGGCCCGGCGGACGCTCCTCGAGCTCTACCCGCTGCCCGCCGACCGCGTTCGCGTCGCCGAGCCAGGCGTCGATGCCGCCGACCTCGCGCCGGGGACGGACGCCGCCGGCGCGCTGCTCTCGGTCGCGGCGGTGATCCCGGGCAAGGGCCATGACGTCCTGCTCGACGCCCTCGCGACGATGAGCGGCCTTCACTGGGATTGCCTGTGCGTGGGGAGCCTCGACCGCGACCCGGCGTTCGCCGAGAGCCTGCGCCGCCGGGCGCGGGAGGACGGGCTGGCCGGGCGCGTGCGCTTCCCCGGCCCGCTGACAGGCGCCGACCTCGCCCAGAGCTACGGCGCCGCCGACCTGGTGGTGCTGGCGTCGCGCGCGGAGACCTACGGCATGGTCGTCACCGAGGCGCTCGCCCGCGGCCTGCCCGTCGTCGCGGCCGAGGTCGGCGGCGTGCCGGAGGCGCTCGGTCACGGCGCCGACGGGACCCGGCCCGGGCTGCTCGTGCCGCCCGGCGACCCCGCCGCGCTCGGCGCCGCACTGCGCGCATGGCTCGGCGACGCCGGGCTGCGAGGGCGGCTCCGCCGGGCCGCGCGCGAGCGGCGCGAGTCGCTCTCGCGCTGGTCGGACACCACGGCGGTCCTCGAAGGCGTTCTGGCGGGAGTGGCGCCATGACCGTCGAGGAGATCCGCGTCGGCTCCGAGTGGCTCGACCTCCGCGAGCCCGCCGACGCCGCGGCCCGGGCGCACGACCTCGTCGGGCACCTCCGCCGGCATCTTCCGGCGACCGGCCGCCGGCTGATCCACGACCTCGCGTGCGGCACCGGGGCGATGGGCCGATGGCTCGCGCCGCTCCTGCCGGGGCCGCAGCGGTGGGTTCTGCACGATCGGGATCCGGACCTGCTCGAGGCCGCCGCGGTCGACCTTCCCGTCGCGTCTGCCGACCGGGCGCCCGTCGCCGTCGAGACGAGGCTGGCGGATATCACCGAGCTCGACACGGACGATCTCGCCGGCGCCACGCTCATCACCGCCTCGGCGCTGCTCGACCTGATGACCGAGGACGAGCTGGCCGGACTGGTCGGCGTCTGCGCGGAGGTCGGGTGCCCCGTGCTCCTCACCCTGTCGGTCACCGGACGCGTTCGCCTGGCGCCGGCCGACCCGCTCGACGCCAGCGTGGCGGCGGCGTTCGACGCCCACCAGCGCCGTGTGACGGCGGCCGGCCGCCTGCTCGGCCCCGACGCGGTCGCGTTCGCCGAAGAGGAGTTCCGCCGGCTGGGCGCCGATGTCCTCGTCCGTCCCAGCCCTTGGCGGCTGCGTGCCGCTCAGGCCGACCTTGCGGCGGAGTGGCTCACCGGCTGGGTCGGCGCCGCGTGCGAGCAGGAGGCCGAGCTGGCCGCCGAAGCCGGAGCCTACGCGGAGCGCCGGTTGGCCCAGGCCCGGGCTGGGGAGCTCGCTGTCACCGTCGACCACGCCGACCTGCTGGTGGTGCCGTGACCGGCCTCGGCCGCATCGGTTGGAGGCGGGCGCTTCGGCTCGCCGGGGCGATGGCGGTCCTGGCGACCGTCGTCTGGCGGCTCGGCACGGGCCCGTTCCGTGACGGCCTGAGCGCGGTCGACGGCCGCGCGCTGGCCGCCGCCGCGGGCATCGGCGTCGTCACCACGGTCTGCTGCGCGTGGCGATGGACGGTGGTGGCGCGGGGGCTGGGCGTGCCGTTGTCGCTGCGGGACGCCGTCGCCGCCTACTACCGCTCGCTCTTCCTCAACCTCACGCTCCCGGGCGGGGTTGTCGGCGATGTCCACCGCGGCGTGAGCCACGGGCGCGACGCGCACGACGTGAGCCGCGGCCTGCGGGCCGTCGGGTGGGAGCGCGCCTCCGGGCAGGTCGTCCAGGCCGTCATCACCGTCGCGGTCCTGCTGGCGCTGCCTTCGCCGGTGCGGTCGTTCGTGCCCCTCGCCGCGCTCGCACTGGCTGCGGCGATGATCGGCGTCGTACTCGTCGGGCGGCTGCGCTCCAGGGGCGGGCGCTCGCGCTGGGCGCGCTTCCGAAACGCATTGGCCGGCGACCTTCGCGATGCCGTGCTTCACCCGGGGGCGCTGCCGGTCGTCGTCCTCGCGTCCGCGGTGGTCGTCGTGGGGCACGCGGCCACGTTCCTGATCGCCGCGCGGACAGCCGGCGCCACCGCGCCGCTTTCGCGGCTGCTGCCGCTCGCGCTGCTCGCGATGCTCGCCATAGTGCTGCCGAGCGTCGCCGGCTGGGGGCCGCGCGAGGGCGCGACGGCGTGGGCGTTCGGCGCGGCCGGCCTCGGAGCGGATCTCGGCGTCGCCACGGCCGTCGTGTACGGCGTCATGTCGCTGGTTGCGAGCGCGCCGGGGGCGCTCGTCCTTGCGCGAGGTGCGCTCCCACATGCGGTTCCGGTCCCGGTCCGGCGGGAAGGAGTCCGGGATGGCTGAGCGTCCGTACACCCTGCTCTCGTGCAGCGTGTCGATCGACGGCTACATCGGCAACGCAGCATCGCGCCTGCTCCTCTCCAACGACGACGACTTCGACCGGGTCGACGCGGTCCGCGCATCGTGCGACGCGATCCTGGTCGGCGCGGCGACCGTCCGGATCGACAACCCGCGGCTGCTCGTTCGCTCCCAGAACCGCCGCGCCGAGCGGACGGCCCGCGGCTTGGCGCCGTCGCCGATGAAGGTCACCGTGACCCGGCGGGCCGAGCTCGACGCACGCGCCGACTTCTTCACGGCCGGCGAGGCCGAGAAGCTCGTCTACTGCGCGAGCCCGAGGGTGCCCGACGCCCGCGCGCGCCTCGGGCCGGTCGCGACCGTCGTCGACGGCGGCCACACCATCGAGATGCGCAACCTCAGCACGGACCTCGCGAAACGCGGCGTGGAGCGGCTGATGGTCGAGGGCGGCGGCAAGGTGCACACGCAGTTTCTGACCGACGACCTCGCCGACGAGCTCCAGCTCGTGGTTGCCCCGGTGTTCGTCGGCGACTCCCAGGCTCCGAGATTCGTGCGCGACGGGGCGTTCCCGTGGACATCCGGCCGGCGCGCGACGCTTGCCGACGTCCGCCGCATCGGCGACGTGGTCCTGCTGCGCTACGCGCTCTCGCCGCGGTTTCGGACCGACTGACGCAGGAGCCAGCTGCTGTGGCCGCTGCGGAACGGCGTCTCGAAGACCGACGCGAAGAGCCGCGCGAACGCGATCGTCAGCGGCACCGCCAGGGCGAGCGACACCAGGAACGCGGGGACGCCGGGGCCGACCCGGCCGGCCACGACCCGCTCGTAGACGACCACGACGATCGGGCCATGCGTCAGGTAGAGGCTGTAGGACGACCAGCCGAGGCTGCGCAGCGGCCGCGTGTCGAGCAGGCGCAGGAGCGGCGCCGGCCGGCCCGTCGCCAGGCCGGCCAGCAGGCACCCGACGGCCGGCCCGAGCATGAGGTCGACCCAGAACAGGTGGTCGAGCGTCCACACCGAGCCCTGCCACCAGATCGCCGCGAGCACGGGCGCCGCCGCGCCCAGGGCGAGCCACGCCCATGGCCACGACCTGCGGGCGGCGCCTGCGCCCACGATGCCGGCGCTCAGGATGCCCACCGCGAACAGCGCGGCGAGGTCGGGCGGCGACTGAACCACGATGAAGTCCAGGTGGGAGACATGCGGGCCGACGATTCCCACCGCCGCCACGACGAGCGTGACGGCGGCGACCATGAGGATCGCTCCGCGGCGGCGGAGCGTGAGGAGCAGGAGCGGGAACAGGATGTAGAGCTGGGCCTCGACGGCGATCGACCAGAACGCCCGGTTGGGGCTTGGCGCGTGGACGAGGTTCTGCACCAGGAGGCCGTTGACGACGACCGACCTCACGTCGGGCACTCCCTGCCCCGGCGGAGGGACGATGAGCCACGCCACCGCGAGGCTGAAGGCGAGGGCGGCCCAGTACGCCGGGACGATGCGCCGGATGCGTCGGTGCGCGAATCGCGGGAGGCTGTCGAGCCTCCAGCCGCGGCGGGACGGCGACAGCGCCAGCGAGAAGCCGGAGAGGACGATGAACACGACGACCGCGAACCGCCCGTAGATGAACCAGCCGGCCCAGAACGGCGCGCCGTCCACCGGGTAGCCGGGGAACGCGCGCAGGAAGATGTGGTTCACCACCACGTAGAGCGCGGCCAGGCCCCGGATGCCGTCCAGGCCGGACAGCCACTGGGGCGGAGAGGCGGTGGCCGCGGGCGCGGCGACGGGCGCCGGCGGTGGGACGCGAACCTCGGCCACGCGTCGCAGGTCGACGGTCACGGTCGGCTACCGGGTTCCCGGTTGCGAGCCGAACGCGCTCAGGAAGCGGTCGCGGAAGGCGCTCATCCGCCAGACCGGCGCCGTCGGGCCGGGGCGCATCCCGTCCGCCCAGCCCCACCCGGCGATCCGGCGCATCACGGCCGGGTCGTGGGCGATGACCGAGATGGGCACGTCATGGGTGGCGCCGTATCCGGTGACGACCGTGGCGGGCTGGTGGTCTCCCAGCACGACCATCACCAGGTTCTTGCGGCCGTAGTGCTCGACGAACGAGAACAGCGAGCGCAGCGTGTACTCGATCGACCTTCCGTAGCCCTGCTTGACGTCGCTCAAGCCGGATTCGTCGACCGGGAGCCTGTTGAAGATCGAGCCGTCGCCGACATCGCCCCATTTGATGAGGGGCGGGATGCGGGTCCACGGCGTGTGGCTCGACACCAGATCGACCTCCGCGAAGAGCGGCGGCCGGTGGGTCTGCGCAAGCTCCAGGCGCTGAAGGGCCAGGAGGACGTACTGGTCGGGCATCGAGGCGTACGCGTAGGTCGGGCCGCGGTAGCCGACGTTGCGGCGGTCGTAGACCTTGTCGTAGTGGTAGAACGACGACCCCTGTGCCCAATACCGGTCGTTCGACGGCACGTCGTCGATCGCGCGCCATCCGGCACGCTCGAACGCCTGGCTGAGCGTGAGGCGATCGCTTGCGACGAGCTGGTCGTAGCGACCCTGGCTATTGACCCATGTCCCCGACTGGAGGGTGGAGTGCGCCAGCCAGCTGGTGCCGCCGAAGGTCGGCGAGGTGAGCCAGCCGCTTCGGGACGAGAAGCCGGCGGCGCGAAGCTGCCCCGTCCCCGCGTCGAGGACGGTGTCGACCTGCGGCGAGAACGACGACCCCTGGACGGCGACCTTCCCATAGCTCTCGACGAACACGAGCAGGACGTCCTTGCCGCGCAGGTCGGTCAAGAGCCGGGAGCCCGGCGTGCCGTGGTAGCGGTCGCGGCGGATCACGTGCGCGAACCGCGCGCTGTCCCGAAGACCGGACTGCACCGCGCGCACCTCCTGGACAGCCAGGTCGGCGGCGCTCGTGGAGGCGATCCGCGCGCCGGAGACGAGCTCCGCGCCGAACGCCCAGCAGAGCACCCAGGCGGCGCCGAGCGCCGTCACTGCCCGGATCGAGTGCCGGCGGTGGCGGGCCGCCACCCGGGTCAGGCGCAGGACCGCCAGCGTGGGCAGGACGAGCGCCGCGACGATGAGCAGCGCCACCCCGATCAGCGCCAGGTTGGCGTCGGTGCGGCCGACCGAGTCGCGCAGGGTCTCGATGCCGATGGACGTGTACCGCCAGTCGTCGATGGGGTTGAACGGCCGGTCGAAGGCGGTGAAGAAGCCGAAGTCGAGGAGCTTCACGATGACCAGCAGGCCGAGCGCCGGCCCGACGACCCACGCCAGGATGCGGCGGCCGGTGCCGGGGAGCGCGAGGGCCAGCGCGACGACGACGATGCCCTCGATCGGGAGCCGCACGAACGCGCCGGGCGTAAGCAGGCTCGGCTGGTTGGGTGCGACGAGAGCGACCCAGACGACGAGAAGGGCGAGGACGGTGAGGACGGCGGCCTGCGGGCCGTGACCCCGATCCGCCTCGACGCCTCGCTCGGCGGCATGCCGGTTCCGCCAGAGCCACCAGACATCGCGGCCGAACGACTCGGAAAGCAGGGCGAGCGCGACGGCGAGGGCCGCGCCCATCAGGGTCGGCGGCACGACGCCCGCCGCCGCGACCGTGAGCGTGATTCCCTGCGTCGCAGCGACGACCTTTCGCCAGTCGCGTCGCGGGAGCGGCGCGCGCATCCACGCGAAGGGCCACCCGGCGGCGAGGAACACGTAGCGCGCCGCGCCGATGGCGAGCACCCACGGCCCGGCCGAGGAGGCGACATACACGCTGAGGACGAGGATCAGGAACGCATCGACCTCGCCGTCCAGGCGCGCGCCCAGCGCCGACTCCGACGCGGTGCGGCGAGCGACCCATCCGTCGACGTAGTCGAGCACGAGCGCGACGGTCGCGAGGGCGACCAGCATCGCCACCGGAACGTCCCGCTCGAACGAGTCCGCGGTCAGCGCCGCGACGCCGACGACGAGCGTCGCCCGGCCCAGCGTCACCCATCCCGCCGGCCCCAGCCGCTGCGTGGGGTTGCGCAGGAGGCCGCGCGCGAGCGCCGCGTCGACCGTGATCGCGCACGCGGCTCCGATGACCGCTCCCGCGCCGCCGACGCCGACCGTCGCCGTGATCGCGGCGAGCAGGAGCAACTGCGCGACCAGCCCGGTCGCGGGGCCTCGAACCGCCCGCATCCTCCCTCCGCGCTTCAACATCTGAGGGGAACTACCGTGGACGCCGTGAACCGGTTTGTGATGACGCCGTGAAGCAGGATGACCGCGTGCCGTTCGTCGTGGCGCTGGAGCGGGCCCGGGTGGCGGCCTACGCGCCTGGTGAGTACGTGGAGCAGGAGAGCTTCATGCGCGCGGGCGAGATTCGAGCGCTCGCGGAGCGGGCCGGCGTCGCACCCGGCGCCTCGGTGCTCGACCTGTGCTGCGGCGTCGCGGGGCCGGGACGCTTCGTCACGCGCGAGCTGGGCTGCGACTACCTTGGGGTCGACCAGAGCGCGAGCGCGATCGAGGTTGCACGCGAGCGGGCCCGCGGCCTCCCGTGCCGCTTCGCGGTCGCCCATGTCCCGCCGCTCCCCTCCGGAGCGTTCGACGTGGTGCTCCTGCTCGAGACGATGCTCGCGTTCCCGGAGAAGGGGGAGCTCCTCCGGGGGATCTCGCGCGCGCTCGCGGCCGGCGGGCGGTTCGCCTTCACGCTGGAGGAGGGCTCGCCCCTCACGGCTTCAGAGCGACAGCGCATGCCCGACGCCGACACGGTCTGGCTCACGCCGCTCGAGGAGATGCACACGTCGCTGGAGCGGGCCGGGCTCGTCGTCCGCTGGCAGGAGGACTCGAGTCAGTCCCACCGCGCCACGGCGGATCGGTTGATCGACGCGTTCGCCGGCGACGCGACCGACATCGCCTCGCACATCGGACGCCGGGCGCTCGACGAGCTGCTGGTCGCCCACCGGCTTTGGAGCGAGTGGCTCGCGACGGGACGCGTCCGCAAGATCGCGTTCGTGGCGGAGAAGGTCGCGTAGTTCTCCGAAGTCGAGGTCGGGGTTCGCGCTGATGCGGCGAGGAGCGGGCCGCGGCGAACCTCCGGCCGCATATGGGCCACATGGCGAGGCGATTCTTCTGGGTACCACTGCTGCTCGCGATCGCGGGACTCATCGGGCTGGGATGTTCTCCCGGCAGCGCCCACGCGAGGGTGATCCTCAATCACCAGCGCGTCACCGTCACGCTCGTAGGCGGGATCTCGGCAAGGCCCTGCCCTGACCCCAACGGCTGCGCACGGGGGATCGTCGAGCTGCGCTGGGGAAGCTTTCATGCGCTCCACCATGTCCGCTGTCTCCGCCCGCGGGCCCTCCAGGTCGTCGCGGCCAAGCGGCATCTGGCGACCGTGTTCGCCTGCGGCAGGCGGTACCGGTGGCGGTTGCCGTGACTGCGTAGAGGCGCAGCCGTATGATCTGACCGTTGTCCAAGCGGCTCCTGCCACGCGCCTGCCTCGGACTCGCGCTGACGGGCCTCATCGGTCTGGCGAGCCCCGTGACGTCTGCCGCAGGCTCCGATGCCGCGGCTCCCCCCACGCGGGCTCAGATGGTCGGGCAGCGGATGATCGTCGCCTTCCGCGGCACGACCGCGAAGCCGGCCCTCCTCGCACGCATCAGGGCCGGCCAGATCGGGGGCGTGATCCTCTTCTCCGAGAACATCCGGAGCGCCTCGCAGCTCAGCCGACTGACTGCGCGGCTCCAGCGAGCAGCCCGGGCCGGGGCCGCCCGCGGCTCCTGATCGCGGCCGACCAGGAGGGTGGGCTGGTCAGGCGATTGCCGTGGGCGCCGCCGAAGGCGTCGGCCGAGGCGCTCGGCACCACGTCGAAGACCCACGTCGCCGCGGTCGCCCGCAAGGCCGGTGCCGCGCTGCACGCGGCGGGGGTGAACCTCGACCTCGCGCCCGTGGCCGACGTGCCGCGCTCGCAGTCGAACTTCATCGAGGCCGCGCATCGAGCCTTCGCCACCAACCGCTATAGCGTGGCTACCGACGCGGCTGCCTTCAGCCGTGGGCTGGAGGCGGGGCGCGTCGAGCCGGTGCTGAAGCACTTCCCCGGCGTCGGCCGCGCGGGGGCCGTCTCGACGGACGACGGGCTCGTGCGGATCCGGGCCACCAGGACGCAGATCCGCCATGCCCTCCTTCCCTACGACGTCGCGCTCCGAAAGGCGCTGCATCCGGTCGTCATGCTCTCGACGGCCGTATATCCGGCCTACTCGCCGCGCGCCGCGGCATGGTCGCGGGCCATCGCCCGGACGTTGCTCCGCCACGACCTCGGCTTCCGTGGCGTCACGATGACCGACTCGCTCTCGTCTGCCGCAGCTGTCCGCCGAACCAGCGCGAGCACCCTGGCCGTCCGAAGCGCGCGAGCCGGAGTCGACCTGCTCCTCGTGACCGGCTCGGGCGTGAGCTCGAAGTCCGCATACGGCGCGGTGCTGCGAGCGGCCCGCTCCGGGGCGATTCCCCTTGCCGGCCTCAAGGCCTCGTACGCACGGATCCTCAAGCTGAAATCGCGCCTGTGAGCATGCAGACGGGGGGCTATCGTCCCGGCCGTGTCGGCGGCAGAGGGGATCATCCGGATCGAGATCGACGGCCGCCCGCCGACGATGGATGCGCTCCAGCGGCTGGCCCTTGACCATGCCGGCCACTTCACCGCGATGCAGGTGCGCGACGCATGCGTGCGGGGCCTCGACCTGCACCTCGCCCGGCTCGACGAGGGCTCGCGGGAGCTTTTCGGGGCGGGACTCGACGGGGAGCGGGTGCGTGAGCTCGTCCGCCACGCCCTCGGCGGCGACGTGCGCGACGCATCGCTTCGGGTGATCGTCTTCGAGCCGGGCGCGCCCGGCGAGCTGTCCGTGATGATCACGCTGCGGCCGCCCGGCGGTGTCTCGCAAGCACCGCAGGCGCTGCATGCCGTGGAGTACCAGCGGACGCTTCCCCACGTGAAGCACATCGGCGGATTCGGGCAGGGTCACCATGGACGCACGGCGCGGCGTGCCGGCTTCGACGACGCCCTCTTCGCCGACCACACGGGCGCCGTCTCCGAGACGAGCATCGCCAACATCGGCTTCCTGTGCGGCGGGGACGTGGTGTGGCCGAGCGCACCGGCGCTCCAGGGCATCACGATGCAGCTCGTCGAGCCGCGCATCGGCGCCGCCGGCATCCCGACGAGCCGGCGGCCCGTGCACCTCGCCGACCTGCCCGCGTGCTCGGCCGCTTTCGTCACGAACGCGCGCGGCATCGCCCCCGTCGGCCGGATCGACGATGTGAACCTTGCGGTCGACCACAGCCTCATGGCCGCGCTCGACCGCGTCTACGTAGAGGTGCCCTGGGACGCGGTCTGACGCGTCGCGCTCGACTACACGCGGTGGCGGGCGCGGGCCCCGCCGGAGAGCCGCGCGTTGAGCTCGAGACGCCCGCGTGCGAACGCGTCGACACGGCCCCAGCGCCCCGGGATGTCGAGCAGGGCCAGCAGCCCGATGCTCTCGGGGAGCGCCGGATCCACGATAAGGTGGTCGCCGACGGGCTCCAGGCCGAGCATCGTGCGCAAGAGCAGCAGAGGGGCTCCGGTCGACCAGGCCTGTGGACTGCAGGCCGTCGGATACTGCACGGGGTACTTCGTCACGCCCCGCTCGTAGCCCCCGAACGCCTCGGGGAGGCGTCCGTTGAAGACCGTCGCCGCGTCGAGAATCCCGGCAGCCAGCTGCGCTGCCTCCTCCTTGAAGCCGTAGCGCCGCAATCCCCAGGCGATGAAGGAGGTGTCGAACGGCCAGACCGTGCCGACGTGATAGCCGATCGGGTTGTACCGCCCCTCTCCTTCGGCCAGCGTACGGACGCCCCAGCCCGAGTAGAGCTTCGGCCCGAGCAGGTGGCGGGCGACCGCCTTCGCCTTCGACTTCTGGACGATGCCGCTCCAGAGCAGGTGGCCGTTGTTCGACGTGAGCGAGTCGACCTGGTTTCCCTCCGTGTCGAGTGCGAGGGCGAAGTACTCGCCATCCTCGACCCAGAAGTCGCGGTTGAACCGCCGTTTGAGGTCGGCCGCCTGCCGCTCGAGCCCGTCTGCGAGGGCGGAGTCCTTCCAGACGCGCCGTGCCAGGCGAGCGCCTCGCATCTTCGCGTCGTAGGCGTAGCCCTGGAGCTCGCAGGTCGCGCGCGGGAAGGCCGGCAGCCGACCGTCCCGGTAGGAGATGGAGTCCCACGAGTCCTTCCAGCACTGGTTCTCGAGGCCGGTCTCCTCGTTCCGGCGCCGGTATGAGACGTACCCGTTGCCCATCAGGTCGCCGTACTCATCGATCCAGTTCAGAGCCGCCCGCGCCTCGCGTTCGAGCTCGTGAACGAGGCGTGTGTCACCGGTCCAGCGCTCGTACTCGTCAAGGAGCACGACATAGAGGGCCGTGGCATCGGCGGCGCCGTAGTACGGCGAGTGCGGGCGCTCTTCGAAAGCGGTCATCTCGCCGTAGCGCATCTCGTGAGGGATGCGACCCGGATCCTCGTCGCGGAAGTCGTCGACGCGGGTTCCCTGCCAGTCTCCGAGCGCACGGAGCGTCGTGGCCGCGAGCTCTGGCGTGAACGGGAGCGCCTGCAGGCTCGTGAAGATGCTGTCGCGCCCGAACATGGTCATGAACCACGGGAGACCGGCAGCCGGAAGCGACTTCCCCCGTCCGGCGACGGGCGGTGAGAATCGCAGCGCCGCGAGGTCGACGAGGCTCCGCCGGTAGGTCGTCTTCAGCGAGTCCAAATCGCATTCCAGGCGGGGCGCCTCCTCGAGCCAGCCATCCAAGCTGCGCTCCATGTTCGGTCGGGCTCGTCTCTCGCCGCGCGCGTACTTCGGCCGGGCGTGCGTTCCGCTCGCACCGGCGGCAGGGACCACGTCGAGGTCGGTCGTCCACTCGCCGCCGGGCTCGATGTGAGCGGTGAAGGTGAGGCCATGCTCGTCGATCTGCGCCGGTGCGCTCGCCGAGATCGCGGTCGCACGCTGAAATGTCTCGCGCTCGTATGCGAGCAGCAGCCGCCCCTTCCCGACCCGCGTGGAGTAGCTCCCCTTCTTCTTGAGTGCGTCCTTGACCTCGAACAGGTCGGCGAAGTCGCTGCCGACCTCGATGCGAACGGTGAGGTCGACCGCGTCATCGTCGTGATTCAGAATCGTGAGCTCTTCGTGGAATCCGTCGCCGACCGCGCGCCGGCGGATCACCGACAGCTTCGCGTCGACGTACACCGTGCCGGTCCCCGGTACGAGGAAGAAGCGCGTCTCGAAGTACTGCAGGTCGTCGACCGAGAGCGGGTTCAGCCCCTCGCCGTTCACGGTCAAGATCCATCGGGAGAGGAAGCGCGTGTCGAACGAGAACAGGCCGGTCGGATCGGTGAGCGACGCCTCGATGTCGCCGCAAGAGTCGCTGACCACGAACGTGTTTCCGTCGAGGATCGTGACGAGATCGGTGTTCATGCGCCCTTCCTCGGCGGTCCGGGAAACGCCCGCTGGAACGCGAGCAGCAGCCCGCGATCGCCGTCGATCTCGACCGCCCCGCGGAGGAACGCAGCCATCGCGTTTGCCTCGCCGCTCGCGATGCCGTCAAAGAGCGCTCGGTCGGCGCGGACGACGCAGTCGGCCTTGGCGTTCTTGTGCGAGATGGCGACGTCGCCCTTCGTGATCGTGATCAGCCAGCGCTCTGGGCGGGCGCCGCCGTTTCTGAGGTCGAAGCGGAGCGTGCCCGTGGCCTTCGCCAGCACCGGTTCGTGCCCACGCGCCGCCAGCTGGTCGAAGAACTCCGTGGTCGCGTCCGCCATTCGGTCACCCCTCCTGATGCTCGAGCTGCTTGGGAAGGAGCCAGGCCGCGCCCAGCCCGATGAGCCCGAACCCGGCGAGGACGATCATCGCGATTGCGTAGGAGCGGTTTCCGGGGGCGACGACGGATACCAGGATCGTGCCGCCGATCGCCGTTCCGAAGGTCGAGCCCAGGTTGGACACGCTCCGCGAGAGCCCCGAGATCTCGCCCTGGAGCGCCTCGGAGAAGCTCGACTGCACGACGTTGACCGAAGGGGTGAGCATCCCGCCGAGGCCGAACCCGATGAGCAGCAGCCCGGGCACGAAGGCGACGACCCTCGACGAGGCGTGCACGAAGGCGAGCAAGAGCCCGATGCCCACCAGTGTGATGAGAAAGCCGGCCACGATCAGCGTCCGCTGCGAGCGCCTCTTGGCGAACCGCTCCGCGGCGAACGACGAGACGAGGACGCCGAACGTCGCGGCGGTGAAGACGACGCCCGTTCCGATCGCGCTGTATCCCCGAACGGTCTGGAGGAAGACGGACACGACGAACGACGTCCCCATGAGCAGCAGCCATTGCACGTTCTGAGTGACCAGGGCGAGATTGCAGGTGCGGTTCTTGAACAGCCCGGTTGACAGGAGCGGCTCCTTCCCCGCCCGCTCGCGGGCCCGGATATAGAAATAAAACCCGGCGAGGAAGGCGAGTCCGAGCACCACGAACGCGGCGAAGAGTGCGTTGTGCGTGCCGGCCTGGAGGATCCCGAAGACCACGCAGAACATGCCGACGGCCGAGAGGATCGCGCCCGCGGCGTCGAACGGCTGCGTGGGGTCCGGCGGCAGCGGATCGACAAGGCGACGGCTCAGCAGGATGATCGTCGCGACGACGACGGCCTGGAATACGAACGCGGCCCGCCAGTCGATTCCCGTCGCGATCACGCCTCCGATCAACGGCCCGGCCGCTGCGCCGATCCCGCCGAGCCCGCTGATCGCGCCGAAGGCCCAGGCGCGCTTGGTGAGGTCGCTGAACCAGAGCGTGGCGAGGATGTAGACCGGCGGGATCAGAAACGCGGTCCCGACGCCCTCGAACACCGAGTTCCCGAGGATCAGCACACCGAGGTTCGGGGCGACGGCGCTCAGTATCGCGCCGATCCCGTACAGCGTGAGGCCTCCGATGAGGCAACGCTTCCGGCCCCACCGGTCGGTGAGCTTGCTGCACGGGATCATCAGGATCGCCATGATCAGGAGGAACAGCGTGATCGCGGTCTGCACACCCTGCACGTCGGTGTTCAGATCCTTGCTGATGTCCGTGATCATCACATTCATGTTCGAGCCGGCGAAGCTGCAGATGAACTGGGCAAGCGCCAGCGGAAGGATCAACCTCCGCGGCGAGATCCCCGCCTGCCCCGAGGCTTGAGCCCCGCTCATTGCGACCGGACTCCCGGTCACCCGGTCTCGCCGTTGGAACGGGTGCGAGGCATATGGCGAGAATGGCTCAATGCAGCACACGCCCCATCCCCCCGAGGGGGTGAAGCACGCAAAGCCGGCCGTCGGTCGTTCGCGCTGGGGCAACAGGCCGCGAGGCTCGTCGCGCTACCTGGCGAAGAGGTTCCGCACCAGGAAGAGCAGGTTCGCGGGCCTCTCCGCCAGGCGGCGCATGAGATACGGGTACCACTCGGGCCCGTACGGCGTGGCCACGAGCACCTTGAAGCCGCGGGCGGCGAGGTCGCGCTGGAGCTGCGGCCGCACCCCGTAGAGCATCTGGAGCTCGAACCGGTCGGTCGCGATCCCGTGCTGCCCCGTGAACCGGATCGTGTGGTCGATCAGCCGCTCGTCGTGGGTCGCGACCGCGACGTAGGCGCCGCCCTCGAGCGCGCGCTCGAGCAGCCGCCGGTAGGCGTCGTCGACGTCGGCCTTCTTCGGGTATGCGATGTCGGGCGGCTCGAGGTAGGCGCCCTTCACGAGGCGCATGTTGGGGGCGAGCGGGAGCAGGGCCTCGAGGTCGCTCGGCGTCCGATAGAGGTAGGCCTGAAGGACGCAGCCGACGTTCTCGCGCCCGCTCTCACGGAGCCTGCGGAAGATGCGGAGCGTGGCGTCGACGACGCTCGAGTGCTCCATGTCGATCCGCACGAAGTTGCGGCGCTCCGCCGCGTGGTCCACGAGGGCGCTCATGTTCTCGTATGCCAGCTCCTCGTCGATCAGGAGCCCGAGATGCGTCAGCTTGACCGCCAGGTTCGCCCGCAGCTCGCGCTCGCCGATCCGGTCGAGCACCGTCCGGAACTCCGCGACGACGGCCTCGGTCTCCTCGCGCGACTCGACGTCCTCGCCGAGCAGGGTCGTGTTGGCGTGAAGCCCCTTGGCATTCAGGCCGGCCAGCACGTCGAGGCAGTCGGCGAGCGTCTCGCCGGCCACGAACCGGGCCGCGCCGAGGCGCATGCCGTAGCGGTTCATGAACGCGCGCGTCCGCCGGTCGGTCGCGGCGGCGAGGATCGCCTTTCGGGGGAGGTTGCTCATCGCGGGTGCGACGGTATCAGCCGGGCCAGCCCGTGTAGACTCGCCCGCCGGCGGGGATTGGAGGGCAGATGGACGAGTTGTCGCTCGGCGTCATTGCGACGTCGCGCAAAGAGCATGAGGGCAGGCTGCCGATCCATCCCCGGCACCTGGAGCGGATCGACGCCGACCTGCGGCGTCGGATCTTCCTCGAGCACGGCTACGGGCTGCGCCACGGCTACGCCGACGACGAGCTCGCGGCACAGGTCGGCGGCCTTCGCACCCGCGAGCAGCTGATCGCGGAGGCCGACGTCGTCGTCCTCCCGAAGCCGCTCCACGCCGACGTCGCGGCACTCAGGACGGGGCAGGTCCTCTGGGGCTGGCCGCACTGCGTTCAGGACCCCGAGCTGACCCAGCTTGCGATCGACCGCCGGCTCACGATGATCGCCTGGGAGGCGATGAACCACTGGACGCGCGACGGAGCCTTCAGCCTGCACGTGTTCCACATGAACAACGAGCTCGCCGGGTATTGCTCCGTCCTCCACGCGCTCCAGCTGCGCGGCACGTCGGGCCACTTCGGCCCTCGCCTACGCGCAGCCGTCATCAGCTTCGGCGCGACGGCGCGCGGCGCGGTGGCGGCTCTCCTCGCGCTCGGCGTCCACGACGTCACCGTGCTCACCCACCGCAGCGTCCCGGCGGTTGCGTCGCCGATGCCGCCGGCGCACCTCGTCCACTACGACCGCGACGACGCGCACCCCGCCCGCCGTCCGGCGCTCGTCGAGCCGGAGCGCGGCTCGCTCTCCGAGTACCTGGCCCAGCACGACATCGTCGTCAACTGCATCCTCCAGGACACGGACGATCCGCTCATGTTCGTCACGAACGACGATCTCGACCTCTTCCAGCGCGGGAGCCTCATCGTCGACGTCTCGTGCGACGAGGGGATGGGCTTCGAATGGGCGCGGCCGACGTCGTTCGACGAGCCGGTGTTCACCGTCGGCCCGGGCGTCCACTACTACGCCGTGGACCACAGCCCGACCTACCTGTGGAACTCCGCCACGTGGGAGATCAGCGCAGCGCTCATCCCGCACATCGGCACCGTCATGTCGGGGCCCGACGGGTGGCATTCAAGCGACACGATCCGCCGCGCGATCGAGATCCGAGACGGCGTCATCCAGAACCCCCGCATCCTGTCCTTCCAGGACCGCGAGCCGGAGTACCCGCACCGCCCGCGCTAGGGCCGGTGGCGCTCAGCGACGGCGGCGCGACGGGCGGTGCTGCACCTGCACCCGGCGGGCTGCGTACGTCGCGTGCTGGCGCGGCTCGGGCGGTGCGTCCTCGCCGGCCAGGCTCGGGGTGGTGATGTGGATGCCGACCAGAGGACGGCGCTGGTCGCGGACGTTCTGCAGCGCCTCGTCGGCAGTGTCGGCCTCGGTCGACAACACGGTCGACGAGCCGCTCTGATAGCGCAGTTCGACGGTGAACTCCATGTGGGCGCTCCTCCGGTCGTGGGTGGTGCGCCGGCGCGGGGCGCCCTTCGCTCCCTTTCGCAAGCGTCTTCACGAACAGGGCCCGCTTGGCCCGAACGCTGCGTATGGCGGAGCTCTCCAGTCACCTTAGCAGCGGGCGGGCGGCTCTCGCGGCATGGGAACGGGCCCCCGGCGCTGCTAGGGTGGTGCCATCGGGGAGCCCAAACAGCGTGGCGGCCCTGCTCGGCACCAGGTGAAGGAGCGCATCCGCTTCCACGGAGCGGGCGACTTTTCACGCCTCTTGAACGAGCGTGCCGAGATCGTCCTTGGCGATGCCGCCATGATGCGGCGCGCCTACAGAACGCTCTGGGCGAAGTCGGCGCTCGTCATGGCCTGGGCGGTGGCGTCGTACCTGCTCCTGCTCTTCGCGGTCACGACGCCGGTCGCCGTGGTCGCCGCGTCCATCTCGCTTGGCCTCGCGGCGGCGGCGATCGGGTTCTGCGTCATGCACGACGCCAATCACGGCGGCTATTCGCCGAGCCGGGCGGTGAACCGCGTCGCGGCGCATTCACTCGACCTGATCGGCGGCTCGTCGTACGTCTGGTCCGCGAAGCACCTCGCCCATCACACCTACACCAACGTCGCCGACCACGATCCCGACATCGATGCGCTGCCGTTCGCCCGGTTCGAGCCGACGCAGCGACGGCGGCCGTGGCATCGGTATCAGCACGTCTACATGTGGGTTCTCTACGCGTTCGTGACCCTGCGCTGGCAGTGGTTCACCGATGCGAGCTTCCTGGCGCGCGGGTCGGTCGGCCGCTCGAGGTTCAAGCGGCCCCGGGGGTGGGACCTGGCGGGCCTCGTGGCGGGCAAGGCGATCTTCGTCGCGTGGGCGGTGGCGATCCCGCTTCACCTGCACACACCGGCGCACGTGCTGCTCGTGTTCCTGTGCGTCTCGGCCGTCGCCTCGCTGGCCCTGACGGTCACGTTCCAGCTGTCGCACTGCCTCGAGGAGGCGATCACCGCCCCCTCGGACGGCCCCCCGGTCAGGCCGGAGTGGCACATCCACCAGGTCGAGGCGACCGCGGACTTCGCTCAAGAGAACGCGCTGATCGGCTGGTACGTCGGCGGGCTGAACCACCAGATCGAGCACCACCTCTTCCCCCGTGTCCCGCATACGCTCCACCCCCAGCTGGCCGACATTGTGCGCCGCACGTCCGTCGAATGCGGAATCGCCTACAACACGCACCCGACGATCCGAGCGGCGCTCCGCTCGCATACGCGCTGGCTGAGGGAGATGGGGATGGCTCCGACGGAGCTCGTCGGCTAGGCCGCGCGGAGGGCCAGAGGCACCCCCGCGCGGCCGCTGCCTACGACCTAGGAGACGGGGACGACGTTGGTCGCCTCGGGGCCCTTGGCGCCCTCACGGCTCTCGTACTCCACCTTCGATCCTTCGACAAGCGACTTGAAGCCGTCGCCGGCGATCGAGGAGTGATGGACGAAGAGATCCTTCGATCCCTCGTCAGGCGCGATGAAGCCGTAGCCCTTCGCGTCGTTGAACCACTTCACAGTTCCGGTTGACATAAACACCTCCTCCACACTGAATGAACGAGTAAGGAAGAGCGGATGCGCAACCGAACGAACGTTCTTGACGGGCAGCATGCTACCACGGACCTGCCCCGTCACCGCTCCGCGATCGTGAGGCTGAGCGCGGGCCGCGACGTCGGAATCGGCTCCGCGCGCACGCCGCGCCGGGCCAGGAGCGCGGGGAAGTCGCGGTCGGTGTACCACGTGTTGAACGGGCGCAGGGCGACGGTCACGGCGCGGTTGACCGCGGTCGGCGTTGGCCAGTTCACGAAGTGCACGTCGGCGACGACGAGCCGTCCACCCGGCCGGACGACCCGGATCATCTCGTCAAGCGCGCCGTCCACATCCGCGATCGCCGTCAGGCCGTAGGTCGAGATCGCTGCGTCGAACGACGCATCCTCAAACGGAAGCGCCGTGGCGTCGGCCTCGACGAGCTCGACCGGGGGCGACGGCGCCCGGTCGCGGGCGCCGTCGAGCATCGCCGGCGACCGGTCGAGTCCGACGACGCGCCCCTCCGGCCCGACGGCCGCCGCCAGGAACGGCAGCGTGAGCCCGGTACCCGTGCCGACGTCGATGGCCGATCCGCCCGGGCGGAGGCGCAGCGCGTCGACGGCCGTTCCCCGCAAGCGCCCTCCGGCGCGGCCGACGCCCAACCCGACCAGCGGCTCGTAGATCCGGAACCGGCCCCAGATCTCGTACCCGGGCGCGAAGCGGGAGCGAAGCCACGCGGACATCCGGGGAGAGCGTACGCCGTTACGTGTCGGCGGCGACGAGCCGCTCGCTGACGGCCCGCAGCCGTGCGCGCGCATCCGGGTCGTACGCCTGTGGCCGTGCCCGGGCCTCGTCGACCCGGTCGAAGTACCGGCCCGTGACTCCGTCGAGCGCCGGGTCGGCGATCAGCCGGAGCGTCGCGCGTACGCCGGACTCGAGCGAGTCGATCGGGTCGACGCCGGCCGCCAGCACCATCTTGGTCGGCATGTACGTCCCCGGGTGGAGGCAGGTCGCGGTCACGCCGCGTGCGGCCAGCCGCTCCGCGGTGTCGAACGTCATCATCACCATGGCGAGCTTGCTCTGGCTGTAGGCCCGGCTGCCGTCGTAGTCGCGCTCGAGCATCACGTCGTCGAAGTCGACCGGCGCCTGACCCGCCGACGCGACGTTCACGACCCGCGCCGGGGCGGACCGGAGAAGCAGCGGCTCGAGCAGCCGCGTCAGAAGAAACGGCGCCAGATAGTTGACCGCGAACCGCAGCTCGTGCCCGTCCGCGCTCTCCACCCGTGCCCCTCCTCCCGGCTCCACCGTCCCGATCCCGGCGTTGTTCACGAGCACATCGAGCCGCGGCTCGGCCGCGGCGACGCTCTCGGCCAGGGAGCGGACCTGCGCGAGCGATGCCAGGTCGCCCACGCAGGTCCGCAGGAGCTCGCTGCCCGAGGCGGCGCGGATCTCAGCCACCGCCGCCTCGGCCCGATCGCGGGTGCGCCCGTGCGCGAGGACCGTCGCGCCGGCCCGTGCCAGCTCGATGGACACGGCCTTGCCGAGCCCGTCGGTCGCTCCCGTCACGAGCACCACCTGCGTCATGCCGCCGCAGCCTCCTCGCCGCCGCCGATCAGCGCCGCGAGCCGCGAGCGCACCCGGTCGGCCTCCCGGGCATGCTCGTCGATCTCGGCCGCGGTCGCCCCGCGCTGCGCGAGCAGGTCGCGTACCAGCACCAGCCCGCGTAGGCGCAGGAGCAGGTCGTCGATCTCGCGTCCGAGCAGCACGTCTCGGTCGCCGGCGTGGCTGGGCATGTGCATCATCGTCATCAAGCCGCCTCCTCGAGCGGTCGGTTGTCATGAGAGAAGCTCGCGACGTCGGCCGGCTCGGGCCGCGGCGCGAGCATCAGGCCGGCGATCGCCGCGCCGGCGAGCGCGATGCCGGAGAGCACCAGGAAGCCCGCGTGGAAGCCCTGCGTCAGGCCGTCGTTCACGGCCGCGGCGGAGCCGCTCTGCGCGTAGGACGTCACGATCGTCGAGACGGCCGCCAGGCCCACCGCGCCGCCAACCTGGCGGCTGGTGTTGATCAGACCGGATGCGATACCCGCGTCGGCGCGGCTGACGCCGGTCAGACCGGCGATCGTCATCGGCACGAACGAGAGGCCGAGCCCGATCCCGCCGACCAACATCCCCGGGAACAGGTTCCAGAAGTAGTGCCCATCCGTCGGGAGCTGCGTGAAGTACGCCAGCGAGGCCGAGTCCAGAAGCAGCCCGGCGGTGAGCACCGGGCGGGCTCCCACCCGGGTGACGAGCCGCTGAGCCACATTTGAGACGACGATGATCGTGAACGCCATGGTCGCGAAGCCGACGCCCGTGCGGATGGCGGAGTAGCCGAGCACGTCCTGCATGTAGAGCGTCTGCAGGAAGAACTGCGAGAACGCGATTCCGCCGATCATGACGGCGGCGGCGTTCGCCGCCGCGACCGACCGCAGCCGGAAGATCCGAAGCGGCAGGAGCGGCGCCGGCGAGCGCAGCTCAATGACGAGGAACGCGGCGATCAGCGCAGTCGAGCCGGCCAAGAGCAGGAGCGTGGGCCGGCTGCCCCAGCCGTCCTGGGTCGCGCGCGTCATCGCGTAGACGAGCAGCATCACGCCGGAGGTGACGGAGGCCGCCCCAGCGACGTCGAAGTGGCGATGGTCGTGCTGGCCGCGGCTCTCCGCCAAGACGAACGGCGCTGCCGCGATCACGGCCAGGCCGACCGGCACGTTGATGAAGAACACCCACGGCCAGCTGAGGTAGGACGTGAGGAATCCGCCGAGCAGCACGCCGACGGCGGCGCCGCTGCCCGAGGCCGCGCCCCAGATCCCGAGTGCGCGGTTGCGCTCGGCACCCTCGGCGAACGTGGTCATGAGGATCGAGAGCGTGGCCGGGGCGAGCAGTGCGCCGCCGAGCCCCTGGAGGGCTCGGAAGGCGATCAGCGAGCCCTCCGACCAGGAGAGGCCGCCGAGCAGCGAGGCCCCGGTGAAGAGCGCGAGGCCGATGATGAAGAACCGCCGCCGGCCAAAGATGTCGCCCAGGCGGCCGCCGAGAAGCAGCGCGCCGCCGAAGAGGATGGCGTAGGCGCTGACCACCCACTGAAGGTTCTCTTCCGCGAAGTGCAGGTCGGTCTTGATCGAGGGAAGCGCGACGTTCACGATCGCGATGTCGAGCACCACCATGAACTGCGCCGCCACGATCACTGCCAGCGCAAGCCACTTGCGGGAACCGTCTTGCCGTGTGATCGAGGGTAGTGTCATCTATTGCTCCAATGAATCGTGGATGCTTGCAACGATAGCACACATAAACGCTTGGACGCGCTACACTTCTAGAAGTGAACGCGACGGAACCACATATCGTGAGGTCGGCGGTCATGGCCGGTCCGCCCAAGGAGCTGCTTTCGAGCACCACCTTCCTGCTGAAGCGACTCGGCTTCGCAGCCAAGGAGCACTCGCACGACGCGTTCGAGGGCACAGGGCTGAGCCCGTTCCACTTCGCTGTGCTGGCCCTTCTCGAGGAGGACCCGCGCGAGACTCAGGCCGCGATCGCCGATGCGCTCGGCTATGACCGAAGCCACGTCGTGCGGCTGCTGGACGAGCTCGAGGAGCGCGACCTGGTGGTGCGAAAGCGCGACCCCGACGATCGCCGCCGCCACGTCGTCAAGATGACGGCCGACGGCCGCAAGGCGCTCGCCAAGCTGCGCACCATCGTGAGCCGGCTCGAGGACCGCTTCCTGGCTCCGCTCGATGCCGATGAGCGCGACGCGTTGCATGCGCTCCTCGTGCGCCTCGCTGCCCATCACGATCCGCGCTGCACTCCGCGCGACCCGGCGCCGACCGCCTAGTTTGCCGCCTCCGCGCCGCGGGTAGGCACGCTCGTACGCGCCAACGAGGAGGCGAACGATGAGCGGCTACACGAAGCAGAACCTGACGCAGGTCGAGAACCAGGCTCCGAACTTCGGGATCTCCGACGATCTCGAGGCCCGCTTCGCGCGCAAGCCGCTCGAGGGGCAGGAGCTCGGTCTCAGTCTCTTCCGGCTTGCACCCAACTTCCGCATCCCCTTCGGCCATAAGCATGCCGGCCAGGAGGAGGTCTACGTCGTGACCAGGGGCTCGGCCAGGATCAAGGTCGAGGACGAGATCGTCGAGCTCGGCGAGTGGGACGCGATCCGGATCGACAAGGACACGATGCGCGACGTCGAGGCCGGGCCCGACGGCGTCGAGTACCTGGCCTTCGGCGCCGGCGACGACCCCAGCGAGGTCGAGATGGCCCAGGGCTGGTGGAGCGACTGAGCTAGCGCGGCGGCTCGGGCGGCGACGACCTCACGCACCGTCTGCCACGGAACGGCGGCGGGCGCCTACGGTTGCGGGGAGCTGTCGCGGTAGACCACGATCCGGTCCCGCCCACCGTCCTTGGCCCGGCGCATCGCGTTGTCGGCCGCCGTGACGACGTCCGCCGAGCTCACATGCGAGGTCGGATCGAACGCCGCCACCCCGATGCTCGCCGTCACCCGCTCCTGGTTCGGGTGCGGGAGGTCGTGCCGGTGCAGGGTCGCCGCGATCCGCATGGCGACCTGTCGCGCCTCGTCCAGGGCGGCGTCGGGGAGGAGGACGACGAATTCCTCTCCGCCGCGGCGGTAGACGATGTCGTCCTCTCGGATGGCCTCCGCGAATGCCTCGGCGGCGAGGCGCAGCGTCCTGTCGCCGGAGTCCTGGCCGCCGTCGCTGTGGTTGAACCGGCCGAAGTAGTCGATGTCGATCACGATCACGCTGAACGCGGTGAAACCGATGGCCGCGGCGCGGTCGATCGCGGCGAAGTCCTCGTCGTAGCGACGTCGGTTCGGCAGGCCGGTCAGGGCGTCGGTCCGGGCCTCGTCCACGAGCTCTGCGTTCCGGCGGCGCAGCGCCTGGATCTGCTCCGCCGCCGCACGCCGCTCGGCCGCCAGCTCGGTCGTGTAGACGCGCAGCTGGGAGCGATCCTGCTTTGCGGCGTACATCGCGACGTCCGCGGCGCGAAGCGTCCGCTCGGCCGTCATCGCAATAGGAGCAAGGCCGGCAGATAGTCCGATCGTGACCTCGGTGTCGCCGATGCGATGAGGCGATGCGATCGCAACGAGGATGGAGCGCACGACCGCCTCGGCCGCGTCGATCGCCGTTGCCGGCAGCAGGACGACGAACTCGTCTCCACCGACCCGCGCGACGGTTGCACCCGCCGCTCTGTCGACCACATCGCGCAGACGCCGTCCGACCTCGATCAGGAGCGCGTCTCCGAACCGATGCCCATGGCGGTCGTTGACCTCCTTGAAGCGGTCGAGATCGAGGAATGCGATGGCGCCGCCCTGGCCGGAGCGGAGTGTCTCGCGCAGACGATCCTCGAGCACGACCCTGTTCGGCAATCCCGTGAGGGCGTCGGTCGTCGCGGACCGCTCCAGCATGGCGGCGCGGTGTCGATGCTCGCTGACGTCGCTGAGCGACAGGACGATGCCCTTGATCGTCGCGTCGGAGAGCCGGTTCACGCCGAGCACCTCAACCGCTCGCTCGCCGTCGCCCGTCACGCGCGTCTCGCAGTACGCGGTGACGCCTGTTTCCGCGCCGGCCAGCCGGGCGAGGTAGGAGATCAACGCGTCCGCGGCCGCCGGGGCCACCACGACCGAGAGGTCCTGACCGAGCAGCTCGGAGCCGAAGAGGCGAACCGCATGCGACGAGGCATACGTGACGACGCGGTCGGCGCGGCAGACGACGATAGCGCTCCTCGCGGAACGCAGCAGCTCCTCCTCGAACCGTGCCGGTTGCCGATCCTCACCGCTCATCTCGGAATTATCGGCAGAACGGGGCACACACCGAAGAGGTGTCTGCCCCGGTTCGCGCGCTACTGCGGCCGCGCCGCCCGCTTCACCTCGTGCCCGATCCGGCGGAGCATGGCGACGCCCTGCCGTACCCGCGTGATGCCGGCGTCGGCGGTCGTGCTGCTCAGCGTGTTCAGGCCCGAGATCACGCCGTCCGTGCCCACGTAGATCAGTCGGCAGGCGCGGATCGTCTGCTTGCGGGCTCTGGCCAGTTCGTGCGGGGTCTGGGCGAGGCCGACGTCGAGGGGGTTTCGGCAGTTCGAAAGCGTGTTGAACGCCGGGGTCAGCCGATACGCCGCCGCCGAGCTGCCCGCGAGCGCAGGCCCCACGTCGGCCGCGAGCCGCGTCGTTGCTCTCTGCATCGGAAGCTCGATCTTACGCTTCCACGCCTTCGCCCAGTGGGCGATCGCCGGGTCGACCGTTGGCTCAGTCGACGTCGTCGTGGGCGTAGTTGTCTCCGCGGGCATCGTGCTCGCCGAGACCGCCGCGCCGCTGCCCACGCCGCCGCCGCAACCAGCCGCGGCCGCGACGAGGGCGGCGACCGTTCCGACCGTGGCCCACCGAATGGATGTCCGTACGCTTCCCACCTGAATCGCCTCCTCCGAAGATGACCGTCCCAACCTAGGAGGCCGGCCGGGCCGTGGCGTCGGGGAAACCCCGATTCCGCCTGGGATTCCGCGAGGTTGCGACAATCGGTACACTCGCAGCCATGCTGGTGGGCCGGGGGGAGGAGTGCCTGCGCATCGACCGTCTGCTCGACGACGCGCGCGCCGGGAACGGCGGCGCCCTCGTTGTCTCGGGCGAGCCCGGCATCGGGAAGACGTCGCTCCTCGAGCACGCGGCGGCGGGCAGCGCAGACATGCGCATCGTCCGGGCCCGCGGCGTCGAGACCGAGGCGTCGGTGCCATTCGTCGGCCTCGTCGACCTGCTCACGCCGCTCGCCGACCTTGCACCCAACCTGCCCGGGCGCCAGGCTGAGGCGCTCAGGAGTGCGCTCGCGATCGGGCCGACGCAGCCGGTCGACCGGCTGGCGGTGCTGGTCGGCGCGTTCAACCTGCTCTGCGCCGCCGCCGAGGAGCGACCCGTGCTGGCGCTGGTCGACGACGCCCACTGGCTCGACGCGGCCTCGGCCGAGGCGATCGCGTTCGCGGCCCGGCGGATCGCCGCAGACCGTGTGGCGCTACTCATCGCGACGCGCTCGAAGGGCCACGCCGACCTTCCCTCCGTCAGCCCGGAGCCGTTGACCGCCGATCAAGCCCGGGAGCTGCTCGAGGAGCATGGGCTCGCGCCCGACGGGCTCGAGAGCACCGTCCGGGACGCTGCCGGGAACCCGCTCGCGCTCCTCGAGCTCGCACGCAGCGAGGACGGGCGGTTTGAGCCGGGCCGTTCCAGCCTGGAGGAGGCGTACGCGCGGATGGTCGGCGCCCTCCCGGACTCGTGCCGCGAGGCACTGCTCCTGCTCGCGACGTGCCGATCCGATCGCGCCGTCGTGATCCGCCGAGCGCTGGCCGGAAGCGGGCTCACCGATGACGCCTTCGCCGCGGCCGAGGACGAAGGGCTCGTGCGTCTCGAGCCGGGGAGGCTCGGATTTCGCCACCCCCTGATCCGGTCCGCGGTCTATGCGTCGGCGACGGGGCCCGACAGGCGTCGTGCCCACGGCGCCCTCGCCGCGGCATGCGTGGAGCCGGAGCTGGAGTGGGAGCGTGTCGCGCATCGGGCGGCGGCCGCCACGGAGCCGGACGAAGACCTCGCCGAATCGGTCGAGCGGCTGGCGTCGGACGTCCGTCTTCGGGGCGGGGCGATTGCGACGGTCGAGTGGTACCAGCGGGCGGCGGCGCTCAGCGTTGAGCCCCAGGCACGGCTCCGCAGGCTCCTCGCCGCGGCGGACGCGGCTCAGGCGGGCGGTCAGCGGCGGGCGGCAGAGGCGATCCTCGCTGAGATCGAACGCGACGGCCCGCCCCCCGGCGACGTCGCCCGGGTCGAGCTCGTGCGCGGGCGCATCGAGGCCCGGAGCAGCTCGACCCGCGTCGCGAGCTCGCGGCTCCTGCGAGCCGCCCGCCGCCTCGAGGGGGCCGATGACCACGCGGCTGCGACGCTCTACATCGAATGCGTCGACCCGTCGATCCGTGCCGGCCGGCCGCAGGAGGCCTTCGATGCCGCCGTCCGGGCGCTCGAGCTCGCGCCGGCGGGCGATCCGCTCGGCCTCCTGGCCCGCATCGCCCGGGCCGCGTCGCTCGTCTTCCTCGGCGACACCGCGGCCGCCGAGCGCGACATCGACGCCGTCGCCGAGGACGTCGCGCACACGCTGTCCGTCGAGGACGACCTGCAGCTGCGCGCGTATCTCGGTATGACGCTGGCGTTCGCGGAGCGGATCCGGGCCGCGTCCGAGACGCTTGACGAGCTCATCGACGACTGCGAGCAGTCGGCACCCGGGGCGCTCACCTACCCGCTCATCAGCCGCGCGTGGCTGCGGCGGACAACCGGAGCGTGGGAGGGTGCGCAGGCCGACGGCCAGCGCGGAGTACGCCTTGCGCGGCAGCTCGGGCGTGCGAACGACGAGTGCTGGGGGCTCAGCATCCTCACCTGGATCGCGGCAGCGCAGGGTCGCCTCGACGACGAGGCGCTCGCCTATCAGCTCGAGCTCTCGGAACGGCTGGAGCTGCCCTACCAGCTGATGTGCGTGCACGCCTGCCGCGGTCATCACGCCCTCGCATCCGGGGCGGCCGACGCTGCAGCCGAGCACCTCGCTCTGGCTCTTGCGATCAAGCGCGAGTGCGGCATCGCCGACGCGACGACCCACCCGGTGATCGGCGCGGACCTCGCCGAGGCGCTCGTTCGCTGCGGCCGCGGCGACGAGGCTGTGGCGGCCGCGAGCGCGCTCCACGCTGAGGCGCTCCGGTCCGGCCGAGTGTCGGCGCTGGCCGTGGCGGAGCGCGCCCTGGCCGTGTCCGGCGACGACGCCGAGGCGCATTTCGCCCGGGCCTCGGAGCTGCACGCGAATGCCGCCGATCCCTTCGCCGCCGCCCGCACAGCGCTGGCGTGGGGCGACTCGCTGCGCCGCGGAGGGCGGCGCGTCGAGTCCCGGGAGCTCCTCGAGGAGGCCCGCGCCGGGCTCGAGCGGCTCGGCGCGACGCTGTGGGAGGAGCAGGCCGCCTCAGCGCTCGCCCGAAGTGGCAAGGTGCTGCGGCGGGAGGCGACCCAGCGCGATGAGCTGACGCCCGCCGAGCTCGAGGTGGCGAGCCTCGTCTCGGAGGGCAAGCGCAACAAGGAGATCGCCGGTGCCCTCTGGATGAGCGAGAAGACCGTCGAGGCGCACCTGTCCCGCATTTACCGCAAGCTCGGCGTGCGGAACCGCGCCGAGCTCGCGGCCCGCCGGCCCGGGCCCGCCGCGCTCGTCGACCCGTAGGGTCACGCCGAGGGGATTCCCGGACGCGACGAGGCGCCGCGCGCCCCTAGCCTCGGATCCATGTCGATCTCGAGGAAGGAGCAGTCATGACCCATCGCTCGATCGCGGTCGCCGGCCTGGCCATCGTGTGCCTGACGGCGCTCGGAGGCACGGCCGCCGCGGCCCTCCAGCCGGTGCCGGTGAAGCACACGCCCCTGCGCGAGGAGCTGCCCGCCGCCGGGGGCACCATCTTCGCCTGGTCGCAGAACTCGGCGGGCCATCCCGGCGTCGACAACATCTGGGTCGAGGTCGGCGGTGGCGGTGCCGTGCGCCTGAACCCGCCCCACACCTTCGCCGAGGCGGGCGGCGTGGACGGCGACGAGGTCATCTTCGACCAGGCGAACCAGAGCGGCCGCAGCGGCATCAGGATCTGGAACGCCACGACCCAGACCTTCTCGATCCCGCAGGGGGTCAACACCCAGGCGCGCGAGTACTGGCCGACGAAGTCGGGCCCGTGGATCCTCTACGGCCGCCTCGGGCGTCATGCCGACCGCGCACTCCTCCACAACACCGCCACCGGGGACACCGTCGTGCTCGCGACCGTCAGGACCGGGCAATTCGTGATCTTCCCCGGACAGGTCAGCGGCAACTGGGCCGTGTGGGACGTGTGCCGGCGGGTCTGTAACGTCTACCGGCACGACATCGGCGCCGGCACCACGACTCGGATTCCCACCACGCTTCGCGGGCGGTACCAGTACCGGCCGTCGGTGACGGCCGACGGCACCGTCTATTTCGTCCACTCGGGGCTGGCGTGCGGCCAGAACGTCCGTCTCGTGCGGCAACCCCTGGGCGGGCCGCAGGAGGTGGTGCTCTCCCTCCCGCCGGGCCGTGACATCTTCTCCAAGACCCAGGCCGTCCCGGATGCCACGAGCGGCACCGACGTCTACTACAGCCAGGCACGCTGCACCAACCCGAGGAACGCCCGCGACATCTACGAGGTCGTCGTCCCGTAGAGGCCGGTACGATCGCCGGCGTGCCGTCCCCGACCGAGAGCCTGCTTCCGTGGCGCGTGCCGCTGATGCAGGCTCCGATCGGGCCGGCGGCGACGCCGGCCCTCGCCGCTGCGGTGTGCGAGGCCGGGGGGATCGGGTCGCTCGGGGCGTCGTGGACAGAGCCGGCCGCGCTACGCGCCCAGATCGGCCAGATCCGGAAGGCCACCGAGCGGCCGTTCTGCGTCAACCTCGTGCTCGCGTTCGACCAGGAGGAGCGCCTCGAGGTCGCCGTCGCCGAGGGCGTGGAGGTGCTTTCGTTCTCGTGGGGCATCCGCTCCGACCTCGTCTCCCGCGCCCATGCCGGCGGGTGCCTAGTGGTCGCGCAGGCCGGGACGCCGGACGAGGCCGCGGCGGCCGTGGACGCCGGCTGCGATGCGATCATTGCGCAGGGAGTTGAGGCCGGGGGGCACGTGCAGAGCGACGATCGGCCTGCTCGCCCTGGTCGGAGAGCTCTCGCGGTCGCTCTCGGTTCCGGTCATCGCGGCCGGGGGCATCGCCGACGCGCGCGGCGCACGGGCCGCGATGTCGGCCGGTGCCGTGGGCGTCGCGATGGGAACGCGGTTCCTCGCCACCCCGGAGGCGGACGTCCATCCCGACTGGGCCGCGCGGCTGGTGGCGGCGTCGGCGGCCGACACGGTGCTCACCGGGGTGTTCGACGGCGGCTGGCCGGACGCGCCCCACCGGGTCCTCCGCAACAGCACCTACCGCCGCTGGGACGAGGCGGGCCGCCCGCCGGCGGGCTCGCGGCCGGGCGAGCGAGAGGTCGTCGCGCGTCTGCGGCGGCGTCGAGATCGAGCGCTATGCGGCGG
This sequence comes from uncultured Actinomycetes bacterium, assembly GCA_963832955.1. Taxonomy (GTDB): domain Bacteria; phylum Actinomycetota; class Thermoleophilia; order Gaiellales; family JAICJC01; genus JAICJC01. The sequence continues at coordinate 364,056 of CAWHWC010000001.1, read as the reverse complement.
ACGAGCCCCGGCGCGCGACCACCGGCGATCTGGAGGCGATGTGCCTCTACGCCGGCCAGGGCGTGGGGCTCGTGACGGCCGTCGAGCCCGCCGCAGAGCTGGTCAGCCGGATGGCGGCCGAGCTCGCGGCGGCTCGATGAGCGGATGCTACGACGTCGCGGGCGCCGGGCGTCCGGACGGTGCGAACGACGGCTGGGCCGGAGCGGCATCGCCGGCGATCGCGACGGCCCCGAGCTTCGCCATCGGGATGCTCTCGATCGACGACCGGAGCGCTGCCGCGTCGTCCCACCGGAGCGAGCCGAGCCGCGCCACGACAACGAGCCCGTCCGCGAGGTCGGCGAGGGCCGCCACAGCGTCGGGCTCTGACGCCGGCGGGCACGCCACCAGGATCAGGTCGGAGTCGCGCCGCAGGCGGCGGAAGACGTCGCGCAGCGCCGACGACGACAGCATGTCCCACAGGCTGCCGTCGAGCGCTCCCGCAGGCAGCAGGCTGACGCATCCGGCCGCGAACGGAGGGTCGGTCACCGGGATGCCGCGGTCGTCGAATGTGATCAGCCCATCGTCGATGCGGATCCTGCCGGCGACGACGTCAGCCGCGCCGGGCGCGCCGTCTGCACCGAAGCGGCGGTGAAGCCGGGGCCGGGCGACGTCGAGGTCGACGACGGTCACCCTACGGCCCTGGCGGGCGACGGCGAGCGCAAGCCCGACGACGGTGTCCGCGTGGCGTCCTCGTGGCCCGCTCCCGAGACGGCGATGGCCGCAGGCTGCGGGAGGTTCCCGCCGGCGATTCGCGCGCGCACCTGGCCGATGCCCTCCCAGGCATCTGACATCGAGCCGCCGAGCGTCCCGAGAACGGGCATGCGCAGCGCCCGGCCGAGCTCGCGAGCCGTGCGGGCACGTCCGCGCCCGGGCCTGGCGGTCACGACGAGGAGCACGATCGTGACGAGTGCGCCGGCGATCGCAGCGAGGACGGCGTCGCGCATGACGTGCTGATCCTCGGTCGTCGCAGCTGCCGCCGGGCCGATCACCTGAACGCCGTCCATCGCGATCGAGGTGCGCGTATCGATGGCCTGCCACAGCCGCACGAGCGTGCCGTACTGCGACCGCATCGAAACCTGCTCGACGCCCTGAGCCTTCTGGAGGCTGTGAGTGGTTGCGACCAGCTGCCGGTGAAGCTTCGCCTTCGTGCGCCTGGCGCCGTTTGCGATCTGATGCCGGCGGGCCGAGACGAGCGTCTGCGCATACGCATCCGCGAGGCGCCGCGCCCGCGGGCCACGCGAGTCGGTGACGCGGATGACGGCGACGCCGGACGGCGGGTCGACGTTGATCGTCGTGCTCGCCAGGAGGTCATGCGCGGACATGCTCGTCACATGTGCGCGGTGGAGCGTCGCGCGCGCCTTCGCGGGCGTCAGCGCAACCGATGCCTGGGCCGGGAGCGTCGTCGTTCCGAAGCCGACCTGTGCGGATGCTGCATACGTGGGCGCCTGGGCCGACGCGAGCGCTGCGGCGGCGGCTCCGGCGACGATCGCGACGACGGCGGCCATCCACAGCCTGCGCCGCGCGGACGCCATCTTCGCCATGAGTGTTGTTCGCTGATCTGACATCACATTCGACGAATACGGGCGGTCGGGATGGACGTCAATAGGTGGACGGGCATTGACCTTGCGCAGATCGCACGTACATTCGCGAGAGGAAGAACCTGGAATCTGGTGAGGGCGGTGCATGGCATGGAAGAGGCTCACGACATCAGGAATCACAAGTTTTCGTTCGGCGCGCATGGATACAACCAGGACGACGTCGATCGCTATCTGCGCGAGCTGGCCGATCGGGTCGACTCGGCCGACGTCGACTGGCACGAGGAGGTCGAGCGCCTCGGCCGGCAGCAGTTCGGCGTCGTGTCGCTCGGCTACTGGAGGCCCGACGTCGACACGTATATGGCCGAGCTTCGGTCGTGGATGGTCGAGCGTGCCGGCGAGCGCCCGATGAACGGGACTGCGCCAGGGGCCGACGCCGAGCCGGCGCCCGACTCGAACGCCGAGCACCGGTCCGATGCCGAGCGGCTGGGCGCAGGGCATCGTCGAGCGGCTCCGGCGGGTGACCGAGGCATCGACCGCGTCGACCGCGCTGGCCGAGGTTGCGAGCGAGCCCGTTCCCGACGTCGTATCGGTTGCGCCGCTCCGCCTCGAGGAGGAGGTTTCGGAGGAGACGGCAGACCCGGTCTCCGACCGCGTCCGCCTCTTCCGGATGGCGACCGCGCTCGGCGTGGAGGACGCCGTCTCGATGAGCGTCGACGAGCTGGTGGCCGCCATCGACCGTTTGGAGGCCGGTGACGAGGAGCTCGAGGCCGGCGACGCTGCGGCCGAGGGGGCAGAGGATGCGAGTGCGGCGCTGGCCCGGACGAAGGCGACGCTGGCGTCGTTCGAGCAGATGCTGGCAGACCAGGTCTCACAGGTCGCAGCCGCAGCGCGGCATGAGCGCGAGGCCGCCGCGCGCGAGGCCGAGACGATGGTGCGCGACGCCGAGCGGCGCGCGAGCGAGATCCTGGCCGCGGCCGAGCGCGAGGGTGAGGCCCTCGGCGAGCGCGCGCAGCGCTACTCGGAGCGCCTCCGGCGCATGGCCGACAGGGAGGCGCTCAGGCGGGCTGCGACGGTCGAGGAGCCGTTGGCGGCTGAGCCGGAGCCCGAGCCCGAGCCGGAGATGACGGCCGAGCCCGAGCCCGAGGTCGAAGCGGAGGCCGAGGCCGAGCCCGAGATGCCCGCCGAGCCCGAGCCCGAAGCGGAGCCCGAGCCCGAGGTCGAAGCGGAGGCCGAGCCCGAGCCCGAGCTCGAAGCGGAGCCTGAGGTCGAACTGGAGCCCGAAGCCGAACCCGAGCCGGAGATCATCGCCGAGCCCGAGCCCGAGCCGGCGGCCGAGGCCGTGTCCTCGGAGCCGATGCCCGAGGCCGTGTCGACGTGGACTCGCATTCGCCGGATCGTCCGCGGAGAGGTCGCCCGGCAGCCCGGCTCAACTCAGAAGTAGGCGCCCGTCAGCCGGGCGTGTGCTTCTCGAGGAAGCCGAGCACCCGCTGCCATGCGTCGGCCGACGCGTCGGCGAACTGCTCCTGCTTTCGGTCGAAGAAGCTGTGCGGCGCGCCCTCGTAGCTGATGACCTCGTGCTCGACTTCCGCTTCGGCCAGGGCTGAGTCGAACGCCGCGACGTCGGCGGCCGAGATCGCCTGGTCGGCGCCGCCCATGAGCGCGAGGATCGGCGCCCGGAGCTCGGCGGCTCGCCGGGTCGGGCCATCCTCTCCGTTCCGGGGCCCGGTCGAGCCGTAGAAGCCGATCGCCCCGGCGAGTCCGTGCCCGCCGGCCGCCGAGAGCCACGAGTGCCGGCCGCCGAAGCAGAACCCGATCGTGAAGACGGCCTCGACGCCGGCCTGCGATCGCAGGTGCGCCACCGCCGCGGCAACGTCGGCCTGGACGCTCGCCGCCCGTGTCAGCGGGACGTGGTCCGTATACGGGAAGTCCTCGTCCCGCTTTCCGACCCCGGCCGTGCGCCCGAAGTAGTCGATCGCGACTGCCGCGACGCCCTGCTCACCGAGCCGCAGCGCAAGCTCCTCGTAGAAGTGGTGCAGGCCGCGGACATCGGGAAGCACGACGACGCCGCAGCGGGCCGGCGTGTCGGGCCCGGCGGCGAACGCCGCGAACCGGTTCCCGTCCGAGGCCTCGAGGACGAGGTCGTCGTGCGAGACCGATGCGCCCGCGATCGGCGGGATCGGCGGGCCGGAGTCGGGGTCGTGACACACGGCGCGACACGATAGCGCTCCTCGAGGCGGCCGGGTAAGACGGCTTTCATCGGAGCGGCGTACCGTGCCGGCGTGGCAGCCGCCAATGACATCCGAGGGCGCGATCGGCGGCGGCGCAGACGGCGCCGCGTGCAGCGGCTGCGCCGAGCGGGCGGCGTGGTGGTCATTCTCGCTGCAGTCGCCGCCGCCGTTGGGTCGATCCATGAGCTCCGTGACTCCGGTTCCTCCGCGACCCGCAGCCTCGTGCACTCCACGACAGACCCGCCGGCAACGGGACAGGCATCGACGCGCGGATCACATCGGGTGCCCTCCGGTGCCGCGCGGATTCGCATCCGCAGGATTGGGGAGCTCCCGGCTCCTGTCCAGGATGCCGCGGTGGCAGTCCTCGGCGACCGCGCCTACGCATTCGGCGGCCTCGATTCCGGTGGCGGTTCCACGACCGCAGTCTCGGTCGTTCGCGGCTCGTCCGTGAGGTCGGCCGGGCGCCTCCCCCTTGCGATCCACGACGCGGCTGCCGCCCCAAGCGGGCCGGGGCGGCTCGTCGTCCTCGGAGGCGGCCAGGTCGCAAGCTACGCGGGCATCGCCGCATTCGACCCGGCGACCGGCGGTGTGCGGATCGTCGGCCGGTTGCCGACGCCGCTCTCCGACCTTTCGGTCGCGACGGTGGGTGGGACGACGTACGCAGTGGGCGGCTTCACCGGCGCCGCGTGGTCGGACGGAATCGTCTCGATCGACGCCGGGCGATGCCCGGCGGGTGGCCAGGCTTCCGATCGGGCTTCGCTACGCGGCGGTGGCGGCTGTCGGGAACGCCGTCCTGATCGCCGGCGGCCGGACGGAGGCGGGGCCGAGCCGCGCGATCTATCGCTTCACGCCTGCTGACGGCTCCGTGGCGAGGATCGGGACGCTGCCCCAGCCCCTGATGCATGCGTCGGCGGGCGCCATCGGCGGGATCATGTACGTCGTCGGTGGGATCGGCGGTGCCGGAGCTCCCGTGTCGTCGGTGCTCGCCGTCGGCGCCGGGGGAGATGTCAAGCGCGCGGCAACGCTTCCACACCCGCTCTCGGATGCCGGAGTGGCCAGCCTGCCGGGACGGCTGCTCGTGATCGGCGGGAGCGACGGGTCGGGGCCCACGCGGGCGGTCCTGTCGATCTCGCCGACGGCACAGCCCGTCCATCGGCCTCATCGTGCGAGGCGCCGCGAGGGCCTGCCGCGCAGGTTCCGCGGCCCGCTCCCCGGCGACCTTCTGATCGCCGATCGCGGGAACAACCGGATGCTCATGATCGATCCGGCCGGTCACATCCTGTGGCGCTACCCGAGCCGGCCGGGCCAGCCCCGCCTCTACTTCGACGACGACGCGTTCTTCACGCCTGGCGGGCACTCGATCATCTCGAACGAGGAGGACAACCACGACATCGTCGAGATCAGCTACCCGTCGGGCCGCATCACGTGGCGCTACGGGCATTCGGGGCAACCGGGGTCGTCGCCCGGTTACCTCAACACTCCCGACGACGCGTACAAGCTCCGCGGCGGCCTCGTCATCGTCTCCGACGACCGCAACTGCCGGCTGCTCGAGATCCGCGGACACCGTGTCGTCCGTTCGATCGGAAGCCCGGCGTCGTGCACGCATGACCCGCCGCGTTCGTTCGCGTCGCCGAACGGCGACACGCCGCTTGCGAACGGTCATGTGCTCGTGTCGGAGATCAACGGGTCGTGGGTCGACGAGCTCACGCTCGGCGGTCGCCTGGTTCGTGCAATTCACGCTCCCGTCGGCTATCCGTCCGACCCGCAGGTCACGCGGCGCGGCAACATCCTGCTGGCCGACTACTCCCGCCCGGGCGCTGTTGTGATCCTCGACCGCCGGACCGGCCACCTGCTCTGGCGCTACCGGCCGACGTCGGGCCCTGGCGAGCTCGACCACCCGAGCCTCGCATCGATGCTGCCGAACGGCAACGTGATCGTCGTCGACGACTACAACGACCGGATCGTGATCATCGACCCGCGATCGAAGCGCATCGTCTGGCAGTATGGCCACACGGCGGTCGGCGGTACCGGGCCGGGGTACCTGCACGTTCCGGACGGGTTCGACTTCGTGCCGGTGACGCCCGGCGGGAGGCCGAATCCGGCTGCGATCCGCCACGGCCCGTGATTCCGTCAGCTCGCGAGCGCCAGGTCGGCGCCGGCCAGCTCGCTCCGCAGCTCGGGGAGAAGGTCGGCCCGGTTGCCGACGACCGCGGCTCGTAGCCGTCCGGCGGTGTCTCGATACCGCGCCACGAAGCGTTCGCCGTCGCCCTCGGCGCTCACCCGGAGCGTGGGGTCGACGTGGCCGACTGCCTGGATCCGCCACCCGAACTGATCCGACCAGAAGAACGGGACGGGCGAGCGTCCCGGCGCGCGGCCGAGGATGGCGCCGGCGGTGGCCTGGGCCGTCGCTGCGGCGGCGCTCCAGTGCTCGAGCCTGACGGGCCCGCCCAGAGACGGGTGCGCGACGCTTGCGACGTCGCCGCAGGCGAACACGCAAGCGGCCGCCGTTCGCCCACAGGCGTCGGTCGGGAGACCCCCGTCCGGCGCGAGGTCGAACAGGCCGGCGGCGAGCTCGGCGTTCGGCCGTGCTCCGACGCCGACGAGCACGGCGTCGCAGGCCAGCCGTGTGCCATCGCCCAGCTCGACCGCGGCGACGACGCCGTCGCCACCGCGCACGGCGGCGCGAATGGGCATGCCCAGCCGCAGGTCCACGCCGGCGCGCCGGGCACGCTCGGCGAGGAGCGAGCCGACCGCCGGCCCGAGCGTCCGCTCGAACGGGACGGTCGCCGGCTCGATCACGGTGACCTCGAGGCCGAGCGCCCGGGCGCTCGAGGCCACCTCGAGCCCCACGAAGCCGGCGCCGACGATCGCGAGGCGAGCGGCGGGCGCAAGCGCGTCCCGCAGGATCTCCGCTTCGTCGAGGGTGCGCAGATGGTGGATGCCGGACATAACGTCCAGGCCGGGTATCCGGCGGGCGCGGACGCCGGTCGCGAGGACGAGCTGCCTCCAGCGGATCGACGCAGGACCGATGACTGCTCGGCGGGGGCGCACGTCGATGCTGTCGATGCGCGTCCCCAGCCGGAGCTCGATCCCGTGTGCCGCCCAGAATCCGGGCTTGCGGAGCGCCAGCTCCGCCGCGGCCCGGCTGCCGACGAGGAGCTCCTTCGACAACGCGGGGCGCTCGTACGGAGGATGCGGCTCGTCGCCCACGACCAGGATCCGGCCGTCGTAGCCCTCAGCGCGGAGCACCTCGGCACAGCGGGCACCGGCGAGGCCGGCTCCCACGATCAGGATGTCGGTGCGCTCGACGGTCATCGGACGACGGTGCCGCTGTCGTCGAGGACGGTGATCGCGCCCATCGGGCACGACCTGGCCGCCTCGATCGCGGCCGTGCGGTCGGTCGTCTCGGTGAGGGTCTCGACGAGGCCGTCGGCACCCATCGCGAACGTCTCGGGGTCGGTCTCCACGCAGGATCCGAAGCCGCTGCAGGCGCTTCGGTCGATGACGATTCGGAAGGTCATGGTGTCACTCCAGTCGATTGGTTGAAAGCTGGGTCAGGTCGTGGGGCTGGGGCGGGCGACCGGCGTTCGCCGGATCCCTGGGCTAAGCATTCGGACGAGCACGAGCCACAGGACCGGGCCGCCGGCGACGAGCGCCAGGATCGGTCCGCCGACGCCGGCGGTGTCGGTGCCGGATGCCAGCGCGTGGATCAGGGCGAGGACGAACGCGCCGAAGCTCGCATAGTGCAGGCGGCGCCAACCACGCTGGCCGATCCATCGCCGCATCCGGAACGACACGGTCAGCATCAGCATCAGCCAGCCGGCGACGACGCCGGCCGCGACAGCCGCCGGCCGGAACGGCGAGGCGAACGGCACGAGCACGGCGGCTGGGCCGAACCGCATCACCGGGTCGAGAAGCAGGGCTCCCATGTGGAGCCCGACCATGGCGAGGCCTGTCCATGCGAGCGTCCGATGCCAGCCGAGGAGCCTCGACTGGAACCTCGGCCCCAGGAGCCTCGTGCTCATGCCGAGCCCAAGCCACGTCGAGAGCGTGAGGATGCCGAAGGCGACAAGCCCGGCCGCGCGGGCGACGAGCCACGCGATGGGGAGAGCGGCTGCCGCGCTCACGACGCCACGTCCTCGGCCCATGCGGGCACGCCGGTCGGAAGGTCTCCGACGATGAAGGGCGCGCCGGCCGCGGGCACGACGAGCGCCGCGATGTGCGGCCGTGCGGCGACGTAGCGCGACGACTCCGCGACCGGGGTGATGGCGAGCGCTGTGGCGTGTGCCTCGGCGCTTGCGGCGTCTGGACCGACGACGGTGACCGCCAGCGGTCCGGGCACAGCCGGCTCGCCGGTGGCGGGGTCGATCAGGTGGTGCAGCTCGCCGTCGAGCCCGAAGCGGCGCCGGTCGCGTCCCGAGGTCGCGACCCCGCCGGCGCTCAGGCTGAGGACGCTCAGCCGGCTGCCGCCGTGCCGCGGATCGGTGACAGCGATCCGCCAGGTACCCCGATCCGGCGGCTCGCCCCAGACGGCGATATCGCCGCCGAGGTCGACGAGGCAGCCCGGCATCGACGGCCAGGCGGCGATCATCGCCCGCACAGCGCGGTCGGCCGTGAAGCCCTTTCCGATGCCGCCGAGGTCGACCGCCGCGCCGGGCTCGATCCGAGCGCGGCCGCGGGTGTGATCGACCTCGACGGCGGCTCCCGCACGCCACCCGAACGCGGGCCTGGCGGCCCGCGGCTCGAGCCGCTCGAACGACCGGTCGTAGCCTGCGGCCACGAGCGCGGGGAGCACCGCCGGGTCGAACCGGCCGCCCGTCTCGTCTCGTGCGCCAATGGCTGCTGCCAGCGCCCCGAGGAGCCGGGGGCCGGCGTCCGTCCAGGCTCCGCCGGCGGCGTTCAGGCGCGAGAGCTCACTCTCGGCGTCGAAGCGCGACAGGGCCAGTTCGCACGCCGACACCTCGGCCACCGCGGCCGCAATTGCGCGGTGCGCGGTCGGGAGCTCGGCGAGCATGGTGGTCACGCCGACGCCGCAGGAGGTGCCCATGGCGTGGAAGGCGTGGTGTTCGAGAAAGCGCGTCATGATGTCCTCGTCGTGGCGTGGGTTTGCGGGGCCGATCCGAGGCGCACCGGGACGAACTTGCCGGAGGCCGTCTTCACGTAGGTCACCGGCTGGCCGGCCGGGCTTGCCCCCGGGGTCGTCGCCGTGGGGGAGGTTTGGGTGGTTGCGTGGACCGATCCGGCCGCGGCTACCGGCACGGGGACGAGTGCGCCGTTGGCGGCACGCGCCAGCACGGTCTGGGTCGTCTGAGGCGCGGCGGCCTGGAACGGCCGCTGCGTGAGCGCGAGGACGGCGAAGACCGAGACGACCGACACGGTCGCTGCGACGGCGGCCCAGATGCGGCGCATCATGTGGATTCACCGTCCTCGATGTGCTGCGCGGCCGGCGGGACGGCCGGCGGCTGCCAAACCGCGACCTTCGCCGGGTGCGCTGCCGGGTTGGGCTGGGCCGCCACTTCGGCGGCGACCGTCCCGGCGGTCATGACGATTCCGGCTATCACCGCGGCGGTTGCGAGGATCTGTCGTTTGTCCGTGAGCATCTCCACTCGATTCCGATGGTGGTACGACACTCACGGTAGGAGCCGCAGCTGAGCGGCAGCCGAGCGCCTCTCCAGGGTTCGTCCAGGGTTTCGTAAGTTTTCGGAGAGGACGTCCGTGGGTCGCTATCGTGGGCGCGTGGCACCTCCGGAGAAGCGCGTGCTGGTGGTCGAGGACGACCCGTCGATCGCCCGCCTGCTCGAGGTCGAGCTGGCGGACGCCGGATACGACGTCGACCTTGCGGCGACCGGCGCGGCCGGGCTCGCCGCCATCGAGCGGGATGAGCCTGCGGTCGTCGTGCTCGACGTCCGCCTCCCCGACATCGACGGCCTCTCGGTCTGCCGCCAGGCTCGCCGCACCGGCCACTCCATGCCGATCCTGATGCTGACGGCTCTCGACAGGGTCGGAGATCGCGTCATCGGTCTCGACGCAGGGGCCGACGACTATCTGGCGAAGCCGTTTGCGATCGAGGAGCTGCTGGCGCGGCTGCGCGCGCTGACCCGGCGAGCGACATCCGACCGGGCGATCCTGGAGGCGGGGCCGCTGCGGCTCGACACGGACTCGCGCGGGGTCACGATCGACGGCCGGCCGGTCGAGCTCACCGCCCGCGAGTTCGACCTGCTCGCCTACCTCATGCACGCCCCCGGCCGGGTGTTCACCCGCGATCAGATCTACGAGGGCGTATGGGGATACAGCTACCTCGGAAACTCGAAGGTCATCGACTTCTTCGTCTCGGCGCTCCGGCGCAAGCTCGACGCGGACTCGTCCCCGTCGGTGATCCGGACGGTGCGCGGCGTCGGCTACACGATCCGGGCGTGAGCTTCCGCGCACGGCTCGCGCTCGGGTTCTCGCTCATGATGGCGGTGCTCGTCGTCGCCACGTCGGCGGCCACCTACCTCGTCGTGCGATCGAGCCTGGGCGACACGGCCCGCCGTCACGCCCGTCAGGTCGCCCGTGCTGCCGCCAACGAGCAGCCCCGCAAGGGCGAGCTCGACCGCCTCGCCGGCCCCGGTGACCGCATCTGGGTGACGGACGCCCATGGCACCGTCATCGCATCCAGTTCCCCGCGGCGGCGTGACGACACGGCGACCGCTGCCGAGCGGGAGATCGAGCACGCGCCGTCGGGCTCGACGTCCGCGCGATGGCGGCGGCCGGGAGGAGGCGTCGCGATCGTGCTCGTCAGGAACCGGACGATCGAGTCGTCGCTCTCGACACTCCTGCGGACGCTCCTCGCCGTCGGCGCCGCGGTCATCGTCGCGTCGGCGCTTCTGGGCGTCGTCCTCGCGGCGCGCACTCTGCGCCCGGTCGAGCGGATGCGGCGCGAGGTCGACGACATCTCCGGCGCCGAGCTGGACCGGCGGATCGCCGAGGGACGCTCCGACGAGCTCGGTCGCCTCGCCCGCGCGTTCAATCGGCTGCTCGCCCGTGCCGAGCAGGCGACCGCCGAGCAGCAGCACTTCGTCGCCGACGCATCGCACGAGCTGCGCACGCCCGTCACCGCCTTGCAGGGTCACGCCCGGATCGTCCTTCGCGCCATCGACCGGGCAGACCTCGAGCAGGCGCGTGAGTCCGCCGAAGTCGTCGTTGCCGAGTCGCGCAGGCTCGCCATCACGCTCTCCGAGCTGCTCTCCCTGGCAGAGAGCGGCGGGCCTGAGCGGCCACTCGAGTCGGTGCGGCTGGATGCGGCCGCCCGCGCCGCGTGCGAGGAGATGCGCGCCTTCCACGATGGGCGCGCGATCGATACGGAGTTGGCCGAGGTCACTGTCCGGGCGGATATGGGGAGGCTGGGCGAGCTCATCCGGATCCTTGTCGACAACGCCCTGAAGTACAGCCCGCCGACATGCCCGTGACGGTCACGGTTTGCGACTCGGGCGGCCCGGTGCTCGCGGTGCGCGACCGCGGACCAGGGCTCTCAGAGACCGACCGGGAGCGGGCCCTTGACCGCTTCTACCGCGGTTCGGCGTCGGCGGGTGTTCCCGGCAGCGGTCTCGGCCTCGCGATCGCACGGGCTGTCTGCGAGCGTCACGGTGCGGAGCTCGAGCTCCAGGCCGCGCCCGGCGGCGGAACCGTCGCGACGGTCCGCTTCCCAGCGGATGTCGAGGGGCGAGGGTCCGTTCATGCGCCCGACTGAGCCGGGCCGGGGCCGCTCCACGCGACCCCGACTCGGCCCTGGCCCGCTACGAGCAGCTGGCCTCGGTGGTGCAGCTCACCGCGTGCGAGCTGTCGTTGTCGTACATCTTTCCGGCGCCGAGCGCGATCCGGTCGAACCGGCTGTCACCCGACTTCGCGATCACGACGTACTTGTGGATCACGAGCGCTCCGGGGTGAGCGATGGCGTAGTTCTGGAAAGCCGAGTGGGTCGCGTCGGACGAGAACCTCGCGGTCTCAGGGGAGTCGACGACGATCGTGCAGCTGTCGTCGCCCGTGAAGCCCGTGAAATCGGCCCGGACCCACGTCGTGCTGCTGCCCACAGGATGGTTGCAATCGGCGGGATCGAGGAAGAGCGTGTCCTCGGTCGTCGAGTTGTTGCCGTCGGTCGAGACCTCGGCCACCATGTAGTTCAGGCCGAGCGACACCGACCCCGACGTGAGCTGGATCGAGATGTTCTTCTGGTTCCCAACGGCGACGTGGCGATTGAAGCTCGCGTTCGAGAACAGGAGCACACAGCCGCCGCCGGTGCCGACGTTCGTATGGAAGAGGCGGCTGTTGGAGTCGCTCGGAGAGTCCGAGCCGGTGACCCATCCGGCCAGGGAGTCGACGGAGTTGCAGCTGGAATCGGTGGGGTCGACCTGCACCCGCAGCTTCTGGCTGGAGTCGACCTTCGGCTCCGCCGACGCGACGGCGGCGAACGCCAGCATGCCGAGCATGACGGCAAGGACAATTGCAAGTCTCTTGGACACAGTTCCTCCCAGGTAGAGGTGTCGAGAGGGAAGCCCGGACATGCCGGCGGCACTGGTCGTCCACGCCGCCTCTTCCCCCGGCTCAAGCCCGAACTCGAGCCCAGACCGATCAGCCCCGGTCCGTCGAGGGCGACCTTAGCCGCGCGCGCCGCTTCAAGCAACTATGTGCACAAGTTTGCCCGTGTCGGGCGACGCGGCGGCTAGGCGCGCGGCCGCGGAAGCGGCGACGGGTCACTCTCGTGCATGCTGATGCGCGTCACGACGATGTCGACCTCGGAGTCGTCTTCGGCGGCTTCCGGCTCGGCCCGATCGAGGTCGAGCATGCCGGGCAGGAGGAGGGCGGAGGCCGTGACCACGGCGCCGACGACGCCCGCGGCGACGAGCGTCGTCCGCGCCCCGAACAGCGCCACCGCCGGCGCGGTGAGCGCGAACGAGAGCGGCAGGAGCCCGATCGAGATCAGCCAGTCGAGGCTCGAGACCCGGCCCAGCAGCTCCGCGGGCACGTGGGTCTGCTTGAGCGTCGCCCACACGATCGTCCCGGCCGTCTCGAGCGCGTTGAAGACGAGGCAGGCGAGCATCAGCTGCCAGGTCGCGGTCGCGAGGCCGTACCCGGCGACGGCGACGCGTCGCGAGCGTCCAGGTGGCGTAGATGAACATCACCCCACGGCGCGGCTGCCCCCGCTGGCCCATGACGAGCGCGCAGCCGATCGCGCCGAGGCCGCCGGCTGCGAAGACGAGCCCGAGCGACTCGGCCGAGCCGTGGACGACGTTCTTCACCATGTACGGCAGCAGCACCTCGGTCGGGCCGAGGAAGACCAGATAGGCGACCGCGGCCGAGAGCAGCGTGCCCCAGAGCCAGACGCGCCGGCGGATGAACTCGAAGCCCTGGCGCACGTCTTCGACCGCCGACGGGCTCGGCCCCTGGCGGGGGCGGGGCGTCTTTCCGATGGCGATCAGCGCGGCAGCGGAGACGCAGAAGCTCAGGGCGTCGACCGCGAACGCCATGCCGAGGCCGAGCGACGCGATGAGCCAGCCGGCCGCCGCCGGGCCCGCCAGCCGCAGCGCGAGCGGCCGCACGAACTGGTCGAGCGAGTTGGCGGCCGCGAGCTGGTCGGCCGGGAGGATGTCGGGCACCACCGCATCGAACGCCGGGTTGAAGAACGCCGTCCCGACGCCGTACACCGCGCACAGCGACGGCGAGCTCCCACAGCGTGAGCGCGCCCGTCGCGCGAGAGGACCGCCAGCAGGCCGATCACGACGGCTCGCAGCGCGTCGGCGGCCAGCATCACCGTCCGGCGGTCGAGGCGGTCGCTGACGACGCCGCCGGGGAGCAGGCACGCGATCGTCGGCACCGTCATCGCGATCCCGACCACCGAGAGCGCCGCCGGCGCGTTCCAGAGCTCGTACACCTGCCACGCCATCGCGACGAGGAAGATGCCGTCGCCGAAGAGCGACACCGTCATCCCGCTCCAGAGCAGCAGGAAGCGCCGGTGGCGCAGCGGCTGCAGCAGGTTCACACGCGAGAACCCGCCCGGGCGGTCGAGCGCGTCGTAACTATGCTGCATCGCGCTCGGGGCGTCGGTCTCGTCGGCCTGCGGATCGTCCGCAGCCGCCGATCCGAGGTACTCCACCACCGAGGGAAGCGGCATCGCCTTCGCGAACAGGAAGCCCTGGCCGAGCTCGCAGCCGAGGTTGAGCAGCGACGACAGCTGCTCGGGCATCTCGATGCCCTCGGCGACCACCTGGAGGTCGAGCGTCTCGCCGAGGCTGACGATCGCCGCGGCCAGCCCCGAGTCCGCGTCGCCGGACTGGAGGAACGACCGGTCCATCTTCAGGATGTCGATCGGGAACCGGCTCAGGTAGCTGAGCGACGAGTACCCGGTGCCGAAGTCGTCCATCGCCAGCCGGACGCCGAGCGCCTTGAGCGCCTTCAGCCGCTCGACGGCCAGATCCGTGTCGGCCATCATCACGGACTCGGTGATCTCGAGCACGAGGCTGTCGGGCGCGAGGCCGGACTCGGCGAGGGCGAATTCGACGTCGGCGACGATCGTGTCGGACTGGAGCTGCTTGACCGACAGGTTGACGCTCATCGTCAGGCTGCTCGTCCGCGGCCGAAGGCGCTCCTGAAGGGCCGCGCCCTGCTTGCAGGCCTCGTGCAGCACCCAGCGGCCGATCGGGATGATGAGGCCCGTCTCCTCGGCGAGCGGGATGAACTGCAACGGCGAGATCGTGCCCTTGGTGGGATGCTGCCAGCGCAGCAGCGCCTCGAGGCCGTAGACCGCGCGCCGGTCGAGCCTGACCACCGGCTGGTAGTGCACCTCGAGCTGGTGCTCGTCGATCGCGCGCTGGAGGTCGGCGCGCAGCTCGAGCCGCTCGACGACGCTCTCGTGCATCGCCGGCTCGAACATGCGGTAGCTGCCCTTGATGTCGCGCTTGGCCATGTACATCGCGACGTCGGCGTTGCGCAGCAGGTCCTCGGGGCTCGTGGCCTCGCCCGGCCGCGTGAGGCAGATGCCGATGCTCGCCCGCACGAAGAGCTGCTTCTCCTCGATCGTGACGGGCCGCTCGATGGCCTCCTTGAGCCGCTCGGCGATGTCGGCGGCGTGCTGCGTGCCCTCGATGTCCTCGAGCAGCACGGCGAACTCGTCGCCGCCGAACCGGGCGGCCGTGTCGGTCGGGCGGAGCGCCGCGAGCAGCCGCTCGCCGACCTCGCGGAGCACCGCGTCTCCGACGGGATGGCCGAGGCTGTCGTTGATCGTCTTGAAGTCGTCGAGGTCGATGAACATGACGCCCAGCGGCGTGCGCTCGTCCGAGCGCCGCGAGAGCGCGTGCGCCACGCGGTCGGCGAAGAGCGCGCGGTTCGCGAGCCCGGTGACCGAGTCGTGGAAGGCCTGGTGCGCGAGCTGGCGCTCGAACGCCTTGCGCTCGCTGATGTCGCGCGAGTTCAGGACGATGCCGCGGATGTGCTCGTCGTCGATCAGGTTGGAGTGCCGGATCTCGAACTCGAGCTCGGTGCCGTCGCGGTGCACGAGCGTGCACTCGAGCGTGTGGCTGTCGTTCTCGAGCCCCGACGGCTCGAGGATGTGCGCGATGCGGCCGCGGTCGGCGGGGGCGACGAGGGTCAGGAACGTCGTGCCGTGGAGCTCGTCGGCGCCGTAGCCGAGCAGCCGCTCGACCGAGGGGCTCAGGTAGCCGATCTCGCCGCCCGCGTCGAGCACGGTGATCAGGTCGTTCGAGTGCGCGACGAGCGACTGGAAGCGGGCCTCGCTCTGGCGGCGGTGGAGGTCCTCGGAGAGGATGCGCGCTCGCCACGGCGAGGGCGACCTGCGAGCCGAGCGCCTCGAGCGGCGGCATGAGCAGGGCGACGTCGTCCCGGTCGACGGCCGACCACGACGTAGCCGTGCGCCTCGCCCCGGCCCGAGAGCGGTGAGAGCACGAGCCGGTCGTCGGCCTCGACGGCGTCGTCGGCGATGCCCAGGGCGCTTCGGAGCTCCGGCGGCGCTTCGCTGAGCGGGGCCGAGCCCGATGCGGCCCGGCGGGCGACCCAGGCGGTCGCGAGCACGTCGAGCCGGGACGGGCTCGGCCCGTGGCCCGTCCGACGAGGCGACGATGTGGCAGCCGTCCTCCTGGACGTCGACGACCCACACCGCGACGGCCCGCCCGACGAGCGACTGGACGGCCTCGATGGTCGCCGCGTAGATCTCATCGAGCCCGGTCGCGCCCACCAGCGCGAGGCCGGCGTGGCGCAGGGCGCGCTCGCGGGCGACGACGCGCTCCTCCTGGCGGACGAGGCCCGCCATGCGCGCGACGACAAGCAGGAACAGCACCATCGACGCGCAGGTGACGACGAGCATCTCGGCGGTGCGGTCGGCCTGGACGATCCGGATGGCCGGCGCGATCAGACAGGAGACGGCGAGCAGCGCGAGGCGCACGCGCGTCAGCCGCGCGCGCCGATCGGCGCGGGCTCCTCGAGCGTGCGCATCGACGGGTGCAGCGCCGCGGCGCCCCACAGGAGGTAGTACGAGATCCAGCCCACGTCCAGCAGCACCTGATCGTCGTAGGTGCCCTTGAGCAGCATGTAGTTGTAGACCGAGTCCGTGACGAGCAGGCAGACGATGCTCGCGGCGAGCAGGAAGAAGGCCGGCTGCCGGCGGCCGGTGTCGACCGCGAGGCGGATCGCCGCCGCGAGCAGCAGCACGTCGCCGACCGGGTAGGCCATCGACACGCCCTTGGCCAGGTCGGTCATGCCGCTCAGCTTGATGTACGGGCGCGATCAGGAACACCCACGAGAGCAGGCCGATGCCGAGCGACAGGATGAGCGAGTCGATCAGGCCGGCCCGGTCGGTGATCGGGTTGCGCCGCCGGACGAGCAGCACGAGGCCGGCCATGAGTGCCGGGTACACGGCCAGGTAGAGCGCGTCGCCGGGCGACGGGAAGGGCACGTTCGGGCTGTACGTGTAGACGTCGCCCATGAAGAACAGGAGCTGGCCGACCAGGAAGAACACCCAGGCCTTGCGGAGCCGCGGCTGGTGGAACACGATGCCGAGCACGATCGCCACCGAGGACGAGAGGCCGAGCGCGTTCATCACGCGCCCGTTGCCCGCGACCGGGCGGCACGACGGCGTAGAGGAAGGTGACGAGCGAGCCCGCCGCCAGGTACCAGCCCCAGGCGCTCTGCCGTGAGAGCCGGGCCGGTTGAGCGCCCGCGAGACGGTCATGCGGCCTCCCGGGCGGCATCGGCGTCGGAGCGCAGCCGCAGCCTGCCCGCTGCGGCCAGCTCACCGATGACGCTCGTCAGACGCTCGATCTCGTCGTCCGCGTTGGCGGCGGTGACCTGGACGCGGAACCCGACCTCGTCCTTCGGCACGAGCGGGTATGCGGCCAGGGTGACGTAGACGCCGTGGTCGAACAGGAAGCGGCCGACCTCGCCGATGTCCTCGTGGTCGCCGAAGCGGCACCTCGATGATCGGGAATCCGGAATGGTTGGGCGTGTACACGTCGAGCTCGGCGAGCCGCTTGAGGACGGGCCTCGGTCTTGCGCCAGAGCGCCCAGCGCAGCTGCGTCGCCGCGGCGTCGTTCACGTCGAAGCCCGCGAGCATGGTCGCGAGCGACGCCACCGGCGACGGGCCCGAGTACAGGTAGGGCGGCGCGGCGGTCTTCAGCATCTCCTTGAGCGGCGTCGGGCAGGCGATGAACGCGGCCAGCGACGAGTACGCCTTCGAGAAGCCGCCGACGAGGACGAGGCCCTCGTACGACTCGCCGAAGTGGCGGACGATGCTGTTCCCGCGAATCCGTACGGCGAGGCTCGGCGTGGCTCCGCTCGCCGATCACGCCGAACCCGTGGGCGTCGTCGACGTAGAGGAGCGCGCCGTGGTGGCGGGTGACGCGGGCGAACGCGCGCAGGTCGGGCGCGTTGCCGGTGATGCTGTTCACGCCGTCCATGCAGACGAGCGCGGTGAGCGAGAGGTCGTCGCTAAGCAGCCGGTCGAGGTCGTCGGGATCCTCGAACGCGAACCGCTTCACCGTGGCGCCGCGGGCCCGACGGCGACCTGGCAGCCGTCGTAGATCGTCTTGTGCGCCCGGCTGTCGATGAAGATCGTGCCGCCGGCGGCGAGCACCGGGATCACCGACATGTGGATGTGGGTGATGGTCGGCAGCACGAGCGTGTCCTCGCAGCCGAGAAGCTCCGTGAGCCGGCTCTCGATCTGCTCGTACAGCACCGGGCTTCCCAGGAGCCGCGACCAGCTGGGGTGCGTGCCCCAGCGGCGCAGGTACTCCGGCACCGCGTCGATGATCTCGTCGTCGAGGTCGAACCCGAGGTAGTTGCACGACGCGAAGTCGGCGAGCCACTGGTCGCCGATGCGGATCATGCGGCCGTCGATCTCGTCGATGACGGCGTCGGTCATCGGATTCGAGCGCTTCAGCTCGTCCAGATCCGCACAGGCGGCCAGCCAACGATCGATCCACCGATCACCGCGCGCAGCGCTGCGCGTCCCGGGTTCGCGGAGGGGGTCCACGAGGAAGGGAATCGGCATGCGCGCGCGCGGCCTTTAGCCTGGAAAACGCGCATCAATTTTCCCCTGCGCGCGGGAGTACCATGGGAGGCCCCGATCTCCCGACCACACGAGGTGCGCCATGGACGTCGATCCCGCGAAGACAGCGCTGGTCTTGATCGAGTACCAGAACGACTTCACGACGGAGGGCGGATCCCTCCACGACGCCGTCAAGGAGGTCATGGACGAGACGGGAATGATCGAGAACACCCGGCGCGTCGTCGAGGAGGCGCGGCGGGCCGGAGCGACCATCGTGCACGCCCCGATCTCGTTCGCTCCCGGCTACGGCGAGCTCGGCGACCCCGCGAAGGTGTACGGCATCCTGAAGGGCGTCATCGACTCGAACTCGTTCGTGAAGGGCACGTGGGGCGTCGAGATCTGCGACGAGCTCGCGCCGCAGGAGGGCGACATCGTGGTCGAGGGCAAGCGCGGCCTCGACACCTTCGCGACCACCAACCTCGACTTCGTCCTCCGAAGCCGCGAGATCGACACGGTCATCCTCGGCGGGCTTCCTCACGAACTGCTGCGTCGAGTCGACGATGCGGACGGCCTACGAGAAGGGCTACGACGTCATCACGCTCACCGACTGCACCGCGGCGACGAGCGGCGAGGAGCAGCGGGTCGCGACGGCGCGCGACTACCCGATGTTCTCGCAGCCGATGACGAGCGACGAGGTGACCGAGGCGCTTCAGACCGCGGCCGCGATCGACTAGTCAGGCGCCGCCCGAGACGAGGATCAGCGCGGCGACCGCGTAGGCGACAACGATCGCAGCGCCGCCGCGGCGGCCGAGGCTGCCGCTGTGTGCGAGCGGCGCGAGCGTGAGCG
The DNA here is from genome assembly GCA_963832955.1 of uncultured Actinomycetes bacterium. Classification (GTDB taxonomy): domain Bacteria; phylum Actinomycetota; class Thermoleophilia; order Gaiellales; family JAICJC01; genus JAICJC01. Next base: position 344,873 of record CAWHWC010000001.1, on the reverse strand, counting down.
CCGTCAGCCCGAAGAGGAGCGCGAGCCCGCCGGCGGACACGCCGGTGATCGTCACGAAGAGGGCGGGGATCACGAGCCCGCCCACCATGTTGATGCTGTTCGAGTGAAGCGTCTCGCTGACAAGCGCGTCGCCGCGGTCCGCGAGTCCGAGCCGAAACGCTGTGAAGGCATTCGGCAGGCTGGTGAGCCAGGCGAGGATCACCATTCCGACGACCGCGTCCGATACCCCCCACCGGTCGGCGAGGACGAGCGCTGCATTCACCATGCCGAGGCTCCCCAGGGCGACCAGTGCGATCGCGGGCAGCTCGAGCGCTGCGATCCCGATCGCCCGTGCGCGCGTGCGGAGCGATCCCGGGGGGCGCCGCGGGATGTCGAGGCCCTCGATGTAGAAGAAGGCCGCGAGGCCGCAGGCCGCGAGCCCGATCCACGCCGGCAGTGCTCCCGCAAGCACGAGCGTCGCGGCGGCGGTCACCGCCAGCGCCACGCCGGCCTCCTGCGACGAGCTCGCGCCGGCCGATCCGGATCGGGAAGCGGGCGACGAGCGCGACGGCACCCACCATCGCCGCCAGGTTGAACAGGTTCGATCCGACGACCACGCCAACGCCGACCGCGCCGCTGCCGTGTGCGATCGCGATCACCGCGGAGCTCAGCTCCGGCGCGTCCGCGGCGGTCGCCGTCAGGAGCCCGACGAGCGCTTCCGGCCAGCCGAAGCGGCTGCCGAGGCGATCGAGCCGGCGCGCGAAGACGATGGACGCGCCGAGCGCCAGCGCCAGCGACCCGGCGAAGACGAGGATGACGAGGATGGTCGGAAGGCGCGTCACGGCATGTTGCCGACCAGGCTTCCCGGCGCTCCGCGGTGAGCGTAGCGGAGCAGGCGACGGGCCGTGATGGGGTCTTCAGGGTTGATGCCAAACCTCGCAGGGTGGGTTGAGGCGCCCGCGGCTACGGTCGTTGGCGAAGGACGCTCGTCCATGTCGTCACCCAACGCACCCCGGATCCTCGGCGAGGGTCACCCGCTCGCGGCGGTCGAGACCTCGCTTGCAAGTGCGCGAACCCAGGCCGTCGTCTGCCTTGCGCTGATCCTGGGCTCACCGGTGATGCTCGTCGCGGGCCGCGACGTGTGGTTCGCCACGGTCGCCAGCGCAGCGCTCGTCGAGGCGGGCATCGGGGTTGCCATTCTGTCTTTTCGGGCCGCGCGTCGCCAGCGGATCCACGACATGATCGTCGCCGGCGATGTCGCGGACATCGACGTCGTGCACGCTGAGGTCCGCCATCTGCGGAGCGACAACCACCGGCAGCAGCTCGCGGGTGCCCTCGAGCGGGCGCTCGCCGATGGGGAGCACTGGCACGAGTTCATGCCGGCCGCGCGTCCTCCAATCGGCGTCCGGAACCTCCCCGCCCATGCGGCTGCCATCCGGGGGATTGCCCACGGGCTTCGCGATCGCGAAGCACCGATCCGCGCGATCGTGCTCGTTGAGCGGCTCGCCGCCGGCGGCTACGGCTCGGCGCTCTACGAGGCGGATCAGGCGTGGCTCGGGCGCGAGCTCACGAGGATCCGGTACGAGCTCGAGGCTCGCCCGGACCGTGCGGCACGGCTGCGCGACGCCGCCTGACCGACGCCTGGCCGGTCTCCTCGGGGGCGGGGCGCAGGACGAGCGTCTCGACGGGCGCGTGCGTCAGGATCCAGGTGAGGTCCTTCGGCGTGAACCCGCCGCCGTGGTGGGGCGGTGCGGGGGCGATGATCCGGTCGAACCGCTCAGCCTCCCAGATGCGACGCAACGCGTGCGTCGGAGTGCGGCCCTTCTCGATCCGCGCGTCGACGGGGATCCCGGCCCGGAGCGCGGCGTGCTCGACGGCCTCGAGCAGCGGGAGGGCGACGTGGACGTCGCCCTGCATGGGGGCGTCCTCCGCCAGACTGAGCGGCACGATGACGAGGTAGGCCGGGACGAGCGTCGCATTCTCGGCCCGGCTCACGCGGATCGCCGCGTCGAGCACGCGGGAGTCGAGCTGGCCGCCGGTGAAGGGCACGAGGATGCGCCGCGTCCCTGCCGGGAGTGGCTTGCCCGGCGACCTCCGGTGAGCGACGACGAACGCCGCGACGGCGATGGCCGCCGCGATCAGCGAGACGATGACGGCAAATTCGATCACGGCCGCACCCGGCGGTCGGCGCGATTGGCCACGACGCGGATGTCGACGCCCGGCAGCTCGCGGATCAGCGACGAGACCAGCGAGCCGCGGAGGATCTCGGTCCGACGACGCTCGTCCGGCGTTCCGAGGAAGACGTAGGTGGTGCCACGCTCGTCGGCGACCCGCTTGACCGTCTCGACGAGCCGGTCGCCCTGCTCCTCGATGAAGTGGCCGCCGAGAATGACGACCAGGCGGCGGAGCGCGGCGAGCGCCGTGACCTCGTCCTCGGAGAGCTCGCGGCCCGGCTTTCGCACCCAGAGCACGTCGAGATCGGCGTTCAGGCGCTGCGCCGAGCGCCACGCCCGCCGCACGACGCGCTGTGACCGCGGGTCCGGCGTGGCGAGGACCAGCGTCCGCTCGCGGACGGCCTGGCGGCTCAGGTCGCCGAGGACGCCGACCCGTGACGCGCGCTCCTCCACGTCCTCGGCCACCTCGCGGAGCGCCAGCTCACGGAGCGAGCTCAGGTGGTCGGATCGGAAGAAGTTCGAGAGGGCCGCCTCGATGCGGTCGGGCTTGTAGATCTTTCCGGCCCGGATCCGGCTCTGCAGCCCCTCCGGAGTCAGGTCGACCAGCACCACCTCGTCCGCCTCGTCCAGGATGCGGTCGGGGAAGGTCTCGCGGACGCGGACGTTGGTCAGCTCGGCCACCGTGTCGTTCAGGCTCTCGAGGTGCTGGATGTTGACGGTGGAGATGACGTCGGAGCCGGCGGCCAGGATCTCGTCGATATCCTCGTAGCGCTTGCCGTTTCGCATCCCCGGCGCATTGGTGTGGGCCAGCTCGTCGACGAGCGCGAGCTCTGGCCTGCGGGCGATGACTGCGTCGAGGTCCATCTCCGCGAGCACGAGGTCGCCGTGCTCGCTCCGCAGGCGCGGCACCTGCTCGATCCCGTCGGCGAGGGCGGCGGTGTCGGGCCGGTCGTGCGGCTCGAGGTAGCCGATCACCACGTCACGGCCGTCGTTCTGCGCCTGACGGCCTTCCTGGAGCATCCGGTAGGTCTTGCCCACCCCCGCGGCCATGCCGAGCAGGATCCGGTAGTGGCCGCGCACTCACGCGCCGAGGAGGTTGTGCACGACGAGGTCGATGAGCTTGATCCCGACGAACGGAAGCAGCACACCGCCGCCGCCGTAGATCAGCAGGTTGCGGCGCAGGAGCGCCGTCGCCCCGATCGCGCGGTAGCGGACGCCGCGCAGGGCCAGCGGGACGAGCGCGGGGATGATGAGGGCGTTGAACACAATGGCCGAGATGATCGCACTCTTCGGCGTCCCCAGGTTCATGACGTTGAGCGAGTCAAGCGGGCCGCGCTCCCCGGGCTTCGTGGCGTAGGTGAAGGCGAACATCGCCGGCAGGATCGCGAAGTACTTGGCGACGTCGTTTGCGATCGAGAACGTCGTCAGCGACCCGCGGGTGATGAGGAGCTGTTTTCCGACCTCGACGATCTCGATGAGCTTGGTCGGATTCGAGTCGAGGTCGACCATGTTCCCGGCCTCCTTCGCAGCGGACGTGCCGGTGTTCATGGCCACGCCGACGTCGGCCTGGGCGAGGGCAGGCGCGTCGTTCGTGCCGTCGCCCGTCATGGCGACCATCCGACCCTTGGACTGCTCCTCCTTGATGAGCGCCATCTTGGCCTCGGGCGTTGCCTCGGCCAGGAAGTCGTCGACGCCGGCCTCCTCGGCGATCACGGCTGCGGTCACACGGTTGTCGCCGGTGATCATGATCGTGCGGATGCCCATGCGCCGGAGCTCGTCGAACCGCTCCGACATGCCGCCCTTCACGATGTCCTTCAGGTGAATGACGCCGAGCACGTAGTTGTCCTGTGCGACGACGAGCGGCGTCCCGCCGCTGCGGGCGATCTTGTCGACCTCATCGTCGAGCCGGGCCGGCGCATGGCCACCCTGCTCCTCGACGAACCGCTTCACCGCATCGGCGGCGCCCTTGCGCAGCCGTCGTCCGTCGAGGTCGACGCCGCTCATGCGGGTCGTCGCCGAGAACGGGATGAACGTCGCCTCGGTCCCGGAGAGCTCGCGCTCACGCAACCCGTAGCGCTCCTTCGCGAGGACGACGATCGAGCGCCCCTCGGGCGTCTCGTCGGCGAGCGACGAGAGCTGGGCCGCCTCGGCGAGCTCGCTCTCGTCGACGCCGTCGACGGTGACGAACTCGGCCGCCTGCCGGTTTCCGAGCGTGATCGTGCCGGTCTTGTCGAGCAGCAGCACGTCCACGTCGCCCGAGGCCTCGACCGAGCGGCCCGACATCGCGAGCACGTTTCGCTGGACGAGCCGGTCCATGCCGGCGATGCCGATGGCCGAGAGCAGCGCGCCGATCGTCGTGGGGATCAGGGCGACGAGCAGTGCGATGAGGACGGTCTGCGATGTCGGCGTGCCGGCGTAGATCGCGAACGGCCGCAGCGTGACGACCGCCGCGAGGAACGTGACCGTGAGCCCTGCGAGCAGGATGTTCAGTGCGATCTCGTTCGGCGTCTTCCGCCGCTCGGCCCCCTCGACGAGGGCGATCATCCGGTCCAGGAACGACTGTCCGGGCTCCTGGGTCACCTCGACGACGAGCATGTCGGACAGGAGGCGCGTGCCGCCGGTGACGGCCGAGCGGTCGCCGCCGGACTCACGGATGACGGGTGCCGATTCGCCCGTGATCGCCGACTCGTCGACCGAGCCGACTCCTTCGATCACGTCGCCGTCCGCGGGGATCACCTCGCCCGCATGGACGATGACAACGTCGCCGCGCGCGAGCTCCGGGGCGGGCACGTCCTCGAGCGTGTCGTCGAGGCCGCGCCTGTGGGCGGTCGTCGTCGTTCGCGTCGCGCGGAGCGCGCTCGCCTGCGCCTTGCCGCGGCCTTCGGCGATCGCCTCGGCGAAGTTGGCGAAGAGCACCGTCAGCCACAGCCAGAACGTGATGACGCCGACGAACCAGAGGCTTCCCGTGCGGCCACGCGCGAGGTCGAGCAGGAAGATCCCGGATGTGATGACGCTTCCGACCTCAACGATGAACATGACCGGGTTTCGGATCTGGTGCCGCGGGTTGAGCTTCGGGAACGAGTCCTTGACTGCGGCGATCACCAGGTCCCGCGAGAAGATGTTTTCCGATCGGCGTGCCACTACTGCTGTCCCTTCGTCTGGTCGAGTGCGAGGTTGAGCTCGAGGACGTTCACGCCCGGCTCACCGAGGAAACCGAGGCTGCGACCGTCCGTGTTATCTGAGATCAGTTGCTCGACGGTTCCGAGCGGAATCCCGCGCACCGATGCGATGCGGGGCGCCTGGAGGTGTGCGTACGCCGGCGAGATGTCCGGGTCGATGCCCGAGCCGCTGGTCGTGACGGCATCCACCGGGATGTCGCCCACCGTGAGGCCCGGGTTATACGGGCTCTCCAGCTTCATGATCGCGGCGATCTGCTTCTTCACCTGATCCGTGAGCTCCGGGCTGGTGGGCCCGTAGTTCGAGAACGTCGTGCCCGCGGCGTTGTACGCCGGTACCGTCGCCGACGGCCGCTCGTGGAAGTACTCCGGCTTGGTGAACTCCTGCGCGGCCAAGCGGGAGCCGATCACGTGACCGTTACGTGTGATCAGGCTGCCGTTGGCCTTGTCCTTGAACGCGAGTTGCGCGATGCCGGTCATGACCACCGGATAGATGAATCCGAACGCGACCGTCAGGACGACGACGGCGACGATGGATCGAACGACTGAGCGGATCACGACAGCGCCTCCACGATCGGGCCGAGGGTGAGCGCCGGGAAGATCATGAGGCCGGCGGTGAGAACGATGATTGCGACGAGTAGCAGCGCGAACGTCGGGCCGTCGGTGCGGAACGTCCCGGCGGACTCGGGATGAGTCTTCTTGGCCGCCAGGGTCCCGCCGACCGCGAGCGCCGCGAGCAGCGGGACGAACCGGCCCAGGTAGAGGCCGACGCTGCCCAGGTTCTCGGAGAACGGAAGCGCGCCGTATCCGGCGAACGCGCTGCCGTTGTTGTTCGTCTGCGAGGTGTAGGCGTAGAGGGCCTCGGTGAAGCCGTGAGCGCCGCTGTTGAACACGGATGCCAGTCCGGCGTGGGTGACGACCGAGATCGCCGTCAACACGAGCACCATCGTGGGCACGAAGAGCGCCCCCACCGCGGCGATCTTGATCTCGCGCGCCTCGATCTTCTTGCCCAGATACTCGGGCGTGCGCCCGACCATCAGCCCGGCCACGAAGACCGCAATCAGGACGTAGAAGAACATGCCGTAGAGGCCTGAGCCGACGCCGCCCCAGATCACTTCGCCGAAGAAGATGTTCACCAGCGGCACCGCGCCGCCGGTCGGCGTGAACGCGTCATGCCCGCCGTTCACCGAGCCGTTGGAGGCGTTTGTGGTCGTCGACGCCCAGAGAGCGGTGTCGGCGATCCCGAAGCGCACCTCCTTGTCCTGCATGTTGCCGCCGCTCTGCTGCGAGCCGGCGGTGATGTTCACGCCGGAGTCGCGCAGGACCTGGGAGCCGTGGCCCTCGGCGGGGTAGGCAATCGCCACACCGCCGACCATGAGGACGAACATGGCCGCCCAGATCGCCCAGCCCTGGCGCATGCGGCCGATCATTCGGCCGAACATGAAGACCTGCGCCATCGGGATGAGGAGGATGGCGATGTCCTCGAGGAAGTTGGTGAATCCGTTGGGGTTCTCGAACGGAACCGCGGAGTTCGAGTTGTAGAACCCGCCGCCGTTTGTCCCGAGCTGCTTGATGGCGATCTGCGAGGCCACCGGGCCGCGTGCGATCGCCTGGTGCCCGCCCTGGAGGGTGGTCGCCGTGGCGTGGCCGTCGAACGTCTGCGGCACGCCCTGGCTGATCAGGACGATCCCGAGGACCACCGCCAGCGGGAGCAGGATGTACACCAGCGACCGGTAGAGGTCGCGCCAGAAATTCCCGATGCCGCTGGTCGTGCGGCGGGCGAATCCTCGGATGACGGCGGCCAGCACAGCCATGCCGACGGCCGCCGAGACGAAGTTCTGCACTGCCAGTCCCGCCATCTGGGACAGGTACGACATCGTGTACTCGCCGCCGTAGTACTGCCAGTTGGTGTTGGTGACAAAGCTCGCGGCTGTGTTGAGCGCGAGCGGGCGCGGAGACGCCGGGCAGGTTGTCGGGGTTCACCGGCAGATGCCCCTGCGAGCGCAGGAGCAGGTACAGGAGCACAGCGAAGACGATGGTGAAGACGAGCGTCGAGCCGGCGTACTGCTTCCAGTTCTGCTCGCGCTCGGGATCCGACCCGACGAGGCGCAGGAACCAGCGCTCACCGACGGCCAGTCGGCCGTTGACGAGGCCGATTTTCCCCTCGTAGACGCGCGCCATGTAGATGCCCAGCGGATATGCAAGACCCGTCAGGACGACGGCGTAGAAGATCAGTTGTGCCGTACCCTGGAATGTCATCTAGAACCGCTCCCCGCGGAAGAGGGCCAGGAGGAGATATGCAAAGATCGAGATCGAGACGACCAACCCGAACACGTCACCGGCAGACATCAGATCCTCTCCAGAACGTAGCGAAGCAGGTATGAGAAGCCGAAGCACCCTGCACTTATGAGAACCGCGTAAACGTCATACATGGAAGCCACCCTAGTCCGACGAGGCTGAGTGCTGTCTTAAGGTCTGGGCGCCCGCCCTGAAGTCCGCCTGAACGCGGCCTTAAGTGATGGAATCTTCAGGCCGTGGAGCCTTGAGTTCATGCTTCCGTGACGCCGTTCGACCTATCCTGAGAGCAGATCGAACGTGGCAACAACCCACGAACATCCATACCGGCTCGTCGTCACGGCGAGCTCGAGCCTGTCCGTTCGAGCGCTCGACCAGGCGATCGACGCGGCAGCGTCCGATGATGCGTCTGTCGCAGTCGTGATCCCCGCCGTCCTTCCGCCCGCGCTTCCGATCTGGGCGGCCCCCGCCCGGATCCTGGATCGAGTGAGCCGGCTGCGCGGAGCGGCTCGAGAGCGGATGCGGCTTCTCGACGTCGAGGGGTCCGTGGAGATCGTTCCCTGCCGGAGCGTGCACGCGGCCATCGCCGGCCTCTGTGGCGAGCGCCCGCCGGTCGAGATCGTGATCGCAGGCTCGGCCCCGTGGCGGTTGCGGCGGGCGATCCGCGGGCTGGCCCCGGTCACTGTCGTTCCGGCACGCCGCCAGGCTCGGCGGTCGCAGCCGCTCGACGGCCGCCCCGCGCTCGAGCGCTGAGCGCTACCGGTCGGGATTCACGAGCCGGTAGCCCGCACCGGGCGCCGTGAGCAGATACCGCGGCCGCGCCGGATCGGGCTCGATCTTCCGCCGGAGCTGCGACATGTGTACGTGGAGGAGGTTCGACTCGCTGCCGTAGCCCGGCCCCCACACCTCGCGCAGGATCGAGCGGTGCGTCAACAGCTTGCCCTCGTTCTTGGCGAGGAAGCGCAGGATGTCGAACTGGTGGGGAGTCAGGTGGATCTCCTCGCCGGCGATCGTGACGAGCCGCTTCTCGAGATCCACCACCAGGTCGCCGATCTCGACGACCGGCTCGCCGGTCGGCGTCACGCGGCGGAGGCTGGCGCGAAGCCGGGCCAGGAGCTCGTCGATCCCCACGGGCTTCGTGACGTAGTCGTCGGCGCCGGCGTCGAGCGCGGCGATCTTCTCGTGCTCGTCGCCGACGGCCGAGAGGACGATCACCGGCGCCGAGCTCCATGTGCGGAGCTCGCGGCACACGTCGGTCCCGGTCCCGTCGGGGAGGATCAGGTCGAGGATCACCGCGTCCGGTGGTCGCATCGCCGCCTCGGCGAGCGCTCCCTGGGCGGTGTCCGCGGTCTCGACGACGTATCCGGCGGCGCGCAGGCTCGTGCGCAGGGCGCGCAGGATCTGCGGCTCGTCGTCCACCACGAGGATGCGCGGGCCCGTGCTCACGCCATCGCCTCCACCGCTGCCGCGATCGGCAGGGCGAGGACGAACGTCGCACCCTGACCCGCGCGGGACTCCGCCCACACCCGTCCGCCGTTGGCCTCGGCGAACCCGCGCGCGATCGCGAGCCCGAGGCCGGCGCCGCCGACGCCGGTCGGTGGACGATCCGCGCTCGAACGGCTCGAAGATGCTCATGAGCTCCGACGCCGGGATGCCCCGTCCGCGATCGATCACCCGGACGATCACCTCGCCCGAGGTGTTCGCGACATGGACCGCGACTCGCGCGTCCTCCGGCGAGTACTTGATCGCGTTCTCCATCAGGTTCACGAGCGCCCGTTCGATCTGGTGGAAGTCGGCCCGCACCGCCGGTGACTGCTCCGGGAGCGAGACGTCGATCCGGGCCCCGTCGTCGCCGAGCTCGTGCAGGGCGTGCCCGACGAGGTCGTCGACGGTCCAGACGTCGGCCTCGGGGTGCGCGGCTCCGGCCTGAAGGCGCGACAGGTCAAGGAGGTTGGCGACGAGGCGGTCGAGCCGGGCGGCCTCGGCCGAGATGGTCGCGAGCAGCTCGCGCCGGTCGTCGGGGTCGAGCTCGAGATCCTCGCGGGCGAGGGCGGAGGCTGCGGTCAGGATCGCCATGAGCGGTGAGCGGAGGTCATGGCTCACCGCGCGAAGAAGCGCCGTCTTCATCGCATCGGTCCGCCTGAGCGCCTCTGCCTCGAGCGCCTCGGCGGCCAGCCGCTCGCGGTCGACGGCGACCCCGAGCAGCGACGCGAGCGCCGGGATCAGCCGCCGCCGCGCGGCCGTCCCGCGCGGGGCGGGATCGTCGAGGTGGATGACGCCCACCCGCCGTGCACCGGCGACGAGCGGGTAGGCGCCCTCGTCGCCGGGCGTTCCCTCGCCGAGCTCGATCCGCGCCTGGTCGGCCTGAAGGACGCGAGCCACCTCGGCGGCGATCCGCTCCAGCTCGCCGCGCACGTCGCCGTGGGCCAGGAGCGACGTGGCGATCCCGGCCAGGAGCTCCGACTCGGTGGCGCGGCGCCGTGATCGCGCGGCCAGCTCGCTGACGACGACCGCGGTGACCACGAAGACGGCGAGCGCGAGCCAGTTTCGCGAGTCGGCGAGCGTGAACGTATGGATGGGCGGCAGGAAGAACCAGTTGAATGCGAGCATCGAGGCGATCGCGACGCCGATCCCGAAACCCGTCCCCCAGAGGACGGCGATCGGAAGCACGGCGAAGATGTAGAGCACGCCCAGGCTGAGCACGGGGACGGCCAGCTTCAGGAGCTGGATCGCACCTGTCACCGCGGCGACCGCGACGATGCTGGCGACGACGCCGATCCGGCGATGGCGCCCGGCGGCCTGGTCGAGCACGGCGGTGAGGCGTTCCACGCGTGCCACGGTAGACGACGGGGTGTGCGGACGCCCTCCGATGGGCAGCGCATATGCAATGCCTATGCGTTAGGGTTCTGCGCCCATGGCGAAGGTCATGCCAATCGGCGAGGCCGCGCAGGCGCTCGGCGTCAGCCTGGACACCCTCCGCAGGTGGGACCGCGAGGGCCGGCTCCAGACCGAGCGCGACCGCCGCGGCCGGCGGCTGGTCTCGGTCGACGAGATCCAGCGCCTGGGCGGTCACCTGCCCACGCGCGCCGGCGACGCGTTCTCGGCCCGAAACCGGTTCGAGGGCATCGTCGAGTCGGTGGAGGTGACCGGCGTCGTCGCCCAGGTCGTGCTCCGGGCCGGCCCGTATCAGGTCGTCTCGATCGTGACCCGCGACGCCGTCGAGGAGCTCGGGCTGGCGCCGGGGGTTGCGGCGGTGGCGACGGTGAAAGCGACATCCGTGATGATCGGGAGGCCCTGACGATGCGGAGAAGGACCATGCTCGGAATCCTCGCCGCGGCCGTGCTCGCGGCAGCGGGATGCGGCGGCGGCGATTCCTCGGGCGGCGGGTCGTCCGGGTCGTCGACTACTCCGGCCGGCGGCACCCTGAACGTGTTCGCAGCAGCATCGCTGACCGAGGCGTTCACCCAGCTCGCACAGACGTATCAGTCGGACCACCCGGGCTGGACGGTGAAGCTCAACTTCGCCGGGTCGGACCAGCTCGCCGCGCAGATCGAGCAGGGCGTGCCGGCGGACGTGTATGCCGCGGCGAGCCCGAAGTACCCCGAGGAGCTCCAGGGCAAGAACCTGCTCGGCGACACGACGGACTTCGCCACGAACTCGCTGATCCTGATCGTGCCGCCCTCGAACCCCGCGCACATCACCTCCGTGGACGACCTGAAGAAGGGCGCCAAGCTCGTCGTCGGCGACCCTGCCGTCCCTGTCGGCTCCTACACCGAGACGGTCCTCGAGAACCTCGGGATCTCCGACTCCGACCTCAACATCGTGAGCAAGGAGCAGGACGTGAAGAGTGTGCTGTCGAAGGTCGAGCTGGGCGAGGCCGACGCCGGCTTCGTCTATGTCACCGACGCCCTGTCTGCGGGGGACAAGGTGAAGCAGCTCAAGCTTCCGGCGGCCGCCCAGGCGACCGCGGTGTATCCGATCGGCATCGTGTCGAGCAGCAAGCAGACCCAGGCAGCCCAACAGTGGATCGATCTCGTAACGGGACCGGACGGCCAGAAGGTGCTTCAGGACCTCGCCTTCGGGCCTCCGCCTTCCACGTAGCGACTGCGGTCGCGCTGGTCGTCGCGGCGGCGTTCTTCCTGCTGCCGCTGATCGGCATCCTGCGCCAGGGCGACCTGGTGTCGGGCCTGAGCTCGCCGCTCGCGAAGCCTGCCCTTCGCATCTCGCTCGAGCTCTCGGCCGTGTCGCTCGCTGGCGATGATCGTGGTGGGGACGCCCGTCGCCTACTGGATGGCGACGCACGAGTTCCGCGGGAAGGCGGTGCTCTCGACCGCGTTCGAGCTGCCGCTCGTGCTGCCGCCGGCCGTGGCCGGGCTCGGCCTCTTCGCAGCGTTCGGCCGCACAGGCATGCTGGGCTCCGAGCTCGACGCGCTCGGGCTCCAGCTCCCGTTCACGCCGGCGGCGGTCGTGATGGCGATGACGTTCGTCGCCGGGCCGTTCTACCTGCGTCAGGCCGAGGCCGCGTTCTCGGCCGTCGACCGCGATCTGCTCGCAGCAGCGCAAACGCTCGGAGCGGGCCCGGGCAAGGTGTTCCTGCGCGTCGCGGTGCCGCTCGCATCGGCCGGCCTCGGGGCGGGCGCGGCGCTGGGCTGGGCGCGAGCGCTGGGCGAGTTCGGGGCCACGATCATGTTCGCCGGCAGCCTCCAGGGCGTCACCCAGACGGCCCCGATCGCGATCTACCTGGGCTTCGAGCGCGGGAGCTTCGACGACGTGTACGGTCTCGGCGCCGTGCTGATCGCCATCAGCGCCGTCATCCTCCTCACGGCCAAGCTGCTCGCCCGCGGGAGGCTGCCGCGCTTCGCGCCGACCTGACCCATCCGCTGCGCGACTTCACCCTGGACGCTCGGGTGGAGGTCGCGGGCACGCTCGCGGTCATCGGACCGTCGGGCGCCGGCAAGACCACGCTCCTGCGGCTGATCGCGGGGCTCGAGCGGCCGGCCGCCGGCGAGCATCGACTGCGACGGCCACCGGTGGCTGGGCGACGGCGTCTGGGTGCCGCCCGAGCGCCGGCGGGTCGGGTTCGTGTTCCAGGACTACGCCCTCTTCCCGCACATGTCCGTCCGCGCGAACGTGGCCTTCGAGGCCCGCACCGACGTGGACGAGCTCCTCGAGCGGCTGCGGATCGAGCATCTCGCCGGCGCGCGCCCGGGGCGCCTGTCCGGCGGCGAGCGCCAGCGGGTCGCCCTGGCCCGGGCGCTGGCCATCGCACCGGAGGTGCTGCTCCTCGACGAGCCGCTGGCGGCCCTCGACCCGTCGACCCGCTCGGCGGTCGCGGTCGAGCTCGCGCGCGTGATCGAGCTCGCCGCCGTGCCGACGATCGTCGTCACCCACTCCTACGAGGAGGCGGTGATGTTCGCCGACGAGGTGGCGGTCATGGACCGGGGCGCGATCGTCCAGCGCGGCCGTGCCGCCGAGGTCGTCGAGGCGCCGGCGTCCGCGTTCGTCGCCGAGTTCGCGGGCGTGAACTACCTCACCGGCCACGGCCGCCGGCACGACCGTGCGGCTCGACCGGGGCAGACCGTGCGAACCACCGATCCCGCGGAGGGGCCGGTCGCGGTGCTCGTCGCACCGTGGGAGATCACGCTGGCGCTCGGCGATTCCGGCGGCGACGGCGACTCGGCGCTGAACCGCCTCCCCGCTCGGGTCGAGCGGGTCGTGGTCGTCGGGAACCGGGCGCGGGTGTCGCTGGGCGGACTCGTCGCCGAGGTGACGCCCGAGTCGGTCGAGCGGCTCGCGATCCGGCCCGGCGCCGAGGTCGTCGCGGTCTGGAAGGCGACCGCGACGCGGGTCGTGCTCGCGCGCTCAGCCGGCGTAGAGCGGCCGGTGCCGCTCGATCGCCGCCGCCGCCATGCGGTGCGCGTCAGACGCGCCGTCGAGCGTCGCAAGCGCAGGTGTGAACACAGTCTCGGAGGCCACGTGCGGCGGGAACAGCTCGAAGGTCGCGACGATCGCCCCGTGCAGGCGCACCGCGTCGGCTTCGAGCGCTCCCCTGACGACCTGCTCGATCAGCCTGTGGCCCGCGCGTCGCCTCCCCATCCGAAAGCGGATGGTACTGGACTTTGCGAATCTGCCTTCCGTGTTATCCTCGACTTGGTCTGTTGATGTTCCGCTGTGGGGAGCGGGAAAGGGGGCGGCATGCGGTACGGCGGTGCACGAAGGATGCTCGGGGTCGGCGGAGCGGTTCTGGTTCTCGGCGCGCTGTCCGGGCCGGCCGCACAGGCTGCGGCGCCCGGCACCGTGGTGGCGTGGGGCGACAACGCCGACGGCCAGCTCGGGAACGGGTCGTTCTCGGCCCACACCACCGCACAGGCCGTCCACAACCTCGCGAACGTGAAGCAGCTCCGCGGCGGGCGTGAGCACGTCATCGCGCTGCGCAAGAACGGCACCGTCTGGGCCTGGGGGCACAACAACTACGGCCAGGTCGGCGACGGCACGACGACCAACCGCAACGTCCCGGTGCAGGTCTCCGGCCTGACCGACGTGAAGCAGATCTCGACCGGCCACTACCACAGCATGGCGCTCAAGACGAACGGCACGGTGTGGAGCTGGGGCTGGAACCACTTCGGCCAGCTCGGCGACGGCACGACGAGCCAATCGGCACGTCCCCGTGCGCGTGAAGAACCTGACGGGCGTCATCCAGATCGCCGGTGCCCGCGACCACGCGCTCGCGCTCAAGTCCGACGGAACCGTCTGGGCGTGGGGCGACGACGAGTTCGGGAACCTCGGGAACGGCTCCGACGGGCAGAGCAGCGTGCCCGTGCGCGTGCAGCGGCCTCAAGAACGTCGTCGCCATCGCCGGTGGCCGCGACCACTCGCTCGCGGTCAAGAGCAACGGCAGCGTGTGGGCCTGGGGCTGGAACCGCTACGGCCAGCTCGGCGACGGCACGACGACGAACCGGGCGACGCCGGTCCGCGTCTCGCTGCCGACGACGCTCAAGGTCGTCGAGGTCACGGCGGGCGCCGACCACAGCGTGGCGCTTGGCGCGGCCGGTCACGTCTGGGCATGGGGCCAGAACTCGTTCGGGCAGGTCGGCGACGGGACGGGCGTCGAGCGTCACACGCCCGTGCGGCTCGACTCCATCGCGGGCATCGTCGCGATCGGCACCGGGCGCCTGCACACGCTCGCCGTCGGGTCCGGCGGCGGCGTCTGGGCGTGGGGTGACAACGACTTCGGCCAGCTCGGCGACGGGACGAAGACCGACCGCCGGGCGCCGGTTCGCGTCGCCAACGTCACGACGGGCGAGGAGGTCGCGGGCGGGCGCGACTACAGCGTCGCGCTCGTCGGGTAGCGGGACTCAGAAGCTGCCGGTGGCCGACGGGGTGCAGTTGCCGCCGCCGGAGTTCGAGCTGCACGTGTGGAACGAGCCGGTCGCGGAGAGGAGCCCCGTGGCGGTGGTCGTCGGCGTGTAGACCGCGGTGCCGGAGATCGTCGGGTCCTGCGCCCCTGCCGAGCGCGACCCGATCGTGACGGTCAGGACGGTGTTCCCGGCCGACCAGGCGTAGGTCGCGTCGTAGCGCGCGGCCCGGTTGATCGTGAGCGACGTCAGCGTCCCGATCGTCGTCGCGGTCGCCGTCGAGCACGTCCCGCCGGTCCCGGTGACGCCGAGCATCACGGTGCCGCCGGTGTTGGTGCAGACGTTGTTGGCGGCGACCGGCCCGCTGGCCGTCGTGATCGCCTGGTTGAAGGTGATCACGATCGTGTCGCCCTGGTCGAACCGCCCGGCCGTGCCCCCGTTCGCGACGGCGACAGCCTGTGCGACGACGCCGAGCCGCACCGCGACGGTCGGGTTTCCGGTCTGGCTCGACCACGTGCCGTAGGTCGTCGTGACGCGGTAGCACTCGAACGTGCCCTGCGGCGTGAACCGGCCGGTGTCGGTGATGCTCGTGCCGGCCGTGGTCGTGAGCGCCGAGAAGGAGGCTGCCGTGCAGTTGGACGACGTGCCGTTGGCCGCCGCGGCGATCGCATAGCCGTTGCCGTTCGTCCCGGCCGTCCATGAGAGGTTCACGTTGTGGCCGGACGGCGTTCCGGTGAGGCCCGTCGGCGCGCCGAGGTTCCGGCTCGAGACCGTCTGCGCCGCGGATGCCGTCTTCGTGAATGCCGCGATCGCCGTGGCGGTGCCCGCTAGCAGGATGAGTGCGATCGTGGCCGCCGCGATGCGGGCGGAGCGCATCATCCGGCCTCGTCGGTCTTCGGCGCGGGACGCCAGATCGACCGGAGCGCTGCGGCGGCGAGGAGGAGCGGCACGAGCAGGACGGCGATCACGTGCACCCACGGCTCGCGCAGCGTGCGGATCACGGAGCCGGCCTGCGGCACGACGCCGACCATCCGCCAGGCGGTCGTGCCGTGCAGGCGGGCGCGCCACGGGTCGGGGGCGGAGTTCGCGTCGCCCTTCGTCACGATGATCGGGTGCGCGCCCGGATGGATCACCCGGACGACACGGTGCGTCTCGACCTGGTGGTCGGGCGTCGGCGCGTGAAAGCTCAGGACCTGGCCGGCCCGCACGTCCTTGAGCGGCTCGGGCACCACGACGAGGAGGTCGCCGGGCTCGAAGAGCGGCTCCATGCTGCCCGAGAGGACGGTCTCGACCTGGAAGAGGCCCAGGCGTGGGCCGAGCGTCACGGTGGCGAGCACGAGGACGGCGAGCCCGAGGAAGAGCCACGTCGCAATCCCGGCGACCGCGCGGGCGGCGCGGCGGCGAGGGCGGGGCTCATCGGTCGGGGTCGCCTCGACCGGTGTCGGAACGGCGATGACCACCGGAGTGGGGGTCGGGCCGGGCTGGGTGCGGGGGGTGTCGGTGTGCACGGCGCGTGGCTCACCGGGGAGGCGTGGCGGCCGGAGCCGCCACGCCTCGGGTTCGGTGCTACCTACCTACTTGCTCGTGCCGGCGCGCTGCGTGCCGGTGAACGTGTACTGGATGGTCGACGACTGGTTCTGGAACGAGTTCGGCGCTGCCGACGGGAAGGACAGCGTGACGCGGAGGTGATCCGTGACGCCGTTCGTCAGGGCCGACAGGTTGCTCAGCGCCAGGTTCGTGCCGACGATCGCGCGGCTCGCGAGGACGGTCGACGTCGCGCCGGAGCAGGAGTACGTGTAGGCCGGCGCGGTGCCGCCCTCCGTCCAGGCGTTCGAGCAGCGGTCGATGACCATCTGGAGGCCGTTGGTCGCGTCGGTGTCGAGCAGCGAGCTCGTCGTCGCGTTGGTGGTCAGCGTGATGCTGGCCAGGTCGATCGTGCCGGAGTCGATCAGGTCGACGCTGCGCTGGATCGTGTCGCCGGGGGCGATGTTCGACGCGCCGACGGTCAGCCGGTTCGTCGAGGCGCCGGTGGCTCCGAGCGCGATCGTGACGGTGCCCGACGAGACGCTCTGGCTGGCGCTCGTGGAGCTCGTGAAGGTCGCGAACGTACCGAGGCCGGCGATGCTGGCCGCGGCCGAGATGACGGCAAGCGAGACGAGCAGCTTGCGGCGCTGGGCAGACGCCCAGCCGAGACGACGGGTCATGAAGCTCTCCTGAGGTGGAACGACGAGTAGGCGGTTTGGGGGGCCGCGTTGAGGTAGCTATCGGCGGAAACCGGTTGCGCACGACGTCCCCCGATCGGGGGATCCGCCCTCGTAGTTCTTACGGATCTTTAGGCGTCGTGCCGGTGCGCGGCGGGGAGGCCCAGCCGCTCGACCGTGTCCGCGCCGCAGTCGTACTGGACGAGCACGGCGGCCTCGTCGCCGACCACCCAGCCGTCATGGCCGGGCACGACCACCACCGCCGCCGGGGCCTCGAACTCCTCCCGGCAGCCGTCGCCGTACTCGATCGCGATCCGGCCCTGGACGAGCATGCCGACGTGGGCGTGCATGCACAGCTCGCCGCCGGTCACGGGTCGCATGTGCGTCGACCATCGCCAGCCCGGTGGGTAGACCAGACGCTTCAGGTGCCCGGATCCGACGGTCACGTCGTCGACGGAAAGCCCGCCGATCTCGGTATGGGCGGCGCCTTGCAGCGGCCCCTCGAGGATCGTCATGCGTCCATTGTGGCACGTGTGATTTAGGATCGCACGATGGCGCACCTGTACGAGCTTCCCGACGGGGCGGGCATGGCCTACGACGACGCCGGGTCCGGCCGGCCCGTCGTCCTGATCCACGGCGTGTCGATGTCGCGGAGGTTCTTCGAGCGAAACGTCGCCGCCCTCGCAGAGCGCTTCCGCGTGATCAACGTCGACCTGCGCGGCCACGGTGAGTCGCCGGCGCACGAGGGCGGGCACACCGTCGCGCAGTACGCCCGCGACGTCCGCCACCTCCTCCGCGGCCTCGGACTCGAGGGCGCGGTGCTCGTGGGCTGGTCGATGGGCTCGCTCGTCGGGTGGGACATGATCCGGCAGTTCGGCATCGACGGCCTCGCCGGGCACGTCGTCGTCTCGCAGGGGCCGTCCGACCTCAGGAAGGAGGGCTGGGAGCTCGGCGCCTTCAGCATGGAGGAGCTGCACGAGACGCTTGCGGCTGCACAGGCCGACTACCGCGGCGTGATGGAGCACTTCGTGCCCGCGATGCTGATGGACGAGCCGTCGGCCGCCGATCTCGAGCTGCTCGTCGGCGAGACCCAGAAGGTCGGGGCGAACGCGGGCACGTGCATCCTGCTCGACCAGTCGCTCCAGGACTATCGCGACGTCGTCGGCGCCTATCAGCTCCCCACGCTCCTCGCCTGGGGCCGCGACGAGAAGCTCATCCCGGTCGCGAGCGGCGAGTGGCTGCGCCGAGCGGACCGCGGCGAGCTGGTCGTCTTCGAGCGCTCAGGCCATTGCCCCATGTGGGAGGAGCCCGAGCGCTTCAACCAGGTCGTCGGCGACTGGATCTCAGAGCTCTGACGCGACCTCGGGCGCGCCCCGCCGGATGCCGCGCACGCCGACCACGGGGCA
Organism: uncultured Actinomycetes bacterium; assembly: GCA_963832955.1. Classification (GTDB taxonomy): domain Bacteria; phylum Actinomycetota; class Thermoleophilia; order Gaiellales; family JAICJC01; genus JAICJC01. The sequence goes on along the minus strand of CAWHWC010000001.1, from coordinate 326,287 downwards.
GCGGGCGAAGAACGCCTGGATGCGAAACCCGAACACCACCGCCGCGCCGATTGGCAGGTCGGCGCCCCCGGGCTGCTCGAGCATGCCGTGGTAGTCGATCGCTCCGGCCGGCGGGATCTCGGCTCCAACCTCGACTGCGTCGGCGATGTCCGGGCTTGGTGCGACGAGCGCCCGCAGCGGATACGGCCCGAAGACCGGATCGATGTAGAGCCCGCCGCCGTAGCAGTACGCCCGGCCCGCGTGATGGTGTGAGACCTCGCTGACGTAGAGCGCTGCCGGCAGCTCGGGCTCGTCCTCGGAGAGGTGCTGTGGGCACGTGCCCGTGAGGCCGTGCCCCGGCTCCACCTGGGTGGCCCCGGCGGAAGCCAGGACGCCGAGAACCGACGCCGAGGTCGTTCCCGGGGCGTTCACGGCCACGTCGGCGCGGCCGGTCGAACGCAGGCGCTCGGCCGCCCGCTCGAGCGTGGCCAGGTTCGGGGTCGGGCGCACCGCCCGCCGCTCCTCGTCGTAGAGCAGCGCGGGGAAGGTCGTCACGCCCGCGAAGCGGGCACCGTCGAGGCCGTCGAGGTCGTCGGCGAGCCGGGCGACGTCATCCGCGGGGAAGCCGCCCTCGTGGCCGGGGTAGAACGTGTCCCCGGGATCGGCGATCCGCGCCAGGAGCGGCTGCTCCCGCCCGCACCCCTGAGCCGCGGCGGCGGCCTCGGCGGCTTTCGACCGCTCGAACACGGTCCAGTTCTCGGGCTCCATCTCCGCCGCCTCGCGGGCCTCGTGCCGCGGCACCTGCACGAGGTGGCCGACGTGCCCGAGGCGCATCCCGCCGCGTGTGAGCGCCCGGGCGCAGTCCATGTCGACGGCGACGCCGGCGTCGATCCCGCCCCGCCGCACCGCCTCGATGAAGGCTGGGCTCCGGCCCATCTGCTTGGTCATCGCGAAGACCTCGAGCCCGAGCCGTGCCGCTTCCGTCCCGATCAGGCGGGCGTTCTCCTCGACCGCGTCGAGGTCGATGACATAGCAGGCAGGCGGTATCCCTCCCGCCTGATGCAGCGAGACGGCAGCCTGGACGAGCCCCGGATTGCGCCTGCGAAGCGCCTGGAGGAACACGCCCTAGACGACGCCCTCGGCCGCCTCCCCCCCGAAGCCCTTCGTCGCGGCGTCGAGCACCTCGCGCTTCGTCAAGGCCATGAACGCCGTCACCCCGAATCCGACTACCACCCACAGCAGCGCACCGATGCCGCCCCAGTTGAACGGGTAGACGAGCACGTAGTCGAACAGCTTGTCGAGGCTGAAGTACTGGGCGTAGAGCGGCGCCGCGAAGACCACGATGCCGAGGATGGGCACGACGACGTGGAGCAGCATGTTGCGGTGCTCGCGCCCCTCGCTCTGGAAGAACCCGATGCAGGCGGCGCACGAGATCATGTAGACGATGATCGCGAGCACGGTGAACGCGGTGCCGACGACGCCCCAGGCGAGCGCCGAGCCGAACTTCCACGCCGCGAGCACCGACACGATGGACGAGCCGACGACAGTGAAGATCACGGCGATGTGCGGCGTCCGGTGCGTGCGGTGGACGCGGCCCATGACCGCCGGGAGCGACCCGGATCGCCCCATCGAGAAGAGCACGCGGCTGCAGTTGTTGGTCGCAGCCGTCGCCGATGCCGTGTTGGAGTTGATGAGCGCGAAGAAGATGATCACCCAGCCGTTGTTCCAGTACTGCTTGGCCAGCTCGACCCAGTCGTTCCCGCCGGTCTTCTCGTGGTAGGCGAGGATGTTCATGTCGGCGCCGACGTTCCAGGCGTACGTGTTGAGGACGTAGAAGAGCCCGATGGCGATGCACGAGTAGACGACGCCGCGCGGGACGTTTCGGCGCGGGTTGCGCGACTCCTCGCCGAGCGCCGTCGCCGCCTCGAATCCGATGAAGGCCGTGATGACGAAGACCGAGGCCTGGAAGATCCCGCGAGTGCCTCCGGCCGACTCGTTGGGATGGAACGGCGCCGTCGAATTGCCGCCCTGGCTGATCATGTAGAGCGAGAGCCCTGCGAACGCCAGGATCTCGATGAGGCCGAGGATGATCCCGGCCTTGGCCGAGAGCCGGATGTCGAAGTACGTGAGGCAGAAGACGGCGAGTGCGGTGAGGCCGCCCCACAGCCACCAGCCGGGAGACCCGGTCCACCAGCCCTGGGTCTTCAACGTCGTGTCGATGAACCAGCCGTTCAGGATGAAGAGGAACGGCGGCAGGAAGAGCGAGAAGCCGACGTAGAGCCAGCCGACGAAGAAGCCAGTGATCGGGCCGAGACCGCGGGCCGCGAACGTGTAGAGCCCGCCGGCCGACGGGATGAACTTGCCAAGCTGCCCGACCGAGACGGCGCAGAGCATGCACGCGATCAGCCCCACGATTGCCGCCAGCGGCAGGGCCGTGCCGACGAAACCGAGGCCGATCCCGATCGAGAAGGCGGTCGCCGCAGCGGGCGCCATGTAGGTGACGGACTGGAAGACGACGTCGATGAGCCCAATCGAGTTCGACCGAAGCTGGGTCGCGTCCTGCGTGGCCATTCCCGCTCCTCTCGTGGCTGAGCCGCGATCATTGCGCAAGCCTTCTCAGCTTGCAAGTCGTTCACTAGCGCACTGGACAAAGCACAAGTACGCTCGAATGAGCGAGTGCTGGACGCTGCCTTCAGGAGACCTTGGATGTTCCGCCGACTGTTCGCGATTGCCGCGGGGGTGCTGCTCGTCGGCGCCTCGCCGGCGGCTGCCCTGAACGCCTCCCAGCCGGGCATCGTCTCGAAGGTCCCCGCGCAGGGAACGCCGGCCGTGCTCGACGGCGTCGTGAACGCGGTTGCGCAGGTCGGGAACACGGTCATCGTCGGCGGCCAGTTCACCCGGGTGATGGAGGCGCGAGGGCACGTCCTGCCCCGAACCGACATCTTCGCCTTCGACGTGACCACGGGCCTCGTCGACCCGGCGTTTGCGCCGACGGTCGCGAACGGCCTTGTGAGCACGCTTTCCGCCGGGCCCGACGGCCAGTCCGTGTTCGCGGGCGGGACCTTCGACACGGTGAACGGACAGCCCGAGAAGCGGCTCGTCAAGCTCAGCCTCGCCGACGGCTCGATCGTCACCGCCTTCCACGCGGCCCTGACGGGAAGCTGGGTCGAGGACTCCGACATGCGCGGGAACACGCTCTACATCGGCGGTGCGATCGCGTCCGTGAACGGCGTCCCCCGCGGCCGTCTCGCCGCCGTGAACGCGACGACCGGGGCGGTCGACCCGAACCTGGCGGTGAGCTTCACCGACAAGCGCGCCGGCAAGCTGCGTGTGGCCCACTTCGACATCAGCCCCGACGGCACCAAGCTGGTCGCCACGGGGACGTTCACCAAGGTCGACGGCCTCGATCGCAACCAGATCGCGATCATCGACCTGTCGACGACGCCGGCATCGGTGTCCGCGTGGCAGACCGACTCGTTCACGCCCGCGTGTGCGACCCGTTTCGACACGTACATCCGCGACGTCAGCTTCGCGCCCGACGGCTCGTACTTCGTCGTCGCGAACACCGGCGCCTGGTTCGGCGGCGCGAACGCGGGCGTCTTGTGCGACTCCGTCCAGCGATGGGAGAGCGGCGCGACCGGGCCGGGGCAGCTCCCGACCTGGGTGGACTACACCGGCGGCGACAGCCTCACCCAGGTGGCCGCGACCGGCTCGGCGATCTACGTCGGCGGGCACCAGCGCTACCTGAACAACCCGTTCGCCGGCGACACCGCCGGGCCGGGCGCCGTGAGCCGGATGGGCATCGCCGCCCTCGATCCGGTGAACGGCCTCCCGTACTCGTGGAACCCCGGCCGGTATCCGCGCGGCTCCGGCGTGTGGGCGTTCCTCGGCACGCCGGACGGCCTCTGGGTCGGAAGCGATACCGACTACGTCGACTTCGCCTACCACCCGCGGCTCGCCCTCCTGCCCATGACTGGTGGAAAGAGCATCCCGCCCGCGGCCCCGGGCGTCCTCCCCGGCGACCTCTACACCGTCGGCGACGGAGCGACGCCGGAGCGGCGCGGCTTCGACGGCACCGTCGCCGGGGCGCCCGCGGCCGTCACCGGCCTCGGCCTCGCTTCGTCGAACATCCGCGGGGCGTTCATGCTCTCGGGTCAGCTGTACCTCGCCTGGAGCGACGGGCACATCGACATGCGCACGTTCGACGGCACCGCCGCCGGGACGCCGAAGAAGATCGACCTGAACCGGCTCACCTCCGGGCGCTTCCCGGTGTCGAAGCTCACGGGGATGTTCTTCGCCGACGGGAGGCTGTACTACACCGTGAACGGTGATCGCCATCTCTTCTGGCGGTGGTTCGAGCCGCAGGGCCGGCTCGTCGGCGCCCAGCGGTTCGTGGCCTCCGGCAACCTGGACTGGCGCGGCGTGCGCGGCGTGACCGCGGCCGGGGGCCACATCTACTTCGTGCGCGACGGCTCCCTGTATGCCGTCGACTTCACCGCCGGCGCTCCGGTGCCCGGCACCGAGACGGCGGTGAGCGGCGCCGTCGTCGGCGACGGCCAGGTGTGGACCGGCCGCGGCCTGTTCGTGAACGCGCCGTAGACGGCGCTGCCGGCGGGTGGTACCCTCATCGTGGAGATGGGGAGGCGCACGTTCGGGATGGCCCTCGTGGCCGTGGTGCTGGCCGGGTTGCAGCCGGCCGGCGCGTTCGCGGCGTGTCCCACCTTCGCGAGCTCGAACCAGGTCATGGGCCAAGTCCAGGACACGACCCTGAACGAGCTCTCCGATCTCGTCGCCAGCACCGACAACCCCGGCGTGTTCTGGACGGAGGAGGACTCCTCCAACCCGAACAAGGTGTACGCGATCAACAGCTCGGGCCAGACCGTCGGCGAGTTCACGATCCAGGGCACCAAGGACATCGACTGGGAGGACCTGTCGATCGATCGGCGGGCGGGGACGGATGACCTGTACGTCGGCGACATCGGCGACAACAAGGGCACGCGGGACGGCAGCACCTCGACGAGCAAGAGCCGCGTGCGCCTCTACCGGTTCCCCGAGCCGACGGTCTCGGCCACGGGACCGAAGGTGACGGCGACGATCACCGGGTTCGACACGTTCGTCTATCGCTACGCCGACACGGACGGCACGCTCATCGCCCCCCGGAACTCCGAGTCGCTGATGACCGATCCGATCACGCACGATGTCTATGTCGTCGAGAAGACGAAGCAAACCGTGGGCGGCAAGAAGCAGAACTGGGTCTTCCGCCTCGAGCAGCCCCTCCAGAACGGCGTGATCAACATCGCGCGCAAGGTCGCGTTCATAACGACGGCGAAGACGTACGTGTCGGCCGACATCTCACCGTCCGGCGACATCGCCCTCAAGGCGGGCACGGTCGCCTACATCTGGCCGCGCACGGGTGCGACCGTGGAGGCGACGTTTGCCGCCCATCCGGCTGCACCCTGCACGGCCTCGCCGCTCATCGCGTCGGAGGCCATCGGCTGGGCGCCGGACGGTCTGTGGACGGTGCCCGACGGCGTCGTCCCGGCGCCGATCGTGCGGCTCGCCTTCGCTCCTTAGCTGATCTAAAGCCGCGCTCGGATCGCCCAGAGGTCGGCGAACGCCGGCTGGAAGAGCGTCGAGCGCAGATACGCGACGCCGGCCGAGCCGCCCGTCCCCGCCTGCTCGCCGATCGTGCGCTCCACCATCTTCACGTGCCGGTAGCGCCACTCCTGGATGCCCTCGTCGATGTCGACCATCCGCTCGCAGATCTGGGCTCGACCCGGATCGGTGCGGTACACCTCGACCAGGCCGTCCTGCACCTCGGCCGGCGGCCTGCCGGCGAGCCCGACGTACGCGAGGAACGACTCGTACAGGCTCGGCCGCTCCATGGCGGCGGTGATGCGGTCGCGGCCGGCCCCCGGCGGGTGGTCGGCGAGCACGCCGGGGTCGCGCCTGCCGAGCACCGCCTCCAGCTCGCGGAACTGCGCCGACTGGAAGCCGCTCGCGCGCTCGAGCCGGCCGCGGAAGCTCCGAAAGGCGAGCGGGGTCATCGTCTCGAGGACGTCCACCTGCGCGACGACCGTCTTCAGGATCGTCAGGATCCGCTTCATGGCCGCAAGTGCCGTGGCGGTGTCGCCGGCCTCAAGCGACCGCTGGAGGTGGGCCGCCTCGTGCAGCAGCACCTTGAACCAGAGCTCGTAGACCTGGTGGATGACGATGAAGAGGAGCTCGTCGTGCTCGGGCCCGTCCGACAGCGGCTCCTGACACGCCAGGAGCTCGTCCAGGTGCAGGTAGGACGTGTAGGTGAGCGCCGGGTGCTCCACGGACGCCACCACGATAGTGGTTAACTCCCGCGCGTGGCCGGCGCGCGCGCAGCCCTCGTCACCGGCGCCGGTACCGGGATCGGCGCTGCGGTCGCGCGCCATCTGGCGGCCGAAGGGTGTGCCGTGGCGCTGGTCGGCCGCCGCTCCGGCCCGCTCCAGCAGACGGCCGGCGAGATCGAGGCGAGCGGTGGGCGCGCCGTGCCCCTGCCCGCCGATGCCGGAAATCCCGCGCAGGCGGAGCGCGCCGTCGCGGACGCCGTGGCGGCGCTCGGCGGGCTCGATGTGCTCGTGCTGGCCCATGGGGTCGGCGGCTCGGCCCCGGTGGGCGAGGACACGCCCGAGAGCTGGGACGCCGTCGTGCGTGTCAACCTGACCGGCGCGTTTCTCGTGGCCCGCGCCGCGCTTCCCCACCTCGTCGAGCGGAGGGGCGCGATCGTCACCGTGGCGTCGACCAACGCCTGGGTGGCGGGGCCGGGGTGGGCGTCGTACTGCGCGTCGAAGGCCGGCCTGGCGATGCTCACCGCCAGCATCGCGAACGACTACGGCCCGCGCGGCGTCCGTGCGAACTGCGTCTGCCCGGGTTGGGTGAGAACCCCCATGGCCGACGACGACATGGACGAGGTCGCCGCCCGCTGGGGCACCGACCGGGACGGCGCCTACCGGCTCACGACGTCCTCGACGCCGCTTCGCCGGCCGGCCGAACCGGCCGAAATCGCCGCTGTGGTGGCATTTTTGGCCGGGCCGGGCGCGAGCTACGTGAACGGCGCCTCCATCCCCGTGGACGGCGGGGCGATGATCGTCGACGGGACGTCCGTTCCCTTCCATACCGGGGACGTACGCGTTCCGCCTCCTTGATTCCGTCCTCTCCGTGACGGACAATCCCCGGCATCGTGAGGGTCTTCTTCGCGACGGATATCCATGGGTCCGAGACGTGCTGGCGGAAGTTCCTGAATTCCGGCGCGCACTACGAGGCCGACGTGATGATCCTGGGCGGCGACATGACCGGCAAGGCGCTCGTGCCGGTGATCCACGACGGCGGCGACCGCTGGCACGGCACGCTCCAGGAGCAGCGCCGCGAGCTCTCCGGCGAGGCCGAGGTCGCCGCGTTCGAGCAGGACGTCATCCGGCGCGGCTACTACCCGTTCCGGACGACCCCCGACGACCTCGCCGAGCTCGAGGCCGACACCGAGCGACTGGACGACCTCTTCCACAAGGAGATGCTCGGGACGGTGGAGCGCTGGATGGAGATGGCGGCGAAGAAGCTGGATGGCCAGCCGCAGCGCGTGTTCGTGTGCCCGGGGAACGACGACCAGTTCGACGTCGACGAGATCCTCGCCGCCGCCACCCGCGTCGAGCTGGCCGAGGGGCGGGTCGTCGAGGTCGGCGACTACCAGATGGCGTCGACCGGCTGGTCGAACGTGACGCCGTGGAACACCTACCGCGAGGAGCCGGAGGACGTCCTTCTCGAACGGATCAGGAGCGTCACCTCGCACCTCACGAACCCGCACGAGCGGGTGATCCTGAACCTGCACTGCCCGCCCTACGCGTCGGGCCTCGACGACGCGCCCGGCCTAAAAGATGACCTCACACCCAAGCACGGCGGCCACGCGCCGGAGCCGGTCGGCTCCAAGGCGGTGCGCACGGCGATCGCAGAGACAAAGCCGGCGCTCTCGCTCCACGGCCACATCCACGAGGCACGCGGTCACACGCGCATCGGCGACACGCTCTGCATCAACCCCGGAAGCGCCTACGAGCAGGGTGAGCTGCTCGGCGCGCTGATCGAGCTGTCCGGCAAAAAGGTCAAGAGCTTCGTGCTGACGTCCGGCTAGGAAAGGAGGGGCTTTGGCAAGTGCAGACATGCCCGTCGAGCGCACGATGTTCGTGCGCAAGGCCACGGGCCTGGTGAAGGGGTGGTCGGTCTTCGACGCATTCATCTACGCCACCCTTTCGATCAACCTCATCACGCTCGGCTTCGGGTACGCGTTCACGGGCATCGCAGTCCTTCCCGAGAGCGCGCTCATCGCCGCCGTTGTCCTGTCCGCGCTCTTCATCGTGTTCGAAGTGATGGTCTACGCGTCGCTCGTGGCGGTGATGCCGCGCGCCGGGGGCGACTACGTCTGGCAGACCCGGATCCTCGGCGGCGGCATCGGATTTGTGATGGCCGCGACCGGCTGGTGGTTCATCCTGTCGCACTGGGTCCCGATCTACGCCAACATCCTCGCGGTCGAGGTCATCCAGCCGACGCTCACGATCCTCGGCTACACCGGGACGAGCGCCTTCCACGCGGACTGGTGGCCGTACTCGGCATCCGACGGCAACGGCATCTTCTTCACGTCGATCCTGACCGCGATCCTGGCGAGCGTGATCATCGCGCTCGGGATGCGCACCTACGCCAAGATCCAGAAGTACTGCTTCTACGGCGGCATGGTCGGGCTCGTGCTGATGATCCTGATCTTCCTGACCCACTCCCACCAGGACTTCATCAGCGCCTACAACACGTCCGCCCACAACCTGTACGGCGTGAAGGGCGACGCCTATCACCAGACGGTGGCCGCCGGCGGGGGCTTCTCGACGCCCGGCTTCGGATCGTTCCCGGTGAAGGAGACGTTCCTGCTCCTCCCGTTCATCGTCTTCTACAACCTGTGGCCGAACTGGGGCGCGACGCTGTACGGCGAGGTCCGCGGCGCGAGCGACTTCCGCAAGAACATCTACGCGATGGGCGGAGCGCTTGTCTTCATGACCGTGATCACCGTCATCACGCTCGGCGCGATGGCCCACTCGGTCGGGCTGGACTTCTACGGCATCCTGAGCGGGGAGTACTGGCTCACGGTCGTGAAGGAGCCGTTCTACATGTTCCCCTACCCGGGAACGCTGGCGGCCTTCTTCTACACGAATGAGCTCGTCCAGCTGGCGATCATCTGGCTGCTCGGCCTGTGGTTCCTCGGCTGGGCAGGGACGCTCTTCCTGTCGTCGACGCGGATGGTGTTCGCGGCGGCATTCGACCGGATGCTGCCCGAGTGGGCCGCGAAGGTCGACGATCGTACCCACGTTCCGCTGGGAGCGCTGGCGCTCATGTTCATCCCCGGCATCATCGTGAGCGCGCTCTACGCGTACAGCACCACGTTCTACGGCTACACGCTCGACGCGACGCTCGTGATCGCGGCGACGTTCTTCGCGACGACGTTCGCCGCCATCATCCTGCCGTTCACGAAGCCCGACCTCTACCGGGCCTCGCCGATCGCGAAGTACGACATCCTCGGGGTGCCGCTGATCACGGCCACGGGGGTCGTGTTCCTCGGGTTCCTGGCGTTCATCTTCCTGAAGTGGTTCCAGGACGACGTCTACTACGTGAACAACCACAAGTCGCTCATCTACGTCGGCGCGCTCTACGTGCTGGCGCTCATCGTCTATGCGGCGGCACGGTGGGCCCGGCAGCGGGAGGGCATCGACCTCGCCAAGATCAACGCCGAGATCCCGGTCGAGTAGCGGCCTCGGGGCCGGGCCGGCGACGCCGGCCGGCCCGGCCCGAGCCGTTGACAACATCCGGTGCGTGCGGGAAGATCGTCCGGTCTAGACCGCGCGCCCAGCTGGGCGCCGAAAGGAGCGTGTATGTCGGAGCCCGTCAACTCGGACGCCCAGCAGCTGGCGCAGTTCGGGTACAAGCAGGAGCTGCACCGCACCCTCGGGAGCTTCTCGTCCTTCGCGGCGGGGTTCAGCTACATCTCGATCCTGACCGGGATGTTCCAGACCGCGGCGCTCGGCTTCTTCTTCGCCGGCCCGGCGTTCGCCTGGTTCTGGCTGGTGGTCCTCTTCGGGCAGTTCATGGTCGCGCTCCAGTTCGCCGAGCTCTCGGCGCACTATCCGCTGGCGGGCTCGGTCTACCAGTGGTCGAAGCAGGTCGCCGGCAAGGCGTGGGCATGGAACACGGGCTGGATGTACCTGTGTGCTCAGATCGTCACGGTTCCGGCAGTCGCCCTCGCGTGGCAGATCATCCTGCCGCAGATCTCGCCGAAGTTCCAGCTCTACGGCTCGTCCGCCAACTCGGCGAACTACTTCAGCACCGATTTCGCCGCGAATGCGGTCATTCTCGGGCTGATCATGGTCGTCCTCACGACGACGATCAACGTCATGGGCGTCTCCGTCCTTTCGCGGATCAACAACATCGGGGTCGCGTCGGAGCTCATCGGGGCGTCGGGTCTCGTCATCATCTTCCTCATCCATGCCAACCGCAGCCCGGCCGACGTGCTCACCAACACGGCCGGCACCGGTGCCAGTCACCAGTGGGGGTACTTCGGCGCGCTCCTGATCGGGGCGATCATGCCGCTCTACGTGATGTACGGCTTCGACACGGCCGGGTCGCTGGCCGAGGAGACGGATGATCCGCGCCGGCGCGCCCCGCGGGCCGTGCTCCAGGCGCTCGCCACGGCGGGCGTCATGGGCTTCCTCCTCATCGTGTTCGGCACGATGGCGGTGAGCGACAAGCTCTACGCCGATCCGACCAGCCTCGGCCTGGTGGCCATCACCAAGGACGTGCTCGGCGAGACGTGGGGGAACATCTTCCTGATCGACTGCGCCCTTGCGATCTTCGTGTGCTGCCTCGCGATTCACGCCATGTCGGTGCGGATCCTCTTTGCGATGGGACGCGACAACAACCTGCCCGGAGGGTCGAGGCTGGCATCGGTCTCCGGCAAGCGCCGGGTCCCGGTGTTCCCCGCGCTCTTGGTGGGCGCGATCGCGATGCTGATCCTCGCCTTCAACATCTACAACCAGTACGCCTTCGAGGTCATCGTGGCCCTCGGGATCATCTTCATGTACCTCGCCTACCTCGGGGTCACGATCCCGCTCCTGAGGCAGCGCCTGGGGGGCTGGCCGGGCAACCTCCCCACCGCCAGCATGGGGCTCTTCAGCCTCGGGCGATGGGCGATCCTCACCAACGCCATCGCGATCTTCTACGGCGCGTCGATGGCGGTGAACCTGGCCTGGCCGCGTGAGGAGTTCTACGGCGCCAAGTGGTATCAGCACTACGGGCCCATCACCGGGATCGTGGTCGTGATGGGGGCCGGGCTCATCCTGTACTACGGCTATCAGCAGCACCGGATGGAGATCCTGCCCGAGCATCGGGCGGATGCCCTGGCACCACCTGACGCCCAGGCGGCGCCCGGAACGCTGTGACGGATGCGCGGGGAGGGCCGGCCGGCCGGCCCTCCCCGGCTCTGACGCCGGAGGAGCTTCGGCGCCTTGTCCGGACGGACGTGCTCGTGGCGGGCATCGGAGCCGCCGCGGCGATCGTGGCGCTGGCCGTCCTGGTGGTGGGCCGTCTCGACCTCGTGTCCGTGACGGCGGCGGCCACCGTCGCGGTCGCCATCGCCGCGATCGTCGGAGCCGCGTGCTTCTTCCAGTTCGGATCCGGGCCGCGCGAGCTCTGGCGGGACCGCCTGCTTGTCATCGCGCCGGTGTTCCTGGTGGCCGCGCCGGGGATCGTGGGGTTGAACGACCTCGGGGCCGGGCCGATCGTCGCGATCCTTTCCGGCGCCGCGGGGTTCGGCGCCGCGGTCATCCTCGGCGCGGCCGTCGCATCGCGCCGCCGCTGACGGCCGGCCCGAGACCTTCGCCTATCCTTCGCCGCCGTGAGCCAGGCGTACATCTACTCCATGTATCGGACCCAGAAGTTCCACGGCCCCGACAAGCAGGTGCTGCGCGACATCTCGCTCTCGTTCCTGCCCGGCGCCAAGATCGGCGTCCTGGGGCCGAACGGCGCCGGGAAGTCGACGCTCCTTCGGATCATGGCGGGGCTCGACGAGCCGTCTTCGGGAGACGCCCGGCTCGCCCCCGGTGCGACCGTCGGCCTCCTGCCGCAGGAGCCCGAGCTCGACCCGGCCAAGGACGTGCGCGGGAACGTCGAGGACGGCGCCGCCGAGAAGCGCGACCTGCTCCAGCGCTTCGAGGAGATCTCGGCGCGGTTCGCCGAGCCGATGTCCGACGACGAGATGACGACGCTCCTCGAGGAGCAGGGCGAGGTGCAGGACCGGATCGACCGCACCGATGCCTGGAACCTCGACCGTACGCTCGACACCGCCATGGACGCCCTGCGCTGCCCGCCCGGCGACGCCGACGTGGCGACCCTGTCGGGCGGCGAGCGCCGCCGGGTCGCACTGTGCCGCGTCCTCCTGTCGTCGCCCGACCTCCTGCTGCTCGACGAGCCGACCAACCACCTCGATGCGGAGTCGGTCGCGTGGCTCGAGCGGTTCCTCGCCGAATACGCCGGCACCGTCCTCGCCGTGACCCACGACCGCTACTTCCTCGACAACGTCGCCGGCTGGATCCTCGAGCTCGACCGCGGCCACGGCATCCCGTTCCAGGGCAACTACACCTCGTGGCTCGAGCAGAAGCAGGCTCGCCTGGCGGTCGAGGAGAAGCAGGAGTCCGCGCGGCGGAGGACGCTCGCCCGCGAGCTCGAGTGGGTGCGGATGGCGCCGCGGGCCAGGCACGCGAAGTCGAAGGCCAGGGTCGAGTCATACGAGCAGCTGCTCGCCGAGGAGGCGAACGTGAAGCTCGACCGGGTCGAGATCCACATCCCGGCCGGGCCGCGGCTCGGCGACCTCGTCGTCGAGGCCCGCGACGTCGTCAAGGGCTACGGCGACCGGCTGCTCATCGACGGGCTGTCGTTCTCGCTGCCTCCCGGCGGGATCGTCGGCGTCATCGGCGCGAACGGCGCCGGCAAGACGACGCTCTTTCGCATGATCGCGGGCGAGGAGTCGGCCGACGCGGGCGAGCTCGCGATCGGGCCGTCGGTCGAGCTCGCATACGTCGACCAGGCCCGCGTCCGACCTCGATCCGGCGACGACCGTCTGGAAGGAGATCTCGGGCGGCAAGGACACGATCGCGCTCGGGAAGCGGGAGGTCAACTCGCGCGCCTACGCCGCGTCGTTCAACTTCCGCGGTGCCGACCAGCAGAAGCGGGTCGGCGACCTGTCGGGCGGCGAGCGAAACCGCGCTCCACCTGGCCAAGCTGCTCCGCTCGGGCGGCAACGTCCTCCTGCTCGACGAGCCGACGAACGACCTCGACGTCGACACGCTGCGGGCGCTCGAGGACGCACTGGTCGACTTCGCCGGATGCGCCGTCGTGATCTCGCACGATCGCTGGTTCCTCGACCGCATCGCCACTCACATGCTGGCGTTCGAGGGCGATTCCGAGGTGGTCTGGTTCGAGGGCAGCTACGACGAATACGAGCAAAACCGGCGATCTCGGCTGGGTGCCGAGGCCGACCAGCCACACCGGATCAAGTACAAGCCGCTTTTGCGCCGCTAGGCGGGTGTTTTGACCCGTTCGGGGGACGCCCGGGGCGTTCGCAAAGAGCGATGATGAGACTCCGTCCGTTTCGCGACCCTTGGCGGCTCCTTTGTTGCGGTTCAGCGCTCCTCTCATTCTCGTCATCGCCCTGCTCGGCGCAGCTCCGGCATCGGCCGGTCTCGTGCCGAAGCAGTACACCGGTCAGACCCGGCTCGGCGTCCAGACGAGCTCGCGGTCCGACAGCGGCTCGTGCTCGGCGGCGCCGGGCCTCGTAGCCGACCTCGTCCTACGCTGCGGCTCCTCGACCGGCGAGGCGCGCGCGAAGTACCTGTTCACCCTCCCGAAGAAGGCGGGCAGCGTGACCTCGCAGGTGAGCTTCTGGGGTGGCCACGCCGGCGCGAGCGTCAGCACGAAGCGGATCTCCGACACGCAGTTTCGCGTGGTCGTTACGCAGGACGGCACGGGCCGGGCCGACATCGCGTCGGTGACGATCGAGTACTACGTCTGCGGCTGAGGCTGGGCGGGTGGAGTCAACGTCCCCGAGCATGCGTCCCGTCGGACGGCGTGCGAGGGTCGCGATCGTCGCGACGACCACGGTGGCGCTCGGCGGCGCTGGGTGGATTCGGCGGATGGGCGGCCCTCTCGACCGACGCCTCGACCGGGCAGGCAGCGCAGGAGAGCCGGCTCAGCGAGGCGTACGGCAAGGCGCGCTACGCCGTAGCGCAGTTCGAGCTTGCGGTTCGCGAGGACCAGCTCGAGCCGACTCCGCCGAACCGGCGGCGGGTGGACGCCGCGGTTCTCGCCCTCAGAGCGACGCTCCCGGCGATCGACCAAAACGGCGACCAGCGCGACCGAGCGCTCACCGCCGAGCTGCGCCGCCAGATCGATGCGACCGCGATCGGCGTCGATCACCTGATGACCGCCGCCGAGTCCTTCGACGCCGTCGGCGTCGACCGGCTCAATCGGGTGCAGGTGGCGCCCCATCTCAGCCGGATCGAGGCGACCGTCAACGCGGCGGCCGCTGCGCACCGGGCCGGTCTCTCGGCCGGCCTCTCGAGCGCTCGGCGCTCACAGGAGGTCGCGCTGCGGGCGACGCTCGTGATGTTCGTCCTGGGCCTGCTCCTCACCGGCGCTGTCGTTGCCGTCCTCCGCTTCAAGCGGCGGCTCGACGACGCGCGGCGAGCCGAGATCGACCGGCTGCGCGACGCGGCGACGCGAGACAGCCTGACCGGCCTCGCCAATCACCGAGCGTTCCATGAGTGCCTGGACGGCCTCGTGGAGGCGGACGCCCGGCTTCTGCGCTTGCGATCGTGGATCTTGACGGGCTGAAGCAAACGAACGACACGCGCGGGCACCAGGCCGGCGACGAGCTGCTCGAAGGTCTCGCCCGCGCGCTGGCGGCGGTTTCTCCCGACGGTCGCGCGTTCAGGATCGGCGGCGACGAGTTCGCGCTCGTGGTCGAGGGTGGAACCGCGATCGATGCCTTCGGCGTCGCCCAGGACCTGCGCGAGCGCGTCGCGGGTGCAACGGTGGGCGTCGCCGAGCGCCGCCTCGACGAGGACAAGCACGGCTTGATCAGGCGGGCCGATCTGGCGCTCATCTCGGCGAAGCGCACCCACCGGGAGGTGCTGGTGTACTCGGCCGACATGGAGTCGACGGCGGGCATCGACCTTCCGCCGGACGAGCGCCACCTGAGCACGCTCGCCACCGCGCTTGCGCGGGCTGTCGACGCCAAGGACTCCTACACGCGCAGCCACTGCGAGACGGTCGCCGAGCTGTGCGTCCTCATCGCGAGCGAGCTCGACCTGGACGCAGAGCGCGTGGCGCGAATCCGCATCGCCGGGCTGCTCCACGACGTCGGCAAGATCGGCATCTCCGACGCGATCCTCCAGAAGCCCGCCGCGCTCACCGCCGAGGAGGCGGCCGTCATGCGGACGCATCCGGATCTCGGCGCGCACATCGTCTCGGCCGCCGAGCTCTACGAGGAGGCCGGGTGGATCCTCCACCATCACGAGCGCCTCGACGGCCGCGGCTACCCGGACGGCCTGTGCGGCGACGACGTCCCGCTCGAGTCGCGCATCATCATGGTGGCGGACGCGTTCGAGGCGATGACGTCCGACCGGCCGTACCGCCCGCGGCGCCCGGTCGAAGAGGCCTTCGCGGAGCTCGAGCGCCACTCGGGCACGCAGTTCGACCCGGCCTGCATCACCGCCCTGCGCAGCATCCTGGGGCCCGTCGCCAAGCCGGGCCGAGCCCTCTCCGCCGCGGCCTGAGACTCAGCCGGCGGTTTCCGCCGGCCGGCCCGGCGGAGCGTCGTACCAGTCGCCGGCCGACGCTGTGTAGATGTGATGGCTCGTCGTGAGGCCGGTCGGCTCGTCGACGCTGCCGGCCGCGATCGAGATCGTCGCCCGTCCCCGATCCCAGAAGAGCCGTGACCCACAGACGGCGCAGAAGCCGCGGCGCGCCCCGTCGTGCTCGTGCCAGCGCAGGTCGTTTGCCCGCTCCAGCTCGAGCTGCTCGCGCGGGCACGCCGTGTACTCCGCCGGCCCTCCGTGCGTCCGCCGGCACACGCCGCAGTGGCAGACGATGACGTCGCGCAGCGGCCCGTCGACGCGGTAGCGGACGGCGCCGCACAGGCACCCGCCTCGATGCACCTCGGCCATCCCGGCAGGGTAGAGGGTCAGGCGGCGAGGCGCTCGACGGCGCGCAGCCGGTTCATCGCATCGAGCGCGGCGACCTTGTAGGACTCGGCCAGCGTCGGGTAGTTGAAGATCGTGTCGACGAGGACCTCGACCGTCCCGCCGGTCGTCATCAGGAGCTGGCCGATGTGGATGAGCTCGGTCGCACCGGTGCCGAAGGCGTGGACGCCGAGCAGCGTGTGGTCGGTCGCCGAGATGAGGAGCTTCAGCATCCCGTGCGCGTCGCCGAGGATCTGCCCGCGCGCGAGCTCGCGGTAGCGGGCGATGCCGATCTCGTAGGGCACCGCGGCGTCGGTCAGCTCCTCCTCGGTGCGGCCGACGAAGCTGATCTCGGGGATCGTGTAGATCCCGATCGGAAGCACCTTGCCCATCGTCTGCCCCGTGACCCCGAAGGCGTCGCACGCGGCCAGCCGGCCCTGCTCCATCGAGGTCGCGGCCAGGCTCGGGAACCCGATCACGTCGCCGACGGCGTAGATGTGCTTCACGGCCGTGCGGTAGCGGTCGTTGACGGCGATCCGCCCGCGGTCATCCGCGTCGAGCCCGGCGTTCGCGAGGTCGAGCGAGTCGGTCGCGCCCTGGCGGCCGGTCGAGTAGAGCACCGCGTCGGCGGGAATCAGCTTCCCGCTCGCGAGCTTCGTCACCGCGCCGGAGCCGTGCTTCTCGACGGCGGTCACCTTCTCGTCGAAGCGGAAGATCACGTTCAGGTCGCGCAGGTGGTACTGGAGCGCCTCGATGATCTGCGAGTCGCAGAACTCGAGCAGGCGGCGGCGCTGCTCGACCACGGTCACCTTGCAGCCGAGCGCGGCGAACATCGAGGCGTACTCGATGCCGATGACGCCGGCGCCGACGACCACAAGGGAGTTCGGGAGCCAGTCGAGTCCGAGGACGTCGTCCGAGCTCAGGATGCGGTGGCCGTCGAACTCGACGGTGCGCGGTCTGGCCGGCCGGGTGCCGACGGCGATCACGATCCGCGCGGCGGTTGCCCGCCGCTCGTCGCCCGACGCGGCCGTGATGTTCAGGGTGTGCGGGTCGGCGAAGCGGGCGTGCCCGTTCAGGAGCGTGACGTGGTTTCGCGCGAGCTGCGCGCGGACGACGTCGATGTCGCGCTGGACGACGTGCTGTGTGCGGTGGAAGACGTCGTGCGACGAGATCTCGTCCTTCACCCGATAGCTCTGGCCGTAGATCCCGCGCTGGCTCATACCCGTGAGGTAGAGGACGGCCTCGCGCAGCGTCTTCGACGGGATCGTGCCCGTGTTCGTGCAGACGCCGCCGATCATCTCGCGGCGATCGACGAGGGCGACGCGCCGGCCGAGCTTCGCGGCCTGGATCGCCGCCTTCTGTCCACCCGGGCCAGATCCGATCACCAGCAGGTCGTAGTCGTAGGGCATCCGCGTGTAATCGGCCGGCGCTAGGGTGGCTTGATGGCGGTCTACGACCGGATCGGCACCACATATGCGAAGACCCGCCGCCCCGATCCCCGGATCGAGGCAGCGATCCGAAGGGCGCTCGGAGGTGCGCAGTCGGTCGTGAACGTCGGCGCAGGGTCGGGCTCGTACGAGCCGCCCGAGACGGTGCTTGCGGTCGAGCCGTCGGCGGTCATGATCGCGCAGCGGCGGGAGGGCCTCGCTCCCGCCGTGCAGGCGACGGCCGACGCCATCCCGCTCGAGGACGAGGCCGTGGACGCCGCCCTGGCCGTCCTCACGGTCCATCACTGGCCGAGCCTGGCGCGGGGGTTCTCGGAGATGCGCCGGGTCGCGCGGCGGATCGTCGTCCTCACCTGGGATCCCGACCTCGCACACTCCTTCTGGCTCTCGCGCGAGTACCTGCCGGACGAGGCCGTCGAGTGGGACATCGCCCGATGCCCGCCGCTCGAGTCGGTGCGGCGGCTGATCGGCCCAGACGCGACCGTCACGCGCGTCCCGGTGCCGCACGATTGCACCGACGGCTTCTTCGGCGCGTTCTGGCGGCGGCCCGAGGCATACCTCGATCCCGTCGTCCGGGCGGGCATCTCGAACCTCGCGCATTTCGGCGACGCCCTGGCCCCCGCGTTCGAGCGTCTGGCGGCCGACCTCGAGTCAGGGGAGTGGCACCGCCGTCACGCCGATCTGCTCGAGCTGGCCGAGCTCGATCTGGGCTACCGGATCGTTGCCGGACCGGCGTAGACTGCGCCGACATGGCCGAGTACCGAGTCACCCGATGGGCCGAGATCCCGTCGCTCGTCACCGCCCGCGACGCGGCCGGCGGCACCGCCAAGGTCGAGCTTCCGCAGCGGTTCCAGGAGGCGATCGACGACGCGGCGATGCGGCGCGGCATGGCCGGCTCGGACGCGTATCTCGAGCAGTGGCGACACGACGAGTGGCGCGAGGCGGACGGCAGCCCCGACGAGGTGGCGGGCCGCGTCGCGGCCGAGCTCGATCAGGATCACCCCCAGGAGCGCCTCGAGGGGATGCTCGACGGATGAGCGGGCGCTCCGAAGAGCTGTTCGAGCTGCTCGACCGCGGGGGCGTCGTCCTGGGCGACGGCGCCATGGGCACGCTGCTCCAGACGCGCGGCATCGAGCCCGGCGGCGCCGCAGAGCTCTGGAACGTCGATCACGCCGACGCGATCACGGCGATCCACACCGAGTACGCGGAGGCCGGCGCCCGTCTGGTCACGACGAACACGTTCGGCGGGACGAGCGCGCGCCTCGCGCTGCACGGGCTCGAGGATCGCGTGCACGAGCTGAACCTGGCCGGCGCGCGGATCGCCCGCGAGGTCGCCGACCGGTTCGACGGCTGGGTGCTGGGCGACGTCGGGCCGAGCGGCGAGCTGCTCGCCCCCATCGGCCTGGTGGAGCCGGACGAGATCAAGGCGATGTTCGCCGCGCAGATCGCCGCGCTCGCCGAGGGCGGCGCCGACGTCATCCTCGTCGAGACGATGAGCGATCTCGCCGAGGTCGAGGCCGCCGTCGGAGCGGCCGCCGAGGTCGCGCCCGACCTGCCGGTCGCGGCCACGCTGACCTTCGACACCCACGGCCACACGATGATGGGCGTCAGCCCCGAGCGCGCCGCCGAGGCGCTTGCGTCGCTGGGTGCGCGCATCGTCGGGGGAAACTGCGGAAACGGCCCGCACGAGATCGGCCCGGTCATGACGCAGATGGCGGAGCGCCGCCCCTCAGGCGTCCACCTGATCGCGCAGAGCAACGCCGGCATGCCGCAGCTCCACGGCTCCGAGTTCCACTACGACGGCACGCCCGAGGTCATGGCCGAGTACGCCGTACGGATGCGCGAGCTCGGCGTCGGCGTGATCGGCGCTTGCTGCGGCTCGACGCCGGCCCATGTGGCCGCGATGCGCGCAGCGCTCGACCTCGCCCCCACGGGCACCTGAAACACCTGTACCAGGTACCAATGTTTCACGCACGGCGCTGCCGGAACGTCACGCAACCGGCAGCCTCCCGTCCAGACATGTGACCTCGAGTTCCGTACCTTCAGGTGCGTGAGCGCGACTCGTCGGGATCAACGGTCGGACTGCCTTTACCACGTCACCAGTCGGGGAAACCTGCGAGCTCCGATCTTCATGGGCGACGAAGATCGGGCACGATTTCTTGGCCTGATCGAGCGAGCATGTACGCGAGACGGTCTCGTTTGCCACGCCTACTGCCTGATGGGAAACCACTACCACCTGCTCGTCGAGACTCCACTGGCGAACCTCGGTGAGGCGATGCATCGGATCAATCGGGGGTACGTCCAGCAGTTCAACAAAACGCACAATCGCGAGGGACATCTGTTCGAGCGGAGATACCGGTCGTGGGTCATGGGCAGCCAAGCGCGACAGATGGAGGCACTCCGATACGTCGTTCGAAATCCCGTCCGTGCCGGATTGTGTTCTGCCGCAGCGGAGTGGCCGTGGTCAAGCCACCGGGCCGCGGCTGGCCTAACAGGATGTCCGCCGTTCTTGACCCTCAACACGGTACGAGGCTGGTTCGGCGCCACTCGCCGAGAGGCGACGCGTGCGTATTCGGCGTTCATAGACGCAGGCGTCGATGAGCCTCACGAGCGCCCGCCCTTGGATCGCGCGATCGGGACGGGCACGGCCGCTGAGCTCGCCGCTGCGAATCGGTGCTATGGCTATCCACTCAGGGAGATCGCTGCGGTCGTCGGCGTCTCAGCGGCGACTTTGAGCAGACGACTCCGGGGTGAAACATTGGTACCTGGTACAGGTGTTTCAGCCAGCGGCGGCGCTACTGAGCCGTGAAGCGGTACTGGATCGTCGTCCGGCGGCCGGCGAGCTCTGAGGGGGCGTCCGCCGGGAGCTGGAGCGATACTCGGAGCCACTCGGTCGACTTGGCCGGCAGGCTGCCCAGCGGCCAGGGGGATCGGCTGGCGGCGAGGGGGCGCCAGCCGACGACTTCGGACAAGCGGCCCGTGCAGCGGAGTGCGGAGCCGCCCGTCCACGGCGTCGAGCAGCGGTCGACGCGGATACGGAGGCCCGAGCGCGAGTCACGATCGAGCGCCGAGCTGCGCGTGACGTCCACGGAGAGGGCGATCGCTCGGACCGCACCCTGGCCGCGGTTCTCGAGGGTCGCCGTGCGCGCGACCACGTCGCCTGCGGCCAGCGTGTCCGCATCGGCGTCCAGGCCGAGCGCCCCCGACATCGCGACGTGGAGAGAGCCCGGTGGGGCCGCCCTTCAGGTGGCCGCCGTGTGCGTACGCCGCCGCGGCGTAGAAGACGCCGAGCGCAGCCAACACGACAAATGAGCGAGCGGCTGCGCGTACGCGCCGCCCGCGGTGGGTCCTTCCCTGGCCCATCGAGCTCCCTCCATGGAAACGTGTGCGCGCGTGGCGCGCGTTCCCAGAGATCGGCGCGCGGCCGCAGGAATTGCGCCCAAATGGGTGAATTTTCCAGCTACTCAGGCCACGGGCGTGAGTGGCGCTTCGCCGTCGAGCACCGCCACGACGTTCCGCGCAGCGAGCACGCCCATTGCCGTCCGCGTCTCGACCGTCGCCGACCCGAGGTGGGGGATGAGCACCACGTTCTCGAGGTCGAGCAGGTCGGGATGCACCTCGGGCTCGCGCTCGAAGACGTCGAGCCCCGCGCCGGCGACGGCCCCGGAGCGCAAAGCTGCGGCGAGCGCCGCCTCGTCCACGACCGGCCCTCGCGTCGTATTGACGAGAAACGCCGTCGGCTTCATCCGATCCAGCGCGGCGGCGTCGATCAGGTGGTGCGTCTCAGCGCTGAGCGGGCAGTGGAGCGACACGACATCAGCAGTCCCCAGCAGCTCCTCGAGCGAGAGGAAGCGCGCCTCGAGCTCCGTCTCGACCGCACCCTGCGCCCGCCGCCGGCCCGTATATGCGATCTCCATGCCGAACGCGCGCGCCCGGCGTGCCGTCGCCTGGCCGATCTTGCCGAGCCCGACGATCCCGAGCGTCTTGCCCTGGATGCCGGTCCCCAGCATGAAGAACATGCTCCACGACCACGGGGTCTGCGCCCGGATGAGCCGTTCGCCCTCGCCCAGGCGCCGCGTCGCCATCAGGATGAGCGCGAACGCCAGGTCGGCTGTCGCCTCTGTCAGAACGCCGGGCGTGTTCGTCACCACGACGCCGCGCCGGGCGCACGCCGGGACGTCGACGTTGTCGTACCCCACCGCGGCATTCGCGACGACGCGAAGCCCCGGGCCCGCGGCGTCCAGGAAGGCGTCGTCCACCCGGTCGTGGAGCAGCGTCACCACGCCGTCGGCGCCGGCCACGGCCTCGTGCAGCTCCCCCGGCTCGAGCGGCCGGTCGTGGGGCGAGACCCAGACGTCTCCCGCCGCTCTGAGAAGCTCGACCGCCGGCTCGGGGATCCGCCTCGTGACGACGATCCGCGCCGTCACCGGCTAGACCGCGACGGCCTCGAGCAGGCCCTCCATCTGCCCCAGCGCCTCGTGCAGATGCTCCAGCGAGTTGGCGTACGAGAGCCGGATGTGCCCGGCGCCGTGAGCACCGAAGTCGGTTCCGGCGAGCACGGCGACACCGGCCTCGTCGAGCAGCCGGTTCGCGAGCGTGCGCTCGTCGATCCCCGTCGCGGTGACGTTCGGGAAGGCGTAGAAGGCTCCCCTCGGCATCACGCACGAGACGCCGGGCAGCCGGTTCAGCCCGTCGACCAGGACCTCGCGCCGCCGCACGAACTCCGCGACCATCGCGTCGATCGCGTCGTGCGGGCCCGTTAGCGCGGCGACCCCGGCGAGCTGCACAGCCGGTGCCGTGCACGCGACCGAGTTGATGAGGAAGCGCGAGAGCGGCTCGATCAGGTCTCGCGGCACGGCCGCGTACCCCAGGCGCCAGCCGGTCATCGCGTACGTCTTCGAGAAGCCGTCGAGCAGGATCGTGCGCTCGAGCAGGCCGTGCGCGGTGACCGAGTCGTGGGCGCCCTCGTACAGGAGCTCCGAGTAGATCTCGTCGCTCAAGATCCAGCAGTCGTGATCGGCGAGGATGCGAGCGATCTCGACGTTCAGCTCGCGGTCGAGCGCACCACCCGTCGGGTTGGCCGGCGAGTTCAGGATGACCATCCGCGTCCGCGGCGTGAGCCGCTCCGCGAGGTCATCGGCGGTGAACGCGAACCCGGTCTCCTCGGTGATCGGGAGCGGCACGGCCGTTGCGCCTGACCAGTTGATCGCCGACTCGTAGATCGGGTAGCCCGGGTTCGGGTAGATCACCTCGTCGCCCTCGCCCGCAACCGCGAGGACGCCGAAGAAGAGGAACCACTTCGCGCCGGGAGCGACCAGCACGCGGGCGGGATCGACGGCGACGCCGCGCGTCCGCGTCAGGTGCTCCGCGGCGGCTTCGCGAAGCTCGGGCAGCCCCGGCGCCGGGCAGTAGTGAGTGTGGCCCTCGCGGAGCGCGCGCACCCCGGCCTCGACCACGTGCGGAGGCGTGTCGAAGTCGGGCTCGCCGATCTCGAGGTGGATGATGTTCCGGCCCTGCGCCTCGAGCGCCCTGGCGCGCGCGAGGACTTCGAAGGCCCGCTCCGTCCCCAGCCGCTCGTAATGCCCCGCGAGTCGCATCGTCCCTCCGTTCCTAGTCGCCGAGCTCCGCCCGGCGGCGGGTGACGTAGGCCTCGAGCTCCGCCCGCACCCCCTCGTCGAGGGGCGGCTGCTCGTACTCCTCGAGCGTCGCCCGCCAGATCTCGCCGGCCCGCTCGGTGGCGTCGCGTGCGCCCAGCCGGTTCCAGCGCTCGAAGTTCTCGGTCGACGAGAGGAGCGGCCGGTAGAAGCAGTCGCGGAACCGCTCGAGCGTGTGCGCCGCGCCGAGGAAGTGGCCGCCCTGGCCGACCTCCAGGTGGGCGTCGAACGCGAGGCTGGCCTCGTCGACCTCGAGCGGCGTGAACTCCTCCTGGAGCATCCGCAGGATCTCGATGTCGACGACGAACTTCTCGTAACACGAGACGAGTCCCGACTCGAGCCATCCCGCCGAGTGCATGACCCAGTTCGCGCCGGCGAGGAACGTCGGGAGCATCGTCATCATCGCCTCGTAGGCCGCCTGGGCGTCGACCGTCTGGCTCGACGTCAGGCCGCCGCCCGAGCGCCACGGCAGCCCGAAGCTGCGCGCGATCTGGCCGGTGCAGAGGAGGCCCATCGCCGACTCCGGCGTGCCGAAGCTCGGCGAGCCCGACTGCATGTCGGTGTTCGAGAGGAACGAGCCGAAGACGACCGGGCACCCCGGCCGCAGGAGCTGCGACGAGCGCGATGCCGGCCAGCCCCTCGGCCATCTGCTGCACCAGCGACGCGGGCACCGACACCGGCGACATCGCGCCCATCAGGAGAAACGGCGTCAGCACGACGGGCTGGCCGGCGCGGACGTACTCGAACATCGCCGCCAGCATCCGGTCGTCGTAGCGGAGCGGCGAGTTGACGTTGATCAGCGAGATGACCGCCGGCGTCTCCTCGATCGCCGCGCGGCCGCCGTAAAGGATCTCGGTCATCGCGATCGTGTCGGCGGCGTTCGGGCCCGACGTCACGGAGCCCATGTACGGCTTGTCGGTGAGCGTCTGGAGGGCGTACACCATGTCGAGATGGCGAGAGTCGAGCGGCACGTCGTTGGGCTCGCAGATCGTCCCACCCGCCGAGTCGAGCTGGGGGAAGGCCTGCGAGAGACGGCAGAAGTTCTCGAAGTCGGCCATCGTCGCCTCGCGGCGGACGTCGCCGTCGCGCACGAACGGCGGGCCGTACACCGACCCGAACGCCATCGCGTCGCCGCCCACGTGCAGGCTCTGCTCGGGGTTGCGAGCCTGGAGCTCGAACTCCTTCGGCGCCTTCGCGACCTGCTCCATCACGAAGTCCGGGTCGAGCCAGACCTTTGCATCCTCCGTGCGCTGACCCGCCGCGGCGAACACGTCGACCGCCTCCGGCAGGATGAACTCGACCCCGATCTCCGACACGATCCGGCGCCATCCGCGGTCGAGTGTGGCCATCGCCTCCTCGGAGAGGATCTCGTACCGCGGCATCTTGTTGACGAACATCCCCGCGCTCCCCTAAGATTCCTGTATGTGGAACGAGTGTTTCATATGACGGGGCGAAATGCAATGACCGGCGCCCAGTCGATCGACCGTGCCGCCCAGCTCCTCGTCCTCGTCGTGGAGGGCGACGGCGCCTCCAGCGTGGGCGAGCTTGCGGAGCGTAGCGGCCTTCCGAAGAGCACCGTCTCGCGTGCCATCTCGGCACTCGAGCGGCGCGGCCTCCTGCAGCGCGACGGCGCCCGTCGCGGAGTGCGGCCCGGCCCGGTCCTTCTCGGCCTCGCCCGCCGCGGCGTCCCCGACGCCGACCTCGTCGACTTCGCCGAGCCGGTGCTCGACGCGCTGAGCGAGGCGAGCGGCGAGACGATCAACCTGGCCGTCCCGACGCCGCTCGGCGTCGAGCACCTGGCCCAGGTCGACAGCCGCCACTTCATCGGCAGCACGAACTGGCTCGGCCGCCGCGTCGCCTACTCGACGACGGCGGTCGGCAAGGTCTTCGCGGCGTTCGGCGCCGCGCCGCCGGCGCTCGAGCCCGGCGCTGCCCGAGGCCCAGCTCGACGCCGTCCGGGCCCGCGGGTTCGCCACGGCCGTCGGCGAGCTCGAGCCGGGGCTCGCGGCGATGGCCGCCCCCGTCCGCGACGCAAGCGGCGAGACGGTCGCCGCGCTCTCGATCTCGGGCCCCGACCACCGCCTCACTCCCGGCACGCATCGCGGAGCTCGCCCCGGTGCTCGTCGCCGGTGCCGACGGGCTCTCGGCCCGGCTCGGCTACAGGACCACGACCCAAGGAGCAGCATGACGCACGACGAGATCCTTCAGGGGTTGTACGACGACACACTGGTGGGAAACGCACCGTCGGTGAAGGAGCTCACCGAGCTCGGCCTGGCCGAGGGGATGGATCCCGAGACGCTGCTCTACGACGCCCTCATCCCCTCGCTCGAGGAGGTGGGCGCGCGGTTCGAGCGCGGCGACTTCTTCGTCCCCGAGATGCTGATCGCCGCGCGGGCGATGCAGGGCGCGCTCGACATCCTGCGCCCGCTCCTGGCCGAGACCGGCGCGAAGCCCATCGGCACGTTCGTCATGGGCACCGTCAAGGGCGACGTCCACGACATCGGCAAGAACCTCGTGAACATCATGCTCGAGGGCGCCGGCTTCACGGTGTTCGACCTCGGCGTGAACGTCGCGCCGGAGAAGTTCGTCGAGCAGATCCAGGAGCACGAGCCCGACATCGTCGGCTTCTCGGCGTTTCTCACCACCACGATGCCGATGTTCAAGGCCAACATCAACGCGCTCGAGAAGGCCGGTCTGCGCGACAAGGTGATCGTGATGGTCGGCGGGGCTCCGGTGACGAAGGAGTACGCCGACGCGGTCGGCGCCGACGGCTACGCGGCCGACGCGTCGACGGCCGTGCGGCTCGCCAAGGAGCTGATCGAGCATCGGCGGGAGCCGGCGGCGGTCTGATGGGCGTGGTCGCTGGCGTCGAGGCGGCCGTCAAGCGACCGGTCTTCGGCTGCCGGATGTGCGGCCAGTGCGTGCTCCATTCGACGGGCATGACGTGTCCGATGACCTGCCCCAAGACGCTCCGCAACGGCCCGTGCGGCGGCGTCCGCGCCGACGGCGGCTGCGAGGTGAAGCCCGAGATGCGCTGCATCTGGCTCAAGGGCTACGAGCGCTCGCGGACGCTTCCGCTCCTGCCCCAGGCGTGGCGCGACGAGTTCAACCACCTGCGCCCGCCCGTGGACAACCGGCTTCAGGGCTCGTCGTCGTGGCTCAACCTGGCGACCAAGCGCGACCGCGAGCGGCCGGCCGGATGGGCGGCGAGCGAGCGGTGAGCCGGCTCGCAGAGTCGCTGGCAGCGGGCCGCTTCGTCGTCACCGCCGAGATGCCGACGATCGACGGCGGCGGCCGCGACGAGGTGCGGGGCCAGCTCGAGCCGATGCGGGCCTATCTCGACGCGGCGAACGCGACCGACAACACCGCCGCGCACGCCCACGCGTCGCCCCTCGCCGTCGCGATCGCCCTCCGTGAGGAGGGCGTCGAGCCGATCATGCAGCTCGTCTGCCGCGACCGGAACCGGCTCGCGCTCGAGGCCGACATCGTCGGCGCCTCGATGCACGGGATCGAGAACCTGTGCTGCCTCACCGGCGACGACGTCACGGCCGGTGACGAGCCCCAGGCCCGGCGCGTGTTCGACCTCGACGCGCCCACGTTGATCGCGACGGCGCAAGGGATCGCCGAGGGTCGCTATCTATCGGGCCGGACGGTCGATCCGCCGCCGCCGCTCTTCATCGGCTGCGTCGAGAACCCTGGAGCCCCGCCGTATGAGTACCGCGTCGCCCGGGCGCACAAGAAGGCAGCCGCCGGCGCCCGCTTCCTCCAGCTCCAGATCTCGTTCGAGCCCGAGCGGCTCGAGGCGTTCATGGCCGAGGCGGTGCGGACCGGGCTCGCCGAGCGCGTGGCGATCCTGCCGTCGATCACCATCCTGCGCTCGTCGTCAGCACTGCGCTACATGGACGCCCACGTCCCCGGGATCTCGGTCCCGGCGGCGGTGATCGAGCGCGTCGAGGCGGCCCCCGACCACCTCGAGGCGTGCCTCGACCTGGCCTACGAGCAGGCGGGCCATGCCATGTCGCTTCCGGGCGTCGCAGGGCTCCACTTCATCAGCTTCAGAAAGGACGCCGGCATCGCCAAGACCTGCCGTCGCCTTGGCATTCCGACGTACGCCGAAAGGGTTGAGCATGGATACCGTTCTCCAGTCGCGGTCTAAGACCGTCACGATCGGCGCGGGGCGGCCGTTCTGCGTCATCGGCGAGCGGATCAACCCGACCGGTCGTAAGGCGTTCCAGGCCCAGCTCCAGGCGGGCGACCTTTCGCAGCTCGACGACGACGTCGCGGAGCAGGTCGCCGGCGGCGCCGACATGCTCGACGTGAACGTGGGCGACCCGCTGGCCGACGAGATCGAGCTGATGCGCACGGCCGTGCCGCGGGTGCAGGGCCTCACCGACCTGCCGCTCGTGATCGACTCGTCGGTGATCGAGGCGCTCGAGGCGGGGCTCGCCGTCTACGAGGGCAAGGCGCTCGTCAACTCGGTAACGGGCGAGGACGAGCGGCTCGAGGCGATCCTGCCCCTGGTCGCGCGCCACGGAGCCGCGGTGATCGGCCTCGCGAACGACGACGAGATCCCGATGGAGCCCGAGCGGCGGCTCGAGGTGGCGCGCAAGATCGTCTCGGTCGCCGGCGACTACGGGATCCCGCCCGAGGACGTCGTGATCGACCCGCTCGCGATGCCGGTCGGCGCCGAGCCGCGGGCGGTCACGCTCTTCATCGAGACCCTGCGGCTGCTTCGCGAGGAGCTCGGCGTCAACACGACCTGCGGCGCGTCGAACACGTCGTTCGGCCTTCCCGGCCGCCACGTCCTGGGCGCGGGCTTCCTGGCCATCGCCGCGAGCCATGGGCTCACCAGCGCGATCATGGACGCCCGCTCTCCGGTCTGCGTCGAGGGCGTTCGCGCGGCGGACTTCCTGCTCGGCCACGACGAGTGGGGCGGGCGCTGGATCGCGGCCCATCGTGCGAAGCAAGCGGCGGCGCAGGGGTGACCGACGCCGCCGTCGAGTCGGGGACCGGGCGCGTCCGCCTGAGCTTCCGCCCCGAGGGCGGCGAGGTCGCGCGTTCCCGCGGGGACGACCGTGTTCGACGCGGCGTCGTGGAACGGCATCGCCATCGACTCGACCTGCGGAGGGCACGGCACGTGTCGCAAGTGCAAGGTGCGCGTGGCCTCCGGGGACGTGCCGATCGACGCCGTCGACCCGCGCGCGTTCAGTCCGGACGAGCTCCGCGACGGCTGGCGGCTCGCCTGCCGGGCGATGGCGGCCGGCGACCTCGAGATCGACGTCCCGCCGCTCCAGACGAGGCCCAAGGCGGCCCTTGTCGGCGTCGGCCGCCATGTCATCCTGCGGCCGTCCGTCCAGAAGCGCCACGTGACCCTCGAGGAGCCGTCGCTCGAGGACCAGGTCGTCCGACCTCGAGCGGATCGCGGCGGCGGTCGACGACATCGCGCTCCAGTTCCACCCGGCGGTTGCGCGGACGGTCGGCCGCACCCTGCGGCAGTCGAACTTCGACGTCACGGTCGTCGTCTGCGACGAGCTCGTGATCGACGTCGAGCCCGGCGACACCACCGAGCGGCGGCACGCGATCGCCTTCGACCTCGGCACGACGACGGTCGTCGCGACCCTGCTCGACCTGAACACCGGCCAGCCGCTGGCCGTGCGGTCGGTGCTGAACCGCCAGCAGCCGTTCGGGGCCGACGTGATCTCGCGCGTCTCGGCCACCATGCTCGATCCCGACGCGCTCGAGGCGCTCCAGGCCCGCGCCGAGGAGACGCTCAACCTGCTCGCCGGCGAGGTGTGCGCCGAGGCGGGCGTCGACGCCGAGGCCGTCTACGAGATGGTCGTGTGCGGCAACGTCACGATGACCCAGATCGCGCTCGGCATCGATCCCGAGCCGCTGGCCGTGGCGCCGTTCATCGTCACCGCCCGCCGCCTCCCTCCGGTGACGGCGCTCGACTTCGGCGTCCGCATCCACCCGCGGGCGCCGGCGTTCGTCTTCCCCGCGCTCGGGGCCTACGTCGGCGGCGACATCGTGGCCGGGATGCTCGCGACGGGCCTCACCCGTGACCGCCGCCTGCGCCTCTTCATCGACGTCGGCACGAACTCCGAGATCGCGCTCGGGTCGAACGAGCGCGTGGTCGCGACCGCCGCGCCGGCCGGCCCGGCGTTCGAGGCGGCCCAGATCCGCTGCGGGATGCGTGCGGCCGAGGGGGCGATCGAGGGCGTGAAGATCGCAGGCGACGACCTCGACCTCGAGGTGATCGGAGACGCTCCGCCCGTCGGGATGTGCGGCTCGGGCCTCGTGGACGCCGTCGCGCAGCTCGTCTCCGCCGGCCTGCTCGACCACTCGGGCCGGTTCGTGCCCGACGAGGAGGCCGCCGAGGTCCATCCCGGCCTCGCGACGCGGCTCGTGAAGGTCGGCGAGGAGCGGGTGTTCGTGCTCGCGTGGCGCGGCGACGACCCCGCCAACTCCATCTACCTCTCCCAGCGCGACGTCCGCGAGCTCCAGTTTGCGAAGGCCTCGATCGCCACCGGCTGGCACATCCTCCTGAGCGAGCTCGGCGTCACGGCAGACGACATCACGCAGGTGCTCCTGGCCGGGAGCTTCGGCTCGTACCTCTCGCCGGCGAGCGCCGTCAGGATCGGCCTCGTGCCGAAGCTGCCGCTGCCCCGGATCGTCTCTGCCGGGAACGTCGCCGGCGAGGGCGCGAAGATGGCCGCGCTGTCCCTCCGCGAGCGGGCGGCTGCGGACGCGATCCTCGAGGAGGTCGAGTACGTCGAGCTCTCGGGGCGGTCCGACTTCAACGACATGTTCGTCGACCAGCTGGCGTTCCCGGGATGACGCGCGTCGGCGTCATCGCCTGCGGCGCTCTCGCCCTCCACGTGAAGGCGATCGCGCGCCGGCGCGGCTGGGACGTCGACGTCCATCCGCTGCCGCCGGAGCTGCACAACCGGCCCGAGCTGATCGCCCCCGCCGTGGCCGGTCTCGCGGAGGAGCTCGAGGGCGGCTACGACCGGGTCGTGGTCGCCTATGCCGACTGCGGCAGCATGGGCGCCATCGACCGGCTCGGTGTCGAGCGGCTCGCGGGCGAGCACTGCTACGACGTCTTCGCCGGGGACGACGTGCGGCAGGCGATGGAGGAGGAGCCGGGCACGTACTTCCTGACCGACTTCCTGGCCCGGACCTTCGACCGGACGGTGTGGCGCTCGCTCGGCCTCGACCGCCATCCCGACCTGCGCGACGCGTATTTCAAGAACTACCGCCGGGTGGTCTACCTCGCCCAGCGGCCGACGCCCGAGCTGCGCGCCGCCGCCGCCCGGGCCGCGGAGAAGCTGGGGCTCCCGCTCGAGGAGCGCGATGTCGGCGAGGGTGGGCTCGAGCGCCGCCTGGAGGAGCTCGTGGAGGGCGCGCATGCCTGAGACGGTGACGACGCGAGCCGCGCTCCTGCCCGCCGCGGGCACGCCGCTTCGCGTCGTCGAGCTCGAGCTCGCGCCGCCCGGGCCCGGCGAGGTGCGTGTGCGCCTGCATGCGAGCGGCGTCTGCAGCGACGACCTGAACGCGATCGACGGCTCGGTCGAGATCCCGTGCCCCGTCGTCCCGGGCCATGAGGGCGCGGGCGTCGTCGAGGAGATCGGGGAGGGCGTGAGCGGCCTCGCGCCGGGCGATCACGTCGCCCTCTCGTGGGCGCCATACTGCGGCACCTGCGAGCAGTGCCTGCGCGACCTGCCCCATCTGTGCGGCACGGCGTGGCCGCTCATGCTTGCGGGCGGCCTGCTCGACGGCACGACGCGCCTCTCGTTCGGCGGCGCCACCGTCCATCACTACTGCTTCCTGTCGTCGTTCGCCGAGCGGGCGGTCGTCCCCGAGCGCTCCTGCGTCCGCATCCCGGAGGAGGTGCCGTTCGAGGTCGCGGCGCTCGTCGGCTGCGCGGTCACGTCCGGCGTCGGCGCGGTCTGGCGGACGGCCGGCGTGCGGCCCGACGAGCGCGTCGCCGTCTTCGGCCTGGGCGGCACCGGGATGTCGTCCATCCTCGGATCGGTCGTGGCCGGCGCCTCGCAGATCATCGCCGTCGACGCGCGCCCCGACCGGCTGGAGCGCGCCCGAGAGGCCGGCGCCACGGCGACGGTCGCCTTCGACGGCGCGCCCGAGGATGTCGCGGCCGCGGTCGTCGAGGCGAGCGGGGGCGGGGTGGACTATGCGTTCGAGTCGCGCGGGAGGCCGGCGGCGGTGCGGGCGGCGTTCCTCTCGACCCGGGCCCGGGGTGCGGTGGTCATGATGGGCGTGCCGCGCGGCGATGCCGAGATCTCCCTTCCCGGCATCTCGATCCCGCGCATGGAGCGCCGCGTGCTCGGCTCGATCTACGGATCGTCGCGCCCCGACCGAGACTTCCCCGAGATCCTGAACCTGTATCTCCGCGGCCGGCTGCCGCTCGAGCAGCTGATCTCGCACCGCATGCCGCTCGACGAGGCGGACGACGCGGTGGCCGCCGTGCGCTCGGGCGAGGCGACCCGCGCCGTGCTCCAACTCGGGTAGCGACACTACCGGCGTGGATACGCGGATGCCCTCCGACCGCGAGGTGCTCGTGCTGGCGCTGCCGGCCCTCGGCGCGCTTGTCGCCGAGCCGCTCTACGTCCTCGGCGACACCGCGATCATCGGCCACCTCGGCACCCTGCCGCTCGCGGGGCTCGCGCTGGCCGGCCTCCTCCTGTCGGAGATCCTCGGCTTCTGCACGTTCCTCGAGTACGGCACGACGGCCCGGGCTGCGCGCCTCTACGGCGCCGGCGATCTCGAGCGCGCCCTCGACGCCGGCGTTCAGGCCACCTGGCTCGCACTCGGGCTCGGCGCGGTTCTGGTCGTCACGATCGAGCTCGCGGCTGCCCCGGCCCTGCACTTGATGGCGGGCGGGTCGACGCCGGCCGCCGCCCAGGGGCTGGAGTGGATCCGGATCGCGGCGCTGGGCGCGCCGTTCGTCCTCGTAACGGCGGCGGCCCAGGGCTGGATGCGGGGGTTCCAGGACACGCGGACGCCGCTCTACGTCATCGGCATCGCGAACATCGCCTCGGTGTGCCTCTCGGCGGTGCTCGTGTTCGGGCTCGACCTCGGGATCCGCGGGTCGGCCATCGCCAACGTGGTCGCCCAGACGGCCTCGGGGAGCGTCTTCCTGGTGCTGCTCGCCCGCCGCGGCGCCCCGCTCGCGCCCTCATGGCTGCGGATCCGCCGCCAGCTCGCATCGGCCCGTGACCTGGGGCTGCGCACCTTCGCCTTCTTCATCGCGTTCACGGTGGCCGCGTCGGTGGCCGCTCGCACCAGCGACGCCGCGCTCGCCGCGCACCAGATCGGCGCCCAGCTGTGGTTCTTCACCGCGCTCTTCCTCGACGCGACTGCCATCGCCGCCCAGGCCCTGATCGGCCGCCTGCTGGGCGCCGGCGCCGTCGACGTGGCCCACGCGCTCGCGCACCGGCTCCTCTGGGCGGGGGCGATCCTGGGCGTCGGCTTCGCCGCAGTCCTCGGCGCCGGCTACTCCGTCATCCCGGCGCTCTTCACGTCGGACGCGGCAGTCATCGACCAGGCGCACGTGCTGTGGCCGTGGCTCGTCCTGATGATGCCGCTGAACGGGTGGGTGTTCGCGCTCGACGGCGTGCTCTTCGGCGCCGGCGACCTGCGGTTCATGCGAAACGTGACGGTGCTCGCGGCGCTCGGCGGGCTACCTGCCGATCACGCTCCTGACGGCTCAGGAGGGATGGGGCCTCACCGGCATCTGGATCGGCCTCGCGTCGTTCATCTGCATCCGCACCGCGGTCGGCGCACTGCGCTACCGCGGGCAGCGCTGGCTCGTCGGCGGGGCGGCGCTCGCCGACGAAGCCGTCTAGGTCGACGGGCTAGATCGCCTCGACCTTCTCGACGTACCAGACGACCCAGGCGCCCTCGGTGCGCTCGGCCTGGACGACGCGCGCCTCGAGCGGGAGCGGAACCTGGCAGGACTCGCGCGACATCCCGCGGACCTCGCCGATCGCCTCCTTGTGCACCGCCGTGAGTGGGACGACGATCCTGGCCAGGATCGGCATCTGGGTTGCCTGAGTGAGGTCGACCGGATGCTCCATGACCCACCGATTCGGCGCACCGGCCAACATCCCTGCCTCTCAGCCGATCGGCAGCGCCGCGAGTGGGATGAGCATCTCCTCCGGTGAGAGGCCGCCGTGGTGGCCGTGGAACGCCATGTCGAACCGGCCCGGCTCTCGCCACCAGACTGTGTCGCCCGGGCGCGGGAGCACGACGACGTCGCCGACCCGCTCGCGGAGCCGTGGAGTCGCCTCGCCGAACACTCCGTCCGCGAGGAGCTCCGCCGTCGGCAGCACCGCCGCCCGCTCGCCGACGATCCCCGCGAGGCGCGCGACCACCTCGTCGACGTGCCCGGGAAGCACGTGGAGGAAGAGGTCCCGCGCCGATCCGGCGGGCGCCAGCGGCCGGCCGTTTCGGCCGTGGCGCAGATGGGTCGTGATCTCGGGCCAGCGCTCGTTCACGAACACGGTCGTGGCCGGGTCGACCGGCACCTGGCCGTGGTCGGCGGTCACGAGCAGGAGCGTCTGGCCGTCCGCCGGAAGCCCACCGGCGAGCTCGGCGAGCGCGTCGAGCACGCCCGTTGCGGCAGCGATGTGTGCGTCGGAGGACGGGCCGGAGTGGTGCCCCGCCCAGTCGACGTCGTCGACGTAGGCGAAGACGTATGCCGGGCCGGGGCCGCGGAGCGCTGCCACGATTGCCCCAGCCCATCCGATGCCGTCGTCGAATGGATGAACGGCCGCGCCGCGGAGCGTGGCCCGGCTGAACGTCGTATCCGTGATCGCTCGGTGCTGCACTGCGGCCGAGCGCACGCCCTTCACCGACAGCCGCTCGTAGACCGTCTCGCGCGGG
Organism: uncultured Actinomycetes bacterium; assembly: GCA_963832955.1. Taxonomy (GTDB): domain Bacteria; phylum Actinomycetota; class Thermoleophilia; order Gaiellales; family JAICJC01; genus JAICJC01. Next base: position 292,015 of record CAWHWC010000001.1, on the reverse strand, counting down.
TAGAGCGCAGCCGGGTCGAGCCCGGAGCCCCGCAGCGTCTCGCGCTCTGCGTCGCCCGCGTAGGAGAAGAGGAGCGGCGCGATCACCGCGTCCAGCGACGGCTCGAGCTGGAACCACTCGTAGATCGCGCTCGTGCCCACCGGAAGGCCGGTGTGCAGCGTCGTCATGTGGGCCGACGTGGTCGACGGGAACTGCGACGTGAGCTGCGCCAGCCGGCCGTCGAGGGCGACCCGGCGCAGAAAGGGGTGCTCGGCGTGGCGCTCTGCGCACGACCAGCCGAAGGCGTCGACGACGACCAGGACGACCCGTTTCCAGCGCCGGTCGAGCGTGCCGAGCACGCTGGGGGCGAGCCCTCCCTCACTCTCGCCGGTCACGAGCCGGGCGACCGTGGCCGGGATGTCGGCGAAGCAGCCGCCGCCATAGGCCGGGTGAACGACCTCCACCGGCGGTCCGCTACTCGGCGCGTGCGCCGGCGCGAGGGCGCCGACCGCGCGTGCCCGGCAGCGAGCGGGCGAAGCGCCGCGTCGCCCGCTCGTCGACGAACATGACGATCGGACCGTGCGCGACGAGCCCCTCGGGCGCGCGCTCCTTGATGAGGTCGGGCAGGAACTTCTCGACGAGCCACTCGCGTCCGTGGGCCACGCTCGCGTGGACGAGGACGCGCACCAGCTGGTCGTCGAGCACCTCGACCTCGATCACCTCCGGCCGTCGCACGAACCGGGTGGGGCCGGCGGGGACGATCCGCGCGACCTCCTCGATCACGCGCCGGCAATCGTCGGCGTCGGTCGCCATGAGCTCGATCTCGACCTCGCGCACGCCCTTCGGCAGCACCCGGGCCGCATAGATCGCGGAGTTGTTCACGCGGATCGTCTCGCCCGTCACGGCGCGGAGTGTGGTCGACCGAAGCGACAGCTCCTCGACGACGCCCGACAGGGACCACGGCTCGACGGTGATCGTGTCGCCCACCGAGAACCAGCCTTCGAAGAACATCAGGAAGCCGGCGATGATGTCGGTCAGGAACCGCTGCCCGGCGAAGCCGATCAGGACGACGATCAGCGACGCCCCTGCCAGCGCCGTCACCTGCGAGAAGCCCGAGATCTGGACGAACGAGAAGGTCAGGGCCAGCCCGTAGGCGATGTAGCGCACCGTGGAGCGGATGAGCGAGACGGCGGTGTCGCGCCGCTTCAGGCCGCGGAGCGCCGCCGTGTCGTCGGGCGACGGCCCGGCCTCGCCGTGGCGGCGCTCCCACCAGCGCGTGACGACCTCGGCCACCCGCCCGGACGCCTTCGCGACGATCCAGGCGACGACGAACGAGCCGACGATCAAGAGCGCCGTGCTCCAGTCACCGCTCACCGGGAGCGAGTCTTGAAGCGCGGCGATCATGTCTCGGACGGTAGCGTCGGTTCGGGCCGGCCGTCACGGGTCGGGCTCAGGCGATCGTCACCTCGTCGCACAGGTAGGCGTCCTGGATCGCGTTCAGGAGTCCGATGCCCTCGTTCATCGGCCGCTGGAACGCCTTCCGGCCGCTGATCATCCCCATCCCGCCCGCGCGCTTGTTGACGACGGCGGTGAAGACGGCGTCGTGCAGGTCGCTCTCGCCCGACGACGCGCCGCCCGAGTTGATCAGGCCCGCCCGCCCCATGTAGCAGTTCGCGACCTGGTAGCGGGTGATGTCGATCGGGTGGTCGGTCATGAGCTCGGAGTAGACGCGCTTGTCCGTCTTCCCGAACTTCAGGTCGAGGAAGCCGGGCGCTGCCGTCTCGGGCGCCTTCTGCTTGATGATGTCGGCCTGGATCGTGACGCCGAGGTGGTTGGCCTGGCCGGTCAGGTCGGCCGCGACGTGGTAGTCGTGCCCGCTCCCGTTCGACGACGTGTTGAAGCCCGAGTTGCGCAGGTAGCACCAGAGCACGGTCGCCATGCCCAGGTCGTGGGCCGCCTCGAATGCGAGGGCGACCTCCTGGATCTGGCGCTTCGACTCGGGCGAGCCGAAGTAGATCGTGGCGCCGACCGCGACGCATCCCTGCTCGCGGGCCTGCTTGACCGACGCGAACATGATCTGGTCGAAGGCGTTCGGGTACGACAGGAACTCGTTGTGGTTCAGCTTCAGGAGGAACGGGATGCGGTGGGCGTAGCGCCGCGCCGTCGCCCCGAGCGCGCCGAGCGTCGTCGCCACGGCGTTGCATCCGCCCTCGACGGCGAGCTGGACGATCCGCTCCGGATCGAAGTAGTCCGGGTTCTTCGCGAACGACGCCCCGGCGGAGTGCTCGATCCCCTGGTCGACCGGGAGGATCGAGAGGTAGCCCGTGCCGCCCAGCCGGCCGTGATCGATGAGCGCCTGGATCGATCGCATCACCGGGATCGACCGGTCGGAGGCCGCGACGATCCGGTCGACGTAGTCCGGCCCCGGGAGGTGCAGCCGGTCGCGGGGAATGGTGGTGCACTCGTGCGAGAGCAGCGACTCTGCGTCGTCACCGAGTATCGACTCGATGGCGGCGAGGTCGGATGAGGACGCGATTGCCATGTGCCCGACTCCTTTCAGCGCGGAGAGACCTGCAGCATACGTCCGCGATCGTGAGCCCGACAGTCGGTGGCCGTGAAACATTGGCATCAGGCACCGGCGTTTCAGCCAGCAGGAACCATGGGTTCCCCCGCGATCACTCGCGTGCCCGGCGCCGGAGGATGCGCTCGTCACCGACCCGGCGGGTGACGCCGCGTGCGTCGAGGGCCTCGAGGAGCCCCTGGGCGAACTTGCGCGAGATGCCCAGCCGGTCGCGCACCTGGGCGAGCGTGACGCGCCCGGTCTCGCCGGCCAGGTCGACAACCGCGGCCTGGGCGCTCGCGATCGCATCGGCGGTGAAGGCCAGGTCGCGGCCCGCGCGGACGGCGCGGCCGGCGGCGACGAGGTGCGCGAGGGCCCGCTCGTCGCCCGGTCCGATCGCAGGCGGCGTGAGCGGCGAGGACGCCAGGCGGGCGTAGAGCTCCTCGACTCCCTCGGTCGACGGCGGCTCGGGCGCGCGGGCCGGCTCCGGCGCGGCGACCCGCTTGGGCGCCGCCCGCCGCACGCGCGGCGGGGCGGGGTCGACCACGGTTCCGCCCGCGACGGTGATCGCGGGCCCGGTGAGCCGGATGACCACGTGGTCGCCCGCGGCCGCCACGGCGCGGCTTCGGAGCCGAAGCTGCACACGGCCGCCGGCCCCGGGCGCGAGCTCGCCGCCGCCGGGGATCGCGACCCGGGCGTGAAGCTCCGCCGTGCCGTGGTGCACCATCACGGGCTCGCCGTTTCGCAGTCCACGAGGCGCCGATTCGAGCACGCCGACGTCGCACTCGAGCCGGAACGACTCGGGGAACGCGCCCGGCGTCGTCACGACGTGGCCGCGCCGAACCTGGGCCCGCTCGACTCCCACGAGCGCCAAGGCCACCCGCTGGCCCGCAGCGGCGCGCTCGGCCGGCTGGTCGTGCACATGGACGCTTCTCACCCGCGCCTCGCGCCCGCCGGGCTGGATCACGAGCCGGTCGCCGGTGGCGACGCTGCCCGACCACAGCGTCCCCGTGACGACGGTGCCGATCCCGCGGAGCGAGAACGAGCGGTCGACGGGAAGCCGCACGGGGCCGTCGGACGGCCGGCTCTGGGCGGCCCCGGCGGCGCGATCCAGGGCCGCGCGTAGCTCGTCGATGCCGAGGCCGGTGCGCGACGAGACCTCGACGACCTCGGCGCCCGCGTAGGGGCCGCCGTCCAGGAGCTCGGCGATCTCGAGCCGGGCCAGCTCGGCGGCCTCGGTGTCGACGAGGTCTCGCTTCGTGAGCGCGACGACGCCGTCGGGGATGCCGAGCAGCTGCACGATCGCGGCGTGCTCGCGCGTCTGCGGCATGACGCCGTCGTCGGCGGCGACGACGAGCAGGAACAGGTCGATGCCGGTTGCGCCCGCGACCATCGCCCGGATGAAGCGCTCATGGCCCGGGACGTCGACGACGGACATCCGCCGGCCGGAGGGCAGCTCGAGCGGCGCGTAGCCGAGCTCGATCGAGATGCCGCGAGCCTTCTCCTGCGGCAGCCGGTCGGTGTCCACCCCGGTGAGCGCCGCCACCAGGGCGGTCTTGCCGTGGTCGATGTGTCCGGCGGTGCCGAGGGTCAGAGGATGATCCGCAGGCACTCGTCGTCCGTGAGCGTGCGGCAGTCGAGCAGGACGCGCCCCTCCTGGACGCGCGCGACGACCGGCGGGTCGCCCTCCCGGAGCGACGCCGCCAGCCCGTCTCCGCCCTCGAGGGCGCAGGCGAAGCTCTCGAGCTCGAGCAGCGGCACCGCGCCGCCGCCGACCCGGGCCCGCGTAGGCACGACGGTGCCGCCGAGCCGCTCGGCCAGGGCGGTCGCCCGCTCACGTACCGCGCTCGCAGGTTCCGCCACCGCGCGCAGCACCGGGATCTCGCGCAGGGCGCGGGGCGGGTCGCGGTAGAGCTCGAGCGTCGCCTCGAGCGCGGCCAGGGACAGCTTGTCGATCCGAACGGCGCGCGCGAGCGGGTGCCGCCGGATCCGCGCGATCGCCTCGGCCGTCCCGACGATGACGCCGGCCTGCGGGCCGCCGAGGAGCTTGTCGCCCGAGAAGCAGACGACGGTCGCACCGGCCTCGACGCTCGACCGCGCCGTCGGCTCGTCGGCCAGGTCGGGGAGGTCGATCAGCTGGCCCGAGCCCAGGTCGTCGATCACGGGGACTCCGTGTCCGGCGGCCAGCTCGGCGAGCTCATGGAGCGAGGGAGCGTCCGTGAATCCGACGATCCGGAAGTTCGACTGGTGGACGCGCAGGATGGCGCCGGTCTCCGGCCCGAGGACGCCCGCGTAGTCGCCGATCCGGGTGCGGTTCGTGGAGCCGACCTCCACCAGGCGCGCACCGGACTGGGCGAGGACGTCGGGGATGCGAAAGCCGTCGCCGATCTCGATCAGCTCACCCCGGCTGATCGGCACCTCGCGCCCCTCGGCGAGCGCCGCGAGCACGAGCATCACCGCGGCCGCGTTGTTGTTCACCGCCATGCCGTCCTCAGCGCCGGTCAGCTCGGACAGGATCGACCCGAGGTGGGCATGGCGCGACCCGCGGGCGCCGGCGGCGAGGTCGTACTCCAGGTTCGAGTAGCCACCCGCAACGCGCGCCGCGCGCTCGATCGCAGCCGCCGCCAGCGGCGCCCGGCCGAGGTTCGTGTGCACGACGACGCCCGTCGCGTTCAACGCCGGCCGCAGGCTCGGCGGGCGGTCGAGATGCCGTGCCGCCCGGGCGAGCAGGTCGCCGGCGTCCTCGGCCGCGCCGCTCGGCGCGCGTCGGCGAGCGCGGCGCGGATGGCCTCGACGGCGGCGGCGCGTCCGTGCCGCTCGGCCAGGGCAACGGCCCGCTCGTCCCGGAGCAGGGTGTCGACCGACGGCAGACCTCGCAGCGGATGATCGGCCATGGTGCAATTCTACGTCCACACGTGCCGAGGCAGAGACGCCCGACCCTTTACGCGATGCAGTCGTTCGGCCGCCGCCAGCGGCCGCGGCGGCTCCCGCCGGTGCGCCCGCTGGCAGCCGTCGCGGTGATCGTGGCGTCGGCGCTGCTCGCCACTGCGGCGTTCGTGACCCACCGGCTGTGGCCGCTGACCGATCGCGCCGCCGGCGCCATCGATGCTCCCGGCCTCACAGCGCCGTCCGGCGGGAGACGGTCCCGGCGGCCTTCCGCCGGTGCAGCTCGTCGACGGGGCCCCGGCCGGGCACCCGTCCCGGGTCGACGCCCGCGCCGCGATCGTCGTCGACCGGACGACGGGCCGCGTCCTCTACCAGAAGGGCGCCCACCGCCGCCTTCCGATCGCCAGCCTCACGAAGCTCATGACGGCGCTGGTCGGCATGGATCGAAAGCTCGATGCCCCGTTCCGGGTGACCCCTGCGATGACGGGCGTCCCGGGCTACACGATCGGCCTCCAGCGCCGGCGATCGCGTGACCGAGCGACGGATGCTCGCCGCGTCGCTGATCGCGTCGGCCAACGACGCCGCAAACGCGCTGGCGGTCCATCGGGCCGGCTCGGTCGCCGAGTTCGTGCGGCGCATGAACGCCCATGCGCACGACCTGGGGCTCCACGACACGCGCTACTCCAACCCCTCCGGCATCTTCGACGCGGGCAACCGGTCGTCGGCCTGGGACGAGGCGACGCTCTCGCTGCGCGTCCTCGAGCAGCCCCTGCTGCGGCGGATGGTCGGCGCCAAGGCCTACTCCGCCGGGCCGACCTCGTCGTACGTCAGCCGCAACACGCTGCTCTGGGACTATCGTGGCGCCATCGGAATCAAGACGGGCCAGACGACCGCGGCAGGCAATTGCATCGCCGCAGCCGCGCGCCGCGGAGGGCACTCCGTCGTCGTGGTCCTGCTGCACGTCCGACGGGAACGAGTTCGCGACCGCCGGCCGCCTGCTCGACTGGGGCTTCCGGCACGACGGCTGAGGACCGAGACGATCGCCCCGACGCTCCTCGCCCAGCTCACCGACCTTCACGTCGAGGTCGGCCCCGGCGACGCCGGCGCGGCCCGTGCCCTCGCCGCCGCAGTCAGCGCGGTGGGCGCGCTGCGGCCGGCGCCCCACGCCGTGGTCGTGACGGGCGACGTCGCCGAGTCGGGCGCGGCGCGCGAGTACGAGCGCGCCCGCGAGCTGCTCGCGCCCCTTCCGATGCCCGTGTACGCGCTGCCCGGAAACCACGACGACCCCGACGTCGCTGCGCACCCACTTCGGCGCGCCCGGCGTGCACGGCTTCTCCGTCGGCGTCGGCGGCATCCGGCTCGTCGCGATCGACAGCACCCGGCCCGGCGTCGACGACGGCTCGCTGTCGGCCGACCGGCTCTCCTGGCTCGAGGCCGAGCTGGCCGTCGACGTCGACACGCCGACGGTCGTCGCGATGCACCATCCCCCGCTTCTCACCGGCGTCCCGGCGCTCGACCTGATGGGCCTGCCCGAGGACGACCGGCGCGGGCTCGCCGACGTCGCTGGCCGCCAACCCGCACGTTCGCCGGGTCGTGGCCGGCCACGTGCACCGGACGGCGTTCGGCGCGCTCGGCCCGTGCGGCGTCGTCGCCTGCCCGGCCACGTACCTCGAGGCCCGGCTCGAGATCGGCGGCACGATCCTCGACCTCGTCCATGCGTCGCCGTCGTACGCGCTCCACGTCGCCTTCAGCGACGAGTGCACCTCACACGTTCAGGCGGTCACGACGGCGGCGTGACGTACGCCGCGTGCATGCCGTAGACGAGGGCGGCGACGAGCCCCAGGTAGACCGTCGCGACGGCGATCCGCTGCGGCCAGGTCACGCGGTGGTAGGCCCGAAACCCCGGCTCGTTCCGGCGGTTCCAGCGGCGGTAGAGCTCGTATCCGCCGAGGCCGAGCACGAGGAGCGCGAAGATGTTGTGGTAGGCGAAGAAGAAGAGCGCGACCATGAAGAGGCCCAGGAACCAGAACGCGGGGTGGAGCGCCGCGGCGGCGCGGCCGCCGTCGAACGGCACGACGGCACGAGGTTGAACAGGTTCAGCAGGAACCCGACGTAGGCCAGCGCCGCGGAGCAGGTTGGAGTCGATCTGCTCGGCCCAGAGCAGCACCACCAGCGCGCCGGCGCTCCCGAGCACCGGCCCGGCGAGCCCGACCTTGGCCTCGGTCCACGCGTTCCCGGGCATCTCCTTCATCGCGACCACCGCGCCGAGGAACGGGCACGAACATCGGCGCGGAGGCGTCGATCCCCTCCCGCTTGAGCTGGATCACGTGTCCCATCTCGTGGATCGAGGAGCAGCAGGACGAACCCGACGCCGAACTGCCATCCCCACGCCCACGTGTAGAGCGCGGCCGAGATCAGGAAGCTCAAGAGGAACTTGAACTTGAACAGGAACGCGAGGTTCCCGATGAGCTTGAGCGCGAGCAGCCCCGGCCGCGATGGCCCGCCGCCGGCGCGGCGCAGGAGCCCGCGGTGCTCCTGCACCGGGCTCTGGAACGGCGGGTCTCGGCGGGCGGCGGCGAGAGCGTTCCGGTCGGGCGCCTCGCGCGGCTCCCAGGGGTCGTACGTCATGGACTCAGAGTAGCGCTGCCCGCGGGCATGTCCATGTGCGCGACACGTCACGTCGCCCTCGCGCCCGATCCACTCCTCGCCGCCCTCGAAGACCTCCTTCTTCCAGATCGGGACGGTCTGCTTGAGCGTGTCGATCGCCTCGCGGCAGGCGTCCATCGCGGCGCCGCGGTGGGCCGCCGAGACGGCGATGATCACGCTCGCCTCGCCGAGCGGCACGTGGCCGGTGCGGTGTGCCATCGCGACGTGCAGGACGTCGTGGCGGGCGCGCACCGCCTCGGCGATCCGCTGCATCTCGGCCTCGGCCATCTCGGGGTAGGCGTCGTACTCGAGGTGGGTCACCGTCCGGCCGCGGCTGTGGAGCGCGCGTGATCCCGACGAACGTGGCGATCGCCCCGGCGCCCGGGTCGGCGACCTCGGCCGCGACCGCGTCGAGGTCGAGCGGCTCCGCCTGCACGCGGAACGCCGCCGCCCGAGACCGGCGGGATGACCGCCACCTCGTCGCCGTCGGCGAGCGTCGTCGGCCCGCGCGGCGTACTCCCGGTTTCGGGCATAGGCGAGGCCTGGCGGCTCGTCTCCCAGCTCGAGCTGCGGCCACGACGTCGGCGACGGCCGCGCCGTCGGGGACGTCGAGCTCGCGCTCCGACCAGCCGGCCCGCTCGCGCAGCGCGGCGAAAAGCCTGACGGTGATCCGCACGCCCGGCAGCGTACCGGCTCACGGCTGCCCGCCCTCCGTCGGCGCTCTATCGTTCCCGCGATGACGAAACCGGTCTACGGCCCCGACGACGCCCCGGCCGTCCGCCCGCCTCCGGGCGAGTTCCCGTACACGCGCGGCGTCCGCCCGGAGGGCTACCGCGGCCGGCCGTGGACGATGCGCCAGTACGCCGGCTTCTCGTCCGCGGAGGACACGAACCGCCGGTTCCGGCTCCTGCTCGACCGGGGCCAGACGGGCCTCTCGGTCGCGTTCGACCTGCCGACGCAGCTCGGGCTCGACTCCGACGACCCGCTGGCGCTCGGCGAGGTCGGGCGCACCGGCGTGGCGATCGACTCGCTCGACGACATGCGGCTCCTGCTCGACGGCATCCCGCTCGGCGACGTGTCGACCTCGATGACGATCAACGCGCCGGCCTCGCTCCTGCTCCTGCTCTACGAGCTCGTCGCCGAGGAGCAGGGCGTCGGCGCCCGAGACGCTCTCCGGGACGATCCAGAACGACATCCTGAAGGAGTACATCGCCCGCGGGAACTACATCTTCCCGGCCCGGCCGAGCATGCGCCTGACCGTCGACACCTTTCGCTACTGCACCGAGCGGCTGCCGCGCTGGAACACGATCTCGATCTCGGGCTACCACATCCGCGAGGCGGGCTCGACGGCCGCGCAGGAGCTGGCCTTCACGCTCGCCAACGGCATCGCCTACGTCCAGGCGGCGGTCGACGCGGGGCTCGAGGTCGACGCGTTCGCGCGCCGGCTCTCGTTCTTCTTCAACGCCCACAACGACTTCTTCGCCGAGGTGGCGAAGTTCCGCGCGGCGCGGACGCTGTGGGCCGAGATCATGCGCGACCGCTTCGGCGCCCGCGACCCGCGCTCGCAGATGCTGCGCTTCCACGCCCAGACCGGCGGCTCGACGCTCACCGCCCAGCAGGCCGAGAACAACATCGTCCGGGTCGCCGTCCAGGCGCTGTCGGCCGTCTGCGGCGGCGCCCAGAGCCTGCACACCAACGGCTACGACGAGGCGCTCGCGCTCCCGACCGAGCGCTCGGCGACGATCGCGCTTCGCACCCAGCAGATCCTGGCCCACCGAGGCCGGGGCGACGGCGACCGTCGATCCGCTGGGCGGGAGCTACTACATCGAGGCGCTGACCGACGAGCTCGCCGGCGAGGGCCGCGAGCTGATCGACGGAGGTCGACCGGCTCGGCGGGGCCGTCGCCGCGGTCGAGTCCGGCTGGGTGCAGGAGGCGATCGAGCAGAGCGCGTTCGAGTTCCACCGCCGCGTCCAGGCCGGCGAGGACGTGATCGTCGGCGTGAACCGCTACCAGAGCGGCGAGTCCGAGCCGATCGAGCTCCTGCGCATCGAGCCCGACGCCGAGCAGCGCCAGGTCGATCGCACGAGGCGGGTCCGGGCGGAGCGCGATCCCGCCGCCTGGGAGTCGGCGGTCGCGGCCGTCCGCGCCGCCGCCGGGTCGGACGTGAACGTGCTCCCGCCGATGCGCGAGGCGCTCCGCGTCGGGTGCGACGATCGGGGAGCTGTGCGGAGTCCTGCGCGACGCCTGGGGCACCTTCGACGCGCGCCGGGCGCCGTCCTAGTCGCGAGAGGCGTGCGAATGGGGCGCCTGCGCCGCCGAGCGATGCCGGCGCCGACGCCCCTGGGGTGCGACGCGCCTAGAGGGCGCCGCGAGTCTTGCCCATCAGCGCGGGGACGGTGCGCATGATGAGCTTGATGTCGCCCCAAAGGCTCCAGTTCGTCACGTACAGGTAGTCGAGCACCAGCATCTGCGAGAACGTGACCTCGCTCCGGCCGCAGACCTGCCACAGGCCGGTGAGGCCGGGCGTCAGGTCGAGCCGGCGCAGGCCCCAGTCGTTTACGAACTGATGCTCGTGCGGGATCAGCGGCCGCGGGCCGACGAGGCTCATCTGGCCGCGCAGCACGTTCCAGAGCTGCGGGAACTCGTCGATGGAGTACCGGCGCAGGAACCCGCCGACGCTCGTGACGCGGGGGTCGTCGGGGATCTTGAACATGCGCGCGTCGCTGTCGCGGTGCGCGTTCAGGTGCGCCACCTCGGCCTTGCGCTGCTCGGCGTCGCGCACCATGGTGCGGAACTTGATGATCGTGAACGGCTGCTGGCCGCGGCCGATCCGGGTCTGGCGGAAGAAGACGGGGCCGGTGCTGTTCACGCGGATGGCGATAGCGGTCGCGAGGAAGATCGGCGACAGCACGACCAGGCCGAAGATGGCGCCCGCGACGTCCATCGACCGCTTCGCGAGCCGGTGCGACGCGCCCAGCTCGGGCGGCGTCAGGCCGAGGAGCGGGGTGCCCTCGAGCGAGTAGACGCCTGCGCGGCTTCCGACCACCTCGAAGAGGCGGGGGACGATGTCGACCTGGACGCCCAGCTCGTTGCAGACGCGCACGACGTCGAGGCCCGCCTCGTGGTCGGCGGTGAAGGCGAGCACGACGTGGTCGATGTCGTGGGTCTGGAGGATCATCCCGAGCTCGTCGGTCGAGCCCAGCACGGGCACGTCGGCGACCTCGTCGTGGAGCGGCAGCGGGTTCTGGTCGACGAAGCCGACCAGGTCGAGGCCGTAGTTCGGCGAGCGCCGGATCTTGCGCGCGATCTCCTGGCCGACGAGGCCGGCGCCGACGACGACCGCGTTCTGCTTGCAGCGCGAGCTGCGCTGCGCAGCACCGAGCGCGAGAGGCTGCGGTAGGCGGGGATCGCCACCGAGGCGACGGCCCAGAAGGCGAGCACGCGGCCGCCGTGGAGCGACGACGGCGAGACAACCTGGACGACGCCGAAGACCATCCACGAGGCGACGGTGACGCAGTGGAAGATCGGCCACACCTCGTCGAGTGTCGCGTTGTCGGCGCCGACGCGATCGCGCCGGTAGAGCCCGTAGAACCCCGACAGCGCCGCCCATGCGGGCAGCACGATCAGCAGTGGGTCGAGGGTCGTGCCGCCGCTCGTCAGGAAGTACGCGCCGGCGAGGGCGGTGACCAGCCCTGCGAGGTCGGCGAGGGCGAGCGCGTAGCGCACCATCCCTCTGCGAACACGGCCTGTGGGCCGCCCCGACCGTGGCATCTGGTGGACGGTTGCGGTCTGGCGCGGTGCGCTGACCACGCTGCTCTTGACCGTGTCCTGGTCCAGCCTAACGGCCGATGACGTCTCCGCTCGAACCTGCTCGCCCACAGGGTGCCCACCCTTCTCGGTTGTCTGCCTCGCAGAGTCGAACGTACCCGTCTCTTTGCGCCGAGTCAAGATGGATTTTCACCAATTCGTTGCATTTGGACGCCTTTCGGCCCCCACCATCGTCCCCGTCGGCATCCTACCGCTGCCGGGAGGACTTCGGTAGGCTGCCGCCGCGATGACGCCCCGAACTACCCGCGATCGGATCGAGGCGGTCGAGCGGCTGCGCGAGGAGGCGGCGCACGCCGGCTCGTCCGCCGCGGTCGACCGGCAGCGCGAGCGCGGCAAGCTCCTGGCCCGCGAGCGGGTGGAGCTCCTGCTCGATCCCGGCAGCTTCACCGAGCTCGATGCGTTCGTCCAGCACCGCAATCCGAACTTCGGGATGATGGAGAACCGGCCGTACGGCGACGGCGTGGTCACGGGGCACGGGACGGTCGAGGGCCGGCGGGTGTTCGTGTTCTCGCAGGACTTCACCGTATTCGGCGGCTCCCTGGGAGAGGCCTTTGCCGAGAAGATCGTGAAGGTCATGGACATGGCCGTCCGCTTCGGCTGTCCGATCGTCGGCATCAACGACTCGGGCGGTGCCCGCATCCAGGAGGGCGTCGTCTCGCTCGCGGGCTACGCCGACATCTTCCTGCGAAACGTGCAGGCCTCGGGCGTGATCCCGCAGATCTCGCTGGTCATGGGCCCCTGCGCGGGCGGCGCCGTGTACTCGCCCGCCATCACCGACTTCGTGATGATGGTCGAGGAGACGTCGCACATGTTCATCACCGGCCCCGAGGTGGTGAAGACCGTGACGGGCGAGGAGGTGAGCTTCGAGGAGCTCGGCGGGGCGGCCACCCACGCCGCCCGCTCCGGCGTCGCGCACTTCACCGCGCCGGACGAGCGGGCGCTGATCGAGGACTGCCGCTACCTGCTCTCGTTCCTGCCGCCCTCCAACGCCGATCGCGCGCCGTGGGAGCCGCCGTCCGACCCGGCCGGGCGGGAGGACGCCGAGCTCGACGAGCTGATCCCCGACGACGCGGCGAAGCCCTACGACATGCACGAAGTGATCCGTCGCGTCGTCGACGACGCCGAGTTTCTCGAGGTCCAGGCCCGGTGGGCCGAGAATCTGATCTGCGGATTTGCCAGGCTTGGAGGCTACCCGGTCGGGGTGGTTGCAAACCAGCCGCGGGCCCTGGCGGGCGTGCTCGACATCTCGAGCTCCGTGAAGGGCGCCCGGTTCGTGCGCACGTGCGACGCCTTCAATCTGCCGCTCGTCACCTTCGTCGACGTGCCCGGCTTCCTGCCGGGGACGGACCAGGAGTGGGGCGGCATCATTCGCCACGGGGCCAAGCTGCTCTACGCCTACTGCGAGGCGACCGTGCCCAAGCTCGCGGTGATCACGCGCAAGGCCTACGGCGGCGCCTACGACGTCATGAGCTCCAAGCACGTCGGCGCCGACTTCAACTTCGCATGGCCGACGGCCGAGGTGGCCGTCATGGGCCCCGACGGCGCCGTCAACATCGTCTTTCGCAAGGAGCTCGAGGCTGCGGATGACCCGGAGGCGCGCCGGGCCGAGCTGGTCGAGGAGTACCGCGAGCAGTTCGCAAACCCGTTCACCGCAGCCGAGCGCGGCTACGTCGACGACGTGATCGCGCCGCGCCGCACCCGCCCCGTGCTGATCACGGCGCTCGAGGCGAGCGCCGGCAAGCGCGCCGACCCGCCGCGGCGGAAGCACGGCAACATCCCGCTGTGAGCGGCGAGCGGATCGACATCACGCCGGAGCCGACGCCCGAGGAGGCCGAGGCGATCCGCCGCGCGCTCGAGGCGCTCGGCATGGTCGAGCCGGCCGCGCGGGACGGCGAGGCCGGGGTGGGGTCAGACCCCGCATCTGCGGCCGTGACGGATCCGTGACTGTTTCGATGCCGTACCCGACGCCGTAAGATCGCCGCGTGTTCACCAAGGTGCTCGTGGCCAACCGGAGCGAGATCGCCATGCGCGTCTTCCGGACCCTGCGCGAGATGGGGATCGCCTCGGTCGCCGTCTACTCGGAGGCTGACCGCGAGCTGCCGTTCGTCGGGTACGCCGACGAGGCCTATGCGATCGGGCCCGGGCCGGCGCCCCAGTCCTATCTCCGCGGCGAGACGATCATCCGCACGGCGCAGCGGGCGGGCGCCGAGGCGATCCATCCGGGCTTCGGGTTCCTGGCCGAGAACCCCGAGTTCGCTCGCGCCGTCGCGGCGGCGGGCCTGACCTTCATCGGGCCGTCGCCCGACGCGATGGAGGCGATGGCGTCCAAGACCGCCGCCCGGCGGGCGATGGCCGCGGCGGGCGTCCCGATCGTCCCCGGGATCACCGAGCCCGTCGCCACGCTGGAGGAGGCCCAAGCCGCCGCCGCCGAGATCGGCTATCCGGTCGCCGTGAAGGCCGCCGCCGGCGGAGGCGGAAAGGGGATCCGGACGGCGGCCGGTCCCGACGAGCTCGGGCGGGCGATCGAGTCGGCTCAGCGGGAGGGCAAGACGTATTTCGCCGACGACGCCGTCTACCTCGAGCGTTATCTCGAGCGGCCGCGGCACGTCGAGGTGCAGGTTCTCGCCGATCTGCACGGCAACGTCATCCACCTGGGCGAGCGGGACTGCTCGGTCCAGCGCCGCCACCAGAAGATCCTCGAGGAGACGCCCTCGCCGGCGGTCACGCCCGAGCTGCGCGAGCGGATCGGCGTCATCGCCGTCGACGCCGCGCGGGCCGTCGGCTTCACCAACGCCGGCACCGTCGAAGGCCTGCTCGACGCTGACGGCTCCTACTACTTCCTCGAGATGAACACCCGCCTCCAGGTCGAGCACACCGTGACCGAGATGGTGACGGGGCTCGACCTCGTCCGCGAGCAGGTGTGGATCGCCGACGGCCGGCCGCTCGGCTGGACGCAGGCCGACGTTCGCCTCTCGGGCCACTCGATCCAGTGCCGGATCAACGCCGAGGACCCGGCGGCCGGGTTCGTGCCGACGCCTGCCACGATCACCCGCTACCGCGAGCCTGCCGGGCCGGGCGTCCGGATCGACTCCGGCGTGGCCGAGGGCTCCACGTCTCGGGCCTCTACGACCCGATGATCGCGAAGCTCATCGTGTGGGACGAGGACCGCGAGCTGGCCCGGAAGCGCATGCTGCGTGCCCTCTCCGAGCTCGAGATCGAGGGCCCGAAGACACTGATTCCGCTCCACCGCCAGATCCTCGAGCACCCGGACTTCATCGCCGGTGGGCTCCTGCACGAGTTCGTCGAGCGGGGCGGCGACGTGGACGCTGGGGGGCCAGCCCCCGAACGCGGCCCGGCCTCGACGGCCGGCGAGGCGAAGACGCTGCCCGTCGAGGTCGACGGGAAGCGGTTCGAGGTGACCGTGACGGTGCCCGAGCACCCGGGCCGCACCCGGCTTCGGGCTCGCCGCGCCGCGATCGCGGAGCGCGAGCGGACAGCGCACGGGGCTGCCGACGTCGTCCGGAGCACCATGCAGGGCACCGTTCTCACGGTGGGCGTGGCGGCGGGCGACACCGTGTCGACCGGCGACGTCCTGGTGGTCGTCGAGGCGATGAAAATGGAGAACGAGATCGTCGCCCACGGCCCCGGCGTGGTCGAGGCCGTCGACGTGAGCGCGGGCGACCAGGTGGTGCGCGGCCAGGCGCTCCTGCGGCTCGGCGCGACGTAGCCGTCTCGATCTAGGACCAATTGCCCGCAGCGGATGCGCCCTGTGGCCGAGGCGGAACGGCAGGCCCCGCCCTACCGTGGATGCATGGACACCACTCGCACCGCCATCGTCACCGGGGCCTCCCGCGGCCTCGGCCTCGCACTCGCCCGCGAGCTCGCCGGGCGGGGTTGGAACCTCGTCGTCGACGCCCGCGGCGCGGGTGCGCTCGAAGAGGCCCACGCAACCTTCGCCCTCCCGGGCCGCACGACGGCCATCGCGGGCGACGTCGCCGACCCCGCGCACCGGCGCGACCTGGTCGCGGCCGCGGAGCGCACCGGCCGTCTCGACCTGCTCGTGAACAACGCGAGCGCGCTCGGCCCGTCGCCGATGCCCGCGCTCGCCGATCTCGACCCCGCCGACCTCGAGGCCGTCCTGCGCACGAACCTCGTCGCGCCGCTTGCGCTCATCCAGGAGGCCCTTCCGCTGCTCGCCGCCGGCTCCGGCCGCATCCTCAACATCACGTCCGACGCCGCGGTCGAGGGGTACGAGGGGTGGGGCGGCTACGGGGCCTCGAAGGCGGGGCTCGAGCAGCTGTCGAACGTCCTCGCCGCCGAGCAGCCGGACCTGCGCGTCTACTGGGTCGACCCCGGCGACATGCGCACGCAGATGCACCAGGACGCGTTCCCGGGTGAGGACATCTCCGACCGCCCGCCGCCCGAGGAGAGCGTGCCCGGGCTCATCGCCCTGATCGAGGGCGACCACCCGAGCGGCCGCTACCAGGCCCGCGCCGCTCGCCGAAGCCGGAGTCGCCGGATGAGCACGCCGGCCCTTGCGACCTTCGAGCTCGCGCCCGACCACGAGGCGGCGGCGCCGCCCGAGGCGCGCGGCATCGCCCGCGACGGCGTGCGGATGATGGTCGCCCACCGGTTGGCCGGGGTCATCGAGCACTCCCGATTCGACCGGATCGCCGAGCACCTCGCCGCCGGCGACGCGCTCGTGGTGAACGTGTCGCGCACCCTCCCGGCGGCCGTCACGGCGATCTCGCCGCGCGGCGAGGAGCTCGTGCTCCACTTCTCATCGCCCTATCCGGCCGATGAGCGCCTGTGGATCGTCGAGCCGCGCCTGCCGGCCGGCCCAGGCACAACACCCTTTCGCGGCGCGCGCGCCGGAGACCGGCTGGCGCTCCCGGGCGGCGGGTCGATCGACCTGCGCGCGCCGTACCTGGGCGAGCGGCTCTGGGTCGCGCGGCCCCGGCTGGTTGGCTCCGTCGAGAGCTACCTCGGCCGCCGCGGCGGGCCGATCCGCTATGCCTACGCGGCCGGCGACTGGGACATGGACGCCTACCAGACCATCTTCGGGATCGAGCCCGGCAGCGCCGAGATGCCGAGCGCGGGGCGCCCGTTCACCTCCCGCACGCTTGCCGCGCTGGCGGCACGCGACGTCCAGGTCGTGCCGATCGTCCTGCACTGCGGCGTCTCGTCGCTCGAGGACGGCGAGAGCCCGTTGCCCGAGCGGTTCGCGGTCTCGCAGGCCTCGGCCGCGCGCCTGAACGCGGCCCGTGGGGCCGGCGGCCGGGTCATCGCGATCGGGACGACCGCCGTCCGCGCGCTCGAGTCGGCCGCCGACGCCGGCGGGCATGTGCACGCCGCTTCGGGCTGGACGGACGTCGTGATCGGCCCGGACCGCGCCGTGGCGGCGGTCGACGGCCTGCTCACCGGCTGGCACGAGCCCGGCGCCAGCCACCTCGACATGATCGAGGCGATCGCCGGATCGAGCCTTGCCGCCCGCTCCTACGAGGCCGCCGTCGCCGGCGACTACCTGTGGCACGAGTTCGGCGACGTCCACCTGATCCTGCCGTAACGTAGGCGGATGTCCGAGGACGGGCTGCGCTCCGTGACCGACGTTCTCCTGGCCGTGGCGGCGGAGCCGTCGACCGGCCGGCGGCTGCACATGCTCGTCGACGCCGCCCGCGATCAGGTGTCGGCGCGCTACGGCGCGATCGGCGTGCCCGACGGCGACGGCGGCTTCGCCCGCTTCGTCACGTCGGGCATGAGCGAGGACGAGATCGCGCAGATCGGCCCGCTGCCGCGCACGCACGGCCTGCTCGCGGCGATGCTCGAGTCGACCGCCCCGGAGCGGATGCCCGACATCCGCCGCGACCGCCGCTACCGGTGGTGGCCGTCGGCGCATCCGGTGATGACCTCGTTCCTCGGCGTCCCGATTGCGGCCGGCGGCGAGATCGTCGGCGCCTTCTACCTGGTGAACAAGGACGGCGGCGGCGAGTTCACGCAGGAGGACGAGGACGCCACCGTCCTCCTCGCCGCCCACGCCGCGATCGCGATCCAGCATGCCGCGGCCGGCGAGCGGTCGCGCGAGCTGTCGGTGGTCGAGGAGCGAAACCGGCTCGCGCGCGAGCTGCACGACTCGGTGAACCAGACGCTGTGGGGCGCCGTTGCGACCGCCGAGGCGGCGACCGAGCGCCTGGCGACGGACCCGGCGGCGCGGCCGTCGAGGTGGCCCGCGTCCGCGAGCTGACCGGCTCGGCCCTCGAGCAGCTCCGCGCCCTCGTGTTCGAGCTGCGCCCGGCCGAGGTCGCCGCCGACGGGCTCGCCGGCGCCCTCCAAAAGCACGTCGACGTCCTGCGCCAGGTGCACGACGCCGCGATCCGCTACACGCCGCCGCCCGAGCCGGTCATGCGCGCCGGCGCCAAGCGCCAGGTGCTCCGGATCGCGCAGGAAGCGCTCGCGAACGCCGTTCGCCACGCGGGCGCGGCGACCGTGGACGTCCGCCTCGCCGACCACGACGGCGTGCTCGAGCTGGAGGTGTCCGACGACGGCGTGGGATTCGACCCGGCGGCGCCGGCCCTCCGCGGTCGCCATCTCGGCCTGACGTCGATGGACGAGCGGGCGGCCCTGCTCGACGGCACCCTCGAGGTGCGCTCGCAGCCGGGCGCGGGCACGACCGTGTCGCTTCGGATGCCGGCCGCGAGGCACCGCCCGCGGGGCGGAGAGGAGGCGACATGACGCCGGCGATCCGCGTCCTCCTCGTCGACGACCATCCCGTCGTCCGGCAGGGGCTGCGCGCGCTGCTCTCGACTCAGGACGGGATCGATGTGATCGGCGAGGCGGGCGACGGCGAGGAGGCGGTCGCGGCCGCCGAGCGCCTCTCGCCGGACGTCGTGCTGATGGACGTCGTCATGCCGGCGATGGACGGCGTCGAGGCGCTGCGCCGGATCGCCGAGCGGAGTCCGCAGACGCGGGTCGTCATGCTGACGAGCTACGCCGACGACCGGCGGGCGATGGAGGCTGTCGACGCCGGCGCGAGCGGCTTCCTGCTGAAGGACGCCTCGCCGCGCGACGTCGTCTCGGCGATCCGGGCGGCCCACCGCGGAGAGGCCGTGCTCCATCCGGCCGTGGCGGCGAAGCTCCTGGCCGAGCGCCGCCGGCCCCCGGCGGCCCACACGGACCTCACCCCGCGCGAGCTCGAGGTGCTGCGCCTCATCGCGCGCGGGCACCAGAACAAGGTCATCGCCGCTGAGCTGCACCTGTCCGAGAAGACGGTGAAGACGCACGTCTCGGCGATCCTCCGCAAGCTCGACGTGACCGACCGCACGCAGGCGGCGATGTACGCCGTCAGGGAGGGCCTGGCCGAGCCGGGCTGACCGGGCTAACCACCGGGGCAGGCCCCGCATGGGGCCTGGCCCCATGGTGTTCGGCGCGCAGCCAGGCGACGACGTCGGCCGCATTCCGGTCGGGCGGGAAGACGGGATAGAAGACGTGCTCGATCCATCCGGCACAGGCGATGAGCGTGATCCGCCGGTAGAGGCGCATGCCGGCGATCTCGAACGTCGGCAGGTCGAGGGCGGCTGGTGCGCGGGTAGATGTAGAGCACGAGCGTCCCGGCCGCCGCGTCCGGGAGGTCGATCTGCCCGGCCGTCGATGCCGGCGAGAGCGCGGGTAGCTTCATCCCCGCCAGGTGGTCGGCCGCGCCGTCGTCGGCAGGGACGGGCAGCCCGGGCGGCAGGATGCTCGGGTCGAACGCGGTCACGACCCGTGGCAGCGCTTGAACTTCTTGCCCGAGCCGCACGGGCACGGGTCGTTGCGGCCCACCTTGGCGCCGCCGAACCGCGCTTCGAGCGACGGCAGGGCCTCGACCGGCGTCGCCGGGTCGCCGACGTCGCGCGCCATCCGCACCTGCTCGAGCTCGCGCACGTCGTCGTTGTCGAGCGTCAGGACGAGCTCGACCGGCTCAGGCTGAGCGACCGGCCGCGGCGGGTCGCCGGCCGCGAGCCCCAGGTCGGCGAGGAGCGCCCAGCAGTCCTCGGGTGTCAGGCCGTCGGCGCTCGCCGGGACGTCGATCCGCGAGGGCGCCACCAAAGCGAACCGGTCCCAGCGCTCGCGCGCAGCCTCGTCGGGCCCGTCGGCGAGGCGCTTGGCGAACGCGCGCTTCCCGGCGGCGTTGGCGTCGAGCGCGTCCATTGCGGCGACCAGCTCCGACGGGAGCCACGCCGCCCACCCCGTGTCGATCAGGCCTGGCACGAGGTCCAGAATACCGGCCTACCAGGGCTCGCCCGGCCGGCGCCCGTCGCAGACGAGCAGCCCGTCCTTGCGCAGGTGAAGCGGCGCCCCGGTGAAGCGGACGAGCACCTTCCCGGCCTCCTGCGGCGTGAGCCGCACCCCGTCCGGCCCGCGGACGCCCGTGCGTCCCGGCCACCGAATCCAGCCCAGCCGTTCATAGAACTCCGGCGTCGCGGTGTCGAGCGCGCCGAGCTCATATCGCTCGTCGAGGAACCGGGCGACGGCACGCATGACGGCCGAGCCCAGACCCTGGCCCTGGCGTTCCGGCAGCGTCGCCACGGCCTCGACGTATCCCGTCCGAAGCCGTCGGCCGTCCCACTCCAGCGTCCGGTCGACCACCGCCGCGTGCGCGAGCACGGCGCCCGCCTCGGCGACGACAAAATGCTGCCGCCGAGTGCGGCCTGCCATGCAATGGGCCGGAACTCGCTGCCCTTGGCAAGCCAGGCGCGCTCGCACAGGGTCTGCAGCTCCCGCTCCTCGCCCTCGCTGAGCTCCGCCGTCCGGTGTGAGACGACCCGCATGTCAGGCAAGTTCCCCCATGCGCACGGCCCACACCTCGAGCGCCAGCTCAACCCGGGTCTGCGGCAGGTCGGGGTCGAGCCCGTACCTGGCCCTCAGAGTCGCGATCCGCTCGTAGAGGGCCTGCCGGGAGATGCGAAGCCGGCGGGCGGCTGCTGCCTTCGACCAGCCGGTGGCGACGAGCGCCTCGACGATCGCCAGCGTCCCCTCGTCGAAGCGCGGGTGGATGCGCTCGCCGGCCAGGACGTCGCGCGCGATCCCGGCGAGCGCCCCGAGCTCCGAGCCGCGCCGGACGGGAGGCCCGGCCGCGGCGGCGACGAGCTGCGCCCGCTCCGCGCCTGCCAGCGCGTCACGCACCTGCCACGGCTCGCCGCCGCGGCTGTCGAAGCCGACCGCCGTCACGTCGCGCCGCACGAGGTCGCGGGCCAGCGCGGCAGGGTCGAGGTCGCCGCGCACGGCAACGAGCGCCCGCGGTCCGTCGACGAGCGCGTCGATCCCCATCCGATCCAGGCGGCCGAGACCGCCGCTGCCGTGGAATGCCCACAGCGTCGCGCGGGAGAGGTCGACGCCCACGGAGCGCGCCCGGCGCACGATGTCGGCGCCCGAGCCGGCCCGCCCCTCGGCGAGGCGCTGGAGCAGCCGGGCCCGGTCCGCGGAGGGCACCTCCTCGCGCGGCGGCTGGGCGGCCATCGCCACCGACAGGAGGAACGCCGCCTCGTCGACGGCGAGCAGGTCGAGCTCGTCGCCCCGGCCGGGAAGGACGTGGAGGCGCGCGCCCGGGTTGACCGGCCGGGAGTGAAGCGGCGTCGGCAGACGCTGGCGATGGCGGTCGAGCGCGTCCATGAACGCCACGTCGAGCCCGTCCTCCGGCGAGGCTGCGATCGGCGCGCGGTCGGCGCGCTCGAGCAGCACCTGAGCCTCGAGGACGTCGCCCAGGGCGGCAACGAGTCCCGGCCGGGCCGAGGCCCTCGCGGGCCGCCTCCCGGAGCTGGGCCTGGAGTCCGACCGCCCGGCGCAGAGTTGCGAGCTCGGTCGAGACGAGCCGCTCGTGCACCACGTGCGTGATGTCGACGAAGCGCACGTCGCGGCCGAAGACGAGCAGCGGCAGCTCGTGGCGGCGGCAGGGCTCGATGAGCGTCGCCGCCGGGGCGTGGGTGGGCTCGAAGCCGATGCCGGCCGCTCCCGCCCGGGCCAGTCCGGCCACCAGCGCCTCGACTTCGGTGCCGCGCATCCCGGCGAGCCCGATCCCGGTTGTCAGCAGGAACTCCCCGCCCCGGATCACGCCCGCCACGAACGGCGTCTCGAAGACGTGCACCCACTCGACCCGGTTCCCGAGCCGGTGCCCGGCGGCCGCCACCGTGACCTCGGCTCTGAGGAACTCCTCGAGGCCGAGGAGGTCGCCGACGGTGAGTACAGAGTGTCCTGATTCAGGCGTATTCATAGACATAGTGTAAGGTGGCGGCGGGGACGGCCGGCGGCTTGAATGCAGCCATGCCGACACGCACCGACACACGCCTGCTCTCGAACTACATCGGCGGCCGCTGGGTCGCCTCGACGGCGAGCGAGGAGCTCGACGTCACCAACCCCGCCACCGGCGAGGCGCTGGCCCGGGTGCCGCTCTCCGGGGTCGCCGACGTTGACGCCGCAGTCCAGGCCGCGCGCGCCGCGTTCCCCGCCTGGCGCCGCCGCTCGACCATCGAGCGCGCCCGCTGGCTCTTTGGCTTCCGCCAGGTGGTCGAGGCGCACGCCGACGAGCTCGCCCGCTCCGTCACCCGCGAGATGGGGAAGACGCTGCCCGACGCGCGCGCCGAGGTGGGCCGCGCGATCGAGATGATCGAGGCCGCCTCGGCGATCCCGCAGACGATGCAGGGCCGCGTGCTCGAGAACGTGGCGACCGGCGTCGACTGCGAGACGATCCGACAGCCGGTCGGCGTGTGCGCGGCGATCGTGCCCTTCAACTTCCCGGCGATGGTGCCGTTCTGGTTCCTGCCGTTCGCGATCGCCTGCGGGAACACGTTCGTGCTGAAGCCGTCCGAGCAGGTGCCGCTGACGCAGGAGCTGTTCTACAACCTGATCGACGAGACCGGCGGCCTGCCCGAGGGTGTCGTCAACCTCGTAAACGGCTCGGTCGACGTCGTGAACGGCCTGCTCGACCACCCGGGCGTCGACGCGATCTCGTTCGTCGGGTCCGCCAAGGTCGCCAAGTACGTCTACGAGCGGGCCGCCGCCAACGGCAAGCGCGTCCAGGCCTTGGGCGGCGCCAAGAACTTCATGGTCGTCATGCCCGACGCGGTCATGCCCAAGACCGTGTCGAACATCATCGGCTCGGCGTTCGGCGCCGCCGGCCAGCGCTGCATGGCCGGGTCGGTCGTCGTTGCCGTCGGCGACGCCAAGCGGCCGCTCGTCGACGAGCTCGTCGCGCGCACCAAGGAGCTCTCGGTCGGCGACGGGCTCGATCAGGGGACGGACGTCGGCCCGGTCGTCTCGTGCGTCGCCCGCGACCGCATCGTGGAGTGGATCGACCGCGGGGCCGACGCCGGCGCGACCGTCGCCGTCGACGGCCGCCGCCCCGATGCCAACCCCGAGGGCGCGTTCGTCGGCCCGACGATCCTCGACGGCGTGACGCCCGACATGGACGTCGCCCGCGAGGAGATCTTCGGCCCGGTGCTCTCGGTCATCCACGCCGCGTCGCTCGACGAGGCGATCGACATCGTGAACGCCTCCGCGTACGGCAACGGCACCTCGATCTTCACGGAGTCGGGCGCAGCCGTCCGCCGCTACCGGCACGACGTCGAGGTCGGCATGATCGGCGTGAACGTCGGCGTCGCGGCCCCCGTCGCGTTCTTCCCGTTCTCGGGCTGGAAGGGCTCGTTCTTCGGCGACCTGCACGCCCACGGCGGCGACGCGGTCGAGTTCTACACCCGCAAGAAGACCGTCACGTCGCGCTACTTCTCGGGCGGCGAGACGGGCAAGTTCTTCGTCGAGGAGAACTGATGGCGGTCGTCGACCGGCCGCTCCTCAACACCGACCTCGACGCGGTCTTCGACCCGCGCTCGGTGGCGATCTACGGGATCTCCGAGCGCACGTCCATGCGGATCGCCGAGAACATGACGAAGCCCGGCGTGCCGTTCTACGGGATCAACCCGACCAAGACCGAGGCCTGCGGCGTCCCGTGCTACCCGTCGATGGCCGAGTGCCCCGCCGTGCCGGAGATGGTCGTGATGGGCGTCGGCCACGGCCGCATCGAGACGGCGATCGAGGACGTCCTGTCGGTGGACGGTGTCAAGGTGATCATCACGCCGGGCCTCGGGAACGAGGCGGGCCACGACGGGCCGCCGATCTCCGAGCGCATCTCGGCGCGGGTCAGGGAGGCCGGCGTCGCGATGGTCGGGCCCAACTGCATGGGGATCGCAACCCCCGGCGCGCCGTCGCCGTGGATCGGGAGCCTGCACCCCACGTTCGTGCCCGGGCCGGTGGCGACGCTCGCCCACTCCGGCTCGATCGGCGAGATCCTGGTGTCGCTCGGCCCTCGGGTCGGCTTCCGCACGATGGTCTCGTCGGGGAACGAGACGGTCGTCGACGCGGCCGACTTTGTGGCCTGGTTCGCGCAGGACCCGGCGACCCGTGTCATCGGGCTCTTCCTCGAGACCGTGCGCCGTCCCGCGGCGTTCGAGGAGGCGCTCCGGCGCGTGTCCGAGGCCGGAAAGGTCGCGATCGTCATGAAGGTCGGCACGTCCGAGATGGGCGCCGAGGCGGCCCTGGCGCACACCGGCGCGCTGGTCGGCTCGGACCGCAGCTTCTCGGCGATGCTGCGCCACTACAACGCGATCCGGGTCGACGACTTCGGCGACTGGGTCGAGCACCTCGAGGTCTTCGGCCGTGAGAAGCCCCCGCGCGGACGGCGCATCGGCGTCGTCACCAACTCGGGCGGCGAGGGCGAGTACTTCGCCGACAAGGCCGAGCAGGCCGGCATCCCGCTCTCGCTCTTCTCGGAGGAGCTGCGCGCCGCGATCAGCGCCGAGTTCCCGAACTTCCTTCACGTCGGAAACCCGGCCGACTGCTGGGCGATCGACGACGATCGGGTCGTCTTCCCGCGCGTGTTCCGCATGCTGGCGGAGTCCGGCGAGTTCGACGTCCTGATCTCGGCGATCGACCACTCCTACTGGCTCAAGGGCACGGAGCGGCACCTCGCGACCGCGATCGCGAACGACCTGCGTGACGCCGTCGAGGGGACGGACATCTTCCCGGCCGTCATCTCGGTGACGACCGCCGACGCGCCGATCGAGGATCTCGAGTGGGCGCGGCAGAACGACATCCCGATGCTGAAGGGCAGCCTCCCGGGCCTGCGCGCCATCGCAGCCCGGCTCAATCACGATCTGTACACGCCGCCGATGCGCGACCTCCCGGCGGACACGCCGCTCGAGGGCTCGGGCGCGCTCTCGGAGCTCGATTCGGCGGCCATCCTGGCCGAGCACGGCGTCCCGTACGTGCCGGCCGAGCGGTGCATCTCGGCCGACCATGCGGCGGAGGCGGCCGAGCGGATCGGCTATCCGGTCGTGTGCAAGATCGACAACGTCGCACACAAGGCGCGGGTCGGCGGCGTGGCGCTCCACCTGAACGACCCCGGCTCCGTCCGCAGCGCCGCGGAGCGGATGGGCGGCAACGTCGTCATCGCCGAGCAGGTCTCCGACGGGGTCGAGGTGCTGATCGGCGCCGTTCGCGACCCGGACTACGGCGCAACGGTGGCGGTCGGGATCGGCGGCGGCCTGGCCGAGCAGCTCGATCTCGTGACCGCCGCCCTTGCGCCGCTCGACGAGGCGGGTGCGCGCCGCCTGGTCGCGTCGCTCCCGGTGCTCGGCCGCCTGCTCGACGGCGACGTGCCGCAGGGCCTGATCGACGCGATCGTCGCGGTCTCGGAGCTCGTCGCCGAGCACCCCGAGGTCGTCGAGATCGACGTCAACCCCCTCCTCGTCACCCCGGAGCGCGCCGTCGCGCTCGACTGCCTGATCGTCCTGAAGGAGCCTGCATGAGCGACGCCGTCCTGTACGAGATCCGCGGCCCGGCCGCGTGGATCACCCTGAACCGGCCCGAGAAGCTGAACGCGCTGAACGGCGACGTGCTCGACGGGCTCCACGCCGCGCTCGACCGCGCCGTTGCCGACGACGAGGTGAAGGTGGTGGTGCTGACGGGTGCGGGCGAGCGGGCGTTCTCGGCCGGCTACGACCTCTCGGCGGAGGCCGCTCACTCCGAGATCCCGGCCCACACGTGGCACGAGGTGCTCGGCACCGACATCGACGCGACGATGCGGGTGTGGGCGCTGCCCAAGCCGACGATCGCGGCGGTGCGCGGCTACTGCCTGGCGGGCGGGTGCGAGCTGGCGATGGCCTGCGACATGATCATCACCGGCGAGAGCGGCAGGTTCGGCGAACCGGAGATCCGCTACGGCTCCGGGCCGGTCACCCTCCTCATGCCGTTCATCCTCGGCCAGAAGAAGACGAGCGAGCTGCTCTTCACAGGCGATATGATCGACGCAGCCGCCGCGGAGCGGGCGGGGCTGGTGAACCGGGTCGTCCCCGACGAGCAGGTCGAGGCCGAGGTGGAGGGCCTGGTTCGGAAGATCGCACCGACCCCGCTGCCCGTCCTGCGGCTCACGAAGATCGCGCTCGTGCGAGCGTACGAGGCGATGGGCCTGCGGGAAGCGGTCAATATGAATCTCGACCTGTCGTCGATGCTGAACGCGGCGGACACACCGGAGCAGAGAGAGTTCATGGACATCGTCAAGTCACAGGGCCTGAAGGCCGCCCTCGCCTGGCGCGACGCGCGCTACGGCGAGATCCTGGGAGGTGCGAAAGCATGAGCGTTGCAGAGTCCACCATCGATCCCACCCGCCTCGCGCGGCTGATCGAGACCGAAGAGGCCGAGTTCGGAGATCGCCACAAGGAGTCGCGGGCGATGACCGAGCGCGCCAGCCGCGTGCTCGCCGGAGGAGTCGCCTCGAGCTGGCAGGCGACCGATCCGCACCCGATCTACCTGGTCGACGGCCACGGCTCCAAGGTGGTCGACGTCGACGGGAACGAGTACGTCGACTTCCACAACGGCTACGGCGCGATGGCGGTCGGCCACGCCCATCCCCGCATCGCCGAGATCGTCTCCGATCGCGTCCGCCGCGGCACGCACTTCGCCCAGCCGACCGAGGACTCGGTCGCCGTCGGCGAGCACCTCTCGGAGCGCTTTGGCCTGCCGCTCTGGCGGTTCGGCAACTCGGGGACCGAGTCCACGATGGACGCCGTCCGGCTCATGCGCGCGGTGACCGGGAAGGACATCCTGCTCAAGATCGAGGGCTCCTACCACGGCCACGGCGACGCGGTCATGGTGTCGGTGGCGCCTCCGGCGGACTCGATCGGCGACTACGAGAACCCGGTCTCGGTGCCCCAGACGATCGGCCTCCCGGACGCGGTCGTCGAGCTCACGCGGGTCGTCCCGTTCAACGACCTCGACGCGCTTGAGCGCACCCTGCACCGCTATCAGGGCCAGGTCGCCGGGATGATCGTCGAGCCGACGATGATGAACGCCGGCATGATCATGCCGGAGGAGGGCTATCTGGGCGGCGTGAAGGAGCTCCTGCACGGTGCCGGCGCCCTGCTCGCGTTCGACGAGGTGAAGACCGGCGCCACGATCGCCTACGGCGGCGCGACCAAGCGCTTCGGCGTCACTCCCGACCTCATCTGCCTGGCGAAGTCGACGGGTGGCGGACTGCCGTGCGGCGCGATCGGCGGGACCGAGGAGGTCATGAGCTGGATCGCCGACGGCCGGATCGACCAGGTCGGCACGTTCAACGGCAACCCGCTCACGATGGCGGCGATGCGCGCGACGCTGACCGAGATCCTGACGCCCGACGTCTACACCGAGTTCGACCGCCTCGGCGAGATCCTCCGCAGCGGCTGCGACGCTGTCATCGACAGCACCGGGATCGCCGGCTACACGACGGTCATGTCGGCCCGCGGCGCGGTCACCTACCGCGGCGAGCGGGTGCGCAACTACCGCGATTACCTCGAGGTCTCCGACGAGCTCGCCTACGTGAACTGGCTCGTGCAGTTCAACCGCGGCGTGTTCATGGCGCCGTGGGGCAAGTCCGAGAACTGGACGCTCTCCGTGCAGCACTCCGAGGAGGATGTCCGCCGCTACGTGTCCAACTTCGAGTTCCTCGGCAAGGCCATCTCCGCATGAAGGCGGTCGTCTTCGAGGAGCACGGCGGCCCGGACGTCCTCCAGTACACCGACATCCCGGACCCCGAGCCGAAGCCGTTCGAGGTCCTGATCGAGGTCAAGGCGGCAGGGGCCAACTTCAACGACATCTGGGCCCGGCGCGGCATGCCGGGGATGAAGGTGATCTTCCCGCACGTCGCGGGCTCGGACGTCTCGGGGGTCGTGAAGGCCGTCGGGGCGGACGTGGGCGGCACGGGGTTCGGCTCGGCGCAGGTCGCGGTGGGCGACGAGGTGGTCGTCCACCCCGGCCTCTCCTGCCGAACCTGCGAGATGTGCACGTCGGGCCAGGAGTTCTTCTGCCGCCAATTTCTGATCTGGGGCTTCCAGACCGGCCCCAACGACGGCGGCCATTCCGAGTACGTCACGATGCCGGCGGCCAACGTGCTCCCGAAGCCGTCCAACCTGAGCTTCGAGGAGGCGGCGTCGATGCCGCTCGTCCTCGAGACGGCGTGGCGGATGCTCGTGACGCGGGCCCACGTGCAGGCCGGCGAGAACGTCCTCATCTGGGGCGGCGTCGGCGGCCTGGGCGTCATGGCGATCCAGATCTGCCGGCTCTTCGGGGCCAACCCGATCCCGGTGGTCGGCGGCGCCGAGAAGGTCGCCAAGGCGCACGAGATCGGCGCGACCGACGTGATCGACCGCAAGGCCGAGGACGTCTCGGCGCGCGTTCGCGAGATCACGAAGAAGGCCGGGGCCGACATCGTCTTCGAGCACTCGGGGCAGGACACGTGGCCCACCTCGATCTCGTCGCTCCGCTGGGGCGGCCGGCTCGTGGTGTGCGGCGCGTCGACCGGCTTCGAGGCGGTCACCGACCTGCGCTTCCTCTGGAACAAGCAGCAGAACCTGCTCGGCTCGCACCTCTCGTCGAAGGCCGAGCTGGCGGCCGCGCTGCGCGCCGTCGAGGCCGGGCACATCAAGCCGGTGATCGATCACGTCTTCCCGCTCGCCGAGGTGGGGAAGGCCCAGTCGCTCATGGAGGACCTCAAGGTCCAGGGAAAGCTCGTGTACGTGCCCTAACACGGGGGAACCACAGGGTTCCCCCGTGAGCCCCCTCCTTAAGGGCTGGCGGTGGCTGTTTCGCCGGAGCCACGAGGCCTCGTGCCGCACTCGGGTCCCGGCCCGAATGGTGAATCCGTCGATGCCGTCGGCTCGTGTCCGCACGCTACGGTGGACATGTGTCCGATGACGCCGTCTTCGCGGTGCTTGACCACGCCATGGACGAGGCGCCGCCCACCGATGTCGGTCATGGAGAGCCGCCCGGCGCTCGAGCGCCTCCTTCGAGACGACGTTGAGCTCTACCAACTCGGGCGTCCGCACCATGAGATTGGCCTCGCCGCGGCGCTTGCAATCGTCGCCGACCCGACCAGTTGGGTGCCGTCGCAATCGGGCATGCGGTGGTTCTGACCGACTCGGGTCAAGAGAAACTCCGGAGGGAACGGGAGGTCAGACGCAGGGACGCGTAGCGCTGGCGCCGCGCGCAACATTGGGGTCTGACCCCGTTGTTGCGCGCGTACGATGACCGCATGAGGCTCGCGGTGATCGGCCATGTGGAGTGGGTGACCTTCGCCCGGGCGCCGTTCGTGCCCGCGGCCGGCGAGATCGTGCACCTGGAGGAGCCGTTCTCGCAGCCGGCCGGCGGCGGAGCGGTCACCGCCGTCGCGCTCGCGCGGATGGGTGCCGAGGTGACGTTCTATACGGCCCTTGGGAACGACGGGCGCTCGCAGCCCGTGCTCGAGGCGCACGGCGTGCGGGTCGAGGCTGCGTTCCGGGACCGGCCGCAGACCGAGGTGCTCGCGCTGCTCGACCCGGCGGGCGAGCGGACGCTCTTCGTCGTCGGCGAGAACGACGCGCCGGTCGCCGGCGATCCCCTGCCATGGGATGAGATCGCCGAGATGGACGGCTGCTACTTCACCGGCTATGACCCGGCGACCGTCCGCCTCGGCCGCCGGGCGCGCATGCTCGTCGTCACCGCCCGCCGCTTCGAAGCGCTGGTCGAGAGCGGCGTCCGTGCGGACGCGCTGGTCGGAAGCGGCCGTGATCGCGGCGAGCGGTTCGACCTCGAGCGGCTCGCCGAGCCGCCCACCCACGTGATCGTCACCGACGGGGCCCACGGCGGCTCCGGCTACTCCGCCGCGCCGGTCCCCGGGCCGATCGTCGACACCTACGGCGCGGGCGACACCTTCGTCGCCGGCGTGCTCTTCGGGCTCGCGTCCGGGTGGAAGATGGACCGGACGCTCGCCTTCGCCGCCGAGCGCGCCGCCGAGGCGCTCACGTGGCGCGGAGCCCTGCCGCCGCTCTCGTGACTCCCGCCCAGCCGCTTGCTAATGTCCCCGCCGTGCTTCGGCCCGCCGTCCTGATCGCCCTGGTCCTCGTGACCGGAGGGCTTGCCGGGTGCGGTGGAAGCGGCGTCGCCGCGCCGGGCGAGGCCGACCTCGCGAACGGCAAGAAGCTGTTCGTGAGCGACTGCGGCAGCTGTCACGTCCTCGATGACGCGGGCACGTCGGGCACGGTCGGCCCGAACCTTGACGATGCCGCCGCCGGCTCGCGCATCGCGGGCCTCAAGCAGTCGTCCTTCGAGGCGCTCGTGCGCCAGCAGATCGACGAGGCCGACCCGCCGATGCCGCGCCACCTTGTGAAGGGCGACGACGCCCGCGACGTGGCCGCCTACGTGGCGAGCGTCGCCGGCGTGAAGCTGGCGCAGGAGAACAACCCCGGCTCGACCCCGCAGTAACGGGCGGTTAACCGCACCTCCGCCCTCGCCGTAGCCGTATTCCCGCGGCAGGAAGCGCCTGCCAGAGTGGACGGACACCCCGGAATCCGTCCCCCTGGAGGCCCAATGTCAAGCTTTCCTCGAGCGGCAGCGCCGCTCGACCCTTCCGCTCTCCGCGCCCGAGTCGAGGGCGACATCGTGCTTCCCGGCGATGACACCTGGGACGCCGCCCGCGTCGCCTGGAACCTGGCGATCGACCAGCACCCCGCGATGGTCGCCCTTCCGGAGTCGGCAGCCGACGTGGCGGCCGTGGTCGCCTACGCCGCCGAGCACAAGCTGCGCGTGGCCATGCAGGGGACGGGCCACGGGGCCGGCGCGCGTGGGGGAGAGCTCGGCGGCGCCATCCTCGTGAAGACGGAGCGGATGCGCGGGATCGAGATCGACCCCGTGAGCCGCGCGGCGCGGGTCGAGGCCGGAGTCCTGTGGGCCGAGGTCGCCGAGGCCGCGGGCCAGTACGGGCTGGCCGCGCTGGCCGGCTCCTCACCCGACGTCGGCGTGGTCGGATACACCCTCGGCGGCGGTCTGAGCTGGCTCGGGCGCCGCTACGGCCTGGCCGCCTCGAACGTCGTCTCGGTCGAGATCGTGACGGCCGACGGGGCCATCCGCCGGATCGACGCCGAGACCGACCCCGACCTCTTCTGGGCCGTCCGCGGCGGCGGCGGCAGCTTCGGCGCGGTCACGGCCATCGAGTTCGCGCTCTTCCCGGTCGCCGAGGTCTATGCCGGCGTCATGCTCTGGCCGATCGAGCGTGCCTCGGAGATCCTCCACGCCTGGCGCGAGTGGACCGCCGAGATGCCCGACGACATGACGACGGTCGGCCGCCTGCTCCAGCTCCCGCCGATCCCCGACATCCCCGAGCCGCTTCGCGGCCGCTCGTTCGTCGCCGTCCAGGCGTTCTACCTCGGATCCGAGGCGGAGGGCGCCGAGCTCGTGGCGCCCATCCGGGCGCTTGGGCCCGAGATCGACACGGTCGCGACCATCCCTGCGGCGGCGCTCCAGCACGTCCACATGGATCCCGAGCACCCCGTTCCCGGTCTGGGCAACGGGATGCTCCTCGACGACCTCCCCGCCGCGGGCATCGACGCCCTCGTCGCGGCCGCGGGGCCGGGCTCGGGCTCGCCCCTGCTCTCGGTCGAGGTGCGCCAGCTGGGCGGGGCGCTCGCCACGCCGGCCGCCGGCGGAGGCGCGGTCTCGCACCTCGATGCCGACTTCGCCGTGTTCGGCATCGGGATCGCGATGTCGCCCGAGCAAGGTGCCGCCGTGACTGCCCACGTCGGCGTCGTCCACGAGGCGCTCGCGCCGTGGGAGGCCGAGACGGCCTATCTCAACTTCACGGAGCGCGGCGTCCCCGGCGACAACATGTTCGGCCCGTACGCCCACCACCGCCTGCGCGCGGTGAAGGCGGCGTACGACCCGGCCGATCTCTTCCGCTCGAACCACCCGGTCGCTCCGGCACGGTAGGGCGGTTGCTCGATGCCGGCCCGGGCGTGCCCGGGCCGGCATCGGCCGTTAAAGCCCGACGACCCGCGGGACGGGTCGTCGGAGGAGGCAGGTAGCTGCGAAGTGTGGGCACGTTCGGTCGCAGCGTCCAAAGGCGATTTTTGACGTGAGGTGTTCGAGAATCGTGCGTAAATAGTTAGCGATTTGTAAGGTCACCATCGCCCCTAACAGTGCGCACATGGTCCAGCGCACCCTCCGGGCGGCGCTCTTCTCTAGACTGCCGCGCCGGTGGACCTCTACGAGTACCAGGGCAAGCAGCTCTTTTCGCGCTACGGGATCCCGGTCTCGGAGGGCGTCATCGCCACCACGCCGGCCGAGGCGCGAGCCGCGGCAGAGGAGCTCGGCGGCCCGGTTGTCGTGAAGGCCCAGGTGCTGGTCGGCGGACGCGGGAAGGCCGGCGGCATCCAGCTCGCGGCGGATCCCGCGGAGGCCGAGAAGCATGCGGAGGCGATCCTCGGCATGGACATCAAGGGCCACACCGTGCACCGCGTCTGGGTCGAGCGGAGCTCCGACATCGAGCGCGAGTACTACTTCTCGATCACCTTCGACCGGGGCGCGAAGCGGCCGCTTCTCATGCTGACGACGGCGGGCGGTATCGACATCGAGGACGTCGCTGCGACAACGCCCGAGCGGCTGGCGCGGCTGCACCTCGACCCGCTGGTCGGCTTCCAGCCCTTCCACGCCCGCCGACTGTGCTTCGATGCCGGGCTTCCTCCGGAGGAGATGCGCCAAGCGGGCGACATCATGGCGGCCGCCTATCGCGCGTTCGTCGAGACCGACGCGATGCTGGTCGAGATCAATCCGCTCATCGTCACGCCGGACGGCGTGCTCCGGGCGCTCGACTCGAAGTACACGATCGACGACAACGCCCTCTTCCGCCACCCCGACATCGCCGAGATGCGCGACCTCGCGGCGCTGCCGCCCGAGGAGCGGATGGCGCGGGAGCGCGGCGTGACGTACGTGAAGCTCGACGGCTACGTTGGCATCCTCGGCAACGGCGCCGGGCTCGTGATGTCGACGCTCGACGTCGTCGCGGGTGCGGGTGGCGAGCCCGCCAACTTCCTCGACGTCGGCGGCGGGGCGCAGGCCGACGAGATCGTGACGGCGATGGAGGTGCTGCTCTCGGACCCGAACGTGCGCGCCGTCCTCTTCAACGTCTTCGGCGGCATCACGCGCTGTGACGAGGTGGCGCGCGGGATCCTGACGGCGCTCGACCGGCTCGACGTCAAGGTGCCGATGGTCGTGCGCCTGGACGGGACGAACGACGTCGAGGGCCGCCGGCTCCTGGCCGATGCCGCGCCGCCCAACGTGTACGTCGAGGAGACCATGCTGGGGGCGGCGGAGCGCGTCGTCGAGCTGGCCGGGAGCGCGGCCTGATGGCGATCGTCGTGAACGCCGATACGCGGCTCGTCGTCCAGGGCATCACCGGCCGCGAGGGCTCGTTCCACACGCTGCGAAACCGCGAGTACGGGACGAACGTCGTCGCGGGCGTCACGCCCGGCAAGGGCGGGCAGGACGTCGAGGGGATCCCCGTCTACGACACCGTCGACGAGGCGGTGCGGCACGAGGGCGCAAACACGGCGATGGTGTTCGTGCCGCCCAGGTTCGCAGGCGACGCGATCCTCGAGGCGGCTGACGCCGGCGTCGCCACGATCGTGTGCATCACCGAGGGCATCCCCGCCCACGACATGCTTCGCATCTACAACCACCTGCGCCCCCGCGGGATCACGCTGCTCGGCCCCAACTGCCCGGGCGCGCTGTCGCCCGGCCTCGCGAACGTCGGGATCATCCCCGCCCAGGTGTTCGCCCGCGGCCGGATCGGGCTCGTGTCCCGCTCGGGCACGCTGACGTACCAGATCGGCAAGGAGCTGGCCGACCTCGGGCTGGGCAACTCCACCATCGTCGGGATCGGCGGCGACCCCGTGGTCGGGCTGTCGTTCATCGACGCCCTCGACCTGTTCGAGGCCGACCCCGCGACCGACCTGGTCGTGATGGTCGGCGAGATCGGCGGCGACGAGGAGGAGAAGGCGGCGGCGTTCATCGGCGAGCGGATGCGCACGCCCGTCGTCGCCTACATCGCCGGCTTTCAGGCGCCTCCCGGCCGGACGATGGGGCACGCCGGGGCGATCATCTCGGGGAGCTCCGGCACGGCCCAGGCCAAGAAGGTCGCCCTCGAGGCGAGCGGCGTCCGGGTCGGCGCCAGCCCGACCGAGGCCGCCCGCCTGGCGGCCGAGGCGTTCGCGGCGCTCGACTAACCGCATCGCGCCCGCCGCGCCGACCGGTAACCTGATCGCATGGCCGATCAGATTCCGTTCACCCGCGGCATCCCGTCGGCCGACCTGCTGCCGGTCGACGACCTCCGCGCCGCGGCCGCCGCCGCGTTCGAGACCGATCCGGCCGCCGTCCTCTCGTACGCACCCGCCGGATATCCGCCGCTCAGGCGCTGGATCGCCGAGCGCCATGGCACGACGCCCGACCGCGTCGTCGTCGTCAACGGATCGCTCGAGGGGGTCGACTTCCTCGCCCGGCACCTCTTCGGCGACGGGCAGGGGACGGCGATCGTCGAGGATCCGACCTACGACCGCACGCTCAAGGTGCTTCGGGCCCACGGCGCCCGGATCGAGCCCGTGCCGCTCGAGGAGGACGGACCCGACCTCGACCGGCTCGAGGAGCTGCTCGGAGCGACGCCGCGCCCGCGGGCGGTCTACCTGATCCCGACCTACCAGAACCCGTCCGGCCTCTGCACGTCGCTCGACAAGCGCCGCGCGATCGTCGCCCTGGCCCGCGAGCGCGGCGTGCTCGTGATCGAAGACGACCCGTACGGCCTCCTGCGGTTCGAGGGCGAGCCGCTGCCGTCGCTGCACGAGCTCGACGGCGGCGAGAACGTCATCCACTCCTCGTCGTTCACGAAGACGATCGCGCCCGGCGTGCGCACCGGCTACCTGCTCCTGCCCGAGCGCCTGGTCGATCCGCTCCGGCTGCTCTCGACGAACACCACCATCGCGCCGAACACGCTCGCGGGGGCGGTCGTCGCCGCCTACTGCGAGGCCGGCCGGTTCGAGCCGAACATCGCCCGGGTCATCGGCGAGCTGCGCAAGCGCCGCGACGCCATGGAGGAGGCGCTGCGCGACGGCTTCCCCGCCGGCTCGCGCTGGACGACCCCGGCGGGCGGCTACTTCTTCTGGGTCGAGCTCCCCGGGATCGACACGGTGGCCGCGCTGCCGGCTGCGACCGAGCGCGGCGTGGCGTACGTGCAGGGCGCCGACTTCTGCGCATCGGGCGGCGGCCGCTCGGCGGTGCGGCTCGCCTTCAGCGCATGCGGCCCCGACGCGATCCGCGAGGGCATCGCCCGCCTCGGGGCCGTCCTCGACGCCGAGCGCGCGCCCGCCGCGGCGCTTTCGGATTGACAGATTCCGCGGCCTCGGGCAGACTGCCGGTGCTCGAGACGCCACAGGGGGGCACGCTGTGAAGACGAGGGGCACGATCGCGACAATCGCTGCTGCCGCAGGCATGGCGCTCGCATGGGCGCCGCCGGCGCTCGCGACCATCGCGCCGGCACCTGACTCCACGTGGCAGACCAACGGGCGCGTGATCGCGATCGCCGTGAGCGGCAACACCGTGTATCTGGGCGGCACGTTCACGGAGGTCGAGGACCACACGGGCCAGACCGCCGTGCGAAACCACGTCGCGGCGTTCAACCTCTCGACCGGCGCGGTGACGTCGTGGGCGCCCAACGCATCGGGCGCCGTGCGGGCGATCGTCGTCTCGGGGTCGACGGTGTACCTGGGCGGCGACTTCACGACGATCGACGGGAAGAACCGCAAGCGCCTGGGGTCGGTGACCACGGCGGGCGTCGTGACGTCCTTCAAGGCGCAGGCGAACGCGAGCGTCTTCGGGATCACGATGATCGGGTCGACCGTGTACGCCGGCGGGAGCTTCACGACGATCAACTCCACGGCCCGCACGCGCCTCGCGGCCGTGAACGGCACGACGGGGGCGCTCGTCTCGGGCTGGACGCCCGCGGCCGACGACGAGGTCACGTCGCTCGCCGTGGCCACCGACGGCTCGAAGGTCTTCGTCGGAGGCCTGTTCTCCCACATCGGATCGTCGTCCCAGAACCACGTCGCGGCGCTCAACCCGTCGACCGGGGCGACGCTCTCGTGGTCGTACCACCCGTCCTATCCCGTCGAGGGGATGACCGCGACCTCGTCGACGCTGTTCCTGGCGGGCGGCGGCAGCGGCGGGCGGGTCGGAGCGCTCAGCGCCTCGAGCGGCGCCCGGCTCTGGGAGATCTCCGTCGACGGCAACGTCCAGGGCGTCGCCGTCACGGGCTCGGAGCTCGTCGCGGGCGGCCACTTCGACAACGTCTGCGATCCGGGGACGAACTGCCAGAACCCGGTCGTGCGCCACAAGGTGCTCGCGGCCGACGTGACCACCGGCGCGCTCGACACCGGCTGGCACCCGAGCGTGAACAGCTCGCTGGGCGTGTTCGGCGTCGCAGCGACCTCGGCCAAGGTGATGATCGGCGGCGACTTCACCAAGGCCGGCGGGCTCGACCAGGCGCACTACGCGCAGTTCTCCGTCTCGTAACGGGAAGACGCCTCCGGGATACGGTGAGTCGTGATCGTCGCTCGCCGTCTCTTGCTCGAGTCGCGCGCCCCGCTCGGATGGAGCCGAATCGCGTTTCCGTCCCGCCTCGTCACCGGAGCGACCTTCCTCGGCTTCTCGATTGGGAAGTTCACGCGCCATGGCGCCGAATCGGCGGGGCCATGCTCGTGCTCGGCCTGGGAACGGGATCGCGGCGCTGGCGCTCGCCTGCGACATGGTCGGAGCGATCACGACGGCCGGCCGTATCGGGGGCGGCCCGGTCCACCTCGGGCTGGCGCCCCTGCTGCTGGCGACGATGCTGCTCATCATGTGGGTCGGCTCCGGGAAGCGTTCCCTTGATTGGCACCTGCTTGGCACGTGATCCCGGCCGGCACCGCCTCACCCGATGCGGACGATGCGGTGCAGACCGGTTTCAGAGGATCCTGGCGCATGGACTGGAGCCTCGGGTTCCGCGTCCGCCAGTCCTTGAAGGGCAATTTGTGGATGCTGCCGCTCCTCGGCGTCATCGCCGGGGGTCAGGGGATCGGCGGGCCGGCGGCGGCCGTGGCGCCGGATGCGCCTCGGACCGTCTCTTCACCCCGTACGGATGATGTGGCACCCGTCCGCAGTCAGTAGGTTGGCGGCGTCCGAGCACGCAGGCTTCGCGTCAGTCTGCCGGCGCGAAGCGCAGGAAGGGGATGGCGATGTCGACCAGCACAGACCAGTCCATGGCCTCGACGCGGGCAGTGCGCATCACCGGCTGGGTGTGGTTTGCCGGGATCCTGCTCATGATCGCCGGCGCGATCAACCTGATTCACGGCTTCGCCGCGCTCGAGCGCAAGGAGTACTTCACAAGCGACATCGTCTACAACAACCTGACGTTCTGGGGCTGGGTGTTTGTCGTCTGGGGAGTGGCGCAGCTCTATGCGGGATTCGCGTCCGTGGCCGGGCGGCTCTCCGGGAACTACGTCGGCGTCATGGTCGCCGGCATCGCCACGATCCTGTGGTTCTTCATGATCTTCTCGGCGCCGTGGGCCGCGGTCATCGGCGTGCTGCTGAACGTCCTCATCGTGTACGGCCTCACGGCCGGAGCCGACGACGAATGGGCGAACTGAGCGGCCGGGGAGCCGAGTTGCAGCGATGGGGCGCCGAATGCCCGTGAAGGCGTGAGCTCCTTGCTCGTCACGTCCGTCGACCTGGCTCGTATTCAGTTCGCGACCACGTCGCTCTATCACTTCATCTTCGTCCCGCTCACGCTGGGCCTCGCACCACTCGTTGCGGTGATGCAGACGAAGTGGCACCGATCGGGCGACGAGGCGTGGCTTCGCCTCACGCACTTCTTCGGCACGCTCCTCTTGATCAACTTCGCGATCGGCGTTGCGACGGGCCTCGTGCAGGAGTTCCAGTTCGGGATGAACTGGTCGGTCTACTCGAAGTTTGTCGGCAACGTCTTCGGTGCGCCGCTCGCCATCGAGGGCCTGGCCGCGTTCTTCCTCGAGGCGACCTTCCTCGGCCTGTGGATCTTCGGCTGGGACCGGCTTCCGCCCCGCGTCCACCTGGCGACGATCTGGCTGGCTGCGCTGGGCACCTGGCTCTCGGCCTACTTCATCCTGATGGCGAACTCCTTCATGCAGCACCCGGTCGGCTACAAGATGTCAGGCGGCATCGCCGAGCTCTCGAGTGTCGAGGCGCTCCTGACGAACCCGTTCGGCTACTACGCGATGATCCACACGATCCTGGCCGGCCTGACGGCGGGCTCGATGCTCGTGCTGGGAGTTGCGTGCTGGCACTTCGGCCGTGGTCGAGACGCCCACCTCTTCAAGCGGGCAGCCATGCTCGCCCTGGTGGTCGCGGTGCCCGTCTCGGCCTTCAACCTGTGGTTCGGCAGCCACTTCGGGATCGTGACCACGGCTGACCAGCCCATGAAGATCGCCGCTGCCGAGGCGCTGTGGGACACGCAGCAGCCGGCGTCGTTCTCGCTGTTCCAGATCGGCGGCTTCTCGCAGAGCGACCCCACGCCGAGCTTCAGCCTTCAGGTGCCCGACCTGCTCTCGTACCTCTCCACCGGTTCGCTGGACGGCAAGGTTCTGGGACTCAACCAGCTGCAGAAGCAGGAACGGCGGAAGTACGGGAGGGGCAACTACATCCCCAACGTGGAGGTCGCGTATTGGGGCATGCGCGTGATGGCGTACGCCGGGTCGCTGGTGTTCCTGGTCGCGGCCGTCGGCGCATACCTGTACCGGCGAGGCAAGCTCGAGACGGCCCGGTGGTACCGGCGGGCAGCGGTCGCCTCAATCGCGCTGCCGTTCATCGCCGCCCTGGCTGGATGGCTCCTGACGGAGGTCGGCCGGCAGCCGTGGATCGTGCAGGGCCTGCTCAAGACCTCGGACGCGTCGTCCCCGAGCGTCGGCACATGGACGATCGCGCTGAGCCTCACCGTGTTCGTGTCGCTGTACCTCCTGCTCGGGATCGCGGATTTCGTGCTCATGCGCCGATATGCGCGCCAGGACGCGCCGCCCGCCCGGGGCAGCGACGGCGACGCGGCCCCCCGACCCGTGATGGAGTACTGAGTGAGCCTGGAGACGCTCTGGTTCTGCGTGGTCGCCTTCTTCTGGGCCGGGTACCTGATGCTCGAAGGGTTCGACTTCGGAGTGGGCATCCTGCTGCCCTTCGTCGGTCGCGGCGAGCACGACCGCGGCGAGATGCTCGAGACGATTGCTCCGGTCTGGGATGGCAATGAGGTGTGGCTCGTGGTCGCCGGAGGAGCCACGTTCGCAGCGTTCCCGGCCTGGTACGCCACCATGTTCTCGGGCTTCTATGTTGCGCTACTCGTCGTGCTCGTCCTGCTGATCGTCCGTGTGCTGTCGTTCGAGTGGCGCGAACGCGATGAGTCGAGTCGATGGCGCGGCTTGTGGATCTGGGCGAACGTCGTCGCCAGCTTCGGCGCGCCGCTCATCTGGGGAGTCGCGCTTGCCAACCTGGTGCAGGGTGTGCCGATCGACTCCAATGGGGACTATGCGGGAGGGCTGGCCGACCTGTTCAGCCCGTACACCGTGACGGCCGGCCTCGTCGTCGTGGTCCTCTTCGCGATGCACGGCGCGACGTTCCTCACGCTACGGACGACCGGTCCGCTCCAGCGGCGGGCGATGAACGCCGCACGCCGGCTGTCGTGGCCCGCAGTCGCGTTGGCGACGATCCTCCTGGCCTGGACGGTCGTCGTCGCGACGGACGCCAACCAGAAGAGCGCCCTGCCTGCTGCGCTGGTCGCCGGCGCTGCGATCCTGGCCTTCGCCGCCGGCGCCGTCCTGACCGCACGCGAGCGCGGCGTGCCGGCGTTCGTCGCCTCGGCCACCGGGATCGTGCTGGCGGTCGCCACGATCTTCACGTCGCTCTATCCGCGAGTGATGGTCTCGAGCTCTGACTTCTCCAACAGCCTTACGACGGCGAACGCCGCGTCCGCCCACTACACGCTGGCGGTGATAAGCGTCGTTGCGGTCGTCGTGACGCCCGTCGTATTGGCCTACCAGGCGTGGACCTACCACGTCCTGCGGGGTCGGTTGGCGGGTGCTTCCGCGTCCTTGCCGCCGGCGCACCCGAATCGCTGAGGCGGCTGAAGACGGGCCCTCTCGACCGCCGACTCCTGCGCCGTGCGCGCTCGGTTCGCCTCCTGCTTGCGGCCGACGTCGCGATCGGCGGGGCGGCCGCTGCCCTCGTGGTCGCCCAGGCGACCTTGCTCGCGCGGGTGATCGCCGGGTCGTTCGCCGGCGACGCGGTCGATGATCTGGCCCGCCCGCTCGAGCTCTTGCTGCTCGCCTTCGCCGGCCGGGCGGTTCTGGCCTGGGCGTTCGAGGTCGTCGGCCGGCTGGCGGCCACGAGCGTCCTCTCGCAGCTACGGCTCGCGCTCGCCGAGCGCCGGATCGCCGATGAACCGGCGGCGCTCGACGGGGCCCAGTCCGGCGACCTCGCAGCTTCCGCCGTGTTCGGCGCGACGGCGTTGGAGGTGTACTTCGGCCGGTTTCTGCCGCAGCTCGTCCTGGCGGTGGTCGTGCCGGTCACGGTGATCGCCTGGATCGTCCCGATCGACCTCCTGTCGGCCGCCATCATGCTGGCGACGCTGCCGCTGGTGCCGGTCTTCATGATCCTGGTCGGCAGCCATACGGCGCGGCGCACGCAGGAACGCTCCGAGGCCCTGACCCTCCTCGCCACGCACTTCCTCGATGTGGTACGCGGCCTGCCGACGCTTCGGGCATTCAATCGCGGGACCGCGCAGACGGCGGCCATCGCGGAACGAGGCGAGCGATACCGCCGTGCCACGATCGCCACCCTCAGAATCTCGTTCCTCTCGGGAGCGGTGCTCGACCTGGCAGCGACGCTGGGCGTCGCGCTCGTGGCCGTCAGCGTCGGTCTGCGGCTGGATGCCGGGCACATCGGTCTCGAGTCGGCGCTCGTGATCCTCATCCTGGCGCCCGAGCTGTACCTGCCGCTGCGGAACGTCGGAGCCCTCTACCACGCGAGCGCCGACGGGGTGGCCGTCGTCGACAGGCTCCTGCCGCTCGCCGAGCCGCCCGTGCGGCGCCCGGACGGTGGCCGGCGGCCACCCAGCCCGGGCGACGCCGTGGTCCGGCTCGAGCATGTCTCGTATAGCTACCCGGCCCGCCCGGCGCCCGTCCTCAAGGACGTCGGCCTCGAGCTGCGTCCGGGTGAGGTCGTGGCGCTCGTCGGCCCGACCGGAAGCGGGAAGAGCACGATCGCCGCGGTCATCCTCGGGCTCGTCGACCCGACAGTGGGGCGCGTCACGGTCGGCGGCGTCGATCTCGCCCGGTGTGACATGGCAGCGTGGCGCCGATCCGTGGCGTGGGTGCCGCAACGCCCGACGCTCTTCCGCGGATCGGTTCTCGACAACATCCGGCTCGGCCGTCCGTCGGCACCCTTCGATGCCGTTCGCGAGGCGGCGCGCCTCGCCGGGGCCGACGCGTTCATCCGCGACCTCGAGTACGGGTACGACACGGTGGTCGGCGACGGCGGGCGGGCGGTCTCCGCCGGCCAGCGACAGCGCATCGCCATGGCCCGGGCGCTCGTTCGCCGCGCCCCGCTGGTGGTGCTCGACGAGCCGACGGCGAACGTCGATGCCGCTACTGCGGAGACCATCGCGGACGCGATCGGGCAGCTCGGAGGCCGGCGCACGGTGCTCGTGATTGCACATGCGCCCGACATCGCACAGCGGGGGGATCGAATCGTCGAGCTCGCCGCGGGATGCGTGATCGACGAGCGGAGGGCGGTGGCGGCCACGTGACGGCGACCCTCCGGAGGCTCGTCGCCCTCGCGCCGCCACCCTGGGCGCGGCTCGCGCTGTCGGTGATCCTGGGCGCCGCTGCGATCGTGTGCGGCATCGGCCTGATGGCCACTGCCGGCTATCTAATCGCCCGTGCCGCCGAGCGCCCGGCGGTCCTGTCGTTGACCACCGCCATCGTCGCGGTGCGGTTCTTCGGGCTCGGCCGGCCCGTGGCTCGGTACCTCGAGCGGCTGGCGGCGCACGACGTCGCCTTCCGGCTCCTGGCCCGCATCCGCGTCCGCTTCTACGAACGCATCGAGCCGCTCGCCCCAGCCGAGCTGGACGCCTATCGGAAGGGTGACCTCCTGGCGCGTATGGTCGGCGACGTCGACGCCCTCCAG
Organism: uncultured Actinomycetes bacterium; assembly: GCA_963832955.1. Classification (GTDB taxonomy): domain Bacteria; phylum Actinomycetota; class Thermoleophilia; order Gaiellales; family JAICJC01; genus JAICJC01. The sequence goes on along the minus strand of CAWHWC010000001.1, from coordinate 249,518 downwards.
AGCGTCTATCTGCGCGGCCTCGGGCCGGCGATGGTCGGCCTTGCGGTCGGCGCCGCCTCGGTGGCCGTGGCGGCGGCGATTCTGCCCGGAGCCGCGCTCGTCATGGCGGCCGGCCTCTTGGCCGGCGCCACCGTCGTCCCGCTGGTCAGCTGGCGGCTGGGACGAGCGGCTGCCGATGCCGCCGCCGCCCGGGGAACGCTCAGCGCCGAGCTCGTCGAGCTGCTGCGCGGTGCCCCGGAGCTCCTCATGTGCGGCGCGGAAGCCTCTGCGATGGCGCGGCTCGGTGAGGTCGACCGCACGGTCGCCCGGCTCTCCCGGCGCGACGGGCTCGCGGCGGGCGTCTCGGACGGGCTGAGCATCGCCGTCACGGGGGTGACCGTCACCGGGGTGCTGGCGGTCGCTGCCTCCGCCCGGTCTGCGGGGACCATCGACGGTGTTCTGGTGGCGGCGCTGGCGCTCCTTTGCCTGGCGTCGTTTGACGCGGTGACCCCGCTTCCACAGGCTACCCGTGAGCTCTCCGCGACGCTCGCCGCCGGCCGCCGCGTGCTGGAGATCGCCGATCGCGAGGCGCGCGTCCGCGATCCGGAGGGGCAGCCGCCCGTCCCGTCGTCCCGTCCGACGTTCGCCCTCGAAGACGTCACCGCCCACTATCCGGCTGCGGATCGGCTCGTCCTCCACGGCGTGAGCCTGACGCTTGCCCCCGGGCGCAAGGTCGCTCTCGTCGGGCCCAGCGGATCAGGGAAGACGACCGTCGCCAATCTCCTGCTCCGCTTCCTCGACCCGGCAGACGGCCGCGTCACGCTCGATCGGCGCGATCTTCGCGACTACCGGCAGGCGGACGTGCGCAATGCGATCGCCCTCGCCGGGCAGGACTCCCACCTGTTCGCCACCTCGATTCGAGAGAACGTCCGCATCGGGAACCCGGCCGCAACAGATGCCGAGCCTCGAGGACGCGCTGCGGCGCGCCCGCATCTCGGAGTGGGTTGCGACGCTGCCGGACGGTATGGACACGCTGGTCGGCGAGGAGGGCGCCTGGCTCTCCGGCGGCCAGCGACAGCGCATCGGCCTCGCTCGCGCGTTCCTGGCGGACGCTCCGCTCCTCATCCTCGACGAGCCGACCGCCCATCTCGACCCGATGACGGCCCGGGCGCTCATGGACGACGTCATCGAGGCGCTCGGCGGCAGGACGCTGCTCCTGATCACCCACCGGCCCGAGGGGCTCGAGCGCATGGACGAGGTCGTCGAGCTCGACGGAGGCAGGCTCGCGCGGACGGCGTGAATGCTCACACGCCCGGCGTGGCGGGGCGCAGCAGCGGCGGGTTGATGCCCCACACGCCTCGGAACGTGTCGCCCGGCTCAAGGCGAATGACCGCCTCGCCGGTGCGGAAGGCGTTCGCCGGGCACGTCATCGGCTCGACCGCCAGGCTGCGGCGGGCCACGTCAGGCAGCGGATCGCCGGTGAAGATCGTCAGGTAGGGGTACGCCTCGTCGGCCCAGAGCGTGAGCCTCCGGCTCGCGCGGGAGCCGGCGAGCTCGACGCGTGCGAGGCCGTCCGGGCCTCGCTCGAGGTCGGTGAACGCGTGATCGAGCCTTGTCGAGCCGATCCGTCGCGGCCGTCGGAAGTCGTAGTCGGTTCCCTCCACCGAGATCGCGCTGACCGGAAGGCCGCGTTCGTCGGTGCGGAGCACCGTTCGTCCGGGTGCGCGGAGGATGGCCGAGTCGACGGTCGCGGCCCCGACCGTCAGGTATGGATGCGCGCCGGCACCGTACGGGCATGCCTCGGCGCCGACGTTCGTGGCCGTGGTGCTCACGCGGAGCCCGCTGGCGGAAAGGTCGTACGCGAGGCGCAGGGCAAGCGCGAATGGGTAGCCGGGCTGCGGGCGCAGCTCGTGCTCCACCGCCACTCGGTCCGTGTCGTGGTCGGTCACCGTCCAGATCGCGTCGCGGACGAGGCCATGGATCGCGTTTCGGTGCTCGGGCTCGGTGATCGGCAGCCGGTGGCGGCGGCCGTCGAACTCGTACTCCCCATCCTCGAGCCGGTTCGGCCACGGCATGAGCACCTGCCCTCGCCCTGATGTGCAGCGCTCGCCGGCCGCAAATCCGTCCAGCAGCTCTCGACCGCCCATCGAGTAGGCCCGCAGGCCGCCGCCGGCCGTGACGACAACCGCCCGCTGGTCTCCGAAGGTGATCTCCACTTCTCCGTCGGCCGGGCGGGCGAGGGCCGGCGCCCCCGCGTCAGGCGAGGCGCTCGAGCACACGGTCGCCGACCCTGAGCGCGTTCGCCATTGCCGTCAGTGCGGGGTTCACGGCGCCGATGCTCGGGAAGATGCTCGTGTCAGCCACATACAGGTTGTCGACCTCGTGCGCGCGGCAGTCGGCGTCCAACGCCGATGTGGCCGGGTCGGTCCCGAATCGGCAGGTGCCGGCCTGATGGGCTACGCCGGCCACAGGGATGTCGTTTGCCATGTAGGCGAACCGGTGAAAGAGATGGTCCGGCTCCATTCGCAGCCGGCCGAGCATTGACTTCAGCTGAGCGTGAAGGCGCTTCTTCGACTCCTCGTTCGTCGCCGTGTAGCTCAAGGTGAGCCGACCCTCCCCGTCGACCGAGACCCGGTTTTCGGGCATGGGCAGATCCTCGGTCGAGAGCCAGAAGTCGACGGCGTGCCGCGCGACGCGCTCGAGCGTCCACTGCGGGGCGAGCTTGGTCTCGCCCGGCTTCTCGCCGCGGAACATCGGGGCCTGCGACTTGCCGACCATCTGGATGTTCCCGAGCGGGTACTCGTAGTCGTCGCCTCCGAAGTAGAAGTCGTTGATGCCGAGCGTCTTCTGGAAGATCGTCGGGTTCTCGTCGTGCGACAGTGCGAGCACCGCCGAGCTGTTGTGGAACATGTAATTGCGCCCGACCTGATCGGAGCCGTTGGCCAGCCCATTCGGGTGCTGGTCGTTCGCGGACATCAGGAGCAGCTGGGCCGTGTTCGCGGCACCGCAGGCCAGGACGACGATGTGGGCGGCGAACCGCTCGGTCTCGCCGTTTCGCTCGACCACCACCTCGGTGACCGCCCCGCCGGCCTGGTCGGTCTCGAGCTTCACAGCCTTGGCGTTCGTCAGCAGCGTGACGTTCGGGTGCTCGAGGGCGGGCCGCACCCCGAGAACCTCAGCGTCCGACTTTCCGTGCACCGCGCACGGGAAGCCGTCGCAGTTCTGGCAGCGGACGCAGGCGCTGTGCGGCATGTCGCTCTCGGCCAGCCGGATGCCGCACGGCGCGTGGAACGGGTGGAATCCGGCTGCGGCGAGATCGTCGGCGAGCTGCTGGATCCGCGGCTCGTGTGAGACGGCCGGGAACGGGTACGGAGCGCTTGCCGGCGGCTCGGTCGGATCCTCGCCTCGGGCGCCGTGAACCTCGTAGAGGTGCTCAGCCTGCGTGTAGTAGGGCTCCAGCTCATCGTAGGAGATCGGCCAGGCGGGCGAGACGCCGTCGTGGTGGCGAAGCTCGCCGAAGTCCTCCTTGCGGAGCCGGTAGAGCGCGGCGCCATAAAGCTTCGTCGCACCACCGACGAAGTAGTGGATCTGCGGCTGGAACGGCGTGCCGGACGCGTCGTACCAGGTGTCGGGGGAGACATAGCGGTTGTCGACGAAGACGTCCTGCGCGAGCCAGTTCTGCGGCTCGCGCGGCAGCCAGTCCCCCCGCTCGAGCAACAGGATCCGCTTGCCCGAGGGCGCCAGGTGGCGGGCGAGCGTCCCGCCTCCCGCCCCGGTGCCGACGATGATGACGTCGTAGTCGTCCACGGTCACTCTGCAGGCTTCCCGACGGCGCTCATGACGCGATCCAGGGCGTGTGCCAGCCCCCGTGACCGCTGAGCAGCTTCTCCGCAGCCTTGGGGCCCCATGTGTCCGGCGCGTATGGATGCACGGGCGGCGGGTCGTCGAGCAGCGGCTGCATGATGCGCCACGTCTCCTCGACGCCGTCCTGCCGCGTGAAGCGGGTGCTGTGGCCGGTCATGGCCGCATGGAGCAGCACCTCGTACGGCGTCGCGCCCTCTCCGCCCTCCTGCGCGAACTCCATGTCGAGCTCGATCGGCCCCGGGCCGTTCCTGTCGGCGCGATGGGCTTCGACGACGAGCCGGATTCCGGTCGACGGGTCGAGCTTCACGACGAGCTGGTTCGGATCGGGGCGGCGGCCCTTGACCCCGAACCCGAGCCGGGGTGGCTTCTTGAAAACGACTCGAAGCTCGGTCTGGGTCGCGGGAAGGCGCTTGCCCGTCCTGATGAAGAACGGGACGCCCGACCAGCGCCAGTTCTCGATGTCGAGCCGAAGTGCGGCGTAGGTCTCGGTGGTCGAGTCGGAGGCGACCCCGTCGATGTCGAGGTATCCGTCGTACTGGCCGCGGATGTAGTGGGAGGGGTCGGCTGCCTCGACGGCGTGGAAGAGGGCGACCTGTGCATCCTTCATCGTCCCCGGATCACCGCGGGAAGGAGCCTCCATTGCGGCCGCGCTCACAACCTGCATGAGGTGGTTCACGACCACGTCGCGGAGGGCGCCCACCGGATCGTAGAAGTGGCCGCGGTCCTCGACCCCGAAGCTCTCCGCCATCGTGATCTGCACGCATTCCACGTAGTTGCGGTTCCAGATCGGCTCGAGCATCGCGTTCTGGAAGCGAAGGTGCAGGATCTCCTCGAGGCCCATCTTCCCGAGGTAGTGGTCGATGCGGTAGAGCTGGGACTCGTCGATCGACTCGTGCAGCTCGTCCGCGAGCTCGGTGGCCGACGCGCGGTCGTGGCCAAACGGCTTCTCGACGACGACGCGGGCATTCGTCGTCAGCCCGGCTTCCGCCAGGCCCTTCACGACCGTCCCGAACAGGAACGGCGGGATCTCGAGATAGAACACCGGCGTCTCCGCACCGCTGATCGCGTCCGCCACTCGGTCGTACGTCGCGGCGTCGCCGAAGTCGCCTTCGACATATGACAGCCGCTTCGCGAAGCGATCGAAGACCGCTGCATCGAGCTTCTCGCCGGTTCCCACGATCGACTCGCGAGCCCGCTCCCTGAGGCGATCGACCGTCCAGTCGTCGACAGCCACACCGACGATCGGGCAGTCGAGCAGACCACGCTGCTCGAGCCGGTAGAGCGAGCGGAACGTCATGACCTTCGCCAGGTCGCCCGTGATCCCGAACACGACGAGGACATCGGCCGGCCGCTGTTCGCCCGCCTCCTGGGAGCTCGCTGGGCGGGTGGCCCGAGAAGGTTCAGCGGTTCGAGTCATGGTGGGATCCTTTCGCCGAGCTCACGCCGGGTCGTCAAACCCGTTTCTCGTCGACCGAAAGGCTACGAACGCCCGGGAGGTCGGCCGTCATCCAATCCGGATGATCTCGTGCCACCGGCGGGCGGGTACGGTTGGCGGCGCAATCCGAGCATGGCGAATCGCACGCCCAGCCCACCTCCGGCCGATCCGGCCCAGCTGCTGCGAAGCAAGAGCTACGTCGCGGTGCTGGCGTTCGGTGCCCTGCTCGGGGTTCCCGTCGCTGTCGTCGCGTTCCTCTACCTGAAGCTCGTGGCCGAGGCACAGACCTGGGTGTTCACGACGCTGCCCGGCGATCTCGGGTTCAGCGCTGAGCCGGCCTGGTGGCCGCTGCTACCGCTGACGCTGAGCGGGCTGGTGGTGGCGCTCAGCCTGCGCTATCTCCCGGGAACCGGCGGGCACAAGCCCGCCGAGGGATTCGTGGCGGGGGGGCCGGTGCTGCCGATCGAGCTGCCCGGCGTCATTCTGGCGTCGTTCGCGACGCTCAGCCTGGGCGTCGTGCTCGGCCCCGAGGCGCCGCTGATAGCCGTCGGCAGTGGGATGGGTGTGCTCGCGGTTCGGCTGCTGAAGCGGGACGCGCCCGAGACGGCGGTGACCGTGATCGGAGCCGCCGGGAGCTTCGCAGCGATCAGCACGCTTCTCGGCTCTCCGCTGGTGGGTGCGTTCCTGCTCATGGAGGCGAGTGGAATCGGCGGTTCCATGATGGGCGTGGTCCTGGTCCCCGGACTTCTGGCGGCGGGGATCGGCGCGCTCATCTTCGTCGGCCTCGACAGCTGGACCGGCTACGGGACGTTCTCGTTGGCGGTTCCCAACATTCCGGCGTTCACGACGCCGACGGTCTCCGAGCTTCTGTGGGCGGTCGGGATCGGTTTGGCCGCGGTCGTGCTGGGCGCTGCCATCCGCCGGCCGGCGCTGGTGCTGCAGCCGATCGTCGAGCAGCGGATGGTGGTGCTGACGCCGGTCGTCGGCTTCGGGATCGGAGCGAGTGCGGTCGTGTTCGGCGAGCTCACCGACCACAGTTCCTCGGAGGTGTTGTTTTCGGGCCAGAGCGCGCTTCCGGCGCTGATCGACGGCGCAGCCGGATGGACGGTGGGCGCCCTGGTGCTGCTCCTGGTCTGCAAGGGCATTGCGTACAGCCTGGCGTTGAGCTCGTTCCGGGGTGGCCCGACGTTCCCGGGAATGTTCATCGGCGCCGCCGGAGGCATCGCCCTCTCACACCTGCCCGGCCTGCCCATGATCGCCGGCGCCGCCATGGGCATCGGCGCCATGACCGTGGTCATGCTCGGGCTGCCGTTGACCTCGGTGCTGCTTGCCGTGATCTTCCTCAGCGCCGACGGTCTCGCGCTCACGCCGCTCGTGATCGTCGCAGTCGTCGTCGCCTATGTCGGAACCGCGCAGCTCGCGCCGAAGCCCAGCCCGGCGCCGGCCCCAGCTCACGCCGAGGCGCCTCCAGGCCAAGCGTAGGTGTGGGAACGGTGCGCTGCGCGCCGCGCTATCGGCGCGCCTTGGCGGCGCGCTTCCGGGGTGCGGCCGGGGTCTGCTCCTCGTCGGTCTCGACCGTGATCCGGCCGGTGCGCTGGTGCGTCAGCCCGGCCCCCGCCCAGGCGACGACGGCCTTCGCGCGGTCCTCGTTGGTTGGAAGGAGCGCGAGGTGCACCGTGCCCCACGCCACCTGGGCGGTCATGCCCTTCATCGTTCGGCCGCCCAGCATCTGGACCACCGCCGCGCCCCTTCCGATCGTGGCCATCGTTCCCTTGTCGCGGTACTTGAACGGCTTCGGCTCCTTGCCGGCGATGCGCCGGGCGAGCTCCTTGCCCGCATGCTCGCCCGACTGGAGCGCGACCGAGCCGAGCTGCGGGAGGACGTGGTTCGTCTTCGCGTCGGTGATCGCAGCGACGTCGCCCACGGCGTACATCTCCGGGTGATCCTGTGTGGTGAGCTCCGGGCCGACCGGGATCCGGTTTCCGCGCGCGAGCTCGAGCCCGAGCGACTGGACGAGCGCGTTTCCCTGCAGCCCGGCGCCCCAGACGAGCGTGTGCGCCGGGAGCACGGCTCCCGACTTGAGCGTCACCCGCGTCGGAGAGACCGACTTCACGGCATTCCCGACCATCACCTCGACGGTCCGCTTCGCGAGCGCCTTCTCCGTGTAGGCGCGGATGTCTGCCTTGAACATCGAGAACAGCGTCGGGCCGGCCTCGACGAGGATGACCCGCGCCTTGTCCTGCGGCACGTGCGGATAGTCCTTTGCGAACTCGCCTCGGTAGAGCTCCGCGAGCGCGCCCGCGCTTTCGACCCCGGTCGCCCCGCCGCCCACCACGACGATGTTGAGCGCGCCGTCGTCTACGAGCTCCGGGTGCCGATCGGCTTCCTCCCAGCGCTGGAGGACGTGGTTCTTGAGCCGCAAGGCGTCGGGAAGGGTGTACATCGGGAACCCGTGCTCCGCCGCTCCTTCGGTCCCGAAGAAGTTCACCTCGGCCCCGAGCCCGAAGACCAGGTAGTCGTACGTCAGCGGTTCGAGGTCGGTGAACTGCACCTCCCGCGCGTCCAGATCCACCGCCTCGACGGTCGCCTGATGAACGGTGGTGTTCTCCTGGTCGTGCACGAGGTCACGCAGCGAGTGGCCGACCGCGGTGGTCTCGAGCAGGCCGGTGGCGAACTGGTACAGAAGCGGCTGAAAGGTGTGGTAGTCGTGCTTGTCGACCAGCACGACGTCGGCGTCGGCATGCTTCAGCTTGTGGGCGGCGCCGACCCCTGCGAACCCTCCGCCGAGGATGACGACCCGTTGGCGTCGATCGGGGCCGTTTTCAGACGAACGCGGCATCTCGGTCAGCCAACCTAGGCTCGGCGAGGGGGCGGACCATCATCCCATGCGGACGATCTCGCACCGACGCACCTCGTGATGATGCGGCGGCTTCTCCGGATAGATGAAGGAGACCGCTCGTTCGACCGCCGCTCCCGGCCCGGCGCTGACGGGACGCGCGGCCGCCCAGGCGGCGTACATGGGGCACGCGAAGGAGGTCGACGATGAGAGCCAGGACGGCAGTGATGGCGGCGACGGCGGCGGTGCTCGCCGGCGGCGGGACAGCGTATGGCGACGGCTCGCCGGTCGCTGGCGTGGCGGAGGGAGGGCCGGGCGTGACGTGGGGGGCGCTGCGCTACGTCGCGCTTCCCACTCACGACGGCACGGCCGTCGCCCAGATCGACCGGGCGACGGGCGAGGTGAACGGCTACGTCGCCCTCCGCGGCGGCTGGGGGGTCCCCCAGGTCGCGTTTGACGGCACCACCGCCGGGATCAGCGCCGGCGGCCGGACGCTCGTCCTGGGTCAGGACGGGCCGCCGTTCTCCCGGGGACGCAGCCAGTTCGCCCTCGTGAACCCGGTGAAGATGCGCCTCCAGCGGATCGTGACCCTGCACGGTGCGTTCTTCTTCGACGCGATCTCGCCGGACGGCGGCGCGATGTATCTGATCCAGCTGACCTCGTCCCGGAACGGGCTGGGTTACGCCGTGCGTGCGTACGACCTGCGTCATGACCGGCTCGTCCCCGGCGCTGTCGTCGACACGACCGAGCCGGACGAGCGAATGGCCGGCCTCCCGATGTCACGGGCGGCGAGCGTCGACGGTGTGTGGGCCTACACGCTCTACGAGAAGCCCAGCGGCCGCTACTTCGTCCACGCCCTCGACACGAGCGAAGGCACCGCGCGCTGCATCGACCTGCCGCCGCTCGCCTCGCAGGATTCGCTGCGTCTGGCGATCGACGGAGGGCGGCTCGACGTCGTCGCGGGGGGCCAGGTGCTGGCCGCCGTGGACCGGGCGACGTTCGACGTCACCCGGTCGCCTGCGCCGGTGGCGCAGACCTCGGCCGCGCCGCACCCGCCGGGCCGCGGGTCGTCGGACGGCGCGCCGATCTGGGTCGTGATCCCGGCCGGGATCCTCCTGGCCGGCGTCGCGCTGCTCGCCGTCAGACGGCGGCGGCTAGCTCGGGGCGGACGATCAGGCGGGGCTGCGGCGGGGGCACCATCTGGCCCTTGAGCATCGGGCGGAAGGTGGGACAGGGTTCCGAAAGGCGCAGGGCGCACAGGTTCGTCTTGCGAAAATAGCAGTCATCGCACGTAACGCAGCGCGCCTTGGATGCCACAGTCATCTCCCCCTGGATGGCGATTCCGGTGACGGTTCCGGAGCGGCGCAGTCTATGTAGCCGGCGGCGGAGATTCCACCGTTGTCCAGACTGAAATGCCGCTAAATCGAGGAAACCTTCGCATGAGCCGCGGGCGTCAGGCGGGAGGCAGGTGGCGCACGACGGCGAGCGCCTGCGAGAACGTCTTGACCCCGATCACCCGCAGCCGGCCGTCGGCGGCCTTCCGCGCTGCTGCCACGTTGTCTACCGGGACAATGAACGTGTCGGCGCCGGCCTCGATGGCTCCGAGCGCCTTCTGCTTGGCGCCGCCGATGGTGCCGACGTCGCCGAACAGGTCGAGCTCTCCGGTGGCCGCGATCCGGTGGCCGTCGAGCAGCGCCCGGCCGCTCATGCTGTCGTAGATCTCGAGCGCGAACGCCAGGCCGGCCGACGGCCCGCCGATGCCGTGGATCGTGTAGCGGACGTGGACGGGGATGCTGCCGACCCGGACGGCGTCGCCGATCGTCGACTCCGATGATGGCGCGGTGCTTCCCGTCGGTGCTCGAGACGGTGCGCAGGTGCTTCGTGCCGGCGTCGCGGAACGTGTAGTCGGCGGCGTCGCCCGGCGAGAGGCCCTTCGTGAGGCGTCATGACGTCGCCCTCCGTCCGCACCGGATGCCCGTCGACGGCGGTGATGACGTCGCCGGGGCGGACGCCGGCCTGCGCCGCCGGGAAGCCCTTCGAGACGCTGTAGACGAGGGCGCCGAGGCGGTCGATCTTGACGGGCTTACCGAGCGCCCGCTCGGCGACCACCTCGGCCGTCCTCTGGGAGTCGGCCATCGCCTGGAAGTCCTGGTGCACGCGCTGGGTCTCGCTCACGCCGGGAGAGCGGAGGTCGCGGACCGGGATGAGGTCGGCGCCGTCCTGGAGGTGCCGCCCCCAGAACTCCTCGAGCTTGTTCGCCTCGATCTCGTGGACGTCCACGAAGTAGAAGCCGCTCCGGCCGGCCGGAGGGCTCCCGCCGGGCACGTGCACGTACTCGACGGCCGGATGCGCCTCGTCGGGCCAGAACACGTAGTAGCCCGAGGGCGTGGTCATCGCCCACGCCAGCCCGCCCAGGAGCGAAGACGAGCACGACCGCGAGCACGGCGGTGACGGGCCGGCGCAGGAACCTCATCCGGCCACCGCCAGCGCCCCGGCCAGCGACCCGATCGCAATCGCCGCGACGCCGAGCGCCGAGAGGACGCCGACCCGCCCGTAGGCCAGGTGGCCGCGGCCGTACCCCGAGAGCGCGAATCCGGCGAGGCCGCCGCCGATCAGGCCGCCCACGTGGCCGCCGACCGAGATGCCGGGGATCGCGAACGTGATCAGGAGGTTAACGACGATGAGGCCGCCGATCGAGCCGCCCAGGAGCGACATGCCGCGCTGGCGCTCGAACACGAAGAGCGCGCCCATGAGGCCGAAGATCGCGCCCGACGCGCCGACCGTCGGCGCGTGCGGCGTCACGAGGAGGGCGCCGAAGCTCCCGGCGAGCGCGGAGACGAAGTACACGGCGGCAAACCGGACCGGCCCGGCGTATCGCTCGAAGACGCCGCCAATCAGGTAGAGGGCGTACATGTTGAAGGCGAGGTGGAGGAGGCCGTAATGGACGAACGCGGCGGTGATCAGGCGGTAGTCGTCCCCGTTCGCCACCGCCGGGCCGAAGAGGGCCAGTTCGTCCCCGAGCGGCTTCAGCTGGCCGCCCCCCATCCCGAAGCCGCCGCCGCCGATGTTGTTCGTGAGCGGCAGCATCACGACGTTGAGAGCGATCAGCGCGTAGGTGACGTACGGCTCGCGCGCCATCAGGAAGCCGGGCCGGCGGATGCTCGCTCTCCCTCCGCACTCGGGGCAGCGCACGCCGACGGGCGTCGAGACCATGCACTCGGGGCAGATCGGCCGCCCGCAGCGCTGGCAGCGGACGCCGGTCTCACGGTCAGAGTGGCGGTAGCAGGTCTCCACGCTCACATGCTAGGCGCGAGCCATGAGCCGGAAGTGTGACTACCAGACACCGCGGAGCGCGCCGCCGTCGACCGGCAGCACGACCCCCGAGATGTACCCCGCCTGCTCCGAGCACAGGAACGCCACGGCGGCCGCGATCTCCTCGGGCTGGCCCATCCTTCCGACGGGGATCGAGGCGATGTCCTCGGCCTCCGCGGCGGCCGGGTCGGGCCGGGACTTCCAGAGCTCGTGCATTCGGCCGGTTGCGACCTTGCCGGGCGCGATCGTGTTCACGGTGATGCCGTCGCGGCCCAGCTCGTGGGCGACCGACTTGGCCCACCCGAGGACGCCGGGCCGGATCGCGTTCGAGAGGATGAGGTTCGGGATCGGCTCGCGCACCGACCACGACGTGATGTTGACCACGCGCCCGCTCCCGCTCGCGCGCAGGTGCGGCAGAGCCAGCCGCGTGAGCCGGACGACCGAGCGCAGCGACAGCTCGAACGCGTCGGCCCAGGCCTCGTCGGGCGTCGACTCGAACGTGCCGGGAGGCGGGCCGCCGGCGTTGTTCACGACGATGTCGAGCCGGCCGCGGGCAGCGACCGTCTCGTTCACGAGGCGCTCGAGCACCGCGGGGTCGCGCACGTCGCCGGCGATCGCCATCGCTCCCTGGATGCGGCCTGCGGATTCCTGGAGGCGCGCCTCGTCGCGGGCGCACATCGTGACGGCGCAGCCCTCGGCGGCGAGCGCCTGGGAGATCGCGAAGCCCATCCCCGCCGAGGCCCCCCCGACGATCGCAGCCTTCCCTCCCAGTCCCAGATCCATCGCGCGGGAACGTAGTCGATCAGCCGCGGCTCCGCGCCCGACCCGCCGGTACGATCCCGCGCGTGGGACACATGTCCGTGCGCCTGCGCCGCCGGGCCCGCCTTGCCACAGCGGGCGCCCGCCGCCTGCCCGACTTCCTCGTGATCGGCGCCCAGCGCGCGGGCTCGACGTCGCTCTTCGCGCAGCTCTGTGCGCATCCCGGGGTGGCGGCGCCGAGCCACAAGGAGATCCACTACTTCGACCTCCAGAGCTTCCGCGGGCCGCGCTGGTACCGCAGCCACTTCCCGCCGGTCGCGTCGTCCCGCGGCCGGATCACCGGCGAGGCGAGCCCGTACTACCTGTTCCACCCGGCGGTGCCGGCCCGCGTCGCCGAGGCCCTTCCCGAGGTGCGCCTGATCGCGCTCCTGCGCGACCCCGTCGCCCGCGCCTACTCGCACTACCAGCTGTCGGTCCGCGACGGCCACGAGCACGCTCGATTTCGAGGAGGCGTTGCGGGCCGAGCCCGAGCGCCTGGCCGGCGAGGAGGAGCGGCTGCTGGCCGACGGCGCCTACCGAAGCCACGCCCACCGCCACCAGTCCTACGCCGCCCGCGGCGCATACGCCGAGCAGCTGCGCCGGTGGCACGGGCACGTCGCGCCCGAGCGGCTGCTCGTGATCTCGAGCGAGGAGCTCTTCGCGGATCCGGGCGGAGACAACCGGGGCCGTTCTCGAGTTCCTCGGCCTCGACGCTGAGGACGTCCCGCCGCTCCCGGTGCGAAATCAGCGCCCGTACCCGCCGATGAGCGACGCAGGCCCGATCGCTCCTCGAGGCGCGGTTCGAGGAGCCCAACCGGCAGGTCTACGAGCTGGTCGGCCGCGACCTCGGCTGGTCGCGGCTCGCAATCGGTGGCCGCCCCGTGAACGTCCTCTGGGTCATCGTCGACTGCCTCCGGGCCGACAAGCTGGCGGAGCGCGTGACGAGTGGCCGGTGGCGTCGCGGCTGGTCGAGGAGGGCACGGCGTTCACGGCCTGCTACTCGACCTGCCCGACGACGACGCCGGCGTTCACGTCGATGTTCACTGGCCGGTACCCGACGTCGCACGGCGTCCGCGGCCTGCGTGGCACCCGCCTCGCCGAGTCGATGCCGACGGTCGCCGAGCGGCTGTCCGCCGCCGGCTACGCCACGTGGTGCTCCGTCACCGGGCCGCTGCTTCAGACGGTCGGCACCTTCCGCGGCTTCGAGGACGTCGAGTACCGCGAGGCGGGCGACCGCTCGGTGCACTCCGAGTTCGGGACGCGGGCGCTGGCCCGCGTGGCGCAGCTCGAGATGGCCGAGCGGCCCTATCTGGCCGTCCTTCACATCTGGGACGTCCACATGCCGCGGCGCTATCCCGCGAGCTTCGACCACCGCCGGTACGGACGCGACGCCTACGAGCGCGCGATCGCGGGCCTTGACCCGTGGCTCGGGACGCTGCTCTCGCTGGTGGGCGACTCGACGGTTGTCGTCTTCACCGGCGACCACGGCGAGAACACCCGGCTCGAGCCGCATACGCTTCGCACCCAGGAGCTCCACCGGCGGGCGGTCCGTCGCCTGCCGGTCATCCCCTGGGCCCAGTGGGCGCTGACGCGAGGGGCCCGGTCGGACTCCAAGCGGCTGCTCCAGATGGCGCCTCGGCACCTGTGGGGGCACGGCCAGACGCTGTTCGAGCCGCTGGTTCGCGTGCCGCTCGTCGTCCGGGGGGCGGGCGCCGTCGCGGGCCCGCGGCGGACGCCGGTGAGCCACGTCGATCTCGCCCCGACGCTGCTCGAGCTGGCGGGCGTCGATCCGGGCTCCGGCTGGCAGGGGCAGAGCCTGGCCGCCGCGATCCGATCCGGGGGGAGCCGGCCGCGCGCCCCGTGGCCATGGAGATCGCCGGCGAGCCGAAGATGCCGCCCGTCCGCCAGCGCGCGATCCGCGACGGCCGCCACAAGCTCATCACCTCGTTCGACGACCCGCGCTGGGTCGATGCCCTCTACGACCTCGAGGCCGACCCGGGAGAGCGCCAGAACCTCGTCCGGCGGATGCCCGAGGTCGCCGACCGGCTGCGTGCGACGCTGCGGAGCCTCGTCGCCGAGGAGGCCGAAACCGTCGCCATTGCGGGCGACGAGGACGAGGAGATCGCCGATCGCCTGCGGGAGCTGGGCTATCTCTAAGCGGCAGTTGCTGCTAGGGTGTGAGTGACTTGGAGTCGACCGAAGGAGGCGGACAGATGATGACGACTGATCGAGCAGCCTCCCGGCGCCGCACTTAACGACTCCGCTTCGAGCACCATTTCTCCGCTGAGTCGGCCCGCCGGCGCCCGTAGCGCTGTCCCTTCCGACTCAGGAGATCCCGCGTGAACATCGCATCTCTCGGCTGGGGTGAGGCCCTTGCCGAATCCTTTCAGCCGCACGCCGATGCCGGCCTTCGCCCCGGCCGCGTCGCGATCCAGCACCGGGGCGCATACGTCCTCCTCGGCGAGGAGGGCGAGGTGTGGGCCAACGTCAGCGGCCGGCTCCGGCATGCCGCGGACTCGACCGCCGAGCTGCCCGCCGTCGGCGACTGGGTCGCGTACGACCTTCCGGCCGGCGCCGAGCGGGCCGCCGTCCAGGCCATCCTGCCCGCGCCGGTCGGCCTTCCGCCGAAAGCAGGCCGGATTCGAGACCGCCGAGCAGGTGGTCGCCGCCAACGTCGACGTCGCTCTTCCTCGTCACGTCGCTCAACCAGGACCTGAACGTCCGCCGGATCGAGCGCTACATGACGCTGGCCTGGGAGAGCGGCGCCGACCCGGTCGTCGTCCTCACCAAGGCCGACCTGTGCCCCGACGTCGAGCCGGCCGTTGCGCTGGTCGACACGGTCACGTTCGGCGTACCCGTGCACGTCACCTCGGCGCTGACCGGCGTCGGCTTCGACGACGTCCGCGCTCACCTCGACGGCGGGCGCACCGGCGCGGCGGTGGGCTCGTCCGGCGTCGGCAAGTCGACGCTGATCAACGGGCTCTGCGGCGAGGAGCGGCTCGCGACCCGCGAGATCCGCGACGACGGCCGCGGCCGTCACACCACCACCCACCGCGAGCTGATCGTCCTCCCGGGTACCGGCTGCGTCATCGACACGCCCGGCATGCGCGAGCTCCAGCTCTGGGACTCGGCTGAGGGGCTCGAGCGGGCGTTCGAGGACGTCGACGCGGTGATCGCCGAGTGCCGGTTCTCGGACTGCGCCCACGACACCGAGCCGGGCTGCGCGGTGCAGACGGCGATCGCGGACGGGAGCCTCGACGCCGAGCGCTTCCAGAGCTACCAGAAGCTCCAGCGCGAGCTTCACTATCTCGAGACTCCGCCACGACGCCCGCGCCCGGTCCGAGGCGCGCAAGCGCTGGCGGGCCATCAACAAGGAGGCAAAGGCCCGGGCGCGGCCCTAGCAGCTAAGGAGAGGTGACGATGGAGGACTACGAGCCGGTCAAGAGCTTCCTGGGCGAGGCTGC
Source organism: uncultured Actinomycetes bacterium (assembly GCA_963832955.1). Lineage (GTDB taxonomy): Bacteria > Actinomycetota > Thermoleophilia > Gaiellales > JAICJC01 > JAICJC01. The sequence continues at coordinate 233,830 of CAWHWC010000001.1, read as the reverse complement.
CGAGAACTACGACCAGCAGGCCGCGGGGCGACGAGGACGAGGCCGTGGCGTTCCTCGCCGAGCTGGCCGGCGACGGCCCGGCGCTCGAGCTGGCGATCGGCACCGGCCGGATCGGGCTGCCGCTGGCGGCCCGCGGCGTCGCCGTCGAGGGGATCGACCTCTCGCCCGACATGGTGGCCCAGCTTCGCAAGAAGCCGGGCGGCGAGCGACATCCCGGTCACGATCGGCGACTTCTCCGAGGTGCCCGTGTCGGGCAGCTACCGGCTGGTCTACGTCGTCTACAACACGCTTCTTCAACCTGCTCCACCAGGAGGAGCAGGTGCGCTGCTTCGAGAACGTCGCCGCCCACCTCGCCGACGGCGGGTCGTTCGTGATCGAGGCCCGCGTCCCGGCGCACGTCAACGGCCTCCGCGAGAACCAGTACGTCGACGCCGAGGAGGTCGGGGTCGACGAGGTGTGGCTCGACGTCGCGAAGTACGACCCGGTCTCACAGCGCCTCGAGGAGACGCACGTGCGACTGCGGGCCGACGGCGGCGTCGGTCTCTTCCCGATCGTCACCCGCTACTGCTACCCGAGCGAGCTCGACCTGATGGCCCGGATCGCAGGGCTGCGGCTCAAGGAGCGCTGGGGAGGGTGGCGGCGCGAGCCGTTCGACTCGCGGAGCATCCTGGCCGTCTCCGTCTACGGGCGGTGAGGGAGCCCCGCGCGGATCGCACGATCGTCTGCGTGGCCGGCGTCGGCGGTTCGCCGGGCGAGTGGGACGCGGTGACGCCGCTCCTCGGTCGACTCGCGCCCGTGGCCGCGACCATCCCGGCGCGCGGCTCGCTGGTTCTCATCGGACATTCCGAAGGTGGCGTGCGGGCGCTTCGGATCGCGGCCGCGCAGCCCGGCCGCGTCGATGCGGTCGTCCTTGCGAGTGCGTTCTTCCCCCCGGCGCGCGCGGGGCGCTCGCTGCCTGCCGCGGTGGTGGACTACGGTAGACATCGCCTGCTGTATCTCCGTGATCTTGCAGGGCGTGGGCGCCGACCACGCCCTTCGCGGCGCGGAATCGGCCAGATGGCATCGCTCGCGCGCCTGGGCCTGCGGCCTGCAGCCTTCCACCGCCTCGCCGGCGCCGTTCGCTGCCCCGTACTCGTCATCCACGGCGACGAGGACCACATCGTGCCGATCGCGTTTGCACGCGCTGCGGTGGCTGCTCACCCGACCTGGACGTTCAGAGAGCTCCACGGCATCGGCCACCACCCGCACCGCGACCAACCGGCGGCGTTCGCCACCGCAGCCGCGGAGTGGCTTGGGATGGTGCTGTGAGCGAGCTCAGGCAGTCGCCGGTTCCGCCACCGGCGCTGCGTCGTCCCAATATCGGTTCAGGGCACCCTGAACCTTCACGAACCAGACGATCGCCGGAATGATCAGGATCGCACCGGGAAACAGCCAAAGACCTGTCCAACCGGTCATCGGAGGCTCCAGACCGGCATTCCTGTACATCTTCCCGACCTCGGACGGGATCACGAACGCACTCACGGGCGAGATCAATATCCAGATGACAAGTCCGAGGACTCCCCCGAGACCGTCTCCGGTGTGCTGCTTCATCTCCTCCTGGGTCTTGAAGGCCCAGTACCAGCCGTACAGGCCGAGGGTGACGATGTACAGCAGGATCCCGAAGCCGACCCCGCGGCGCTGCCCGCGAGGGCCGGTGTTGGCGGACGTGGTCACCGGCGGCCAGACTAGCACGGTGCTGGTGCCGATCAGGCGAGTCGCCCCGGTCAGGGCAGATCGCTCTCCCATCGGGACATCTGCCACGGCGCTCCCGGCCGGCCCCCGACCGCGAGGATCGCCGTGCCGTCGACGGCGGCCCGGGCGCTCCTGATGAGCGCCGGGTCGCGCACGAATACCAGTGTGCCGGCGGGTGCGTCGATCGCCTCTCCGTCCACGGTGAAGACCGCGTGCCCGCTCATCACCGCGAACAGCTCCTCGTGGCCGTCCGTGCGATGGACGTCGTCGTCGCGCTCGTGGTGCGGCTCGACCATCTCATCGCCGGCGTTCCCCGTTATGCCGTTCACGCCGAACGACCGGATGTCGAAGTGACGGCGCACGAGATGGAAGTCCCCGTCCGTCGCGTCCGGATAGCTCGGATCGATGTCGGTTACGACGACGACGTCCGCAGAGGGCGCACGGCACCGTACGGCGCTTTGCGTGGATCGGTCATCGAGCAACCGTATACGCTCGTGCGAATCCTCGAACCCGGGAGCGGTCATACCAGCAAAGGGGCTCCATCACATCGATCTTGCCGTCAGCGACGTCGAGCGGTCGCTCGCGTTCTACCTCGGCCTCCTCGGCCCCCTTGGCTGGAAGGTGACGAGGCGGTATCCAACCTACCGGGGGACCGAGGAGGTGGTCTACCTCGGAACGGGAGAGCCGAACGCGGTCGGCTACGACCCCGGGGGACTCGGGCTGCGGCAGGCCGACGGCGGCGCTCACCAGTACTACGGCGTCGGCGTCGAGCACATCGCGTTCGAGGCCGACACGCGCGGCGAGGTCGACGACGCGCACGCCCGCGCCGTGTCATCTGGCGCGAAGATCCACTTCCCGCCCGACGAGGACCGCGACGAGCCGGGCTACTACGCGTTCTTCGCCTTCGATCCAGACGGCATCAGGATCGAAGTGTTCTCCTGGGCGCCCGAGCGGGGATAGGAGCCCGGGAGTTACTGTGCGTACTGCCCGCGGCGCGGCGACTCGACGACCCGCGCCGACGCGCTCTACGGAGGTGATCGGATGAACGACAAGCCGAACTGGCACGTCGCGCACGTCGACGACATCGAGCGGCGCGGCAGAGATCGTCCCGTGCGCGAGCACCTCGGGATCCACGCATTCGGAGTCAACGCCTTCACGCCCAGTGAGGACGGCACGCTGATCAATGAGCACGACGAGGCCGGGTCGGGCCAGGAGGAGCTGTACATCGTGCTCGACGGGAAGGCGACCTTCGAGGTCGACGGCGAGGCGGTCGACGCGCCGCCGGGAACGCTCGTGTTCGTCGGGCCGGAGTCGCGCCGGAAGGCGACCGGTGACGGAACCGTCCTCGCCATCGGCGCCACACCCGGCGAGGCGTACCAGGGGGTCGACTGGGGTGAGGCGTGGCCGTTCCACAGCGAGTCCATGACGGCCTACGGCGAACAGCGGTATGCCGACGCGCTCGAAGCGGTCAGCCGTGCCCTCGAGCTCATGCCGGACCACGCGGGCTTGCACTACAACTACGCGTGCTTTGCGACGCTCGCGGGCGAGACCGGCGACGACACGTTCGCCCACCTCAGGCGGTCCGTCGAGCTGCTCCCGCGGTTCCGCGAGGACGCGCGCAGAGACGACGATTTCGCCGCAGTACGCGACGACCCGCGGTTCGAGCAGGCTCTTCGCTGAGCGCCGTGGTTACACCGGCGCCTCCTCCTCCTGCTCGACCTCGAGCTCAACGGCCTCGTCGACCCGCTTCCCCCGGCGGGGACGGCGCATGTCCGCGAGGAGCTGGCCGATCCGGCGGCGCTCGCCGGGGCTGAGGACGCCCGTCAGCACGAGCGCGAGCGGGAACGCCGCCAGGAGCGCGATCCGGGCCGGGATCCCGACCCATCCGGTCGCGGGCACCACCTCGGCCGAGAGCAGCAGGAAGACCGTCGCCACTCCCGCCGTTCGGAACACACGCCCCCAGTCGTGCGACACCGGGTAGCCGGCCTGGGCGTTGGCAAAGCCCAGCCCGGCGAGCGCCGCGTAGCCGACGACGGTCGAGACGCCCGCTCCGACGATCCCCCAGGCCGGGATCAGCAGGAAGTTGAGGCCGACGTTGATGCCGGCGGCCGTGGCGTTCACGACCGGCGTGAGCTTCGTCCGCTTCGAGCGGTTGACGCCGATCGAGAGGATCATGTAGGCGCCGTAGAGGGCCGAGCCGGCGGTGAGGAGCGGGACGACAGGCGCCGCCCCCCACCACTCGTGCGGCATGAGCAGGTGGATGTAGGGCGGGGCAAAGAGGCTCATCGCGACGACGGCCCAGGCGATCAGCGCCGACCAGTACGAGAAGACCGCCCGGTAGGTGCGCTTGGCCTCGTCCTCGTCGGTGAACGAGTTGGCGAACGGCACCCACGCCGTCTGGAACGCCGCGATGGGCAGCATGATCCCGAGCGAGATCTTGGACGCGGCGGAGTAGGACCCGAGCTCGGTGGGGGACGCGAGGTTGATCACCTGGAAGCGGTCGGCGAGGTTGAGCGCCCACAGCGCGAGCCCGGCCGGCATGAGCGGCAGCGAGAAGTCGAGCATGCGCCGCAGGAGCGACCGGTCGAGTGCGAGCGCGACCGTCTCGCGGCGGGCGTAGAGGAGCAGGACGTACGTGATGTACGTGCCCGAGAAGTTGCCGACCATGATGCCCGCGGCGCCCTGGTCGAGCGGGATCACGAGGATGATCGAGAGCACGACGGTGAGGGCGACGTTGATCAGCGAGTAGACGACGAACGCCGTCGGCCGCTGCTCGATCCGGTAGATCCCGGCGAGGATGTCGAAGTTCATCGAGACCCACAGGCCGAAGGCGCCGATGACGACGAGCTCGCGGCTCGAGCTGAGCACGTCGGCGAGCGGGTTGATCAGAAGCAGGCACAGCACGAGGCCGACCGTCGACATCGCGAGGACGGCCGTGAACGCGGTGCGGATCGTGCGCGCCCGGGCGTCCGGCTCGCGATGGTCCCAGCAGAACCGGAACATCGCCGTCACGAGGCCCATCCGCAGCACGACGGCGGCGACCGCGACGAACGCCATCACCTGCTCGACCTCGCCGAACTGGGCCTGGTTCACCCGGTGCGTGTAGATCGGCAGCAGGAAGATGCCGACGAGCTTCGAGACGAGCCCGCCGAGGCCGTAGACGAACGAGTGCCGGGCGAGCTGGCGCAACCGCCCGCCCGTGCCGGTCACGCGCGCGTCACTCAACTGTCACGCCGGTTAAGGCGGGGTCTGACCCCAGTCACAGCCCCATGACGGCGATCAGCTCGCGGACGGCGGAGGCCGAGCGCTCGAGCTCGGCCCGCTCCTCCGCCGAGAGGTCGATCTGGATCACTTCCTCGAGGCCGGCCGAGCCCAGCCGGCAGGGGACGCCCATGAAGAGGCCGTCGAGGCCGTACTCGCCCGTGAGCAGGGCCGCGCACGGCAGCACCCGCTTCTGGTCGTTGACGATCGAGTCGACCATCTCGCAGATCGACGCCGACGGCGCGTAGTACGCCGAGCCCGACTTCAGGAGCTTCACGACCTCGGCGCCGCCGTCCCGCGTCCGCTGGACGATCTCAGCCAGCCGCGGCGCGGGGATGAGCTCGGCGATCGGGATGCCGGCCACGTTCGTGTAGGAGGTGACCGGCACCATCTGGTCGCCGTGGCCTCCCAGCACGAAGCCGGTCACGTCGCGCACCGACACGCCGAGCTCCCAGGCCAGGAACGTGCGGAAGCGCGCCGTGTCGAGCACGCCGGCCATGCCGAACACGCGCTCGCGCGGGAAGCCCGACTCGGCCGCGGCGACCTGGCACATCGCGTCGAGCGGATTCGTGACGACGATCAGGATCGCCTCGGGCGAGTGCTCGACCAGGTTCTTCGTCACGTCGGCGACGATGGCCTGGTTCGTCCGCAGCAGGTCGTCGCGGCTCATGCCCGGCGTCCGCGCCCGGCCCGAGGTGACGATGCAGATGCTCGACCCGGCCGTCTCCTCGTAGCCGTTCGTGCCGACCACCGTCGGCTCGTAGCCGATCACGGGGCCGGACTGGTTCAGGTCGAGCGCCTTGCCCTGCGGCAGCCCCTCGACGATGTCCACGAGCACGACGTCGGCGTAGTCGCGCTCGGCGAGGCGCTGGGCCGTGGTCGCGCCCACGTTCCCGGCACCGACGACGGTGATCTTCGTGCGGCTCATGCAGCGTCCCCCAGCTTGTCGATGATCGCGTCGGCGACGTCCGACGTGCCGACGGCCGTCGGGTCGTCGGGCGACGGCTTCATGTCGTAGGTGACCGAACGGCCCTCGGCGATGACCGCCGCGATGGCGGCCTCGAGCCGATCGGCGGCATCGCGCCTCCTCGAGGTGCCGCAGCATCATGACGCCCGAGAGCATCATCGCGATCGGGTTCACTCGGTTCTGGCCGGCGTACTTCGGTGCGGAGCCGTGCGTCGGCTCGAACACCGCGGCGTCGATCCCGAAGTTCCCTCCCGGCGCGACGCCGAGGCCGCCCACGAGGCCGGCGCCCAGGTCGGAGACGATGTCGCCGTACAGGTTCGGGAGCACGAGGACGTCGTACAGCTCGGGCTTCTGCACGAGCTGCATGCACATGTTGTCGACGATCCGGTCCTCGAACTCGACGTCGGTGTTCTCGGCGGCGACCTGGCGCGAGACCTCGAGCCACAGGCCGTCGGTGTGCTTCATGATGTTGGCCTTGTGCACCGACGTGACCTTCCGGCGGCCGGTGCGGCGGGCGTAGTCGAAGGCGAACTCGACGACGCGGCGCGTGCCGGCCTCCGAGATGGGCTTGATCGAGATTCCCGTGTCGTCGCGCAGCCGGACGCCGGCGGCCCGCTCGATCGCGGCGGCGATCTGGAGCGCCCCGTCCGACCCGCGCTCGAACTCGATCCCGGCGTAGAGGTCCTCGGTGTTCTCGCGCACGATCACGAGGTCGACCGGCGTGTCGGCGTAGCGGGTGCGCACGCCCGGGTACATCTTGCACGGCCGCACCTGCGCGTACATGTCGAGCGCCTTGCGAAGGCCGACGTTCACCGAGCGGAATCCCGAGCCCACCGGCGTCGTGATCGGGCCCTTGATCGCGGTGCCGTTTCGGCGGATCGAGTCGATCACGGCGTCGGGCAGCGGGTTCCCCCCGTGCTGGTCCATGACGTCGGCACCGGCGTCCTGCACGTCCCACTGGAACGCCACGCCGGTGGCCTCGAGCACGCGCCGGGTCGCCTCGGCGATCTCAGGCCCGGTGCCGTCTCCGGGTATCAGGGTCACAGGGTGCGACACAGGGGCGGAGCGTACAAGACACCACAGGCCAGATGATCGATACCCCATTCCGGCGCGCCTGGCCGCCCACCTGTGGTGCGTCCGGCGACCGGGGCGGGGCTGCGGCTGCGAACCGCCGCGAGGCTTGGTTCTCGCCGCCCAGGACATCACGGGAATGAGGAATCAATCATCTAGGATGCCACCATGGCCGACAAGGGCGGACTCGAAGGCGTCGTCGTCGCCCGCAGCAGGCTGTGCTCGATCGACGGGCAGAACGGTGTGCTGGTCTACGGGGGCTACGACGTGGGCGACCTCGCAGAGCACTCCTCCTACGAGGAGGTGTGCTTCCTCACGCTGTACGGCGAGCTGCCGACGAAGGAGCAGTTCGACAGCTTCCTGGCCGACCTCTCGGAGCATCGCGAGCTGTCCGAGGAGACGGCCCAGGTCGTCGACATGCTCGCGAGCCACGCCGCGCCGATGGAGATGCTGCGGACGGCCGTCTCGTCGGACAGCTTCGACGATCCCGACAAGGACTCGAACGATCCCGACGCCAACCGCCGCAAGGCCACGCGGCTGATCGCCAAGATGCCGACGATGGTCGCGCGGTACGCCCGCCGCCGGGCCGGCGAGGAGCCGATCCCGCCGGATCCCGCGCTCGGGCACGCGGCCAACTTCCTTCAGATGCTCACCGGCGAGCGGCCGTCCCCGGCCGCGGCGAAGACGTTCGACGTCGCCCTGATCCTGCACGCCGACCACGAGATGAACGCCTCGACGTTCACCGCCCGGGTGATCGCGTCCACGCTGTCGGACATGCACTCGGCGATCACGGGCGCGATCGGCGCGCTCAAGGGGCCGCTGCACGGCGGCGCCAACGAGCAGGTCATGCACCTCCTCGAGGCGATCCCGGACGGCGCGTCGGTCGAGGACGAGATCAACGCCCGCGCTCGAGCGCAAGGAGCGGATCATGGGCTTCGGCCACCGGGTCTACAAGACCTGGGACCCGCGCGCGGTGATCCTGAAGCGCTTCTCGCGCTCGCTCGCCGAGGAGTCGTCGGAGCCGCAGTGGTTCGAGATGTCCGAGGCGATCGAGAAGACGGTCGTCGGCGAGAAGGGGCTCTACCCCAACGTCGACTTCTACTCCGCGTCGACCTACCACTACCTCGGGATCGAGACCGGCCTCTTCACGCCCATCTTCGCCATGAGCCGGGTCGTCGGCTGGGCCGCGCACGTCATCGAGCAGCACTCCGACAACCGCCTCATCCGCCCGAGCTCCGAGTACGTCGGGCCTGCGCCGCGGACGTACGAGCCGATCGAGCGCCGCTCCCAGGCGGCATGACGCCCGCCGATCCAGGCGGCGACGCCGCGTTCGTCGAGGCGCTCGACTCCGGCCATCCGGAGGGCGGGGTCTTCGGCCATCGCGAGCACCTGCGGCTCGCCTGGATCCTGATCGACCGGTACGGGCTCGACGGGGCGGCGCCCGAGATCGAGCGGCGGCTGCGGTACCTGGCCGAGGCTCACGGGATGCCCGAGCAGTACAACCGCACGATGACGCTCTTCTGGATGCGGCTGGTCGCCCACGTCGCGGCGCGCACACCGGCGGCCACGTCGACCGAGTTCCTGGATGCCGAGGAGTGGCTGCTCAACCCGGGCCTGGCCCGGCGGCACTACTCGGCCGAGCTGCTCTCGAGCCCGCATGCCCGGGCGGCGTGGGTCGACCCCGACCTCATCGCCATGCCCGCCTGAGCCGCATCGTCTGGCCGCGAGCGTTCTGGAAGCCGACCGCGTGGTAGGCGCGCACGGCCGGCACGTTCCGGGGATCGACCTCGAGCATGATCTCCTCGACGCCGAGCCGCTCGAAGGCATACCGGCAGAGGAGCGCCGTCGCCTCCCGGCCCTGGCCGGATCCGCGGTGCTCGGCCTCGCCGATCAGGATCGAGAACCGGGCCCGGTGGCGGGGGAGGAGCTGCAGGCGCGCGTTTCCGATCACGGTGCCCCCGGCCCGCTCCTCGATCCCCACCACCAGCATCCGCGGGTCGGAAACTGCACGCCGGCCCCACGTCCGCACCTCGGCCTCGGTGGCCGGCGCCGGCGGAGGGCCGCGGCGGCCGTAGAGATAGCGGGTCGTATCGGGGTCGCGCAGCCACCGCGCCCAGGCGCCGGCGTCCGAGACGTCGAGCGGCGCGAGCACCACGAGCGTGCCCTCGATCCTCTCGCCGACCGTCACGCGGCGAGCATACCCGCAGTCGTCAGGCGGTCTTTCGGCGCGAGGCCGCGGCCTTGGGGCGCGACCGTGTCGACTTCGTGCCGGAGCTCTTGGACTTGGGGCTCGACTTCTTGGCCTCGCGTGCCTGGTCGAGCGACGCGGTGAGCGCGGCCATCAGGTCGGGCGGCTTCTCCTCGGTCGACACGGCCTTGGGCTTGGTCGTCTTGCCCTGCCGCTTGCGCTCGATCACCGCGAGCAGCCGCTCGCGGTAGGTGTCCTCGTACTTCGCGATGTCGAACTCGTCGCTGGTGTAGGCGCCGATCAGGTCGTGGGCCATCTCCAGCTGGCGCTTGTCGACCTTGGCGCTCGAGGGGGCGATCCCGTCCATCGAGCGCACCTCGTCGTCGAAGAACATCCGCTCGAGCGTGATCACGCCGTCGCGGACGCGCAGGCACGCGAGGTTCTCGCGGTCCTACTGCACGTACGTCGCGACCGCCGACAGGCCGGAGTCCTCCATCGCCTCGGCGAGCAGCGCGTAGATCGCCTCGCCCGCGCCCTCCTCGGGCCCCAGGTAGTAGGTCCGCTCGAAGTAGATCGGGTCGATCTGGTCGACCGGCACGAAGTCGTGGATCGTGATCGAGTGGCCGCCCTCGGCCCGCGCCGCGTCGAAATCCTCGTCGGTCAGCGTGACGTACTCGCCCTTCGAGACCTCGTAGGCCTTCACGATCTCGTCGGCGGGACCTCCTTGCCGTCGACCTTGCAGATCTTGACGTAGCCGATGCGGCCGTCGTCCGGCTCGTGGATCTGGTTGAACCGCAGATCCTTCTCGGTGATCGCCGTGTACATCCGCACGGGCGCGTTCACGAGCCCGAAGGAGATGGAGCCGGTCCAGACGGCGCGCGGGGTGTTCGCAGCAGGCATTGGTGGCAGTCGCTTTCGGAGGGTGCAGCGGGTCTTAAACATACCCGCGCCGGGCCAAAAACCCCTCCTTGTACGGGAATTACTCGTCCGGCAGCAGCGAGAACACGCGGGCGTCGTGGATCCGCCACGCCCCGTGGAGCTCGCGCCACAGGAGCTCGACGACGCGGGTGTCGCCGTCGTCCAGGTGCAGGTGGAAGAGCGTCCGGTTGGCCACCGTGCCGATCAGCTCGCCTCGAGCCGTGCGCGCGAGCAGCGGGCCCAGCTCGTTGTCGCGCTCGGCGAACTCGGCGGCGAAGTGCGCGCGGCAGCCCTCGACGTCGTCGCGCGTTCAGCGTCGTCTCGAGGCTGCGGGCAATGCGCTGCACCTCGAGCTTCACCGAGACGTCCGCCACCGCGCCGGAGGCTACCCGACCGATTCGACGATCTCGCCCGACAGGCTCGGGTACCCGGCCAGGTACTCGGCCCGCTCGGCCTTCAGCCGCGCCACCCGCCCGTCGTACTCGTCCTCGCGCCCCTGGTCGGCGTAGAGCCGCCGCGGCTGGAGCAGGTCGAGGTCCGCCGCGTCGATGCCGGGCACGTGCCGGGCGACCAGTAGCCGAAGTCGGGGTCGGTCTCCCACTCGATCGTGCCCTCGGCGATGCCCTTGACGATGGCCGAGGAGTGCGGGATCAGCACCTTCTTCGAGCGCTCGTCGCCCTCGCCGCCGCCGACCCGGCCGGTGTTCATCAGGTAGACGTCGATCGGGTGCAGCGCCAGCAGCTCGAGGAACCGGTTGCCCTGGAGGTCGTGCGTGATCGGGAAGAACGGGTTCGTGCCCGGGACGCGCAGGAACTTGCCCTCCTCGTCCGCGCCGCCGGCCGACGTGCCGGTGGTCTCGCCGAGCATGAAGAACGCCGCCGCCTGCGGGCCTTCGAGCTTGGCCACCGCCGGGATGACGTTCTCGTTCTTGTTCAGGACGAGCAGGAAGTCGGCCCGGTCGACGTCGCGTCGGCGTCGGCCGCCTCGATGTCGGCGAACGAGAACACCGCGCGGCCGTTCTTGGTGTAGCTCTGGTCGAAGAAGTCGACCTCGCCGGCGTCCGACTGGCTCACGTTCTCGAGGTAGGCGTCCGGGCGGGTGACCGCGCCGTGGATGGTCGGCTCGTCCTTGGGGTTGAGCGCGAACGTCTTGGCGAAGCAGCCGGCCTCGGTCGCCGAGACGCGTGCCGTCCGGCCACCACGCGACGAAGTCGTCCTGCACCGGCAGCGAGCCGTTCTGGCGGGTGAAGGTGGTGGTCGTCTTGCCCGTGCCCGAGAGGCCGACGATCAGCCCGATCTCGGTCGCCGCGCGGCGTCGGGATCACCTTGCAGCCGGCGTGCAGCGCCAGGCCGCCGCGATCGTAGACGAGCTTGTTCCACATCCGCAGCCCGCCCTTCTTCGACTCGCCGAAGTAGTCCGAGTTGAAGACGCGGGTGACGTGGAGGTCGAGGTTGACCGCGATCAGCCGGTCGTCCGGGTAGCCGGGCACGGCCAGCTTCGGCGTGTAGATGACCACCAGCTCCGGCTCGAAGCTCGGTCTCGGGATCGTGGAAGTAGAGGACGTCCTGCATGCCGGCGATGTTCGCGATGGCCGCCTCGACGAAGAGCCGGGTCGGCACGCGGTGGTCGGGGTCGTTGCCGATGAAGCCGTCGACCTGGATCATGTCCTGCTCGGCGATGTAGGCGTCCTGGCGCGCCGAGATGCGCTCCCACTCGTCGCGGTCGATCGCCTGGTGCGGATACGTCTCGGGGTCGTCGGCGACGATGTACGTCGAGCCTTTCGAGCGTGAGAGCACGCGGCGTCTGGACGTTGACCGCGCCGTAGCTCGTCTCGCGAGCGTTCGGCATCGTCTTGGCCAGCGCGTGCAGCTCGGCCTGCGTCGGGTCCTGCAGCACCGACCGCGCGGTCGGCAGTGCAAACGCCATCTTCGCCACGCCATCCTCCCTGGAGTCACAAGATGCCGCGGCCGCGTGCGGCCATAGACCAGTTTACCGCAATTTTGCCACGTTCCAACCCCTCACAAGACTGTTACAAAGTGACCCCGAGAGGTGCTCTGGTACGCTGGCTCGGCATGGTACGACACGACGTGGTGGTGGTCGGTGCGGGGCTTGCGGGGATGCGTGCCGCCATCGAGGCGTCCCGCTACGGCGCCGACGTCGGAGTCGTCTCCAAGCTGCATCCGACCCGCAGCCACTCCGGCGCCGCAGAGGGCGGCATCAACGCCGCGCTCGGAAACGCGGGCGAGGACTCCCCCGAGCAGCACACCTTCTTCACGGTCAAGGGCTCCGACTACCTCGGCGACCAGGACGCGATCGCGGTCATGTGCGAGGAGGGCCCGGGCGACATCTACGAGCTCGAGCACATGGGCTGCATCTTCTCGCGCACGGAGGACGGCCGGATCGCCCAGCGCCCGTTCGGCGCCGGCGGCGCGCCGCGCACCTGCTACGCCGCCGACATCACCGGCCACGTGCTGCTGCACGTGCTCTACGAGCAGCTGGTCAAGAGCGGCGTCACCGTCTACGAGGAGTGGTTCGCGCTCGACCTGGTGACCGACGGCGAGCGCTGCGTCGGCCTCACCGCCTGGGATCTCGCTGCACGGCGGCGTGCAGGGCGTCGAGGCCGGGGCGGTCGTGCTCGCCACCGGCGGCCTGGGCCGCATCTACCGCGGCACCACCAACGCCTACGCCTGCACCGGCGACGGCATGTCGATGGCCTGGCGCGCGGGCGTGCCGCTGAAGGACATGGAGTTCATGCAGTTTCACCCGACGACGCTCAAGGCGAACGGCGTCCTCATCACCGAGGGCTGCCGCGGCGAGGGCGGCTACCTGCGCAACGCCGAGGGCGACCGGTTCATGTTCAACTACGCGCCGAACGCCGGGGAGCTGGCCTCCCGCGACGTCGTCTCGCGGTCCGAGCAGACCGAGATCGACGAGGGCCGCGGCGTCGACGGCTGCGTGCTGCTCGACCTGACCCACCTCGGGGCGAAGAAGATCATCGACCGTCCTGCACGGCTCGCGCGAGCTGGCGATGGACTACGCCGGCGTCGACCCGATCGAGGAGCCGATCCCGGTGCGGCCGGGGTCAGCCACTACCACATGGGCGGCATCGACACCGACGTCTGGGGGCGCACGATCATGCCGGGCCTCTACGCCGCCGGCGAGTGCGCGTGCGTCTCGGTGCACGGCGCCAACCGGCTGGGCGGCAACTCGCTGCTCGAGACGGTCGTGTTCGGCCGCCGCTCCGGCGCGGCCGCCGCGCAGGACGTGCGCTCGAACGGCTCGGGCGGGGTCTTCTCGCCGTCGGCCGTGCGGGTCGCCGAGCGCCGGATCCGCCAGCTGCTCTACAACTTCGACGGCGTCCGCCCGCACGTGCTTCGCGACGAGCTGGCCGACACGATGTACGAGAACGCCGGCATCTTCCGCACCGCCGAGAAGCTCGAGCAGTGCAAGACCGACGTCGCCGACCTGCGCGAGCGCTACCGCGACGGCCTGGGCGTCGTGATCCAGGACAAGTCGCGCACGTTCAACTCCGACCTGATCCAGGCGCTCGAGCTCGGCTCGATGCTCGAGATGGCCGACTGCCTCGTCACCGGCGCGATCGCCCGCACCGAGAGCCGCGGCGCGCACAGCCGCCTCGACTATCCCGAGCGCGACGACGAGAAGCTGGCTGCGGCACACGCTGACCGGGTACGACGACGGCCGCGTGTCGCTCGACTACAAGCCCGTCACCATCACCGAGTACCAGCCCGCCGTCCGCACCTACTGACCGGAGCAGCATGCAGTTCACCCTCAAGATCCAGCGCTACAACCCCGACACCGAGCAGGGCCGGCTCCAGGAGTTCACCGTCGACGGCCCCGAGACGGCCACGCTGCTCGACGTCCTCGACGTCGTCAAGGACACGGTCGACGGGTCGGTCACCTACCGCAAGAGCTGCCGCATGGCGGTGTGCGGGTCGTGCGGGATGCGCATGGACGGCGCGGCGGTGCTGGCCTGCAAGACGCCGATGGCGCCGCTCGTCGAGTCGGGCCACGTGCCGGTGATCTCGCCGATGGGCAACCTGCCGGTGGTCAAGGACCTGGTCGTCGACATGGAGCCGTTCTGGGACAAGTTCCGGCCGGTGAAGCCGTGGCTCGAGGAGGACGACCACCCGCCCGTCAAGGAGTGGCGGGTCCAGCAGGAGGAGCTCGACCGGATCATGAAGGAGGCGCTCTGCATCCAGTGCGGCTGCTGCGTCTCGGAGTGCAACTCGATGGAGTCCGATCCCGACTTCCTGGGCCCGGCGGCGCTCGCCAAGGCGCAGCGCTTCGTCGGCGACGTCCGCGACCGCGACCGCAACGAGCGGCTGCGGACGCTGCAACGGGCCCCACGGCGTCTGGGACTGCACCCGCTGCTACTTCTGCAACGAGCGCTGCCCCAAGGGCGTCGACCCGCGCGACGCGATCGCCAAGCTCGGCGCCGAGATCTACTCCGAGGGCATGCTGTCCGACAAGGGCGCCCGCCACGCGCAGGTGTTCGACGTCTCGACCCGCACGACCGGCTACCTGCTCGAGACCGCGCTCGTGCCCTACACCGACCCGATGAAGGCGATGGACGTCAAGTTCGCGCTGCAGACCTGGCCCGGGCCGGCAAGGTGCCGAACCCGCTGAAGCCGCACCGGGCCAAGAAGCTCGACGAGGTGCGAAAGCTGCACAAGCTCTTGAAGACCCAGGAGGCCGACGCGCGCGACGATCGCCGCGCCGGGGTCTCCCTCGACCGTGAGGAGCCCGCGGAGTGAAGCCGAGCTACGCCTACTACCCCGGCTGCCTGGCCAGCCTGTCGCAGAAGGAGCTCGACACGTCGACGCGGGCGATCGCCGAGAAGCTGGGCGTCGAGCTGGTCGACATCCCCGGGTTCACCTGCTGCGGCGCCGGCGACGTGCACGAGGCGCGGCCCGAGTACTACCTGCACCTGAACGCCCGCATCCTCGGCCAGGCCGAGCAGCTCGAGCAGGAGACCCTGCTCACGATCTGCAACGTCTGCACGCTCAACCTGCGCCAGGCCGACCTCAAGCTGAAGGCCGACCCGGAGCTGCGCGAGCGCGTGAACACGAACCTGCGCGACGTCGGCGCCGCCTCGTACGACGGCGGCGTCGAGGTGCGCCACCTGCTGTGGGAGATCGCCGAGGGCGAGGGCTACGAGAAGCTGAAGCAGATCGCGCAGAAGCCGCTCACCGGCGTCAAGATCGCGCCGTTCTACGGCTGCCAGATCCTGCGCCCGTCGAAGCTGCTCGGGTTCGAGGACCCCGACCGGCCGCAGTCGCTCGAGCGCATCATCGAGGCCTGCGGGGCCGAGCCGGTCGACTACCCGTCCAAGATCAAGTGCTGCGGCTTCCCGATCGTCCTGGCCCGCGAGGAGGTCGCCCTGGGCGAGCTCATCCAGCCGCTCGCCGAGGCCAAGGCGGCCGGCGCCGACGCGATGGTGACGCCGTGCCCGCTCTGCCACCTGTCGCTCGACGCCTGGCAGGGCAAGGCGAGCCGCGAGGCCGACATCGAGTTCGAGCATCCCGATCTTCCACCTGGCCCAGCTGGTCGGCGCGGCGGCCGGCCTGACGTACGACGACCTGCTCTTCAAGCGCCACGTCACCAAGACGTACCCGGCGACCGACAAGATCTACGCGGCGGGCGATTAGGGGACCAGGTATGGCACGCCCGAGCCGTGGCATCCCCGTAACGCCCCTGTGACTCCGAGCTACGCCGCCCTCTTCCGCGCGCCCTACACCGCGCTGATGGTGGCTGCGCTCGGGGCGACGTTCCTCGGCTCGCTCGACGCGCTGATGGTGACCACGGCGCTGCCGACGGCGGCGCAGGACATCGGCGGCGTCGACCTGATCGCGGTCACCGTCGGCGCGACGACGCGTCGCCGTCGCGATGACGTTCCCGGTCGCGGGCGCCGTCATCGACCGGGAGGGCGTGGGGCGGTCGTTCGCGATCGCGTGCTCGCTCTTCGCCGTCGCCAACGTGATCGGCGGGCTGGCGCCGTCGATGCCGGTCGTCGCCGCTGTCGCGGGCGATCCTGGGCCTCGGCGCCGGGTTCATGTTCGCCGTCCCGCTGGGCCTCTTCGCCGTCTCGCTCCCCGACGAGCTGCGGCCGCGCGCGTTCGGGATCAACGCCGCGATGTGGGGCGTCTCGGCGCTGATCGGGCCGGCTGCTCGGCGCCGTGCTCACCGCCACGGTCGGCTGGCGGTGGGTGTTCTGGATCAACCTGCCGATGATCGCGATCGTCGCGTGGGCGGCGGCGCTGCGCGCTGCGCGGTGGTTCACCCGTCGGCGCGGCCGGCGACCGAGGCCCGCTTCAACATGGTCGGGCCGGTGCTGCTCGGGCTCGTCGTGGCCGTGCTGCTGGCGCTCACGCAAGCACTGGCTGCCGCCGGTCGCTGCTGGCGCCCGCTGGCGCTGCTTCCGGCCGCGGCGTTCTTCTTCGTACGAGCGGCGGACGGCAGCAGCCCGGTCTTCACCCACACCGCCAACTCGATCGCCGCGAACGTCGCGGCGTTCGGGGCCGGCGTGGCGTTCCTCGGCGCCGAGACCTACCTGCCGCTGCAGCTCCAGGTGGGGTTCGACCACGGCGTCCGCGTCGTCGGCATCGCGCTGCTCCTCTGCACGCTCGGATGGACGACCGGGTCGATGGCCGCGGCGCGCATGGGACGCGCGCCCCAGAAACCAGATCGCTGCTCGGCACGAGCCTGACGGTCGGCGGCGACGTTCGTGATGGCGATCCCCGCCGGCGGGGCGGCGCTCCCGATCGCCGCCTACGCGCTCTCGGGCCTGGGCATGGGCATCGCCAGCCCGGCGCTCTTCGCGGCCGTGCTGGCCGACGGCGCCGAGGGCCGCGAGGGCCGGTCGACGTCGAGCATCCCGCTCACGCGCCAGGTGGGCTCGGGCATGGGCGCGGCCGTCGCCGGCATCGTCTTCGCCGCGACGCTCACGTCGACGCAGGTCAGCGCGGCCGAGCACGCGGGCGCGCACGTGCCCGCCGTCGTCGACGCCGCCCGCCTGACCTACCTCGCGCGCCGCGGTGCGTCGGCCTGCTCGGGGTCGTCGGCGTGCCTGTGGCTGCGAAGCGACGTCCGGCACCGGCCCGCGCCGAGCACGGGATGGTCGAGCCCGAAGCCGTGGCGTAGGCCCGCCCGCCGCTCGCTCGGTCCGGACGGTCTGAGACACTGCCCCGGTGGGCGCGGTCGAGACAGACATCACCGCCGATCTGCGGCGGCTCTTCGGCTACCCCGGCTTCCGGCCGGGGCAGCGCGAGGCGGTCGAGGCCGTCCTCGCCGGCCGCGACGTGCTCGCGGTCATGCCGACCGGGTCGGGCAAGTCGCTCTGCTACCAGCTGCCCGGCGCTGATCGCCGCCGGGCGTGACCCTCGTCGTCTCGCCGCTGATCGCGCTCGATGCAGGATCAGCACGCGCGCCCTCCGCAACCGCGGCATCGACGGCGTCGAGATGCTGACGTCGAGCATGTCGCAGGACGCGGTCGCCGCGGCCGCTCGAGCGCATCGGTCGCGGCTCGGCGCGGCTGGTCTACGTCGCGCCCGAGCGGTTCTCGAGCGCGCGCTTCCTCGACGCGATCGCCGCGGCCGGCGTCGCCCGGCTCGCCGTCGACGAGGCCCACTGCCTGTCGGAGTGGGGCCACGACTTCCGGCCCGACTACCTGCGGCTCGCCGACGTGCGCGAGCGGCTGGGCTCGCCGCCGACGATCGCGCTCACGGCCACGGCCACGCCCGCGCGTCGCCGAGGACATCGTGGCTGCCCTGCGGCTGCAGCGATCCGGTCACGCCGCGCACCGGGTTCGACCGGCCCAACCTGATCTTCGCCGTCGTCCCGGTGGCGGGCGACCGCGACAAGCCGCGCGTGCTTGCGCTCGCTTCTGCACGCGCCGGATGCGCTGCCGGCGGTCGTCTACTGCGGCCGGCGGCGGACGTGCGAGGAGGTCGCCGAGGCGCTCTCGGCCGGTGGGCTCCGGGCCGCCGCCTACCACGCCGGCCTCCACGGCGAGCGGCGGACGGCGACCCTCGACCGCGTTCCTGGGCGGCGAGCTCGACGTGGTCTGCGGCGACGACCGCGTTCGGCATGGGCATCGACAAGCCCGACGTCCGCTCGGTCGTCCACTGGGCGCTTCCCGCATCGCCCGAGGAGTACTACCAGCAGGCGGGCCGCGCCGGCCGCGACGGGCTCCCGGCACGCTGCACGCTCCTCTACGCCCAGCGCGACAAGGGCCTGATCGTCTACTTCATCAAGCGGGCGAAGCTGGCCCCAGACCGACCTCACGGCGGTGCACCGGCCGTAGCCGAGCGGGCCGACGACGGGGGCGTGTTCCGCGTTCGCCGAGCGCGACCTCGGGATCGACGAGCCGCGGGTCGCGCTGGCGGTGCTCGAGCGCGCGGGAGCGCTCGAGCTCTTCCCGGCGCCGGCCGGCTCGGCCGCCGGGCGGATCGCCGACGCGAGGCTCTCGAAGCGCCACCTGGCCGCGGCGGTGGTCGCGGGCCGGCGGGTCGAGCGGCAGCGGTGGGACCGGCTCAAGGCGATCGACGGGTACGCCACCGACGGCGGCTGCCGCCGCGAGGCGCTGCTCCGCTACTTCTCGGACGAGCCGTCGAGCGTGCCGCCCGACCGGTGCTGCGACGTCTGCGGAGCGGCCGTCGTTCGCCTGCCCGACGCCTCCACGCCGCGGCCGCTGCCTGCCGCCGACGTCGACGCGCCCGCGCTCGTGCTGCGCGCCGTCGACGAGACCGGCGGGCGCGTCGGGCGCACGCGCATCGTCCAGATCCTGCGCGGGTCGCAGGGCCGGGCGCTCGTCACCGCCGGCCACGACCGGCTCGACACGTACGGCGCGCTCGCCGCGCTCTCCGCCGACGATGTGCTGCGCGAGATCGACTCGCTCATCGGCTCGGGGGCGCTCGAGATGACCGACGGCCCCTACCCGCTCGTGCGGCGGCCGGCAGGCGTCCAGGCCGCCACCGCCCGAGACGCCGAGCTGCGCGCCCAGATCCGGGCGCTCGGCTCGCCCGGTGCCGACGAGGGCGTGCCGTTCCTGGTCCGCGTCCTGGCAGCAGCCGAGGATCCGGAGCTGCGGGCGCTCGCTGCGCGGTCGCTCGGAATCGTCGGCGACGAGCGGGCCGCGGCAGCGCTCCGGGCGGCCGCGCCCGACCACGACGCCGACGTGGCCGAGGCCGTGCGCGTGGCGCTGGCCGGATCCTAAAGCCGCGTCAAGACCCTGTGGCTACTGTGGGGGGAAGGTGTTGCGCAGGCTCACGTCGGTTGCCGTCGAGCCCCCGGTCGTCATCGCGTTCGGGGCGCTCGTCGTCGGTATCGTCGACATCCTCTCGGCGATCACGCCCGCGCTGACCGACCGGTTCGACCTCTTCCAGGCCATGCTGCCAATGGCAGCCGGCGACCTCGCCGGGTCGCTCACGTTCGCCGCCGGCGTCGCGCTCGTGTGGCTCTCTGCCGGCCTCGCCCGGCGCAAGCACCGCGCATGGATGGCCGCGCTCGCCGTCGTCACATTCGCTGCCCTGGCCCACCTCGCTGCAGGATTCGACGTCGAGGAAGCCGTGGGGAGCATCGCGCTCCTCATCGCGCTCCTTCGCCTGCGCCGCTGGTTCGACGTCCCCGGCGATCCGACCAGCCTGCGGCCGCTGCTTGCCGGCCTCGCCGTCGCGCTCGCCGCATGGGCCGTCGTCGGCTCGGCGGCCGATGAGCACCTGAACCGGATCACCGACCTCGGGTTCGAGCTCGTGCTCGCCGCCGGCGCCTTCTGGGCCCTGCACCAGTGGCTGCGCTCGCATCGTGAGCCGTGCGGCCAGACGGACGCGGATCACGCCCGCGCCGGGGCTCTCGTCGCCGCCCACGGCGACGACAGCCTCTCGTTCTTCGCGCTTCGGCGCGACCGCCGGTACATGTTCTCTCGGGCCGGGAACGCCTTCCTCGCCTACCGGGTCGTGGGCGGCTGCGCGCTCGTGGCGGGCGATCCGATCGGCGCCGCGGACGACGTACCCGGCCTCGTAGACGACTTCCGCGCCGTGTGCCGCGAGCGCGGCTGGCGATTCGTCGTCCTGCACGCATCCGGCCGCTGGCTCGACCTCTACCGCGCCCGCGGGCTGCGCGCGTTTCGAAGCGGCGACGAGGCGGTGCTCGATCCCACCCGGTTCTCGCTCGAGGGTCGCGGCATCCGCAAGGTGCGCCAGTCGGTCACCCGGCTCGAGCGCGCCGGCTTCGCCTTTCGGGTCGCCGCTCCCGATGAGCTGTCGCAGTCCGAGCGGGCGGACGTCGACGCCGTCTCGCGCGAGTGGCTCGCCGGCGCCGCCGACCGCGGCTTCTCGATGGCGATGGACGACCTGCATGCCCACCCTCAGGCCCGGTTCGCCCTGGCGACCGACGGCGGGGGCCGTGTCCGCGGCTACCTCCACCTCGTGCCGTCGTCGCGGGGGTACTCGCTCTCGGCGATGCGGCGCGGTCGCGAGACGCCCAACGGTCTCATGGAGTTCCTGATCGCCCGGACCACGCTGTGGGCTGCCCCGGCAGGTGTGGAGGAGATCTCGCTCAACTTCGCCGCGTTCGCGGACGTGCTGCGTGCCGACGACGCCGCGCCGAGCCACATGCGCCTCGCGCGGGCCGTCGTGCTGCGCTTCGACCGCGTGTTCCAGCTCGAGCGGCTCTTCAGCTTCAACCGCAAGTTCCACCCCGCGTGGCGCACCCGCTACATCTGCTTCGAGCGCGCCATCGACGTGCCCGTCCTCAGCCTTGCGACGCTCCGCGTGGAGCGGCTGATCGCCCCGCCGTCTAGGCGGCGGCCGCTGCGCCGCCCTCGAGCGCGAGCTGGATGACCGCCGCCGAGCTGGGCGCCAGGTCGACCGCGGCGCGGTCGGTCGAGAACAGGATCAGCTGCCGGTCGGCGGCCAGGTCCGACAGGTAGGCCAGGGTGCGCGCGACCCGCTCGGCATCGACGTGCGCGAACGGGTCGTCGAGGAGCACCGGAGGCGTGGCGCCCTCGGGGCACAGGAGCCGGACGAGCTCGAGGCGCTGCACCAGGTAGACCTGCCGCTGAGTGCCGTGTGACAGGGCGGCCAGATCGACGACCTCGCCGCGCTCGGGAGTTTCGAGACGCACGCCGAGATCGTCCTCCACGAACGCGGTCGCGTAGCGTCCGGCAGTCAGCCTGCTGATCGGCTCGGCGAGCGCTGCGCCGAGGGCCGGCGCCACGTCGCGATAGGTCTCGTCGGCCGCCGCGGCCAGCTCCGCCTCCGCAAGTCGCAGCACCGCGTCGGTGTGCTCGAGGCGGGCGACCTGCTCGATTGCCTCCTCGAGCTGCTCACGAAGCTCTGCGACCCGCGGCGCCGACCGCTGCCGCTCCGCAAGCCGGACGTCGAGCGCGGTGGCGCTCAGCGCGGCGCGGTCGC
Source organism: uncultured Actinomycetes bacterium (assembly GCA_963832955.1). Taxonomy (GTDB): domain Bacteria; phylum Actinomycetota; class Thermoleophilia; order Gaiellales; family JAICJC01; genus JAICJC01. The sequence goes on along the minus strand of CAWHWC010000001.1, from coordinate 212,262 downwards.
GCTCGGCCTCGGCGGCGGCCCGCTCGGCCTCGACCTCGGCGAGGTCACGTCCGTCGGCCAGCGCCGCATGGCCGTTCAGGCCGGACTCGATCTCGCCGAGCCTGCGCCGCGCCTCCTCGAGCGACTCCTCGCCGAGCAGCCGTTCGAGCTCGGCCCGCTTCTGCCGCTGGGTGGCGACGGCGTCGACGAACTGGGCATGGCCGGACGCGGCGGCGTCGTACCGGCGCAGGCCGTCCTCGAGGTCGTCGTCGTCGATCCCGGCCCGCGCCAGCTCGGAGCGCACGCGGTCGGACACCTGCGCCCGCTCGTGCTCGATCTGGTCGAGTGCCGCCAGGTCGGCCCGGAGCCCGGCGTAGCTCACCTGGACGCGGCTGAGCTCACGCTCGACGCGGTCGAGCTCGCGGTCGGCCGCGCACGCCGCTCGATGGGCGGCGAGCCGCTCCTCGACGGGGCCGGTGCCCGGCAGCGCCCGGTCGAGCTCGGCGGCTCCAGGAGGCATTCGGCGGACGGCGAGCACCAGCGACGCGATGCCGGCGATGACGGCAACGGCGGCCAGCGCCGGCTGACCGACCGCGACCGCGGCCACTGCGACGGCGCCGGCGAGCGCGATCAGCCCGAGGAGACGTCGGCGGCCCTCACCGCCGTGCTCTGCCGCAAGCGCCAGCGCGTCGATCTCGGCCGCGCGCGCGGACGCCCCGCGGTGGGCGGCCAGCGCATCGGCCCGAGCCGCGAGCGCCGCCTGCTCGCGCTCGACCTCGGTCAGCCGCTGCGTGTCGAGCATCCGCTCGCCGGAGCGGCGGTCGCGCTCGGTCTCGAGGTCGCGCAGGCGGTGGCGCAGCGTGCCGACGTCGGGGGAAGGGGCGAAGTCGGCGTGCTCGGCCTCACGCGCCACGACGACGGCGGCGGCGACGGGCGGCACGATCGGCCTCGTCCGCCCATTCGATGCGGCGGCGAAGCTCGCGGGCGCGGACATGGGCGCCGGCGTGCTCCAGAGCGCGGACACGCCGGTCGGCGGCCTCGGCTGATGCCCGGGCGGAGTCGCGTTCGGACGCGAGCTCGTCGACGGCCTCGCGCTCGGCGGCCGCGTCGGCGACGGCATCGGCGAGCCGGTCACGCTCGGCGCGGGCACGCGCAAGGGGCTTGGTCGCTGCCGAGTTCAGCCCGACCAGGCACGCCCGCTGGTGCTTGAGCGCGGCCACGGCTGCCTGGGCCGGGGAGTCGGCTGCGCCCTGGCCGACGACGGCTTCGATTGCGTGACGCACGCCCGCCGGGTCGGAGATCCGCGCCAGCTCGGCCTGGGCGACGTGGCCGAGATGCAGATACACACCACGCTCGACGCCCCAGAGCGCGCGCACGAGCTCGTCGGGATCGCCGCCGCCATAGTCCCGCGTGACGTCGGTGCCCGCGGCGGCGTCGACCACTGCGACCCGGCCGCGGTCGAAGTCCCACTCGAGGCGGAGCCGCCGGCCACCGGCCGCGACCACCTCGGCGGTCGCGGCGTACCGAGCTCCGTCCCACGGACGGAAGCGCTCGATCCGGGCGGTGTCGTCGCGCTTCCTCCGGCCGCTTCCGACGAGGCCGAAGAGCGCCGCCGACAGGGCCGCGTGGAGCGTGCTCTTGCCCGCCTCGTTCGGGCCGTGCACCACGGTCAGCCCGGGGCCGAAGCGGAACTGGCGCCCCGCGAGGCGGCCGAATCCGTGCAGGTGGACGGACTCAATGTGCACCGAGCACCTCGGCGTGTCCGTCGAGCGCGCGCAGGCCGGCCAGCACGGCCTCGCCCGCCGCGGGATCGTCGCTCTCGAGCAGCCGTGCCACGAACCGGCCGCGGACCGAGCGCTCGGCGGCGATCGCTCGGAGGTCGTACGCCGGGCGCGTGCGGTCGACGACCACGAGCTGCTCCAAGCCTGCGCCGAACCGCTCCTCCGAGCGCGTCGACGTCGATCGCGCATCCGGGGGCGACCTCGCCCTCGAGAATCAGCCGGAGGCAGGCGCCCGGCTCGCGGGCGGCCTCGGCTGCCACCAGGGCCTCGATGTCGGCGGAGCCGGCCGCGCCTGCTGCGGACACGGCCCGCTCGACGTACCGGCGGGCGGCGATCGGCACGTGCCGTGCGGTGACTCCGGTCGACGAGACGGTGACGATCGAGGCGCCGTGGTCGCCGTGGCGCTCGCCCCAGCCGAGCGGCTCGGGGCTTCCGGGGTAGCAGATCCGGCCGTCGTCGTAGCCGTCGTGGAAGTGCCCCAGGAGGACGCGCGCGACGTTGGTCGCCTCGAGCTGGGCTCGGGTCACCGAGCGGTGCCGGCCCTCGTCGGCCCAGCGCTCGCCCGTGAGGGCGGCGTGGAGGGCGAGCAGGTGGGTGCGGCCGTCGGACGGGCGCCCGGAACCCGTCTGGGACGCCGGCCGGAGCGGTCGCTCCGCAGAACGCCGCCCCCCACACGACGACGTCGTCGCCGAGCTCGTAGGGCTCGACCCTGTCGGCGCTGAAGATGTGGACGTTCGCCGGCCACCTGGCGAGCTGCCAGGCCGATCCGGCGACGTAGGGGTCGTGGTTGCCGGGCGTTACCAGCACCGGGACCGCGGCGCGCTGCGAGCTCCCCCGCCAGGAAGGCGACGGTGTCGGCGGTCACGGAGGCGTGCTCGTAGACGTCGCCCGCGAGGACGATTGCGCCCACACCGTCGGCCCGTCCGGCCGCGAGCGCCCGCGAGAGCGCATCGCGCAGGCCGGCGCGGCGGCGGGCCGCGTCGCGGCGATCCTCGGCGGCGCCGAACACGCGGTCGAGGTGGGTGTCTGCGAGATGGAGGACCTTCATGGGCCGGACCCCCCAGTGTAGGGTCGCCTCCGGATGGAGCCGCTCCCGTGCGCGGGCCGGCACCGGTTCGCCACGCCTCGTGACCCACGCGGCGCAATTGCCTCCGTACCGTCTCGGCATGCGCTTCGGAACCGGGATCCGCGTCGCGGTCGTGGCCCTGGCCCTCGCCATCGCCGGGGTCGTCTGGGTGCACAGGTCGAATCAGGCCCCGATCGCGGGAGGGACGGTCGTCCGCGTCGTCGACGGCGACACGATCATCGTCCGCGGCCCGGGTGGCCGCACCGAGGACATCCGGCTGATCGGGATCGACACGCCCGAGACGGTCGACCCGCGCCGCCCCGTGGGCTGCTACGGGCCCGAGGCGTCGGCGTATGCGAAGCACCTGCTCACCGGCCGCACCGTGATCCTGCGCTACGACCGCGAGACCAACGATCGCTACGGGCGGTTCCTGGCCTACGTCTGGCTCATGGGGTCGCACGCGCAGTTCGTGAACGCTCGGCTCGTCGAGCTGGGATACGCCCGCGCCTACCCGTTCCCGCCCAACACCGCCCACGAGGCGCTGTTCGCCGCCCTCGAGCGGCAGGCGGCGATCGGAGGGCAGGGGTTGTGGGGCGTCTGCGGGTAGAATCCCCGCATGCGCTGGATTCTCGCTCTCGTCCTCGGAGCCGCCGCCGCGGCCGCCGCAGCCGCGTTCCTGGCCGATCGGCGCGAGCCGATCGCCGCGTCCGGCAACGGCCATTCGGGCGACGAGGATCGCCGGAGCATGCTGCGCGAGCGGATCGCAAGGGCCCGGGGCCGCCTGCGCGACGAGCTCGACTCCGTGCGTGGCGACTAGCTCCCGGGCTTTCGCCGTCCTGGCCGCGGCCGGGGCGGGCGCCGCCGCGTGGGGCCTCTTCGAGTCGCAGTGGGTGGAATGCGGGGAGGTCGAGGTCGCCGTGGCGGGGCTGCCGGCCGCCCTCGACGGCCTCTCCGTGCTGCACGTGAGCGACCTCCATGCGGGGACGCCGTCGCTCAACATGCGCGCATTTCGCAAGGCGGTCGACTACGGCGTCGAGTGCGATCCGGATCTGGTGGCGCTCACCGGCGACATCGTCAGCCACCCGCGGGCGATCGGTCCCGTCGTCCGAGAGCTGGAGCGTCTGCGGCCCCCGCTCGGGATCGTCGCGGTGCTCGGAAACCACGACGTGGGGGCGAGCAACGACCCATTCTCGCGCGGCGCGATCGTCGACGACTGGGGCGACGCGCCGGTGACGCTCCTGCGCGGGGAGACGCACACGATCGAGGCCCGCGGCGCCCGGATCGAGGTGGGCGGCCTGGACGCCGAGGACTGGCTCGCCGGGCGGGCGCCGCCTTCGGGCGAGCTGTTCACGGACGGCGCCGACCTGCGCCTGCTGCTGGCCCACTTCCCGGAGGCCGCCGAGCGCCTTGCGCCGGATTCGGCCGACCTCGTGCTCTGCGGGCACCTGCACGGCGGCCAGATCTGCCTGCCGACGCCCTGGGGAAAGCTCCGGCTGGCGCACGGCGTCCATCGCTTCCGGGAGGGGATCTACCGCGACGGCGCCACCACGGTCGTCGTGACGCGCGGGCTCGGGACGACCCTCGTCCCGTTCCGCGTGGCGGCCCGCCCCGAGGTGCGGCTTCTGCGGCTGCGAACGGCGTGATCAGCCCCAGCCGTATACTCGCTCCATGAGCGACGCGTCCGGAGGGGCTCCGACCGAGTCGGTGCACTCGGCCGGCGTCGCCGCACACATCTCGCACGCGGTCATCGCGACCTACGCGGCAGCGGCGGCCCGCGAGGTGGAGGGTGTGCACGCGCTGACCGCCAGCGGGTTTGCACCGCTCGAACGGCGCGCCGACCCCGAGCGGGCCGGAGTCCGCGTCGCCGCCGGCCCGGACGGCCTCGAGGTTGAGCTCCACATCGTCACCGCCTGGGGAGCGTCGATCCCTGCGGTCGCCGCCGGCGTCGAGCAGGCGGTGCGAAGCTATCTCGAGTCGATGGTGGCGCTCGAGGTCGCGGTCGTCTCGGTGCACGTCGACGACGTCGCCGCGCCATGAGCGCAGCCGGCGTCGACCATCTCACCGGCGCGACGGTCACCGATGCGCCGCCGCCGTGCCGGGAGTGCATGTGGTGGCAGACCCGGCCGGGCCGCGACTCCGCCGAGCGGCGCCGGTGGATCGAGTCGGCCGAGGAGGAGTTCGGGCCGTGGGGGAAGCTCTACCGCGACGGCGGCCGCGTGATCGGCCTCGTGCAGTACGGCCCGGCGGACGCGTTCCCGCGAGCCCAGTCGATGCCCGCCGGGCCTCCGAGCCGGGACGCCGCGATCATCACCTGCGCCTACCTGATCGAGGCGGGGAGCCCGTGGGCGCTCCAGAGCCTGATCCTGGCGGCGATCGGCGAGTGTCGCGACCGCGGCCTCGTCGCGCTCGAGGCCTTTGCGTACCGGCACGCGCCTGATGCGGGCTTCTCCGAGCGGTTCGTCCGCCACCGGACGATCTTCCCGTCCGACTTTCTGCGCGATTTCGGCTTTCACACACGCAGAAGTGCTGGCAGAATCGAGTTGATGCGCCTCGACCTGCGTGCCATCGTGCCCGTCGCCGAGCCGAGCCTGCTCGAGCGGCTTCGGTCGCGCCTCTCGGTGACCGACGCGTCCCCGGCGGCGGTGCGGTGAACCGGTTTCGGAGCCCACGCGAATGACCCCGGACAAGAACAACAGGGAAGGACGCGTGGAGCATCTGTCGGATCACGGCCTCCTGGCGCTCGTAGGCCGCGGTGACCGCGAGGCGTTCGCCCGCCTGTACGACATGTACGGTGGGGCGGCGTACTCGCTCGCGCTGCGCATCGTCCGCGACCGGGAGCTGGCGGCCGACGTGGTGCAGAACGCGTTCCTGGCCGTGTGGACGCAGGCAAGGACGTTCGACTCGTCACGGGGGCAGCCCTCGACGTGGATCTTGACGATGACCCATCACAAAGCAGTCGACATCGTGAGGCGGGAGGAGCGGCGCCGGACGGAGCCGCTCGACGACGCGCCGGTGAGCCCCGATCCGGAGCCGGCGGTCGAGCACCAGGCGTGGCTCGGCGTGGCCCGTGAGCAGATCGCAAGCGCGCTCGCCCGGCTGCCCGATCCGCACCGCGAGGTGATCGAGCTCGCCTACTTTGCCGGGTACACGCAGTCCGAGCTCGCCGAGCGGCTGGCCGTCCCCATCGGGACCGTCAAGAGCCGCACCTTCGCGGCGATGAACGCCCTGCGCGAGGCGCTGGCAGCAGTTGGGATGAGACCGGAGGACGAGTGGAACACGTCGACGAGCTGATCGCGGGCCACGCCCTGCGCGCGCTCTCCTCCGAGGACGAGGAGCGCGTCGTCGTGCACCTGGCCGAGTGCGAGCGCTGTCGCCGGCGGCTGCGCGAGACCGAGGCGGTCGCGGCGACGCTCGCCTACGGCGTTCCGCAGGTCGCTCCCCCGCCCGAGCTGCGAAGCCGGGTTCTCGCGATCGCCGAGCCCGTCGTCGCCGCTCCCGCGGCTGCACCCGCCGCCGAGCCGGTCGCGCGGCCGGCCCCTGCCCGCCCGCGCCGGCAGTGGTGGCCGCGATTCGCGGCCGTCGCCGTCCCGGCCATGGCGCTGGCCCTCGTCGGGATGCTGGCCTGGAACGTGTCGCTCCGAAACGACGTGAACGCGAGCCGTGACGACCTGGCCAACGGCGCGGCCGTGGCGGTGCCCGGCGTCGGCAACGTGGTGGCTCAGACCGACGGCAACGCCACGCTCTTCGCCAGCCTGCGACCGGCGCCGAACGGCAAGACCTACGAGGCATGGATCATCCGCGGCAGCGCCGCCCTCCCCGCCGGGGTGTTCAAGGGCGGCGGAACGGTCGAGCTGCACCTGACGCAGTCCGCGAAGCCCGGCGACAAGATCGCGGTCACGATCGAGCCGGCCGGCGGCTCGCAGAAGCCGACGACGACGCCGATCGCGATCAGCCAGAACGTCTAGTCAGCTAGCGCGCCAGGAACGCGAGCGTCGCCGCCATGACGGCGGCGCCGGCCACGAGGCGCGCGGTCCGGGCGGCGTCCGGCCACGGCAGCGAATGCAGCTCGATGACCTGGGCGTCGCGCCGCGCGCGCGTCCGGCGGGCGAGGCGCGACCGGTGGAGCGCCGCCTCGCGCTGGGCCGTCGGCCCGAGCAGCTCGTCGACCCGGTAGGGGCCGTGGCAGTCGCGGGCGTCACCGTGCTCGACGCAGTGGAAGCCGAGCCGGCCAAGCGCCACCTCACCGAGGCAGCGGGGGCAGGCGTGCACGAGCGGCTCGAACGGCTGGCGGAAGAGCTGCCCGGACGCGCGGCGGCGGTCGTCGCGGGTGAGGAGTTGGTGCGGCTCCCACGGGCCATGCTCGTGGCACGTCCCGGAGCCTGCGGGACGGAGGCAGACGGGGCAGAGGTGGCCGCCCCGGGCCGGCGTCCCCATCAGGCCGCCGCCCGGCCGGGGACGCGGACGAGGTCGCGCTCGACGAGGAGCTCGGCGATCTGGACGCCGTTCGTCGCGGCGCCCTTGCGGAGGTTGTCGGAGACGATCCAGAGCGCGAGCCCGTTTCGACGAGACGGGTCGCGCCGAATGCGCCCGACGAGGACGTCGTCGGTCTGCGTCGCCTCGGAGGCGAGCGGGTACTCGGAGCGCCCTGGGTCGTCGATCACGCGCACGCCGGGCGCGGCCCGCAGGATCTCGCGCGCCTCGTCGGCCTCGAGCGGCGAGTGCGTCTCGATCCACACGGCCTCGGAGTGCCCGCGCCAGACCGGCACGCGCACGCAGGTCGCATGGATCCCGATCGTGTCGTCGCCGAGGATCTTCTGCGGCTCGAGCACGAGCTTCGTCTCCTCCAACGTGCTCTCCCCCTCGAAGCTCTCGCATTGCGGAATTGCGTTGAACGCGATCGGGTGAGGGTACACCACCGGCTCGGCTGTGTGTCCATCGAGCGCAGCCCGGGATTGCGATCGCAGCTCGTCGACCGCCTTGGCTCCCGTGCCCGACACCGCCTGGTAGGTCGCGACCGTGACGTGGGCCACGCGGGCAGCGGCATGGAGCGGGGCGAGGACGCACACGAGCTGGATCGTGGAGCAGTTCGGGTTCGAGACGATGCCCTGGTGCGAGGCGGCGGCATCCGCGTTCACCTCGGGGACGACGAGCGGCACCTCGGGGTCCATGCGGAAGGCGCTCGACTTGTCGACGACGACGCAGCCGCGCGCGACGGCTTCGGGGGCGAACGCTCGCGACGTCGAGCCCGCCCGCCGAGAAGAGCGCCAGGTCGAAGCCCTCGAGCGCGTCGGGCGTGAGCTCGCGTACCTCGAGCTCGGATCCCGCGAACGGCACCCGCGTGCCGGCCGATCGGGCCGAGGCGAAGGGGACGACCTCCGCGGCGGGGAACCCGCGCTCGTGCAGCACCTCGAGCACGATCGGTCCGACCGCGCCGGTGGCGCCGACGACGGCCACGCGCGGACTACGCAACGGTGCTGCTCCCGTCGGCCTCGGCGAGCTCGACCTCGAACGCCGAGTGGAGGGCCGACACGGCCTCGGCCACCCGGTCGCGGCTGACGACGCACGAGACCTTGATCGGAGAGGTCGCGATCATCCGGACGTTGATGCCGAGGTCGGCGAGCACCTGGAACATCTTCGCCGCCACGCCGGGATGGCTCTTCATTCCGGCGCCGATCAGGCTGATCTTGGCCGCGGCGTCGTCGACCCGCCAGTGCAGGCCCAGGTCGTGGCACAGCCCCTCGATCGTGTCGGTCATGAGCGGGAGATCGTCGAGCGGGACCGAGAAGGTGACGTCGGCGTCGCCATGCGTCACGGCGTTCTGGATGATCGTGTCGACGTTAATGTTGGCGGCGGCGACCGCGTTGAAGATGCCGGCTGCCGTCCCCGGCTTGTCGGGAACGTCGGTGAGCGTGACGTAGGCCTCGTCGATGGTGTGCGTAATGCCCGAGATGATCGGCGCCTCCATGTCCGTATCTTCCCGGATCCAGGTCCCGTCCGCGTCGGTGAAGGTCGAGCGCACGTGCAGCGGCACGCCGTGGTTTCGGGCGAATTCGACCGCCCGCAGCTGGAGCACCCTCGCACCCGACCCGGCCATCTCGAGCATCTCGAGCGGCGAGACGGCGCCGAGCTTCCTGGCGTGCGGCACGATCCGCGGGTCGGCTGTGAACACGCCGGCGACGTCGGTGTAGATCTCGCAGTCGCCGTCGAGGGCCGCGGCCAGGGCGACCGCCGTCGTGTCGGATCCGCCGCGGCCGAGCGTCGTCACATCGTAGGCCGTCGAGACGCCCTGGAAGCCGGCGACGAGCACGATCTCGTCGCGGTCGAGCGCCTCGGAGATCCGGCGCGGGCGGATCTCGAGGATCTTGGCCTTGGTATGGACGGTGTCGGTCACGATGCCCGCCTGCGACCCGGTGAGCGACACCGCGTGCCGTCCGAGATCGTTGATCGCCATCGCGCAGAGCGCCGCGGTGATCCGCTCGCCGGTCGAGAGCAGCATGTCCATCTCGCGCGGATGCGGGCGCGGGGAGACGCCCCGGGCGAGGGCCACGAGCTGATCCGTGGTCTGTCCCATCGCCGAGACCACGCCGACGACGCGGCGGCCCGCCGCCTGCGCGGCGACGAGGCGCGCGGCGACGCGCCTGATCTTGTCGGCATCGGCGACCGACGTGCCCCCGAACTTCATCACGAGCACGCGGCCCGGAGCGGGCTGGGCTGCAGCCTCGGCCATCCCGCCAGTGTACTGAGTGCGGCTGCCGGCGCACCCCCAGCCGGCGTGTGCGACAACACCGCTCATGCCGACGTCGCGCTGGTCGATCCGCTCAGAGGGCTCACTCCTCTCGATCGCCTCGAAGGGCTCGGTGCTGTCGATCGGGTCGGTGGGCTCGATCCTGTCCGTCGGGTCGATCGGGAGCGCCTGCTCCCTCTTCTCGGTCGGGTCGTTCGCCTCGGTCGGCTCCGCGCTCTCGTCCCGCTCGCGCTGGTCGCTCATGTCCCACCGCTCGGTGGGCGCGGTCATGACCGCGTGCCAGGACGGGCGCTCGGGCGACGAGGTCTAGGCCATCGTGTCGAGGATCGCCGAGATGTCGGCAAGCGTCGTGCGCGGGTTCACGATCGCAAACCGGGTGACGGTCTCGCCGGCGTGCGTCGTCGGCGTCACGAACGCCACGCCGTCGGCGAGCAGCCGCTCGGTCCACGCCCGGTAATCGTCCGGCGTCCAGCCGTTGCGCCGCACCACGAGCACGGTCAGCTCGGGGTCGTTCAGGAGCTCGACGCCGGGGCGGGCCCGGATCTCGTCGGCGGCCTGGCGGGCGATGTCCAGCGTGTGCTCGATCGCCTCGACGTAGGCCCGCGTGCCGTGCGCTGCGAGCGAGAACCAGAACGGCAGCCCGCGCGCCCGCCGGCTGAGGTGCACCGCGTAGTCGGAAGGGTTCCGCTCGCTGCCCTGCACCGCCTCGAGGTAGCCGGCGTGCTGCATGTGGGCCGCGCGGGCCAGCTCGGGCCGCCGGTAGAGAAGCGCGCAGGAGTCGAACGGTGCGAAGAGCCACTTGTGGGGATCGACGATGAACGAGTCGGCGTGCTCGATCCCGGCGAAGCGATCGCGGACGGAGGGCGCCGCCAGCGCCGCGCCGCCGTACGCGCCGTCGACGTGCATCCACACGCCGTGCTCGCGGCAGACCGCGGCGATGCCGGTCAGGTCGTCGATCGCGCCGAGGTTCGTCGTCCCGGCGGTCGCGGCCACGGCGAAGAGCCCCTCGGCGCCCTCCCGATCGATCGTCGCCGCCAGGCCCTCGCCCGTCATCCGCCCGCGGCCGTCCGGGGCGACCAGCAGGAGCTCGACGTCCATCACCGCGGCCGCCGTGGCGACCGACGAGTGCGTCTCGTCGGTGCACGCGACCCGAAGCGGTGCGCCGCTCCGGCCGCCGTTCGCCGCGCGGTGGGTGTGGCGGGCCGCGACGAGCGCCGAGAGGTTCCCGATCGTCCCGCCCTGCACGAAGCAGCCCGCGGCCGTCTCAGGGAGCTCGGCCAGACCGGCGAGCCACTCGAGCGCCTGGTTCTCGGCGTAGACCGCGCCCGAGGCCTCCATCCATGTCCCGGCGTAGATCGACGACGCCCCGACGACCAGGTCGAACATCATCGAGAGCTCCGTCGGGGCCGCCGGGATGAACGCCAGGAACCGCGGGTTGTCGATCGAGATCGTCGCCGGGGCGAGCACCTCGGCGAAGAGCCGCATCGCCGCCTCGCCGCCCAGCCCGTCCTCGGTGATCGTGGCGCCGGCGAGCTCGGTCAGCTCCTCCGCCGTCCTTGGCCCGTCGAGCGGCACCGGGTGCAGGCGCAGGCGGTCGCGGGCGTACACGAGCGCGGCCCGGGCGACCCGCTCGGTCTCGTCGGTGTAGCGGTGCATCGACGTGGGGTCGACGACGTGCCGGGCCATCACATCTCCCGGCGGCCGGCGAGGGCGCGGCCCAGCGTCACCTCGTCGGCGTACTCGAGGTCGCCGCCGACCGGGAGCCCGCTCGCGAGGCGGGTGACGCGGCAGCGCCCGCGCAGGCGGTCGGCCAGGTAGGCGGCCGTGGCCTCGCCCGTCATCGTGGGGTTCGTCGCCAGCAGCACCTCGGCGACGTGGTCACCCTCGACCCGCTGAAGGAGCTCGGCGATCCGCAGGTGCTCCGGGTCGACGCCGTCGATCGGCGAGAGGGCGCCGCCCAGGACGTGGTAGAGGCCGCGGTACTCGTGCGTCCGCTCGAGGGCGATCACGTCCGACGGATCCTCGACGACGCAGATCAGCGACCCGTCCCGGCGCGTGTCGGCGCAGATCGTGCACAGCTCGTCCTCGGCGAGGTTGAAGCAGCGCGAGCAGGGCCGGATCCGCTCCTTGACCTCACGGATCGCGTCGGCCAGCGCATTCGCGTCGGCCGGTGACGCCTTGAGCAGGTGGAAGGCAAGCCGCTGCGCCGTGCGCCGCCCCACGCCCGGCAGACGGGCCAATTGCGCGATCAGGTTGTCGACCGAGGGGGCGTACACGCAGCGAGCGCTAGAGGCCGGGGATCCCCAGGCCCCCGAGTCCGCCGAGCTGCCCCATCATCTTCTGCTGCTGGAGGGCCTGGGCGGCGGTGATCGCGCCGTTCACGGCCGACACGAGGAGATCCTGGAGCATCTCCGGGTCGTCGGGGTCGATCGCCTCGGGCTTGATCGTGATGTCGGTGATCTCGAGCGAGCCGGACGCCTTCACGGTGACCGCGCCGCCGCCGGCCGAGTGCTCGACGAAGGCCGTCTTCAGCTCCTCCTGGGCCTGCGCCATCTGCTCCTGCATCTTGCCGAGCTGGGCCATCATCTTGTTCGGGTCGATCTTGGTCATGCGCGCTCCTCGATCTCGCGGGCGTCGAACTTCTCCTTGAGCTGGCTCAGGAGGTCGGCTTCGTCGAGGCGCTTCGGCTCGACGGGCTCCGGGGCAGCCTTCTCCTCCGCGTCGCCGTCTGCGACCTCCATGCGCACGCGCACCGGCTCTCCGACCGCCTGCTCGAGCACGGATTCGATGAGAGCGCGGTTCTGCGGCGTGTCTGCAGTCGTCTTTGCGAACACCTGGGACCTGGGGAAGGCGAGGACGACGTTTCCGGCGTCAGCGTCGGCGTCGGGGACGGCGTGCTCGATGAGCGACCCCAGCGCAGCCGAGCGCCTGCTCACCTCGGGCACGACCGCCTCATGCCAGCGGTCGGCCAGGCGGCTCGTGTCGCGCGCCGGAGGAGAGGCCGGAGCCGGCGGCTCGGGGTCGGGCGTTGCGAAGACCGGGGCGACGGCGGCCGGAGCGGCGGGCGGGGGCGTCGCTGCCGGTGGGGGCGGCGCAGCCGCGGTCGGCGGCGAGGGCGCGGTTCCCTTGAGCGCCGCCTCGAGCCGCGAGAGGCGCTGGTCGAACGCCTCGGCCGTGAGGTCGCCGGCGGGCCGGCAGGTCCTCACGAGCGCCAGCTCGAGCGGCAGGCGCGGGTCGGCGCCCTCGCGGACGTCGTCGAGCACGGCGCGCAGGAGGTCGACCAGCCGGTGGACCGTGGCCGGCTCCAGCCGCTCCGCCTGGCTCGCGATCCGGGCCCGCTCGTCGTCGGTGACGGCCGCCTCGGCGGGCAGCTGCCCGAGCTGCTGCTGGAGGAAGATCAGCCGCAGGTGGGCGAGGAGATCGGTGACGAGCGTCCCCAGGTCGGATCCGGCGTCGGCCTGCGCGTCGACCGCGACCAGGCAGCCGGCCGCGTCGGCGGCGGCGACCCGGTCGACGAGGTCGAAGAGGATCCCGGCGTCGGTCGTACCGAGGAGCGCGCGGACGTCATCGACCGAGATCGGGCCGGTGCACGACGTTGCGAGCTGGTCGAGCGCCGAGACGGCGTCGCGGAAGCTGCCCGACGCCGCACGGGCAACGAGCGACACGGCGGCGGCGTCGATCTCGATCGCCTCGGCCGCGGCGATGCGGTGAAGCAGCGTCGAGATCTCGGGCAGGCCGGGCCGGAAGAACAGAAAGCGTTGGCACCGGCTCCGGATCGTCGGCAGCATGGCGCCCATCTCGGTGGTGCAGAGCACGAAGACGACGTGGTCGGGCGGCTCCTCGAGCGTCTTCAGGACGGCGTTCGACGCCTCTTTCGTGAGCATATGCGCCTCGTCGACGATGTACACCTTTCGGCGGCCGTGCACCGGCCGCAGCGCCACCCGGTCGCGGATCTCGCGAATGTCGTCGATGCCGCGGTGACTGGCCGCGTCGAGCTCGATCACGTCGACCGACGTTGCGTCGTGGATCGAGCGGCACGACTCGCACTCCTTGCACGGCGTCGCGGTCGGGCCGTGCTCGCAGTTGAGCGCCTTGGCCAGGATCTTGGCCATCGAGGTCTTGCCGGTCCCACGCGGCCCGGCGAACAGGTAGGCGTGCGCAACCCGGTCGAGCTCGACCGCATTTCGCAGCGTGCGGACGATGTGCTCCTGGCCGACGACCTGGTCGAAGTCCTGCGGCCGGTGGGTGCGATAGAGAGCCGACATCCTTTGCAGCTTAACTGCGACCCTGACGGTGGTGGAGATGGAGCAATTCGGGGGACAGGCTAAAGCCTGTCCCCGGGTGGTGGAGAGGCTTTAGCGACCGTGCACCCGCCTTCGAAGCGCCGAACCCGGGCGGTGCCCGCGGCGTCCGCTCCCGCCAGGCTTGCCCACGGCACCCGGGTGACGTTGCTTAGCGCTGCTTCCTTCCGGACCTGACGCGGTTCACAAGCCTCCGTTGCGTGGGACCTGGCGATCGACGCGGAGCGCGCCGGCCCTGATCCCGAACCCGGCACCCCTCAGGACGGGGATTCGGCCCGGCTAGAGCGGATTGCCGGAGGAGGGTACCGCTAGCTCCCCGCTTAGCACGGTCGGCGTGATCGTATCAGGCGGGCGTCACCGTGCGTTCCTCGGCCTCGCGCAGGCGGCGGGCGAGGATCTTGGCGATCTTGATGGCGATCGACGGGTGCTGCTCGAGGAGCGGCGTGAACTGCCACGCGGTGATCCCGAACACGCGAAGCGGCGACTCGGCAACGACGCTCGCCGTGCGCCGGCCGCCTTCGTCGAGCAGCGCAACCTCGCCGAACGATGCCCCGGGGCCGATCGTGCCGCGGCGCTTGCCGGAGACCTCGACCCGGGCCGTTCCGTCGGCGACGACGAAGAACCCGACGCCGCCTTCGCCTTCTCCGACGACCCTGTCGCCGGTGTCGAACCGTCGCTCCTTCGACGCATTGGCCACCGCTTCGAGCTCGCGGTCCGACAGGTCGTCAAACAGGGCCACACGGCGCATGATCTCGATTCGCTCGTCGGGCATTCCCCAAACCTCATTTCGGGTTGAACGTGCCGGCGCGAGCCTACCATCCCGATGCCCGTTTCGGCAGGCACGGTGGCATACTGCACCAGCCCGGAGAGGTGTCCGAGTTGGCTTAAGGAGCGCGACTGGAAATCGCGTAACGGGGGGTTTCCTCGTTCGCGGGTTCGAATCCCGCCCTCTCCGCTAGGGAGTCGGCGTGCACGCGTGGCTGCCGCTGTCGAGCACCTGGCCGGTGTCGGACACGAACTGCCAGGCGAACGACGTCGGGTGCAGCGTCACGAAGGTGACGCCGAAGTGGGTGTGGTCGTAGAACGCCGTGTTCGGCGAGATGACCTTCGCCGTGCCGTGACTGACTCCGCCCGTGCCGGAGATGATCTCGGTGATCCCGTTCGCCGGGTCGCTCGCCCCGGTCGGGGTCTGGGGCGCGAAGCGCTCGTAGATGTGGTTGTGGCCGTCCATGACGAGTGCGGCATGAGCCGCGTAGAGGTCGTTCCAGAACGGCGTGTACTTCGTGTTCGGGCTCAGCGTCGAGGCGCGGAAGTAGGGCTGGTGCCAGATCGCCATGATGCAGCTTCCCGAGGGCGTCGAAGCGAGCGTGCTCTTCAGGAAGAGCTCCTGCGCGGAGCCGGCTGAGCACGGGACGGTGCTGCAGTTGCCGTTCAGGACGATGACCCGCCACTTCGCCGTCGAGGATCCCGTGCCGGCGATGTCGACGTAGTAGTAGTCGTTGCGCCCGTTCGGCTGCGCCCGCGCGCCGAAGTACGTCGCGTAGCCGTTCGCAGGCTTCCCCTTGCACGACCCCGAGTCGCCGATGTCCTGATCGCCCACCGCGGGGTGGGTGTCGTCGAGGAACGCAGCCCAGCTTCGGTCATAGGAGTTCAGGTAGTCAGCGAGCGCGCCGCATGGATACTGGTTGTCGCCGAGCGTGAACACCGAGTCGAGCGTCGCGAGGCGACTCGAGATCAGGTTGGCCGTCAGCTGCTGATGGCAGTTCTTGCCGACCGTGGGGCTCTTGCACGCGATGTCGCCGGCCGCCGCGATCGTGGGATCGCCGGGATCGTCGGCGAGCGCGGTCGCAGACAGCGCCAGTATGCTGGCGACCGCGGCAATCGAGCCCGCCGCCCAGGACATCACCCGGACGCTCATGCTGTTCCCCCTCTTCCAGCTTCTTCCAGATCATACGCCGTTTGCGAGCGGCCGCAACCGAGATCAGGGAGGCGCCACGTGCTCGTCCTGAGCAGGCGCGACGTCGAAGCGGCACTCGACCCCGACCGGCTGGTCGACGCGGTTGCGGCCGCGATGGCCGACGTGAGCGCGGGCCGCGGCTCGTTCCCGAACCGGACGGCGGCCGACGTCGCCGATGTGGGAGGCGTGCTGATCGCAATGCCGGCGTACCTGGCCGGCGGAGGCGCGCTCGCCGCCAAGCTGGTGGCGATGTTCCCGGGCAACGCCGCGCTCGGCCTCCCGACGCACAAGGCCATCATCGCGGTCTTCGATCCGGCCACCGGTGCGCCGGAGGCCGTCATGGACGGCGAGGTCGTGACCGCCATGCGCACGGCGGCGTGCTCGGCCCTCTCGGCGAAGCTCCTGGCCCGCGAGGACGCCTCGGTGCTGGCCGTCCTTGGAACCGGCGTGCAGGCCCGCGCCCACGCCGAGGCCGTAAAGCGGGTGCGGTCGATACGGGAGGTGCGGATCGCCGGCCGGGACTCCGACCGCGTGCGGTCGCTCGCCGGCGAGCTCGACGCGGTCGCCGCTCCGTCGTACGCGGATGCGATCGCGGGTGCCGACATCGTGTGCGCGTGCACCCATTCGCCGGAGCCGGTCGTCCACGGAGCGTGGCTCGATCCGGGAACGCATGTGACGTCGGTCGGGTTCAACCCCGAGGGCCGCGAGGTCGACGCCGACGCGGTGGCGCGCGCCCTGGTCGTCGTGGAGTCGCGGGCCGCCGCGCTCGCCCCGTACCCGGCAGGCTCGAACGATCTCGTGTGGGCCATCCGAGACGGAGCCGTCGGGCCGGATCACATCCACGCCGAGATCGGCGAGCTCGTCTCGGGAACGCGGCCGGGCCGGACTGCGGCCGACCAGATCACGCTCTACAAGTCGGTCGGCGTCGCCGCTCAGGATGCCGCAGCGGCCGCGCTCGCCCTCGAGGCTGCCCGAGCGCGCGGCCTGGGCGCCGAGATCGAGATCTGACGGGCCGCCGGCGGTCCGTGCAGCAGATCTCAGGCTGCGCGACCTCGAGGTGATCATGGTGACGGCCTGCTCAGTCGAGGCCGAGATCACCCACGTGCATCGCTTCGGCGCGGTGGCGTGCCTGACGAAGCCGATCGACCTCCCCGAGCTAGAGGCGAGCCGATAGACTGCGCCTCCCGGGGCGCATAGCTCAGCTGGGAGAGCGTCCGCTTCACGCGCGGAAGGTCACAGGTTCGAGCCCTGTTGCGCCCACTCCCGACCCGCCGAACCATGCGGGAAGCCTCATTCCTCCAATGGCCAGGCGTGTCAGGGGCTTGGTTGGATGAGAGGATTCCTCGCACCGTTCGTTTTGACAGTTTCCTCACAGTCCCCTAACCTAACGGGGAGTCATCCCGGGCCGGGGATTTGGTGATGCTCTGGACGGCACGCCTACGCGATGAGAGGACCGGCGCGACCGGAACGTTACGCACGCGGGGGATTCTGGCGGCTGTCACCGTCTGCATGGCGGTGCTGGCGACGTCGGCGATGGCTGCGGGGACGAACCTCCTTACGAACGGCGACTTCGAGGCAAGCGGCGGTTCGCTGGCCGGCTGGAAGGGCCAGAACGGCACGCTGTCGCTCGTGCCGGGCGACGTAAGCGCGAACGCCGCGCAGGTGACACGCACCGCATCGACCGGTACCTACGCGATCAAGACCGCGGCGGACCCCGTGTCGAACGCCGGGGCGGGCGCCGTGTACGTCAGCGATGGGCGGTTCAAGGCCCCGTCCGGGAAGAACGTCTGCTTCAAGGTGAAGGAGTCGGGGACGACGTCGAAGTCGGTCACCGGGTGCACGACGGGCACCGGCGCCTGGGCCACGCTCGCCGAGCTGAGCTACACCGTCGTCTCGACAGGCGACTCGCTGACGTTCTTCGTCGAGCAGAAGAACGCGGTCACGGGCGACTCGTTCATGGTCGACGACCTGAGCTTCTCGACGACCGGGACGACCGTCGCGCCGCCGACGAACCTCCAGGCGACGGCCGTTTCGCCCACCGAGATCGACCTCACCTGGAACGCGTCGACCACGCCGACGGTGACGGGGTACCACGTATTCAAGGACAACGGGCCGCAGCCGATCGCGACCGTGAACGCCCCGTCGCAGGCCTTCGACGACACGAACGTCCAGCCCGCGACGACCCACAGCTACACGGTCACGGCGTTCGACGGAAACGGGGAGTCGATCGCGTCGAACCAGGCGTCGGCGACGACCCCACCTCAGAGCGGCGGAGGGGGGCTCATGATTGCCGCTGCGGGTGACATCGCCTGCGCGTCGCTCACACCGAAGGCCACCACGTGTCACCAGCAGGCCACGGCGAACCTGATCTCTTCCCACCTTTCGCAGCTCGATTCGGTGTTCACACTGGGCGACAACCAGTATCCGTGCGGTGCGATCGCGAACTTCAACGCCTATTACGACAAGAGTTGGGGCGCCTTCATCGCCAACACGCACCCGACCATCGGCGACCAGGACATCGGGGCGTCAACGTCGTGCGACGGCCAGCCCCAGAACGGCTACTTCCAATACTTCGGCGCACGCGCGCAGCCGAATGGCACGAGCGGGTACTACTACGTCGACCTTGCCGGTGGCGGCGTCCACTGGCGCGTGATCGACCTGAACGGCAACTGCTCGTCGACCCCCTGCTCCAAGGGCTCTCCCCAGGAGCTCTTCCTCCAGAATGCGATCAACACCACGCCGAGCGGCAGCTGCATCATGGCAGTGTGGCACCAGCCGTACTTCAGGGGTTCGAGCCGGACCGCGAATTCGTCCTTCAAGCCCTTCTGGGACGACCTCTACGCGGCACACGCTGCGCTCGTCCTGAACGGCCACGCCCACTACTACGAGCGCTTCAAGCCGCAGAACCCGAGCGGGAATCTCGACCCGGCGAACGGCATCACGGAGATAATCGTCGGCACCGGCGGCGTCAACCACGGATCGGCGTCGTTCATCTCGCCCAACACCGCGGTCTACGACAACACGCACTTCGGCGCCATCTTCCTCACGCTGAACGCGACCTCGGTCGACTGGCAGTTCATGTCCGACAGCGGGCAGACCGTGGACAGCGGCACGCGCTCCTGCACCCCTCGCCCGTAGATCGCCGCGCCGGCCTGGCCATGCGGGGCCGTCGTGTTTGACACCCGGCGCGGGCAGCCGGATACTCGAATGGCGTTCGCATGCCGACCCTCTCGCGACTGCTGGCACGACACGACGCGGTGACGCTTGGCGGCACGAACCCGCTCGCCTCTCATCCGCGGCTCTACCTTGCCATCGCGCGGCGGCGGTACGGCGACCGCATCCTCGGGCCCGACACCAACATCGTCATCGAGGGCTTCCCGCGCTCCGCCAACACGTTTGCGGTGACCGCATTTCGGATGGCCCAGCCGGGGCCGGTGACGGTCGCCCACCATCTCCACGCAGTCGCGCACGTGACCCGTGCGGTCGATCGCGGGGTGCCGGTGATGCTGCTCGTTCGGCCGCCCGACGACGCCATCGCCTCGGTGCTCGCTCGGAAGCCCGCGCTCCGGCCGGAGGACGTCGCAGCGGCGTACGCCGCGTTCCATGAAGGCGTCGCCGGCCATCTGGACGGGTGCGTGGTGGCGGAGTTCGCGGAGGTGACCTCCGACCTGGGCGCTGTCATCGCCCGGGTAAACGGCCGGTTTGGGACCGACTTCGCCCAGTTCGACCACACGGACGAGAACGTGCGCCGGTGCTTTGAGCGCATCGAGGCCGAGAACCGGCGCCGTGCGAACGGCGCGGTCGTCGAGACGACCGTCGCCCGGCCGTCTGCGGAGCGCAAGCTGGCGCAGCCAGGCGCGCAGGTCGAGATCGAGCAGGCGCTCTCGGCGGAGCTGCGGGAGCGGGTCGACCGAGCCCACCGGGCGGTCGTCGACCGCCCGGTGGACTAACGCTCAGTCGGGATCAGCGTGCGACGGGGACGGCCGTCGAGCCGTACCGGCCGCTCGCGACCATCTCGTCGTGGATCCAGCGGTACGTCTGCTCCATGCCGTCGCGCAGGGTCGTGGAAGGCTCCCACCCGAGCTGCTCGAGGATCATGGTGTTGTCGCTGTTTCGGCCCCGCACGCCCTGCGGAGCGTCGAGCTTGTAGTTGCGCTCCAGCTCGATGCCGGCGATGTCCTCGACGATGGACACCAGCTGGTTGATCGTCACCAGCTCGGAGCTGCCGACGTTGATCGGATCGACGACGTCGCTGTCGGTCAGGAGCTGGGTGCCATAGACGCAGTCGTCGACGTACATGAAGCTCCGCGTCTGCTCACCGTCGCCCCAGATCTCGATCGCGTTCGATCCGGAGAGCTTCGCGGCGATGACCTTGCGGCAGATGGCCGCCGGTGCCTTCTCGCGACCGCCGTCGTACGTCCCGTACGGCCCGTAGACGTTGTGGTACCGCGCGACCCGCGTCTCGAGCCCGAAGTCCTCGCGGAAGTGCCGGCACATCCGCTCGCTGAAGAGCTTCTCCCAGCCGTACCCGTCCTCGGGCATCGCCGGATAGGCGTCGGCCTCCTTGAGCGCGGTCACGTCCGGGGACGTCTGCTGCTCGGCGGCGTAGACGCAGGCCGACGACGAGAAGAAGAACCGGTCGACGCCGGCTTTGGACGCCGCCATCAGCAGGTGCGTGTTGATGAGCACCGAGAGCATGCAGAGCGCCTTGTTGTTCTCGATGAAGCCCATGCCGCCCATGTCCGCAGCGAGGTTGTAGATGCGGCTCGCCCCGGCCGCGGCCACGTCGCAGCTCTCGCGGAGCGAGAGGTCGAGGACGAGGCTCTCGGCGTCCGGCGCGACCTGGTACCACTCCTCGAGCGGCTTCTGGTCGACCGCGCGCACCTGAGCTCCCTGGCGAACCAGGTCTCGTACGAGGTGGCCGCCGATGAAGCCGCCGGCGCCCGTCACGACGACGGGGCGGCTGCTCATGACGCTACCGCCTTCGGCGAATCGTCTTCGACCGTTGCGGCCGCCGCCTTGTGCGGATCCGGGCGGAACCGGTCGAGCGGCGAAACAAGGCGCACCTCGCCGTCGGAGACCTCGAACACGGTCGCCGAGCCGGTCGGCAGCTTGAACTGCCAGTCGCCGATCGTCGGGCCGGCGATCCGGAGGACCGCGAGCCGCACCATGGCGCCGTGCGTCACCGCGGCGATTGACTCGCCCGGGTGTCGCGTCCCGATCTCACGTAGCGCGTCGACGACGCGGGCGGCGGCGACCGACAGCGCCTCGCCGTCGGGGCAGGCCGCGTTCTCGGGCTCCTCCGCGTACAGGCGGAACGCCTCGGGGTCGTGAGCCGCGCACTCCTCCTTCGTCAGCCCCTCCCACACCCCGTAATCGAGGTTCGTGAGGCCGTCGTGGTCGTCGACCCGCTCGAGCTGGGACGCTGCGGCGATCGCCATGGCGACCTCACGCGCACGCGCCAGCGGGCTCGTGTATGCGGCGGTCAGCCCGGCCTCCGAGAGCCGGCGTGCGACCGCCAGCGCCTCGGCCCGTCCAACGGCGTCGAGCGGGACCTCGAGCCTCCCGCGGAACCGCACTTCGGCGTTCATCACCGTCCGCCCGTGCCGGACCAGATAGATCCTGGCCGACCCGCCTCCACCGGTCGAGTCTCCCCCTCCAACCGTCATGTGCAACACCTCACGACCTGATGATTTGCAAAAACGTCCCCTCGAGTTTGGCTGCGCTGCCTCCGACTGTCAACCCTGAACCGCCTCATGAACAGGGCCGTCCGACTTGACGTGTTCCCGAATTGAATGGAGAATCTTGGGAATTCTGTCCAGGAGGCTTTTATGGGTGCGGGCGGCAACAGGCGCGTCGAGTTGGGTGACAGGTTCCGGCGAGTGATCACACGCGGGCTCGTGCTCGCCTCGGCCGTCTGGGCGCTGTCAGCCGCCGTGGCCTGGGCGACGCCGCCGAACGCTCCCGATCCCGGCACGTGGGGCACCGACGGCCGCGTCTGGTCGATCGTCCAGGTCGGCAGCACCGTCTTCGTCGGAGGCGATTTCACGCACGCGGTCGCCCCGGACGGCTCGACGGTTCCGCGCGCCCACCTGATGGCGATCGACGCCGCGACCGGCGCGCTCGACACGAGCTTCGCGCCCGACCCGAACGGGATCGTGTACTCGCTCGTCACCGACGGCTCGCAGCTCTTCGTGGGCGGCGACTTCACCACGATCGACGGGCAGGCCCGCAGCCATTTCGCCGCGTACCTCGGCGAGAGCCTCGAGTCGTGGAAGGCCGAGGCCACGAAGCGTGTGCGTGCGATGGCGGTGTCGGGATCGACGCTGTACATGGGTGGTCAGTTCGCGAAGATCAACGGCGTGAAGCGCCAGCGGTTCGCCGCGCTTGACCTTTCGCAGCCCGTGCCCAGCGTCCTTCCGCTGAAGATCACGGTGAACGCAGAGATCCGGAGCGTGGCTCCGCTTGCAAACGGTCAAGTCGTGATCGGCGGTGTGTTCGCCACGGTGAACGGTACCGCGCAGCAGTACATCGCGGCGATCAACCCCGACGGATCCGTCGGACCGTGGGCGACCCATCCGTCGTTCCAGGTCTGGCAGGTCATCGCGTTCGGAACGGACGTCTTCGTGGCCGGCGGAGGCACAGGTGACCCCGACGGGCACGCCTACCGCTTCACGAACGCCGGCTCCATCGTCTGGGATGTCCCAACCGACGGCGGCGTCCAGGCCATCGATTACGACTCCGCGGACGGCGAGGTGATCTTCGGTGGGCACTTCCGCCACATCGCAGGAGTGGGTGCTGCTCGCCTGTCCGCGGTAGACCCGGCGACGGGCGCCGTCGACACGGGCTGGACGCCCAAGCCGAACAGCGCCAAGGGCACGTGGTCGGTCTTCGTGAACTCGACGAAGATCTACGCCGGCGGCGACTTCACGCAGATGGGGACGGCCACGTTCCGGCACCTCGCGCGATTCTCGATCTGACGGCGCGTCACCATTCGTCGTCGGAATAGAAGGCTCGGGCGACGGCGCCCGTGCGGTCGCGGACCCGGCGCACCTCCTCGGCGTCGAGTCGCGATCGCCACGTGTGGACGTTTGCCGAGCTGTCGCGCCGCAGCTCGTGGATGACGCCGGTCGGGGCTTCGGCCGGGTTCGCTGCGCCCGTGCTCTCGGCGATGTAGCGGTCGACGTCGGGTGTGTACTCGAGGCCGAGCCCGGAGAACATGTCGCGAAACCCGCCGAAGGGGTCGTTCGAGAGGTCCTCGTGGCGCACGAACGCCCACTCCGGGTGCTCGCGCCGGTATCGCTCGATGACCGTGTGGACGATGACCCACAGGAGCCCGGCTTGGTCGATGACGTCGCGCGGTTCGGCCGCGAACGCCTCGATGTCGGAGCGCAGGTCGGGCACGAGATCGTCGACGAGGCCGGGCTGGCGCAGGAAGTGCGAGAAGTCGTGGGTCCAGCCCATGCGCTTCAGGCTGGATGCGAACGCGGCCGGGTGGCGGATGAGGACGACCGGCTGGGTGTCGAACTCGGCGGCCAGCCACGGCACCGCGAGGATCGCGATGGGATCCTTGAGCAGCGGCCGGGCGCGGCGCGCGCGCCACACGGCGAACCGCCCTGCGTCCCTCACCATCCGCCCGGCGTCGCGGGTCGACCCGATGGCGCCGAGCTCCGCCGCGTAGCTGTAGCGAAACGCGAGCGTCCGGCGCAGGTCGGCGGTGGTAGCGCCTGCGTTGGCGGTCGTCAGGTACGGGAACCAGAAGGGAAACCGCGTCCGCAGGACGCCCGGCCGATGGCGCAGGCTGAACGGCTCGTCGAGGTAGCCGATGTTGGGCGAGGCGGCGATCGTGCGGCCCACCCAGGTGGTGCCGGAGCGGTGCGATCCTGTGACCAGGATCGGTGGGCGGTGGGCGCTCGACACGGCGGCGCCCATTGTAGGGACCGGGGCTCGTGCGCTTGACAGACAGCAGACCCGCAGGCGGATCATCAGCGCCAGAACATGTCATGTCGACGAGGGGAAAGATCATGAGAGGGCTGGGTCGACCGATCGCCGTAACGATCGTCGCCGCCGCGTCGCTGGTGCTCGCGTCGAGCGCCCAGGCCGCGCCGACCGTCGCCGCGCACTGGGCGATGGACGAGACCACCGGGACGACGGCCGTCGACTCCGCCAACGGCTTCAACGGAACGCTGACGAACGTGACGCTGGGACTGCCGGGGGCGAGTGGCGAAGACGGCGACACCGCGTTCGGGTTCAACGGCCAAACGTCGAAGATGATCGTCCCGAAGGTCGCTGGGCTCGTCGCGGGCACGTCCGACGTCACCGTCACGATGCACATCCGGACGACCCATCGGCCGGGCATCGGGAAGCTCGATTTCGACCTGTTCTCGAAGGGCGGGTACCAGGTCGAGATCTATCCGCGGAAAGGACTGGCTCAGGCGCGCTGCAAGTTCCTCGGGCTCACCAACAAGGCGAAGATCATCCTCCAGGCCGGCCCCGACCTGATCGACGGCCAGTGGCATACGATCGCGTGCCACAAGGAGTCGAGCAAAGTGTCGCTGACCGTGGACGGGACGACCTTCACCCAGGCCGGGACAGTCGGCGAGCTCAAGGCCGGCGGAACGACGTACATCGGCATCGGATCCGACGGCACCGACCTCTACAACGGGGAGCTCGATGACGTCCACATCGAGATCGGCTGACGCCGGTCCGCCCACCGTCGTCTTCCTCCACCTCGGAAAGACCGCCGGGGCGACGCTGCGCCGGATCCTGCGCCGCAACGTCCCGGGGTCGCGAACGCTCCAGCTGCGAAACCCGCGGTCGGCGCCGAACGGCTTCCTGAGCTCCATCCCGGTCGAGCGGTTCGCCGAGCTGCCCGAGGCGGAGCGGGCGCGGCCCCGCCTGATCATGGCGCACATGATGTACGGGATCCACGAGTACATCCCGCGCGAGACGACGTACATCACGCTCCTGCGGCACCCGGTCGCGCGGGCCCTCTCGGGCTACAAGAGCGCCCGCTACTGGCCCGAGCACCGGTTCCACGACGTGGTCGTTCGCGACGACATGGACGTCGCGGCGTATCTGCGAAGCGGCCTCGCCCTCGAGCTGGACAACAGCCAGACGCGGGCGGTCATCGCCGACACGGCGACGCCGTACGGGGCGTGCACGCAGGACATGCTCGACCGCGCCAAGGCGATCGTCGACGCCCAGTTCGCGGTCGTCGGGATCGCGGAGCGGTTCGACGAGTCGCTGCTCGCGATCCGGCGCGAGCTCGGCTGGGGCCGCCTGACGTACGTGAACGCCAACGTCTCGCGGCGCAAGATCGCCCGGTCAGACGTTCCCGCCGACACGATCCGCATGATCGAGGAGCAGAACTGGCTCGACCTCGAGCTCTACCGGTACGCCGGCGAGCGCCTCGACGCCGTCGCCGGCCCGGCTCTCGACCGGGAGCTCGAGCGGTTTCAGCGCGCCAACGCCCGCTACCGGGTCTGGGGGACGCTCACCTACACGCTCCCCAAGCGCGCCCGCGGCAGGATCGGCGCCTGAGCGCGCCGCGCCGGCCTATCCGGCAGGCGGCGGCGGAGGGGTCGTCGGCACCTCGGGGAACGGCCAGATCTCGAGTCCGTGCACCGAGTTCCGCACGTCCATCGTCACGTTGATGGACTTGATCAGCCCGGGCGGGTCCCACCGGAAGAGGTTGATCGTCGCTGGGGACGAGCCCTGCACGATGATGTTCTCGCCGGTCTCGGCGATGCCGCGGCAGAACCCCTGGTAGGCGTGGTCACGCGGCACGTTCGAGAACTCGAGCTCGGACTCGTCGTAGACCGGCACGGCCCACGTCTTCTGGATCCGGCCGCGCATGTCGGTGAACATCATCCGGTGCGTGGGCGAGTGGTTCATGAGGAGGCCGCCGCGGAACGGGTGGGCGTTGTGCGATTCGTAGGGGATCCGGGCATAGCGCCGCATCCGCCGGTCGCGGATCGCGTAGATATGGCCGAGCCCGCCGCCCGCCACGTAGAGCGTGCCGGCGTTCCACCACGGGAAGCTGGGGTGGGCGGTGTCCGCCGGCTCCGGCCCGCCCTCGTCGTACGGGTCGAAGACCGTCAGGCGCGGCCGGGGCCGGATCTGGAACCCGTCGCGGCGCTTGCGGCGCAGCTTGCGCCGGATGCCGTGATAGCGGATGCAATACCCCGCCGTGAACCGCTCCGCCTCGATGTCGTACTCGAGGATCGTGTCGTAGCCGACCGACCCCAGAAACAGCTTGCCGCCGCCGGTGTTGATCTCGTGGCAGTGGCGCAGGTACGGATTCTTGATCGATCCCGTGAGCCTGAAGCTGGGGTCGTAGACGAAGATCTCGTCCGCGGCCGCGAGGAACATGCGGTCCTCGTGAAACGCGATGCCTCTGAGGCCGCGGTCGCCTCCGCGCTGGGTGAAGTCGATCGTCTGGTCGTCCCAGTCGATCATCTGCGTGAGCTGCTCGGTCTCAAGGTCGAGGAGGTACACGCCGCCGTGGCTCTCGCTCTTCTCGGTGGAGCGCACGACGGAGCTGAAGACGATGGTCGGGAGGCGGTCCGAAGGTGTTTGCATAGAGTGCAGTATACGGTGGTGATTCGTGCTTGGAACCCGTTCCGATGGGATGACCGCCATCCGAAACGCATGTACCCTCAACTCATGCGGGTAGACGGTGGGTTGGTGGGGTCGGGTTCGGCTGCGTGAGCGTCGGATCGGCTGACGCTGCCCGGACGGAGGCCTCGTCCGCCGCGACCGCGGCGGTCCGCCGCCGGCTGGTGCGCGGATCGGCGACGGTGTTCGTCGGGATGGCGGTCGGCACCGTCCTCACGCTGATCCTGAACCACATCCTCGCGAACACGCTCGGCCCCTCGCTGCTCGGCCAGTACTTCCTCGTATTCAGCATGGTCACCATCGGGTCGACCGTGGCGCAGATGGGGCTCGACCGCACCGTCGTGCGCCTCGTGTCCGCGTCGCGCGGCGTCGGCGACGCCGGCCGGGCCCGGCACACGGTGCGCGTGGTGTACACGATGGGGCTCGCGTCCTCCCTGCTGCTCGCGGCCGTCCTGATGCTCGGGCTCGGCCATTTCGTCGCGATCCACATCTACCACTCGGAGGCCATCGCGGCGGTCATCGGTCTGACAGCCGCGTGGGTCGTCGTGAAGGCGCTCCTGCTGCTCACCGCCGAGACCTTCCGCGGGTTTCAGCGCTTCTGGCCCGCGACGGTCTACAGCGGGCTCGCCGTCGACGGGCTCCTGGCCGCGGCCTTCGGCGCGCTCTGGATCGCGGGCGCGCGGCCGTCGCTCCGCGAGGCGGTTGCGATCAGCGTCGCCGCCACCGCGATCGCCCTCGCCGTGGCGCTGATCTCGCTTCGGGGGCAGGTCTCGCGGCTCCACGGCGACGGGGACGTCCGGGCCCGCGAGATCGCGTCGATCTCCGTCCCGCTTCTGGTCACCAGCGTCGCGAGCTTCGTCGTCGGCACCGGCGTCGACCTGTGGGTGGTGGGGCACTTCCGCCCGGCAACCGACGTGGCGCTCTACGGCGCGGCGTCGCGCCTCGTCTTCTTCGTGGCGACGCCCTTCATCATCGTGTCCCAGGTCGTGCCGCCGATCATCGCCGAGCTGTATGCCCGCGGCGAGAAGGAGCAGCTCGAAAGCTCGCTCCGCAGCATCTCGACCCTCGCAGGGATCCCGGCCGCGCTGGTGCTGATCGTGTTCGTCGTCGCCGGGGGCTTCGTGATGGAGGTCGTCTACACGCCGTTCTTCCGGGAGGGGGCGACGGTGCTCGCCATCCTGAGCTGCGCCCGGCTCGTCGCCGTGTGCACGGGCTCGAGCGGCGCGACCCTCATGATGACGGGCCATCACCGCACGATGATGGTGCTCACCGTCGCGACGGGCATCGTGAGCGTGACGGCCGAGATCCTGCTCGCCCCGCGATACGGGATCACCGGCGTCGCCGCGGCGACGTGCGCCGCCCAGACGATGCAAAACATGCTGCAGCTGACGTTTGCACGGGTGCGCGTCGGCATCTGGACACACGCCCGGTTCTCGCTCGAGCCGCTGCGGGAGCTCGTGCGCGGATGAGGCACCTGGAGCGCGTCCTCGACGCGATGGACCGCGCCGTCCAGCGCCTGATCCGCGCGTTCGTCGCGAAAGGCCGCCGTGGGGCCTGACGACCCGACCGCGATCTTCCTCCACATCGGGAAGACGGCCGGATGGACGCTCCGGCAGATCCTGTACCGCAACGTGCCCCCGCGCCTCGTCATGCGGGTGCGCCCGCCGGCCCACCGGCCGCGAGGCTTTTTGAACGACGAGCCGCTCAAGATGTTCGCGGCGATGCCGGAGGCCGAGCGAGCCCGGCCGCGGCTGCTCGTGAGCCACATGGTGTTCGGCATCCACGCATCGGTGCCGCGGCCGTCCGCGTACTTCACGGTGCTCCGAGACCCGGTCGCGCGCACGATCTCGCAGTACCGGCACGTGCTTCGCACCGAGCGCCATCGCCTGCACGAGGCCGCGGCGTCGGGCGAGCTGACGCTCGAGCGGTACGTCCAGAGCGGCATCGCGCTCGAGGTGGACAACGGCCAGGCCCGCGCGCTCGCCGGCGACGTCTCGACGCCGTTCGGCGAGTGCACCGACGCCGTGCTCGAGACCGCGCTCGCGAACATCGACGCCCATGTCGTCGTCGCCGGGCTCACCGAGCGGTTCGACGAGACGCTGCTCCTGCTCGAGGACGAGTTCGGGTGGCACAACCTCTACTACGTGCGGACGAACACGGCGCCGTCGGGGCAGCGGCTCGACGTCAGCGTCGCCGACCGGCGCATGATCGAGGAGCGAAACCACCTGGACTGCGAGCTCTACCAGCGCATGGTGGAGCGCTTCGACGAGCGCGTGGGGGGCGATCCCGGCTTCTCACGACGGCTGGAGCGCTTTCGCCGCGGAAATGCGATCTACCGGCCCTGGGGACGGGCCACCTACCGGATCCGCCAGGCGGCCGTCAGCGCCGCGCGCTGACGCGCGCCTTCAGTGACAGGCCTCGTTGCCTGAGTCCGTGAACGTGCCCGATCCGGCCGGGACGAACGACCAGGAGTAGCTCGTGCTGCCGAGCGTCAGCTCGAGCACGCCGAAGGTCGTGTTGTTGCGCACCTGGCTGCCGGACCGGATCGACCCGAACTTGCCGTGGTTGTCCCCGCCCGTGCCGACGACGAACTCGCGTATGCCGTTCGTGCTGTCGAGGGCGCCGGACGGATTGAGGGGCGCGAACCGCTCGTACGCGTGCAGGTGGCCGTTCAGCACCACCTCCGCATGGCTCGCATAGAGGTCGTTCCAGAACGCGGCCACCGAGCTCGTGCCGCCGTTGCCCCCGGACGAGAACCGTGGCTGGTGCCAGTAGGCGAGCGTGCACGCGCTCGGATGGGTCAGGAGGTCGTTCTTCAGCCACAGCTCCTGGGCCGACCCGGCCTTGCAGGGCACGAACTTGCAGTTGGCGTTCAGGGCGATCAGGTGCCAGCTCCCGACGTCGTAGGAGTAGTAGCCCTTGGACGGGTCGCCGGCGGACGCGCCGAAGTAGGCGAAGTAGCCGGCCGCGTTCGCGGTGGGCGAGCAGTCCGTGCCCTTCGGATCCTGCGACTTCGTGTCGTACTCGTGGTTGCCGGCGACGGGATGGACGATCGCCGGGTCCACCCGC
The DNA here is from genome assembly GCA_963832955.1 of uncultured Actinomycetes bacterium. Taxonomy (GTDB): domain Bacteria; phylum Actinomycetota; class Thermoleophilia; order Gaiellales; family JAICJC01; genus JAICJC01. Next base: position 182,744 of record CAWHWC010000001.1, on the reverse strand, counting down.
CCCCAGGAGAGCGCGTAGGAGGTCTGGAACGCCCGCAGGCCGCCGCACTCGTACTGGTTGTCGCCCAGCGGCAGCACACCCGCCAGCGGCGCGCCGACGAGCAGATTCGAGGTCTTGAGCGCCGAGCACCCGTTCGCCGTGCCGTTGCCGCCATGGAATCCGCTGGCGGCCGGGTCGCAGGCGATGTCGCCGGCAGCGGCGATCACCGGGTCGCCGGCCGTGAGGGCCGCCGCCGGGGGATCCCCCGTCGTGGCGGCGCTGGCCGCCGACGTGACGGCGAGACCAAAGCCGACGAGCCATATCGCCAGGATGGCTCGACGCCGGCCTCCAAGATGACCCATCCAGTCGAGTTTACCGGTTCCGTCGCCCTTCTGAAAGAGGCTGCCCGGGACAAACAACCCGGAAAATGGTTGTAAGGAACTGGAAGCGGAATCTTTCCACGATCCTAACCGCGTTCTCACCACCGGCTCACCGCGAGCGTCGATGGTCATGCGACCGCGTTCAACCGGGGAGGTGGGGGTGTGGGACGACGTCGCGCGCGACTGTTCGTGGCGGTGCTGGCGGTGCTGGTCGCGGCCGTCTCGACGGCGGCGCCGGCGCAGGCCGGAAAGGGCGCCTATTGGGGTACGTACATCCGTGCCCGCAGCGGACAGAGCACCCTCGGAGAGCTGGCCAAGCTCGAGTCGGAGATCGGCCGGAAGTTCCATGCGTTCCGCCTCTACCACGCGCTCGACAACACGAACCTGCGCGCCGACATCCCGGCGGTGATGAAGGCCCGTGGCGTGCCGCTCTACCTGAACGTCTCGTCCGAGCTCGGCCGCAACTGCGTCCCCTGGCGCGACGTCGCCGCCGGCCGGTACAACAGCTACCTGCACCACATCGCCCGGAGCATCAAGCGCTACCGGCTGCGCGTGTTCTTCTCGTGGAACCACGAGCCGCTCGACAACTGCAGCGACGGGAGCCCTGCCGACTACGTGGCGAGCTACCACCGCGTCCACAAGCTGTTCAAGAACGACGGCGTCAGGAACGTCACCTACGTGTGGACTGCGACGTCGCACAACTTCCGGCAGGACCTGAGGACCATTCGGCGGTACGAGCCGCGCCGCTACGACGCCGTGGGGGTCGACGGCTACAACGTGGCCGAGTGGCACTCGGCGGCCGAGCTCTTCGGAGCGGCCCACAGGTTCGCGGTGAACCACGGCAAGAAGCTCGTGATCGGCGAGGTCGGAAGCGCCGAGGATCCCAACGACGCGACCGCCAAGGCCACGTGGATCACGAACGCGGCACTGACGTTTCGGTCATGGCACGTCCGGTTGATCGTGTGGACGAACGCCGTCACCTCGCGGGGCGACGTCTGGGCGGACACCTCGCCGGAGTCGCTCGCCGCCTATCGAGACGCCGGTCTGCGGCGGTACTACATGCGATGAGCCGCCGGTCGCCCGACGGCACGCAGTCCAAGCGGCAGCTCCGCGAGGACTGGGAGGACAAGAAGGAGCGCCTCGGGGCCTCGCACCCGGACGCGGAGCTTGCCCATCGCCGCTACCTGCGCAGGCTGGCCGACGAGAACCGCCAGTGGTGGACAGACCGGGAGACGCCCAGGCGGTGGGAGCGGGACGGCTGAGGGGTTCCGGCCCTAGTCGCCGCGGGCAACTTCGGGTGCGATCCGGCGCTTGATCCGCGACGGGAGGGTGTACGTCAGTCTTCCCCAGCGCCGGTAGCGGGCGTTCGCGCGCTGGAACTGCTCGAGCGCATCGGCAAACCCCGGCTCGGCGGCGATCCGCCCGTCGAGGAGGTTGCACGCGTGCTCGTAGAGCTCGAGGTCGAGGCGGTTCGCCCCCCGCACGAGGTCGACCTCGGCCTCGGTCGGCGGAGCCCCGGCGTGGGCGACGTTCGCGCTGACATAGCGGACGTCACCCCAGCCGAAGGTCTGGCCGAGCAGCACCACCGACTCGTCGAATCGCTCGGTCAGCGCCGACCCGGCGAAGTGCCCGCGACGTTCCGCTTCGCGGTCTCGAGCAGCTCCGGCGGGTTGCCGCCGTACGGTGTGCCGATGTCGCCCGCGAGCGCCCGCGTCTGGCTGTTGTCCATCTCGTGGGCGAAGCCGCTCGCGACGTACTCCTCGAGCGACATCCCCGGGCGCGCTCGTGGTGGCGGTGGCCCGGCGTCCGCAGCACGTAGCGGTACTGCGAGACGGCAAGCCGCACCGGGTCGCGCAGCATCGTCACGTAGCGGCAGGGCCGCGGCACGTGCTCGTGCAGGCCGAACACGGTGTGGCCCAGGATCAGCCGCGGCCGGAGTCGATCGGCCTCGGGGAGCAGCGCGAAGTCGGCCAGCGTCTCCTCCGCGGGCGGCCGCCGCGCGCACCGACACCGTCATGGTCTGCGAGGAGGGGAACTGGCGCTTCAGGATCTGGCGCAGGTCGTGCCGCGCGGTCTTGCCGATGTGCAGGAAGATCAGCGTCTGGTCGTCGCCCGCGCCTCGGTCGGCCGCCGCCTCGGCGCCGCGCGGTCGGCCTGCTGGCGGCGCGCGACCGCGGGTACATGAGCCGCGCCGAGGCGCGCGCCCGGCCGTAGCCGTAGGCCCTGCGGGCGACGTCGGAGGCCACGCGCGTCGGCCGGACCGGGAGGGTCGCGACCTCGCTCACGAGCTCGTCGGGGTCGTACCCCATCGCGGTGAGCCGCTCCGGACCGACGCGAGCGCAGGTACGCCGCGCACCAGCGTTTGCGAAGCGCGATTGGCCATCGTGGCTCGCCACCGCTCGAGCGGCTCGGCGCTGACCGCGGTGTAGCTCGCCGTCCCGGTCCGGTCGCCCATCCGGCCGCGAGGCTCGTGACGGCGAACTCCGGGGCCGTCGCCTCGGCGGGTCGAGCCCGAGCAACTCGAAGACGGAGCCGTCGCGGCGATCGGTGTCGGCGACGACGTCCTCGAAGCGGAGCGCGGAGGCCCGGGGATCGTCGCGACCGCGAGGCGGCGACCAGCGTGCTGAGCCCGTCCGTGCAGGTCGACCTCGTAGCGGTCGAGGTTCCAGTGTCCGCGGCCGAACGAGTCGATCATCGACGCGGCGACCGCGAGCGGGTTTCGCCACAGGAAGACGAAGCGCGCGTCCGGGAAGAGCGCCATGATCTCGTCGACCACCAGGTGGTAGCGCGGGGTCTTGTCCAGGAACCAGCCTGCGTCGCCCGCCGCCAGCTCGTAGAGCGCGAGCGTCGAGCGCCGCACCTCGTCGAGGTAATCGGCGCGGCCCCCGGGCAGGCTGTCGCCGAAGTCGGCGATGGCCCGGGCGGCCGTCCGGTGGCCGTACTCCGCGACCGCTCCGGTCTCGCGCAGGGCGTAGAGCTGTGGCAAGCAGGACCCACGGCTCCGACGTCGTCGCGATCTCGGGGTGGGTGGCGAGCATCCGCTGAAGCAGCGTCGAGCCGCTGCGCGGGAGCGAGAACAGGAAGACCGGGCGGACGCTCATCGCGGTCGCCCATTCGACGACGGGTAGCACTCCGCCCGAACGCGCTCCCACGCCGCCGCACCCCCGGGCGACGCCCACCAGCGCAGGTCGGCGCCGTGCAGGTTTCGGGCCCGGAGCTGGCGCCGGTAGCCGCCGTCGGTCAGCTTGAGGGCGCCGTGGGCGACGTGCCCGACCCGGCGCATGCGCATCGCGCCGTAGCGCTCGCGCACCATGTCGTACTCACGCCCGAACCCGTCGTCGCGGTTGAGCCGCTCGAAGAACCCGCGCCGCTCGGTGGCGGTCACGCGCGTGTCGTGCGCGCGGAAGACGCCGACCGGTGTCGTCACGTGCCGGAACGACGCCCGCCTCGGCGAGCAGCCGCAGATACAGGTCCCAGTCCATCATCCGCCGCATCGACGACGTCGATGGGGTCGTCGCCCGAGCGACGATCGCGGCGTACGATGCACGAGACGGTGCTGATGAAGCAGCCGTACGAGCGCAGCACGAACGGCGAGAACCGGTGCTGCGGCAGAGGCGGGTCAGCCGTCCGTCGCCGTCCGAGAAGAGGGTGTCGCCGTAGACGACGTCGGCGCCCGTCGCGTCGCCCTGCGCGGACGAGGGCCGCCAGGCCGCCGGGGAGGTAGAACTCGTCCGCGTTCAGCCATGCGATCCAGCGGCCGCGGGCCCGGGCGATGCCGCGGTTGAGCGCGTCGGACTGGCCGTCGTCCGGCTCGGATACCCAGTCCACCCGGTCGTCGAGCTCCTGGAGCAGCTCCACCGTGCCGTCGGTCGAGCCGCCGTCCTGCACGATGTGCTCGACGGTGATGCCCGGCTGCTCGGCGACGCTCACGATCGCGTCGCGCAGGAAGTGGGCGTACCCGTACGACGGGGTCACCACGGTCAGGTCGAGCGAGTCGGGCTCCGGCACATCTCTCTCCATGTCAGCTCTCGGTCGCCGGGGCTGCCGGGCGTTGTGGCGAGTACCGCCAACCGGGCGGATACGCCATGGCGATCAGCGCGAAGATGAGGATGCGCCTTCTCCCACGCGCCGAACGGCCACGAGTACACGCTGGCGATGACGACGAAGTTCCCGAGCAGGAACGCGCCGCCGCCGAACGCGAGCAGGTCGGAGTATCCGGCCGCGGTTGCGTCGCCTCCAGATGTCGCGGAAGAGGATCACGTAGATCGCCACGAAGACGACGAGGCCGAGGAGGCCGAACTTGATCCACACCTCGATCGGCGCGTTGTGCACCATGCCGGCGTCGCCCTTCCACTGAGCGGTGCGCTGAGCCGAGGTAGAGGACGCCCACCCCGAGCCCGAACACCGGGTGTGTGCGGACCTCGTCCCAGCCGTCGAGGATGTCGTTGATGTGGCCCTGATTCGTCGTCGCGTAGATGTTCTGTCGCGCGTGAGGGTCGGGTCGAGGCTGTTCAGCCGCCCGGACCAGTCGAGCGACGACCAGGTCAGGGCCACAGTGATGAGACAGGCCGCGGCCACGCCGCCGATCGCGACGAGGTACCGGCGCCGGCTGGCGCCCGAAAGCAGCAGGACGAACGCCGCGAACACGATGGCGAGCTCGACCCACGCGTAGCGGCGGAACGCCAGAGCGACGACGCTCGTGCCGACGAGATCCCCGCCCACCAGAGCCACCGCGTCCTGTTCGTTCGCAGCATCGCCAGCGAGATGCCGACCGCGGCCACCATGAACTCCAGGGTCGCGTGGTCGCCCGTCGTCGTCCGGCCGTAGAAGGCGATCTCGCCGCCGCCCGAGGCGTATTGCATCAAGCTGGTCGACGCCGTAGGCGGCCATGATCGCGACGAAGATCTGCGCGAACTGGAGGCAGTCCCGGTCGGTCTGGAGCACCGTCGACCAGAGGGCGAACGCGAACAGCAGGCCGACGGCCAGGTCGCGCCAGTCGCCGAACGGGCTCGCGGTCTCGTGGTAGACGCCGGCCGCGATGCCCGCCAGCACCGCGGTCGTCCCCAACCCGATCAGCCACGCCGTCCGGCCGGCGACGTGCAGCCGCCCCGTCCGCAGCCGTTCGATGAAGCCGGCATACGCGAACGCGAACACGGCCAGGTCGCCGGGTGTGAACGACCCGAACTTCTGCTGGTCCCACCAGCTCGGGCCGTAGTTCGCGAGCTGTCCGTTTCGGATCGCGAACCGCGTGCCGGGATCCGTCTTGGAGTGGAAGTAGACGGCGCAGAAGATGATCAGCGCGGCGAACGACCAGAACACGAACCGGCTGAGCTCCGCGGGCTCGGTACGGGTGGCGACTCGGCGGCGCCGCGGCACGTCTCTGGGCGACGACGTTCACAGCGCCGCGCCTCCGGCCGTCAGCGGCGCGCTCCCGGCGGCGGTGACGCGCGGCGGTGCGCCCGAGTAGATCTCGAGCAGCCGATCGGTGGTCGCCCCAGGGCTCAGGTGCTGTTCGTACTCCCGCCGGGCCCCCTCGCCCAGGCGTTCCGCCAGGCCGCGGTCGTCGGCGAGCGCCCGCAGCGCCCGGCCGAGATCGGCGGCGTCGTCGGGGGTCGAAGTGCAGGCCCGTCCTGCCGTCGGCGACGATCTCCTCGAGGCTGCCGAGCCGCGAGGCGATGACGGGCACGCCCAGCGCGTAGGCCTCGGCGACGATCCGCGGGAACACCTCGTACCAGCGCGACGGGACGACGAGCGCGCGCGCTCCGGCGAGGATCTCGAGGCCCGCGTCGCGCGGGAGCTGGCCGGCGAGCTCCACACCGGTCAGCGTCGCCGCGCGAGCCCGCAGCTCGGTCTCCAGCTCGCCCGACCCGACGATCCTGAGGCGTGCGCCGCCGTCGGGGAACGTCCGGCCCCACGCGTCGAGGAGCACGTCGATGCCCTTCTCGGGCGCGAGCCGGGAGAGGCACACGAAGCCCCCCTCGTAGTCCGGCCGGGGGGTTCCGGGGTCGGGCGCCGTGTTGTACTTGACGACGATCTGGTCGGCCGGCCAGCCCGCCTTCAGGTAGCGGCTGCGGGCGAACTCGGAGGGCGTGATGTAGGTGTCGACCGCGCTTCGACCAGGTGCCGATCGCGCTGTGGAGGGCGTCCTTGGCGGCGATCGGGAGCGTCGCCAGCCTCGATGACGCGGTAGCACCCGTGGACGACCGCCGGGATGGGGACGCGGCCCAGGCAGTCCTCGCACACCCTTCCGTCGCGGCAGGAACGTGGCGGCCGGGCACAGGGGCCGGAAGTTGTGCAGCGTCTGCACCACCCGCACGTCTGCCCCGTGCGCGGCGCGCAGCGCGGCCGGGCTGAGCAGCGGGAACGTGTTGTGGAAGTGGACGACGTCGGGCCGGTACCCCGCGATCGCGCGCCTCACCGTCCGTGCTCCGTCCCGCGACCAGACCACCCGGCCGGGCAGCGTCAGGCGCTTCGCGGCCGGCCACGACGGCGATGTCGTCGCTCTCGACCGAGAGCACCTCGACCGTGACGCCCGCGCCGCGGAGGAGGCTCGTCTCCTCCTCGACTACCGCGTTCTCGCCGCTCGGCTGCGCGCTCCGGTACCGGTTGTGGACGACCAGCACCCGCACAGCATCACCGGGACGGACGGGCAGCCCCGACCGTGTCGCGGGTGACCTCGGCGATGGTGCTGGCGATGAAAAGCGTGTTCGCCGCGGCGTAGCGCGGTGCGAGCTTGAGCGGGTCGTGCACCATCCGGTGCAGCCATTCGAGACCTGACTCCTGCATCCACATGGGGGCCCGGGGACGGTTGCCGGAGATGAAGTCGAACGCGGCGCCGACGCCCATCGCAAGGACGCTGCCGAGGTCGGGTGAGAGCCGGTGCATCCACAGGTCCTGCTTCGGAGTCCCCAGGCCGACCCAGACGATGTGCGGGTCGGCGCCGAGGATCGCAGCCACGGCCTCCCGCTCCTCGGGGGCGTTCATCGCCCGAAACGGAGGCGAGCTCGTGCCGACGATCGACGCGCCGGGGAACCGCTCGAGCAGATTCCGCTCGAGCCGCTCGAGCACGTTGGGCGTCGCGCCGAACAGGTAGTGGCGCAGGCCGTGTGCCCGCCCGCGGTCCATCACCAGCGGCATCAGATCGGGACCGGCGATTCGCTTGGCCTTGGCGGCGCCGTTTCGGCGCTCGCGCCACGCGACCGGCGCGCCGTCGGGGAAATTCATCCATGCGCCGTCGAGCGCGTGGCGCAGGCCGGGGTCGCGCTGGGCGAGCGTCAGGCCGTGCACGCCGGTCAGCGAGGCGTAGCCGCCCTCTGCCGAGAGGGCGCGCTGGATGACGGTCTCAGCAGCACCGTCGATGTCGCCCGCGTACAGCTCCGTGCCCATCACGCTAGAGGTCATCGGCTGACTGTCCACCGCCGCCGTCGCACGGGTCATCGATTCGCGCGCGTCGGGGTCTGCTTGTCCGGCGTCGCCCCATAGCCGCCGTACCCATAGCCGCCGCCGTAGCCGTAGCCCGACTCGGACTCGGCGTCGGTCACGACCACTCCAAGGCCGAGCGCGCGGGCCGTGCCGAGCTCGCGCCGCAGCTCGTGCAGCATCGGCCGGCGGACGAGGTCGAGCTTCGACACGATCATGTACGCGTCGGCCTGTGACGTGAGCGCCATCGTGTCGGCGACCGGGAGCACCGGAGGCGTGTCGATGACGACCGTCTCGGCACGCTCGCGGAGCTCCGTGAGAAGCGTCGCGAGCGCCTTGGAGGCCAGCAGCGAGGACGGGTCGGACGGCGGATCGCCTGCGACGAGCACGTGGAGGAGCGACCCTGACGGTGCGTGGCCGTGACCGTTCCGGCGTGCGCCGGGATCGGGGGCGCCGGGCACCACGACCGGGACGAGCGCCTCGTCGAGGGACGCGTTCCCGAGCACGACGTCCGTGACGCCGGGCCGGCCCGACAGGCCGAAGAACCGGTCGAGATACGGTGCGCGCAGGTCGAGGTCGACGAGGATCACGTTTCGTCCCGACGCGGCCATCGCGACGGCCAGGTTGGCCGCGGTCGTCGACTTGCCCTCCTGGGCCACGGCGCTCGTCACGAGGAGCATCTGCGCCTGCGGGTCCAGGTTTGCGAAGTCGAGGCTGACTCGAAGCTTCTTGTAGGCCTCGCTGTGGATGCCGTGGGGATCCGCGAGCAGCGTCAGCTGGTCGTGCTTTCGCATGTCCTTGTCGGGCCGCGGCAAGCCGGCCGAAGAGCGGCAGCCCCAGCTCGGAGGCGACCTGCTCGGCCGAGCGGATGCGAGTGTCGAACGCCTCGCGGGCGAAGACGAGGCCGATGCCGAGGACGACCCCGAGAATGACGCCGATCGCCGTGTTGCGCTTCGTGTTCGGGGCGAGCTGCGTGTGCGCCCGCGGCCTGGCTCTGCACGGCTCGGCCCAGGCCGTCCCGGAGATCTTGCCGTAGCTCGAGACTGGTTCTGCTCCGCGGTGCAGCTTTGCGATCTGGGCTGGAGTTGGAAGTCGGCCTGCGGGTAGAGCTGCCCCGGCGCTCTGGTCGTTCTGGCCTCCGCCTGGATCTGGTACTGGCCTGGTGAGCTGGCTGCTCAAGTCGTCGGCCTGATCTGCTTGCGTCGGATCGAGTCGGCTTGGTGATCTGCCTCCGGGCTGCTGAGGCTGTGGTCGGCGAACGCCTTGCGCGTACGCGTTGGCGAGCGCCACCGCGCCGGCCCGGGTGTGGTAGGTCACCGCGAACGAGACGACCGTGGCGGTCGGATCCGCGGTCACCGTCGAGGACTTCAGGAGCTTCCCCGGCGTCAGGTCGTGGATATGGGCAGCCTTCAGCGCCGCGGCCGCCACTGCGGGCTCTGCGCGAGCGCGGCCTGCGTCGTCGACGTACTGCGCAGCGCGTCCTCGACGACGAGCTGGTTCTGCGACGTGCTCGAGACGTCGGTGCGCTGATCAGATCCTCGCGCGGTCGCCTGGAACTCGGCTTCTGCCGAGACGAGACGGCGTAGGTGGCGGCGGCGACGATGAGAACCGTCGCGACGATGATCCACCATCCTCTCCGGATGATGCGAACGTAGTCGGCCATGGGGCGGCCCGGGCGCCCAATATCATCGATCACGCGACCTTCCTCCCTGAAAAAGGCTGAGCGGCGGGTCGAATGGTACCCGCTTGCCAGGGATACCTCAGCATCCAGACCGTGTCAAGCGAGAACGCGGCTTCGCCAGTCCGTTTCCAATCCCGCTCACACAGCGGGATCGCGGCGCCTGCGCCCAGCTCGGCCAGCGGTGCCAGCGGATCGAGGCCGTCGCGGGCCAGCAGCAGCATCGAGTGGAACCACAGGTCGGCCACCTCGGACACCAGATGCTCGCTGCCGGGCTCGGCCAGGAGCACTCTCGACCGCCTCCTCGCCGACCTTGCGCTGGGGGCGCTCGCGCGCGTCGGCCAGCAGCCCGCGACGTACGAGCCGCCGCCGCCTGCCTCGGCCCGCTCGCCGATCACGTCCGGCCAGCTCCGCGAGGAGCGGGCGCGGCGTCGCCGAAGCAGGACTCGGCTGCCGGTGTGGCAGGTCGGCCCGGCGGGGTGGGCCAGCATCAGGAGCGCGTCGCGCGTCGCAGTCGGCCGGCGATCGACGACGACGCGCGAGGACGTTGCCCGGAGGTCTCGCCCTTCTGCCAGAGCCGGTCGCGCGAGCGCGAGTGGAAGTGGGCGAGCCCGGTGCGCACGGTCGCCTCGAGCGCCTCCGCGTCGACGTAGGCGAGCATCAGCACCGTGCCTGTGTCCGCGTCCTGGACGACGCAGGGCAGGAGCGCGCCCTCGGGGATGCTCACAGGCGTGACGGCAGGCCGCACGCGGCCACCTCCCGCTTGACCTCGTCCATCGTCGTCTCGCCGTCGTGGAAGATCGACGCGGCCAGCGCCGCCTGCGGCGCCGGCCCGCAGCGCGGCCACCATGTCGCCTGCGCCGCCCGCGCCGCCCGAGGCGACACCGGCACCCGCACCGCGGCCGGACCGGCCGATCAGCTCGAGGTCGTATCCGGCGTCGGCCGCCGTCGGCGTCGATGCTCGTCACGAGCAGCTCGCCCGCTCCCGCGCCGGGCCGCCTCCTGCGCCCACCGATCGCCTCGACGGCCGTCGCCTCGCGGCCGGCCGAGGCGTACGTCTCACCAGCCGCCGTTCGCCGCGGGCGGCGTCGATCGCGACCACGACGCACTGGCGGCCGAGCCGCGCCGCCAGCTCGCGACACAGCTCGGGCCGGTCGCAGGGCGGCGGTGTTGACGGAGACCTTGTCGGCGCCCGCGAGCAGCAGGTCGTGGGCCCGCTCCGACCCGTCGACGCCGCCGCCGACGCACAGCGGCACGTCGACCCGCTCGGGCCGCCCGCTCGACGGCTCGCAGGAGCTCCTGCCCAGGCCTCGTCCCCGGCCGAGATGTTGAGCCACACGATCTCGTCGGCGCCGGCCGCGGCATAGCGGGCGGCGGCGTCGACAGGGTCGCCGCAGTCGCGCAGGTCGCGGAAGCGCACGCCCTTGACGAGCCGGCCGCCGCGCACGTCGAGGCACGGGATGACGCGCCTACGCAGCATCGTCGCTCCACCGCAGGAACGCGCGCAGGAGCGCGCGGCCGGCCGGCGCCGCTCTTCTCCGGGTGAAACTGCACCGCCGGCCACCCGGCCGGCGGCCGACGACGGACGCGAACCGGCGGCCGTCCAGCTCCGTCGTCGCCGCACCACCTCGGCGGCGTCGGCCGGCTCGACCGACGTAGGAGTGGGCGAAGTAGCAGACCGCCGGCAGCGCGCCGCGCGAGCGGGTGGTCGGCCGGCGGCGTCACGTCGTTCCAGCCCATGTGCGGGCAGGCGGTCGGCGACCAGTCGATCGCGACGGCCCGGCCGGGCAGGAGGCCCGAGGCACGCGACGTCGTCCTCGTCGCTTCGCTCGAACAGGAGCTGGAGGCCCAGGCAGATCCCGAACACGTGCGCCCCCGCCGTCCGCCGCATCGCGGATCGCCGCGGCGAGGCCGCGCCGCTCGAGCGCTGCCATGGCCGCACCCGCTGCGCCGACGCCGGGCACGAGCACGCAATCCGCGCCGCCACCCGGCTCGGCGTCGTCCGTCACCGTGACGTCGGCTCCCGCCGCTCGAGGCCGTGCGCAGGCTGCGCAGGTTGCCCGCGCCGTAGTCGACGACGCACACGCGGTCACAGGCTCCCCTTCGTGCTCGGCACCGCCCCGGCGCGGCGCGGGTCCGGCTCCCAGGCCGCCCGCAGCGCCAGCGCGAGCGCCTTGAACGCCGCCTCGAGCAGGTGGTGGTCGTCGGCGCCCGTCCCCGTGAGGTGGATGGCCGATGCGGCCGCTGGCGGGCGAGCGCTGTCGAAGAAGTGGGGGACGAGGGAGGCGGGGAGCGCGCCGACCCGCTCGCCCGCGAAGGGCAGGTCGATCGCGCGCGACGCCGCGGCCGCCCAGGTCGACGGTGGCGTGGACGGCCGCCTCGTCGAGCGGGGCGCGCGCGTCGCCGAAGCGGCGGATCCCGGCCCGCTCGCCGAGGGCGCCGTCGAGCGCCTGGCCGAGGACGATGGCGACGTCCTCGACGGTGTGGTGCTCGTCGACCCACAGGTCGCCCGCGCAGGTCAGGTCGAGGTCGATCAGCGAGTGCGTCGAGAGCGCGGTCGAGCATGTGGTCGAGCATGCCGATCCCCGTCGCGACGGCCGACGCGCCCGCACCCGTCGAGCGCGACCCGGCAGCGGATGTCGGTCTCGGTCGTGCGCCGCTCGACGGTCGCCGATCCGCGGCGCCGGCTCCGGTGCCTCGGCCTCGCGCCGGCACGGCCGCCCCGAGCGCCGCGAGCAGGCGGTCGTCGTCGTACGGGGTCGCCAGGCTGACCCGGATCGATGGGTCGCGAGCAGCGGATCGGCGAAGGTGCGCACGACCAGGCCGCGCTCGAGCAGCCGCGCGCGAACGGCTCGGCCGGCCGGCCGATGTCGACGAGCAGGAAGTTCGTGCACGACGGCCGGCACGGCGTAGCCGGCGGCGCGGAGCGCCTCGCCATCCGCTCGCGCTCGGCGCAGGTCGCGGCCGCCCGGGCGCGCATCTCGGCGACGTGGCCTGGCTCGAGCGCGATCTCGGCGAGCGCCGCCGAGTGCGACGCGATCGAGGCCGGCGGGCGGATCGCCGTCGAGCCGGCGCGGCGATCTCGGCGGGCGCGATGATGTAGCCGACCGCGGATCCCGGCCAGCGCGAAGGCCTTCGAGAAGGTGCGGACGCACACGGTGTTCTCGCGCTCGCGCACCAGGTCGGAGAGATCGGTGCCGCCGAACTCGAGATAGGCCTGGTCGATCACGACGAGGCCGCCGCGCTCGGCACACGTCCTCGTCGGACGCGTCCGCGCCGGTCGGGTTGTGGGGCACGCACGACCACAGAGTCAGGTCGACCTCGGCGTTCGGCTCGTGCACGAGCGTCCGCCCCGGCGAGCCGGGTCGCGATGCCGTAGTAGCCGTACGCGGGGCGGCGCACGTACGCTCGTCTGCCGGGCGCGAGCGAGAGCAGCGCGCACAGGTGGAGCGCCTCGTCGGCGCCCGCCGTCGGGACGATCTGCTCGCGGGGAAGCCGGTGTGTCCGGCGATCGCGTCGCGCAGGCGCATGTAGGTGGCGTCCGGGTAGGACTGCGGCGGAGACGCGGGCGAGCCGCGCGAGCTCCTGGCACGTACCACGCCGGCGGCGACCGGCGAGGTGTTCATGTCGAAGCGCATGCAGCGGCGCGTCGGCGGGCAGCGCTGTCCTGCCAGCGGTAGGGCCGACCAGCGTCCGCGCAGATCGGGGCGGATGACGTCGATCGCGCTCACGGGATCAGGTTGTGGATCGGGAGCACGAGCAGCGACCGCGCGCCGGCGGCGCGCAGCGGGCCGAGCAGGTCGACCACCTGGTCGCGCTCGACGACCGCGTGGACGGCGTGCCAGCCCGGCGCGCGCCAGCGGCAGCACCGTGGGCGAGTCGAGGCCGGGCAGCGAGGTCGACGATCGCGTCCAGCGAGTCGTCGGGCGCGTTCAGCATCAGGTAGCGGCGGCCGCGGGCGTCGACGACGCTGTCGGATCACCGTCGCGAGCTCGTCGGCGACGCGGCGCTGGCGCGTCGTCCAGGTCGGGCCGCGCGACCAGCACCGCCTCGGACTCGAGCACGGTCGCGATCGGCCGCAGGCCGTTCTGGCGCAGCGTGTCGCCGCTCGAGACGAGGTCGCACGATGGCCGTCGGCCGCGTCCAGCCGCGGCGCCAGCTCGACCGAGCCGTGGATGGCGACGGTCTCGACCGCGCAGGCCCTCGGCGGCGAAGAAGTCGTCGGCCGTGATGCGGGGGTGCGACGTCGCGACCCGGCCGCCGTCGAGCTCCGCGACCGTCGTCGATCGCCCGCCCGGCCGGCACCGCCACCTGCAGCGAGCAGCGGCCGAAGCCGAGCGGCACGAGCTCGTCCACGCTCGGCGCCGCACTCGAGCGATCTGGTCGCGGCCGGCGACCGCCGCCTCGACGGCACCGTCGGCGGTCCAGGCGGGCATGTCGTCGGCCCGTGCGAAGAGCACCTCGATGTCCCACTGGGAGCAGTGCGCGTGGAGCGCGCGGCCGTTGACGTCGACCTCGACGCCGGCGGCCGCGCGGCCGAGGTCGAGCGCGGGGTGCGTGCAGGCGGCCCTTGCGACGGCAGCGCCAGGCGGAAGCGGGCGGCTCATCGCCGCCTCGTGCGCCGCGGCGGTCGAGCACGAGCCGGTAGCCGCCCTCGCCGTGGCGCAGCCAGTGCGCGACCCGGGTGACGGTCGTGGTCGAGCCGTGCACGCGCTGCGCGCCACCTCGGCGTAGGGCATGCCCTGGTCGAGCAGGCGGGCCGCGTGCCAGCGGTGGGCGAGCACCTCGAGCTCGTGGAGCGAGCAGACGTCGCGCAGGAACGCGGCCACCTCGTCGCGGGTGCGCAGCGCGAGCACCGCGTCGCACAGGTCGTCGACCTCGGGCGTGCGCCAGTCGGCGGCGGCGGGGGATGCGCCGTTCGTCATCGTGGTATCATTTTAGCATGCTAAAACGTGATGGGGCTGAAGCAGGCGATGCCCGCCATCGACCTTCTCGACGGCCGGGTCGTGCGGCTCCACCAGGGCCGCTACGACCGCGTCACCGTCTACGCCGACGACCCCGTCGCGGTGGCCCAGCGCATCGCCGTCGGCGGGCGCCTCGTGGCTGCACGTCGTCGACCTCGACGCCGCCCGCGACGGGCGCGGCTCGCCGCCCACCGCCAGTCATCGCCGCGCATCTGCGGCCGTCCCCGGCGTGCGCGTCCAGCTCGGCGGCGGCATCCGCGGCGAGGCCGACGTTGCGGGCGGCGCTCGAGACCGGCGCCGGGCGGGTGATCGTCGGGACGCTCGCGGCCGCCGAGCCCGACCTGGTGGGGAGGCTCGCGCGCCGAGACGGGCCGAGTCGTGGTGGCGCTCGACTGCCGCGACGGCAGCGTGCGCACGCACGGCTGGGTCGAGCCGACTCGGGCGCGGACCGCGCGGCTCGTCGACCGGCTGACCGCCGCGGGCGTCCGCGACTTCCTGGTCACCGGCATCGATCGCGACGGCACCGGGGGGGGGCCGGACGTCGAGCTGATCGGCCGCGGTGCGGCCGGCGCGTGCCGGGCCTGCTGCTGGCGGCGGGCGGCGTCTCGCGCCGGGGCGACGTCACCGCGGCCGTGGCGGCGGGCGCCGACGCGGTGGTCGTCGGCCGGGCGCTCTACGAGGACGGCACGATTCCGTTGCATGATAATCCATATAGACGGTATTGTCATGCACATGCCCGATCGCCGCCAGCTCATCTCGTCGCTGCTCGACCGCCTCCCGGTCACGTCGCAGCCCCAGCTCGTCTAGCTCCTCGCCGATCAGCGGCGTGCACGTGACCCAGGCGACCGTGTCGCGCGACCTCGAGCGGCTCGGCGCCGTGCGGGTGCGCAAGGACGGCCACCTCGTCTACGCCCTGCCGGCCGAGGAGGAGCCGGTCGATCCGATCGAGCGGCTGCGCGAGGCGCTGCTGCTCGTCCGGGCGATGGAGCCGTCCGGGCAACCTGGCTCGTCCTCAAGACGGCGCCGGCCAATGCGATGCCGGTCGCGCGGGCGTTCGACGTCGCCGACCTGCCCGAGGTGGCCGGCACCGTGGCCGGCGACGACGTGGTGCTCGTCGTCGCGCGGGAGCCGTACACCGGCGCCGACGTGCTCGAGCTGTCTGCGACCGGATCGGCTCGGAGGCGGTCCATGCCTGAGCTGACCCTCGTCGACGTCGGCCCGGGCTCGGCAGCCGGCTGCGGGCGCGACTTCCTGCGCATCGACGACCTGGCGGCGCCGCGATCGGGCCGCCTGCTCGACCTGGCCGACCACCTGAAGTCGCTCCAGGCCCGGCGGCTGCCGCATCCGTGGCTGGCCGGCCGGACGCTGGGGATGATCTTCGAGAAGCCGTCGACCCGCACCCGCGTCTCGTTCGAGGTGGGGATGGCGCAGCTGGGCGGCCACGCCGTCCACCTGGCGACGGGCGAGAGCCAGCTCGGGCGCGGCGAGCCGATCGACGACACCGGCGCCGTGCTCTCGCGCTACCTCGACGCCGATCGTGATCCGCACCCACGCCCACGCGCGGGTGGAGGAGCTGGCCGAGGCGGCCTCGGTGCCGGTCATCAACGGGCTCACCGACGAGCACCACCCCTGCCAGGCGCTGGCCGACCTGCTGGTGCTGCGCGAGCGGCTCGGCGACCTGGACGGCCGGCGGCTGGCGTGGGTGGGCGACGGCCTGAACGAACGTGTGCCACTCGCTCGCCACGGCCGCTGCGTTGGTGGGGATGGAGGTCGTCGTCGCGACCCCGGACGGCTACGAGCCGGACCCGGACGACGTCGGTTCGGCCGCGGCGCCCGTCGAGGTCGTCGAGGACCCGCGCCGCCGCCGTCGCCGGCGCCGACGCGGTGGTGACGGACACGTTCACGAGCATGGGCCAGGAGGCCGAGCGCGACGCCGGCTGGCCGCGCCTGGCGGGCTACCAGGTGAACGCGCGCCTGCTGCGGCACGCCGCGCCCGGTCACGTCGTCCTGCACTGCCTGCCGGCCCACTGCGGCGAGGAGATCACGGAAGACGTGCTGTGGGGGCCGAGCTCCGCGGTGTGGGACGAGGCCGAGAACCGGCTGCACGCGCAGAAGGCGCTGCTGGCCATGATCGTGGAATGACGAGGGGGGTCGGAGTGGCTGAGACAGATCGTGCTCGCCTACTCGGGCGGTCTGGACACGTCGGTCGCGCTTCGCTGGCTGGCCGACGAGTACGGCGCCGAGGTCGTGGCGCTGCTGGTCGACGTCGGCCAGGGCGTCGAGCGCGAGACCGGTCGACGCGGCGCGCACGTGCCGCCGGCGCCGGCGACGTCGTCATCGCCGACGCGCGCGAGGAGTTCGCGCGCGAGTTCGTCCTGCCGGTGCTGCAGGCCGGCGCGCTCTACGAGGGCCGCTACCCGCTCGTCTCGGCGCTCTCGCGGCCGCTGATCGCCCGCCGGCTCGTGCGCGTCGCCCGCGAGCGCGGGCGCCACCGCCGTCGCCCACGGCTGCACCGGCAAGGGCAACGACCAGGTGCGGTTCGAGACGGCCGTCGCGGCGCTCGCGCCCGACCTCGCGGTGCTCGCGCCGGTGCGCGACTGGGGCATGACGCGCGAGCAGGAGATCGCCTACGCCGAGCAGCACGGCATCGAGGTGCCGGTGAAGCGCGGCGCCGCGTACTCGATCGACCAGAACCTGTGGGGGCGCTCGATCGAGGCCGGCCCGCTCGAGGATCCCGTGGGTCGAGCCGCCCGAGGAGGCCTACGCGCTGACGATGGCGCCGGAGCGGGCGTTCCACGCGCCGCACGAGGTCGAGATCGACGTTCGAGGCCGGCGTGCCCGTCGCCATCGACGGCGAGCAGCTGGGCCTCGTCGAGCTGATCGGCCGGGCCGCGGCGCTCGCCGGCGCGCACGGCGTCGGCCGCATCGACATGATCGAGAACCGGCTGGTCGGGATCAAGATCCGCGAGGTGTACGAGACGCCGGCCGCGGCGCTCCTCATGGCGGCCTACGCCGGCGTCGAGGAGCTCGTGTGCGAGCGCGACCTGGCCCACGTGAAGGCCGAGCTGGCCGGCGCGCTACGCGACGCTCGTCTACAACGGCCTCTGGTTCTCGCCGCTTCGCGCGGCGATGGCCGCCTTCATGGACACGACCGCCGGCGCCGTCACCGGCACGGCGCGGGTGCGCCTCTATCGCGGCTAGCTGCGCGATCGTCGGGAGGCGGGCGACTCGTCGCTCTACGACCACGGCCTCGCCACGTACGAGCAGGGCGACAGCTTCCAGCACGGGGCTGCCGCCGGGTTCATCCACGTGTGGTCGCTGCCCACCAAGACGTGGGCCGCGGCCGAGGCGGTCGACGGAGAGACGGCGCCCGCGTGACGCACCGCGCTCTGGGCCGGTCGGCTGGCCGGCGGCCTCGACCCCGACGTGCTGGCCTTCACGGCCTCGCTCGAGGTCGACCGGCGCCTGCTGCCGTTCGACCTGCGAGCGACGGCGGCGCACGTGCGCATGCTCGGGCGCCAGGGCCTGATCCCGGCCCGGAGAGCGCCAGCTGATCTGCGCCGCGCTGGAGGGCGTCGAGATCGACGCCGGACGCCACCGACGAGGACGTCCACTCCGCCATCGAGCGGCTGCTGGGCGACCTCGGTCCCGTGGGTGCACGCCGGCCGCAGCCGCAACGACCAGGTGCAGACGGCGATGCGGCTGTGGGTCAAGGACGCCTGCGACCGGCTCGTCGACGGGCTGCGCGAGCTCGCCCTCGCGCTGCTCGACCGGGCCGACCGCGACGGCGACGTCGTCATGCCCGGCTACACGCACGGCCAGCGCGCGCAGCCCGTCTGGCTCGGCCAGCACCTGGCCGCGCATGTCTGGGCGCTGCGGCGCGACCTCGATCGCTTCGCACGCTGTCCGCCGCCGCGCCGATACGAGCCCCGCAGGAGCCGGCGCGCTCGCGGGGTCGAGCCTGCCGATCGACCCGGCGTCGGTGGCGGCGGAGCTCGGCTTCGCGGCCGTGCTCGAGAACTCGATCGACGCCGTCGCCGACCGCGACTACTGCGCCGAGCTCGTGTTCGCCTGCGCGCTCTGCGTTCGTGCACCTCTCCCGGCTCGCCGAGGAGCTCGTCCTGTGGACGTCGGCCGAGTACGGCTTCGCCCAGCTCGACGACTCGGCCGCGACCGGCTCGTCGATCATGCCGCAGAAGAAGAACCCCGACCCCGCCGAGCTGGCGCGCGGCAAGGCCGGCACCGCCGTCGGGCGGCTGGCCGGGCTGCTCGCGACGCTGAAGGGGCTTCCGCTGGCCTACAACCGCGACCTCCAGGAGGACAAGCGGGCCTCCTTCGACCAGGTCGACGACCTGCTCGGGGCGCTGCGGGCGCTCACCGTGTGCATCGCCGGCCTCGCGTTCGACCCCGAGCGGATGGCGGCCGCGGCCGGCGACGGGACGACGGTCGCAACCGACCTGGCCGAGCGGCTCGTGCGGGAGGGCATGCCGTTTCCGTCACGCCCACGCCGAGCCGTGGCCGGCCGGGTCGCCGCCGGCGAGCGGTTCGACTCGCCCGGCGCCGGCGAGGCGGCCGCCGCACGGCAGCCGCTCGAGGCCCTGCACGACCAGCTCGCGCGGGCGCGCTCGGCGGTGTCCGGATGGCTGACCGGCGCCCGGGCCTGCGCCGGATCGTCGTCGTCAAGGTCGGGTCGAGCACGCTCGTCGACGACGACGGCCGGCGCGCGGGCCCGTCTTCGCGCGCATGGCCGGCGAGTGCGCGGAGCTTCAGACCGCGGCACGCCGGTCGTCGTCGTCAGCTCGGGCGCGGTCGCGCTGGGCATCGGCGAGCTCGGAAGGCCATCCCGCCGCCGGGCGTGGGCGACCTGCAGGCGGCCTCCGCGCTCGGACAGACGCTGCTCCAGCTGCACTGGCGGGCCGGGTTCGCCGCGCACGGCGTGCGAACCGGCCAGGTGCTCCTGACCGAGGCGGACATCCACCGCCGCGGTCGTACGTGAACGCCCGCCGCGCGCTGCGGCGGCTGATCGTCGTGGGGCGTCGTCCCGGTCGTGAACGAGAACGACTCGACGGCGACCGACGAGATCACCTTCGGCGACAACGACGCGCTGGCCGCCCACGTGGCGCGTGATGCTGCAGGCGCGGCTGCTCGTGCTCCTGACCGACATCGACGGCGTGTACGACCGCGACCCCGCTCGGCCGGGAGCGCGCCGCCTGGCCGAGATCCTCGACCAGGTGGTCGAGGTCGCCGGCGTCGGCGGCCGGCTCTCACCGTGGGGCTCGGGCGGGATCGGGGCCAAGCTGCGCTCCGCCCGCATCGCCAGCTCGGGCGGGGTCGAGGCCGTGATCGCGTCGGGCCTCGCGGCGGGCGCGATCGCCGCCGCGGCGGGCGGTGGGGCCGGAACGCGGTTCCCGGCGGCGTCGAACCTGCCCTCGGCGTACAAGCTGTGGCTGCGCCACGGCACGCCGGTGCGCGGCCGGCTCGTCGTGCGACGACGGCGCCCGCAGGGCCGTGGCCGAGCGGGGAACGAGCCTGCTGCCGGTAGGCCTGGTGGCCGTGGACGGGACCTTCAGCGCGGGCGACGCGGTCGAGCTGGTCGGCCCCGACGGCGGCGCGTTCGCGGTCGGCGTCAGCCGCTACGAGGCGGCGAGCTGGCCCGGGCTGCCGGCCGCCGCGGGCTGCCGGAGGCCGTGCGCCGCGACGACCTGGTGCTGCTGTGAGCGCGCCGCGATCGCATCCGCGCCCGGGGCTCGCGCCCGGGCGGCCGCGCGCGTCCTCGCCGCGCTCGACGGCGACGCCCGAGACGATGCGCTCGCGGGATCGCGGAGGCGCTCGAGCGCCGCGCGGCGGAGATCCTCGACGCCAACGCGCCGACGTCGCCGCGGCGCCGGCGAGCGGCCGGCGATCCGCGACCGGCTCGCGCTCGACCCCGACCGGGTCGCGGCCCTGGCCGCCGCCGTGCGCGCCGTCGCCGCCCTGCCGACCCGTCGGCGAACGATCCGGGCGACTTCACGCGCCGAGCGGCATCCGCATCCGCAAGCTGCGCGTGCCGCTGGGCGTGGTGCTGGTCGTCTACGAGGCCCGCCCGAACGTCACCGTGGACGCCGCGGCGCTGTGCCTGAAGTCGGCCAACGCCTGCATCCTGCGCGGCTCGCGGATGGCCGCGCACACGAACCGCGTGCTCATCGACGTCGTCCGCGACTCGCTCGAGGCGTCGGGCCTGCCCGCCGACGCCGTCGACGGCCGTCGAGCGGCGGCCACGACGAGCTGGCCGAGCTGATCGCCGATCCGGCGACGGCCGACGTCGTCATCCCCCGCGGCGGCGAGGAGCTGAAGAAGATGCTCCTGCGCGAGTCGCGCATCCCGGTGCTCGCGGCCGCAGGCGGGAACTGCCACGTCTACGTCGACGCGGCCGCCGACGCCGAGTCGGCGATCGCGATCGCCCTGAACGCCAAGATGCAGCGGCCGGGCGTGTGCAACGCGGCCGAGACGCTGCTCGTCCATCGCGACCGCCCCGAGCTGCTCGCGCCGCGATCTGCGGCCGAGCTCGAGTCGCGCGGGCGTCGAGCTCGCCGAGGGCGAGGAGGCCTGCGCCACCGAGTACCTCGACATGAAGATGGCCGTCGGCACGGTCGACTCGCTCGACGAGGCGATCGAGCACATCAACCGCTACGGCACGGGCCACTCCGAGGCGATCGTCACCGAGGACTCGAGGCCGCAGCCCGCGTTCTGCAACGAGGTCGACGCCGCCGCCGTCTACGTGAACGCGTCGACCCGCTTCACCGACGGCGGCGAGTACGGCATGGGCGCCGAGATCGGCAACTCCACCGACGCGCCTGCACGCCCGCGGGCCGGTCGGCCTCGAGGAGCTGACGACGACGAAGTACGTCGCCTGCGGCGACGGCCAGATCCGCACGTAGCCCCTTCGCCACGACGCTTATTCGTAGTGGAGCGCCTCGAGCACGTTGAGCTTGGCGGCTCGCCGGGCCGGCAGAATTGCCGCCAGGATGCCGAACATGGTGGCGACGATCAGGAAGCCGACCAGCTGGCTATACGGCACGACGAACACGAGCCCCTGGTCGGACAGGCCCTGCGCGACGATCCAGCCGAACACGAGGCCGACGACGATCCCCAGGATCCCTCCGATGATGGCCGTGATCGTGGACTCGTAGCGAATCACCCGCCGCAGCTGGCGGCGGGTCATGCCGACGGCTCGCAGCATGCCGATCTCGCGCGTCCGCTCGAACACCGACAGCGCGAGCGTGTTCACGATCCCGATGAGGCTGATGATCAGGCACATCGCGAGCAGGACGTAGAGGAACTGCAGGAGGCCGTTCACGAAGTCCTCGGCGTCCTTCTTGTACTGCGCATTCGTCTGCACCTTGGCCGCCGGGAACGAGGCCAGCGCCTGCCGGATCGACCGCTCCGCCTGTGCGCCCGCAGGGCCCTGGTCGAACGACACGAGCACGATCTGCGGGTCCTTGCTGCCCGGCGAGAAGGTGGTGAGCGTCTGCGCCGGGATGATCAGGCCGGTCATCAGGCTCGGGTCCTTGTACTCGCCGGCCGCTTTCAGGTGGAGCTTGTTGCCGTCGATGCTGGTGATGTTGAAGGTGTCGCCGGGGCTCAGATCGTGCGACTTCGCGAACTGCTCCTCGATCAGGGCCTGCTTCGCCGTCAGGTTGCGCAGCAGCGTGTTTGACCCGCCCTTCAGCCAGTCGAACCGGTAGACGTTCGCGAACGTGGCCGGGTCGACGCCGTTCACCGTGTCGATGCCGCCGTTTCCGATCTTGGCGTCGGCGAACTGGATGCCCGAGGCGGTCGCGACGCCCGGCACTTTGGCCGCGGCATTCACGACGGGCGCCGGGATGGTCTGGAAGCTCTGTCCCTGGATGATCATGTCGCTCGTGATCGAGCGGTCGATCGCGCCCAGGAACGACTCCTTGAACCCGTTCACGAAGACGGCCACGAACACGATCAGTGCGACGCCGATCATGAGCGCCGCGGATGTGACGGCAGTTCGGTTTGGATTCCGCGAAGTGTTCTCGCGGGCCAGCACGCCGGCGGTCGGCGAGGACGCATCCCACGGCCACTCCCGCAGGCGGCGCCTCCACATGACGAAGAGGATGGTGCCGCCGATCGCGAGCACCAGCGCGGCCGCGATCAGGGTGCCGGCAGTGAGGCCGCCGCGCAGGACCGAGAACAGGATCAGCACCGTCAAGATGCCGACCCAGACGTAGCCAAGGGTGAGCCAGTAGCCCACTCGGCGGACGAACGGGCCGAGCACCGGGATGCGGTCGCGGACGCCGCCCAGGAATCGCGAGACGCGAAGCCCCATCTCGAGGACGAAGCCGAGCGCACCCGCGATCGGCACGATCAGGAGCTGCGACAGCATGCTCATCCCGAGGAACGCAACGATCGCCCCGGCGGCCATCGTCAGCAGGACCCTGGAGCCCCCGCCGCCTGCGCGGATGGCGAACGCGATCACGCCCACGCCGAGGGCCGCCATCGCGATGCCGATGTAGGGGATGTAGGGCGCAAGCACGCCCCGGGGCAGCGAGAAGCCCTCGCGGAGCGCGGCGATGGGCGGCACGCGCGTCGCCTTCACGGCGGGCGCGACCGATGCCACGAGCGCCGCGCCGAGGCCGACGGCCAGCGGGAGCAGAACGCTCCACACGATCGGGATCGACAGCGCCGCGGTGGGCAGGTCGACGCCGACCGCCTTGAAGAGCGCGTTCAGGCCGATCGCGAGCAGGATGCCGAACCCGATCCCGATCAGTGAGGCGACGAGCCCCATGAGCGCGGCCTCGAGCAGCACCGAGCGCATCACCTGCCGCCGGCTGGCGCCGAGCGTGCGCAGCATCGCGAACTCGCGCATCCGCTGGGCGACGGTGATCGAGTACGTGTTGAAGATGATGAAGAGGCCCACGAACACGGCGGCGCCGGCGAACGCCAGCAGGATGTAGGTGAGGAAGCTGGTCGCGCCCTCGACGTCGCTGGTCTGCTGGTCCGCGTTCTCCTGGCCGGTCTGCACCTTGACGTCGCCCGGAACCACCGCCTCGACGTTCTTCTTGAGCTCGGCCGGGGAGACTCCCGGCTGCGCGGACAGGTAGACGACCGACGTCTTGTCGTCCCGGTCGTACCACTGCTGGGCGTCGGTGAACGTGGGGACGACGAGCGTGGCGCCGCCGATCGACGACACGCCCGCCAGCTTGAAGATGCCCGAGATCGTCACCGGGACCTCGCCGGTGTCGGTGGCGAGCTTGACGTGGTCGCCGACCTTCAGGTGCTCGTCATTCGCGAGCTTCTGGTTGATGGCGACCGTGTTGTCGGTGGGCGGGCCGCCGCCGATGAACTGGGAGTTCGAGAAGGGCTCCGTGACGTAGGAGAAGACCAGGTTCGGCGCGCCTCCGCTCCCGGTGACGTACTTGCCGTCGATGACGATCGAGCCGGTGGCCTGGATCTGGCCCTCGACCTTGTCGACGCCGTCGGCCGACCTCGCGGTGGCGATCACCGACTCGGGCAGCGGCCCGGCGACGGTGCCGTTGTCGGACGTGAAGGCCGTCTTCTTGGACAGCACCACGTCGATGCCCTTGTTGCTCTCGTGGAAGATGTCCGAGAACGCGTTGTTGATCTGGTCGCGGAGGATGAAGGTGCCCGTGATCATCGCCGTGCCGAGGACGATCGAGAGCGCCGTCAGCACCGTGCGGAGCTTGCGCCCCCACAGGCCACGGATTGCGACCTGCATCACTGCGCGCTGACCTCCGCCATCGCGGCAAGCACCTCCGAGGCATCGGAGCGACCCTGGTCGCGCACGATCTGGCCGTCGGCGAGGAACAGCACCCGGTCGGCCATCGCCGCGGCGTTCGCGTCATGGGTGACCATCACCATGGTCTGCCCGTGCGTCGTGACCATGGCGCGCAACAGGTTCAGGATCTCGCCGCTGGTCGACGAGTCGAGGTTGCCCGTCGGCTCGTCGGCGAACAGCACGGCCGGCCGCGAGGCAAGAGCGCGCGCGATGGCCACGCGCTGCTGCTGGCCGCCGGACAGCTCGGACGGCCGGTGCTTGCGCCTGTCCGAGAGGCCGACCTGGTCGATGATCTCGTCCGCCCATGTGCGGTCGATGTTCTCCCCGGCCAGCCGCAACGGCAGCAGGATGTTCTCCTCGGCGGTCAGCATCGGGAGCAGGTTGAAGAACTGGAAGATGAACCCCACCTGGTGGCGGCGGAGGAGGGTCAGACGGCTGTCCGAGAGGTTCGTGATGTCGGTCCCGGCGATCTCGACGATGCCGCTGGTCGGCTTGTCGAGGCCCGCCATGATGTGCATCAGCGTCGACTTGCCCGACCCCGACGGGCCCATCACCGCGGCGAACTGGCCGGGGACGATGTCGAGGGTGATCCCTCGAAGGGCATCGACGGCGGCGTCGCCCTCGCCGTAGCGACGGGTGACGTCTTGGGCGGAGACGACGGCGGCAGCGGTGGCGGTCATAGGTCGGCGGCCTCCCGGGTGCAGAGGGGCAGGATGACTCCGTAGAGCTCGCGCAGGCCCGCGTCGGAGATCGGCCCGCGGCTCGCGCTCAACGCGGCTTGAACCACCTGGTCCTCGCGCGCCGGATCGAACACGTCATAGCCCTGCGCGCGCTTGTGCGCGTGCAGCTCAGCCACGAGCGATGCGCGGCGGTTGACGGCTGCGACGATCTCGGCGTCGGCCGCCGTGATGCGGGCCCGAAGGTCGTCGACGACGGGATCCTGGGCGGCGTTCGGCATGCGCCGGAGTGTAGGCAGGCATGCTCGGCGAGGTCGAAGTCTCGCGGCCTCACACGGTCAGAAACGCGACGACGAGCGCGAGCCCGTTGAACGCCATGTGAACGCCCATCCCGGGAAGCACGGAATCGGTCCGGCGCCGGATCTCGGCGAGCACGAGCCCGGCGACCGCGACCTCCACGAGGAGCGACGGCAGGCCGTGGGCGATCGCGAACAGGAGCGACGTGACAGGGACGGCGACCTGGCCCAGCGCGGCGAAGCCGAGGCCGCGGAAGATCAGCTCCTCGGCGACAGGCGCCACGATGACGAGCATGAGCACGGCCACCCCGACGGCGACCCACTGGTGGGTCGTCTCCGGGTTGTGGGTCGGCTCGATCCCCTGCTGCGCGCCGCCGTTGAAGATCGGGTCGAGCACCGCCTCGGACGCCAGGATCACGACGAGCCCGATCGCGCCCGTCACGAGCGCCGCGCGGAGCGGCACCCGCCGGATCGCGAGCGTCTCTGCGATCGGCTGCGCCGAGAGGCGCGCCGCGAGCACCGCGTACCCGGCCAGCGCCGCCTCGATCGCACCCGACGCGACGAGGGTCGACAGGTCGTAGACCGCGTTCGCGCGATCGCCCGTGTCCTGCGTCAGCCCGCCGATGAAGTTCAGGACGAACAGGAGCGCCGGAAGCAGCATCCACCACGGCGACACCCGCCGTTCCGGCGTCACCGAAGCGCCTGCTCGAGGTCCTCGATCAGATCGTTGGCGTCCTCGATTCCCACCGCCAGGCGGAGGTCGCCGGCTCGGATCCCGGCGCCTTCGAGCTCGGCGTCGGTGAGCTGCCGGTGGCTTGTGGACGCGGGATGCGAGACGCACGGTCTCGACGCCGCCCAGGCTCGTCGCGCGTACGCACAGGCGCACCCGGTCCATCACCGCCTCCCCCGCCGGCCGGCCGCCCTCGACCTCGAACGCGAGCATCGCGCCGTAGCCGTCGAGGATCCGCCTCGCGACGTCGTACGCCGGGTGTGATGCGAGGCCGGGATAGACGACCCGGATCACACGCGGGTGCGCCTCGAGGAACTCCGCGATCCGCATCGCGTTCTGGCCGGCCCGCTCGACGCGGAGGTGCAGTGTCCGGATCCCCCGGCGGACGAGCCAGGCGGAGTCCGGCGAGAGGGTCGCGCCGAGCTCGAGCGCGCTCGTTCGCACCTCGGACATGAGCGCCTCGCGCCCCGCCGCGACGCCCGCCAGCACATCGGAGTGCCCGTTCAGGTACTTGGTCGCCGAGTGCATGACCGCGTCGGCGCCCCACTCGAGCGGCCGGCAGTTCACCGGCGTCGCGACGGTGTTGTCGACGAGCACGCGAGCCCCAACGTCGTGCGCGACCTCGCAGATCGCGGGCAGGTCGGCGACCGCCAGGTTCGGGTTCGAGAGCGTCTCGACGCACGACGAGCGCGGCTCCGGCGGCGGCCCGGCGCAGGCCGTCCATGTCCCCGACGTCGAAGTGGGCCCCGTCCGGGCGCAGGCTCACCAGCCGGTGCGTCTGTCCGTAGATCTGTCGTGCGGCGACGACACCGGCGCCGGGTGGCGCCATCACGCTGATCAACGCGGTGAGCGCGGCCATGCCAGAGGCGAAGCAGTGCGCCGTCTCGGCGCCCTCCAGCTCGGCGATCACCGCGGCAAGCTCATCGGTGGACGGGTTGCGGATCCGCGTATACAGGTATCCGCGCCGCTCGTCGGCCATGATCGCGCCGAACTCCGCCGCCGATTCGAACTCGTAGATCACCGAGCGGTGCACCGGCTCGACGACGGGATCGCCCGGCAGAGTGGGCAGGCGCCCGGCGTGCACGGCGGCTGTTCCGAGCCGGCGATCGTTCACAGGAGCTCCAGCACCTCGGTCAACGATGCGATGGTATCCGGGCCGCCGGATCCGCCGGTGCGATCCACGATGCGCACGTCGATGCCGGCGGCCTCCGCGCCCGCCGCATCGGTATCGCGCGAGTCGCCGACGTGAAGCGCACGGTCGGGGGCTACCCCCAGCCGCCCGAGCGCTTCGAGGAAGACGCGGGGATCGGGCTTCCTGACTCCGGTCTCGCCGCAGGTCACGATCGCGTCGAGCTCCAGCCCGAGGCGGGTCAGCGTCCGCCGCAGCGTGCAGTCCCAGTTCGAGACGACGGCGGCCGGCACCTCCGCCCGGGCAAGGCCGGCGAGCAGCGGCTCGACGTCCGGCAGGAGGCGGAAGGCGACCGCGTCGGAGAGCATGCGCTGGGCGGCGGCGGGGTCTGCTTCGAGGCCGAGCTCCGCGAGGATGATCGCGGAGCAGTCGGCGTGGAGCGCAGCGAGGCTCTCCGCGTCGGCGCCTTCATGGCAGTTCCCGGCGTAATGCGCCATCTCGGCCCGGAACGCCCGCTCCGCGTCTTCGAGCTCCACGTCTGCGCCGATGTGCCGCCGCACCGATTCGCGCAGCCGCTCGAACGGGTCGTCGAGCTCGACGAGCGTCCCGTACGCGTCCAGAAGGACCGCGTCGTAGCGCGCGCCGCCCACTAATTAGGGAGGCCGACGGGTGAAGGGTGTGTGCGATCTCGCGCAGGGTGGCCACCACCCGCGGGCCGTGGTCGCTGAACGCGGTGGGGTCGATCAGGAGGAAGCGGCCGGACCGGACCGCGGGCAGGTGCTTCGTCGCGGGGCTCCGGCGCAGGCCCGAGAGCGTCGTCCCGCGTCCCGCGACCGCGAGGTAGGCCTCCGGCCGCGCGGCGCGCAGCTTGGCCAGCGGGTAGGGCTTCCCCAGCTCGGCGTCGGCCGCGACGTCGACGCCGCCTGCAAGGGTGATCAGGGCGCCCGCCGGCCCGGCGGGGTCGATCGTGTAGAAGAAGCCGTTGTCGACGAACACCGGCACCGGCGGCTCATCGCCGACGCCGTGACGGATCGCCGCCACGCGCTCCTGCATGTGCCTGACGAGCGTTCGCCCCCGCACCGCGAACCCCGTGAGCACGCCGACCTGGGCGATGTCGTGCTCGATGTCGTGCACGGTGCCGTCGCCTCCGACGTAGACGGGGATATGCAGCTGCGCCGCCAGCGAGGTCGCCTCGCCGGCCATCGCCGCCGGCGCGAGGATCAGGTCTGGATTGAGCTTGCGGATCTGTGTCTGCTCGGGCCGGCCCGAGCTGTCGACGGCGACGGGCAGGCGCCGCGCCGCCGGCGGGTAGCTCTCGGAGCCGGAGGCGGCGACGACGTCCGCCCCGGCGCCGACGGCGAAGGCCGTCTCGGTCAGCCCGGGGTCGAGCGACACGATCCGGCTCGGCTGCGCCTCGACGGTCACGCTTCGGCCCTGGCCGTCCTGCGCGGTTCGGGGGAAGGACGGGAGCGCCCCGACGGGCTCCGACTTGAAGCCGCACGCGGGCGCAGCCACCGCGAGCGCGGCCAGCGGCACGGCGAGGCGCAGGCGGCGGGAGCTCATTTTCGAGCCGATTCTAGACTCCGCCCATGCCGAGGAGGGGCAGCCTGTTCTGGGGGATCGTCGCCGTGCTGGTCGCAGGGACGCTCGTCTACGGGCCCGCCGAGCTGGCGCGCCGATCGACGGGGCAGGGCGAGCCGGTCGACTTCCTGACCCGTCCCCAGGAGGGGTGGCACTTCGTCGCCGACGCCCTCCGCCAGATCGGCTCGGCCCGGGCGGGGTCGCCGGCCCAAGCGGGGGCGCTCGCGGCGCGGGCGTTCTCCGGGACGACGGTGCAGCCCGTGCGGGTCGACCTCCTCTACGTGCCCGACCGGCGTGTGCCGCTCGGCGCAGGGAGCGACGAGGCGACGGCGAAGGGACGGTTAGTGTGGAGAGTGTCGGGTCGCGTCCGCCCGGGCGGCCCGGTGCAGACCGTGGGCCTGATCGACTTCGCCTCGGGGGAGCTGACGTACGACGTGAGAACTGCGCCGTGACCGGCCATCTGGAGATCGTGCTCGGCGGTCTGGTCGCGCTGTTCGTCGTGATCGTGGTCGTCGACCGCCTCGTGTTCCGGCGGCACATGACGCGCATCACGGCCCGGCTGCCGGAGGCCGACCGGGCCGCGTTCCAGACCCGCTACCGCTTGCTGCGCCGCGCCGTCGAGGCGGTGATCGTCTTCATCGGCCTCATCGCGATCCTGTTCTCGTTCGACCAGACGCGGGCCGCCGCCCAGACCGTGCTCGCGTCGTCCGCCGTGCTCGGGCTGGTCGTTGGGTTCGCCGCGCGCTCGACGCTGGCAAACTTCGTGGCCGGAGTGATGATCGCAGTCAATCAGCCAATCCGCCTCGGCGACAGGGTCGCCATCGCGGACGTGGAGGGAATCGTCGAGGACGTCGGCCTCACATACACGCGCCTTCGCACGCCCGACAATAGGCGCGTGCTGATTCCCAACGAGGAGCTCGCCAGCTCCCGCATCGCGAACATGACCGTGATCGACCCGGTCAGCCTGGCGCAGGCTCGCGTGACGGTGCCGGTCACCGCCGACGCCACGCGCGTGCGGGAGGTGCTGTCCGAGCTCGCGGCCGCCGCGCCCGGGGCGCTCCCCGATCGGCCCGGGCCCGGCGTGAGCGTCGCCGAGCTGACGGGATCGGGCGCGGTCTTCACCGTGGGGATCTGGACGGCCGACGCGACCCAGGCCGTGCAGACCGCGGCATGGCTTCGCGAGCGCGCGCTCGCGCGCCTGAACGACGAGGGCGTGCTGGCGGCGCTCGAGCCGGAGGCGGCGGGGTGAGCGGCCCGGTCCGAAACCGGCGCGCGTACGACGACGTGCTCGGGCATGTCGCGGCGCGGCGCCGCAGGCGCCGGGCGGTCGCGCGCCGGCGCGGACGCCGGTCGGCTGCCGCCACGGCGCTGGTCGTGATCGCCGTCGCGTTCGGCGCCGTCGTCGCGTCCGGCGGCGTCGGGGCGACGCTCTACGTGAGCGATGTCCTCAAGGGCTACGACCTCGCGACCCTGAAGCCGCACTACCCCGGCGTGACGACGCAGATCCTCGATCGTAACAAGAACCTGCTGGCGCTCATTCCGTCGGTCCAGAACCGTACGCCGGTGAGATACAGCGAGATGTCGCCACTGGCTCAAGACGGCGACGGTCGACGTCGAGGACAAGCGCTTCTACGAGCACGGCGGCGTCGACTACCAGGGTGTGCTCCGCGCCGCGTACGAGGACGTGACGGCCGGCGGGGTCGTGCAGGGCGCCTCGACGATCGAGCAGCAGCTCGTGCGAAACGTGTACCTCACCGACGAGCAGTCGGTCACCAGGAAGCTGCGCGAGGCCTATCTGGCCACCCAGATGGCCGACCAGTGGTCGAAGAACAAGATCCTCGCCACGTACCTGAACACGATCCCCTACGGCCCCGTCACCTACGGATGCGAGGCGGCGGCGGCGGCGTTCTTCAACACCCACTGCAAGGATCTCACCCTCGTCCAATCGGCGATGATCGCGGGCCTGCCGCAGTCCCCGACCGAGTACAACCCGCGGCTTCACCCGGCCGCGGCCCTCGCGCGCCGGAATCAGGTGCTTGCGGCGATGCTGTCGGCGGGCGACATCACGACTGCGAACTTCAACAAGGCGGTCGGCAAGCCGCTCGGGCTCCAGAAGCCGACGAAGTCGACCCGGGTCCGCCAGCCGTACTTCGTCGAGTACGTCCGCCAGCTCCTGAAGCACAAGTACGGCAAGTTCGCGGTGAAGCGGGGCGGCCTCACGGTCACGACGACGATCGATCCCGTGCTCCAGGAGGACGCCCGCCAGGCGATCTCGGACACGATGAACTTCTCGTACGCCCCGGCGGCGGCGATGGTGGCGATCGACCCCCGCACCGGCGAGATCCTGGCGATGCAGTCCTCGACCGACTACTCCCAGAGCAAGTTCAACCTGGCGGTCGACGCGAAGCGCCAGGCCGGGTCGACGTTCAAGACGTACGGCCTCCTGGCCGGGATGGTCGACTTCGGAATCGACCCGTACACGACCCAGTACGCAACGTCGCCGCTGCACGACTACCCGATCAGCCCGAACCCGGTCGGCCCGAATGACTTCTGGACGGTCAACAATGCCGAATCGACCTCGGCCGGCGTGCTGCCGCTCGACTCCGCCCTCGAGGCGTCGGTGAACGCGGTCTTCGCCCGGTTGTCGATCGACATCGGCGGCTACAACGTCGCCAACATGGCCTACAAGCTCGGCATCCCGAGGTCGGACAACCTCCCGACGACGCCGTCGGTCATCCTGGGCTCGGGCGCGGTCTCGCCGCTCGACATGACGCACGCGTACTCCACGATCGCCGCCAACGGCGTCCGCCGCGATCTCCTTGCGGTCACGAAGGTCGCAGAGGTACGGCGGCGGGGGTTGCGAAGTTCAAGCCGGACAAGGGTAAGGCCGTCATCCCGGACGGCGCCACCGCCGACGTCACGAAGTTCCTCGATGCCAACGTGCACTCCTGCTGCACCGGCCTGAACGCCGCCGTGTCCCCATATCGGCCGCAGGCCGGCAAGACCGGCACGACCGACGACCACACCGACGCGTGGTTCTGCGGCTACACCCCGAACCTGGCCGCCTGCGTCTGGGTCGGCTATCCGCGCGGCGAGGTGCCGATGGACCTCGGCGGGCCGATCCCCGGCCCGGCGTTCGGCGGCGGCTACCCGGCCACGATCTGGAACCGCTTCGCGACGGCGGTCTTTGCCGATGAGCCGGCCAAGTTCCCGCCGACGCCGTGGGCCGTCCCGAGGCACTTCCTGACGTTCCAGCCTGGCACTCGCCGAACTTCACGCTGCCGGTGATCAAGCCGCCCAAGAGCACGAAGGGCGGCAAGTCGACGACGGGCGGCACCGGCACGGGCACGGGCACGACCGGCGGAACCACCACCGGCGGCCCGCCCACGACGACGCGGCCGTGATCAGCCCCGAGGAGGCGCTGGCTCAGATCCTCGAGCGCGTTCCGCGGCTTGAGGACGAGGAGGCCGACATGTCGCCGGCACTCGCCGGGCGGGTGCTTGCCGCCGACGTCGCCGCCGCCGTCAGCCTGCCGCCGTTCTCGACCTCGGCGATGGACGGCTACGCGGTGCGGGCGGCCGAGCTCGGCGACGGGCCCGTGCCGATCGCCTTCCGGCTGGCCGCCGGAGACGCGCCGCGGCCGCTTCCGGAGGGCGCGGTCGCGGGCATCGCCACGGGCGCCCCCATGCCGCCGGGGGCCGACGCGGTGGTTCCGGTCGAAGATGCCGAGGAGGTCGAGGGCGCCCTCCGTGCGGGCCGCCCCGAGCCCGGTGCGCACATCCGGCCCGCCGGCGGCGACGTGGAATCGGGACGGGTCATCGCCCGCTCGGGACGGGTGCTGACGCCGGCGCTGCTCGCGGCGATCGCCGCCGTCGGCGCGGCGCGGGTGCGCGTCTCGCGACGGCCGCGCATTGCGGCGATCGCGACGGGAAGCGAGCTCGTGAGCGGCGGGGACGCCGCTCGCGCCGGGTCAGATCTACGAGTCGAACCTG
Source organism: uncultured Actinomycetes bacterium (assembly GCA_963832955.1). GTDB lineage: Bacteria > Actinomycetota > Thermoleophilia > Gaiellales > JAICJC01 > JAICJC01. Next base: position 150,117 of record CAWHWC010000001.1, on the reverse strand, counting down.
ACGGCGATCGTCGCCCAGTCCGCGCGTGCGGGCGCCGAGGTCGTGGCCGCCGAGATCGTCCCCGACGATCGCGCGGCGACCGAGGCGGCGTTCGCCGCGGCGCTCTCGGCCGACGTCGTCGTGTCGTCCGGCGGCGTCTCGGTGGGCCCTCACGACCACGTGAAGGGCGCGCTCGACGCGCTCGGCGTCCGCGAGGTCTTCTGGCGCGTCGCCCACAAGCCCGGGAAGCCGCTCTGGTTCGGGGTCGCGCCGTCGGGCGCGCTCGTCTTCGGCGTGCCGGGGAACCCCGTGTCGAGCCTCGTCTGCTTCGAGCTCTTCGTCCGCCCGGCGCTCCGGGCGCTCCAGGGCGCCCCGCAGGAGCCGCGCCAGGTCGCCCGCCTCGCGCAGCCGATCGCGCGTCTCGAGACCCGCGACCACGCCGTTCGCTGCCGCCTGCGCCCCGGGCCCGAGCGGCATGGAGCTCGACCAGGCCGGCGCGCAGGACTCGCACCTGATCGTGCACGCCTCCGGCGCCGACGCGGTCGCGCTGGTCGGCGCCGGCACGGGCGAGGTGCCCGCCGGGACGCTCGTCGAGTACGTCCCGATCTAGTGCCCCGGCTCGCGGCGCGCTACCTGTACTGACGCTCACCTGCGTCCTAGCACCGCTCGGTTTTCGCTCGCCATTTCCAGTCCAACGCTACGAGACGGGGCACCGCCGATCCGCTCAGTCGGCGCGGAGCCCGTTAGAGGTGGACGCCGGCGCTGATGGTGATCGGCTGGCCGCCGCGGGGCGTCTCGGAGACGGCGCGCGCGAACACGACCCAGCGGTGCGAGGCGGAGTAGAGCGGATGGCAGGCCGAGAGGACGAGCCGCTCATACCCCTGCGGGCGGATGATGCCCCAGTCGTCGCTCTTCACGACCCGGTGGTACTGCACCCGGTAGCGGAACGTCCCGTACGGCGTCTGGAGGCTGATCGGGTCGCCGTTGCCGGAGCGAGTCGATGTGCCGGAACCAGGCGCCGAACGTGGTGCGATGGCCGGCGATGGCGACCGTGCGGCCGAGGCCCGGCACGGATGTCTGCGTGTAGTGCCCAGGGCCCTTGCTGAGGTCGCTCAGCCAGTCGGTCCCCTGCACCACGATCACGCTCAGCCCGAGCCGCGGGATCCGGAGCCGGCCGAACGGGTGGCCGCCCTCGAGCCCGGCCTGGAACCGGTGCGCATCGGCCCGGATGTGGGCGATGCCGGCCGTCGGATCCGGCCCGACCGGCGCCGTCGGCCACGCGTGCACCTCACGGTCGAACGACTGCGCGAGCTGGTGCTGCTCGTGCTCGGCGTAGAGCGCCGTGATCGGATCGCCCCAGAACCAGACCACCGCCGCGTACGCGACGAGCACGACTCCCAGCCCGATCAGGACCGTGCCGGTGCGGTGCGCCCATGTGCGCCCGCGCGTGCGCCCGGCCCGCGGCGTCGCTTCGGCCTGCGTCTCGGCGTCGGCCGGGATCGTCGTGCCCATGTACCGAGTTATACCGGCGGATGCGGTGGGCCGTATCGTCCGAGGACGAGCGCGCCGATCTGCGCCGCTGCGGCCGCCGCAAGGCACAGGCACACCGAGACGACGGGTGAGAGGTAGCCGCTCGCGATCATCGCCACCAATGCCCGCGGCGCGTCCGAGCCGAGACCCTGCGGCCCGGCGAGCTCCCAGAGGAGCGCCGCGAGCCCGACGAAGCCGGCCGCGTAGCAGGCGAGCATCCCGCGGCGCCCGAGCCGTGATGCCGCCGGGATCCACAGCCACAGGTGCGCGGCGGGCAGGAGCACGATCAGCGTGAAGGGATCCACAGCGGTGAGGAGCACCGAGGCGAAGAGCAGGCCGACGAGCCCGCCGGCCAGGCCTCCGGTGCGCTCGGAGCCGGTGACCCCACCCTCGCGCACGAGCCGTGGCCGGCCGCCGAACCGCCAGACGAGCAGCCCGGCGCCCGCCGCGAGCAGCATGCCGGCGGTGGTCGCGCCGGTCTCGCCCCGAAGCGGCGCCGAGTCGAACTTCGGCATGAGCTCGCCCGGCGCGAGCGCCTCGACCCACAGCGCGACGAGGGTCGTGAACCACGCCGCGAACCGCCATCCGAGCGCGCGGATCCCCGGTGCGATGGGGATCCGCCGCCGCCGCAGCCGGGCGACGACGTCGAGCACGCACACGACGAACGGGACGAGCAGCATCGCGATGGTCACCTCCGCGAACCAGCCCCGCAGCACCTTCCCGGAGAGGAACAGCGCGGGCTCGCCTCCGCGCTCGATGGTGACGGCGGAGTTGAGCTCGGCGACGACGTTGGCCGTCGCGGCCCCTGCGCGTGCGAGCTGGGTGGCATCGAGGTCGGCCAGGCGGAGGTGGTCTCCGGCGGCGCCCGCCGTGATCGTTACGGCCGGGATGTCACGGGAGATCAGCGGGCCCTGCTCCTGGTACGTATACGGGACGGCGTAGCCGGAGAGCTGGTCGTAGAACCCCGGTGTCCCCGCCGGCACCCCGTAGAAGGTCTGGAGGCCGTCGCGGACGACCGAGTAGACCGTCGGCGACGTGCCCTGGGGAGTGTCGGGACGCACGACGATCCTGAGCGGCGTCCCGGTCGGAGCCGCCACGTCGTCGAGCACGACCGCGGCGACGATCCGCGACCGCAGCTCCCACGTCGAGCCGAAGGCGGCCGCGCCCTGGGCCCCGGTGGTCCCGCCGTCGGTCGAGACCAGCACGAGCCCGCGATCGGGCGGCATGTCCGCAAGCGTCCGCGCCAGCTGGACAAGGAGGCCGGTGCCGGCCGCATCGCCGCCGGTCGAGCCGTCGCGATGGGCGATGACGGCGATGATCTGCCGCGAGCGGCCGGGCCGGTAGGCGATGACGTTGGACATCGCCACGGGCGCCGACACGCCCGGGACGCGGGCCGCGAACGCCACCTGCGACGGGCCCTTGTCGAGCACGCGGAGCTTCCGCGCCACCCAGTCGGCTCCGGCCAGCTCCCCGGCCGACCCAGGCTCGCAGCACGCCTGGTTGGTCGCGTGCTCGGCGGCCACGAATGCGGCTGCCGATGTGGCTGCGGCCTTGCCGTCGAACTCGAGCGGCGGAAGCGGGTGCTGTGGGATCGCCGGCTGGCGCAGGGTCAGGAGCGCGATCAGAGGCGGCAGGAGCGCGGCGCCGGCCAGCACACGGTACAGCGGCCACGAAACCACGACGGCACGCGTCCGCCCGCGCCGGCTGCGAGGTTGAGTCGCCACGGGAGCGGCGGTTATAGCACACGGAACGGCGGACTAAACTTCGCGATCATGACCGGCGAAGCCACCATCATGCTGGTCGACGACGAGGAGTCCATCCAGAAGCTCCTGACCTATCCGCTGGAGCGGGAGGGCTACACGGTCGTCCAGGCGCGCGACGGCGAGGAGGCGCTGCGCCGGTTCGCCGAGCAGCCCGTCGACCTGGTGGTGCTCGACGTGATGCTGCCCCGCCTCGACGGCCTCGAGGTGTGCCGCCGGCTCCGAACCGGCTCGGCCGTCCCGATCATCATGCTGACGGCGCGCGACGACGAGGTCGACAAGGTGCTCGGGCTCGAGCTGGGCGCCGACGACTACATCACGAAGCCCTTCTCGATCCGCGAGTTCCGAAGCCGCATCCGCGCGGTGCTGCGCCGAGCGGGCCTCAGGGCCGATCGCGCGACGGACGGGACGATCGAGGCCGGCGCGATCGCGATCGACCCGGCCAAGCGCGCCGTCACCGTCGACGGCGAGCGGGCGCAGCTCACCTACGTCGAGTTCGAGGTGCTGCACACGCTCGCGAGCCACCCCGGGCGCGTCTACAGCCGGCAGGCGCTGCTCGAAGCGGTCTGGGGCGACTCGGCGTACCGCGAGCCCCGCACGATCGACGTCCACATCCGCCACCTGCGCGAGAAGATCGAGGCCGACCCGCGCGAGCCGGCGTACATCTTCACCGTGCGCGGCGTCGGGTACCGGTTCCGCGACACGATGACCTAGGCCCTCCCGTGCCCTCGCCTCGCTCGCTGCGGTTCCAGCTGATCCTCATGTTCGGCGCCGTCGTCGCGACGGCGATGGGCGTCCTCTTCCTCTACGTCGTCCCCAGCCTCCGAGACGACCTCGTCACCGACCGGCTCGACCGGCTGGAGCGGGTGGCGCGGCTCCAGCAGGAGGCGCCGGGCCTCACGCGCGCGATGGCCAGACGGGAAAGCACATGCGGCGCCCGCTCGTCCGCACCCAGAAGCTCGCGAACGCCACGGTCACCGGGCTATCTGGACGTGAGCGGCGGTCAGGGCACGCCGATCGAGTTCGCGCCGCCGATCCTGCCGCTCTCGAGCCCGCTCGCCGAGGCCGCGCTGCGATCGGGGGTCGCCCGGGGGCGCACGGCGAACGGCGGCGTCGTCGTCGCGTTCACGGTGAAGGGCGGACTGCTCTTCCTCTCGCAGGGCCTGAGCGACGTGAACGCCGCCGCGTCGCTCGTCGAGCGCCAGATCCTCCTCGCCGCCCTCGTCGCGATGGCGGTTGCCGTGGTGGTCGGCTGGGGTGCCGCGCTCGCGATCTCGGTCAGGCTCGAGCGCCTCAAGGAGGCCGCGAGCCGTGTCGCCGCGGGCACCTTCGACCAGCCCATCGGCGACGAATCGCCCGACGAGGTCGGCCAGGTGGCGCGCTCGTTCGACCTCATGCAGGCCCGGCTCGCGCAGGTCGACCGCGCGCGGAAGGACTTCATCGCGAACGCGTCGCACGAGCTTCGCACGCCGCTCTTCTCGCTTGGGGGATTCCTCGAGCTCCTCGCCGAGGAGGACCTCGATCCGCAGACCCGGGCCGAGTTCGTGCAGTCAACGCGCGAGCAGGTCAGCCGGCTCACGAAGCTCGCGAGCGACCTGCTCGACCTGAGCCGGCTCGACTCCGGGGCCGTCGGGCTCGCCCGCGAGCCGGTCGACCTGTCGGCCGCCGCCCGCATGCTCGTGCGCGAGTTCCGCGGGCTCGGCGCACGGCACGGCAGCCGGATCGTGCTCGCGCGGTCGCCGACCCCGCCGGCGCGGGGCATGGGCGACGAGGAGCGCGTCCAGCAGATCGGGCGCGCGCTGCTCGACAACGCCGTCCGGCACACGCCGCCCGGCACGAACGTGCGCGTGGCCGTGGAGTCTGAGAACGGCATCGTCCGCCTCGCCGTCTCGGACGACGGGCCGGGGATCGACCCGCGCGTTCGCGACCACCTCTTCGAGCGGTTCTCGCGCGGGCCGGAGACGACCGCGGCCGGGAGCGGGCTCGGCCTCGCCATCGCCGACGAGCTGGCTCAGCGCATGGGCGGGTCCATCGTTGTCGACTCCGCGAACGGCCTCACGCGCTTCGCGCTCGTGCTCCCAGCCGAGCCCGTCGGCTGATCCCGTTCGTCTGCGCGCTCGAGGTTGGCTAACCTCCGCGGGCGATGCAGCGCGTGAACGTCGGACACAAGGCGCTGGCCGATTACAACTCGCTCATCGGCCGGGCGCTCGCGGAAGAGATCAGAGCCCTGGCCGAGCCGCTCAAGGGCCGCCGGATGCTGCACCTCTCGGCGACGGCCTTCGGCGGCGGCGTGGCCGAGATCCAGTACACGCTCATCCCGCTCATGATCGACGCGGGGATCGACGCCGAGTGGCGCGTCATCCAGGGGCAGGAGGAGTTCTACGACGTCACGAAGACGATCCACAACGCGCTCCAGGGCGACGAGCGGACGCTGACCGACGGCCAGCGCGCGGTCTTCGACGGCTACAACAAGCTGAACGCCGATGCGCTCACCGACGCCGACGAGTGGGACGTCATCGTCGTGCACGACCCGCAGCCGGTCGCGATCCCCGAGTTCGTCCAGACGACTCGGCCGCATTGGGTGTGGCGATGTCACATCGACCTCTCGACGCCGAACCCCGAGGTGCTCGACTTCCTCGCGCCGCGGCTCGGCGCATACGACGCCTGCATCTTCCACATGCCGGAGTACGTCCCGCACGGCGCCGGCCTGAAGGAGGCCGTGATCTGGCCGCCGGCGATCGATCCTCTGGCTCCGAAGAACATGGCGCTCGCGCCGGACGACGCCGCGTACATCGTCGACCAGTTCGGCGTCGACGTCAGCCGGCCGCTCATGCTCCAGGTGTCGCGGTTCGACCCGTGGAAGGACCCGCTCGGCGTGATCGACGCCTACCGCGAGGTGAAGCGCGCCTATCCCGGGATGCAGCTCGCGCTCGTCGGCTCGATGGCGCATGACGATCCCGAGGGCTGGGAATACTGGAACCGCACCCAGGACTACTGCAACGAGGATCCCGACATCTTCATGTTCTCCAACCTGAACAACGTGGGCGCGGTGGAGGTGAACGCCTTCCAGGTGCAGGCGGCGGTCTGCATCCAGAAGTCGATTCGCGAGGGCTTCGGCCTGACCGTGTCGGAGGCGCTTTGGAAGAGCCGCCCGACGATCGGCGGGCGTGTCGGGGGAATCGTCGCCCAGATCACCGACGGTGAGACCGGCTATCTGGTCGACTCCGCCGAGGAGTGCGCCAAGCGCACGCTCGACATCCTCGCCGACCCCGGCGCGACACGGGACATGACCCGGAGGGCCAAGGAGCACGTCCGCCGCCGCTTCCTGATGCCGCGCCTGCTCCGCGACTGGCTCGCGCTGATGCACCGAATGGCCGGAGAGACGGCGGTCGAGCTCGAGGTGGTGGCCGGGGACTGAGGCGCGCCTCGTGACCCCGACGATGGACGACCAGCAGCTCTTGATCGTGTCGAACCGCGGCCCGCTGCGGTTTTCGGTCTCCTCCGACGGCGAGGTCACGGCCCGCCGCGGCGGGGGAGGCCTCGTGACAGCCCTCTCGGCGCTCACGGCGACCCGGCCGGTCACGTGGGTGGCCAGCGCGCTCTCCGACGACGACGCGACGGTCGCCGAGCAGGGGGTCTACCGGGACGGCAACCTCACGCTGCGGCTCGTCCAGCACGACCGCGAGGAGTACGACCGCTACTACAACGTCTTCGCCAACCCGACGCTGTGGTTCGTGCACCACTATCTCTGGAGCCTGGCGCTCGAGCCGTCGGTCGATCGGAACGTACGGCTGGCGTGGGAGGCGGGCTACGTGCCGGTCAACGAGCGCTTCGCCGACGCGGCTGCCGAGCAGCTGGCCGGCGCGGGGCCGAAGCCGCTCGTGATGGTGCACGACTACCAGCTCTTCATGGTGCCGGGCTTCCTGCGCGCGCGGGTGCCCGACGCCGTCATCCACCACTTCACCCACATCCCCTGGCCGCAGCCGGACTACTGGCGCGTCCTTCCCACCGACGTCCGCACGGCGATCCACGAGTCGATGCTGGCCTGCGACCTCATCGGCCTCCACACGCCGCGCTACGTGCGGTCGTTCCTCCAGTGCTGCGAGCGGTTCGTCCCCAACGCCCAGGTCGACGTGCGCGGCGGCGAGGCCGAGATCGACGGCCGCCGCGTGCGCGTGCGGGCCTACCCGATCTCGGTCGACCCGGCGGAGTTCGAGCGGCTGGCGGCGCAGCCCGAGGTCATCGAGGCGGAGCCCAAGGTGCTCGAGGCGCGGCCCGAGAAGCTCATCCTTCGGGTCGACCGGACGGACCCGTCGAAGAACGTCGTCCGGGGCTTCTCGGCGTTCGACCTCTTCCTCGCCGATCACCCGGAGTGGGTCGGGCGAGTGACGATGCTCGCCCTGCTCGACCCGTCGCGCCCGGACATCCCCGAGTACGCCGAATACGTGGGCGCGATCCAGCGCGGCGCGCGGGCGGTCAACGACCGCTACTACACGGGCGACTGGATGCCGATCGACCTGCGGATCTCCGACAACTTCCCGGAGGCCGTGGCGGCGTACAAGCACTACGACGTGCTGCTCGTGAACGCGCTCTTCGACGGGATGAACCTGATCGCCAAGGAGGCGCCGCTCATCAACGAGCGCGACGGCGTCCTCATCCTGAGCGAGAACACCGGCGCCCACGTCGAGCTCGGCCGCTTCGCCCTCACGGTGAATCCGTTCGACATCCAGGCGACGGCCGATGCGATCCACGAAGCGCTCGTCATGCCCGAGGAGGAGCGGCACGAGCGGATCGAGGGCATCCGCCGCCAGGTGCACGAGCACGACATCGACCGCTGGATGCAGGATCAGCTCGACGACCTCGCCGAGGTGTCCGGCGCCCCGGTGCCCGAGGCGCTGCGGTGAGCGGCGAGCTCGTCCTGGCGCCGTGGTCGAGCCGGTTCCACGGGCCGGGGATGGAGGAGGGGCCCGATGCCGTCGCGGCGGCCCTGGGCCGGGGCGACGGGGAGCGGGTCGGCTTCGACCTCGACGCGCCGCTCGTGCAGGGCGCTCACGGCGGGCCTTCCGGCCCTCGCCGACGCGGTCGGCGGCGCCGACGGCCCGCTCGCGCTCCTGGGGGAGTGCACGCTCGCACCGGCGGTGACCGCCGGCCTGCGGCGCGCGCATCCCGACCTCGCGCTGGTGTGGATCGACGCGCACGGCGACCTGAACACGCCGGACACGACGCCGAGCGGCTTCCTGGGCGGCATGCCGTTCGCGATCCTGCTCGGCTGGTGCCACGACGACCTGCGGGCCGCCGCCGGGCTGGAGCCCGGCATTCGTCGAGGAGCGAGCGGCGCTTGTCGGCGCGCGCGACCTCGACCCGGGCGAGCGCGCGGCGATCGACCGCTCGCGGCTGGTGGTCGCCGACGACGTGGCGGGTGCGCTCGCCGGCCTGCCTGACGACGTCCCGCTCCACGTGCACCTCGACGGCGACGTGCTCGACCCCGAGGATGCGCCCGGGCGTCGACTTCCCCGCGCCCGGCGGCTGGCGCCTGCCGCGACTCGTCGACGAGATGGCGGCGCTGGCGGCGACCGGCCGCGTGGTGGGCGTGAGCCTGTGCTGCGGCAACCCCCGCCGCGACCCCGACGGGCGGCTCGGCCGCGGCCTACGCCCGCGCGCTCGAGCCGCTGCTCTCGGCCTAGCTGTCACGGGCCGCAACGATCGTGCAACACGGCGGGGTGCCATACCTGGTCCCCAGCCTCCCCGCCGTGACCCTTTCGCGCGTCCGGCGTTGCATCTGTCGGCTGCGATCGCCCGGGTTCCCGGCAGATGTGCGCCGAACGCGTGTCACCGGAGGGTGCGTTACCTGGTAGCCGACCCCGTACACTTCGCGCGCATGGGCGAGATCCGGATGATCGACGTGGGCGGGAAGCCTGCGACCCGGCGCCGGGCTGTCGCCCGCGGCCACGTCGCGCTGCCCGAGCACGTGCGCGAGCGGATCGCGGCCGGGACGCTCCCGAAGGGCGACGTCCTCGCCGCCGCCCGGCTCGCCGGGCATCATGGCGGCGAAGCGGACGCCCGACATCGTGCCGCTGTGCCATCCGCTCCCGCTCACGATGGTCGAGGTCGAGCCGGTGCTCGACGACGAGGGCGTCACCGTCACCGCCGCCGCCGAGACCACCGCGCAGACCGGCGTCGAGATGGAGGCGCTGACCGCGGTCGCGGCCGCGGCGCTCACCGTCTACGACATGACGAAGGGGCTCGACCCGAACTCCTCGATCGAGCACATCCGGCTCGTCGAGAAGTCGGGCGGGAAGAGCGGAGACTGGCGGCGGGAGGCGCCGTGAGGGCCTCCGTCCTGACGGTGTCCGACGGCGTCGCGGCCGGCACCCGCGAAGACTTGAGCGGCGATCTCCTCGCCGAGCGTCTCGCCGGCGCGGGGTTCGACCTCGCCGAGCGGCGCACCGTGCCCGACGAGGCCGACGCCATCGAGGAGGCGCTGCGCGAGCTCTCGGCCGCGGCCGACCTCGTCCTGACGACGGGTGGCACCGGATTTGCGCCGCGCGACGTCACCCCGGAGGCGACGGCGCGCGTCGTCGAGCGCGCCACGCCCGGCCTCGACGAGCACATGCGCGCGGTCTCGATCGCGGCATCCCCGCACGGGATGCTCTCCCGCGGCCGAAGCGGGATCGCCGGCTCCGCGCTCATCGTCAACTTCCCCGGCAGCCCGCGGGCCTGCGCCGAGCTCTTCGACGCCGTCGCCCCGGCGCTCGACCACGGCCTTCGGCTCCTGCTCGACCTCCCGACGGCGCATTGACCGCGACTCCCGTCTACGCCCGCCGGTTCGTGTCGCTCGTCAAGCTCGAGCACACCGTCTTCGCCCTGCCCTACGCCTACGCCGGCGCCGTCCTCGCCGCCGGCGAGGTGCCCGCCGCGCAGACGCTCGGCCTGGATCACCGTGGCGATGGTCGGCGCGCGCAGCCTGGCGATGGCGCTCAACCGCCTGATCGACGCCGGCATCGACGCCCGGAACCCGCGCACGGCCCGCCGCGAGCTCCCCGCCGGCCTGCTCACGCCCGTCCAGGTCGCGGCGTTCGCCGCCGCCTCGCTGGCGGTGTTCCTCCTCGCCGTCTGGCAGCTCCCGCCGATCACGCACGTCCTCTGGCCGATCCCGGTCGCCGGGTTCGTCATCTACCCGTACCTCAAGCGGTTCACCTGGCTGTGCCATCCGTTCCTGGGAGCGGTCGACGGGCTCGCGCCGGTGGGCGGCTGGATCGCGGTCACCGGCACGCTCGACTGGCAGCCGTTCCTCCTCGGCGGGGCGGTCGCGCTCTGGATCGGCGGCTTCGACATCATCTACGCGACCATGGACCTCGACGTCGACGAGCGCGAGGGCCTGCATTCGATCCCGCGCCGGTTCGGGATCGGCACGGCGCTCCTCCTCACGCGGATCGCCCACGCCGGCTCGGTCGCGCTGCTGATCTGGCTCGGGCATCGACCTCGGCCTGGGCCCGCTCTACTGGCTGGGGCTGGCCGTAGTCGCCGTGCTCCTGGCGTACGAGAACTCCATCGTCTCGGAGGACGACCTGTCGCGGGTCGACATGGCCTTCCTCGGGATGAACGGGGTCATCGCGATCGTGTTCCTGGCCGGGGTGCTGGCCGATGCGCTCGCCTGAGGCGGTCGTCTGCGAGGGCCTCGTTCGCCGGTTCGGGGAGCGCGACGCCCTGGCCGGCCTCGACCTCTCCGTGGAGACGGGCGAGACCGTGCTCGTCACGGGCCCGAACGGGGCCGGCAAGACGACGCTCCTTCGCATCCTCGCGACGGTGCTCCGACCGACGTCCGGCCGCGTCGCCGTCGCGGGCAACGACCTCCCGGGCCGCGCGGGCGACGTGCGCCGCACCGTCGGATACGCCGGCCACGACCCGCTCGCGTACGCCGACCTCACCGCCCGCGAGAACCTCGAGCTCTACGCGGCGCTCTACGCCGTCGCGGACGACCGCGTCGACGAGGAGCTCGACCGGGTCGGGCTCGACGGCCGCCGCGGCGACCGCGCCGCCGAGCTGTCCCGCGGGATGCTCCAGCGGCTTGCGCTCGCCCGCATCGGCCTTCACCGGCCGTCGATCGTGCTCCTCGACGAGCCGACGGCCGGCCTCGACGCCGACGGGCCGCGACGTCCTGCGCCGCTTCCTCGTCGAGCCGGGCCGGACGATCGTCGCCGCCACCCACGAGCCGGAGTGGTTCTCGGGGCTCGAGAGCCGGGTCGTGCGGATGGACGCAGGCCGGGTGGCGACGTGAACGGGCGGGCACTCCGGGCGCTCGTCCGCAAGGACCTCCTGCTCGAGCTGCGCGGCCGCGAGGTCATCCCGTCGATGGCGGTCTTCGTCGGCGCGGCGTTCGTCCTCTTTCGCTTCGGGCTCGGAGGCACGGAGCTGGCGGGCGGCACCCGGGCGGCGACGGGGATGCTCTGGGTCGCGATCGTGTTCACGGCCCTCGTCGGCCTCTCGCGGTCGTTCGCCCACGAGCGCGAGGGCCGCACGTGGGACGGTCTCCTGGCCGCGCCCGTCGACCGCGCGCTCTTCTGGTTCGCGCGCTCGTGCTCCACATTCCTCTTTCTGGTCGCGGTGCAGGCGCTCGCGCTGCCGGCCTTCTGGCTGTTCTTCCTCCAGGAGCACGCCGGGCCGTCGTACCCGGTGCTCGTCGCGGCGGTGCTCCTCGCCGACGTCGGGATCGCCTGCCTCGGATCGCTCCTCGCGGGTCTGGCGTCGGCGGTGCGGGCGCGCGAGGTGCTCCTGCCGGCGCTCTACCTGCCGTTCTCGATCCCGCTCGTGCTGACCGCCGTGCGTGTGACGACCGACACGATTTCCCCGCAAACAAGCGGGTTTGAGACCCTTGAACGCCTGGGATTCCTCGCTCTCTATGATACGGTTTTTGCGCTTCTGGGGTGGGCGCTCTTCGAGTACGTCGTGGAGGATTGATGGCACATAGAGCCCGCCTGGACCGGGCAACCGCCGCCACGTTGATCGCCGCGGTGCTCATGCCCGCCGCTGTCGCGCTGATCTTCTTCTACGTCCCGAGCGACGTCGATCAGGGCTACTCGCAGCGGATCTTCTATTTCCACGTGCCGATCGCCCTCACCACCTACACGCTCTTCGCATGGGGAGCCGTGAACGCCGCCCGCTACCTCTGGACGGGCCGCGAGGAGCTCGACCTGCAGAGCTACGTGCCCATGCACCTCGGCGTCATCTTCGGCTCGCTCACCCTCATCACCGGGTCGATCTGGGCGCACATCTCGTGGGGGACGTGGTGGGACTGGGGGAGCCGCGAGCTGAACACGTTCCTGATCATCTTCCTGTTCTACTGCGCCTACTTCATGCTGCGCTTCTCGGTGGAGCCCGGCGCCCGGCGGTCGCGGTACTCGGCCGTCTACGCCCTCCTCGGCGTCGGTCTGATCCCGCTCTCGGTGCTCGCCGTGCGCATCGCCCAGGACGCGCTCCATCCGATCGTCTTTCGCTCGAACGGCGTCAACATGGACGGCAGCATGTTCTTCACGTTCCTGGTCGCGCTGGCCGCGATGCTGAGCCTGGCGGTGTCGATGTACCTCGTCGAGATGCGCGGCAAGCGGGTCGACGAGCGGCTCGCCCAGCTCCGGCGCCTGGCTCGGGGGGCGGCATGATCGACGAGTCGGCCGTCCGGTCCGTCGCGGCCGTCTACGGCATCGCGTGGGTCGTGACGCTGGCGTACGTCGTCATCCTGAACGCGAAGCTCGGCCGGCTGGAGCGCCAGCTCGAGGAGATCGCCGGGATGCTCGAGGCGCGGAGCGGGGATGCCTAGCACCGCCCAGCTCGTCCTCGTGGGCACCAACCACACGCGCGCCCCGGTCGCCGTGCGCGAGCGGCTGGCGGCGCACGACCACGGCCGCGAGCTCTTCGAGGTCCTGACCGGCTCGTCCGACGTGGCAGAGGCGGTCGGCCTCTCGACGTGCAACCGGTGCGAGCTCTACATGGTCGGAGCCGATGTCGGTGCGATGCGCCAGGCGGCGGTGGGGAGCCTCGGCCATCTCTCCGGGCACGCGGCCGAACGGCTCGAGCCCATGCTGTACGTCCACCACGGCGAAGCCGCCGCGCGCCATCTGTTCGGCGTCGCCGGCGGCCTCGACTCGATGGTGCCCGGCGAGGCGCAGATCCTCGCCCAGATCCGCGAGGCCTACGAGTCGGCGTACGAGTGGGACACGACCGGCCCGGTGACGAACCGGCTGTTCCACCAGGCGCTCGAGGCCGGAAAGCGGGTCCGCCACGAGACCGCGATCGGCGAGGGCGGCGCGTCGCCGGCCTCGGTCGCAGCCGAGCTGGCGGCCGACCGGCTCGGCGGCGAGCTGTCCACCGCGCGGGTGCTGGTCGTGGGCGCCGGGAGAGTCGCCGAGCTCGTCGCCGCCAACCTGGCGGCGCGCGGCGTGGGATCGATCGCGGTCGCCAACCGCGACGCAACCAGGGCGGCGGCGCTCGCCTCGCGATTCGGCGGCCAGGCGGTCGACTTCGCGGATCTGCGCACCGCGATCGCCGCGGCCGACGTCGTCGTCGCCTCCACCTCCGCCCGCGAGCCGCTCATCGCGGCCGGCGACGTTCCTCCCGGCCGGCGCGTCCTGATCGACCTCGCCGTCCCGCGCGACATCCACCCCGACGTGGCGGCGGTCGACGGAGCCTCGCTGCATACAATCGACGACCTCGAGGCGGTGGTCGAGCGGACCATCTCGCTGCGCCACGGCGAGGCTGACCGCGCGCACGAGATCGTCGCCGCTCAGGCAACCGGCTTCCGCGACTGGATGGCGGCGCTCGAGGTCGTGCCGGCAATCACGTCGCTCCGGGCGCACGCCGAGCGCATCCGGGTCTCCGAGCTCGAGCGGGCGCGCCTGGGCGACCTCTCCGATGCCGAGCGCGAGCGCCTCGACGCCCTGACGCGCGGGATCGTGAACAAGCTCCTCCACCGGCCGACCGTCCGCCTGAAGCAGCTCGCGGCCGAGGACGGCTCGGCACCGTACGCCGAGGCGGTCACCGAGCTCTTCGGGCTGGCCGCCGTCGAATGATCCGGCTGGGGACGCGCCGCAGCCGGCTGGCGACGGCGCAGGCCCGGATCGTCGCCGATGGGCTCGGCGAGGCGGAGCTCGTCCCCATCTCGACCGAGGGCGACCGCGATGCCGCGCGGAGGTTCGCCGAGATCGGAACCGGCCGCGGCGTCTTCACCCGCGACATCGAGAGGGCCCTCCTGGACGGCGACATCGACGCCGCCGTCCACAGCGCGAAGGACCTGACCGGCGACATGCCCGACGGGCTCGTGCTGGGGGCGATCCTCGAGCGGGCCGACCCCCGCGACGCGGTCTGCGGCCGGTACCGCTCGCTCGCCGAGATCCCGGCGGGCGCCCGGGTTGGCACCTCCTCCGCGCGGCGGGCCGGCCTTCTGGCCGAGCTTCGGCCCGAGATCCGCGTCGTGCCGCTGCGGGGCAACGTCGACACCCGCCTCGCCAAGCTCGACGCCGGTGACGCCGACGCGATCGTCCTGGCGGCGGCCGGGCTGGAGCGTCTCGGGCTCGGCGATCGGATCGCGTTCCTGCTCGATCCGCGGGAGTTCGTGCCGGAGGCCGGGCAGGGGGCGATCGCCGTCCAGGTCAGGGCGGGCGAGGAGCCGCTCGTCGCCGCGCTCGACCACGCGCCCAGCCGCGCCGCCGTGGAGGCCGAGCGCGAGTGCGTCCGCCGGCTCGGCGGCGGCTGCACGGCGGCGGTCGCGGCGCACGCATGGCACGAGGACGGCGAGCTCAGGCTCCAGCACTGGACGGCCGCGTGACCGTCTACCTGGTAGGCGCCGGGCCCGGAGACCCGGGCCTCGTCACGGTCCGCGGCCGCGAGCTGGTCGAGCGCTGCGACGCGATCGTCTACGACCGCCTGGCCGACCCGCGAATCGTCGCGCTCGCGCCCGAGGGCGCCGAGAAGGTCTACGCCGGCAAGCGCCCAGGGGAGCACGCGATGACGCAGGAGCGGCTGAACGCCCTCCTCGTGGAGCTCGGGGGCCGGCTCGAGACGGTCGTCCGGCTGAAGGGGGGCGACCCCTTCGTGTTCGGGCGCGGCGGCGAGGAGGCGCTGGCGCTCGCGGCCGCCGGCATCGCGTTCGAGATCGTCCCCGGCGTCAGCTCGGCCCATGCCGTTCCGGCGTATGCGGGCATCCCGGTGACCCAGCGCGGGACGGCGGCGCAGGTGACGTTCGTGACCGGGCACGAGGACCCGGCGCGGCCCGAGAGCGCGATCGACTGGGGATCGCTCGCGGCGACGCCCGGCACGCTCGTCTTCCTCATGGGCGTCGGCGCGCTCGAGGAGAACGCCCGCCGGCTGATCGCCCACGGGATGCGGGCCGATACGCCCGCGGCGGTGATCTCGCACGGCACGCGGCCCGACCAGCGCACCGTGACGGCGCCGCTGGCGCGCATCGCCGATGCCGCCTCCGAGCTGCCGGCGCCGGCGATCACCGTCGTCGGCGAGGTCGCGCTCCTGCGCGAGCACCTGGCCTGGTTCGAGCGGCGCCCGCTCCACGGCCTGCGGGTCGTCGTGACCCGGGCGCGGGCACAGTCGAGCGGCCTCCGCTCTCGCCTGGAGGAGCTCGGCGCGGCCGTGACCGAGGCGCCGGCGATCCGGATCGAGCCGCTTCCGTTCGACCCGCCCGACCTCTCCACGTTCGACCTGCTCGTGCTGACCAGCGCGAACGGCGTCGAGCGGATCCTCCCGGCCGACGTCCGGGCGCTCGCGGGAGTCACGGTCGCCGCCGTCGGGAGCGCGACGGCCGAGGCGCTTCGGGGCCGCGGCATCGTCGCCGACGTGGTGCCGGCGCGGGCGGTCGGAGAGGCGCTCCTCGAGGAGCTCGGCGACGTCGGCGGGCGGCGCTGCCTCGTCGCCGCGGCCGAGGGAGCGCGCGACGTGGTCCCCGACGGGCTCCTGGCGAGGGGCGCCGACGTCACGGTGCTGCACACGTACCGGTCCGTGCCCGAGCCGGTCGATCCCGACACCGTGCTCGACGCCGACCTCGTCACGTTCACGTCGTCATCGACGGTCGCCAACCTGGCTCAGGCTATGGACGGGCGAGACCTGTCCGGCCTCCGGGCCGTGTCGATCGGCCCGGTGACGAGCGCCAGCCTGCGGGAGGCGGGGATCGAGCCGGTCGCCGAGGCCGATCCACACGATGTCCCCGGCCTTGTCGAGGCGGTGCGCGCGGCCGCCGGTAGAGTCCCGAGATCGTGAGCACGGCGCGCTACGACGGCCTTGCCGACTGGTACGACACGTGGTCGGAGCGCCCGGCGGTGGCGAGCTTCACGGCCGAGGCCATCGCCGCGGTGCTGCGCCTGCTCGGCCGGGGGCCGGGCCGGTGCCTGGACGTGGGCTGCGGCGGCGGCCGGCTCGTCGTCGAGCTCGCCGATGCCGGGTGGACGGCGACCGGCGCCGACCTTTCGGCCGACCAGCTCCGGATCGCCGAGCTGCGCGCCGGCCGGCGCGCCGACGCGCTCGTCCGGGCCGACGCCGCCTCGCTGCCCTTCGCCGACGGCGCCTTCGACGCGGTCGTCTCGACCTTCACGCACACCGATGTCGACGAGCCGGCGGCGGCCTTCGCCGAGTGCGCGCGCGTGCTCGCCCACGGTGGGCGGCTGGTGTACGCCGGGACGCATCCTTGCTTCGTCGGGCCGTACGCGCATGCAACCGACGACGGCGTGCTCGTCCCTCCGGGCTACTGGGATCGAACGCTGCACTTCGACGCCCCGGGGTTCGGCGACGGCGTGCGCCGGCTGGCCGGCGCCCGGCACGTCCCGCTGGCCGACCTCTTGAACCACGTGTCCGCGGCCGGGCTTGCGCTTGACCGGGTCGAGGAGGTGCACGGCGACCCGCCGGGGATCATCGCCCTCCGGGCGTCGAAGCGATGAGCCCGGCAGTCGTCACGTTCCTCTCGGACTTCGGCACCGCGGACGACTTCGTCGGCATCTGCCACGGTGTCATCCTGCGCGCCTGCCCGGCGGCCCAGGTCGTCCACGTCACGCACGGGATCCGGGCGCAGGCGATCGGGCACGGCGCCCGCGTCCTCGCCGGGGCGGTCCCGTACCTGCCCGTCGGCGTGCACCTTGCGGTCGTCGACCCGGGCGTCGGGTCGGGCCGCCAAGCCATCGCGCTCAGGAGCGGCGACGGCCGCGTGTTCGTCGGCCCCGACAACGGCCTTCTGATCCCGGCGGCCGAGGCGTGCGGCGGCATCGTGGAGGCGCACGAGATCACGAATCCCGACGTGATGCTGCATCCGGTCTCGCGCACCTTCCACGCCCGCGACGTCTTCTCGCCTGCGACGGGGCACCTGGCGGCCGGGATGCCTCTGGCCGACCTCGGGCCGGCGCTCGACCCCGCCGACCTCGTGCGCCGGGTCGGCGTCGACCACGAGATCGACGGATCGCTGCTCACGGCGTCAGTGCAGCACGTCGACCGGTTCGGCAACATCCAGCTCGCGGTGTTCGCCTCGGAGCTCGACGGCCTCTTCGAGCCCGGCCGCCTGGCCGAGGTCGTCACCCCCGACGACCGCTACTACGTGCGCTGCGCCGAGACCTTCGCCGACGTGGACGCCGGTGAGCTCGTCCTCTACAAGGATTCCTCGGGGCTCCTGTCGGTCGCCGTGAACCGGGGGAGCGCCGCCGAGCTCACCGCAACCGAGCCCGGGGATGAGATCGGCGTCGAGTTCTCTCCCAGCCGGCACGGGCGAATTTCTTGACCCGGCGCTCCCGGTGTGGTGGAATCCGGACTAGTCGAACGGCCTCCGAGGAGCGGTAGCACCGTCCCGGAGGCCGTTCGTTTTCCGCGCCGATAGAATCCCGGCCGCGGCGAGGTAGCTCAGTTGGTAGAGCACGCGACTGAAAATCGCGGTGTCGCTGGTTCGATCCCGGCCCTCGCCATCTGCCAGCGGGGCTGCGCCTCGCAGGTTCACTGATTCTCGGCCCACCGGTACCCTCGTCTCGGGCTCCGCTCGACGTGCGGTGGAGGGGATGAGATGAAGATGACGCGGTTTCGGCGATCCGTTGCGGTCGCCGCGGCTCTTGGCTGGGCGGCGGTTGCCGCAAGCCTGGCATTCGCGCTCTCGGCGGTGCCCGACGCCGGCGTGGGATCTGTCAACGGCGCGATCGTGCCCGGTTTCGCTCCGGACGCCGCGTGGCTTCCCCACATGCTGCCCGACACGCAGAACTTCAAGGGCGGCCGCGCACTGCTCTTGACCGGCGGCCAGCTCTGGCTCGGCGGGTACTTCACGAGCATCTCGGGCGCAGCTGTGCGAGGGATCGCCCGCTTCACGCTCTGACACCGGGATGAGCGCCGCGTGGGCTCGGCCTACGCGGCGCTCACCATCCCGACGCCGGTGAGGGCCAGCACGACCCCCAGGATCTGGGGCCGCGAGATCCGCTCGCCGAGGAACGCGTGGGCCAGGATCACGGTGGCGACGGGGTACTCCGAGCCGAGCACCGAGACGACCACGATGTAGCCGTGCTGGATCGCAACGGCGAAGAGCCCGTTGGCCGCGGTGTCGAGGAGGCCGATGAGGGCGACCGCTGGGATCTCGGGGCGCGGGATCGCGATCGAGCTGCGGGTGACGGCCACCCCGATCCCGAGGAGCGCCAGCGACCCGAAGCGTGCGCCCAGGAGCGCCGACAGCGTGTGCCCTCCGTCCGCGGCCCGGCCGAGGAACCACAGGAACCCGCCGATCCCGAGCGCGGCGACGAGCGCCAGCCCGATCGAGCTGCGCGCGGCGGGATGGTCGCCCCGGATCTCATGCACCGACGCGAGCACCGCTCCCGCGAGCGCGACCGCCGAGCCGGCCAGCGCGAGGGCGCCCGGGCGCTCCCCCGTCGCCAGCGCGAGCCCGACCGGGACGAGGGCGCCGCACGCGCTCACGGGCGAGACGATGCTGATCGTGCCCGTGGCGAGCGCCCGGTAGAAGGCCGAGAGCCCGATCGCTCCGCAGGCGCCCGCCGCCAGCCCGATCGCGACCGGCCGTTCGTCCACGCCGCCGATGAGCCCCGCCGCCACCAGGAGCGCTGCGAGCCCTGCGATCTGCGAGCCGACGGTGACGGAGGCCAGCGTCAGCCGGCGCGTGTAGACGCCGCCGAGGAAGTCGGCTGTGCCCCAGACCAGGCTCGATGCGAGCCCGAGGACGAGTCCCATCGCGGCATCCTAGGATGCCGGTCTTGTCAGGCCGCGCGCGTGGAGCGGCCGCGCAGGACGCGTGCGAGCGCCGCCACTGCGTCGGCGTCGTAGACCGTGCCCGAGCGCTGCTCGAGCTGCTCGATCGCCGCGCTGGGCTCAAGCCGGTTGCGGTACGGCCGGTCCTCGGTCATCGCGGTGTACGACTCGACGACGAGGAGGATGCGCGCGCCGGTCGGGATCTCCGCGCCGGCGAGGCCGTTGGGATAGCCGGTACCGTCGAGGTGCTCATGGTTCGCGCGGATGATCGCCCGCGCCACGTCGAAGGCCGGGCCGGCCCCGAGCATCTCGGCCGAGCGCTGCGGGTGGCTGCGCACGATCGCCCACTCGTCGTCGGTGAGCGGGCCGAGCTTCGTGATGATCTCGTCCGGCACGGTCGCCATCCCCAGGTCGCGGAACTTGGCGGCGGTTGCGAGATCCTTCAGCTCCTCGGCCGACATGCCCATCTCGGCGCCCACGCCGCTTGCGAGGATCTCGATGGCGCTGTCCTCGACGTCATCCTCCAGGTCGAGCACGGCAGCTTGGGCGGGGCTCGGAACCGGAGCGGCACCGTCGCCCTCGGCGGCGATTCCGAGCCGCTGGAGACGTCCGAGCACAAAGGTGCACGGCACCCATTCGTGGTCGCGCTGGGCGACATACGCGAACCGCAGCACACCGCCGCCGTCGACGACGAACACCCCGCCGCGGCGCCGGACGCGGCCGATGCCGCGCTCGACCAGGCCGAGCGCTGCGAAGGCGTTCGCCGCTGGGTCGGTCATGCACAGCGCCAGGGCCTCCGCCTGGAGCGTCTTGGCGATGGCGGACTCGGACCGAGTCACCACGACGAGCTGGGCGCCCGAGCCGCGCAGGCGGCGGCCCAGCTCGCGGAGCATGTCGAGGCGCGGGCCGGGCTCAGGCTCGGCCTCGAGCAGGGCCAGCACCACGGGTGCGCCGGCGGCGACCGCGCCCAGGTCGACGGACGCGCCGCCGGCGGCGGTCAGGCGAAGCGGTTCGAGCGGTGCATCAAGCTGCGGCATCCGTCGCGTCCCGGACATCGTCGGCCTCAGGCTCGGCGGTCCGCTCCGGCTGCGCGGCGGCGTTCGACTCGATCGGATGGACGTCGGCGGTTGCGGCGACGTCAGTCGGGATGCCGAGCGTCGCGCGGGCGGACTCGAGCGACCCGAGCACCTGGGCCTGGACGCGCGCGGCAGCGGCGACCATCTCGTCGGCCTGGCTCTTCTTCTCCTCGGCGGCGGCGACGATGCGCGCGGCATCCTGCTCGGCGTCGGCGCGCACCTGCGACGCGACGTCCTCGGCGCGGGCCTTGGCCTCCTCGAGATGGGCGCGGGCGGCGTCCGCCGCCTCGTCGAGCAGGCGCTCACGCTCGCGATGGATCTCCTCGACCTCGAGGTCGGAGGCGGCGCGAACCGCGGCCAGCTCGTTCTGGACGAAGGCGTCGAGCGCACCGATGGTGCGGTCGATCGCGCCCGTCAGGCCGTTGAGATCGGCCTCCGGACGCGGAGCCGGAACCGGCGCGGGAGCCGGGTCGGCGGCGGCGGGAGCCGCCTCGATGGAAATCGGCTGAGCCTCGAGCTGGTCCACGAGGTCCGCGAGGAACCGGTCCACCTCCTCGGGGTTGTATCCCGTGGGGGTAAGCGTGAACGAGGCGTTACGGATGCTCGCCAGGTCGATCATTTGCGGAGCCCTCCTGAAGGCGCGAAGAAGCAGGACGAAGAACGGGGGTTAAGTCCCCTTATCGGGCGATGGGGCCGACGGCTTTAGCCCTCCGGGTGGGTGCCGTCGCGCCGCGGCGCGAGCTCCGAGATGGCGATCGCGGCGAGGACCACGGCTGCGCCGACCCAGGCCCGGGCCGAGAGCCGCTCTCCGAGCCAGATCGCGGCCACGATCGCGGCGACAAGGGCCTCGGCCCCGAGCAGGATCGAGGCGCGCACCGGGCTCAGAGATTGCTGCGCCATCACCTGCACCGAGAACGCGATTCCGGGCCCGGAAAGGACAAGGCCGCCCAACCATGCGGGAACCCGTATTCCTCCATGGCCGTCCACGTCGTAGACGCACTGGAATGTCGTAGCCGTGTGGTCTCGGTGTGGTCTCCGCGATTAGCGACGATCGGTCGCCCCGCCCTCTCTGTCCGTGTGCCGCCAGGGGCCGAGCGCGCCGCATCTCGGGGTTGACATGCGTGGTGTGGAGTAGCAGACTCCGGGTCGCTTCTAGACGCGGGCGAGGGTCGGGTGAAGGGGGCGGCGTGATGCGTCGGATCGTGTTGGTGGCCGTGATGGGCGCGATGGTCGTGGTGTGGGGCGGGTCGGGGTCGGCTGGCGCGCAGGTTTCGCTAAAGCAGGTGGTTGCGCAGCATCTGCATGCCCATTGGGTGTCACAGGGCGCGCGCGGGTGGCTCAACCCGCCGAAGGTCGGATCCGGCGCTGCGAGGCGCGTCGCGCCCACGGCCAGTTCGCTGTCGTTTGGCTCGAACGTGGATGCCGCCTCGACGGTGGAGGATTTGCTGGCGGGGCAGAGTGAGACGGCCATCGATGCGACGACGTCCGGCCAGGTGATGGCGGCATGGAACGACGCGACTGGGTTCGCGTTTCTGCAGGGGAACCGCCTCCAGGCGTCGCTGACTGGCGTGGGCTACTCGACGGACGGTGGCGCGTCCTACACAGACTTGGTCGGCCTGCGAAACCCGAATCCGGATCAGCAGTGGAGTGGAGATCCCACGGTCGTCTCAATCGACGGGGGAGCGCACTTCGTCGTCGGGTCGCTGTTCCTTCCGTCTCTCGATGCCTGCACGGACGGCAAGCCCGCTCAGCTGACCGTGGCGGTGGAGGTGCTTACGCCTACCGCGACGGGCGTCACGATGGGGAAGCCGGTCGGTGACGAGCAAGGCCGGGAACGCGTGCAAGCTCTTCCAGAGGAATCCGCCGCCGAACATCGCCTTCCTGGATAAGGACTTCTTGTCGTGGGATCAGTCAACCCGAACCCTGGCGATGTCGTTCACGCGCTTCTTCATCTCGGGCAACCACACCGGCCAGGGCGAGATCGACATTGCCCGCGCCCACGTACCCGCCAACGCGACCCTGCTCAACAGCAGTGACTTTCACACCACGCTGGTGTGGCCGGAGGAGCCGAGCGTGGAGAACGAAGGCGCCTACGTGGCAGTGGCACCTGGTGGTGATACCTACGTGGCGTGGGAGCGCAACGTCGACACCAACGTGTTCTTCGGGGGAGACCCGCACATCTACGAGCACATCGCTGTCGTGCCGGCCGGCGCGAACGCGCCGCTCAACGGTGGGAAGAACAACCCGGTCGTGATCACGAAGGGCCAGACCAACGCGACGCCGGTCGGAGGTGTCAGGTCTCTCGACGCCACGGTGATCGCGGGCTACAACCGCGGCACTGGGAACGACTTCCCTCGCATCGCCTGGAACCGAGTCAGCGGCCGCGCAGTCGTGGCATGGAACGACGCCAGCCTGCATCCACTCGGCGACATCTGGTTGCGGTCGTACTCCGCCTCGCTCGGCAACCCAAGCGCCATCGCGCAGGTAAACGACGACTCCGACTTCGCGCTTCACTTCCTGCCGGCCCTATCGGTTCGCTCAAACGGGCACATCTGCACGTCATGGTATGACCGGCGCCGATTCGGCCCCGACTCGGCCACGACCGACTACTTCGGCGATTGTCGACCCAGCATCAGCTCCAACAAGGCCGACTTCCGAATCACCACCGGCGCGACAGATTGGACGAACACCTCCAGCCTAATCATCCCCAACTTCGGCGACTACACCGACAACACAAGCGTCGGCACGACGACGTACTACACCTGGTCGGACGGCCGCATCGGCGTGCCGCAACCGTTCACCGATCACCACTGAGCACCTCATCGATGGGGTGTGCGCCAAGCGGCGCCACCCCATCGACATCACACCGATATCGCCCGCGCGCCGCACGGCCAGATGAGGCTGCGAGCAACGTCAAGATGATGTCGCACCCTTCGCTCGAACTGACCACCCTGCCGCCGACGAGCAGCGATCGCACCCGATGCTCGCTCTGCGGCCGGCCCCCACCAGCCGCTACCCGGTCGCTGCTCCACCGGCCTGGAGACGGCCGCCTGCTCCGAGTCGGGCCGGTGCGAGCATTGGGCGATCGACGCGGTGATGGAGCGCCGAAGAGCTCGATCGGGGTAGGTCGCGCCTCGCCCGCGACCAGGAGTAGGGGCGAGACGCGGCTAGCCCAGAGCGGGTCTCGGGGGACCCCGCGCCGGGCACCGCCAGACTAGCGAAAGGACATTCGCACCTCTACCGGTGCGGTGCCCGGCCAACTCCCCGGCGATTCCGCCCGAACCAGGATCGAGGAGCGGCGGCCGTGGTCGACATGGCCGAGATCCCACGGCTCCCACGGCAAGATCGGGCCAAGGCCACACCGCGCGAACCGGACGCCGCGACGGCACGGCGACCGCTCGGGTATTCGGTTGTACAGCGCTTCGCCCGAGGATGACTAGGATGCCGGTCGTCGGGGTTGAGGAGCCAGCCGCGGTCGGGAGACGCGGTTCGGCCTGATTCTTCCCTAGGCTCGCCGATCCTGGTCGGGGTTCGACCGCCAGCCGCCAGATCAATCCGGGGGAGGCCATGATCGAGTGGCGGTGGAGGAGACACTGAATGAGCGTGAAGAGCGACTTCGATGAGGCTGAATGGGATCTGGTGGCCGAGGGCCCCGTCACCGCCGGGATGATCGTGCTCACCGCCGACAGCGGTGGGACGTTCCGCGAGACCCTGGCGCTCGCGCGCGCCTACACGGACGCCCGCAAGGAGCATGGACAGAGCGAGCTGCTCGACGAGATCGTCTCGGCCAAGCCTGAGTTCGACCGGCACCGCTACCACTCGACCCGCGAGCTGCACGACACCGGCCTCGAGCGGATCGCCGAAGCGGCCGCCGTCGTCGGCCGGAAGGGCACGCCCGAGGAGCTCGATGACTATCGCGAGTTCGTCGTGACTCTCGCGTCGAACGTCGCGGCCGCCCACAAAGAGGAGGGGCAGCAGGTGAGCCCCGCCGAGCAGGCGGCGCTGACCGAGGTTCGCGACCGGCTGGAGCAGGCGTCCGCCTGACGAGCTCCGCACGTCAGGCGGGAGACCGCGTCCCGCCCTCGGTGTGCGGCAGCCTAGCGCCGCATCATTCGCACGATGGGCGGGACGCGGGTTCCCTTGGTCTCTGGAGTGACCAGTCCCCAAACCGAGCCTACCGACCCGCCTTCGGTCTGTCTACGACCGAAGGTGGTGAACATCCGCCGCCTAGTCGTTGGAGGTGCTGTGGCCTTCTTTAGGACGAGCCGCTCACGGCCAGCGAAGACGAGCTGCCGGCCCGGAGCTGGTCATGTAGGTCTGTCCGCACTTGCCGCATGCGGTCTCCCAGAAGCGGGCTGGTGAAGGTGATGCCTCCCGATCCGAGGCAACCCCGCTGGTTGAGCCAACCAGCACATCCGATACGGCCACCCAGGTCAACGGCGACCCGCAGCCATGACAGTAAGACTCCTGGATGTCGATAATCCGTCGCCGGGGAGGCATATCACCATCGTACGAGCGCCACGGACGCGCCGGAAGCCGTCGGAATGGCCAGTAGGCTCGGGGCGGCCCCGCCGTCCGCCTCCTGGCAACCGACCGCTCCCCGGCCGGCTGCTCGGCCGGCCTCGAGACCGTTGCCTGCTCCGAATCCGGCCGATGGCTCTGCCGCGACGCGCCGACGAGCGAGGTGGCCGCGGCGAACACTGGGCGATCGACGCCGTGATGGAACGTCGTCGGGCTCGAGCCCCCCGGAGATAGACCGCCTCGCCAGGCCTGGCCTTTAGGGGTAGTTCGACCCTCCCGACCCGCCGCTCCATCCGACCAGGAACAGGAGTACGAAGAGCAGGAGCAGTACGACGATCAGGCCGACCACCCGCCACGGTGTGAGGCGCAAGCGGGCCATGATCAAAGCACGAGGCTGAGGACGACACCGATGATCACGAAGCTCGGAGCCGTGTGCGTGATGATCGCTATCCATATGCTCTGGAACCGCTTCGTGGGATAGGCCTGACCGAACATGCCGTCAAGCACGCTGGATGGAATGCTCCACGGCTGGTGCACGTGGTAGACACCGAAAAGGGCGCCGTTTACCGCCCAATCGCGCCTGCCGACTGCGGCTCGCATTCGCGGCAGCAGTAGCCCCCGGAACAGCAGTTCCTCAACCACCGGGGCCAGGAGGGCCACCGACACAAGCAGCGCGAACCAGCCCCAAGCGCCCTTGAAGAAGTGCTCGGCGCGGTCGCTGCCCAGCAGATTAGGGAGATCCCTGGGCGACGGCCCCGTGGGATAGATGGGGAGCGCTTCTATGGCAGCAGACAGGAGGAGGAAGGGAAGCACCCACCACCAGACCTTCCCGCCCACGCGTCGCGTTTTCGGATCCTTCGGCGCCCGCAGCCACAGGGCGTCACGCACACGCAACCATTCAAGGCTTCCCTGCTCCCGCCAAACCAGAATCAGCACCAATACGAGCTGGTAGACGAGCCCCATGTTGAAGCAGATCAAGAGCGCCTCGATGAACGGGTCGCGGCCCCCCAGTTGATCCCTAAGCCAGGGAGCGACGACCCACGCGAGAACACCCATCGGGACTGCCGCTGCCGCCCACACCCCAATGATCTCAGCGAGCGAGTACTGCCTGACCGCTGAATATCGCTCGTCCTCGTGTTCTGAGGGCTCCATAGCGATCCTAGGCCGCCATTCCCTGATGGTCGCTTCCCAAACATCGGCCTTCAAGGCAACGAGCAGCTCCATGATCGGCAGCGAGTGTATGGGAGGGACAGGGCATGCGTACCGCGAACCGGGCGGCGAGTAGCGGCGGTGCGAGCAGTGGGCGATCGACGCGGTCATGGAGCGCCGACACGTTCGAGCCGCTGACGCCCCCTCCATGTAGAGGCTTCGGAACGCCGCGCCCGTGTGGTCATGGGCTGCTAGTCGAAGCTGGTCGTTCAGCGGGCCCAGTTCCGCCCCGTTCTGCGAGCCGTCTAAGGACGAAGCGCCGTGCTCCCCGCGGAGTCAGCCAAGTAGTCGACAGAGAGCCCGCCGCCTTGGCCTGTAAACGGATGGGGATCTCCCCGACGCGATCCGATCCTCGCCAAGCCTAGGTTGAGGCGTGCGAAGGCTGGGCACCAGGCAACCCCTCTTGCCGTCGGTGGCGCGGGTGCTGGCCGCACCACGATCGTCGGGACAGGCGCCCACCTGACGCCTGCCAGCCGTACAGCGACGGCTAGGCGTGCGATCAAGACTCTGCCCATGACCTTGTCGCCTGCACAGAGCCCGTCCCAGCCGCGTGTTACCACGTGGCCGCTGCCGACGCCGCCCCCGCAGTTGCGCCTGCGTCCGGATCCGCCGTACGCCAACGCTGGCCGCTGACCGTCGTAAGTGTCGGCCGGGCCACCATCGGCTTGTGCAACCGCTATGTGTGGGCCGCTACAGCCGCCAGCCGGTCGCGGGTCCGCCTCGCCATGACGAGGTTCTCCTTGCGCTCATAGCGCTCGAGGGCTTGCTCGAGCGCCTCCGTCGCCTCGTCGGCTTTCCCGCCGAGGGCGAGCACCTCGGCGAGGTCGGCGTATGCGTCGGCGCGGTTATTGAGGAGGTCGGTCGTCTCGGCGATCGCAACCGCGGCGCGGACGTGCTCCTCGGCCTCAGCGTGATGGCCGCGGCGCGCCAGCAGGACGGCCTTGGCCTGTCTCCACCGGCACCCTGCCTCGCCGTCGTTGCTCGCGCCCATCCGCCTGACGCGCTCCACCAGCTCGTCGGCATCGTCGAGGCGGTCGAGGACGCACAGGATGCGGGCCAGGCGAGCGAGCATCGGGGTTTGGAAGTAGCGCTCACCCAGGCTCTCCAGCTGGCGGCACCCCTCGGTGGCGAAGTCTGCGGCCGCAACGGGATCGCCCGCCAGGAGTTCGATCTCGGCCGAGTACTGGCCGGTGAAGACCGCCACCTCGAGTCGGCTCCCGCGCTCTGCCACCTCGGCCCGCGTCTCGGCGATGATGGCACGGGCCTCGTCGACGCGGCCGAGCATCGCCAGCGCGTGTGCCCGGTACGAGTCGAGCCAGGGGTCGTGCACCTGATGCTGCTCGGGCTCGTCCAGCCAGGCGAGCAGGTCCGCGACGGGCATGGGGCCATCCAAGCGTGCGCCGCCGCGCCACGGCCGGAGATCGCCGGCCCGCTCGGGGCGATACGCGACCGCTCGCTCCACCGCCTCGAGCCCCTCGCCGATCCGCCCCCGGAGCTGCTTCACCCAGGCGAGCGTAAAGTACGCGACGTGGAGGGCGACGCGTTCGTCCGCCGCCTGGAAGACGGGCAGCGCCCGCCGGATGAGCGCCTCCAATGGGTCGGCGATTCCCCCGGGCGCGACGAACAGCCGGACGTGGCCCGCCATGATCTGGCCACACAGCTCGCCGACCTTCGCACCAGTCGCGCGCGCCCGCGAAGCTAGCGACTCCGCGCTTCTGAGCGCCGCGTCCGTCGCGCCGCCCCAGAGGAGCGCGTCGATGAGGTTGGTTTCGGCGGCGAGATCGATCTGGCCGGGCGGGAGCATTGCGACCGCTCGGGCCAGGAGGCTTGCAGCCGCGTCGGGGTCCCCACGATCGTTCGCCCGCCCGCCGGCCGCGCTCAGGTGTCGGACGGCGGCGGCGGTCACGGCTTCGTCGCGGGCCAGCCCCAGCTCGGCCTGGTAGTGGAGCGCCTGCTCGAGGTGGTAGCCGACGATCTCGTCCAGCTCGACCAGATCCGCGCCTTGCCGACTCATCCATGCGGCGAAGCGGAGATGGAGGTCAGCCCGCGCTGCCTTGGGCAGGGAGTCGTAGGCGGCGTCGCGGATGAGCAGGTGGCGGAAGCGGAACGCGTCCTCGCCGGCGACCACCGGCCGTTCGGGCCCGATCAACTTTCGGCGCACCAGGGCAGCCAGGCGGGGAGTCACGGTGGTATCGCCTGGGGTGAGCGCTTGAACGGCGCCGCGGTGGAAGACCTCGCCCTCGACAGCGGCCCGCTCCAGCACGCTCCGCTCAGAAGCGTCCAGCTGATCCAGCCGCGCACCGAGCAACGCTTGCAGGGTGGGCGGGACGACCACGTCGCCGTCTGCGTCCCCCGCCACGGCCAGCATCTCCTCGACGAAAAGCGGATTGCCGCCGGCCGATCGCGCAATCCGCCCGCGCAACTCGTCGGACATCCCAGCGGGGAGGAGGGCATCGACGTCCGCATCACCCAACCCGTCGAGCCGGAGCACAACGGGCCAGCCTGTACGACGCTCGGCCAACTCGGGCCGGGCCATGCAGACGAGCAGGATCGACGCACCGGACGAGAGCAGCGCGACGTGCTCGACTAGGTCGATGAACGTCTGCTCCCCCCACTGGATGTCGTCGAAGACAACCACCAATGGTCGCTCAGCGGACGCCTGCTCGAGCGTCTTGCGAAACGCCCAGGCCACCTCGTCGGCAGACGTCGGTACGGTTGTTCTCCTGAGCAGCGCATCGATCGGCGCGGCCACCGCCGGGTCGTCCGGGACCAGATCGAGCTGCTTCAACACTTCGACCACCGGCCAGTAGGTGATGCCGTCCCCGTACGGCAAGCAGCGGCCGCGAACGGCGGTCGCGTCGATCGAGCGTAGAAACTCTGCGACGAGCCGAGACTTTCCGACGCCGGCATCACCGACCACCGTAACAAGCTCACACCTCTGCTCTGCCCGCACCCGATCCCACGCATCCCGCAGCGCCTCGAGCTCGCCGACACGACCGACGAAGGCCGTGTCCTGCGCCCGCGGCGGCGCACGACCCACCTCCACCAACCGGTAGGCGTCCACCGGCCTCGCCTTGCCCTTCAACTCCAATGCGCCCGCCTGCTCGACCACGGCCGAATCGTGGACGAGCTCCACCGTTGCCGCACCCACGAGCACCTCCCCCGGCCGTGCCGCCTGCTCCAACCGAGCGGCCACATTGACCGCATCCCCGGTTGCAAGCCGCTCCTCCGTCCCCGTCACCACCTCCCCGGTCATGACGCCGAGCCGCCCCTGCAGCCCAAGCTCGGGTAGCGCGTCTCGCATCTCCACAGCCGCCCGCACCGCCCGCAGCGCGTCATCCTCGTGCAGCACCGGCACCCCGAACACCGCCATCACAGCATCGCCGATGAACTTCTCCACGCTGCCGCCGTGCCGCTCCACGATCACCCGCATCTGCTCGAAGTACTGCGCGAGCAGCGCACGCAGCCGCTCCGGATCCATCGACTCACCCAGCTCCGTCGACCCGGTCACATCGCAGAACAGGACCGTCACCGTCTTGCGCTGCTCCTGCGACTGGGCGAACGCACCCGCGAACGAGCGGCCGCATTCCTCGCAGAACTTCGCGCCGTCGCCGTTCTCGTGCCCACAACTCGTGCAGATCAGCACGTTGCCGACACTAGACCGCATCACCACCGACGACAAGCGCTCTGCGTGTGGAACGCGCCGACTCGTTTCACGAGCCGCCGGGGGACGAGGCGCGATGATCCGTGGGGAATCAGCATCATGACACCACGATCTCAACCGGCGGACGAGGGGGATCTCATAGGCGCACGAGCTTCGAGCGTATTGGTCGCGCTGAATCGGGTGCCGCCGATCGGTCCGCGAGGCGTAGAGTCCGTGTGGTGGCGGTCTGCGCGAGGTGCGGGCAGGAGAATCCTGATGGCTTCCGCTTCTGTGGGTCATGCGGCGCCGGGCTGGACGTTGCGCCACCACGTATGCGCGAGGAGCGGAAGGTTGTGTCGGTGTTGTTCTGCGACTTGGTCGGGTTCACGGCGTCGGCGCATGCGGCGGATCCGGAGGATGTGAGCCGGAGGCTGAGCGCGTATCACGCGGCGGTTCGAGCGGAGATCGAGCGCTTCGGTGGTGTGGTGGAGAAGTTCATCGGGGACGCGATTGTGGGGGTGTGGGGCGCGCCGCGGGTGCATGAGGATGATGCGGAGCGGGCGGTGCGCTCCGGGCTTGCGATCGTGGATTCGATCGGGGTTGAGGTGCGTGTGGCGGTGAATACGGGTGCGGCGTTGGTGCGGGTGTCGCCTGGATCGGAGTTCGGCGAGGGGATGGTGGTGGGAGACGTGATGAATACGGCATCGCGTCTTCAGGCGGTGGCGCCGGTGGGTGGCGTGGTCGTCGGCGAAGCGACCGTCCGTGCGACCAGCGACGTGATCGAGTACGAATCGCTGGCTCCGGTGGTGTTGAAGGGGAAACCGACGTCGGTCGAGGTGTGGCAGGCGGTAGCGGCCATCGGCGGGGCGGCGGTTCGCAGCCCAGGACGGTCGGCGCCCTTCGTGGGCCGGCTCCGCGAGGTGCGCCTGCTGCAGGAGGTGTCCGAGCGGGCGATCGAAGGGCCGGGTCTGCAGCTCGTGACGGTCGTGGGCGAGCCCGGCATCGGAAAGTCGCGGTTGATAGCGGAGCTCGAGGTGTGGCTTGGTGCGCGGTCGGTCTCGGTGGCGATACGGCGGGGCCGCTGCATCGCGTATGGCGACGGGATCGGCTTGTGGCCGCTGGCCGAGATCGTGAAGGCACACGCCGGCATCAGTGAGACCGAGAGCGAGGAGCAGGCGCGGGCTCTTTTGGATGAGGCCGTGGCCGGGATGGCTGACGCGGCGTGGCTTCGGGCTCGGCTGGCGCCACTGGTCGGGCTTCCGGGCGAGGGCGGCGAGCGCGAGGAGGTGTTCGCGGCGTGGCAGCGATTCTTCGACGAAGTCGCCGCCCGCGACCCCCTGGCCTTGATCTTCGAGGATCTGCACTGGGCTGATCCGGCGCTGCTCGCCTTCATTCAGTATCTGGCGGAGTGGTCGACCAGCGTTCCGATGCTGATTCTATGCACGGCCCGGCCGGAGCTGTTGGAGGCCCACCCCGACTGGGCGGGCGGGCTGGCGAACGCGACCACACTCGCGCTCAGGGCACTGGCAACCGACGACACGGAGCGCCTGGCCCGCTCGCTGTTGGGTGACTTTCCCATCTCGGCGGATGTCGAGCGGCGATTGGTTGAACGGTCCGGCGGCAACCCGCTGTATGCCGAGGAGTACATACGTCTGCTCGGGGACCGCACCAGCCCTGCGCTGACCGAGGTCGAGATGCCTGACACCGTGCTGGCGCTGATCACAGCCCGGATCGACACGCTGGACGCGGAGCGCAAAGCGCTGTTGTACGACGCGGCCGTGGTCGGCAAGGTGTTTTGGGCCGGCGCACTCGCGGAAATGGGGGAGCGCGAACCAGCGGCGGTTCGCTCCGAGCTGCACGAACTGGCCCGCAAGGAGCTGATCCGGCGATCGCGCCTCTCCACCGTGCCGGGTGACGAGGAGTATTCGTTTTGGCACGACCTCGTCCACGACGTGGCCTACGGCCAGATCCCACGCGTGGAGCGGGCCGACAAGCATCGCCGGGCGGCGGATTGGATCCAGCAGCTCGCGGGCGACCGGGTGGCAGACCGCGCCGAGTTGCTCGCCTACCACTACACCGAGGCGGTCGCGCTTCGACGCTCGAGTGGACAGGACGAGGATGCATCCCTCCGCTGGGCCGCCGTTCGCTTCGGCGGGATCGCCGCCGAGCACGCTATGGGCCTCGACCTGGAGCGAGCCACCCACCTCGTCGACCAGGCGATTGAGCTCGCCGACGGCAAGGGCGACCAGATGCCGCAGCTCTTGTGTGTCCGCGGCACGTGTCTCGTCCAGGCGGGTGCCCTCGCGGAGGCCTCCCATGTTCTCGAATGGGCGCGCACTGCCGCGGTATCACTTGGAGATACTGAGGCGCTCGCCGACACGATGTTCCAGCAGATCGAGGCGGCCTATTTCCGCGGCGACGGCCGGGAATGCAAACGCGTCGCAGACCTAGCGCTCGAGCGGTTCGAACGTGAGCCCCCCACGTCGAAGGTCGCGCGGGTGATCGGCAACGCCACCTTCATCCTCATGCTACGCGGAGATCTAGCCCGCAGCCTGGAGCTCGTCGACCGACAGCTGGCCATCGCTGAAGAAGTCGACGATCCGCTAGCGGCAGCTCTCGCCATCAACACCCGTGGCCTGATCCGCTCTGAGTCCGGTGACCGCCATCAAGGCATGGATGATCTCGAGCGGTCGCTCTCGATGTTCAGAGAGCACGACCCGCCCTACATCACGATGGGGCTCATGCACCTCGCCGGCCAGCGACTCGAATGGGACGGGCCTGCCGCCGCTGCGGCGATCGACCGGGAGGCAATCCAGCATGCGGCTCGGACGCGCAACTCGACGTACGAGATGCTGGCACGAGCGTTCAGCGTGTGGCACCTTTTCGACGCAGGAGCCTGGGATGACGCCCTCCAAGACGCCGAGGTGGTGCTCACCTGGGCCGGTAGCAGCACCCACCAGCACGCAGCCTTGGCCGCCCCGCTGAGGGCGTACATCCTCGCCCTTCGCGGCGACGCGCCCGCAGCCCGTGCCACCATGGCGGGAGCAGTCGACCGCGCCCGCGACATCGTCGACGCGCAAATCGTCGCCCCAGCCCTCACGGTGGCCGCCCTACTAGTCCTGATCGACGGCAACGCGCAGCGAGCGGGCAAGCTCGCCGTCGAGAGCAGCACGCTTCGGTTCGCCGGCGAAACCGGCATTATCACCGAAACCGCGCGCGTGTTGATCGCCTCGGGCGGTGTGACGCACGCGCACCGGTTGGCGGAAGATACGTCCGAACCGACGCGCGCGACGAACAGCAGAGCGACCGTTCGAGCGATGCTTGCCGAGGCAGAAGGAGATGCATGGACGTCGGCGGCTCTCTACGACGACGCCGCGCAGAGATGGCGCTCGTTCGGCCATCCGTTCGAGCTCGCGCACGCCCTCGCCGGCCGCGCCCGCTGCCTCCGACAGTTGGGGAACGAGGGCCAGGCTGAGCCATACGCGACGGAGGCAGCGTCGCTATTCCGCGGCCTTGGCGTGGACGAGGACGTACTCTCTGCGACCGGCTGGCCACTGGATGGCAGCGTTGTTGGCCGGGTCGCCGAGCCTGGAGCTTGACTGTCGCGGTGTCGGGGCCCGCCCGCGCCGTTCGCTGCGCCGGGGCAATCACCGAAACTGTCGGATCGATTGGCCTCGTAGTCCGAGGCGGAGTGCACACCGGTGAGATCGAGTTGATGGAAGCTGGCGTGGGGGGAATCGCCGTCCATATCGGCGCCAGGATCGCGGTTCTCACGGATCCGTCGGAAGTCCTCGTCTCGTCGACAGTGAAGGATCTCACCGCGGCTTGGGACTCGTACTCGAGGACGCGGGCGAGCACGAACTCAAGGGCCTATCAGACCGTTGGCGTGTATGTCGGCTCGTCGGCTGAAGTTACGCGGATCCGCCGATGTCGTCGCCCAAGCAACAGCCAGCGCGCGGCATCGTGGCTGGCCCAGGCTGCGCCGAGGGCGCGAGGGCGAGTTTGAATTTGTGCTGATTGTGGCTTATAGTCGTCGGTTCGACGATCGGGGGCGTGATGCGTGGGGGCTCCTTGCGAACGCGAGCGACGTCTACGTGGCGGTCGGTGGGGCGCGTCGCAGCCCTGCTTCTCTCAGCCGGCGGGATCGCGGTCGTCCCGGTTGGGTCGGCGTCCGCCGCCACGGTGATGTGTCGGCATGTACCGGCGACGATCGTGGGGAGTCCGGGTGCCGACGTCCTGGTGGGTACGCCGCGATTCGATGTGATCGGGTCTGTTGCGATTCGCGGCCGAGGCGGCAACGACACACTTTCCGGCTGGGACTTCGACGATCGACTGCGCGGCGGCCGAGGTGATGACACCATCACCGGCTTCTTCGGCGACGACCTCCTCGACGGCGGAGTCGGCACCGACACGCTCGACGGAGGCCTTGGCTCGGACACGTGCACCCGAGGTGAGGTCGTCACGTCGTGTCCGTGATACCGCCGGTTGGTGACGTCAGGAGGCGTGAGCGAGACGCACGCGATAGCTTCGATCGGTGTTGGTGGCAGCGGCGTTTGAACGGGCCGACCTTCCGGCTGGTGAGAATCCTCGCGGGACGACGAAAAGGGGCAACGCCATGCGACGACGTTTGAGGATCAGGCGGCGACTGTCCGTCGTAGGACTGCTTATCGCTGGCGTCGGCGTGCTGATACCAGCGCCAGGGGTTCAGGCGGCCACGCTGATGTGCCATGACCATGCGGCGACGATGGTTGGTACTCCCCGCAGTAACCTATTGATCGGGACAGCTGGAGACGATGTCATCGTCGGGTTGGCGGGATCCGACTTGATCTTCGGCAACGGCGGTAACGACCTCGTCTGTGGTGGCATCGGTAATGACCGGATCATCGCAGGGCGTGGCGACGATGAGGTATTCGGAGGCACCGGCAACGACACACTGGCGGGCAGGGGCGGCGCGGACATCGTTCTCGGCGAACGCGGCGACGACGCTCTCACCGGCGGTCATGGGGATGATGTGCTTTTCGCCGGTGTCGGACGAGACAGCGTATCGCTGGACTTCGGGAACGACGTGATCCACGGGGGAGCCGACCCGGACCTGCTCGAGACGTTCACTGGCTTCTTCGGGCCAGCACTCACTGTGAATCTTTCGGCAGGAACCGCGCTGGGCTTGGGACATGACCATGTCTTCAGCGTCGAGAACGTTCACCTTGTCAAGGATTCGCCAATTTCCGTGACAGGATCAAACGCTTCGAACCACGTGATCGTCAAGGGAGGAGGCGCGGCTGTGATCCGCGGCCGTGGCGGCGACGACATGCTCTTTGCGGGATCCGCGGACGACCACCTCGATGGCGGCCGCGGCGACGACACCATTCGTGGGTTCGCCGGCGACGACGTGCTCACCGGCGGAGCGGGCACAGACGCTCTCGATGGTGGCGCCGGCACCGACACTTGTACCAGCGGAGAAGTCCTCACCTCATGCCCGTAGGTGGGCACGCGCAGAGGCGGTCTGACATGGCAAACCTAAAAGGGGCCGATGGCCGCCGATAGGGGACATCGAGGTAGGTCACCAGCGGAGATCGCGAGGCTGCTGACGTGAGGCGCGTCCTCCTCCCACCGATCTCGGTTACCGATCCCAAGCCGTGGGTGCATGGGACACACAAGCCGGTTCGGATCGTCTTGCACGACACCGAGTCGCATGACACGGCCGGCGTTGCTGAGATCCGTGGCGTCTTCAACTTCTGGCATACCCAGAAGAATCCGGACGGGACACTCGCCAAGTATGGCGCCCACTTCGTCGTGGACAGGAACGGAAACGTCGGCCGAGGCGGCGACCCGACCCAGATCCAATGGCATGTCACCAACCTCAACACCGGGTCGATCGGGATCGAGCAGATCGGCTTTGCCACCTTCCGCAATCTGGTGTGGAGGCGAAAGCGGCGCAAGCAGTTGTACGCGGTGGCGCGGATCATCGCGTGGGCACATGGCCGGTACGGCATTCCGATCCGTGTGCGGCACGATCCACGCCTGCCCGGCGTAACCACCCACCGCCGCGTCGGACTGGCGGGCATCGACCCGAGTGGCCACACCGACCCCGGGCCTCACTATCCCCTCGGCTTCGTCATCTTCCTCGCAAAGATGATCCAACGCATCGGCTTCAAACGGACCGTCGCCGCCACACCCGGATTCTGACGTCGATCCTCCAGCACCTCCGCATCCGCGGCCGGCGCCCTGCCATCACTACCTAGCTGACGCGACCGTCATCGACGAACCACCGTGGACTCGTAGTTCGGCGTCGACGGCGGCTTCATCAAGGCGCTCGTCCCGGACGGCCACCTCGTCTGGTCTGCGACAACAGACCACGGCTTCGATGCGGCTGTGCAAGGGTCGCTGACCTTCACGATGATTCCGCTCCCTTCGCGCGTCGTCCGAACTCAGGCTGGCAGGCGAAGCCCTTCAATGGTCTTGCTAGGTGCTCGGTGGACGACAATCAACCTGCCGTCGAGGGACAACTCGCCGACATGTCCATTCGGATTCCACACTTGGCGCGACGCGCCTGTGAGAAGGTTGAGGAGCCGGATCCTGTGGGTGCCGAAGACGAATCGGTCTCCGTCGGCATCCATCGGAAGCGGGTCCGAGAGCGGGCCGGTGTGTCCCAGTTGGTGGCCGTCAGACACGGCATACCATGCGATTCTGTTTACGTGCTGGGCGTTTCTGAACTCGGCGATGATCGTAGTCCGGGTCAGAGCGATGCGCCGAATGAGGCCGTTGACCGTCACCGATGACGTGACGACGCCGGTGTCGATATCCCGAACCTCCATCACGGACGATGCCGTTCCATCAGCCAGGAGCGGCACATCCACAATCCGGTGGGAGGCAACCGCCAGGAGCGCCGAGGCCGGAGCGCCGGGCACGCGTATACGGCTGACGCGACCGCCGCCGGTGTCCACCAGCTGTACTACCCGTCCTCCGGTGACGACGATCGCACAACCATTGGGGCAGACGGGCTCGGCAGCCACCTCTGTGAGCCCGAACACGGTGGTGCGCGCGCTCGCCGCGACCGGCCCTAGCTGGGTGCCGGTCTGACCGCTCGACCCGCAGAACGTGAACTCGCAATCAGAGGAATACGTGAATGTTTGGGCATGGGTGGGCTTGATCGCCGTCGTCAACGATGTGTCCACTCCACCACCGAAGAACGTAACGGATGACGCCGTGACCCGCCGACCGGCCATTGCGATATCCAACGCGAGCGGGTTGGTTTGCTGGTCCTCGCACCAGCCCGTCAGCACCGTCGAACCAGTCCGTCCCACCAGCTTACGGCGTATCTGGAAACACGTTACCGAATGGTTTCCTCTTTCCTGCACCCAGGCGAGCCGTCCTCCCGCCGCCGTCGCCACGTCTATGAACTGAGACGAGTGCACGAGTGTCACCGCACCAGACGCTTGCGCCGACGCCCCGAAAGGACCGAATCCGGCCAGTACTGCGACCAGTGCCACCCAAACCGTTAGGCAAGCGCTCCGTGGGAGAGTGCGCGGCATGATCCGCCCCCTCGTTTGCCTCCCATGCCCGAAACACCCAAGAGGGAGATTGTGGCAATCGTCTCACACGTGCGACTGGATTTCAAGCGGACATTGGCCGAGCCGCGGCTCGTCGGGTCGAGAGGTCGTCGGCCCGCGGCCGGGATCACCAACACGCTCGTGGGACCGACCTGATCGCAGATGTCTTGTCCTCAGTCGCCGTGGTCTTCGATCTCGAACAGCGGACCGCGGCGGCGCCAGCGGTCACGCGACCAAAACGGCGCGACGCGCCTCCTGACGAACGCATCGAGCTCGCGACGGGTGCGCGCGTAGTCAGCTTCCCGCTCGGAGCGGAGGTCGGCCCCTGGCCGCCCCAACCTCTCGGCGTCGGCCCGCAGATTGACCACCAACAACTGCTGCCACAGGCGCCCGCCACAGTCAGGAGCAGGAGCAGGCCCGCGGCGCGGGCCTGGGCGGCGCCATCGGGCATCGCGGAATCATCTACGCTCCTGCGGCCCGTGTCCGCGCAACCCGTACCGAAGGCCCCGATCGCCGTCATCGGCGCCGCCCTCGACCTCGGGTCGGGCCGGCGCGGAGTCGACATGGGCCCGTCGGCTGTGCGCTATGCGCAGCTCGCCGAGCGCGTCGAGGCGCTCGGGTACGAGCTCGACGACCGCGGCAACGTCGGCGCCGGCATGGTGGAGGCGCTCGACGTGGGCGACCCGTCGGCCCGCTACTGGGATGCGATCAAGCGGACGTGCGAGGAGCTCGCCGGCGGGGTCGAGGCCGCGACGCGCGCCGGCCGGATCCCGCTCGTCATCGGCGGCGACCACGCCGTCGCGATCGGCACGCTCGGCGGCCTTGCAAGCGCCCACGGCGCCCCGGGCGGCGTGATCTGGTTCGACGCACACACCGACATCAACACGCCCGCGACCTCCCCGTCCGGGAACGTCCACGGGATGCCGCTCGCGATCGCGCTCGGCCTGGCCGACGACGACCGCTTCCGAAGCGATCGCTGGCCCCTCCCGATGATCGCCGAGGGCTCGACGGTCCTGGTCGGCGTCCGGTCGGTCGACGAGGGCGAGCGGCGGCGCATGTCCGAGCTCGGCCTCAAGGTCTTCACGATGCACGACATCGACCGCTACGGCATGCACCGGGTGGTCGAGGAGGCGATCGAGATCACCTCCACGGCCCCGTTCGTGCACATCTCGTTCGACATGGACGTGGTCGACCCCGACCAGGCGCCCGGTGTCGGGACGCCCGTGCGGGGCGGCATCACCTACCGCGAGGCCCACCTGGCGATGGAGCTCGTCGCAAAGCACGGCATCCTCACGTCGCTCGAGCTGGTCGAGGTGAACCCGGTGCTCGACGAGCACAACCAGACGGCGAGCCTGGCGGTCGAGCTGACGTGCTCGGCGCTGGGCGCCCGGATCTTGTAGAACGGTGGTACCCGGCACCCCGTTGCCGCGCTGTGGGCGTGAAACACGATGCCTGATGCCAATGTTTCACCGTATTCGGCATCAGCCTGCATGGCGCCCATGGGATGAGGCGGGCAGGCCTCGAAGCGGCTTCCATCCTGTCGTGCGCGGCGAGCAGTTCTTCAGCCGTCCGCGGACGGCCGCCTGGGCCGGCCTCGCGCTGGTGGCGCTCGTCGGCGTCGTGGCGGCCCTGATCCCGGGGCGCCCGCTCGCGGTCGACCTTCGCTGGGCTGAGGCGATGCGCGACATCGAGACCGGCCGGCTCCATGATCTCGCGCTCGCGCTCAACTACCTCGGTCGCGGCCTGGGCCGGGCCGTCTCCCTGGCCGCGGTCGGCCTCGTGCTGATCGTGGCGCGGCGCTGGCGGGCGCTGATCGCCTTCGCCGTGACCGAGAGCCTCACTCCGCTCTCGGTCAACCTCCTGAAGCAGCTCGTGGATCGGCCGCGGCCTCCCGGAGCCATGATCGAGGCGACCGGGAGCTCGTTTCCCTCAGGGCATGCGGCCTACGCCGGAGCCACCGCGATCTCGCTCCTCGTGCTTCTCACGCGCCCCGGGACTCGGCAGCGGCGCGCGTGGGCAGTGGTCGCCGCCGTGGTCGTGGCCGGCATGGTCTGGAGCCGCACGTACCTGCAGGTGCACTGGTTGACGGATGCAATCTCGGGGGCGGTCCTGGGCTTGGGCGTCGCGCTCGCGGCCTTCGCCGCGGTGCAGATTCGGAGCCGCTACGGCGCGTCCTCCGGGTAGTAGCGCGTCCCGACGAGATCGTCGGGCAGGTACTGCTGGGCCGCCGCCTCGTCGGGCCGGTCGTGCGGATAGACGTAGCCGGCGCCGTGGCCGAGCCGCTTCGCGCCGGCGTAGGACGCATCGCGGAGCGCCGGCGGAGGGCGCAGGTTGCCGCGCTCGCGCACATCGCGCATGGCGCTTGCGATGGCGACGTACGACGCATTCGACTTCGGCGCCCGGGCGAGGTACGCCGCCGCCTGGCTCAGGTTGATGCGGCATTCCGGCATGCCGACGAACTCGACGGCCCGGGCCGCGGCGACGGCGACCTCGAGCGCCCGCGGGTCGGCGTTGCCCACGTCCTCGGACGCGAACACGACCATTCGGCGAGCGACGAACCGCGGGTCCTCGCCGCCCTCGAGCATGACGCGCGAGGTAGTAGATCGAGGCGTCGGTGTCGGAGCCGCGCATGCTCTTGATGAAGGCCGAGATGACGTCGTAGTGCTGGTCTCCGCCCTTGTCGTAGAGGAGCGGCCGCTTGCGGGCCGCGTCGCGGACGTGCTCGGGCGTGACCGGCCCGTCGCCGGCCGCGCCGACGGCCGCCTCGAGGATGTTGAGGGCGTTCCGGGCATCCCCGCCGGCCGAGTGGACGGTCGCCTCGCGCGCCTCTGTCGAGAGCTCCACGCCGAGCGCTCCCTCGCCGCGGCGCACGATCGCCGTCAGGTCGTCCTCGGTCAGGAGGTCGAGCTGGAAGAGCTGGCAGCGCGAGAGGAGCGCCGAGTTCACCTCGAAGTAGGGGTTCTCGGTGGTCGCGCCGATCAGCGTGACGAGGCCGGACTCGACCGCAGGCAGGAGGGCGTCCTGCTGGCCCTTGTTGAACCGGTGGATCTCGTCAAGGAAGAGGATCGTGCGCTGCCCGTTGGCGCCGAGCCGGTCGCGCGCCTCGCCGAGCACGCGGCGGACGTCGGCCACGCCGACCTGCACCGCCGAAAGCTCCTCGAAGTGGGCCTCGGTGGTGTGGGCCACGATCCGGGCCAGCGTCGTCTTGCCGCTGCCGGGCGGGCCGTAGAAGATCATCGACGGGATGCTGTCCTTGGCGATGGCGCGCCGGAGCGCGCTGCCCTCGCCGACGACTCCGGCCTGGCCCACGAACTCGTCGATCGTGCCGGGCCGGAGCCGCTGGGCGAGCGGCGCCACGCGCTCGAGGCGCGACTCCGCCGAATGGGAGAAGAGATCGCCGGTCACCATGAGGAATCTACTCGGCACCATCGTGTACCGTGCGGACGATGATCGCGGCCGATGTGCGCACCGAGACCAGTCGGCTCCTCGCGGAGCTGATCCGCATCGACACGATCAATCCGCCGGGCAACGAGACGGCGGCGGCCGAGCACCTCGCCGCATACCTGGCGGCCGCCGGGATCGAGTCGCAGATCGTCGGCCCCACGCCCGACCGCGGGTCGCTCGTGGCGCGGATCCCCGGCACGGGCGATGGGCCCTCGCTCATGCTGCTCGGCCACACCGACACGGTCGGAGTCGATCCCGACGACTGGTCGGTGCCGCCGCACTCGGGTCTCGAGCGCGAGGGGTTCATCTGGGGTCGCGGCGCACTCGACATGAAGGGCCAGGTGGCGGCCGAGGCGGTCGCGATGGCGATGCTGGCCCGGGAGGGCTGGCGCGGCGCCGGCGACCTGATCCTGTGCGCGGTGGCCGACGAGGAGGTCGGCGCCGGCGTCGGGCTCTCCTGGCTCGTCGAGGCGCACCCTGACCTGGTGCGGGCCGACTACGTCGTGAACGAGGGCGGCGGCGAGCGGATCGAGCACAACGGCCGCGTCGCCTACAGCATCGGGATCGGCGAGAAGCGCTGCTCCGCGTTTGCGATCACCGTCCGCGGCAAGAGCGGCCACGCGTCGACGCCCGGCGCCGCCGACAACGCGCTCGTGAAACTCGTCCCGGTGATCGACCGGATGCAGCGGATGCGCCCTCCGGTGGCCGAGCTGCCGGCGCTGCACACCTTCCTGGCGGCGATCGGCGAGGAGGGCGCCGACCCCGCCGAGCTCGTCGCCCGCTGCCGGACGGAGACCCCGCTTCTGGCCGCGGCCGTCGAGCCGATGCTGGGGGCGACGATCGCGCCGACCATCGCCGAGGCCTCGACCGCCGTCAACATCATTCCCGGCAAGGCTCGGCTCGTGTGCGACTGCCGGATCCTCCCCGGGATGACCACGGATCAGATCGAGCAGGCGGTCCGGGCGGAGCTGGCCGGGATCGAGCACGAGTTCGAGATCGTCGAGAACGTGGGCGGCACCCTCTCGCCGCAGGACACGCCGCTCTACCGGGTGATCGAGGACTTCGCGCCGGAGATCGAGCCCGGTGCGTCGCTGGCCCCGATGGTGAACGCCGGCTTCACCGACAGCCATTTCATGCGCGAGGCCTTCGGGTCGGTGGCGTACGGCTTCATGCCGATGCGCATGGATCCGATGCTCGCCGGGTCGCTCGTCCACTCCGCCGACGAGCGGGCTGCGATGGACGACCTCGAGCTCGGCACGCGCTTCTTCAGGCACGTCGTGCGGGCGATGGGGGAGCCGGCGTGAGCACGGCGCCCATCCGGCTCGGTGGGATGGCGCTCCGAAACGGCATCCTCGTCCATAGCCTCGACCACTGGGCGGCGGCGGTGCGCGCCGCCGATGGCGAGGTGAAGGTCGCATCCGGCCGCAAGCCCGACCTCCCCGACGCGCTGACCCGCACGCCGCTCCTGCGCGGCGTCGCGCGGATGGCGGAGGCGGCCCTCCTGCTCCCCGTCGTGCGGCGGCGCCTGCCCGAGGCGCGGCTCCCGGTCGAGGGGCCGGGGATGGGTGCCGCGCTGGCCGGCTCGGCGATTCTCGCCCAGGCCGTGCGGAGAAGCCGTCTGCATCCGATCGTCGGCGAGTCGCTGGCCGCCGCGGCGGCGCTGGCTCCCGCGCTCATGGCGCTTCGCGGCTCCGAGATCGCCGGGTATCACGGCGCCGAGCACAAGGCGATCGGGGCCTACGAGAAGGGCACCGACGCGGTGGATGCCACGAAGGAGCACGAGCGCTGCGGCTCGCACATGGTGGGCCCGATCGTGGTGCTCACCGCCGCCGGCAACGTGCTCGCGAGCCGGCTTCCGGAGTCGCGCCGCGGGCCGGCCCGGCTGGCGGTCGGCGTGGCGGCGCTCGGCGCCGCCACCGAGGCGTTCGGCTGGATGGGGCGCCACCGCGAGCACCCCGTCGCCCGCGCGCTGCGACGGCCGGGCTTCGAGCTCCAGCGGGTCGCGGCGACCCGCGAGCCGACGGCCGCCGAGCTCGAGGTCGCCGAGGCGGCGCTCGGCGAGGTGCTGCGGCTCGAGGGCGTGGCGCAGACCTAGGCACGTACCCCAGGGACAGGTACCCTGGGTGGGTGGACGTCCTCTTCACGATGCCGTCGGCGCATGCGCTCTTGGACACCGTCCGGGATCTGCTGTCTGCGCTCGCCCAGCTCGCGATTGCCTGGATCATCCCGATCCTGTTCGCCCTGCTCGTCTACATCAGCTGGCGGATGCTCAGGATGATGCCCAACACGAAGCCGATCGAGATCACGCCGCGGTCTGACTCGGCGGTGCGCTGGGAGGACGTTGCGGGCGTCGACGAGGTCAGGGCCGAGCTCCAGGAGGTGGTGGAGTTCCTGCGCCATCCCGACCGGTTCGAGAAGCTCGGTGCGCGCGTCCCGCGCGGCGTGCTCCTCTATGGGCCGCCCGGGACGGGGAAGACGCTTCTCGCCAAGGCGATCGCCCACGAGTCGGGCGCGACGTTCTACTTCCAGAGCGCCTCGGCGTTCGTCGAGATGTTCGTCGGAGTCGGCGCTGCCCGCATCCGGCGCCTGTTCTCGACGGCGCGGAAGAACCAGCCCGCGATCATCTTCATCGACGAGCTCGACGCCGTCGGCGGCCAGCGCTCGGGGGGGCCGTCGTCCCAGGAGCACAACCAGACGCTGAACCAGCTTCTCGTCGAGCTGGACGGGTTTGACGAGAGCCAGCGGCTCGTGGTGATCGGCGCGTCGAACCGCCTCCAGGATCTCGATCCCGCGCTCCTTCGCCCCGGCCGTTTCGACCGGCACGTGGGCGTGGCGCTCCCCGACCTGCGCGGCCGCGAGCAGATCCTGGCCGTGCACACGCGCGGGAAGCCGCTCGACTCGAGCGTCGACCTGCACGAGGTCGCCCGCCGCACGTCGGGGCTGACGGGTGCCGACCTTGCGAACCTGGCGAACGAGGCGGCGATCTTCGCCGGCCGGTCGGCGCGCGAGCAGATCACGAGCGCCGACTTCGACGACGCGCTCGACCGCGTGGTCGCGGGCCTCCTCCAGCGCAAGCTCATCACCGACAAGGAGAAGCGCGTGATCGCCTACCACGAGGCCGGCCACGCGCTCGTGGCCAGGCTCATGGGCGATGCGATGCAGCTGCACAAGGTCACGATCGTGCCCCGCGGCCACGCGCTCGGATACACGCTCAACCTGCCGGAGGAGGATCGCTACCTCCAGTCGACCGAGGAGCTGCGCGACTGGCTGAAGGTGATCCTGGCGGGCCGGGCGGCCGAGCAGGTCGTGTTCGGCCGGATCACGAACGGAGCGGCCAACGATCTCGATCGCGCGACCCAGATCGCGCGGGCGATGGTCTTCGAGTGGGGCATGGGGGCGAGCGTCCCGCACCTCCAGGTGCGCGCCGACGACTACGCGCT
This sequence comes from uncultured Actinomycetes bacterium, assembly GCA_963832955.1. Classification (GTDB taxonomy): domain Bacteria; phylum Actinomycetota; class Thermoleophilia; order Gaiellales; family JAICJC01; genus JAICJC01. The sequence goes on along the minus strand of CAWHWC010000001.1, from coordinate 105,747 downwards.
CTCGGAGGAGACGAAGCGCCTGCGCGACGCCGAGCAGCGCGCGATCACCGATGCGGCCTACCGCGACGCGCTCGGGCTCGTCGAGCGGTATCGCCCGTACCTCGACAAGCTGGCGCAGGGCCTGCTCGCGCACGAGACGCTCGAGCGGCCCGAGATCGACCGGTTGCTCGAGGGCCTCCAGCCCGAGTCGAACTCGTCGCTCGACGTCGGCGTCGAGCTCACGGCTCCCGAGGCCAACGGCCACGGCAGCCTGGCTGCTCGGTAGCTACTCGGCCGGAGGGGGCGGTGGGAGGCGGCGGCGGTGGCGTGCGTCCGCGGCCGGCGGTGGCGGTGGTGGCGGCGCGTCCGAAGTCGGCTCGGCGACCTCCTCGGCGGAGCCCTCCACGGTCTCGGAGCCCTCGTCCCCCTTCACGTCTGCGATCTCCTGCTCCTTGGCCGCGATCTGCGACTGGAGGTCGGAGATCCGCGCGGCACCCGACGCGAGCTCGCCCGAGCGCTCGGCGAGCGCGCCGTCGCGGTGAAGGCCGTACGCCTGGCGGCCGAAGTCGGCGAACGCCTCCTTCTCCTCGCCCTTCAGGCTGCGAAGCTGCATCTGCATCTGGCCGACCTTGGCCGTCTCCTGCGTCTTCTCGGCCACCGTCGATGCGACGTCCGTGGCCTGCTGCTTGATCTTGTCGAGAAACCCCATCGGTGCCCCCTGCGGGTAGCCGTCTCCTAGGATGGGGGCGCAATGCGCCCCCGCGGGTTCCATCATATCGGGCACGCCGTCGACGACATGGCGGCCGCCGTGGACGTGTACCAGCGGCTCTTCGGCGCGGTGACGGAGCATCACGAGACCGTGCCGGAGCAGGGGGTCGAAGCGGTGTCGCTCCGTGTCGGGAGCGACTGCGTCGAGCTCCTGCGGCCCCTCGGAGACGACACTCCGGTGGGCCGGTTCATGGCGAGCCGGGGACCGGGGATGCACCATGTTGCCTATGCGGTAGACGACATCCGGACGGCGCTCCGCGACGCCGTTGCCGCCGGCGCCGAGCTGATCGACGAGGAGCCCCACGCCGGCCTCTTCGGGCTCGAGGTCGCGTTCATCCATCCCTCCAGCGTCGCCGGCGTGCTGGTCGAATACGTGCAACTCGAAGGAGCGGTCGATGGCTGATGACATGTCCCGGGTCGAGCTCGGGTTCGACAGCGGGCTGATCGTGATCACGAAGCTGGAAGCCGGCGAGTGGGCGAAGCTCGAGGCGGCGCTCGACGCCGGCAAGGGCGTCGCCAAGATCTCCGGGCCCGACGAAACCACCTACCACATCGACGTCTCGAAGGTGGGCTATGTGAAGCGCGAGGCGCACGTCGGCCGCGTCGGCTTCTAGAGAGATGGGTGGTTCCCGATTCACCTGCGCCTGGACGTCCGACTGCGTCGGGTTGTCCGGACGCTGGCGTGGCTGCGGCTGAACATCACGTGTACCGGGAACCAACCATCTCGTGAACCGTTCGGCGCTCGACCGCGTGGTGGTCGCCTACACGACCACCGGCAATTACGGGATCGGATGGGTCGTCGTCGGCGCGCTCTGCGGAGCACCCGTCCGGGTCGCCGCCACGGTGTGGGGGACGCTCGGCGTGAACTATGCCGTGAAGCTCGCCGTCGGCCGCGAGCGGCCCGCGTCGGCCGACGCGCTGATCCCGCTCCCGGCGTCGAGCTCGTTCCCCTCGAGCCACGCCGCCATGTCGGTCGCAGCCGCGTTCGCCCTGACCCGGGCCCGGCCGGAGCTGGCGCCGGTCTGGTGGACGGCCGCCGCCGTCATGGCCGCGAGCCGCGTCTACGTCGGCGCGCACAGGCCGGGTGACGTCGTTGCCGGCGCGGCGCTCGGGACCGTGACGGGCGCGGCCGCAGGGGCCGTGTGATGTCGAGCCTCGAAGCGGGACTCGTCGGCCTCCCAAACAGCGGCAAGTCCACCGTCTTCAACGCACTCACCGGGGCGGGCGCCGCAGTGGCGCCGCACATGTTCTCGACCGTCGAGACGAACCACGCCGAGGCCGACGTCCGCGACCCGCGCCTGGGGGAGCTCACCCGGCTCTCGGCCTCGGCCAAGACCGTGCCCGCGACGCTCCGGGTCGTCGACATCGCAGGCCTCGTGCGCGGCGCCTCGCACGGCGAGGGGCTCGGGAACCAGTTCCTCGGCCAGATCCGCTCGACCGATGCGGTGCTCCACGTCGTGCGCTGCTTCCGCGACGAGACGGTCGCCCATCCCGGCGGGAGCGTCGATCCGCTGGGCGACGTCGAGACCGTCGAGCTCGAGCTGGCGTTCGCCGACCTGGCCGCGATCGAGCGCCGCCACGAGCGTGTCGCCAAGGCGGCGAAGGGCGGCGACCGCGACGCCGTCGCCGAGGGCGAGGCCCTCGAGGCGATCCGCGCGGCGCTCGAGGCGGGCCGGCCGGCGCGGTCGGCCGGCGTCGCGGTGCCCGCGACGGTCGACCTCCTCACGGCCAAGCCGACGCTCTACCTGGCGAACGTCGACGACTCCGGGAACGCCGCCGACGTGGCCGCCCTCGAGGCGTTCGCCGCCGAGCGCGGTGCCCCGTGCGTCTCGGTGAACGCCAAGATCGAGGCGGAGCTGCGCGAGCTGCCCGAGGCCGACGCCCGCGCGTTCCTGGACGACCTCGGGATCGAGTCGCCCGCGCTCGACCGGCTCACGCTCGCGACCTACACGCTGCTCGACCTGATCCCGTTCTTCACGACGGGCCCCAAGGAGACCCGCGCGTGGACGATCCGGCGCGGCCAGAACGCGCAGGCGGCCGCGGGCCGCATCCACACCGACCTCGCCCGCGGGTTCATCCGTGCGGAGGTCATCGAGTGGGACCGGCTCGTCGAGGCCGGCTCGGAGGTCGAGGCCAAGCGCCGCGGCTGGGTGCGCGTCGAGGGGCGCGACTACGTCGTCGCGGACGGCGACGTGCTGAACGTGCGCTTCAACGTGTGAGGCGCCCTGCCGGCGTATGATCGCCGAGGCCGTTCGTGCGTCCGAGGGGGATCGGATGAAGCGTGGAGTGTTCGTGGGCCTCGTCGTCGCCATGACGATCTGCGGCGCGGGAGCGCCCGAAACGGCGAGCGGATCTGATGTCCCGCGCACGCCGGCCGGGTGGAGGGTCACGCCGGCGGGCCATCTCCTGACCGTCACGAGCGGGCCGGGGCTCTCGGGCCCGTGGGGCGTCGCGCTGTCGCCCGACGGCCGGCATGCGCTGGTCACGTCGAGCGGGCAGGCGGTGCAGGACGAGACGCTCGAGATGTTCGACATCGACACGCGGGCGCGGACGGCCGTGCGCGTGATGAACGGCCACCGCGGTCACTCCGTGTTCTACGGCGTCGCCTTCTCCCCCGACGGCCGGCGGGCGTGGGCCTCTGGCGGCGGTCAGGACGTCCTGCACTCCTACCACGTGACCCCGGCGGGGAGGTTCGTGCCGGACGGCGCCGATCCCGGCGGGTCACTTCCCCGCCGGGATCGCATACGGTCACACGCCGCTCGGCGACCGCCTGTACGTCGCGAACAACCTGGGCGGCGACCCCTTCACCACCGGGTCATACGAGGATCCGCCCGGTCACCAGGTCACGGTGATCAACCCCAACACCGGCCGGATCACCGCCACGATCGACCTGGGCGCGCCGGGAGACCCGTTCGGCGTCGCCTTCAACCGCCCCGCGACCAAGGCGTACGTCACGAACTGGACCGGCCGCTCGGTGTCGGTGATCGACACGGCCGCGCAGCGCGTTCTGAAGACGATCCGGCTCTCGCCGGCAGGCGATCCGCTCCAGGCCGACCACCCGACGGCGATCGCCGCGAACCCGACGAACGACGAGATCTACACCGCGAATGCCTCGAGCGACACGGTGAGCGTGCTCGACTCGCGCCGCGACCGGCTCTCGGCCACGATCGACGTTGCACTCGTGCCGGGAGCGCCGAAGGGGTCGATGCCCGAGGGCCTGTCGGTCAGCCCCGACGGCGGGACGCTCTATGTCGCCGACGCGGGCGAGAACGCCGTGGCGGTCGTCGACCTCGGCACTCGCCGCGTCCGCGGGTTCATCCCGACGGCCTGGTACCCGGCCGACGTCAAGATCGCCCCCGGAGGTCACCGGCTCGTGGTCGTGAACACCAACGGCTTCGGTGCGGGCCCGAACCCGTGTGGTCCGTTCTCGCCGCTTCTGGCCCAGGGGTGCGGCACGGGCATCGAGTACTCGCCCGGCTACTTCGAGAACCAGTACAGCGGCACGATGATCCGCGGGTCGGTGCAGGTGATCGACCTGCGCGACGGCCACGGGTTCGCCCACCGGTTGCGGCGATGGACGGCTGAGGTGCGCCGCAACAACCACGTCGCGGAGCGGCGGGCGCACATGCCCGCGGCGGTGAGCGCGATCCACCACGTGATCTACGTCATCAAGGAGAACCGCACCTACGACCAGGTGTTCGGCGACCTGGGGAAGGGCAACGGCGACCCGTCCCTGACACTCTTCAAGGACGGGTCGGCGCCGAACCAGCGGGCCCTCGCGCGCCGGTTCACGCTGCTCGACAATTTCTACGTCGACGCGGAGGTGTCGCAGGACGGCCACCCCTGGTCGACCCAGGCGACGGCCACCGACTATGTGGACAAGATCTGGCCGTTCGACTACGCCTGGGCCTACTACCGAAGCTACGACAGCGAGTTCGTACCGCTGGCACAGCAGTTCGCCTCGGAGCCGCTGGCCGGCGACCCGACGGTGCCCAGGACGGCGGCGGCCGCGACCGTCGGCTACCTGTGGGACGACGCCTACAAGCACGGCGTCAGCTTCCGCGACTACGGCGAGGGCACGCCGTGGGACGACCCGCATAACTGCCACAGCGGCACCGTCTACTCCGACCTCACCCACCTCCAGGCCCGTTTCGGCGAGCACGTCGACCCGCGCTTTCCGGGCTGGAACCTCGACTGCTCCGACCACGCGGTTCGCGAGCCCGAGTGGGAGCGCGAGTTCCGTGGGTACGAGCGAAACGGCAACCTGCCGGGCCTCGAGGTTGTGTACCTGCCCAACGACCACACCCAGGGGACGACGCCGGGCACCGCAACGCCGGCGTCCTACGAGGCCGACAACGACGTCGCCGTCGGCCGGCTGGTCGACGCCGTCTCGCACAGCCGCTACTGGCGGAGCACGGCGATCTTCGTCGTCGAGGACGACGCCCAGGACGGACCCGACCACGTCGACGCCCACCGCTCCACCGCGCTCGTCATCAGCCCATTCACGCAGCACGCGGGGGTCGACTCGACGCACTACGACACCGCCGGGATGCTCGGCACGGTCGAGGACATCCTCGGGCTCGAGCCGATGAGCATCTTCGACCAGCGCGGGACGCGGATGTGGCCGTCATTTGCGAACTGGCCGAACATGCGCCCGTACGACGTCCTTCCGACCAGGGTGATCCCGTTCGGCGATCCCGGATACCCGCGGAACGGACGCAGCTCGCCGCTCGCAGCGGCATCGGCCGCGCAGAACTACTCGATCCCCGACGGGCCCGACGAGCATGTGCTGAACGAGGCGATCTGGAGGTCGATCCGCGGCCGCCACTCGCATATGCCCGCTCCGGCGCCTGGGTCGGGCGGCGGGGACGGCGACTAGGCCCGCGGGGCGACGCCGAGGCCGCGCGCCAGGTGGTCGATCAGGCCGACGGCCGCCGGCTCGGCCTGCGCCGACACCAGCCGGCCGCGGGAGTCGAGGACGACCTCGAGCCGATATCGCGGCTCGGTGGCTGCCGCAGCCGGGGCCTCGGCCTCCGGCTCGAACAGGTCGTAGAAGGTGATGCTCACACTGGCTCCTGGATCAGGCTGTCGGGGTCGAACGGCGCGGCCTTCATGATCGGCCGCCCTTCGTCGTCGAACCACTCGCTGCGCGGGCGGTCATACGAGAGCTCCACGCCGTTTCCGTCGGGGTCTCGCAGGTACACGGCGACGGTGCCGCCGTGGTCCTCGGCGGCGTCGATCGGATGTCCGATCCGGCGCAGGCGGGCGACCGCCAGGCCCAGCTCCTCGCGGCTCGGGTAGAGCAGGGCGAAGTGGTGCAGGCCGGCGTGGCGGCGCGGCGCCGGCTCGGCGCCCTCGCCGTCGAACGCGTTCAGCGCGACGTGATGGTGGTAGTCGCCGGCGGCGAGGAACACTGCCGGGAGCCCGAACGCGCGGCCGTCGACCGTGACGCTCAGGCCGATCGCGTCGCGATAGAACGCGGTCGCCCGCTCGAGGTCGCCGACCCGCAGGTGCACGTGGCCCACGCGGACGTCGGGATGAAGGGAGGTCTCTCTTGGCATGGCGGCCGCCAGCGTATGCGCCGCCGGCGGCGCGGGCCGCCGAGATATCCCGAGACCGGCGTGCGGTTAACCCCCGAGCGCTTCGCCGAGCCGGGCGTCGAGCGAGTTCGCGTGGTAGAGCGCGACCGCCTCGGGCGTCTCGAGCCGGCGGCCCTCGAGCGGGCCGTGGTGTCCGGCGACGGCGTTCAGGAGCGGAAGGAGGACGTCGTCGGCGAGGCCGGCATCCCGCGCCGCGGCGTCGATCATGCGCACCCCGGCGAGGACGTGCCCGAGCATCCGGCCCTCGTCCGAGACGGCGATCGTCACTCCGGGGCGGAAGGTCTCGGTGCGGCCGACGTCGTGCAGGAGCGCGGCCGCGAGCAGGATGTCGGAGTTGAGGCGCGGGTGGAGCTGCGCCGCCTCGCGGCACAGCGTGGCGACGGCGACGGTGTGCTCGAGCAGCCCGCCGGCGTAGTCGTGGTGCGTCTCGGACGCGGGCGCCGTTCGGAGCCGCTCGCGGACGCGCGGATCGTCGATGACACCGGTCACGAGCGCGCGCAGCCCCTCATGGTGGATCTCGCCCGCGAGGAACTCGAGGAATCCCTCGAGCGTCTCGGCGTCGCGCCGCGAGCCCGGGACGAGTTCGAGCGGGTCTCCTCCCTCGATGCGCTCGAGGTCGCGCACCGAGATCTGAAGGCGGCCGGCGTAGGCCTCGACCTTGCCGAGCACGCGGACGGTGTCGCCCTGGTCGAACCGGGCTCCGAGCAAGTTCACGTCGTTCCAGACGACGCCCGGGACGCGGCCAGTACGGTCGGCCAGCTCGACCGACAGGAACGGGTCCCCGTTGCGCGTGCGGCGGCGGGTCTTGCGCTGCACCGCGAACGTCGCGTCGACCACCGCCCCCTCGGCCAAGTCCGCGACGTAGGTGCTCCCGGCCATCCGGAACGAGTCTATTAGACTGGCGCCGATGGCATCGACCCCGGCCACGCGCACCGCGCTCGAGCCGCTGCGGGCACTGCGCTACAACCCGGAATTCGTCGAGCTCGGCGATGTCGTCGCACCTCCGTACGACGTGATCTCGCCCGCGGATCGCGATGCCTACCTCCGCCGCAGCGCGCACTCGATCGTCCGCCTGCTCCTGCCCGAGGCGCCGAGCCAGGCCGCCCGGCTGCTCCAGGACTGGCGCCGCGAGGGCGCGCTCCTGCGCGACACCGAGCCCTCGATCTGGTGGCACACGCAGACCTACGTCGCCCCGGACGGGAGCGAAGGCGAGCGGTCGGGCTTCCTCTCCGCCATCCGCCTCGCCGCCTACGGCGAGGGCCGCGTGCGGCCGCACGAGCGCACCCACGCCGCCACGCGCGCGGGCCGGCTCGAGCTGATGCGGGCGGTGCGCGCCAACCTCTCGCCGGTCTTCGGCCTCTACGACGACCCCGAGGGGGCACCGCGCGCCGCGCTCCTGCCGCACGTCTCCGGCGCGCCGATGATGGAGACGACCGACGCCGACGGCACCGTCCATCGCTTCTGGCAGGTGACCGACGCCGGCGCCATCGAGGCCGTCCAGGAGGCGATGGCCGACCGGTCGATCGTGATCGCCGACGGCCACCACCGCTACGAGACGGCGCTGGCCTACCGGGACGAGGTCCGCGCTCGGGAGGGCGACTCGCCGGCCGACCTGCCGTGCGACTTCGCGCTCATGCACCTCGTGAACATGCAGGGCGAGGGCCTCGTGGTCTACCCGACGCACCGAGTCGTCCCGGGAAAGCGCGACGTCACCCCCGATCTCCTGTCGGCGTTCACAGTCCGAGAGATCCAGGCGACCCCGCTCGATGTCGAGGCAGAGCTGAACGCGGTCCCCGCCGACACGATCGCATTCGCGGTCTGGCATGGGGCCGAGCGGCCGGCCCTGCTCTGCACGCTGCGCGACCGGGCCGCGATCTCGATGGCGATGCCCGGCGTGCCAGCGCCGGTGCGCAAGGTGGACGCGGCCGTGCTCGAGGCGGCCATCCTCCAGCCGATGCTCGGCCTGCTCGACGCCGAGCAGTTCGCGGCGAGCGACGCCGTCCAGTACGTGCGCGAGCTGGGCGCCGCGACGGCGCCGGTCGAACGAGGCGAGGCCGCCGCGGCGTTCATCCTGCGGGCGCCCACGCTTGAGCAGGTGCGCGCGGTTGCCGATGCGGGCGCCGTCATGCCCCAGAAGTCGACGTACTTCTTCCCGAAGCTCTGGAGCGGGTTCCTCCTGAACCCGTTGGAGGACTAGTCCCCATCGACCAGCGCTGGCTCGGCTTCTGCCGGCAGGTGTCCGACGACGTCGGCGCGGCCCTCGCCGCGCTTCCCACCCGCGACCAGCGCGAGCCGGTCGTCGGTCAGGGGGAGGGCGGTGACGACACGACCGTGATCGATCGCGACGCCGAGGCGGCCGTCGTTGCGAGGCTCGAGGAGCTGCACGCCGGCGGCGTCGACTTTCGGCTGGTGTCAGAGGAGCTCGGCGAGCGGATGTTCGGGAGCGAGAGCAAGTGGGTGGTCGTCGTCGACCCGATCGACGGCTCGCTGAACGCGAAGCGCTGCCTGCCGTTCTGGTGCATCTCGCTGGCCTTCGCCGACGGGCCGACCCTCGACGACGTCCGGTTCGGCTACATCCGCGACTTCGGCACCGGCGAGGAGTGGGTGGCCCAGCGCGGGCTCGGGGCCACGGTGGACGGCAGGGAGCTCGGAGGCACCCGTCCCAAGGAGCGCCTGGGGGTGGTCGATCTCGAGGCGACGAACGCCGGCCTGGTAGCCGACGCCGCGGCGCGGCTCGACGGGCACGTCGGGCGCATCCGTGTGCTCGGGGCGCTCGCGCTCGCGCTGTGCCAGCTCGCGGACGGCCGCGTCGACGGGGTGGCGACGCTGAAGCCGAGCCGGTCGGTCGACCTGGCGGCGGCCGCGCTCATCGTGCGGGAGGCCGGCGCCTCGCTCGTGACGTGGGATCTCGAGTCGGTCGACCTGGGCCTGGAAAGCCGCACCCGCGCGGTCGCCGCGCGCGACGAGACGTGGTGCCGCACGCTCGGCGACCTCGTGTACGGCTGACGGCCGCCAGGCCGGTTCGGCCTACACTGCGGCCATGATCGCCGAGCAGTCGATCCGTGAGGCGCTTCGCGCCGTCATCGATCCGGAGATCCGCCGCAATGTCGTCGAGCTCGAGATGGTGCGCGGCGTCCAGGTCCAGGGGGATCATGTCGACGTCACGATCGCGCTGACCGTCGCCGGCTGCCCGATGAAGGCCGATCTCGAGGGCCAGGTCCGGCAGCACGTCGGCGCGGTCGAGGGCGTCTCCTCGGTCGGCGTCGCCTTCGACGTGATGAGCGCCCAGGAGAAGACGGCGCTCCGCCAGCGGCTGCAGCCCGGCGCGAACGGCGGCGAGCAGAAGTCGATCTCCCTCAGCTCGCGCACACGGGTCATCGCGCTGGCCTCGGGCAAGGGAGGGGTTGGCAAGTCGACGGTGTCCGTCAACCTCGCGGCCGCGCTGGCGGCAGGCGGCGCCGAGGTCGGAGTGGTCGACGCGGACATCTACGGCTACTCGATCCCGCGCATGCTCGGCGTGAACCGGCGACCCGTGGTCGTCGAGAAGATGATCGTGCCGCCGGTCTCGCACGACCTGCGGGTGATGTCGATCGGGTTCTTCCTCGAGTCGGACCAGGCCGTCGTCTGGCGCGGGCCGATGCTGCACCGCGCGCTCGAGCAATTCCTGACCGACGTCCACTGGGGCGAGCTCGACTACCTCGTCGTCGACATGCCTCCCGGCACGGGCGACGTGGCGATCTCGCTCGGCCAGCTCCTGCCCGAGCCCGATCTGATCATCGTCACCACCCCGCAGCCGGCTGCGCAGCGGGTCGCCGCTCGCACGGCCGAGGTGGCCGAGAAGACGGGGATGCGCGTCGCGGGCGTCGTCGAGAACATGAGCTTCATCCGGTGCACGTGCTGCGGCGAGGTGTCGCACCCGTTCGGCACGGGCGGCGGCAGGGCGCTCGCGGACGAGCTCGGCGTGCCGCTCCTCGCGGAGATCCCGCTCGACGAGCCGCTCCGCGAGTCGGCCGACGGCGGGACGCCGCTCGTCCTCTCGGCCCCCGACGCCGAGTCCGCCCAGGCCGTCTCGGCGCTCGTCGAGGCGCTACCGGGAGCGCTCCGCCCCCGGTCGGGGGCGGAGCGGATCTCCCGGCGTCTCGGCGTGCTCTCCTAGCTCGCTAGCAGAGCCCGCCGGGGTGCGACGTGCCGCAGTCGTTGTCGGGGAAGGTGTTCCCCGACCCGGTGCCGTCGTACTTCAGGTCCTTGCTCAGGTTGTCGTGGACGAAGTTGTGCGTCACGACGTTCGAGGTCGGGTCGGCCCCGCCGACGATGCCGGCCGAGTGGACCACGATGCCGCCGCTTATGAAGCTCGGGCCGGACGGCAGGTTCTTCGTCACCCGGTTCCCCCACACGTTGGCGTGAGTCGTCCCGAAGAGGAAGATGCCGACGCCGGACAGGGGCGGGCCCTCGCCGGCCGGGCAGGCCTTCTGATTGTGGAAGATCCGGTTCTGCGCGATCTCGACGAAGCCCTCGGCGCCCGGCGAGCCGGTGTCGAGGGTCATGATCCCGACGCAGTTGCCCTTCGCGAAGTCGTGCGCGAAGAGCCCGTGCTGGGAGTCGCGGAAGAAGAACCCGAACAGATTCCCCTTGGCGACGTTGTGCGTCACGACCGCTTCGGCGTCGGGCGAGTCGCCGATGTAGAACCCGGCCTCCTCGCTCCCCGTCGCCACGTTGTGCGTGTACGTGATGTGGTTATTGACGAACGCGGCGATCCCGTAGTCCGCGTTCCCGATCGCGCGGTTCCCGGAGACGACGGTATGGGCGTCGTTGAAGAAGATGATCCCCGTGCTCGAGAAGCCCACGACCCTGAACCCGTGGATGGTCGTCCCGTCGATCGGCGCGCCCGGATCACCGGTCGCCGGGTCGAACTGCCCGACCGAGCAGATGCCGTTCACGAACTTGGCGGTGCCGTTCGAGTTCGTGCACGGGCTGGGCAGCGGGTGCTTGCGCGGCTTCAGGACGGTCCCGTGCCGCCCGCTGCCGGCGCCCCACAGCGTGATGTGGTTCGTCGCGATCGTGAGGTTCTGGTGATACACCCCTGCGGCGACCTTGATCGTGTCGCCGGGGTGCGAGGCGTTGATGGCGGCCTGGATCGACTGCCCGGGATGGACGTGGCGCACCGTTGCGAACGCCGGTGACGCCAGAGCCAGGACGCCGACCGCCGCAGCGGCCGCTGCCGAAACGCGAAGTGCCCTTCGCATGGTCCCCCTCTCGTCGGTTTCGGAGCGGACGCTAGGGGGTCACGAGCAACGCGTCAAGTTGCCTCGCGCAATGCACGCAGGAGCACGGGATCCATGCGATCCTCGCGGAGCCGTTCTTCCAGGTTCTCCCGGCCCGCCCATGCCCGCAGCGCCTCCTCGGTCGACCCGTCGAAGCCGAGCGCGGCGAGCCTCTCGGTCACCTCGGCCCGCACCTCGTCGAGCGGGATCATGTCGACCTCCGCCGTCTGCCCGAAGAGCAGGTCGTGGATGGCGTACACCCGCTGGAGCTCGCCCACCGGGTCGGCGTGGTCGTCCACCCGTAGATCGATCAGGATGTCGTTGTTGCCACCGTAGCCGCCGCCTGTCCGGCGCACGATCACGCACGCCGACTGCCGCCCGCGGCGGTCGCCGCCGGCGGCGTCCGCGGCTGCGAGGGCCGCCAGCAGGCGCTCTGCCAGCGGGCCCTTCGTGCCGAGGAACGTGTCTGCCAGCGCGTCGACGACGTCGGGGCCGACGAGGATGTTGCCCTGCGCCGCGAAGCACGGGCCGGTTCGGCCTCCCGCCCACTCGAAGCAGCCGCTCCCGGTGAACGTCGCCGATCCACCCGTCGCGTCGACGATCCCCGCCTGGCGCTGGTCCCGGCCGGGATCGTCGGCGACCAGGCGATCGAGCGCCGACTGGGCGTCGGCCCCACCGGCCAGCAGCGCCAGCCCGTCTGGGCCGTAGGTCACGTTCGCGTAGCTCTGTGTCGCGACGGCGCCGACGTCACCGCGCGCCCACGGCACGACCGCCCCGACCGCGAGGAACTTCGACGCGACCGAGACGCCCCACTCGCCCGTCTCGAGGTCGCACGCGACCAGCGAGAACGTCATTCGATGGTGCCCCCGCCCGGCTCGGTGTCGAGCACCTCGACGTCACCGAGGCCTCGCTTCGCGAGCTCCTCGCGCAGCCCGTCGGGGGTGCCGGGAAGGGCCGGGAACGTCCCCCAGTGCATCGGCACGATCTTCTTCACGCCGAGCAGCTCCACCGCCTTGGCGGCCTCGAGCGGGCCCATCGTGAAGAAGTCGCCGATCGGGAGCATCGCGACGTCGGGCGAGTAGAGCTCGCCGATCAGCGCCATGTCGCCGAACACGCACGTGTCGCCGGCGAAGTAGATCTTGAAGCCATTCTCGAGCGTGACGACGAGGCCCGCGGGCTCGCCGGTGTAGACGATGGTGCCGTCCTCCTCACCGATGCTCGAGGAATGGTGGGCGTTCGTCATGGTGATGCGCAGACCCTCGGCCTCGGTCGACCCGCCCTTGTTCATCCCGACGCCGTTCTCGACACCCTTCGCCTCGAAGTAGTCCATCATCTCGAGCATCCCGACGATCGCCTTGGGCTTCTTCTCGGCGGCGAGCCGGATGACGTCGGCCGTGTGGTCCGAGTGGCCGTGCGAGAGCAGCATCACGTCGATCGCGCCCGGATCCGTGCCCTCCGGGACCTTCGGGTTGCCGGTGAACCATGGGTCGAACAGGACGCGTTTTCCGCCCGGCGTCTCGAGCAGCCACGTTGCGTGGCCGAACCATGTGAGCCGTGCGCCGTTCAGGGACATGCCATCACCCTCCTAGCCTCGCCTGCGACCGTCAGACTAGTCCCTGGGCAGGAGCCGGGGGTGCGACGGCGAACGCCGTTGTGTGGCCCCCGTCACCCCGAATTGGATCGCCCTCGCAGGCGTGTTCACCGCTGTCATCGCCGGCGGCCTCCCGCCGGTGGCCGCCCTCTACCTGACGACCCTCTCGGTCGCGGCGCTGCTGGGCGCCGCGTTCCTCGCGTATCTAGTCACCGTCGACGATCCGCGACCGGCCCGTGTGTGCGAGGCGGCGGTGTGCGCCGTCGCCGGCGCACTGCTGCTCGGCGACCTGGCGGTTCGCGTGCCCGGGGTGGTCTCGGCGTCCGCGCCGTCCGGGGCCGGCAAGCTCGCACTCGTCGCGCTGGCGCTCGTCGTCGGGACGCTCGTCGCGCCGATGGTGCCATGGCCGCGCCTCCAGCGGCGCGCGCACGAGGGCCTGCGCGAGCTTCTCCAGCGCTAGCCGGCACCCGGCTGCTGGACCGGCCGGATTCTGGCGGATCCGGCGGCCGCGTAATATGCTCGTTGTCATACGCGATTCGGGGTCAGCTGTGCAGGTGTGCGCGAGTTGCGGCCAGAGCATGTCCGGCCGGTACCGGTTCTGCCCGTGGTGCGCCGCGCCTCTGCGCTCGAAGCTCGTCGAATTCTTCCATCCGCACCCGGCGTTCGAGGGCGAGGGCGGCCGTGCGCTTCGCGTCTCGCGCTACCTCGGCGGCGACGCGGAGGAGCGCCACGTCCGCCTCAGCATCTGGGACGACGAGAGCACGGCTGAGTCGGTCATCCCCCTAGAGGACGCCGAGGCCGAGCGGCTCGCCCGCTTCCTGCTCGAGCCCGCCGGGCGTGCCCGCTCGCGCTCGGTCTGGGGCCGGCTGAGCGGGCTCCTCCGCTAGGCGGCCATCCGCGCGCCCGCCGGGGCCGCAGGGACGCCGCCGTGCGCACGCACCAGCTCCTGGACGAGCTGGCTCGTGCGGGCCGCTGCCGCGGATGCGTACGAGCTCGCGTACAGCTTGCGGTAGCGCTCGACGAGGTCGGGCCGGTAGGCGGCCAGCCACGGCATGAAGACGTCGCGCACGCCGGGCCGCAGGTGGAGGAAGATCGGCGTGATCGAGACGGCACCGGCGGCGAGCACCGCCTCGACGACGGCCTCGAGCCGGTCGGGGTCGTCGGAGATGCCCGGCAGGATCGGAGCGACGAGGACACCGCACGGGATGCCCGCCTCGGTCAGTCGCCGCACCGCCTCGATGCGCTGCCGGGGCGGCGGCGTGCCCGGCTCGCTGGCCCGCCAGACGTCCTCGTCGACCGTGCCGATCGAGAGGTTGCAGCGGACGTGCGTGCGCGCGGCCGCGGCAACCAGGACGTCGAGGTCGCGGACGATCATCGGCGACTTGGTGAGGATCGAGAACTCGTTCTGCGCCTCGCCGAGCGCCTCGATGATGCCGCGCGTCAGCCGGTAGCGGCCCTCGGCCGGCTGGTAGGGGTCGGTGTTCGTGCCCATTGCGATGTGGTCGCCCGCCCAGCGCGGCTCGCGCAGCTCGCGGCGGAGCTTCTCGACCGCGTTCACCTTGACCACGATCCGGCGTTCGAAGTCCTCGCCGGCGTTCATCCCCAGGAACTCGTGGGTGGGCCGCGCGAAGCAGTACGTGCAGGCGTGGGCGCAGCCGCGGTAGGCGTTGATCGTGAAGCGAAACGGCATGCGCGACGCCTCGGGCACGCGGTTCACGATGCGCTTGGCACGGACGTGGAGGTACTCGACGTCGTGCAGGCTTCGTCCGTCGCCCCACCCGTCGGGCTCCGGAAAGAGGGTCGGCTGCTCGATGCCCACGATCGAAGTCTATCGAACATACGTTCGGTACGCGAATCCTCTACGTTGCGGGCGATGCTCTTCCCGAAGCGGCTCTGGCCCGGCATCGCCGACGGCACCGTCTCGCTGGCATTCCGGCGCTGGGAGCGCCCGCGGGCTCGCCCCGGCGCCAGGCACCGCACGCCGGTCGGGATCATCGAGATCGACTCCGTGAAGGTCGTCGACCCCGCGAAGATCACGGACGCCCAGGCCCGCCGCGCGGGAGCCGCCGACGGCGACGAGATCCGGGCGATCCTGGCCCGGCGCTCGGGGACGCACTACCGGATCGCGTTCCACTTCGCCGGGGTCGATCCCCGGATCGAGCTGCGGGCGGCCGACCGCCTTCCCGACGCGGCCTGGGCCGAGCTTGCGGCCGAGCTCGAGCGCATCGACCGGGCAACCAAGCGAGGGCCGTGGACGGTCGCGACGCTGCGGCTGATCGGCGACCGGCCCGAGGTCGCAGCCGCAGACCTGGCGGCGTCTGTGGGGCGCGAGCGGCTGCCTTTCAAGGCCGACGTCCGCAGGCTCAAGGAGCTGGGCCTCACCGAGAGCCTGCGGCCCGGCTACCGCCTGTCGCCCAGGGGAGCCGGGCTGCTCGACTATCTCAGCCGAAGAGCGACGAGCTCGCCGTCCGGGCGAGGTCGATCAGCGGCGAGGGGATGATCCCGAAGCCGAGGACGACCAGGGCGGCCGCCACCGACACGGCCGCGTCGAGCGGGAAGTTCGCCGGCCGGGCCACGGCGGGCACAGCCGCGTCGCGGTCGAAGAGCGCGAACGGCACCCGCAGGTAGTAGACGAGGCCGACCGCCGTTGCGATCGCGCCGGCGATTGCGAGGTAGGTCTGGCCGTTCGCGACCGCCGCGCTCCAGATGTAGAGCTTGCCGAGGAACCCGCCGGTCGGGGGGAAGCCGGCCAGCGACAGCATGAAGACGACCATCGCGATCGAGAGCAGCGGCCGCCGGTAGCCCCAGCCGGCGAAGTCGGCCACCTCGACAGGGCGGCCAATCTCGCGCTCGCGGATCGCCACGATCGCGAACGCGCCGACGTTCATCGCCGCGTAGATCGTCAGGTAGTAGAGCAGCGCCCGGCCGCCGAGCGCACTGTCGGCGGCGACCGCGGTCAGGAGGAAGCCGGAGTGCGCGACGGTGGAGTACGCGAGCATCCGCTTCACGTTGGCCTGCCGGAGCGCGCCGAGGTTGCCGGCGATGAAGCATGCGAAGACGAGGCCGGCGAGGCCGATCTCCCACACGTCCGACTGGCGCGGGAACGCCGTGACGAGCACCCGCAGCGAGATCACGAGCGCGACCACCTTGGTCGCCGCCGACATGAACGCGGTCACGGGGGTGGGCGCGCCCTCGTAGGCGTCGGGCGTCCACATGTGAAACGGCGCCGCGTTCGCCTTGAAGCCGAGGCCGACGAGGACGAGCGCGATGCCGGCGAGGAGCAAGACGCCGTGCGCGTCGCCGTTCGCGAGCGCCGCGCGGATGCGGTCGAACTCGAGCTGCCCGGTCGCGCCGTAGACGAGCGCCCCGCCGTAGAGCAGGAATGCGGCCCCGATCGATCCGACGATCAGGTACTTGAGCCCTCCCTCCAGCGAAAGCAGGTCGTCGGTCTCGATCGCGACGAGCACGTAGAGGCAGATGGAGAAGAGCTCGAGCGCGACGAACGTCGTCACGAAGCTGTTGGCGACGGCGAGCAGCGACATGCCGGCGCACGCCGAGAGGAGCAGCGCGTGGTACTCGACGCCGCGCTCGCGCAGGTCGCGCATCCCGAACGCGACGCAGACGGCGAGGAGGCCCGAGACGAAGATCAGCATCCGCGCTCCCTGGCCGAACGCGTCGATGCGCACCGTGTGGTCGAACGCGAACCGGGCCGTGTCCTCGAACTGGGTCGCCGAGATCGCCGCGGCGGCCCCGAGGGCGACGACGGCGGCCGCGGCCGAGAGCCGGCGCGCGAGCTCGCCTGGCAGGAAGACGCCGACCGTGAGGAGCACCGCCGCCGTCGCGAGCAGGACGATCTCGGGCGCGATGGCCGAGAACGAGATCGGGATCTGGAAGCTCGCCGCGAGAAGCATCATGAGATCCGCTCCATGACGCCGAACGGGTAGGCGGTGAGCGCGAGCAGGATCAGGATCAGCGGGACCGCGATCGCGAGCTCGCCGGGCCGCAGGTCGGGCATCCCCTCCGGCACGCGCTCGCCGTCGTCCTCGTGCGCGAGCGCCGAGTACCAGCGCAGCATGTACATCGCCGCGAGCACGATGCCGAGCGCGGCCGCGGCGCCGAGGAGCGCCGCCTGCTGGTAGGCGCCGATCAGGATGTAGAGCTCCGAGACGAACACGCTCGAGCCGGGGACGGCGAGGGCCCAGAGCGCCGCGATCAGAAAGACGGTCGAGGCGACTGGCCGGTTATTGGCGAGGCCGCCCAGGTAGGCGAAGAGGTCGGTGCCCGTGCGGGTCTCGACGAGGCCGATCAGGAGGAACGCCGCCAGCGAGACGACGCCGTGGTTCACCATCTGGAAGATCGCGCCGGTCGATCCGTTCGAGTTGAACACGAAGATCCCGATGATGATCAGGTTCATCTGGGCGAGGCTCGAGTAGGCGACGACGCCGCGAGCGTCGGGCTGGCGGAACGCGACCAGCGAGCCGTAGAGGAGGCCGGCAAGCGCGAGCCCGAGCAGCAACCAGCGCCAGTCGTGCGCCGTCCTGGGAAAGAGCGGCACCGCGAAGGCCAGGAGGCCGTATGCGCCCGCCTTCGAGACGACGCCCGACAGCAGCGCCGCCACCTCGGGCGACGACTCTCGGTAGGCCGACGGGAGCCAGCCGTGCAGCGGGAAGAGCGGCGCCTTGATGCAGAAGGCGGCTGCGAATGCGAAGAACAGCCACGTGGGCTCGTGCGGGTTGGCGATCAGCGCCTGCCGCTCGAACGTGCCGGCCGTGACTCCCAGGTAGGCGATCGCCACCAGCATCAGCAGCGATCCGACGAGGGTGTAGACGACGAACTGCATCGTCGCGGCCCGCCGCCCGGCCCCGCCCCAGACGCCCATCAGGACGTAGAGCGGGATCATCATGATCTCCCAGCCCACGTAGAACAGCACCAGGTCCTGGGCGGTGAAGAGCAGGGCCAGCGCGAACTCGAGGACGAGGATCAGCGCGAAGTACGCCCGCGGGCGCTCACGACCCATGCGGATCGCAGCGCCGATCGCCGCGGCGATGCCGATCGCGGTCAGGAGCACCATGAAGAGCGAGAGGCCGTTCATCGAGACGTGGTAGCGGATGGAGGTGTTCAGGCCGAAGTCCGAGATCCAGTCGCGGTTCTCCACATACTGCTGGCCGCCATGTGCCTCGAACCCGATCAGCGCGGCTGCGCCCAGCCCGCATTCGGCGAGCGCGAGCAGGAGCGCGAGGCCCTCGGTCAGGCGGCGCGGCAGCGGCGCGAGCGCGACGACGAGTGCGCCGGCGAGCGGAAGGAAGATGAGCGCAGTGGTCACAGCGTCGCCCGTCCCAGGAAGTAGGCGGCGAGCACCGCCGCGCCGGCGACGAACGCGGTGGCGTACAGGCGCACCACGCCGTTCTGAGCCTCGGTCGCCGCACGGCTGAAGGCCCGCACGACGTAGGCGACCAGGCTGACCGAGCCCCAGATGATCCACCGTTCGAACCAGCGGTAGAGGCCTGTCGCCACGAACGACGCGGGGAGGTAGGCGATCCAGCGGTACAGGGCATCCCAGTAGAAGAGGTTCTCAGCGACGACGGCGCCCGCTGCGAGCGGCCGCTTGACCCTCGCCAGCCGCTCAGGCCGCGAGTAGGCCCACCACACCAGGACCGCGCCGGCGAGGCCGACGCCCCATCCGAGCGCCGTCGTCATGACCTCGTCCGAGACGTTCGACTCGACGGTCGGCGCGACGAACCGAAGCCAGCTCGCGAGCTGATCCTTCGTGCCGAACCCAATCGCGAGGAACCCCACCAGAATCGTCCCGGCGGCCAGCGCGGCGACCGTCCAGAACATCGTCCACGGCGCCTCGCCGTGTGAGGTGTCGTGCAGGTGGACGTCGGCGTAGGTCGACCGCCGACCGTAGAACGTGAGGCGCATGAGCCGGGTCGCGTAGACCCCGGTGAAGAATGCGCCGATCAGGCCGCCCACCCAGACGATCGTCGCCGTCGTCCCGCCCTTTGCGAGCGCTGAGGCGAGGATGGCGTCCTTCGCCAGCGGCCAGAACCCAATCAGGCCGATCGTCCCGATCCACATCAGCGTGGTGGTCCTGCGAAGCGCCGGCTGGAGCCCGCCCATCCTCCGCACGTCCTGCTCGCCGCTCAGGGCGTGGATGACGATGCCGGCGCCAAGGAACAGCAGCGCCTTGAAGAACGCGTGGGCGACGAGGAGGAACATCCCGGCGGAGTACGCCCCGATCCCGACGGCCGCGAACATGTAGCCGATCTGGCTCATCGTGGAGTACGCGATGATGCGTTTGATGTCGGTCTGGACGAGCGCGATCGCGCCGGCCATGAGCAGCGTCGCGACGCCGGTCAGGGCGACGAGCGCCTGGATGTCGGGCGCGTTCTCGAAGAGCACGTGCGTGCGCGCGACGAGGTAGACGCCGGCGGTCACCATCGTCGCCGCGTGGATCAGCGCCGACACCGGCGTCGGGCCCTCCATGGCGTCGGGAAGCCATGTCTGGAGCGGGATCTGGGCCGACTTCGCGACGGCTCCGACGAGCAGCAGGAAGGCGATCCAGTTGGCGGTCGCCGACCCCTGCGGCCACCGCGCGCCTGCCTGGTCGAACACGGCCTGGAACTGGACCGTGCCCAGGTCGCGCACCAGGATGAAGATGGCGATCGCGATGCCGACGTCGCCGATCGCGTTCATCACGAACGCCTTCTTGGCGGCGTCGACCGGCGCCTTGCGCTCGTGCCAGAACCCGATCAGGAGATACGACGAGAGGCCGACGAGCCCCCATCCGGCGAGGAGCAGCACGAAGTTCGCCGACATGACCAGGAGGAGCATCGAGAACAGGAAGAGATCCAGGTAGACGAAGAAGCGCCGCTCCTTGACGTCGCCGTGCATGTACCCGATCGAGTAGGCGACGATCAGTGTGCCGACCCCCGACACGATCAGCATCTCGACGACCGCGAGCGGGTCGATGAGGATGTCGAGCGGGACGCGCAATGTCCCGGACGTCGCCCAGGTGTAGAGCGTGAAGACGTGCTCGCGGGCGCCGTGGTGGTGGAACTTCGGCTCGTGGTGGAGCTTGTAGGCCACGACCAGCGCCGCTCCGAAGCTGAGCAGGGCGAAGCCCGTACCTGCCCAGGCGGCGAGCTGGCGCGAGATCCGCGAGCCGGTCAGCGTGAGGATCGCGGCGCCGGCGAGCGGCGCGAAGAGGCAGACCCAGCTCAGCGTCTCCATGCTGGACATCAGTTCCGGAGCCCTCGCAGCGAGTCGACGTCGAGGTCGGCGCGCCGGCGCGCCATCGCGACCACGAGGCCGAGGCCGACGACCACCTCGGAGGCCGCGACCGCCATGACGACCAGCGCGAACACCTGCCCGGCCTGGTCGCCCCAGTAGCGGGCGAACGAGATCAGCGCCAGGTTCGACGCGTTCAGCATGATCTCGACCGAGAGCAGGAGGATGATCGGGCTGCGACGGGTGAAGACTCCGTAGAGTCCGATGCCGAAGAGGGCCGCCGACACGAACAGGAACCAGGCGACCCCGACGTGCATCAGCCCTGGTCCTCCTCGCCCGGCGCACTCCCGGCCCGGACGACGTCGAACCGTGTCTCGGCGTCGACGACCTCGGCCTGGAGGCTGGTCGCGGGTGCGATCCGCTCAACGGTCTCGAAGGCACCGATCGCCCCGGCCTCGCGCGGAGCGGGCCGCCGTGCCGCCAGCGTGACGCCGCCCACCGCCGCGATCAGAAGGAGCACCGAAGTGGCTTCGAAGGTCAGCACGTAGCGGCCGAGGAAGCTCGCCGCGATCGCGTGTGGGGCGCCGAAGAAGTCGCTGACGTGTGCGCCGTCGCCGAAGGCCTGCTCCTCGACGGCGAAGCCGATCTCGACTGCCACTGCGACCGCGGCGGCAAGCGCGGCGACGGTCTGCCACCACGGCCGCGTCCGCACAGGCTCGTGCGCCCGCCCGCCCAGGTAGGCGATCACGAAGAGGAACATGATCATGACGGCGCCCGCGTAGACGATCACCTGCGCCGCCGCGAGGAAGTCGGACTGGAGCAGGAGGTACATCGCCGCCAGCGCGACCAGGTTCCCGATCAGCGAGAGCGCCGAGTAGAACGGGTTGCTCGAGAGGACGACGCCCAGCGCCGAGACGATCGCGAGCGCCGATGCCACGACGAAGACGACGTCGTAGGTCATGGGCCGGCTCCGGCCGGGGTCAGACCCCCCACGTGCGTGTCACGCCCGTGTCACGGCGGCCGATGCGGGGTCTGACCCCGCTCACTGGCCCGGCTCCACAACGTCGTATGGGTCGACCGGGGCGACCGGGGTCGTCCGGCTCGGGTGCATCGGCTCGAGCAGCATCTCCTTCGTGTAGACCATCGCGTCGCGGCTCATCTCGGCGAGCTCGTAGTCGTGGCCAAGCGTGATCGCGTCGAACGGGCATGCCAGCTCGCAGTAGCCGCAGAAGATGCATCGGCTCATGTTGATCTCGTAGATCCGGGCGTAGCGCTCGCCGGGGGAGTAGCGCTCCTCGTCGGTGTTCTCGTCGGCGACGACGCGGATGCAGTCCGCAGGGCAGGCCGCGGCGCAGAGCGAGCAGCCGATGCACTTCTCGAGGCCGTTCGCGTGCCGGTGGAGGAGGTGGCGGCCGCGGAAGCGCGGATACACCGGGCGCTTGTACTCCGGGTACTGCTGCGTCACCGGCTTTCGGAACAGGTGCCGGAACGTGACGCCGAAGCCCTTGACCGAGTCGACCACCGCCATTAGGTGCTCCCCATGGTCACGCCCGCCATGCCACGACCGCTGACGTGACGAGCAGGTTCAGGGTGGCGGCCGGAAGCAGCACCTTCCAGCCGATGAACATGAGCTTGTCGTAGCGGATGCGGGGCAGCGTCGCCCGCACCCACATCGCGATCAGGATGAAGACCGCCATCTTGATCAGCATCCACAGGGGACCCGGGAGCCACGGCCCCTCGTACCCGCCGAAGAAGAGGATGGACGCCACCGCCGAGAACGCGATCAGGGCGACGTACTCGGCGTTCTGGAACATCGCGAACCGCATGCCGCCGTACTCGGTGTGGTATCCGGCGACGAGCTCGCCCTCCGCCTCGGGCAGGTCGAACGGGATCCGGCTCACCTCGGCGGTCGACGCAACGACGTAGACCAGAAAGCCGAGGAACTGGGGAAAGACGTACCACAGCCCGTCGCGGCTCTGAGCCTCGGCGATCCCCGTGAGCGACAGCGACTGGGCCATCATCACGACTCCGATCACCGCGAGCGCCAGGCTGACCTCGTACGAGATGAGCTGGCTGACCGCCCGCATCGACCCGAACAGGCTGTACTTGGAGCTCGAGGACCAGCCCCCGATCAGGAACCCGTAGAAGCTGACCGATCCGAGCGCGAACACGACCAGGAGCGCCACGCTGGGGTCGGAGATCCACAGGTAGATCTGGTAGTTCGTCCCGGGGATCGTGGCCTCCTCGCCGAACGGGATGACGGCGAAGACGGCGAGCGAGGCGAAGAGCGAGATCACCGGCGCGGCGATGTAGAGGACCGGCGAGATGCCCTCGGGGAGGAGGCTCTCCTTGCGGATGAGCTTCACGAGGTCGGCGATCGGCTGGAGCAGCCCGAACGGGCCGACCCGGTTCGGCCCGAGCCGCACCTGGAAGCGGCCGAGCAGGCGCCGCTCGAGCCACGTCAGGAACGCGAAGACGAGCATGACGAGGTTCGCCAGCACGAGCGCCTTGATGAAGGTGACGATGAAGCCGTCAGGCATCCGGCGCCTCCGGCTCGACGGCCGTGACGGTCCCCGGGCCGACGTACGGCCGGCGCGCGGCGACCCGGACGACGCCGGGGCGGAGCCTCCTGAGCACGACCGCCGCGCCCTCGTGCTCGCCGCCCTCGTACGAGACGCGCACCCGGTCGCCCGGCTTCACGCCCAGCGCCTGGGCGTCGTCGTGCGAGATCTCGATGCCGGCGCGCCGCTGGAAGTGGAGGGCCGGGCTGTGGTCGACGGCCGCGCCCGACATGAGCTCGCGGTAGCCGACGACGACGGTGCCGGCCGGAGACTCGCCCGGGGCGGCGTGCGGCGCGGCGGGCGCACCCGCCGGCGCCGGCCGGTCCGCGAGCGCGGCCCGCTCGCCGATGGTCGACCAGCCGAGGCCCGAGAAGGCGGGGCGCCGGGCGGCCATGTCTGCGAAGGCCGACGGCGCGTCCGGCGGCAGCTCGACGCCGAGCCGCTCTGCAACGCCTGCGGCCAGGTCGTATCCCTCGAGCACGCCCCGCGGCACGGGCGCGGCGGCACGCACACGCTGCGTTCGGCCCTCGAGGTTCGTGAGCGTGCCGTCCTGCTCGAGCACGGTCGAAGCTGGGACGATGGTGGTCGCCCAGCCGCTCGAGTCGTTCTGGGTCGCCGTCACCTGGAGCGCGAAGAACGAGCGGCCGAGGGCGGCGCGCCAGCGCTCCCCGTTGTGCCAGTCGCCCACGGGATCGGCGCCGAGCAGCACGATCGCCTTGATGCGGCCCTCGTCGGCCGCCGCGAGCGCCTCGTCCGGCGTGGCCGATCCGAGGCCGGCCGCCTGGCAGCCGAGCTCGTTCGCGGCGCGCGGCGTGCGCAGCACCGTCCACCCGCGGGCGTGCGCGAGGTGCGCCAGGACCGCGGCGATCGCGGGACGCATCGGGCCGGCCCAGATCACGACCGCCGCCGCGTCGCCGACTGCGGCCGCAAGCTCGCCGTCGTCCTCGGCGGCGCGGAGGAGCTCGACGTGCGCCGTGCCCGGGCCGGCGGTCACGTGGTGGGCGCCGCGCAGCGTCTCGAGCCGGGTGCCGCCCGCGCCGACCGTCACCACGCGGGCGCCGGCCTGGACGGCCTTTCGGATCCGGAGCTCGACCACGGGTGCACGGTGGGCGAGGTCGGTGTCGCCGGCCACGACGATGGCACCGGCCGTCCCGATGTCGGCGATCGACGCCGCGTACGGGGCGAGCGTCTCCCAGCCCGCGCCGCCCTCGGGGCCGCACACCGAGATCCCGCCGCCGAGCCCCTCGTCGAGCAGCCGCGCCCAGGCGTGCGCCTCCTCGTTGGTCTGCTCGCCCGATGCGAGCACGGCGACAGAGCCCGGGCCGAACCTCTCGACCGTGGCGCGGAGGCGGTCGGCGATGTGGTCGAGGGCATCGCCCGGCGCCACCTGCTCGAGGCCGCGGCCGCCCCGGATGAGGCCGGTCGTGATGCGCTCCTCGCTCGCCAGGAGGCCGAAGGCGTAGCGGCCCTTGTCGCACAGCCAGCCCTCGTCGATCTCGGGATGGTTGCGGGAGAGGACGCGCACCACATGCCCCTCGCGGATGTTGACAGCGGTGTTGCAGCCGACCGCGCAGAGGCCGCAGACGCTCGGGATCTGCTGCGTCTCCCACGGACGCGCGCGGAAGCGGTACGTGGTCGAGGTGAGCGCGCCGACGGGGCACAGCTCGGTGACGTTGCCGGAGAACTCGTTCGTGTAGGGACGGCCCTCGAACGTCGTGATGATCGAGTGCGCCCCGCGGTTCTCGGGCACGAGCTGCATGTCGCCCGACACGCCCTCCGAGAAGCGCGTGCACCGGTAGCAGAGGATGCAGCGCTCGCGGTCGAGCTTGATGAGCGGCGAGATCGGGATCGGCTTCTCGAGCGTGCGCTTGGGGATCCGCATTCGCGTGGAGCCGGGCCCGTAGCGGAACGTCAGGTCCTGCAGCGGGCACTCGCCGCCCTTGTCGCAGACCGGGCAGTCGAGCGGGTGGTTCAGGAGCAGGAACTCGAGCACGGCGTCCTGGCCCTCGCGGGCCCGCGCCGAGAGCGAGTCGACCACCATGCCGTCGGCGGCCGGAGTCGTGCAGGCGGTCTGGAGCTTGGGCATGCCCTCGATCTCGCAGAGGCACATGCGGCAGGCGCCGACCCCGGCGCCCAGCCGCGGCTCGTAGCAGAAGACGGGGATCTCGATCCCGGCCTCGGCCGCGGCCTCGACCAGCGAGAGGCCCTTCGCGACGGTGACCTCGCGGCCGTTCACGGTCAGCGTGACGGTGGTGGTCTCGACGGTCGCCATCAGACCTCCTCGTCCTCGGCGTCGTCGCCGTCGGCGTAGAGGCCCTGCACGAGATCGATCTCGTCCTGCGCCTCGGCGAGCCGCAGGAGCACCGGCACGACCTCCTCGGGGTCGGCCCCCGACTCGATACGGCGGCGGGCGTCGAGGAACGCGTCGTGGAACGTGTTCACGCCGGCGCCTCCGCGCTGCTCGTGGTAGAGCGATGCGATCGGGCTGGTCTCGGTGAACGGGCAGCCGCCCTCGTCAATGTGCCGCTGGAACTCCTCGCGGAAGCGCGTCACGTAGCTCGCGACCGGCATCGCCATCGCGTCGCCGAGCGGGCAGAGGCACTTGCCGAGGATGCGGTCGCACACGTTCAGCAGCAGGTCGAGGTCGCCCTGGGCCGCCTCGCCCATCTCGATCCGCCGGATGATGTCGACGCCCCAGCGGGTGCCCTCGCGGCACGGCGTGCACTTGCCGCAGCTCTCGTGCTGGTAGAACTCCGCGACCCGTAGGGCGAGCTGCACCATGCACGTGCGGTCGTCGATCACCACGATCGCCCCCGAGCCGGCCATCGACCCGGCCGCCGCGATCGACTCGTAGTCGATGCCGGTGTCGAGCTGGTCGGGCAGCAGGATCGGCGTCGACGAGCCGCCCGGGATGATCGCCTTGATCGTGCGGCCCTCGGGGGCGCCGCCGCCGTGCCCCTCGATCAGGTCGCGCAGCGTCGAGGTGAGCGGCAGCTCGTAGTTCCCCGGGCGGCGCACGTTTCCCGAGAGCGAGAAGACGCGCGTGCCCTTCGACCGCTCGGTGCCGATCGCGGCGTACGCCTCGGCGCCCATCTCGAGGATGAACGGCACGGAGGCGAGCGTCTCGACGTTGTTGACGAGCGTCGGCGCTGCGTAGAGGCCGGCCACTGCAGGGAACGGGGGCTTCGAGCGCGGCTGCCCGCGCTCGCCCTCGAGCGACGAGAGGAGAGCGGTCTCCTCGCCGCAGATGTAGGCGCCGGCGCCGCGGTGGAGCACCACCGTCGCGTTGTAGCCGGAGCCGAGCACGTTCAGGCCGACGTAGCCGCGGCTGCGGGCGTCGTCGAGCGCCCGCCGCAGCACCTCGAATTCGGTTCGGTACTCGCCGCGGATGTAGATGAAGGCGGACGTGGCGCCGATCGCGTAGCTCATGATGAGCACGCCCTCGATCAGCGCGTGCGGGTTGCGCAACATGATCTCGCGGTCCTTGAAGGTGCCGGGCTCGGACTCGTCGGCGTTCACGCACAGGTAGGCCGGGCGGCGGTCCTTCGGCAGGAACGACGCCTTGCGCCCCGTGGGGAAGCCGGCGCCGCCGCGCCCGCGAAGGCCCGACCCGTCGACCTGGGCGACGACGTCGGCCGGCTCCATCGAGAGCGCCTTCCGGAGCGACGCATAGCCGCCCGCCTGCTCGTAGGTGTGGGGGTCGCGGCGGTCGCCCTCGAAGTCGAGAAGAATGCGCGTGTCGCTCATGCGCCGTCGCCTCGCAGCTCCTGGAGGATGCCCGCGACCTGCTCGGGCCCGCACGGCTCGTGGTAGCGCTCGTCGACCGAGACGACAGGCCCCCAGCCGCAGCCGCCGTAGCACTCGACCGTGCGCAGGGTGAACATGCCGTCGGGCGTGGTCTCTCCGGCGTGGATCCCGAGCTGGCGCTCGAGCTCGCGCAGCGTCTCGCCGGCGCCGACGAGTGCGCACGACACGTTGGTGCACACGCAGATCTCGTGCGAGCCGGCCGGCGTCAGCCGGAACATGTCGTAGAACGAGGCGACCGACTTGGCGAGCGCGGGCGTGAAGCCGGTCGCGTCGGCGACCGCCTCGAGCGCTTCGGTCGAGAGCCATCCGTGCTCCTCCTGGGCGAGCCGGAGCGCCGGGATGATCGCCGAGCGCGGCTCGGGATAGAGCGCCATCACGTCGAGGATCCGCTCCCGGAGCGGCTTCTCGGGCGCCGCGTCGTGCGCCGGCGCGGGCATCTCCGGGCGCGTCTCGCGCGCCCCGGCCAGGGTCTCGGCGGTGGCGGGGTCGGTCACCGGTCGGCCTCCCCCATCACGCCGTCGAGCGAGCCCACGACCACGATCATGTCGCCGACGTAGCGGTTCACCGACATCATCGCGGTGGACTGGAGGCTCACGAAGCTCGGCGCGCGGAAGTGCGCCCGCCACGGCTTCGGCCCGCCGTCAGAGACGAGGTAGCACCCGAACTCCCCGCGCGGCGACTCGACCGGGTGGTAGACCTGGCCGGGCGGCACCCGGAAGCCCTCGGTCACGAGCTTGAAATGGTGGATGAGCGACTCCATCGAGGTGTGCAGCTCGTGTCGCGGCGGCAGCACGTACTTGCGGTCGTCGGCCATGACCGGGCCGGACGGCATCGAGTCGAGGCACTGCTCCACGAGCTTCACCGACTCGTACATCTCAAGCGTGCGGCACATGAACCGGTCGTAGGCGTCGCCGCCCTCGCGCGTCACGACGTCGAACTGGAGCTGGTCGTAGGCCAGGTACGGCTCGGTGCGGCGAATGTCGTACGGCACGCCCGAGGCGCGCAGGTTCGGCCCGGAGAGGCCCATCGCGATCGCTGTCTCGCCGGTGATGGCGCCGATCCCCTGGTAGCGCGACTTCCACACCGGGTTTCCGGCCAGGAGGTCGAGGTACTCGTCGATCCGCTTGGGCATCTCGGCGCAGAAGCGGCGGCACTCGCCGTAGAAGCCCTTAGGCAGGTCCTCGGCCACGCCTCCGAACTGCGGGTAGCGGTCGTGCATGCGAACGCCCGTCGCCATCTCGAAGAGGTCGAGGACGCTGTCGCGCTCGCGGAGGCAGTAGAAGAAGACCGAGAGCGCGCCCATCTCGACGGCCGACGTGCCCAGGTAGATCAGGTGGCTATGGATGCGGTTCAGCTCGGCGAAGAGCGTCCGGATCCACTGGGCGCGCGGCGGCACCTCGATGTCGATGAGCCGCTCGACCGCCCCCACGTACGCCAGCTCGTTGGCGAAGAACGCGACGTAGTCCATACGGGGCGCGTACGGGATCCCCTTCCAGTACGTCTTCTGCTCGAAGTTCTTCTCGAAGCCGGTGTGGACGTAGCCGATGTCGGCGTCGAGGCCCACGACGACCTCGCCGTCGAGCGTGACGATGAGGCGCAGGACGCCGTGCGTCGACGGGTGGTTCGGGCCGAAGTTGACGGTGATGAGGTCGGCGCCGGGCGGCGGGTCGACCTTGGACGGCGCACCCGGCGGGATCTTCGCCGGCTCGTAGAGCGGCAGGACCGGGGCCGGCGGGCGTTCGATCGCGCTCATACCGCGTCCGTGAACTGGACCGGCTCGCCGCCGATCGGGTAGTCCTTCCTGAGCGGATGCCCGGCCCAGTCGGTCGGCATGATCAGGCGACGCAGGTTGGGATGGCCGGCGAAGTGGATTCCCATCAGGTCGTACTGCTCGCGCTCGTGCCAGTCGGCGGTGGGCCAGACGGAGACAACGCTCGGCACCTCTTGGCCGTCGTCGAGCCACACCTGGACGCGCACCCGCTCGATCGGCCCCTCGCCGACGTGGGCGAGGTGGTAGCGGACCGCGAAGCGCTTGGGCGGCTGCTCGACCGTCATCGGCGCGCCCCAGCTCCCGGGCGAGTTCACGTCGCGCCCGCGCTCGGTGCCGAAGTAGCCGGCCACGGCCTCGCCGTAGCCGAGGTGGTCGACCGCGCTCACGGCCGAGAGGAAGTTCTTGCCGAGCGCGTCGCGCAGGTGGGTGGCGACCTCGATGAGCTTCTCGGCGTTCACCGTCAGCGTGGGCATGTCGAGGCCGTCCTCGTGCGCCGTCACCGATCCGGGCACGGCCTTCGTCACCGCCGCAGCGAGCTGCGCCGCCGTCACGCCTTCGACTTCTCCAGCTCGTACGCCGGCGGGATGCCCGCGCGGATCTTCTTCTGGATCAGCCGGAAGCCGTCGAGCACCGCCTCGGGCCGGGGTGGGCATCCGGGCACGTGCACGTCGACCGGGACGATCTTGTCGACGCCCTGGAGGATCGCGTAGTTGGCGAACATCCCGCCCGAGCTCGAGCACGCGCCCATCGCCATGACCCACTTGGGCACGAGCATCTGGTCGTAGACCTGCCGCAGCGGCGGGGCCATCTTGTGGCTCACCCGGCCGGAGACGATCAGGAGGTCGGACTGGCGCGGCGACGAGCGGAACACCTCGGCGCCGAACCGGGCGATGTCGTAGCGGGGCGACGGCAGCGCCATCATCTCGATTGCGCAGCAGGCGAGGCCGAAGCCGGCCGGCCAGATCGAGTTGGACTGCGCCCAGGCGAGCGCCTTCTCGACCGTCGTCAGCATGACGTACTGCTCGAGGTCCTCCGAGCGGACGGCGCGCGAGATCGAGACGGGCCTCACCGCCATTCCAGCGCCCCCCGTTTCCAGACGTAGACGTAGGCGACAGCCAGGAGCACCACGAACGTCACCATCTCGACCAGGCCGTAGGTCTTGAGGGCGTGCATCTCGACGGCGAGCGGATAGAGGAACACCACCTCGATGTCGAAGACGATGAAGAGCATCGCCGTCAGGTAGTACGAGATCGTGAACCGGCCCGGCGTGAACGT
The DNA here is from genome assembly GCA_963832955.1 of uncultured Actinomycetes bacterium. Lineage (GTDB taxonomy): Bacteria > Actinomycetota > Thermoleophilia > Gaiellales > JAICJC01 > JAICJC01. Next base: position 75,904 of record CAWHWC010000001.1, on the reverse strand, counting down.
GTGGGCCGAGACGCCGGACTCGAACGGCACGCGCTTGTCGCCGGCGCGGCGAGGCACCCTCGTCGAGAGGACAAATGTCGCGCCGATCAGGCTGACCGGAATCACCAGCGCGATCGCTGCGAAGACGAGCAGGGCTGCCCAATCGCCGAGCACTGGAACGCGACTATAGCACCGCGCACAAGCGGCTCCCTTGGGCGTTCAGAAACCCGCTCCGGTGGCGGGATTCGGGCGCGGTATCCGGTGTTACAAAGGCTGGCTCCGAGACGGATGGCTAAACCTCGCCGCCGCGGCGTACGATGATGACAGCATGGTGACGATCACCGAGCGTGCCGCGGCCAAGGTGAAGGAGCTCCTCGAGGCCGAGGGCGATCCCACTCTGACGACCCTGCGCGTGGCCGTCGAGGGCGGCGGCTGCTCGGGCTTCCAGTACGCGCTCGGGTTCGATTCGGAGCCGGAGGAGGGCGACGCGGTCGCCGATGTCCACGGCGTGCGGATCCTGGTCGACCGCTACAGCCTGCCGTACCTCGAGGGCGCCGACGTCGACTACGTCGACGGGCTGATGGGCTCCGGGTTCCAGATCACGAACCCGAACGTCGAGGCGGCCTGCGGCTGCGGCAGCTCGTTCCAGGCCAAGAGCTCGGGCTAAGCCATACGGGGTCAGACCCCGCAACACGACGGTCACGCCTGAGTCACGCTCGCCGATGCGGGGTCTGACCCCACGGCCGCGCCTAGAATCCTCCGTGGGAGCTGAGACGCCGGTGTCCGGCCTCCCGCTAGGGTTTGGATCCAAACTCATGGGCGAGCACATCGTTGACATCACCATTATCGGCGGCGGCCCGACCGGGCTCGCTGCGGCCTACTACGGGGCGCATCGCGACGCCTCCGTGCGGATCGTCGAGAGCCTCGAGCAGCTCGGCGGCCAGGTGGCGGCGGTCTATCCCGAGAAGCACATCTTCGACGTCGCCGGCTATCCGAAGGTGAACGGGCAGGAGCTGATCGACCGGCTGACCGAGCAGGCGATGCAGTACGAGCCGGAGGTGCGGCTCGGCGAGGTGATCGAGTCGATCTCGCACCGCCCGGACGACGTGATCGAGCTCCATACGGAGGCCGGGGAGACGCTGCTCACGAGGACGATGATCATCACTGCGGGGCACGGCGCCTTCAATCCGCGCAAGCTGGATCTCCCCGACCTCGAGCGTTGGGAGGGGAACGGCCTGCACTACTTCGTGAAGAAGAAGGACGTCTTCGCGGGGAAGCGGGTCGCGCTGGTCGGCGGCGGCGACTCCGCGCTCGACTGGGCGATGGGACTCCAGGACACCGCCGAGCTCCCGATCGCGCTCATCCACCGCCGGGAGCGGTTCCGGGGGCTCGAGTCCTCCTACAACGAGGTGTGCAGGCTGGCCGAGGCCGGCGGGGTCGAGATCCTGGTGCCGTGCGAGGTGCGGGCGGCGGGCGGGAACGGCCGGCTCGAGGCGATCACGGTCGAGAACACGGCGACCGGCGAGCTGCGCGAGCTGCCGTGCGACGAGCTGGTGACGCTGCTCGGCTTCGTCTCGCACCTCGGCCCGATCGCGAACTGGGGCCTCGAGTTCGAGAACAAGCGCCAGATCAAGGTGAACCAGATCGGCGAGACGAACCTGCCCGGCGTGTTCGCGGCCGGCGACGTCGCCGGCTACGAGGGCAAGATCACGCTTATCACCGTCGGGTTCTCGGAGGCGGCGCTGGCCGCCAACCACGCCGTGGCGCGGATCCGCGGCGAGAAGGCCCAGCCGAAGTACTCGACCGAGTAGCGATGCCGCGGGTCACGGCGTTCAACCTCCGGCAGGGCGATGATCTGGCGGCGCTCGAGGACGCGATCCGCGCGGCGCTCACGAGCCTGCCGGAGCTGGCGATCGACCCGGCTGACGTCGACCTCGTCCCGATGGTGGCGCCCGCCGGGTACGAGCCGGCTGTGGCCCGGATCGATGTCGACCTGTGGGAGCGGCCCGAGCGCCCGAAGGCGGGGCTTCAGGAGGTCGCCGAGCGTGTCGCCACGGCGTTCCAGGAGGTCGCCGGGACGGACCGCCCGGTGAAGGTCGCGCTTCGCCCGACCCGGCTCGAGGTGACCGGCTGGGCCTCCCGCTGAGTCGGCTCAGCCGGCGGATTCGTCGGACTGCATGAGCCCGAAGCGGTTGCCGTCGGGATCGGTGAACGCCGCGAACCAGCCGACGCCGGGGATCGGCATGCGGTCCTGGATGATCTCACCGCCGGCGCGCTTTACGGCCTCCATCGCATCGTCGAGCGAGTCGACGCCGATCGTGTTCGTGGTGGCGGGCGCGTCGCCCTCCTGGCGGCGGCTGAGCCCGCCGTCGATGCCCGGCTGCGTCTCACCGGTCTCGATCAGCCAGTAGTCCATCGGCCCCCCGTCGCCCCAGTGGGTGAACTTCCACCCGAACGCCTGCTCGTAGAACGAGACGGCGCGCTCGGGGTCCCCGGCGGTGATGTCGAAGTGCACTGGACGCGGCATGGTCTGACCCTCCCTGGCTCGCACGACTCCGTGCGAGCAGGGTACCTACTTCGCGTCGAGCCGAAGCGAGAGGTGGGTCGTCCCGCTTGCGGCCACGAGGGCGGTGGGCGGAAGGAGCTCTTGGCCGCCCGGCAGAGTGAAGTGGTAGCGGCCTCCGGGCAGCGTCAGGGCGAAGCGCCCTCGATCGTCGGTCGTCATAGTCGCGACGACGTGCTGATCGGCGATAACGTTCACCTTCGTGTGCGTGATCGGCCGCAACCCGGGAGCCGGGCCCCCCACGAGGCGAAGGGTGCCGCTGATCCGCCCCATGGTCGCCGGAGACGAGCTCGCGGTCTCGGCTGGGCCGCTCGTCGGATTCGCCGCCGAACCGACGCACCCGGAACTCGCCATGAGCGCTGAGACGCAGAGGATGATTGTGCCCTTTTGCCGCACGGTCTTTTGACCCAGGCCGAGCGTCGGTGGTTCCCGCTCGCACCCGCCGTCGCCGGCCAGCCAGCTCTCCTGGGGAGCGCTGGCCGGCGCCGGGGTGGTGGGTAGGGCGGGTCGATCTTGCTGGGGTGGCTGACGGGCCGCCCGCAGCCTCTCAGACGTGGGCGTGCGGTCGGCGCGTGATCAATGTGAGGCGTCAGATGTCGGCTGAGTGAAACGTCAATTGGTGTTTTCCGACACCCCCAGGTGACACCCTGACACCCACCGATGACGCATTGCGCGCCAAGCTCTTCCCGTGGCGTACGACTACCTCCCAACGCTCTACAAGGCGCGCAAGGTGCCGACCAAGCAGCCTGTGTGCATGATCTGCATCGACCGCACCAGAGGAAAGACCCAGACGGTGCGACTCGCATATGGGGTCAGCGTGTCGCTGTGCGCCGGACACGCCAGCGCTGAGTTTCAGCGGCAGCGAAACGGGCGGGACTTCGCCCGCACGCTTTTGGGTGTGTGGCAGGCATGCGGATGCCTGACCGCCGCCAGACGCAAGGCAATCCACGCCCACCTCGCCAGCTTGACCGAGCGACCCGCGAGGCCCCGACCGGGAAGCTACGCCTGGCCCGAGCTGCGCCGCAGGCTCGAACAGGGCTACGCGGCAGGAGCCCGCCCCGCCGACCTCGCCGACGCCGTCCACACCCGCTACGCCGCCTGCCCCGCACACCCACCCAGCCCCCGCACCCTCCAACGCTGGCACCACCAACGCCGCTGGCTTCACCAGCCGCCCTAGAGCAGCCCGGCTACCATCCCGCGCCCTGGAGACGCACGCACTCGACGAGCACGGCAGCTTCGCGTGGCTCGCCCATCCGGACGAGTTCCTGCGGCGGGCGTCGACGGCCGTCCGCCTCGACGAGGGTTGGCTGCTCGTCGATCCCGTCGATACGCCCGAGCTCGACCCGGCCCTCGCCGATGCGCCCGTGGTCGGGATCGCGCTCCTCATGGCCCGCCACCGTCGCGACGCCGACGCGATCGCGGCGCGCCACCGCGTCGGGGTGGGCGGCCCGCTGCCCGCCGGCTTCGAGGCACGCCGCGTGGTTCGCTTCCCCGGCTGGCACGAGAGGGCCCTCTGGGTCCCCGACCGCCGCCTCCTCGTCACGGCGGATGTCCTCGGCACGATCGGCTACTTCCTCGCCGACGACATCGAGCCGATCGGCGTGCATCCCCTCGTCCGCCCCTTCCCGCCGCGCCGCGCACTCCGAGGAATCGCCCCGGCGGCCATCGCCGTCGGCCACGGCAAGCCCCTGACCGACGACGCCACGGCCGCCCTCGCCGTTGCGCTTCGCACCGCCCGCCGCCGCCTCCCGGCCGCCTATCGCCACGCCTGGCGAATGTCGCGGCGGGCCCGCGCCCGGGACTAGTCTGCCAGAGCCGTGACCGACGTGACCGGGAAGACCGAGCTGTGGGGTGGCGAGACACGAAAGGCGGTCGAGAACTTCCCCGTCTCCGGCGAGCCGATCCCGGCGCCGGTCGTCCACTGGCTGGGCCGGATCAAGGCCGCGGCCGCGCGCGTGAACGCCGACCTCGGCCTGCTCGACCCCGCCGTTGCCGACCGGATCGCCGCGGCGGCCGACGAGGTCGCCGAGGGCCGCCACGACGACCAGTTCCCGATCGACGTCTTCCAGACCGGCTCGGGCACCTCGTCCAACATGAACGCCAACGAGGTGATCGCGAACCTCGCCGGCCAGGGCGTCCATCCCAACGACCACGTGAACCTGGGCCAGTCGTCGAACGACGTCTTCCCGTCGGCCGTCCACCTCGCCGCCCTCGACGCCGCGACGAACCGGCTCCTGCCCGCGCTCGACACGCTCGCAGCGGCGCTCGCCGCCAAGGCGGACGAGTTCGCCGACATCGTGAAGACCGGGCGCACGCACCTGATGGACGCCGTGCCGGTGACGCTCGGCCAGGAGTTCGGCGGCTACGCGGCGCAGGTGCGCGAGGGACACGCTCGCGTCGAGTCGGCGCTCGGCCGCCTCGGTCAGATCCCGCTCGGCGGCACCGCGACCGGCACCGGGCTCAACACCCACCCCGAGTTCGCCGCTCGGGTGCGCGAGCGCCTTATGGCCGACACCGGGCTCACGATCTCGCCGCCGGCCGACCCGTTCGAGGCGCAGGCCGCTCGCGACGGCCTCGTCGAGACGTCAGGCGCGCTCAAGACCGTCGCCGTCTCGCTGACGAAGATCGCAAACGACATCCGCTGGATGGGGTCGGGCCCTCGCACGGGCTTGGCCGAGATCGTCATCCCCGAGCTCCAGAAGGGATCGTCGATCATGCCGGGCAAGGTGAACCCGGTGATCCCCGAGGTCGTCTGCCAGGTGTCGGCCCAGGTGATCGGAAACGACACCGCGATCACCGTCGGCGGGATGCAGGGGAACTTCGAGCTGAACGTGCAGATCCCGCTGATGGCGCGAAACCTGCTCCAGTCCATCGAGCTCCTGGCGTCGGCGAGCAGGCTCTTCGCCGACCGCTGCGTCAGCGGGATCGAGGCCAACCGGGAGCAGAACGAGCACTACGCCGAGGTGTCGCTGACCGTCGCGACGGCGCTCAACCCGCACATCGGCTACGACGCCGCCACGGCGATCGTGAAGGACGCGGCCGCGTCGGGCCGCTCGCTTCGCGAGGTCGCCCGCGAGCACGGCGTCTCGGAGGCGGTGCTCGACGAGGCGCTCGACCTGCGCGGCATGGCACGCGGGAACCAGTAGGGTCGGCAAGGCATGGACGTCCTCGTTCTCCAGCACATCGCGTGTGAGCCGCCCGGTGCGTTCGAGGACGTGCTGATCGCCGCCGGAGCCGACATCCACCGCGTCGAGCTCGACGAGGGCGAGCCGCTCCCCTCGTGGCAGGACTACGTCGCGATCGTCGCCATGGGCGGCCCGATGAGCGTGAACGACGACGCCGAGCTGCCGTGGCTCACGGCCGAGAAGCAGGCCATTGCCGACGCCGTGAAGGCCGGCGTGCCGTATTGGGGCTCGTGCCTCGGCGTCCAGCTCCTCGCCGCGTCGCTCGGCGCGCGGGTCTATTCCGGCACTCAGCCGGAGGTCGGCGTCCTCCCGGTCACGCTCACGGAGGACGGCCGGTCCGACCCGGTCTTCGCCGGCCTCCCGCCCGAGTTCCTCACGCTCCAGTGGCATGGCGACACGTTCGACCTTCCGGACGGCGCCACGCTCCTCGCCTCCTCGCCCGCCTATCCGAACCAGGCGTTCCGGGTCGGCCAGACCGCATACGGCGTGCAGTTCCACGTCGAGGTGACCGAGCAGATGGCACGCGAGTGGGCGCAGGTGCCGGCCTACGCCGAGTACGCCGACCGCGTGCTCGGTGCCGGCGGCATCGACCGCCTGATGACCGACTTCGACGCGGCGCGCGAGCGGATGCTCGACGTCGGCCGGCGCATGTTCGAGCGCTGGGTCGAGATTGCAGTCGCCGTCCCCCGATAGCCGCTTCCTCGCGCTCCGCTTCGCCGCGCAGGAGGCCACCGACTTCGGGATGAACGACGACGCCGTCCGGCGGTTCGCCGAGCTGCGAGATCAGGGGACGGCAGAGGACGAGATCGCGCAGCAGCTACGCCTGCCCGGCGAGGTGGTTGCGGCGCTCGTCAAGGCCGACGACGCCCAGGCGCTCGCCCACAAGATCGCCTCCGGCGAGGAGCCGATGTACCCGGCGCCTCCGCCGGACGAGCGGGTCTTCGACACCCGTTCAGGATCGTCGACGGTGCCGCTGGCAGTGCTGCTCGTCGTGCTCCTCGGGACGATCGTCTACGCGCTCGTCCGTTGACCGCCGCTACTCGATCGCTTTCGACATCTGCACGCTCATCTCCTCGAAGCCGAGGGAGAGGTAGAGGGCGCGGGCGACGGCGTTTCGCGCGAAGACGTTCAGCTTGATTCGGTTTCGGCCCAGGCGGCGGGCCTCCGCCTCGGCGAGGAGCATCGTGTCGCGGCCCAGGCCGCGCCCGCGGTGGTCGGGGTCGATCTCGATGTCGTAGACCCAAAGCGCATCCGGCTCGCCGTCATAGGGCTCGCCCAGCCAGAGGATGCCGACGCGCGTTCCCTCGCCGTCCTCGACGGCGAAGAGCCAGTGTCCGGGGGCCGGTACGGCGTCCGGGAACGCGTCGCGGGCGCTCCGCTCCGCGCGGGCAGCCGCCGCCTCCGGGTCGAGGAAGAGATGCTCGGCAAGCTCCGCCGCGTACATCCCCTGAAGGTGCGGGACGTACGCCGCGACCTCCTCGTCGCTCAGCCGCCGCAGGCGCGTGCTCATGCCCGGATCCGCGCGGTGACGAAGTCGCGGACGAGCGCGCCGGTCTCGGCCAGGGCGTCCCAGAGGACCGCATGGCTTCCCGGGACGACCGCGATCTGGCAGCGGCGGAGCTCGGCTGCCGCCCGCTCCGCGCCCTGCTCGCCGAGCGTTGTCGACTCGTCCGCCCGCACGATGAGAGTCGGGCAGACGATCTCCTTCAGCTTCGGCGGGCTGAAGAGGAGGGCGTCTGCGGCCCTGGCTGTCGCCTCGCGGCTGTACCGGAGCCGGAACCGCCCGTCCTCGTCGGCGACGAGGTGCTCGGCCATCTCCTCCTCGAGGAGCGCCCGCGGCGTGTGCACAAGGCCGGCGTCGGAGCGCACACCCTCGATCGCGTCGTCGACGCTTGTGAACGCGCCCGACCGGCGGTACGCCTCCAGCTCCTCGGGCGTCGGATACGTCGGGTACAGAGGTGGGTCGAGAAGGACGAGCGCCGTCACGCGGTCGCCGTGCGCGGCCGCAAACTCGATCGCCACGCGCGCGCCGAACGAGTCGCCGAGGATCGCCGTCTGCTCGATCCCGCATGACGCCAGCACCTCGCCGAGGTCGTCCGCGTGGGCCGCGAGCGACTGGTCACCCGACCAGGGCGAGCGGCCATGGCCGCGCAGGTCGTAGGCGACCACGCGCATCCGGTCGCGGAGCATCCGCGCCAGCCGCTCGAACCGGCGCGCGTGTCCGCGCTCCGCGTGCAGGCAGACCAGTGGCGGGTGCTCCTCGCTGCCCCACGTGAGGATGTGAAACCCCGTCCGCACCGGGGCCGATTGTACGCCCGTGGGCCGCGCTCAGTGTGCGACGGCCCGAGACTCGCCGCGCGCGGCGAGCCGCTGCTCCTCGGCCCGGTAGCTCGACCGGACGAGCGGCCCGGCGAAGACCGACGCAAAGCCCATCTCCTCGCCGGCCCGGCGATAGTCGGCGAACTCGGCCGGCGTCACCCACCGATCGAGCGGAAGGTGGCGCTCGGTCGGCTGGAGGTACTGCCCGATCGTGACCACGTCGACCCGGTGATCGCGCAGGTCGCGCATCACGCCGACCACGTCGTCGTCGCTCTCGCCCATCCCGACGATGAGGCCGCTCTTCGTGAGGAGCGGCGCCCGGCCGGGGTGAAGGGCAGCCCACACGTCCTTGGCCGTGTCGAGGAGGTCGAGGGCCCGCTGGTAGTCGCCCTTCGGCCGCACGCGCCGGTAGAGGTGCTCGGCCGTCTCGATGTTGTGGTTGAAGACGTCCGGGGCGGCCTCGAGCACGATGCGAAGCGCCTCCTCGCGGAAGCCGAGGAAGTCCGGGACGAGCACCTCGACGCCGCAGGCCGGGCTGACTCGGCGGATCGAGCGGATCGTCGCCGCGAAGTGGGCGGCGCCGCGGTCGGGCAGGTCGTCGCGGTCGACCGAGGTCACCACCACGTGGTCGAGGCCCATGCGCTCGACGGCCCGGGCGACCCGGAGCGGCTCGAGCGGCTCCGGCGCGGCCTCTGGCCTCCCGGACGTGACGGCGCAGTAGCGGCAGGCGCGCGTGCAGACGTCGCCGAGGATCTGGAACGTCGCCGTCCCGCGCCCCCAGCACTCGCCAATGTTCGGGCAGCGGGCCTCCTCGCAGACCGTGTGCAGGCCGGCCCCGCGCATGATCCCGCGGAGCTCCGCGTGGCGGCCGGTGGGCGACGGGGCCCGGACGGTCATCCACGGCGGGCGCGAGCGCTGGAGCTCAGACCAGGGCACGGGCCCCCTCCGCCGCCGGAAGCGGCTCCAGTTCGAGCTCGAGCGCCTCGGACAGCCGCTGCACGAGCGGGCCGCGCACGTCGGCGGTCGTCACCGCGTCGCCGGTCTCGCGCGCGATCGAGGTGAACGGGGCGTTTCCGAGCCCGCACGCATCGAAGAGGTCGTAGACGCCGAGGTCGAGGTCGACGTTCAGGGCGAGCCCGTGGCTCGTCACCCAGCGCGCGCAGCGCACGCCGATCGACGCGATCTTCCTGTCGCCGACCCAGGCCCCGCTCGCGTGCGCCTCCTCGAGCGTCCGCCCCTCGACCCCGAGGTCGGCGAGCGTGGCGACGACCGTCTCCTCGAGCGCCCGCACGTAGCGGCGCAGGTCGCGCCCGCGCGCTCCCAGGTCGAGGATCGGATAGCAGACGAGCTGGCCCGGCCCGTGGTAGGTCGAGCGCCCGCCGCGGCCCACCTCGACGACGTCGATGCCGCGGCTCGCGTACTCCTCGGCCGGGAGCGGAAGCTCCTCCGCGCGTACGGCACGCGACCCGAGGGTGATCACCGGCTCGTGCTCGAGCAGCATCACCGTGTCGGGGATCGCCTGCTGGTTTCGGGCCGCCGCCAGCTCCTGCATGATCGCCAGCGCCTCGCCGTAGGGCGTCACCCCGAGCTCATAGAGGTACGCGCCGGTCACAACCCGTATGCGTCCTCGTCCCATCCTTCGAGGTTCTGCTTCACCTGGGCCATGAACTGGGCGGCGTAGGCCCCGTCCACGAGCCTGTGGTCGTAGGAGAGGCAGAGGAACATCATGTGGCGGATGGCGATGGCGTCGTTGCCGTGGCGGTCGGTGACGACGACCGGCCGCTTCACGATCGCCTCGACGTCGAGGATCGCGACCTGGCCCTCCGGGATGATCGGCGTGCCGATCAGCGCCCCGAAGACGCCCGGGTTCGTGATCGTGAACGTGCCGCCCGACATCTCGTCGGGCGTGAGCGTCTTGGTGCGAGCCTTCTCGGCGAGGTCGATGACCGCCCGCGAGAGGCCGACGAGGTTCAGCTCCTCCGCGTGCTGGATGACGGGCACCATGAGGCCCTTGGAGTCGTCGATCGCGACTGCCATGCCGAGGTTGACGTAGCGCTTGATCAGCGCGGTCTCTCCGCGCACCTCGGAGTTCACCCACGGCCAGCGGCCGATCGCGTCCATCGTCGCGCGGGCGACGAACGGGACGTACGTGAGGTTGACCCCGTGGCGCTCCGCGTAGACCGGCTTCCACTTCTTGCGCAGGTTGACCACACCGGTCATGTCGACCTCGATCACCGTCGTCACCTGGGCGGCCGTCTCGAGCGAGTGGCGCATGTGGCGCGCGATGACCTTGCGGACGGTGTTGAACCGGTAGAGCTCCTCGCCCGGGCCGGGCTCGCCCTCGACGATCGCGGGCGCCGCCGGCTGCGGCTGGGCCGGTGCCGGGGCGGCTGCGGCGGGGCTCGGCTCGGCGGCCGGAGCGGGTGCGGGCGTCTCGGGCTCGGGCGGTGGGGCGAAGTGCGGCACGTCGTGCACCTCGGCCGCCTCGGCGGAGGGCGCCGGCGCGGCCGCCTGGCCGCCGGAGTCGATGAACGCCTGGACGTCCTTCTTCGTCACGCGGCCGCCTGCGCCCGTGCCGCTGATCGCGTTGATGTCGAGGTTGTGCTCGGCCACCATGCGGGCGACGACGGGCGAGACGAACGTGCGGCTCTCTCCGCCTTGGCCGTTGCCGTTGGACGGGGACTCAGCGGCCGGTGGTGCGGCGGGCGTCTCGGCGCGTGGCGCCTCGGGCTGCACAGGCCCGGGGTCTGGCTCCGACGTTGTCGTCGCCGAAGGCGATGCAACGGAGGTGCCTGACCCCTGAGTTGCTCCATCTCCACCACCGTCTTCATCCCCTCCGCCGCCCGTGTCGATCACGGCGATGCGGGTGTTCACGGGGACGGTGTCGCCTTCCCCGGCGAGGAGCTCCTTCACGACACCGGTCGCGGGCGCAGGAACCTCGGTGTCGACCTTGTCGGTCGAGATCTCGACGATCGTCTCGTCGGCCTCGATCGTCTCGCCGACGTTCTTCGCCCAGCGGGTGATCGTGCCCTCGGACACGCTCACGCCCATCTGGGGCATTACGACATCGACGAGTGTTCCTGTGGCCATGGTGGGAGCCTCCTAATACGCTGACAGTCTGTCGATCGCCGCCACGACGTCCTCCACCTGCGGCAGGAACGCCTTCTCGAGCGGCGGCGCGAACGGGACGGGCGTGTCCGGGGCGGTGAGCCGCGCCACCGGCGCGTCGAGGTCCTCGAAGGCCTCCTCCGCGATGGTGGCCGCCACCTCGGCGCCAAACCCCGACGTGTGCGTGTCCTCGTGCAGCACGATCACCTTCGACGTCTTCGCCACGGAGTCCAGTACGGCCTGCCTGTCCCACGGCGTGATCGTGCGCAGGTCGACGATCTCGACCGACGTCCCGTCGCGCTCGGCGACGGCCGTGGCCGCCTCCTCGGCGGTGTAGACCATCGCGCCGTAGGTGATGATCGAGAGGTCGCTGCCCTCGCGATGGATGCGCGCCTTCCCGAACTCGACGGTGTGCTCGCCCTCGGGCACGTCGCCCTTGATCCGCCGGTAGAGGTGCTTGTGCTCGAAGTAGAGGACGGGGTTGGGGTCCCGGATCGCCTGGATCAGGAGTCCCTTCGCGTCGGCGGGCGTCGCCGGGCAGACGAGCTTCAGGCCCGGGCAGTGCGCGAAGTAGCCCTCCGGGTTCTGGGAGTGGAAGGGCCCGCCCGAGAATCCGCCGCCCGACGGCAGCCGGACAACGATCGGCACCGGCGTGCCGACCCGGTAGTGCTGCTTGGCGGCGACCGTGACGAGGTGGTCGAACGCGCACGAGACGAAGTCCGAGAACTGCATCTCGCAGACCGGCCGCATGCCCATGAGAGCGGCGCCGGTGCACGAGCCGACGATGGCCGTCTCGGAGAGCGGCGAGTCGATCACCCGGTCCTCGCCGAACTCCTGAAGGAAGCCCTGCGTCACCTTGAACGCCCCGCCGTAGACGCCGATGTCCTCGCCGATCAGAAACACGCGCGAGTCGCGCCGCATCTCCTCGCGGAGGCCGTCGGAGATCGCCTGGAGATAGGTCTTGGTCGCCATGTCCTCGCTACTTGTGATGGGGGGTGTCGAGCTCCTCGGGATCGGCGTACACGCCGACCTCGAGCTCGGAGGCAGCGGGTAGAGGGCTGTCCTCGGCCCGCTTCATCGCGTCGTTCAGGAGCTTCTTCACCTCGACCGTGATGGCGTCGTCGGACTCCTCGTCGAGGATCGCCTGCTCCTTGAGCCAGCGCCGGTAGCGCTCGATCGGATCCTTGCGGGTGTACGCCTCGAGCAGCTCCCGCGGAACGTAGAACGCGTCGTCGTGGACGGCGTGCCCCTCCATGCGCAGGGTCACGAGCTCGAGCAGCGTTGGCCCGCCGCCCTCGCGCGCCTTCTCGATCGCGCGGTGCGCCTCGCGGTAGACCGTGAGGACGTCGGTGCCGTCGACGACGACCCCTTCGAAGCCGTACGCGGCCGCCCGGTCGGCGAGGTGGTCGACGCCGAACTCGAGCCGGTTCGGGGTCGAGTAGGCGTACTGGTTGTTGTCGCAGATGAAGACGATGGGGAGCCGGTGGACGCCGGCCAGGTTCATCGCCTCGTGCGCGTCGCCGCGGGCCATCGCGCCGTCGCCGCTCCATCCGACGGCCACGCGCGGCTCACGGCGGATCTTGAAGGCGAGCGCACAGCCGACGGCGACGGGCATCAGCGCGGGCAGGTGGCTCACCATCGCGATCAGGCCGAGCCGGATGTCGGCCATGTGGACGTTCCCGTCCTTGCCCATCGCGAGCCCGTCGCGGCGGCCCATGTACTGGGCGAAGATCCGCCACGGCTCGGTTCCCCGGGTCACGTGGACGCCCATGTCGCGCTGGATCGGCGTGCCCACGTCGTCGGCTCGCATCGCCGTCGCGACGCCCACCGCCGCGCCCTCGTTGCCGCGTCCGGTGTAGAAGCTGCCCGGGATCTTTCCCTGGCGGTAGAGGATGTGGCCGCGCTCCTCGACCCCTCGGGTCACGAGCATGTTGCGGTAGATCTGGAGGAGATCCTCCCGGTCGAGGTCCGCATCCTTGATGTCCGCAGCCGAGGAAACCGGCGTGGCTTCGCGGGCGATCGCCATCCTTCCCAGCAGTGTACCCGTGGGTGCTGTCGATGTCTCCACCCGACTGGGTGGACCGCGGTGGCACGATGTGCACGATGTCGAGCATCCGCCACGCCCGTCCCGGCGACGGCGCGCGCCTGCAACGCCTGACCGCCGCGTCCAAGGCCTATTGGGGCTACGACGCGGCCCGTGTCCGCGGCTGGGTCGAGACGCTGGACTTCTCGGAGGAGCGGCTCACGGCGGACGAGCTCTATGTCGTCGAGGCGGAGGCCCGGGTCGTCGGCTGGTGCGAGGTCGTCCCGCCCCTCGACGGCACCTGCGTGCTCGAGCATCTGTGGATCGAGCCGGAGTGGATCGGGCGCGAGCTGGGATCGGCCCTGTTCGAGTTCGCCGCCCAGCGCGCCCGTGCGCTCGGGGCGCGCCTGCTCGAGTGGGAGGCCGAGCCGAACGCGGCGGGCTTCTACGAGAAGATGGGCGGGCGCCGCCTTCGCGAGACGACAAGCGAATGGGGGCGCACGCTCTCGGTGATGGGGCTCGACCTCTAACGAGCTCGCCCAGAATGCCCGCCTACGCCTTCACGACGCCGGGCCGCAGCGCCGCCAGCCGTGTCGAGACCACGATGTCGGCCTCGGCGGCGCTCGTCGCGTGGCCCGTGACCGCCGCCAGGAAGTCGTCGCGCCCCAGCGTGAAGAGACTGGAGTCCGTCACCGCGCGGACGCTCGCCGTCCGAGGCACGTCGCGCATGAGCGCGATCTCGCCGAAGACCTCGCCCGGGCCGAGGTCCGCGCCGGGCCGCCCGTCCACGTCCACGGCCAGCTCCCCCGATGCCACGATGTAGACGCGATCCCCCGGGTCGCCCTGACGGATCACCTCGGTGGAGGCGCCGACCTCGACCGGCTCCAGACGGCGCGCCAGCTGTTCCAGCGTGCCGTCGGAGAGCGGCGCGAAGATCGGGTGCCGCCGCATGAGCTGCGTGCGGTCGACCACGGCGGGGTCGGGGGCGTCGAGGGCCACGAGCGCACGGCCGGCCACGACCACGACGACGGGAAGGACCAATCCGGTCGCAACGAGCGCCGCACGCACGCCGAGCAGGTGGATGGCGAGCGGTGCGAGCACCGAGCCGACTCCGATCGATGCCATGAGGACGCTCTCGAGCACGCCGAAGACCCGGCCGAGGACGGCGTCGGCAGCCGACCGCTGAAGCAGCGTCACCGCAGCGACGTCGACGACCGTGTTGCCGATGCCGACGCCGGCCAGGAGCACCAGCGCGACGGCGGTGCTGGTGGTGGCGCCGAGCAGGGCGACCCCGACGCCCCATGCGAGGACACCCGCGGCGAATGCGGCTGCCAGCCTGCGGGCACCCGCCAGGCCGACCGCTGCGACTCCGCCCAGGACGCCTCCGACGCCGAAGGCGCAGTCGAGATACCCGACACCTGCGTTGCCGAGATGAAGGACGTCGATGGCGAGCACGACCGTGAACACGGTGAGGGCGCCGGCGACCATCGCCTGGGCGGCGTATGTGACGGTGACCGCGAGCAGCGCGGGCGTCGCCGCGAGCGTCTCGAAGCCGGCCAGCATCCCGCTCGGGGTCTCGGCGTCCGCGGCGTCCTCGTCCGCCGGTTCGTCCGGCGGCTCGTTGATCGACCACACGAGAGACGCGGACCAGAGAAACGCTGCCACGCAGACGACGAACACGCCGGCTGTCCCGCTCACCGCCAGGATGATCCCGCCGATGCCCGGCCCGAGGAAAATGCTGGCGCTCTCGAGCGTGCCTGCGACCGCGTTGGACGCAGTCAGCTCGACGGGCGTCGCGGCGAGCTTCGGCGTCAGAGCCGCTTGCGCCGGCCGGAAAGGCGTCCCGACGATCGAAATGCCAACGGTCAGCGCATACACCGCGATAATCGGCGCCTGGGTCTCGACGAGCAGGGCGATCGCGGCGGTCAGCACCGCGCGGATGAGGTCGCTGATCGCCATCACGCTACGTCGCGGGTAGCGGTCCGCGAGTGCGGAGAGCGGGGGAGACGCAACCGCGGCCGCGACCATCCGGACGAGCATGATGAGGCCGACCGCCGTGGCGCCGCCCGATCTGAACGCGACGACGGCGAGCGCGATCAGGTAGGCGCACGTGCCCAGCATCGAAGTCGCCCAAGCAAGCTGTAGGCGCCGAAGCTGCGGGTTGGTGAACACCACTGCGATCGGTCGCAGGTATGAGCCCATGGCGGAATCTTCCCAATTTCGGAGGATTGTGGGAAGATCCGGGCGGTGGTCACCGTCTGGTGGGTATCCCTATCCCTACAAGGAGGAGCTCCTATGGGACCGGACGAGAAGGATCGCGCTGCCAAGCGATCCGACGATGCGGACGTCGAGGCTCACGCGGCCAAGCGCGCCGTGGACGAGGGCCTGAAGGCGCCCGAGGACAAGAAGGACGATGAGCCGGACGTCGAGGCGCACGTTCGCCCGAGTCGCACGTAGCGGCAGCGGCCCGGGGCGGCGACCGTCGCCCCGGGCCGGTCAACCGCGGCGAGAGAGGATTCGCTCCACCGCCTGAACAAGCGTGAGCGCCGCCTCACGGCCGTCCGGGTCCGTCGACTCGAGCGCAGTGGCAAGCCGGGTCAAGGCCGTCCCATCTCCTGCCTCGTCGTCAAGAACACTCCGTGCGGATCGAGAGCGTTGAAGCAGGTCGAGCGCGACGGCGGCTTGGGTCGCGAACATCCCGAGGAGATCCGCCTCATCCATCGTGAACCGCTCCCCGGACGGTCGGTCGAGCACCTCGAGCACGCCGAGCGTCCGCTCGCCGGACAGCAGCGGGACGGCCATGATCGCCTTGGGGACGTACCCGGTCGACTGGGCCGCCTGCGCGGCGAAGCGGGGATCGGCCGAGACGTCGTCGAGCACGAGCGGCTGGCCGGTGCACGAGCACCCAGCCGGCGATGCCGGTGCTGGACGGGAACCGCCGCCCTACGAGTGACTCCTCGCCCTCGCCGCTCACGGCCTCGAACACGAGCTCGTCGGCTTCGCCGTCGAGCAGGAACACGACGGCCGCCCGGGCGCGGAAGATGGCGCGGGCGACCTCGACGATCGATCGCAGCAGTGCGCGGTGCAGCTCGTCGTCCGGGAAGGAGCCCGGCCGCGACGGCGGCACGATCCGCGTTCATCCGTCCACCTCCGCGTTCGTGGCCGTGAGCCCGAGCAGCGTCTTCACCTCCGGCGGCGTCAGCTCGGGATGCTTCGCCCGGATCAGGGCGCAGATGCCGGAGATGTGCGGCGTGGCGAAGCTGTTGCCGCTCGAGCGGAGCGTCGAGCCGTCCGACCAGGCAACGTCGACGTCGACTCCGCGGGCGTAGAACTCGACCGGCGGTTCGGGGTTGCGCACGTATGCGAGCGGGTCGTCCAGGTCGTGGCTCGCGACCGAGACGACCGACGCGAACCGCCACGGGTAGCTGCGCACCGGCATGTTGTGCGCCGAGGCGACGATCAGGCTGCGCCGGAAGTACGCGGCGTCGGTGAGCGCGTGCAGCTCGGCGACGAACCGCTCCTTCGTCGTCGAGAGGCTCATGTTGATCACGTCGAAGCCCTGCTCGACCGCCCAGCGCAGGCCCTCGATCAGCGCTGGGCCGCTGCCCACGAACCCCTCGCCGAGAACGCGGACGCTGACGAGCTCGCACTCGGGCGCGAGCGAGCGGATGATCCCGGCGCACGCCGTGCCATGACCGCAGACGTCGCCGGTCTCGTCGGACTCGATCAGCGTCTCGTCGTCGCTGATATGAACGGCGACGGCCGTGTGCACCCCTCGCACGAGCGGGTGCTCCGCGTCGACGCCGCTGTCGACGACGCACACGGTCGCGCCGGCCCCGGTCGAACCGCCGAACGCCCAGTCGCGGTCGACGCGGGCCGGCCACGGCTTCGCTCCGGCGAGCCGCCGCGCCTCGTCGCCCGCGACCGCATATGCCGGGAGGGCATCCGGGTCTTCGGCGTGCAACGTCACGGCCATGCCCGCGATCCTACTGATTGGCGGGCGCGCGGACCTCTGCCCAGCCTCCGGTCGTATGCGAGAATCCAGGTGTGTCCTCCTACGATCGCAGCCGCGAGCTGGGCGACTGCTGCGGCTTCTGCCTGCGCTGCGGATGGGGCCGCCGGTTCATGGCAGGGGGCGCCGCGTCGGTGCCCGCGGAGTGCCCGGACTGCGGGGGCGCCGTCATCACGGCCTGCCCACGCTGCGGCGAGTCGATCGCCTCGCTGATGGCGCTCACATGCCGCGGCTGTGGGGCCGAGCTGCGGGGCCCGCAGGCCTTCGGCGGGGACATCCGGCGAAAGCCGGAGCGGCACCGACGGGTTGACGCCGAGGCGCAGTCGGCGGGATAACGAGAGTACCGCCGTTGAGCTCTGACGTCTTCCTTCCTCTGCTCGGGTTTGTGTGCGGCACGCTCATCGCGGCCGTCGGCGTCGCCGTGCGCGAGCGGATCCGCTCCGGCCGCTTGATCGGCGAGCTCGAGCGCCTGCGCGGCGAAACTGCGATGCTCGAGCGCCGCGACGACGACACCGGCCTCTGGAACAGCAGGCACTTCGTCGAGACGCTCACGCGCGAGATCGAGCGGGCCCGCACCTACGAGCGCCCGGTCGCCCTCGCCCTCGCGTCGGTCGACGACGTCACGCCGAGCGAGGTGGAGCAGGCGATGCGGAGCCTCGGCCAGGCGATCGGCGGCAGCGTCCGCTCGATCGACGTGGCCTGCCGGGTCGGCTCGACCGAGTTCGGCGTGATCATGCCCGAGACCGACAGCCGCTCGGCGTCGGTCGCGTCGGAGCGCGTCCTGCGCGCGATCGCCCGGGCCCGCACCGAGGACGGCTCGAAGCCGCAGGCCGCCGTGGGCATCGCCGCGTGCCCGGCCCACGCCGAGACGTTCGACGAGCTGATCGAGCGGGCCGGCTCGGCGCTGCGGAGCGCCCGCCGCGCCGTCCGCGAGGAGCCGCGCCGCCCGGGAACGGTCCCGGTCGCGATGGCCGTCTGGGACGACGAGGCGTAGCCGAGAGTCACCCCGGGTAGGGTGACGCCCGTGATCGAGCGGCTCGACGACGGACTATGGGCGTGGCGCGCCCGGCACCCCGAGTGGCACCCCGGCAAGTGGGGCGCCGAGGTGGTGAGCTTCGCCGTCGCCGAGCCGGCACGGACGCTTCTCGTCGACCCGCTCGTCCCCGACGACCTGTGGGACGAGCTCGACGGCGTCGTTTCGGGCGTCGTCGAGATCCTGATCACGATCCCGTACCACGTCCGCTCGTCGAGCGCCGCCTCAGCCCGTTACGGCGGCGCGCGCGTGTGGGGTCATCCGGCGTGCGCCAAGCGGCTCGAGGATGCCTCCGTGTTCTGCGAGCTCCGGCCGGACAGCGGCCCGGGCGGTGTCAGCGCCTACACGATCGGAAAGCCTCGCCGCCACGAGATGCCGCTCCGCATCGCCTCGCAGCGCGCGCTGGTGTTCGGCGACGCCGTTGTGGGGACGGCGGACGGCCTGCGCGTGTGGGAGCAGACCGACGGCGGTGCGCGCCGGGAGCGCTGGTACGCCGAGCGGTTTCTCCCCACGCTCGAGCCGCTGGCCCTGCTCGACATCGAGCGCGTCCTCGTCACGCACGGCCCGTCCGTGACGCACAACGGCCGCCGGGCGCTCCGCGACGCGTTCGCGCAACCGCCCTGGTTCCACCACAGCTAACGCCCGTCAGCGGTGCGAGAACGTCCAGAGCCGGTTCGCGCCGAAGCTGACCGGGGTCGTGAACCCGATGGCGACCAGCGCCGAGAGGAACTGCGGCAGAACGGCGGTCTCGACGAGCAGCGACAGCACGGCGAGGTCGGACGCGAGCGCGGCGATGCTGACCGTCAGGAACCGGCCGAACTGCGTCGACGCGCGCCGGTGCCTCGTGCCAGCGAACGTCCAGCGCCGGTTCAGCAGGAAGTTGCTCGTCGCCGCGACCGCGAACGCCAGTGCGAACGCGACGGGGTAGGGCAGCACCCGGGCGGCGGCCCAGAAGATCGCGGCGTTCACGACATACCCCGAGCCGCCGACAACGCAGTAGCGGGTGAACGTCGACCCGAGGCTCGCGACGGCCCGGCGCACGTCGCCACCGCGGCCGGCCGGCTCGGCGGGGACGGGGATGACCCGCGTCAGCAGGGCCGGTTTGGCGTCGGTCTCGTGGATCAAGGCATGCGGGCGATCGTCGGCGGCCACCGTTCACTCATCGGCGCGCCGGCTCGCCGGGTGTAGTGCCCCGGCCGAAGATCCTCAAAACGGGGAGGTCACGCTCAGCGGCGGACGGCGACCAGGCCGCCGCCGGCGCGGGAGATGACGCGCCACCCGTCGAGCCGCGGGACCGCCGCGCACAGGTTCGGGTGAAGTGAGCATGTGACGGCCAGCTCCTGGTAGCCGCGCGCCGCGGCCGTCCACGACGCACCCGAGACGGTCAGGAATCGCGCGAACCGCAGGAAGTCCGATGGCCGGTAGATCTCGGTGCGGGCATCGAAGCCGACGCGCCCGGCGAGGTCGGGGTGCTGCCAGAGGAGCGCGGAGCCGGTCACGTCGTCGGCCAGGATGCGGGCATCGGGGTGCGCCGCGGCGTAGCCCGCCGATGCCTCGACGGCGGGCTGCGACACGAACCGGTCGAACGTGTGCGCCGGCGTGACGGCGAGGAAGGCGGCCGAGCCGACGACGGCTGCCGCGAGCAGCCCTCCGGCAGCCATCAGGATCGGCTTCGGGGGCCGCCGCTGCGCGTCGCGGCTGGGCCGAACCCGCGTGATGGCAAGCGCCAGTAGCGGCGCGACGCCCAGCGCGAACCAGGTCTGGTAGCGCACCGCGTGCGTCGCGAGCACGCCGAGCAGCGCTCCGATCACGAGCACGTCCACGGGGATCCGATGGCCGCGCCCCCATGCGAAGCAGACCGTCCCGAGCGTCCCGGCCAGGAGCGCGACGAACGGCAGCTGGAGCGGGGCGAACGACGCGGGCTGCCACTCCGCGATGGTCTTGAGCGCGGGGTCGCCGAGCACCCTCGCGTAGTAGGCGGGCATCGACCAGCCGTAGGGCGTCACGAGGAGCGTGCCGGCGGCGAGGGCCGACATCAGGATGTCCGCGGCGGCAAGACGCCAGGCGCGCACGCGGATGCTGGCCGCCGCCCGGCGGGCTGAGGCACGCCACGCAGACGGCGATGCCGAGCAGCACCGAGCCGTGCACGTTTGCCCAGACGACGAGCACGGGAAGCACGAGCGCCGTGCGCGGGCCGACCCGTCGCTCGGACTCCCCCAGGAGGATCCAGACGAGCACGACGAAGAGGGGGTAGGCGAAGCTCTGCGCGCGGGCCTCCGCGAAGAGCAGGCACTGAACCAGGGCGGCGCCGAGCGCGACGACCACCGCGATCGGCGCCGCGTCCCGCCGCACGAGGAGAGCCGCGAGGAGGCCGAAGGCGAGCGCAAACGCAATCGCGCTCGCGGCGCCGACGGCCGCGTTCCCGCCTGCGCGCCAGAGCTCGTAGAAGGCCAGGTGGGCGAGCCACTGCTGGTCGATCCAGGGCCGGCCCAGGCCGGCGACCGACAGCGGGTCGACGTGCGGGAGCCCGTGCGCCGCGATCTGCCTGCCGGCGGTGAGCGAGATCCACGTGTCCGAATAGAAGATGCGCCCCCACGACGTGGCGACGGCGGTGAACACGAGGGCGGCCGTCGCGAGCGCCCAGGCGAGCTGGTGCCCTGCCGGCGGGGCCGGCGAGCGGTCGGGCGGCCCAGACGGCTCCGTCTCGACGGCGAGCGCCTCGACCCGGAGGCCGAGCTCGAGCGGTGTGGCGGCAGGCTCGTGCACGGCTACAGGATCGGCACCCGGCGACACGCGCTTGAGATCGAACCGGCCGGGATAGGGTTCCCGCCGTGCCCAGCGCGATCGTCGTCGTGCCGACCTACAACGAGCGCGAGATGCTCCCGTTGTTCCTCGCCGAGTTCGCGCGCACGGGGGGCGAGTGCCTCATCGTCGACGACAGCTCGCCCGACGGGACCGGCGAGCTGGCGGACGAGCTGGCGCAGGAACGGCCCTGGATGCACGTGCTCCACCGGCCGCACAAGGGCGGCCTCGGCGCCGCCTACAGGAGCGGGTTCGCGTGGGCGCTCGAGCGCGGCTACGACGTTATCGGCCAGATGGACTGCGACCTCTCGCACCCGCCGAGCACGCTCTCGGCGATGCAGGCGGCCGTCGACCGCGGCGCCGGCCTCGTGCTCGGGTCCCGGTACGTCGCCGGCGGCGGCACGCGGGGCTGGTCGCTCGCCCGGCGCGTCATCTCGCGAGTCGGGTGTGTCACCGCAATGCGTGTCCTCGGCCTGCCATACCCCGACCTGACCGGCGGCTTCAAGCTCTGGACGGCAGACGCGCTGCGCCTGATCGACGTCTCGACGACGGTCTCGAACGGCTACATCTTCCAGGTCGAGTCGACCCGCCGCGCCCACATCGCGGGCGTCGAGATCGAGGAGGTCCCGTTCGTCTTCGTCGAGCGCCTGCACGGCGCGTCGAAGATGTCGCCCGCGATCGCCCGCGAGGGCGCTCGCATCTTGTGGAGGCTGCGGAGGGACGGCTGGCGCCCGCCGGGACGAAGCACGGTCCCGGCGGGCGCCGAGCCGGAGATCACGAGACCGTGATGGTGGTCGTCGCCGTCTGAGCGCCGGACTTGGTCGCCGTGACGGTGATCGTGCCCTTCTTCGTCGGCTTCAGCTTGAAGACGGTCGTGCCGTGCGCGCCCGTCTTCTGGGTCTTGACGGCGACCCCGGCACCGGACACCTTCACCGACGCGTTCGAGATCAGGCTGCCCTGGGCGCTCTTCACGGTGATCGTCACCGACGTCGTCAGCTTCTTCGTGATCGACGGCTTGGACGAGGTCGCGACCAGCTTGGCCGGCAGCGTGAGCGTCTGGACCGAGGTGTACGAGCCGACGTTCCCGTCCGCGTCCTTCGCCGCGACATGCCAGTAGAGCGTGCCGCCGTTCAGGTACGTCGTGCCTCCGATCGCGAGGAGGGTGGGTGCTGCGGCAGTGGAGTCGGTCGTGATCTTCTCGACCGTCGAGCTGAATGCGCCCGTGGCGTTGACCGCCTGGCTCGTCGAGACCTCGACCAGGTACTGCTTCGCGGCCGCCTTCGGATCCCAGCTCATCGAGAAGTTGGTGAGGTTCTGGACGGTCGTGACCGGGTTGGCAGGCGCCGAGATCGTCCTCTGGAATCCCACGGGTGAGGTGTACGCCCCGTGCACGGCGCTCGACGGGTTGCCGTTGTTGACGGTCGGGAAGTTGGCCCGCACCTGCCAGGTGAGCGGCTTCGTGCCCGTGAGGTGGGTCGCGACGACTGCCGTCGTGTCGAAGCCCACGCCGTTCGAGCACTGTGATCCCGACGGGCAGGTCAGCGTGATGTCGTAGGAGACCGCGCCCGGCACCGGGTTCCAGCGCCAGATCGGGATCCCGTCTGACGTGCCCGGATTGTTGAAGACGTCCGGCGTCGTGAAGCTCGCCACCGGGAGCGTCTTGGTGAACGTCCCCTTGTCCGACCACTTGAGGCCGACGGCGGTCAGGCTGCCCTTGGCCTCGGCCTGGACGCGCCAGTAGAGCACCTGGCCGGCCGGGTAGGTCGAGGCCGGCGTGTATGAGGTCTCGTCGACGCGAACGTCACCGCCCGTGACGATGTTCGAGAAGTTCTGGTCGGTCGCGACCTGGAGGTGGTAGTCGTAGGCGCCGTCGACCGGCGTCCACTGGAACACGGGCCAGGTGGAGATCTGGTCGCCGTTGCTCGGCGAGGTGAGCGTCGGCGCGTCGGACTGGCGCTGGAACGTCTCCGTCGGCGCGAGGTCGGGGCGGGCCGAGACGCCCGTCCCGGTGAACCCGGTCGCCGGAAGCACCGCCCAGTAGTAGGTCGCGTCGCTGTAGTCGGTGAACCCGCTCAGGCCCGCCCGTGGCGCATACGCCGGCACCTGCGTCCACGCGTAGTCGACCACGTTCTGGAACAGGTTGTCGGTCGCGACGACGACGTAGTAGCTCTGGTAGCCGGAGATCGGCTCCCACGTGAAGAGCTGCATGCCCGGCGACACGGTTCCGGTCACCGGCAGGTCGTAGTCCGCCGAGCCCAGGTATCCGGCCGAGCAGGCGTTGCACGCGTTCCCGGCCGGGAACTGGGTGAACGTGAACGACGGGTGGACGTCGTCGCCGATGTCCGTCCACGATCCGACGACCAGGTGGTTCGCCGTGTCCTGGTTGCGCTCGGCCCTGACGCGGACGCAGTAGGCCTTCCCGACGACGAGCGCGCTCAGGTCGGTTGCCAGCGAGCGCGGGTTGGGCCACGGGTCGGCGATCGCGTGGCCGCTTCCCAGCGGAGTCCACGACGTCGACGCGGTGTGCACGTCCCACGGCTTCGTCGCCCAGTCGCAGATCCCGGCGCTGTACGGCGAGATCTGCACCTCGTATGAGGCTGCCCCCGGCACCGGGTCCCACGAGACGATGGGCGTGTCGGTCGAGACGCCCGTCGCGTCGCCGGGCCAGTCGAGCACGCCGTTTGCCGAATCGCGCATGCTGAGGTTCGCGACGGCGGCGAGGCCGCCGTCGTACGTGATCGTGAACGTCTGCGGGTCGCCGTTCACGTCTGAGTACACGGTCGGAGTGCCGGCGTTGACGCCCGTCGAGTCATACGGCGTCACGCGCCAGTAGTACTGCTGTGCCGCCGGCAGGAGCGTCACGGGCGTGAGCGACGTGGCGACGGTCTTGCCCGAGCAGCACACGTTCGAGCCGCTCGGGAAGTTCGGGTCGTTGTTCACGTCGACCTTGTAGTAGGCGGCTCCGGGGATCGCGGTCCACGAGAACTGCGGGTCGAACACCTCGGTACGCGAGTCGAGATCGTTGAGCGAGAGCGTCGTGTCGTTCGGCCAGGAGTACGTGAACGAGTAGACGTCGGACGGCGTGCCGTCATGGTTCTGCGCGTCGATGGGCGTCACGCCCCAGTAGTAGGTGCCGTCCGGCAACCGGTCCGTGAGCGCATACGCGCTGGCGGCCGTTGTGATCGGTGTGTCACCGACCGGTGTCGACAGGTCCGCTGCCGTCGAGACGGTCAGGCGGTACTCCTGCGCCCCGGGCACGGTCGCCCAGTTCAGGAGGAGCGGCTGCGGGTAGACGATGCTCGCCCCGTCTGTCGGTGACTGTGGCGCAGCCGTGTCGGACCAGTCGATGGTGAAGCCGCGCACCGTCGACCACGCGCCCTGGGCGCCGGTCGACGAGACGGCGGCGACCCGCCAGGTGTAGTCCCCGCTCTGAAGCGCGCTCAGGAGCGCGACCCGGGTGTTCTTCGTGTCGACGGCGTACTGGAACGGGTTGAACCCGGACGCGCCGCCGAGCTGGAACACGTAGTGATCCGCTCCGGAGACGGGCTGCCAGGTGAAGACCGACGGCGACTGGCTGGTCGAGCCGTCGGCGGGTCCGGTCAGGTTGGGCGCGGCGAGCGCGGCATAGCCGGAACCGGTGAACGCGACGAGGGCGACGAGGAGGGTTGCTGCTGCGGCGCGCAGAGGGCGCACGCGACGTGTGAAGCGGGCGATGGGAGGACTCCTGGACCTAGATGTGAGACGAAATACCGATCTTGCGGTATGTTCGTCTCACTATGCGGTCGAGAGTCGCCCCGTGTGATCACCCGAATGAGGTAGGTCACATCGGGGCCGGGCTCGCGGTGTGCGAGCCCGGCCCTCGACGTGTGTTGCTAGCCGATCAGTGACATCGGGGTGGCCCCGACACCGTTCCCGACGTAGTCGATCTTGATCGTGTAGGTCCCGTTCGTCGGGATCTGGAACGGTGCAGTCGATCCGTCCGTCGGGAAGGACGAGTTCTGGATCGGGGTGCCGAACGTGTCCACGACCACCTGGCCGGTCGGGCCGGTGATGGTGATCTGCACGGGCGTGGCGATGGCCGGCCCGAGGGACAGCGTGTACGGCGGGTCGGTCGCGACGCCGGTGAACGTGACGGTGGCGTTCTGCCCCGGCACGGTCGTGGTCGGCGTGACCGTCGCACCGTTCTTGGTGATCGTCGTCGAGATGTCGGCGGGCACCGTGTACAGCTTCAGCGTGGCGCTGCCGGTGTTGGCACCGATCGGGTCGAGCTTGATCTTGTACGTGCCGGCGACCGGAAGCACCTTGGTGTCCATGAAGTTGCCGTCAGTCCCGAGCGAGAACGGCCCGTAGAAGGTCGTGCCGTCGGGCTTCAGGATCGTGACGAGCGTGCCGCCGCCCGGCGACGAGCCGATCGAGACGCTCGACAGGTCGAGGCTGATCCGCTGGTTCAGCGTGCCGGTGAACGAGTACAGGATGTTCTGGCCGGGCACCGTGTTGGTCACGACGGTGGCGCTGCCGTTGGTCAGGATCGTGCCGGTGGCGTCGGCCGGGACCGTGTACAGGTTCACGGTCATCGAGCCGGTGTTCACGCGCTGCGGGTCGATCTTGATCGTGTACGTCGCGCCCGAGGTCAGGACGGCGCGACGTATCGATGTAGCCGCCGTTCGTGCCCACGGCGGCCGTCGGAACCCGACCGTCGTCGAGCCCTTCATCAGGCTGACCGTTCGTGCCCGACGACCGGCGTTCGAACCGATCGAGACGTTGGTCATCTTGATGCTGACCTTCTGGCTCGCGCCGGCCGTGAACGTGAGCTTCATGTTCTGGCCCGGCACGGTGTTGGCCACCGCAACGCCGGCACCGCCGGCGGTGATCGCCGACGGAGACGTCGTTCGGCACCGTGTAGAGGTTGAGCGTCACGTTGCCGGTGTTGGCGCCGTCAGGGTCGACCTTGACCGTGTACGTGCCGGCGGCCGTCAGGGTGACCGGCTCGACGAACGCGCCGTTCGTGCCTACGACCGTTGGGGCAACGACCGACGTTCCGGTGGGCGACTTCACCGACACCTTGGCGCCGGAGAACCCCGTGCCGAAGTTGCTCGCCAGGTTGAGGGCGATTCGCTGGTTCACGGAGCCCGTGAAGGTCAGCGTCCCGTTCTGGCCGGGCGCCGTCGAGGTGACGACGGTGGCCGACCCGTTGGCGGTGATCGTGCCGGACGTGTCGCCTGCGAAGTTCGCGAGGCCAAGCGTGATGCCGCCGGTGTTCGCGCCCTGCGGGTCGACCTTGACCGTGTAGGTCGCCGTGGACGGAAGGGTCACCGGCTCGATGAACTTGCCGTTGGTGCCGACGTCGGTGGCGGCCACCACGGTGGTGCTGCCGGTCACGATCGACACCTTGGTGCCACTGATCGTGTTCGCCCCGATCGTGTTGGCGGTCAGGTTGAGGCTGACCTTCTGCCCGGCGGTGCCCGAGAAGGTCTCGGTGGCGTTCTGGCCGGGGTTGCCGGCGGCGAACGTCAGCGCGAGCGGCGTGCCCGCGGTGATCGTGCCGGCCTGGTCGGCGGCGACGGCGTAGAGCGTCACTGTCGCCGAGCCGTAGTTCCACTGGCGCGGGTCGATCTTGACCGTGTAGTTGCCGTTGGCCGGGATTGTGAAGGGCTCGAGAAACGCCCCCGAGCTCCCGAAGTTCGAGTTCGCGACGAGCACGGACGCGTCGGGCTTCAGCACCGAGACCCGCGCCGAGTTGATCGCGTTGCCGTTGATCGTGACCGGCGAGAGCTTGAGCGAGACGCGCTGCCCCGCCGTCGCCGAGAACGAGACGCTGCCGTTCGTGCCCGGCGTGGGCATCGAGAGCGGCACGGCTGCGCCGCCGGGCGTCGTGGTGCCGGTCGCGTCGTTCGCAACGGTCCAGATCGCGACGGTGGCCTTGCCCTTGTAGGTGCTCTGACCGTCGAGGACGAGCTTGTAGTTCCCGGTGACGGGCGTCGACACGGGCTCGATGAACGTGCCCGCCGACCCGACATCGAACGGCGACACGAGGGTCGAGCCGTCCGGCTTCTGAATCGAGACCTTGATGCCCGTGTTGGGCTTGGGGCTCATGGTGACGCCGTAGATCCGGATGCTGATCCGGTTTCCGGCGGTGCCCGCGAACGTGAGGTTCGCATTCTCGCCGCCGGTGGTCGTCGTCACCTGGAGAGGCGTCCCGTTCGTGAGGATCGTGTAGCTGGATGCTGTGGCGGGGCCGGCCAGGATTGCCAGCGCCCCGAGGCACGCGACAAGCAGCGTCGGCCGGCGGAGCCGGCGGCTGCCTACGGCGTGCCGAAGAGAGTGGAGCATGGTCAGAAGCCCTTCATGAGGCGCAGCGGAGCGCGCGGGGAGAAACGAGAAATAGTCTTCTCAGAATCGGCGCGCGGAGGGGGTCTTGGCCACCCCCGTCCGGGGGGATCGAGGTCCCCGCACCTGTACGGGAATTGTTCGGCCGCGCGGCGCCGGATGTGAGACGGGGTTAGGCGCGGATCTCGGAGAAGTGGATCACCGTGACGTTGTCGTCCTCGCTGACATCACGGTTGTAGAGCTGCCCGAGGAAGTGCGTGAACTCGTCGATGTGGCGCATCTCGGGGTTGTCGTGCTGGATCTCGCGCGGCGAGACCTCCCGGAGCGGCTTCACCTCGACCTTGTCGATCACCGCGTCGAACACCTTCTCGCGGATGCCGTACCGCTGCCCGACGAGCACCATCACGACCTGGCCCTTGCGGTACTTGCTGGACTTGTCGCCGAGCCGGATGGTCGCCGTCTTGCGCCGGTGGCGGAGCTGGTCCGCCACGACGGGGGAGTAGAAGTTGAGGGCGTTCACCGGCGTCGGCATCATATCGGCCGCTCGCCGCCTGCCAAGATCTCGTGCGACATCGCTGCGCTACTGTCGCACGACTGTGCGGCGCCCGCGCGTCATCTACTGGGTTGTCTTCCTCGACGCGCTCCTCATGTTCGCGATCGTGCCGCTCCTGCCGCAGTACGCGCGCGAGCTGGACATGTCGAAGACCCAGGCCGGCCTCGCGGTCGGGGCCTACTCCGGGGCCGTGTTGCTCGCCTCGCCGGTCGTCGGGCACTGGAGCGCCCGCATCGGGGCGCGCCGGCTCACGATCTTCGGCGTCGCGCTCCTGTCCGTCGCGACGCTTGCCCTGGCAGAGGTCTCGAGCTTCGCGGGGCTCTTCGGCGTGCGGGTCGGGCAGGGGCTCTCGTCCGCCGTCTCGTGGACCGCGGGGATGGCGTGGCTGTCGGAGGCCAGCCCCGCCGGGGAGCGCGGGCGGGTGCTCGGGACGGCGATGTCGTTCGCGAGCATCGGCACGCTCGTCGGCCCCGTGGTCGGCGGGACGCTCGGCTCGGCGTACGGCGTCAAGGTGCCGTTCGTGATCCTCGGGGCGGCGGCGGCCCTGCTCACCGCGGCCTGCCTCGCGGCTCCACCGGCGCCGCGTGCGCCCGAGGCGGTGCCGGTGCGCGCGCTCGCCCGCACCCTTGGGGGGAGCCGTATGGTGCTGGCGGCGCTCGTCGTGATGACGCTCGTGGCCACGGTCTCGGGGACGCTCGACACCCTGGTGCCCCTGCGCATGGGCCAGGCCGGGTACTCGGCGATCGCGATCACGGGCGTCCTCACGGCGGCGGGCGTCCTTGCGACTGGATGTAACTACGGCGTCGGCCGTCTGTTCGACCGCATCGGCGGCATTCGGATTGCGGTCGTCGCGATGCTCGCCACGGCGGCCCTCGTCGCGATCCCGGTCGTATTCACGGCGGCGGTGGTCGTCATCGCGGTCTTCCTCGCCTCGACGCCGCCGATCGCCGGGCAGTACGCCGTCGCGTTCCCCCTCTGCGCGGCCGGCGCCGACGACGCGGGCGTCGCCCACTCCAGCGTTTTCGGGATCCTGAACCTGGCATGGGGCCTGGGCTTCCTGATCGGGCCGGCGGCGGGGGCGGCGATCGCTGAGGCCAGCTCCGACCGCGTGACGTACGCGATCCTGGTCGTGCTCATGCTGGCGGTCGCCGGCTACGTGCGTTCGTTGGCACTCTCTTAGCGAGAGTGCCAACCATCCCGGTTGACGCGGTGGCGTCGACTGCTATCATCATGTTCGGCACTCTCAAGGGCAGAGTGCCAGCGACTGTAAGCCACGATCGACCAGGAGGGTTGCATGGATTTGAAGCCACTGGGCGACCGCGTCATCGTCGAGGTCCTCGAGGAGGAGGAGACGACGTCGAGCGGGATCGTCCTGCCCGACACGGCCAAGGAGAAGCCGCAGCGCGGCAAGGTGCTCGCCGTCGGCCCCGGCCGGTACGAGGACGGCAAGCTCGTCCCGCTCGACGTCACGAAGGGCGACGAGGTCATCTTTTCCAAGTACGGCGGCACCGAGGTGAAGGTCTCGGGTGACGAGGACCTGATCCTGCGCGAGTCCGACATCCTCGCGAAGGTCGCCACGAGCAAGGTCGCCGCGAAGGCGTAGGGGAGGACTGATGGCACACAAGGAACTGAAGTTCAGCGAGGACGCCCGCCGCGCGCTGCAGCGCGGCGTCGACACCCTGGCCGACGCGGTCAAGGTGACGCTCGGCCCCAAGGGCCGCTACGTGGTGCTCGACAAGAAGTTCGGCGCCCCCACGATCACCAACGACGGCGTCACGATCGCCCGCGAGATCGAGGTCGAGGACGTCTTCGAGAACCAGGGCGCGCAGCTCGTGCGCGAGGTCGCCACGGCGACCAACGACGTCGCCGGCGACGGCACCACGACCGCCACCGTGCTGGCCCAGGCGATCGTGCGCGAGGGCCTGAAGAACGTCTCCGCCGGCGCCAACCCGATGGCGCTCAAGCGCGGCATCGAGGCCGCCGTCGACGCGGTCGTCGACGACATCAAGTCGCAGTCGAAGGAGATCTCGGGCAAGGAGGACATCGCCCGGGTCGCCACCATCTCGGCCCGCGACCGCGAGATCGGCGACGTCATCGCCGACGCGATCGAGAAGGTCGGCAAGGACGGCGTGGTGAACGTCGAGGAGGGCCAGACCTTCGGCCTCGAGCTCGAGTTCACCGAGGGCATGCAGTTCGACAAGGGCTACCTGTCGCCCGTACATGGTCACCGACTCCGAGCGCATGGAGGCCGTGCTCGACGACCCGTACATCCTGATCGCCAACCAGAAGATCGGCGCGGTCAAGGACATCCTGCCGGTGCTCGAGCAGGTGATCCAGGCCGGCCGGCCGCTGCTGATCGTGGCCGAGGACGTCGAGGGCGAGTCGCTCGCGACCGTCGTCGTCAACAAGCTGCGCGGCACCTTCACCGCCGTCGCCGTCAAGGCGCCGGGCTTCGGTGACCGCCGCAAGCGGATGCTCGAGGACATCGCCATCCTGACCGGCGGCGAGGTGATCACCGAGGAGATGGGCCTCAAGCTCGAGAACACCCCGCTCTCCCAGCTCGGCCGGGCCCGCAAGGTCGTCGTCGACAAGGACTCCACCACGATCATCGACGGCGCCGGTGACGAGCGAGAAGATCAAGGGCCGGATCAAGCAGATCAAGTCCGAGATCGAGACCACCGACTCCGACTTCGACCGCGAGAAGCTGCAGGAGCGGCTGGCCAAGCTGGCCGGCGGCGTCGCGGTGGTCAAGGTCGGCGCTGCCACCGAGACCGAGATGAAGGAGAAGAAGCACCGCGTCGAGGACGCCCTCCAGGCGACCCGCGCGGCGCTCGAGGAGGGCATCGTCCCCGGCGGCGGCGTGGCGCTGCTGAACGCCATCAAGGCCGTCGAGGCCGAGAAGCTCGAGGGCGACGAGACGACCGGCGCTCGGATCGTCGAGCGCGCGCTTCAGGAGCCGCTTCGCCAGCTGGCCGAGAACGCCGGCCTCGAGGGCTCGGTCGTCGTGAACGAGGTCCGCGGCGCCAAGGCCGGGTTCGGCCTGAACGTCGACACGGGCGAGATCGTGGACCTGGTCAAGGCCGGCATCATCGACCCGGCCATGGTCACCCGCTCGGCGCTGCAGAACGCCGCCTCGATCGCCAAGAACATCCTCACCACCGAGGCGGTCGTGGCCGAGGCTCCGGAGAAGCAGCAGGCTGCCCCGATGGGCGGCGGCATGCCGGACATGATGTAGGACACGTGGGGGGAGCAGGCTCCCCCCGTGCCCCCACAGGGGCACTCGATACGGCTATGCGAGGCCCGGAGCTCAGCTCCGGGCCTCAGCCGTTAGCCAACGTGGAAAGATCGGGGTCAGACCCCAATTTTTCAGCACGCACTGCCGTTCTTGCCCACGTCGTCGATGAAGGCGAGGAGCAGCTGGACGGCGCCCTCCACGTCGTCGAGGTGGACGCAGCCCGACCGCCGAGTGGATGTAGCGCGACGGCACGGAGATGCAGCCGCTCAGGAAGCCCGAGTTGGCGATCCCCCAGGCGTCGGTGGCCCCGCCGAGCAGCACCTCGCGCTGGTACTCGACCCCGGCCGCCTCGGCCGCGCGCTCGAGCCGGTCGGTCAGGTGGCGCGGCACGGCGCTCCCGTAGCCGGCCTCCGGCGCCCAGTCGAAGTACTTGATCGCCGGCCCCTTGCCCATCGAGATCGGAAGCCGCGAGTACTCGAGCCCGGGCGTGTCGCCGCACAGCGTCACGTCGATCGCGATGCCGACGTCCGGCTTGACGCGGGCCGCCGCCGGGCCCGCGCCGCGGATCCCGAGCTCCTCCTGCACGGCCGCGACGCCGACCACGGTGGCCGCCGGCGAGTCGCCCAGGCGGCGCATGCACCTCGACCATGACCGCGCAGCCGGCCCGGTCGTCGACCGCCTTGCCCGAGAAGACCCGCGTGCCGTTCAGGGCCAGGCCGGTGCGCGCGAACGTCGCGAGGTCGCCGACCCGCACGCCGAGCGCCTCCGTCTCCTCGCGGCTCGTGGTGCCGACGTCGACGTGGAGCTGGTCGATCGGGATCGCCTTCTTCGCCTCGTCGGGCGGCAGGACGTGGGCCGGCTTCGCGCCGGTCACGCCGTGGACGGCCCCCTTCGTGCCGTGGATCGAGAGATCCTGGTCGACGACCATGCGGGCGTCGTGGAATCCCACGGGCGCGATGCGGACGAATCCCTCGTCCTCGACGTGCTGGACGATGAACCCCAGCTCGTCCATGTGCGCGCAGAGCATCACGGTGGGCGCGCCGTCGCTTCCGCGGCGGGTGAAGTAGTGGTTTCCGAGGGCGTCGGAGCCGTGCTCGTCGTGGTGTCCGTCGAGCTCGGCGGTGATGACGTCGGCGACCAGGCGCTCGTCCCCGGAGACGCCGATGGCGGCGTCGAGGGCGGCGAGCAGGTCGAGCATCCTGTCTGACAATGGAACCTCCTCGAGGGGGCCAAAGCCTACAGTGCGGGCGATGAGGCTCGAGCTTCCTCCGCCGCCGTACGACTTCCACCGCTCGACGTTCCGGTACCGCACGTTCGGCGACGACGTGGCGAGCGTCTGGCACGACGGCGGCCTCTACCGCGTCCTTCGCTCGGGGCTCGTCGTGCGCATCTCGGCCGACGGGGTGGAGGCGTCGCGAGAGCCGGCCGCCGAGGATCGCGCGGAGGTGCTCCACACGCTCGGGCGCGAGCTTCGACCTGCCGTCGTTCGAGGCCGCCTATCCGGCGATCTACGCGCGGGCTCCCGGGTTCCGGCCGCCGCTCTCGGCCGACCCGTTCGAGTCGCTCGTCATCGCGGTGACGGCGCAGCAGATCTCGCTTCGCGCCGCGTGCGCGATCCGAAACCGGTTCGTGCAGCGTTTCGGCCGCCGGTGCGAGCTGGGCGGCGTCGAGGTGTGGGCGTTCCCGCGCCGGGAGGACGTCGCCGGCGCCGACCTCGAGGGCGTCGGGCTCTCGCGCGCCAAGATCCGCTCGATCGCCGCGCTCGCCGAGGCCGACCTCGACCTGACCGGCCTCACCGATCTCGAGCTGCGCGCCCGGCTGACGGAGCTGCCCGGGATCGGCGGCTGGACGGTCGACTGGTTCCTGGCCCGCACCCTCGGGCGCCCCGATGCGTTCGCCGCGGGCGACCTGGGCGTGCGAAAGGCGGTCGCGCGCTGGTTCTCGGACGAGCCGATCTGGCCCGAGGCGCGCGTACGCGAGGCCTGCCTCGAGTTCGGCCAGTACGCGAACCTGGCCGTCCACTACCTGCTGGTGCCTGACGGAGGGCCGGCGTGACTTCCCTCCGGCGGGTGATGCTGGACGCGCCACGGGGCGTCACAATGGAGCACCGGGCATGGGGGGTCCATATCCGGCCAGAGAGGGGTCTCGAGATGGTCGATAAGCATCACGCCGGCGCGCCGGCGTCCGCACCGACAATGACGCAGTACGCCGCCGTGTTCAGCATCCTCGCCGCGTTTGCGCTCGGCGTGCTCGCGCTGATGGGCATCCTCTAGCGGCGCTCGCAGCTCGCGCTCGAGAGCCCTACGGCGTGAAGGTATGCGCCGTATACGTGATCATCACGAGCGCAGCGAGCAGCATCGGGAAGGCGGTCTTGACCAGCGTGTCGACGCCGCTCCGACTCGCCGAGCTCGGCGAGCGCCCAGAAGAGCGGGAACGCCACCATCCCGAACCGGCCGATCGAGACCAGCAGGCCGCCGGAGGTCGGAAGCAGGATCAGGAGCGCCGCGAAGATCAGGTACTCGCGCCGGCATCCGCATCCGCCACGCCTTGTAGAAGAGCCCGCACCAGAAGAGCGTGAAGGCCACGTGGACGAGGAACCGCAGATGCCCGGCCTCGAGCACGTCGTGCCACAGCGTGTAGCCGAACACGTACGGCAAGACACCGACGCCCGCGCTCCCAGCCGCGCTCCTGGGCGTGCACGTTCGCCAGGAAGTCGCCCGTCCGCCACCCGAGATAGACGAAGAACAGGACCTCGGCGAGCGGCAGCAGGAGCAGCGGCAGGTACGGCCGCAGCCGCAGCCCGTGCCGCCGGTAGTCCGCCAGGCGAGCGCGGGCAGGAGCGCGATGCCGACCGGCCGTGCGAGCACCGCCAGCGCGCCGACCGCGCGCCGGCCCACCCGCGCCCGTGCCACGTGAGCGCGAACGCGCCCAGCGCCAGCAGCAGGAACAGGCTCTCGGCGTACGGCAGCGAGAACACGAACGTCAGCGGGAAGATCGAGAGGTAGAGCACGGTGCGCCGCGCCATCGCCTCGTCGTAGCGGCCGAGCGTCATGCGGTAGAGCACGCAGAGCGCCGCGCCGAAGAGCGCGGTCGAGAGCAGGCTGCCCCAGAGCTCCATCGGCCCGGGCAGGATCGACAACGGCCTCCAGCGCGAGCGGGTACAGCGGGAAGAAGGCCGCCGAGTTGCCATGCCCGATCGACGGGTCGTACCCGTGGTCGGCGATCCAGCGATACCAGACGGCGTCCCACTGCGCCGAGCGCGCCGAAGAGCGCGTGCCACGAGACGCCCGACTCGCGCGGGACCCGGCTCGTCCACACGCGGCCGCGATCAGCGCGTAGACCGGACCCGGCTGGCGGCGAACACCGTCAGCGGGTAGCGGTAGGTGGCGAGCCACCCGCGCGCGCCGGCTCGGGACTCCGATCGGGCACCGGCGGCGGCTGACGGCCGTGTCGGTCACTCGGGCCAGCCCGGCCAGCGCCAGAACCACCGCACGCCGTAGCAGCGCGGCGACGGCGTAGACGACGCCGATCAGCAGGTCGACGACGTAGTGGTTGCCCGTGTAGACGACGGCGATGCGTCTGGATCAGCGGGTAGAGCGCCGCCGGGCGTCGACCCACCACCGCCATCGCGTGTTCCACGCCAGCGTCAGCGACGAACAGGAACACGAGCAGCGAGTAGCCGCCGTGCAGCGACGGCACGGCCGCGTAGGGGTTGCCGTCGACGAGGCGGTAGAGCGGCCCGGAGTCGGTGGGCAGCGGCGACGTCGCCGACTGCACGCCCGCCGGATTCGCCAGGAACGGGATGAGGCCCCGCTCGGACGCCGTCCACGGCGGCGCCGCCGGGAAGAGCGCGGAATGTGAGCGCGCCGGCGTAGGACAGCGTCGAGCAGCGTCGCCGCGAACCGGTAGAACAGCGCCCGCCGCTTGAGCCAGAGCGCGAACGCCAGCGTCGGCGGCACGATGAAGTGGACGCGGGTCATCGCGCTCAGCGACTGGTCGTACCACTGCAGGCTCCCCGTCCACAGCCAGTCCTGGAGGACGATGGAGGGACATGGCCGAAGAAGAGCGAACTTCTCGGCGTCGAGCTGCGGCAGCGTAGTACGGGTGCGGGTGAGCGATATGCGCGATTCCGCGAGCACTCCTCGTACCACACGATCAGCACGCACGAAGGGAACGAAATCGAGCAGCGAACCGGCGACCGACGGCCGAGCACGAGCGCGGGGGCGAGCAGCACCAGGAAGTAGCGGTCGGGCGTCAGGCGGAGCCCGAACGTCAGCACCTGGGCGACGAGCGCCAGCGCGAACGCGACGATCGCCAGCAGCACGGTTGCGGCGGTCCGACGTGATCGCCCGTGGTGGCGGGCCCCAGCGCGCCGGCGCCGTCGCCGGGTCCTCGCGGTCGTCCTCCGCCTGCCCTACCTCACCGCCCGCTCACCGCGGACGAGGGCGGCTACGCCGAGGTCGCCCGCCTGTGGAGCCGCGGGGCCGTCCTGTACGACCGGGTCGACGGCATCTGGGTCGATCGTCCGCAGGGGCTCTTGCTCGATCTTCCGGGCGATGGAACATGTGGACGGCGGCTCGCCGCGGCGCTGCGGTTGCCGGCGGCGGTCGTCGCGGCCGGCGTCTGTGCTGACGTTCCTGATCACCGCAGCGATCGCGGGCAGGATACGCCGCGGTGCTCGCCGCACTGCTCCTGGCGATCTTCGGCGCGGCGCCGATCATCGAGGCGTTCACGCTGTCCGGCGAGCTGCTGGCGTCGCTGCGCCGCGGCGCCGCGCTGCTGGCCTTCGTCACCTATCTGCGGCGCGGCGGCGCGCGCTGGCTGGTCGTCTGCGGGCTGCTGACGGGGGCCGCCGTCATGATCAAGCAGTCGGGCTTCGACGGCGGGCGGCGGCGGTGCGCGTACCTGCTGTGACCCGGAGGCGCGAGGGCCTGCTGCCGGTGCCATGATCGTCGGCTGCGCCTTCCCCGGTGATCGTCGGTGCGCTGTCGGCCGCGAGCCTTCGACGACTGGTGGTACGCGATGGTCACGTACCGCAGCCAGGGCGACTCGCTATCCTCGGGCTCGCCCGTCACCCGGCCGACTGTTCAGGGACTCGCTGCCGGCGGTCGCCATGGCGATCGGCGTGATGGTCGCGCTGGCCACCTCGGCGGCGCCGCTGCCCGCTCCTGCTCCGGCTGTGGGTCGCCGTCGGCGGCGCTCGGCGTGCTGGGCGGCGGCAACTTCCACCCGCACTACTACCAGCAGCTGTGCGCGCCGCTGGCGGCGCTGGCGCGGTGTCGGCGTAGCCGCGCCTGCTGACGGAGCGGGCACCGCTGGTCGCTGGCCGTGACGCGGTGTGCTGGCGGTCGCTCGCCTCGCGTTCCGGTGGCCGGGCTCTGGTTCGAGTCCCGGTACGAGCAGGTGCGCTAGGTGTTCCCGAAGACCCGCACCTGCTGCACTCCGACGCACGTGGTCGGCTGCGCTCCAGCGACAACACGGATCCCGGCGACAAGGTCTTCGTGCTCTGGGCCGGCGCCGACATCAACTACCTGGCCGACCGGCCGCCGGCCGTGCCGCTACCTGTGGTACCGCAACATCCAGGCGATCCCGGCGCGCTGGACGAGGCTCGCGGGCGCTCGATGGCCTCGCCGACGGGCCGCGCTACATCGTCGGCCTGCACAAGCCCCAGCGGGATCGACAAGACCGGGGCAACGGCCTACAGGATCCTGCGGACGCTTCCACCGGGTCGGCGAGTCGTCTCGGGCGTCCCGATCTACGAGCCGCGCTGAGCGACCGCCTCGGCGAGACGGGCCACGACTCGATGCGCGCGCTCGAGCGTCTCGATCTCGATCCACTCGTCCGGCGTGTGATCGGCGCCGCCGACCGGCCCCAGGCCGTCGAGCGTCGGGACGCCCTCGTCGCCGGTCCAGCAGCCGTCGGAGACGCCGCCCGAGTGCTGCTCGCCGATCACGAGGCCCAGTCGCGCGCGAGCGCCGAGCGCGAGCTCCACCAGCCCGCGTGTGCGCGGCATCGGCGGCCACGTGCCGCGGTCGGTCGATCTCGACGGTGACGCCGTCGTAGGCGCCGTCGCGCCGAGCTCGGCAGCGCGAACCGAGGTCGCTCGGGCGACGCTCGAGCGGATGTCGATCGTGGCCCGCGCCTCGCCCGGGACGGTGTTCATCGGAGTCGCCGGCGCGACCGTCGTCATCACCGACGTCATCTCGGGCCGGCCGTCGGTGAGCGCCTCGATGCGGAGGATCTCGCGGGCCAGCGCGCTGACGGCGCTGCGGCCGCGATGCGGTGTCGGCCCCCGCGTGAGCCGGGCGGCCGTGCAGCGAGAGCGTCCGCCAGATCGCGCCCTTGCGCTCCGACACCAGGTCGCCGTTCTCGCGGGCGCACTCGAAGACGAGCGCGGCGGCGGCTCCCTCCGCCTCGGCGCACACGGCCGGTGCGCGCAGCCGCGTCTCCTCGTCGGCGCACACCAGCAGGCGCACCTCAGAGAACGGACGGCCGGCGCCGCGGCGAGCCGCTCCATCGCGACCGCCGCCAGCAGCACGCCGCCCTTCATGTCGGCGACGCCGGGCCCGAAGCAGCGATCGCCGTCGCGGCGAAACGGCCGCAGCGCGGCGGTGCCGACGCGGGAACACGGTGTCGGTGTGGCCCAGGAGCGCGACCATCGGGCCGCCGTCGCCCGGCAGGGTCACGACCATGCTGCGCGCCGGGCCGTCCGGCTCGGTCACCCACCGGCTCGTGCAGCCGGCCGGCGCCAGCCACTCGGCCACCCGCTCGCGCGACCCACTCCTGCTCGATCCCGTCCGACGGCGAGTCGTGGTTCACGAGCTGCTCGAGCCTGGCGCAGAAGCGCTCGACGACCTCAGAAGCCGTAGCGCTCCTCCTTCCAGGGGTCGGCGTCGTTGTGGTAGCCGTAGCCCTCCCAGAAGCCGGGCCGGTCGACGTCCGAGAACTCGAGCCCGCGCAGCCACTTGGCGCTCTTCCAGAAGTAGCGGCTCGGCACCATGAGCCGCAGCGGGTAGCCGTGCTCGGGAGTGAGCGGCGCGCCGTCGGCCTCGTATGCCAGGAGCGCCGCATCGTCGTGCGACCGCCTCGATCGGCAGGTTCGCGGTGAACCCCTGCTCGGCGTGGGCGATCACGAACCGGGCGCTCTCGAGCGGCTCGACGGCCTCGAGGACCGCGCGCACGGGAACGCCGCGCCACGGCACGTCGAGCCGCGACCAGCGCGTCACGCAGTGGATGTCGGCCGTCGTCTCGCGCTCGCCGAGCTCACGCAGCGCGTCGAACGACAGCCTGAGCGGGTGGCGCACGAGGCCGAACGCGCCGGAAGTCCCAGGTCGCGAGGTCGACGGCCGGCACGCTGCCGGCGTGCAGGACCGGCCACTTGTCGGTGTAGTACTGGCCCGGCGGGATCCGCGAGCTGTCGAAGCCCGCCTCGCGGGCCTTCCGGTCCTCGCTGGTGCGCGGCATGCGCGTAGTCTGCCGCCTCCCGGAATGCCGCGGCGCGGTTGTACGCTTCGGTCATGACCGTCGTTCCCGATCGCGCGCTCGTCTCGGATGTCGGGCCCCGACGCGGTGGCCCATCTCCAGAGCATGGTGTCGAACGACGTTGAGGGGATCCCGGCGGGCGGCGGGGCGTACGCGCTCCTGCTCACGCCGAAGGCGCGCGTGATCTCCGACCTCGAGGTGTTCAACACCGGCGCCGAGCTCGTGCTGGCGTGCCCGCCGGAGACCCGCGACGACGTGGTCGACGTGCTCCTGCGCGCCCGGTTTCGCAAGAAGGTCGAGCTCGAGCCGGCCGTCGGTGCGGTCGTCTGGGGCGACGCCGACGACGCCGTCGCGACGTTCGAGACGCCGATCGGGCCGTACCGGCTGGTCGAGCAGGCGCCCGCGGGCGAACGGCTCGGGCGACTGGGAGATCGCGCGGATCGAGGCGGGCATCCCCCGGTTCGGGCGCGAGTTCGGCCCCGACACGATGCCGGCCGAGGCCGGCCTCGTCGAGCGGGCCGTGAGCTTCACGAAGGGGTGCTATCCCGGGCAGGAGCCGATCGCCCGGCTGCACTATCGCGGGCACGCCAACCGCGGCCTGCGCGGGCTCGCCTTCCCGGGCGATCCGGCCGAGCCCGGCGCGGCGATCGCCGCCGACGACCGCGAGGTGGGCCGGGTGACGTCCGTCGCCGACTCGCCCCGGTTCGGCGCGATCGGCCTCGCCGTCCTCCGCCGCGAGGTCGCCGACCGCCAGAAGGTCGACGCCGGCGGGCATCGCGCGGTCGTGCGCCCCCTGCCGTTTGCCTGAAGGGGCTCGGCGCCGGGGCGCGAGCTCCTACGTCTCCCAGTCGCCGATCTCGTAGGCCTTGCCCGGGGTCGCGCCGACGGCCAGGAGCGTGGTCGGCGACGCGGTCGCCTCGATCTTCCGCGTGACCTCAGGGTCGATCGACACCATCCCGCCGGCGGCGATCGTGACCGCCTCACCGTCAAGGGTCGCGCGCACCTCGCCGGCGTGAACGAAGTACAGCTCCTGCTGGCCCGAGGTGCGCTCGTCGTGCTCGGGGATGAGCACGTTCCCGGCGTCCTTCGTGACGGCGTTCACCCCGAAGGCACTGATCCCGAAATAGTGGCGCACCGACTTCCACGTGGCGGGCCAGTCCGGCTTCACCGGCGGGATCTCGTTGATGTCGGCGGCCTTCCAGCCGGTGCCTTCCTGCGTGGTGCTCATCGTGAGCCCCTCCCTCGATGGTTACTCGCCTGCGAACTCCATGATCTGCCGGCCCCGGTCGCGGAACCCCTGCTTCAGATAGAAGTCGGGGATCCCCACCTCGTGGTCGTCGGGCGTGACGCGGAGCTCGATCGACTGTATTCCACGCCGGCGGCACTCCGCCACCGCGCTTCGGAGGAGCCGCGATCCGATGCCGCGGCCGCGGGCCGACGGCTGCACCCAGATCTCCTCGATCTCGGCCGATGCCCCGCCGCCCGCCGAGATGCGGATCGTGGTCGTCGCCACCGCCGACTCGCCTGCGAGGGTGAAGAATCCGCGGCCGGGGTCGTCGAGGATCGCCTCGACGTTCTGGCGCAGGTGGCGCACCTCGCGGCCCTCGTGGCTGAAGAACGCCTTGAGAAGCCGGGTGATGACCTCGGCGTCGTCCGAGGTCGCGAGCCGCGGCGCGGCGGTCATTCGACCACCCCGCAGTAGTCGGCGGCCGCCAGCGCGAGCGCCTGGGTGCACGAGACGAGGTCGTCGACCGGCACGTACTCGTCGATGGTGTGCCCCCACGCCAGCGAGCGCGGGCCGAAGCCGATGGACGGGGTGTCGGCGAAGCGCGTGAACGTCGCGGCGTCGAACCACGAGTCGAGCCCGCCGAGCGAGGGCGGCTCGCCGGCTGCCGCGCTGGCCCTGGCGACGGCCTCCACGATCGGGTGGGCCGCGTCGACCTCGGCGGGCGGGATGTCGAGCGCCCACTCGATCGCCGGCGGGTGCAGTGTGAGCCACGGGTCGCCGGCGGCGGCGGCGGCGATCCAGGCTTCGATCTCGGACTCCACCTCGCGACCCCACCCGTCGCCGTCGGCGTTGCCCGGCATGTACATGACCTCGCATGTGAGCGAGCAGGACGCCGGGTAGGTGACCGCCCACTCGCCGCCCGAGATCTTCACGGGCACGATCGTCCCCGACGAGAGGTGCGGATGCTGCTTGTCGGGCCGGCCGTTCCACTCCTCGCGCAGGCGCCGCACGGCGTCCAGGACGACGCCCATCTTCTCGATCGCGTTCACCGCGCCGCCGGCCTGCCAGTGCGGCTGTGCCATCTCGGCGTGCCCGGGCCGGCCCTCGACGGTGATGGTCGGCGTGAGCGAGCCGCGACACGCCACCCAGACCTCGAACGCCGTCGGCTCCGGCACGATGCCGGCGTCGGCGCGCACGCCGTGCCGTGCCGCCGCGAGCCCGCCGGCGCCGGATGACTCCTCGTCGGTGACGGTGTTCACGACCACGTCGCCGGCGAGCTTCACGCCGAGGCTCGAGAGCACCTCGGTCGCATAGACCATGCACGCGACTCCGCCCTTCATGTCGCACGCGCCGCGTCCGTACAGGTTGCCGTCGCGCTCCTCGGCCGCGTTCGGGTCGCTCGTCCACCGCTCGCGCGGGTCGGATGGGACGACGTCGATGTGGCCGTTCAGGAGCAGGCTCCGGCCGCCGCCCGCGCCGGCGAACCGGGCGGCGAGCTGCGGGCGGCCGTCGAAGCCCAGGCCGTCGGGGATCTGGCGGGTGCCGGCGACGTCGCCCGGCTCGGGCTCCCAGATGTCCACGGAGGCGCCCGCTCGCCCCAGCCGCTCGCCGAGGTAGGCCTGAAGGTCGGCCTCGGCGCGGGCCGGGTCGCCAGGCTCCCGCGCGGTCGTGTCGAAGCCGATCAGCGTAGACGTCAGCTCGACCAGCTCCTCGCGCCCGGCGGCAACCTCGTCGAGGATGCGCTGCTCCAGCGTCACTGTCGGCGATGATAGGTGACTGTTGGACGACTTCGGCGCACACGACCGGCGCGACTCGGCCCGCCGGCGCGGACGTCGCCAGCGGCGCGTTGCGGTCGCCTCGCTCGCCCTCGCGGTGGTCGTCGCGGCGGGCGTCGCCGCCGCGGCAGGCATCTCGTCGCGGTCGGGCGGCGAGGCCGGCTTCGTCGGCGGAGGCGGCACCCACCCGCCCATCTCGCCGCCGTCGACATCGCCACCGCCCACGACCCAGGTGCCGCACGGGACGGTCACGATTGCGGCCGTCGGGGACACGATGCTCGGGATCACGCCCACTCTGGCGCCGTCTCCGGGGACGTACCTCGGCCGGATGCGCGCCGCGCTCACCGGTGACGTGGTCTTCGGGAATCTCGAGGGCACGCTCACCGACGCGACCGCGTCGAAGTGCGGCGGCGCGCCGTCGTCGTCCTGCTTCGCGTTCCGGGTGCCGCCGGAGTACGCCCGCCCGCTGCGCCAGTCCGGCTTCACGGTTCTCTCGAACGCCAACAACCACTCCTTCGACTTCGGCCAGGCGGGCGAGGACGACACCGTGCGCGCGCTCCACCGGGCCGGGATCGCCCAGACCGGCCTCCCCGGCGAGATCACGATCGTCCGCGCGAAGGACTTGCGGATCGCCTTCCTCGGCTTCGCGCCCTACCCGAACACGGGGTCGCTGACCGATCTCCGAGCGGCCCGAAAGCTGATCCATCGCGCCGACCGCAGGGCCGACCTCGTCGTGTGCGCCATCCACGCCGGCGCCGAGGGCACCGCAGCGCTCCACCTCACGGGCGGCGAGGAGACCTACCTCGGCGAGGATCGCGGGAACCCCGAGGCGTTCGCGCACATGGCCGTCGACGCCGGCGCCGATCTGGTGCTCGGGTCGGGGCCGCACGTGCTGCGGGCCATGGAGCTCTACCACGGCCGCCTGATCGCCTACAGCCTCGGCAACTTCGCCGGCTACCACAACTTCACGCTCGACGGCGTCCTCGGGGAGTCGGTCGTCCTGCGCGTCACGGTCGCGGCCGACGGGAGCTTCCAGAGGGGCCGGCTCGTGTCGGTCAGGCTCGAAGGCGCCGGCCAGCCGGTGCCCGATCCGTCGGGCGCGGCGGCGGCGCTCGTGGCCCAGCTCTCGCGCTCGGACCTCGGCGCGCGCGGGGTCAGGGTGGGCCCCGGCGGCACGCTGCGCGCGCCCGGGTAGAGCGCCTCACTTCCAGCGGCTGCCTGCGTTCACCCGTTCGGGGCATTCCTGCATACCGCGTCCGTCGCTATGACGAGAGGGACGCTCCGTTCGGCCCCCCGAAGAGCCTTCTGCTCCGGCCACCGCCCTCCCCCCGACGGCGGTCGTGGACGTCGCCTCACCCCTGGAACACGAGCTAGAAAGGCCGCGGATCATGATCAAGTGGAACCACCGCACTCTGCGCGTCGCCCTGGCGCTTGCCGCCATCGCCTCGTTCGTCGTGTCTTCGGGCGCCGGCGTCCGCTGGGTCGCCTGAGCATCCAAGCGCACCCTGGTGCTCACATTGGTGCCGGGAGCGGCCGATAAGTCTCCCGACCGCCAGTGAGCTCTCGAGCAACATCTCCGTCCCACCAGTATCCGCCTCGACTGCTCCGGTACGTCGTCGCCGTAATCGCGGTGACTGTGCCGGTCGCGGTCGGGGCAATTCTGCGTATCGCCTCGGCGCCGCCGCCGACCGACGTGATGGTCGGCGTCGTGGCCTTCGCGGCCGCCGCGCTCGCCGCTGAGGCCAAGCCGGTCCCGCTCGACGAGCAGGGCCACCGGCGCGTCTCGCTGGCGTTCGTCTTCCTGCTCTCGGCGCAGGTGCTGTTCGGCTGGCAGTACGCGGTGCTGGCCGCGCTCGTCGCCGCAGCCGCCGTCGAGGCCGTCGAGCGGGGCGTGTCGCTCCGCGGCACGTTCAACGCGGCCACGTACGGGCTCTCCGCCTTCGCCTCCGCCCTGCCGGCGTTCCTCCTGGGTGTGGACGGCACCCGGATCGGCGCGGCGAACGCCGACACGCTCGTCGTGCTCGCCTTCTCCGGCGGAGCCGCCTACCTGGTCACGAACGTCATGCTCGTCGCCATCGCGGTGACCCTCGCGCAGGGCGTCCCCCTCCGGCGGATGTCGCACGAGTACATGAGCCACTCCGGCCCGGCGTTCGTCATCATGGCCTTCATCTCGGCCCTCGCGGTGTCGCTGTGGAAGGTGAACCCGACGCTCGAGATCCTCCTCGCGGGGCCGCTCTTCGCGCTCGCGCTCTACCAGCGC
Organism: uncultured Actinomycetes bacterium; assembly: GCA_963832955.1. GTDB lineage: Bacteria > Actinomycetota > Thermoleophilia > Gaiellales > JAICJC01 > JAICJC01. The sequence goes on along the minus strand of CAWHWC010000001.1, from coordinate 32,020 downwards.
TACGCCTACCGGACGGTGCTGGCCGTGCGCGACGCCGAGACCGATGCGCTGACCGCGCTCGGGAACCACCGCTCGTTCCAGACGGATCTCCGCGAGTCGCTCGCGCTGGCGGCGTCGACTCGCGGCACGGTTTCGCTTGCGCTGATCGACCTCGACGACTTCAAAAGCATCAACGACCGGTATGGGCACCCTGTCGGCGACCGCGTCCTTCAGCAGGTGTCCGACGTCCTGCGCGAGGCGTTCGGAGCCGAGGCGGCCTATCGGATCGGCGGCGAGGAGTTCGCGCTGATCCTCGCCGACCGGCCGGGGCCGATCGCCTACGCGGATGTCGAGCGCGTGCACCACCGGCTCTGGCAGACGACCTTCCCGCACGCCGAGCCCGTCACCGTGAGTGCCGGGGTTGCCACGTACCCCGAGCACGCCGACGACCGCGACGAGCTGCTGAAGGTCGTCGACGCGTCGCTCTACTGGGCGAAGAACCACGGCAAGAACCGGTCGTGCCTCTACTCCGACTCGGTGGTGCGGATCTACACGCCGGCCGAGATCGCGAGCGTCGCCGAGCGCACCGCGCGCCTGCGCGCCGCCGAGGGCCTGATCCGCGTCGTCGACGCGAAGGACACGTACGCCGGGGCCCATTCCCAGTCGGTGTCGCGGCTGGCCGAGGGGGTCGCCCGGTCGATGGGGCTCGACCTCGAGACCGTGGAGCAGGTTCGGCTGGCGGGCCTCCTGCACGACCTTGGGAAGATCGCGATCCCGGACCGCATCCTGCAGAAGCCCGGCAAGCTCGACCCCGACGAGCTTCGGATCATGCGCGAGCACCCGGAGCTGGGCTATCGGCTCCTCGAGGGGCTGGGCGTCTCGCCCGTCGACCGCTGGATCCGCCACCACCACGAGTGGTGGGACGGCTCCGGCTACCCGCTGGGGCTGGCGGGCGACGAGATCCCGCTCGGGTCGCGCATCATCCTCGTCGCCGACGCGTTCGACGCGATGACGTCGGACCGCGTGTACCGGGCGGCGGGCACCCCCGAGGCCGCGTTCGCCGAGCTCAGGCGGCGCAGCTGGACGCAGTTCGACGCCCGCGTCGTGTCGGCGCTCGAGGAGTACCTCGCCTCCGAGAGCTCGCATCTCGCCGGCCTGGAGAGCGCGACCGGCTGATGGTGCTCCTCCTCGCAGTCGGGCTCGGGATCCTCGCCGGATGGGCGCTCGGCGGGCGGCTCTCGCGCCTCGCCGACCTTCGCCTCCGCGCGATCTGGCTCTTCTACGTGGCGATCGGCCTCCAGATCGTGGCCTTCCCCTCGCAGACCTTGCCGTGGAGCGTGGGCGACCGGCTTGCGATCGGGCTCTGGCTCTTGTCCTACGCCTGCCTCGTGGTCGCGGCGGCGTGCAACCTGCGCGTGAAGGGCGCAGCCGTCGTCGGGCTCGGGATGGCGTCGAACCTCGTCGCGGTGCTCGCAAACGGCGGCCACATGCCCGGGCTGCCTTCAGCCCTCCGCGAGGCTGGCCACACCTACACGGGGTCGCACAACAACGAGGTCGTCGCGAGCCATCCGCACCTGCCGTGGCTGGTCGACCGCTGGGCCGTGCCGCACTGGATCCCCGGCGGGAATGTGTACTCGGTCGGCGACGTCCTGATCGCGGTGGGCGCCGTCGTGATGGTCTCGGCGGCGATGGGCGGGCGCGTGCCCTTCGTCGGCCGGCTGCGGCGTCAGCAGCCGCTCGAGACGGGCCTCGCCGGCGGCCCGACCGCGACGCCGTAGCGGCGGTCCAGCGTCCGCAGGCGGCTCCGATAGACGTTCATGTCCGCGGTCGTCCAGTCGCCGTGGGTCTGGCAGCGCCACGAGGCGTAGAGCTCGTGGTGGAACGGGCTCGTGAGGCTCTCGTTGTGTCCGATCACGTTCCGAAGCCGGATCCCGTAGCGCCACTGGAGCCAGGCGGTGAGCCGCAGGGATGCGCTGAGCTGGGCGGCGTTCCCGAGGATCTCGGCGTCGCTCGTCCCCACGTGCTCGATCCCGATCGCGGTGTAGTTGAGGCCGACCGTGTGCCGGCAGATCGTGTCGAGGCGGACCAGCTGGTAAATGGTGCCGTCGGTGTCGATCACGAAGTGCGCGCACGTCCCCGGGAGCTCGTGCAGCTCCGAGTCGGGCACGTCGGCGGCGAAGGTGGCGTACGCCGACTCGAACGTCGTCCCGGCCGTGTAGTGCTCGACGATCACGCGCGGCCGCTCGAGGCGCCACGTTGCGAAGCCGTAGTGCCGCTTCACGTAGGCCGCCGTCTCGGCCCGCCGGGTCGCCGAGAAGGGGATGGGACGCTGCACGATGTGCGGCCGCGCCGGGTGGACGGGCGGGCCGGCGGAGCCTCCGCCGCGCGACGTATCGGGGCCGCCGAGGATCGGATGCTGGCAGCCGGTCGCCACGAGGACGACCGCCGCGAGGAGGCCCAGGGTGAAGCGCATCAGCGAATGGTAGGGCCGGACCACCGGGGCCAGGTCCCGAGGGAGGCCCTCGCCCCATGGGTCAGGCGTGAAACATTGGCATCAAGCACCGATGTTTCATGCCACCAAGGCCAGCGGGCTGAAGCTGGCGGCGTTCGGGATGACGGCGGCCGGGTCTGTCCCCATCCAGTTGCCCAGGAGCTCCGTGTAGATCTGGCGGTAGTCGACGGGCACCTTGAGGTTGCCGTTTCCGTCGAGATCGACCGGGCGGATGCCCGGGAAGGGGCTCGCGATGCCGGGCGTCACGTGGGTGCCGATGACCATCGCGAGGCCGCCGGCGCCGTGATCGGTGCCGCCGCCGCCCGAGTCGTTGTCGTCGACCCGGCGCCCGAACTCGCTCCACACGAGCGTCAGCACGCGGTCGGCGATGCCATGGGCCTCCAGGTCGGCCTGGAAAGCGGCCAGCGTCTGGCCCAGCGATGAGAGGGCGTCCGCCTGGCGGTTCACCTGGTTGTCGTGGAAGTCGAAGCCGTCGTCGAAGCTCAGGCAGGCGACGCGCACCCCCAGGTTCGAGCGGATCAGCCACGACAGCGTCGACATACGGTGGTCGAAGCCGCTCGTGCCGTACCCGAACCCGTTCGGCGGGATTGTGGTCTGCCCGAGCCCGGCGAGCTGGTTCGCGACGTCGACGGCCCCTCCGACCGCCTTGTCCGCCGCGGCCATCTGCGCATGCTTCGGCGTCCGCTGCGCGAGGCCGCCGAGCGTCTGCACCATGAGCGCCTCGTCCGTCCACACGCCGTTCAAGTCGTACTGGACCGACTGCGGGCTGGTCAGCACCGCCACCGGGTTGGCCGCGCTCTTCATCGAGCCCTGGAGCGTCCAGTCCACCGACAGCGCTTGGAGCGGATTGTCAGGGTCGCCGTTCTGGTCGACCCAGCGGCCGAGCCACCCCGTCGCCGGGTTGGGGTCGAGCTCGCCGGCTTGCCAGAAGGCGCGCGAGTGGAAGTGGCTGAGGTCGGGCGGCAGGTAGTCGACGGCGGGGATCACCGCCATCTTTCCGGCGTCGTAGAGCTGCTGGAATCCGGTCGCGGCCGGGTTCCACTTGAAGTCCGGCGTCGCGGCCGGGCCTCCGAGCGCAAGGCAGTCGTTCGGGTCGAGCCCGATGTAGTTTCGCGCCAGCGCGTAGGCGGCGTAGTTCTGGTTGTCGACGGGGACGAGCGTGTTCAGCCCGTCGTTCCCGCCGTCGAGGAAGATCGAGACGATGATCGGGTCGGTCACGCCGCCCGGCGTCGCGGCCTGCGCGGCGGCAGCCTCCCAGATCCGGCTCCACGACAGCATCGACGCGCCGTAGACCGTGATCGTCGCGACCGCCCCGTTTCGGAGGAAGTCCCTCCGCGAGAGGCCGGCGGTCGCGCCCTCCAGCACGGCCCGCGGGATGGGCACGCGCTGCCCCTGGCGGCGCAGCATGGCGGCGCGTTGAGTGGTGTGCCAGTCATTGCAGCCGCACGCGGTCATCGATGCTCCTCGGTGGGGTTCAGGACAGGAATCCGTCGGGGCCGGCCAGGATGAGCGCCCGCAGCACGCGCTGGCGTTCGACGCGCTCGTGCGAGCCGAGCACGTGCTTGCCCCCGGCGACGACCTTGTTGGCGTCGAAGAACGACTGCGCGTAGGCCTCGAGCTTCGTCCGGGTGCCGTTCGAGACCCACGGATGCGAGAGCGCCGAGACGGCCCGGGAGACCGCCGCGGACGCCGACTCCTGCCCCGGGTCGCCCACGGTGTCGCGGATCAGGTAGTCGGTGGTCTGCCAGTACGCATGCGCCGAGTTGGTGTTGAGCCAGGCCGGCCCCTGATCCCAGCCGGACACGTTGGGCGGGTAGAACGGCACCTGTCCCATCGCCTCGAGGAGCCAGGCCCAGCTGTCCTCCGTGATCGTACTGCTTCGTCATCCGCAGCGTCGAAGCGACGAAGACGATCGGTCCCTTCACGAGGTCGGGGGCGTCGAGCTCCTGGTACATCGCCGGGTGGCGCAGGATGACCCGCAGGAGCGGCTTCAGGTTGTAGCCCGAGCTCAGGTAGTTCCCGACCATCATCTGCATCGCCGACTTGGTCGGCGGTGTCGGGATGAGGTACGACCACAGCTTCCACGCCAGGAACGGCGCGTGGTTCGGATGGCGCACCACGAGGCGGACGACGTCCTGCCAGTCCCACGACCCGGTGTGGCCGAAGATCGTCTTCGACCCGTTCGAGTGCCACGACGCGTCGTAGAAGGTCGGGTTCTCGCGCTGGGAGGCGTTTCCGCTCGACGCCTTGTTCCAGTCGTAGCGCCATCCGGTGAGGGCCAGCGCGGCCGCGTGGATGTCGGCCTGGGTGTAGACCTTCGACTGCTTCCACAGGCCGAACGTCGCGGCCTCGAGGCCGGGGTCGTTCCCCAGGCAGAAGAGCTCCATGAGCTCGCGTGCGTAGTTCTCGTTCGGCGCCCACCTGTTGGAGTCGGCGCCGTTCAGCCAGAGGAGCATCGCGGGGTCGTGGGTCAGCCTGGTCACCAGGTCGAGAAAGTTGCCGGCCGCGTGCGACCGCAGAAGCTTGTTCTGGCGCAGCATGTGGCGCGTGTTCCCGACGCCGCTGTTCGACGTGGCGAAGTGGTCGTGCAGGTTGAGCGTCATCCGCTCCTCGAGCTGGTTGTGCGAGCGCACCATCCGGTCGAGCCACCACAGCGTGTCGTGGCCCCAGACGTTCAGCGGGTCGATCGGGCCGCCGTTCACCCTCGGCGCGGGGCCTGTCAGCTTCGCGGGCGACTTCGGCGCAAGGAGGTTCTCGATGGCGCCGTGCAGCCCGAGCGATCGGTGGTGGGCGATCTGCGCGTCCGACCCCGAGAATCCAGCGCGCCAGAGCAGGCGGCGGAAGTGCGCGGTGGTGGCATTCCTCGGCAGTGTCGGGTATTGGTTAGCCAATGGGGTTTGCTCGCCTGTGTTTGGTGTTGGTCGTGCTCGCTTGCGTTGCGGCATCGTCGAGCAGCGCCGCCGCGACCACGTCCCGAAACGTCGGTGTGACCGAGACCGAGTACCGCATCACCCTCGGCCGAACGACCGTGCCCCACGGCCGTATCACCTTCTATATCGCCAATTTCGGGCAGGATGACCATAACCTGAAAGTGGCACGTCACCAGATCGGGCACGGCTTCAGCGGCCGCATCCCGGCCGGCGGCCACGCCCAGTTCACGGTGACGCTCAAGCCCGGCACGTACAACCTGTACTGCACTATCCCCGGCCACCGGGCCATGGGGATGTTGCAGAAGCTGGTCGTTACCTGAGGGCCGGCGCGCTCGCTCCTACCCGGCCGGCTGGAAGAGTTCGACGGGGTTCCCGGACGGGTCGTCCAGGACGATCTGGGAGCCGCCCGGGCCGGTGATGACGTCGTTTCGGAACGCGACGCCGGCTTGGCGCAGGCGCCCGACCTCGCGGTGGATGTCGTCGACGATGAAGTGCATGCGGTTCCACCCGCCGGGCCCTGGCGTGCGACCGTCGGGCATCGGCCGTCCGGCCGAGCTCTTCGGCCCGCTGAGAAGCAGCCGCAGCGCACCTCTGCGCACGGCGGCGAAGGCCGGGGCGGCGCTGAACACGAGCTCGAAGTCGAACAGGCGGGTGTAGAAGTCGACCGCCTGCTCGACGTCGCCGACCATGTAGCGGATGTTCACGGTTTCGTCGGTCATGCTTGGGCTACCTCCTGGGTCGCCGAGTCGTGCCCGATCTGGTGCAGCAGAAACCGAATCCGGACCTCGAGGTCATCCGCGGTGCGAACGAAGGCCGCGTCCGGGTCCATCGCGTCGACGGGCGCGGCGGCCGGGTCGGGGATGCTCCAGTGGATGGTGGGGGGGCGTCCGGGAAACTCGGGGCACACCTCTCGAACGCGGTCGCACAGGCTGATCACGTAGTCGAAGCGCTGCTCGCGGAAGGTGTCCAGGTGCTTGGGCGCGTGATCGGAGATGTCCACGCCGCGGGCGGCCATTACGCGCACCGCGCTCGCGTGAACGGGCTTCGGACGGCTGCCCGCGCTGTGCGCCTGGACGGCATGGCGGGAACGCGCTTCGGCCAGCGCCTCGGCCATCTGCGAGCGGGCGCTGTTCCCCGTGCAGAGGAACAACACCCGCCGGCGCCGGCCGCCCGCCGGCTCGGCCGGCGCCCACGAGCACCTCAGCCCCGGATGCAGCGCCACGCCGGCGTCAGCCAGGAGATCGCGGCAGCGGTCGAGGTCGAGCCGGTAGTAGGCATCACGGCCGTCGGCCGCGCTTCGGCGGGCCGACACGACGCCGGCCGCTCGCAGACGGCCGAGGTGGTAGGACACGAGGCTCTGCGGCACCTCCAGCGCGGCCGTGAGCTCCCGCACGCGGCGGTCGCTGCCTGCAAGCTCGCGAACCAGCGACCAGCGCACCGGGTCGCCGGCGAGCCGAAAGAGCGCCGCGGGCTGTGGCCGGCGTTCGCATCACCGGCAAGAATACATCAATCTACATTGATTGAGTACGCTCGAGCCGAACTGCTCGACCGCCTCTCTGCGGAGCTGGCTGCGAGCGGGGTCTTGGGGCCGGCAGCATCACGCCGCTACCACTGACCACTGGAGCGCCATGTACGGAGCAGATGACGACGCCGCGTTCATGAACACGCGATCAAGCCACAGGCCGCTCCGCTAGGACCGCCGCCGTCGGCGAGTCCCGGCGCGTCTATCCCCAGCAGCTCCAGAACGGTGGTGCGGCCCCGCCCGCGTGGCCGGCCGACCTGGCCGTCGACCTGGCCGGCAACCACCCTGCGGCGAGTCGGGCCGGGACCCGGGCTCGCTCAGGCAGATCTGGTCGGGCCGAAGTCGCCGTGGGCGACCACGCTGGGCGGGCGCCGCGCGTCGGCAACCGCCGCCCCGCGGTCACCGAGCTTGGAAACGACTCCGCCTCCCACGTGCAAAGGCGGGGCGTTCTGGAACGATCCCCAATCCCCCGGTTCATAGCCCGACGAGCGTACTCCGCCCCACCGGCAGCGCCATGAACGCCGTGTACGGATCCCGTAAAGGCCATGCGGGCTGCGACGTCCACGCGCCGCGCTAGCGTGGCGGGATGACCCACGCCCCGACGACGCCGCGGCCGGCGTGCGCGGTCCCGGGACAGGGCCGCGACGATCCCCCGTGTCCGCGGTGCGCCGCACCGATGATCTGGACGAAGGCGTCGTGGCACTGCCTTGCGTGCCGCTACAAGGAGGGCTGCTGCGGCTGACTGCGGGGGCTGGCCGGATGCCCGTCGCGGCCGTACGCTTGGGATGTGAACCCCGCGTCCACCGAGCTCAGCGTCTCGCCGACACCGCACACCGCGGCCGCCGTGCGCACGATCCGGGAGGCGCGCGCGCAGATTCCCTGTCACGGCTCGCTGTGCGCGGCGCTCGACCTGGCCGATCCCGCGCGGCGCTCTCGACGCGGACGCCTACCGCGAGGCGGTCGCGGCGCTCGACGTCGGCGCGCGGGTGTTCGGCCACGACAACGCGATCGATGTCGGCGCGCACTGCGACGACGCGGCCCTGGTGCTCGACATCGCGGTGTACCACCTCACCGGGTCGGCGGCCGATATCCCAGCCGCTCTCGAGGCGTTCCGGCGGGCCGCCGGCCCGCTGCTCGAGCGCACGCGCACCGTCTGATACCGGACATACGTAGACAGGGAGCACCCTTTGGGGTGACAGAACCTCCCAGCTGCGGTGAACTTGCGCCGCAGCGGTCAAGACCGCCCACGTCGGAGCCGAATTCCGAGTTGATCGCCGTTATTCGGCGCTCATCCTTTGAATCTCGTTTCATTGGGGGTCTACATCATGTTCGTACGTCGTTGGCGTATAGCGGGACGTGTTCTGGTTTCCGCCGCCGCCGCAACAACGGCACTGGCCGTCGTCTCGACCGCCGGTGCCACGCCCACCGTCCCGCATGTGTCGGCTGCCGCCGTCCAGCAGAGCTGGCAGTTCCCGGTCCCCGGCTGGAGCCGCACCGACAAGGAGGCCGGCCGAGTCGACGACATCCTGCGCGTGGGCCACATCGTGTTCATCGCCGGTAACTTCACGACCGCCGCCGATCACAACGGCAATCTTCAGCAGCGCTCGTACGTCGCCGCCGAGGACGCGGTCAGCGGGGCGCTCCTGCCGTTCGCGCCCGTCCTGAACGGCCGCGCGTTCTTCCTCGCCGCTTCGCCCGACCGACAGACGCTCTACGTCGGCGGGGCGTTCTCGACCGTGAACGGCGCGTCGCACAGCAAGCTCGTCGCGTTCGACATCGCTTCGGGCCAGGTGTCTCCGGTCGTTCCGAACCTCGGCATCAACGGCACGGTCAAGGCCATCGCGGCCGTCGGCAGCGACCTCTACATCGGCGGCGGCTTCACCAGCGTCTCCGGGCAGGGGGCGACCAGGCTTGCCCGCCTCTCCCTTGCGGGTGACCGGTTTGCGGTCGACGCGAGCTGGCACGCGAGCGCCTCCGACGAGGTGCGCGACCTGGTCGCCGACCCGACCAGCGGCCGGCTGATCGTCGCCGGCTGGTTCAAGGCGCTCGACGGCGCGGCGTCCTCGCCGCACCTCGGTGCCGTCTCGCTCGCATCGGGCGGCCTCGCCGCGTGGGCGAGCCATCCCGGCTCCGAGATCCTCGACATCGCCCGCTGCGGCTCCGAGCTCTACGCCGCCATGGGCGGCCCGGGCGGGACCGGTCTCGCGTTCGACCTCGCCGGCGGCCACCAGCAGTGGTACTACAAGACCGACGGCAACGTTCAGGCCGTGGCGACGATCCGTGGGTACCCGGTCTACGGGATGCACGGCGACTACGTCGCACCCAAGGCCAACGTGTCGATGAAGGAGTACGGGACCAGCAAGCGCATCTCGCGCCACAAGGTGTTCATGCTGAGCCCGGACGGCGTCCTCCAGACATGGGCGCCGCCGCTCACCTCCTCGCAGGGCGTGCTCGGCGTGTGGGCGCTCCGCGGAGGCGGTGGAAGCATGTACGTCGGCGGCGACTTCACCAGGGTCGACGGCGGCGACCAGGCTCGCTTCGCCATCTTCCCGAGCGTCTAGCCAACGCTCTCCACGGGGCTCCGGGGCAACCGCTCCGGGGCCCCGTCGTCGTTCAGTCGGGCGTCACGCTGCCGCAGGCTTCGTCGGCGAAGCGCAGGGCGCGGACGTAGGCGTCGCGCAGGATCCGATCGGCGGCCGCGACCGGCTCCCCGAGCACCTCGAACTCACCCCGCTCGTACGCCGTGACCCACTCCAGCACCTCGCCCATCGGCCCCACCCGGCGAAGCAGCGCGAGCGACACCTCGGGCCCGAGTGGCAGCTCGGCGAGGACGTCCTCCATGCGCATGTTCATGAAGGCGTCGATGACCGAAAAGAGGCCCACGGTGAAGTAGGCCTCGGTGTCGGGCCGCTCGAGCTCATGGGCGACGAGCTCGGACATCTTCCCGCGGAGCATCGCGGTGCGGGTGAGCTCGGTCGGGGTGTCGTCGAGCCCGGCGAGCGTCACGAGCATCGCCCAGCTGCGGACGTTGCGCGCGCCGAGGAGGACGAGCGCCTCGTGCACGGAGTTCACCTTGCGCGGCAGCGAGAAGTACGCGGAGTTGATCCATCGCAGCAGGCGGTAGGAGACGCCCAGGTCGCGGCTGATCACCGCGTCCAGCTCCTCGAGCGAGACCTCGGGGTTCTGGAGCGCCGCGATGAGCTGCACCTGCGCGAGCCGGTTTGACGGGATGCCCTTGCCGGCCACGGTCTTCGGCTGGCAGAAGAAGTAGCCCTGGAAGAAGCCCAGGCCGACGGCCTTGCAGCGGTCGAACTGCTCGTAGCTCTCGATCCGCTCGCCGATCAGCTTGACCTTATGGGCCGCGATCGCCTCGATCTGCTCGCGCAGCTGCTCGTCGGTGAACGACTGGGCGTCGAGCTTCACCATGTGCGCCAGCTCGAGCAGCGGGGCGCTGTCGGGTCGCATCACGAAGTCGTCGAGCACGACCATGTAGCCCATCTCGCCGAGCTCGCCGAGCTTCGCGGCGACGTCCGGGTCGGTGGCGATGTCGCGCGGCACCTCGAGCCCCACCCGGCCGACGGGGAGCAGCGGCACGAAGTCGTTCAGGATGAACTCGCGCGTCATGTTCACGAAGCACATCCGCCCGCCCACGAGGGTGTCGAGGCCGATGTCGCCGAACGTCGTCACGATCGTCGACGCGGTTGCCTCGTCGGCGTTCTCGACGTCTGCCCAGCTCTCGTCGGCGGCCCGGAAGAGCAGCTCATAGCCGTACACCTCCATCCGCCTGTCGTAGATCGGCTGGCGCGCGACGAAGGTGGGGGACGCAGCGGCCGAGCCCGCATCGGCGAGCGCACGAGACAGCGATGGCGGCGGCCAAGACTCGAGCCGGCGCGCCTGAGACCAGCTTTCGGCCATGGTGCACCTCCTGGGTGAAACGCCTTAGGCCGTAGACTCGTCGCCCGCAGGGTATGCGGGCATCCCCGTTTTGCGGTAGTCCGACCTCGCGCGTCCCCGGTCACGTGAGCGGAAACGGCGACTGGAGCCACGCCGGGACGCTGCTCGGCTCGACGGCTGTCACCCACTTGACCCACCAGTAGCCGCGCCGCCCGGGAGCGACGAGCCTTGCCGGGGCGCCGTGCTCGGGAGGAATCGGCACGCCGTCCAGGTGGGTCGCGAGGACGATCCCCTCGATGTCCGAGGCGCCGAACCGGCGGGAGTACCCGGTGGCCGACCGCACCTCGATGCTCCGCGTCCCGGCCGGCAGCGCGCCCCAGGAGCTCGGTCAGCGCGACGCCCGACCAGCGGTTTCGGCTGTACCACCCCGACGTGCAGTCGAGCGTGCACTCGACCGCTGTCTGCGGCAGCGCAGAGAGCCGCTCGGCCGTGAAGGGCGTTCTCACGTCGCTCGGAGTCGTGTCGTCGAGCCACGCCGTGGGCACGGGCGCGGCGCGGTGGAGCGAGCCCGTCGCTGCGCGCGGCGCGCCGGCCAGCCGTTCGAAGGCGAGCTTGGCGGCGACGCCGGCCGCTGCGATGCCGGCGGCGCGGAGGAAGGCCGCCCGCGTGAGGTCGCCGGTTCGCAGCCGGGGCGGCCGCCTCCACACATGGGCCGCCGCCACCGGGACGGCCGCCAGCGCGAGGCCGATGTGCCAGCCGAGCGCAGTCAGCGGGCCGAGCGTCCCGACGCCCATCGCATGGGCGATGCCGAGGCCCATCGAGACGGTGACCAGACCGCCGAGCAGGAGGCCTGGAGCGGCTGCCATGCCGCGCCGTACCGTTCCGCGGACGGCGATTCGGGACTTCGGCCGGATCAGCGCCAGCACCGCGAGGCCCACCGCGCCGTGGGCCCACACCACGAGCGCGACACGGCCCTCGCCGACGAGGAGGGACAGGACGCCGGTCGCGGTCGCCGCTCCGAGGACGACGGCCAGCGCGAGGTTCGTTCGCCTGGTCATGTCGCGTCGTGGATGGCGCGCACGCTGGCGAGGGTGTCGGCCTCGTCGGCGCGCTTGTCGGGCCGGTGCCGAAGGACGCGCGCGAACCGCAGCGCCACGCCGCCCGGGTAGCGCGGGCTGCGTTGCACGCCGTCGAAGGCGATCTCGACCACGAGCTCCGGGCGGACGTCGACGCGGTACGCCGTGCGGCCCGTCTCCAGCTCCAGCAGGCGCTCGGTCTGCCACGTAAGCATCGCGTCGGTGAGCCCCTTGAAGGTCTTGCCGAGCATGCAGAAGCCGCCGTCGGGCTCGCGCGCGCCGAGGTGCAGGTTCGAGAGCCAGCCGCGGCGGCGGCCGTGGCCCCACTCGGCCGCCAGGACGACCAGATCCAGCGTGTGCCGCGGCTTCACCTTGAGCCAGGCGCCACCCCGTCCGCCGGCCGCGTACGGCTCGGTCAGCGCCTTCACCATCACGCCCTCGTGCCCGCGGGCGAGCGCGTCCTCGAGGAAGGCCAGAGCGGCGGCGCCGGTGTCGACGACCGCGCGCGGCACGCGCATCGGCTCGGGGACGAGGGTCTCGAGCACGGCGAAGCGCTCGTCGGCCGGACGGTCGAGGAGATCGGCCCCGTCGGCGTGGAGGACGTCGAAGAAGAGGGCTGTCAGCGGCACGGTGCGCCGCTGGTCGCCGACGTTGCGGCGGCTGGCGAACCGGCTTGCCGTCACCTGGAACGGGTACGGCCGCCCGTCGTCGCGAAGCGCGATGGCCTCGCCGTCGAGGACGGCCGAGCCGACGGGGAGGCGGAGCGCCGCGTCGACCACCTCGGGGACCCGGTCGGTCACCTCGTCGAGGCTGCGCGTGAACACGCGGACCTCGCCGTCGCGGCGGTGCACCTGGATGCGAGCGCCGTCGAGCTTCCACTCGATCGCCGCCGGCGAGATGCGCTCGAGCGCCGCCTCGACGTCCGCCGCGGTCCCGGCGAGCATCGGTGCGACCGGGCCGGCCGACCTCAAGCCCGATCCGGCGCAGCCCCTCGGCCCCATCGGCGAGCGCCGTCTCTGCCGCGGCGGCCAGGTCGCCGCCGAGCATCGCGGCGCGGCGGACGTCCGCGATCGGGACGGCGGCAGCCTGGGCCACCGCCTCGGTCATGACGCCGGCCAGCGCGCCCTGGCGCAGGTCGCCCAGGATCAGCGAGACGAGGAACTGCTGCTCCGGCGCGGTCGCGCGGCTGAAGAGCCTCTCCACCTCCTCGAGACGGGCGCTCCGCGATCCCGGCCCGGCGAGCGTCGCGAGGCGCTCGAGGGCGTCGTCGACCTCCCCGACCGTGAGCGCCGGTTCGTCGGCGGCTGTGGGAAGGCTGCGGAGCGCTGCCCAGCCCGCCCCGGTCTGACGCTGGCGCGGAGCCCCCGCGAGGAACGCGACGCCGGCGACCGACTCGCCGGGCGCGAGGTCGCGCAGGCACTCCGCCAGGAGGGCGACCTTGGCCTTGCGCGACGAGGTTCCGCGCACGGATTCCGAGACGTCGACGAGCCGTGCGAGCGGCATGCCGGGGCCGGGTGGCATCCCCGTGCAGGGTACCGGCGCCGTGACCGTTCTCGTTGTGCCGGCACCGCGTCCGTCGTAGACTCGGGCCATGGCTCAGGTGCCTGCTCCGGCTCCGCACGTGAACGCGGCGCCCGCGATCGTCCGCACCGCGTGCCCAGGCGGAGGCGCCCATGATACCTGCGGCTTCGTGCGCGTCCCGCTTGATCGCACGCTGCCCGACGGTCGCACGATCCGGATCTACTTCGAGCGGCGGTCGCGCACCGAGCGCTCGCGGCCGCCGGTCGCGACGGTGCTCTCGATCGAGGGCGGCCCGGGCTTCTCGACGACCGCCGACCGGTCGGCGCGGGTCCAGCTGTGGAGGCCCCTCTCCGCCCGCCGCGACCTGCTCCTCGTCGATCTCCGCGGAACGGGCCGGTCGGAGCCGCTCGACTGCCCCGCCTTCCGGCGCCACATCCTCGGCTACATCGACCGCGCCGCCCGCTGCGCTGCGCAGCTCGGGCCGGCGCGCGACGCCTACGACACGTCCCAATCGGTGCAGGACCTGGCCGCGGTGCTCCGCGCCCTCCACGTCGGGCACGTCGACCTCTACGGCGACTCCTACGGCTCGTATGCGGCCCAGGCGTTCGCACTTCGCTACCCGGGGAAGCTGCGGTCGCTCGTGCTCGACGGGACGTATCAGCTGCCAGGCTCCGACCCGGCGCTGGCCGACCTCGCCGCGAGCACGCGCAGCGCGCTTCGGCTGGCGTGCGGGCGCCGCCCCGGATGCCCGGCCGGAAAGGCCGACCCCGTGCGGGTCGTCGCGGGGCTCGTCGCCCGCGTCCGCCGCGATCCGATCGTTGGTACAGCGCCTGACGGGGACGGCACGCCGACCCATGTCCGCGTCGACGAGGACGCGCTCGTCCAGGTTCTGATGTCGGGCTTCTACGACCAGGCGGTGTGGCGCGACATCCTCGCCGCCGCCCGCTCTGCGAGGGCCGGCGACACGCGGCCGCTGCTCCGGCTCGCCGCCGAGACGGTCACCACGGACGGTCCGAACGGCGATCCGCGGCTCTACTCGGAGTCGCTCTACCTGGCCGTCATCTGCCACGACTATCCGGAGCTCTGGGATCCCTCGACGCCGGTGGCCCAGCGCCCCGCCGAGGTGCGCGCTGCGCTCGCCGACTACCCCGCCGGGACGTTCGCGCCGTTCTCCGCGGCGGCATGGACGGGCACCGACTTCGAGGGCGCGCTGGCATGCCTCAAGTGGCCGTCGCCCGCAAGGCCCGACCCGCCGGCGCCGCCGTCGGCCGCGTATCCCCGGGTTCCGACGCTGATCCTGAACGGCGATCTCGACAACATCACGCCGCTCGCCGACGCGAGCATCGTCGCCCGCCGCTTCCCGCGAAGCACGCTGGTCGACGTCGAGAACTCCGGTCACGTCACGGCGCTCCTCGACCAGAACGACTGCGCCTCGGTCATCTACCGGCACTTCGTCTCGACCCTGGCAGCCGGGAACACGTCCTGCGCCCATCGAACGCCGGAGGTGCGCGTCGTACCTGCGTTCGCGCGCTCGGCGGCGGACGTCGCGCCGGCACGCGCGGGGCGGCGCGATCGCGCGACCCTGCTCGACCGCCGGATCGCCGCGGCGGCGGCCGAGACGGTGGCCGACGCGCTGCAGCGCTGGTGGGTCAACTACGACGGCACGGGCGTGGGCCTGCGCGGCGGCCGGTGGTCGTATGCGGGCGGGAATCTGACCACGTTCACGTTCCACAGCGCGGCGTTCGTGCCGGGCGTGGCCGTCTCCGGGAAAGCGCACTGGACGTACACGACCGGCCGCGTCCGCGCGGTCGTGGTGGTGCGGAGCGGCGGCACCGTCGAGCACCTGCGGATGCGCTGGTCGCTCCAGGCCCGGGCCGCCGTGGCCCACATCGATGGGCACGCGTCGGGCCGGCCGCTGCACGCCCACATGCTCGCCCCCTGACGCAACAACGGGGTCTGACCCCGTTGTTGCGTCAGGCGTGAAACATTGGCATCAGGCACCGCTGTTTCACCCCCCGGGGCCGGGCCATGACGGCCCGGCCCCGGTTGTCTGCGGGGTGTTAGTGGGCGGCGCGGATCACGCCGAAGAGGCCGTGGGCCTCATCGTCGATCCCGGCGCTGAACAGGAGCGACTTGGGGTCGCCCGTCACGCCGTTTCCGAACCGCAGGCCCCAGAGGCCGTCGATCTGAACGGCGTGGCCGTTCGGCCGGCGGAGCTGGCCGAGCCACTTGCCGGTGTGGATGTTGTAGGCGTTGATCTTGCCGTCGCCGAAGTTGCCGACGAGGAGGGCGTGGCCGAAGCGGCCGAACCCGCCCGGTGCCTGCACGAGGCCCCAGGGCGCGTTGAGCCCGCCCCGGCTCACGACGCGGTGCAGCAGAAATCCGCGCCGGCGAGTAGACGTCGACGAACCCGAGGCCGGCGCCGGCGATCTCATCCTCGGCGGCCGGATCCTGCTTCGCGTAGGCGACGTACAGCTTCCCGCCGATGTTCTGGATGTTGAACGGCGCGTAGCCGTGCGGCAGGCGCCGGTCACGGAAGCCGCCCGCGAGATGGACGCGGTGGAACTGCCCGTTCACCACCACGATCTGGTTGTGGTGGAAGTCCGCCGCGTAGAGCAGGTGGCCGCGGCCGTGCACGAACCCCAGGGCGAGGCCCTTGAAGATCGCGCCCGGCACGGACAGCTCGGCCGTGGCGGAGGTGCCCGGCGGGTCGGTGAACGGCCAGGCCGTGATCATCCCCGCCTCGGAGTCGAAGATGAACGTCGCCGGCAGGTTTTGGCTTCCGACGTGAACCTTGAACGACGTCGATGGGTTGAACACCGTGCCCGT
This sequence comes from uncultured Actinomycetes bacterium, assembly GCA_963832955.1. GTDB lineage: Bacteria > Actinomycetota > Thermoleophilia > Gaiellales > JAICJC01 > JAICJC01. The sequence goes on along the minus strand of CAWHWC010000001.1, from coordinate 15,757 downwards.
CGGCGCCCCGCCCGGGATCGAGACGACGAGCGGCGCGATCGAGATCGGCATCCCGTGCGCGGCACCCGGGTAGATCGTCGACACGTCGGTGCCGTTGTCGGCGATCCAGAGCGGCGTCGTCGGCCCCGCTGCGAGCCCCCACGGGTTCACGAGGTTCGAGTCGGTCAGCATCGCAAGGCCCGGCTTGTCGGACACCAGGTTCGTCTGTCGGAATCCGGCGGCCTGCGCCGCGGCCGGTGCCGCGAGCAGAGCGGTGACGAGCATCGCCCCCGCGACCGCCCCCAGCCGCAGCCTTCTCGGAGAAGTGCGTAAGCCCATTTGGCCCCCTCTGTCTGGCGCACTCCGGTCGGAGCGCGCGGTGGACTGGCGGGGGGTACGGGCGACGGGCCGGACCGGTTTGTGGGTCATCTCACACTTGCGGCGTTCTGCTTCACTTCGGCGATGCTTGCCTCGGAAGCGTCGGCAGGGGAGGTGCACGCCGAGCATCGGCGGGGGCAGGCGCTGATCGCGCTGGCTGCGATTGCCTGGTCGACTGCCGGCCTCTTCCAGCGCGAGCTCTCCCTCGACGTGCCGACCCAGATGGCCGGCCGGGCGTTCTTCGCGTTCCTCGCGCTCGCGGCCTATGCGGCCTTCGCGGAGCGCGGGCGGGTGCGCCAGGCCTTCGTCGCGATCGGGCGGGACGGCATCGTCGTCGCCGTCTGCATGGCCGTTGCGTCGGGCGGCTTCATCGTCGCCCTGAACCACACGTCGGTGGCCCGCGTCCTCTTCGTGCAGGCCGTGTCGCCCGTGGCCGCTGCACTCCTCGCCTGGGTCGCGCTCGGCGAGCGGGTGGCGCCGCGCGGGTGGATCGCGATGGCCGGGGCGCTGGCGGGCGTGGGCGTGATGATGGGCGCGCCGGGCGGGAGCGACCTGACCGGCGACGTCGCCTCGCTCGTCATGATGGCCGGCTTCGCCGTCGCGATCGTGGTGACCCGCCACCGGCGCGACGTCTCGATGCTGCCCGCGACGTGCCTGGCGCAGCTCCTGCTCGTCCTCACGATGTCGCCCATCTCGACGCCGGGCGACATAGGCGGCAAGGACCTGGCGCTCCTGGTCGCGATCGGCGCGATCCAGATGGCGCTCGGCATGGGGCTCTTCGCGGCGGGAGCGCGGCTCGTCCCCGCCGCCGAGGCGGCGCTGATCACCCTCCTCGAGGTCATCCTCGGCCCGATCTGGGTGTGGCTCGTGCTCTCGGAGCGGCCGGACACCGCCACCCTCGTCGGCGGCGCGATCATCATGCTGGCCGTCGTCGTCCAGGTGAGCGGCGATCCGCGCGCACAGGCCGAGGTTGAGGCCGAGATCGGCACGCCTTGACGGCTTTGTGATCCATCATCCAATCCGGTCCGGACAGGCAATCCCTCGGTGCACTCGGCGTCGTACTCGCTCGAAACGACCTAGGAGCACTCACCATGATTCGCCCAACCCGAATGGCCCTTCTCGCGGCCGTCCTCGCAATCCCGGTTCTGGCAGCCGCCTGTGGAGGCGGAGGATCCTCGTCGGCGCCGCAGGTCCCGTCGACCCCGGCCGCTGCGGCCGCCGCCACCGGAGGCACCGTCGACGCGGCGTCGTCGTCTCTGGGGAAGATCCTCGTGGCCAAGAACGGCATGACCCTCTACATGTTTGCGAGCGACCAGAACGGCAAGAGCTCGTGCAGCGGGCCGTGCGCGAAGTTCTGGCCGCCGTATACCGGCACGCCCAAGGCGGGCACCGGCCTCCAGGCGTCTCTTCTCGCCACCATCATGCGCTCGGACGGGACGAGCCAGGTGACCTACGACGGACACCCGCTCTACCTGTACGCGGGCGATTCCTCGCCCGGCGCGACGAACGGCCAGGGCGTGAACACGTTCGGCGCCCTGTGGTGGGTCGTCGCGCCTGACGGCTCGGTCGTGAAGACCGCGGCCCAGCCGGCGAGCAGCAGCGGCGGCGGGTACGGCTACTAGCGTCAGCCCGCCGGCGAAAGGCCGGCGATCTCACGCAGGAACGGGACGCCGTCGGCGTCGGGCGGCTCGCCGAGCTGCTCGGCGTACCGGCGGCCGTCCCATACCGCCGCCGCGATGGTGCCGGGGCACAGCGCGTCGCCGACGGCGCGCACCGACGAAAGGCCGGCGGCCTCCCAGTCGCCGGCCCTCGCGTGCAGGGCGGCCGCGAGCCCGTCGTCGGGGAGCCGCGACGTGACGAGGACGAGGGCGTCGGCGGCGCGCTCATCGACCTCGGACGTGTAGACGCAGGCCGTGCGAACGGCCCCTGCGCTTGCGCCCTCGACCGCCCGGGACGGGACGATCTCGATCCCGGCCTCGAGCATGCGCCGCTGGATCCGCACCTGCTCGAGCGTGTTCACCGTCCACTCCGAGACCCGGGCGGCCGGCGTCACGAACGTCACGGCGTGGCCGCTCCGCGCGAGGGCCTCGGCGACCACGCCGCCGAGGTAGTAATGGTCGTCGTCGTAGACGAGCACCCGCCCGCCGTCGGGCTGCGCGTTCTCCATGACGTCGTCCGGGGTCAGGAGCTGGATCCCGTCCAGGTCGAGCGGGCGCAGGTGCCAGCGGCCGACGCCGTCGGCCCGCCATCGGCATCCCGTCGCGACGGCGACGTGGTCGAACCCGTACTCGAGCACCTCCTCGGCGGTGAGGCGGCTGTCGTAGGCGACCTCGACGTCGGGCAGGCGCTCGAGCTGGCCGCGGCGGTAGTCGAGGACGCGGATCCACTCGGCCAGCCCGGGCAGGCGTGCCTCGCGTGCGACCCGGCCTCCCAGCGCCTGGGTGGCCTCGGCCAGGACGACGCGGTGGCCGCGGCGGCCGAGCGACATCGCCGCCTCGAGCCCGGCCGGGCCGGCGCCGACCACGAGCACGGACGCATCGGACGCCTTGGGCCGCATCCGCTCCGGGTGCCATCCGCGGCGCCACTCCTCGCCCATCGACGGGTTCTGGGTGCAGCGGATCGGGGTGATCGTGCCGTCCCCTGAGACGCAGATGTTGCAGCCGATGCACTCCCGGATGTCCTCGAGCCGGCCCTCCTCGATCTTCTTCGGGAGGAACGGGTCGGCGATCGACGGGCGGGCGGCGCCGATCATGTCGAGCACGCCGGCCGTGATCATGCGCACCATCGTGTCGGGCGAGGTGAAACGGCCGACCCCGACGACGGGCTTGGAGGTGAGCTCCTTGAGCCCGCGGACGTACTGCTCGTGCGGGGCCTCGGGGGCGAACCGCGATGTCGAGGAGTCGTTCTCCCACTCGCCGACGACGAAGTCCCACACGTCCGGTAGCTCGCCGACGAGGCCGAAGACGCCCTCGATGTCGGGCCGGTCGATCCCGTCGGGGCCGAGGAGCTCGTCGACCGTGATCCGGCAGGCGACCGCCGCCCGGCCGTCGACCTCCTCGAGCGTGTCCTCGAGGATCTCGCGCAGGAGCCGGGCGCGGTTCTCGAGGCTGCCGCCGTAGCCGTCGGTGCGCGTGTTGTACCGGCGCGACAGGAACTGCCCGAGCGAGTTCAGGCCGTGCGCCGCGTAGACGTAGACGACGTCGAAGCCCGCTTCGAGCGCGCGCCGGATGGCGGCCCGGTGCCAACGGCGAACGGCGGCGATGTCATCGACGTCCATGCGCCGCACCTGCACCGGGTCGTAGGTCGAGACCGGAAGGTGGCCGACCGCCAGCCCGGTCTCGCGTGAGTACATGTTGGCGCTGTGGATGCCGTTGTGCACCGGCTCGAACCCCGCCAGCGAGCCGTGCTCGTGGATCTTCTCGGTCATCCGCGCGAGCGCCGGGATGTCGGCGTCGTCCCACAGGCGGCCCTCGATGTAGGGGCTCACCTCGGACGTCGGGTGGATCTCGACCTCCTCGGTGCAGACGACGGCCCATCCGCCCTCCGCCTTGACGCCGCGCATGTGCGCGTGGGCAGTCGGGTGGTGGTGCCCCATCCCGTTGCAGTGCGGCACCTGGAAGAACCGGTTGCGGGCCGTCACGGGCCCGAGCTTTACGGGCTCGAAGAGGACGTCGTAGCGGGGATCGCGCATCGGCGGATCTTCGCGGATCCAAGGGTGGCGATGTGCACGGTGCGGCGGCGGGGCGGGTGTGGCAGGCGGCCACAGGATGACGTAGCCCCCGATCCCCCGATCGAGTGATGGTGAAGTGCCGATCAAGGGCGATCACTCGGTCCGTGAGTGACAATCAGCGCGCCTTCTTCCGCATCGACGTCGTCGTGCCCGCCGTCGTACGCCGGCTCGATTCCGGCGGCGAAGCATGGGACGAGTTCGGCGGCGAGACGATCGATCTCTCCGCCGGCGGCGTGCTGCTCGCGGGCAGCGAGCCGACGCCGGAGGAGCACCTGGTCGAGGTCGTCCTGCGAAGCGGCGAGCCGCCCCTCGACGTGACGGCGCGCGGGCGTGTCGTCCGCAGCGACCGCGCGCCGGACGGCGCCTGGCTCTCCGCGATCCGGTTCGAGCGCCTCCCGTCGACCAGCGAGCGCGAGCTCGTCCAGTTCTGCTTCCGGAAGGAGGCCGAGACGGCCAAGCGCGTGAGCCACGTGCGGATCTCGATCGCGATCCCGGTCGTCGTCGAGGGCGCCGACAGCGCGCTGCACCACGGCTCAACGATCAATCTGTGCGCCGACGGCACCAAGATCGCGGCGCCGTGCCCCATCAGCGACGGCGAGCGCGTCACCGTCCGGTTCGACGAGCGCTGGTTCGGGCGCGACCTCATGCTCCCCGCCCGTGCCGGCCCGGTGGACAAGCGCGGCGCGGATCTGGTCTTCGACGAGATGACCCGGGCCGACAGGGCGGCGATCAACCGCCTCGTGATCGCCGAGGAGCGAAAGCAGCGCCGCATCTGCGCGTAAGGACGTGAGACCATCCGTGGTCGAGCAACCGAACGGGCGGAGGTGGCGGCGATGTCTTTTGTCTCGCGAGGATTCCGGGGAAGGCGGCGCGACGCGCCGGACGATGGAGGGCGTGTCCCGCCGGGCCAGTACCTGACGGACGACTTCCCGGTGCTCTCCGCCGGCCCGACACCGCGGAGGCCGCTCGAGGAATGGTCGTTCTCGATCACCGGCGAGGTGGACGAGCCGCGCACGTATTCCTGGGACGAGTTCCGGGCGCTCCCGACCGAGACGATCACGCGCGACATCCATTGCGTCACGAAGTGGTCGAAGCTGGACACCGTCTGGGAGGGCGTGCCGGTCTCTGCGCTCCTCGAAGGCCACGAGACGGCGGCCGAGTTCGTCGTGGCCTTCTGCGACGGCGGCTACACGACGAACCTGCCGCTCGAAGACGTGGCGGAGGGGAACGCCTGGGTCGTCCACACCTACGACGGTGCTCCGCTCGCCCCCGAGCACGGCGGCCCGGCACGGCTGCTCGTGCCGCACCTCTACTTCTGGAAAAGCGCGAAATGGGTGCGCGGCCTGACCCTACGGCTCGAAGACCAGCCGGGCTTCTGGGAGGGCTACGGCTACCACAACTACGGCGACCCGTGGAAAGAGCAGCGGTACTGGGGCGACTGACCTGGCGCCTCGCCGAGGTCGCCGAGATCCTGCCCGAGACGGCCCGGGCGGCCACGCTCGTGCTGGACGTCGACGGGTGGCCCGGCCACCGCGCGGGACAGCATGTCGACGTCCGGCTCACCGCCGAGGACGGCTACCAGGCCCAGCGCAGCTACTCGATCGCCTCGCCGCCCGGCGAGTCGCTCGTGCGGCTGACGGTCGAGCGGCTCGACGACGGCGAGGTGTCGCCGTACCTGGTCGGCGAGCTCCGGACCCGCGACAGGATCGAGATCCGCGGGCCCGTCGGCGGCTATTTCGTGTGGGAGCCGGGCCGGGACGAGCCTGTGCTCCTCGTTGCGGGCGGCTCGGGGGTCGTCCCGCTCGCCGCCATGCTGCGCCGCCGGATCGAGACGGGCGACCGGACGCCGATGAGGCTGCTCTACTCGTCGCGCGCCCCGGAGGACGTGATCTATGCCGCCGAGCTGGACCAGCTGGACGGGATGGACGGCGTCGAGGTGATCCACACGTTCACGCGCGCGCAGCCGGACGGCTGGGCGGGATACGCGCGCCGTATCGACGAGGCGATGCTGGCCGCCGTCGCATGGCCGGCCTCGAAGGGCGGCGTCGCATACGTATGCGGCCCGACCCGGCTCGTCGAGAGCGTGGCCGACGGGCTGCTCGCCGTCGGCTACGACCCGGCGGCGGTCAGAACAGAGCGCTTTGGACCCACAGGAGGAGACGGATGAGCATGGATGACGAACTGCGCCTCGACGGGAATGCCGCGGCGGGGCTCCTGGGCGAGATCTTCGCGGTCGACCTGACGGCCGCCCGCTGCTGCTGCGGCGGCTGCGGCGCGACCGAGCAGCTCGCGGCCGAGGCCGTGTACGCGGCGGGTCCCGGGACCGTCATGCGGTGCGTCCACTGCGGCCATACGATGGCCGTCGTGGTGCACGGGGGCGGCCGCTACTGGCTGGGCGTCTCCGGCATGACCTGGCTCGAGATCCCGGAGCCCGCTCCGGTCTGACCCCGCAGCTCGGCGAGCGGTGAGCGCGGCGGCGGCTCCCATCCGAGGAGCGTGCGGGCCCGCTCGCCCGAGATGCGGTGGTCGCGGGTCACCCCGTCGGCATCCTCCGGGCCGAGCTCGGCGGCTGCCTCCGCCACCGGCCAGGGTGCGGGCGGGACCTCGAACCCGGCCCCGGCCGTTGCAGCGTCGGCCATGTCCTTCACCCGAAGCGGAGGCCCGATGACGCCGTTCAGCAGGGTGCCGGCCGGCGCGCGCTCGATCGCCAGGGCGTAGAGGCCGGCCAGGTCGTCGACGTGGACGAGCGTCCAGTGGTTCTCCCCGTCGCCGACGTACCGAGGGACGCCCGCGTCGGCCATCGCAGCGAACTGGTTGAGCGGCCCGCCGCCGCGTCCGTAAACCATGCCCGGGCGGATGACGACCGTCCGCACGCCGTCCGCGGCCGCCGCGATGACCTCCGACTCCAGCCCGGGTCGCCATGCGAAGGTTGCGACGGGATCGGTCGGAGAGTCCTCGTCGAGGAGCCTCCCCGGCGGCGCGCTGCCGTACACCCAGACGCCGCTCGTGTAGACGAAGGGCGCGCCGGTGCCTCTGACCGCGGCGAGCATCGCGCGGACCGCCGCCTGCTCAGCGGGCCCCATGTCCTCGTCCTGTGTGGCGGCCGCGTGGATGACGGCGTCGCAGCCGGCTGCCGCCTCGGCCAGGCCGCTGGGATCGTGCAGGTCGGTGCGGAGGGCCTCGTACCCGCGGGCGGCGAGCTCGGCCTCGGCAGCGGGCGAGCGGGCCGTCCCGACCACCGCGTGGCCGCGGGCGCCCAGGCACTCGGCGACAACTGCGCCGATGTAGCCGGTTGCTCCGGTGAGGAGGATCCGCACCGCCCAATCGTCGCACGATGAGCGATCCGAAGGGTCCGGCGGCGAACGTCTCGTGGGCCCTTAAGGAGGGGGCTCGCGGGGGAACCCTGGGTTCCTCCGCGTTGACCGCGGTATGGTCGCATGATGGCGTCTATCTCGGAGCTGTACGTGATCGCCGCCGGGCTCGACCATCCCGAGGGCGTTGCCATGGGGCCGGACGGGACGCTCTGGGCGGGCGGCGAGGCCGGCCAGGTGTATCGCATCGACCGCGACACGGGCACCGCGACCGAGGTCGCCAATACCGGTGGCTTCGTGCTCGGCATCGCGCACGACGCGTCGGGCCGGCTGTACCTCTGCGATGCCGGCAGGCGGGCGATCCTGCGGGTCGACCCGAGCTCGGGCGCGGTCGACGTATGGTGCGACTCGGCCGGCGGAGGGCCGCTCGAGACGCCCAACTACCTCGCCTTCGCCGCGGACGGCGCGCTCTACTTCTCGGACTCCGGGACGGAGTCGCTCGACATCCGAAACGGGCGCATGATCCGCGTTCCGCCGGGCGGCGGCGACGGGCAGGTGCTCGACCTGGGCACGCTGCACTACACGAACGGGGTGTGCGTGACCGCCGACGGCGCGGTGCACTTCCTCGAGACGCTGACGCCGCGCCTCTCGACGATCGTCGACGGCAGCGCCGAGGTCATCGCCGAGCTTCCGGGCACGACGCCCGACGGGCTCGCCGCCTGCGCCGACGGCGGGTTCATCGTGTCGTGCTACTACCCGTTCCACCTCCTGCGCGTGCCGCCCGGAGGCGGGCAGCCGGAGGTCATCCTCGACGACCCGACGGGCATCCATATGCCGACGCCGACGAACGTGGCCTTCTACGGCGAGGGCCTTCGGAGCATCGCCATCGCGTCGCTCGGGGGTTTGGCCGTGACCGGGATCGACCTCGGGGTCGCCGGCGCGACGGTCCACTACCCTGACGTCGGATGAGGCTCGGCTTCCTGACAGCCTGCATGCCGCAGGCGCCGCTTGCCGACATCGCCGCCTGGGCACAGGGTGCCGGCTACGAGGCGCTCGAGGTCGCCGCGTGGCCCCGGATCGGCGACCGCGACTTCACGGCGAGCCACCTGGACGCCGCCGGCCTCGACGGAGCGGGCGCGGAGGAGCTGCGAGGGCTCTTCGACCGCCACGGCCTCGAGATGTCGTCGATCGCCTACTACGACAACAACCTGCATCCCGATCCGGCTGCGCGGAAGGCGATCAACGACCATGTCGCCGCGTGCATCGAGGCCGCCGCCCTCCTCGGCTGTCCGAGCGTCGGCACGTTCGTGGGCCGCGACCCGTCGCGGACCGTGGCCGAGAACCTGGCCGAGGCCGAGGGTGTGTTCAAACCGCTCGTCGACCTGGCGGGCGAGCGCGGCGTGGCGCTCATCGTGGAGAACTGCCCGATGGAGGGCTGGCATCCGGACGGCTACCCCGGGAACCTGGCGTATTCGCCTGAGCTCTGGGAGTGGATGTTCTCGCTCGGCCTCCTGCTCAACTTCGACCCGTCCCACCTGCTCTGGCTGGGGATCGACCCGATCGCGGCGCTCCGGCCGTATGTCGACCGCGTCGCGCACGCCCACGCCAAGGACGCAGAGGTGTTCCCCGACCGGCGCGACCGCTACGGCGTCTTCGGAAAGACCGTGGAGCGCACCGACGGCTGGGACTCGGGCTGGTGGCGCTACCGGATGCCCGGGCTCGGCCAGATCGACTGGCCGCGGTTCGTCGACGCGCTCTACGAGGGCGGCTTCGACGGCGTCCTCTCCGTCGAGCACGAGGATCCGGTGTGGGGCGGCGACGAGGATCGGGTGAAGGCCGGCCTCGAGGTGGCCCACCGGACGCTTCGCCCGCTCATCGTCCGCTGATCACGCGGCCTCGATCCGGCAGGCGAAGCAGCCGGGGCCGGCGAAGTGGACGTGGATGTAGGCGCCGGGGTCCTGGCCGAGGAGCCGATCGATCGCGGCCTCGAGGTCGGTTCCCTGGAGCACCTCCGTGCCGGTGAGCATGTGCGAGCCGTCGTACGCGCGCACCGAGAGCAGCCGCCCGCGCAGCATTTCCGGCACGGCCCCGGGCTCCTCGGCGTGGCCGGTGCAGCGCTCCGCATGGACGTAGACCGGGCTTCGTGCCGCGTAGGGGCTCTCGCCCCGAAACGGCATGACCGACGCGAGCACGACGTCGGCGGCAACGTCGGCGTCGCGCAGGCAGCAGCGCACAGGGTAGGGGCCGTCCCCGGCGGCCGCGGGGACCGCGCCCGGGCTGCGGCGCGCCTCGTCGGCGACGGCTTCGGGCAGTGCGTGAACGATGAAGGTCGGCATTCAGGCTCCTCTCGCGTGGTCGTACCCCCAAGAACGCGGGGAAGGGCCACGGCGTGAGATTCCATGAAACAGCTGTACCTGGTACCGGTGTTTCAGCCGATCCGCCCTATCATCGGGCCGATGGCGGACGCATCCATCGAGGTCGACGCGGCGGGCCGCGCGTTCGCGGTCTCGAACCCGAACAAGGTCTACTTCTCGGAGCGCGGCGAGACGAAGATCGATCTCGTGCGCTACTACCTGGCCGTCGAGGAGCCGCTCATGCGCGCGCTCGGCGGCCGGCCGATCCTGATGGAGCGCTACCCGGAGGGGGCCGGCGGGCCGTCGTTCTTCCAGAAGCGCGTCCCCAAGAACGCCCCGGACTGGCTCGAGACGACCACGGTCGAGACGCCGAACGGCACCCCGTCGCAGGCGCTCGTCGCGGCCGACGTGGCCCACATCGTGTGGGCCGTGAACCTCGGCTGTCTCGGGCTGCACGTGTGGCCGTACCTCGCCGCCGACCCCGAGCACGCCGACGAGCTTCGGATCGACGTCGACCCGTCGCCCGGCGTCACGTTCGACATGGTGCGGGAGGCGGCCGGGGTGGTGCGTGAATTCCTGCGCGAGCTCGGCATGGAGGGCGCGCCCAAGACGACGGGCCGAAACGGCATCCACATCTACGTGCGGCTCCTGCCCGAGCAGGACTCCTTCGCCGTCCGGGCCGCGGCGGTCGCCCTGGCCCGCGAGCTCGAGCGGCGGCGCCCCGATCTCATCACCGCCGCCTGGTGGAAGGAGGAGCGCGGCACGCGCGTCTTCATCGATTTCAACCAGAACGCGCCGCACAAGACCGTCCTCGGCGCCTGGAGCGTCCGGCCCCGCGTCGGTGGCCAGGTCTCGACGCCCTTCGCCTGGGACGAGCTGGAGGCGATCGTGCCCGACGAGCTCACGCTCGCGACCGTTCCGGCTCGCGCCGCGGCCGGCGGCGATCCGTGGGAGGCGATGATCGCCTCGCCGCAGTCGCTCGAGCCGCTGCTCGAGCTCCACCGGCGCGACATGGACGCCGGGATGATGGACGCCCCGTGGCCGCCGGTCTACCCGAAGATGCCGAACGAGCCGGCCCGGGTCGCACCCAGCAGGGCGCGCAAGACCGAAGCCTGACGCGACCGCTCAGGTATGCGAACATACGTTCGTGCGATCCGAGGCGACGATCCTGCACGCCGACCTCGACGCGTTCTACGCGTCGGTCGAGCAGCGCGACGACCCCCGCCTGCGCGGCCGGCCTGTGATCGTAGGAGGCGGCGTCGTGCTCGCCGCGAGCTACGAGGCGAAGGTGCACGGCGTCCGCACCGCGATGGGAGGGCGGCAGGCGCGGCGGCTGTGCCCCGACGCGATCGTGGTCCCGGCCCGGATGTCGGCCTACTCCGAGGCCTCGAAAGCCGTGTACGAGGTGTTCGAGGACACGACGCCGCTGGTCGAGGGACTCTCGATCGACGAGGCGTTCCTGGACGTCCGTGGCCTCGAGCGGCTCGCCGGCACACCCGTCGAGATCGCCGCCCGGCTGCGGCGGGACGTGATGGAGCGGGTCGGCCTGCCGATCACCGTCGGCGTCGCGAGAACGAAGTTCCTCGCCAAGGTCGCGAGCGGCGTCGCCAAGCCGAACGGCCTCCTGGTGGTCGCGCCGGACAGGGAGCGGGCGTTCCTCCTGCCGCTGCCCGTCGAGCGGCTGTGGGGCGTCGGCCCGGTGACGGCCGGCAAGCTCCACGACCGCGGGGTCGCGACGGTCGGCCAGGTCGCGGCGCTCGGTGAGGGGGCCCTCGTCTCGCTGCTCGGCCGGGCGGTCGGCGCGCACCTGCACGCCCTCGCCGAGAACCGCGACCCGCGGGTCGTGCGCACCCGTCCCCGCCGGCGCTCGATCGGCTCGCAGCGCGCGCTGGGGCGCGGGCCGCGGACGGCGGCCGAGATCGACGCCAGCCTGATCGGCCTCGTCGACAGGGTGACGCGGCGGATGCGCGCCGCGGGCCGGGTCGGCCGCACGGTCGTCCTGCGCCTCCGCTTCGGCGATTTCACGCGGGCGACCCGGTCACACACGATGCGCCGCTCGACGGCCCAGACCCAGACGATCCTCGTCGCGCTGCGGGGGCTGCTCGCCACCGCCACGCCGATGATCGAGCGCAGGGGCCTGACCCTGATCGGCGTGGCGGTGACGAACCTGGAGGACGCCGGGCAGCGTCAGCTCGAGCTGCCGTTCGAGCCCGACCGGAGCGAGGCGCTCGACGAGGCGCTCGACGAGGTGCGGCGCCGGTTCGGATCGAAGGCGGTGAGCCGGGCCGTCCTGCTCGGCCGCGACCCGGGGCTCACCGTGCCGCTCCTTCCGGACTGACGGCGCTCGCGATCAGGCACACGCCCGGGATCTCGAGCCCGGCGGGTGTGCGGTAGGCGCCGATCGCGTCCGCGGCCTGCTGCCGGAGGGCACGCGCCGCCTCGTCGGGGAGCGCCGCGAGCTTGCGTGCCAGCGGCCCCGCGAGGGCGGCGGTCCGCTCCCACCACTCGTCGACCGATGCCGCTCGGTACGGCGTCGAGAGCTCGCCGACCTGGACGCGGGCCAGCCCGGCGGCCGTCAGCACCTCGCCCAGCTCGCCGGCGTCGGCGAGCGAGAAGGGGTGGGGGATGCCCGGCTGCGGCGTCGGCACGCCCAGCTGCTCGCTGACCGCGTCGAACACGACACCGAGCCAGGGGTTGCGCTCGCGCGGGCCCCACACGCTGATCGCGACCCGGCCACCCGGTCGGAGGATGCGGCGGATCTCGCGCGCGGCAAGACTCGGGTCCGGGACGAGCATGAGCCCCTCGCGGCACAGGACGACGTCGTAGGAATCGCGAGGCTCGTCGATGCGCTCGAGGTCGAGGACGCGCGTCGACGCGTTGGGCAGGCCGAGCTCGGCGATGCGGCCGGCGGCGATCGCGGTCATCTCGGCCGCGAAGTCCGAGATCACGACCTCGCCGCCCGGGGCGACGAGCGGTGCCGCGTCGAGGCCGGGGCCGCCCGTGCCGCAGGCCAGCTCGAGCACGCGCTCGCCGGGGCGGGGCTGCACGAGCTCGAGCAGCCGGTCCGTGACGTGCTGGCCGCGGGCGTCCACGTAGGCCACGTGCGCGCCCCATGCGCCGGCGACGCCGGACCACATCTGGTGGAGCTGCGCGCGGAGGGGATCGGGGCTGGCGGTGACGGTGCTCATTGGGGCGTCCTTCCGATTGAGTACATGTTACAAGTATCGAATACATCGGTACTTTATCGAAACCCGGGTCGGTGTCAAATCCCCGGCCGGAGGCCGTCAGATTGCCTGTTATCCGGGCCGGGTATATCCTCCCGACCCTGGCTATCTCGTCACGGTCTGGCACCCGAGAGAGGAGAGTGCACATGAGGCTCCTGAGCAGAGGGGTCGTCGTCGTCGGCGTCGCAACGTTGGCTGTCGCAACCGCGGCGGGAGTTCGCGTTGGAAAACATGAGGGACGAGTTCAGCAACCGACAGCGGCTGTTGTCGGCAAGCGTCGGCGATAGCGCCACAACGTTGCTCGTGGTGCTCGATCAGTTCGGCGATTGGCGTATGCAAACCGTAGAATGGCAGCCCATGTCCGCGGCTGTACCAGCACATCCTGCCGCAACCGTGTCGCGCAGCCCTGAGCAGCGAGCGCAGATAGATGCCGAGAGCGTCGAGGTCCGGTTCCATCGCATGCACGCTTACGTTGGGCGATATGCGGGCGATCACCTGATCAGCGGCGAAGAACAGTCGTTCCTCCGGACGGTACAGCATGGCCTGTTCGAGGGCATGGCCACCGCCCGTAAGCGCCTGGAATGACCTTGCGCCGATCCGCAGTCGATCGCCGTGCTGGATCCGATGATAGGTGGTGGGCACGCCTGTCGTCCGCCTGAGATATTCATGTCCGCGGCTCAGTACGGCGTCCGTGACGTCGGGTGAAAGCCCGTGGCGACGATAGAAGGGCCGATGCATGTCGGCACCCAGATCGCCGGGGGCATATTGCAGCGCCAGGCTGTAGAGATATTCGGGGCGCGGCATCGAAAGCTGCAGGTCAAAGCGCTCTGCGAGCCAGCCCGCGAGGCCGACATGATCCGGATGGAAATGCGTGACGATCATCGATGTGAGGCGCTGACCAGCCAGTGGCCCGCTCAGGATCGACTCCCAGGCCGTCCGGCAGGCGTCGGTGCCCAGGCCTGTGTCGAGGACCGTCCAGCCGTCAGCGTCCTCGATCAGATAGATATTAACGTGATCGAGTCTCTAAGGCAGCGGCAGGCGAAACCACCGGACACCGGGTGCTATCTCGACAAGGCTGCCTAGCGCCGGTGGCGCCGCATGTGGGAATTCAAGGGCTTTGGCGGGGATGTTCTGCTGCATCGCCCCAGCCTAGCCTGAACGCCCCCTACCGGCGAGGCCGAGGACAACCTGTTTCAGGGCGATCGGTGGAAGGCGGACAGTTCGGTTTTCATTGCAAGTTTACACCGGCCGTTGGCGGACCTGCCAGGATGCAATCAGCCCCATCGTCATGGCCGGGCTTGTCCCGGCCATCGGTCGTGGCACTCTGCCGCTACAGATGGCCGGGACAAGCCCGGCCATGGACCATGAAAGTGTAGCATAGAGCGAACCGGGTTTAGTGTTAGGAGCGAGGCGACACGGCAATCTCCATCGCAGTCCATAGCGGGATGGAGATTGCTTCCCCCGGCCTTCGCCGGGGTCGCAATGACAGGGACCCCTACGCAACGGATTATCCTAACGCGTTCACTCGATTGCCCTGCAACCTGTCTCAGGTCATGGCGCGCTGGCGCACCATTTCGGCCACGCGCTCGGCGATCATGATGGTGGGGATGTTCGTGTTGGTGCGGGAAACCTCGGGCATCACCGATGCATCGGCGACGAACAGATTGTCCGCCCCGATGACCCTCCCGCGCGGATCCACCACCGTATAGGCATCCGCCGGATCGCCCATCCGGCATGTGCAGGACGGATGCCAGGCGGACTGGACGTTGTCGCGCACATGCCGCTCCAGTTTCGCGTCATCGCCGAGCAGCTCGGACAGCGGCTGCGCATCGCTGATCACCTTGTCGAACAGGAACTTCCGCAGGCTCGCCGATCCATCCATCATCATTGCTGCCACATTCGTCAGCACGGTGTTCTTGAAATTCTTCTGGCTGATGCTGCGCACCCGCTGGGAGAATTTGGACGCGAACAGGTTGGACATGTATTGCGGCACCGGATCTCGGTTCAGAATGCTCGCCATGCGCCGGAACGGATTCCCCATCCGGTCGAGATCGCGCTTGTCGCTCAGCCAGTTGAAAATCACATTAGGCTCGTCGTCCGGATCGGGTGAGTTCAACCGCACCTCGCCCGTCGAGTACGACCGGCCGATGTAGGATGATAGCGTGCCGATCCGCACACCAATCGCATGCCAGGCGGAGCGGCACACCGCCATCATCACCATGTCCGCGTCGGGCACTCCCTCCAGCCCGGAGGACCAGCGCAGATAGGTATAGTTCCGACGCAGCACCATCTTGTGCCGCGCGACCGGCGGCAGGTAGCCGGAAATATGGATCGCCGGATGATCCATCAGATTGCCGCCCACGCCGGGCCGATCCACCAAGACTTCGATGCCGTGCTGGCGCAGATGTTCCCCCGGTCCGATGCCCGACAGCATCAGCAGCCACGGTGTGTGCAGCGCACCGGCGGAGACCACCACGTTGTCGGCGGTGATCGTCTCGATCGCGCCGTTGCGTCGTATTTCCGCCCCATTGGCGCAACCATTCGCGAACAGAACCCGCCTCGCCTGCGTCTCGCCGAGAATTTGCAAATTTGGCCGCCGCCGCGTCGCTGTGTCCAAATATCCCACGGCAGTGGAACGCCGCGCGCTCCCATCGTTCGAAAGCGGCAGCGGCGAATAGCCTTCGCCGAACTCGCCGTTCATGTCGGGACGTAGTTGGTAGCCAAGCTCGTTCCAAACTTTCGTGACGGACAGGGTGAAATCGTCCCACTGCTCCATCGGCA